>NZ_AP014723.1 GCF_001548035.1 Sulfurospirillum sp. UCH001
TTTTTTATCCTTTATTCACAGGGTTGTTCACGATGTGAATAACTTTTTTCACATTATACACATACCCACTTTAACATATAACTAATAATAGTTTAGATAAAATAAAACAAACTTATTCACATGATATTCACAGGGTGAAGACTTTTTTAAGGAGTATGTTTGTTAGCAGATACTGTCATAGAACTTTTAAAAGAAGAAATTTCTTCTTTAGAGTATGATCGCTATATTAAACAACTCAAGTTTCATGAAAAAGCCTCTAATTCGGATCAAATGGTCTTTCTTGCTCCCAATATTCTCATTGCAAATTGGGTACGAACAAAATACTCTGATAAAATCGCTCATCTCTTTGAACTGAAAACAGGTAAAAAACCTGAAGTAAAAATTGTTCTCAAAGAGCATCTTAAAACGACTAAAACGAAATCAACTCCTACTGAGATGATTGATGCTATTAAAAGCACAAAAAACACTATTTTAAACCCATCCTACACATTTGACAGCTTTGTTGTAGGAAGTTCAAACCAATACGCTTATACGGCTGCTAAATCTATTGCTGAAAAACCAGGCTTGATGTACAATCCAGTCTTTATTTATGGGCCAACAGGACTTGGTAAAACACACCTTATTCATGCTATTGGTAACTATGTACAAACCAAAGGTAAAATTGTTATTTATGCCACCATTGAACAATTTATGAATGACTTTACGTATAACCTTCGAAACCAATCAATGGATAGATTTAGAGAAAAATACCGTAATTGTGATGTTCTACTGATTGATGATACTCAATTTTTATCCAATAAAATTCAAACACAAGAAGAATTTTTCCATACGTTTAACGAACTTCACTCTGCAGGAAAACAGATTGTTTTAACCTCAGATAAGCCGCCAAAAATGATCAATGGGCTTGAAGATCGTCTTAAAAGTCGCTTTGAATGGGGTTTGATTGCTGATATCGGCTTACCAGAACTTGAAACTAAAATTGCTATTATTAAAAAGAAATGTGAACTTGATGGTATCAATTTAGGCAGCGATATTGTCAATTACATTGCGGCTAATATGGGTGATAATATCCGTGAAATTGAAAGCGCCATCATTAATCTTAATGCCTATGCATCACTTATGCGTCAAGAAATTACTCTTGATTTTGCTAAAAACGTTATGCGTGAACAGATTAAAGAGCGTCGTGAAAATATTAGCCTTGAAGATATTATTCAAATCATTGCAAAAGATCTAAATATTAAACCAAGTGAGATTAAATCAACAAAACGTAGCAAAAACATTGTTGAAGCAAGACGTATTGGTATCTATTTGGCAAGAACACTCACACCAAATTCTATGCCTTCACTTGCAACGTACTTTGGAATGAAAGATCATACAGCCGTTTCACATAATATTAAAAAAATTAATGAGCTTATTGAAACCAATGAGTCCTTTAAACTCAAAGTTGAAGATTTAAAAAATAAAATTTTAACCAAACAAATGTAAAAAGTTTTGATGATAAACGTGATGAGATGTGAAAAACTCATATCAAATCTTTCACGCGAATCGTCCCTATTTTGAGGTATAATGTTGATGTTTTCACGAATTCATCTCATTCTACTACTTCATCTATTTTAATTAAAATAATAAAAAGGAGACTCTATGAAAGTTTCAATTAAAAAAAGCATTTTAGAAAACATGTTACTCAACATTCAACCTTATTTAGAAAAAAAAGATTTGAGTCAAATTACATCACATGTTTTACTGATAACAAAAGACGGTCAATTTACGCTTAAAGCAACTGATTATGAAATTGGTCTTTCTTACCATACTCCTGAAATTAAAATTACCACAGAAGGCGATGCAACAGCTAATGGTAAAAAGCTCTTAGATATTATCAAAAGTTTAAAAGATGATGAAGTTGTTTTAGAAACAATCAATGATTACCTCTATATCAAACAAAACAGCTCCAAATTTAAGCTTCCAATGCTTAATCCAATGGATTTCCCATTATTTCCAGAAATTGCAAATAAACCCAAATTTGACATCAATAGCAACACATTAGTTCGTTCTATTAAAAAAATAGCACCTGCTATTGATAGTAACAATCCAAAATTCGAACTTAATGGTTCTTTGATCGATATAAAAGATAATAGTATTAATTTGGTTGCAACTGATACTAAACGTCTTGCTATTATGCAAATTGAACAACCAACAGAACATAACTTTACATTGATTATTCCTAAAAAAGCAATCAGTGAAATTCAAAAACTTTTTTTTGATAACATTGAAATTTTTTACGATGAAAATACTCTTATTGCAAGTTCAGCACATTTTACATTTTATACAAAACTCATTAATGGTAAATTTCCTGATTATGCACGCATTATTCCAAAAAATAAAAATTATCGAATTCTGCTCAATCGTGAATCTATGGTTGATGCTATTAAACAGATCTCAATTATCTCTCCTGAAATCAAGATCACCTTTAAACCTGAAAAAGTTGTTTTTGAGAGTTTAAATGACGATAACATTGAAGCAAAGACAGAGATCGATTTTAAAACAGGTTTAGATAATGACATTTATTTAGCAGTTAATAGTCGGTATATTTTGGATTTTCTATCCAATATTGAAAATAGCAATTTTACATTAGGGTTTAATGATAGTGGTCTTCCTTTCACATTAGAAAGCGATAATTTTATGACTATTGTTATGCCTATTATGATTTAATACAGAAGATAATAAAGAAGCGGAGAAACTATGAGCAATTACGGTGCAGATAATATTAAAGTTTTAAAGGGCCTTGAAGCGGTAAGAAAACGACCTGGTATGTATATTGGTGATACGAACATTAACGGTCTTCACCATTTGATTTATGAAGTCGTCGATAACTCTATTGATGAGGCAATGGCTGGCTATTGTGATCTCATTAAAGTAGAACTTACACGTGAAGGCTCATGTATTGTAACCGATAATGGTCGTGGTATTCCTGTTGGTTGGCATGAGGGTGAAAATATGTCAGCAGCAACTGTTGTTCTTACGGTACTTCATGCAGGTGGAAAGTTTGATAAAGATACCTATAAAGTGTCAGGTGGTTTACACGGTGTTGGTGTTTCTGTTGTAAATGCACTTTCATCAAAACTTGTTGCAACCATCAAACGTGAGGGAAATGAACATCGTCAAGAGTTTGCATGCGGTATTCCTCAAACACCACTGGATATTGTTAAAACAACCAATCGTACGGGTACAACGATTGAATTCTGGCCTGATGGTACTATTTTTGAAACAACAGAATTTCAATTTGAAATCTTAGCAACACGTTTTCGTGAACTTGCATACCTCAATCCAAAAATAACGATTGAACTCAAAGATCAAAGAGATGGACGTGCTGAAGTGTACCACTTTGAAGGTGGTATTAAACAGTTTGTTCTAGATCTTAATAAAAAAGAAAAAGTAGCAGAAGCTGTTCATTATACAGCAAGCGTTGAAGATGTTGAAGTTGATGTTGCAATGATGTACAACTCAACGTACAGTGAGATTGTTTATTCGTTTGTTAACAATATTAAAACCATTGATGGTGGAACTCATGAAAGTGGTTTTAGAGCTGGTCTTACACGTGCCATTACGAACTATATCTCTTTAAATGCTGGTATTCGTGAAAAAGACGTCAAAATTACAGGTGATGACGTTCGTGAAGGTTTGATTGCAATTGTGAGTGTAAAAGTTCCTGAGCCTCAATTTGAAGGACAAACAAAGGGTAAACTCGGAAGTTCTTATGTTAAACCAATTGTACAAAAATTGGTGTATGAACAACTGGTTAAATACTTTGAAGAAAACCCAATCGAAGCGAAAGCAATTATGAACAAAGCCCTTGCTGCAGCAAGAGGTCGTGAAGCGGCTAAAAATGCTCGTGATTTAACTCGTAGAAAAGATGCTATGAGCATTGGAACACTTCCTGGAAAATTAGCGGATTGTCAAAGTAAAGATCCTTCTGCATGTGAACTTTACCTTGTAGAGGGCGATAGTGCGGGAGGTTCTGCAAAACAAGGACGTGATAGGGTTTTCCAAGCAATTTTACCACTCAAAGGTAAAATTCTTAACGTTGAAAAAAGTCGTTTAGATAAGATTTTAAAATCGGATGAAATTAAAAATATGATCACAGCTTTAGGATGTGGTATTGGTGATGAATTCAATGAAGAAAAACTTCGTTATCATAAGCTAATCATCATGACCGATGCGGACGTTGATGGTAGTCACATTCAAACACTGCTTTTAACATTTTTATTCCGTTTTTTACGTCCTGTCGTCGACAATGGTTATGTCTATTTAGCACAACCACCACTTTACCGTTATAAAAAAGGTAAAAAAGAGATTTATCTTAAAGATGATCATGAAATGAATGCCTTTTTAATTGAATCTGGTATGGATAGCATTGATATCGAGGGTATTGGTACAAATGACTTGGTTGATTTCTTCAAAATCATTTCTGCGTATAGAGGTATTTTAAAAGAGCTTGAAAAACGTTTTTCTATGATTGAAGTCATTCGTTATTTGATTGAAAATCCAGATCTTATTACACTTCCTTCAGCAGAACTCTTTAAAGAGATTGAAAAGTTTATAACAGCGCTTGGTTACAATATTCTGAATCATTACATCAATGATGATAGTGTTCATCTTTTCATTCAAACCAACGATGGGTTAGAAGAGTTGCTTTTAGATGAATCATTCTATACAAACCCACTTTATGAAGAGGCACGTTATATTTATACCAAAATTGTTGAGCGCGATTTTGATGTTTTTGATGGACGTGATCCTGTTGAAGTTCTTGATGAAATTGAAAAAAATGCTAAGAAAGGTGCTTATATTCAGCGCTATAAAGGTCTTGGTGAGATGAACCCAGAACAATTATGGGAAACAACCATGAATCCTGAAAATAGACGTTTATTGCAGGTTAAAGTTGAAGATGCAGAAGCAGCAAGTGAAACATTTACCCTCTTTATGGGCGATGAAGTTGAACCTCGCCGTCAGTACATTCAAGACCATGCAAAAGATGTAAAACACTTGGACGTTTAATGCTCTATTCTGAGATAAAGGAGAGAGAAAATCGATTTAAAATAGCTCTTAAAATCGCTTTTCCACTCCTGCTTCTCATAGGCATTTTTTTCTACTCATTTCAGCTTTTTTCACACACTTCGGTTAATTTTTTTCTTCTTATTTTACTGATTCCTATTTATGTGTACTATACGGTTTATTTGATCTATCATGGTTTTCAAACAACTCTGATTGATCCTATAACAAAAACATTCACAAGAGCCGAAATTCTTACTAAAATTGAAAAAATAAGCGACCCAGAAAATACAACAATTATTTTTTTACACATCAACAATTTTAGTGATATTAATGAGCGTTATGGCATTAACAATGGTGATTTGGTCTTAAATCAATTTATTCAAAAGTTAGAGTTTTTTTTACGTGAACATCGTTTTAAAAATATTCCTATTGGTCGTTATAGCAGTGATAGTTTTCTTTTATTTATTAAACATCCAAGTCGAGAACTCAAACATCTTTTAACAGTTTTTACAAAAAGTGTCCAAAATGTTGGAATTTCCAATATTGAAGTTAAAGTTGCTTTTTCTCTTTTAAGTGCTGCCTATGATACTGATGCAAATAACCTTATTGAACGACTTTTAATGATGATTGAAGAGCAAAAAAAGAGTGAAGAGACAACACCCAATATTAAATTGAATCAGTTTAAAACCATTATCTATGAAGTGATACAACACCATAAACTTTTCTTTAAATATCAACCATCTCTATCACTTCAAAAAGAAAAAATAACAATATTAGAAGTTTTAACACGTATGGAGTCACAAACCTATGGAACACTCTCAAAACAGCAAATTCAGCGTATTGTGAATCATACAGGGCATGAAAGAGAGTTTGATGAAAAGGTTTTTGAACTTTTACTCAAAGAAATTATACCACTTATGGAAAAAGAGATACTTTTTAGTATTGAAATATCTCCAGTGACGCTTCGAAATTTAAATTTCAAACGGTATCTTTTAACGCTTTTTGAACGTCAAAAGATTTCACCTCATCGTTTTATATTGGAAATTACAGAGAAAAAAAGTTATGAAAATATGCATCGTTTTAGAGAAATCATTGAAAGTTATCAAGAGGTTGGATTTAAGATAGCCTTGGGCAACTTTGGTGGAAATAATTGTGGTTTTGAATACCTCAAATATTTACCGATAAATTTAGTAAAATTTGATATTGAATTTACTAAAAAAATTGATGATTCAAGGTATCAGCACCTTCTTGGTCATTACATCAAACTTATCCAAATGCTTCATATTCAAAGTATGGTAAAATTCGTAGATAAAGAGGCTCTTTTACATAAAATAAAAGAGTTTAAACCTGATTTTATACAAGGGTTTTGCATTTCAAAACCTAAAAATTTAGAACAAATACTAGGAGAAATTAAATGAAATACGGTGAACAAATTATTAAAGAATTTGATGTTGAAAAAGATTTAGAAATTTGGCCAAATCAGCATAAAAAAAATTATGTGATTAAACTCACATTACCAGAGTTTTGTTGCCTTTGCCCACGAAGTGGTTATCCTGATTTTGCAACAATTTATATTGATTATATTCCTGATGAACTTGTTGTAGAACTTAAAGCTATCAAACTTTACATCAATAGCTTTATGAACCGTAACATCAGCCATGAAAACAGTGCCAATGAAATTTATGACCTACTCGATCGTAAACTCAAGCCAAAATGGCTTAAAGTAGTCGCTGATTTTAACCCAAGAGGTAATGTGCATACAGTTATTGAAATTGACTCCAAAATGGTTAGAAATGAGAGCTTATGCTAAATCCAAAACTCATTGAGCAGTTCTTTGGAGCTGCTTCTATTCAGCGTTGGAATGATTATCCGCGTATGGTGGAACTGGTAGAACTCGACAAACAAGCGCATAAATTCATTATTGCTTATTTTATTGCAAAGATGGAGTCAAAAGAGAATATTGATATGCGCTCTTTGATTGAAGCAGGTATTTTTGAATTTCTACGTCGTGTTGTTGTCACCGATATTCGCCCTGATGTTTTTCGTAAAGCACTTCAAAAAAAAGAGAAAGAGATCAATACATGGGTACTCTCTCAACTCTATGATTCTTTAAGTGATATCGAAAATGGAGCGTTTTATAAGCGTTTCGAAATGTACATTAGCGATAGTTCTATGTATAAAAAAGAGCGATTTATTCTCAAAGCAGCTTCATATATGGCAACACGCTGGGAATTTTCGATAGTCTATCAAACCAGCCAATTTTTAAACAATATTGATCGTGTCAAAGAGGCAGTGGAAGAAGAAATAGAAGACTATTATGAACTTATAAGCGTTCGTAAAATGGCTATGAATAAAAAAATCTCTAAAATTATAGACCTCAGTGGACGACTTCGTTTTCAAAAACGTTGGGCACAAACACCTAGAATTCCAGAAACTTCTGTATTAGGGCATATGCTCATTGTAGCAATTTTGGGCTATTTTTATTCTCTCTCAGCAAAAGCATGCGACCAACGATTGGTCAATAACTTCTTTTGTGCACTTTTTCATGATTTTCCAGAAGCGCTAACAAGAGACATTATCTCTCCAGTCAAGTATTCTGTAAGTGGGCTTGATGATATTATCAGTGAATTTGAAATTAAGATGATTGAAGAAGAGATACTTCCTTACCTTCCGGAGGGACTTATAAAAGAGTTTAAATATTTACTTGGATTGTATGGCGATAATCAAAAAAATGAGTTTATGAACCGTATTTTTGAGCATGAAATTACAGCAGTTGAAGATCTGTCTCACTACAACGAGAATAAATTTAATGCCATTGATGGAAAAGCGCTTAAAAATTGTGATAACTTGGCTGCATTTATTGAAGCGACACTTTCTATTTCACACGGTGTAAAGTCTAAAGAGCTCACACAAGGTAAAGAGCATATACGTCATAAGCTAAAAGAAAAAGGGAAAATGGGTAATGCTGATTTTTATGAATTGGCATTGGAAATTGAAAATTATTTTGGAGTATGAACGTAGAGGTAAAAAAACCCTCTCCCAGATGACTGCGGCACACACCTAAAAAAAGTGCTCTGCTGTGTTCCCACCCTGAAGCTTTGCTCTTAAAAGACATTGCACAGGTCTAGAAGAAGGCGAAGCGTATTTTACCCAAAAATTCTTAAACAAAAGAATTATTCTGCCTCTTCGAGGCAAGCTTTAGTGCCCCAGCGGCTAGCGTAGTCTTTTGAGCTTTGCTTGAAAGACGAGAATAAAGATAATGAGGACATTTATGGTTGATCCAAAAATTGAAGAGAGTTGGAAAAGTGTTTTAAAAGAAGAGTTTCAAAAGCCCTATTTTGAGAGTTTAAAAAGTTTTTTAGTTGAAGAAAAAAAACATCATACAATCTATCCAAGTGGAACAAATATCTTTGCTGCATTTGATAATACACCTTTTGACAAGGTTGAAGTAGTTATTTTAGGACAAGACCCTTATCATGGAGCAGGACAAGCACATGGACTTTCTTTTTCCGTACAAGATGGCGTGCCTCATCCACCCTCTTTGCAAAATATTTTTAAAGAACTACGCGATGATTTAGGGTGTGCTATTCCGCAAAGTGGGAACTTAACAGCATGGGCAAAACAAGGCGTTTTTTTACTCAACACAGTTTTAACGGTACGCTCTAGCGAAGCAAATTCTCACCGTGGACAAGGATGGGAAAATTTCACAGATGCTGTCATTAAACTTTTAAGTAGCCAAAAAGAGCATTTGGTATTCATTCTTTGGGGAAGTCCTGCTGGAGCAAAAGCATCATTAATTGATAGCAAAAAACACCTTATTTTACGTGCTCCTCATCCCTCTCCTCTCTCCTCATATCGTGGATTTTTTGGATCTAAACCTTTTTCAAAAAGCAATCATTATTTAATCAACAATGGTAAAAAACCTATTGAGTGGTGTTTGGCTTGAATGTAAAAGAGGCTATTTATGAGTGGTATATAAAAAATGGTCGTCATGATCTTCCATGGCGACAAACTGATGATGCCTATAAAATCTATCTCAGTGAAATCATGCTACAACAAACACAGGTTAAAACGGTTTTAGAACGCTTTTACTTTCCCTTTTTAGAACGCTTTCCAACGCTTAAAAATGTTGCTGTTGCACCCTTGGATGATGTGTTAAAGATGTGGGAAGGATTGGGCTATTACACCCGAGCTAAAAACCTTCATCATACTGCCATAACATGCAATGGCATTTTGCCAAAACGACCAGAGGAACTAGGTGGACTTAAAGGCATAGGGAAAAGCACCGCACACGCTATTTGTGCATTTGCTTACCATCAGCCGTTGCCGATTCTTGATGCAAATGTAAAGCGTATTTTATGTCGCTACTATGCGCTTCAGACAAAAGATGAAAAAATTCTTTGGGAAAAAGCGTGGAAACTTCTTAATACACAACATCCTTATGAGCATAATCAAGCAATGATGGATATAGGCTCACTTATTTGTACTCCCAAAAACCCTCACTGTTTAGAGTGTCCACTGCATATCTCATGTAAAGGGAAAGAAGAACCTGAAAGGTATCCACTCAAAGTAAAGAAAGCATCAATTCCTACAAAACAGCGTTTTGCTTTAGTGATTATGCAAGAGGGAAAGTTAGGGCTTATCCAGCGTAAAGAGAAGTTACTGCATGGACTTTGGGGTTTTGTCCAGGTCGATGTTTGTCCAAGTAATGCCAACTATTTAGGGAGAGTTTCTCATACGTATAGCCATTTTAAACTGGAGCTAGATGTTCTTATTCTTAATGAATCTACAGAAAAAGTAGATGGTTATTTTACAAATGAAGAAATAACACAACTTGCCCTTTCCACTGTAGATAAGAAGATTTTAGCTTTGTGTTCCATGATGGGGAATATACCCCCTACTTCCTAACAATAAAAGAAGTGTTCCACAAAGACTTACAACCATCATAACACCCGTAATAGGTAAAAGAGTACTATCATGCATTGAGCTTGCGACAAAGCCCATAAATGCGCCTACACTGTACTGCAAAACTCCAACAATTGCATTGGCAGAAGCGCTAATAGTTGGAAAAAATTCTAGCGTTAAAGAGATGGCATTTGAAAAGATGAAACCTAGTGTCCCAATATAGAAAGAAATCAGTGGAAAGAGAAGATAAAGATTGCCATCTTGAAAGACAAATAATAAAACACCAAGAATAGATTGCGTGGTCATACCAAAACGGAGCAAAACAAGTGGCTCATTTCGTTTTACAAGCCATGCATTAAGCCGCCCACACGCCATAAGTATCATCACGCTTACGCCAAAAAAGAGTGCAAATTTTCCAGCGCTCAGATGAAAATGCTCCATGTATATAAATGATGAAGAGGTGATGTAGGTGTACATTCCTGATGTACATAAAATTTGCGAAATAATAAAAACCATTGCTTGTTTATGAGTAAGAACATTTTTATAGTTTTGAATAGGCGTAATTTTGCTGCGTTTTTGTTTAACAGGTGGAAATCTAAAAAGGTAAAAACCCAGTGCAAACAGCGTATAAATTCCTAAGAGAATGAAAATAATTTCCCACTCAAAAAATTTAAGGACTAAAGAACCAAGTGTAGGTGCCAGAAGTGGAGCCATGAGCATAACCATGGCTATCAGTGAAAAGATGCGAGCACTCTCTTTACCATCAAACATATCACGAACGGTTGCTGAAACATTGACGGTTGCAATGCCTCCACCAAAGGATTGAAGGGCTCTTAATATCCAAAATGTTTCAACTTGAGGCGTAATGGAGAGTAAAAAACTACTGAGTCCAAAGACAATAAGACCAATAATAACCATAGGGCGTCTGCCATAAGCATCAGATATAGGGCCGCCAAAAAGCTGCCCCATTGCCATACCAAAAAAATAGATACTAAGACTAAATTCTATATTAGGAATACTTGTATGTAATTCTGTTGCTATAGCAGGAAATGCGGGTAAATACATATCAATTGCCAAAGGTGTAATAGCTGAAAGTGCAGCAAGTGTTAAAACGATTTGGCGTTCAGTGAGTGTGTGGGACATTAAAAATTCTCGTTAGTTAAAGTAATGTGATTATAGGAAAATAGTTTAAACCCTGTGTTAATAGCAGATAAATGCTGTTTCGAAACAGACTAAAAGTTAGTATTTTGAATAAATTCAGTATTAATAGATGTTTAAGTAGATAAAACTTAGAATATTTAATAAGTGATATGTGATAACATATTAAATATTATATAGAGGTTGTTAATGTATTGAGTTAAATTATGAAAGGGAGGTTTTGATGTCAAAGCAAACTATTGGGATGATTGTTCCTATTGCTGTGCTTTTTGTGTTGTGGTTTTTGCCTACTCCTCAAGGACTAAGTCTTGAAGGATGGCATTTTTTAGCTATTTTTTTAGCAGTGATCATTGGGCTTGTGATTGAACCTGTTCCAGCGGCACTGGTTGGTTTAGTAGGAATTAGTGTTGTTGCTTTGCTTGGTTTAGCGGGTAAAACTCCAGCTGCCAATGTAAAATGGGCACTCTCAGGATTTTCAAACTCCACAATTTGGCTTATTTTTGCTGCCTTTATGTTTGCAATGGGGTATCAAAAAACAGGTCTTGGAAAGCGCATCTCTTTAGTGATGATTAAATATATGGGCAAAAGTTCACTAGGGCTTGGTTATGCAGTTGCTTTTGCAGATCTCGTATTATCGCCTTTCATGCCATCCAATACAGCGCGAGGCGGTGGTACTATCTATCCTATTGCCATCAACATTCCTATTATTTTTGGCTCTACACCAGAACATGAACCGCGTAAAATGGGAGCATATATCACATGGATTGCTATGACAGCAACCTGTGTCACCAGTTCGATGTTTCTAACGGCACTGGCACCCAACCTTTTGGCGATAGACTTAATCGCAAAAGGGGCTAATATAACCATAGAATGGGGAGCTTGGGCAAAAATCATGATTCCTTTAATGCTACCTCTCTTTTTAGTAACACCCCTTTTGGTTTATTTGATCTATCCACCAACCCAAAAAACCTCTCCAGAAGCACCTGCTTGGGCAGCAGAAGAACTCAAAAAAATGGGCACCATTAGTTTAAAAGAGATTTTAATGGCATCCTTCGCAGGGCTTGCACTTATTCTTTGGATTTTTGGTAAAGAGTTTAAAATCGATGCAACGATAGCTGCAGTTTCTATTGTTGCTGCAATGGTTTTAACACGCGTAATCACATGGGATGATGTCATTGGCAATAAACCAGCATGGAATATCTTTATTTGGTTTGCAACGCTTGTAGCGCTTGCTTCAGGACTCAATGATGTGGGCGTTTTAAAATGGATAGGCAAAGGTACTGAAGTGTATCTCTCAGGCCTTACTCCTACGATGTTGATGATTTCGATGATAGTCTTTTTCTTTATGTTGCATTACTTTTTTGCAAGCTTGACAGCACATACGACAGCATTGTTGCCTATTTTCATTGTGATTGCAGCAAAACTGATTGCACCTGAGCAGTTAACAACATTCATGATTTTGCTCACAAGTACAATAGGACTTATGGGGATTATTACACCTTATGGCACAGGACCTTCGCCGATTTGGTACGGTGCAGGATACATCTCGCAAGGAAAATGGTGGGCACTAGGTGCTATATTTGCTCTCATTTTTATGTCAGTATTATTACTAGGAGTATTTATTTTCCTCTAAATAGATTTATCCTTACATGGAAAAGCCATGTAAGGATTTTTTATAGGTGAACGAAAAACGTTTAAATTATAAATGTGATAAAATATCACATATTACGAAAATGAAGGAGAGTAGATGTCAACTCCAAATGAGACCCAAAAAATGGTTGATATTTTGGGAAAGTTTATCGATGTAGTTTCGAAAGAACTGCCTGATGATGTGATGGCAAAACTGACTGAACTTAGAACACAAGAAGCAAGCCCTTTAGCAAAAACAATTTACGATGTCATGTTTGAAAATATGGATAAAGCTAAAAAGCTCAACCGTCCAACATGCCAAGATACAGGTGTGATCCAATTTTTCATAAGAGCAGGTGCAAAATTCCCCCTTTTAGGAAAGCTTCGAGAGATTTTAAGAGAGGCAACCATACAAGCAACGAAAAGTGCACCATTACGTCTTAATGCGGTAGAGGTATTTGATGAAGTGAACACAGGAACCAATGTAGGTACGAATGTCCCTTTTATTGAGTGGGAGATTGTGGATGATAGCTCCAATGTGGAAATCGAAGTCTATCAAGCCGGTGGTGGGTGTTCCTTACCGGGAAGAAGTATTGTATTGCCACCGCTTGCAGGGTATGAAGGAGCGATGAAGTTTGTATTTGACACCATTGTAGATTGGGGTATCAATGCCTGCCCTCCTCTTGTTGTTGGGGTAGGCATCGGAACGTGTTCAAACTCAGCAGCACTTCTTTCAAAGAAAGCAATGTTACGTCCTGTAGGCAGTGTTCATCCTCATCCAAAAGCAGCGGAGATGGAGAAAAAAATTGAAGAAGGACTCAATGCCATTGGTCTTGGACCACAAGGTATTTCTGGAAAAAACAGTGTCATGGCAGTCCATGTTGAAGGAATGGCACATCACCCTTCCGTTTTAGGGGTAGGTGTTACGGTAGGATGCTGGGCAAACAGGCACGGTGTCATTCGTTTTGATGAACATATGAACTATGAGATTGTTTCGCATAAGGGAGTAAGACTATGAAAAAAATTTTAACAACTCCAATTTCTGATGAAGATATCAAATCGCTCAAAGTAGGAGACATCGTTTATTTAACAGGTACGCTTGTAACGTGTCGTGATGAAGGGCATCGTAGAGTTGTTGCAGAGGGAATTATGCCAAAGCTTCCGATGGATCGCATCGCTATTTTTCATGCAGGTCCCATTGTAAAAGATGTTGAAGGTGGTTGGGAAATGGTTTCCATTGGACCAACAACGAGTATGCGAATGGAACGCTATGAAAAAGAGTTTTTAGCAAAAACGGGTGTTAAACTGGTAATTGGTAAAGGTGGCATGGGTGCAAAAACAGCAGAAGGTTGCAAAGAAAGTACGGCTGTTCATGCTGTTTTTCCTGGTGGATGTGGTGTGGTTGCCGCAGAACAAGTCGAAAAAATTGAAGATAAAGAGTGGCCAGAATTTGGTATGCCAGAGGCTTTTTGGGTTATGAAGGTGAAGGAGTTTGGACCATTGATTATTTCGATTGATACAGAAGGCAATAACCTTTTTGAGGCCAACAAAGTTACGTTTCATCAGAAAAAAGAAGAAGCATTGAAAAAGACAGCATCACACATTGTTTCGATGATTGCTAAGAGTTAATACTAGAGGCGCTTTTTGCGCCTCTTTTAATTAGTTTTTGTAATTTGCTAGTGTACTGTTCATACTGTAGATGATATGTTGACGCATGGTTTCGCATGCACCTTCATAATCTTTTTTCTCTAGCTGTTCAACAATTTTATTGTGATCTGCTAAAGAAATTCCTGCATATTCTTGAGCTGTGACCAAATGGTTCATTGATAAACCATTCCATAGTAATGAGAGAAATGATTTGAGTTTTTCACTATCTGCTGCTTCCCAAATCGTCATATGAAAGGCTTGATTAGCAAGATTGTAGGCTTCGGTATCGCCTGCTTCTTTGGCACGTTGACCTTGCTTGTTGACAGTCTGAATGGCTTTGAGTGTTTCGTCATTCATATGTTGACACGCACGTCTAAGCGCTTCGGTTTCAAGCAATATACGCATTTCATAGTGATCTTTAATAGCTTCAATCGAAATACCTTTGACAATAGCACAACGATTTTGGCGAAGTTCGAGTAGACCTTCATTGGCAAGAATTTGAAATGCTTCACGTACGGGCGTGCGAGACATACCAACTTGCTCACCAATACTGTCAAGTGTGATGGATTGACCTTTGCTGATACCACCAGAAAGGATTGAAGAGCGCAGTATGGAAGCTACCTGTTCACGAGCGGGTAACATTTGTACTTTTTTGAGATTGATCATAAAATGCTCTTTATAGTTCTATATTTATTTAAGTATAGCATGACAAGGCTATCTTTTCAAGAAAAGAGCTATTTTCTTTTTTTATTTTCAAACTTTTATAGTGCTAAACAGCTCACTTTTTATTGCTTTAAGTTGTACCGTTATACAATAAAACATGAACGTTCAATTAAGGAGAAATGTGATGCTAAGAGATGTAATAACATGTTTGATTGTTCTATGTTTCCTTAGCGGATGCAACAGTAAAGAAGAAAAAAATACAGATACAAAAGCAGTTCAAAGTGTTGATGCTACGTATCAAAAGACGATTAAAGAAGAGGTCTTAAAAACCATTAATGATCCCAAGTCGTATCAAGAACTTTCATGGAAAAAACTCAAAAGTGGTGATGTTGTAAGCTCACGTATTGGCAAAAAAGTTGTCTTTATAGCCCATTCATTTAAGGGTAAAAATATCTACGGTGGGGCAATTACACGTGAAAATATTTACTTTATAGGCGAAGATAAGCCTAGTCTTATTATAGATTTTGATGTGAAAGTGGCTTTTGAAGAGTTCTTAGCGAACAAGAGCATCATAAATCTTTTTGCAACAAGTATATGGGATATAGAAAAATTGCATGCAGAGTATAAAAAGAGTGCAACAGATCTTGATGCGAAAGAAACTATCAAAGATTTTATCTATTCGATCAAGCGCTTTAGTAAAGCCGATCAAGACTATTTAGCAGATTCTATTTCGAATGCAAACAATCCGCTCTCTATCGCAAAAAATGTGGCACTTTTTATGAGCATTAGGCTCTTTCCTGAGTTGATTGAAGAGTTACTGTTTAATGAAATAACCTATAATGGAAAATATAAATAAGGAGCTATGATGAAAAATGTTGTAAAACTCTTATCTCTTTTAGCGTTTTGTACACAATTATCGTATGCAGATGACCTTATGGATGGACTATCAGCATATGAACGAAATGACTTTGGCACTGCGGCAGAGTTTTTTCAAAAATCGTGTGACAATGACAATGCTGAGGCATGCTACAATCTTGCAAATATGTACGATTCTGGGCTTGGCATTTATAAAGACGATCAAAAAGCGGTTATGTTGTTTACAAAAGCGTGTGATGGTGGATTTATCGACAGTTGCTACAATCTTGGTATGATGTACGATTCTGGTGAAGGGGTTACCAAAGATGTAGTAAAAGCCTTTACGCTTTTTTATAAAACATGTGAAAAAGGGCATACCAGAGGGTGTTACAATGTCGCATTGATGTACTACAAAGGACAAGGTGTTCAAAAAAATTATCCAAAAGCATTTGAATTATTTCAAAAAACATGTGATGAAGGGTATGAAAAAAGTTGCTATAACCTAGGAGTAATGTACCGTAACGGACAAGGTGTGACGCAAAACCTAGATAAAGCATTAGCACTTTATAAAAAAGCGTGTGAACAAGGTCTTTCTATCGCATGCGATAAGTATGGAAAACTAAGAAGCGAGATGCAATAATGTATTGTGTAGATACGGTTTTTACCAGTATCTTCCATAATATAGAATTCAAATGAAACGCCATTTTCAAATTCTTGAACGCTTTCGTCGCTCTCTTCTCACAGGGCAGCAGTTACACGAAAGCGTTCCCTCTAGTCACGTCAAAAATTTCCGAGACATATCAGCTCTTTCCTATTCTGAAGTATTGGAAAAACTCCAAAGTAATCAAGAAGGCTTGACACAAAGCGAAGCGCATCATCGTTTGCATCTTTATGGTCACAATGTTGTTGCTACACATCAAAAGCAGCACAGTTTGCTTATTCTCTTATCGAAGTTTAAAGAGCCTTTGGTTGTGATGCTTTTGATTTTAGCGCTCATTAACCTTGTCTATATTCAAGATCTCAAATCGGCAAGCGTGATTGGCGCCATGACATTAATTAGTGTTGTTTTATCATTTACACAAGAGATACGTTCAGGAAAAGCAGCAGAAAAACTCAATGCAATGGTATCATCCATGGCGACTGTTGGGCGTAATGTTAATGGCAATATATCGTTATTGCAGTTGCCGATTTCTATGCTCGTTCCTGGGGATATAGTGCACTTAGGAGCAGGAGATATTATCGCGGCAGATATGAGAATTCTTACTTCAAAAGAGCTTTTTGTTAACCAATCTACATTAACAGGTGAAGCAATGCCTGTTGAAAAAAATGAACAAAGCAATGCGCTCCATAATGAAAGTATTTTCGATCTTTCCAATATGTGTTACAGAGGGAGTCATGTCGAAAGTGGTTCTGCTGTTGGCATAGTGGTTCAAACAGGTAAAAAGACTTATTTAGGCTCTATTGCTACGATGCTTGAACACCAGCCCTCTTTGACAACATTCGATAGAGGCATTAAGAAATTTACATGGATGATGATTACATTTATGCTTATCATGACTCCTGTTGTTATTGTGATCAACGGTTTATTAAAACACGATTGGGCAGAAGCTTTTTTATTTGGTCTATCGGTTGCCGTAGGGCTTGCACCTGAAATGTTACCGATGATCGTTACTGTTAATTTGGCCAAAGGTGCGATGAGACTTTCTCAAAAAAAAGTAATTGTCAAAAATCTTCAAGCCATTCAAAACTTTGGTGCTATGGATGTATTGTGTACCGATAAAACGGGAACACTCACGCAAGATAAAATTATTTTAGAGCGTCATATTGATGTTACTGGAAATGAGAATGCGCATGTTTTGGAGTTAGCGTACATCAACAGCCATTATCAAACGGGGCTGAAAAATCTTCTCGATATGGCAATTTTGCAATATGTTCAGTACGAAAAATTACAAAAAAGCGATTATGTACGTAAAATCGATGAAATTCCTTTTGATTTTAGTCGTAAACGCATGTCTGTTGTTATTGAGAATAATGCTTCAAAAAAACATCTTATGATTACGAAAGGTGCGGTTGAGGAGATTATCGCTTTGTGCCATACATTTGAGCATCGAAGTGAAAATTTGGCATTTGATGCTTTTAACCAAGAATGTGCTTTTCAAACAGTGAAACGGCTCAATGAAGAAGGGTTTAGGGTTATTGCTATTGCTTCTAAAGAGGTAGATGTTTTACAAAGGAACTTTACGCCAGAAGATGAATGTGATTTGACATTAAACGGATTTATCGCTTTTCTTGATCCTGCTAAAGAAGGTGTAAAAGAAGCACTTGATGCACTTCATGGCTGCGGTGTTGCAGTTAAAGTTTTAACAGGAGATAATGAAGTTGTAACACGAAAAATATGCCATGATGTGGGGTTGATGATTACACGTGTTTATAAAGGTTCAGATATCGATACTATGAGTGATAAAACACTCAAAATTGCTGTGGAAGAAGCGAATATTTTTGTCAAACTTTCACCTTCTCATAAAGCACGCATCGTTGAAGCATTGAACCATAATGGTCATACGACAGGCTTTTTAGGGGATGGTATTAATGATGCTTCAGCCCTTCAAATGGCTGATGTTGGGCTTTCTGTTGATACGGCAGTGGATATTGCTAAAGAGAGTGCCGATATGATTCTTTTAGAAAAAAGCCTTCTTGTGCTCCAACAAGGTGTGATCAGTGGAAGAGAGGTCTTTGGAAATATCATCAAATACATAAAGATGAGTGCCAGTTCGAATTTTGGCAATATGTTTAGTGTTTTAGGCGCTAGCCTCTTTTTACCCTTTTTACCTATGCGTCCTATTCAAATTCTTACGAACAATTTTCTTTACGATTTATCCCAATCAACAACGCCCACCGATAATGTTGATCCGGAGTTTATAGCAAAACCTCGTAAATGGGACATTGGAGGATTGCGCAATTTTATGTTGGTAATGGGGCCAGTGAGTTCGTTGTTTGACTATATATTGTTTGCCGTTATGTTGTATATCTTTCAGTGTTGGGAAAATCCATCGTTATTTCAAACAGGTTGGTTTGTGGAGTCGCTGGTATCGCAGACGATGATCGTGCATATCTTGCGCACCAATAAACTTCCTTTCATTCAAAGTGTTGCGAGCGTTCCTGTTCTTATTATGACATCATTTGTAATGCTCTTTGGTATGTTTCTACCCTACTCTCCTTTTGCGCAAACTTTGGGATTTCAAGCATTGCCGATGTTGTATTGGTTTATATTGTTAATGATGATGTTAGCGTATATTGTCTTGGCGCAAAGCGTGAAACAATGGTATAGTAATCATTATGAGAGTTAAGCTTTATCATGAGATAGTGAGTTGTGAAGTGGCGGGCAGAGGGGGAGACATTCCCAATTCCCATTGTAACCAGAAACCCCGTAATTTAGGGGTTTTAAACGCATTTTATTCCTTTTTTTTGATGATTATAACATAAAAAAAGTTGGACAAGTTGGACAAAAAGTTGGACACTTGTATATTTTTCTTTTCTCTCTTTTTGTTCATTAGAACAAAAACACATTACCAATAAACTAACTTTTTACCGAAATGAAATGTAGGGTAAAAAAAAGTTAGTTTATTGTCATAAGGTGTTATTACCCACGTCTAACTTTTTAATCTATAATTAAGTTTATAAATTAAAAAAGGAGAAAAAATGGGAAATAATACATTCTTATACAAAGAAATAAATTTTACGAAAAACGGTAAAAAAGTATTTCAAAACACTAAAAATTGTTATTCACAAATGATAACAAGTTTAAAACATTCGTTAAGGGTTTTAGAAGAGGAAAAAATACATATAAACACCGAGAAAACACACGAAAATGATTATATTTCTGATTTCAATTTTGACACAAATGAAGAATTATTATTAAAAATTGAACAAGATATAAAAGACAATATAAAAAAATTTGAAAACATTAACAACGAAGAAGAAAGAAAAAAGATTTTAAAAGACTTCCAAAATTCAAAATCATCAATTTCCAAAAAAATTCCACTGGAATTACTAGAATTAGAGTTGGAACAAAGTAAAAATGCTGGAACTGTTTTACATAATATAGTCTATAAACACAAAATTAAAAACGTTAAAGTAAAAGACAAAAGAACAATAAAAACATTGGAAAATTACATTTTTTTAAAAAATGAAATGATTAAATTAAAACAAAAAACACGTAAATATAATAATCAAATTATAGTTAAAGAGGTTCTTTTAAAAATTCCAGAAGGGCAGGAATTAGACTTAAAAAAGGAAGAGTGGAACGTAATAATTAAGAATTTTAAAAATGAATATTTCAAAAATTATGATCTTTATTGTTCTTGTATTCATCTTGACGAAGGAACAGAAAATAAAAGTCATGTTCATTTATTTTTAAGCTCATATAACAACGAAAAAAATGATTTTGATATTAATAAAAATACTTTTCAATACATAGATACTAAATATAATTTAGATTTAGATTTTAACAAACAAGAAGATCATAAAAAATTTATGAAACAATTTCAAGAAGATTTTTACATTTTTTTCAATAGACAATTGAAAGAATTAAACAAAAAAGAACGTATAAAATTTAACGATTATTTGACAACAGAAGAAATTGAAAAACGTTTAAAAATCAATCACGAAGATAATTTAACAATCGATCAAAAACATACAAAATTAATCAATCAAAAATTGAAAGAAAAAATACAAGAAGGTCAAAGTCCAATCAAAATTTTAAACATCAAAACACAAGAAAATTCACATTTTTTAAGTAGTAAAACAACCCAAAAAATCGAAATTGAAACAGAATCAAAAGAAGATATAAAAAACATTATAAAGTCTGTTAGAAACTATTCAAATTTAAAATTTTTCATTGAAGATTTAGAACAAAAAAACAAAGACAAAGATATAAAAATCTTTTCTTTAAATCAAAAACTAAACGATGATTATTTCTTTTTTAACAAAAAAGAAAATGTATTATTATCAAAAATTGACGAACTAAAAAATGACCAAAATGAAGATAAAAACAAATTAAAAAATGAACATGAAACAAATAAAATTTTAAAAAATATTCTTGAAAACATAATAAATGAAGAAATAAAAAATGATGAAATTGATAAAAAATTAGAAAAAAATGTTTTTGAAAAATTAGAAAAAATTAGAAAACAAGAAGAAGAAAATTTCAGAAAATTTGAAAAAGAAAGACTAGAAAGTTTACGTTTCAAAAATAAAAAAAGTATTGAAGATATTGGACAAATCGAAAAAAAATAATTTAAAATTTTATCCCCCCAACCCCCTGAAGGGGGCTTTTTGACTTGAATGGGATGTTTTTATAGAAAAAAATTGGTTAAATATTTCGTGTCAAAGTAATTCTAATAGGAGAAATCCTATCACACCTATTTAGCTACTACAACAGCAACTACAATTTTCATTACTATTTTTACCTGAGTAGAGCTTAATTAAATTTTTAATATCCTTTGAGCAACACTCACCAGATGGATTTAATTCTTTACAACTACTTCCAGTACAAGCTTTTGTTGATTCTTTGATTTTAGAAAGAGTGTTATTTCCTTTTTTAATGGCATCAACAATAGTTTTTTTATCAATTTCTATACAATAACACACTAATTCTGAATCATTAGCTTCCAACCAGTTTGTCATATCAAAAGTCCTTTAAATGCTTTTGTCACATTATATCATCACTTAAATTTTAAGCTCATTATTAAGCCTCCCTTCAAAGAATATTGCAAGTTGAGAAAGTGTCAAGCTCCAATTCCAAACAGGCATAGTCCATTTTTTTTCAGCATCTTTTATGCCCATATAAAGCAATTTGAGTAGTGAATTCTCATTTGGAAAAGCACCTTTTGGTTTTTGTTAGCTTACGAAACTGACGATGCACTGATTCAATAATATTGGTGGTGTAAATAACTTTTCTTATTTCTGGTGGATATTTGAAATAAACAGAGAGATTTTCCCATTTATTCTGGGGACTGTTAGAAATATTTACTTATACTCTTTTCGTTATATCAACATTGTAGTATTTATAAAACAAGTCAAAAAAGATTTTAACATAGAATATAAAACCTCATTAAACACTCAAAAACAATGAAAAAACACTAAAAGAAATGTTTGACAATACAAAACATCAAAAAACAAAAAGTTGTCATAGAAAACGCTTTATTTTATTCTTTTTCTTTTTAGCGCGTAATTTTTTCTTTTTCTTTCGTGTGTGTTTGTATTCTACAAGTTTTAGATAACAAAAAGAGTATAAGTAAATATTTTTTCAAAAATTTATAATCTAAAAACATTTTTACTTCAATAACTTTTAAAACTAAATTTTTTAAGCAAAAAAAAGATTTTTCTAAAGCTAAATTTTCATTAAAGCAAATTCAAAAAATCAACCAAAAGAAACAGTTTCAAGAAAAAAAATTTCGTACAACTAGTGAGTATAAATATTATTTATTATATTCACGAAGTGAATGTAATAAATTATAATTATAGTGATAGTTTACCTCTCTCGGATGTAGTTTATATATGAGTATTTACTAGTATATAAACTACATAGTTAATAAAATATATTATTATTTTATTAACTATTGTGACAGACTAAGTTTTACAATGTAAAGGTTATTTGACTTATACAATCTACTAGTTTTTGTATATTGATTTTATTTTTGTTATAAATGGTATGTGTTATATCTCCTTTAAAACTGTGTCCCATCAAATATTTTTTGGTTTTCTCGTCTCCATTTGTATTTAATTCAATTTCTTGACTGAAATTTTTTCTAAAAGAGTGAAAACTTTTATTTTCTTCATTAATAATTTTTTTTAGTCTATTATTTGTTCTTTTACCAGCATTTTTGACTTCGTTTTCTTTCTCATAATCAAAAAATAAGTATTTGTATTTACTGTGTTTCGTTTGATATTTGGAATGACCCCACATTTGTAGACACACTCTAATTCTGCGAAGCCATATTTAATTTCTCATTATATCTTTTTTCAAATTCATTGGGCGAAATATAACCAAGATAGCTATGCCTTCTGGTTGAATTATAAAACATTTCAATGTAATAAAATATGTCTGATTGTGCTTCCTCTCGTGTAATATAAATCTGTTTTTTGACACATTCACGCTTAAATGTTTTAAAAAAGCTTTCAGCCACTGCATTATCATAACAGTTGCCTCGCCTGCTCATGCTAGGAATCAGGTTGTATTTTTTTAGGAGTGCTTGCCACTCGTAAGAGCTATACTGTGATCCTTGATCAGAGTGTACAATAACTTCATGATGTGGTTTTTGTCTAAAGGTTGCCATTTCCAGAGCTTTTAGAGCTAACTGTGTTGTCATGCGATGACTTGTTGCCCATCCAGCAACTTTTCTACTGAAAAGGTCTAATACAACCGCTAAATAAAACCATCCTTCATGTGTTTTGATATAGGTTATATCTGTTACCCATGTGTGATTTGGCTCTTGAACATTGAAACACTGCCCAAGATGGTTAGGAGGTGCCAAATGTCTCTGCCCTTTTTTATAACGAGGTTTTTTCTGTTTGACACCTGCACCAAAGAGTTTGGCTATGTTCATAAGTCTTGCGACTCTTTTTTTATTCACACTGATACCTGATGCTATAAGATCTTTGGTAACAGTTCGATATCCATAGATACGACCACTGTGTTCATAAGCCTCTTTAATGTGTTGCAAGACCACTTTATTATCTCTATCACGTTTTGATTCTGGTTGTTTATTCCATGCATAATAACCACTAAAATGGACTTGCAAAGCTTTGCACATTCTTCGCACGGGATAAAATGGCTTATACTCTTTAATGAAGGCGTACTTTACTTTTGATTCTTGGCAAAGTACGCTGCGGCCTTTTTTAGAATGTCACGCTCCTCGGTGACTCTTTTTAATTCTGCTTTGAGCTTCCTATTCTCGGATGATAAATCTTTGGAAGCTTGGTGTTGTGAGGTACTTTGAGGATTACTATAGATTTTTATCCATGCTTTGAGTGAATCAGGATGCACTCCTAATCTTTGTGCGGTATCTTTAATGGGATAGCCATTTTTTACAATTTGATTGACTGCCTCTTGTTTGAACTCGTCTGTGTATAGTTTATTTGCCATGGAATTACTTTCTCCTCTTGATGTTTCATGTGGTCATTATCGACCGTATTAACAGTTTCAAGAGTGTCTAGTGTTGTGGGGTCATTCCACATATATATGTGATTAAACTTAAGTTGCAGAATGTTATCATCGTCCAAAAAAGGATGGTGATAATTATGAAAGTTATAGGTATCGACCCTGCTCCTTCTAAAAAAACTGTTATTTATAATGATATTGATGGATTCACTGAAATAGAAGCTGATAAGTTAAAAAAGTATCTTGATGATGAATTTAAAAATTCAGAAGAAGATATATTAATATGCTGGGATGCGCCTTTAACAGGAGGAAAGCCAATTAATTTTAATCAGAAAATAGAAAAATATAACCCGTTCTATCAAAGAAAAATAGAACAGTTGATTAATGCCACCGTTCAAGTTAAAGGGATATCCACTATGGGCTATGCTGGGTGTCCTCATTGGTCAATTACTCAATATTGCTTAGGGCTTCCACAAATATTTCAGCCAGAGGTTCCTCAATCTAATTTGCCATTTCAGCTTATCACCGAACAGCTTACGATAAAGCAGAAAAAATCTCTAAAAGGCAAATATGTTATTGAAGTTCACCCTGCCCTTGCTTTATGGCTTTGGTTAAAAGAAAACAATAAAGCTAAAACGGAATTTGACTGGGATTATAAAGAAAATAAAGAAACATTCAATATATTGGTTAGACAATTACTTGACAAGTTCGAAAAACCACAAGCTGTAACGGAATCCACAAATCAGGCAAATGCAAAATATAAAGTTGAAGTTACTGTAATTAAAGATGAAAACGAATCTGTAAAAGAAAAAACGATGACTGATGACCATCTTGATGCTTATATCGCATGGTTATTAGGAACTTTATGGTTAAAAATAGAAAATGAAGTATTGTTAGTAGGCAATAAAAATACGGGCGCAATGCTACTACCTACCGACAAGAAAGAAGAAGTTAGTAAAAAATGGCAATCCGAGTTAGAAGAATATAAATAAAAATTAACACTAACTTTAAATATACATGAGGTCAAAATGTCCAACATTATAGCTATCATATTTGATTTTGATATTACGCTGTCCCCAAAGTTCCAGCAAGAAGTTATCTTTGATGATTGGGGTGTCGAGGCAAAAATATTTTGGGAAGAAAGTGCCCAAAAGATTGCTCAAGGGTATGATATGGAGCATGCTTATTTAAAAACTTTCATTGATTATGGGAAACGAGACCCAAAGTATGCACTTAATAATCAAACGCTATACAAATACGGTAAAAAAGTCAATCTTTACGATGGCTTGAGCCGAAGAAATGGCAGTCATTCTATCTTTGATGATTTGCAGATGATTGTTGAGCAAGAAGAGCACAAAGAAAAGAACATCAAGTTAGAGTATTACTGCATTAGTGGTGGCATTACCGAGATGATTCAAGGTGCTTTTGATGAACACAATTTGAGTGACCACTTTAAAGAGATATTTGCATGTTCCCTTGATGAAGATGAGCATGGAAAGTTGGCATATATCAAAGAGACTGTTGGTCATACCATCAAGACACAAAAGCTTTACATGATCGCAAAGGGTGTTTCACCTAAAAGAGGGGATAACCCATCTAAGGTTAATGAAGTGAGCAAAAATCTTCGTATTCCTTTTGAAAATATGATCTTCCTTGGAGATGGACAAACCGATATACCTGCTTTTTCCCTTATCAATAAAAGTGGTGGAACATCTATAGCGGTTTACCGTGAAATCAAACGCGCTGATGGCACGATAGATGAACAAGCAACCATGAAACCATACAACGAAGGGTATCATTTGGCGATAGAATCTAAAAGAGCAGAACAACTTCTTCCAGCGGATTACTCAGCAGGGAAACCACTCAAAATGGCTCTCTTGAGCTATGTAGAGAAAATGGCTAAAAGGATAAATTGAAGACAAAAGTCATCTTTCTCTCGTAAAATAATTAATCTCAAATTCCTTCATAATAGGAAAAGCTACTCAAAATAATGGGTAGCTTTGTTACATTTTTCATTAAAAAATCAAAAAATCACCTTTTACTATTAACAAAATCACATCTTGGCTTTTTATATATATGTATAGAAATCAATTTCTATGCCCAGAATCTAAATGAAGGACAATACTATGCCGTTTAAAATTTTAGAGCAAGAGTTAATCAAAGAAATCAAACATATTCAACAGCTCTTTAGAAAAGAAGCAATGGGTGAAATTTCAATTGATACGCTAGCTAAAAATGAACTTGTAGAAATCGAAGCAACTTTACAGAATCGACTAGAAGAATTAAAAAGATCCTCTTCAAATGCATGCATCGTTGGAGATTTTACATTAGAAGAAATTGCTAAAACGATGGGTATAACACGTGAAAGAGTACGCCAGATTGAAACATCTGCTATTAAAAAGATTAAAAATCCAAAAATAGGTAGAAAACTCAAAACTTATTTAGAGATATAGCAATTTTTCATAAAACAGAAATCACGGAGAGCACCATGCCATTGCAAATTTTTGAGCAGGCGTTATTCAAAGAAATTATGCATATTAACGGTCTTATAGGGAAAAGACTAATAGGTGAAATTTCAATTGAGGATAAAGCTAGAAATGAGCTTTTAGAGATAAGAATAACTTTGCAAAAGCAAATGAAAAAATCAAAAAGATATTCAGAAAATATGCGATCAGAAGGTGATTTTACACGAGAGGAAATGGTTAAAATACTGAAAATCATGAGAGAAATAATATGCACAATTGAAATATCGTCAATCAAACAAATCATAGAGGGGACAACACGCTACACAGATTACTCTAAAGCTAGCGGTAAAACTATGAAACACCTAAAAAGAAATAAGGTATGGATACCATACTCAGAAGATTAAAAATTTTTGATTAAAGCTTGGGAGAAAAAGTATGCACGAACTAATAGAACAAATTAATTTCAAGCTTGAACAGCATGCAGTTTCAACGGTGCTAAAACAACTCGGTTATCATGTGATTTCAAAAGGAATATCCAAGTTGAATTCGTTGTTGAGATGTAGCACACTGCAAACCTGGCTCGCCTCAGCACATTATGATTATGTACATACAAACAGAACATTTCTTGTGGTACTATGTGAGATTTTATCGATTGAAAAGCACTATTATGAGCCTTTATTAAATGCCATACAACAGTTAGAAGCTATGAAAACACCCTATCTCTTCATGGAGACGTACTTTAAAAGGGTGAATGAACCACTCTTTGTATTGGCATTAATGGATGCAAAGCGTCGTATGATGTTGCCCAAAGAAGCTTTTCTCAATCAATCGAAAGAAAGTATTGAAGCCTATGTGGCACACCATATCAAAGAGCATTATGCGATGACACAAGGCTATCTTGCAATGTGGGGGAAAATTCATCTTTATATCCTTTTCCATCCCGATGGGAAAAAGCATATTTTCAATATCCATGGAAACTTATTGGCAGTGGAAACATACAGTGAAGAAAGCGAAGCATTTTTGAGACTTCATAACTACACTTTCTAACTATTTTAGTGTAGTACAATCACACTTTAAGCCATTTTTGACTAAAATCGCCTTCTACAAAAGTGGGCAGATGTCCGAGCGGTTGAAGGAGCACGCCTGGAACGCGTGTAAGGTGCAAGCCTTCGGGGGTTCGAATCCCCCTCTGTCCGCCACTTTTTCTTCACTAAAACTTACAAGGCAATAGCTACATAGAGTTACATTGTGTCTATTGCACTACTTTAATATTTGTTTGATGTAATCAGCAACACGGAATGCATTCGCATAAATAGTCCATGTGTAAGGAACACTTCCTCCTGTTGGCATAAAACTACCATCTGTTACAAAAAGGTTAGAAATATCATGGCTTTGGCAATAACGATTAAGCACATGTTTTTTAGGGTTATCTCCAAAGCGGCATCCTCCTGCTTGAAGATTTTGAGATGGTAACGGAGAGATTGTGTATGATATATTTTTGGCACCCATCTGCTCAAGTAGTCTTACAGCTTTTGTCGCTAAAAATTCTCCTACTCTGACATCTTCTGGATGAGCCCCTATTCGTATATTTGCAACTGGGATTCCATATTTATCTTTATATTTCTCATCAACGGATACAAAACAGTTATCATTAGGCATCCAATCATTAAATATTTCAAAATTAAGAACTCTTTTTGTTGTAAATGTTTGATAGATTTTATCTTGAAGCTTTTGTCCAAAGATTAATTTATCATTTTCCCATTTCAAGCTATTGGCACGTCGAATTGGATTAGAATGCTCAAATAAAAAATCAATCAATCCGCCTTTAAATTTTGGCGTGAAATACCAATCTTTTAAAGCACGATTCACGAAAAGCCCTGATTGTAAAAGAACTTCTTGACTAAAATGGCTCAAATCAAATTCCCCAGACCCCATGCCTCCGCCTGAAAAGAGAAGATTTTTCCCAACAGCTCCTGAAGAATTGGCTAACCCGTTCGGAAATGCTGCATTTTTGGAATTTAACAGCAAACGTGAACTCTCGACCGCTTGTGCTGCAAGGATAAAGAGCTTTGCTTTTATCTCTTTTTGAGTACCTTCTTTTGTAAGATAGAGTGCTTTCTTTACCTTTTGCGTATGATCTGTTTCCAATTTTACGACAAATGCATTTGCTATAATATGTAAATTCCCTGTGGCTAAAGCAGGCTGAATTAAAGCAGCTCTTGAGCTTCCTTTTGCACCACTTGAACATGCATAAGAACCGCAATAGTTAGAATAGTAACAGGGATTTCGATTCTCTTTAGATTCTGACAGAATAGCTCTTGGTGTCATGAAAGGGGTAAAATTTAAAGCTTTACATGCCGTGTCAAATTTTTCAACAATTGGGTGTTCTGCCAAAGGAGGATATGGATATGTGTTAGTGCTTCTTGGTTCTTGATGAACATGTTCGGTAACATGCCCTGAAACACCAACAATTTTTTCTACTAAATCATAGTAAGGTTCAATCTCTTCATAACTTATAGGCCAATCTTCAATGTTAGCTCCATCATACATGCCATAAATAGATTTCAACTTAAAGTCATTTGGTTTCAAACGATGAAAAAAGCCACTCATAAAGTTGGAGGATCCTCCCAAAAGACTACCATTCCAAAAATTCCAATTATTTTCATAAGTAGGTGTTTTTATCCATTTTCCCTCTTCCAACGTTTCAATCGTATGGTATTCATCGCTTAGTTGTGGCGTAAAAATATTTCGTTTCGTATAAGCGATTTCATCCTTTGAAAAATCTTGTTCGCTATAAATATCGCCCTTTTCAAGAATAACCACTTTTTTTCCAGCATGCGAAAGTTCATAAGCAAGTGGCCCAGCTCCAGCTCCACTACCTATAATACAAATATCATAATTCATATTTTTCTTCCATATTTATTTATGGGACGAGGATTTCCCGTGGTATGCAAGGTTGAAGTCCACCCTAACTCATGAGTATTTCCTCCATATATAGGGTCACTAAACATAGCTTCAATCGTATAATAAATAAGTTTTGATAACCATTTTTCTAAGAAATCACTTTCAGTTGCTATTTCTAAAATTTTATTTTTAGATTCAGTGTCTTTATGCGAGAAATCTGGAAAATTTTGATGAAACATAGAAGCTCCTTTTATTAGGAAGTCTAAATCATTTGCATCAAAATACTCAGATGAACAGTTCGATACCAAATAAAAAAGTGCGTTGATATCTTGTGCAGATGGCATGTGTTCAGTTTTGGGTAATAAAGTGTCTTGAACACTTGCAATAGTTTTCCATGCATGCGTAGGAATTTCTTTAGCTTGCATATTGATTCTCAAAAATACAGGTGATGTAGCAATAAGTGCTATAAAGGTTCGTCTCTTCATACCGAACATTCTAACACACTCTTGTAAAACGTTTGTGTAATAAAACTACATAATCACTACACAAAAAATCATTATACTTTCACTATCCAAAACCCAATAAAAGGAGATTTTCATGAAAGTATTTTCTGGAGTTAAGCCTCTTGTAGCATTATTAGTAGCTACAATGTTTGTAAGTGGTGCTATGGCAGCTGATGGTAAATGTGGAGGTGACATGAACTCTACTAAAGACTCAAAAGAGATGAAAAAACCTGCTGATGCAAAGTGTGGTGGTGATAAGATGTCTGCTGATGCGAAAAAACCTGCTGATGCAAAATGTGGTGCTGCTAAGTGCGGTGGAGAAAAAAAATAATTTAAAATGAATATGGTTAATATTCAACAATCGAGTATTTTGCTAGGTGTACGATTCGCATTGGCATATGGATTTTATGAACCAGCAATACGAAAACTAGAAGATATTCAATCAGTTGCCGATTGGTTTAGTACACTTGGTATACCATTATCTTCACCCATGGCTTATATCACGGTAGGTACTGAAACCTTAGGTATTATTTTGTTAACTTTGGGATTATTTACAAGGTGGATTTCATTACCCCTAAGTGTTATTATGATTGTTGCAATCATTACTGTACACCTGCCTAATGGTTTTAGTGCAGCAGATGGAGGTTATGAAATTCCTCTTTACTATCTAATTTTTCTTGGCATACTCAGTTCCTTTGGTGCGGGAAAAATCAGCTTAGATTACTTCTTTGCCGAAAGAAGGAAATAAACTTCATCTATACCATAGCTTCTTGAGGCTATGGTATAATTGGTACAATAACCAAAGGGTATTTGATGAAAATTTTATTACTAGAAGATGATCCTATTTTATCTGATATTCTGCTTTGTCATTTGAATAAACATATGCATCAAACAACTCATTTCAATGATGGACAACTTGCTTGTAATACACTAAACGATCAAAAATTTGACCTTTTGATTCTTGACATTAATGTTCCAAAATTAAGTGGTATCGACCTTCTTAAAGAAATTCGTACCTATCAAAACAATACTCCTGCCATTGTTATAACTGCATTTCAAGATACCGCTCATTTAAAAAAAAGTTTTGAAAATGGGTGTGATGACTATATTAAAAAACCATTTGATCTTGAAGAGCTTGATTTAAGAATTAAAAATATTCAAAAACGGTTTCATATTGTCAATGAAGAAGCTATAAAATTAGACGATAATATTTTGCTAATCGTTTCTAAAAATCGCTTGTTTGTAGATGAAATATCCTACACACTCACGCGTAAAGAGTGTAAAATTTTACTTTATCTGTGTAATCAAAAAGGGAAAGTCATTTCTTCAGAAGAACTCATCCAAAATTTATGGGATTACCATGAAATGCCCAGTGAAGCTACCATTAGAGTCTATATTAAAAATTTACGCAATATTTTAGGCAAAGAAAAAATTCAAACCGTTAGAGGGAATGGATATATTTTTGAATAGAGAAGAACTTAAAGCATTATTGGGATTTTTAATCATTTATACATCTTCAGCACTTATTCTCATGATTATTATTGCCATTTTATATCACAATAATGAAACAAATAAAATTCACGAAAAACGTACGATGGAAATTAAAACTGTCATCATGAGCTACGAGAAAGAGCTTATGCAAGCAGAAATGGATAAAGTACCTTATGAATTTCATCCACCAAAAGACTTTTTTAATGTCGTATTGCTAGATAAGGGGAAAAAACCTCTTTTTTCAAATGTAAATAGTCAAATTTCTGATTTGGATACTGCGCGTTACACTTTTCACGAGCTATCAAGTCCTATCAATGAAGTCGCCTATATTGTTGTCGATGAAAAAAAGAGTGAACAAGAAATATTCAAATTAAATTTTATTATTGCCTTAAGTATTTTGATATCTTCTATTTTTGTTGGTATTGAGGGTTATTTTTTAAGTCGATTTTTGCTTAAGCCTGTTCATTCGCGTATTGACAAACTCAATAAATTCATCAAAGATAGTTCACATGAACTCAATACTCCTATAGCTGCTTTGATGATGAGCGTCTCAAATCTCAAACAAAGTTCTTTTCCAGATAGGCGCGTTATTAATCATATTTCTATTAGTACGAAACTCATTTCGCAGATTTACAATAGCTTAAGTTATATTGCTTTTAACGATATTGACGAAGTATTTGAAGAATCATTTGATCTTGCTCTTTTAATTCAAGAAAGCGTTAGCTACTTCAACGAGATAGCCGCAACAAAAGAAAATACGATTACTGCGCAACTTCAAACAACATTTATTCATATAGATAAGTCTCGTATTCAAAAAGTCATTCATAATCTTTTATCAAATGCTATCAAATACAGTTATCCTAAAACAACCATTTCCGTTAAACTTTCTGAGCATCTTTTAACGGTTACCAATAAGGGTATAGGCATTAGCGAAGAAAATAAAAAAAACATTTTCAAGCGTTTTGAACGAAGGAGTACTACTGTTGGAGGTTTCGGAATAGGATTGGACATTGTTAATTCTGTGTGTGAAATGTATCACATTAAAGTTTGGATTGAATCTATTCCAAATAAGGAAACGACCTTTTATTTGCAGTTTCCTAACGTATAAATACTTATATAGGTACTATTATGAAGATTTCACGTATTGCTAATATCACCCCTGAAGCTCTTTTTGAAGCACGTCGCTATTTTTTAAAATTAGGTGCGGGCGCACTGGTGAGCAGTAGTGCCATTTCCAACCTTTTAGCAGACCTACCACAAGAAGCGAATCTAAACTATACCCCTGATGCAAACCCGCAGAAACTCACCCTTAACACGTTTGAGCAAGCCAGTAACTATGTCAACTTTTACGAGTTTTCTACGGACAAAGGTGCCCCCGTCAAACTCTCCCAAAAGATGAAGACTAACCCTTGGAATGTTCGCTTAGGCGGTGAGATAAAAACCGCACAATCTCTTGATGTGGAAGAGTTCATCGCCAAGTTTGGACTTGAAGAGCGCATCTATCGTTTTCGCTGTGTCGAGGGTTGGTCGATGGTTGTACCTTGGATAGGCTTTCCTCTTTATAAACTCTTAGATTATCTTGAGCCAAACAGCAACGCCAAGTACGTGAAGTTTACCACACGCTACGACCCTGCGATGTTTCCAGACCAAGCCAAAGGCATCTTCTCAGCCATCAAATACCCCTATGTTGAAGGCTTACGCATGGATGAAGCACGCCATCCTCTTACGTTCATCGCTGTTGGCATGTATGGCAAGCGACTACTTCCTCAAAATGGCGCACCCATTCGTCTTGTTGTACCGTGGAAATATGGCTTTAAGTCTATCAAGTCGCTCGAGCTCATTGAGTGCGTTGAAAAAGAGCCACTCAACACATGGCAAGAACAAAACCCCAAAGAATACGGCTTTTATGCTAATGTCAATCCGCAAGTTGACCACCCAAGATGGACACAAGCCAAAGAGCGCTTACTCGGCAAACTCACGAAACAAGATACCTTGATGTTCAATGGGTACGAAAAAGAGGTCGCCTCACTGTATGCAGGCATGGACTTAAGGAAATTCTTTTGAAATTCTTGCTTCATCATGATAAATTTATTGATTACTATAGATACTTTCACAACAGCGCTAATTGATGAGATTATTAATCATCACCTCCAATAATTTTTCTATGCTAACCTTGTGCTAATAAAATTTTCCATATATAGCTTGTTATGTAGAGTATTGGATGATAATTCAGTTAAATGAAGAAGGTATATGGCGAGATATGTGAAGATGTGTCGTGATGGCACATCGCCTGTTCCAGGCGACTGGATTAAACCACTCTCCCATCTGCCCATTTTGGATAGGACTGGAAGTATAACGATTTTGTGCTTATTGGAGGATTAATGGCTTTTGCTAGAGCCACTAATCCTTTCCTCTTAAGATTTTCGTATCGCTTTGAAGCCTTCTATCAGTTTTTCAAAGCCTACTTTACTGGAATGTTCTACATTTCTAAAGGTTTGGACACCATCGTGTGGATTTCCATTATTGGCAAAAATATCAATGGCTTTTTTGAGACCTTCATGCACTTTCACATGATGTTCACTTACTTCATTGACAACACTTGGGTTTAGTCTTTGGCTAACGTTCGAGAACCATTTTCCAAAGCGGCAAGCGGTGTGCCCTAAAATGTCGGACTGTTTGCGTGCTAAAGCAGCGTTATAGCCTCTGAGTTTGAGTAAGATATGGTCGATTTTTCCATTGCTTACAGAGATTTCATTGGTGACATTGTCACACTTGTTGGTGATGCTGGTTGAGTTAGCAAGCATTGCCTGGATTTCATTTGAAAAAGTGCCAAGTGTTGACATAGAGTTTTGTGACTCTTTTTGGAATGTCTCACTGGTGTCTGCCATCGAATTGGTATTTTGTTTTAGAATGCTGATGTTAGATTCCACTTCTAGGGTTGCTTTTTGTGTGCGTTCAGCAAGCTTTCGCACTTCATCCGCAACAACGGCAAAACCTCGTCCATGTTCTCCTGCACGTGCTGCTTCGATAGCCGCATTGAGTGCTAAAAGATTGGTTTGGTCAGAAATGTCTTTAATCAGATTGATGATGTCACTAATAGCTGAAACACTGCTGGAGAGATTTTCAACATCGTGTGTAAACTTTTGAGTGAGTTCTTGGATTTTTTCCAAAGAAGTGATGATCTCTTTTGTCTGATTTTCAACATTTTGACCTCTTTGCATAGAGCTACTGTTAAGTGTATTGATCTCGTTGAGCATGGTTAATCCCTCTTCGACAGTATATTGCAAAAAGTTCATTCCATCTTCGTAGCTGTTTAGAAGAATACTGAGTAATTCTTCTTTGGTTTGATCTATAGACGTTTCTTGAGACTCTTGTGTTATGCGTAGGTTTGTATTTTGAAGTTCTTCATTGTAGTCTTTGAGCTTTTGTAATTCATGTTTAAGTGCTTGATTTTCACTTTCTAGCTCTGCTATACGTTTTCCGCCAAACATAGTTTCTCCTCGGGATTAAGTATGTAAAATTATAACAAACGAAGCGTGACATTTACGTTGTAATTTTTTAGAATTTTAAGATTAGTAGTACCCTACGCAAATGCCATTTGAGAGGTTGATTTTCTTCTCAAAGGGAGAAGGTCCAAAATATTTACATTTTTCGATGTAGATATGGTATTTGTACTCGAGTTTTAAATCATCGTAAAATTTTTTGAGATTAACCAGTTTTACATCGCATACATCGATGATTTCAAGCATTTTATAAATGCAGGAGTTGTTGTGTTCTATAAGGTGTGAGGGAGCAAGACCTGTGTATTTGCAAAAGGCTTGAGATTGGACCATGCCTGTAAGATCGGTACACTCTTTGATGACCTCTTTGTACTTAGGGATGATGCTCTCTTTACGTAAAAAAACGACACGAGCATCATCAAATTTTGCGGCTTCGACATTTTTCCAATAACGGTATGCATTGGAAGAAATCCCCGCAAGAAGGCTAAACTCTTTGTTTAAAACATAGTTGTTTAGCCAATGATTATGCGTCAGGATTTCCATCTGCATATTACATTATCTTCATGCCTAGTTGTGCTAAAACAATGACCAATACTAAGCCAAGAGGATAGACCGCTGCATAAGCGATAGATGGATAATCTGTTTTGGTCATATTGTTTGCCATAGTTAGAGAAGGCGTTGATGTCATTGCACCAGAAAGCAGACCTAAAATATCTAAGAAGTTCATCTTTAAAATGGTTCGGCATGTAAAAGTGATGATACCTAAAGAGACAATAAGTGCACCAAGCGCAAGGACGATAGGCAAGATGCCATTGTTTTCTAGTGATTCTACAAGGTACTTTCCTGCATTCGTTCCAAGTGTTGCGATGAAGATAAGCTGTCCTAGTGTTTTCAAAAGCGTGGTTGAATGTGGAGAAAGGTTCCATACAATAGGTCCAACACGCCCTAACCTGCCAAGTACCAACGCCGTAATCAAAATGCCACCCACAAAACTAAGTTTGATAGCACCTACCCCTGGGATGTAAAAAGGGATACTTCCAAGTAAAATACCAAAAACAACACCTAAAGAGATAGGCAAGAAGTCTGCTGCAGGATATTTTAGAAGGTCATTACCAATAAGTTTTGTCACTTTTTCAGTATAAGTTTCAGGTGCAACGACATAAAGTTTATCACCAAGGCGCAATGTAAGGTCGGGGTATGCAGGAATATCAATACCTGCACGTCTTACTTTGGTAATGACTGCACGTAAAGATTTCAGCTCTTTAATCATGCCAATTTTTTTACCTACGATCTCTTTGTTTGTTGTAAGAAGTCTTAAAACCGCCATATTGTCTTGGAACTCATGTTCTTCACCGATTTCTTGTCCTAGAACAATACTAAGGTTTGCCAGTTGTTCATCCGTTCCTGCAACCCTGATAACATCACCATAGCTTAGTGAAACATCGTCTGTAGTGTGGTCAACATGCCCATCAGACGTCATACGCTCAATGACAGTAGACGTCATGCTCTCGATTTTAGATTTTTTAATCTCTGTATTTTTAAAATTTTCATTTGTAATACGAAAATTTCGAGTATGAATGTCAGGGAAACGTACTTTCTGACTTGATTCATACGCTTCAACTTCTTTTTGCAAATCAACACGAAAGAGTACAGGAAGCACACGGATAAATAATACTGTTGCTACGATACCAAAAGGATAGACAAGACCAAAGATAACTGAAGTGGTCGCCGTGTGTTTAATCTCTAATGCTGCTGCAAGCGCTGGAACAGAAGTGAGCGCACCTGTAAAGATACCGTCAACAATCGTTTTTGGCATATCAAAAAAGTATCCAAATCCAAAAATGATGACAAAAAGCAACACTAAAAGGGCGGTTGCAATAAGGTTGAGTTTAAGTCCTTCATGTTTGATCGTATCAAAAAAACCAGGACCAGACTGAAGTCCAACGGCATAAATAAAAATAGCAAGTCCAAAGTATTGAAATGCATCAGAAATAACCATGCCATAATGCCCTGCGATGAGCGCAACAATAAGCATTGCAGTTACATCAAGCGAGAAGCCTCTGACTTTGATATTGCCTAAAATATAGCCAACAGAGATGATGGCAAAGAGGTAGAAAATTTCATTATTAATCATAAAAAATAGTGCCTTAAAAGAATTAAGCAATTATACCTAATTTTTTAGTTTGGCTTTTGAATTATCGCCTTTAGCTGTTCAATTTATATTAAGTTTAGGGTAAGAAGATGGTTAGAATGCATCCTTATAATTGAAACTATAAGTTTAAATTTATTCTTTAAACTAAATATAAACTTGCCAATGTGCAGGTAACACAAGGAGAAGGGATGCAAATCGCTAAACTCAGCGTAGCGGCAGCTATTGTTTTGGGGCTTTCAGGAAGTGTTTATGCGGCGGATACACTCGCAGATGCGTTTAAAAATGGTAAAGTGAGTGGTGAACTAAAAGCTTGGTATTGGGATCAAACAGCAGATTTTAGAGCTGGTGACAAACCTGGAAATGTTAATATCTTTAATACAGCCATTGAATTAGGCTATGTAACGGATTCATTCTATGGGCTAAGAATGGGTGTTACATTCCAAGGCAATGCAACCCCTTTTGCAGATGCAGATGCAAAAACAGCTTATAAGTATGAAGAGTGGGCATCAGGTTCAACACTTTCAGAAGCGTATTTAGGTTATAAGATCGGTAAAACAGATATTAAAATTGGTCGTCAATATATCAATACTCCTCTCATAGCAGGTAACTACGCGCGTATCTTTAAAGAGTCATTCCAAGGTGTTTCCATTGTCAATAATGACCTACCTGATACAACCGTTTTTGCAAACTATATCAATAAAACCCAGGGTAGAACCAGTGCAGTTATGGGAAATGAAGCTGGTGATGCGCCAACTTTTGAGAAAAGAGCACTGTTCGCAGGTGTTGTAAATGCGACAGGTGTTGCATTTGATGGTGCATATGGTTTAGGTGCGATCAACAAGTCAATCACCAATCTAACATTGACAGGTCAGTATGTAAGAGCGATGGATGCTGCACTTAAAACTAGTATTATTAATCCTTTAGCATCTGATGATGTTGATTTGTATTACACTGAAATGAATTATACTTATCCTATGAATGGGTTCAAGTTAGGTTTTGATGCAAACTTTAGAGGATCAAAAACCGGTAGCAATTTAGATGTTTTAAATGCTGAAGGACATATGCTTGGTGGTCGCATTAGAGTTTCTGAACTCAATGGTTTCGGTGCTTCGTTTTCAGCGACTACAAACAGTAAAAAAGATGATGTGATAGAAAGTATCGGACTTGGCGGCGATGCTTATACGAGTGTTATGATTCGTGGGCCATTTAATACGACACCATTAGCCAATAGTGATGCGTACAAATTAGAAGTATCGTATGATTTTTCTAAAATGAATATTCCTGGACTTACGTTCATCGGTCAATACCAATGGACAGACCAAGGTAAAATGGCAGTCACTACTGGTACATCAGCTATTGGAACCAGTGCTGACTTTACAACCTATGCAGCGAACCTAACGTATGCCGTTCCTTATGTGAAAGGTTTGACAACACAATTACTGTATGTGACACAAGAAAAAGAGGCAACCAATGCTGCCAATGTTGTGACCAAAACCGATACGGATGAGTTATGGTTTAAGGCAAATTACAAATTTTAGTTCTTAGTGTGTATTCCGCCGACATAGGCGGGATACATTTTCTTCTTATATCAATTTTTGAGATAGATTTAGTGTGTAACGCTATATAATGAGGTGATTGAGGTAAAGGAAGACAATGAAGAAAGTGTTTATTCATTTCATTCAAAATATTGAAAACTATAAAGTCTATCATATCATCATTATTTTCACACTAGCCTTTGTATTTATGCTCTTTAATGGATTTTATCATATACAAAATGAGCTCAAAAGTTTTGCCAATCAAAACCGTGTTTTAATTGCCAAAGATATTGACTATACGATATCCTCTTGGATATCTGAGCGCATTAATAACTTAGAATCAAGTGTGAAATACCTCAGTCAAGATCTAAGATTTCAAGATGAAAACAAACTAAAAGCGTTTGCGGATACCTTTTTACAAGACAATCGTTACTTTGATGCCATTCAAATTCTCATTCCAGATCGATACTTTTATGTCAATACAATGAAATTTAATGATTATCGTGAAAATCCTACGTATATTGATGAGAGAACAGGGATTGAGCCTTTAAAAACACAATGGTTTTTAGATACCAAGCAACAAAAAAAGACAACGATTTATGGAATGTCTGTACATGGGTATCTGTTAGAAAAAACACTCAACATTTGTACTCCTATTTTGTATAAAGAGAATTTTGAGGGTGTTTTTTGTGGTATTTTAAAAGCGAAATCGCTGTTTGATAAAATTGAAAAACTGAGCTTTCCTCAAAACGCCTCTTATTTTATTAGTAACGATGAGGGAAGTATCTTAACCCCTTTTAAACAAAGTCATTTTCAAGAGGAGTTAGAAAAATTTTTCTTGAATAAAATCGATTTGAATACCAATGAACCCCAAAAAATCATTATTGAAAATGCCGTCATTACGCTATCTAAATTTCAACGTTTCAATTGGTATATCGGTGTTGTAACGGATAAAGAAGATATTTTACAAGAGAGTAGGCAAAGAGTGACAAGTCATGCGATTTGGTTATTGCTTTGTTTTATTTTACTTCTTATCATTGTCAATAGCGCACATGAATTTTTGCGCCGCAGGGTTGAACGTAAACAAAAAGAGTATGAATTTATGCTGGCGCATCGTTCTCGCATCTCGGAGATTGGTGAGCTGATTTCAGGAATTAATCATCAATTGCGTCAGCCCATCAATGCAACCGCACTCGTGGTCAGTAGCACCCTAGATCTCTCAGAACGGGATCTTTTAGATAAATCAACGTTAGAGAACAATCTTAAATTGTGTCAAAAATCCATTAGTTTGATGGACAAAACCATTGGAATTTTTCGTAATTTTTATCGTTGTAGTGAAACGGCTACGGAATTTTCTCTGTTAGATTGCATCAAAAGCGTTTTACATGTGAATTATATTGAATTGACAAAAAGCAACATTAACATTGAAATGGATGAAAAAAGTTTTGAAGATATTCGCGTCATTTCGATAGAAAACTTTGTTCAGCAAATTCTTTTAGTCTTAATTCAAAATGCTAAAGAGTCGTTAAATGCACTCGATTTGCAAGGTAAAGAGGCATTTCATAAAAAGATGATTCATATTGTCGTTACATTTGAATATGGCAAGGTTATTATCGATATTTCTGATTGGGGTGGAGGCATTAGTAAAGAGGTGCAAGAAACCCTCTTCTCAGAATTCAAAATTTCCAAAAAATACCAAGGTTCGGGCATTGGGCTTTATTTTGCTAAAAAATTGGCAAAAGAGAAACTCTTAGGAGATTTAGTCTTGTACAACGCTTCTTCTCCGACAACATTTCGTCTTATTTTCCCTCAATATATTTCAAAGAAAGAGTAAATAATGCATATCACCACACTGAACTTATTAAAACATCTCTCTATCTTAGTTGTTGAAGATGATGAGATTGCACGTATGATGATCGCTCAAGGTATAAAACCGTATTGCGAGGCGTATTATGAAGCAAAAGATGGTCTTGAAGGGTTAGAAGTTTTTAAAGAGCATCGTGTGGATATTATCGTCACAGATATTCATATGCCAGGAATTAATGGCTTTGAGATGATGAAAGAAATTTTAACACTCAAACCTTCTCAGCTCTTCATTGTCATGACGTCATTTGATACGGACAAAAATCTTATTTCAAGTATTCATGAAGGTGCGTGTAGTTTTTTACGAAAACCCATCGATATTAAAGAGTTACAAACGGCTCTTTTGATGACATCGGGCCGTATTGAACAAACATTGAAACAATTAAGCCCTGATATTACGATTGATAGTCGAAAAGAGGTGATTTATAAAGACAAAGAGCCTATTTTCCTCACGCATAAGAACCATAAAATCTTTTGGTTATTGTGTTATAACTTTGGACGGCTCGTGACGTATGAAATGTTTGAAGATTATGTTTATGATGGTGAAGCGATCAATAAAAGTGTTTTACATGTTGCAATCTTGCGTATCAAACAACAGCTTGGTAAAATCAATATTGAGAATGTGACGAATTCAGGATATGTTTTAAAACCTTATAGTGGCGAATAACACTCACCCAAGAGAATTTTCTCTTGGGTTAAAATAGACTTCTTTTATCAGATAGCTCTCTTACTCATTTTCCCTTACATTTTTTCTCTCAAGCGTTTGAGTAATAAATACATTTCAATGGCATTTTTATTTCATTCTAAGTTTTATGCAATAAGAAAGAGAGAACTCTACTATATTATTTGTGCTTGATATAGATAGAAGTAGGATACAAAAATGCTGTCTAAAATTGAAGCGTTAAAGCATGAGATATCAAAAGTCATTGTGGGGCATTCTGAGCTTATTAATTCTCTCATTATAGGATTAATGTGTAAAGGACATATTTTAATTGAAGGCGTACCGGGTGTCGCTAAAACAACAACGATTAATACGTTAGCCAAAACATTGGGACTTACGTTTGGACGGATTCAATTTACCCCTGATTTATTACCAAGCGACATTATTGGAATGGAAATATTCAACCCAAAACTTCAAGAGTTTTCTACAAAAAAAGGACCTATTTTTAAAAATATTGTTCTTGCGGATGAAATTAATCGAGCCCCAGCAAAAGTCCAATCAGCACTTTTAGAAGCTATGCAAGAGAAACAAATAACTATTGGCGAGCATTCGTATCTCCTCTCTTCTCCATTTTTTGTTCTTGCTACTCAAAACCCGATTGAATCAGGAGGTACGTATTCTTTGCCTGAAGCACAGTTAGATCGTTTTATGATGAAATTAATTCTCTCCTACAACACAAAAGAAGAAGAAAAAGAGATCATACGTCGCGCATCTACCTCGTTAATGCACTCTGTTGCAACGATATTTACACACGAGGATTTGGAAGAACTTTTTGAGGTTATTCAGCATATACATATTGATCCTGAGGTCGAAGAGTATTTAGTCGATATCGTCTTTGCAACAAGAGAGCCACTCTCCTATAATCTCACCTCTATCGCACCATTGATTCGTTTTGGTGTAAGTCCGCGCTCGAGTATGGACTTGCATAGGGCATCAAAAGCCTATGCGTTTTTACAAGGACGAGACTATGTCACGCCTGTAGATATTGCTTCTGTGTGCAAAAATGTTATGCGCCATCGACTGATTTTAACCTATGAAGCAGAAGCACAAGGCGTTATAGCAGATGATATTATTAATACGATTTTAGCAACCTTGCCACTACCGTAAAACAAATGCATACGCTAACGTTTGAAAAGATTGTAGCCCGTACGAAAAAGCATATATTTACAGATATGTCTGGGAATTATAGCTCCCTCTCTAAGGGTGAGGGATATGATTTTGCTACATTGAGAGAATATCAATATGGCGATAGTGTCAAGCATATTGATTGGAAAAAAAGTGCTCAAAAAATGGCTCTACAACAACGTATTTTTTTTGCAGAACGTGAAATTGACATCAATCTCATGGCTCTTATGAATGGCTCATTGCATTTTGGGATATCTCGTATGAAGCAAGAAGTTGTTGGCGAAGTTGCTTCTTTATTGGGCTATTATGCATTAAAAAACAATGACCCGTTTACGCTTACACTCTTTAACGAAGCTTTAGTTGCAACAACATATTCAACCAAACAAGAATCAAGACTGCAAAATGTACTTAAAACATTACTGACCATGAATGTTATAGGTCATCATATAGATTGGAAAGAGGTAGAAAAGTACGCAGTACATGTTCTTAAAAAATCTTCATTGATGTTCATTATAGGTGATTTTTTTGAAGTTCCTATGCTGGAAATCCTTTGTAGAAAACACCATGTTGTTGTGATTATTGTGAGAGATTTATTTGAAGAAAATCTCGATAATATAGGGACTTTACACATCAAAGACCCTATTGGTTTAGAAGAAAGACGTATCAGTGTTGATCATGCATTTGCGAAACAGTACAGTCAGCATCAACAGATACACGATAGAAATTTAGATGCCTATTTAAAATCTTCTGGAATTGCATATACAAAAATATACACATATGAAGATCCTTTTTTAAAGCTTTTGACACTGCTAAGGTCACTATGATGGAATATGCATTAATCAACTATTTTAAAACGCTATTGCATTTGCATCCACAAAAAAAAGAGTATATCTATTTTAATCCAGAAGGTGATTTTCAAGATATTAGGGGATTTGCTCCCATTGAAGATTACTCATTTGTAGTTTTTTCTTTTTACTGCTTGATTGTGGGTGCATTACTCTTTATGGTTATTCGTTGGTTTTATCATCGCTCACAATGGTATAAAACCAAGCAAACAAAACGTTTAGCAAAAGAGTATCTTTTAGGCTTTAATGAGATGGATGCCAAGTCGTATGCGTATCTGTTTTCAAAATGGAGTCCGTATCTTGTAACGCCTCAGACACAAGAGTTTTGCCAGTTTATCTCTATGCATTTAAAACGCTATAAATATGTCAAAGAATCAGGCGTATTGAGTGAGAATGAAAAGAATGCCATTAGGCATTTTTTAGGATGTTCACAATGAGTTCTCTTTTCTTTGAATACCCTTTTTTTTCTCTCATTTTCGTGCTGTTTATCATCAGCCATTTACTTCTTAAAAGCCGTAATCACGCCTATTATATTCCGCATATTGTTCATTTTTCACATGTAAAAAAAAGAGGTTTTTTTCTAACAGTTATCAAATGGCTTAGTATTGCTCTTTTATGTTTTGCTTTGATGTCTCCGTATATAGAGCGGCGTCAAGAGCCACTGAATTTATCGCATACTGTAATGATGTTGATTGATGTAAGTGATTCGATGAATGGAACACTCTCGGATAGTAATGTTACGCAACAAAGCCAGAGTAAATTTTTTCTGGCAAAACAGCTGGGTATGGACTATGTGAACAAGCAAGAGAATAGTGCTATTGGGCTCATCGTATTTGGAGATTTTGCCTACATTGCATCACCATTGACGTATGATAAGGAGACGGTTAAAACGGTTTTATCTAGCCTTACTGAGGGCATTGCAGGTCAGATGACAGCAATGTACGATGCTCTGTTCTTGGGTGCTCGATTATTGCAGAAAAACAGTGCAAAAGAAAAAGCAATCATTTTGCTGACAGATGGGTATAACACAGCTGGAAAAATTAGTTTGGATGTTGCTTTCAAACAACTCTTGGAGCAAAAAATACGTGTCTATACAATTGGGGTTGGCAACACAACAGAAGAATACGATAAAGCGTTATTAGAAGAGATAGCAACAAAAAGCCAAGGTGCTTTTTTTGAGGCATCCAATGAACAAACATTGCAGAATGTTTTTGCTCATATTGACGCTCTTGAAAAAAGCTTTCAAAAATCTCCTGCAGAACAACTCAAAGATCAGTGGTTTATGTATCCGTTAAGTGTAGGATTTTTACTGCTGTTATGGTACTTTTGGATTGTGCAAAGAGAGGAAATATGACCTTTTTATACCCTTACAATGCGTCTCTTTTCGCCATCATTTTAGGTATTTTTTTCATAGGACTGCTATCTAAAAAGCGTTCTGGTTTATCACGTGAAATCAAAGAAAAATTGAAAGTTAATCGTTCTGGAACGATCACGTTAAAGTCGCTCAAACGTATCTGGTTTCTCTTGTTTTCATTGCTTGTTGTTGCACTTTGTAGACCTGTTATTGTTGAACAAGATAATTCAGACGGGTATAAAATGCAAACAGGAACACTTGCAATTAGTCTTGATATTTCCAAATCAATGTTAGCCAAAGATGTCTATCCCAATCGATTGGAGTTTGCGAAGGTATCTCTTTTAGAGATGTTTAAACACTTAGAGGATTTTAAAGTTGCATTGAGTGCTTTTTCAAAAGATGTTTTTATTGTTTCTCCTTTTACGCACGATAAAGAAACAGTTTCATTTTTGCTGACAAATCTCGATACCACCTCTATGAGCAGTGAAGGTAGCTCTATTCGGGCATCTTTAATGGGCGCAGACAAATTATTTGCTCCTTTTCAAAAAACAATCAAAGATGTCTTAATTGTCACTGATGGTGCTGATGGATTGGAGTTGCAAGAGTCCATCACGGAGGCGAAAAAAAATCAAATGAGAGTGCATCTTTTCATCATTGGAAGCAAAGAAGGAAGCACGATTGTGGATTATGATAACCATGTCATTAAAGATAGAAATGGCAATAACGTCATTACAAAACGCGATGACACATTGGCAAAGCTTTCAGAAGAGACAGGCGGTTTTTTTGTCATGACCAATGGTTCTTCATCGGATCTAAATTGGTTGGTAGATCGTATTAAAGAAAAAGCAGCTAAAGAAGAGTCGTATATTGCAAAGAAGCGTTATACGCATGAGTTATTTTATATTCCACTCTTTTTAGCACTGACTCTTTTATGGTATGTTTTATTTCAGCCTAGAATGTTTCATTTTTCAAAAGTGCTAGTACTATTATGTTTTGTAGCAATGCCTTACAAAGGGCATGCTGACATTTTTGATTTTTGGAATATCATAAGAGCGGAGCAATTAACGATTGCACATCAACATGAAAAAGCGCTCGAGTTTTATCAAAAGATTTATGCGTCTAAAAAAAATGATGTCTCCCAATATAACCTGGCAAACAGTTACTATCGTAATCGTGACTATGAAAAAGCAGCACAGTATTATCAAGAAATAACAACAACCAATAAGACCTTAGAGTACGAACGCCTCCATAATCTCGGCAATGCCTTTTATAAATTAGGACGTTTTGATGAGGCAGTGAAAGCCTATCAAGATGCACTATTGTTGAGAGAAGAGCCTGCGACACGGTTTAATTTAGACTATATTTTAGAGCGACTTGACAATAAAATGGCTTCAGAATTTGATAGTCAACAGCAGCAGAATGAGAAAAGCAAGAAGGATGATAAAAAACCTAAAAATTCCGCTGCTTCTGAAGCTGAACAAGAAGATGAAGAAGAGAAAGACCATGATGCCAATAACACCCCAAGCAATCAACCACCAGAAGATAAAGATGGGGAGAAATGGGAGCGCACATTGCGTAGTCAAAAGCCAAGAACACAACCACAGCCACTCATAAAAAATGAAAGATTGGAAAAAGACAATGATGTTTTTTGGTAAAAGTATTTTTTGGGTCCTACTCTGTTTCAGTTCGTTGTATGGAGAAGCATTGGTTCAAACCACCTTGAAAAGTGACTCTGTTTTTGAAGGAGAAAGTGCAACACTCACGATTCGTGTCAAAGGCGAAAAAGTTGTTTTACCAAAGATCAACAGTATCAATGGCAATGAAGTCGTGGAACGTGGTGGAAAGATTCGTTCGCTAGTAGAGGAAGGAAAAGAGGTTAAGGAGTACGAGTACACTATCATCTTTTTTCCAAAAGAATCTACAACACTTGAAACATTTCATATTCTCATCAATGGCGAAACCTATACAACAGAGCCTCTCAAACTAAATGTCGTACCTCATCCAAAACCTCCTTATTCGATTGAATATCATCTTGAAAAATCAACTGTGGTTCAAAATGAGCTTTTTAAGATGACGATGAAGTTTTGCTACGATGAAGGTCTAGGGTTAAGCGATATCAAAATAGAACATCCTTCCTTTGAAGGGTTGTGGGTGCAGTCCATTGAGTACAGACCTACTTCTATCTCTTCCGCAAATCAAGTGGTGTATGAAATAGAGTATTATCTGTATGCCACAAAGCCAGGTGAAGTGAAAATTGGGGCTACAACGATTAGCGCAAATCAATTACTAAGAGAAGATCTTTCGCAAACACAGCCTACAACGAATAATTCTTATAGTAGAACTTATAAACGAACGTTTAGCTCAAAAGCGACCAGTTTGCAGGTACTAGATGTATCAAAAAGCCCTTATGTGGGCACATTTTCATTGAATGCTCTGAGCGATAAAAAACAGCTCGATGGGAATGAAACAATGCTTTTAGCAGTTCAAATCAAAGGGTATGGCAATTTTGATGACTTAAAGCCTTTTTCGTTATCACTTCCCAATGCAACGGTCATTGCTCAAGAGCCTAGTGTGCGCTCCTCTCGTAGAGTGAATGATCTGAAAGAGTGGGAATGGATACAGCGCTTTAGCATTGGAAATGCAAAAAGCGACATTGTCATCCCTCGCTTTGAATTGCGCTATTTTGATCCTGCAACAAAGCGTTTAGAACTCACATCAAGCCAAGAGATCATCATTCCGGTGGAACATCCAATACTTGATGAGTCTATCAAAGGTGGTGGACATGAGGCACGTGTCTTACCATGGTACGAAATAGAAATTTTTGAGGGGTTGTCAATGCATTATTTATTATTTATCTTAGGCTGTATTGTAGGGCTCATAGCTTATAACTATACGCAAAAAATATATAGAATGTGGGCGTATTATCGTTTGTTTATGCCTTTAAGTTATGAAGAGCTTTTACGTTGTTTCTTACCGTATAAACATCAGAATAACAAGATTGATAAGAGCATTGTTTTGTTAGAAAAACGCCTTTACATTGATAAAACAACTGCCTTGACACTGCGTGATAAATACGATTTATTTATGACTTATCAGATGATTCGTTCACAATTTTTAAAGAGTATTCATCCCTAAAGTGTTATACCGCTTCTAAAAAGTAGCTCTCTATGTGATGACGTGTTCATCAAAGAGCTACTCTCTTAACACACTCCAATGCTCTTATAAATGGTCTTTGAGTGTTGAAATTAACCACCTCTACACTCAATCTTTTGATAATGCAAATGCTTCATAACGAATTTAGAAGAAAGTGTTTGACTCTTTAAAAAGAATGATGATGAATGTGTGGTTGTGCTATCAATGGAGATGTAGTTTGTAGATAAGGAGAGTCCAAGAGAAAACTCTCTTGGACTTAGAATGAGTAAATTATTTGGAGAATGCTTTTTCGACACTAAATGGCATTGCTTGATAGCCGGTTGTATCTTTGAGTTGGATTTCAACAGATGGTTGTTTTGCACCGTATTTGAATTCCATAATGAATGGATTTGGATCAGATTTGAATCCACCTGTTGCGATATCAAAATCAGCACCTGCTGTTGCAGAGTAAGTAAAGACAGAGTCTTTATCGGTTTGATACTCAGTGATAGATGTAACAGGGCTGTACCATTTGTTACCTCTTTCTTTACCAAATTCCCATACTTGCTCAACAGTCATTTTCTTTTGATCAATTTTATAAATAACCGCACGAGAGTATTTCATACTTGGCATTGCAGGTTGTTCCATACCACGGCTATCACCATTGTCAAATGCGCTTAGATAAAGGATGTCACCTTTTGATTTTGAATCGATTTTAAATGCTGTATGTTGTGTCCATGTCCAGTCAAAGCCACCTTTGTCACTCTCGTAACCAGGACATTTTGAACCGCTTGGTCCACAATCAATTTTATTGCCTTTTGAATCAACTGGTGTTAATAGTTTATCTTTATATTTAGCGTTCCAGCCTTCTGGGCTACCTAAGATCCATTTAACTTGTTTATCACGACCAACTTTGATCATTGCAGATTGGTGGCGTGAGCTGATGATGATAGAATCGTCTTCCGCATCGTGGTCAACACTGTTAACGTGTGCCCAGTTACGTCCAGGACCAGAACCTACAACATCACCAAATTTATCAGAAGCATCTTGTTTTGCTAACTCTTCAGCAGAAAGAGTATGTCCTGCTTTAGATGCATCGATATTTAAACATACAGCACCTTGGTCAAGAACTTTCATGTTAACATCTCTGTATGGATCAAGAATAGAGTAAAGTTTCCACTCGTCAAGTACTTTTCCGCTTTGTGGATCAACTTCGATGATCACGTCTCTTACAGTTCTAACGTTTTTACCATCTAAACGTTTTTGGTTAGCACTACCAACACGCATAAAGTAGTGTCCGTTTGGAGAAACGTCAAGTGAGTGTGAAAAGTCATTATAACCTGCTGGGAGTTGGCGATTGAAAATCTCTTTACCCATGATGTCATACTTCACATAACGTTGACCATAACCCCATGTCATAGCACCGTCAACATTTTGTTTGAAGCCCATCATAACACCCGCTTTGTAAATTGAGTTGATGTCATAAATTGGCTGTGCGTTCATAAACCAGCGTACTTCACCTTTGGTATCAACGATGAAGTTTTGTGGATAGTAGTTCCACTCTAAAGCACCACCCATAGGGTTGTTCCAAACTGCACGTGTTCCTTTTCCTGCTTTTGGAAGGAAGTTGTTTACAAAGTAAAGTCTGTCTGAAAACTCTTTATCAACTTTTACAACATCAGCTGATGAGAAAAGTGATGCTTTGGTTGTTGCTAAACCATTTGGATCAGAATAAACACCGGTTGTATAGATTTTGTAAGTTTCTTTAACTTGTTCTGGTTTGCCGTTATTGACGCTTTTTGAATACTCTACTTCAACAGTATTTTGATAATCTGCATAGAGACCAAATACAGGAATACCGCCATGTGTCATAACGTTTTGATCAGTAACCTTGTACTTAATTTCTTGACCACCTGGTTTTGGGACAATGCGTACAGAAACATCTTTAAGATCGTAACCACCACTACGAATAACCGCAGTAAGTGGAGCAATTTCATAAGGGTTAACAACCACTTCACCAATTTTTCCCGGAACCGCGTAATCTACTTTTGGACCACTAGCTCCACCGATTGCAAAGGACATCGTTGGAACGACGCTCAAGACAAGACCTGCAACAATGGCAGATGACAACATTTTACGGACTCTCATAAAATCTCCTTTTTAAATTTTTCTTTAAGTTATTATTTAATCTAATTTAAAGAACTTAGCGTAAGTATAAAGCGGGTGACTAACGGGAGAGTTTCGTTAAAATTAATTTTTGCTGAAAGAAGAGAAGAAAGAAAATTATGATTTTTAGAAAAAAGAGAAGGTGGCAAAAATGCCACCTTGGATTATTTAAAAGCAGATTGCAAATCAACAGAGAGAGCACGATATCCGATCGTATGATTGCCATTAATAAATTTCATTTCAAGTAAGGAATCGGTTGTTCCATACTTAAATTCATGCAAAAATGGTGTTAATTCTTGCTCACCTTTACGGAATTTTTTAACATCACCTAAGCCAGCAACAGCAGAGTAGACCATCATTGAATCTGTTTTTGGTTGGTACTCAACAACAGAGGTAATTGGACTATACCACTCAAAGCCTCTCTCTTTACCAAACTCCCAAACTTGTTGTACTGTCATGTTTTTTTCATCAACAACGTATTCAACGGCACGAGAATATTTCATACTCATCATTGCAGGTTGTTCCATACCACGGCTATCACCATTATCGAAGACGCTTACATGGACTTTACCAGGTTTTGACTTTTCATTGATTTTGTAAGACGTATGTTGTGTCCATGTCCAGTCAAAGCCACCTTTTGGATTTTCATACCCTGGGCATTTTGAACCGGTAGGTCCACAATCAATCTTATTACCTTTTGCATCAATTGGTGTCAACAGCTTGCTTGCGAGTTCTTTATTCCAACCTTCTGGACTTGCGATAATCCATTTTACTTTTTTATCTCTACCGATTTTAACAGTAGCACTTTGGTTTCTGACTGACAAAATAATTGAATCATCAGTTGCATCATAATTTACAGAGTTAACATGTGCCCAGTTACGTCCTGGCCCAACGCCTGTAACATCACCAAATGGAGAGTTAGGTCCTTCCATTTCTTCTTTTGATTTTGTGTGTCCTGCCTGTGAAGCATCGATATTCAGACAAACGGCACCTTGATCCATTGCAAGTAGGTTATTGTCTCTGTATGGGTCAAGAATGGTATTAATATTCCATTCATCCATTACATTACCATCTTTATCGACCTCAACAATCACGTCCCTTACAGTACGAATATTTTTGCCATCTTTACGTTTAAAATCAGCAGAAGCTACACGTAATAAATAGGTACCTTTTTCTGTCTCTTCCATGTGATGGCTAAAGTCAACGTAGTTGGCAGGGAGTTCTCTGTTGAAAATTTCTCTACCAAGAAGGTCATATTTCATATATGATTGACTCATACCCCAGACCAATGAACCATCTTTTGTTTGATCAAAGCCCATCATATTACCTTTTTTGCGAAGGTCTTTAGGGTCTCTAAATTTATCAACATTCAAATACCATCTTATATCACCATTGGTATCAATGATCCAAACATAAGACGAGTTATCCCATTCGAGTGCTCCACCAGATGGATTATTCCAAACAACTTGTGAGGAATTAGGTAAAACACCTGATAGATGGTCCATAAGATAGAGTTTATCTTTCACGCTTTTATCTGCAGGCTTAACAACAACAGCTGTTGGGAGAGCAGAAGTTTGTCGTGTTCCTGATCCATATGTAATTACAGGTGGTGCATAAATTTTATAGGTTTCTTTGACATCATCAATTTTTCCATCTTTACCAGGATTGTGTTTTTTGTAGCTGACTTCAACGGTGTTGACAAAATCTGGATATAAACCAAATACAGGGATACCACCATGCTGTAAAATCTTAGTATCGCCAACTTTATAAGAAATAGGTAATCCTTTTTCTCCTTTGCCTTTTACTGTTACTGAAGCATCTGTTAAAGTATAGCCGGCTGATTTAATTACCGCTGTTAATGGAGCAACTCCATATGGATCCATAAAGACAGCACCTATTTGTCCTTCACCTTTGAAAGTTACTGGACCGCTTGCACCTTGTGCTGCTATCATACTTGAAGGTATAACAGCTATCAATAGTCCTGCCACTAGCGCGGAGGATACCATTTTACTCACTCTCATAAAATCTCCTTTTATGTAATAATTGAATACGTAAGATGACGATTTTTTGTTTCACCTGTGACTATTTTAATCCCATTTTCTGACAGATGTGTCACATTAAACTTAAATAAAAATAAATTTATTAAAATAAAAAGTTAATGATATAATTTAAAAAAAAGTGGAAAAATTTGAAGATTAATACACACTATTTTTGATAGGAATGAAATGAAATTTTCACTTAAACAATCACTTCAAAGCATTGAAAATTACAAGGTCTATCACATCATCATTCTATCTGTAGTTGTGTTGTTTGCCATTATGTTTAATGGCTTTTATCAGTTACAAGAAGAGATTCAGAATCTTGTTGAAAAAAATAGAATTACGGTGTCTAAAGATATAGAATATACCATTCATACTTGGTTGGAAGAGCGTATTAATAACTTAGAGAATGGTATTAAATACATTGCTAAGGATATGATATTTGACAATGAAATGCAGTTTAAGCGTTTTATTGAAACTTTTTTAGATCAAAATCCCTATTTTGATACCGTCCAAGTAGTCATACCTGATCTTTACTTTTATATGAATAGTAAAAAATCGAATGATTTTAGAGAAAATCCAGCGTATGTTCATCCAATTTTAAAAATAAGTCCATTGGAATCACGCTGGTATCTTGATACAAAAAAATCTCTACAGACTACCATTACAATTGTAGATTATCATGCTTTTTTGCAAGGTAAAACGATGAATATTTGCTCTCCCATCATCCAAAAAGATGAATTTAAGGGTGTTATGTGTGGTGTTTTAAAAGCTGATTCTATTTTTCAAAAAATTCAAAAATTACAATTGCCTCATGAGGCGTATTATTTTATTGTCAACGCTGAAGGGAAATTACTCTCCTCTTCAGAAGGAAGTTTAGCTAAAGAGGTCATTGAAGAGCATTTTTCAAAGATAGCTACTCTTGATCATAATGATTTAGAAAATATTGCATTTAAAAATCACATCATTAATATCTCCAAAATGAAGCAATTTGACTGGTATGTTGGTATTGGAATGGATAAAGATAAAGTTTTTGGTGCCAGCTTGCATAAAATTATTTATCATGGGCTTGCTCTTTTAATTGGTTTTGTCTGTGTCGCTATCATTGTGAGTAGTGCCTTTGAATTTATGAGGCGTAGGGTTGAGCGCAAACAAAAAGAATATGAATTTCTTTTAGAACATCGGTCGAGGCTCGCTGAAATAGGAGAGTTGATTTCAGGGTTTAACCACCAATTACGTCAACCTATCAATTCACTATCGCTCATGTTAAGTAACATTTTACAGCTTTCTGAAAATCGTGCTCTTAAACAGGATATGCTTGAAGAGAGCGTACAAGCATGTCAAAAATCGGTTCAGCTGATTGATAAAACGATGACGATTTTTCGAAATTTTTATCGCTGCAATCAAGAAATTACGACATTTGATTTGAACGATTGTATCAAATCTGTTTTGCATATCGTCTTTACTGATTTTGTACGCTATAACATTAATTTTTCTGTTAACGAAAATAAAGACATTCCCATTACAATGACGTCTGTTGAGAATTTTGTACAACAGATTATTTTAGTGTTAATCCAAAATGCCAAAGATGCTCTTTTAGAAGAGGAAATCAAACAAGGCAATACAATTAATAAAAAAATTTTGATTACAACAAAAGCAGAATATGGTCAAGTGATTATTGATGTGATTGATTGGGGTGGTGGTATTGATGAAAGTGCTAGCGAAACTCTTTTCTCAATGACAAAAAATTCACAAAAGAGACAAGGTTCAGGACTTGGACTCTTTTTTGCCAAAAAACTAGCACAAGAAAAACTCTTAGGTGATCTTGTTCTAGAGAATTCAAATAATCCAACGATTTTCCGTTTGAGCATAGCTCAATATCTTACATGTAAAGAGTAATGTATGCATCTAAATACCCTAAAACTTCTTAGTACGATTTCGGTTCTGGTCGTTGAAGATGACGCGATGACGTTAATGGCAATCAAACAAGGACTTAAACCTTATTGTGAAGCCTTTTATGAAGCCAAGGATGGTTATGAGGGATTAGAGCTTTTCAAGCAGCACCGTGTTGATATCATCTTAACCGATATCCACCTTCCTGAAATGAACGGATTTGAGATGATTACAGAAATTCTCTCTCTTAAACCAGATCAACTGTTTATTGTCATGACCTCTTACGATACAGATAAAAATATTCTAAGCAGTATTCAAGAAGGTGCATGCAGCTTTTTACGCAAGCCATTAGAAATTAAAGATATCCAAACTTCATTGTTGCTTTGTTGTGGAAAAATCAAATCAACGACAAAACAGATCACTCCTGAAGTTACGATTGATTATCGTAAAGAGTCCATCTATAAAAATAATGAATTGATTTTTCTATCGCAAAAAAGCCATAAAATCTTTTGGTTGTTATGCTATAACATTGAAAAATTGGTCAGTTATGATATGTTTGAAGATTATGTGTATAGCGGAGAATCTATCAATAAAGGGGCATTGCACACAGCAATTTTACGTATTAAACAGCAATTGGGTAAAGATTTAGTTATTGATAATATCCAAAATCAAGGGTATATGTTAAAAATCACGTACCGACCGGACAAATAAACGATGCGTGACTTACGGATGTTGATACGGAATGGTATTCACTCCATTCTTCATCGCTTCTTTAATGCCACCGCTTAAATTGATGACATGTGAATACCCTTTTGAGAAAAGAAAATTAGTCACTTTCAAGGAACGGTTTCCAGAACGACATAAAATAACAAAGGTATCATCTTTCTTAACAACTGCAGCAAGGGCTTCTAAAAACTCTTTTTCGTTATAGCTTTGATCTTCTTTATAAAATGTTATGAGGTGGCTCTGAGGTATAACGCCTGTTTCACGCCATTCTGATTCTGTTCGAATGTCAATAATAGGAATATTTTGTGATAAAAAAGCATTGGTTAGAGGTTTGCTTTTGATGATAGGTACTGTTTTTTGTTCACTGCTATACGATTGTATGGCAATCATTCCAGCAAAACAAAATATCGCGATACAGATAAAGATCAAAAACTTTTTCATAATGTGTTCCAAAAGAGTTTATAAAGAAGAAACAAGCTTGCAAGGATCAAAAGCAAGCTTGTTTGATAGAAAAATGACTACGCTTTTTTAGACTGGATCATTTTAAGAATCCAGCTTGCAAACATTGCTCCAAGGAGGAGGAAACAGAGAATGTATGCAAATAAACACGCTTGTGCCATGTTGACTAAATGCTGTGATGGGATAAGATACCACCCTTCAGAATAAAAATCAACTAGCCATTGTTGTAAAGAACTCAACTCTACACCATCTGGAACGATAGGCGCATCAAAACCACAGTCACCTGTTGGTTTAAACCAATCTGGAGCCCATTTATCAAGTGGGAGTCCAAGAGGAAAACTTGGTTCTGCTGAACAGCCTTGCACACCAAATGGGTTATCACTGTGGGCCGCATGGTGAATTTTATTGAGTTTAATACTGTACATAATACCTTGAATAATGCCCCAAAAACCAAAAATATAACCAATGATTTTTAATGCAATATTTTGCGGATTGATCGACGCAACCAACCCACCAATAACCATACATAAAAAGGCAAAACGGATATAAACACATTGCTCACAAGGTTTCATATAAACATAATTCTGAAACAGTGAGTGCGCTACAAGGATCAAGAAGATACTCGCAGCTGCCATTACCAACCATAAAAAGCGTTGGTCTTGCCATTTGGCAACTGTACCGACAGGGCAGGATTTAAACTCCTGCCACAAGTTTTTGAAAAAGTCCATAGGAGATCCTTATTTTGTTGAAAGTTCTTTAATAAGTTCTACCATGCCATCTGGAGATGTGATACTTTTTGTATAAATGAGGTATTTACCATTAACAACAAACCCTGGAACACCTTGAACTTTTGCTACATCATAGCTTTGTTCCCACTCAGCAATCATCGCTTTTACTCTTGGGTCTTCTTTCGCTTTTTCAAAATCAGCTTTGCTAAGACCACTTGCTTGTAAACCTGTCTCTAAGAAACTCTCAGCACCAGCGTCCCATCTCTCTTTTTTATCATGGTATGCGTTATAGTATGCCATTTTTGCTTTTTTGAATTGTGATTTTTCATCAAACAATGATTTAACACCATTGTCTTGATCTTTGATAATCAATGTTGCAAAAAGCTCACTTGCTTGAACACCATACTTACCTTTTGTTTTAAGGTGGAATGGTCTAAAAGTTAAACCTTCTGGTAATTTTGGAACAATAACAGGTGTGACAGCTTTGTCATACTTGTAACAGAATGGACAATCATAACTAAACACTTTAATCAGTGTTTTATCAGCGTTTGCAATTGGTTTCTCAAGTTTTACATAGTCAGTTCCCTCTGTAAAACCAAAACTTGCTGTCGCAACTAACATACTCAATGCCAAACCTTTTGCTAATAGCGTAGGTAATTTCATGGTAGCTCCTTTTATTAAGTTAACAGAATTATAAAAGGTACAACTAACATACAAATCACGTATAAATTAAATTTTACTTAAATGAAAAGATTTATTTTATTTTTGAGAAATGATGGATGAAGAGATAAAAATGAGTGTTTTTTAGACGTAATCCAAAAAACACTCACCCATTAAAAGTCTTTTTCTATTTTAAAGGCATCGAAGATAATGTCTATAGCTGACATACGCGCACCGTGGTTGGTTACATCGAGTATCTCACCATCGTTGTAGCCAAAGTCGCGCAAGGCTTGAACATCCGAAGCGTTGACATCATGAGGGGTACGAACCGCTTTAAGTACAAAAAGAAGCATTGCCTTTTCTTTGGCATCTAGCTTTGCATCGTTGGGGTTAGCGCGCATCGCTTCAACATCTTTAGGCGTCCAACCCAGCATATTGATGAGGATAGAAGCATTAAAGTCAACGCAGTAGCTACAATGATTTTTATCAGAGATAAGCATACGAATAGAAGCCAGTAAAGGCATTGAAAGGCTTTTTTGCTTTACCATGTAGTATTCGATGAAACTCATTTGTTGTTTGATGAGCTCAGGGCTTGCACTAAAAATTTGAGCAGAGTTACTGATACGTCCTCTCATGGCTTCTATTTTTCCATAGAGTTCTGCGAGTTCACCTGTGGCGTCTTCTGGTTTAATCGTTTTAATAAGTGGCATAGTTTCTCCTAATGGTTTAGAAATGTTTGAATGTTTTGTGCAACGAGGCGCATAAGTGCTGTGCGTGCTTCAACACTTGCCCATGCTACATGGGGTGTTATGATAAGTCTTTCGTGGTGCTTCACTGTTAAGAGCGGATGTCCTTTTTGCATAGGTTCTGCTTCTAAAACATCAAGTCCTATATAAAGCTCTTTTTCATCGATGATCTTTGCTAGGGCTACCTCATCAATGATACCACCACGTCCAACATTGATAAGTACAGAACCCTCTTTCATGCTTTGTAAGGCTTTTGCATCGATAAGTCCTTTGGTTTGGGCATTGAGTGGTGCATGAATAGTGATGATAGAACAGGTTTGAAGCATCTCTTCTAAAGAAACACGTTGATAAAGTGCATCGTTGTTTGCACCACTGGTTGAGAAGTAAACGACTTCGGCACCAAATGCTGTAGCAATCTTCGCAACCTCTTTACCAATCGTTCCAAGTCCTATAATGCCCCAGCGTTTTCCTTTGATTTCCCAAAAAGAACGTTCAATATGCGTAAATGTTGAGGCACTTACCCAGCCGCCCTTTTTAACAAAATCATCATAATAGGAAGCATGACCAATAAGATTAAGGGCCAACATGATGGTGGTTTGCGCAACAGATGCGGTTGAGTAGCCTGCCACGTTTTTTACAGCGATGCCCTTTTGGCTCGCATAGGCTAAATCAACATTGTTTGTTCCTGTCGCGGTGACACAGATGAGCTGTAGGTTTGGGCAAGCGTCCATTGTTTCAGCATTGATAACAACTTTATTGGTCAGTACGATATTCGCATCTGCGATGTGTGCAATACACTCTGATGGTGCTGTTGTTTGGTATGTGTGAAACTCTCCAAAAGATTTAAAGAGACTTAAGTCTATATCGTCTCCCATGGTTTGTGCGTCTAAAAAAACGATCTTCATGCATTAATCCTTTTTAAGTAATGGTATCCATTCATCAAGTGTTAAAACACGACTAAAGCCAAAGGCTTGAGCAACCAAAAAAGAGCGGTGTAACTCTTCTGCGCTCACCTCGCCTGCACTATTGGAGAAAGCAAGAGTTCCGTTGGCGTCGCTTAAAAATTCCACATTATATCCTAGTTGCGATGCATCCCTCGCAGTAGCGTCACAGCAGTTTTGTGTCATGTATCCTATGATAGTAACGGTGTCAATACCGAGCGTTCTTAACCTATAGTTTAAGTCTGTTCCTACGAATGAACTGGCATGATTTTTTTCGATGTAAAGATCAGGTTTTATTTTTTTGATCTCATCGTGAAATTCCCACAAGTGGCTCCCTTTCACAAATGCGCCTGCATTTTCTTTGAGGCTGGTATGTTGCACTAAAACAGCAAAAATGCCCTCTTCTTGAGCTTTTGCAATAGCTGTTTTGATCTTCTCAAAACTATGAGGTGGATAGGAAATTGGCAAAGCACCCCCATCAAAATACTCATTTTGGACATCAACAACAATAAGAGCACGTTTCATAAAATCTCCTTGACTGTTTGGTCAAGAGGCATTGTAGCAGTTCTTGACTGATTAGTCAAGTGGACGAAAAATATGCTATAATCAACCCAATTATAAAGGAACTATAATGGAAACGACACGTGACAAGCTGATAAATGCAACATTTGACGAGGTTTTTTCGCATGGCTATCAAGGTGCGTCACTCTCTGACATCTTAGCCAAAGCAGGCGTACACAAAGGCTCGATGTATCATTTTTTTGCCAATAAAAAAGAGATGGCTTTAGCTGCGATAGAAGAAAGCATACTCAAGCGAAATATGGAAAAATACCGCTATGTTGAAACCTATAAAAGCGGATTTTTAGAAGAATTTTATACACGTTTGCGCGACACATCGGTGAGAGACTTCAAACGAGGATGTCCTATTGCTAACATAGTGCAAGAGATGTCCAATATCGATGAAGATTTTAATGTGTTGATGAAGTCCATTTATGGGGCGTTTCGTGCAAACATTAAAGCTATTTTAGACAAAGCCATCGAAGTGGGAGAAATGAAGCCATGCGATACAACAAAACTAGCTCTTTTCATCACCTCAATCATTGAAGGTGCCATACTTGCAGCAAAAGCCAGCGGCAATGCACAGGATTATGTCGATGTAATTGAGGAGTTGATCGTGCATATTGAGAGTAAAAGGTAGTTTAAAAATATTGCAACCGTGACTCTAGGCGTGAAGTCTAAGAGTTTATACACTGAGATTTATGTACCCATTGTTTGATTAACCAAGAACAAACGAAGTATAACCCACAACTCTGCTATCATCACCTGTGCGTGCAAAACTGGTACGGTAATCTAAAAAGTGTGCTTTTAGGTGATGCGAAAGTGCACTTTGTACCATTGCTTTAACGCCTGTCAGTCCACAGGCTTCACACCCATGTGAAAGAGCGTGTAGGTCGAGATGTGAAATAGCATTGATGCAGAGTGTATCGAGTTTGTTGGCTTCTTCTTCTGTGTAAAAATGGCTAAGATCCGTACTGATGACGACAAGTGTTTTTTCATCAAGTAGGAGTGTGTCAACAAGCGTTGAAAGCTCCCCATGGGTGATGTCTCCGTACACAATTTCAACAACGCTTGCATGTTTAAAATAGTGCCTAATAAAGGGCATTTGTACCTCTGTGGAGTGCTCTTCATGTGCCATAGGGTGAAAGTCTAAAAAGGCAAATTTCTTCTGTAAAGCATGGCTATACTCTAGGTCGATTTTGATTTCACCACAAGGTGTGTGGTACGCCTCAAACAGGGCGATGGAAGCACCGGCAATGTAGATGCGATGACTTGGACCCAGAACAACGACACGCTCTATATCGGGACGTTTTGAAGCGGTATAGTGGTAGGCAAGATTGGCAGTGTACCCACTGTAAATGTAACCCGCATGAGGCACAATAAGTGCGCGAGGTCGGACATCGAGTTTTAATGCTGGCATCTCTTTATCAAAATGGGCAATATAATGTTTTATGTCATTGCAACTATCGGGGTAGAACATGCCTGCTACGGCAGATTTTCTATATTTATTCATCAAAAACTCCTACGAGTTTGGTCTTGCAGCTGGGACAACATCCCTCAACAAGGTAGTTTTCAGTGACTTCAAAACGGTGACGCTTGATCAAAACTGTATGACACTTGGCACATTTTGTTGGGTTTTCAAGTCCTACATTGCCGATGTAGATGTGCTTAAGCCCTGCTTTTTGGCCGATAGCTTCAGCCCTCTTGAGTGTTTCTAAAGAGGTCGCAGGAAGTCCTTGTTCGTGGTAATCAGGATGAAACGCACTGATATGCCATGGCGTCTCTTCTCCTAACTCTTTAGCGATAAACGAAGCGATGGAGGTTAGCTCCGCATCTGAGTCATTTTTCGTTGGAACGATCAGTGTAGTCACTTCTACCCAGATGCCATTGCGTTTGAAATGTTTGAGGTTTTCCAAAATGGCTTCTAGTCCACCACCGAGTTCTTTTTTGTAATAGTCATAGTTGAACGATTTGAGGTCAACATTAGCAGCATCAATGATGCCCACCATATCATCTATCACTTCAGAGGATTCAAATCCATTGGTTACAAAGATATTTTTAATGCCTTTTTCATGAGCTAAAATGGCTATGTCTTTTGCATAAGGGTAAAAGATGGTTGGTTCGTTGTAAGTGTAAGCGATGGAGGCACATTCGTATTTGAGTGCCATCTCTACGATGTGTTGAGGCGCAAAGTACTCTTTAGACTGTACCGTTTTTTCTTGAGAAATACTCCAGTTTTGACAGAAAGGACACTTGAAATTACAGCCAATGGTGCCGAGTGAAAAAGCTCTGGTATCGGGTAAAAAATGATACAGTGGTTTTTTTTCCACAGGGTCAACGTGCATAGCGACAGGGTAGCCATAAACAAGGTTTTTGATGACACCATTTACATGTTTGTTGACACCACAAATCCCTACTTGTCCCTCTTTAAGATGGCAATAATGCGCACATAGCAAACACACAAGACGTGTACCTTCAGCTTTAAAATAGTCCATTATTTCACCTTTTCGACCTTGTATCGCCAAATATCAGGATGGCTCTCTAAACAGCTAGATTCTAACCCCGCTTTTTGACACAGATGTGAAAAGAAAAGCTCAAAAGAAGGAAGTTGTTCCCATACTTGAGGTAAAAAAGTTGCTTTTCGACTCCCTTTTTGAAGAATGATGCCATCCACATTCACATGAATTTTAGATTTTAAATCCGCAAGATCACGATACTCAACCACCTCAGGTACACTGAGCAGCGAGACTTCAATGTGAACGCGTGAAAATTCTGCAAGGCTGAGCGGATAAAATCTAGGGTCTTCAAATGCAGCAGCTTGAGCATTGTGAATAAGATCATCTAAAAATGCTCTATGTGCAATCAAAGATCCAATGCAGCCTCGAAGCTGGTTATCGAGTGTGAGCGTTACAAAGGTCGCCTTGGGTTTAGTAAATTCGGGGTAAAGCTCCAATAGAGCTTTTCTATCAATAGTAGAAGTATGGTTAAAGCCATCTTGGATGGCATGTTTAGCAATATCTAGGATCACGTTTTGCATGGCGCCTCCTTTGCAGAACATTATTATATGATAAAATGGCTAATAGGTTATACAAAAAAGGAGTTTAGATGCTGATGGCGATTTTGCAGCACACCCCTGTATGGGTTTATGTGCTGTTTGTAGCACTGTTGGGATTAGGATGGATGCAGAGTCGTGATCGTGTTGTGCCCTATTTTAGGGCATTTGTATTGCCATGTATGATGATGCTTTTTTCTATGTATGGTGTTGCATCTGCTTTTGGTATGGGTATTGGTGTGATTGCATGGAGTATCGGTATGATGATCGTAATGGCACTGGGTATTCGTATAAAAACGTTTTACAATGCAATTTATATAGAAGAGCGCAATGCCTTTGCGATAAAAGGAAGTTGGCTTTGGCTAGCTCTTATGATGGTTATTTTTTGGTTAAAATTTTCGGTAGGTGTAGTGCTTGCAAGAGAGTTAAAAATCGTTTCTGAGCCTTGGTTTATTCTAGGGATTAGTCTGTGTTATGGTTTGCTTAGTGGTATTTTTTTAGTACGTGTGATTATTTTATGGAAAATCAAAAGCATACAGGTAAAACATTAACACTGTTTTGCTAGACTAACGTATGATTTTTAAGGAGTAGTGGATGAAACAATGGATAGTGGCAATTCTAAGTATAGGGCTTTTTTCAGGCTGTAGCATGAGTTTTAATTATAATTTTTGGAGCCAGAAAGCACCCGAAACGCCATCTCCTGCTGCGGTAAAAGAAGTCAAAATAGCGCTTCCTAGTACAGTTTTGATGTATGATTTAGATATTACCGATCGTCCTTATACTAGCCTTGGTGAAGTAAGTGCAAGTCTGACAAAGCTCAATCCATGGGGTGAAGAGCCAACACAAGCTCAAGTAGAAGCTAAACTCAAAGAAGAAGCGGTGAAAAAAGGAGCGGATGCACTGATCTTTGTGCGTTACACCAAACTGGGTGCTTCATGGAACCGCCTCAGTGGCATCGAAGGCAAAGCTCAAGCCGTTAAATTCACACGATATTAATCATGACCAATAAAAATCTTTTTTTCTTTTTACTCTTTTTAGCGATGGTTGCATGGGGTGGTTCATGGGTCAATGTGAAAGTTTTAGGGCATTATGTCAGTGCTTTTGAGATGATCTTTTTGCGTTTTGGCATTACTGCTATTACGATGGTGCCGATTATCATATGGTTGAAGCATTCATTTAAAATTGACCTGAAAAGCTTTGGCTTAGTGATCTTAGTAGCGCTTGCATTGATTTTTTACAACAAATACTACTACCTCGGCACAAAATTTGGTACAGCCTCTTTAGGCGGAGCGATGGTAACAACGATGATTCCGATCTTAACCTTCATTTTACTTGCATTGATGGGAGTAAAGAAGGTGAGTTCTAAAGACCTGTTTGCCCTTGGTTTAGGCGCTGTGGGCGTTTTGACGATGTTGCACATCTGGACGTTTGATTTAGCGCACATCTTGGTTATTCAAAATCTTTACTTTTTTCTAGCGGCTATTTTATGGGCTATTTTGACGATTATCAGCTCAAAATCAACGAAAATTTCACCCATAGTTTTTACGTTTTATATGTATATTGTTACCGTTGTGCTGGATTGGGCATTGTTTGTAGATGTGAGTGCCATCCCTTTTGCATCGTTTGATAGTATCTTTTGGATTAACACGATTTTGATCTCCCTCGCTGCTTCCACCTTTTCCAATACGATCTATTTCTTAGGGATTGAAAAATTAGGTGCAGCAGAGGTAAGTTCATTTGTCTTTTTAGTCCCATTTTCAGCCATAGGACTAAGTGCTATCTTCTTAAATGAAAAAGTTGATTTTTTTATTATTATTGGAACAGTTTTAACGCTTTATGCGGTCAAACTGCTCAATAACATTACAATTTTAAAGCGACGCCAAAAAAGCGTTTGATACTCTCTAAATGGCGATCCAGCCCTTCAAAGCTGTGGTTGCCACCCTCTTCTACGACCATCTTGGCACCTTCTAAAACATCTTGTGCTTCTTCATAGTCTAAGACTTCATCCCCTTTTTGAAGTAGTACAAGCAGGTTATCAAGGTTTGGCTCTTCAATTTCATAGCTTTCTAACATATCAAGATGGGATTCATTCCATTCATAGGTTGAGTTGTCATAATAACTCACACCATGCCCAATGGCTCTCTTAAGTGTTTCAGGAGCATTGATGGCTGGGTTGATAAGGACAGCTTTGAGGTTGTATTTATCGCTCAGGTAGAGTGAATAATATCCACCAAGGGATGAGCCCATAAGATAAACAGGTTCATTGTCTTGATACGATTCGATGAGCTCACTGAGTGTTTTAATCGCAAGATCAGGAATAGTAGGGAGTGAAGGTGCAATAAAACGAATCTTATTTTCTTGACAATACGCACGAAGCATTTTTGCTTTGCTTGCCTCGCCACTCGAGCCAAATCCGTGAATATAGATAATCATGATTTTACCTTTTAATGAATAAGTTAAGCACCAAAGGTGCGCGGGCTTTGTGCCGAACAAAACCCAGTGTTAACGTAGTTTTCGGAGCTTTGCTTTGAAAACGTGAGTAGAGTTCTATGAAGAACTCTATTAAATGGAGTATAGCAAAAGTTTCGTTAGGCTATAATACGCGTAATTACTAAACGAGGTTTACATGAAATTACAAGAATTAGAAGCACGAAAAATTATCTTGATGGTCATGGGTGACAAGCGACCCCTTACAAAAACAGATGAAGAGTTGGCACTGCTTCTTAAAAAAAGATTGACTAAAAAAGAGTGTGAAGTGCTCAATACAGAAGTTTCTGGCAAAGATAAAGAAGTAACCATGCATGAACAAAAAATCGATGCAGTACGTTATGAAGCACTCAAAGCAAGTGCGATTAAAAAGATGAAAAATGAGTCTGTACATGGGGACTTTTTCTATACGAAAGGTGAATAAACGATGGAACATTTTGAAGTCATTGACAGTGTGTGTACCTACTGTGGCGTTGGTTGCGATATTGCTGCGAATGTTAAAGACAATAAAATTCACAGCATTTTTGCGCACCCTGAAGGCGTAGTATCTGAGGGAAACTTATGTGTGAAAGGCAAATACGGTTATGAATTTGTTGATGCGCCAGATCGTCTTAGAATTCCACGTATTCGTAAAAGCTTTTTAGCGAAAAATCCAGCTATTCAAGCACAGATTGCTTCAACACTGGTCGATCTTGATGAAACATGGGTTGAAACAACCCTAGATGGCGCTACCACAGCTGCCGCGATGAAACTTCAAGAGATTCAGTCAACGTATGGACGAACCAGCGTCTGCTCCATCGGAGGAGCAAGAACCTCATGTGAAAGTTCCTATTTGCTTCAAAAATTCACCCGCCATACCCTTAATTCTCCACATGTCGATAACTGTGCACGTATTTGCCACTCTCCAAGCCTTAAAGGTATGCGAACGACCATCGGTGAAGGTGCGGCAACCAACCCGTACAATGATATTTATAATGCCGAGTTTATGATTGTTTTTGGCTCGAATACGACTGAAGCGCATCCGATTATCTCCAATCGTATTGTCGATGTGGCAGGTAAGCACGATAATCTAGCTGTGTTTGATGTGCGCGAAATCACCTTGCACCGCTTTGCCAAGTACAAAGGTATTATCCCGCATGAATCAAATCTGTTAGTGCTGAATATGATGGCGTATGTCATCATCACTGAAGAGCTTTACAATGAGCATTTTTTGGCAGATCGTACCAAAGGATTTGAGGCATTTAAAGAGAAGATTTTAAATGATCCGTATGCCAATCCGAAGTATTTTGAGCACATAGAAGGCTATGAATACCTAAGCAAACTCATCCCAAAAGTAGCACGTGAATATGCCCTTAAAAAGTCGATGATTTTCTGGGGACTAGGAGTTACTGAACATATCGATGGCTCCTACGCGGTAATGGCGATTACGCATTTAGCGCTTATGACAGGGAATGTAGGAAAAACAGGTGCTGGTCTTATGCCACTTCGTGGGCAAAATAACGTTCAGGGTGCTTGCGATATGGGCATGCTTCCTTATTACGACCCTGATTATCAAACACCAAAAGAGATCGGTTTGATGACACCACAGCTCGTGGATGAAATGATTGATGGTCGTATTAAAGCGGTGATCAATATGGGCGAAGATCTCACGCATGTTCACCCTAACAGCAATAAAGTCAACCGTGCGCTTGATAATGTTGAGTTCATTATGGTGCAAGAGCTGTTTATGACTGAAATTGCCAATCGTGCTGACATTGTCATTGGCGTAAAGTCTGCTTATGAAAAAACAGGTGTTTATGTGAATGCTATGCGTCGTCTTCACCTCTCTCAACCGCTTGTGAAGTCTGATTTACCCGACGATTGGGAAGTCATCAAACTACTCGATAACAAATTAGGCGGAAATTATACTTATGAAGATTCCAAACAGATTTGGGATGAAGTACGAGAAGTAGCCTACAGACGTTTTTCAGGAGCAAGCTACAACAGACTAGAGCGCCACCGCGTTCGTGGACTACAATGGCCTGTACATACTGAAGATACACCTATTTTGCATCAACTCGATTTTAGAACTGAAGATGGCTATGGTGAATTTCATTACCACCAGTATGAGCTCCGCGGTATGGTGGAAGAGATACGTGAAAAAAGACTCACAGGTTATCATCTTACTACGGGAAGAACCCTTGCACAGTATAACAATGCCTCTCAAACCAGTCGTAGCGAAAGACTCAATAAGCGTTATGATGAAACGGTTTTACTCGTGCATGAAGATGACGCAGCCGACTTTACCAGTGAAAAAGTTATCTTAAAAACAGCATTTGGGCAAAGTGAACCGCTAACAGTAAAATTGACTGACAAAGTTCAACCTAAAACACTTTTCTGTACTTTTCACCATGCTAAATCGAAAATAAACAATCTTTTTGGTGATAGATGTGATGAATTTGTTTTAACTGCAGCATTCAAGTCGATCAAAGTAGAGGTTATAAACGTTTAAAGTGGCTAGATTCTAGCTGCTTTAAATGATAAGTTAGGGGATAATTTATAAAGAAGTGGCCGGGAGAGAGGGATTCTTGATGGGGGTGATTTCATACATTTTAAAACCTCAAAAGTCCTAAATTTAGGGATTTTAACTCTTCTAAAAACGATTAAAATAAACTTAAAAGTTGTAAAAAAGTTGTAAAAGCATTGTACTAAAAAACAGGTTTTTTGCCAAGATTTTTATATGTATTAGGTTTGTATTTAGTCCATGTTTTGCGATTCCAATTTTCTTTATTATTAGGGATTTCAAACACTTTTATGAAAAGTTAGATTAATAAAAGAAATAGCTCTTATTTTGTAAAATAAAAGACAATCATAAAGTTTGGTAAAATGGAAAAAATGAATACACAACAACTGACGTACATAGATTTATTTTGTGGTGCAGGAGGATTTTCACTAGGGTTTACAGATGCTGGATTCAAAAACATATTTTCAATAGATATAGAGCCAGAGTTTTGCGAAACATATAAAGCGAATTTCCCGAATCATAGATTAATAATCAAAGACATTAGCCAGCTTTCAGAGATTGAAATTAAATCTATCATTGGCAATAATCATGTAGACGTAATTATTGGAGGACCTCCTTGCCAAGGTTTTAGTATAGCTGGAAATATTGGGCGAAAGTTTATTGATGATCCTCGGAATAGTTTATTTAGGGAGTTTGCAAGAATCGTAGAAATAGTTAAACCAAGATTTTTTATAATGGAAAATGTCGCAAGATTATTTACCCATAACAATGGTCAAACAAAAAATGAAATTATTGATACATTTGAAAAAATGGGATATTTTGTTAATTGTAAAGTTTTAAATTCTGCAGATTATAGTGTCGCTCAAATTCGAAGAAGAATAATTTTTATAGGAAGTTTGGGTGGATCTAAGATAGTTTTTCCGAAAAAAAACTCTGAAAAATTTTTGACAATCAAAGATGCTATTGATAGTCTGCCCCCATTAGCATCTGGGGAAAAATCAAATATACCAAATCATGAAGCAATGTCTCATTCATTTCAGATGCTCACAAAAATGAGTTTTATAAAAGATGGTGGCAATCGAACACAGATACCTGAAGATTTAAGACCAAAAGCTGGAGATGTGCGTAAATATATACGCTACAAGAGTGAAGAACCTGCTATATGTATCACTGGAGATATGAGAAAAGTTTTTCATTATTCTCAAAATAGAGCATTATCTGTCAGGGAGTTGGCGAGTATCCAATCATTTCCAAATAGTTTTATTTTTAAAGGTAAAAGTATTTCTCAACAACAACAAGTTGGAAACTCTGTGCCTCCAAATATGGCTAAGGCACTTGCAAAGTCTATAGAGTTAATGTCAAGACACTATAAATACCCAAAAGTTAATTATATTGGAAATAAAGAAAAATTAGCAAGCTTAATATGTGATTATTTTCCAGAAGATGCTAATTCTGTTTTGGATGCTTTTTCTGGGGGGTGCTCGGTTAGTTTTGAAGCAAAAAAACGAGGTTATAAAGTTATTTCTAATGATGTATTGAAAATCAATTACTATTTAGCAAAAGCATTAATAGAAAATGAAGAAGTTACATTACAAGCACATGATGTTGAAATAATTTTTAATGGTAAGCCTAAAAAAGGATTTATGACTCGCAATTATGCAAATAAATATTTTTTTGAGCAAGAGTGTAAAGAGCTTGATAATTACAGAGAAAATATTAATAAACTTGATTCGGAATATAAAAAAGCACTTGCATACTCATTGATGAGAAGAGCCATGATTAGAAAAATGCCATATTCTAGATTTACCATTCCGTGGGAGCAGATAAAACAATTACGTGATGAAGATTATAGTTATCAAAAGTATAAACGTAAAAGAGCATATCATAACGAATCAATAAAATATCATTTTTTAGACAACTTGAATGAGTATAATAAGGCAGTTTTTAGTAACTGCCAAATAAATAAAGCATATAATGAAGATATTTTCTATTTGGTGGATGAAGTTAAAGCAGATATTGTTTATTTAGATCCTCCATATGCTGGTACAATGAATAATTATTTTAGTTTCTATGGACTTATTGATGAGTATATTGAATCTAAAAAAATACAACCATTTATAAATAACTTTATTGAAAAATCAGAAGTTTTTATGTTGTTTGATTTATTGTTTAGTAAATTAAAGAATTTTAAATATTGGATTTTGAGCTATAATAATGCTTCTTATCCATCAAAAGAAGATTTAATAATGTTATTAAAAAAGTACTCAGATGATGTTCAGTTTATAGAAATTGATCATGTTTATAAAATTACAGGAAAAGATAAAAAGCAAACACATTCTGAGTTTTTATTTATTGTAAAAAATAAAAACCATGATTCCGATAAGAGGATCAGAGGATAGTAATACAAGTGAGAAATATCAAAAAGTTGAAATAGTAAAATATTTTTCTTGAAGGGAGAGTTGTTTTATATGCCTCAAACTATACAAATATACGAAGAATATTGGCAACTAACAAATGCTTTTACAGACTATAATGGTGAAAAATTTTTAACAACGCTAAGGGTGTGTATTCAATTCATTGATCAATATAAGATTGAAGAATATAGTGAAGAAAAATATAAAAGGTTGCAAGATACCTTAGAACCTCATTTGCAAATAAATAAAATTTCAATTCGAAAAGCAATTAACCAATTAGTTAAGCTTGGCTTTATTAATTCTTTTCTTGTCTCTTACCACCCTGATTCTGTGGAGTATTCAAAAAACACTACAAGCAATAAAAAGCGTGAGTCTTTGCTCTCTAAAATTGTATATTCCAATTCTAGTTTTAATCGAGCAGTTAATAGAAATTCAGACTTGCATCAAATTAACTTTCTCATTAAAACATTAATCGAAAATAGTCCTTTGAGTCAAGAAGAAATTATTGCTTTAATGTTGGTAGATATTTCTTCAATACAAAAGGGGTATTTAGAAAAAAATGAGATTTTAAAGTATGTAAATGAGGCAAAAGAAATTGATTTTATATCACGTAAGTATAATCAAATTGGTTATTTGATTAATTTGCTAAGTAAGTTAGATGAATTAAAATTTGTTGATGATAAGTTATACTTTCAAGAAGATGCTAAAAGAATTTTTGGTGAAGATGTTTTCTACAAGGAAACGACAAAAAAACGTGATCCTTATTTACATAGGATATATAAGAACCAGCTCCAAGAAGAATCCATTGAATTGTTTAATAAGCCTGTTTGTATGATTGAAAAATTAGATTATCCAGTACTAATAGCTAGCCATATTAAGCCTTTTATAGATTCTAACAATGATGAAGCTTATGATCCTAATAATGGGCTTTTGTTGAGCAGGTCAATAGATGCTTTATTTGATTTAAAATATATAAGTTTTAATCAAGAAGGGTCAATTATTTTTTCAAGTGAATTAAGTGATGAAGTTAAAGAGGCTTGGAAAGACTATAAACTGGATGCAAGGGTTTTAAATCCTACACGATTAACTTATTTGCTCTACCATAATGATTTATTGAGATGAGAAATCCAAATTCTATGATACTTTTTGTACCATAGAATTTGGATTGATATAATTGATATTGTTGGATATTTGGGTTGAGTTCTGTGAGCATAGAGCAGTTCTAACCCTTCTCCTAGTCATAAAAACTTCCTCTTTCATTGGAATAGGGGTTCCAGAGGTATTTTTACTATTGGTTGTTCTTCTCTCTAAATATTGGATAGTCAATCCGTATTTTTTAGAGTATTTTTCAATCAAAGGGTGTCTGTAGTTAAAGTAAGTCAATTCCCCTTTAATCAATTTTAAATCCCTCAAAAGTTGTTCATGAGGGAAATCGTCCCCAAAATTTCCATAGTTAAAAGAACACCCACACGTCAGACTTAGAATCTCTTTGTGAGTGGTTTTATACTCTTGTGTTCCAATGGTTTGAGTGGCAAGTGTTTGATTTAAATGTTCTATTTTCTTGTCAAACTCTTCAATACTCATCATATTTGTCTGAAAATATGGAGGATCCATTGTCGTATAGGTGTCACTATGTCCACTATACTTTTTCAAAATTGTCTTATAGTCTTTGTTGTGAAACGTTACCTTTGCAGTGTTGTAAAGATAGTGGTATAGTCCTATCTTTCCCACAAAGTTGAAAAACCTTTTCACTTTCTTGGTGTCCGTTGATGCGGAGATGTAAGAGCCTGAATCTTTCATCTCGTAGTTTCCTCCAAAACCATTATTTAACAGAAAAAGAAGTATTGAACTTCCCTCGATGGTGTTTTTGGCTGTTCTGTTTTTCTCTATCCCATTCAGTTTTTGTAAAAGAGTGCTGTGGTACTCTTTGTATTGTTCTGACGTTGGTTGACATGTTTGGTATTGTTTAAACATGTCTTGAATGATATTTGAGATAAATACCATCATCTTTTTGTGCCCATTTTTATTTTGAACATTCTTGCTCAGAGTGTAAATTGATGGGTTTAAGTCATTCAAAATTACCGATGTATCTTTTGGAATATGGGTAAATAGTGAATAAAATGTTCCAAGACCACCCATGAACGGGTCAATAATGGTGGATATCTCTTGGCTGTCAACCACCTCTTTAAAATGAGTGTTGATAGTTTCATAAAACTTTTGTTTGCCCCCAGCGTATGGATAAAGATTTCCAAGATGTGGGCTGTTGAATGAAAAATACGGATAGTTTCTCAAAACATAGTCAGTCAAAACAGAATGGCTGATATCGCCCCTATCCAACAAGGCGTTAATTCTTTTAATGACTTGTGCATCTTTGGTATAGGTTAGTAAGGACAAAGCAAAAAAGATTTTAAAAAACTTCTTTGGGGATGCGTCTTTGTATGAAAATAAAACCTTACTCATTGTATCTCTGTTGATGCTCCTTGCCTCTGTTGTTTCCTCATGAGGGATAGACAAGATGGCATCATTTGTCGGTTTGACAAGATTTTTCAGTTTGATACTGATTAATTTCAATGTCGCTTTTAACTCTTTTAAATGGCTTATCTTGCCAATCGATTTGACAAGATAGTCAATCTCGTCAATTTTTTTGTCAGGGTTTAACTTACACAATGATTGCAAAATGGTATTTATCAACTTTTGGCATATGCCGTCAATCGTGTTGATACTCGTGATTTTTTTCTCTAAATCTTTGATGTAATCTGTTTTATGATAACTCTCTGCTTGATACATTTGAATCGGTTTCTTTGTTTCCATTTTATCTCCTTGGGTTTGATTTTGAGTAGCTGTTGTGTCCATCTTTTTTCCTTTTTTTGAATTTGTGATGACATCATAACAGGAGATAAAACTCTTTAAAAGTGCTATTTTATGGGTATTTGTATGGGGTTTAAGATTTAATTTATAAATAATTTATGGGATGAAAAATAGAGAGGTTTTTAATGTATGGGATAAAAATAGAATGAAAAAAATATCAAATTAATTTATGGGGTATGAGTGGATGGGTGGTGTATAAACTATGGGGTTTCAGTTAGAATTAAATGAAATTTATGGGATAAAGTTTTGAAAGAGAAAAAATAAATAATCTCTATTTTTTCTCAAATTGGCATAAAAAAGAGGAAATTATCAAAAAATAGTTATATGAGGGTCATTAAAGCGTTTCTTTTTAGCATTGTTTTTTCTTCTATCGACAATACCTTGGGCTAAATTTTCCTTTCGTTGCTTATCCGTTAATTCCATTAAATGGATACATTCATATGTGAGATGCTTTAAAATATTGTTGTACCACTTCTTGGATTGTTTTTCATTGTCATTAAGAAGTGTTAGAATGAACGCTAAAATCTCATTAGCATTTTCAGTAAAATGATAAGACTGATGCTTGCCCATAAACTCTATCAACTTTTTCTTATCTTCAAAAGAAACGCTGAAAGAACTTTTCTCTATAGCTTCTTTGATAGAACGATAGTCGCAACATCTATCTTCATAAACCACCCTTCTAAAAATTAATACATCATTACGAGAACAATCAGCACAACCTCTTGAATCAAGATAATCGGCTTCATTTTTAAGTTCTCTAAATGCTTTTAATTCTTGTGTTGTTTTATCAAACGTAATGAAATCTACTTCAACATAGTTCACAACTTTTTTCATTTGATTGTCAATCAATTCATTTTTCTTGCGTTGTGCATAAATTTGTGTGAGAGATTCTAATTTTAAAAAAGTATGACGAGTCATAAGCGGTGTATGTTTTGGCATGAATATTCCTTTTTGGGCAAACAAAAATAAAATTTTGTCTGATTTTTCTTTACTTATAATGTAATAGATAAGCAAAATCTTATCACATTTTATTTCAAAGGAGTGTCACGATGAACACGCAATTAATGATTATGGGTGAAATCAGTTTTATAAAAACTGGCGAGTATAAAGGTGAGGTGGTTAATAAACTTCAATTTTTTAATGAGGACGAGGCAAAAGGTATTTCAATTTTAGAAGTTAAATTGGATTCTACGCAAGATATGTCGGTTTTGAAAAAAGGTGTTAAAGTTCAAGTTCCAGTCACAATTTCAACTATGGATAGAGCTATTTTCTATAAACAACGAGGAAAAATTTTAACCAAATAAGCGTTTTTAATCTTCTTGCTCAAGGGTGTCACTTCTTGGGCTTCTTCTTTCTTTTATAAATTTTCAAAGGATGTATCATGGTAGACAATAATCAAAACGATGGTTTAGTGGAATATGTATTGGAGCAGATGTTTTATAATGAAACATGGTTATCTGTTGTTTTAGTGGTTGATAGTGCGATGGTTTTATGGGTGGCTCATCACTTCTTTGGTTTGAATATCTTTCAACTATTGGGGAAGTAATCAATGAATAAAGACATCATTTTTTTTCATTGCAAAAAAGTTATAAAAATGGGTGGTTACGCATTTATTGTGTTTATCTTTGTGGGGTTTTTAGAAGTCATTCACATTGATATTAAAAACAACAGCTATATTTCAAGCGTTACGAATGAAAAGGTGCCGTCAGGTTTTATTGTGAAAGATACACATCAAAATGTTCAATTTATTCGGCAAGAGCATGGGGAGTTGGTAAAAAATAGCCCATTCTTTCAAAAGCACGAACAACTTTATCAGTCTATTGATAAAAATGAATTTGTCTTTTCATTTATTGAGTATGTGAAAAATCTATTTCACTACTCTTTTAAAAATTCATACGCAAGCGAAGTCTATCAGGCTGATTTTTTCATGCGTATTTTGGTAGGTGGGTTGTTTTTTATATGGTTAATTTATAGGTATCTATTGAGGGCTAAATTTGAAATATTGCCTGTACGCTTCAACTTATACAATCAAATTGGAGAACAAAATGCACAATCTAAAAAAGTGTATGACATCTTTTCAAAAAAGAGCGATAATCAAATCATTTATAAAAACGCTTCTAAAATCAACTATGACAATTATGTCAAAGGATTAGAGGACATCAAGCAATTTCTTGGAATGGAAAATTTAGAAGTTCAAAGATTTAAAAAGGCTTCTGTTGCATTGGTGGTTTCTAAAATTCCCTCATCGGTAAAGTTTGATGTATCAAAACTAAAAAAGGGATTGATTTACATGGGGGTAGATAAATATTTAAAAGATTTCTATTTATCCATTAAAAATATGACACATACCATCGTGGTGGCTGAAACGGGTGCGGGAAAGTCTGTCTTTGTTCAAAATTTTTTAGTTTCTTTGTTTTTTAATCATGAAGAGATTGAGCAGTTCTATTTGATTGACCCAAAAAAAGCCGAATTTGGAAGGTATCAAAAATTAAAAAAAGTGACGTATGTTGAAAATGATATTGACATTTTGGAAACATTAAAAACGCTTCAATCAGTAATGTACCAAAGATATGAAACTATGAAGCGTGATGACTTAGATAATGGGGATGTCATTTATGGTGGAAAATTCATTATTTTAGTGATGGATGAGTTTGGAACTCTTGGAACGATTGCCGATACAAAAATGAAAAGCGAGGTGGAGAGAATTTTAATAGATTTGGCGCAAAAGAGTAGACGCGCAAAAATTAGAATGGTTTTCATAGGACAAAAAGCAACGCGTGAAAGTATTTCATCCAATGTCTTGGCAAATATCAGTACCAGAGGTGTTATGAAAACAGAGGATGGGGACAATATTATCAAAATGGTGGGCAATAAAGAAGAGTTAGAAGAGCGAGGGGTAAATCCTAAAAAATTTGTAAAGGGTAGGCTTTATTTCAAAGATGGGGCAAGTGGAGTCAATACTTTAATACAATCGCCCTTTTTTAACTTATCGGATAAAACCCATATTGAGTATTTAAAAACCATTGTGAAAGATTTAATCCCTCTAAAAAATGAAACGATTAAACAACCTTTGAGCGATGCAAGTATCAAAAGTATAAAAAGTGCTGATTTTTATGAAAAAAATTTAAAAAATTTGTGGGAGCGTGTTAAAAATATTCAGGATCAAAGTAAGGCAACAGAACTTAGAAAAGCAATTCAGAGCTGTAAAAGAGATTTGAAGCGTCAAAAAATCGATGATTTAGATATAAGGATAGAAACTCTTAACAAACAACTTTCCATTTAAAAACAAGGTTATTGGGGTTCTCCGTGGTGGCTTGCCACAACGGAGGTTCTCAATGTTCTTGTTTTCCACACAATCAATTTCAAAATTTGGCTTTCCCCCTTGTTTACTTAAAATATAGGTAAATAAAAAAGTGTGGTATGGAAAATGATAATAGACAAATACATTCAAGAGGCACAATCTTTATACGAGCAGAAGGAATTGAAAAAAAGACTTTTTGCTCAAAAGGTGCTTTTTACTCGAAAAGACAATTCAAGGGCGTTTAGCCTTGAAGATGTGAATACCTATAAGGAAAAAACAAAATCGGCATTGGTACAAAATGAAATCCGTTCCATCGCCAAGGTTATGGAAAAAAAGATAGTCATTTTTCAAACACGCACGATAAATCCCGTCTTGAATGTTCCATTACTAAATACAACGATTGAGAAGATTGATGTTGATATTAAAAAACAGTACGAACATTTCAAACGATTTCATAGACACATGAAGCAGTTTAAATATGAAGATAGAAAACTAAACTATAAATTTGTCAGGATGTATGAACTAACGAAGTCTTTAAATATTCATTCGCATTGTTTAGACATTTTGGATGACGCTTTGGATTTGGAGCATTATTTAAAATCAATCGTCCATGCAAGGAAAAATCACGACATTGGAAGAATTGAATTAGCCGTGAATGTTCCGACATTTCGACACATTGAAAAACTTTTTAAAAAAGGTTTTGTGGTAAGAGTGAATAATCAATACATCACTTTGAAACTGCATAGAAAATTTGGCTTTTATGTGATTTCAGATTTTGTGACAAGACAAAAAGGGAATTTCATTTATATCAGAGTTTTGCAAGAGAAGCAAAATGACGGCAAAGCCATCACAAAATACGCGTTTAAGTACCTATTGAAAACAACTAAAAAAACATCAAAAGAACAAGCCATTTTTTCAAAGTTAAAAATCAGGCAACAACAATTTTCAAAAGACTTTTTTAGCTGTGGGATTAGAAAAGACATCTTATATAGGACATCAAGCAAAATTTATACAATGGTTAAAAGAAAACGTGAGGGTATTTTTTTAAAGCCAACATTGGAAGATTTGAAAGGGTGTATTTTTTATACGTCACATCTTTTCAAAAGAAAGGTGGTGTTTCAACTTGAAAATTATGTTTTTTATCGTAAAAGCAAAAGAGCCAGTGAAAAATGGATTGAGTTATTGGATACCCAAAAATATGCGATTGAAGTTTATGAAGATAGATTTTCAGACGCTTCTTTATATGAGGACAAAGAAACCATCAATGGGTATTCCTCTTTGAGCGATTGGGTTAAAAAAGCCAATGACGTTATTAGAGCACTTTTTTATTCTGACATTGAATATCGTACCGACAAAGAGGAATTTGAAAAATGGTTTGAGGCTGAAAAGCCCTATTTGAGCTCTTTGATTACGATTGAAGAGATTCAATATGAAAACCAAAAAGCTCGAGAAGAGTATTTACACTATATAGACAAAATGGAGCAAAAAATCGCTGATTATTATGAGCGAGGTTGTCCTTATGTTATTGAATTGCGTTCTGATTTTTAGATGTATCCTCTGCAAAATCAAATGAAATTTTTGCAAGGTGTTTATACAAAATTTCGATTTTTGTCTGTGTCTTATAGTGGGTTTCTGTAATGTCGTCATTGAGGCTATGCCCGACAAGTTTTTTAATAATATCTGCAGGTGCTTCCACGTCATCTAATTTTTGTGTAAAGTTTTTTCTGAAACTATGTAGGCTTTTTAGTTCTTGATTTTCAGGGGTTAAAACAGATTTAATGGCTCTATTGAGGCGTTTTCCTATTTGATTATCTTCCCCATTGAAAAATAAAAATTCTGTCTCATTGGTTGCTAATTGATGTTTTACAAGTTCTAAAATATCGGGGTGGATAGGAACTCTTCTAATTGAACTTTTTGTTTTGAGAGTGCGTTCTCCCGATTCTTCGATGTTAAAATAGGGGATATTGTCCTCATATAAAATATCTATTTTTTTAAGCTCAATCAGTTCTTTTCTTCTAAGTCCTGTATATACAAATACTTTAAACATATTGCGGATGGTTTCGTCTTTGTAGTTTAAAAGCTCTTTGAGTTCATTATCGTCAAATTGGGTTTTATCAGACATCGCTTCCTCTAAATATTTTATTTTCATATTATTGGTTTTGATATAGTCATTACGCTCTAAATACTCAATAAGATTTTTGATATAAACAAACATATTATTGATAGTTTTGTTGGTAAGTTTGGGGAGTTGGTTAAATGCTTGTTTTTCTTTTTCGTCTTTAAATTTCATAATCTCATCAAAGGTTTTACCCTCAAATTGTTTGAATTTGAAAATATTGGATGGCAGTTGCTTGAGATTAGATTGTAAGGTGTTAAAAAATTTCTTTTTATTGATTTGGTGGATGTCCGTACTTTCATGGGCAAATAATAAAAGGTATCTGTACACATTATTAATTTTCTTGATGGTGTCAGCACTTTTGTTTTCAGTATCTTTTTTGTATGCCATAAACATAGTGAACGCTTCTTTGAGCGTAACGGGTTTAATTTCATCGGAATCTATAATGCGAACATTAGAGATTTTTTTCTGTCGTTTTTTCCCCATTAAAATACGCTCTATTTTATCGTTAAGCTCTTGGATAAGGGCTATATCTTCAGGGGTGTCGCCTTCATCTACTTGAATTTTATTAAATGTAAAATTGGGGTCAAGTTTTTTAAACATTGTCTGGCTCTTGTAAAGTTTGATTTTTAAAAGATTAGCACATAGTAGGTTATCCGTTCTTAAAGTCTGTTTAACGATGCTCCCATGAACTTTAATAACGAAATAGTAGGTGTTTCCAATCTTCTGTAAGTGCTTAGTGTTAGAATATAAAAAATTCCTTAAAAGTTGTAAAGAAGTTGTAAAAATCTCTCTGCGAAGTTGGTAAAGTGTCGGTTTTGTGGGGTGTTTTAATAAAGTGGCCGGGAGAGAGGGATTTGAACCCCCGGAAGTGTTACCTTCAACGGTTTTCAAGACCGCCGCATTAAGCCGCTCTGCCATCTCCCGACAGAAATTTTGTAGATAATAAATATAAAGGTGGAGGCGACACCCGGATTCGAACCGGGGATCAAGGCTTTGCAGGCCCATGCCTTACCGCTTGGCTATATCGCCACCGAATCTTCATCAGGTGGTGCCCGGAGCCGGACTCGAACCGGCACAGGAAAAACTCCCGAGGGATTTTAAGTCCCTTGCGTCTACCAATTTCGCCATCCGGGCAACGCATTTCTTTTCTAAACAAAACTAAATGGAGCGGGAAACGAGGTTCGAACTCGCGACCCCAACCTTGGCAAGGTTGTGCTCTACCACTGAGCTATTCCCGCGTCTAAAAAAGAGATGAGAGTATAGCAGTTTTTTTTTGAAATGTAAAGGTGTTTTGAGAAAATTCTTCAGATATAAGCTTTTTTAGAGTGGTTTTGCTATAATTTAAAAAAATTTTTAAGGAAGATTGATGCGTAGTGATCAAGTCAAAAAAGGGTACAACAGAGCGCCACATCGAAGTTTGTTTCGTGCGACAGGTTTAAAAGATGAAGATTTTAACAAACCATTTATTGGAGTAGCCAACTCTTATATCGATATTATCCCTGGTCACTTCTTTTTACATGAGTATGCGCAAATCATTAAAGATGAGATTCGCAAAAATGGTTGTGTGCCATTTGAGTTCAATACAATTGGTGTTGATGATGGTATCGCTATGGGCCATGATGGTATGCTTTATTCGCTTCCAAGTCGTGAGCTTATCGCTAACTCTATTGAAACAATGATGAATGCGCATATGCTTGACGCAATGATTTGTATCCCTAACTGCGATAAAATCGTACCAGGTATGATTATGGGTGCGCTTCGTGTCAATGTTCCAACCGTTTTTGTGAGTGGTGGACCAATGAAAAAAGGTTATACAAAAGAAGGAACACCAATTGACTTAACGACAGCATTTGAAGCGGTAGGCAAATTTGAAAAAGGCGACATTAACGAAGCTGAGCTTAAAGACATCGAGTGTAACGCTTGTCCAAGTGGCGGTTCATGTTCAGGTATGTTTACTGCTAATAGTATGAATACTCTAATGGAAGCTATGGGAATTGCACTTCCAGGCAATGGCACCATCCCAGCATTAACTCCAGAGCGTGAAGTGCTTTTGCGTGCTGCGGCAAAACGTGTGTGTGAAATTGCTATCGACGATCGCTTTAAAATCCGTAACATCCTTAATGAAAAAGCAGTTCGTAATGCCTTTGCCGTAGACATGGCAATGGGTGGAAGTTCCAATACCGTTTTACATATGTTAGCGATTGCAAAAGAAGCAGGCGTTAATTTTGCGATTAAAGACATTAATGAGATTAGCAAAAATGTTTCACATATTGCAAAAATTGCCCCTTCCCTCTCAACAGTTCATATGGAAGACATTAACCGTGCTGGTGGTGTGAGTGCTGTTATGAAAGAAGTTAGCAGACGCGATAATGGTATTTTATTTTTAGATAATTTAACGGTGACTGGTGAGAGTGTTGGTGAACGTATTGCCAATGCAGAGATTAAAGATACTACGATTATTCATACATTAGATAATCCTTACTCAAAAGTAGGTGGACTTGCAATTTTATTTGGAAATTTAGCCGAAGAAGGTTGTGTTATCAAAACAGCAGGTATCGTAGGTGGACGCCAATTTGTAGGTAAAGCAGTTTGTTTTGACTCTCAACAAGAAGCACTTTCTGGTATTGTTGGTGGCAAAGTAAAAAAAGGTGATGTTGTTGTTATTCGTTATGAAGGACCACGTGGCGGACCTGGTATGCAAGAGATGCTCTCCCCTACGAGTTTAATCATGGGAATGGGATTAGGCGCAGACGTAGCACTCATTACTGATGGTCGTTTTTCAGGTGCAACAAGAGGTCTTAGTATTGGTCACGTAAGCCCTGAAGCAGCAGAAGGTGGACTTATAGGATTGCTTGAAGATGGTGATACTATTCAGATCGATGTTGATGCCTATACTATCGAAGCAATCATTGATGAAGCAGAGCTTGCTAAAAGAAAAGCAGCATTTAAACCAAAAGTCAAAACGATTCACGGTAGCTGGTTGAAACAGTACCGTCAATTAGTAACCAATGCAAGCAGTGGCGCGGTACTTCGTACTGAAGAGGCATAATGACAGATTTTCTTAATCTATTGTTACAACATACCATTACTATGTTTGCGATCGTAGATCCGTTAGGAGTGAGTGCTATTATGCTCTCGCTTCTGCCTCAAAGTGCTACAAAAGAGCATATTGATAAAATAGCATGGAAAGCAACGATGACTATTATTGTTGCTTTTTTTGTTGTCCTATTGACGGGTAATTTTCTACTCAATTTATTTGGTATTGAAATTGATTCACTCAAAGTCATGGGTGGTATTATTCTACTCTTAACAGCTATCAAAATGGTACAAGGCTCAATGGAATCCAAAGATCAGACAGAGGAGGAGCGAGAAGAAGCCATCAGAAATGATGAATTTTCTGTCATCCCCTTAGGTGTTCCTATTACATTTGGACCAGGTATTTTTGCAACTATTATTATTTTACGTGGCCACAGCGAAGGAGTGACTTCGATTGCTGCATTGATTATCGCTTATTTGCTTGTTGCACTGAGTGTGTACTTAGCTTTTAAAAATAGTATTTATATTCGCCACTACCTCGGCATTACGGGGCAAAAAATCGTCAGTCGTTTGATGGGACTTATTGTTGGTGCAATTGCTGTACAGTTTATTGTTGGTGGTGTGAGCGTACTTGCAAAACATTATATGTAAGGATGTATGATGAATCAAGGTGGTTGGACATGCCCTCACGATGTTGAAGGGATTTGCGATATTATTAAAAAAGAGTGCGATCCTGGAGATCGTGGTTGTGTTTTATATGGAAAAGCAAAATTTTCCTGTGAAGATTCACCATCTAACGAAGCATTTGAAAAACGTATGGAACGTAAAATGCGTGAAATGTTAGGCGAAAACGAGAAGTAATTTCGAGAATATTTTAAGAGTAAAACTCATTTTGGAGTCATTGCTGACTCCAAAATCTATAACTGAAGATCGCTTTTTAAAGTGATTGAGACTGCGCTAAATATACAAAACCTAGAGCGAATAAAACAGCATTAATAAGGGTCATAGTTAATCCAGCTTTTACAACATTTAACTTTTTCATCTTTAAGCTCCTTTTGCATTTTCGGAATTATACGCATTTAAAACTTAAAAAACAATAAATTAAATTTTATCTATTTATTTTTATTTTCATTTGGTAACATTTTTACACCTTAATAAGAATAAAAAATATTAATATTAAATATATAAATTAAGTTAAAAATAAGTTAATTACTTGGATTAGGCTTTTGGTCTATACCCTATTCTAAAGCCACCCCAATGACGGCCTTTTACATAGATAGGGATTGAGATATCATGCATGACATCGCCATTTTCTCTACGATACGTTTGAAGAAGAACACGCTTCTCATGGTTTGCTCCTCTGACACCACTATCTGTAAAAATGCGTTTTGAGCGGTTACCGAAGAGGTCTTTTTCATAATTGCCTGTTAATGGCGCACGTGCATTGTGTGTAGAGATGTAACCTGATTTATGCATGGCAACAGCATAAAAAAGATTTTGTGCATTCTCTTTCATTAAGGTATCAACGATATCTGGAAAGGTTTGATCTGTAAAAGTATCATACGCAGTGGTATATTTTTGTGGATTTGTGTTAGCAATAGGTTTGAAATTAGTATCAAAAATAGCTTCAACAGTAAGTTTGCCGGTATTAATGGCATTCTCAAATAAGGTTTCCACACGTGACTTTGCGTTAAGACAGAGTTGATACATCTTTTCATGGTATTCATCCATTGCAAAAGCACTGAGGTTCTCATGGGCTTCTTCTGCACCAGAAATGATGGCTTGTGTTTGACCAGAAATGGCTTTCATCTCTTTTGTACCTGCTTCGAGCTGGTCACTGATTTTTGAAATAGCCTCTTTAATAGTAAGAAGCTGATCACTATTATAATCAGCACTTTTTGCAATCGTGTCAATTTGATCTTCTATTTTTTCAGCATTATTGATAAAGTGTTTGATTTCATCACCTACATGCTGAACCGTATGCGTAGCACGTTCTATTTCATTGCGCAATGTTTCGATACTTGCATAAACATCGTTTGTATCTTGTTGGATTTGTTTTACAATAATAGTAACTTCACTGGTTGATTTTGAAGTACGCTCAGCAAGATTTCGTACCTCATCAGCGACAACAGCAAATCCACGTCCATGCTCACCTGCGCGTGCCGCTTCAATAGCAGCATTTAAAGCTAAAAGATTGGTTTGATCTGCGATATCATCAATGACCGTTGTGACATTTTGAATCGTGATAGATTTTTCTTTTAGATCATTGACTTTTGATGAGGCATCGGCAGATTGTACATTGATGCTGTTCATTCGTGTGATAATTTCATTGAGCTCAGCAATACTTTGTTGACTCTCTTTCATTGATATTTTGGCAAATGTAGATGCTTCTTGTGCATTTGAGCTTACCAAATTCACTTGCTCGAAAATATTTTGTGTTGAGCTTGAAATCTCAGAAATAGAATGTGCTTTTTCTTCTAACTTTTTAGACATTGTGTCTATAGAATACATGAGTTGTGCCGTAGCAATAGAATTTTTCCCTGCACTTTGTGAGTAATTTTCACTCAAGTATGTTAAGAGTGTCACAAGACGATAAATTCTTGGAAAAAGAGAGTGAAGTAATGTATGCTTTTCTGTTACGTGTAGAAACTCTTTTTGATGGGCTTCACGTACATTTTTATCACGGGAGTCAAACTCGCTTAGAAGTTCTACTGCATGGGAAAAAGGTTGAATAATAACTTTATTGAGCGTAAGTGTTGCAATTATAAAAAGAACAAATGAAATGATTGCAATGACAAAAGGTTCTGTAATAAACCATGCAACGCCAAATAAGCCTACTCCTAACAGTATAAAAATACTACTGATTTTAAAAAAATAACGTTGAAGCATTTTTTTCCTCGACTCTATAAAGATTAATGTATCAGAGTAACACATTAAGATGATAAAGTCATGAAAAAAATGATTGTGACAAAAAAATAACTTTATTGTGTTTAGATTTGACACTCATAGAAAAAAGAGCAAAATTAAGATAAAATTTCACATTTAAAATTTTTAGGAGCGATACAGTGTCGAGTATCTCAAAATATAGCAAAATCAATAGTTTGAAATCTGTTAAAAAATGTCTTTTCCCTGCTGCTGGGTATGGTACACACTTCCTCCCTGCAACAAAAGCGATGCCAAAAGAGATGTTACCTGTTCTTACAAAGCCTTTGATTCAATATGGTGTTGAAGAGGCGGTTAGTGCAGGTATTGACACTATGGCGATTGTCACAGGTCGTGGTAAGCGTGCGATTGAAGACCATTTTGACGTGAGTTATGAGCTTGAGCACCAAATTAAAGGTACCTCAAAAGAGAGCTACCTTACTGAAATTCGTAATCTCATTGATAATTGTACCTTCAGTTATACCAGACAAGTGGAGATGAAAGGCTTGGGTCACGCAATTCTAACAGGTAAAACATTGATTGGAGATGAGCCATTTGCTGTTATTTTAGCGGATGACTTGTGTGACAACAATGATGATGACCCAGTACTTAAACAAATGGTAGAAGTGTATGAAAAATACCGCTGCTGTGTTGTTGCTATCGAAGAAGTTCCAAAAGAAGAAACCAATAAATACGGTGTAATCGATGGTAAAATTGTAGACGGCAATGAGTCGGTACTTCGCGTGTCTAACATGGTAGAAAAACCAGATCCAAAAGATGCTCCAACCAATTTGGCGATTATTGGTCGTTATATCCTTACCCCAGATATTTTTGAAGTCATTGAAAATACAAAACCAGGTAAAGGTGGAGAAATTCAAATTACCGATGCTCTTTTAGAGCTTGCAAAACAAGGTAAAGTTATCGCGTATAAATTCCAAGGAAGACGTTTTGACTGTGGTTCTATCGAGGGCTTTGTTGAAGCGACAAACTACTTCCACGATAAAGTAAAATAAATCTTCAGTAGCCTATTTTAGGGCTTTTCCCCTCTTGCATTTCTAAAGTGCAAGAGGTTTTTTCCATTTTCATTCTACTGCATAAACTCCAAGATAAACCCTTTATTAGCTTTGCTTAGCTATAATCTTGCCATTAAATAATAATGAGGCGGAATTATGTCCAATCACGAAACAAAGTATATTTTTATTACTGGAGGCGTTTTAAGCTCTCTTGGTAAAGGCATAGCAGCGGCGAGTATCTCTACCCTTTTAAAAAATGTTGGCTTTAAAGTCAGCATCCTCAAAGCAGATCCTTACATCAATGTCGATCCAGGCACGATGAGTCCACTAGAACATGGTGAAGTTTTTGTAACCGATGATGGTGCTGAAACCGATCTTGACCTTGGTCACTATGAGCGTTTTTTAGATGAAAACCTAACCCAAGCCAATAACTTTACAACAGGGCGTGTTTACTCTTCTGTTATCGAAAAAGAGCGCCGTGGAGATTACCTTGGTAAAACCATTCAGGTTATCCCTCACATTGTTGATGAGATTGCCAATCGTATTAAAGAAGCAGGAAAAGGGAAAGATATTCTCATTGTAGAAATTGGTGGAACCGTTGGGGACATTGAAGGCTTACCATTTTTAGAAGCGATTCGCTCTCTTAAAAGTGAGCTAGGCAAACGCAGAGCAATGAACATTCACCTTACTCTTGTACCATTCATCAAAGCAGCGGGTGAGCTTAAAACGAAACCAACCCAACACTCTGTTCAAGAACTTCGCCGTATTGGTATTACGCCAGATATGCTCATTTGCCGTTCAGAATATCCACTTCCTAAAGAGCTTAAAAATAAGCTTGCTTTCTCATGCGGTGTTGAGCGTAATTCTGTCATTGAGTGTTTGGATGCAACGACAATTTATCAAGTACCTCTTAGTTTCTTAAAAGAGAACATCCTAGCGCCAATTTCTGAGACACTTGATCTTGGAGATTTAACACCACATATGGACGAGTGGGATCTTTTAGTGAAGCGTGTGATTGCACCACGCGATGAATTAATGATCGCTTTTGTAGGTAAGTATCTTGATCTTAAAGAGTCGTACAAATCTCTTACAGAATCACTCATTCATGCAGGAGCACACCTCAATGCGAAAGTAAAAATTCGCTGGGTTGACTCAGAAGTGATCGAAGAAAAAGGATGTGAAGACATTCTCTCTGATGTTGATGGCATTTTGGTTGCTGGTGGTTTTGGCGAGCGTGGTGTTGTGGGCAAAATGGAAGCGATTCGCTACGCAAGAGAACACAATATTCCTTACCTTGGTATTTGTTTAGGTATGCAACTTGCAATGATTGAATTTGCACGTAATGTTCTGCATATCGAAGATGCTAATTCAGCTGAATTTAATCCAAACTGCAAAAACCCTATTATCTATTTGATTGACTCTTTTATGGATGCAAGCGGTCAAAAACAACTACGCACCTTCCAAAGTCCACTCGGTGGTACTATGCGTTTGGGTGGTTATGAGTGTGAAACAAAAGAAAATTCATTATTAAGAACAGTTTATGATGGTGCTAAAGTCATTCGTGAACGTCATCGTCATCGATACGAAGCTAATCCAGCATACCGTGAGTTTTTTGAAAAAGCAGGACTTATCGTGAGTGGTGAAAGTGATGGCTTGATTGAAGCCGTTGAACTAAAAGGACATCAGTGGTTTTTAGGTGTGCAGTTTCACCCTGAATTTACATCGCGTTTAACAAATCCTAATAAAACGATTTTAGGTTTTGCTAAAGCAGCTTTGACACAACGTCAAAATGGTTAAGTTACTGACAAAAGAGGATATAAAACGGATTCTTCAAAGCAGGTTTGAAAACGATGAGTGTACCCGTTTAAACGAGATTCCTAAGCCTTCCTCTTTAAAAGATATTGGGCGTGCATCTAAACGTATTGCTGACGCAATGCGTAACCATGAGCGTATTGCTATTGTTGGTGACTATGATGTGGATGGTGTTATATCTTCGGTTATTTTAAGTCAGTTTTTTGATGATCTTGGAGTGGATTACTCCTTGATTATCCCCAATCGCTTTACTGATGGGTATGGCTTAAATCCAGATATTGTTGCAAAGCTTGATGTGCATGTGATTATTACCGTGGACAATGGTATCTCTGCCATTGAAGCGGCACAAATTTGTAAAGAACAAGGGATTGATCTGATCATTACTGATCACCACAGTGTTCCTGCTGTTCTTCCTGAAGCCTATGCAATTGTGAATCCTAAACAAGAAGATTGTGCTTTCCCTCATTGTGAAATTTGTGGTGCACAGGTCGCGTGGTATTTGGTTGCGGCACTCAAAGAAGAGCTTGGAGTGGAGTATGATCTCTCTAGCTTTTTAGACCTACTGTGCATCGCTATCATGGCTGATATGATGGAACTTGTAGGGATGAACCGCGTGATGGTGAAAAAAGGTATTGGTGAGCTTAATCGTTCCAAACGCGCAGCATTCGAAGCCATAAGACAGTATTTTGGCAAAGCGACGTTAGAAGGTGATGATATTTCATTTTTAATAGCACCTTTGATTAACAGTTCTGGACGCATGGAAGATGCCATTTTCTCCTATGAATTTTTAAAATCAAAAGATGTGAATGACGCTTTGGTCAAACTTGATTATATTGTCTCTTTAAACGAAGCACGTAAAGAAGAGGAACGTCTTTTATTTGAGGCAACGCTTCCTTACGTCAAAGAGGCTGAAAATATCATTGTAGCATGGGGTGAAGAGTGGCATGAGGGGATAGTAGGGATCGTCGCTTCACGGCTTTCCAAACGCTTTAAAAAGCCTGCTATTGTTTTTTCTATCCGAGATGAAAAAGCCAAAGGTAGTGCAAGAGGCATTGGTGATGTTGATATTTTAGAACTGATCCGTTCTCAAGAAGCTATTTTATTAGGCTATGGTGGACATAAGGGTGCAGCTGGTGTTTCCATTGAAATCAAACATTTGGAACAATTTCGCATTAACTTAGAGAAAGCATCAAGCCAATTTACACAAGAAGTTTTAGAAGCAGACAATGATCTTTTAGGCGAGATTACTGCTGATCAGATTGATTTTGAGTTACTTGAAATTTTAGAAAATCAAGAACCTTATGGACAAAAAAACCCAAAACCGAGCTTTTTGTTGCGCAATATCGCTGTGAAAGTGGATCGTTTAATTGGTAAAGATGGACAACATCTCAAGCTTATTCTGCAAGAGGGGAGCGTTGCCCTTGAAGCACTTTTCTTTAATTATGATGTGAAAGCAAAACAAGGAGATCGTATTGATATTCTTTTTACCGTTTCACGCAATGACTATCGTGGGCTTGTAACGCCTCAACTACTGATTAAACAAATTCTCAAAAAGCACTAGGTTTTAAAACGTTTAACGGAGTTTTATAAGAACTCCGTTAAAACTCACGTCCATCTTTTACAGGTACAAAAAGACAATCACCGATGGTTTCTTTGCGTATGCCCTCTTCTGTTTTTATAAAACGAGTAATGATCTGTTTGTCGCCTTTTTCAATAGGTGCGACCAAAATTCCCCCAACCTTTAACTGTTCAAAGAGTTTTTGAGGAACTTCAGGGGTTGAGGCTGAAAAAAGGATACGATCATAAGGCGCAAACTCTCTCCATCCATTTTGACCATCATCAAAGCGTGTATGAATGTTTGTAATTCCTAGTATTTTAAAGCGTTCACGTGCCTCTTTAAGCAATCTTTCAATGCGTTCAATGGTAAAGACTCTACGAATGATTTTACTTAAAATAAGTGCTTGGTAACCACTACCACATCCTATTTCTAAAACACTATCTGCCCCTTTGGGACTTAATGCTTCGGTCATCTTCGCAACGGTTAACGGTGAGCTAATCCATTGGTTAGCGGCGAGTGGAAGAGCATCGAGTTTGTATGCGTGCAAACTCATCCCTTGTGGTACAAAGAGTTCACGCTCACTTTGGCAAAAAGCTTCATAGACATTAGGACTCATAGGGCATATTTTGGCGATTTCATCTGCCATTTTTTTATGTTTTTGAAAACGAATTTTTTCTTTAAAATGAGCCGTTTGCGGCATTATAGTCTAATCCTATGTCAAGATATCGTCGCATTTTTTTGATCTCATGAAAATCAAATGTTTGCATTATAAGCTTACTGTTATCATCGCTAGTGACATCACCAAATGGAGAGATAATGGCACTACTTTTAGCCATGCTCTCATCAGCACCATTTGCACAAAGTACATAGGCTTGATTGCTGATAGCAAGGGCTGTGGTAAGTACCTCAAAGTGCTTTTTGCGAAGTTTTCCCCAATACGCAGGCACTAAGATAAGATCTGCCCCTTTGATTTGCTCCCATAATGTGGGAAAGCGAAGTTCAAAGCAGATAAGTACAGCAATTTTTATTCCATTAACTTCAATAAGGCGGATATCTTCGTCTTTTCCTGCGCTAAAGTAGTGTTCTTCTTCCCCTAATGTGAACAGTTTAGCTTTTGCACGCGTACAAATCAGCTTTCCATGATGAAAAAGCTTGAAGTTATTCATATAGCCTAAATCTGTTTTTTCAATTAAGGTGAGTCCAAATGTTTTATTGGAAGAGAGTTTTTCAAGAGATGGAAGCACATGTGCGGAAAATGCGGCAGCTGCTTCCATGTTATCGTAGCTATAAGCACTTAAACAGAGCTCTGGTGCTAAAACAATGCTATGAGAAGGTGTTTGCTCAAGAAGCATTTGCAAGGTTGCAAAATTCTCCTCAAAGCTTCGGCCTTCATAGGCAAATTGTAAAGCACAAAGCGTCGGTTTAGAAGTCATCGAATGAGAGACTTCCTTTACTGTAATTTGAGACATTTCCTTCAAAGAAGTTTGTTTTTTGGTCATTAAATTTTGAAAAATCATCGACCCATTTAATTGGATGATTTGCATTATAGAGTTTTTCAAAGCCAACAGCCGTTAAACGATCATCAATGAGGTAGTGGATATATGTTTCAATGATATCATCGGTGAAGCCCATAATTTGATTTTGAGTGATGTATTTACCCCACTCTATTTCAAGTTCACCTGCTTTTTGGAACATATCATAGACTTTTGCTTTAAGTGCAGCAGTAAAGAGTTCTGGACGTTCTTTTTGAACCGAATTAATCATGTTTTGGAAAATGAGAAGGTGTGTGATTTCATCACGCTGGATAAAACGAATCATCTGTGCACTTCCAAGCATCCTTCCCGCGCGTGCAAGGGCGTAAATCGCCGTAAAGCCTGAGTAGAAGTAAATGCCCTCTAAAATTTGGTTTGCAAACATCGCAAGAACTAGTTTTTCATCGGTGACATCACCTGCAAGCTCTTCATAAACGCTTGAAATGTAGTCGTTTTTACGACGTAAAACCTCATCATGCTTTTCCATTTCGTAGATAAGGTCGGTATTATCGCAAATGGCTTCAACCATTACAGCATACGATTTAGAATGATTTGCTTCTTCATAAGCTTGTCTAGAGAGACATGCATTGATTTCTGGAGCTGTAATATAGGGATTGATATTGTCAGCAAGGTTATTGGTTTGGAAACTATCCATGCTAATGAGTTGTGACCAAACAAGATCGTACATACGTTTTTCAGCATCGGTAAGATTACGATTATAGTCAATAACATCTTTTGTGGTGTCAACTTCTTTAGGAAACCATGTATTTGCTTCCATCATATCCCACAGTTTAAGTGCCCACGTGTATTTTGCTTTAGTAAAATTTAAAATTCCATGAGGATTTCCACCAAAGACTCTGCGATCATTTAAGCTCTCATATGAGTTTGGATTATAGATTTTTTTGCGCTCCACTACTGTTTCCTTGTTTCATTTTTTGTTTTAAAATAGGTTCTGCCAACTCTGTTGGCAAGCTTTAGTGCCATAGCGGCAAGCGTAGTCAAATTAGCTTTGCTAGTTTGACGTATAAGAGATTATTGTATCAAAAATTTCTTAATTCTATGGGCAAAAGTGGGGTTAATTGGCTCAAATCAAACTGATTTTGTTGCTTTTTTGTTGCGCCAAGTGTGGGCTCAACATGCAAATAGTTTTGAAGATAATACGTCCCAAGATACTCTTTTTTATGCAAATCTTCAATAATAGCATTGATGTCAGCAGGTGTGAGTAAATCACTGTGTAATGTAGTTCGTACTTCAAAAGGCAAATAACTTCGAATAAGAAGATTCAAACTTTGTTCGAACCTCTCAAAATGCCGATAATGAGTGAGTTCAGTATATTTATAATGAGGTGCTTTATAGTCCAATGCTATGTAGTCCACAAGACCATTTTCTATTAATGTTCTCAATAACTCAGGATTCGATCCATTGGTATCAATTTTGATTTTATAGTCTAAGGCTTTGATGGCTTCACAAAATGCTTCAAGATGGGGATATAATGTACATTCTCCACCACTTAAAACAACACTATCAAGTCGCCCTTGTCTATTTTGTAAAAATTCGAGTGCTTCGTCTAAGCTAATGTTTCCATTATCTCTGACAATGTGAGGATTGTAGCAATAAGGACATGCCATATTGCATTTAGCAAACCAAAAAATAGACGCTAGATGATGGGGATAATCTAGCGTCGTAAATTTGGTAATGCTGTGGATTGGTTTATTTATGGCAGCATCTTTCAATAAACTGTGTTCGTTCTTTGTGCTCACCTGTTTTTCCTACGTTAAAGGATTCAACTGGGCGATGATAACCCATAACACGCGTGTAAACGATACATTTAGTACGTTTTTCTTTTAATTTTTCTAAGATTTCTGTTTTGCTCATGATGCTTCTCCTTTTTTGTATTGTTCAACGAGTTCTTCGTCACATTTAGGGCAAAATTCATGCTCACCACTGATATAACCATGCTTTTCACACACTGAGAAGACAGGTGTGATAGTAAGGTACGGCATACGGTAGTTCGTTATGACATTTTTTACCAACTTTTTACACGCTTCGCTTGAACTGATACGCTCTTTCATATAAAGATGCAGTACGGTTCCACCTGTGTATGAGCATTGAAGATCATCTTGTAAATCCAATGCTTCAAATGGATCATCGGTAAAATTCGCAGGAAGTTGAGAGGAATTGGTGTAATAAACATTTTTTCCTGATCCTGCTTGGATGATCTCAGGGTAGCGCTTCTTATCTTCTTTAGCAAAACGGTATGTTGTGCCCTCTGCTGGGGTTGCTTCAAGGTTGTAGAGATTACCTGTCTCTTCTTGATAAGCGACCATTTTGTTGCGCATAAATTCTAAGATTTCATGAGCAAATTCCATTCCATACTCATCCGCAATATTGTGTTTATCGTCTGTAAAATTGCGGATCATTTCGTTGATTCCATTAACACCAATGGTTGAGAAGTGACTGTTAAATCCTGGTAAATAACGTGCTGTATAAGGATAGAGGCCACGATTATACATCTCTTGAACAAACACACGTTTTTTTTCTAATGTTGACTTGGCGAGATCCATTAGGTATTCAAAACGCTCCATAAGTGCAGCTTTATTACCTTTGTAGAGATAACCAAGACGTGCCATATTGAGTGTTACAACACCAATACTTCCTGTCATTTCTGCACTTCCGAAAAGTCCACCACCACGTTTTAGTAGCTCTCTTAGATCGAGTTGTAAACGGCAGCACATCGAACGTACATGTCCTGGCTTATACGCTTTTGGATTTTCGACAAGTTTTCCATCAGCGTCTCTCACGTATTGGCTTCCAATAAAATTTTGGAAATAAGATGAACCAATTTTCGCTGTATTTTCAAATAGAAGGTCTGTATTTTCGCCATCCCAGTCAAAATCTTCAGTGATGTTAACCGTAGGAATTGGGAATGTAAAAGGTTGACCTGTTTTATCGCCCTCAGTCATCACTTCGTAGTAAGCTCTGTTTATGAGATTCATCTCTTTTTGGAAATGCTTGTAGGTCATAGCTTCAAGTGAAGTCACACCACGTTTTTTTGCCTCTTCAAGAAGTTCTGTATCGTTAATATCTTTGAAAAGATGGCGCTGACTTGATGTTGGAATTTGATCAGCTAAGTCTTTAGGCACAGTCCAATCAATCGTAATGTTGGTAAATGGGCTCTGTCCCCAACGAGCTGGTACATTAAGATTGTAAATAAAGCTACGAATCGCTTTTTTGATCTCTTTATACGAAATTTTATCTTTAAACGCATACGGTGCTAAGTAGGTATCAAATGAGCTAAACGCTTGCGCTCCTGCCCATTCGCTCTGAAGTATTCCTAAAAAGTTAGCCATTTGTCCCAGTGCTTCTCTAAAGTGCATCGGAGGACGGCTTTCAACACGACCACGAACGCCATTAAAGCCTTCATCTAAAAGAACTCTAAGGCTCCAACCTGCACAATAAGCTGTTAAACAGTCAAGATCGTGGATATGATAATCACCATTTCTGTGTGCTAATCCCTCTTCTTTAGAATAAATTTTATCAAGCCAGTAGTTTGCAATGACTTTTCCTGCTGTATTGTTAACAAGACCCGCATTAGAGTAGCCTGTATTGGAGTTTGCTTTGATTCTCCAATCGCTTTTGCCAATATATTCTTCAATGGTTTGACTTGAGTTTACATAGGTTGTATCTTCATTGAGTCCGTAAATATGCTCACGTTGCATTTTATGTGTATGACGATAGAGAATGAAAGAGCGCATAACATCGAAATAACGTGATTTATAGAGCTCTTGTTCGATCATATCTTGGAAGTCTTCGACCGCTGCTACACGTTTTTTCTCAATACGCTTAAGAATCTCTTTAAAGATACTTTCGTCGTACGTTACACCTTCACTTTTGAATGCTTTTTTGATTGCATCTTCGATTTTAAAAGGTTGAAATTCTTCTGTTGTGCCGTCACGTTTGAGTACTTTGGTTAGCATGGTTATCCTAGATTTAAAAGTAGTGAAGATTATAGTAAGTGTAAAATTTAAAGAAACTTAATAATTAAGCTGAAACAAATATGTCACAGGCTCTAAAAAACTAGATTTTATAGTTTTTTCTTAATGATTTTAAATGCTTATTTTAAGTGCTTTTATTCATATTTTGAATAAAAAATATTATATAAAAAAATTAATATTATTTTTTAAAAATTAGAAAGAAGTTTCTTGTTCTAGTGCGTGTTTAATTGCTTCGTTCACATGTAAAACAGTCGTGTCAAATAGCGCAAGATTGGAACTTCTTTGATCTAGTAAAAGCCCAATTTCAGTACATCCTAGAATAACGGAATCAATACGTTCATCACCTTTTTTCAAATCATCAATAATGTGTAAAAACTTTCTTCTTGAGTCTGTTTCAATTTTACCAATACAAAGTTCATTGAAGATAATCTGATTGATTGTCTCAATGGATTTTTCATCAGGAACAATCACATTAATCTTATGTGCATTTAAAATATCTTTGTAAAAAGATTCTTGCATGGTAAATTTTGTACCTAGTAAAATTGCATTGCGTTTTTCTTGAGTCAGTAATGCAGTGGCTGTGGCTTCGGCGATATGAAGAAAAGGAATGTTAACAAAAGGGGTAACTAGAGGAAGAATTTTGTGCATGGTATTTGTACATAGAAGAATGAAATCTGCTCCTGCACGTTGTAGTGAAAGGGCTGCTTCTTTAATAATTAAAGCAGCCTCTTTCCAATTTCCTTCATTTTGTAACCGTGCTATAGGTGCAAAATCAACAGAATAGAGAATAATCTTAGCGCTATGAAGGCCTCCGAGCTTTGCTTTTACACCTTCATTGAGAAGTTTGTAATAACTCGTTGTGGATTCCCAACTCATACCACCAATTAATCCTATCGTTTTCATGCTCACCCTTGCGTCATTATGGTTACTGGCACCCTTCACATTCGATACTTCTATCCGCTACTTCGAGCTTGTTTTCAGGCGATTGTGAACGTAGATAATACGTTGATTTAATACCCAGTTTCCAGCCTAACATGTAAATGTCATTGAGGTATTTACCACTGGCTTTATCTAAGGTGATAAAGATGTTAAGGCTTTGTCCTTGATCGATCCATTTTTGTCTAATTGCCCCCGCCTTAATCAGTACTCTTTGATCGAGTTCATACGCAGGCGTGTAAAATCCCCATGTATCAGGATTGAGGTCTGGAGCAACGACAGGAATCATGCCAGAGAGATTCTCTTCAAACCATTTACGTTTATACACAGGTTCAATCGTTTGAGTTGTTCCTACAAGGATAGAAATTGAGCTGGTTGGTGCAATTGCCATTAGATAGCCATTGCGCATACCATTTTGTTTTACTTTTTCTTTTAAGTTGTCCCAGTCATACATGTAACCAAAAAGTCCACCACGGTCTACTAATTTTTTTGCTTCTTCATTAGCTGTATCGATAGGGAATATACCTTTACTCCATTTTGAACCTGAAAATTCAGGATAAGCGCCTTTTTCAATGGCAAGATTAGAAGATGCAAGAATAGCGTTATAACTGATTGCTTCCATGACTTCATCAATTTTACTGAAGTGCTCGTAACTTCCCCATGCAATGTGTTGTTCTGCAAGCATTTGTGCTTCACCCATCACGCCTAAACCAATAGCACGTGATTTGAGGTTTGTATGTTTTACTTTTGCATGTGGATAGAAATTAAGATCGATAACATTATCGAGCATTCTAATAGCGACAGGTATCGTTCGTTCAATATCTTCTTTGGTATTGATTTTAGAAAGGTTGACACTTGCTAAATTACATACAGCCGTTTTTCCTTCTATCATCTCTTTTTCAACAATGAAAATATCTTTGCCATCGATGCTATCAAGAGCTGTTACCTTTTTAGCCTCTTTGGTAATGCCACTATCTACTTTAACTAAATCACTCTCTTCATAAGTAATATATGTTTGATCATTAAAAACGATTTTAATTTTATAGTGATTTGGTTGTGTATTTTGGAAAATCTCTGTACATAGGTTTGAACTTCGAATAATGCCGGTATGGTCATTTGGATTAGCCTTATTGGCGTTATCTTTAAAGCATAAAAAAGGACTTCCGCTCTCAAAATAACTGGTAAGGATTTTTTTCCATAATTCTTTCGCAGGTACATACTCTTTTGCAACATTTTCATTTTGTTCATATGCGATATAACGTCTCTCAAACTCTTCGCCAAATACTTCACAAAGATCGCCTGTCTCTGCTGGGTCAAAAAGTGTCCAAATGGCGTTTTCTTCTACACGCTTCATAAACAAGTCATTGATCCATAATGCTGGGAAAAGTTCATGTGCACGACGTCTCTCTTCGCCTGAGTTTTTCTTTAGATCTAGGAAGTCAGAAATGTCCATATGCCACGGTTCTAAATAAACAGCAATAGCACCTTTTCGTGTTCCCAATTGGTCAACAGCGACAGCAATGTCATTGGTAATTTTCAAAAATGGAATAACGCCACCAGCAGCATTCTTATGTCCATCGATCATTCCGCCCATTGAACGTACTAAGTTCCAATCCCAACCAATGCCACCGCCAAATTTACTAAGGAGTGACATCTCTTTGTAAGAGTCAAAAATACCTTCGATATTATCTGGAGTACTTCCGATGTAGCAAGAGCTTAATTGATGGCGTGTTGTTCGTGCGTTTGATAGGGTTGGAGTTGCAAGCATCACTTCAAACTTACTGATAACATCATAGAACTTCTTAGCCCAATCTTGTGAATTAAGCTCATTTTGTGCTAAAAACATTGCGATTGCCATGAACATATGTTGTGGCAATTCAATAGGCTTACCTTGTCTGTTTTTAATCAAATAACGATCATGTAATGTTTTGACACCAAGGTAAGTAAACTGGAGGTCACGCTCTGGTCTTATATAGGCTTCGAGATCTTTTAGATCATATTTTTCTTTTAGGCCTAAAGCGATGCGTCCCTCTTTTTCTCCACGTTCCAAATATTCTGCAAAGTTTCCATAACCTGTAAAACCATTTACTTTGTGATAGAGGTCATACAAGAAAAGACGTGCAGCAACATAGGTCCAATTTGGACGGTCAATGTCGATTTTATCAACCGCTGTTTTGATCAATGTTTTTTGAATTTCTTCTGTAGTGATTTGATCACGAAATTGAATTTTTGCATCGACTTCAAGCTCACTTTGAGAAACGTTATCTAAACCTTTGATGGCTGAGCTAGTATATTTTTGTATTTTAGAGATATCTAGTGGCTCAATGCGACCATTACGCTTTTGAACGGTTAACATTATTTAAACACCCTTTGAAAGATTTTATCAACATTTTTTGTATAGTAGCCATAGTCAAAACACTCTCTGATTTCTGCTTCACTAAGTTTTGCTCTTAAGTCCTCATCTGCTAATAAGTTTTGAAGGTATAAGCTCTCTCCCTCAGCATTAAGGGCAGGTTTTCCTTGTTGTAGGTCTTCCCAAACTTTCATCGCATTACGTTGAACAATTTTGTAAGCATCTTCACGTGAAACATTTTTAAGAGGGAGTTCTAGAAGAATTCTTTGTGAAAAGACAAGTCCACCTGTAAGGTTAAGGTTTCTCATCATATTTTCAGGGTAAACCACAAGTTTAGAGATAACGCTGTTAAGACGGTTAAGCATAAAGTCTGTTGTGATAAAACCATCTGGTAAAATAAAACGTTCAACTGAACTGTGACTGATATCTCTTTCATGCCACAATGCAACGTTTTCCATAGCAGGGATAGCATAAGAGCGAATCATACGGCAAAGACCAGTGATATTCTCACTTAAGACTGGATTGCGTTTGTGAGGCATTGCAGAGCTGCCCTTTTGTCCTTTTTCAAAGAACTCTTCACATTCATAAACTTCTGTACGTTGATAGTGACGAACAGCCACAGCAATTTTTTCACAACTTGATGCTAAGAGTGCTAGAGCATTCATCAAAGCAGCATAACGATCACGTTGAATCACTTGGTTTGAAACAGGTGCAGGAGTGAGTCCTAAATCTTCACAAACAAGTTCTTCAAGCTCAATAGGTGAATGAGCCATATTCCCCATAGCTCCACTGATTTGTCCAACAGAAATTACTTCCATTACATTTTCAAGATTTTTGAGGTTTCGTTTGATCTCTTCATACCAAATTGCAAGAACGAGACCGAACGTAATAGGCTCACCATGAATTCCATGACTTCTTCCGACCATCAAAGTCATTTTATGTTCCATAGCTCTCGTTTTCAAAGATTCCATAAGCACTTTAACATCATCAATAATAACGGCTAAAGAGTCACGCATTTGAAGTGCTACAGCAGTATCGATACAATCAGAACTTGTCATACCATAATGTACCCATCTGCTCTCTTCACCAAGGCTATCGGCAACACTTGTCAAGAAAGCGATAACATCATGGCGTGTCACTTTTTCAATTTCATCAATTCGTTCAATATTGAACTTTGCATTTTTAACGATTTTCTCACAATCAGCATCTGGAATGAGGCCTAGTTTATTCCACGCTTTTGTTGCAGCTTTTTCAACTTTGAGCCATGCGTCATATTTTGCCTCAATTGTCCAATGCTTTTTCATCTCTTCTCTTGCGTAGCGCTCTACCATTTTCATTCCTTGTCTGTTTTGTGATTTTTCTGTGATAAAATACTGTGAATTTATCTATAGAATCGTGTTTTATTTGATTCTTTATTTTAACAATATCGGACTAAAAAAGGGTTGAATTTTGGCGTATACTTTCAAAAAATTTGTTCTTGAAAAACCAACACTGGCCTTTCGTTTTTTAATGGATACCTTTAACATTAGTATGGGTGAAGCACAAAAAATGATTGACAAACGAAGAGTCTTTGTTGAGGATGAACAACTTCTCAAAAAATCAGCGCTGATTGTAGGCAACATTAGTGTTGTTGTTTTTGAAGGTTCTCCTAAAGGGCTACAACCCATTTTTGAAACTGAAGATTTTGCAGTTTTCGAAAAACCAAGTGGTGTAATGATGCATCCACGAAAACGCAGTGATGGTTATACTCTAAATGATGAAATAAAATCACTCTATGGGAAAGATGCAAATGCGGCTCATCGCATTGATAAAAGTACAAGTGGTTTAGTTTTGGTTGGCAAACACAAGCAAGCAGAAATTGAACTTAAACATATCTTTGCTACTAGGCAAGTTCAAAAAAGTTATATTGCCTTGGTTCATGGAAAAATTGATAGTGTTTTGATGATAGATGAAAAATTAAAACGTGATGTTGAGACAAGTCAAATTCGTTTGAAAGTTCATGTTGATGAACGAGGAAAAGCTTCTCAAACTAAAATTTCCCCCCTGCACTATTTTGCGGATAAAGATGCAACGTTGGTTGAGGCTATTCCTTACACTGGAAGACAGCACCAAATTAGAGTTCATTTGTTCCACGTGAAACATCACATTGTGGGCGATCCACTTTATGGAATTGATGAAATGGCTGCCGAAAAATTTTTAGATGGATTGATGAGCAAAGAAGAACAATTTGAATTAACAAAAAGCTCAAGATTACTTTTACATGCACAATCACTCTCTTTTGAATACAAAGGTATACCTTACAAGATAGAATCTACATTTGATGCAAAAACAATATTTTATAATTTAATGAAAGGATAGAAATGAAAACAGTTATAGTTGATGGTTCAAGAGTTGCACCTAGCAAAGTTGTTTGTGTTGGAAGAAATTATGTTGAGCATATCAAAGAGCTAAATAATGAAGTTCCTACTTCAATGGTTTTGTTTATGAAACCTAACTCTGCATTAAGTAGTGAGTTAATAACAGGAGCACAAACACCATTGCATTATGAAGGTGAAATTTCATTTTTGATTAGAGAAGGGAAGCTTTTTGCTGTTGGTTTTGGGCTTGATTTAACTAACCGTGAACTTCAAAGTGAGCTGAAAGCAAAAGGTTTACCATGGGAGAGATCTAAAGCTTTTAATGGTGCAGCTGTTATGAGTCAGTTTGTCAGTATAGAAGAATCTGATATAGCTAATCTCTCAATGCAATTATGGATTAATGGTGCGTTAGTTCAAGAAGGAAATAGTGACCTTATGATTTATAAACCACTCACTGTTATTGATGAAATTAACTCTTTTTCAACTCTTGTTGATAACGATATCGTTATGACAGGAACACCAAAAGGTGTTGGAAGCTATGTAAAGGGTGATAGATTTGTAGGAAAGATTTTTCTTGGAGATAGTGAAATTATATCACATGAATGGGTAGCTAAATAAAAAGAGCTTGATAGGATAAGCCCTTATTTTTCTTTTTTAAAGAGGACTGTAACGAGTCCTCCTACTCCTATAATTACAACAATAATTAAAAATCCTAATTGAAAAAGATCAAGCATTGTCATGTTTCTCTTCCTTATCTTTTAATTGTCCACACGCTGCACTGATGTCCAATCCTTTTGACTGGCGAATGGTACACAACACACCATGATCAACAAGATATTGTTGAAATGCAACCATATCTTTCTCTAAAGGTCTACCAAAATCACTTCCTGGATGAGGATTGAAATAAATCAAATTAACTTTCGATTTTATGCCATGTAGCAGCTTCACCAGCTTCTTTGCACTCTTTTGGTCATCATTGACTCCTTTCATGACCAAATATTCAAACATGACCCGTTTACGAGCATCTATTGGGAATGCTTTTACCGCATTGATGATGGATTCAATATTATAGGCTTTGTTAATTGGCATAAGTGTTTGTCTAAGTTCATCATCAACAGCATGAAGTGAAATAGCTAGTAAAACGCCTAAATCCATCTTACCCAACTTTTCAATTTGAGAACTGAGTCCACTCGTAGAAATCGTTTGCCTGCGCGGTGAGATAGAAAGACCATCTAAATCATTAAAGATACGTACAGCCTTACTCACGTTAGTGAGGTTGTCTAATGGTTCACCCATGCCCATATAAACAATGTTAACTCGCCTATTTTCTGCAATTGCGTTATCTCGTTTGATCATTAAAATTTGAGATGTTATTTCACCTACTGTGAGATTTCGTTTAAAACCACTTTTACCAGTTAAACAAAATGCGCAGCCAATTTTACAGCCTACCTGTGAAGAGATACAGATGGTGTAACGTGTATGATGCACAAGCTTACCATCTTCATCAGTTTGTTCTTGTTTCATAGGTAGAAGAACAGATTCCACTGTGCTCCCATCTTTAAGTGCAAAAAGATATTTTTTACTACCATCCCTACTCTCTTCAACTTTTACAATTCGAAGTGGATCAAGATAGTATGTAGCATTGAGCTGCTCTTTTAAATCTTTTGGCAAATTTTTCATTTCATCAAACGACGTAACGTATTTTTGATAGAGCCATTGATAGATTTGTTTAGCTCTAAAAGAAGGTTTTATAACTTCAGATAGTTCTTCTTTTGAAAGATCAAATATATTTTGTTTTTCCATAATTCCTCAAATTTTCATATTTTTTTCTACATGCAATATAATAAGTTCTTTTGCTTTTGCATGGTTTTTTATAAAATCAGTATGGGCATTTTCGTTGCAATAATTTGTTACAACAAAAAGACCAGAACAGGGAATTTTAAATTGATTGGCAACACTAATAACCGAAAAAAATTCCATGTTTTCAAGTTCAATACTCTTTTCAATCATTTTATTGGCGATTGATGTATCAACGGTAATGTAATTGCTTGAATTAACAATAGGAGAAAGATAATTTGTTCCACGTGAAACATATGGAATCTCTGAATCAATTTGATTCTTTAAAGGGGTATAGCACTGATTTTGTAAATAGCCTAGCTCAATATTGGCAGCACTATGGCTATGAACAATTTCAAATGGTTGATAATTACCATAGCTACCTGCTGTTCCAACAAAAAATAAAAAAGCTGGTTTTTCTTCAAGAATCAATTTTGTAAGATTGATAGCACTTTCTATAAGACCAACACCAATTGGTTTTGCAAAATCGAACGTTTCATTACGTCCTGCACAGAGAATCATAATCTTACTGCAATTCCCTCATGTGCGAGGTAGCGTTTTAAATCCATAATATCAATTTCTTTAAAGTGGAAAATGGAAGCAGCAAGTGCAGCATCAGCACCATTTAAAAATGCATCTTTGATATGTTCCATCGTCCCCGCTCCACCACTTGCAATGACAGGAATGTTAAGCATATTGCTCATTTGAGAGGTTAATGGGATATCATAACCATTTTTTGCGCCATCACAGTCCATAGAAGTTAAAAGTATTTCTCCTGCTCCACGTTCTTGCGCTTCTTTAGCCCAAGCAAGAGCATCAAGACCAGTATCAATCCTTCCACCATTGATAAAAACATGCCACGAATCACCCATACGTTTAGCATCAATTGCGACAACAATACACTGTGAACCAAAACGTTTTGATGACTCATCAATAAAATGCGGATTTGCAATAGCAGGAGAATTGATGCTTACTTTATCGCATCCTACATTTAAAAGACGGTAAATATCATCCAGTGTTCGAATACCCCCTCCAACAGTGAGTGGTATAAAAACTTCTCGTGCAACTTTTTCAACAATATCTACAATCGTTCCACGACCTTCATGACTCGCTGTAATATCTAAAAAAGTGAGTTCATCTGCACCCTCTTCATTATAGCGTTTTGCTATTTCAACAGGATCTCCTGCATCTTTGAGTCCAACAAAATTAACACCCTTTACAACACGTCCATTTTTAACATCGAGACAAGGGATAATACGTTTAGCAAAATGCTCCATAAACACTCTTTTTTAGATAAATTATAGAGTCAAATGATAGCGAAAGAATTAAAAAAAACTTCTGAATAGGGAGATTAATTAAGACTATAACTCTTTTATAAGTAAAGATTAGCTACAATCGGATAAATTTTAGAAAACAGGGTACAAATTGATAGAGGCAAAAAAGAAATTTGGCCAAAATTTTTTAAAAGATAGTACTGTTCTGAATAAAATCATCCAAGCGATGCCCCGAAACGATCGTAAACTCGTTGAAATAGGGCCTGGCTTAGGTGATTTGACGCAAGAACTGCTAAAGGTTAAGTCTTTAGTAGCATACGAGGTCGATGAAGACTTGTGCGTTTATTTGAGAAAAAAATTCTCAAAAGAGATAGATATGGGGAGCCTAACATTGGTCCACACCGATGTTTTAAGCCAATTTGAAAAAGGGTCACTGCTCAATGAACCCTATGATTTGGTGGCGAATTTACCCTACTATATTGCGACAACTATTATTTTGGAAGCTTTAGAAGACCCTTATTGTAAATCAATAGAGGTAATGGTTCAAAAAGAGGTTGCAGAGAAATTTGCAGCAGTTCCTAAAACCAAAGAGTTTACTTCTTTAGCTATTTTAGCTCAAAGTATTGGTTCCGCAGAACTACTTTTTGATGTCGATCCAACATCGTTTGATCCACAGCCTAAAGTTGTCTCTTCTATTCTCAAAATTGACAAACAAAAAGAGTTTGTTGAGGGGTCATTCTCAGGTATCTTTGAAAATAAAGAGCAATTGCAAAGCTTTAAAAAATATTTGCGCAGCTCTTTTCAAAGTCCAAGAAAGACTTGGTTGAAAAATATTTCATCTGAGTTTGATAAGCAATCTGTAAAAAATTTGATGCAGATGCATAATCTCCCTGAAACCATTCGTCCTCATGAAATAAGCGTCTTGTCTCATCATCTACTATTTAAACATTTAAGGTTGAATGATGCAAGAAAACGAAGTAACGCAACAACAGAACAACAGTAATCCAAAGCCCAAAGAACATACACCAAAAGCTTCAGGACAATCCAAACAAACGCATACTAACACTAAAAAACAAGTGAGTCAAAACTCACAAACAAATCCTCCTAAAGACGCATCAAGCGAACCTAGCGAGAAAAAACCGCGCAATAACAGACGACGAAAAGGTAACAAATCTCCTACAGCATCAATTGAAGGTAATGAGCCTTGGCAAAGAGATATGAAAAAGGCGATTGAAGCCAACCAAAAAATGCACAGAGAGAGACTCAATCGCTCAAACTTGATCGACCAGACTTCAAAGGGAAAGATTAAGATCACACCACTGGGTGGACTGGGTGAAATTGGTGGAAATATCTGTGTATTTGAAACCGATACCTCAGCGATTGTATTGGATGTAGGTATGAGTTTTCCGAGTGAAGATATGCACGGTGTTGATATTTTAGTACCAGATTTTAGCTATTTACGTCAAATTAAGAAAAAAATAGCTGGAATTATTATTTCACATGCTCATGAAGATCATATTGGGGCAATCTCTTATCTTTTCAAAGAGATGCAATTTCCTCTTTATGCAACGCCACTGCCACTGGGTATGATTTCAAATAAATTCGATGAACACGGTCTTAAAGTGCACAAAAAATACTTTAGACCTGTTGAAAAACGTAAAATCTATAAAATTGGGGAGTTTGAAATAGAGTGGATTCACATTACGCACTCTATCATTGATGCATCCTCACTTGCTATTACAACAGATGCTGGAACGATTATTCACACAGGTGATTTTAAAATTGACCACACACCAATTGATGGTTATGTGACTGACCTCAATCGTTTTGCGCATTACGGCGAGAAAGGTGTTTTGTGTTTGATGAGTGACAGTACAAACTCTTATAAAGAGGGTATTACACGTTCTGAAAGCACCGTTGGAAAGACGTTTGATTCAATCTTCGCAAAATCAAAAGGACGTGTCATTATGTCTACGTTCTCTTCCAATATTCACAGGGTTTACCAAGCAATTGATTATGGTTTGAAATATGGGCGAAAAGTATGTGTTATTGGGCGTTCAATGGAGAGAAACCTTTTTACAGCGATAGATTTAGGTTACATTCAATTGGATAAAAGTATTTTTATTGATCCGCATGAAGTAAATAAGCATAATGATAAAGATGTTCTTATCGTAACGACAGGAAGCCAAGGTGAAACGATGAGCGCGTTGTATCGTATGGCTACAGATGAGCATAGACATATTAAAATTAAGCCAACTGATCAAATTATTATTTCCGCAAAAGCAATTCCTGGTAATGAAGGCAGTGTTTCTAAAGTACTAAACTTCTTACTAAAAAGTGGAGCTAACGTAGCATACCAAGATTTTAGTGAAATTCACGTTAGTGGTCATGCTGCACAAGAAGAGCAAAAGTTGATTTTACGCCTTGTAAAACCACGATTTTTCTTGCCAGTACACGGTGAGTATAATCATATTTCAAAACATAAAGAAACTGCTATGCAGTGTGGTATTCCTGAGCGTAATATTTATCTGATGAGCGATGGCGATCAGGTTGAAGTATGTGCAAAATATATGAAAAAAATTAAAACCATTAAAACAGGAAAAGTGTTTATCGATAATCAAATTAATGAACAAATTGCAGATGATGTTGTTATTGATCGTCAAAAGTTAGCAGATTCTGGTTTAGTCATGTTAGTGATTCAGATTGATAAGAGTGAGCATAAATTGATTTCAAAGCCAAAAATTATCAGCTATGGGTTAGTACCAGATCGTGATGATAAAGCTTTCTCTATTGAGATGGAGGGCGTTATTGATCAGTTTATTGTTAATGCAAAAGCAGAACTTCTTGAAAATGCGAGAGCATTGGAAAATGAGGTTCGACAGGTAGTTCGCAAGCATATCTATCGCCAAATGAAAAAATACCCAACGATCGTACCGACGATCTTTATGATGTAGGAAATATGATGCAAGATTTTAAAGCAATAGCCAAAGAAGTATTAGAACTAGAAGCAAAAGAGCTCTTAAATGCAGCTCATATGATTGGTGATGAGATAAGCGAAGCAACCAATGTTATCGCTAACATTAAAGGGAAACTGATTGTAACAGGCGTAGGTAAAAGTGGTTTAATTGGAGCTAAAATTGCAGCAACATTAGCAAGTACAGGTACCAGTAGCTTTTTTCTCCATCCGACAGAAGCAATGCACGGTGATCTTGGAATGGTAGGAAAAGATGATGCTGTGTTAGCGATTAGTTATAGTGGTGAAAGTGAAGAGCTTATTAAAATATTGCCACATATCAAACGTTTTGATATTCCTTTAATTGGCATGGCACGCAGCAAAGAGTCTTCTTTAGGGCATTACAGCGATATCTTCTTGCCATTGCACATTGAAAAAGAAGCGTGTCCACTTGATGCAGCACCAACATGTTCAACTACACTCACACTTGCTCTTGGTGATGCGTTAGCAGTTTGTTTGATGAAAAAGAAAAATTTTCAAAAAGAGGATTTTGCATCATTCCATCCTGGTGGTAGTTTAGGTAAGCGTTTGTTTGTCAAAGTGAAGGATTTGATGCTCACGCAATCACTTCCAATTGTCCATGAGACAACTAAACTCAAAGATGCCATCATAACCATGAGTGAAGGCAGACTAGGTAATGTTCTCATTACAGATAAAGACAATAAACTCTTAGCAATTTTAAGCGATGGAGATTTGCGTAGAGCGCTCATGAGAGATGATTTTAGCATGGATGCAACAGCATACGAATATGCTACAAAAAATCCAAAAAAACTAGACGATGAAACGCTTTTAGCGAGTGATGCATTGGCGTTCATTGAAACATATAAAATACAGCTTTTAGCGATCACTGATAAAGTAGGGACGCTTAGAGGTGTTTTACATATCCACCATTTAGTGGAAGCAGGAATAAAATAATATGGAATTAATGAGACTAAACAAAATGATTTCGCATAACACGCATTATTCAAGACGTGAGGCGGATGAACTTATCAAAACAGGACAGGTCAAAGTAGATGGAAAAGTCGTTCAAGACCTTTCCACGCAAGTGAGTTTTAAAAATAAAATTGAATTAAATGGCAAAGCCCTTTTTGAAAAACATGGATATTCAGTGATTGTATATCACAAACAAAAAGGTGAGTTAGTAAGTAAAAAAGATGATCGTGGTCGTAAAACGATTTACGATACCCTCCCCTCAAAATTTGGACATTATCTTAGTGTAGGAAGACTAGACTTTGCAAGTGAAGGACTCCTTCTTTTATGTGATTCTCCTTCAGTCGTTTCAGCACTGATGCATGGTGATTTAGAACGTGTGTATTATGTCAAAATCAACGGCATGGTAACACCGGCAATGGAAAAAGCAATGCAAGAGGGACTCTCCTTAGAAGATGCTCGTAAAGGTGGACATGCGAAAAGTGAAATTCGTGCAATGGACTTTGCACCGTTTCTTTCCTATCGAATTATCAAAAATAGCCCAACGTTTTCAACGATTAAAGTGATGATTAACGAAGGCAAAAACAGAGAGCTTCGACGCTTCTTTGGTTATTTTGATGTAGATGTTGTCGATCTAAAACGTGTAAGCTATGGCAAAATTGATTTAGGTATGCTCAAACCTGGCAAGCATCGCTTTTTTACAGGAAGCGAATACTCTGCACTAAGAGATTATCTTGAATATATGAAAAAAGATAACGGCAAAGAAGCTAAGAGTGCTGATTGGGATGAAGAGGACGATGATCAATAACTTCGCCCTCTTCTTTCGCCCAAAAGCGATTGAAGAGTTAGCAGGACAAAAGCACCTTAGTGGTGAAAGTAGCCCTTTTCGTAAGCTTTTAAAGTCTGGCTCTATGAGCCACTCTCTTTTCTTCGGTCCTGCTGGCGTGGGAAAAACGACATTAGCACGCATTGTAGCTAGCGAATTAGGACTTCCGTTTTATGAACTTGATGCAACCAGTGTCAAAGTAGAAGAGATTCGCAAAATCCTCTCCCAGCATCGAGGTGCTTTACAAAAACCGCTTATATTTATTGATGAAATTCATCGTCTCTCAAAAACGCAGCAAGAGGTACTGTTGTTGCCTATGGAAAATCATGAAGCGATTGTGATTGGAGCTTCAACAGAAAACCCCTACTTTGTGCTAAGTTCTGGTATACGTTCACGCATGATGCTTTTTGAGTTTTATCCACTCGAATATCAAGATCTGAAAGCAATTGTTGGGCGTGTACGTGAAAAAGTGACATTTGAAATTGATGAAGATGCGTTAGCGTATTTGATAAGCTCAAGTGCGGGTGATAGCAGAGCGTTATTAAATCTACTTGAGTTCTCGCTCAAAGTTGATTTACATGTTACGCTTGAAATGCTCAAAACTTTACGACCTAGTGCTTTAAAAGATGGTGTTAGTTCTGATAACACGCATTATAACTTGATTAGTGCCATGATTAAGAGTGTTAGAGGTTCCGATGTTGATGCGGCTCTATATTATCTAGCGCGTTTGATTGATGGAGGAGAAAGCCCTGATTTTATTGCTAGACGCCTTGTTATTCTTGCAAGTGAAGATATTGGCAATGCCAATCCCAATGCATTAAATCTTGCCTCTAGTACACTCTTAAGCGTGAGTAAAATAGGTTATCCAGAAGCACGTATTATCCTCTCACAATGCCTTATCTATTTAGCGTGTAGTCCAAAGTCTAATAGCGCTTATTTAGCTATAAATAGTGCCTTAGACTATGTGAAAAACGAAAAAGCACTTAAAGTACCATCTCATCTTAAAAGCCCTTCTCCTAAAGGGTATCTTTATCCTCATGATTTTGGTGGTTGGGTCGAACAAAAATATCTTGAAAAACCACTTCATTTTTACAATAATTTGCCGATAGGGTATGAGAAAACACTTTCTGAGTGGCTTGTTAAAATTAAAACAAAAGATAAATTATCCTAAAAAGGTACGTACCATGATGTGCGGTATAGAGGTATTTTGATGGACGTTACAACGGCTTCACTGCTTGCTAATCAGCTTCAGACACTGGATCCAAAAGCAACAGCCAAAGAAAATGCTACCAAAATTATCCAAGATAGTGCTGATATTCCCTTATCACTCAGTGCACAAAAAAGTACAACAACACCCAATAATGCACAAGAAGTTGTTGGGCAGCTTTTAAGCACTGCTGTCAGTGAAGCAAAATCTAAAAGTGCCATTTTTGAAATTTTGCAAAATAACCAATTGTTTAAAAATATGGGTAATTTTGCAGAAGATATCAAGAGTTTAACGTCTCTTATTAAACTTGATTCATCGATTACTAAGCCACTAGCTCTCTTACAACTTTTTTCTAAAAATATTGAGCAAGTAGATGTCAAGATGCTTCAAGAACAAATAAAGAATTCAGGTATTTTTTTTGAATCAAAGTTAGCTAACATTGTTACTCAAAAAGGTGTTGCAGAAACAATTCAGACACTTACATTAGAGCTAAAAGAGCATTTTAGTAGTACCAGTACAGCAGTGAGCCCTATTGCCAAAGAAATTACTGTAATTATGGATCGACTCAATACTTTGCAAGAACTTTCATCAAAAGAGGCTCAAATAAGCCTTAAAAGCCTACTTGACCTTTTTCGTCAAAGCATTAAAAAAGAGCTTACATCTGAGACTATTCCTATGTTTAAAGAGGTCTATCAAACGGTTCAAAAGCTTGATTATGCCATTGAACAGATGGATCTTATTAACTCAAAAATTGATAATTATCCTCCGAGTATGAAAGTAGAAGAACATTTTACGACACAGGTAAAAGTGTTGTTAGAGCAGATAAAAGAGAATTTGAGTACTTTACAGTTAGATGACTTACAACCGAAGATTGATCAATTACTTACTAAAGAAACGTTATTAAAACAAGGCAATACTACAACTCCTCTTCTAACAAACGATGCGTTAGAAAGTGTTACTAACGAAGTTAAACAAGAAATTGTTCATTCCCCTACTCAATCACTGTTAAAGAATGATAATTCGATTGATGAAACACATTTACTCACTAAAGAAGCGATCAAAGCACCAGAACAAAGTATATCTCCTACTTCATTAGCGACAGCACTAAGCAGCAATACAAATTTTCAGAAATCTTCTGAAACAGTCGAAGAAGCGCTTAAGATGGTTGTAAATCGCCTTAAGCAGCAGATCGAAATTTTGGATACTAAAACAATTCAGCAGGCTAATTTTGTCGATAAAAGTGCAATTTTGGAACAAAAAATTCATAGCTTGATTAAACCAGAGCTTTTTGTAGGTAAAGCTATGACGCAGAAACTTTCACTGGACCCAACAGATGTTGAACTATTGAGTGACATGAAAGGTGTCTTAACAAAGTTGAATGATTCTTTGGCTCCAACACCTCAGAATCGAGAGGCATTGGAGATTACCAACCGATTATTGACACAAATTGAGTACCATCAACTTTTTTCTTATGTGAGTAGCTCAACGCATCTTTACATTCCTTTTAGCTGGGATGGGCTAAATGGAGGCTCGATGATGATGAAACAAACGAGCGATGAGAAGTTTCATTGTCAGATTGATCTTGATTTAGAACAGTATGGGAAGCTTAATATGATGCTTTTGCTTTCAGGAGAAAAGTATATTGATATTTCTATTGCAGCTCAAAAAAAAGAGTTAGGCGAAAAAATTACACAACAATTAGTTGAACTTAAGCGTGCTTTAAATGAGGTAGGACTCATTACGGGTACTGTAAAAATGTTAGAATATAAAGACGTAAGTGCCGTTAAAAATGACTATTTTAGTGGCGAGAAGCTTCAATTTGGGATTAATATTAAGATATGAATACACCAACACCAAAACCTCAAAAAGCTGTTGCTCTTAAATACGATCGTGAAAAAAGTGGTGCACCCAAAGTGATTGCTTCTGGTAAAGGCGAGGTAGCCAATAATATTATCAAGTTAGCGCAAGAACACGATATTTTTATTAAAAAAGACGCAGATTTGGTGGAACTTCTCTCCAAGATAGAGCTTAACAAGGAAATCCCACCGATGTTGTATAAAGCGGTTGCCGAGGTTTTTAGCTTCATCTACAAAATTACAGATGATAAGCGCAAATAAAAGCTAAATACCTCGTACTTTTAGACTTAAGAGCCCTACATACTCATGCAGTGCAATATAGCTTTTGTAAAGTGAATGTGCATTAGGAAGATAATCCCACATATCTTTAGCTCTGTGATTGATTTTAAAATTAGTTGCTGCAGGAATCACTTTAAATCCAAAGTGTTCATAAAGCCTAATTGAGCGTTTCATGTGATACGCAGATGTCACAAGATAGATAGTCGGCTCTTTAAGCCCTGCTTTTTCAAAAGCAACTTTACTGAATTCAGCATTTTGGTAAGTGTCGAGACTTTTGTCTTCTACATGCAAAGAAAACTCTTTGGTACTTAGACTTTTTGAAGTTGGTGTAGCAATTTCAAGATAGAGTTTCAACTCTTTGAGACTATCTAAAAAAGCATCACTCTCTAAATACTCTTTTTGCGTTCCACCACCACTAAAAAGTAATGGAAGATTGTTAGATTTTGCAACCATGAGTCCCCACATCATACGCTTATATGCATCACTACTAAGTGGTAGATTCGCAACACCTTGCGTATGCCCTCCTCCAAGCACAATAACAGCATCTACAGGTGTCTTGACAATGTTTTGGTTAAAAGGATCTTCCAATGGCCTTAAAAGCCAATCTGAGACATAAGAGTTGCTTAAAAGATAAAAAATAATGGCATTGGCTATAAAAAAGAGTCGAAAACGTTTTGCATAGAAAGCAGCAAGGAGAAAAAGAATAATAAAAATACCTGGTGGTAGCACCAGGTATGTAAAAAGCTTTGAGAGAATATAAACGCTACTCATTAGAGCATAATGGCACTACGTTCGCCAGCTTTAAGCTCACCGATGACATAGCCATCACTGTTTGCAAGTACATCATCGACATTTTCAGGGCTAACAACGAGGATCATGCCTACGCCCATATTGAAGGTACGATGCATTTCGCTTTCTTCTACGTATTGGCTCATAAAGTCAAAGACAGGGAGTGTTTGGATTTTTGATTTATAGACGTGTGCTTGTAAGCCTTCAGGAAGAACACGAGGAAGGTTTTCAACGATACCACCGCCTGTGATGTGTGCTAAAGCGTTGATTTTAGATTTAAGTGCTTTAAAAAGCTTAACATAGATGCGTGTTGGAGTTAAAAGGGTTTCAATGAGTGGCTTACCATTGAACTCTGTCTCAAATGTATAACCTAACTTATCAAAGAAGAGTTTACGTACCAGTGAAAAACCATTAGAGTGAACGCCAGAACTTGGAAGAGCAATGAGAACATCACCAGCTTTGACGTGTGGTAAGCGGTTCATTTCATCTTTTTCAGCAATACCAACAGCAAAACCTGCAAGATCAAAATCTTTACCGTGGTACATACCTGGCATTTCAGCAGTCTCTCCACCAATGAGTGAACACTCTGCTTGAATACAACCTTCTGCAATACCTTTAACAATGTTTACAGCAGCATCAATTTCGAGTTTACTCATAGCATAGTAATCAAGGAAGAAAAGTGGTGTACCGAAGTTACAGATAAGATCATTTGCACACATAGCAACAAGGTCAATACCAACAGTCTCATAAATTCCTGAATCAATAGCAAGTTTAAGTTTTGTTCCAACACCATCCGTTGCACCTAAAATAACAGGTTTTTGATACCCTGTAGGTAACTCATAGGCACCTGCAAAAGAGCCAATGCCTCCGATGACATTTTTATCAAAAGTAGATTTGACTAGTGGTTTAATATTTTCGACAAATTGGTTTCCCGCGTCTATATCGACACCAGCGTCTTTGTAGCTGACAGTGCTCATGGATATGCCTTTAGTGAGGTTATTGTTTAATAGATTTTAACAAAACTATGTTAAAATCGTTATAAAAATAGCAGAAGGTATTAAGATTAGATGGCGTATGAACATGCAATCGTTCTTACAGGCAGTATTGGAACAGGAAAGAGCACAGTTTCATCCATGTTGCAACATCATGGATTTGAAGTCATTGATGCCGATAAAATTTCAAAAGAGATTTTGCCTTTACACGTAGAAGAAGTAAGAGCGCTGTTTGGTGAGAATGTGATTGTCGATGGGCGTATTGATAGAAAAGCCCTCGGTGAAATTATTTTTAATGATAAAAATGAGCGTGAAAAGCTTAATGCTCTGATGCGACCATTGATTCGCGAAGAGATTTTTCGTCGAAGTGAACTTTTAGAAGTGAAACAGAAGCCTTACATTATCGATATACCTCTTTATTACGAGAGTGAAGGATACGACTGCAAATTGGTCGTTGTTGTTTATGCACCTGTTGAGGTTCAGCGTAAGCGATTAATGGTACGAGAGAATTTCACTAAAGAAGAAGCACAAAAGCGAATTGATGCGCAGATTAGTATTGAAGAGAAGAAGATCTTAGCCGATTTTCTTATTAATAACTCTTTTGATATGAAATTTCTAGAGAGTGAAATCGAAAAATTTATCAAATTTGTACGGGGAAAATATGCAAATTGCAAAATATAATGCAAATGGAAATGATTTTATTATTTTTCATACGTTTATCGAAAAAGATAGAAGTGCACTAGCGCAACAATTGTGCCATAGACAACGAGGTATTGGCGCAGATGGACTCATTGTTTTACTTCCGCATACAGAATATGACTTCAAATGGCAATTTTACAATAGTGATGGAAGCGTAGCCTCTATGTGTGGAAATGGTACACGTGCCTGCGCTCATTATGCATTTACACACCAATTGGCTGGTTCATCTATGCGCTTTTTAACAGGAGCGGGTGTTATTGCTTCTGTTGTAGAAAATGATAGTGTTGAGACAGAGTTAACAACGCCCAAAGTACTCAGTGAATCGTTTGAAGAGAATGGACTAACATGGCACTTTTGTGATACGGGAGTTCCACATTTAGTAACATTTGTTGATGATACAGCATGCTTTGATAAAATGATTGCTCGTCAAATGCGCTATAAGTATAATGCTAATGTTAATTATGCAAAACTTTCAAACAATGCATTACATGTCAGAACCTATGAACGTGGTGTTGAAGATGAAACACTCGCTTGTGGAACTGGTATGGCAGCATGTTTTTACAGTGCATATCGTCAAAAACTAGTGGGTGAGAGTGCTAATGTTTATCCAACCAGCGGAGACGAACTTGGATTACGCATTGAAGATCAAAGACTCTTTTTTAAAGGAAGAGTTCAAAAAGTCTTTGAGATGACTCTGGAACTTTAATTTCGTGAAGTTTTTCTCTACTCTTCTTATCGCCTCTTGTATGCTCATCCAGAGCTCTTTATATGCAGGAGGTTTATCTTCAGAGTACTACCAAATTGAAGATAATGCAAAACAAAAAGAGGAATTTATTCGCGAATTAAAAGTGTTGGTCGATAAAGGTAATGATGAGATTAAAAAAGATCGAGAATTCATTACCAATTTCTTTGCAAAAGCAATGCCGGATGCTTTTCGCGGTCTTAATCAACAAAATGTAGGCTATTTAATCTCTTTACGTAATAAATATGGCATAGAATCGCTTTTTGATCGAGATGAGTATTTTAAGCGAATTGATGTAATTCCTACTTCATTAGCATTAGCCCAAGCGGCACTTGAGAGTGGTTGGGGGAAAAGTCGTTTTGCACGAGAAGCAAATAATCTTTTTGGGCACTGGACCTATTCAGGTGTTGGTTTAATGCCACAAAATCGAACGATTGGTAAAACCCATATGATTCGTATCTTCGGATCACTTCAAAAATCCGTGAATTCGTATATGCTAAATCTCAATACTAATGATGCGTATATTGCATTTCGAGAAAAAAGACTACAAGCACGAAATAATGGGAAAATATATACTGGCATGGAAGCTGCAAAAACAATGATCAATTATTCTGAGCTAAAAGAAGAGTACATTAAAATGATCAGAGAGATGATCGAACAAAATAACCTACTCATCTATGACAAATAGGCTATTATTAAATTAGAGGTTAGCCTCTTTCATAAGTTCTGCTTGGTAGTGTGTAATAATAGGCTCAATAATCTCATCAAACAAACCACCTTCCATAATTGCATCTAAACGGTACAACGTAAGCCCTACTCTGTGGTCTGTGATACGATTTTGTGGGAAGTTATAGGTACGAATACGAGCACTTCTATCACCTGAGCCTACTTGCGTTTTTCGAGCTTCACTCTCTTTTGCATTGCGCTCTTGCATTTGCATATCATAGAGTTTTGCTTTGAGGATTTTCATAGCAGCATCTTTGTTTTTATGCTGCGATTTTCCATCTTGGTTTACAACAACAAGTCCTGTCGGTAAGTGAGTTATCCTAACGGCACTATCAGTCGTGTTAACTGATTGTCCACCGTTACCTGATGATCTCATGACATCAATTTTGAGATCTTTTTCTTGTATGTCGATTTCAACATCATCAACTTCAGGCATAACCGCCACTGTAACAGCTGAAGTATGTACACGACCTTGTGATTCAGTGAGTGGAACACGTTGAACTCTGTGTACACCACCTTCATATTTAAGACGAGAAAAAGCACCCTGCCCTTTAACAAGCGCGATAACCTCTTTAAATCCGTTGAGTACACCTTCGCTGAGAGAAACGACTTCTACTTTCCAGCCACGATTTTCGGCATAACGAAGATAAGATTTAAAAAGATCTGCAGCAAAAATAGCAGCTTCATCACCACCTGTACCTGCACGAATTTCTAAAAAGATATTACGTTCATCATTTGGATCAGTCGGTAAAAGGAGAACTTTGATCTCTTCTTCAATCTCCTCTTTACGTGGTTCAAGAGTTTTAAGTTCTTCTTTTGCAAGTTCACCTAACTCTTCATCCTCTAATAGGAGTTTGTTTTCTTCAATTTGCTCCAATGTTGAAAAATATTCAAGCGTTTTATCTTTAATTTTCTCTAATCCAGATTGTTCTTTTGAAAGTGCAGTCATCTTTTTAATATCAGTAGCGATATTAGGATCACTTAATAGTGTAGAAAGTTCATTATAACGTTCGAGAAATGGGAGTAATTTATCTTTTAACATGGGAAGAAACTAAATAAAGAGGGAGTTGCCGCAAGTTATGCAGCAACACTACCTAGCGTATTAACGAGTTGTGCTAATCTGCTTACACGACGAGCAGCTGTATTTTTAGTTAAAATACCTTTGCCTGCATAAGAGTGAAAGCTTTTATTCACATTTTTCAACGCAGTTTCAGCTGCCGCTTGATCACCAGCTTCAACAGCCTCTCTCACAGCTCTTGTAAGATTTTTGATTCTAGTTTTATAAAATCTATTTCTTTCTGTGCGTTTTTTCGTTTGTCTAATACGCTTTTCTGCTGACTTGTGGTTTGCCATAGATAAGCCTTTCGTTTTTAAATTTAGGCGTAGATTATATAAAAATAAAGATTAAATAGAACTTATTTTAAGGGCATTTTAAAATAGAAAAAGCAATCTTTTGAACTCATTTCATAGGTTTTGAGCTGATATGGACTCTTTTTTCCAGAGTTTATTAAAAAAACTTTTTTCTTCTCCATAATAAGCATAATGAAATTCATAAAAATTATTGGCAATATATTCGAGATGATTTTGCGCATTGGCATCACCTACAAATAAAAAGAGATCATTTTTTTCTAATGTACTTTCCCAGCTTGGAAGAAGCTCAACCTTTTTATTGCGTACACGCATTAAAGGAATAAGATTATTCGTTGAATTTCTATTTTTAAGTGAGGTCTTCAATAATGAGAGCTGCACGGTTAAAGTTTGAAGATTTTGAACTAACATAGGTGCTTGCGCATCATCAATTTTAAGAGTGAAGAGAAGAGGGTGTAAATTGATTTCAAGAAGCTTTTTGGTTAAAAGTATGACATCTTCTTCATTAAGGTCGTGAACATGTCGAATAAAAAGATCTAATGCTGGATTTAAAATGGCATTCACTGTTTTATGAATAAGAACTTTTGCTGGTATAAAGATAGTATCAATGTTTGAACTTTCAAAAATAGAAAAATCTTCTAACTCATTTTCTCGCGCGATGGTAATGATATTGGGGTTTAATTTTTTTGCCGTTGCTAGGATGGAAAGGTTATTGGTGTCATCATCTGTACCTGCAATAATGGCAACAGAAGTATCAATACCGAGTTGTTTTAGCATCTCTTTATCATCACCATCACCAATAAGAATCATTGGTTGATTGGTAATAGTATGATTATGGTTCATTTTTTGAGGATCAATTTCTGCAAAAGCAATCTCAAAATGATTTTGTTTAAGGACTTCATAAATACTTTTTCCCATACGACCGTATCCGCAAACAATGTATTTACCACGAGGAAGCATTAAAAGAGGATCATAAAGATTGCAAAGACCATAAATCCAACGTACCAGTCGTAACCTATGAGGTGTATTGATAGCCATATGGATGTGCTCGGCAATAATTTCAAAAGGGTTTTCAACAACTTGTACACCGACATCAATGAGATTTTCAGTCTGATTCTTGGTTGTAGATTTTATTGCCATAAAGATATTAGGATTCAAAACTTTAGAAGTCAGCGCAATGCGAAGATTAAGGGCATCATTTTCAAATAAACTGACAATAGCCCTACAATAAGGTGATTTTATACCTGCAAGTTCAAGTGCTTCAGGATTATAGGCATCAGCATTTAAACAAAAAACAGGCGGAGTAAAATTTTCTAGAAGAAGATGGTCTCTTTTTTCTTCTTCTTTCTCAATCACAACAGCTCTCAATCCATATTCATTCGCTTTTTTAATAATTTCACTTGTAATAGTGTTATAGCCTAAAATGATGATATATTTTTCTTTGAGATAAGCTACTTTTCGTGCAAATTTTGCTCTCTCAAACTCTTCTAAAAAAAGTTTATTTTGTAAAAGAGCTATGAGTGTACCTATACTGTAGAACCACCCTGTAACAGTGAAAAAAATTGACATAGAGACCCAGATACGTTGAGGGTAGGTAAAGGTGAAGGGTGTTTCCCCGAAGCCAATCGTTGTGGCAGTATAACTAATGAAATAAAAAGCATCAAAAATAGTGAGGTGGTAGGTTTTGCCTTCACTATCAACACCATCAATAATTAAAAGTCCAATAATAGAAATCGTATATGTAAAAATAATCACCAAAAATGGTGTACGCATTTTTTGCAAAATAAGCCATAAAGAACTGTGTTTCACGTGTTTATTCTCTTAACGTTTTGATTTGAGTGTATCGCCAATATAGAGTAAGACACTGGTTATATTGGCCAATAACGCTCCTCCACTTAAACTAATGATCATAGATGTAATTTCACGGTCAATACTATAAGCATAAGTAGCAACTGTCCAAATCGTTGCAGAGGCAATAAGTTGGATATCAGCTACAAGGCTTGTTGCTAATAAGACTGAGCCTAGTTGGGTTTTATCTCCAATTTTGAGTGTTGTCGCAATAATGTTTACTATAAGTGCTGCAAACAGTTCATATTTGCTATGTAGTTCAATATCCGTTAAATCACCGTAAAAAAATCCAAAATTAAGTGTCATTGCTAATATAAAAAAGAATCCTGAGATTACTTTGTCTAAATTCATCTATGCTCTCCTGCGGTTATATGTCATCTATACATTATATCCTTTAGATACAAAGATTAAAAAAGTTTTGTTACAATTTGCAAATCATTTTACAATGTAAAGAGAAAATAGGAAAAAAAATGAAACTTTTTGGAACAGATGGCGTAAGAGGCAAAGCAGGTAAAAAACTAAGTGCTTTTATGGCAATGCGCTTGGCAATGGCAGCAGGAATCTATTTTCGAAAAAATTCTATTACAAATAAAATATTAGTAGGTAAAGATACAAGACGTAGCGGTTATATGATTGAAAATGCCATTGTATCGGGATTAACGGCTGTAGGATATGATGTAAGGCAAATTGGCCCTATGCCAACACCAGCGATTGCATTTTTAACGGAAGACATGCGTTGTGATGCAGGTATTATGATTAGTGCTTCACATAACCCCTATTTTGATAATGGAATTAAATTTTTCGATAGCTTTGGCAATAAATTAGGCGAAAAAGAAGAAGCAGAAATTGAAAAAATCTATTTTGATGATGCACTTATTGAAGCAAATCAAAAAATAGAATTTGATATAGGTCGTTCTAAAAGAGTTGATGATGTTATTGGACGTTATATTGTACAGATAAAAAATTCATTTCCAAAAACGCTGACACTCAAAGGATTACGCATTGTCCTTGATACGGCAAATGGTGCTGCATATAAAGTCGCTCCAACGATTTTCAATGAACTTGGTGCAGATGTTATTATTATTAATGATGAGCCAAATGGAAGTAATATTAATCTAAATTGTGGAGCTTTGCATCCTGAAGAATTAGGTGAAGAGGTAAGACGTTTAAGGGCAGATATTGGTTTTGCTTTTGATGGAGATGCAGATCGTTTAGTTGTTGTAGATGAAAATGGCAATCCAATACACGGTGATAAGCTTTTAGGCAAAATTGCAACCTTTTTACAAAGCCAAAACAGACTTCCTAACAAAGGTGTGTGTGTTACTGTTATGAGTAATCAAGCGTTAGAAGATTATTTGGCTAAAACGAGTATAAAAACCTACCGTTGTGATGTAGGTGATAAAAACGTCTTAGAGTGTTTGTATAAAGAGAAAATAAACTTTGGCGGTGAACAGAGTGGGCACATTATTCTTTCAGATTTTGCTAAAACAGGAGATGCGTTAGTAGCTGCCCTTGCTGTTATGCACTGTTTGCTCACAGAAAAACAAAAAGTGAGTCAATTATTCAACCCTTTTGAACTTTATCCTCAATTGCAACAAAATATTAAAATTGATAATAAAATCCCTCTAGATGAACTCAAGGGCTACACTGCTCTTGTCTCAGAATTAGAAGATAAGAAAATTAGAGTTCTCATTCGCTATTCTGGAACTGAAAATTTATTGCGTATTTTACTTGAAGGACAAGATGAAAAACTGCTTGAAGAGTCCATGGAAAAAACAGTTAAATTTTTCAAAAGTGCTTTAAATGAATAAAAAATGGATGAGTATCGTCACTTCACTCTGTTTCATTTTTTTTGTTGACCAAATGATAAAAGCCTTTTTTTTAGAAGGTTTCCGTTGGAAAGGTGAATTTTTCTCATTGATATTGACCTACAATAAAGGTGTAGCATTTTCAATGTTTGCTTTCTTGGAAGAGTATCTGAAATATATTCAATTGCTTCTCGTAGGTGGCTTAGGTGCATATTTATTGTTTCATAAAGAAGTACTTCATCTTTATGCACTGCCTATAGGTATTATTGCAGGTGCTGCTCTTAGCAATATTTATGATCGTTTTATTCACGGTGGAGTTGTTGATTATTTTTTCTGGCATTATGGATTTGAATTTGCTGTTTTCAATTTTGCCGACGTAATGATCGATTTTGGTGTATTATTAATTTTATACCGTTCATGGAAAGCACCTAAAGAGGCTTAAAAGGTCTATTTTGCCTCTTATGATTTAAAAATTGTTGCATTTTTATTTTTTTTTGGTATAATCTCAGCTCTTAAATTGTGTGGTCGCGTAGCTCAGTTGGTAGAGCACTACCTTGACATGGTAGTGGTCGGAGGTTCGAATCCTCTCGTGGCCACCATTTTTTTGTTCTCCCGTCTGTTTGGGAGTTCATACAAGTAAAAGGATCTTATCATGATGAATGATGTTATAGCCTACAAAGAAGGCGCTCTCGTCATCGACACCCAAACTGCTGTTGCTTCCTCAAAGACTTACGAAGACAAAATCCTATTTGACAATTCTAAAGATTCCCTTGAAGTGATTCGTCACTCGTGTGCTCACTTAATGGCTCAGGCGATTAAAGCGTTGTACAAAGATGCACAATTTTTTGTTGGACCAGTTATTGAAGATGGTTTTTACTACGATTTTCGTGTCAATGAAAAGATTGGCGATGCTGATCTTAAAGAGATAGAAAAAAAGATGGCAGAACTCGCAAATGCCAAGTTGCCGATTGAAAAAATTTATACGACTAAAGCGGCTGTTATCAAACATTTTGAACACGACGATCTTAAGCAAGAAGTATTGCTTAGAATTCCTGATGGTGAAGTTTCCATCTATAAACAAGGGGATTTTGAGGATTTATGCCGTGGCCCTCATGTTCCAAATACAAAATATCTTCGATTTTTTAAACTGATTAAAGTAGCAGGTGCATATCTTGGTGGAGATGAGAAACGAGAAATGCTTACTCGCATTTACGGTATCGCGTTTGCAGATAAAGAGAGTCTCAAAGATTATGTTACTATGATTGAAGAGGCAAAAAAACGAGATCACCGTAAAATTGGCAATGAACTGAAACTCTTTACTTTTGATGATGAAGTAGGGGCGGGTCTTCCTATTTGGTTACCAAATGGTGGAAGACTAAGAAGTAAATTAGAACAACTTTTATTTAAAGCACATCGTAAACGTGGTTATCAACCAGTACGTGGACCTGAGATTTTAAAATCAGAGGCATGGAAAGTTAGTGGTCACTATCAAAATTACGGTGAAAATATGTACTTTACTGTGATTGATGAAGCAGAATACGGTATTAAACCAATGAACTGTTTAGGGCACATTAAAGTGTTCCAAAATGAGGTCAGAAGTTATCGTGATTTACCACTTAAATTTTTTGAGTATGGTGTTGTACATCGTCATGAAAAAAGTGGTGTTTTACATGGACTATTCCGTGTGCGCGAATTTACTCAAGATGATGCACATATTTTCTGTACACCAGATCAAATTAAAGAGAATGTTTTAGAAATTTTAAGTTTTGTCGATTCTATTATGAAAACGTTTGGATTTAAGTATGAGATGGAAATCTCAACGCGTCCAGAAAAATCAATTGGCGATGAAAAATACTGGGAAGCAGCGACTGAAGGGCTTAAACGTGCACTGGATGAAAATGGCATTAAGTATGGCATTGATGAAGGTGGCGGAGCGTTCTATGGTCCAAAAATTGATATCAAAATTACTGATGCATTGAAGCGAAAATGGCAATGTGGAACTATACAGGTTGATTTTAACCTACCTGAACGTTTTGATATTTCGTATGTTGATGCAAACAATGAACATGCACGTCCAGTAATGCTCCATCGTGCAATTTTAGGTTCTTTTGAACGCTTTATTGGTATTTTAATTGAACATACTTCTGGTGAGTTCCCATTCTTTATTGCACCAATTCAAGCAGTGATTGTACCAATTTCAGATGCACATTTGGATTATGCTAAGACATTAGCGAATGAGTTGTTAGCAGAAGGAATTGATGTTGAAATTTCATCTAAAAATGAAAGTCTCAACAAACGTATTCGTAACGCGGAGACCATGCGTGTACCGATGATTTTAGTGATTGGTGACGCAGAAGTTGAAGAACAAAGCGTTGCAGTAAGAGATAGAAGAGAAAGAACACAGTATAATTTGACAAAAGAAGCATTACTACTAAAAATGAAGGAGAAACTTAGTGAGGTACACTTTTGAGTAAAGAGAAAGACGTTATTTTAAATGACGAAATCAGGGCAGCTGAGGTAAGATGTGTTGGTGATGATGGCACACAATATGGCATCATTTCCAGAAGTGAGGCTCTTGCAAAAGCAGATGAGCTAGGATTAGATCTCGTTTTAATTGCACCTGATGCGAAGCCACCAGTTTGTAAAATTATGAACTATGGCAAGTTTAAGTACCAGCAAGAAAAGAAGTTAAAAGAGGCACGTAAAAATCAGAAAATTATTGAGATTAAAGAGATCAAGCTTTCTGTGAAAATTGCTGCCAATGATATTAACTACAAAGTCAAGCATGCTAGAGAGTTTTTGGAAGAAGGAAAACATGTACGTTTTAGAGTCTTTTTAAAAGGTCGTGAGATGTCTAATCCAGAGATTGGAGAGCAAGTGTTAGAGAGCCTTTGGCCGATGTTAGAAGATATTGCTGAGCGTGAAAAAACACCAAAGCTTGAAGGACGTTATATCAATATGCTGGTAACGCCTAAAAAATAACCTGAAGTTTTCAGAACCTTTCACTAGTTTTAATCCCCTCTAAGGAAAATTAAGCTATTATAGCCATTTTCTAATGCTAGAGGGGTCTTCCCCTGTTTAGATTTTAGAATAAATACAAGGAGTAAGCATGCCGAAAATGAAAACGGTACGCGGTGCAGCTAAACGTTTTAGATGTGCAAAGAATAAGATCAAAAGAGGGGCAGCCTTCAGAAGTCATATTCTTACTAAAAAACCAACGAAAAGAATGCGTGGTTTGAAAGTCGCTAAAACAGTTGATGCACGCGATGAGAAGTCCGTTAAATTAATGCTTTGTAAAGCGTAATTTAAAAAGAGTTTTTGACAAGAGTCATTCACCCTACATGTAATGTTCCCCTCATAATGAGGGCAAGTTCCCCAGCGGGACACCGACATTGATTTATTTGGTCAAGGAGACACCATGGCAAGAGTAAAAACAGGTATCGTCAGAAGAAGACGTCACAAGAAAATTTTAAAGATGGCTAGAGGCTTCTTTAGTGGAAGAAGAAAACACTTTAGAAAAGCAAAAGAGCAATTAGAGAGAAGTTTAGTTTACGCATTCCGTGATAGAAGACAAAAGAAAAGAGATTTTAGAAGACTTTGGATTACACGTATCAATGCAGCATGTAGACTTAACGACATCAGCTATTCACGTTTCATTAATGCTCTAAACAAAGCAAACATCGATTTAGATAGAAAAATTCTTGCTGATATGGCGATGAATGACCCTGAAGCATTTGCAACTGTTGTAAAACAAGCAAAAGCAGCGCTTTAATAATATCCCTTAGCATGATGATTTAACAATCATCATGCAACTTTTCTACATTATTTCTTTCCGTTTTAAAATATATCCAATATATATGTAATTTTATGTATATTTAAGTAGTATCAAAATAGAAGATTTGTAATTTGTAAGATATGTGCAAGAAGATTCTTTCTTCTTGCACATTAATATTTTATGGTTGAATATCACTTTTTTTAGGATAGATAAAAATTGTTTGACGATCAACAATAATTTTATCTTTTGCATCTGTAGCAAAAGCCTTAATAGTAATCGGAAGATCTTCGCCTTCTACTTTAAGCTCTTTTGGAATAGAAGAAAGAATGACTACTTTTTTTACTTTTTCTCCTGCTTTTAGTAAGAAAGGCTCATTTGGCTTATCAATTTTTATATCGTTATTTGAGACTTCAAAGTAATAAAGGTGATCTTTTGTATCGGTATTTTGGAATAAGAAAGTATATACATTCTCAACAGTTTTGCCATCATCAGCCATTTTATATAATTGACTTGTACGATTAATGTTCAAAAGCATATATTCTTTTTGAGTTCCCATTGCAAAAAGACCAATGAGCGCTATGGTCAGGGCAACCATATAAGCGATTGTTCTGAAACGAAAATATTCTGTTGGTGTTCCTTTTTCTGCTGCATTTGAACTTGTCCACGTAATCAATGAAGGTTTACCAAGTTTTTCCATAACAGGAGTACATGCATCGGCACATTCTAAACAGTTAATACATTCTAATTGCATACCTTTACGAATATCGATATGTGTAGGGCATACACGAACACAAGCTTCACAACCTGTACAGTCATCTGTTGCTAGAGGAGGTTTACTACCAAGTTTTACACCTTTAGCATCGTAGATTTTACCTCCGCGTTTTTCATCATAGATCGTTTGAATAGTGTTTTCATCGAAAAGTGCAGATTGTATACGTGCATAAGGGCAAATATAAACACAAAAATTTTCTTTCAGCGAAACAATGTCATAGACTAAAAAGCCAGTAATACAAATCAAAAAGCCATACATTACACTGTTTTCAAGAGGATCTTTTAGATAAACAAAAAAATCTTCAGGCGGAATGAAATACCATAAGAAGTTAGATGCTGCTAGAAAGGCCAATGCTGCCCAAATAAGAACAGCAAGAACACGTTTACCTAGTTGACCATCTTCTGGTTCTTTCTGTTTATTATTGATGCTTTTACGAATTCTTAAAAGTTTAGTTTGAATAAGATCACGAAAAATGACTCTAAAGATTGTTTGCGGGCATGACCATCCACACCAAACGCGACCACCAAGTGTCGTAATAAAAAAGATACTTAAGAAAAAGAGCATAATGACAAAAGGCATTAAATAGAGCTCTTGCATATCAAAGGTTGTGAAAAGAAGATGGAGCTGTTTTTTATCAAAACTGAGTAAAAAGAAATGATTTCCTTCGATACGAATAAATGGCAATATAAGAGCAATAAGCGTAATAATGCCAAAACTAATGTAACGTTTCGGCCTATAATAAGTAGGCTGAACAGAACAATTGCTATTACAATTCATGATGTATTCCTTCTATATGATCTGTTGGTTGTTTAATGAGTGAGCACTCTTTTGCAACATTAGATTTAGTAGTTATTAATGGTTGTTTATGAGTCGATTGAAGTAGATTGATTTTTGCTTTGACAAGCTCTTTAAGGCCTCTTGAGTTGACGTAATCTTTTAAAGAAGTACGACTGACTTGTAATATTTTCGCTATTTCACTGATAGAAGTGCGATTTTCAAGAAACTCAATAATTTGAGGACGATAGGCATCAAATTTTGATTTTGACATTCGCCCTTTAGGTCTTCCTTGTGCTTTTTCTTTATCTAACTTTTTGTTCAATTCTCTTTGTTTGACAAGAAGTTCAAGAAGCACTAGTGGTTTTGATTCAACATGAATGCAGACGTTGACATCAGCAATATGAACCGAAATAGAACGTTTGAGTAAACATTCAAAGACTTTAACTAACTCTTCAACATTGTTTGAAAACGTAAGAAGATCAAAGATAATCACATGATCATGTTTTGAAAGAGATCGTAGAAAACCTTTAAATTCTTTGCGCTCTTCAAGTTCAAGCGTAGGATCAGAGTTTTCAATCTCTGTCGTATCTATCTTGAGATCATGATGATGTGCGTATTTTAAAATCTGTTTCTGCTGAACGATGATTGGAGCATTATCGCTTCTGCTTTTTAAAAGGACAATATTCATAAAAATGTCACCTTTTTATCATTTTGATAAATAGAAGTATACAGATATTGACGTAGAAAGTCAATATTAAATTACATTTTTACGTCAATATGAGTAAATAAAGCTTATACAGTAAAGAAGTAGTCATACTTTTTAAGCTAATATGTAAAAGGAGTTAGGTACAATGCATGCCTAAATTCATCAGAAAGGTGGTGGATAGAGTATGCCAGGAATTAAAGTACATCCTAACGATTCATTTGATGAAGCGTATAGAAAGTTTAAAAAACAAGTTGATCGTAACCTAGTTGTAACGGAAGTGCGTGCAAGACGTTTCTATGAAACAGCAACAGAAAAACGCAAAAAAGATAAAATTAGTGCGCGCAAAAAACAGTTGAAAAGACTTTATATGCTTCGCCGTTACGAGTCGAGACTCTAACACACACGGCCAAGAAGTTAGCTTCTTGGCTTTTCTTCTTAACCCCTCAAAAAACTTTCTCAAAATAAACTAATCAAAGCTGTGATAACATAAGAGCAAATATATTTCTCTTTGTTAGCAAAAAGGGTCACAAGATGGATAAAAAACTAACGGTTATTGAGGCGGCAAAACTTTTAGGTGTGAGTAAAGAGGCTATCTACAATCGTTTGCGAAGAGGCTCCTTACAAAGTGTTATCGAGAATGGTGTCAAGTACATTTTACTAACAAAAAGCAGTCTAAAAGAAGGACCATCTGCACGCAAAATTGAACATGCTACCAATGAAAGTGCTTATGTAGAACTCTTAAAGATTCAGCTTGAAGAGATGAAGCTAAAGAATGAAAAATTAGAAGCAGACAAAGAGCGTCTCATTGCCGATAAAGAACGTCTACTCATTGAATCTAAAGAAAAAATAGAGATGATTTATAAAGAAAGAGATGAACAGCTTAAAGCGATTTTGTCACTTGCAAATAGACAAATAACACATACCAATAGTGAGACGATGACATCTTCTCATACGTCTAATGCAACTATAAATACTCCAAAAAACTCTAATACATCGCCCTATGCTTTTGAAGAAGCAGATGTTCTTGATGAAGATGACGATGATAAAGCGACAGAAGATATGTTTGAATCGTACAGTGACTGGAGAGATTTGCGTAGTTACCTCAAAGAAAAAGGCTTTTCAAAAAAAGAGAAACAACACATTAGTGATAAGATTGGTAGAAAAGTTGGTCAATTGAATGACGTAATGGATAAAAATGGCAAATTGTTTATAAAAAAAGGGAAAAAGCTTAAAGAGATATTGGGAGAATAATAAGAGATGAAGTATATTCGTAAAATTTCAGATTATATGATTGCTGGGGGAATAGGCGTTCTCGTTATTGCTAGTATGCAAGGCTGTGAAAAGAAAGAGGACAATAAAAACGTTTTAGCAGATGCCGCAAAAACACAAGGTGCTTTGGTTATTGTGGATGAAATTGCTCCAGGTGAGTATAAAATTGCAGAAGAATACCCAAGCTCTACAACAAGAGTTATTGTGCGAAAACCTGATGGAAGCGAACGTATTTTGACTCAAACAGAAATTGATGCACTAGTAAAAGAAGAGGCTGCAAAAATTGATAATAATACCTCTGCTTTGACAAACCCCAGTATAGGCTCAGGGCAAATGGGATTAGGGGGCATTCTTCTTTCGAGTATCGCAGGCGCGATGATAGGTAGTTGGATTGGTGGAAAACTTTTTAACAACCCAACGTATCAGAATCAAAGAGCTGCAAATTATTCGAGCCCACAAGCATACTCTCGTAGTACAACCAGTTTTAATAAACCTATGTCCACATCAAGTACGAGTAGTACAACCAAAAGTAGTGGTTATTTTGGATCAAGCTCGGGAAGTAGTAGTTCGTCATCAAGTGGAACCAGTAGTTCAAGTACTCCAACCAGTTCAGGAAGTTAAGTATGTTACATATAGAAAAAGTTAAACCTTTAAGTAAAGAATTTTTAGAATCGATTGGTTTTTATTGGCATACCGATGCGGATAAAACATCGTATGTTGCAGATGAGTTAGTGCTTGTCAGTAATGATGAAGTAGAAGCGTACTATGAAGCAGCCAATGAGTTGTACGATATGTTTGCAGAAGCAGGGCAATATGTAATTGATAATAACCTTTTTCATGAACTCAATATTCCCTTTAATTTAGTAGAACTGATTAAAAATTCATGGTCAAATGATGTTCACTGGCATTTATACGGACGTTTTGATTTTGCAGGTGGAGTGGACGGTAAACCCATAAAACTTTTGGAGTTTAATGCAGATACGCCAACATCACTGTATGAAACAGCTATTATTCAATGGGCAATGCTTAAAGCGAATGGTATGGATGAAGCAAAACAGTTTAATACTGTTTTTGAGGCACTCAAGGAAAATTTCAAGCGCCTTGTAGTCCTTGGTGGCAATACAGAAGATTTCGCAAAATACTATGATGGTTGGAAAATTCTCTTCTCTTCCATTCGTGGCAATATTGAAGATGAAAATACAACCAGATTACTTCAAAGTGCAGCCAATGAAGCTGGGTTTCATACAGATTTTGCGTATGTTGATGAGGTAGGATTTAGTGGAAGCGAAGGTGTTTTTAAAGGTGATGAAAATTTTGAATTTTGGTTCAAACTGGTTCCTTGGGAAAACATCGCAATAGAAGAGGGTGATTTGGCACTTCTTCTTGATGAAATTGTACAAGAACAACGTGCGATTATCCTGAACCCTGCGTATACACTCTTGTTCCAAAGTAAAGCATTTATGAAAGTGTTGTGGGATTTGTTCCCAAATCATCCACTCTTGCTTGAAACTTCTTATACGCCACTCAAAGGCAAAAAACAGGTTGAAAAAAGAGCTTTTGGACGAGAAGGTGCTAACACGGTTATCTATAATGATGATATGTCAATTATGGCAAAAACAGAAGGTGAATATGGTAATTTCAAACCGATTTACCAAGAATATGTGGAACTTGCAAAAGACAGCGAAGGCAGATCCTACCAAGCAGGTGTTTTCTTTGCCTATGAGGGGTGTGGGCTTGGATTTAGAAGAGGAGGGCTCATTATGGAAAACTTCTCAAAATTTGTGGGTCACCGAATCAAAGACTAAAATAGCATAAGGAGATAAAATGGCGAAAGAGCACAGTTTTGATATTAGTGCTGAGATTGACAAGCAAAAATTTAAAGATGCATATGAGCAAGCTAAAAAAGTGATCACCAATAGATGGGATTTTAAGGGCATTACATGTGAATTTGAACACAATGAAAAGGCGAAGACAGTTACATTGTTAACAACAAGTGATAGTAAAGCCGATGCAATGGTTGATGCATTGATTTCTGAAGCGATTAAGCGGGATATCTCATCTAAAGCCCTTAAAGAAAGTAAACGTGAGCCAGCAGGTGGCGCGAAGGTTAAAGTCACCGTAAGTATTGTGGATGCAATATCGAGTGATGATGCTAAAAAAATTGTGAAAGAAATCAAAGATCTTAAACTTAAGGTTCAAACATCTATTCGAGGTGATGTCGTGCGCGTTGAAGGAAAATCCATTGATGATTTGCAAGAAGCAATAAAAGCCATTCGCGCATGTGATTTTGATTTCCCAGTCAATTTTACCAATCTCAAATAGCCGATGGATGAATTACCACCTGTTATAGAACTTGTCCCAAAAATCCATGGATTTTGGTGTCGAACTGTTATGTTCATTCTTTATGGTACATTGACGTTTGTACCACTTTTGATGGGTATTTGGATAGGTTATATGTACAATCCTTGGATAGGCATTGCATTCTTTCTTTTTTTAACACTCGTGAGTGGTGTCATAAGTTCTAAAATGCGTATCGCTTCTATTCCTTTTGAACAGCGAGAAATGAGCTATTCAACGATGGCGATTGTGAAGTGGTACGTAGCAAAAAATATTTGTTTAAAAAACTAAACTATACTTTAGAGACAAAAAAGAAATTTCAAGTGAGAATGGATGCAATTTAAATTAACCAGTAGTAGACTTATAGTGATCGTAGCACTTTTTTTAGTGTGTGTTGATAATATATCGTTTTTTAAACATGTTTTAGAAGTCTATGAATTTTCTTTATCAAATATAGGTTTTTTACTCTCTTTAGGGGTTGTTTTAACGGCTGTTATTACACTGTTAGTGACTCTACTTAGTAGTCGTTATACGCTTAAACTACTGCTAATTACGTTGGTTTTAATTGCCTCATTGTCAAACTATTTTATGAACACGTATAACGTAATTCTTGATGACACCATGATCCAAAATGCGATGGAAACAAATATCAATGAATCGATGGATCTGCTCACTTGGAAACTTATAGCGTATTTTTTCTTTCTGGGAATTCTTCCTTCATTACTGATTTATCGTGTTCCTGTTGCGTATGGAAGTTTTAAAGAAGAAGTTTGGGGCAAAACAAAATGCATTGCCCTTATGATTCTTATCAGTCTTGTTATGCTTTTTTCATTCAATCGTTTTTACACCTCATTTTTTAGAGAAAATAAGCCTCTTCGTTACTATACAAATCCAACGTTTTGTCTGTATTCAACTGGTAAATATATCTACAATACATTCTATAAAAAAGAGACAACCCTCAAACAGATTGGCTTAGATGCGAAAAGAGCGGAAAATGGGGGGCGAAAATTGACGATTGTTGTTGTAGGTGAAGCTGCACGCGCTAATCGTTTTTCTCTGAATGGATATGAAAGACAAACCAATCCGTTGTTAGAAAAAGAAGAGATTGTTAACTTTTCTAAGGTTTATTCGTGTGGAACATCAACCGCTATTTCCGTTCCATGTATGTTTTCCATGCTAGAGCGCAAAAATTACAGTGATAAAGAGGCGAAAGCAACTGAAAATGTTCTTGACATAGTGAAGCGCAGTGGTGCAAGTGTACTATGGAGAGATAATAATTCGGACTCTAAAGGAGTTGCATTACGCGTTGCTTATCAAGATTATCGATCGTCTCAAAATAATACGCTATGTGATGAGGAGTGCCGTGATGAGGGGATGCTAGTAGGATTACAGGAGTATGTGGATGCTCAAAAAGGTGATGTTGTGATCGTTCTTCACCAAATGGGTAACCATGGACCTGCGTATTATAAACGTTATCCTAAAAACTTTGAAAAATTTACACCAGTATGTCAAACGAATCAAGTAGAAAAATGTACATCAGAAGAGATTGGCAATGCATACGATAATGTTATTTTATATACCGATTATTTTCTATCAAAGACTATTGCCTTTTTAAAACAAAATGACAAAAACTTTCAAACAGCAATGATTTATATGGCAGATCATGGAGAATCATTAGGTGAGAAAGGGCTTTATTTGCATGGAATACCCTACTTTATGGCACCAGATGAACAGACGCATGTAGGGGCATTGATGTGGTTTGGTGAGAAAAGCAAAGAGCGAATTGATGTGCAAACAGTGCGACAAAAAGCTGGAGAAGAGTACTCACATGACAATCTTTTTCACACCATTTTAGGTGTCATGGGCGTACAAACAGCGCTATATGATCAGACAAAAGATATACTAATATACCAAAAAAAGTAAAGGCTTAATGTGAGAAATCAACCAAAATATCATTTTTTTAAAAATACAACGTATGCACTAAAAGGATTAAGAGATATTACTGCGAATGAAACTTCTTTTCGTGTAGAGCTTATCATTGTTGCATGCTTGTTACCAGTGATTTTTTTCGTTCCATTAGAACTTTCATATAAGCTTTTAATGTTTATTGCCCTCATGGGAATGCCTTTAGCGGAAGCAATGAACAGTGCGATTGAGCGTGTAACGGATTTGGTAACTTTAGAGTACCATGAAATGGCAGGACGTGCAAAAGATGCTGGTAGTGCAGTTGTTTTTTTAAGTATTGTAATTTTTGTCGTAGTGTGGGGATTTTGTCTCATAAAGATTTTTATTTAGGCAAAACCGATTTTAAAATAATCTATTAAAACTCAAAAGTTCTTCAAAAAAATCAGCTTATTATCATATTGACATGATACTCTTTCTTTTAGACTTTTTGTATAATATAATCAAAAAGTCTAAAAAACTAAAAAAGGAGTTCATGTATGCCTCAAACAATTACCGTTGGAACACTTAAAATTAATGCCGCTTTATACCATTTTATAGCCAATGAGGCACTTCCTCATACGGGTGTAAGTCTTGAACAGTTTTGGAATGGATTTGAAAAAACACTTCATGAACTTTCTCCTATCAATAAGACTCTTTTAGAGAAGCGTGATGTTTTTCAAGAAAAACTTGATGCGTGGTATTTAGCTCATCGAACAGAACCTTTTACGTTAGAAGAACATCGCAATTTTTTAAAAGAAATAGGTTATTTAGTTGACGTGCCTACCAAAGAGACCATTACAACGCTACACCTTGATCCTGAAATCTCGCATGTTGCAGCACCGCAATTGGTTGTACCAGCGGATAATGCACGTTATGCGCTCAATGCAGCAAATGCAAGATGGGGAAGTTTATTTGATGTTTTCTATGGAACAGATATGATTGATGAGGTTGAGCCTTATCAAAAAAAAGAGCATTATAATCCTGAACGTGGTAAAAAAGTTTTTGAGTTAGCATTTGCTTTTTTAGATCAAGTTGCACCATTAAAAGGACATTCTTATGCCGATCTTCATGGCTTTATACTTCAAGAAGGAAAGCTCTATGGCACTCTTTCTGACCATGAGATCGTAGAGCTTAAAGAGCCTGAAAAATTTGTAGGTTACACTCTTAATGAAAATAAAATAAGCTCTCTTTTACTGAAAAACAATGGTCTACATGTGGAAATTCAGATTGATAAGTGTAGCCTCATTGGACAAAGTCATCCGTCGGGAATTAAGGATGTTATTATCGAGTCAGCACTCAGCGCTATTCAAGATTGTGAAGATTCAGTAGCGGTGGTAGATGCAGAAGATAAAGTAACGATTTATCGAAACTGGAATGGATTAATGAAAGGTGATTTGTCTGCCTCTTTTGAAAATAAAGGCAAGACAATACATCGTGTATTAAACCCTGACAAAACATTCACCTCACCAAAAGGTGAACCATTTAGTTTAAAGGGAAGGGTACTGTTATTGATACGTAATGTCGGAATACATATGTACACTGACGCGGTTACCTTTCACGATAAAGAAATCCCTGAAGGTTTTTTAGATGCTTTTGTAACAACGCTGTGTGCTATACATGATCTTAGAAAAACAGAAGGGAATCGCAATAGTGTTAATGGAAGTGTCTATATCGTTAAACCAAAATGCCATGGCCCTGAAGAAGTAGCTTTTATCAACACTCTGTTTGGACGCGTAGAAGATGTATTGGCATTGCCGCGACATACCATTAAAATGGGAATTATGGATGAAGAGCGACGTACAACAATTAATTTAGAAGCAACGATTCAACAAGCTAAAGAAAGAGTATTTTTTATCAATACAGGCTTTTTAGATCGTACAGGTGATGAAATTCACTCGTGTATGGAACTAGGAGTGGTTGTTCCTAAAGAAGCGATGAAAAAAGAGATATGGCTAAAAGCATATGAAGACCACAATGTTGATGTTGGCTTGAGCATGGGATTTAAAGGGAAGGCTCAAATTGGTAAGGGAATGTGGACGATGCCTGATTTGATGAAGAAGATGGTGGAAACAAAGATCGCTCATCCAAAAGCAGGAGCAACAACAGCGTGGGTACCTTCTCCAACAGCAGCAACACTTCATGCGTTGCATTATCATTCTGTAAATGTACAAAATGTACTTGAAGAGATTGCAAAGCGTCCTAAAGTAAGTATTGATGCTATTTTAACACCACCAATGCTCCAGAATACATTAAGTAAAGAAGAGATCACGCAAGAGATTGAAAATAATATACAAAGTATCTTAGGTTATGTTGTTCGTTGGATTGATCAAGGTATTGGATGTTCTAAAGTACCAGACATCAACAATGTTGAGTTGATGGAAGATAGAGCAACGCTTAGGATTTCAAGTCAACATCTTGCAAACTGGTTGCATCATGGTATCGTAACACAAGAAGAGGTCAAACATGCATTTGAAAAAATGGCAACAGTCGTTGATAAACAAAATAGCAACGATAAACATTATAGCCCTATGGCAGGTCATTTTGAGCAAAGCATAGCATATAAAGCGGCGCTAGATCTTGTTTTTAAAGGAAGAAACCAACCAAATGGATACACAGAATTTATCTTGCATGCAAGAAGAAGAGAAGTAAAAGAACAAAAGGCAAAAAGCTAGATATTTTAATAGTGTTTAGTAGAGTTAGTGAAGGGACTTTAAGTCCCTCACTAAAGATTATTTGATGCTTGAGATATAAGTAGCAAGTGCCTTAATATCATCAGCGCTGAGGTTTTTAACTTGTGGTGTCATTGTACCCTTTAATGGACCACCATATGTGCCATCTTTATATCCATTAAGTGCAGCTGTAATTTTAGCAGCATCCCATCCCGCAATGATTTGAGATTTGTTAAGAGCTGCTTTTTCTGCTTTTGCACCATGACAGGTTGCACATGTTTTAAACAGTGTTTCACCATCTGCTGCAAAAATAGATGTAGCCCATACAAGACTTGCCAAAAACAATACCTTTTTCATTGTAACTCCTTATAAGAATAATAGAAGAATTATATAGATTAAAAGTGAATTTATCGTGAAATAAAAAAGTAATTATTTTAATTTATCAAAAACTTGGTATTGCTCCCAATAAGTATCGAGTGCTTCTTGAAGTTGCTCATCATTGAGCGTTGTTTTTTTCTTGACTCCAAAGCGGTTAATAAGTCCATCAACTAAGATAGAATTCTCAGCTTTAGGGTTTTTGAGGTAACTTTTCATCGCATTTTTCACTTCGACTTCACTGCTGTATTTGAGTAAGTAACGATAAAAAAATTTATCAATTTTAACTGCCATATCTTCATGACATGGAATACAATTTTTTTCATAAACACCCGTTTTGGCATAGATGAATGAAGTTAAAAGGATACAGTAAAGGGCTATTTTTACCATGAAATTCTCACCGTTGTTCCCTGTGATAAAATAGAGTCTATTTTGATATGTAAGTTATACTCTTTAGCGATGGATGCAACGATGCTAAGTCCAATGCCAAAGCCTCCAACACTTCTATCAAAACGCGAATAGCGCTCAAAAACTTGATTGATCTTACTTTTTTCGATGCCTCTTCCACTATCTTTAATTTCAATCTCATGTTGAGTGAGCTTTATATGGATTGTACCACCTATTTTGTTGTATTTGATAGCATTAGAGAGAATATTGTCGATTAATTTTGCCATTTTTTTACGATCAATGGTCAGTACAACACCCTCTGCAAGTTCGGTAAAAAGCTCAATCTTTTTTGATTCAAATAGAAGTGAAAAATACTCTAATCGCTCTTCAATGAGAACTTTCAGATCAATTTCTACATCTTGAGAGAGAATTTGGTGAGACAGTACCAAGTAGGTTAAATCATCATAAAGATTTGAAATGGTCTTAGAGGCAATAGTAATACGCCTTATTTTTTTGAGAAGACTTTCATCTAGGGATTGTTCATCAATCATTTCAATGTTGGTAAGGATAGCATTTACAGGCGTATTGAGCTCATGGGTAGTATCTTTAATAAAACGATCTAAAAGTGCGATAGTGTCTTTCATAGGACGAAGTAATAGATTGAGTAAGAAATAACCGATAACTACTAAAACAGTGAAAATTAATGCGCCATACCCTAACAGTTTTCGAAGTACTTTTTTGTCCCACGAAGATGGCTCAGGCACTTCAATAACAATGTAGCGTGCACCCAAATAGTAAGATTCTAACTCTTTAATAAAGTAAATATAATTGTTTTTGAGGTAAATATCTTCATAAAGATTGACTTTTTTAGCCTTTAATGTTGAGAAGATTTGCTTGAGGCTACTATCATAAATAGCTGAATTAAAACGTTCATCCCTTGGATACGTTTGGTCTTTGTCAAAATTAATATGGAGTGCTTTGAGTTTAGCAATTTGTTCATTTGTTAGGTTGGAGAGTGTCTCTCTTTGGTGTTGAAGCATCAAATCGCGCTCCAAGCCATAATACAAAAATGCGACAAATGCTAAAATGAGTAGGGTTAAAAAAGCATAGAGAAGTAAAAACGACCGAAGCGTTTTCTTCTCACGCGATCGTAAATTTATATCCCAGTTTTTTAATGCTAACAATGCGGTCTTTCCCCATGATTTTACGAAGATTTTTTATATATGTGCGAAGAGTATCGTCACTGCCTTGTTCATCATATTCCCATAAGTGCGCCATTATCATTTCGTGGTTGATAATCTCATTTTTCTTTTGTAAAAAGAGTTTGAGTAGTTTTGCCTCTTTATTTTGAAGTTGTACTGCGTGATTGTGAACTAACAATTGGTTATTAAGTGAGTCATACTCTATACCTTCATCAATGCGTATTTTAGGGCTTGGAGCATGAAAAAACTCACGTTTTAAAATGGTTTCAATACGAAAGAGCAGCTCTTTTAGTGCAAACGGTTTGCGCAAATAGTCATCGCAGCCACTCTCATATCCGTGTTCCAAATCTTCAATAGCATTGAGTGAGGTGAGAAAGATAGCAGGAGTTGTATTGCCTTCTTTGCGAATGGTAGAAAGAAGTGTAAAACCGTTCAGTGAAGGAACATTGACATCGAGCAAAAAAAGATCAAATTGATGCTCATAGATGAGTGTTTCTGCTTCTTCTCCGTCGTATACAGGTGTAACATCATACCCTTTGGATTCTAGAAATTCACATACGGTTTCGCTGAGATTGAGGTCATCTTCTAAAAGGAGAAGTTTAGTTTTTGGCATGGTCTCTCCTTTTTTTATCATCTTCGTAAAGTGCCTTTTGTTCTTCGCTCATCTGTCCAACTCGTTTATCCAGTTCTTGATAAAAGCGTTCTTCTTTGCTCTGGTCAACATAACCGATAAGTGCAATGAGCTCTTCAGTGCTCATTTCGCTAAAGTCTGCTTTTGCCAAAAGTATTGAGCATAAAAAGAGCCAGAGAAAGAAGATTTTTTTCATGGTTTATTTGCGTACCTCATTGATCCACAAAGATAAGCTTTTGATGACTTCAGCGGTAGCTGCATTGAACGCTTCAACCGTACCTGCTGCACCGTTAGTATTTGTTACATCTTTTTTAGAAGAGAGTTTAACACTGCCTAACACTTCTCCACTTTTAATCTCAACAACTCGAAAACGAAGGCTCACATACACGTATGAGCTGCCATCTTCACGGAAAACCTCTTCAAAATTTTGAAGGATGGGCTCTAGCACAAGGTTGTTTGATGCCATAGAAGTACCTGCGATAACGGAGCTAAAATGGTGTTGATCCATGAGTGCTTCTGTGATGAGATGTTGTAGTTTTAATGGAGGTGTTTCACTCCATGTTCCGTATTTGTAAGGTTGCATCGCACCATCTTTTTTGTATAAGATCGCCCTTGTATTGAGCCCACTTGGAGCATCAATGTAAGCAACCTTGAGAACGTCTTTGTTATGTTCACTAAAACGCTCTAATTTGAGCATTGGCTCTAATGTATAGCTGTAAGGCTTTAAAGAGGTCTCTTTAACGCTACAACCGCTAAGGAGCATTAAGGTCAAAATTGCAAGGATGGTCTGTTTCATTCTATTTCCTTTATCGTTCATTTGGAGCAGGTTGAATAGTCTCTTCTTTAAAGAGAAGATCACTTGGGCTATCTTTTAGATTGGTGACTAAGTCTTTTGTTTCATTAAGAAGTATATGCAGCTCTTGGAGTGTTTTCTGTAATGGCATCAGATTTTCTTTTACCAAGAGATCTACGTCAAATGCGCCTTTTTCAATTTTTTGATTGAGTCCTCCCATAACAGTTGAAACACTTTTGGAGGCTTCTCTTACTTTATTCATTGTATCAACACCCGTATCATCAATAGCCGTTCTAAACGAATAAGACATCTCTTTAACGCCACGAGCCGCTGCCGTTGCTTCATGTAAAAGCTGGTTAATTTCTTTATTTTGGGCTTCGATGTTCGACATCGTTTTGCTGGTAGATTCAGCAATTTTCGCGCTATTCTCAATAATAATTTCAAGATTTTTAACGTTTTTTTCACTCATAATGGATTCAGCTCGAGCAAAAATCATCTCTGCTTTTTGACTTAGCGATGTAATGGTTTTATCGAGTCTTGAAAATGTCGATGGGCGAGAATAAATAATACCATATTCTTCTGCTTTACCACTGGTTTTGAGATCTTTCGCTTCATTAGTTCCGCCTTGCAATTGAATAAAGCTAAGTCCTGTAATGCCTTGGGCTTCAATCGTCGCATAGGTATCTTCTTTAATAGGTGCATCATCTTGAACCCGAATAAGGACTAAAACTTCTTCTGCATTTTTAGGGTTGATGGTAATAGTACGAACTTCACCGATTTGTACACCTCTAAGTTTAACAGGTGCTTTTTCATTGAGCCCCGATACAGACTCTTTGGTTGCAACTTTGTAAAATTTAAAAGTACCCTCATCAGAATAATTTCCAAGCCACAGAATGGAAAAAACACCTCCAATGAGCAATACAAAAACAAATGCTCCTACTAAAATATAACTTAGCCTATTTTCCATTTTTCCCTCAACTTAAAAATTTTTTTAATTCGTTGTCAGTTGTCTGTTTTAAAACGTCCATAGTGCCTTCAAATTGTACTTTTTTATTACCTAAAATCACAAATCGATCGAGTACATTTGCAATGGTGTCTTTATCGTGTGTGACCATAACTACGGTAATACCCAATGTATCACGCAGTGTTACAATCAGTTCATCAAAAGCTCTCGCACTTTGTGGATCAAGACCAGAAGTAGGCTCATCTAAAAAAAGAAGCTTTGGATCAAGCGCAAGAGCACGTGCAAGCCCCGCTCGTTTTTTCATACCACCACTCAGTTCAGAAGGGTACATATTTGCCACTTTTGGGGGAAGCCCAACCATAGAGAGTTTCATCAACGCAGATTCTTCGATCAACCAATCAGGAAGATTGGTGTACTCTTTCATCGCAACAGCCACATTTTCCAATATGGTTAAAGAGGTAAAAAGAGCGCCAAATTGAAAGAGCACACCCCATTTTTGCCTGAGTTTTTGAGCCATCTTGGAGGATGTTGTCATAACGTTAGTTCCTAAAACAAGCATTGCACCTGCACTTGTTTTTTGGAGCATAATCATTTCGCGAAGCAGGGTTGTTTTACCACTACCACTACCACCAAGAAGTCCAAAAATTTCACCTTTGTGGATTTTGAAACTCACACCATCGTGAATAACATGTTTGCCAAAACGTGTTACAACGTCTCTGGCTTCGATCATCACATGGTTTTTCATAATCCAAGCTCCGTAAGCAGTACAGAAATAATAGCATCAATGGCGATAACCCAAAAAATGGCATTAACCACACTGATGGTTGTGTATTTACCAACACTTTCAGTACTACTATCGATTTGAAATCCACGAAAACAGCCAATCGTTGCAATAATACAGCCAAAAATAGGAGCTTTGATCAGCCCGATGATAAGATGCTTTAGTGCCACCGTTTGTTTAATACGGTCGATAAATTCCACAAAGCTAACATCCAATTTTGTACTAGCGATAACCATACCTCCAAAAACGGAAACGACATCGGCAAAAAAAACTAAAAGAGGTAAAGAGAGAATAAGTGCAAAAAGACGTGGTAAAACTAAAAAATTCCATGGTGAAAAACCCATAGCACTCATTGCATCGACTTCATCAGTAATTTTCATAACGCCGATTTGTGCGGTATAGGCGGAAGAGCTTCGTCCGGCAACAACAATAGCGGTTAGAAGAGGTGCAAGCTCACGTACTGCAGAAATAGTTACCATCTCAACGATGAAGATATTAGCACCAAATTTTTCAAGTTGTGTTGCACCTTGATAGGCAATAACAATTCCGATGAGAAAAGAGGTCAGTAAAATAATAGGTAATGCCCCAGCACCGCTTTGTTCAATATGATACAGTGTTGCTTTAAGACGAATATTTAAAGGTTTTAAAAAAGCAGCAATTACGTAATGCGTAAGTTCACCTGTAAATGAAAAGAAAGAAGAGAGCGTTTTATACCCTTGAAACATATCCTTGCCAACATTTTCAAGGTATGAGAGCAAAAAAATCTCTTTTTTTTCAACGATTTTTTCTTGTGGGTAGTGTTGCTCACAAATAGTGAGCAGTTTTTCTAACGATTCATTGGCTCCTACTTTGTTGATTGAACATTGCAGTGCCTCAAATTTTTTAACATAGTGCAAAATTAGCATAATTCCATGTGTGTCAAATTCACTAATGCCAGAGAGATCAAACGTGTAGTGCGTATTTGGTTTGCATGTAAGTGCACTTAATGCTGGTTCGAGTTTTTGAATTGATTCTTTTACCCATGTCCCCTGCAATATAACATTAAAACTTTCGTTGTTTTGCGTTACTTGCAGTGAGGGGATTTTTTTCATTGAGGTTACCCCTATTTTTTTGTTTATTATAACATAATTAAATTACTCAAAACGGCACAGAGTGGCTTTTATATGAGCATGCTATAATCGCACAAAAAAGGAGTTTATGATGAAAAGAATACTCTTTTTGGCTCTATTGTTCATAGGTTTTATAAACGAAGTAAGTGCGAAGGAGGCATCAATGAAACAAGAAGTAGCAACCTTTGGTGGGGGCTGTTTTTGGTGTTTGGAGGCAGTTTTTGAAGAGACAAGAGGTGTTTTAGATGTCGTGAGTGGCTACGCAGGTGGTGAAGTAAAAAATCCAACGTATGAGCAGGTGTGTAGTGGTACAACAGGTCATGCTGAGGTTGTTCAAATTACATTCGATCCAATGATTATCTCTTATGAAGAGTTACTTAAAATTTTTTGGTTAATCCATGATCCCACAACACTTAACCGACAAGGAAATGACATAGGGACACAGTATCGCTCTGTTATTTTTTATCATGATGAAAAACAAAAAGAGCAAGCACAAGCATCTATGAAAACATTTTCTTCCAAATTTATCAAACCGATTGTGACGGAAGTGAAACCTTTAGAGGTTTTTTACAAAGCAGAAGCGTACCATCAAGACTACTTCAAAAATAATCCAACACAAGGGTATTGTGTTTTTGTTGTTTCGCCTAAAGTGCAGCATTTTAAACACGAATATAAGGATTTGGTTAAATAGCTAAATCCTTTATATTTGATGTTAGAAAGTATGAACAAGTCCTCTGACACCATCAATAAACATTTGCACTGACATCATCAAAAGGAGCATTCCCATCAAGCGCTCAAGTGCGGAAAGCCCTTTTTCTCGTAACAGTTTGTACAAAATAGGAGAGAGGTACATAATGAGTGCGGAAATAAGCCATGCTAAAATGAGAGCAATAAAAAGACTTCCCATGGCATTGGTATGTGATTTACCTAAAACTAAAAGGGTTGCAAGTGTTGAAGGTCCTGCAATGAGTGGCATGGCAATGGGCACCATAAAAGGCTCTTTGGCTGAGCCATAAAGTGCACTGCTTCCTTCCTCTCCTGGGAAAATCATCTTAATGCCTATTACAAAAAAGATAACAGCTCCTGCGATACGTACCGCTTCTGTTTCAAGATGGAAGATATTTAAAAAGAGCTCTCCCCCAAAAAGGAAGAGCATCAAAATAGCAAGTCCAAAGATCATTTCTCGAAGAATAATGAGCCGTCTTCGCGCGATGTCCACATCTTTTAGGATGGAGAGAATGACAGGAACGGCTCCAAAAGGATCAATAACAAACATCAATAAAATAGCAGTTGAAACAATCGAAAAATCAGCATTCATCAATACAAATCCATCATGTTCTAAACTCAGAGAGTTTTAGGTTGAGTGTTTCAGTCATACGGCTAAGGTGTTCTGCTGCACTTGCTATCTCTTCAACACTGCGTGCATTTTGACTTGAAATGTCGTTAATACGACTCACATCATCGATCATTGATTCTATATCTGAACCAGTTTTGAGATAATTCTCGGCTGTTTTGTCAGAAACTTTTGTTGCATTATTCATCACTTGGAACATATTGTTAATCTTTGTTTCAACATCACATGCTGTGGTTGCTAAAGATTCAACTTTTTTAGAGTTAGACGTCATTTGATCACTACTATCAACAATAGCTTGAACGATAACATTGATCGTAGCATTGATCTCTTGAAGACTTTTTTGTGTACGCTCTGCGAGCTTTCGTACTTCATCGGCAACAACAGCAAAACCACGTCCATGTTCACCCGCACGTGCTGCTTCAATCGCCGCGTTAAGAGCAAGCAAATTGGTTTGATCGGCAATATCGCCAATAACCACCAAAACTTCTTTGACCTGTTCTGCATCGTGACTGAGCTGTTGGATTTTTCTAGCCAGTTCGATTTCTGTAGCGGCACTGCTTTGAATGTCTTTTGTAAGCTCCAAAATCGCACTGTTTGCTTCTTTAAGATAGCCATTTGCTTTAATAAGCTCTTCTTTACCCGCTTTAGCTTCACCCATTCCCGTATTCATCTCCGTTTTGAGGGTAGATGCTTTGCTTGTTGTATTTCCTACAATTTGCATAGAGGTTTCTACAGCACGTCCAACTTCAAGCGATGTAGAAGAGAGTTCATGAGAAATAGACGAGTTTTCGTTGGAAAGGTTTTTTGCTTCACTGATTAAGATGCGTACTTTCTCTATAAAGCGATTAATACTTGTACTGGCTTGTGCAATTTCATCACTGCCAATGACTTCAAGCTTACGTGTAAGATCGCCATCACCACTTGAGAGATTGTCGGCTTTATCGATAAGATCATTGAGTGGACTAGAAATCGTTTTTTTAATGATAAAGGCAGTTGCCGCAATACTTAAAATAACTAAGACCAAAGAGATAAGTAAGAAAGAGCGGATTTGTGATGTAACATTGTCTGAAATTTGTGTTTTGAGTTTTCCTACTTCTGCTTCAACGTTATCGACATAGATACCTGTTCCTAATGTCCATTTATAAGGCTCAAACGGAATTGAGTAGGCATATTTTAAGAAAGGTTGTCCATCTTTCACTTTAGGGAAGAAGTATTTAACAAGCCCGCCACCTTTTTGAGCAGTTTCTATAAGTTCTTTTACAAAGAAGACACCATTGCTATCTTTGAGGTGACTTAGGTTTTTTCCTTGAAGCGATTTATTGGTTGGGAGCATAACGTTTGTTCCATCAGGCTCATAGATGAATAAATAACCACTTTTGTCGTCGAAAAAGCGTAATCCATCGAGTTGAGAGACGATCATCTCTTTTATTTTTTCATCAGGTGTGCCTTTGGCTTTTTCAGCTTTATAGATCGCACTAGCAGTTTGTTGCATGATTTCCATAATGGTTTTGAGTTCATTCTCATAAAAAGAGTAAGCACTCTTTTCATAATCACTTATAAAAATCTCTGCATTGTGTTTCGTATTGGTCGATGAGATCCCAATTAAACAACCGCCTAATATAAGCAAAGATAGGATAAGTGAGACTAAAATCCGCGTTGAGATTTTCATAGTTTCCTCCTGTAAGGCTATTGGTACTTATTGTAACACAAATAGCACCCAATGCGATTAAAATCGTCAGGAATAAAATAGTTGAGGAAGAAAAGTCATGAAAAAAAGGAACATTTTTTGGCAAAAGCTAAGAATATAGTATGAAATGTAAGGATTTAGCAAACAAAGCTAAATCCTTATAAAAGCAGTCTTTACGTTCTAAACTCAGAGAGTTTGAGGTTGAGTGTTTCAGTCATACGGCTAAGGTGTTCTGCTGCACTTGCTATCTCTTCAACACTGCGTGCATTTTGACTTGAAATGTCGTTAATTTGGTTAACGTCTTTAATCATTGACTCAATATCCAAGCCTGTTTTGAGGTAATTTTCAGTTGTTTTATCGGAAAGAGTTGTGGCATTATTCATCACTTGGAACATGTTGTTGATCTTCGTTTCAACATCACATGCCGTGGTTGCTAAAGATTCAACTTTTTTAGAGTTAGAGGTCATTTGATCACTACTATCAACAATGGCTTGAACGATAACATTGATCGTAGCATTGATCTCTTGAAGACTTTTTTGTGTACGTTCTGCAAGTTTTCGTACTTCATCGGCAACAACTGCAAATCCTCGTCCATGTTCACCCGCACGTGCTGCTTCAATTGCCGCGTTAAGAGCAAGCAAATTGGTTTGATCAGCAATATCGCCAATAACTACTAAAATGTCTTTAACTTGAGTAGCATCTGAACTCAGTTGCTGTATACGATGCGCCAACTCAATCTCTGTAGCGGCACTGCTTTGAATGTCTTTTGTAAGTTCTAAAATGGCGTTATTTGCATCTTTGAGGAAATCATTGGCTTTAATGAGTTCGGTTTTTCCTTCTTTAGCCTCACTAATACCTTCTGTCAGTTCATCTTTTAAGGTAAATGCTTTGTTCGTTGTATTTCCCACAATTTGCATAGAAGTTTCTACAGCGCGTCCAACTTCAAGCGATGTTGAAGAGAGTTCATGAGAAATAGACGAGTTTTCATTGGAAAGGTTTTTTGCTTCACTGATTAAGATACGTACTTTCTCGATAAAGCGATTAATGCTACTGCTTGCAACTGCAATTTCATCATTGCCAATGACTTCAAGCTTACGTGTAAGATCACCATCACCGCTTGAGAGGTTATCGGCTCTTGCAATAAGATCATTAAGTGGTTTTGAGATCGTTTTTGAAATAATCACAAAAGTCGCACCGAGGCTTAAGAGCAATAATACTACAGAGATCGCAAGGAAAGATTGGATTTGAGAAGCTGTATTTTCATCAATATTTTTTTGAAGATGTGCAACCTCTTCTTCAACATTATCTACATAGATGCCTGTACCCATCATCCAGTTATAAGGCTCAAAGGAGAGGGCATAAGAGAACTTTGGAAATGGCTTACCATCTTTTGTTTTTGGAAAATGATACTTAACAAGACCACCACCTTTTTTAGCAGCTTCAATCAATTCTTTAATGAGGAAAACACCATTACTGTCTTTTACCGTGATTAAATTTTTTCCCTCTTGTGTTTTATTGGTAGGGAATAAAACAGATGTTCCATCATATTTATAGACAAAAATATACCCTTCTTTGTCGTCGAAAAAGCGTAGGTCATTAAACTTATCTAAGATCGCTTCTTGGATCTTTTCATCACTGACACCCTTTGCTTTTTGTGTTTTATAGATAGATTCTGCTGTTTGCTTCATGATATCCATAATGGTTTTGAGTTCATTTTCGTGAAAAGCATAAGCGCTTTTTTCATATTCTTCGATGAACATACGTGCATTATTTTTTGTGTTGCTGTAGGCCACACCAATAATACAGGCTCCTAACACTATCAAAGATAGTATAAGGGAGATTAAAATCCGAGTCGAAATCTTCATATGGAGGCCCCTTGTTTTATTAGGTTTATGAGTTAAACGTGCATTTTAGCATAAAAAAAGTTTCAATGAAAAGCGCTACAATGGCAATGAAAGAAATTAGGAGCAGAAATGAAACAGTATGTTGAGTTGTTGAAAGACAACACAACGCTTCGTCGTTTAAGTATTGTTCAGTTGATTAGTTATTTTGGTGCGTGGTTTAGTCACATGGGAATTTACACCTTATTAATTCAACTAAACGCCCCTGTATGGGCACTAAGTGCAGCAGCAGCATTGACGTTTTTACCCTCTATGCTTTTAGCACCTTTTAGTGGTGCGATTATTGATAAAGTTGATACTAAAAAGTTTATGCTCTTTTTGACGGCTATTGAGATCATTACCGTTTTTTGGCTAATCTTTATTCATTCTTTGGATGCACTTTGGATTTTATTGGGGCTTATTTTTATTCGTATGGGGACTGGGAGTATCTATTTTCAAACAGAAATGTCTCTTTTGCCAAAAATTTTGAGTAATGAAGAGTTGAAAATTGCCAATGAAATTCATTCTATTATTTGGTCTATTTCATATGCTTTTGGAATGGCAGTTGCAGGATTTTATGTTCACTATTTTGGTACGACAAGCGCGTTTGTTGCTGATATGATGCTTTATAGTATTAGCTTTTATCTTCTTTTAGGTCTAGATATTCCTTCCATTGCAAGTGAACAAGCGTCGAAGGTTAAAGAAATGATTTGGAGTGGTTTTGTCTATATCAAAGAAAATCCAAAAATCATGCATCTTATTTTTCTTCATGCCAGTGTTGGGTTAACCGCATATGATGCACTCATTGCCCTTTTGGCGGACCATCAGTATAAACATCTTTTATCGGTTGCCCTAGTTATGGGTTTTATCAATGCTTCTCGTGCATGTTCACAAGTCCTTGGGCAATTTTTGCTGAGTCGATACATTACTCCTCAAACGCTTTTTTATATTTTTCTCATTCAAGGTGTTGGGATTATGGCATGGGGTGTATTGCAGTACGATTTTTATCTGAGTTTTATTGGAATTTTCTTTTGTGGACTTTTTACAACAAGTTTATGGTCCTATACTTATACCCTTTTGCAGTATGAGACAGATGAGGCTTTTTATGGCCGTGTTATAGCTTATAACGATATGGTTTTTATGGGAATGTGCACATTGGTTTCATTTATGATTGGTGCACTTTTCGAGTGGGGTGCTCCTTTATGGGCAATTACCTCTGGTTTAGGGCTTTTATTTATCTTTTTTGGGTTTTATTGGAAGTGGGTACAAAAAGTGATAAAATAGTTTCTTTTTGAGGAGGAAGTTGATGAATATTCGTACAAAAGTAAAATTGAGCTTTAGTATTATCATTGCGATGTTGCTATTTTTGGGCTTTATTAGTGCGATTATTACCTACCAAATCAAAGAAAATAGCAATTTTAGAGAAAGTATCGCAGCTATTCTTTTGATGCAAGAAGGGATGAACGATATTATCAGAGAAAGTACTCAAAGCACAGAAATCGCCAAGTTAGAACAACTTCATACGAAATTTGTGGCATTTGAAAAGAATTTTGAAGTGATGAGAGAAACACTTTCATCGCATAAAAATTCTTTATTAGCAAGTGTCGTGATGCTAAATATTCGCGAAGATAAAACAATTCAAAACTATTTGAATGAACTCTATACAAATGAACATCGCATTGAGTTGATGTATGATGAGATTTTTAAACTTGCACGTGAAAAATTAGATTATATCACTATTTTTAATGCACTCTATCCAGAAGAAAATCGTGCGCGTCTTGAGATTCAAGAGCATATTTTAAAAACTAACCGTATAGACCAAATCAAAGCCTTAAGTGATTTAAGATATTACAGTAAAGAGACACTTTATCAACATGGTAACGAAGCAACATTGCAAAAATGGCTCGTACCTATTAACCTGCTGATTGATTTAACCCATAAAGAAAACAATGTTATAGCAGAAAATCTGCGACAGTATCGAGAAATTGTGAGTATCATAGCAGATAAAGCTATTAAAATCGAGCAGACAAAAGCTATTGAAAACAAAACGATTTTAGAAGCTTCAAAAGTATTGGAAAGTAACAAAAATGTAAGTGTCTCTCTCGAAGAGACTCTCTCGAAATTATCAAGTGGTTTTATTGACCAGATGCGATTCATTCAGCTTTTTGTAGGAATAGTGACCATTCTTTTTATTATTTTCCTTGCTATCAAAGTTTCTCGCAATGTTTCTTTGACTATGGATGAAGTTGAGGCAAAAATAGAAGAAGGATTACAAGAGGTTAATGCACTCAATCATGAAATTGAAGATACCCAAAAAGAAGTTCTTTTTACGATGGGTGCTATTGGTGAGAGTAGGTCTCGTGAGACAGGAAATCACGTTAGACGCGTCGCAGAGTATTCTAAAATGCTTGCATTGCACTATGGTTTGGATGAAGAAGAAGCAGAAATGCTCAAACTTGCTTCTCCAATGCACGACATAGGAAAAATTGCTATACCTGATGCTGTGCTCAATAAGCCAGGGCGATTTGATGAAGAAGAACGCAAAATCATGGACACGCATGCAATGAAAGGGTATGAGATGCTCCAACACTCGCAAAGACCTCTTTTAAAAATGGCAGCCATTGTTGCTAAAGAGCACCATGAACGTTATGATGGCAAGGGTTATCCTGATAAAAAAAGTGGTGAGGATATTCATATTTATGGACGTATTACAGCACTTGCGGATGTTTTTGACGCATTAGGGAGTGCTAGGGTATACAAGCCTGCATGGGAAGATGAAAAAATCTTTGCTTTATTTAAAGAAGAGAGAGGTAAGCAGTTTGATCCTAAACTGATCGATATCTTTTTTGAACACTTAGATGAGTTTTTAGAGATACGAGAAAAAATGAAAGATTGATTTCACAAAGAGTTCACAATTTTGCGTTAGGATTTCTTCATAAAAGCAAAGGAGTCCCAAATGAAAATCGTAAAAACTGTTTTGATCTCAATTGTGTTAGTCTTAAGTGGCATCACAAGCGCTCATGCAATGGGCGATAGAGAAAAGGGTGCTCTCATGGGTGCGGGAGCTGTGCTCTTGTTACCATCATTACTTGAAGGTGCAGGCAATTTATTTAGTGGAGGACAGAGAACCTATACAACGACAACTTATGTTGAACCAAGACCAACAGTAGTGTATAGAGAACCTGTGTATGTGCAAGAGAGAGTGATCTACATTGATAATCCTCCTCCAAGATACTATTACCCACCACGTCATCATCACCATGATTATGATGATAGATACTACCGCTCTTATCGATAAGATCAAAAAGTTCAAAACACAGGTAGCGACACCCATCGCTACCTGTCTATCTCTTTTGCAATACTGCTATACGTTTTCCATCCGTTTTAATCAACGCTAATCCACATTTTTTTGCCAAGATTTCAAGTGTTCTTGGTGTATAAAAAATAATATGCGTAGGATCTCTGCGATACCACCATTTCAAAAAGTGTTCTTGTTCATTTTGATGAAATAGTGTCATGAGTGCGATGATACCCTTAGGTTTTAAATGATTCGCTAAAAGAGTAAGTGTTGCTTGTGGATCATCTAAGTGCTCAAAGACTTCCGTTGAGGTGATAAAATCATAACTTTGGTTTTCAAAACACTTTATAGGTTGATAAAACTTATCATAACAATCGACATAAGTACCTCTTTTGTGGAGCAATTGGCTAAGTACAGGTGTTGGACCTGAGCCAAAATCAAGCGATCTTTCTTTGTTTGAAAGATCATCCCAAAAATAATCTAAAAAATCTTCAAACATCTTCACATAACCACTGTTTTCAAGTGAATTTTGATGGTTGTTATAAAGCGCATTTTCTTTTTCTAAAGAGAGAAAATACGTTGGATCAAGTGCAATACAATCGCAATTTAGGCAATGATAATAGTGTTTGTTAAGCTGTGGATCGTTAAAAGATTTTGTATCGCAATCGCAAATTTTACATTTCATTGTTTAACTCTTTTTTCTTTTTTCGAAAAAAATTATTTAAGTAAATATTTTTTTACTAATTAAGCATTTTTATAAAAAATACTTGATATTATAGCTACAAAATATTATGAAAGTTCAAAAAATGCGTAAACTTCTTGGAGTTCTCCTTGTAGTATTAGCCCTTTTACTACCTTACTATATCTCCAATACTAAATTTCAAGGTGATGTTATACGTTTAGGCATGAGTGGACCTTTTAGTGGTGGGCTTAATAGCGTTGGAAATGAATTTTTACTTGGTGCCGAAATCTATCTAAAAAATCTTAATGATCATGGCGGCGTGAATGGTAGGAAAATAGAGATCATTGCAAAAGATGATCGATATGAACCTAAAATTGCTGTTGAAAATGTTCATGAGCTTATTAATAAAGAGAAAGTGTTTGCTTTATTTGGGATTATTGGTACACCTGTAGCAGAAGCTGTTTTCCCTATTGCTATTGAAAAACGCATTCCTTTTGTGGGTGCATATTCAGGTGCAGAGTTTTTACGAAATCCCCCTAACCCTATCGTTTTAAATGCAAGAGCAGGTGATCTTGATGAGATCGAAAAGCTCGTGCAGTACTATGCTGATGATCTAAAATATAAACGTTTTGCGCTGTTTTATCAGAATGATGGTTATGGAAGAGCTGGGCTAAATGGTGTTAAGAGTGCGCTTGCAAAGCGCAATTTAGTACTCGTTGGTGAGGGAAGTTATAAGAGAAATACACTCTCCGTAGGTAATGCACTTTATGAAATTGAATTGTGTAATCCAGAAGTTATTTTAATGATAGGCTCAACAACTCCTGTTGCAGAATTTATTAAACGCGCTCGAAAGAGCACAAAAATTCGTAAAGAGGTTCAGTTTGGACTTTTCTCTTTTGTTGAACCAAAACCTTTAATTGATCTTTTAGAAGGCAAAGGAGCAGGGATTACCTTTGCGCAAGTCGTTCCTTCCCCTTGGACATCTGAAGTTGATGAAGTAGAGACTTATCGTATTTTGATGCGAAAATATTATCCAAAAGAAGAATTGGGACATGTCTCTTTGGAGGGATATTTTGCGGCACGTATGATTGCGGAAGTCTTTAAAAGTTTAGGGCGTGATTTTACAAAAGAAGAATTTATCAAAGCATTAGGGGCTTTTTCGAAAACCCTTGATGAAACAGCAGTCTCTAAAAACAGAGATGAGCGTTGCAAATGTTTGCATCGTGTACATTTGAGCGAATATGTGGATGATGACTTTTACTCTGTAGGGAAAAGTGATGAGCGCTAATCCTTTTAATGATTTTATGGGTAGCATCGATGAGATGACCATCGCGAAAAAGACAACGCTTCTTTTTCTCATTATGGTTGTGGGTATGCTGTTCATTGGTAGTTTTGCACATATGAGTATTAACCGTATTAAAGATAACTTTGATATTTTATATACCAAACGTATGCTTCCTACCATTCGTCTTGAAAACCTCAAAGATATTTATACCGTAAATATCTTGGATACTATTCGAGATATTGAAAAGGGCTCTATTAGCGCAAAAGAGGGACAAGTGGTCATAGCTCTTGCCCAAGATTTAATTAAAATCGAACTGCAAGAGTATAAAAATAGCTTGGGAATTGATGAAAGTGACTGGTTGATTAAGCTAGCGCGTTCATGGGGACTTATGCATGAAAGTCGTCAGCCATACTATAAAACAAAAGAGGATGATATCCTAACTTCTAAAATTGAACAGAAAATACATACCATAGATGGAATTTTGCTCAAAATGTTTAGTTATTTTGAAACAAGACAAGGTTTAAAAGCGATAGAAACGTTGCAAAATGAACTATATCCGAGTGTTTATTCGATCAATATTGATTTAACGGGTCTTATCAATCTCAATCTTGACGGTGCAAAAGAAGGATATGCTAGAACCGCTAAAGTATATGACAATACCTTTGAGTGGATTGTTGTTGCTACACTTGGTACTATCGCTTTTGCGGCACTTCTAGCTATTGTGCTTTTACAAAATATTCGTTTACTTCATGCCAGACTTGCCAAAATGGTTGATGCAAAAACACAAGAGTTACAACAGCTGAACCGCGATCTAGAACTCAAAGTGCAATACGAAGTTGAACAAAGTCGCCAAAAAGATCAGATCATGTTTCGTCAATCAAGACTCGCTTCAATGGGCGAAATGATTGGAAACATTGCACATCAGTGGCGTCAACCGCTGAATGCCATTGTGCTTATTATTCAAAGTTTTCAGATGAAGCGTATGGCAGGATTAGAATTAAGTGATGAATTTATTGATAAGCAGGTCAATGAAGGGATTCAGTTAGCCTCACTGATGTCTCGTACCATTGATGATTTTCGTAATTTCTTCAAACCAAACCATAGCGAAGAAGATTTTAGTGTTAAAGAGACAGTGTTATATAGTCTTAAATTGATACAAGAGTACTACGCAAAATCAGGGATTGAGATTTTTCTAAATTGTAGCAATGATATTCAAATTAGCGGCTATCCTAATGAATTTTCACAAGTAGTTATGAATCTTCTTAGTAATGCCAAAGATGCGCTTGAAGAAAAAGAGATAGAAGAAAAACTCATTGAAGTAGTCATAACAAAAGAAGCAAATAATGCAGTTATCAGTGTGATAGACAATGGTGGAGGGATTAGTGAAGAAGTGCAAGATAGGATGTTTGAACCCTATTTTACAACGAAGCATAAAGCCTCAGGAACAGGTATAGGGCTTTATATGTCCAAGCAGATTATTGAAAAACAGATGAAAGGAAGTATTAGTGGAACGAACATTACCTATATTTTCCAAAATGGCAAACGTTATGAAAAATGTGCGATTCTAACAATTTTAGTACCACTTAAGAAGAAGGAGGAAAAATAATATGGATTTTAATAGTTTAAAAGATTGTGTCGTGTTGTATGTTGAAGATGAAAAATCAGTACAAATGCAAACTCAAATGATTTTAAGAGATTTTGTTAAAGAGGTTTACCTTGCATCAAATGGTGAAGAGGGTCTTAAAATAGCATTAGAGAAAGATGTAGATATTATCGTCACTGATATTGTTATGCCTGTAATGAACGGCATAGAGATGCTCAAAAAACTTAAAAAAGAGTATAACCGAGACATTCCTGTCATCATTACAACAGCGTTTACGGAGACAGATTATTTGATTGAAGCGATTACGCTGAAAGTGGATGGTTTTATTATGAAGCCAATCAATGTTAAAGATTTGATTAGCAATATTTACACCGTTATGCTTCCAAAACTTCACAACAAAGAGTTGCAAGGATGTTCTTTTATTATTGAAGGACTTGCAGCGCTTATTGGTGGTAAAAAGATTGAGATTTTGAAGTATATCATCAACCATTTGGATGAAAATAAGATATTTAATGGTTCGTATCAAGATATTATTGATAATATTGGTGTAAGTAAACCTACCGTTGTACATATGTTTCAACAACTCATTAAAGTAGGTATATTAGAAAAAGTGAAAAATAAAATGTATCGATTCCGCAATACAAAACTCATTGGAGATCAATAAATGAAAAAAGTGGTTTTAGTTTTACTCTTAGGCATTTGGAGTGCTCTTGTAGCAAGTGAAGTTGTGTTTGAAACAACACAAGGAAAGATAGTGTTCGCACTTAAACCTGAAGTGGCACCCAAAGCGTGTGAAAACTTTGAAGGATTAGTCAAGAAAGGGTATTATGATGGCATAACATTTCATCGTATTATTAAAAACTTTATGATTCAAGGTGGCGATCCTACTGGAACAGGTCGAGGTGGGCAGTCTATCTATGGTCAACCGTTTGAAGATGAGTTCAAACCCAATGTTATGTTTAATAAAGCAGGCATCCTAGCAATGGCAAATGCAGGTCGCAATACCAATGGAAGTCAATTTTTTATCACCACTGTTCCTACACCACATTTGAATGGAAGACATACAATTTTTGGTGAAGTGATTGAGGGAATGGATGTTGTGCATAAGCTTGAAAATGTTGTAACTGATGGTAGAGATATGCCAATGCAACCACAAAAAATTCTCAAAGCGTATTTAAAATAATTTAAGGTAAAATAGCCCCAATTTTGAAATATATAGAGGAGAGAACCATGAAAAAGATCGAAGCAATTATTAAACCTTTTAAACTTGAAGAGGTCAAAGATGCTCTTGCTAGTATTGAAGTAACAGGTATGACTGTGCATGAAGTAAAAGGTTATGGCAGACAGCAAGGACACTCTGAACTTTATCGTGGTGCTGAGTATGTGGTTGACTTTTTACCTAAAATTAAACTTGACATTGTTGTTGCTGATGAAAATGTAGACAAAGTGATTGCAACCATTACTGAAGCTGCAAAGACTGGTAAAATCGGCGATGGCAAGATTTTTGTAAGTGATATTCAAAGAATTATTCGTATTAGAACAGGTGAAGAAAACGAAGACGCGATCTAAAATTTAAGCCAAGTGATTAAATTTTAACCACTTGGCTTTTCCTCTTTTTTGTACAATTATCCGTTACACTTTATTTCACTCAAAGGGCATATGTAATGGATGTATCTCATATTCAATATGTTATTGACACTTTCTTTCTCCTTTTTGCTTCCGTTTTGATTATTTTCATGGTTCCTGGCTTTGCCATGCTTGAAGCAGGGCTTGTCCGTAGTAAAAACGTTTCGGCAGTGCTTACTGGCAATGTGATGCTTTATGCTATTACCTCATTTATCTTTTTGCTTTGGGGATATAACCTTATGTTTGGAGGCAGTGGCTTTTTCTTAAAAGGCGTTGCTGTTGAAGGGTACAGTGCCTATGCTTATTTTTTCTTCCAGATGGCATTTGTGAGTAAAACAGTCTCCATTATGAGTGGTGGTGTGAGCGAGCGTATTCGTATTATCCCCTTTATGATTTTTGCAGTTTTAATGAGTGGATTTATCTATCCTATGGTTGGTAATGCTATTTGGGGTGGAGGATTTTTAAAAGACGTTCATGATCTTGCAGGATGTACTGTCATTCACTCTGTAGGCGGGTGGGCATTATTTGCTGGTATCTTGGTTTTAGGTGCTCGTCGTGGAAAATACAGTAAAGAAGGGCATGTTAGAGCAATTCCCGCGTCTAATATACCTTTAGTCACTCTTGGTGGGATGCTTCTTTGGATTGGTTGGTTCGGTTTTAACGGCGGAAGTGCATTTAATATATCGAGTCCTGAAAAAGCAGATCTTGTAGGTTCTATTATTGTAAATACCAATACAGCAGGGCTTGCTGGTGCGATTATCGCAGCGTTTATTGTCTATTTTCAGTATAAGAAACTTGATATTACGATGATTCTCAATGGGGCTCTTGGTGGACTCGTCGCCATTACTGCAAGTGCTGATGTGGTAGGTCTTTGGGAACCAATCGTTATTGGTGCTGTTGGTGGTGCATTGGTTGTTTTTGCTGTTCCTCTGTTTGATAAATTTCAGATTGATGATCCAGTAGGTGCGCTTTCTGTTCACCTAGTAAATGGTATATGGGGAACAATTGCAGTAGCTCTTTTTGCTGATTTTTCACTTCTTACACAACTTAAAGGCATTGTATTAACAGGGCTTTTCACTTTCCCTGTCTCTTATATTGCGTTTGTGATTATCAAAAAAGCGATTGGTCTTAGAAGCGATGAAGAGCATGAATATGTGGGACTTGATCTTGAAGAGTGTGGTTTGGAAGCATATCCTGAGTTTGTTAAATCAAAAGTCTAATAGAAAAGAGGGGAGCCTTTTGCTCCCTCTCTTATCCCATTGGATACAAAATCTCTTTTTGAACTTTCTCACACTCGTTTAAAATCTCAGGTGTTAATTTTATTTCAAAGGCTTTGAAGCTCTCTTCTAACTGTGTTGCATAGCGCGCTCCAATAATCGTTGAAGCCACAAAATCAAAATGCATGCTCCAGCTCACGGCAAGCGTTACAGGGCTCATACCGTATTTTTGTGCAATTTCTATATATTTAGCTGTCGCGGTAACGGTTTTATCATTTACAAAACGCTTATACATGGCTTTTTGTCTAGGCTCTCCTGCATGCAAGTATTCTCCAAAACGTGTTTTTGGGTCGATAAAGGCTTGATTGTATTTTCCACTTAAAACACCACCCGCTATAGGAGAATAAGGAAGTAGAGAAACTTTTTCTTTACGGCAGACGTTGGCAAGCTCATCTAAAAATCGTGGGTTTAGGAGAGAAAAGTTATTTTGGATGGACTCGAAGCGAGAAAGTTTTTCATACTGTGAAATTGTGTTTGATTTGGTAAGTCCATAAGCGGTGTCGTTAGACGTACCGATGTAGCGTACTTTTCCTGATTTTACGAGTTCATCGAGGGCTCGCATGGATTCTTCTTTAGGAACAATTTCATCCGGCCAGTGAACTTGGTAAAGGTCGATGTAGTCTGTTTTAAGGCGTTTTAAACTTCCTTCAATCGCTTTTTGAATGTGAAAACGATCGATTGCTGTATACCCATGGCGAATAGGGGGTACAAACCAACCATTTGCAGCACCTGCGATTTTGCTCGCAAGTATGATGCTTTCACGAGGCTTTGTGGCAAGCCATTCACTGATAATTTCTTCAGTAACTCCAGCATAACTCTCTTTGGGAGGAACGGGGTAAAGCTCAGCAGTATCAAAAAAATTAATACCGCGATCAAATGCCGTATCAAGAATTTTAAAAGACTCTTTTTTGTCGCTCCAACTGCCAAAACTCATGGTTCCCATGCAAATAGGGGTAACTCTAAGACCACTTTTCCCAATGTAACGATATTCCATTTTCAACCCTTTTAGTATTTGCTTGTGCAATTTTATCGTATAATTAAATCAAAAAAGGCATTTATAATGACCCATACTCTTATTTCCCCTTTAGATATGCACTTACATGTACGTGACGAAGTCATGCTCAAAGTAGTTGCACCTTTGAGTGCCCATAGTTTTTCAGGTGGAATTATTATGCCAAATATTATTCCTCCTATTACAACAATTGAAGCGGCAATTGCGTATAAAGAGCGCATTATAAATGCTATTGGAAATAATGTGTTTGAGCCTTTGATGACACTTTTCTTTCGCAGCGATTATACGCGAGAGTTTTTAAAAAAAGCTTCTTCACATGTCAAAGCACTTAAGCTTTATCCTTCAGGTATTACAACCAATTCTGAAGGCGGTGTAGCAAGTATGGATATTGAAACATTGCGTCCTGTTTTAGAAGTTATGAGTGAGTTAGGACTCATTTTATGTGTACATGGTGAAACAAATGGCTTTGTCATGGACAGAGAAAAAGAGTTTGGTTCTATTTATGAAAGTCTAGCATCGGCATTTCCAAAACTGAAAATCGTAATGGAACATATAACATCCAAAGAGAGTGTTGCTCTTTTAGATAAATATGAAAATCTTTACGCAACCATTACGTTGCATCATTTGTTGATTACTCTCGATGATGTTGCTGGAGGAATGCTTCAACCCCATCTTTTTTGTAAACCAATTGCAAAACGCTATGAGGATCGTGATGCTCTTTTAAAAGTAGCTCTTGAAGCACATCCTAAAGTAATGTTTGGGAGTGATTCTGCGCCACATCCTATTCATAAAAAAGAGTGTTGTGGTTGTGCTGCGGGTGTTTTTACTGCACCTATTGCGTTGCAAGTTTTAGTGGAGTTATTTGAAAAACATAACGCATTAGCTTCGTTACAAGCATTTGTGAGTAACAATGCACAAACAATTTATGCCTACAAACCCCCTTATAAAGAGGTTGTTTTAGAAAAAAAACCATTTCAAGTAACACACAGTTATGGTGATGTTGTCCCTATGTTTGCAAACGAAACACTCAGTTGGAGTATCAAACATGTCTTATAAAATTCTCATTTTAGAAGATAATACACTTCTTCTTCAAACACTTGAAGATTTTTTAAATGAGCATGGATATGAATGTACATTAGTGAAGAGTGGGAAAGAGGCTTTAAAACAATGTTTTGAGCATAAGTTTGATCTTTATCTCTTAGATGTTAAAGTTCCAGATATGAATGGTTTTGAGTTCCTCCAATCACTGAGAAGCTCAGGAGACCATACTCCTGCCATTTTTGTAACATCATTGAACGATCAAGAAAGTCTGACCAAAGGGTTTATGCTTGGAGGAGATGATTATATTAAAAAACCATTTGAATTAAGTGAATTACTGCTTCGTATCAAAGCACTTTTAGCCAGGGCAAAAGGCATTGTGGATGATTGGCTCATTATTGATGAGGTATATAAATTAAATTTGGCACGCAAACGCCTTTTTTACAAGCATGAAGAGCTTGATATCAATCTTAAAGATTTTGAACTACTCTATTTGCTAGTCAAAGAACGAGGTAAAGTGGTAACCAAAGAGATGATACATGAGTGTCTTTGGAGCAGTAGTGAGGAGATTAATGAGGGTTCTATTAGAGTCTATATCAATAACCTCAAAAAAATTTTTGGAAAAGATGTCATTTTAAATATTCGGGGAATTGGGTATCGCTTTGAGAAGTAGTGATAAAATCTTTTTTATCCGCTCTATCATTGCTTTTAGCATTGCGATGTGTCTTCTTGCCGCTTTTGGAATTCTTTTATGGGAATATTCAGGCGAATCTAAAATCTGGGTTATCGGCTCTATAGTTCTAGCATCATTCATCGGAGGGTATTTAATCGTTTCTTATACACTCTCTTCACTCTTTAAAACGAATCGATTTTTAGATATTTTATTGAAAGATACGCTGCATGAACTCAATATCCCATTATCGGTTATCAATGCTAATCTTCAAATGCTTCAAGCAGAAGAAGATGATGAAAAAAAGATTAAGCGATTAGGTCGCATTGACTTGGCTAGTAAAGATCTTTATACACTTTATAAAGAGGTTGATTATTACATCAAAAAAGAGATTCAAGAAGATGTGCGAGAAAAGTTTTATCTTGATGAACTTATTTGCGGTGTTGTTGAAAAACAAAAAGAGATGGCCGATGGCGTAGAAATTAACTATGATGTTTCTCATATAGAAATATTTGCTGATAAACATGGTTTGGCAAAAGTAATTTCTAACTTGGTGCATAATGCGCTGAAATATAATAAAGATCATCAAGCAATTCGTATTTTTCAAGAAGAAGAGAATTTAATTATTCAAGATCATGGTGTGGGAATGAGTGAAGCAGAGCTTTTCTTAGCCTTTGATCGTTACTATCAGGTCGATACAACGAAAGAGGGATATGGTATAGGGTTGAGCTTAGTTAAGGCGTATTGTGATGAATTTAAAATCCCTTTACGTATTAATTCGCAAAAAAATGTTGGAACCGATGTTATTTTAGATATTTCACACCTTCTAAATAAAAAATGATATAATCAATTCCAAATCATCATTATGGACACTTCGATGGAAAAAGAGACTGTTTCCCAAAGTGACAAAGAGAAATTTTTGGCCACATCTGCGCTTTTTTTAAAAGAGTTTGAGGCATCTTTTGTAGATTACTTTGTTTGCTTGTGCTCAAGCTATGATAAAGCAATTACAAAAGAGGAGTCAAAAAAGATAGCTTTGAACATCTATCAGGGACTTTTCAAATGTGATTATGATATCAGTGAGCTAAGAGAAGATCTTTTCATTCGAATGCATGAAGATGGCATTATGATAGGTTTTCTTATCAATCGCAGTATGTTTTATCTTATTGAGAACTATATCTCTTTTACACGTGAGCATGGTATTCCCCTACAAGTAGAACTTTTAATTGGTTGTCTAAGCCATTTTATTAATCTTATTGAAAATGAAGTAACGCCAAAAGTATGTAATTCTACTGCTGCGTTTGATATTAGTTTTAGTGATGATGTGATGTTTTCACCTACAAACAATATTATTGATGCATTTCATCAAATGAAAGAAGAGAAACAAAATATTGTGTTTCTTAATCTTTATAAGGGCGTGCCGATCAGTTCTGAGGCAAGCATTGTTGAGATTGAGGGCGAGAATGTGACATTTCGTATTGATAAATTACAAGAAATTGCAATGAAGCTTGATGGTCAAGCCTTTATCGTTAAAAATAACTATTTCAATAAACATCTCAAAGCTGACATTGTTTACAACAATTTTCAAGCCAATACAGTCATTCTTACGAATTTTATCTATCTTCTCAATATGCCAGCACTTCAAAGAGAATTTATTCGTGTGCATCCTGATATTGTTGCAAAAGTCTTTTTACATCAATTTGGAAATCTTCAAACGAGCGGAAGACTTTATGATCTCTCTATGAATGGTTTAGGTGTTGTAAGTAATGATAATAATGGCATTTTTGTTGGCGCTAAAGTGCTTGTTGAGTTTGAACTCAATAGTGCTTCTGTTGCAACAGAAGGCGATAGAAGAATTGAAGTACAAGGCGAAGTGATTAATGTTATAGAGTATAAAGACTCATACCGTTATTGTATGCGTATCTTTCCTAATCGAGAGATGAGCCAAAAGATACTTCACTATATCACACAACGAGAACATGAAATTTTAGAAGATTTAAAGAATGAATTGAAAGAGTATATAGTGTAATAAAGAGAAGTATGTAAGCCTAAGCCTACATACCACCTTGTTGTTTCATTTTTGTTTCGATTTTATGTCCAAGTACTGAGAGTAAGAATGTAATCGAAAAATAGACTGCTGCAATAATAAGCCATGTTTCAAAAGGTGAAAAGGTATTTGCAACGATTTCTCGACCTACTTTAGTTAAATCTGTAATAGAAATGACAGAGACTAACGAAGAGTCTTTGACAAGTGCGATCATCTCACCAACAAGTGTCGGAAGTGCGCGCTTAAGTGCTTGAGGCATAATAATATATACCATTGTTTGAGTATAGTTCATACCAAGAGATTTCGCTGCTTCGTACTGACCTTTATCAATAGACTGGATAGCTCCACGTAAAACTTCTGCGATATAAGCTCCAAAAAAGAGCCCCAACGATATAGCGCCTGCTAAAAAGCGTTCTAATTCAAAAATGGTAGCAATAATAAAATAGAAAATAAAAATTTGAACCAGAAGAGGTGTTCCCCTGATAATAGCAATATAAACAGTTGCAATATCTTTTAAGAACTGGAAATTGGAAATACGCATAAATGCAAGCAAAGAGCCTATAGAGAAAGCTAAAATTGCTGCTAAACCTGATATCTCAAGTGTAACGATTAATCCTTCGAGTAAAGGTCCTATTTGCATAGAGGTAATCTGTGCCAAAGTGTCATTTGCATAGACATTATCACCATCTTTGACCTGAAGTACATAACCTTTTTCAATCTCGATTTCTTTACTGTCTTCTTGCCCTTGAATAATAACTTTTGTACCGCGAACTCTAACAGTACCATCTAATGGTGAAGAGACAGTGTCCGTTTTTTCATAAGCAAAATATTTTGGAACACTGGTCCACTTCCAAATGTAATTCATATTGGAGGCAGCCATAAAGAGTAGGTACCCAACAGCAACATAGAAAGCAACGGCCACTACGTGACCGAATGCTTTATTGTGCAAAAGATTTTGTTTTCCTTTAGCCACTGCTTACATTACCTTTTTTTGCCAAGAAGTATCTGTGAACCATCTGTCATAGATTTTTTTGTATGTGCCATCATGTTTTGTTTGATTCAAGAAGTTATTGAGCCAGTTAAGGAAATCTGGATCACCTTTACGAATAGCAAAACCTAGAGGTTCATAAGTGAGTTCTTCGTCAATGTGTACAAGCTTGTCTTTACCTTTTTCAGCAAAGAAAATAGCATTGTATGGTTTGTCATATACTAAACCATCTGCATTACCGTTAAGTACTTCTTGTGCTGCATCTGCTTCAGTTTCAAATGTTCTAATTTTAGCTTTTTTAAACATTTTACGTGTTGCAATTTCACCGGTTACACCAATTTTTGTAACGATAGTGTATTCTGGTTTATCCAAATCACTCCATTTTTTGCCCGCATGTTTTTTAGGTGCAAGAATGGTTTGTCCAACACTGATGTAAGGATCAGCAAAGTTGATTTTGAGATTTCTCTCTTGTGTAATGGTCATACCAGACATAATAATGTCATATTTGCCTGTTAAAAGACCTGCAATAATGCCATCCCAAGCCGTTGGTACAAGCTGTAGCTTAACGCCCATTGCTTTTGCCATTTCATTTGCCATATCAACATCAAACCCGATGATGTTACCTTGTTTGTCTTTCATCTCAAAAGGCATATAACCAGGCTCTAGTCCTACAGTTAAAACACCTTTTTGCACGATGCTATTCAAGGTTGATTTTTGCCATAGGTTGATATCATCAGCCATAGCATTGATGCCTAGCATTACGAGTAATGCTGCTAACAGTTTTTTCATTCCTTCTCTCCTTAAAGATGTAGTTTTTAGTGTGTTAATATTTCTTGTAAAAATTTTTGAGCACGTTCAGTTTTTGGATTAGCAAAAAATGCTTCAGGGGTTGCTTCTTCTATAATGACACCTTCATCCATAAAAACAATACGATCACAAACTTCTTTGGCAAAGCCCATCTCATGTGTAACACAAACGATGGTAAAGTTCTCGTGAGCTAGTTCACGCATAACATCCAAAACACCACCGATCATTTCAGGATCAAGGGCACTTGTTGGCTCATCAAATAAAATGATTTTAGGTTTCATCGCTAATGTTCTAGCAATAGCGACACGCTGTTTTTGACCACCACTGAGTTCATTAGGATAGCCTTCTGCTTTATGCACAAGCCCTACGCGCTCTAACAGTTTAAGTGCTGCTTCATTAGCATCGTGTTTACTCATACCTTTGACTTTTCGTTGTGCAATGGTGATGTTCTCTAGAATTGTAAGGTGAGGAAAAAGATTGAAGTGTTGAAAAACCATACCTGTTTCGGCACGTACTTGGTTAATATTCGTTTTTTTATCATAAAGATTGTATCCATCAATGATGATTTCACCATTGTCAATTTCTTCAAGTTTATTGATGCAGCGAATAAGAGTTGATTTTCCGCTACCACTAGGTCCACAGATGACAACAATTTCACCTTCGGTAACAGAAAAATTAATATTTTTAAGAACATGAAACGTGCCGTAATATTTATCGACATTTTCCATGTGAACGATAGCTTGACTCATTCAAACCTTTCTTTCATTATATGGCGTAAACTATAATTGTAGCAGTAGAATATAAAAGTAAGATAAAGGGTTTTAATATATTTACACGAGAAAATCCTTTAGTTACATGAAGGTACATTACCGCTATCACTAGCGAAGGAACTTAAAAAATGGTACAAATTAGTTAGATCTTTCTCTTCTGTAATTAAGGGAGCATTTGGGCAAAGATCTTTAATGGCAAGATAGAGTTGATTATTGTCATAAAAAGTTTTCCATTCTTTGACCGTATGTTTTTTACCCATAATTTCACCATTAAAACCACACGCAGATTTTAAATTTTGTGCGTAAAAATTTTTTCCTTTAACGGTGCTTGCTTGTAAATGTGTTGAAAGCAATGAAAGTCCTAGAAGCAATGCTATGCATAAAGGCTTCATTCGTCATCCTTTAAAGCGTTATTTTTTTAATTTTGAGATATACGTTGCAACATCAATAATATCTTGCATATTCATATTTTTGACTTGCTTAGACATAACAAGTGATGTACTATGTGTTTTAAATTCACTTTCTTTGTAAAATTTTAGACTTTCCATGAGTTCTTCAACACTTTGTCCAGCGATAATACCACTTTTGCCAAAAGCTTTATTATGTCCATCGGCTCCGTGGCAACCCGCACATTGTTTAAATAGGGCTTCACCATTACCTTGAGCGTTTAAAAAAGAAGAGAGAAGGAGAACTGAGAGAAGGGAAATTCTAATGTTTCGCACCATGACAAAGAGCCTCCAAAATTAAATAAGTATAAAAATATTTTACTAAGTTTTGATTATATCATGTTCTTAGAAGAGAGATAAATAAAATTTTCTCTTTTGTATATTTTTTGATCGAAGTGCTCTGTATTTCTACACTCCATTGTGATACAATTTCGGTTTTTATCAAAGCTGAGGTGTGTATTGATTAGTCATAAATTAAGAGAATTGGGTGCAGATTTTTTACTTTTGATGGTTGCTGTGGCATGGGGCAGTACTTTTTTTGTGGTGCAAGCTGCGGTGAATGAAACACCTGTGTATACGTTTTTATTTTGGAGATTTTGTTTAGCAGGCCTTTTGATGGCTCTCATTTCATTTAAACAACTTCGTTATCTTAATCTTCAGGTTTTAAAAGCAGGCGCTCTTTTAGGTCTTTTTATGTTTTTAGGGTATGCTTTTCAAACGTTTGCATTGACATATACGTACTCTTCAACTGTTGGCTTTATCACAGGACTTAGTGTTATTGTTGTTCCTTTTGTGACTTATCTTATTTTTAAACAAAAAGCATCAATGTTTTCAACGCTTGGTGCTATCGTCGCTTCTGTAGGACTTTACTTCTTAACGCTCAATAATGAGTTAGGTTTCTCATTAGGAGAGTTTTATGCATTTATTTGTGCAATGATGTTTGCTTTGCATATTGTATTTACAGGGCATCTCTCTAGACAACATAATGTATATCTTCTCGTAACGATTCAATTTTTTATGGTGGGGATATGTTCATTAGTGGGTGGTTTAGTGATGGAGGGTTCTATCATTCCTCCTAGAACCGACATGTTGTTTATGAATGCAATCGCGATTACAGTTATTTTTGCAACGATCTTTGCTTTTTGGGTACAAACAGCAATGCAGCGTTTTACCACAGCTGCAAAAACAGCGATTATTTTTACGATGGAGCCTGTAAGTGCAGGTATTTTTGGTTATTTTTTCGCAAATGAATTGTTAACTTTTCCACAAATGTGTGGTGCGGTAATGATTTTATGCGGTATGCTCATTGCAGAACTCGGTTCATACTTTATGGAACAATACCGCAGACGGAAAAATGCAGTCTAGGATTTGATGTATTTACTATAAAGCAGTTGTGCAAAAAAGGTTGTTGTAGCAACTAAAATGATGGAAGCTCCTCCGCTAAGGTTAAAGCTATAAGAGAGATATAATCCTACGATACAGAATAGAGCTGAAAGAAGCGATGAAACAACCATCATCCCTCCTACAGAATTGGTAAACTTTTCTGCAATATACGGTGGAATAGTAAGTAATGCAATAACTAAGATCAGTCCAACTGCACGAATAATAATGACAACTCCAAGTGCGACCATCAACACTAATGCAAAATAGAGCAGTGTAACGTTAATGCCACGAAGTTTAGCAAATTGCGCATCAAAGCTCATCGCTAAAAGCTGCTTGTAAAAGATGATTGCAAAGGCAAGGACTGCAACAAGCACGGTACTCATACCGTAAATGTCTTCTTGTGTTACTGATAAAATGGCACCAAAAAGATAACTCATAAGATCGACATTATAGCCAGGCGTAAGATCTGTCATAATGATACCCAGTGCCATACCAAATGCCCATAATACGCCAATGAGTGCATCAAGCCTTGCATTGTTTTGATGAGTAATATAGGCAATGATTGCTCCTAAAAACAGTGAGAACAGTGAAGCGCCAAGCATTGGTGCAATGCCAAAATAGAGGGCTAACCCAATACCACCGTATGAACCATGGGCAATACCACCTGCAATAAAAACCATGCGGTTAATAACGGTTAATGTTCCAATCACACCGCAAATAACACTGACTAAAAGTGAAGCTAAAAGTGCGTTTTGCATAAAATCAAAGTTTAATATATCGATCATGCGCGCTCTTTATGTGTATGATTACAGCGTGTCGCGCTGATGAGTTCAACAGGACAAACATGTTCATTTTGATTTTCAAAAACTCTGAAATTTTGACTTTTTGGTACATCATGCATGAAAAGTGTTCGATTGACATGCACCACTTTGGTGGCGTAATTGAGAGCAACATTGATGTCATGGCTGATAATGACAATGCCTACGGTTTCATTGAGCGATTTTAGGAGCTTAAACATATCGATTTGACCTGCCGTGTCGATACTTGCGGTTGGTTCATCAAGAAACATGATTTTTGCTTCACACGCAAGAGCGCGGGCAATGAAAACGCGCTGACGTTGTCCGCCAGAAAGCGTATTGATTTTTTGATTTTCAAAGCCTTTCATTCCGACTCTCTCAAGCATACGAAGTGCTATTTCTCGGTCTTCTTTAGAATACGTTGCAAAGGCTTTTGATTTAGAGAGTCTGCCCATAAGAACAACATCCATCACTTTGATGGGGAAGTCTTTATTGGCAATAGTATCTTGAGGAACATACGCGATTTCATGACTAACCTGTAAAGGTTTTTCACCAAAAAGTAACACTTCGCCACGTTCTGGTTCCAACAAGCCTATCATCATCTTCAGCAATGTACTTTTACCACCACCATTGGGTCCAATAATGGCTAAAAATTCATTTTTGTTATATGAAAGGTTAATATCCTCTAAGACAGTAGCGCCATCATAACTAAAATAGAGGTGATTGATTTGAATGTCGTTTTGCATAAAACGATTATATCATTTTAGTTCTGATTGAAAGGTTTTGGCGATACTTAAAAGATTTTCACTCCAAGCGTAAGCAAGGGGATCAATAGGAACAACTTTTCCATTGATTTGTTTTGCAATACTCACGGCGCTTTTTTGTGAGAACTGAGGAGCGACAAAAATCACTTTAGCATTCTCTTCTTTTGCCTCTTTGATGATAGTAGCAAGTTCACTTGGCTTTGGTTCTTTACCACTCACTTCAATAGCAATTTGCTCTAGGTTATAACGTTTTGCAAAATAGCCATAAGAAGGGTGGAAGACGATAAATTTACGGCTTTTAATATCACTCAGTGTTTTTTGGATGGTTGCATCTAGTGCATCTATGGAAACAAGAAACGCTTCATAATTTTTTGTAAATTCATTGGTTTGTGTTGGATAGAGCGCTATTAGTGCTTCATAAATATTTTTAGCTTGAATTTTTACTAACGTAGGATCAAGCCAAACATGGGGGTCAAGACTCTCTTCTTCATGGTCATGATGCACATTTCCTTTTGAATTTGCTTTTTCATCTTCGTGATGGTGCTCTGCCATTGCTATTTTTTCTATACCTTTGACGGTATCGACCATGAGCATTTTTGGATTACTACTTTTAAATTTTGGAAGCCATGCTTTTTCAAAGCCATCACCAATACTAAAATAAGCCTCTGATTTGGCGAGCTCTTTCATTTGAGCAGGTTTTGGCTCATAGGTGTGTTGATTAGCCCCAGGAACTACCATGACATTAACATTGACATAATCTTTTGCAATTTGTTCAACAAAGTATTTTTGAGGAAGAATGCTGACGGTCACCGTTGGAGCAGCACTTAAAAGTGAACCAAAAAGAAAAGAGAAAAAGAGGAAAAAAGATTTCATAACCTATCCTTTGCGACTAAGTTGCATAATTTTGGTGAAATCTTAATCAAATGCAACTTAGTTGTGACTTAATACTTTTTTCGATACCATTCACTATTAACTAATGAGGACAATTATGAGTGAACAGATTAAAACATTGTTTCAAGAACATGACATCAAGTTTACAGCCGCGCGTTCCTCTATTTTAGAGGTATTAAAAGAAGCGCATCATCCCCTTAATTATGAACAAATCAAAGAAAAAATGAACGTTATAATGGATAAAGCGACGTTCTACCGAAACATTGCTATGTTTGAGGAAGCAGGAATTGTACATAAGTTTGAAAGCGATGATCGTAAATGGTATTTTGAACTCTCCAGTACAACACATGCCCATTTTATTTGTGAACATTGCCATCAAATTACCTGTATGGATGTTGATTTGGGAAAAGTCGAGGGAGAAGTAAAGAGTATTGTACTTAAAGGAACTTGCAAGGAGTGCCACGTATGAAAATAGTTTGGTATGCAACTCTTTGGATAGCGCTTTTTTTAAGTGGCTGTGCAACAAAACAGGAGATTACTTCTTCTGAAACCTATGTGATTACGATTAAAAATAAACAGATAGCACTTTCTGATACTGGCTTTATCAATCAAGGTAAAGACTACACCAATGTACAAATTTTTTCTGCAGGAAGTGTACTTTTTAATCTTGAAATGATGGGCAGCAATATTTGTTTGGATGGAAGATGTATGGATAAGTTGGCTTTTAACCAGCAATTTTTTCAAGAAGAACATTATGCAGGATTGATGCAAGACATCATTGCTAAGCAGCCTATTTATGAGAAAAAAAATCTTAAACAAACGAGTATGGGCTTTGAGCAAGAATTGGAGTTTTCAAATAGCCATCTTGTTTACAAAGTCGAAGGACAAAATCTCACATTTAGAGATACAAAAAACGGTATTTTACTACGCCTAAAACCATTACAATAAAGGAATTTTGATGAAATTTGTTGGAGCACACGTGAGTGCAAGTGGTGGAGTATTTAATGCTCCTATTAATGCCACAAAAATTGGAGCAAAAGCATTTGCACTTTTTACAAAAAATCAACGTCAATGGGAAGGAAAATCTTTAACACTAGAAGAAATTGATAGGTTTAAACGTGAATTAGAGATTGCGCAGATTTTACCCAAGCATGTTCTACCTCACGATAGTTACCTGATCAATCTCGGTCATCCAGAACCTGAAGCACGTGAAAAATCACTCAATGCGTTTATCGATGAAGTAAAACGTTGTGAAATGTTAGGCTTAGATAAGCTCAATTTTCATCCTGGAAGTCATCTTAAGCAAATAAGCGAAGAAGGATGTTTAGAGCTCATTAGTGCTTCGATGAATGAAGTGTTGCGTCAAACAAAAGGTGTGACATTAGTTGTTGAGAATACAGCAGGGCAAGGAAGCAATCTTGGTTACAAAATGGAACATTTAAGCTACCTCATGTCTAATTCGATTGATAAAGAACGGGTAGGGGTTTGCATCGATACCTGCCATCTATTTACTTCTGGTTACGATATACGAACAGAAGAAACTTATAGGCAAACGATGGAAAAATTTGCTACAATCGTCGGATTTAAGTATCTTAAAGGCATGCATTTGAATGATTCTAAGCCTGATTTGGGCGCTCGTGTTGATAGGCATGATTCTCTTGGTAAAGGAAAACTAGGAATTGAGCCATTTCAATTTATCATGAATGACGAACGCATGAATGACATCCCTTTAGTACTTGAAACAATCGATGAGTCGATATGGGCAGAAGAAATTGCACTGCTTTATAGTCTTGTCAAATAAAAAATTCTAAGGATAATATATGAAACAAACAGTAAGAGTAGTCACGTTATTAAGTCTTAGTGCGGCGACACTTTTAGCTTCAGGGTATCGCATTCCTGAGCAATCTCTAAACTCAGTAGCACTTAGTGCTGCTTATGTCGCTGGTGCAAATGGTGCAGATGCCAGTTATTATAACCCCGCAAATATGTCTTTTATGGCACAAGGTGCTTATACAGAAATGGCATTAACATATATTAATTTGCCAAAAGTAAAATACACAGATGCGCAAAATAATGCGTTGAGTGGCGACTCTAAAGAAGAAAATTTCTTAATGCCAAACTTACATTATGTCTCTCCAATGGTAGGAAACTGGCGTTATGGTCTATCCATCACAGCTCCTGCAGGTCTTTCAAAACGTTGGGATGAAGCTTTTGCAAAAGCAACAGCTGAAGAATTTACACTCAAAGTCATTGAAGTCAATCCAACGGTCAGTTATCTTGTAAATGATCAATTATCTTTAGGTTTTGGATTACGTGGTGTTTACACAGATGGTGTAGTAAAAAGTAATGCTAATGGTTTAGGTACCAATGCAGTACGAGATTTAACAGGAGATTCGATTGATTTTGGTTATAACCTAGCATTTAGTTATAAGCCTATCAAAGATCTAACATTTGCAGCTACCTATCGTTCAAAAATAGATTTGACGGTTGAAGGCGATGCAACATTGGTGCATCCATTAATTGCTGGTGGCTATAATGGCGGTGCATCTGTTACAATCCCTCTCCCTGCTTCTTTAGCGTTAGCTACAGCATATACGTATGATAAAACAACCGTTGAGTTTGTTTTTGAGCGAACCTATTGGTCATCATATAAAGATTTAGATTTTGATTACGATAGAGCTTTAGCAGGGTTTGATAGTCCAATAGCAAAAAATTGGAAAGATTCTAATGCGTATCGTATTGGTTTAAGTCACCAATGTACTGATAATCTTAAAATGATGTTAGGTTTCGCTATTGATAAATCACCTGTACCTACAAATACTCTTGGATTTGAACTTCCTGATTCAGATGCCAAATTGTACTCCATTGGTTTTGAGTATAAAGTGACTCAAAATCTAAAAATGGGTCTAGCGTATTTATATGATGATAAAGAAGATAGAACAGTTGCAAATAGATCTGGTAGCAATACGACAGCACCTTATGGAACGTTTAGTGATTCAGGGGCTCATCTTTTAACAGCTTCATTTAAATATAAGTTTTAAACATGTTAAGTTATCCGTATCAGAACTTTTATGAGGTCATGGAGGCAAATGCCAAAAATGCCCCTAAAAAGGCAGCTATTTTTATAGATGATCGCAAAGTAACGTATGCAAAGCTCAAGCAAAACATCGATACTTTTGCGCGTTTTTTAGAATTTAGCGGGATTAGAAGCGGAGACAGAGTTGCCATGATTGTTGGCAACTCTGAAGAGTTTGTTGTCTCCTTGTTTGCCATTACAAAAATTGGTGCTATTGCTGTTCCTTTAAATACCTTTTTGAAAAAAGAGGAGTTTGAATACATTCTGAATGATTGTGGTGCACGTATGCTCATTTCATCGGCTTCATTCGCCAATGAGACTAAAAATCTACTTGATACTACAAAAATTGAGAAAATTGTTTGGACAGATAAATACGACAATTTAGATGAGCGCAATTATAGTTTTACAGAAATTGATGCAAGTCTTGAGACACATGAACGTTTAGCAAAAAGCCCTCGTTTAGATGATTTAGCGTGTATCGTCTATACATCAGGAACAACAGGTAAACCTAAAGGGGCAATGCTCTCTTATCGAAACTTTTTTTCTAATGCTATTGCTGGTTCGATCTCATTTCAAATCACAGAAAAAGATCGTTTTATTGTCTTTTTACCAATGTTCCATTCATTTACGCTCTCTATTATGGTACTTCTTCCTATGTTTACATGTTCAAGCATTGTAATTGTTCGCTCTGTTTTTCCTTTTGCGAATGTTCTTAAACAAACACTTCTAAAACAAGTAACAATCTTTTTAGGAGTCCCTACGCTTTACAATGCCCTTTTAAAGGCAAAAATTCCATGGTATTTTATGTGGTTTAACAAGGTGCGTATTTTTATTTCTGGGAGTGCCCCACTCAGTGAGCAATCTTTGAATGAATTCAACGCTAAATTTAAAAAAGCAACGCTTTTAGAAGGCTATGGTCTGAGTGAGTGTTCACCTGCTGTTTCAGTCAATCGCCTCGATCGTCAAAAAGCACTTTCTGTTGGATTACCACTTCCAAGTTATGAAGTCAAAATTGTGAATGAAGAGATGATGGAAGTGAAAACAGGAGAAGTGGGCGAAATTATGGTTAAGGGTGATTGTGTTATGCAAGGCTATCTTAATCATGCAGATGCAACGGATGAAACTATTATGAATGGATGGCTCTTAACAGGCGATTTGGGTAAAAAAGATGAAGACGGTTTTATTTACATTGTTGATCGCAAAAAAGACCTTATTATTTCAAAAGGTATCAATATCTATCCAAGGGAAATTGAAGAGGTTATTTATAAATACGAAGGTGTTGATGCGGTTGCCGTTATTGGGCTTAGAGATGAAACAAAAGATGAAGACGTTCTAGCATTTATCCAACCAAAAGAAGGAGTTGAGCTCCAAGAAATGGAATTGCGCCAGTATCTTAAAAAACATTTGGCAAATTTCAAGTTACCTAAACACATTTACTTTGTTGAAGAGCTTCCAAAAAATGCAACAGGTAAAGTTTTAAAGCGTGTATTAAAGGAAAAAGTACAAGCAGGCGGATTTTTACGTAAAAAATAGAGATTAACTTTTTAATCAAAGGGTTCTTTTATCATCATCTTGTCATTATAAGATACACTATATTTTTTTTACTTGGATTAAAAGGTTTTGTATTGCAGTATTTGGTTGATTTTTTAGAGAGTAAAACGGTTCAAACATCACAAATTTATGAGCACCTGAAATGTTCTATTGACGAAGCAAAATTTTTACAGATGATGACCAAGGAATACGTCCTTGGCAGTGTTGATATGGGTGTTGCAGATGGTTTGATCAAACTTTTTGGTGATAAAAAATATGCCCATTTGCAACAACTCCCTTTAGTCAAAGATTTGATTGAACAAGGGTGGATTGTTCAAAACAGTTTTCTAAGTTCTAAAGTTATGGATGTGTCAAATTTGGAACTTTTGAACAGTACAGTAACACTAAGTTCCGCTTTTTTAAAACTACTAGAGGAAGGAACCCTTGAAGTAGTGTTACCAGATGTTACGCCATATGAAGATCATCTTGAATATTTGAAAGATCAATTTTTTCGCATCGAACTCTATCAAAAACTAAGCCAAACAAAGCATAATGCTACTGAAAATGCACCAAGCATTGGACGCCTGAAAAATAAGCTGGAGCTTTTAGAGAGTCGCATTATTGAGCGTATAAAAGTAACACAAAACGAGATTGTTGTTGAGAATATTTTTAAGGAAAATGAACTCAATCCTAAAGAGCAGCTTATTTTTCTTGCACTTCTTAAAGAAGAGTACGCTGGAGAATTTGAAAGCTTACGCGATATGAACACGCTTATTAGTCTTATTAGCGTTGATGATTATGAGAAGATCAAAAACCGTTCTTTGTTGGAAGAGGGTTCAAAATTGATCGAAAATTTGATTATTGATTATGATGAGATGCTCAGTACTTTTGGTGGTGTGACACGAAGCTTTTTTATCTCTGAAGAAATTTTGCAGAAGATTATGCATCCTAATAAAGAGAAGAAAAGTAAAAAAATCAAGCTTGATATGCTCATTGGTGAGCAAGAGCTTTTTGAGTTGATTGATCCAAAAACCAGCTTGGATGATGTGATTTTGCACCCTAAAACAAAAGAAGTCCTTGATAACCTACTTAAACAGATCGATAAAAATGTAGTGAAATTGCTTCGTGAATGGGGTATTAAAGAGCGTCGTAGTGGTATTGATGCAAAGATCATACTGTATGGACCTCCTGGTACTGGTAAAACGATGACAGCTCTTTCGCTCGCAAAATCAATGAAAAAAAGAGTGCTTAGTTTTGATTGTTCAAAAATTCTCTCAAAATATGTAGGTGAGAGTGAAAAAAATGTACGCAATATTTTTGATACGTATAAAGAATTGTGTAAAAAGACAAAAAGCGAACCTTTATTGCTTTTAAATGAAGCGGATCAATTTTTAAGTGCACGCTCGACTGATAGCGGAGCGAGTGCTGATAAAATGCATAATCAAATGCAAAATATTTTTTTAGAACAGATTGAACGTTTCGATGGACTACTTATTGCAACAACAAACCTTTTAGAGACGATAGATCCAGCTTTCTCACGTCGTTTTGATTATAAAATCGCGTTTGAAAAACCTGATTTGAAACAGCGCATAGAGCTTTGGAAAAAGTTGCTACCTGAAAATGCACAATACGAAGAGGGTTTAGATGTAGAAAAACTTGCTTCGTATCCTCTCACAGGAGGTCAAATCAAGGTGGTACTCAAAAATACAGCGTTAAAGGTAGCGACAAAAGCGAAACCACTGTTTACGTTTGAAGATTTTAAACTCTCCATTGATCGCGAAACTAAAGGTGCTTTTGGCGATACAAAATCTGTTGGTTTTATGAATTAAGATCTTAACAGGTCTTTTTGAGCGTTTAGTTTGAACGTTCAGATGGATTTGTTGTATAAAAAATGAAGGAATGATGATGACCTCTTTGTCGCATATGGATTTTGCCCATCCTTATTTTGGAGCTTTTTTCCTCCTCGCATTTGGTGCAGTTGTATTTTATGGCATCACTGTATTGGCTCGTGTTGTCAGTCGAAGTATGGCACGTCTCGATACAGAAAAGCTTAAACTCACAATTTATGAGTGTGGACCAGAAGTAACCAAGCAGCCCAATAAAATTTCTGCACACTTTTATCTCTTTGCAGTTTTGTTTATTTTGTTTGATGTAGAGATTATCTTTATGTTTCCATGGGCAGTTGATTTTAAAGTTCTTGGTATGTTTGGTTTTGTTGAGATGATTTTATTTGTGATTATTCTGACAATAGGTTTTGTATATGCATGGAAAAAAGGAGCGCTCGAATGGCACAGCATAAGATAAATTATCTTCAAGAAGCAGGGCTTCCTGTGGCACTCACCACAGTGGATAAACTGGTTCAATGGGGTAGAAGTAACTCGTTGTGGCCGTTAACCTATGGACTTGCGTGTTGTGCAATTGAGATGATGGCTACGGGTGCGAGTCGTTATGACTTTGATCGTTTTGGAACAATTTTTAGAGCAAGCCCTAGACAAGCCGATGTGATTGTTATTGCTGGAACATTAACAAAAAAACATGCACCATTTATGCGTCGCTTGTACGATCAAATGCCTGATCCAAAATGGGTCATTAGTATGGGAAGCTGTGCCAATACCGGAGGAATGTTTAACACTTATGCAACGGTTCAAGGAGCGGATCGTATCGTTCCTGTTGATATTTATCTTCCAGGGTGTGCGCCTCGTCCAGAAACCCTTCAATACGCATTGATGCTTTTGCAAAAGAAAATTCGCACTGAAAAAGCATCACGAAGACTTGCTCCTAAAAGGTTGGTATGATGAGAAGTTATAGCGATAAACAAAACGTTCAAAAAAAAGCGTATTACAATGACCGCTATTTTGTAGCACCCCAGATTCCTAAAGAAGATGTAGAAACGGATGAAATTTTTGCCAATGATGTATCGGTTTTAAAAACAAAGTTTGAGATTAAAGAAGCCTATATTCAAAGAGGGCAGTTAGTTATTTATATTGACCCAAGAGACAATGTAAGCGTATTGCAAACTCTTAGAGATGAACTTTCGTATAATTTTTTAAGTGAACACAGTGCGATTGATTGGTTAGCGAAAAGTGGTGAGTTTGAGATTTTGTACCAACTGCTTTCAACCTCAAAGCGTAAACGCCTTCGTGTAAAATGTTTTATTCAAGAAAAAGAAGTACTTAAAAGCGTCATTGGTGTTTATAAAAGTGCCGATTGGGCAGAGCGTGAGATGTATGATATGTTTGGTGTTATCATTAGCGGACATCCGTATATGAAACGTATCTTAATGCCTGATGATTGGTATGATCATCCACTTCGTAAAACGTATCCATTGCATGGTGACGAAGTAGCACAATGGTATGAAATCGATAAAATTTTTGGCAAAGAGTACCGCGATATCATAGGACCAGAAGAAAGAGATAGCGCACGTGTCGATGAGAGCGATACCTATCGTTTTGCACGCCTTAATCACGAAGTTCCTTTTGGTGCAGAACCTAGTAGCGAAAAAACAGTCACTGACTACCAAGAAGAAGGTGGAGTGTTTATCGTGAAAAAGCTCAAAAAAGAAGATGCCAAAATTGTGAAAGAGAGATACTAATCATGCAAAAAGTCAATCGTCTAAAACCGTTTTTTGAAAACATTGCTTTTGAGCGTGAAGACAATCATATGATCGTTAACTTTGGTCCTCAACACCCTAGTGCACATGGTCAGCTTCGTCTCATTTTAGAACTCGATGGCGAAAAAGTGAGCAAAGCAACTCCAGATATTGGCTATCTACATCGTGGTATGGAGAAAATGGCTGAAAATATGATCTATAATGAGTTTTTGCCAACCACCGATAGAATGGACTACATTGCAGCAACAGCCAATAACTACGGCTTTGCCCTAGCAGTTGAAAAGCTCATTGGTCTTGAAGTGCCTCGTCGTGCGAAGGTCATTCGTATGATGCTACTAGAACTCAATCGTATCTCTTCTCATCTTTTCTGGCTTGCAACGCATGCCCTTGATGTGGGTGCTATGACCATTTTCCTTTACGCATTTAGGGAGAGAGAGTATACACTTGATTTGATTGAAGACTACTGTGGTGCACGTTTAACACACTCTTCGGTCAGAATCGGTGGTGTTCCACTTGATTTGCCCAAAGGTTGGATAGACAATCTTAATAAATTTATTAATCATTTACCACTTGATATCGCTGATTACGAAGGCTTGCTAGATCAAAACCGTATTTGGAAAATGCGTTTAGAAGATGTGGGTGTGGTAACACCTGAGCAAGCACAAAGCTGGGGCTGTTCTGGTCCTATGCTAAGAGGTTCTGGCATCGCATGGGATATTCGTAAAGAAGAACCATATGAGCTTTATGATGAAGTCGAGTTTGATGTACCTGTGAGTACAACCTGTGATAGTTATGGAAGGTATAAGCTTCATATGGAAGAGATGCGACAAAGCGTTCGCATTTTAAAACAACTGATTCCAATGTATGCCCAAACATCACCTGAAATTATGGCACATGCACCTGGGTACATTTCCGCTCCAAAAGAGCAAATCATGACACAAAATTATTCATTGATGCAACACTTTGTTTTAGTAACACAAGGTATGCGTCCACCAGTGGGCGAAGTATATGTGGCAACGGAATCGCCAAAAGGAGAATTAGGTTTTTACATTAATTCACAAGGTGATCCGTACCCATACAGATTAAAACTTAGAGCACCTAGTTTCTTCCATACAGCAATTTTGCAAGAAATTTTAGTAGGTGAATACTTAGCTGACGTTGTAGCAATCATTGGTAATGCTAACATCGTTTTTGGCGAAATTGACAGATAGGAGAGGCAATGCAACGTTATGACTTACGCCATTTGGGCGATGATTTTTACGGGCGTATGCTTGAGATTATTGATGAGACTTCTATGGGCGAAGTATCTATCTTTATGTTTGAGATTGGTGATTTCTCTCCTGTTCAAAAAAGTGCAGATGTGATTAAAGAAGCAGGTTGGACATTGATGAATTCGTTGAAGTTCAATGAAGCAGACTGGACGATTGTCGTAAAAAAAGTGAAAAGTGAAGTAGAGTAATGGCAAAGAAGCAATTTATAGAATCTTTAAATCAATCACGTTGTGATCAATTTGCTTTTACCTGTAAAGGATTTGATCTTATTTTGTGTGTAGGAACATTTCCATCACGCCATGACACAGCTCTGTTAGAGAGTTTGCGTGAGAGTAACGCAAAAGTAGTCTATCTGTTCACAATGGAAGATCAAGCACTCGTTGAAAAAAGTACGTTTTTTAGTCGTTATGAAGTAGGTTCTGAAGAGGGTATTTTTGCGCTTTTAGCCAAAAGTTTTCTTGCGCAATCCAAACTTCCAGAAACCATTAAAAATTACTTTGAAGCGTTAGATGAAGGCTATATTAGCGCAGAGAGTAATCTTGGTGAAGAAGAGATCGAAGAGATCGAAGCATTGTATCAAGAAGCTCAAAATGTACTCATTGTCTTAGGTGATGATTTGATCTCTCATCCAAGAGCCTCAAATATAGCGCATCTTGCAGGCTTAATTGCAATGTACGGTAAAGCAAAATTATGTATTGTCGGTGCAACGCCTGAGATGGTAGTTGAAACAAAAAATGAAACTGTTTTAGAAGACGTTGAAGATATAAAAAGTTTTGATGGTGTTGTGGTCTATCAATGCCCTGCAATGAGCAAGGATGAAGAGAATTTACTGATAGGCTCAGCCCAGTTTCAAATGGCAGCCAAAGTTCAAAGTGGCGACAAAATAAATGTTACTATCAACCAAGAGGTCTATCCTCGTACCTTTGTACGTGATGATAGTTTAAAAGGCGTGATCGCTTTAATGTCGTGTGCAAAAGCGGATTCTAGCTATCCCTACCATGTAGTAAAAATAGTGAAGGCAGAAGTGCAATGAGCGATGTTTTAATAACCATAGATGGAAAACAGTGTAAAGCAACGGAGGGTGAGTACGTTTTAGGTGTTGCGCGCAGAAATGGTATCTTTATTCCAGCGCTTTGTTATGTCACCAACTGTTCACCAACCTTAGCGTGTCGTTTGTGTTTGGTGGATATTGATGGTAAGCGTGCTTACAGCTGTAATGCTCGCGCCAAAGAGGGTATGAGCGTCATCACTAAAACGGAAGAGATCGAAAAAGAGCGCAGAGCGATCATGGAGATCTATGACATCAACCATCCATTAGAGTGTGGTGTGTGTGACCAAAGTGGTGAATGTGAACTCCAAAACTACACCTTACATATGGGTGTCGATAGTCAACATCACTGCATTGCTGATACGCATCGCCCGACTAAAAATTGGGGTAAAATCCACTACGATTCTTCTTTGTGTATTGTCTGTGAGCGTTGTGTCACCGTTTGTAAAGATATGATCGGTGAATCAGCGCTTAAAACAGTTCCTAGAGGGGGCGCTGAGCTTGATAAATCATGGAAAGATAAAACCGAAAAAGACGCATACGCGATGTGGAACAAGCTCCAAAAATCCATCATTGGAGTGGCAAGTGGTGCTGAAACACTCGATTGTACGCAGTGTGGTGAATGTACAGCAGTTTGTCCTGTAGGCGCACTCGTTGGAACAGATTTTCAATACACATCCAATGCATGGGAACTTAAAAAAATCCCTGCAGCAAATCCACACAGTTCAGACTGTTCACTTCTTTTTTATGATGTGAAGCATACAAGTATTAGCAATCCTGAACCTAAAATTTATCGTGTCAGTAGCGAACATAACTATGCACCTCTACATACCGCGGCACGTTATGGTTTTGACTTCCACAATGAAGTTGCAGGTAAAGATGAGGCTGCCTTTAATAAAGCCGTTGAGCTTTTAAAAACCAAAGTTGATACCATTGCTTTTGACAGCTATATCACCAATGAAGAGGCGCTCATCCTTCAAAAGCTCAAAGAGAAGTTTGGTTATAAGCTCGTGAATGTTGATGCTAAAGTGTATCAAGATTTCCTCAAGAATTTTGCAAGTACATCAGGAAAAAGCTTATACAGTGGCAATTTAGAGAGTATTCGCTCTTCTAATTTTGTTGTCAGTTTTGGTACAGCGATTAAAACCGATAGCCCAAATGCAGGCTATGCGATGAACAATGCGATTGGTATGAACAAAGGTGCGGGGGTATATCTCCATCCTGTGGCTGATCCTATTGTTTCGGCATATTCTAAAAATTTACTCAGTGTTACCCATAACATTGGTACAGAAGAAGCCATTGCTTATCTGTTGCTCGATCTTTTTGGTGACAAAGAGGCAATGCCTAAGAGTGTTGTAGACTACTTAGCATCTTTTCACACCATAGAGAAGAAAACTATCCAAGAGAGCGTCAAAGAAGAAGTCAAAGAGATGGTGAAAGACGAAGAGAGTGGTGAAGAAAAAGAAGTGGTGAACACCATTACAAAACTGGTAGATAAAGAGATTGAAATCGACACCAATGCTTTAGTCAGTATGATTGGAGCAGAAGCGGACTTAATCGAGAAAATCACAAAACTGCTAGATAAAAAAGATAGCTTTAGTCTCATCGTTGGTGAAGATCTTTACACACATCCAAGAGCTGAAAATATTGCAAAACTTTTAGGCTTGATTGAGCGTTTTACAGCGTTTTCTTTAGTCATCATCCCATCACGCACCAATACACTGGGTGTTTCACTCATCTGTGATTTGGATGATGCCAAGGGCAATTTTACGCTCGGCTATAACGTCAAGGGTGACTTTACACTCAGTAGCTTAGGTAAGGGTGATCTCTCTATGCCTGCTCTGAACCAACAAGAGGGAACATTCTCTTCCATGAACAAGCGCGTTGTTCCTACCAATGCGGCATTGCATTTCAAAGGCTATTGTCTGAATGACATCGCGAATGCTCTTGGATTGGAAGCAGAGTGGACGATTGATTATACGCCGTACTTACCAAGTGAGAAAGGCTTTAAGAACGAGAAGTTTGATAATTTGCCAAATCGTTATGAAAACGATGGTACAGAAAATAGAGGGTATGCACTTTCCTCTTTCAGTGTTACAAGCCATGATGAGGTTGAGCCAATAGCGCCTTTCTCAACAAAAGAGGGCGATGTAGTCTATAGAGCTAACCCTGTACATCAATTTAGCGCCTTTACAAACAAAGCACATCAGCTTAATGAAGCAGGAGCGCTTTATGTTTCATCTGCATTCTTGGAAGCAAAAAATCTTCAAGATGGTTCTGTTGTTACCGTTGAAAATGAGGCAGGTGAGAAACTGGTAATTGCACTCAAAGAAGAGAAAATGATCGATGGACTGATCGCTTATCTTCCAACGTTTGATACCAAAATCGACACCACACCATTCTTTAAAGATGGGTATCGATTTGCGCATGTAGTGATTAAAGGAGTTTCTCATGTTTGAAACCGCTGTCATTATTGAAACCGTTGTCAAAGCGGTAGTGGTTGTAGCTGTTGTTGCAGGTATGGCAGGCTTTGCAACGTTTATTGAACGAAAAGTGCTCGCTTTTATGCAACGCCGTCTTGGACCGATGCACGTTGGACCGTATGGTTTATTACAACTCGCAGCTGATGGTATCAAGCTCTTCACAAAAGAAGATATTGTCCCTCAAAATGCGGTGAAACCAATCTTTATGATTGCCCCAGTTATTGCTGCAGTCACTGCATTTGTTGCGATGGCAGCAGTGCCGTATTTTCCAGAATTCACACTCTTTGGCTATGTGATTCACCCCATTATCTCCGATATTAACGTAGCACTTCTGTATGTCATGGGTGTTGCATCGGTGGGTATTTATGGACCACTGCTTGCGGGTATGAGTAGTGCTAATAAATGGTCACTTTTAGGTGCAGCACGTGCGGTTGTACAGATGCTTTCCTTTGAAGTGGTCAGTGGTTTGTCCGTCCTTGCACCGATTATGATGATAGGTTCACTTTCATTGATTGATATTAACGACTACCAAAATGGTGGTGTAACACATTGGCTTGTTTGGAAACAACCTTTAGCATTTATTTTATTTGCAATGGCAGGATTTATGGAGACCAACCGTGCTCCTTTTGATACCGTAGAGTTTGAAGCAGAAGTTGTTGCAGGTTATGCAACAGAGTATTCAGGTATGCGTTGGGGTCTCTTTTTCATCGGTGAGTATGCCAATATGATTACGATTTCTGTCCTTGTAAGCATCATTTTTATGGGTGGTTATAATCCAATCTGGTTTATTCCTGGTGCTATTGCAATGTTGTTAAAAGTTTCATTGTGGGTATTCCTTTTCTTGTGGGTGAGAGCAGCATGGCCACATATCAGACCTGATCAGTTGATGTGGGTCTGTTGGAAAGTATTAATGCCTTTAGCAGTAATCAATATTTTGATTACTGGCTTTGTGCTAATTTAGGAGGCAGGGATGGAATTAAAAGATTTTAAACAACGTAACATTGCCCCTGGTTACATCTTTTTTGATGGTGAAAAAAAACCAGAAAATGGATGGCAAGCGTTTAAAAAAGTTGTAAGACGAACGCTTAAAAGTGAGCTTTTCGTAGGACTTTGGATTGTACTAAGAGAGATGATTCGTTTTGATATTCATACGATTCGGTATCCAGCAGAAAAATTTGAAATGAGCCCAAGATATAGAGCAATTCACCGTTTGCTTCGTTTATTTGAAAGCGGTAATGAGAGATGTATCGGGTGTGGATTGTGCGAAAAAATTTGTATTGCTAATTGTATTCGCATGGAAACACATGTGGATGAAAAAAGCCGTAAAGTTGTTAGTGAATATAGCATTAACTTTGGTCGTTGTATCTTCTGTGGGTATTGTGCAGAAGTGTGTCCAGAACTTGCTATTGTACATGGGGTGGAGTATGAAAATGCTAGCGAGCAGAGAGCCCATTTTGGCCTTAAAGACGATATGCTTACTCCTCTTGATACTTTTAAAGCCAAACAACAAAAAGAGTTTCCAGGTTTTGGTGCATTAAGTGATAATGCTGACGAAAACGTGAAACAAACACCATTAGCGTATTGAGGTTGCCATGTTTGAAATTATTGCATTTTATATTTTTGCCGCACTCACCATTGGTATGTTTGCGATTGTGGTTATGAGTCGTAATGCACTCTATTCCATGAGCGCATTAGCAGGCGGAATGATCTTTATCTCTGGCTTCTTCTTTATTTTAGATGCAGAGTTTTTAGGGGTTGTTCAAATTGTCGTTTATTCAGGCGCAATTATGGCTCTGTACGCGTTTGGTATGATGTTTTTTGATACAACAAGAGATGTCAGTGAAAAAATGCGTTCTAAAAAAATTGCCTATACGCTTTCTGTCATTAGTGCCATTTTAGTGGTTGCGATTTTATGCGCTCCTCTGGTTTCGGAAAATATTCAAGCTTCGTATCCAAGCATGGATAATGTGGGCAATGTACAGATGATCGGAATTGTTTTATTTACAAAATATTTGGTACCGTTTGAGTTAGCGGCTATTATGCTCTTAGTTGCCATGATTGCGGGCATTGTGTTGGCAAGTAAAAAAATGGATGAATATTTAGCGATTGAAGATGATGAAGTAGAAGAAGCAAAGGAGGTCAAATGATTACCTTAACTCATTACCTTATTTTAACAGGTATCTTATTTTCTATCGGACTTGTAGGTGTTATGCGACGTACAAATCTTTTGATGCTCTTTTTCTCAACTGAAATTTTACTCAATGCTATTAATATTGGTTTTGTTGCAGTTTCTAAATACTACGGGGATCTTACGGGGCAAATGTTTGCCTTTTTTATCATTGCAGTAGCGGCAAGTGAAGTCGCTGTTGGTCTTGGACTTCTTATTTTATGGTACAAGCGCAATGGTTCTGTTGATCTTAATAGCCTTCAGATGATGAAAGGGTAAGCATGGAAAAATATCTTTATACAGCACTTTTTGCACCTTTGGTAAGCTCTTTGTTTGTGGCCATTTTTGCGGCACGCCCGAAGATGCTTTTTACAGGTATTGTGGCTTCTATGCTTATTGCGATTTCAATGATTTCATCGTTTGTGTTGCTCATTGATGTCAATACCTATGGACCGTTACATGTCACGATGATGGATTGGATCGCAGCAGGTAACTTGGAGATTCCATTTGGCTTTGTTGTTGATGAAGTCTCTGTTATTATGATGGTTACGGTAACACTCGTTTCAACGATTGTTCATATCTATTCTATCGGTTATATGGACCATGATAAGAGCTTTAACCGCTTCTTCTCGTACCTTTCAGCGTTTGTTTTCTCAATGATGATTTTGGTCATGAGTGACAACTTTGTAGGTCTTTTCATTGGATGGGAAGGTGTGGGGCTTTGTTCATGGCTACTGATTGGTTTTTGGTACCACAAACACTCCGCTTCGTGGGCAGCAAATGAAGCGTTTATTATGAACCGTATCGCCGATCTTGGCATGCTTATGGGACTTTTTCTTATTTACTGGAATGTGGGCTCTTTCCAATACGATGATGTTTTCGCAAGTGTTAAAGGTATGGATCCTGTACTTCTTGCTACCATCGGTATGTTTTTATTTATCGGTGCAATGGGTAAATCAGCACAATTTCCACTCCATACATGGCTTGCAGATGCGATGGAAGGTCCAACGCCTGTTTCAGCGCTTATTCATGCCGCAACCATGGTAACTGCGGGTGTTTATCTTGTCATTCGTTGTGGAGAACTGTATAGCCTTATCCCAGAAGTGGGCTTTGCGATTGCTTCTCTTGGAGCTTTTGTAGCCGTGTTTGCTGCTTCTATGGCACTCGTCAATAACGATCTTAAACGTATTATTGCTTATTCTACACTCTCACAATTAGGCTATATGTTTGTTGCAGCAGGACTTGGTGCGTATTGGATTGCACTGTTCCACCTTATGACACATGCTTTTTTTAAATCATTGCTATTCCTTGGTGCTGGTAACGTTATGCACGCGATGCATGATGAACTGAACATTAAAAAGATGGGTGGACTTTATGGTTCAATGAAAGCAACCGCTATTTTGATGAGTGTGGCTTCTGTTGCATTAGCTGGAATTTATCCGTTTGCAGGCTTCTTTTCTAAAGATAAGATCTTGGAAGTTGCCTTTAATGAGGGAGCGTATTTTCTGTGGTTTGCACTTTTCATTGGTGCTGGTTTGACAGCGTTTTATAGCTTCCGTTTAGTCATGCTCGTTTTCTTTGGCGAAAAAGAGTATGTGAAGTATGGTTTGCATCCACATGAAGCACAACCGTTTGTTATTTATGCACTGCTTCCGTTAGGACTTTTAGCGGTTATCGCAGGTTTCTTTGAACATACTTTTGAAGGATTTGTTACACGTCTTTTAGCCCAATATGAAATTCACATTGAGCATGGAACAGAAGTCCTTTTAATTGCAGGAACACTTGGAATTGCCCTAAGCGGTATAGCATTTGCCGTTTATATGTACAGACGTGGAGGTTTCCCAAAATCATGGGAGGGAAGTTTTGGTTACAAACTATTGAGTAATCAGTACTACATTCCAAAATTGTATGAATTGTATATTATGCGACCATTTAGTGCATTGGCAACATTTGCATGGCAAAAAATTGATACAAAAATTGTGGACTTTACCGTAGATTTAATTGCAAGAATTATTTATTCAACAGGGCAAAATGCCAGAAAAATGCAAAGTGGAAATCTCTCTGATATGCTCAGGTGGATGATTGTAGGTATGATCGTTTTACTTACACTTGCAATTTTTTATAGACCAATGGTGTAGGGGTAGGAAATGGAGCATATTTTATCACTTCTTGTATTTTTTCCAGCAATGGCAGGACTCTTAGGCTTCTTGGTCACAAAAGAGAGTATTAGAGCCTATGGTATTAGCGTTACAGCTATTGAATTTTTTCTCTCTATTGTTTTATGGATTGGATACGATAGTAACAATGCAGGATACCAGTTTGTTGAGTATTATCCTTTTATTCCAAGCTATGGTATGAGTTATTACCTTGGTGTAGATGGCATTTCACTCTTCTTGGTTATTTTGTCTACTTTTATCACAATGATTTCATTTATTGCTCTGAGCATTAAAAACGAAATTAAAAACTTAATCATCTCTGTTTTATTCCTTGAGATGACAATGGTGGGTGTATTCTTAATTTTAGATGTTATCTGGTTCTATGCGTTTTGGGAGCTTTCATTGGTTCCAATGCTTTATATTATCGGAGCATGGGGTAGTGCGAATCGTATGTATGCGTCTATCAAGTTTTTCCTCTACACCTTCGCAGGTTCAGTGTTGATGTTAGTGGGTATCTTGTATATGGGCTTTTTATACCATGAAGCGACAGGCATTTGGAGCTTTGCATTGCCTGATTGGTATTTGTTGCAGTTACCTTATTCAACGCAATTGTGGCTCTTTGGAGCATTTTTCTTAGCATTTGCAATTAAAGTACCAATGTTTCCATTTCATACGTGGTTACCATATGCTCACGGTCAAGCGCCAACGATAGGTTCTATCATTCTTGCAGCGGTGCTTTTAAAAATGGGTAGCTATGGTTTTGTGCGTTTTTCACTCCCACTTTTCCCTGATGCATCTGTTTATTTTCTGATTCCTGTAGCGGTTATTTGTATTATCATGGTCATTTACGCTGCGATGATAGCCTATGCACAAGAAGATATGAAACAGGTCATTGCGTATAGTTCGATTTCGCACATGGGTATTGTTGTGCTTGGAACCTTTGCTATGAATAGCGAAGGTATCACAGGTTCTATCTTTTTAATGCTAAGTCACGGAATTGTGAGTGGTGCACTCTTTATGTTGGTAGGGGTGATCTATGATCGCCGTCATACAAAAATGATGAAAGACTTTGGAGGTTTAGCCTCTGTTATGCCTAATTTTGCAACAGTGTATGGCATTATGCTGATGGCTTCTGTAGGCCTTCCTCTCACCATAGGATTTGTGGGTGAGTTCTTATCTCTAGTAGGTTTTTACCGCATTAATTGGGTTATGGCACTCCTTGCAGGAACAGGTATTATTTTAGGTGCTGTTTACATGTTAGTGCTTTATAAAAAATCATTTTTTGGTGCAGTAGTACATGAAGAGAATAAAACACTTCCAGATTTGAATGCAAAAGAGCTTACAGCATTGATTCCACTGGTCGCCCTTGTTGCACTTTTGGGTGTTTATCCAAAACCAGTACTCAGTACTATCGATATGAGTGTTCAAAAAATGCTCGTTCTGATGGAGCAAAAAGCGGTTGAACAAAGTACAAAAGATCTGATTATTAAAGCCAATACCATAGGAGGAACACACTAATGTTAGAGCCTATTTCGATTGATGTCGTAAGCCTCAATCTCCCATCACTCCTTCCTATGGCAATTTTAAGCGTAGGAGCACTTTCTGTTATTTGTGCTGATTTGGCAGTAAAAGGGTTGAATCGTAGTTTTTTAACGATGATTACAGTACTTTTTATTATTTTAGATTTTGGTGCAGTCATCGGATATAACGGACCATCACGTGGATTTTTTGATGTCCTTCTTGTCGATGGGATTGCTACTATTGCGCAAGTGATTATTCTTGTTGCTTCAGCATTTTTCTTGCCGTTGTCTCTTAGTCATCGTCACTTTAGAGAATTTAGAATGGCAGAGTTTTATGCGCTCTTTATGTTTATGATTGTGGGCTTTCAGTTTATGGTCGTAAGTGACAATCTGATTTTAATTTTTATTGGGTTGGAAACATCAAGCCTTGCCCTTTACACATTGATCGCCATGCATAATCGTGCAAAAGCATTTGAAGCAGCAATTAAGTACTTTACTATGGGAGCATTGGCAGCTGGTTTTTATGGAATGTCAGCGCTTATTTTTTACGCACTTACGGGAAGTGTTGAAATTTATCAAATTGAAAAAGTTTTAATGCAACGTCATTTTGAGCCTCTTTTAGGTGTGCTTGCTGCAACAGTATTTATGCTCGGAGCGCTTGGTTTCAAACTCTCTTTGGTTCCATCACACACATGGACACCAGATGTGTATGAAGGAAGTTCAGCACCACTTGCAGGCTATATGTCTGTTGTTCCAAAAATTGCAGGTTTTGTCGTTGCAATGCGTCTGTTTGAGATGCTCGTTTTTTCTGGCGTAGTGTGGTTAGAACATATTTTATACGTTGCGGTTGTTCTTACAATGACACTAGCAAACCTAACAGCATTGGTTCAAGAAGATGTAAAGAGAATGTTAGCATTTAGCTCTATTGCACATGCTGGATTTATGATGGCAGCTATTCTGATTGGTACAACACAAGCCAATACAGCACTTTTCTTGTACTGGACACTCTTTATGTTCACCAACTTAGGTGCGTTTACAATGCTCTGGATCGTAAGACACCGTAAAAATCTTTGGGATGAGCGTTATCAGCATCCGTATACTAAGTTTTCAGGACTTGTAAAAATCATGCCAACAACTGCGACTATTATGGGTATTTTTATGTTTGCTCTTGCAGGTATGCCACCATTTTCTGTCTTTTGGGGTAAGCTTTATCTTATCAGTGCAGCCATTAACAGTGAATTCATTTTTCTCGCAGTCATCATTGCCTTTAATAGTGCTATTGCCGTGTATTATTACATGAAATTGGTGATTTATATGTTTTTAAAAGAACCAACAACAGCAGATGCAAGGCTATATGCTACGAATGCATCAACACCTTTAAAAGTCATTGTTGGTTTTGCCGCAATTATCACGATTTTTGCTATTGTATTTGTAGAGCCTCTTTTAACTATTATTACCAAATATGTAACTGCTAGCGGTTTTTAAATAAGGGGTGAAAACCCCCTTATTTTGCTATAATGTAGTTATGAAATCTATTTTAATCTTCCTTTTAGCATCGGTACAACTTCTTGCGCTAGAGATTGTTCTAAACAGCGGTAAAGAGAGCAAAGTCAACTATGCAATCTTGCATGTTATGGATGCAAAACCTTTTTTATGTCAAACTATTCCTGATGCCCTCGATAAAAAACACTATATTTGTAAAATTGATCGCCCGATTAACAAGCCGATTGAATCAAAAAAAATGAAGCTTGCAGAGCTTGATTTTTACGAAAAAGATGGTGAATTTTATGTGACAATCGATCCAAAGGTTGATTCAAAACTGATTCCTGTAGAAGAGAGTCTTTATTTAAACAGTGAGATTTTGACCAAGCCTAAAGAAAAACTTTATAGCCATTGGACTATTTTACTTCAAGAAAAACCTCTTTACGAAGAGAATAGTGCGCGTGATGGACTAGACTTTCCTGTAGATTTTCCTAAATATCAAAAACCTTATATTGGAGCGCTTGATCTTAACGGTGCGCCTATCTCTTATGCGCAAAGTAAAGATATAGGTCTTTATTTAGAAATCAAACAAGAGTATGAAAACGGATATTATGATAGTGTAGTCAAAGATGTTAAACGTGTTTTGACACTTTTCCCTAATTCAATTTTTAGAAGTGAATTAGAGCTTTATCAGATGCGAGCAATGGATAAAATCTTAAGTGCAAAAGGCGAAGATAAATCGGATAATTTGGCATTTAATGATAATGATATCGTCAATGTAGGAAAACGCTGGACAAAAGAGTTTGCAAGTGATGAAAATATCCCAGAAGTGCTAATGTTGATGACTAAAGCTTATATCAAAATAGGCTCTAAATCAGATGCAAATTATTTCATTGATATTTTAGTAAGCGAACATCCAGATAGTCTTTTTACCAAAAGAGCGATCTTACTTTATGCAGATAATCTTTTCCTCAAAAAAGAGAAAGATAAGGCAATGAAGCTTTATTTGGATGTACTCTATAGCGCTCAAGATTTGGATATCGCGTCAGAAGCAGCCATTCGCTTGAGCGATCATCAAATGGATGCTGGTAAGATGAAAGAGGCAAAAGAGTATTTGCTCAAAGTACTCAATGTCAATGCACAATTCCTCCTTAAAGATAAAGACGCAAGCTATAAACTTGCACGTCGTTTGTTTGAGCACCGTTTATACGATGTGGCTGCAAAAATTACAGATTTATTATTGGAAAATACTCCTAAAAAAGCGGATAATCGTGAACTACTTCTGAAAGAAAGTGGTGATTGGCATGCGAAAGCGAATGAAGTTGAAGCGGCACATGCACGTTACCAAGAGTATTTGAGCGATTATAAAAATAGTGGTGAATACGTTCAAGAAGTGAATGAGAGTTTAGATGAACTCTTCTTTAAATTAAGTGAAAATAACGAAACAAAACTTGCCAATTATTATGATAAATTGATCGAAAAATACAGCAATGAAATTGGTCAAAAAGCATTACTGGAAAAAGCAAAACTCCTTCTTAAACAACAACGTTTTGAAGAGGTGTTGGTGCTTCAAAAAGAACTTGAAAAAGTACCAGATCGATTTGAAATTAAACCAGAAGAGCTTATCTATGAGGCTGCAAAATCATTGGCTTTACAAAACCTTCAAAAAGATGAGTGCCAAGCCGTTGTCACTATGATTGAAACGTATAAACTTCAAATAGGCGAAAAAGAGTATGAAGAAAAACTCTTCCAATGCTTTATGCGTACGTCAAGGTTTGAAAGAGCGCGTGAGATTTCAAGTAGCCACTTGAAAGATAGTGCATTGCAAAGCCGTTATAAATGGGCGCAAAAAGAGGTGCAAGCTCTTTTTATGATGGGCAAATACCAAGAGGTTATTGGGTTTAAAGAAGATTTGAAAACACTCTCATTTTCACTTAGAGAAAAAATTGGATTAGAGACCATTCGTGACCTTTTCTTCTCATTGGTAAAACTCAAAAATCTTGAAGGGGCAACATCGCTTGTGGAGAGTATAAAAATTTTATATCCTGATGAATCAACCAATTTAGATATTTACTATGAAATTGTCAAAATGGCGGCAGATGCTAAAAATGACCTTCTTCTTGTAACCTATGCACAAGCTATTATAGAGATGCAAAAGAAGTTTAAATCTACAACGTTAACACCAACGGTTGAGTTTAGCTATATAGATGCTCTTAAACGTCTAGGACGTGATGATGAAGCTTTGAGTATTGCCGAATCCCTTTTACCACTCTCTTTAAATAACAAAGATAAAATACGACTCTTTTACCAAGCAGGAGAACTCAGTCTAAAACGACAAGAGAATGCTAAAGCCAAAGAGTATTTTACGAAGTGTATAGCAATCAATGACAACAGTACGTGGAAGGGTATTTGTCAACAAAACCTTGACTTATTGATCGCACAATAAAAAAAGAAAGGCTTCTCTCATGTCATTTGAAAGAAGCCTAAAGCAGCAACTGTTAAAACAGAATAGACTTAATCTCGCTAAATGCATCCATAGAATACCTGCCACCCATTCTTCCGAGTCCTGATTGTTTCATTCCTCCAAAAGGTGGATGTTTGGCTTTAGACGTGCTTGTGTTGATGAGAACTCTTCCACTTCGTATGTGTCTAGCGAATGCAAGTGCTTTTGCTTTATCGTTTGAAAAGACATAGGCTGAGAGTCCAAACATGGTATTGTTTGCCATGATAAGGGCATCTTGCTCATTTTCATAAGGTAACACACATAATACAGGTCCAAAAATCTCTTCTTGCACAATTTTTAAATTTTGATCATGACAGATAAAAATCGTTGGTTTTACAAAATAGCCTTTTTCAAATCCTTCAGCTTTTCCAAGCCCTCCACAAAGAAGCTTTGCACCTTCATCAATACCGCTCTTTATGTAAGATTGTACTGTATCAAACTGTTTTTGATTGATCATCGGACCTAGTTGTGTCGTTTCACTTTTTGGATCCCCGATGTTAAGGGTATGGATATAATCCAACAAGAGCTGTTCTACTTCTTCTAATTTATGTTTAGGAACTAAAAGCCTGCTACCTGCGTGGCACGCCTGTCCACTGTTGCTATATGCGCTACTAAAAATATGAGGAATGGCATCTTTAAAGTTAGCATCTTCTAAAAGAATGGTTGGGGATTTTCCACCAAGTTCGAGGGTCATACGTTTAATGGTTCTTGAACAGTTTTCAAAAATTTTTTTACCGGTTCTGGTACTTCCTATAAATGAAATAGCATTAATAAGAGGATGTTTGGTGAGCACTTCACCGACACACTCTCCTGTGCCATGTACGATATTGATAACACCTTTAGGAACATTGGCTTTATGCAAGCATTCTAAAAAAGCTTGTGTTTCAAGCGCATTAAATTCACTGGGTTTAATAACAAGAGTACAGCCAAGTGCGATAGCAGGTGCTATATTGCCACAAAGGTGAGCAAGGTTTGCATTCCACGGAATGATAACACCGATGACACCGACTCCTTCCTTTATTGTCATAGAGTAGTCATCTTTTTTAACAAAGTCATATGTTTTTAGTTCTTCTTTGATGGTTAAAAAAAGATTGATGGCATTTTGAGTTCGTCTAGTCGTTGTTTTAATGGTTGCACCAAATTCTAAAACAGCTAAATCTATCAGTCTTTTTTCATCTTTAAGAAGTTCATCATGAATGCGCTGTAAAATCTCCATTCTCTCTTCAATCGATGTGTGTGAGAAAGATTCAAATGCCTTAGATGCGCAGTGTATTGCTTCGTTCATTGCATCAGGGGTGCTTAAATAAATTTGAGCAATTTCTTCTTCTGTGGTAGGATTTTTGAGAATAAGGTTTTCATTAGAATTAATATGTGTAAATTCACCATTGATATAGTTTTGATTAATAACTTTCATCGTATGTACCTGTTTCATTATGATTTAAAATATGTTTCAATTCTTTCAAAGAGTGATGCTACATCACCTTTGATATGGGGTGGAAATTGTGAGGTGTTAAATGTGCGTTGGCGTTTTGCTAAATGAATAGTATTTAAAACGATGCGTTCTTCAAGTCCCTGCATTTTGAATTTTCCATCAAAATAGTCCAAAACCTCTTTAATTCCAATAGCTTTCATACATTGAGGAGCTCTTGTGTAATGCTTTTCCAAATAAAATACTTCATCTATAAGCCCTGCTTTTATCATCATTTGTGTCCGCAGCGCAATTTTTTGTGCCAATACTTCTTTGGGAATATCAATTTCAAATAACGCAACGTCTTTGATAACAGGTTCTTGTTTAGCATGTGTAAGATAAATAGAAGGTATTTCATTTGTGGTTAAAAAGATTTCAAGCCATTTTTCAATACGGTAGCGATCGTTTGAGGCAATTTTGGTTGCATACAAAGGGTCATGTTCTTGCATTAAAGTATATGATGCTTCAAGATTGAGTAAATGATGATCTATGACCTCTTTGACATGCAATGGTATTTCAGGTTTTGTGCTCAAGCCTTCCATCATGGCTTTGAGATAAAATCCTGTTCCTCCCACAATGATAAGATTTTTTCCTTCATTAATGGCAGCTTCATATGCTTCTTTATAAAGTGTAAAAAACATTGTCACATCAAAATGCTCCCTTGGGCTAAGAACATCCATACCAAAATGGTGTATGCCATGTCTTTCTGCAAGTGTAGGTTTTGCAGAGGCAATGTTAATCTCCTTGTAGATACTGAGGGAATCAAGCGATAAAATATGTGCATTATAGTTTTGGGCTAATTCAATAGATAATGCTGTTTTCCCAGAAGCCGTTGAGCCTAAAATAGCGATTGTTTTCAATGGATTTTTCTCTTAGCGTGTCAGTCTTAGCACGCTTTGTACTTTTGCGTCTTTTAGCGGTGCTATGCGTGCAATTATAACACTTTTAAAGGGTTTTGTTGTAAAATCAGCTCATTTTAAACGTAAAGGTTAGTATTGCAGCAACTCTGGCTAAAACTCAAAGATATTAGTGATTTGATTGTTTTTAAACACTCTGTTTTCGCACTTCCGTTTATTTTTACAGCGATGATTGTCTCATCCAAAGCAATCAATGGTAGTATGTGGTTTGGATTTAAACTGTTTATTCTAGGGCTACTCGCAGCAGTGAGTGCTCGTAATTTTGCGATGGCATTTAATCGTTATGCAGATCGTGACATTGATAAGTATAACCCTAGAACAGCAAATCGTCCGAGTGTGGATGGAAGAATTGGTGCAAAAAATATGCAGCTTTTTATTGCACTTAACGCACTTATTTTTATTGTAGTTGCCTATATGATCAATGATCTTGCGTTTTATCTGAGTGTACCCATTTTAATTATTTTAGGTGGGTATTCACTTTTTAAACGTTTTTCTCCTTATGCACATCTGGTACTTGGAGTCTCTTTAGGTTTAGCCCCTATTGCGGGCGTGGTTGCAATACAAGAATCCATTCCAATGTGGTCAGTCCTTCTTTCCATTGGAGTGATGTATTGGGTTGCGGGATTTGATCTACTCTATTCACTTCAGGACATGGAGTACGATAAAGCCAATGGGCTTTTCTCTATTCCTTCTCGTTTTGGTCAAGATGCGACATTTTTTATTTCACGTCTTTTTCATGCACAGACTGTTCTTTTTTGGTTACTTTTTGTGATCAATGCTGAATTAGGATTTTTTGCGTACGTAGGTGTGGTAGTTGCTGCTGTGGTACTTTTCTTTGAGCATCGCATTGTATTGAAAGATTTTTCAAAAATTGATCGAGCATTTTTTACCCTTAACGGTTATTTAGGTGTTATCTTTTTTGTACTGATTTTTTTAGATAGGATATAAAAATATGGAAGATATCCGTTTAGTCCCTGCGTTTTTAAAGGTAGCCTACGAGCCAAGTAGTTTAGAAAATACCTTTTTCATACAAGAGTACTATGCACTTATGCAGCTTAATGACGATCCTTTAGGGCTTTGGCTAAAGTCTTCCAAAATTCGTAAAGAATCTGAACAAAGCGATCAAGTACTCTTAACATTGATGATTGAATTACATCGAAAAATAGATAAACTGACACATCTTGTAACCAGCGATAAACCTTTGTATTTACCTTTAGCGTTACAAGGGAATATAAAAGCAATAGGTCATGGCTATTTGGAATTTGATACAGCAGTACTTATTCCTAAAGAGAGTTATTATGCACGTATTGATATGCCAACATTTCCAAAACGCCAGTTGCCACTCTTTTTTGAGGCAATCAGCGAAAATCTAGGGAAAATAGTCATGATGCATAAAGATGATGAACAAGATTGGAGTGCCTATATGGTAGCATGTGAGCGTGTCATGATACGCCAAATGAAAGGAAATCAAAGTGAGTATTGAGACATTAGCATTTATTGCATTAGCGGCTCTTGTGGTCATCATCTTTTTGATGGTGTATATTCGCGATGTTGAAGTCAATAAAAAGCTGTTGATTTATGAAAAAAGTATTGAAGAGCTTAATTACCAAAATCATGTTCTTAATAAAACATTGAATGAACTCTCTATGGCAACAAAAGAGCCAGCAGTCGATCCTAAAGCTCTTGAGAGCAAAATATTGAATCATGTGAAAGAAGAAATACATCAAAGTGTTTTACCACTGGTTGGTTCACTCAAAGATGTTGAAAAAATCATGCAAAATTTTCGTGATGAACAAAGTGCACGTATTGATCGTTTAGAGAATCGTACGAAAGAGATGAGTTTTGCCTCTTCTTCTCCTTCAAGCTCTAATGAAAAAGTGATTGTCTCTCAATATGCTAAAGGTAGAAGTGAAGCTGAAATTGCTAAAGATTTACGAATTGGTATTGGAGAAGTTGATTTAGTATTGAAGTTGGCTAATTTAAAGTAAGAGGATTGAATCCCCTTACTTCTTAACTATATATCACATTGCGCGTTTAAGCTCTTGAGTGTGTTCTTCAACCATTTTATCGAGTGTTGCAAGAAGGGTCGCACTATTTGCTTCTAGTTTTTTGAAGACATTAATATAATGCGCAACATTATCCACGTTATAGCCCACTTTTGCTAATTGCTCATTTTCATTCATACACTCAATAATTTGTGAAAGTGCTGCATCGAGCATGTGGTAAGATTTTGTATGCTCAAAGCGTTCTTTGATAATTGGACTTGTATGCCATGTTCTAAATTTGCAGTTTTCATTCTTAACAAATTTTCCATCTGCTCTTTCGTTAAGAACTTCTTCATAGGTATTTGTTTTACAGAGAATATGATCTGTTTTAGCTAATGTCGTTCTAATTTTACTATCAAGTGAGTAAGAGATGTTGGCGGTAACATTTGCATCTTTATTAAACTCTTTTAACGCTTCTTCAAATTGAATAACATTTTGTCCACTGTAATTTGCAATAACATTGATACGATCTGAATTAGAATGAATGCCATTGGTTTCTTGTTGGAGTGTTTGAATGGTCATTGCAATTTCTTGTGTCGCTTTTTGCGTACGTTCGGCTAATTTTCTAACTTCATCCGCAACAACCGCAAATCCACGTCCATGCTCACCCGCGCGCGCAGCTTCAATGGCAGCATTAAGTGCCAATAAATTGGTTTGATCGGCAATATCTTTAATCAAATTGACCACGGAAGAGATTTCATTTGTACGATCACTCAGTGAGGTGATCGCTTCGTTAGTGCTCATAAGCAGTTCAAGTAACTCTTTAATACCATTGGATAACACCATAACGGTTTGCAAACTGTCATCAGATTTTTTAGCAGTAGATTTTGACATTTCAGTAATTTTTGCCATCTCCTCAATGCTTGTGAAAAGATCGTGTTGTATACTGTTGATACCTTTGCTACCGCCGCCAAGATCAGAGAGTGCAGAAGAAAGCATTCCTCTAGCTTTTCCTTTTTGCCCTTCAGAAATCCCTTTAACGCCTTCTGAAAGATAGCGTGCATTGACAGCAAAGAGCCCACGAAAACCTTCATTAAAGATATTACGATATGTTTTACCTTGACTTGCCGATTCTATAGATGTTTTTGTCTCTCGCATTAATGCTTCCATTTGGTCTAAAAGGTCATTAATGGCATAAGCAACTTTTCCCAGAGGTTTTTGTGGATCAACATTGACAATACGAGGTTCTAAATTGCCTTGTGCGGCTTCTTGAACGACTCGTAAAACCTTTTCATAAATCTCCGCATCACATTGCATGGTTTTTCGACTTCCAAAAAAAGAGCCAACAGCAACACCTAAAAGGATTCCTGATGTTGTTACGTTCTCAGTATAGCCTGTAACATAACTTCCAATGGCGATGAAGAGAAGGATCGAAAAAAAGACTAGTTTATAATCGTTGCAAAGTGTTAGAAAACTCTTCATAACTGACTCCTTTTTGATTTAATACATCAGTAAGATAAGCTTGTGAAGCTTCCATCCCACCTGTTTTTTCAAGTTCCAAAAGTTTTGCATAAAGAGGTTGGATAATTTCCAATGCTTTTGGATTTGCTTTACGTCTAACAGAGTAATATCCAATGATTTTCCCAGATGGGTCCGTTGATGCGGTGACATTGGCATAAACCCAATAGTAACCTCCATCAAAACTCAAATTTTTAACATAAGCAAAGATTTCTTCTTTGTTTTTGACTTTATCCCATAAGAGTTTAAAAACGATGCGTGGCATATCAGGGTGCCTAATGATGTTATGCGGTTTTCCTAAAATTTCTTGCTCACTTGCCCCTACAATTTTAATGAAAGGTTCATTGCAGTAAGTGATCTTGCCATGTATATCGGTTTTAGAAACCAAAAATGCATCAGCACTTACATTGTGTTCCTTGTTATTCGGTATAGGTTTCTGCATTCCTAATACTCCTTATAAAGAAAAATGTCACATAATTCTAGCTCAATCCATTTTAGAGATAGCTTGGAAATTCTGATACTCATATTCTACAATCTATATTGTTGATATTTATGTATAATACCTTTCGCATTAAATCAAGAGGGAAAACATGTTGGTTGATGGATTTGGAAGAAACGTTACGTATCTTAGAGTTTCAGTAACGGAAAGATGTAACTTTAGATGTCAGTATTGTATGCCTGAAAAGCCCTTTTCTTGGGTTCCAAAAGAAAATTTACTGAGTTTTGAAGAGTTGTTTTTATTTGTCAAAGTGGCAATTGATGAAGGTATCACAAAAATTAGAATCACAGGCGGAGAGCCTCTGCTTAGAACCGATTTAGATAAATTTATTGCCATGATTAATAATCATAAAAGTGGACTTGACCTAGCGCTTACAACAAATGGTTTTTTACTAAAAGACGCTGCACAAAAACTTAAAAATGCAGGACTTCAAAGAGTCAATATCTCTTTAGACAGTCTCAAACCAGATGTTGCTGGTAAAATGGCTCAAAAAGATGTTTTAGCCAAAGTACAAGCAGGTATTGAAGAAGCATTGCGTGTTGGTCTAAAAGTCAAGATTAATATGGTCCCAATTAAAGGCATCAATGATACAGAAGTGTTAGATGTTTTAGAGTACGCCAAAGAGCGTGGCATGTCTATACGTTTTATAGAATATATGGAAAACACCCATGCAAAAGAGAAGCTCAAAGGTTTAAGCGGGCAAGAAGTACAAACTATTATTGCTCAAAAATACCATTTTAAAGAGATAGGTCGCGTAGGACCAAGTCCTGCACATCTTTTTGAGTTTGATGACGGCTATATCTTTGGTATTATTGATCCACATAAGCATGATTTTTGTGAAGATTGTAATCGTATTCGCCTCACTGCAGAAGGAATGCTCATTCCTTGTCTCTATTTTGATGAAGCGATGAGCATTAAAGATGCTGTTCACAATGGAGACGTTGCAAAAGCGGCTGAGGTTTTAAAAGAAGTCTTACGTAATAAACCTGAAAAAAATAAATGGAGCGATGATGATCAAAATGAGACTTCTAATCGCGCCTTTTATGAGACAGGTGGATGAGTGAAATAGAAGAAGGGAATTTCCTCTCCTTCTTCTATAACTTCTCTATCTTCCATCAATGTGTAGCCATTACATTGGCTAAGTATATTTAATCTTCCTGCCTCATAGTATGGCGCACATACAAAGTTTCTTCCATCACTATAGCCTGGAATCGCACTCATACAATTATCTCTGCACGTAATGCGTTTTTGATTAATACAGGTAATAAAATCTGGAATGATACAACGCAAATGCTGGAGTTGTCTGAGTAAAGGAACACCGAGCATTTCAAAGCCTAGCATACATCCAAGAGGCAGTCCTGGAAGATGTAAAATAGGTTTGTCATCGAATAATGTCAGTGAGGTCGGTTTTGCTGGTGCTATACGAACATGATGAAAAAGAGGCATCAATATTTTTGTTTCAAGTAAATGGCGCATAGCGTCATGACGGCTAAGAGCACCTGTTGTCATCACACAATCGGATTTGTTTGCCAGTTGTTTTAACTCACTTAATATCTTTTCTTCATTTTCTTTACAAACGACAATTTCACCGATTTTACCGCCTAACTCAACAATACGCGCAGCTAAACTCATCGCATTAGAGTTGTTGATTTCTCCTGATGCGAGTTGATTACCGATACTTAAAATACTGATTGTTGGTTTTTGAATAACTTTTACTCTGCTAATGCCTTGTGCTGAGAGAGCTGTTATTTTTTGTGCACTGATATGCTCATATTGCTTAAGTAACCACTCTCCTTGTGCGATATCTTCACCTTCTTTTTTAATGTGCTGTGCTTGAGTAACATGTAAAGGAATTGTAATGCGATCTTCGTGTTCTGACGTAACATCTTCTTCTGCAATAATGGTATCAGCACCTTTTGGGATGCGCTCTCCTGTTGAGAGTCTAACACCATATCCTATTGGAATAGGAGTAGGATATGGAGGAGAAAGGAGTGTATAAGAGGTTATTTGAGTATCAAAAGCGATCCCATAACCTTCTTTAAGGCTCATAGGGTATTTTGGGAGTGCAAATTTTGCATAAACATCACCACCTGAAATACGATTGATTGCTTTTAAAAGAGGCAAAGTTTGATCTGTCTGTAAAGGTTTAATGTGTGTTTGAATAATTTTGAGTGCTTCTTGGTACGAAATAGGCATGGTTTAACCTTATGATTTATGGGTAATATTATACTAAAATGGATACAATCTTGGATTATTTTTGTGAAGGATTTTTCATCATGGAAGAGCTGATACGCTTATCGAGTCAACTACACTTAGTATTTGTTATTCTACTTGCTGTATTGATTGCCCTTAACCTTTATCTTCTTAAAAGCGATAAAACATTTCTCAAACTTTCAAAAAGACTTGAACTGATCGCCCCTCAATACTATATTGTACTCTCAGCCATCTTTTTTACAGGTATTATTGTTATGGCCGTACGTCAATTTGCATTCTCTTTTACTGTTTGGGTTATGATAGCAGTTTGGGTAGCCATAATTGCTTTTGGTATCAGAGGACATAAAATGTATAAAAGAATAGAGCGAACAGAAGCTTCTCAAAGCGCTTATAAACGGTATGCAATTAAAAAATATACACTTGATTTTATAGCACTGGTTATCACAAGTTTACTCTTTTATATGGTGCATTAAAATGCAATTTGTTTATCATCCAAACGCGGGATTACAAACTCTTCATGTTGATACAAGAGAGTATGAACATATCTTTAAGGTACGCCGTATAAGTGTTGGAGAAACACTCTGGTGGCGAAATTTAGAAGATTCTTTCGTATATGAATATCAAATTTCTCAAATAGGGAAAAAAGAGGCAGAGCTTGAATGCATTGGACAGAAAGAGCTTCTTATACTTCCTTCAAAAGTATTTCATTTAGGCTGGAGCATTATAGATCCCAAAATTATTGAAAAAACACTGCCCATGCTGAATGAACTTGGTGTTTCTAAGATAAGCTTTGTCTATGCAGAGTTTTCGCAAAAAAATCATAAATTGGATATGGAACGCATCAAGCGCATTTTAATTAACTCATCTCAACAATGTGGAAGAAGTCTTTTAATGCAGATTGAGGTTTTTCCTAGCATTCACCATTACATTGAAGCATATCCAAAGAGCGCTGTTCTGGATTTCGCTGAAAAAAAACTGAACTCAAATGAAGAGATATCATCACTTCTTGTAGGTCCAGAAGGTGGGTTTAGTACAAAGGAGCGTAATTTACTTCAAAATCAGCCCATCGTTGGGTTGATATGTAACACGATTTTGCGAAGTGAAACAGCTGTTGTGGCTGCCGCTTCCAAAATATTGGCATGACTTGAAATAATGAATCTTTTGTGCTATAATTTGCACCCTTTGGCAAGACGTGCCAAATAATAGATTTTATTTTTATGAATAATTAAGGAAAAACATTATGAAAAAAGATATTCATCCAGAATATGTACCATGCGTTGTAACTTGTGCATGTGGCAATAGTTTTGAAACTATGTCTAACAAAGCTGAGTTAAGAATCGATATTTGTAGTTCATGCCATCCGTTCTTCACGGGCAGTGAGAAGATCGTGGATGCTGCAGGTAGAGTTGAGAAATTTAAGAAAAAATATAGCTTAAAATAGTTCTTAAAACCATTGATCTATTTTATTCCTACTCCTATAGGAAATTTAGATGACATCTCTGTTAGAAGTCTTAAACTTCTAGCAGAGTGTAAAACTCTCTTCTGCGAAGATACACGAATTACTAAAAAACTTCTTTCCCTTCTTTCTCAAAGACACAATGTATCTTTTAATATCGAAAATTTTATTTCAATGCACTCTCATAACGAAGATGCTGTTTTATCAAAGATCGATAAAACAGTTTTTGACGAAACTGTCGGTTACTTGAGTGATGCTGGAATGCCAGGAATTAGCGATCCTGGAAGTGCATTAGTACGTTTTTGTCAAGAAAATGCATTGCCTTATGAAATCCTCCCTGGTGCTAATGCCGCACTCTTAGCGTATGTTACCAGTGGTATTGAAGTACACCAATTTTTGTTCTATGGTTTTTTATCACATAAAGGGATAGAGCGTCAAAATGAACTTTTTGAGGTGCTCAATTCACCTTATGCCGTTATCCTCTACGAATCTCCACATCGCATTGAAAAGCTTTTTGAAGAGTTAGCAAAGTTTGGACCAAATCGTCAAATATTCGCCATTAAAGAAGCAACCAAATTATATGAAAAACGCTTTCTGGGAACATCAATAGAAGTTAATGATGCTTCTAAAACAGCGAATCTGAAAGGTGAATGGGTTGTAGTGATTAAACCTGAGGTACAAAGCGGTGGCGAGCCTATTACAAAAGAAGATTTAATAGGACTTGATCTTCCTCCTAAGCAAAAAGCTAAACTTCTCTCCAAACTTACAGGCGAGAGCATTAAAGAATGGTACACTAAACTTCAAAATTAATGTCCCTATTTTGTTACATATAATGTCCTAAAAATAGCGTTTTACATTAAAGATAGTATTATTTTAAGCCAGTTTGGATACAATAATTGCCATGATAATTTATGGAAAACAACTCTTTTTACATCTGTTAAATCACTATCCTTCGAGGATTGAGACGGTATTTTTACCTAAAAAATGTGACCCTAAACTCTTCTCACAGATTGCACGTGTTACACAAAAAATCTGTACAATTGATGAGCGAAAAGCACAGGCTCTTTGTCATGGAGGAAACCATCAAGGCTTCATTGCCGAGATTAGAGATCTTGAGCTGACGTCATTCAATGAGATTAAGCATGGCTCTTTTTTAGTCGTACTGGATGAAGTAACGGATGTAGGAAATATCGGTGCTATTGTTCGTAGTGCATATGCCTTTGGAGCGGATGGTTTGATTTTGAGTGGCATGAAAACATGTAACTTGGAAGCTATTTTACGTACAAGTAGTGCAGCTGCATTTGAATTACCAATTGCATTATGCCCATCAACCCGTGATATGCTGAATGAGCTTAAACAAGTTGGATTTACACTATACGGCGCAGATATGGGTGGTGTAGATGTCAAAGAAGTTTCATTTGCACCTAAACGCGTTTTAATTATGGGAAGTGAAGGCAAGGGATTGTCTCCTAAAGTCAAAGAGAAATTAGACACAATTGTGTCGATTAAAATGGCAAGAGCATTTGACTCTTTAAATGTGAGTGCTGCTGCAGCAGTACTTTGTGATAGGATTGCCAATGGATAATGATATCAGGGTATTAGAAAAGATTGGTTTGCAAGAGGTTTGTAAAAAAACTCATATCGAAGTAAAACAACTAGAGTACATGATCAATAATCAGTATGACAAACTCAATAAAATCAATACACTTGGTTTTGTTAAGATTCTCTCACGCGAGTACAAGCTTGATTTAACAGATTGGCTTGAAGGGTTCCATGACTATTGGGTTGAGCATAAAGCTGAAGAAGATCCAAATAAAGAGAAAATATTTATTCGCGCAAAAAGTGATCGCCCTTACAAAAAAGCAGCATGGATTTTTATACTAATTTTCGCAATAGCTGGGGCGTTTGGCGTATTTTCAATTTTCAAAATTGAGATTAACTTCGACATTATGAATTTTTTAGATAAAACAAAAGTTGAGGCAAATCAAACCAGTGCATTTCAAGCCGCACCCGTAGTACAAGAAGCAGCAACGTCACTTGGCGTAAAAGTTGAAGAACGCGTAATCACAGAAACAAATAGCAGTAATAGTACTGTACAAGCCGTAGTTGTAAGTATTGATGAAAATTTAACACGCAAAACAGAAGCAAACGATACGAATGTTACCAGTAATATACCTCTTCCGATGCTGCCAGAATCCAATACAGTCTTAGTGAACACCGTTCCAAAAAACAATGCAATTCTTATGCCTACAAAACGCATTTGGATTGGATTTATCAATTTAGAAACCTTTGCGCGAAAAGAGAGTACAAGCGATCAAAATATTACAATTGATTTGACAAAACGTCAAATAATCAAAACAGGTAATGGCTTTTTTAAACTTTCCTATGATGGTAGTATTGAAGATTTTACAGAACAAGGTTCGACACGTTTTTTAGTAGAAAATGGAACAATGAAAAAAATATCTGAAGAGAAATTTATAGAGCTTAATCGAGGCAAAAACTGGTGAAAAAATTACTTCTTATCCTAACCCTATCGCTCTCTTTATTTGGTGCACAAACACTTCAAGAAAAAATTAGAAGTTTTGTGGGCGCTTCAAAGTATGAAACACAAAAGAATTTAATTCAAGTGCTTTTTGCACAAAGCAATAGTTTTGTCAAGCCTAATGGTGAAGTAGATAGTGTTAAAGTTATTTCTGTGCTCAAAAAAAATGGACTATTACAACTCTTATACGATAGACCTGTGCAGTTACGTTTAGCATTTCGTACACAACAAGATCCATTAATCTTTTTAAAAATCGTCAATGAGTCTTTGGAAGCCATGGGCTATAACTATTTTTTAACCAATAATGCATTACGCGATAGTGCAGGGTTTGTATGGGAAATTTATTTACAAACAGAACACATTGTTGATCCTGAAGCTTTCTCAAATGCCCTTGAGGCTAGAGGATGCACTATAACGAATATCGTAAAAAATGAAGACCACTATTGGTTTTATGACATCGATTCAAGCAATGCTTATTTAGGCGCAAAAAAATTAGAAAGTGGTGTTACAACTCCACTTGGAAAGCCTCTAAAGCCTTATTGGATTGATGTGAAGGGTATGAAAGAGGTAGCAATAACGGTTCACTCAGGTGATCGTTGGTTTCCTGATGTTGTCTTCTTCGATGAAAATTTACATCTCTTAAGTGATGTAAAGTCTGAAGAATCGACGCGAACTCTGAAGCTAAAAGTACCTAGTAATGCCGTTTATTTAAAAATTGGTGATGCTTTTATGCTTGAGAATATAAAGCATGGATTATCTGTGCATGTAAAAGAGTAATAGGAGAATAAAATGTTTGATGAAATTAGATTTAATACAATTGATAGATTACCTGGGTATGTTTTTGCTCAAATTAATGAATTAAAGTTAGCTGCACGTCATGCGGGAGACGATATTATCGACTTCTCAATGGGAAATCCTGATGGAAGAACACCACAACACATTATTGATAAACTCGTAGAGTCTGCACAAAAAGATGGTACTCATGGTTATTCAGTAAGTAAAGGTATCTACAAACTTCGTCTAGCAATTTGTAACTGGTATGCTCGTAAGTACGGTGTTACTCTAGATCCTAATACAGAAGCCGTTGCAACGCTTGGTAGTAAAGAAGGTTTTGTGCATTTAGCACAAGCGATTATGAATCCAGGTGATGTTGCGGTTGTTCCAGATCCTGCGTATCCAATTCATGCGTATGCATTTATGATTGCAGGTGGTAATGTTCATAAATTTGGACTCGACTATAATGAAAAATATGAACTAGATAAAGAGCAATTTTTCATCAAACTGAAAAAAGTATTTAAAGAATCAGCTCCTAAACCGAAGTTTGTTGTTGTTAACTTCCCTCACAACCCAACGTGTGTCACAACGGATCTCTCTTTTTATGAAGAGCTCGTAGCTTATGCTAAGGAAGAGCGTTTTTATATTATTAGCGATATTGCCTATGCTGATCTTTCTTTTGATGGCTATGAAACACCTTCTATTTTACAAGTAGAAGGTGCAAAAGATGTTGCCGTTGAATGTTATACACTTTCAAAAAGTTACAATATGGCAGGCTGGCGTGTTGGTTTTGTTGTAGGAAATAAAAAGCTTGTTGGTGCACTACAAAAAATTAAATCATGGTTTGACTATGGGATGTTTACTCCAATTCAAGTAGCTTCTACCATTGCATTGGATGGACCACAAGAATGTGTTGATGAAATTAGAGAAAAATACCGTAAACGTAGAGATGTCTTGGTTGAAAGTTTCAACAATGCAGGATGGCCTATGGAGAAACCACAATCAACGATGTTTGTATGGGCGAAAATTCCAAAAGTTGCTGAACATTTGGGCAGTATGGAGTTTGCAAAACAATTGTTAAAAGAAGCAAAAATTGCAGTAAGCCCAGGTGTAGGTTTTGGTGAGAGTGGCGAAGGTTATGTACGAATTGCTTTGATTGAAAATGAAAATAGAATACGCCAAGCAGCACGTAATATTAAAAAGTATTTGAAGAGTTTAGAAGGCTAGAGAATGATCAAAGTTGGAATTATTGGTGTAGGAACTGTTGGTAGCCATGTTGTTAAAATTTTACAAGAGAATGAAGATATTATTACAGCGCGCAGTGGCAAGAAAATTGTTCCTATTATAGGTGTCGTAAAAGATACTACAAAAAAAAGGGATGTTAACATCTCTTTAAGTAGTGATGTAAATGACATTTTAGACAATCCTGAAATCGATGTTGTTGTCGAATTGATGGGGGGTGTAGATGAGGCTTATAAAATAGTCACAAAAGCACTTAAAAATAAAAAAGCCGTTGTTACAGCCAATAAAGCACTTTTGGCTTACCATCGTTATGAATTACGTGATCTTGCAGGTTCAACTCCAATTGGCTATGAAGCCAGTGTTGCGGGTGGAATTCCGATTATCAAAGCACTTCGAGAAGGGCTTAGTGCCAATCATATAGAAGCTATTAAAGGCATCATGAATGGTACGTGTAATTTTATTTTGACGAAAATGATGAATGAAAAAGCAGAGTTTGCAGATGTCTTAAAAGAAGCACAAGCACTAGGTTATGCAGAAGCTGATCCAACTTTTGATGTCGGTGGATTTGATGCAGCGCATAAATTGCTTATCTTAGCGAGTATTGCGTATGGAATTAATGTGAAGCCTGAAGAGATTCTCATTGAAGGTATTGAGAATATCAATAGTGAAGATATTTATTTTGCTAAAGAGTTTGGTTATAACATTAAGCTTTTGACAATTGCGAAAAAAAGTGGCGATCAAGTCGAGCTTCGTGTCCATCCCGCTTTAGTCCCAACCAAGCAAATGATTGCAAAAGTAGATGGAGTCATGAATGGTATTAGTGTTATAGGTGACCGTGTAGGTGAAACCATGTATTATGGTCCAGGCGCAGGTGGAAGTGCAACAGCAAGCGCTGTTGTTTCAGATCTTATTGACATCGCTCGCCACACACAAAATTCACCAATGCTTGGGTTTATAAAACCTCTTGAAAAGAGCGGTTTAACACTCATGAATAGAGATGATATCTGTACACAATACTATATACGTGTTACAGTGGCAGATAAAATAGGTGTCTTATCAAAAATTTCTGAAATTTTAGGCAAACATTCTATCTCTATTAGTAGCTTTTTACAAAAACAAGATGCTAAACGTGAAGAAAGCGCAGTACTGCTTTTTTCAACACATACGTGTAAAGAGAGTAATATTCAAAAAGCATTACACGAGCTTAGTGAACTAGAATTTGTTGAACTCAAACCTGCTATGATTCGCATTGAGGCGTAATGAGTTTAAAAATAGGAAATGAGGCTGAAGATAAAGCCTCTTCCTATCTTCAAAAAAAAGGTTATACCATTCTTGAACGCAATTTTCACTCCAAGTTTGGTGAGATAGACATTATTGCGCAAAAAGAGAATGTCCTTCATTTTTGCGAAGTTAAATTTTCACAAAATTATGATCCAATTACGCGTATTACCTCTTCAAAAATGAATAAAATCATTAAAACAATCAACTATTATTTATTGACACATGCACATTCATGTGATTATCAAATTGATGCAATTTTAGTTACACCAGAAAATATAGAGATAATAAAAAATATTAGTTACTAAAAAAATAACTTTATGTGCTATGGTAATTTTAAAGTTAGAGTGAGTATAATTGATCATCTATAAAATAACGTTTTAGGGGAAAAAAATGGGAAAATATTTAGAGTTAAATGCATCAAATTTTGATAGTACAGTAGCTGAGGGTGTTGCATTAGTAGATTTTTGGGCACCTTGGTGTGGACCTTGTCGTATGATTGCTCCAGTTATTGATGAATTAGCAGGCGATTTTGATGGTAAAGCAAAAATCTGTAAAGTGAATACAGATGAAGAGCAAGACGTGGCGATAAAATATGGCATTAGATCAATTCCTACAATCCTTTTCTTTAAAAATGGTGAATTGGTCGATCAAATGATTGGTGCATCGTCTAAACAAGTTTTAGCTGATAAAATTAATTCACTTCTTTAATCAAAATTTCTCAAGGGAGTCGTTAGACTTCCTTGACTGCAGTACCTCTTTTGGGCTATGAACATGATTTGTATAGCATGTCATTACTCAGTCTAAAAAAAGATAAGGAAAAATCATGTTAGATCTAGCAATTATTGGTGGTGGTCCAGCTGGCCTTAGTGCCGGATTATATGCAACACGTGGCGGCTTGAAAAACGTAGTAATGTTTGAAAAAGGTCTTCCTGGCGGACAAATTACCAGTAGTAGTGAAATAGAAAATTATCCAGGAAGCGCAGAAATATTAAGTGGTTTAGATTTTATGGCGCCTTGGTCAGAACAGTGTATGCGTTTTGGTCTAAAACATGCAATGGAAGAGGTTACTAGAGTTTCTAAAAATAGCGATGGTACATTTCAAATCAGTCTAGCTGGTGGTAAAAGTGAACAGGCTAAAAGTGTTATTGTATGTACAGGTAGTACTCCTAAAAAAGCTAATTTTGAAGGCGAGGCTGAATTTTTTGGCAAAGGTGTAAGTACATGTGCAACATGTGATGGGTTTTTTTATAAAAATAGAGAAGTTGTAGCTCTTGGTGGTGGAGACACTGCCCTTGAAGAGGCTCTTTATCTTTCACATATTTGTTCAAAAGTCTATTTAGTTCATAGACGTGATACGTTTAGAGCAAGTCCAAGTACTATTGAAAAAGTTAAAAATAATCCTAAAATTGAACTTGTTTTGAATGTGAATGTTAAAAAAGCCTATGGTGATAAAATGGGCTTAAATGGCATTATTGTTGTAGATTCAGCGGGCAATGAAAGAGATATTGCTGTACCTGGTGTTTTTGTTTTTGTTGGAATGAATGTTAATAATGCGATTTTAAAGCAAGAAGATGGAAGTTTCTTATGTGATATGGATGAGAATGGCAATGTTGTTGTTGATCTTAGTATGCATACTTCTGTTAAAGGTCTTTTTGCAGCAGGTGATTTAAGAATTAAAGCATCAAAACAAGTTGTGTGCGCAGCAGGAGATGGTGCGACTGCTGGTATTCAAGCATTAGAATATGTGAACCATTAAGAAGAAGGAAAATTGAGAATGATAAATGTTGGAATTCACGGCTCAACGGGTAGGGTAGGCAGACTACTCATTGATAACCTCCTCAAAGATAAAGAGGCAAAACCTCATGTTTTACATGCCATTGAAGATTTTGGCTTTACTACCCCAAAAGATGTAACGATTACCGATGATGTCAGTGCTCTTTTACAAAAAAGCGATGTTGTGATTGATTTTACTATCTCAATGGGAACAGAAACACTTTTAGAAAATGCTCTGAAACATCCAACACCTCTAGTAATTGGAACAACAGGACTCAATGAGCATCAGCAAAACCTTTTAAAAGAAGCATCAAACAATATGCCTATTCTTTACTCGACAAATATGTCTTTAGGCGTTGCAGTACTTAATCGTTTAGTAGAACTTGCTTCTAAAAGCCTCAGTGATTTTGACATTGAAATTGTAGAACAACATCACCGCTTTAAAAAAGATGCACCAAGTGGTACAGCATTAACTCTTGGTGAACATGCTGCTCGAGGACGTGGACTTAATTTAGATGACGTACGTGTGAGTGGACGTAATGGACTTATCGGTGAAAGAACAAAAGATGAAATTGCCATTATGGCACTTCGTGGTGGTGATATCGTAGGACGTCATACCGTAGGATTTTATAATGATGGTGAATTTATTGAAATGAACCATACAGCAACCAGTCGTGATACCTTTGCTAAAGGCGCTATTAAAGCCGCAAAGTGGATCATTAATCAACCTAATGGTCTTTATACAATTAGCGACTGTTTAGGTCTTTAAAAAAAGGTAATATAAATTTATGTGTGCGATTGTTGGTGTATTTGATGTAAAACATGCTTCTAAAATAGCCTATTATGCTCTGTTCGCGATGCAACATCGTGGTCAAGAGGCAACAGGTATCAGTGCCAGCGATGGCAAGAAAATTCGAACACTGAAAGACAATGGTTTAGTCACTGAAGTCTTTAATGAAGAAAAACTATCCTTCTTGCATGGTGATATGGCGATAGGACATAACCGCTATTCTACAGCAGGTAGTGACTCTGTAAGAGATGCTCAGCCCGTTGCTGCCAGTTATAAACTAGGAGATATTTCTATTGTTCACAATGGAAATCTTATCAATAAACACGAAGTAAGAAGTAAATTGGTTGAGCAAGGTGCAATATTCCAGTCATCGATGGATACGGAAAATATTATTCATCTTATCGCTCGCTCTCAACAAGGTAAACTCAAAGCTCGTATTATTGAAGCACTAAATGTTATCAAAGGTGCTTACTGTCTTTTGATTCAAAGCCGATCTAAAATGTTTGCCGTGCGTGATCGTTATGGTGTACGTCCCCTATCGATTGGCAAGATGAAAGAGGGTGGATACATTGTTGCAAGTGAAACGTGTGCACTTGATCTTGTAGATGCTGAGTTTGTAAGAGATGTTAGACCTGGTGAAATGATTATCTTCCAACATGGAAAAGAAGAGTTTGAAAGTATTCAACTTTTTGAGCCTGATCCGCATATTTGTGCTTTTGAATTTATCTATTTTGCAAGACCTGATAGTGTTATTGAGGGTAAAAACGTTTATTCTGTACGTAAAAAAATGGGCATGAAGCTAGCAGAACTCGCTCCTGTGGATGCTGATTTTGTTATTCCTGTACCTGATAGTGGTGTAAGTGCGGCTCTTGGGTATGCACAAGCAAGTGGAATTCCTTTTGAAATGGCTATTGTGCGAAACCATTATGTTGGAAGAACATTTATTGAACCTACGCAAGCAGTACGTGATCTTAAAGTAAAGCTCAAACTCTCACCTATTCATAAAGTCTTAGAGGGCAAAAAAATCGTTGTCATCGATGATAGTATTGTAAGAGGTACAACATCACGACAGATTGTTAAAATGCTTAAACGTGCTGGTGCTGCTGAAGTACATATGCGTATTGCAGCTCCTACAATCGAACATCCTTGTTTATATGGAATTGATACACCAAGCTATAAAGAGCTTATTAGTGCTAATAAAAACGTTGAAGAAGTCAGAGAATACATTGAAGCAGATTCGCTCGCATTCTTAAGTATTGATGCGCTTAAAGAGAGCATTGGGAATGATATGAACTATTCATTGGTTAGTTTTGATGGAAACTATTTCATTAAATAATGCGCGAGATTTTAACCGCAGGACGGTATTTTAGGAGAAAATTTGGGGAAAATGTCTATAAAATCCCCATTTCTATCTCTGGATTTACCTGCCCAAATATTGATGGAACCGTAGCTCGTGGGGGTTGTGTTTTTTGTGAGAACGAATCATTCAGTCCCAATTTAGAGCATAATCAACCTAAACGATTCTTTCTCAATCCAACATCTGAAAATCCTTATTTGAATTTTCAACTTATCCAGCTTGAAGCCCAATACAAAAAAACAAAAGCTGTACTCACTAAGAAATTTGGTGCGAAAAAATTTATTATTTATTTTCAATCCTTTACCAATACCTATGCACCATTGGACACACTCAAAGCACTTTATACAAAAGCATTAAGCTTCGAGGGTGTTGTTGGACTGAGTATTGGTACGCGTACAGATAGTATTACCGAAGAAGTCATTACTTATTTGGCTGAACTTTCTAAAGAGCGTGAGATATGGGTAGAGTATGGTATACAATCTTCTTCCGATGAAACATTAAAACGAATTAACCGTGGGCATGATAGTAGTAATATTGAAAAATATATCAATTTAACACATCAATATGGGTTAAAGATGTGTGCGCATGTTATTTTTGGACTTCCTGGTGAAACACCTCAGATGGCGTTAGAGAGTGTTAAATTTGCACTGAGACTGGGTGTGCATTCTTTTAAATTTCATCCACTGTATGTTGTGAAACGTACTGCATTAGCAAATGATTTCAACCGAGGGGAGTTCACTCCTATCTCTGAAGAGTGTTATATTCAAACATTGATTGAGGCAATTAAACTCTTACCTGAAGATGTTATGCTACAACGTGTTAGTGCAGGCATTGAAGATGATACACTTCTCTCACCAGCATGGTGCTATACCAAACATCAACAGATGTTTAATATCCGTGAAGCGCTCAAAAAAGAGGGATTGGCTTACTAATTTATATTAGTGACAAAAAAGCTCGTAGCGTGTGTACGGTTTAGCGTAAGAAGATGGATAGCGCATAAAAATAGTAAAGTTGCGCATTTCTCCCGTATGTAAGTTTTCTGCAATCACAAACTCTTTAGTGGTTTCAACGGTAGGGCTTTTCTCCCCCCAATTAAAAAGATTGTCTAATGCAGATTTTGGAACAAATATGGCAGAGTCTGCTCCAATTTTCTCAAGCGAATCATTGGCTATTTTGACTTCTAAAACGCACTGTCCTATTTTAAAATTCCCAATATTGCGTATTTGTCCTGAAATAGAAAAAGATTCATTGATGAGGACTTTTTTTTGGACAACATTCTCAAGGCGAGCAATTTTTGTGTATTTATCGATTCCGTAAATAGTAAAAATAGCAAAAATGGTCATAATAAAAAGTGTTGCAAGAATTGGAGCTAGAAGAGAACTTTTACCATCATGATTACGAACACTCAAGACAATAATTAAAATAGTAAGTAAGCCAATAACAATAACAGCAAACCAATGGAGTATTGTAAAATAGGTCAATAGAGCTCCTTTAGTAGCATTCCGCTTTCAGCGTTGCATTTACATCGCCGTTGTATCTAAAATCTTCAAAGACACTTTGAAAGTCTAAAGAGCCTTCTTTAGGGAGATTTTCTTTAACGAATATCGACTGATTGGCAATCGGCTTTAGTTTATTAATAAAGGCTTTCAACCCTTGTGTAGCAACTTGTTTGTAAACAAAAGTTTGAACCAAACAGATAGTGAAATCTTTTTGAGAAGCGTTGTATATAGTTCCTTCAACGATTAACGAATCAGAAAACGTTAATTTTTTAACCATATTGACTTCTGTTGTTGTTGGTCGTATCGTTTCACCCAATTTGATTTTAATAAAAAAAGGTGAAACGACTAATAAAATCAGTGCAAATATGATCAGTAGAAGCGAGGCTACTGCTGAGCGTTTAGCAATAAGACTTGCTAATATAATGAGCACTAAGAAGGTAAAAATGAGCCAGCCAAATGCCAAATAATCATATAGACCAAAATGTTTTATATAGGTCAATAGTGATAATTTGATGGCATCAGTGTTCATTGCGGCTATTTTTCTCCTCTATACCACTTAAACCAAAGCGTCTTTCAAGTTCTTTAGAAATGAGTGATGGATGAATGTTCTTTGCACCTAATGCAACAAGAGCATGGAACATAAGATCAGCAGCTTCGTAAATAATTTCTTTATTATCGTTATCTTTGCATGCAAAACAAAATTCTCCAGCTTCTTCAACCACTTTTTTTAAAATGCTATTATCACCTTTTTGAAGTAAAGAGGCAACATAGGAGCTTTTCGGATCTGCATGTTTACGTTCTTGAATAATATGATAAATTTTATCACTAATGGAGTATGCAGGGATATCTTTAGCAGATTCCTTAGGAGCTTCTTCAACATCAATACGGTTAAAAAAGCATGAGCTTCGTCCTGTATGGCATGCAACGCCTTCTTGTTCAACTTTAAGAAGCAAGGTATCACTATCGCAGTCGAGATAAGCCTCTTTTACATGTTGAATATGCCCACTGGTTTCACCTTTTTTCCAAAGGCTTTCACGACTTCTAGAATAGTAGTGTGCAAGACCTGTTTGCAGAGTCAAAGAGAGCGCTTCTTCGTTCATATAAGCCAACATTAGCACTTCTCCACTCTTTGCATCCTGTGCAATGACAGGAAGCAAAGGTGTTTTATTCCAATTGATAGAATTTAAAAGTGAAGAACTCATTTGGCTACACTAACTGCTTTTTGGCTATCTTTAGTATCTACCCAGATATTTGGGACTGCCCCGCCAGGTGTTAGGAAAATCTTTGCATCTTTGTTTTCACGAAGAGCTTCGTTGAATTTACCTTGAACTTCGATTTGACGTAAGTTCAGAAGAGATCCTGAAATACTTTCAGAGATTTTTTTATTCGCATATGCTTCAGCATCAGCTTCGATTTTTACAGCATTAGCTTGACCTTGAGCATTAATCTCTCTAGCTTTAGCTTGACCCTCAGCTTCTGCAGCACGTTTTAAAGCTTCTTGATTTGCTTTTTCAACTTCATACTTTGTACGCTCAACTTCTTGTCGTGCTACTTGAACACGCTCAATTTGCTCTTTAATTTTGACAGGAAGCACAATTTCACGAAGTTGTACAGTAAGAAGTTCAACAGGTTGACCTGGTTGTGCATCAATGGCTTTACGAATACCTTCTTCGATGTTTACTGCAATTTCATTACGTTTTTGTGGAAGTTCTTCAGCGTTAAATTTACCAACAACACTACGTGTGACATCACGAACAACAGGGTTAATGATTTTATCTTCCCATGACATACCCCATGTTGCAATCGTTTGAGGTGCCGTTGCAGGTTCTAGTTTGTATTGAACGGTGAGTTCGATGGACACAGGTAAACCTCTTGCATCAAGAACCGAGATAGCTGCATTACGTTTAATGCCAGAACCTCTTTGAATCACTTCACCCAAATCTTCGCTTGAGGAGTAGTTCATAATGCGTACTTTTGTATCAACAATAAAGACTTGTTGAATAAAAGGAATAAAAAGGTGGAAACCTGGCTCCATCGGTGTTGGTTGAAACTTACCAGTGGTTGCTTTAATACCCATCTCTCCTGAGTTAATAATCACAAAAGGTTTTGCGATAACTGCAATAACAACAATGGCAATGAGCACATACAATAAGCCTGCCTTTTTACCAAGGTTTTTCATAAAATCAGGAGGATCCATATTGAAAGGTGTGCGATTGTCGTTATCGTTTCCACCGTTATTTCCACTTCCTCCACTGTTTTTCTTTTTAAAATAATCGTTCAAATCTGCTGGCATAATTTTCCTTCGGTTCAATTTTAATACGGTTTTTGAGCAAAGCCAAAAACCTACGCGCCACTAGGGCTTAAATATACGTTAACAAGTGTTTATATTTTGGGTTACGTCCATAAACAACATCAAAATAAGCATCTTGAAGTTGTTTTGTAATAGGTCCTCGTTTACCATCGCCGATGATGTAATTGTCAATATCTTTGATAGGTGTGACTTCTGCTGCTGTTCCTGTAAAGAAAGACTCATCCGCAATATAGGCTTCATCACGCGTAATGCGTCTGCGCTCAATTGGGATACCTGCTTCACGTGCAAGATCTAAAACAGTTGCTTGTGTAATACTCTCAAGTGAAGTGTCATTTGGAGGTGTAATTAAAACGCCGTTTCTAACGATAAAGAAACACTCACCACTTCCTTCTGCGATAAAACCTTCATCATCAAGCAATAATGCTTCTTCATAACCTGCTTCAAGTGCTTCATATTTTGCCATTTGAGAGTTCAGGTAATTTGCTGCCGCTTTTGCTTTACCCATAGTTGAACTTACAGGATTACGTGTGAATGAAGAAATTTTAACGCGAATACCGTTTTCTAACCCCTCATCACCAAGATAGCTTCCCCACTGCCATGCAGCAATGGCTGTATTAACAGGTGCCTTAACATGATTAAGCCCCATAATGCCATATCCAAGGTAGATTAAAGGTCTAATGTAAACGTTTGATGTAAAATCATTGGATTTCAATAATTCAATATGTGCAGCCTCAAGCTCTTCTAGTGTATAGTTCGCTTTTATGCGTGTAATTTTAGCAGAATTGAGTAAACGTTTTGTATGTTCTCTAAGCTTAAAAATTGCCAAACCATTTTCTGTCATATATGCACGAGTACCTTCAAAAACACCGTTACCATAATGAAGTGTATGGGTCAAGATATGTACTTTTGCATCATCCCATGCAACGAGCTTGCCGTCCATCCAAATGTATTTTGCTTTATCCATTGTTCTACCTTCTTAAAAGTCGTTTTCTAAAGAGATACTATGTTAGCCAAAAATTAATTAAAGATAGTTTTAGTATGAAAAGTTGCGTTATACTTCAATTTGAACACGTCTTTAAAGCAAAGCTCTAAAGACTACGTTAACACTGGGTTCTCTTCGGCAGAGTGCCCACGCACCTTTGGTACTTTGAATGACAAAACAAGGAGTAAACATCATGAAAGCAAAACTATATTTCGGTTCTATATGCAAAGATAAAGAAGAGCAAAAAGAGGTACGCTCACCTTATGATGGGCGCGTGGTTTCAAGGTTTAGCGTGAGTAATGAAGATGATGCACGTGAAATACTTCATATAGCGCGTAAAGCATCGTCACAGACAAAATTGGTTCCTATGCATCAGCGTGTCAGTTGGCTTTTGGATGTCGCACAAAAATTAGAATCAATGCGTGCAAAAATGGCACTTTGTATAACAGAAGAAGTAGGAAAACCGATTACATTTTCTCGCATTGAGGTGGATCGTTGCATTGAAACCATCAGACTCTCCGCGAATGCAATAACACATGTTAATGGTGAAACGTTTGATACAACAGCAATGCCAAGCGGTAAAAAAAGTCTAGCTTTCTATAAACGAGAAGCTGTTGGCGTTGTTCTTGCTATTACGCCATTTAACTTCCCACTCAATCTTGTAGCCCATAAAATCGCACCAGCCCTTGTTGCTGGCAATGCGGTTATTTTAAAACCAACATCTCAAGCGCCACGCACAGCGTATGAGTTCGTAAAATTTTTCATCGAAAGCCCTTATGCCCCCAAAGATGCTCTAAGCCTTATTTACAGTGGTGAAGGTGTCAATGAAACGTTGATAACCAGTGATATACCTCGTGTCATTAGTTTTACAGGCAGTGTAGGGGTAGGGCAAGAAATTATGCAAAAAGCAGGGATTAAAAAAGTGGCATTGGAACTTGGCGGAAATGCAGCGACGTATATTGATGCTTCAGCCAATATTGCTCTTGCTGCCAAACGGTGCGCAGTAGGTGCATTTATAAATTCTGGACAGGTATGTATCTCTTTACAACGCATCTATGTACATGAAAGCATTTATGACAGCTTTGCAAAAGCCCTTGTAGAAGAGACAAAAAGCTTACAGGTAGGTTCTCCGTATGATGAGCAAACCTTTATTGGTCCTATGGTCAATGAAGCGGCTGTAGAAAAAGCCAAAAGATGGGTTCAGAGTGCTATGAACGAAGGTGCAAAGCTTCTTTGTGGCGCAAAATTTAAGGATTTGATGTTTGAGCCAACGATTATGGCTGATGTCACCGACGCCATGCAAATTGTATGTGAAGAGGTCTTCGCGCCTATTGTTTCGTTGATAAAAGTCGCTCATTATGAAGAAGCCAAAGAGAAGATGAATGCATCAATGTATGGGCTTCAGTATTCAATTTTTTGTAATGATCTCTCTATGGCACAAAGAGCGATTGATGAGTTAGAAGCAGGTGGTATTGTCATCAATGACATTCCAACGCTCAGATTCGACTTACAGCCTTATGGTGGTATCAAACAAAGTGGTATCGGTAAAGAAGGACCTTATTTTGCGCTTCTTGATGATTATACTCAGATAAAATCTGTGGTAATATGCTAAAAAATATCAATAAAGGAATCCCTATGTTAAAAATTGGCGATCAAGCACCGTTACTCACACTTCCAAATCAAGACAATGTGGAAATTTCACTTAGAGATTTAGAAGGTAAATGGGTAGTATTGTATTTTTACCCAAAAGACAGTACTCCTGGATGTACCACTGAAGCATGCGATTTTACAGCGGCATTGCCAGCATTTGAAGACTTAAATGCTGTTGTTTTAGGTGTGAGCCCCGATAGTACAGCATCTCATCAAAAGTTTATTGCAAAACAAAAACTTGAAATTACATTACTTTCAGATATGGATACAGAAGTAGCCCAGCGCTATGGCGTTTGGCAACTCAAAAAGTTTTGTGGAAAAGAGTATATGGGTATTGTACGTTCAACATTTTTAATTGACCCAAGTGGAAAAATCGCTGGACTCTGGTCAAATGTAAAAGTCAAAGATCACGCAAATGAAGTAAAAAAAGCATTAGAAGCACTTCAATAAAGTGCTTCTTTTTTTGCTTTAGTTGCTAACTGAAATAGCACATCCAATCCATTCTTCACGAATGGCATCGCTAGAAGAGACTTCATTGGTACGGAGTCTCTCTGTCGCAACGTTATGTTTAGTCGTCAAATTCTGAATGATTGCCTCAGCGCGCTTGGAGGCTAGTGATTGAAGTGCCTCAGGTGTAATGGTGACACTTTCTGCAATTTTAGCGATTAAGCGATCATTAATTGCACCCACATCCAAACTCTCTTCTTTGTAGGATTTCATAAGTTTACTGTATGCATCATCAGAATATTTTTGGATGAAAAGTTTTTTGATAGCTTTACCATAACTATCATCTTCTTTACTTTTTTTAGGAATCATCGCTTCAATTTGTGCAGTCACATTTTGCTCTTGCAAAGCTTTCGTATCAAGAGCTTCATTGAAGCTTGGAGTAATGAGCAATTTAAGTTCACTGCGTTTTTCCAAAATTTGTTTATATTGCTCCATTTTCTCTTCTTCTGAATCGATAAGTGCGTATTCACCTGCTGCAAAATCAATACTTTTTAGGTTTTCAGTCTCAATGCCAAGAATTGAGCCTAGGAGTTTGAAAGGAGAAGTAACAACGCTGCCAATTAAATTTCCAATGGCTCGCCATATAATACTTCCATAACGAAATTCGGGGTCATTGAGGTCACCGCTGACTGGTAAATCAATATCAATTTGTCCTTTTGAGTCTTTCAAAATGGCGATGGCAAGCCCTAATGGTAAGTTTGTCGCTTCTTCGCTTTCAATCTTATCTCCAAGAGTAAGTGAGTCAAGATTGATTTTATTATCGCCTTCCATTAACCCTTTTTTAATTTTGTAGTTGAGATCCATGGAGAGTTTTCCCTCTTTGATCGCATATCCTACAAACTTACCAGAATAAGGTGTTAAAGAGGGCATGTCAATATTTTTGAAGAGGATTTTGAGATTGGCTCTATTTTTAAAATCAAACGGTAAAACAGAGCCCTCAATTTTAGCGTATCCGTATTTATCGACTTTTCCTTCAAGTTTTAAGACAGAAGGTTTTGTATTTTTAGTATCAAGTGTTGTGAAATTTCCCTTGAGTTGATTGACAAATGTGGCAAAAGGGATAGGCAGAGAAGCATCTTTGAAATTTGCACTACCTTGCTTCATAGTGACCGTACCAATAAGAAGTGCCATCTCTTCTTCTTTTGGAGGTTGTTTTCCTTTAACTACTTTTTTAGGAGGAGGTGGAGGTGTTTTTGAAGGCTTGATAATATTTGAAAAATTGGTACTTTTGTCTTTTTTGATATCTAAATTGACATACGGCTTAATTAAGTCAATTTTTTTCACCTGTAAAGAAGATGGAGTCGTTGAAAATACTACGCCATCAACATCAAGCTTATCCCACGCGATGATAGGTTTTTTAAAACGATCTAGGACACTTAGTTTATTTAATTCAACGGTACTTTCAAGTTTAATATTTGGTTTATCTCCAAAAGTCGCTTGAATTTTAGAATTGAGGTTCAGTAGCCCTTCTTTTAAAATCAATGTCGTAAAAGGAACAAGGTATGGTTGCGCTTTTGATAAAGAGAGTGCTTTTGTTTGTAATTCTAGAGCAATTTTTGCCGCAGAAGGAATAACAGAGCCTTTGAGATTGATTTGCGCAGTTTTATCAACAGTACTATTGAGCTCGTAGGTGATGGCGCTATTCATATCTTGAGTAATATTTTGAGCTGTTAGTTTCAGGGGCTCAAGGCGAGTTACTGTACTTTTAACATTTTGATCCATTACATCTATAGCAGCGTCATTAATTTCTAATGTTTTAAGCGCAAATTTCCATTCATTGTTTTGCGATGTATCTTTTGCTGACGCTGGTGCTTGCTGTTTTGTTGGAGTGCTATTCGCGGGCACAAAGAGACGAACTAAATTCAGTTGATAATTTTTTTCTAATTTCACATCTACAAAAGGTTTAGTCATTGAGGCTTTATCAATAGTAACTTTTGAAGTTTGTAGGTCAAAATCGATGGTGTCGAGTTTTAGAGAGGGAACGTTTATGATAGTTTTCTTCTCTGTATCAACAAAGCGAATATTCTCTAATGAGGCAGAGGCTTTTTCTAACGTGACAAGAGGTTTTTCTTTGCTAAGATCAATTAAAAAAGGAACACGAAGAGAGAGATCGCCTTCTGAAAGATGCGCTGGGATCGTTGGAAGTGCATATTTCCAAAAAGATGGAAGCGGAAGGTGTGTGATATTAAGTTCACCATAAAATTTTAATGGTTCAATAGAAGCACTACTCGCAACGGTTATTTTCTCTTCATTTTGAAGTGCAATTTTGAGAGCATGAATGCTAAGGTCGTCTTTATGAAAACTAAGGTTATTGACCACATAGTTCATAGGCCCAATTTCAAGTTTAAAAGGCTCGCTAGGTCTTTCATCCGTAAAATTTGTTTTGGCATTTTGGATGTCAATATGCTCAATGGTAAATGGCATAACAAGACTGTCGTCGGTTGTTGCATTATTTTCTGGCGTTGCTGGGGTGGCTGGGAAAAGACTAAGAAGGCTCAAACTTCCTTTAGAGTCAATTTTCAGATCCACAAAAGGTTTTTCAAGAAGAAGTGATTTGACGAAAAACTCTTTTTTGAAAAGATAAGAGGGTTCATAATTGACATAAAGATGCTCAAGTGATGCTGCGTTGTTTCCTGCTTTATCTTGAAGTGCAAAATTATTAAGATGTAGCTCAAAAGTAAAAGGATTAAACAGTACGTTTTCGATTGAAACAAAGATGCCTACCTTTTCTTTTAGCAGAGAAGGTAACTGGGTACGTGCCCACCATGGAAGAATGACAAATCCGCTCAAAGTATAGAGTAGCGGCAGAAAAATCAACCAAAACAGTATATTTTTAAAACACTTTTTTAGCATCGCATACTCCTTTTTTAGGGCTAATTTATTATACAACAAAATGCAAAAGTTCTATTTAAAAGTTCTATTAGTTCTATAGTGTGAGGATGGTTATATGTTACCTATGTTATACTTTTAAAAAATTTATACTTTAATAAAGAAATCTCATGCTCGTTCATATTTGCTGCTCTGTAGATAGCCACTTTTTTTTGCAAAAATTGCAACAAATGTATCCCTCCGAAAAACTTGTAGGCTTTTTTTACGATCCTAATATTCATCCTTTTAGTGAACATGAATTAAGATTATTAGATGTTAAGCGTAGTTGCGCAAAATTGGGTATTCCATTGCATGTAGGTGCGTATAATTACGAAGGATGGTTAGAGGCTGTACGTGGGCTAGAATATGAACCTGAAAAAGGCAAACGCTGCTTGGTATGTTTTGATAACAGGTTAGAAGAAAGTGCAAAAAAAGCTCTAGAACTTGGCGAAAAAGTAATAACAACAACCTTACTAACAAGTCCAAAAAAATCACTTGATCAGTTAGAAAAAGCTCTGCGTATTATTGCTGATAAATATCATTTGGATATTGTTGTACCTGATTTTAGAAAAAATGGTGGTACTCAAGAACAATTTGCTCTTGCAAAAAAAGATATGCTTTATCATCAAGATTATTGCGGTTGTATTTTTGCATTAAGTGTTCAAAGATCACAACAAAACAGATGGGCGGATGAGTTAAGTTGCCCATTAAGACCTCAAGTTTTACCTTCATCCATTGAAGATCGTATAGCACTTTACGAAAGAGTAATGACACTTGAAAATGAAAAAACACCTTTTAAACTTGTACGCGAAAAATTTTTAAATTACAGATTATCTCGTGCATGGATTAAAAACAATAACAAGGAAATTATTCCTAGTTATGTTCTCTTTTATTCAACGTGTAAAAAAGAGTATGTGAAAACAAAAATCGAAGCAATAGTAGAAGGAGTAGGGTTTTCAAATAAAGAAGAAGCCCGTTTTATTTCCATCAATACTTTCAATAAAATAGCGAATACACAATATGCAACTGTCAAAGAGTTACTCCACAATCCTCCGAGTCTTGAAGTGGAAATCACTTTTAGAAACAGTATTACGCAATCATTATTTGCTTCATTAACACCTCTTATCATTGTAGATGAAGTAAAATTAGAATCATATGAGCTCTTTATTCAAAGCAAAACATACCATGACATTAGAGAAAATTTAGTATTAATTAGCTAAAATATTAGAATTTTGTTAGAAGGTTTCAAAGATGTTAATTGATGTTGTAGAGATTCAAAAAATACTTCCCCATCGCTTTCCTTTTTTACTTGTTGATAGAATTACAGCACTAACTCCAGGTGAGTCTATCGAAGGGTTTAAAAATATTACGATTGGTGAGCAGATTTTTCAAGGACACTTTCCAGATCATCCAATTTACCCTGGTGTTATGATTATTGAGGGTATGGCGCAAGCAGGCGGTGTGCTTGCATTTAAAAGCATGGATGAAGAAAAGCAAGAAGATACAAAAGAAAAAGTGGTTTATTTTATGAGTATCGATAATGCAAAATTTAGAAATCCTGTAAAGCCAGGCGATCAATTGGTTTATAAACTGAGTGTCCTAAAACACAGAGGTAACATCTGGGTTTTAGATGCTAAAGCTTATGTTGATGACAAATTAGTCGCAGAAGCCGAACTTAAAGCTATGATAGTGGACAAATAACATGCCAAACATTCACCCAACCGCCATTGTTGAAGAAGGAGCGAGTTTAGCAGACGATGTAAAAATCGGTGCTTATGCGTTTGTATCTAAAGATACCACACTCAAAAGTGGTGTTGAGGTGATGCAAGGAGCGCAAATCTATGGCATAACAAAGATTGCAGAAGATACAAAAATCTGCCCTTATGCTGTTATCGGTATGCCTCCACAAGATACAGGTTATAAGCCTGAAGATGATGTGCGTGTTGAGATTGGTCGTAATGTTATGATCCGCGAATTTGTAACAATCAATGCAGGTACTAAAAAAGGCGGTGGTGTTACACGTATTGGCAATAATTGTTTTATTATGATTTACTGCCACATCGCTCATGACTGCCAAGTAGGCAATAATGTCATTATGGCAAACAATGCGACCCTCGCTGGACATGTTCATATTGGCTCTTTTACTGTTATTGGTGGTATGACACCAATTCATCAGTTTGTCCATATCGGTGAGGGTGTTATGATCGGTGGTGCAAGTGCTGTCAGTCAAGATATCCCTGATTTTTGTCTCGCAGAAGGCAATCGCGCTGTGGTTCGTGGGCTTAACAGTGTTGGATTGAAGCGTCGTTTTGAAAGAGAAGATATTACTGCCATTCAAAGTGCCTACAAGCAACTTTTTAGAAGCGAAAGTCCTATTAAAGAGACAGCTGCAAAATTGCTAGAGAACGAAACGAACGAAAAAGTGTTGCAAATGTGCAATTTTATTATGGAATCCACAAGAGGCATTCCGTATGAGAGGAAAAATAATGGTTAATAGAGAGTGTAGTTTTTGTGGTACTAAAGAGAGTAGCGACACACGTTTAATTGCAGGAGATGATGTATTTATCTGCGAACATTGTGTTATCTCTGCCCATAAAATCTTTTTTGGAGAAATCCCAGAGCCTTCCATGAGCAGTAGCGAAGAGCCTTTTAACCAAGAGCTTCTAGCTCCAAAAGAGCTCAAAAAAGTCCTCGATGATTTTGTCATCGGTCAAGACCAAGCGAAAAAGATTTTTTCAGTAGGTGTTTACAATCATTACAAACGAATTTTTAAACAAAGTACCATTTCGGATGACACTGAAATTTCTAAATCAAATATCTTATTGATCGGACCAACAGGTAGTGGTAAAACATTGATGGCACAAACTTTGGCACGCTTTTTAGATGTACCTATTGCTATCTCCGATGCAACAAGCCTTACAGAAGCAGGTTATGTAGGTGAAGATGTTGAAAACATCCTTACAAAGCTTCTTCAATGTGCGAATGGTGATATTAAAAAAGCGGAGCAAGGTATTGTCTTTATCGATGAAATTGACAAAATTGCGCGTATGAGTGAAAATCGTTCTATCACTAGAGATGTTTCAGGTGAGGGTGTCCAGCAAGCATTGCTTAAAATCATTGAGGGAAGCGTAGTCAATATCCCACCAAAAGGTGGACGTAAACATCCTAACCAAGATTTTATTCAGATCGATACAACTAACATATTATTTGTATGTGCGGGTGCTTTTGATGGTCTAGAAGAGATTATCAAACGCCGTATCGGTAAAAATGTTCTTGGTTTTGAGCAAGAAAAACGTACAAAAAGCCAAGATGAAGGGCTCTTTGATTTGGTTGAGCCAGATGATTTAGTCCATTATGGTTTGATTCCAGAGCTTATTGGTCGTTTGCACGTTACGGCAAAACTCGCTCCTATCACTAAAGATGATATGGTTCGTATTTTGACAGAGCCAAAAAATGCAATTTACAAACAGTATAAAAAACTTTTTGCAATTGATAATGTTGAGCTCTCTTTTGAAAAAGAGGCACTAGAATCTGTAGCAGAGCTTGCGATTAAGCGAAAGACAGGAGCTAGAGGGTTAAGAAGCATTATGGAAGACATCATGGTTGATGTCATGTATGAATTACCAGAATTAGATGGTTATGAAGTTATGATTACCAAAGATGTGGTACTAAAAGGTGAAAAACCACTTTATATCAAAAAAGATAAAAAAAGTGCGTAAAAAAGGATTAATGAAATGATTTTGGATAAGGTTATAGGATTTTTCTCAAGTGATATGAGTATCGACCTAGGAACTGCCAATACATTGGTATTGGTTAAAGGTAAAGGTATTATTATCAATGAGCCTTCTGTTGTTGCAGTACAACGTAACCGTTATGGTAAACAAAATATCCTAGCGGTCGGTAAAGAGGCAAAAAACATGGTGGGTAAAACACCAGGTGATATTGAAGCAATTCGTCCAATGCGTGATGGTGTTATTGCCGATTTTGATATGACCGAAAAAATGATTCGTTATTTCATTGAAAAAGCACACAGAAGAAAAAGCTTTTTACGCCCTCGTATTATTATCTGTGTACCATATGGTTTAACTCAGGTTGAACGTAAAGCTGTACGTGAATCTGCAATGAGTGCGGGTGCGCGTGAAGTTTTCTTGATCGAAGAGCCAATGGCAGCAGCAATTGGTGCTGGACTTCCTGTTCGCGACCCACAAGGTAGTTTAGTTGTTGATATCGGTGGTGGTACAACAGAAATCGGTGTTGTCTCCTTAGGCGGTCTTGTTATCAGCAAATCAATTCGTGTCGCAGGTGATAAAATTGATATGGCGATTGTAGATTACGTTAAGAAAAAATATAACCTATTAATCGGTGAGAGAACAGGTGAAGAGATTAAAATCGCTATAGGTACAGCTGTGCCTATGGATGAACCTATCTCTATGATGGTTAAAGGACGTGACCAAGTCAGCGGACTTTTAAGCCGTATTGAACTTACGAGTGAAGATGTAAGAGACGCGATTAAAGAACCATTAAAAGAGATTGCTGATGCTCTTAAAGATGTCCTTGAAGTAATGCCTCCTGATCTTGCGGGCGATATTGTCGAAAATGGTATTGTTCTTACAGGTGGTGGTGCACTTATTCGTGGATTTGATAAATACCTTTCAGACATCGTTAAATTGCCTGTTTTTGTTGCAGATGAACCATTGCTTGCTGTTGCTAAAGGTACAGGTAAAGCACTCGAAGAGATTGAACTTTTACAACAATTATCGAATGAGTAAATTTAAAATTATTATTTTGCTTGGTATTTTTGTGTTTGTATCGTTTCGGTACAGCACAGATGCTAGGCATATCATAGGTGGCATCAATACAAAAATTCTTGCCTCCTATGTTGATATGAAGATGCGTATTCAAGATAAAATTGATGAGCATCTCTCTCAACAAGAAGAAATTCAGCGATTACGAGCAGAAAATCAAACATTGCAAAAATCAGCTGTTCTTTCTATTGCTTTTGCAAGCAAGCTGAATGATATACTTAAAGAGCACAATATCGCAGGTTATCATCCTAGTGTTACTATGGTTGAATCTATTGGTTATACCAATCTCAATGATTATGGCAAAGTTTGGTTGAAATTTAACGAATTTAATCAGAGTAAGATTTATGGTCTATTACAACAAGGGTACGCTGCAGGAATTGTTGTTTCAAACGATGGACATCCACAAGGTTTACTTCTTAGTGATCCCAAATCTATTTTTGCTGTTTACGTAGGAAACCAAAAGATGCAAGGGATTGCGCAAGGTAACCGTAAAGAGGTATTGGTAAAGTATATTTCTCAATGGCTTCAGCCTCAAGTGGGTGATGAAGTGATTACAAGTGGACTTGATGGAATATTTTTTGAGGGAATTAAAGTCGGTGTTGTGACTGAAGTGATCGAAGAGGAGTCTTCTAAAACAGTTGTAGTAAAACCCTATACGACACCACATGTGCCTTCATATATGCATGTGATTATGCAAAATTAGTCTTGAACCCAGAGCCTAGAAAGGTGTTGGGTTGAATACTACATGTAGATTAAAGGAAAAAGATGCCAAAACGCCAAGATATTAAAACCATATTATTAATCGGATCAGGTCCTATTGTTATCGGACAGGCATGTGAATTTGACTATTCAGGAACCCAAGCGGCAAAAACTTTAAAAGAACTTGGATACAGAGTTGTTCTTGTTAACTCGAATCCAGCGACAATTATGACAGACCCTGAATTTGCAGATCGCACTTATATTGAACCTATTACGCCTGAAGTAATTGCTCGTATTATTGAAAAAGAGGGCGTTGACGCTGTTCTTCCAACGATGGGCGGACAAACAGCGCTAAACGTAGCGATGACCATGCATGAGAAAGGTATGCTTAACGGTGTTCAATTTTTAGGTGCTAATCCAGAGGCGATTAAAAAAGGTGAAGATAGACAAGCCTTTAAAGAGGCAATGATCAAAATTGGTATGGATTTACCTATCAGTGCGTATGCGTATAATCTAGAAGAAGCATATGCAGCAGCTGAAAAAATCGGCTTTCCTTTAATTATTAGAGCATCGTATACCCTAGCTGGTGGCGGTAGTGGTGTAGCCTATAACATCGATGAATTTAAAGAACTTGCAATGGCAGGACTTGATGCAAGTCCGATTAATGAAATTCTGATTGAAGAGTCACTGCTTGGTTGGAAAGAGTACGAGATGGAAGTTATTCGTGATCGTGCTGATAACTGCATTATCGTCTGTTCTATCGAAAACTTTGACCCAATGGGTGTTCATACAGGTGATTCCATTACGATAGCACCTGCATTAACATTGACCGATAAAGAGTATCAACGTATGCGTAATGCTTCGTTTGCAATTCTTCGTGAAATTGGTGTTGATACAGGCGGAAGTAACGTTCAGTTCTCAATTTGCCCTAATACCGGTCGTATGACTGTTATTGAGATGAATCCACGCGTAAGTAGAAGTTCAGCACTTGCTTCAAAAGCGACAGGTTATCCGATTGCTAAAGTGGCAACACTTTTAGCAGTTGGTTTTACACTCGATGAGATTAAAAATGACATCACTGGAACGGCAGCAAGTTTTGAGCCAGTTATTGACTATATCGTAACGAAGATCCCTCGTTTTACGTTTGAAAAATTTCCTCTTGCAGACTCAACACTTACGACTTCAATGAAAAGTGTGGGTGAAGTTATGGCAATTGGCCGTACTTTTAAAGAGTCATTCCAGAAAGCACTTTGTTCACTTGAGACCAACTTAAGTGGTTTTGAGAGCTTAAAAGTTGATGATGATAAACTCAAAAATGAAGTTCGCCGTCCAAACTGCGATAGAGCATTGTATGTAGGCGAAGCATTCCGTAGAGGTTACAGTGTAGAAGAGGTTTTTGCTCTCAGTAAAATTGATCCATGGTTCTTAAATCAAATCAAAGAGATTATCGACTTTGAGAAAAAAATCGATATGTTTATTTTAAATGATGAAACCTTGTTGCGTCAAGCTAAAACGATGGGCTTCTCTGACAAAATGATCGCAAAACTTATCAACAAAGAAGACAATTTAGAACTAACAACGAATGATATTTATTTTGCACGTAATAAGCTGGGTATTGATTTTGAATACAATGAAGTAGATACATGTGCGGCTGAGTTTAAAGCGCTTACACCGTATCTTTACTCAACAACCAATGTGACTAAACTTCCTACGAGTCCAAAAGTTGAGGATAACCAGAAAAAAGTTATGATTATTGGTGGTGGACCAAACAGAATTGGTCAAGGTATCGAGTTTGACTACTGTTGTGTACATGCTGCATATGCGCTGAACGATATGGGTGTTAAAACGATTATGTACAACTGTAATCCAGAAACCGTATCGACAGACTATGATACTAGCGATATTCTCTATTTTGAACCAATTGACTTTGAACACGTTAGAAGTGTTGTGGAAAAAGAACAACCAGATGGCATTATCGTTCACTTTGGTGGACAAACACCTCTTAAACTCGCAAAGCGTTTAACCGTTATCGGGGCAAAAATCATCGGTACAACGGCGCGTGTAATTGATATGGCAGAAGATAGAGAGAAATTCTCACAGTTTATCAAAGAAAACAATATCAAACAACCAAACAACGCAACTGCAACGTCTGAGGAAGAAGCAATCGAAAAAGCAAAAGAGATTGGTTATCCTGTGCTTGTACGTCCAAGCTATGTTTTGGGTGGCCGTGCTATGCGTATTGTTTACAATGAGAGCGAGCTTAGAATCTATATGAACGAAGCAGTAAGTGTAAGCCACAACTCACCTGTATTAATTGATCAATTCTTAGATCGCGCAATTGAAGTGGATGTTGATGCAATTTGTGATGGCAAAGATGTGTATATCGGTGGTATTATGCAGCATATTGAAGAAGCAGGTATTCACAGCGGTGATAGCGCATGTTCATTACCATCTGTTAGCCTAAGCGATGCAATTCTTGCTAAGATTGAAAAACAGACACAACAAATCGCCCTAAATCTTGGTGTTGTTGGTTTGATGAATATTCAATACGCGATTTATCAAGACGATGTTTATATGATTGAGGTCAATCCACGCGCAAGCCGTACGGTTCCGTTTGTCAGTAAAGCGACAGGTATTCCTATGGCAAAAGTTGCAACACGTGTTATGTTCCAAGGAAATCTACGTGAAGCACTTAAATTCTACGATAAATTCAATATGGTAACTGAAGAAAATGGTCTTTTAAAACCTAAAAAACTAAACCACGTTGCAGTGAAAGAGGCAGTATTCCCATTCAACAAGCTTCAAGGCGCTGACCTTATTTTAGGACCTGAAATGAAATCGACAGGTGAAGTTATGGGTATCAGTAAAAACTTCCCAGCTTCATTTGCAAAAAGCCAAATTGCATCAGCAAACGTCCTTCCTAAGAGTGGAGCAGTGTTTATCTCTTTGGTTGACATCGACAAGTCATTTGCAAAAGAAATTGGAACAAAATTTGAAGCACTTGGTTTTAAAGTTGTTGCGACAGGTGGAACACATAAAGCGCTTCAAGATGCAGGCGTAAACGCTGAATTTGTTTATAAAATCTCTGAAGGTAGACCAAACATCGAAGATAAGCTCAAAAATGGAGATATCGCTTTAGTCATCAATACCAGCGATAACAAATCAAGCAAAGACGATGCGAAGAAAATTCGCCAAGCGGTTCTTCGCTTTAAAATTCCATACTTTACAACGGTTGCTGCTGCAGCTGCTGCAACAACAGCGATTGAGTACATCCAAGATAAAAGCGCGCTTGAGCCAAGAGCGTTACAAGACTATTTAAACTAGCAAAACAATGAACCCTGATCTTGTTTATCTCGCACAAACAGAGACAACAGCAGGGTTCCTCTCTCAAAATAACGAAGCACTCGTCAAAACGAAAAATCGTCCTAGCGGTAAATCGTTTTTGATGAGTGTTGATTCTCTTCAAACACTTCGCTCTTTTACACGAGTTCCAAAAGCCCATAAAAACAGAATTAGAAGAGCTTCAAAAACGACGTTTGTTTATGCATGTGGTTTAGCAATTCGTGTGGTCAAGGATGAAGAGCATTTGCAGTTTTTACGAAAACTTACATGGAGTTATTCCACTTCTTCCAATCCCAGTGGCAAAGGTTTTACTGAGTCATATGCCCTTGAAAAATCTGATGTCATTGTTTATACCGCTAAAGGTTTTTTTGAAGATCAACCTTCTTCCATTTATAAGCTTGGAAAAGTAAAAATGAGGAAACTACGCTAATGAACTTAGAAAAACTCAAAAATGCAGAAGAGTATTTTTTAGAATTGTATCCTGAGGGTTTTAAAGATATAGGACTTCAACCTATCGTCAAACGACACAATACTGCAAAAATAGGTGAACACGTTCGTGAGCTATTTGCAAAAAAGAACTTTGCTCAGCCAGAACTCATCTGTGAAAACTTTGCAAAAATCGTCTCAAAATCAACGCTTATTTCACTCTTTGAAAAGCCAAAAATACGAGATATGGTCACGTCCATGAGAATGGAGCGAAGAGATATGCTCAGTATTGGTTTGTATGAAATGCTTTATGGTGACAAAGAAGAGGGCTTTGAAACATTGGTGGAAGTGCTTTCATTTTATGGCTTGGCAAAATGGTCTATCGTAACGCTTATACCGTACTATTTTTACAGAGATACAGAGTTTTTCATCAAGCCTACAACCACTAAAAATATTCTCTCTTTTTTTGAGATAGAAGGTTTGACCTATAAACCTAAACCGAGCTATGAATTTTATGCGGCATATACCACTGTATTAGAAACGATGAAACAAAATGTTGGTGAGAAGATAAGCCACGATGACAATGCCGCTTTTACAGGCTTCTTGATGATGGCAATGGAAGAATAGTCAAGAGCAATGCCAAAAGTTCATTTACTGCGCAGGATGATTTAACACAACATCTTTTGAAGTACATATAAAATTTTTCGTGATACAATTGTTTGTATGAGTTTTATTATCTCACTTAAAGGAGAGGAAATGCAAATAATAAAAATTGTATTATCGATGCTTTTATGTGCTTCGTTATCCTATGCAGAATCAGTTGCAGATAAAAGAAAAGCCATCAATACTGAAAGCCAAGAGACATTAGCTATGCTCTATAAAGCATATCCAAGTTCAAAAAATGATATTAAACAAGCTTATGGGTATGCTACATTTAGTAATATTGGTGTTAATCTTATTTTCTTATCTGCAGAAGGTGGGAGCGGCGTCACCGTAAATAATAAAACAAGCAAAAAAACATATATGAAGATGGCTTCAGGTGGTATAGGTATCGGGCTTGGAGTTAAAGATTTTAGAGCAATATTTGTTTTTGACAATAAAGATGTACTTGAGTCATTTGTGAATAATGGCTGGGAAGCAAATGCTCAAGCAGATGCAGCAGCAAAATCTGACAGTAAAGGCGGTTCATTTGAGGGAGCTGTGACAGTACAACCTGGAATGAGATTGTATAAACTGACTAAAAATGGTTTAGCACTGCAAGCAACTATACAAGGCACAAAATATTGGAAAGATGACGATTTGAATTAAAATCATTTAGAAGATAGATAAAGATGCTTAGTAGCTATCACACGATTAAGCATCTTTTAGTTTAGGTGTTATAGTTTTCCTGTAATCTTTCGAATCGCAAGTGATGCAAGTGTCAAACCAAATGAAGCAGTCACACACATCAAGCTTCCCATTTCTTTACAAATAGGTTTTTCATCAGAAAATACCGTTAAAAATGTCCCTTGAAAGCCTGTTTTTTTAAGCCCATCTCTAAAGCTTTTAGCCAACATATCGCCGTAAGTATCCCAGATAGAAGCATAATGAATTTTTGTAGGATCAATTTTTTTAGCGCCACCTGCGGAACTGAGTAGTTTGGTATGGGCTTTATGTGCTACGGCTATTTTGGCTTCCATATCATCGATGGCATCAATAACGATGTCATAAGGTTCAAAGTCGAAGTTTTCGACCCATTCAGGTGTGACTTTTGCCTCGATAGGTGTTACTCCTTTATAAAGCTTTGCCATATGTAAGACCTTCACTTCACCTACCGCTTCTGAGCCTAGTTGTCTGTTTTGATTGGTCACATCGTAACGGTCAAAATCAACGATGGTGATGTCGCTAATACCTGTGCGATACATGGCATCTAAACACGGGCTTCCTACACCGCCAATGCCTAAAAGGAGGACTTTTGCCTTTTGGAGTTTTTCAAAATCTTCACCAAAAACACGTCTTACACGAGAATAGCGATCTTCCATTACTGTATCCATTTTTTTAAGTTCTCCAGTTCATCGTGTGCAGTCATATCAAGTTTGATAGGTGTAATAGAGATGTACCCTTCATCGATAGCGCTGAGGTCACAGTCTGCTTTTTCACTTTTTTTCCACTCTAAGGTATGAACACCAAGCCAATAGTACTCTTCACCTCGTGGATTACGATGTAGATGTGCATCGTTGCCGTACATTCTATAGCCTGCACGTGTGATTTTGTAGCCTTTACACTCTTGTGGACTAAGAGGAGGAATATTGACGTTTAAAAAACGGCGTTCACCCAATGGGAATGTCCCTTCTAAAATTTTCTTTGCAAGGTCATGTACCGTTTGTTCTGCCAAATCATACCCGTGTGTAAGTTCAATGTTTTGAACACCACCAACATAAACTTGAGAAATGGCAATCGCAGGAACACCATGCAATGCTGCTTCCATTGCCGCACTAGCTGTTCCACTATAGGTAATGTCTTCACCCAAGTTTGAGCCTTTATTGATGCCGCTCACAACCAAATCTGGTTTACTATTGCCCTCAAATAGGGCATTGAGTGAGAGGTAAATACAATCTGTCGGTGTGCCATCATCGAGTTTAAAAAAATCATCTTCAATGGCAACAAAGCGAAGCGGACGTGTAAGGGTTAATGAGTGTCCACAGGCTGATTTTTCAGAAGTGGGTGCTACGATGGTAACATGCCCTAAAGGACGAAGTGCGCGAGCAAGTGCGTGAAGTCCAGGACTCTCAAAGCCATCATCATTGGTAATTAAAATGCGTTTCATGAAAATGCCTATTATTTTTTTAAAACATTATAACGAAAGAGGCTTATATTTTTAAGAGATTTTTGTATAGACTTCGTGTTAAAGAATGTAAAAGGTACTATTTTGAAATTACTCGTTTCTGCTCTAGAACCATCGGCAAATTTGCACTTGGAACCCATTTTAAATGCTTTGGAGAAGTGTGAACTTTATGGTATCTTTGATGAGCGTTTTGGAAAACCATTGATGCCCAGTCGTGCATTTTCGATTATGGGGTTTTTGGATGCTCTGCCTAAAATTCGTAAAGCCAAAAAAGCCATAAAGATTATGGCACGGATGAGTTTTTTTGTTGATAAAGTTTTATTGATTGATTCTCCCGCATTTAATCTTCCCTTAGCAAAAGCGATTAAAACGATTAATCCAAATGTTGAGATTATTTATTATATTTTGCCTCAGGTTTGGGCATGGAAACCTAAACGTGTTGCGAAAGTAGAAAAGTACTGTGATGTTTTGGCATCTATATTGCCATTTGAACAGCAGTTTTACAATAAAGCAACCTATGTAGGGCATCCACTTTTAGATGAAATACCTCTCTTTAAATTACGTGCAGAGGAAACAGGTGTCATCGCTTTTTTACCAGGGAGTCGTAAAAGTGAAATTCGTAGTCTTTTCCCTATCTACAAAGAACTTGCTTCCAAGATAGAAGGTAAAGAGAAGCTTTTGGTGATTCCACCGCATTATGATTATCGAGAAATTGCAGAGATTTACGGCGATATACATGATTTTAAAATCTGTCGAGACACGTATGAAGCATTTGAAAAAAGTGAGTTTGCTTTTGTCTGTTCAGGAACAGCGACTTTAGAAGCTGCACTTGTTGGCGTACCTTTTGTGCTCGCATATAAAGCAAAAGCGATTGATTATTGGATAGCAAAACAGTTTGTCAAACTTAAACATGTAGGATTAGCCAATCTGATTTTTGATTTTGAAAAGATGGAACCTCTTCACCAAGAGTTTTTACAAGAAGAGGTTACAGTTGATAACTTGTTTCAAGCCTATGAAACAACAGACAAAGAAGCATTCTTTAATCATGCCAAAAAACTTCGTTCTATGCTCAGTCATGGAAGTCAAGAGGCAATGATAAGCATAATGAAGGTATAATCAAAGTTTTTAGCAGAATTGTAATCACTGTCTGCCTCAAAAAATACGCTTTTCATATTAAAAATTTGGGTATTTCCCTTATTTTACACCATAACAGTACGTAGAAAGCTCTACTTAAAACTGTTATGAAGAATTTAAAGATAGAAGTATAAGGAGATAATTATGAGCAATGCAAAAGAACCAATGACCGAATATGGTTTTAAAAAATTAACACATGAATTAAGTGATTTGAAAAAAAGACAACGACCTGAGACTGTCATCGAACTTGATATTGCGCGAAGTCACGGTGATTTAAAAGAAAATGCAGAATACCATGCAGCAAAAGAGCGTTTAGCGTTTATTGATGGACGTATTGGGGAATTAAGCGATCTTGTTTCTCGTGCACATGTGATCGACCCAAGCTCTTACGAGCACGATAAAGTACGTTTTGGCTCAACCATTATGCTCGAAAATTTAGAGACCAATGAAGAGGTCACTTATACGATTGTCGGAAGTACTGAGAGTAATCCTGATCGTGGGCTTATTTCGTACTATTCACCTTTAGCGATTCAGTTAATGGGAAAAAGCGAAGGCGAAGAAGTTACTATCAAACTACCATCAGGTCAACAAGAGTACGAAATCTTGGAGATTGCGTACCATGAGATCAATTTCGAGGGATAAAGTATGTCAAAAATAGATGTAGCCATTATTGGGGCAAGCGGGTATACTGGTTTAGAACTGATTAAAATTTTGATGAATCATCCGCACTTCAACATAAACTATATAGCGACCACAGAAGGTGGAGTAAAGGCAACGGAACTTCATCCAAGTCTAGCAAGTGTGTTTGAACAAGATGTTTTAAAAGCCGACGCAAATGAAGTAGCAAAATATGCAAAATTAGCTTTTCTAGCACTTCCTCATAAAGCAGCCATGGGCTTTACGAAAGAACTTTTAGCGCTAGGTGTCAAGGTGGTTGATCTCTCAGCGGACTATCGTTTAGAGCTTGAGGCGTATGAAAAACACTACTGCGAGCATGAAGATAAAGAGAATTTAAAAGAGGCTATTTATGGGCTTCCTGAGATTAACCGTGAAAAAATTAAAACGGCACGTTTGATTGCTAATCCTGGATGTTACCCGACTGCGTCAATTTTGGGTATTTTGCCATTTTTGAATTACCTAAACAAAGAAGCGCCTATTTTTATTGATGCAAAAAGTGGTGTGTCTGGTGCTGGTAAAAAACCAATGACGACAGCGCATTTTGTAACGATCAATGAAAATATCTTTGCATACAATCCTCTAAAACATCGTCATGAGCCAGAAATTGCCGAAAAGCTACGCCTTGTGAGTGGACATCCTTTTGAGGTTAACTTTGTACCTCATTTGCTTCCAGTCAGTCGTGGAATGTTGGTGAGTTCTTATTTACAAACGAATGACGTGATTGATGCAAAAGCTGTTGTGAAAGAATTTTATAAAGATACCCGTTTTGTACGAGTAAGGGATGTTCCTGTTGATATTAAATCAACAGCTGGAACAAACTTTTGTGATATCTTTGTAAGCCAAAAAGGTAAGTCTATTTTCGTTTCATCGGCGATTGACAATCTTTTACGCGGTGCATCTTCCCAAGCAGTGGTTAATGCTAATCTCATGTGTGGTTTTGAAGAAACCGCCGGTATCCCAATTATCGCCTATGTCCCCTAAACTGAATATCAAAGAAGGCGCTTTATTTATCGCTGATGCGCATGACTCAGCTGAGAGAGCGTTCTTCTTTGATTTTTTAGTCTATGTAAACCAAAATCCTCCATCCCAACTTTTCTTAATGGGTGATATGTTTGATCTACTGGTTGGTAGTGTTTCGTATGGTGTGAAACAGTACCAGCGTTATATCGATCTTATTGAAGAGATTGGAAAAAAATGTGAAGTCTATTATTTTGAAGGTAATCATGACTTTAATCTCTCATCACTCTTTTCGCATGTCACTGTCATTCCTATTGAGGAACAACCTTATCTAGCTAGCCTGCCTAGTGGTAAACGCTGTCTTTTATTGCATGGGGATAAATATGGAAGTTTTATCCATCGTTTTTATACGAGAATTATTCGTAATCAAACTGTTTTAAAAGCCCTCAACTTTCTAGATGAAATCATGCAAGGAGCTATTTCAAAAAAGATACAAAATGACCAGTCAAAAAAAAGATTGTGTAAGCGAATAGAAAATTTTACAACGCTAATGCAACAGAAGCTTCATTTTTATCCAAAAGTAGATGTTGTTGCAGAGGGGCATTACCATCAAAACATTGATTTTATGGTATCTGGAACGCATTATATAAATTTTTCATCTTTTGCGTGCAATCAAAGCTATTTTAGTGTACAATCCTCATCAGAGACAGAATTTGCGCAAAAGCAACTAAGGGGCTGCAATGGCTAAAGAAAGTATTTTAAAAGTAGGCTCCAATGAGATGGAGCTGGTGGACTTCCGTATTTTTAAAAAGGAAGAAAACGGTGTATATGAGGGAATTTACGGTGTAAACGTTGCAAAAGTACGTGAAATCATTAAAATTCCTAATTTGACAGAACTTCCAGGCGTACCAGATTACATTGAGGGAATTTTCGACCTTCGTGGTATTGTTATTCCTGTTGTTAATCTCGCCAAATGGATGAATATTAAAGAGCCAGACGATGGTTCAATCAAGCCTCGTATTATTATTACAGAATTTAGCGATATTTTGATTGGATTTGTCGTTCATGAAGCCAAACGAATTAGACGTATCAGCTGGAAAGATATCGAACCAGCATCATTTGTTGCAGGTATGGGCTCACTCGATAAAAGTCAGATCACAGGTGTAACACGTATCGAGAATGATGATGTTCTTTTGATCTTAGATCTTGAGAGTGTTGTACAAGCACTTGGAATTTATCAGCCAAAGATGGATATTAATGATGACCAAATTGTCAAAGTTGATGGTGTTGCTTTAATCCTTGATGACAGTATGACAGCGCGAAAACTTGTCAGTGATGCTCTCAATAAAATGGGCATGCGTGTCGTTGAAGCTAAAGATGGTATGGAAGGATTGGAGCGACTCAATGAGCTTTACAATACCTATAGCGATCGTTTAACAGATGTTGTCAAAATTATTATCAGCGATGTCGAGATGCCTCAAATGGATGGATTTCACTTTGCGGCTAATGTGAAAGAAGATGCAAGGTTTAAAAATATTCCTATCGTCTTTAACTCTTCCATTAGTGACCATTTTAGCGAGATTAGAGGCAAAGAGGCGGGCGGTGAGGCCTATTTAACGAAATTTGATGCGTCGATTTTTTACAAAGAAGTTTCTAAAGTAATTAAATCGCACGTGAAAACAGCACAATAGGGGTAGAACGATGGAAGATATTCAAGAAATTTTAGAAGATTTTTTGGTTGAAGCGTTCGAACTTATTGAACAACTTGATCAAAACTTAGTGGAATTAGAATCCAATCCAGATGATTTGGAATTACTAAACAGTATCTTTAGGGTTGCACACACGATTAAGGGCTCTTCATCATTCTTAAATTTTGATGTTTTAACAGGCTTAACACATCATATGGAAGATGTTTTGAACAAAGCACGCCATGGTGATTTAAAACTAACACCTGAAGTTATGGATGTCGTTTTAGAGTCGATTGATCTTATGAAAAGTTTATTGCATGCGATTCGTGACAATGGAAATGACACATCTGTGGGCATTGATATCACTGATATTTGTCGTCGTTTGGACATTATCTCAAATGGCGAAAGTGCACCACATGCTACAGCTGCAGAAGAAATTGATGAATCACCTGTACCTTCAGAAGAAGACAATGTCGATTATTCAAAACTAAGCGATCAAGAAGTAGAAGATGAGATTGAGCGCTTACTTAAAATGCGTAAAGAAGAAGATCGCAAACGAAGAGAAGGCAATAGTGCTCCTAAAGCAGCTCCAGTTGCTACACCATCGTTTGAAAGTTTGAAAGATAATGGTGATAACGATAGTGACGATGAAGCACCAAGAGTAGAACCAGTATCAAGACGTGGTGGAGGCGATAACGCCAATACAGCTCCTGCAAAAAAAGAGTCAGCAAGTTCAATGGAACAAACCATTAGGGTTGAGGTTAAGAGACTCGATCACTTGATGAATCTTATCGGCGAGCTCGTTCTTGGTAAAAATAGATTGCTTAAAATTTATGATGACGTTGAAGAGCGCTATGAAGGTGAAAAATTCTTAGAAGAGCTCAATCAAGTCGTTTCGTCTATTTCTCTAGTAACCACAGATCTACAAATTGCGGTTATGAAGACCAGAATGCTTCCAATTGCAAAAGTCTTTAATAAGTTCCCAAGAATGGTTAGAGATCTTTCTCGTGAACTTGGTAAGCAAATTGAGCTTGAAATTTCAGGTGAAGAGACAGAACTCGATAAATCGATTGTTGAAGAGATAGGCGATCCTTTAGTCCACATTATTCGTAACTCATGTGACCATGGAATTGAAGATGCTGCGACAAGAAGAGCAAACGGTAAGCCTGAAACAGGATTGATTCAGCTCAAAGCGTACAATGAAGGCAATCATATTGTTATTGAGATTACCGACGATGGTAAGGGCTTAGATGCAGATCTGCTTCGTACGAAAGCTATTGAAAAAGGTATGATTACAGAGCGTGAAGCTGATGCAATGAGCGATAAAGAGGCATTTGCGTTAATTTTTAAACCTTCATTATCGACTGCAAAAGTGGTAACGAATGTTTCAGGTCGTGGCGTCGGAATGGACGTTGTTAAAACGAATATTGAAAAGCTCAATGGTATTATTGATGTCGATAGTGAATTGGGTCGTGGAACAGTTATTAAGCTCAAAATTCCTTTAACATTAGCGATTATTCAAGCGTTACTTGTTGGAGCGCAAGAAGAGTACTATGCTATTCCATTAGCATCTGTTTTAGAAACTGTACGTATCCCTCTTGATGAGATTTATACCATTGAAGGCAAAAATGTACTAAGACTTCGCGATGAAGTTCTCTCTCTCGTACGTCTTTCAGATATCTTTGGTGTTAAACAAGTCTATGAAGGTGGCGAACATACTTATGTTGTTGTTATCGGTCTTGCAGAGTCAAAACTTGGTGTTGTTGTTGATACACTTGTTGGCCAAGAAGAGATTGTTATCAAATCTCTTGGTGATTACCTCCAAGGCATTGAAGGTATTGCAGGTGCAACCATTAGGGGTGACGGACGTGTAACACTTATCGTGGATGTTGCGGCACTGATGAATCTTGCTAAAGGTATCACTGTAGATATTCGTGCAAGTGCAGAAGCGGTTGTAAAAACAAAAACAGTACCAAGCGATTATATCGTTCTAGCAGTTGATGATAGTGCAATGGATCGTAATATCATGAAAAAATCCATGGAACCAATCGGAGTCAAAGTACTTGAAGCAAGCAATGGCCAAGAAGCACTCAATATGCTTAAATCTGCTGAATACAGCATTGATGCTGTGCTTATTGACATTGAGATGCCAAGAATGGATGGTTATACTTTAGCAGGCGAAATTCGTAAATACTCTAAGTATAAAAACCTTCCGTTAATTGCGGTTACGTCACGTACTTCTAAATCTGACAGACTCAGAGGCGTTGAATCAGGCATGAGTGAATATATCACTAAACCATACTCTCCAGAATATCTTGAGAGTGTGGTCAGAAAAAATATTAAACTATAAGTGGGGAAGTCGCGATGAATGATAAACTCAATCAAATTCTTAAAAAACAGCAACAACAAGTTGACGAGCCACACAAAAAAGAAGATGATATTATTCAGCTTGTGGGATTTATAATAGGACAAGAAGAATACGCAGTGCCAATTTTGAGTATTCAAGAGATTATTAAACCGATTGAATATACGAGAGTTCCAAGTGTACCAGACTATATTCTAGGTGTCTTTAATCTAAGAGGTAGCGTTATCCCATTGATTGACTTAAGACGTAAGTTTAAAATGGATCCAGTAAAAGTAACGGAAGATACACGCTACATCGTTATGAAAGGAAAAGACAATACCGCTGGCTTTGTGATTGATCGTTTAACAGAAGCGATTCGTATTAAAAGTAGCCGTATTGGACCACCACCAGAAACAATTCATGCTGAAAAAGGGCTGGTTTATGGAATTGGTATGAGAGAAGAAAACATCTTGACAATTCTGAAAGTTGAACAGCTTTTAAAACGCGATTTCTAAATACACTTTAAGTGCCAAACTAAAAAGTTTGGCACTTTTTACTCTTCTAGTACTTTAATAAATCAGCTACAAGTTCAAAGTTGTTGGCACTCATCATGTGAATTTTTGGATGTATTTTTTTAAGCTCTACAAAGGCATTTAAAGAGAGTTGAAACCCTACTTTTCGTTCTTCTTCTTCACTAATTTTTTTTGCTTTTGCCAATTTATCCATCCATAAAGCTGGTACATGAATACCCGGAACGTGTGCAGCTAAAAACTGAGCAGTTCGTAGTTTAACAATAGGGAAAAATCCTAAAATCAACTGTGTTTGGCTCTGCTCTTTTCCAAGTTCTGTTTTAGCATCTTTTAAAAGCTCTAAAAGCATCGTTGCATTTTCAACACTATACACAGGTTGCGTAATGATGCCTACGGCACCATGCTCGATTTTAGTAGCCATTTTTTTCATTAAATTTTTTGGTGTATTTGCATGGGCATTGCAGACCGAAAATGGATAAATAGGCTTAGGTTGGGTTTTAAAGGGTTTTCCTGAATAGTCAATGCCTGCATTAAAGCATTGAATAATATCTAAAAGGAGCGTGCTATTTCCTTCAAAAACACCTTTAACAGCAGGTTGATCACTCGCACTTGCTGGATCTCCTGTAAGACATAAAATGGTTCGTAAATCATATTCGTTTGCACCCAAAAGATCAGATTGAAGGGCAACTTTATTGCGATCTCGCATACTCATCGTTGCAATAACAGGTTTTGAAAATTTTGTTTGAAGACTCAGTGCGCCAAAAAGCGCATTAAATTTAAGACGTGCGAGTGGATTGTCCGTTGTGCTGAAACCATCAACCTTCGTATCGAGCCCAAGTGAGGCTATCTTTTCGATAAGCGGCTCAAACGTTGGCTCATGCATTGGAGTCGTTTCAAGCGTTAAAAAAGTATCGTGTTTTAATTTTTCAATAAAGGTTTCGATCATTGTTTTCCCATAAAGTGAACTTTGTCGTATTATAACTTAAACGCATACAAACATGCTAGTCCTTCTTTTAGCCTAAAGCGTTTTATTGCCTAAGCAAGATATTGCTATAATGAGATTTTTAATAGTAATTAAGGAGCGGCTTGAATGAAGTTGTGTGTATTTGATTTTGATTCAACACTCATGGATGGTGAAACAATCGATTTTTTAGCAAAAGAGCATGGGGTTGAAAAAGAAGTCTCTATGATCACTGAAGCTGCAATGCGCGGTGAACTTGATTTTTTTGAGAGTTTAACAACACGTGTAGGGCTTTTAAAAGGTATGAATGCGAGAAAGGCAGAAGAAATTTGCCATGCGCTTCCTTTGATGAAAGGGGCTTATGAGGCGATTGCTGGACTAAAAGCAAAAGGCTATACGGTTGTTGTTTTTAGTGGAGGGTTTCGTATCGCAACAACGCCTGCAAAATCAATTTTAGGTTTTGATGCTGATTTTGCCAATGTCTTACATGCTAGAGATGGCCACTTAAGTGGGCTTGTAGGTGGCGATATGATGTTTGGTTTTTCAAAAGGCGATATGCTAAGACGTGTACAAAGTCTTTTAAATGTCAGTTACGATAACACAATTGCAGTAGGTGATGGCGCAAATGACATCTCTATGTTTGAATGTGCGGCAAAAAAAGTAGCATTTTGTGCAAAACCTATTTTAAAAAATGCTGCCAATGTCGTTATCGATGAGAAAGACATGCGTAATCTTCTCCAATTTATTTAAAAGAGTGAACTAAATGTATAACAATGATTTAAAATTTTCGTTATGGTGTGATTTTGTTGAGCGTAGCTTTTTAGAAGGTGAATTTGGAGAGCTCATTCAAAACAATATTGTCAATGCTGCTACGAGTAATCCATCTATTTTCAAGTCGGCTTTTTTGGGTTCGTCTGCTTATGCAGAAGATAAAGCAAAACTTCAAGGAAAATCAGCCAAAGAGATTTATGAAGCCCTTGCAATTTCAGACATTCAGCTCGCTGCAAAAAAGCTTTTGCCTTCTTATGAAAAAGGAGATGATGGGTTTATCAGTATCGAAGTTGATCCTTTTTTATGTGATGATGCCGAAGCAACGGTTGAAGAAGGAAAGCGATTATTTAAAGCTATTGGCTATCCTAACGTTATGATTAAAGTGCCTGCAACGGAAGAGGGCTATATAGCAATGGAAGCATTGTTAAGCGAAGGTATTAATGTCAATGCAACATTGATCTTCTCCGATGTACAAACACAAAGTTGTCTGGAAGCATTTGCAAAAGCCAATGAGACATTGACGCAAAAAGGATTTAAAAAACTTCCTCAAGCAGTGATTAGTATTTTTGTAAGCAGATTTGATCGCAAATTGGATGAACAGCTAAAAAAAGTAGATTTCGTAACGGCTCGAGTAGGTATCATGAATGCTATGCGCGCTTATGCGTTGATCCAAAAAGCACAGTTACCAAATGTTAGAGCTCTTTTTGCAAGTACAGGTGTAAAAGGTGATGAGCTTAGCCCAGATTATTATATTAAAGAGCTTTTGTTAGAAAATTCAATCAATACGGCACCTCTTGGAACCATTAAAGCATTTATCACTTCTTCTAAAGAGTGTAAGCCAGTAGAGTTAAGAGCTGATTGGATTGAAAACTTTTTTCATTCTCTTGCTGCTAATGGTGTTGATATGAAGGTAGTCTGTGATGAATTGATGGATGAAGGTTTAAGTGCTTTCAAAGAAGCTTTTGTTGAGATTTTGAACGAACTCAAATAGACAAAGGATGTCACAATGGCAACAGTTGAAGTCAATGTTAGTGAACTTACTTTTGAGATGACAAAAAAGCTGAGGTTTTATCTCAGCAAACTTGTTGAACACAAAGGAAGTGATTTGCATGTCAAAACAGGGACAACCATTAGAGGTCGTATCAATGGTGAAATTGTCTCCTTTTCTAAAGAAGTTCTTGCGTATCAAGACGGACTTACTCTAGCAAAAGAGCTTCTGCGAAGTCGCTTTCCAGAGTTAGTCGAAAAGAAAAATATTGACTTCACGTTTAAACTCAACGATGATTACCGCTTTCGTGTCAATATGTTTTTTCAAGTAGATGGTGTTTCAGCTGTTTTTAGAACCATTCCGATGGTGCTACCAACCATTGAATCATTGCATTTACCCTCTGTGATTAATTCATTGTGTGATCTCCCTCGTGGTCTTATCTTAGTAACAGGACCAACAGGTTCAGGTAAAACAACAACATTGGCTTCAATGATTAATCGTATCAATAAAACACAGAAAAAGCATATTATCACCATTGAAGATCCTGTAGAGTTTATCTATAAAGATGAGTTGTGTGTCGTCAACTAGCGTGCTATTGGACAAGATGCACTCTCCTTCTCTGATGCCTTACGTGCAGCACTTCGTGAAGATCCCGATGTTATCTTGGTTGGTGAAATGAGAGATCTTGAAACCATTGAAACTGCAATGCATGCAGCTGAAACAGGGCACTTAGTCCTCTCAACATTACATACTGTTGATGCAAAAGAAACCGTAGGACGTATCATTGGTATGTTCCCTGGTACAGAGCAAAATCGTATCAAAATGTCATTAGCATCTGTTTTGCAAGGTGTTATTGCACAACGTCTTGTTAAAACAGTCGATAATGGGCGTACGGCTGCTGTCGAGATTTTAGTAAAAAATGCGCGTATAGAGGCACTCATCTTAGAAGGCCGAGAAGGCGAAATTCCTGACGCAATTAAAGAAGGCAAAGATGTCTATAAAACGCAAACCTTCGATCAAGCGCTTTTAGCGCTTTATGCAGAGGGTAAAATTTCACGAGAAAATGCTATTCAAGCATCGACCAGTCGCAATGATATTACAATGGCTCTTGACTTCTATGATGCAGATAAAACTCAAAAAGAGACACGTAAAGAAGAGGCTCGTGTGAGTATTAAAGAACTGAAAGAGATTGATAAAGATATCTTAGGATTGAAACAATAACAATTTATGCAGCTTTTAGGTTCAATTTTGTACAATTGTTCCCTTATTTTTTATAAAGGAAAACTATGTTAGAAGGCATCATTAGAGATAGTATCGAAAAAAAGGCTACTAAAGCACTTCGTAGAGATGGATATCTAATTGCAAATATTTACGGTAAGGGTGAAGAAAACATCAATGCTGCATTTAAAGCAAACGAATTCATCAAAGCAGCAAAGAACAAAGATACTCTTATTTTCCCAGTGAAAGTATCTGGTAAAGAGTACAATGTTGTAATTCAAGATTACCAAAGAGATCCAGTAAATAGCAACCTTTTACATGTTGATTTACGTATTGCACTTCCAGGTGTTTTAACAAAATATTTGGTTCCTGTTATTCTTGAGGGTACACCAAAAGGTACAAAAAACAAAGGTGTTCTTATCCAATCTAAAAAACGTTTAGCAGTTAAATGTACAGCTGAAAATTTACCAAACAGCTTTGTTGTTGATGTAAATGATCTTGATGTTGGCGATACAGTTTTAGTACGTGATATTCAAGTTCCAGCAAACGTTAAAATCATGGATGAAACACGTGTTTCTGTTGCCGGAGTTATTAAAGCGAAGTAACGCTTAGATGACACTTCTCGTAGGGCTTGGAAATCCAGACTTACAATACAAAAATAATCGACATAATGTCGGTTTTATGGTCATCGATGCTATCATCGATGACCAATCTTCATGCGAAAAAATCACAAAAGCTAATTTTAAAGGTGAACTTTTTAAAGCACCTTCTATGTTACTGCTGAAACCAACAACGTATATGAATCTTTCAGGAGAAAGTGTACGTTCTGTGGATGATTATTTTAAGCCTGATCAAATTATTGTTATTCATGATGATTTAGACCTTCCTTTTGGAACATTACGTTTCAAAATAGGCGGTGGTCATGGTGGTCATAATGGGCTTCGCTCTATTGATGCTCATATTGGACCAGAATATATACGCGTTCGTATTGGTATTGGTAAACCAACACATAAAAGTGATGTTGCAAAATATGTTCTTTCTGATTTTTCTGTATGTCAAAGGGAGCATTTGCCTGAAATCATCCAGCATGTAAAAAAGAGTATCAAAGCACTCCTCACAAGTGATTTAAAAGAAGTTTCGCTACAATACACGCTCAAACAAACCCTGTGTGATGGAGATAAAGTATGAAACTTTTTGAGAAATATATTGTTAAAAATTATCTCAAAAATTTCTTTGTTATCTTTATAGCACTTGATCTTTTTTATGTGGGCGTTGACTTGCTTACAAACTATAATAACATTCCGGATTCTGCAAACTTGCAAATTTTGTATGCTCTTTTTCAAGGCATGAATGCCGTAAATTATGTGTTACCACTTTCAATTGTATTTGGTATGGTTGTAACGTATTTTAGTATGATTAAATCCAATGAACTTATCTGTATGTATGCATCAAGTATTAGTAAAAGAGCGCTTGTGAGGCCTTTTTTTATTACTGCTTTAGGACTTACACTCATTTATATTGGACTCAATTGTACGGAATTTGCTTATGCGTATGAATATAGCGCAAATCTAAAAAAATATAACCGTATTTCAAACAGCTCAGAAGATCTTTTTCTAAAACACAATAATCAATATGTCTATTTTAAAAAACTTGATCCGCTAAAACAAGTGGCATACGATGTGACTATTTTTGAAGTAGATAATGTTGATCTTACTAAAATTATACGCGCTTCTGTAGCTTCATTTATTCAAAATCATTGGATTTTGGAAAAGGTAAGCATCGTGCATAAACCACGAATTACCTCTTTGGACAATGATGGTTATCGTACCGAAAATGTTGATAAACTTCAAACTATGGAAAATTTTAAACCTAAGATTATGGATAACGTGTATCAAAGTGAATATACCTTATCTATCAGTGATGGCATTGATGCATTACGCTTTTTCAACGAGCAAGGTGTCAATACCAGCAAGATTAAAGCAACACTCTTTTATCAGCTTTTTTTCCCTTTTTTCGCTCCTTTTTTGATTGTCATTTTGTACTATAAAGCTCCTGTAATGGGGCGTTATTTTAATATGGCTTTGATCGCTTCTTCTTTCGCTTTTGTAACTTTAATTGTTTGGAGTGGACTTTTTCTTTTAAGTCGTCTTGCAGCAAATGGAGTTGTTTTTGCAGAAATTGCTATTTTATTACCTATTGTACTTCTTCTTTTTATTGCCATGTATTTTTACGCCAAACGCTAAGTTAACTCGCATTTAATCATCTTTTGTTGAACTTTTTGATAGAATAGAGGATTATTGTTATCTCTAATAAGGTTCAAAATGACGAAATTCCAAGCTTTAGCACAAAAATATGATACTCCTTTATATGTTTATGACTTTGACACAATCTCCAACAAGTTTTCGGCTCTCAAAGAGGTCTTTAAGGCACGCAAATCTCTTATTTGTTTTGCTGTAAAATCAAACTCAAATCTCTCTGTTTTAAAACATATGGCAGGCCTTGGAGCAGGGTGCGATTGTGTTTCTATTGGTGAAGTCAAACGTGCTTTAGTAGCAGGAATCCCTAAATATAAAATTATCTTCAGTGGTGTTGGCAAAAGAGACAATGAGATCGAAGAAGCACTGCAAAATGATATTTTGATGCTCAATCTTGAAAGCGAAGAAGAGATGAAACGGGTTGAGATGATTGCAGAGCGATTGGGCGTAACTGCACGCATTAGTATTCGTGTCAATCCAAACATCGATCCTAAAACGCATCCGTATATTTCAACAGGTCTTCACGAAAATAAATTTGGTGTTGATATTGAGAGTGCAAAGCGTATGTATATTCATGCGAAAAATAGTGCTTCTCTTGATCCAGTTGGAATTCATTTTCACATTGGTAGCCAAATTACAGAGGTAGAGCCTTTTAAAGAAGCAGCACTTGTTTTAGCAAACCTATTACGTAACCTCAAAGCTTTAAAGATTGACATCAAATTTTTTGATGTGGGTGGTGGTATAGGCATTCAGTACAAAGATGAAACAACAGTAGCTCTTTATGAGTATGCACAATCTATCTTTGCAGCACTTACAGGTCTTGATGTGACATTGGTATGTGAACCAGGTCGTTATTTGGTAGGTGATTGTGGATATTTTTTAACGAAAGTACTTTACGAAAAACACAATGGCTATAAACGTTTTGTTATTGTTGATGGTGCAATGAATGATCTCATTCGACCAAGTCTGTATCATGCGTATCATGCGATTGAAGTAGAAGGCAAAGCAGTAACTCAAGAAACAACGTTGTGCGATGTTGTTGGTCCAATCTGTGAAAGCGGTGATTTTTTTGCAAAAAATATTGAATTACCTGCTCTTGAACATGATGATCTTTTGGTGATTAAAAGTGCTGGAGCATATGGCTTTACAATGAGCAGTAACTACAATACACGTTCACGTGTAGCAGAAATAGCCCTTGAAAATGGAAACGATCGTTTAATCCGTAGACGTGAAAATTTCGATGATGTCATTGCTTTGGAAAAAGAGTACCTGTAATGCATTGGAATTCATTCTACCAGCTATTGGGCATCTCAAAGGCAGATAAATGCAAGAAATAGAAAAATACAGAAAAAAAATTGATCATATAGACGATCAAATTTTGAAGTTGCTCAATGATCGTATGGAGCTTGTTAAGGAGATTGGTCGTGCAAAGCAGACCAGTGGAACAGCTATTTATCGCCCTGAGCGAGAAAAAGAGATTTTGGATCGTTTAAAAGCACTAAATAATGGTGCATTGAACAATAGAGCGATTGATGCAATCTATTTAGAAATTTTTGCAGTAAGTCGTAATCTTGAGTTCCCAGAAAAAATTGCTTTTATGGGGCCAGAGGGTAGTTATACACATCAAGCTGCAGAGAGCCGCTTTGGTGCGATGGGGAGTTACATTGAAGTAAGCTCAATAGAGGCTGTTTTTCATGTGCTTGAAAATGGTGAAGCTAAGTATGGTGTAGTGCCTGTTGAGAACAATACAGCAGGAGCTGTTGGTACAACCCTTGATTGTTTAGGAAAGTTTAGTTCTAAAATTGTTGCAGAGCTCTATATGGATATTCACCACTCTTTTGCCACAGTATGTGAAGATATCAAAAAAATAAAACGTATCTACTCGCATCCGCAAGGGTACAATCAGTGCCGAAAGTTTTTAGAAGAACATATGCTCTTAGGGGTAGAGTTTATTCCTACCAAATCAACCGCAGAAGCAGCAAAAAAAGCAAGTGAAGATCATGATGCTGCTGCTATTTGTTCGCATATTGCTGCTAAACTTTATAATGTGCCTATTATGTTTGCCAAAATTGAAGACAATATGGCAAACCAAACACGCTTTTTGATTTTGAGTGATTTTAAAAATAAAAAAGGCGTACATAATAAAACCTCAATTTTGGCAAAAACAGATGATAAACCAGGTGGTCTTGTAGAGTTCTTGCAGACATTCCAAGATCAAAAAGTCAATCTCACGAAAATTGAGTCACGTCCGACAAAAGAAAAAGGGTTTCAATCTATTTTTTATATGGATTTTGAAGGACATATTGATGATGAGAACGTTCAAAAAGTAATTGAAGAGAATAAAGAAAGATATGATATTAAATGGCTCGGTAGCTATATTTGTGGAGGATGAGAGATGCAATTTAACGGTGTTTTAGATCAACTAAAAATTTATGAAGCAGGTAAGCCTATTGAGCTTGTAGTACGTGAATACGGCATAGAAGCTAAAGATGTTATCAAATTAGCCAGCAATGAAAATCCAAGAGGATGTAGTCCTAAAGTACTTGAAGCAGTACGTGCAGAAGCTGCTAAAATGAATTTATATCCAGATGATAGTATGTATGAGCTCAAAGAAGCTTTGGCTAAAAAATATGCTGTAAAAGAGGAAAATATTATTATTGGTGCGGGAAGCGATCAAGTGATCTCTTTTGCAGTCCATGCGAAAGCAAATCCCAATACAAAAGTTTTGATGGCTGGAATTACCTTTGCAATGTATGAAATTTATGCTCTTCAAACAGGAGCAACCATCCTTAAAACACCATCAGCTGGTCATAATCTTCAAGAGATGTTAGATATTTACAAAGCAAATAAAGACATATCAGTGATTTTCCTTTGCCTTCCAAACAATCCGCTCGGAGAGTGTTTAGATACAAAAGATGTGTATGCCTTTTTAGATCACATCAGTCCTGAAACACTTGTAGTGATTGATGGTGCGTATCAAGAGTATGCAAGTTTTAAAGACCCTGCGAAAAAAATTGTTCCAAGCGAAATCATTGCAAAATACCCAAATACACTCTATTCAGGTACATTCTCAAAAGCGTATGGACTTGGGGGTATGCGTTGTGGTTATGGAATTGCGCAACCAGAAATTATCAAGGCACTTTTAAAACTGAGAGCACCATTTAATATCACAAATTTAACGCTTAAAGCGGCAATTGTTGCACTGAGTGATCAAGCGTTTGTGGATGCTTCTGTCAAAGAAAATTTTGAACAAATGAAATCATATGAAGCTTTTGCAAAAGAACTGGGTTTTAATATTATTGAGAGCTATACAAACTTTATTGTATTAGAATTTGATGCAAGTAAAAACTCTGGTGTGATTGCGCAAAAATTGATGGAAAAAGGTATAATCGTTAGAAATTTAGGATCGTATGGTATGAATGCAATTCGTGTTACCATAGGAACACCTGAACAAAATGCACGCTTTTTTGAACTCTTTAAAACAATTTATAAGTAAGAGAAAGACATATGGAGCTTAGAACACTTTTAAATCAAATAGCAACACTCATACAAAACTTGACCTTGCGTCAAAAGATAGTTGCAGCAGTTTCGATTGTTGTTCTTATCGGTTTTTTAGTGTTTCTGACGCTCTACAAAAACTCCACTTCGAGTAAAGGAAGTGGGTACAGTGTTTTATTTGAAAACACAACTGCGGGTGATTCTGCACTGATTATTCAACAACTTGAAAAAGAGAAAGTTCCTTATAAGATACTCAACGAAGGAACAATAGCTGTTCCTACAGAAATGGTGCATAAACAAAGAATTTCGATAGCTGCACAAGGCATTCCTAAAAATAGCAAAGTTGGTTTTGAAATTTTTGATAAAACTGAGTTTGGTGCGACTGATTTTGAACAAAAGATCAAATATATTCGAGCACTTGAAGGTGAACTTGCACGTACTATTGAAAGTTTAGGACCAATTTCTAACGCAAGTGTACATATCGCTATTCCGAAAGAGACAGTATTTGCTCAAAAACAAGCGGCACCAACAGCGTCCATTGTTCTAAATATTCGACCGAGTATGAATCTTTCTGTGAAACAGATAGTAGGCATTAAAAATCTTGTTGCTGCTTCGGTTTCAAACTTAACTGCAGAAAATGTTTCAATTGTCAATCAAGATGGTGAGCCTTTAGGTGATGAGCAGAGCAATATTTTTCAAGGTGAGCTGGTTAAAAGCCAGATGCGCTATAAAAAAGAGTTTGAACACAATGTAGAACAGAAAATTATCAATGTGCTAGCTCCCGTTATTGGTGGTGTGGATAAAGTCAATGCAAAAGTAACCATCGATTTTGATTTTTCCCAACAAGATTATGTTAGTGAGATATATGATCCAAACTCTGTACCTAGAAGCGAGCAGAGTGTTGAAGAAAAACGTGAAGGAAAAGAGCCTCAAGATGTAGGAGGCGTTCCTGGTGCGATCAGTAATATAGGGCCCGTACAAGGACTTGAAAGTAATAAAAAAGGCGAAACATATCAAAAAAGTTCTACGACTACCAATTATGAAATTTCAAAAAAAGTGGTTAATTCTAAAGATGAGTTTGCAAAAGTTAAGCGTTTAACTGCTGCGGTAGTTGTTGATGGTGTTTATAAATATGGAGTCGATGCTGACGGTAAGAAAAAAAGTGAATTAGAGTACTTTCCTCTCACAAAAGATCAGATGGATGCTATTCGTGATGTTGTACGTCAAACTGTTGGGTATAACCAAGCAAGAGGTGATGAAGTCACGGTTAGTAACTTTGAATTTAAGCCACTTTCGAGTGATGGAACACGTGCTCCAACTAAAGATTTGATGGATAAAGTCACCAATTACGTAGGACCATTGGTACCTTTATTAAAATATGTTATTGTCGGTATTTTACTGTTTGCCTTCTATAAAAAAGTGATTATTCCATTCAGCCAAAAAATGGTTGAAACAAAATTAGATGATTTTGAAGATGAAATTGAGCCAATTACAGCGCATGAAGAAGAGGGAGCTGAAGATACGTTAGAAAAATTCAGACAAGCTCGTAAAAAAGTCGAGGATCAGCTTGGAATTGGTCAAGACTTTAATGAAGAGGCTCTTAAATATGACGTCTTACTTGAAAAGCTTAAACATGTTGCAGAACAAAAAAGTGAAGAATTTGCGGCACTCTTACAATCTATGATTCGTAATGAGGGTGATTATGAGAAAAATAGCTCAAAGGATCTAACATAATGAAACTTACAGAAGAGCAAAAAACCCTTTATAATGAACTTTCTATGGCAGAAAAAGCTGCAATTTTGATGATTCAGTTAGGCGAAGATGCGACGGCAAATCTTTTTTCACATATGGAAATTGATGTCGTGACCGATATTTCTAAATTTATTGCCACTGCTAAAACAATTGATAAATCTGTTGCAAATGCTGTTTTGGAAGAGTTTTATGTCATTTTACAATCCAACCAATACATCAGAAGTGGTGGTATGGAATATGCAAAAGAGATTCTTTATCGTACTTTTGGTGCAGAAGGTGCTCAAAAGATTCTTGATAAACTTTCTAAATCAATGGAAAATTCACAGAGCTTTGGATATCTTTCTCAAATTAAGCCTCAGCAGTTGGGTGATTTTATTATTAATGAGCACCCACAAACCGTTGCGCTTATTTTAGCACATATGGACCCTACGAGCGCGGCTGAAACACTCTCGTTCTTCCCTGATCAGCTTCGAAGTGAAGTTACGATTAGAATGGCAAATTTAGGTGAAATTTCACCTTCAGTTGTTAAACGCGTTTCTGCAGTATTGGAAAATAAATTAGAATCATTGACTTCTTATAAGGTTGAAGTGGGTGGCCCACGAGCTGTTGCAGAAATTCTTAATCGTCTTGGTCAAAAAGCTTCTAAGACAACTATCGCATATATTGAACAAGCCGATGAAAAATTGGCATCTGTTATTAAAGATATGATGTTCACTTTCGAAGATATTATGAAGCTTGATGGAAATGCTGTACGTGAAATTCTTAAAGTAGCAGATAAACGTGATCTAATGGTTGCTCTTAAGGGATCAGCAGATGATTTGAAACGAAAATTCTTTGATAATATGTCTCAACGTGCACAAGAGGCATTTGTAGAGGAGATGAACTTTTTAGGCGCTGTGCGTGTAAAAGATGTTGAAGAGTCACAAAGAAGAATTGTTGAAGAGGTGCAAAAACTTGCAGAACAAGGCATTCTCCAAATCGGTGAAGCTGAAGAGATGATAGGTTAAGATGGTGAGCGAGAATATTATTGATAAAGAGAAGGTTGAAGACCACTCTGTAAAGCCGTACCGGTTTAAAGTTTTAGGTTCCAACGTATCAGAAACTTCCACGCCATTACATGTGAATGAAGAGGTAAGTTCATATGATCCCGAATCGATGCCAGTAAATGACGAAATTGTAACGATTGCGCGCATTGAAGAAGGAACACAAAATCAATTTATTGAAGAGCTCCTCAAAAAAACAGATGAACTCACAACAAATGTTGTTAAGCTTCAGATTCAAATTGAAAAGCAAGAACAAGATTTCAATAACAGATTAACAGAAGAGCTAACGCGTGAAAGAGAAAATGCTTATGCGCAAGGTTATCAAAAGGCAAAAGAGGAAGCTGAGGATGCAATTAGTGAGATTCGATCGCGTTATTTAAAGTCAATCAGCCATTTAGATACACTTTACAAAAGTATAGAAGAACGCATATCAAAACTTGAAACTGATATGAGTGTTACCGCTTTTGAGATTGCTAAAGAGGTGATCAAAAAAGAGGTCAGTTTATCAAGTACACAAATTGCAGCATCCCTTTCCAAGGCACTGCTGAAAGAGGTCAAAGATGCTGTCAAAATTGAACTTAAGGTCAATCCAAAGGACTTAGATGCACTTAAAGAACTTTATGCGGAAGATGAAAAAATAAAAGTAACATCGGATGATGCGATTACGCTAGGTGGTGTTGTCATTCTTAGCGATGTAGGAAACTTAGATGGCAATTTGGCAATGCGTTTAGAAAAAGTGAAATATCTATTACAAGAAAACTAAAAAGCACTGGAAGACATGAAACAATTACGAGAATCCTCTATTGAAGAATTAAATGACTATTGTGAGCAAATTAGGCAGAAAATTATTCAGACTGTTAGCAAAAATGGTGGCCATCTGAGCAGCAATGTAGGTGCAGTAGAGCTTATAGTAGCTATGCATTATGTTTTTGATGTAAAGAATGATCCCTTCATTTTTGATGTTAGCCATCAAGCATACACCCATAAGCTTCTGACGGATCGATGGGAGCGTTTTGAAACTCTACGAGAACTCAATGGCATTAGTGGCTACACACGACCAGATGAATCAGATTGTGATTATTTTGTTGCAGGACATAGCTCAACATCCATCTCACTTGCTGTTGGTGCAGCAAAAGCTATTGCATTGAAAGGTGAACAGTATAAGCGTGTACCTGTTGCACTGATTGGTGATGGCTCATTGAGTGCTGGTATGGTGTATGAAGCCCTTAATGAACTTGGAGATCGTAGATACCCTGTTGTTATTATTTTAAATGACAATAAGATGAGTATTGCAAAACCTATTGGTGCTATTAGTAAATTTTTATCCAGCGCAATGGCAGGTGGTTTTTACCAAAAAATCAAAAAAACAACGGAACAGATTTTACAATATTTACCAGAGAGTGCCACCTATATGGCGAAAAAGTTTGAAGAGAGTTTTAAACTTATTACTCCAGGTATTTTATTTGAAGAATTAGGAATTGATTATATTGGACCTATTGATGGGCATGATTTAGAGAGCTTGATTAAAGCCCTTCAATCAGCACGAAGCCTCAAAAAACCAGTTATTATTCATGCCCAAACTCTTAAAGGCAAAGGGTATGAAATGGCAGAAGGGTATTATGAAAAGTGGCATGGAGTAGGGCCTTTTGATGTCGCTAGTGGCGAAGCTATCAAGCAAGGTGTGAGCAAAAATGCAACCACAATGTACTCAGAAGCACTTATGACATTAGCAAAAACTCATGATAATGTTGTCGGTGTTACTGCTGCAATGCCAAGTGGTACAGGACTATCCCCTTTAATTCAAGCTTATCCTAATCGTTTTTGGGATGTGGCTATTGCTGAACAACATGCTGTTACTTCTATGTGTGCTATGGCTAAAGAGGGATTTAAACCGTATGTGAGTATTTATTCTACTTTTTTACAACGAGCTTATGACCAAGTCATTCATGATGCATGTATTATGAATTTAGATGTTGTTTTTGCGATCGATCGTGCAGGAATTGTAGGAGAAGATGGAGAGACACATCAAGGAGCATTTGATATCTCTTATTTAAGTGCAATTCCCAATATGACTTTGATGGCTCCACGCGATGAGAGAGGAATGCATGCCGCTATTCATTATTCTTATATGCATAAAGGGCCATTAGCAATTCGTTATCCACGAGGAGCATTTTTAGAATCAGATGCTTTTGAGTCATTACCATTTGAATATGGCAAAGCACAACTGCTCCAAGAAGGTACAAGTAGTATTCTTCTTTTGGGATATGGAAGTGGTGTTGGTAAGGCTATTGCAACTTCAAAATTACTAGCAGAGCAGGGTATTGAAGCAGCTATTGTTGATTTGAGATTTGTGAAGCCATTGGATGAAACATTGTTGATTGCATTATCACAAGAATACAATAAATGGTACGTTTTTAGTGATAGTGCTAAGATAGGTGGTGTAGGTTCATTATTAATGGCAGTGAAAGAAAAACATACTTTAAACGTGAATATTAAAACATTTGAATATGAAGATGCATTTATTACGCATGGAGCAACACATCTTGTTGAAGAACAATTGGGCATTACGGTTGAACAATTAGCAGAAGTAATTTCAAAAGAGTTCTATTAATTAATAAAAAATATTAGTTAATTTTTTTTGAGATAAATTGAACTAAAATATGGAATCATTCAAGAAAATATTATAAAAGGGGTTTATTATGAATGATTTCATCAATCTTCTTAAAACCAAAGAGCTTAAAGCAACGCCCCAAAGAATATCTGTTCTTAAAGAGTTAGGAAAAAAGATGCATCCTACTATTGATGATCTATATGAAGCTCTTCGAAAAGAGAACCCTTCTATGTCTTTGGCAACAGTTTATAAAAATTTGGCTACGCTTAAAGAAAAAGGTGTTGTAATTGAAGTGAATACTGCTGAAGGAAAGATGCGTTATGACATTTATTCAAAGCCGCATATTCATCTTGTATGTCGTCAATGTGGTGCTATTGAAGATGTAGATTATGATAAAAATTTGTTTGCTTATCAAACAGTATTAGAGCAAATGAAAAGTGTAAAAATTGATCGTATGGATGTCATTGCAACTGTAGAGTCATGTACGCTTTGTTGTAAAAAGTAAGTAATAAAAAGAGAGAAAAGCTAAGAGAATAATCTCTTAGCTTTATAAATTAAAGTTTATCTGAGTTATGTGCAAGGTAGTCAGCAACACCTTCTGTGCTTGCAGTCATACCTTTATCACCTTTTTGCCAACCTGCTGGACATACTTCACCATACTCATTCGTAAAGAGCATTGTATCAATCATTCTTAGCATTTCATCGATGTTTCTTCCAAGTGGCAAGTCATTGATAACAGCATGTCTTACGGTTCCATCTTTATCGATTAAGAATGAACCACGAAGTGCAACACCCTCTTTAAAGAGAACATCATAATCACGAGAAATTTGTTTTGTAATATCTGCAACTAATGGGAATCTTACTTGTCCAATTCCGCCTTGGTTAACTGGAGTGTTTTTCCATGCAAAATGTGAAAATTGTGAATCGATAGAAACACCAATAACGTTAATACCACGATTTTTGAACTCTTCTAATCTTTTGTCGAATGCAATAATTTCTGATGGACATACAAAAGTAAAATCGAGTGGATAAAAGAAAAGAACTGTACCTTTTGCGCCGAAGTTTTCGTATAAATTAAAATTATCGACAATTTGATTGTCACCAAGTACTGCGGTTGCGGTAAAATCAGGAGCTTTATTTGTTACTAACATGAGTATCCTTTAATTGAGAATTTTTATTGATACGGAAATTATACAATTAAATATAAAAAACTCTTTTAAGTAATAAGACTAATTCTATCCAATAAGATTTAATCCAAATTAGGTTCTAAATTCCCCCAATTTATGGTTAAGGTTTTCTGTCATACGGCTTAGATGTTCAGCAGCTCCCGCGATCTCTTCAACACTGCGACTATTTTCAGTTGAGATTTTATTGATTTCACCTATTTTAGCAATAATAAGTTCTATTTCATTACCTGTCTGAAGGTAGTTATCAACCGTGTTTTCAGTGATTTTTGTTACTGAATCAATGATTTTGAAACTTTCTTGTAAGCGATTTTCAACCTCTTGAGCTGTCTGAGCAAGTTCTTCAACTTTTTTAGAGTTCGAACTCATTTGTTCGCTAGAATTTACAATAGATTGAACAATAACATTGATTGTAGCATTAATCTCAATAAGACTTTTTTGAGTACGTTCAGCGAGTTTTCGGACTTCATCAGCAACGACTGCAAATCCACGGCCGTGTTCGCCTGCACGTGCTGCCTCAATCGCAGCATTAAGTGCTAGAAGATTCGTTTGATCTGCAATATCACTAATAACAGTTAGAACATTTCGCACTTGCTCAGCATCCACACTTAATTGGTTTAATCCATGTGCAAGTTCAATTTCCGTTGCTGAGCTTTTTTGAATTTCTTCTGTTAAAGCAACGACAGCGCTACTTGCAGAATAAAGTGAATTATTGGCTTTAATCATATCTTCTTTGCTATTTTTTGCTTGGTCAATTGATCCTAACATATTGTTACGAATTTGATTAGCTTGGTGAGTGGTATCAATAACGATTGTTGTTGATTTTTCAACAAGTTTTTCAACTTGAAGGGATGTGGTAGATAGTTCGTGTGAAATAGAAGAATTTTCACACGAAAGAGATTTTGCATTACAAATGAGAATGCGTACTTTTTCAATAAAGTTATTAATTTGCTCACTAGCCTGTGCAATCTCATCACTTCCTTTGATCTCTAAATGACGTGTGAGGTCGCCATCTCCACTAGAGAGTTCTTTTGCTTTTTCAATAAGATTATTAAGAGGTTTTGTAATGATTTGATTGATAATAATCCAAATAATGATCACAATAACAAGAGTCATAATAAGAGAAGTGATAATAAGATTATTTCTAAGTTTATCATTTGCAGTTTGAAAATCTTTTTCGTTCGCTTTTGCTACTAATATCCAATTCCACTTGTCAAAAGCTTGAAAACTAACGATCTTTGCTTCACCATCTTCTGTTATATGTAACATACCATTTTTTTGAGCAAGCATTTTTTTATCAAGTTCTGAAGAAATTTTTGTATTAGTAGTATCTATTTTGGGATGCACATCGTACGATTCACTTTTGGTATTCATGGCATAAAAGTAACCATTGTCACCAATTTTCATATTATTGATCTGATTTTTTAATGCTTTTAATCCCTCTGTGAAGTTATACCCAATAAACAAAATACCCAAAATCTTATCATTTTCTACGATAGGAGCATAGACGGTAATGTAATCTTTTCCAAATAATCGTGCACTTCCGATGTATTGTTTCTTTTGCATAATTGGTTCATATGCAGGACTGTTCTTACCTAAAAATGTTCCCATTGCACGGCTGCCATCTTCTTTCTTTAGTGATGTAGAAACACGTACAAAGTCGTCACCTTGCAAAGCAAAAATAGTTGCAACAGCACCTGTCAGATCAGTAAAAGTATCAACTTTTGTAAAATGATTATTGAGTGTATATCCAGCGTTTGTAAGGGTAGGTGTATCAATACCATTCACTTTAATTTTTTCATTAGGATTGATATGAAAAGCTCCAAAATCTGCTTTGAAAATATTAAAAAGTTTGATGGCGGTATCTTCTAGTGCACTATTATAAACTTTAACAGTTTGCTCTAATCCAGAAATATTTGCATTAATCTTTTGTTCTGTTTCTTGTTGGATATAACCTGTAAGGTAAAAATTGATATAAAAAATAAAAGCAAAAATTGATACAGAAACAATTAATACCTGTAAAATTGTTACTTTTTTCGCTATAGAATTCATTGATTGTCTCCACGCTAAAATATTATTGAGTTAATAATATGAAAATATACCTTTTGAGAAGTTAAACATAAAGAAAAAAGTTAATATTTATTTACCATGTTGACAAATTCTATGTTATTGACATGATTGGCTGAAATAAAAGTTAAGCTATTTTCATGCTACGAATTTTATGTAATATTTCTTAATAAAAGATTTTAAAATGAGATCTCTTGTTTAAAATAAGATTCCAGATTGAGCTGTTTAAATAAGCCATTTGTTTAGTTTTTAACTAGCAATTTGGTTTTAATATCAATTTTAATTTAGTTTCGATATAGTTTTTTGTTAGTAAAAAATACCGAGTTAAGGAGAAATTATGGCAGTAAAAATTACTGATATTTGTATCGCATGTGGTGCCTGTATTGATGAGTGCCCAGTAGAAGCAATCGTAGATGATAGCGATAACCCAACAGGTGCTGATATCTATTATGTCTACGCTGACAAATGTGTTGAATGTGTTGGCCACCATGATGCTCCTGCATGTGCAGAAGCATGTCCAACAGAGGGTTGTATTGTATGGGACGCTCCATATCCAGGACAACCAAGCCGTGATGAAATCGGTGCAGATATGAGAAAAGGCACAACTCCTTGTGCTGAATAATAGCTACAAAGAGGGGTCATCCCTCTTTGTTCTATATAGTATAAAAATAGTATTTAATTGATATTAAAAAAAAATTCTGCTATACTCCCACGTTCTAATTCCCTACAAAGTTATGAAATTCAATTATATATAGGAGCGGATTGTGGAAAGCACATTATCCATTATTAAGCCAGATGCAGTAGCTAAAAACGTTATTGGTAAAATTGTTGACAGATTTGAATCAAATGGATTAAAAATTGCAGCGATGAAAAAAGTTCAACTTAGCCAAGCGGATGCAGAAGCTTTTTATGCAGTTCATGCAAGTAGACCTTTCTTTGGTGATCTTGTTAAGTTTATGATTAGTGGACCAGTAGTCGTTATGGTTTTAGAAGGCGAAAATGCTGTTCTTAAAAATCGCGAGCTTATGGGTGCAACTAATCCTAAAGAAGCAGCAAAAGGAACTATTAGAGCGGATTTCGCTGATAGTATTGATGCAAATGCTGTTCATGGTAGCGACAGCTTAGAGAATGCAAAAATTGAAATTGACTTCTTTTTTGCAAGAAGAGAGATTCTCTAATTTCAATGCAAATTGAATTCAAAAAAATTCCCGCTAATGGGATTCATTTTGAAACATCTTTAGGCAAGATTAGATTTTCTGGTGAAGCTTTAAAGACAAATAAGACAATGGTAAAATGTTCAGGCATTATGGAAGGAATTCTTCCTCATGTGTGTGACCGTTGTGCTGAAGGTTTTGAATTAAAAGTGAATGAACGTGTTGAAGTCTTCGCAAGTGATGGTCTTTATAAAGATCAAGAAGGTGAAGAACTTTTAAATATAATAGAATTTTTTGATGGTTTGATAGATCTTGAAGTAGCGCTTCAGAGTGAAATTGAAGCTTTCAAAAGCGATTACCACTATTGTGGACAATGTGAACAATTAAAAGGAGAGTAAAATGGCAGTACCTAAGAGACGTGTAAGTAAAACAAGAAGTGCAAAAAGAAGAACTCACTATAAAGTGACACTTCCTATGCCAGTAAAAGACAGTGATGGAACATGGAAAATGCCTCACAGAGTGAACAAAACAACAGGCGAATATAAAAACTAAATGCTAACCATAGCAATTGACGCGATGGGCGGGGACTTCGGTCCCGCTCCTATTGTTGAAGGAACCCTTCTTGCGCTGAAAGAACGTAATTTTAAAGCGCTTCTTGTTGGGGACGTTACTGTTCTCAAATCCCTAATCCCTAATGATTATCTAGATAAAATCTCATTTATTGAAGCAACAGATATTCTCGATATGCATGAAGCTGCGACCAATGCGCTTAAACGCAAAGAGACATCCATTTATAAAGCTGTTGATCTTGTCAAGGATAAAATAGCTGATGCTGTTGTGTCTATGGGGCATAGTGGTGCAACAATGAGTCTAGCAACTTTACGAATTGGACGACTAAAAGGTGTTTTGCGTCCTGCAATTGCTACGATTATGCCAACGGCAATTGCTGGTAAACTTAGCCTCGTTTTAGATGTAGGCGCAAATGTAGATTGCAAAGCAGAACATTTAGCGCAATTTGCTATTATGGGTGAAGCATATGCGAAAGATGTCTTAAAAATTGCAAAGCCCAAAGTTGGTTTGCTTTCTAATGGTGAAGAAGAGAGTAAAGGAAATGAAACCACGAAAGAAGCATTTTTAGCACTAAAAAAACTTGATAGTTTTGTAGGTAATGTAGAAGGTAATAATGTTTTTGATGGTTCTGTAGATGTCATTGTATGCGATGGTTTTGTAGGAAACATCTTACTTAAAGCCAGCGAAGGTGTTGCGGACTCTATTACCAAAATTATCAAGCAAAACGTTAGACGTTCTCCTCTTGCAATTGCAGGAGCCGTACTTATGCGAAAAGTTTTTAAAGTGCTTAAAAAACAAGTAGATTACGCAGAGTACGGTGGTGCACCACTTATTGGTATTAATGGCTGCGCAATCATTGGGCATGGTAAAAGCAATGCAAAAGCAGTGAAGAATGCTATTTTTCAAGCGATTAGTTTCTCAAGTTCTAATATTAATGCTGATATTGAACAGAAATTAACACTATTAGAGCAATAAAGGATAAATGTGTACGCATCTTTAAAATCCATTGGGGCGTATGCTCCTGCCCGTATATTAAGTAACGCTGATCTTGAAAAAATGGTCGAGACCAGTGACGAGTGGATTGAAAAACGTACCGGTATTAAAGAGAGACGTATTGCTGCAGAGGATGAATCAACCAGTGATTTAGGTGTGAAGGCAGCTGAAGTTGCCATTAAGCGTGCTGGTATTGCTAAAGAAGAGATTGATCTTATTATTTGTGCAACACTTTCACCTGATCATTTTTGTATGCCTTCTACTGCATGTGTTATTGCTGGAAAATTAGGTATTAATGATGTCATGGCATTTGATATCAGTGCTGCTTGTAGTGGATTTGTGTATATGCTCTCCATGGCAAAAGCATTCATCGAATCGGGTGCAAAGAAAAATGTTCTTTTAATTGGAGCAGAAAAAATTAGTAGTGTTGTGGATTATACTGATCGTAGTACTTGTATTCTTTTTGGAGATGGTGCAGGAGCCGCTATTATTAGTGTTACAGAAGACAAAAACGAAGCAATTATCGACATACATGCTTCAGCAGACGGTCGTTATGGAGATCTTTTAATAACGCCTGGTTGCGGTTCAAAGTATCCTTGTTCACAAGAAACGCTTGATAATAAACTCAATTATATTAAGATGCAAGGTAATGATGTCTATAAAGTAGCTGTTAAAACACTTACCAATGATGTAATCGATATTTTAGAAAAAAATAATATTACTGCTTCAGAAATTGATCATTTTATACCGCATCAAGCAAATTTTAGGATAATTGAAGCTGTACGTGCAAAACTTGATTTTCCAATTGAAAAAACTGTCTTAACCGTTGCAAAATATGGAAATACATCAGCAGCATCTATCCCTATGGCAATGAATGACGCTTATGAAGAAGGTCGTATCAAAAAAGGTGATCTAATGTTATTGGATACTTTTGGTGGTGGATTTACATGGGCAAGTGCATTAGTACATTTTGGTGGTCAGTGAATTATTAAATAAGTATTACTACATGTAAGCATTTAATGCTTACATGTGTAAAAAATTAAAGAATTTTATGTAGAGTTGTTGCTTTACTCATCCATGCTTCTAGACCACTCCAATCTTCTTCTTCAATCATTTTTTTCGATTTTTCTAATTCTTGTTCGAAAATTTCAATGGAATTTAGAACATTCACTTTATTTTGTCTAAAAATATCTGACCACATCTGAGGTGAGCTCTTTGCAACTCTACTCATATCACGGAAACCACCTGCTGCTAAAGCAAGGATGCTTTTAGGGTCTTCTTGTCCCATAACACTATTTGCTAGGGCATAACTAATAACGTGAGGAAGATGCGAAATAAAAGAAGCATGTGCATCATGGGCGTATGGATCCATAAAGACGATTTTCATACCGATATGTGAAAAGACTTGAATAGCTCTATTTTTATGCAAATCACCACTACTGTCAGTATCACAAAGAACTACTACTTTATCATGATATAAATTTTGAATAGCCGCACTTGGTCCAAATTTTTCTGTACCTGTCATTGGGTGTGCAGCAATGAAATTAACACGAATATTTTCAGGAACAGATTCAACAATTTCTGCTTTTGTACTTCCCATATCAACAATAGTCGTATTAGTTGGGATATTCTGAAGTTCTTGGAGTGCTTTAATAATTCCACCAACAGGGATTGCAAGAAAAATCATGTCACATGTTTTAATTTCTGCAAAAGAGACGATATCGTGAACAAGTCCTAATTTTAATGCTTCTTCGCAGTGACTTAAATTATGGTCAAACCCCACAATCTTAGATACCAATTTTGTATTTTGAAGTGCTAATCCTAATGAGCCTCCCATTAAACCTAAACCAACTATACCTACTACCATTAAGAAACTCCTTCTTTCACACATCATTACGTACCAAAAAATAGCCATTTTATGGTTTTAATAGGCACTTAATTCTAGAGATGGTATTATAGTTCAAAATATCTAAAAATTATATTCTAGGGCTAATCAGTATGAAAAAAGTAACTGCGTTGTCTCTCATTGTCGCAACTGCATTGTATGCGGCACCGTTAAAAAGCCTTCAGTTTGATGGATTAATCCACCTTTCCCCAGAGATGGCTTCTGAGATGATCGATATGAGAGCCGGTGACTCTGTCGATATGGAAAAAATCGATAAAGCGGTTAAAACGCTTTACAAACAAAACTATTTTGAAGATGTTTGGGTTGAAGAGGTGAGTGAAGGCGCTTTACTTATTCACGTTAAAGAAAAACCTGTTATTGCAAAAGTTGATTTCTCAGGTATTAGCGAGAGTGATAAAGATGAGATGAATAAGCTCGCAGGCATTAAAAAAGGGGAAGTTTATGATGCTGAACGTGCGGAACTTTCCAAACTTAAAATTATTAAATTTTATGAAGACAAAGGCTACTTTGATACCGTCGTTGAGATAAAAACGACACCTTTAAGTGAAAAACTTTCTATGGCGATTGATTTTGTTATCAACCGTGGTGAAAATATTGTTATCAAAAAAGTGACTTTATGTGGTTCAAAAGAACTAAAATACGGTGATATTGAACCAAATATTGCAAATAAGTCTGAAGAATGGCTTCCATGGATGTGGGGATTCAACGATGGAAAGCTAAGAACTAATGATCTAGAACACGATTCAGCACGTATCAAAGATACATACATGCAAAAAGGATATCTTGATTGTGAAGTTAGCCAGCCATTCTTAAAAACCTATTTAGATAGTTATACCGCTGATCTTGTTTACAGCATTAGCGAAGGTGAGCAATATAAGGTTGGGACCATTGCAATTGAAATTCCAGATGGCTTTATTGATACAAATGAAGTTATTAAAGAAATGTTCCTTCAAAATGGAAAAGTCTTCAACGTAGCAAAATTACGTAAAGATATGACACTTATTGAAACTAAAGTCGCAGATCAAGGGTATGCTTTCGTAAAAATTATTCCTGATGTGAAGAGTGATAAAAAAACGCATGTAGCGAATATCACATATAGAGTTGTTCCTGGAGAAAAAGTTTATATTAATAACGTTAGAATTTCAGGCAATAGCCGAACAATCGATAGAGTTGTACGACGTGAAGTTTATTTGGCGAACAATGATCTTTATAGCCGTACAGACGTTGACGATACAAAAAAAGCGCTCAAGCGAACAGGCTATTTCGAAGATGTTGAAATTAAAGAAGAGCGTTTAAGCAAAAACTCAATGGATATAGTTGTTAATGTAAAAGAGGCATCTACTGGTTCTATTGGTGGAGGTATTGGTTATGGCTCCTCTGACGGACTTCTTTTAAGTGCAAATATTTCAGATGGAAACATTTTTGGTTCAGGTTTAAGAGCTGGTATTGATGTTGAAAGAAGTGACAGTGAACTTAATGGTGCAATTTCATTAAGTAACCCTCGCTTATTTGATTCAGTTTACAGCCTTAGTGGTAAAATTTATGGTGCAAACAACGATTACTACTACTATGATGAAGAAAAATATGGTATTAATGTTGTATTAGGAAGAAAAATTGCACGTAATTGGGGCGTTTCATTAGGATATATTATTGAGCAATCTAAACTTTCTAACTTAACAGGTGAACTTCAACCATATAAAAATATTTTATGGACAGATGAAACAACACTTAAAAGTTCTATCGTTCCTGGAATTTCATTTAATAATACAGATGATTTCTACCTTCCACGTAGCGGTATTGCAGCGAGCAGTAGTTTAGAGATTGCAGGACTTGGTGGTGATGAGAAATTTATGAGTAGTGTAAATAAATTTGCTACGTATTATGGTATGCAAGATCTCATTGATTATGATCTAATTTTACGCTATAAAGCGCAATTTAAATACCTAGCAATGAATTCATCAGATGAAAAATACTCTTATGGTGAGAAATACTACATGGGTGGTGTAAGAACGATCCGTGGCTATGAATCTAATTCACTTTCTCCAAAACTAAATGGCACAAACATCTTAATTGGTGGAAATACCATGTTTGTAAACTCAATTGAAGCGAGTTTCCCATTAGTTGAGAGACTTAAAATGCGTGGTGCGATTTTCTTTGACTATGGTATGATTGGCGATGATAGTCTCGATATCAAACGTGGCGGTACAGGTGTTGCACTTGAATGGATTTCTCCACTTGGACCAATTGGTTTGATTTTTGCACAACCTGTTATGGATGAAACAGGAGATAAAAAAGCTTCGTTTGAATTTACAATTGGACAAAAATTCTAATACTAATAAAAGAGAGGTTTAAACCTCTCTTTTTACTCTTCACTACTTTAAAATTTTCTACTTAATTATAATTGCAAAAGAGGCTGGTTTCATCAGCTGTTTAATCTGCTCGCGAGCCAAAAATAATTTTTTTTCTGCTTGAATGGTAAGTGTATGGTTTTGATAACTAAAGCTAATTGGACTACGGCTCATATCGCTATTAATTGCTTTAGCAAGAGAAAGGATAAAACTAAGCCATTGAACTGTCTGCATATCTGGGAGAAGAGCTTTATACAATGCTATATCTTCAATCGTAGGAAGTTTATTCACATGATATTTGATAAGCATTGCAACGAGTATTTTTTGTTGATGCGAAAAACCATAATTAAGATTATTCAAAATGAAATAAAAACTGTGTAAATGATTTTGGTAAAAACCTAATTTTGTTCCAATATTATGAAGCTCTGCTGCAACACCAAGCTCAAATTTATAGGTTTCAGAGATTCCATGTAACGGAGCTAACGTATCAAAAAGAAGATGAGAAATTCTTTTGATATATAGATTGTCTTCTTCCATAAGTGAAAAGCGATCTTTAAAGCTTCGAAGACTGAGCTTAAAATTAGGAGAAAACGTATGGTGATTAGAACGTAAAAGGTCACAAAGATATGCACCTTCTCTTACGCCTGCTCCACTCGTAATAATCGTCTTACAAGAGAGCTTTTGATAAATGGATTGAAAGATAATACATCCTTCTCTCATAGTATCATAGCGATCTTTTCTTACTCCTAAATTTTTAAGCCCTAAAACATCAGAATTAACAATGGCATCAACAAAAGGTGTATGGGAAGCTATTTCATATTCAAAGCCATGAACTGTTTTAAGAGGGTAATTTGTACGTTCCATAATAATTTTAGACAGTGATCTAAGCGTGCCACCGATACCAATCATATCATTGCATGAAAAACGTTCAGGAATCTTCTCAATCTCTTTATGAATAAAAGTACGGATTTCCCCAAGAGGAATCTTTTTATCAAAAAAGAGCTCTTTGAGTCTTACGGTACCAATATTGAGTGAAATTGTTTCAACAATTTTACCATTTTCAATTTTAGCAAGTTCGGTTGAGCCTCCACCAATATCAATTGTTACTGCATCTTGAATGTCTTTAAGATAATTAAGTGCACCTACCGCACCATAATAAGCCTCTTTTGTACCTTCAATGATTTTAATGTTGATATTGAGTTCATTATGAATTTTTTTAATGAAAGCATTAGCATTGGGGGCGTCTCTAAGAGCAGAAGTTGCAATACAGAGTACCTTATTGCATTTAAGCCCTTTGATGATGTGACCAAACTCCTCGAGAGTAGTAAAAGCACGTTTAAGAGCAGGCTCTTGGAGCATACCACCAAAATTATAAGCACCTTCACCAATTCGTACACGGCTTTTTGTTTCATTAATGAGATGAAACGCAAAACGACTACTTTTTTCAAAGATCGCCATTCTCGCAGAATTTGATCCTATATCAATAATGGCTGTTCGTTTTGACATTAATTGTCGCTGTTAAGCTGTTCGTATTTTAGCTTTAATTCTTCAACGCTTTCGATATTATCAGGGTCTGGGATAATACATTCTACTGGGCAAACAGAGATACAAGCTGGTTCGTCATAATGACCAACACACTCTGTACAGACATCTGGATCAATAATATAAATAGGATCTGATTCCTCGATCGCTCCATTTGGACATTCATCGCGACACGCGTCACACGCAATACACTCTTCCGTGATCATTAAAGACATGCTTTTTTTCCTTGTATAAAGTCAAATTTATTGACGAGTTTATACACTAAAAATACTTTAACGAAATTTAAAGAGAGCGTTTGCGAAGTGGAAGTAGTAGTGTTGCAACGGTTCCTTGTACGTCTTCTCTGTTTTTTAGAGTGATTTTAGCTCCAATTGCATCAGCTGCATTTTTAGCAAGGAAGAGTCCCAAGCCTGCACCTGTTTGATTGCCATAACGCTTGAAAGGTGCAAAAAGGTCTTTGCTTTCATCAATACCAATGCCTTCATCAATCACATGAACGAAAAAACCTTCTTTATTGAGATAAGATTGGACTGTGATATTCCCTTCTTTAGGGGTAAATTTAATAGCATTCTGAACAAAATTTTGCAAAATATGCATTAAAAGAGTCGGTTGAATGGTTATTTTGTAGCTTAGAGGGGTAATATCTTCAATAATATTTTTTTCTTCCATCTTGGCTAGAATGGTGTAATTATTCACTTGTTCTTTTAAAAATGCAATAAGATCAATTTCAATGGGTTTTTCAAATTGAGCTCCTTCTTGACGACCTATTTCTAGGATATTACTAATCATTTTATTCATGTCATTGATGGTTTGGTTATTGCTTTTAATCGTATCAATATATTTTTCATTTTCTCTTGGCTTCAGTAGGGTTACTTCATTTTTAGTTTTCATAACAGCTAAAGGCGTTTTGAGCTCATGTGCGGCACCTATGAAAAGTTCTTTTTGAGAGTTAACAAAGATTTGAATACGCTCAACAAGCTTATTGATACTTGCACCCAAAGGCTGGAATTCGCTAGGAAGTTTTTGAGTGTCAATAATTTGTAGAAAATTTTCATTCATGCTCGCTAATTTGTTAGTCAAAGAACGAATAGGGAGTACAAGCATTCGAGAGAGAAAAAGTGCATAAAAAAGTATTAGAAAAATTGCTGTGAGATTGATGCTAAGGATATTTCGAAGAATTTTGTTGAGAAGTACATCGGTGTTGGAAATATCTTTAGTAATCGAAATAAAATAATGCTCGCGTTTTTCTAAGGGGTAATAAATCGTGAGAAATTTTTGATCATCTTTTTCACTGTGTTCAAACGAAGGAACATTGCCTTGATTTACACGAATGGCAATAGTGACTTGGACATCCGCTGGATTGTTAATAGAACTGAGAGATGGATCAAAAATATTAATACCCATACGCTCTATAGAACTGACACGAGAAGTGGCAATAATTTTAGCTTGTTTTGTAAGCTCTTGCGTAATATCTTCAAAAATTGAGATTTTAATATAGTTGTAGAGGATGACGGAAAAGATTACAATCAGTGTCGCCGAAGCGGACACCAATTGTAATATAAAACTTTCTCTTATACTTTTTTGGGAAAGCAAAATCTATAACCTCTTCGTCTAACTGTCTCAATAGTTGAGATTTCCAATGGTTTGTCCATCTTTTGACGAATTTGGTTAATGGCAACTTCGATAACATTTGGTGTAACAAGTTCTGGCTCTTCCCAAATTGCATCAAGAAGTTGCTCTTTAGATACGATTTGATCACTATGGCGAGCAAGGTGAGTAAGAACTTCAAATGGTTTACCTTTAAGTTCAATTTCTTGACCTTTATAGGTAATTTTTTCTTCATCCGGATCGATGGTCAAGTCATCAATTTTGATCACATTGGTACCGCCAAAGCGAAGTCTTGCTTCGATACGAGCGACTAAAATATCAAAATCAAATGGTTTGCGGATATAGTCATCTGCACCCGCTTTAAGTGCTTTAATTTCGCTCTCTTTGTCATCTTTCGCAGAGATAATTACTGCTGCGGTACGAGGAGATTTTTGTTTGATAAGGTTGATAAGATCAACGCCATCGCCGTCTGGGAGCATCCAATCTGTTAAAACGAGGTCATAATTTCGAATACCAATGTAGTATTCTGCATCTTTATAGTTCTCAGAGCTATCGGTTTGATAACCAAACTCTTGTAAGCCTTCTGCAATGGTCTTATTGAGGGTTACTTCATCTTCAACGATTAAAATTCGCATTATAAATTCCTTAGTTGCTAAAATTTAAACGGGATTATACCACAATTTTAGCTAGATTTAAAGTTTTTTTAATTAAATTTTAATTTTTGGAGTAGCAAATGGTTTGTGAAACCCCAACCATCGCATTTGACAAAATATCAGGTTTGAAAATTTGAAGTTTTATTTTATGGATTTGTGGATGAAAAACTTTCAGTTTTTGGATTAAATCATTGAGCGCATCTTCAAGTAAAAAATAAGACATTTTATTCATTTCTTCTTCAAGAAAAGTGGAGACTTTAGCATAATCTATAAAATTATCTCCACTGTAATCATAATCAAGTTTGACATTTAAAATGACTCGTTGAGGTGTATGACGTTCTTCCTCAAGAATCCCGACAATTGTTTCAAACGTTAAATCTTGAATAATAATTTGCATTAGATAACTTTCGATTCTTTACCTTGAAAGAGTCTAACAATGTTTGGAATATGTTTGTAAACAATCACAAAAGCGATGATAAAAATAGGCGCATGAGTTTTAATACCATCAATATCTGGATGAATGATAAAAGAAGAGAGGATAAGAGCACAAAGTGCTAGTAATGATGATAAAGAAGAAATTTTAAGTACTTTACCAACAATAAACCATGTAATAAATGCAATTAACGTCTCAATAGGAAGCATGACTAACAGTACACCTGCTCCTGTAGCGACACCTTTACCACCTTCAAATTTAAGATAAGGACTGTAACAATGACCAATTACTGAAAAGATAGCAATAGCCCACAATGTCTCAATACTTAAACCAATTAATTTTGCAATAATCAATAATACAACACCTTTTAATGCATCCAAAACAACGGTTGTAATTGCCAACTTTTTTGCCAATGCTGGATTAGTTTCTTTGAGTACTCTTAATACATTTGTTGCACCAATGCTACCGCTACCACTTTCTCTAATATCTTTGCCAGTAAAGAGTTTTGCAATCAATAAACCAAAGGGTATTCCCCCGATAAGATAGCTTAAAATGTAAAATTGAACGTTAATGTTTAAGAGAAAATCCACACCTAATCCTTCATTGAAATTCCCGCAGTATAGCAATAATTTTGTTATTATTTCTTTAACGCTATAATAAGTTTTTTCGATAGTACACAAGGAATTTAAAGTGGATAATCAAACCTTAAAAGAAGAAATTTTAAAGTTAAAAAAAGAGTTGCACGTTAGTATTGTGGCTCATTTTTATCAAAAAGATGAAGTTTTTGAACTCGCTGATTATGCAGGGGATTCATTGCAATTAGCGCAATGGGCTGCAAAAGATGCCAATCCGTATTTGCTTTTTTGTGGCGTTGGGTTTATGGGGCAAAGTGTTAAAATTTTAGCACCAAATAAACGTGTGTTAATGCCTAAAATAGCGTGTTGTGCTATGGCTAGAATGATTGATGTAGAGTATTTTGATCAAAATGTTGCGATTTTAGAGAACGCTGGTATAACAAAAGAAGATATTTTACCTGTTACGTATATCAATTCATCGGCAGATGTGAAAGCCGCTGTTGGAAAGATGGGTGGATATGTCTGTACCAGCTCCAATGCAAAAAAAATCATCACAAAAGCTTTAGAGAGTAACAAAAAGATTTTATTTGTACCTGATCGTTGTTTAGGACAAAATATCGCTAAAGAGATGGGACTCAAATCGTGTGTTGTTGGAGATGGAAGTGATCCAAAGGAAGCAGACATCATCTGTTATAATGGGTTTTGTTCTGTACATCAGCTTTTTGATGTTGATGATATTGCTTTTTATCGTGCAAAGTATCCTGGAATTTTAATTGTAACGCATCCAGAATGTAAGCCTGAAGTATGTGAACTTTCTGATTTTGTGGGATCAACTAGCCAGATTATTGATTATGTTAAAAAGCTTCCACTTGATCAAAAGGTAGCGATTGGCACAGAATACAATATGATTAAACGCTTGCGTAAAGAGAACACTTATGTGCTTTCTTCTTCAAAACCAGAATGCCCTACTATGAATGAAACCACGCTTCAAGATGTTTACAATACACTTCTTAGCATTAAAGAAGGGCGTTTTGAGAATGAAATCAGTGTTTCTGAAGAGACGCGTAAATGGGCGTATGAAGCCCTTAATAGGATGTTTGAAATATGATCAAAAAATTTGTTAAAAAAGCACTTGAGGAAGATGTCGGTAGGGGCGATCTTTTTTCATTAGTAGGAAAAGATAGCTTTGCAAGTGCAAATATTATTTGTAAAGATGTAGGTGTTTTTGCTGGAAAGCCTTATGTTAAGGCATTATGTAAATTAAATAAACTGGATATTAAATTTTACTTTAATGATGGAGATATGCTTCAAAAAGGTGATCTTGTAGCTGTCATTGAAGGGAAATCAAAAAATATTTTACGATGTGAGCGTACGATTTTAAATCTTATGCAACACGCCAGTGGTATTGCTACCAATGTTGCAGGTTATAAAAAAGTGTTAGAGGGATATACCCTTAAACTTTTAGACACTAGAAAAACCAGACCACATTTGCGTATTTTTGAAAAATATGCCATTCGCTGTGGCGGTGGAAATAACCATAGAATGGGCTTAGATGATTGTTTAATGATCAAAGATACACACCTTAAAACCATAGATGATTTGAAGGTCTTTATTGTAGAGGCAAGAGAAAAACTTCCTTTCACATGTAAAATCGAAATTGAATGTGAGGATGTGGAATTTGCGAAGTTTGCAATACAATGTGGCGCTGATATTATTATGTGCGACAATATGTCACATGTTGATATAAAAGCTGTTGTTGCTTATAAAAATAGTCATTTCCCTCATGTCCTTTTAGAAGCTAGCGGTAATATTACAAAAGAAAATATCATTGAGTATGCTAAAACAGGTGTTGATGCTATTAGTAGTGGGAGTTTGATCCATCAAGCAGTTTGGTTAGATTTTTCCATGAGAATTACTCATAAAACACTCATCTAAAGTAGGAACAGTATAGCGTGGCAGATGATCAAGAGAAGACGGAAGAACCCAGTTCCAAGAAGATTGAAGATGCCAGAAAAGATGGTAATGTTCCCAAAAGTCAAGATACCAGCGCCTTTATCACCTTACTTGTAGCACTTGTCGCATTCTTAGCGCTTCTGTCATTTATACAATCTCGCATTGTCTACCTTTACTACTACTATCAATCTTTAATAGGTACAGAAATTACAAAAGAGGTCACACTTCAGGTATCGATGATCTCTTTTAGAGAGATTATTTTTATGGTCATTCCTCTCTCTTTGGCAGTTGCTATTGCAGGAATTTTAGCGAATGTCATCCAAACAGGATTTATTTTTACAACGAAACCGCTCATGCCAGACCTTTCAAAATTAGACCCAATGAAAGGGCTTAAAAATCTCTTTTCAATGAAAAAAGCGGTTGAAGCAATTAAAATTATCCTTAAAGTGGGTGTCATTTTATGGGTATGTTATTATTTTCTTCTTTCGTTCACTAAAGAGCTACCAACGGTTATTTATTTTCCATTGTTTGATCAACTATCATGGTTAAAGCAGAAAATGTTAATTCTTGTAGCTGTAATTTTGATTTTGTTTTTAGTGTTGGCCTTAGCAGATCTTCTCTTTGTACGATTTACCTACTTTAAAAGTTTACGTATGAGTAAGCAAGAGTTAAAAGATGAATATAAACAGATGGAAGGTGATCCTAAAATCAAGGCTAAAATTAGACAGATTCAAATGCAAATGACGAAAAAACGTATGATGCAAGAGATTCCTCAAGCTGATGTTGTTATCACCAATCCGACACATTATGCTGTTGCTATTCGTTATAACCAAGACAAAGAGGCAGCTCCAAAAGTTATTGCGAAAGGGACAGATTTTGTTGCACTTCGTATAAAAGAAATTGCGATGAATTATAATATTCAGATTGTTGAGAACCCTCCATTAGCTAGAGAGTTGTACAAAAAATGCAATCTTGGTGATATTATTCCTGAAAATCTTTATAAGGCAGTTGCCGAAGTTCTCGCGTTTGTTTATAAGAGCTCAAAGAAGCCTCGCTAAAAGATATCAATAACTTTTCAGTCAAAATTAAGTATAATCTCCATTTTATCTCGAAGTGGAGTTATAATGTATCAACAAGCGTGGAAGCGTATGCTTGAAGCCAATCACATTGTTATTGTCTCTCATGTACATCCAGATGGTGATACATTAGGCAGTGCTTTAGCTCTGTATGATGCGCTAAGCCATGCAGGGAAAAAAGTAACACACTTCAATAAAAACAGTGAACTTCCATTGGTGTATGACTATTTGCCGGGATTTTCCAAAATTAAAAATAGTCTGCCGAAAAGTTTCGATTTAGTAGTTAGTTGTGATTGCTCAACGCGTGATAGGCTCAAAATTCCAGAAGGGGATTATGAGATTATCAACATTGATCATCATCTGACAAATCGCTATTTTGGAAACATGAACCTTGTGGTAGATCGTTTCACGAGTGCGGGGATGGTGGTATATGAGCTTTTAAAAGCCAATGCCATTGAGATGAGCAAAGAGTGTGCGATTTGTCTTTATACGGCTATTGCCGATGATACAGGTTTTTTTCAATACGGCGATATGGACGAATTGACGTTTAGTATTGTTGCACAATTGGTTAAACGTGGAGCAAATCCAAAAGAGATTGCCTCGAAAGTAAAGCGTAGAGAGCCCCTTTCAAAAATAAGACTTTATGGTTATATGTTAAACCATTTTGATCTTTATGAAAATGGGCGTATTGCTACCATTATTTTTGATAAAGCAGCTCTTGAGGCCACAGGCGCTAGAAGACACGATACTAAAAACATTGTCAACATGCTAAGAAGCATTGTTAATGTCACGATTGCGATCATGATATTGGAAGAGAAAGAGGGAGGCTATAAAGTCTCATTAAGAAGTAAAGATATTAATGTCTCAAAGATTGCGTTGGAGTATCAAGGCGGTGGTCATAAGACTGCTGCAGGTTTTGAAGTACCTGTTTGTGATCCAAAAGTCCTTCGAGATGAAATTGTGGAAAAAATAAAAAGGATAGACAAAGAATGAGAAAACAAGGAAAATCGTCCATAGCAGCCGTTGTGCTTGGATTTATTTTTTTAGTCTTAGTAGGTGGAGTCGCATTTGTATTTAACTCCAGTTTATTTGAAAGAGAAGCTCCTCAAGTCGTTCTTCCTAAAGAAATTGAATGGAATTTAAAAGAACCTATTAAAGTGCAGTTAGCGGATGCAAGTGGACTTCGTTTTGTGCGAGCATCACTTTTTGATGGTGAAAAAAGTGTTGTATTAGATACAAAAGAGTATAAAACACCTGAAAAAGTGGTCGACCTCAATCTCTCTTTTCCTAAGACAGGATTTGGTGCAAACAAAAAAGTGTTTGAATTGACTGTTGAAGCTGTTGATGGTAGTAAATGGAACTTTTTTGCGGGTAATAGTGTTAGTGTCAAATCAGTTATTAAAGTGGATACCAAAAGACCTGAAGTTAACATCATCGGAAGTTCATATAAGATTATGAAAGGTGGCGTTGCTACGGTTATCTTTAAAGCACAAGATGAAGCAATGAAATCGCTTTATGTTGAGACAAATTTTGGTAAAAAATTCTATCCAACACCTTTTTATAAAGAAGGGTATTACATTACTTTAGTAGCATGGCCTACCAATATTGAGAGTTTTAGTGCATCCGTTGTCGCTCTAGATCGTGCTGGAAACTTAACAAAAGCACATATCCCTTATTTTTTACAGGATAAAAAGTATAAAACATCTACTATTGCATTGGATGACCGTTTCTTAGATGGAAAAATTGCCGATTTAATTGCAGAAATGGCACCTGAGCGTTCATCTCTTACGAAATTGGAAAAGTTTAAATATGTTAATGAAGATATGCGTAAAGGCAATGAAGCAAATATCTTAAAAGTAACGTCAAATGTACCAACAGAATTGATTAGTGGATTTTATCTAAAACCATTTTATCCATTGCGTAACGGAAAAGTCGTTGCAAGTTTTGGCGATCATCGTTTTTATGAGTATGATAAGCAACCAACCAGTGAGTCGTATCACTTAGGACTTGATCTTGCAAGCAATGCACAAGCTGCTATGCAAACCTCAAATGATGGTGTGGTTGTGTTTGCTCGCGAAAATGGAATTTATGGCAATAACATTATTATCTCTCATGGATTAGGGGTTTATTCACTCTATGGACATTGTTCAAGCTATATGGTAAAAGAAGGCGATGTGGTTAAAGCGGGCGAATCTATTGCAAAAACAGGTTTAACAGGATTGGCACTTGGCGATCACCTGCATTTTGGTATGTTTGTTCAAGGTGTAGATGTTAGACCAGAAGAGTGGATGGATGAGGTTTGGCTTAAAGAGAGCGTCTTTAATGTAATAGAATCAGCAAAGAAGATTATGGATCGATGAAAGTAACACAAAAAAATGTGAGAGTGTTTCATATTGAAATTGATGATGAAGCCTCTTTTTTAGATTATTTTAGAAAAAACAGCCTTCTTTTGAAGGAATTCTTTTTGCTTGTCGAAGGAAATATAACAAAAAATATTGCCTTTGTATTAGAACAAAGTGGGGTATGTTACAAAGACATCAATCATTGTACTATTCGTTTTGGAGGTATTAAAAAAGAAGCACCTGCACTTGAAGAGGTACCACTTAAAAAAGAGAGTGTTACTGAACCTGTTGCTGAGCAGTCTAAACAGTTACCAAAATTGAAGCTTTATGATCGTCCTATACGCTCTGGTGAAGAGATTGTTGAGAGTTTACCTATCGTTATTTTTGGTCGTGTCAACAGTGGAGCAAAAGTTTTTTCTGAAGAGAGCATTAGTATTTATGGTATTATTGATGGATTAGTGCAGTGCGATGGTGATTATATAGTACTGAGCGGCATCAGTCCAAGAGGGCATCTCATCTTTAATGGAGAAATTGTCGATAGAGAGATGCTCAAACAAAATGTACTCCAAAAAATTGTTATGCGTGATAACGCTATAGAAATAAAGGAAATTGTGTGAAACAAACCACATTAGCCAAAGCGGTTAGCGGTGTAGGAATAGGTCTTCACAAAGGTGAGCCAATTTCGATACGTTTAGAGCCTCTTGAAGCAAATAGCGGTATTCTTTTTTACAGAAGTGACGTTGGACTTTTAGTTCAAGCGTTACCTCAAAATGTTGTGAATACTCAAATGGCAACGGTCATTGGAAATTCAAGTGCTTATATCTCAACGATTGAGCATTTACTATCAGCTGTTTATGCATATGGAATTGATAATATCAGAGTCGTTTTAGATGGAGCAGAAGTTCCTGTTATGGATGGCAGTAGTGCAAGCTTTTGTATGATGTTAGATGAAGCAGGAACTCGAAAACTTGAAGCTACAAAACAAGTTTTAATTATTAAAAAAGAGGTGGAAGTGCAAGATGGTAAAAAGTTTGCACGTGTAACACCTAGCCTTAAACCAAGTTACAGTTTTATGATTGAATTTAATCATCCTTCTATTGGTAAACAAGAATATAGTTTTGAGTTTAGTAAGAAAAATTTTATTGAAGAGATTTCTAGAGCCCGTACATTCGGCTTTTTAAAAGATGTTCAAATGCTACGTTCACGTGGACTTGCTTTAGGTGGATCACTTGATAATGCCGTAGTTATGGATGATACTAAAATTTTAAATCCTGAAGGATTGCGTTTTTCAAATGAGTTTGTCAGACATAAAATCTTAGATGCAATTGGTGATCTTTCTCTTTTAGGTGCACCATTTGTAGGTGATTATATTTCATTTGCAGGTAGCCATAATCTTAATCATGAACTTACAAAAGCTATTTTAAGAGATCCAAGTAATTACGAAATTAGAACGCTCAGTGTTGAAAAAGCAGAAGAATTTGAAAAGGTTTACGCATAAAAACAGCTGTTGATATTGTTGTTATAACGCTTACTTCGCCTTTACATGTAGGCATTTATGAAAATAACCAACTCGTTAAAACGTATGAAACCATAGAGCAAACGAGTGAAGCATTGCCATTATTATTTGCGTCTATTCTCAAAGAATATCAACCGAAAAGGCTTTTTTTTGCGAGAGGTCCTGGAAGTTTTATGGCAATTAAAATTACCTATATTTTTTTAAAAACGCTCAGTATTACATTAGGAGTACCACTATTGGCATGTGATGGTTTTGTATTCAATCAAGGAAAACCCATTCGTGCAATGCGTAATCTCTACTTTATTAAAAAAGAGCAAGAAATTACAACCGTTCGATTAGAAACTCCCATAGAGCAGCATTTTGCTTTACCTACAGTTTTGGATGAAAGACTTTTTAATGATGAAATTGAACCACTTTATATGTTACCAGCAGTTTAGGAGCAATGTGTGAAGATAAAAATACCAGCGACAAGTGCCAATTTAGGACCAGGATTTGATTGTTTAGGTCTTGCTATTGCACTTTACAATGAAGTAAGCATTAAGCCTTCCAGCTATCAGAGTATCTCTGTTAAAGGTGAAGGTGAAGAGAATGCAAAACTTAAAAAAAATAATATTTTTGTCTCCATTTTTTATGATATTTATCAAGAATTAACGGGTAAAAAAGATCCTTTCAGATTTGAATTTTTTAACAATATCCCTTTTTCAAGAGGTATGGGAAGCAGTTCAGCTGTTATTGTTGGTGCCATTGCAAGTGCCTATGAGATGGCTGGTATAAAAGCAAGCAGGGAGACTATTTTAAATAAAGCGATTATATACGAAACACATCCTGACAATATTGCTCCTGCCGTTTATGGAGGATTTACAAGTTCTATTGTTGAAAATGGGAAAGTAAAAACACTCAGAAAAGAGATGAGTGAAAAACTTAAGGTAGTAATGATCATACCTGATCGTCCTATGTCAACAGCACATTCAAGGACATTACTTCCTAAAACCTATTTGATGAAAAATGTAGTGTATAACCTATCCCATGCATCTTTATTGACGGCAGCTTTTTTTAGTGAAAATTGGGAATTTTTAAGAGTAGCATCAAAAGATTGTATGCATGAACATCGACGTATGAAACAGATGAAAGAGCTTTTTGAGGTGCGTGATATTGCTTTAAAAAGTGGAGCGTTAATGAGTACACTTTCAGGAAGTGGCTCATCATTTTTCAATCTTGTAAAGGCTGAAGATGCTCCAAAAGTTGCAACGGCACTTAAAAATGCATTTGGGATGTTTAGAGTAGAAATCTTTGAATTAGATAACCACGGTTTTGAAATCGTAAAAAGCTGAAAAACAGCTAAAATTTGATATAATCAGGCGCAAAAATGAGTCAACCCATACGAATGTGCATTGTTTGTAGAGAAAGATCTTTGCAGGAAAGTTTACAAAGATTGCAGATTGTAGATGGTGAGCTCGTGCTGTTTTCTAAAGTTGGAAGAAGCTTTTATATCTGCAAGGCATGTATGACAAACAATGAAAAGAAAGTTGTGAAAATACTCAACAATAAATGTAAAACAAATCACAAAGCAATGATGGAATTTGGTAAAATTTTTAAGGAGACAGGGTCGAATGGATAAAGTTCGTATAACCGAAATAGCAAAAGAACTGGGCATGAAGAACAAAGAGATCGTTGATAAGGCGATAGATCTTGGACTTGATGTCAAAGGGCATTCAAGTTCAATCAGTACAGAAGATGCCGAAAAACTCATGAACTATGTATTGAGCGGAGAGAATGCACAAGCAAGTAAGCCATCCCCTCAACCTAAAGCTCCAGAGATTAAAAAAGTTGAAGTCGTAGAGACACCAGCTGTCGTTGAAAAACCAAAAGCACCTGAAGTTGTTGTTCCTAAAACCAAAACATTGAAAGAAAAAGAGCTTGAAGCAGGACAGAGTGTTAAAGTACACAAAGAGATTGCTCCAAAAACAGTAACAGAGCCTTTGGCTGAAGATGAAGACGAAGATATGGAAGATAAACTTGACCCGACCAATGTACGTAAACGTAGAGGTTTGGTGATTGTTAAAAAGAAACGACCTGATGTTAAAGAGGTTGAAGCTGAAGAGAAGCCGAGTCCATCGTCATTTTATGGCTCACGTGAAAATACACCTTCACGAAGCATGGAGTCCATGTTTGCGTCTACGACAAATAATAGTGCAGAACTTCAAAAAAAGAAAAAGAAACTTAAAAAAGTTCCAGCTGAGAAAAAAGCCAATGCTGAAAAATTGGATATTGCTTTAAATATTGAAATGGCAGATACCAACATCGATACGGAAGAAGAAGATATGATTGTTCTTCCTGACCTTAATGTAGGCATTACGGTCAACGAAGAGGCGAAAAAGAAAAAACAGATTGATCCTAGCCAAATTAGAACAACGAAAAAAACAAATTTTGTGATGCAAGGAATTCAACGTGTTGGTCGTAAAAGAAGACGTAGACCTACACAAGTTCAAGAAGCAGAAGCAGTAAGCGCGATTGAAATTCCTGAAGAGATTAGGGTTTATGAATTTGCAGAAAAAATTAATAAACCTGTTAGTGAAGTCATTAAAGAACTTTTCTCATTAGGTGTTATGTTTACTAAAAACGACTTCTTAGACAAAGATTCGATTGAAATTTTAGCAGATACTTTTGGTGTTAATGTAACAACTGTCAATGACCAAGAGGCATTTGACTATGTCAAAGCGTATGATGAAGAAGGTGAAGCCGGTGAGCAAAATCTTGTTGAACGTGCACCTGTTATTACCATTATGGGTCACGTAGATCATGGTAAAACATCCCTTCTTGATTACATCAGAAGTGCCAAAGTAGCAGCAGGTGAAGCAGGTGGTATTACCCAACACGTTGGCGCTTATATGGTTGAAAAAAATGGTAGAAACATTACCTTTATCGATACTCCAGGTCACGAAGCCTTTACAGAAATGCGTTCACGTGGTGCGAAAGTTACGGACATTGTCATCGTTGTTGTAGCAGCAGATGATGGTGTAAAACCTCAAACAAAAGAAGCAGTTGAACACGCAAAAGCAGCAGGAGTTCCAATCATCATTGCTGTCAATAAAATGGATAAAGAATCAGCTAACCCTGATCTTGTCAAAGCACAACTTGCAGAGCTTGGTATTACACCTATTGATTGGGGTGGAGATCATGAATTCGTGCCAGTGTCTGCAAAAACAGGTATGGGTATCGAAGATTTATTAGAGACAATTCTATTACAAGCAGATCTTTTAGAACTAAAAGCAGATCCAAGCAGAGATGTTAAAGCGACTGTTATCGAGAGTTCACTTGAAAAAGGACGTGGTCCTGTTGCAACAGTTGTTGTTCAAGACGGTACTATGCGTGTAGGCGACATTGTTGTTGCGGGTGTAGCATTTGGTAAAGTTAAAGCACTTCTTGATGATCTTGGTCGCTCCGTAAAAGAGGCACTTCCGGGTGAGCCTGTTGTTGTACTTGGTCTTAGTGAAGTTCCAGGGGCTGGCGAGACACTCATTAGCGTTAAAACAGATAAAATTGCACGTGAATATGCGAAGAAAAAAGCAGAATATTTACGTCAAAAAGAGCTTTCTAAAACAACCAAAGTAAGTTTAGATGATCTTAGCGCGATGATTGCAGAGGGTGCTTTAAAAACATTACCTGTTATTATTAAAGCAGACGTTCAAGGTAGTCTTGAAGCAATTAAGGGTAGTTTAGAAAAAATTAGAAATTCAGAGACGAAGGTTAATATCGTTAGCGCAGGTATTGGTGGTATTACAGAAAGCGATGTAGCGCTTGCAGGAGCAAGTTCAAACTGTGTGATTTTAGGCTTCCATGTTCGTCCTACAGGTGTTGTTAAAGAAAAAGCAAAAAGTGCTGGCGTTGAGATTAAAACGTACAATATTATTTATGATTTAATTGATGACGTCACAAACCTTGTTACAGGATTGATGGCTCCAGTCATTCGTGAAGAAAACATCGGTCAAGCGATGGTCAGAGAAGTCTTTACGGTTCCGAAATTGGGTGCAATTGCTGGTTGTATTGTTACGGATGGTACCATCAATAGAGGTGTTAAAATCCGCGTTATTCGCGATGGTGTCATTATATTTGAAGGTAGTGTTTCATCACTCAAACGCTTTAAAGACGACGTAAAAGAAGTAGGTAAAGGGTATGAGTGTGGTGTTGGCATTGATGGCTACAACGATATTAAAGTAGGCGATTATATCGAGAGCTTTAAAGAGGTTGAAGAAAAAGCAAAACTATGATGGATAAAAGTATTAAAATCCAGCGAACGGAAAGTGTTTTAAAAGAGCTTATTCCTGAAGCGCTCTGCACTCTTGAAGATGAGATGCTTCGTGGTGTTTGCGTTGTTGATGTACAGTGCAGCCGTGGAAAATACGATGCGATCGTTTATTTAGATGGATCTATCTATGACGAAGCTGAAAAGCGTTATATCGTTTCTCATTTAGATCGTGTACAGCGACATATTCAAACGCATTGTATGCAAGCAGAGGGCTGGTTTAGATGTCCTCATTTTAAATTCCGTTTCGACGATAGTTTAGAGCTTCAAAATAAAATGGACGCTCTCTTTGCCAAAGTGGAAGAAGAGTTGAAAAAAGGTAAAAAAAGCGATGATTAATCTTGAACAAATTACTAAGATTGTAGAAAGTTGCGGTGTATCGCTTTATGATACTGAAGTGGCAAACGAATTTGATAAAAAAATTTTTAGAATTTATATTACCTCAAAAGAGGGTATTAATCTTGATAAATGTGCGGAAATTAGCCGTATTTTATCACCAATTTTTGATTTAGAACCACCACTTGAAGGTGAATATCTTTTTGAAGTCAGTTCTCCTGGCATCGAGAGAAAATTGACAAAACCAGAGCATTATAGTGCTTCTCTTGGTGAAAAAGTCAAAATAAAACTTAAGACTAAAGAAAAATTTATTGGTCTACTTGAAGCCTTTAATGGTAACGCTGCTTCTGTGCGCGTTGAAAATGAACTCAAACAGATTTCTCTGGATGAGATTGAAAGTGCTCGAACCTATTTTGAATGGTAAGCGCATTTGACGCTGTCTTAATGCAAAAGGCACTTGATGCTGCGTGGGCGCATCAAGTGCTGACTTTCCCAAACCCAGCGGTTGGAGCTGTGGTAAGTAATGAGCAGGGCGATATATTAGGGGTTGGAGCGCATAAAAAAGCGGGAACACCTCATGCTGAAGTGCTTGCTCTTAAAGCTGCTTATGAGAACTTAACCAATGATTCACGCATCAGTTGTATAGAAGATGCAACTGCACTACACGATTTTTTAAAAGAACATCACAATCATCTATTTCATAATCTCACATTGCATGTAACCCTAGAACCATGTCACCATTTTGGTAAAACGCCTCCTTGCTCAGCGCTTATTGAAGCACTTGGTATAAAGCGTGTTGTCATTGGCTCATTTGATGAAAGCGCAAAGGCTAAAGGTGGTGGTGCTTTTTTAAAAGAAAAAGGGGTAGAAGTCATCTTTGGATGTCTTAAAGAGGCGTGTGATTTACTTTTAACACCTTTTACGTGCAAAGAAAGCAAACATCCTTTTGTATTTTTTAAATTGGCTGTGAGTAGCAATGGTGTCGCAACGGGAGGTATTATTACTTCGGAAGATTCAAGAAGAATGGTTCATCGTTTAAGAGATCGTTGTGATCTTTTAGTCATTGGCGGGAATACAGTAAGAACGGACAGACCTATTCTTGATGCAAGATTATGTGATGGAAAAGCACCTGATGTATTGATACTCTCTAAACAAAATAATTTTGACCAAACTATTCCTCTGTTTAATATGCCAAATCGCTTGGTAAGTATTGCTCAAGATAGTGAAAATATGAATAACTATTCTATGGTAATGATCGAAGGTGGGCAAGGATTTCTTGATCTACTTTCAAAGAAAGTTGAGTGGTACTTAATCTTTGAATCACCTCATGAAAAAGAAGGCAATCCTATTGTTCTACCAGATGGATTGCAAAAAATTTTTTCTCAAAGAGTTGGTGAGGATACGATGAGTTGGTATTTTAAACATGCAAAGTGAATTTTTACTTTTTGAAGTTATTATTGTTTTACTCGCCGGGTTTTTTCATGGGGTAGTTGGTTTTGGATTCCCCATGGTAGCAACACCACTTTTTGTTCTTTTCCTCGATTTAAAACAAGCTGTTTTATACACACTATTTCCTACACTTATTACCAATGTGGTGAGTCTTAAAAAAGCAAATTCCTTCTCTCATATTTGGAAAGAGTTTTGGCCGCTTATTCTTTCTGTGATGGTAGGAAGCATCATCGGTACCAATCTTTTGGTTGTTTATTACAGTCATTATTTTAAATTAGTCATAGCTGCTGTAATGCTTTTATATCTCAATAAAGAGAGACTTCGTTTTTCGTTGACGCATGCAGTGGCAAAGCAACAAGGCGTCGTAACAGTTATCATGGGGTTTGTCAGTGGATTAGTGGGCGGAATGGCGAATATTATGTCACCTGTTTTGATTATGCTGATTTTAGAACTAAAACTTGATAAAAAACATGCTATTGGGGTGATGAGCTTTTGTTTCATTGCCAATAAAACTTTGCAGATTTTAATTTTTGGATATCATGGAAGTTTTACTGTAGAAAATAGTATGCTTATCGCATTTTTTGTACTTGTCTCATTAATAGGATTTTGGATTGGTACAAAAATTCATGAGCGTATCAATGAAAAACTTTATACGATGATTTTAAATCGTATGTTATGGGTTATTTCATTTTATTTAATTTTCTCAACGTTTTACATATAAAGAGCATATTTACGTAGCAAAAGAGCTTGTGCTTCTTTGTAAAGGTTTCTATAATGCGATGGGGTCGTATCAATAAGTGGGGCATATTTTTCATACGTTTGCCATACTTGTTTCGCCCCTTCTTTCTTCCCTTTACATGCTAAAGCTAAGGCTGTTGATGCATTAATGAGGCCTTTAAGAATTTTGGCTTCATCTTCATATTCAGAAAGCTTTTTGAGTCGATGCCAATCTGTTTCTAATACCTCATGCCCTTCAACAAACTCATCTTTAGAGACAACGTCTAAAAAGTGTTTAATTGCTTCCATACGAACTCTTTATTTTAGGAATTGGTGACGGTTCATGCAGGTAAAAACCTTGTGCATAATGAATACCAAGCTCTTGAACCTTTTCTAAGATCTCTTTTTTGTGAACAAATTCAGCAACAACTAAAATACCTAAATTTTTAGCAAAATGGGTAATCGTTTTAACCGTAGCATATGCGTTTGCATCCGTATCCATGTTTTTGATCAGTGAGCCATCAATTTTGATGAAATCCACATTTAAACGTAAAAGATATTCAAAGTTAGAATAACCAGCTCCAAAATCATCGATGGCAAGTAAACATCCATGTGTTCTTGCTGTTTGTAAAAAGTTTCGTACCTCTATAGAATTTTCAATACCTTCTGATTCGACAAGCTCTAATGTAATGCGCTCTTTAAGCGTAGGGTATTGCTGCAATAATTCTATAAGATAGTTGGTTGTTTCTTGATTTACTATATCTTCTTTTGTGATATTAATTGAGATATCACAATGAAGCTCCAGCGCTGCTCTAAAGCCTTCTTGGAGTACGAAGCGGGTTAGTTGATCGTAGAGATGCATACGTTTTGCCAAATCAATAAAATGAAAAGGTGAAATAATCTGCCCGTTGGTATCGATTAAACGAATGAGTACCTCATATTTTTTACGTTCAGTATTTTTACCATGTACGGGGACAATTTCTTGTAAGAAAATCGTAAAACGGTTTTCTTTGAGTGCTTTACGTATAGTTTCATTCCATTGAATATCTTTTTGAAGACGCTCCTCAAAGCCTTTATTGTCATCGTAAATCACAATACTTTTATGCGATGAACGAGCTTCTTTCATAGCAATTTCTGCACGATTGTAAAGATATTCTATGCCATTAGCAATACCAAAGCGAATTGAGAGTGGATAAAAAGCGTGTTGGATAAAGAGCCCTTCATGACCAAGAATGGCAAGGAGATGTTGGCACTCATCATTAAAAGCTTGATCTGGAAGCTCTGTATCGCAAAAAAGAGCAAACTCGTCACTTTGGAGATGGTAAAGCTGCCAATTTTTAGGCATAAGCTGTTTAATTTTTAGTGCTAAATGACGTAAATAGAGGTCCCCAAATGTTTGTCCATGCAGTGTATTGATATCGCGAAAACCGCAAATATTCAGAATAGCCAAGTGAGGAGCTTGTGCCTGCTCAATAGCTTGAAAGAGTACTTTTCTACTTGGGAGCTCCATCAGTTTTTCTTTTCGAAGGTGTTCAACTTGTTCGAAAAGCTCACTCACATCATAACGGATTGCTATATACTCTTGGATTGTATTTTGTTCATCAAGAAGAGGCATGATGACAGATTTGACATAGTAACTACTGCCATCTTTACGTCTGTTCTTAACAACACCTTTCCATGGTTTACCTTCTTTAAGCGTTGCCCACATCTCTTTGAAAAAGCTTTGAGGATTGTCTGGATGACGAACAATATTATGAGGTTTTCCCAATAACTCTTCTTTGGAGTACCCAGAAATAGCTACAAATTGGTCATTCGCGTAAGTAATAATTCCTTTGGTATCTGTCTTAGAAACGATGGTATTTTCATCAATGGCTTCTTTGTAGTGTTCTAAGAGTTGTGTCTGTTTTTCATGTTCACAAATAAGGTGTGCAATCTCACCTAATTCATGCTCTTGACGGGATAGTGCTAAAATATATCCCAGTTGATGTGTTTTAAGTGCCATCGAAATACGTCTAATAGGTGTGAAAATAACCGTATGTGTGAGTGCATAAAAGAATACAATGACACATAATATAATGATAACACCAGCAAGCACAATAGAGTGTTGAAATTCAGTCATAAACAGAAGTACAGAAGGCGTATAGTAAAAATCAAGATAGCCAATAATTTTATCGGACAAAGAGGAGAGTGGTATATGAAAATGCTCACCAAGCGCAGCATGATTTGTATCACGAGAGAAAGAGGCTTTCCCAAGGGTTATTTGCTCCATACTCTCTAAAAAAGCATCATCAAAAATACGCCCTAATACTAAAAAGCCCATCGGCTTACCTGTTCGCTCTAAATCGGCTGAATAATGAATAGGAGAAAGAAAAAATTGGATAAATTTACCATTTTCAAAATGGAAAAACTCTTTAAAATGAGAAGGTGTGGAAATAAGTGAGGATAAATCAAGATAGATGTCATCTGCTTTACTGTTTTTATAGTGATAAACTTGTTTTTTTGAAACATCAAAAACAGAGATATATGTAAGATGAAATGTCTCAATCATTGGCTCTAAATTATCTTTGCTCCAGTTTAGATCTTGATTGTGTACAAATGTTACCATTTCATCCCAACGGGAGTAATCTTGGCTTACTTGTCTAATAGCGGTACTTTCAAGATTTAACACTGCTTTATAGCGCTCAAATACACTACTTTGTTCTTGTTTGATTTGGTGCTGCTCTTGCGTTTTTTTACCAAACCACACAGTAGTCATTAAAATGATTGCAAATGAGAGAATGAGTGCACTATAGAGTGCGTATGTTTTTGCTATCTTCATGTAACCAGTATAGTTAAAAGCGAATTAAATTTGCTTTATTTTTAAAAATTGGATACACTATTTTTCCAGAAAGATGAGGTTCGAGTTCATCTTTGGTAGTTTTGTGATACGTGACCTTTAGTTAGCATCCTAAATACTCCCAAAATACTCAATTTTCTACTTTTCGATTTTATAACAGGAGCATTAGATGGCTTTATTAGAGGGAACCGTTAAATGGTTTAACAACGAAAAAGGTTTTGGTTTTATCCAACCAAATGACGGCGGAAAAGATGTATTCGTACACTTTCGTCAAGTAAATAGATCAGGTTATGGTCGTGTTTCTTTGGCAGAAGGCCAAAAAGTTACTTATGAATTAGGCGAAGGTCCAAAAGGTCCTCAAGCTGAGAACGTAACAGCACTATAATACTTCGGGGGAGATTTTCTCCTCCACTTCTTCTTTAAACCAATAGTTAAATTCACTTCCTTTTTTCTCTTCTGATTGTACTTCAATCACAATGCTATATTTATCGCAAATACTTTTTACAATGCTCAGCCCAATTCCAAAACCACCTTTATAGATATCGCCTCTGTAGTGACGCTCAAAGATTTTGTTGATCTCTTTTATGCCAACACCGTGATCTTTTACACGAAAACATAAACCGTTATCTTTCGTATGTAACGAGACTTCAATAATTGTTTGTGGTGGAGAATATTTAATCGCATTGGTGATGTTATTGTCAATAATGCGTTGTAATTCAATGCGATTGATACGCACAAAGTGCTCTGGTTCTATGGTAGAGAGAATGGTGATTTCTTTTGAAGAGCTCAGTGCTTCAAAATAGGCGATCCTATCTTCTAAAAAGAGTGAAAAATTAAGTATTTCTGTCGAATAGGTAATTGTCTTGTTTTTGATGAGGTATTCAAGATCATCATAGAGTGTTGAAAGCGTTGAAAGTGCTGCTAAAGTTCGACTAAGACGTTTATCTTTATACTTTTTAACTAAGCCCTCAATATTGAGTTGCATAATGCCAAGAGGCGTTTTAAGCTCATGCATAACATCGGTGAAAAAGAGATTCATACGTGTTGATGTCTCAATGTAAGGCTTGAGTAAAAGTTTGAGAAGAAGATACGAAAAAATGAGCATACCCAGTAACACCACACCAATAATCACCAAAACATCAAAAATCACTTGTGAATGGGATATCTCTTTTTGTACCACTAAAAATTTGGCATGCAGAATATTGGGAGCAAGCGGGTATTTGTAAAAGAGTGATGCATCATTTTTGGCAAATTCATCGCTAAAGGTTGGGATAGGTTCATCAATCAAAGAAAAAATAATGTGATTGTTCGCATCTAAAAGCGCACTTTTGAAGATAATAGAGCGTGGAAATAAAAATGTTTTTTGAAGCGGTAAAATACCTTGAATAGATGTTTCAATCTCCTTGGCATAGCTGCGTAATTGTACTTCTTGGTTAACTTGGCTAAGGCGAAGTGAGACAGAGAGATAATTTAAAATAGGGAATGAAACCAATAAAAGCGTTAAAAAGGTAAGAATAATGGCAAAGATAAACGCGTTTTTAGTCTCACTTTTCAATTTTGTATCCTATCCCTTTGGCAGTGATGATAAAGTCTTTATCGGTTTTGTCCCGTAGTTTTTTAATCAGCATACGAATGTCATTATCTCCCACCTCTTTACCTTCCCAAACGTATTCATGGATGAGTTCTGTGGAGATATAATTGCCTCTATTTTTTACCAATACAAAGAGCAATTTTTGCTCATACTTACTTAAATTGATTTGCATATTTTCAAACCAAAGACTCTGATCATCGCTATGGTAAGAGAAGCCACATGGCAGAGAAATGACATCCAGTGTGGAGTGAAAATGGTAACTTTTGAGTGTTTGTGAGACACGGTATTGAAGCTCTTTAAGAGAAAAAGGCTTCCGCAAATAGTCATTGCATCCTAGCTCATACCCCAATGAAAGGTTGTTAATGTCCGTGAGTGAGGTAATAAAGATAATGGGAAGATCCAGTTTGGCTTTGCGAATTTCTTTTAAAATTTCATAACCATCCATATGCGGAACCCTAATATCCAAAAGAGCCAGATGATACTGCTTGTCAAAGAGTGCATCTAAGGCGAGAAGCCCATCGTCAAAGGCATCTACTTCGTAGCCCATCTCTTCAAGAGACTCTTTAATGCTCTCATTATAGGTATAGTCATCTTCTAAGAGTAAAATTTTCATCGAATGAGTACCTCTTGTGGTGTAGAACTTTCTATGGCAGGCTCTAAGGTTTTGACATGCAACGGTGCACTATGAGGAGCGAGTGAGGCGCGCAGGAGTAAAGACTCTTTGAGGAGGGACTCTCCAAACCATATACCGATGTATCCTACTTGTTTTGCTTCAATGTCAAAGAGTGGCGTAAAACCAAAAAGAGCACCGTTGGAGCGCGCAAAACCTTGTTGCATAATGGATGCCGAAGCAACGGACATAAATGAATTGACACAACCAACAGAACAGTTATTTCTCACAATAACATATCCATCAATTTGTGGGAGTTCTTTCATCCATTCCCCTATATCTAACAAGGCTTTATCCATCAAAATAACAAAATTAATTTTTTTGGCACTCAGTTTTTGAGCCACTTCATCAAAGTTGATGATGACTTCTAATGAACCAACAAATTCATTTTTCTCAAAAATAGGACAAAGCGCTTTGATATTGAGGCGTTTCCCTAGTTCAATCGATACCAAAGGTTTTTTAGATTGTTGAAGTAGCGTAATACCTTTGCGAAACGTGGAGAGGTCATCACCATAATCTTCAAAATCCCAACTGCGAACATACGCTTTGGCATCTTTTGTATGCAGTTGAACTTCAAGATTTTCGATTTGAAGGTATTTTTTCAGTTTTGGAATTTCGCTTTGTAAAGTTTCGTAAAGTTTTTTACGATCATTTTTAACATAGCCCATTTTTAGGGCTTCATTTTCTGAAAGGATCAAAGCGATACTGAGGGCAAGTTGTTTTTCATGTGCAATTAACTCTTGCGTAAGACCGAGTACACTCTCTACACTATTTTTAGCATCTTCAATATAGAGATTGTGGTTGGCGCGATAAATTAAAAAGCCAAGTGTGAGCATCGCAATGCAAAAAAGTCCGATAAGAAGAGCAAATACACGAAAATTTTTGATGAGAGCTCCTTCACTTTTTTATAAACCTATTAAAAAATTATACCTTAAAAGTGAAGAGGAAAAATTGACGATAAATTGACACAAGATGCGTATGATAATGCTAGAAATTATTTTAAGGAGGCATTATGAAATTGGATTCAATAGTGCGTTTTGCACTTATTGCATCATGTGCAAGCGGGCTTTTTGCACTAGATACGGCAGAATTAGCTAAGCGTTCAGACAAAGGATTCAAACCAGTAGTTGTGAAAGATTGGAAAGCGCCTGATGAGAGCACTATTCCTAACAACCTTTTTGGTGATACTGTGCGTTATGGTAAAGCACTGGTGAATGAAACGTATAAATATATTGGTCCTGAAGCGGCTAATCCTAAAATGCGTTATGCGGGAAACAATCTTGCCTGTTCATCCTGTCACCAAGAAGCAGGGACTAAAAAATGGTCTGGTCCTTTTATGGCAACGTTTCCTAACTTTCCGCAATACCGCAACCGTGATGAAACCATCGGAAGCATCGAAGGGCGTGTCAATGGTTGTATGGAACGTAGTATGAATGGTAAGCCTCTGCCTGAAGACGGTAAAGAGATGCGTGCTATCGTCACGTATATGTACTGGTTGGCGCAAGGTATTCCAGTGGGTGCAAAAGTAGAAGGTGCTGAGTTCCCACAGGTCAATCGTAAGATGATTATGACTCAAGCCGCTGATCCTATCAAAGGCGAAAAAGTTTACAAAGAGTTTTGTGCTTCATGTCATGGTGTAAATGGTGAAGGTGTAAAGCGTGAAGGTAAAGCTAATGGCTATGAGTTCCCACCACTTTGGGGAAAAGACACTTACAACACAGGTGCGGGTATGTATAGAGTCATTCGCGCTGCTGACTGGATTGCAGCCAATATGCCTTTGGGTGCTGACAATAAAAATCGTATTTTAACCGATGAACAAGCGTATAACGTTGCTGCGTATATCAACAACTATGATAAACCGCGTGATGTGAAAGCAAACCGTGAAAAAGATTTTCCTGATCTTAAAGTAAAAGTTCCTGATAGTGATGTTGGACCATACGATGATGGTAAAAATCGTCACCAACACAAGTTTGGCCCGTATCAAGGCATTATTATTCCTGCAAAAAAAGAGCAATAATCGCTAATATGTGGCAGAGATACTCTGCCACATAATGTCACTTCTTTAAAAATCTTCATTTCTTCTACGTCATGACTTTATGTTTAGACTATTTCTTTATAATACGGTTATAAAAATCCAAAAAGAGTCTTAATGAATAAAGAAAAACTTCTTTCAGACACGCAAACTTTGCACCGTTTTATTCAATTGCATTGTGATAAAAAACATCACGATGTTCCTAAAAAGAAAGGTGTATTAGAAGTTAGTTTCAAAGAAGAGGCACTGTGTGAATTGCCGTATCATATCTGTGAAGAGTGCGAAACACTCTTTATCTATGCGTATGGCAGACTTAAAAATTGTCCGCATGAACATAAACCGAGTTGCCGTAAATGTCCTGCCCCTTGTTATGAAAAGCCGATGTGGAAAAAAATGGCTAAAGTGATGATGTTTAGCGGAATGCAACTAGGTCTCACAAAATTACGCAAACTCTTTTCTAAGTAATGCTTCCCTATCTTAGCCATAAAGCACATATGCAACATGTGTATGGCAAAGCACTTTTTAGTATTCCCGTTAATTTAGAATTTGGCTGTCCCAACCGTGAAAAAGATGGTAACGGTGGGTGCTCCTTTTGCCCAGAACATGGCGCTCGTGCGGCTCAAATTGCAGATGCTAAAAACGTGGAAGAGCAGATACAAAAAGCACTCTTTTTTGCAAAAAGACGCTACAAAGCCTCTTCGTTCGCGCTTTACATTCAAGCCTATACTGGAACTTTCGCATCACTCCTCAAACAAAAAGAGGCATATGAAAAACTCTTAAGCCTTTATGCGTTTGATGCCTTTCATATCGGAACACGCCCTGATTGTCTTACATCAGGAACTTTGGAATATTTGCGTGAACTGAGTCAAAAAATAGATGTTGTGGTGGAATTAGGTGTTCAAAGCCTGCACGATGAAAGTTTAGTACGAATGAACCGAGGACACAACTCAGCGTGTTCTCTTGAAGCCATTAAGCGTTTGCATGCGTATGGTTTAAAAGTCTATGCACATCTTATTATCGGCTTACCCAACGAAACGCCTGCTATGTGGAAAGAGAGCGTGCAAGGTTTGGTTGATGCAGGCATTGATGGTATAAAATTTCACAACCTTCACATCATTCACAATACTGACTTAGCACATGAGTATGCCAAAAATCCTTTTGCTCTTTTGAATGAATACGAATACGCCGAAGCGCTTATGGAGCTGCTACGCACTATTCCTTCGCATATCCCTATTTTACGTCTTGCGACTGATACACCAGACGAAGAACTGGTTGCTCCTAAATGGCATATGGCAAAAGGGCAGTTTGGGGAGTATGTGACTCAGAGTATGCGTTATCGTGGTATTGCACAAGGAGATTTGACGATGTATCCTTGCATCTCATATTCTCCAAAAACAGACGCTCACATTTTATTAGAAGATGGTAGTGTCACATTATGGAATAAACGGTACCATGATTATTATCATCCAAAATCGGGTGCATATAGACAAGCAAAAGAGCTTTTTATCGAAAAATCAGACCTCAAAAATCGCCTTAAAAAGGGTGATGTAAAACTTTTAGATATTGGCTTTGGCATGGGATACAACACATTTTGTGCGTCAGAGATGGCTCAAAGTTTAGCGCAAAATACACTATATATAAAAGCAATGGATCAAGATCGTATGCTTTTACAGCAAAGTATGAGCATTGTTCCCAATGCTTCTCATGCCATACTTTTAGAGGCACTCTTTAACAACAATGTATATGAAAATACATTTGCAAACATTGCATTTTTAAACGTAGAAGCGCGTTATGGAGTAACACTTTTGAAAGAATCGTTTGATGTGATTTTTCTTGATCCTTTTATGGAGAGTAATAACGCTTCTTTAGTCACGTTTGATTTTTTCAAAATAGTACAAAAACTCTTAAAATCAGATGGTATTTTAGTGGCTTCCACTTCACTACAAGCAGTGCACGATGGACTGATGCTAGCGGGCTTTGATGTGTGTATCGTGAACGATGAAAAGAGCGATATAAAGGGTATAATAGCAAGACTTTCTTCGTCATCTATTTTACCTGCTAAAGAGCCTTATCGCGACCCTTATGGTATATACAGCGATAAACAAATTGAAACACTGCATCAAAAATCGTCTTAATAACCTCAAAGTAAACGCAAAATTTACATAAAATTTACATACCTTTTCTAAGATGGTCACTATAGAAATCTTAGAAAAGGATGAAAGATGACTCAAATGCTTAATCGAAGAAGCTTTCTAAAGCTCTCTTCAACTGCTGCAGCCGCCGCGGGTATGTCAAGTGTCCCTGGTCTTTTAGGTGCGCTTGAACCCGAACAAAAGGCATTAGTTGGCAGTGCTAAGTTTACAGCCAGTGTTTGCGAAATGTGCAGTACACGCTGTCCTATAGAAGCACGCGTTGAAAATAAAGAGGGTGTGTTTATTCGCGGTAATCCAAAGTCAAAAGGTACAGGCGGACGTGTTTGTGCAAGGGGTGGTTCAGGCTTCAATCAGCTCTATGATCCACAACGTATTGTTAAACCGCTTATGCGTGTAGGTGAGAGAGGCGAAGGAAAGTGGAAAGAAGTCAGTTGGGACGAGGCATACACTTTCATTGCTCAAAAATTAGGTGAGATTAAAGAAAAATATGGTGCTCATACCGTTGCATTTTCGGCGAAAGGTGGTTGGGAAACAGACTATTTGTGTAACTTTGCAGGCGGATATGGCTCACCCAATACCTTTGATCATGGAACGACCTGTCCTTTAGCATACGGCGTTGCGCTTGAAACTGTTTTTGGGACAAGTGGTGTTAGTCGTGATTTTGGAAAATGTAAGTATATGATTAACCTAGGTCACAATGTGTACGAAGGTATCGTTATCTCTTATGCAAGGGCCATTAGCGAAGCTGTTGAAGCAGGGTGTAAACTTATCTCACTCGATCCTCGCTATTCTGTTCTCTCTTCTAAAGCAACCGAGTGGCATCCTGTACGACCAGGTAGTGATGTTGCCTTTATTTTAGCGCTTATCAATGTTTTAATCACTGAGAATCTCTATGATAAAAAGTTTGTTGAGAAATACTGCGAAGGTTTTGATGAACTCAAAGCTTCTGTAGCAACATATACTCCTGAATGGGCTGAGAAAGAGTGTGATATTAGTGCAAAAGACATTAAACGTATCGCTCATGAGTATGCCAAAGCAGCACCTGCTGCGATGATTGATTATGGTCATCGTGTAACTTATACTCCAGAAGAGATTGAATTGCGCCGTGCCATTGTTATTGCAAACGTTTTAATTGGAAACATCGAAAAACCAGGTGGCTACTACTTTAACAAGGGTGCTTCGATGTATAACAAACTTGCAGGTGAAAAAGTGGCACCTGTATTTAAAAAGTTTAAAATACCTGAGTTTAAAAAGTCTGAATTTAAACGTATAGACGGTATTGATTTGCCTGACAGTGAGTTTGGATATATCTCTAAAAAACGTGGTATTTATCAAAAAATCCTTGACGCTGCTGTAGATGGTGTGCCGTATCAACTAAAAGGTTGGGTAATGACGCGTTCCAACCCTGTTATGACGATTACCAACACAGACAAAGTGGTACAAGCACTCAAAAAACTAGACTTTGTTGCTGTAATGGATATTTACATGTCAGATACAGCATGGTTTGCTGACATCGTACTGCCAGAATCAACTTACTTAGAGCGTGATGAAGAGTTTGTAGCGGGTGGAGGAAAAAATCCAACGTATCAAGTTCGTCAAAAAGTAGTTGAACCCATTGGTGATACAAAACCATATTGGATGGTTTTTAAAGAGTTAGCCACAAAAATGGGCTTTGGTGAGTACTTCCCGTATAAAGATATGGATGATATTCGTATGGCACAAGCTGCAGATTTCCCAGAATTGATGTTTGAACTTAAGAAAAATGGATTGGCAAGTGTGGGTGTTCCATTACTCCTTCGCGATAAAAAAAGTGTAGCAGATTTCGTTGCAAAATACCCAGCTGCTGAGACGTTAGTTACGGAAGAAGGATATATCGATGCACCATTTTTTGAGCTAAAAACGCCAAGTAAAAAGATCCAACTCTTTGATGCGAAGTTAGAAAAAACTGCTGGAAGAGGATCTATTTCATTTAGACCTGTTAAGTTGAAAGAAGATGATGAGCTTTTCTTTATTCAAGGAAAAACAGCGCTTCATACCAATGGACATACAGGCAACATACTTTGGCTAAACAATGCGATGCCAACAAATGCGGTATGGATTCATACGGAGACTGCAAATAAACTGGGTATTAAAAATGGTGACAAAATTGAGCTTGCAAATAAATATGGCAAGCAGATTGGTGAAGCACTTTTAACAGTGGGTATTCGTAAAGATACTGTATTTGCCTACTTTGGTTTTGGACACATTTCCAAAGGATTGAAAAGAGCTTATGGAAAAGGTGTTAATAGTGGAACATTGTTGCCACACTTTACTTCACCCGTTGTTGGTATGAACTTACATACCTCAGGCGTTAAAGTAAGAAAAGCGTAAGGGGAATAAAATGCCAAAAAAATATGGAATGATTCATGATGACAACCTCTGTATTGGTTGTCAGGCGTGTAGTATTGCATGTCGTTCAGAAAATAAGGTACCAGAGAGTGTATATCGTTTGCAAGTACGTATTAAAGGTCCTGAGCAACTCCCAAATGGTACATTAAAATATACCTATCATCGTCAATCATGCGTACAGTGTGAGAACACACCATGCGTCTCTGTTTGCCCAACAAAAGCATCGCACAAAGATGAAAATGGTATCGTGAGTGTGGATGTCGATTTATGTGTAGGATGTTTGTACTGCGTTGCAGCATGTCCTTACCAAGCACGTTATGTAGATCCTGTGACAAAAGCACCAGGTAAATGTGATTTTTGTAAAGAGACACGTCTTAAAAGAGGTGAAGAGCCAGCGTGTGTCACAGTGTGTCCAACCGATGCACTCATTTTTGGTGATCTTAATGATCCAAAAAGTGCACTCAATAAAGTACTTTCAACAAAAGTTACTGTACGCAATAAAGAGTCTTTAGGAACAAATCCAAAACTCTTTATCGTGCCTAATAGAAGAGGAGGGATCGAGTCATGAATCAGCTATGGGGTTCTATGGAACAATATAACACCGTTGTATGGCATTGGCCAATTGCTGTCTATCTTTTCTTAGCAGGTCTTTCTGCAGGAGCAATTATTTCAGCAATTGTAGTTAAGTGGATGAAAGGGAATGATGCTTCTTTGAGTGATGGCATTATTAAAGCAGGCGCTATTTTGGCACCTATCACCATCGGTGTGGGTCTTTTTCTTTTGATTTTTGACTTAACACGTCCACTTCATTTTTGGAAATTGTTGATTCATTATAACTTTGGTTCCGTAATGACACTGGGTGTTTTAGCGCTTTTTGCTTATTTCCCAGTGGTGATACTCTTTTTCCTTGGTGTCTTTAAAAAAGAGCTTACTCAGAGTGGACCATTGGCATTCTTAGCACCGTTTGCAGATTTTGCACTTTCAAAAGCAAAACTGATTGAGAGTATTACATTGATTTTAGCGGTAGGTGTAGGTGCGTATACAGGTTTCTTACTCTCAGCAATGAACAGTTATCCACTACTCAATACACCTATCTTGCCGGCACTTTTCTTGGCATCTGGTGTATCTGCGGGTATTTCAGCAAACTTGGTAGTAGGACTTCTTTTCTTTAAAAACTCTACAGCAGAGGGCAATGTAAGCTACTTGCATGGTCTTGATGTTAAAGTGATTTTTGCAGAGCTTTTCTTCCTTTTCATCCTCTTTGTGGGCATGATGTATCAAGGTGGAACTACAGCGCATGTTGCAAGTGCAGCGCTTAGCAGTGGTGGTCTTTCAACACTTCTTTGGGTTGGTGTGATTGGATTAGGATTGTTGTTGCCAATAGGACTTAACTTCGCACTGCCTCATGGAGTGAAACATTCACATGGCTTTGTTATCTTCAATGCCCTGATCGTTTTAGTAGGAGTTCTAGCACTTCGATATTATATTCTTTATGCAGGTCAAACATTCGTTGGATAAGCTTTCACAACTCCCTCTTTTGAGGGAGTTTCTTCTTTTTTCTTCTCAATATGCAAAACGTGAATATTATGATAGAATAATCTTCTTATAAAAATAAGTACTATTAGGTAAATATTAGATAAATTTGTAAATAATCTTTAAAAGATAAGGCACTAGGGTGAAGCTGATTAACTATAGCTACGAAACACTTGAAGCATTAGAACATTTTTCAAGAACCTATTTTAAGCCTAATGATCATTTGTTTATTCAGCTTTTTTGTGGCGATACGGATCAATTAAAAATTACAAAAATACTCCATTTCTTGAAAAAAACCTTTCCTCATTGCGCTATTATTGGTGCAAGTACAGCGGGAGAAATCAAATCAGGTCGTATAAAAACAGGAAGCATCCAAATCAGTTTTTGTCAGTTTGAAAGAAGTGTTGCCAACGTTTCTTATTTTCCTGATGTTAATGAAGAGAGTGGAAAGCGTGCCGCGTCTTTTGTTATCGAAAAGGATACAAAAGTATGTATTGCTTTTGCGCACCCTTTTGCCAACGATGATAGTGAAAATTTTATAGAAGGGTTTAATAGCGTCAGATCAGATATCCCTATTGCTGGTGGTAACGCTGCTGATGATTTTTTATTTGAGAAAGCGTTTATTATCTGTGAAGATCAGATTTATGAGAAGGGTGTAGTCATTGCGGCTCTTAGTGGAAAAACCTTGCATGTCAATAATGATTACTCCTTGGGATGGACTCAAATTAGTAAAGCGCTTACCATCACGAAGGCTGATAGAGGAATCGTCTATGAAATCGAGCATCAACCAATCCAAGAGGTTTACAAACACTATTTAGGCGAAGATGTATTGCACAATCTTCCAAGTAGTGCGATGGAATTTCCTTTTGTTAAAACGTGTGATGATATTGAGGTGTGCCGTTCATTAATTGGTGCTAATGAAGATGGTTCTCTTTTGTTTGCAGGACATTTGAATGAAGGTGAAAAAGTACGTTTTGCCATTGGTAATGTCGAAGAGATTATGGATAAAGCTGTTTTAATACAAGAGAGAATCAATGAAAAGCCTGTTGAGGCTATTTTTGTCTATTCTTGTGCTGTGCGTAAACGCTTTTTACAAAAACAGCTTAACTATGAATTGGGACTTTTACAACAAATTGCTCCAACAACAGGTTTTTTTACCTATGGGGAGTTTTTCCATTCACAACATAAAAATCAACTGCTCAATGTTACAACAACAGTTTTGGCACTGAGCGAATCAGACTATATTATTTCCCACTCTTTGGGTGAAAAACCCGAAGTCAACTGTTCTACGCTCAAGTCTCTCACGCATCTTGTGAACACGACCCAGCACGAGCTTGATGTCAATGTCAATTTTCTCAATCAGTATAAGATGATTTTAGATGAAAGTACCATTGTGTCAAAAATGGATATTCGTGGAAACATTACTTACGTGAATGATGCTTTTTGTCAAGTGACTGGATTACGTAAAGAGGAGATTTTAGGCACGAAACACAGTCAATTTCGCCATCCTAATTCAGAGATAGCAACGTATAATGACCTTTGGAGTACCTTACAAAGAAAAGAGATTTGGAGGGGTGTTTTACACTGTATCAATCCAAAGCAAGAGGTCTTTTATATTAAAAGTACGTTGATGCCTTTTTTAGATGAAAAAGGTGACATTGTAGAGTATATTACCAGTAGTATCAACATAACGGATTTGATTTTAAAAGAGCAGATTATTGAACAGCATTTTAAAGATGAGTTAACAGGCTTTGGTAACCGTGAAGCGCTCTTTTATAGACTCCGCTTAGATAAACGTGCAAAACTTTTAGTACTGATTAATCTTTTAGGGTTTTCAGAGATTAATGATTACTTAGGCTACGATATTGGTGATGAGCTTTTAAAACAAATTGCTAATTTTTTAATGCATATGTTCGATGATCATGCTGATGTGGTTTACCGTATTAATGGGGATGAATTTGCCGTATTAATGGTCGAAGACGATCAAAAAATGTTTCGGAATTTTCGAGATAAAATCAAGCGGATGATCCACAATCTTGAGAAAAAAGTCTTTACCATCAAAGGGTATGAAGTCGTTGTAAGAATTAATGTGGGTGTTGCTGAGGGAAAATCAGATGAGATCTATATGCAATCGCATGTGGCGTTAAAAGAAGCAAAAACGCACAATCAAGCAGTCATGTTTTATGAAATTAATGAATCTTTGAAAGCGAAAACACGCCAAAATCTCCAAGTTATTCAAAAAATTAGAGCTGCTATTGAAAATGATCGTATTGTTCCTTTCTTTCAGGGTATTTATGACAACAAACTCCATAAGATTACGAAGTATGAAGTATTGATGCGACTTCAAGAAGAAGATGGCAGTTACCTAAGTCCTTATTACTTTTTAGATCAAGCAAAAAAAACACGGCTTTATGAAAAATTGACAAAAATGATGATTCACAAGTCGTTTGAATATCTTAAAGATTTTGAGGTTGATTTTTCTATTAACCTCACAAAGGGCGATATTCTCTCATCTTCGGTCAAAGAGTGTTTGTATGAAAATATCAAAAAATATCAGTGCGCACATCGTGTGATTTTAGAGATTGTTGAGTCTGAAGGCATTGAAAATTTTGGAGAGATTACTTCGTTTATTCGTGAAGTCAAAAAGCTTGGATGCCGTATTGCTATTGATGACTTTGGTACGGGGTACTCCAATTTTGCATATTTGGTAAAGCTTGAAGTTGATTTTATTAAGATCGATGGATCACTCATTAAAGATATAGATACGAATGAAACCAGTGCGATGACTGTTGAGACGATTATCTTATTTGCCAAAAAAATGGGTTATGGAATTGTTGCAGAATTTGTAGATCGCATGAGTGTGCAAGAGAAACTTCAAAGTCTTGGTGTTGATTACTCTCAGGGTTATTTGTTTAGTAAACCAAGCCCTATTATTCCACTTTAAAGTCAAATTATCATACAATAAGAGTAAACTAAAGAAGGGTGGAGTATGGCATATCTTCAAGCGCGAAGAGATTTCCTAAAGATAGCAACAACAGGTGTATCTGCCTCTGTTTTAATACCTGGAAGCTTGGGTGCATTGGGAGATGTAGCGCTTAAGGGAGAAGATAAATTTATCCGCTCTGTGTGTGAGATGTGCAGTAGTCGTTGCCCTATGGAAGCTCGCGTTGTCAATGGAAAAACCGTTCTCATTCAAGGCAATTCTTTTGCCAAAGAGATGGGGACCTCTTTGTGTGCTAAAGGGGTTGCGGGTGCTTCGCAGCTTTATGATCCTCAAAGGCTGGTTACACCACTGATTCGCGTGGGAAAACGTGGTGAAAATAAGTGGAGAGAAGCGAGCTGGGATGAAGCGCTCAGTTTGATTTCCAGAAAGTTTTCTGCATTGAAAGAGCGCTATGGTGCTCGCAGTGTCATCTTCTCAGCTAAAACAGGGGAACAGTACGATCTTTTGCGCTCTTTTGCTTCAGCTTATGGTTCACCCAATATTTTTTCACACTGGAGTTCCTGTCCGATTGCAATTGAAAGTGCTTTTGCCCATACGTTTGGTGAAAAGCTATACCGTGATTTTGAAAACAGTACTTACATCCTCAACTTTGGACATAACCTTTTTGAAGGTTTGGATATTCCGCTTACCAAAGCAATGGCACATTTCTCTGCCAATCCTTCTAAAAAATTAGTTGTATGTGATCCTCGCTTTTCCATTATCGCTTCAAAGGCGGATGAGTGGCATCCTATTAAAGCAGGAAGTGATTTAGCGTTTATCCTTTCGTTGCTACATGTGTGGATTAGGGATGGTAAATATGATAAACGATTTGTTGATGAATATACCATTGGTTTTGATCAGCTTTCAGATGCGATAAAAGAGGCAACGCCTCAATGGCAGCAAACGCTTACGGGTATTGATGCAAAAGTTGTAGAACGTATAGCGGCAGAAATGTATGCAGCAGCCCCTCGGTGTATTATTGACTGGGGTCATAAAGCAACGACCACAAAGGCGGAATTTCAGAGAACACGCGCTATTTTAATTGCCAATATTTTGATGGGAAATGTCGAAAAAGAGGGCGGAATCTTTTTTGCCAAGACAGCCGAGCGTATCAATACTCTTGCTTGTGAAAAGGTTGTTCCTGAACTGAGCGATCCTTATCCTAGACCACGTATTAATGAACCTCGCCTTGATGGTGCAGGCGAAGAAGGAGAGCATCGTTTTATTTCTCGCTCACACGGTATTCTTCAAGCCATTCCTGATGCGATACTGTCTCAAAAGCCGTATGCCATTAAAGGATGGTTTTTAACCAGACACAATCCATTGGTGACCGTAGCGTATCCTCAAAAGATGAAAGAGGCGATGGAGCAATTAGAATTTATCGTCGTGAATGATGTTTATCTTTCCGATACGGCAATGATGGCAGATGTCGTTTTACCTGAGGCTACTTACTTAGAGCGTGATGAGGGCATTAGTAAATATTCCTTTAAATCGCCTGTATATGCAATGCGTAACCGCATCGTTCAGCCCATAAATCATACTAAAAATCTTATAGAAATCATTCGTGACCTCGCTGAACGCATGGGTTTTGGAAGCCACTATGCATGGAAAAACATCACAGAGTTACGAGCGTTTCAAGCCAAGGGCGATGCTGAGCTTTTACAAACATTGCTGATGCGAGGCGTTGCTTCCTTTGATGTGCCTCCTCTTTTAGCACGGTGTTCCTCTTCCGTAGAGCGTTTTTGTGAACGTTACCCTAAAAGTCACCTTTTAAAAGATACGCAAGGTCTTTTTAGTCATATGCTGCACTCCTTGAAAACCCCTTCTGGAAAGATTGAGATTTTCTCTGCTGAGATTGAAAAAGCATTTAAAGGATATGGTGTACCAAGAGCCGTGGATATGGACGTAACCCAAGGTTACCCTTATGTTCTTACCAGTGGGAAAAGTGCAGTGCATACCAATGGTCATACGCAAAATATTCCTTATCTTAACATGTTACTTTCCTCAAATCCCATCTGGATGCATCCAAATACAGCTAAAGCACATGGTTTGAAAATGGGCGATACATTTTATCTTCAAAACGCTATTTCTAAAGAGAAGGCAACGGTGTTTATTACGGAAGGGATTCGCCCTGATACCTTGTTTGCTTATATGGGATTTGGACGCGATGCACCAGCATTGAAGCGTACACATGCTAAAGGAACCAATCCTTCCAAACTGCTCTCTTTGGAGAGTGCAACACTCTGTGGAGCGATGATCACCAATGTTGGTGTGAACATCGTGAAGGCATAAGGAGGGCGCATGCAAAAACAGTACCGACTGCTGTATGATGAAAACCTCTGTATCGGGTGTCAGGCGTGTAGCGTTGCCTGTCGTATGGAAAATAGTGTTCCAGATAATGTCTATAGAGTACAAGTACACATGAAAACACTTGGTGTATTTCCTAATCTTGGGATGCAGTATGAGAGACACTCGTGTGTTATGTGTGAGAATCCTCCGTGTGTGAGCGTGTGTCCGACCAATGCCTCCTTTCAGAGCAAAGACGGTTTGGTGCACATCGATGAGAAATCGTGCATATCGTGTAAGTACTGTATTTTAGCCTGTCCTTACCATGCGCGTTTTATTAATCCTCTGAAAAATGTGGTGGAGAAATGCACGTTTTGTTATGAAACAAGGGTTTCAAAAGAGCTGTTACCTGCTTGTGTGAGTACGTGTCCAACCGATGCACTGAGTTTTGGTGATATGCGTCAAAAAGAGTCTTTAGTGCATCAAAAATCACAGAAAGAGGTACTTGTTTTTCCAAAAGCACACCTTGGAACAAAGCCGAAAGTGGCGTTCATCCCTAATCGTAAGGGTATAAAATCATGAGTCCTATGTGGGGAAGTGTAGAACAATATGAGATGGTTCATTGGTCGTGGGCAATTGCGATCTACCTCTTTTTGGCAGGGCTTAGTTCAGGTTCTATCATCGTAGCGCTTTTAGTAAAGTGGAATCGCCATGAACGCAGTAACTCCTCTATTTGGGATGCGATGATTAAAGCAGGTGCCGTCGTAGCGCCAACAGCCATCTTTTTAGGGTTACTACTCTTGGTAGTTGACTTGGGGCGACCGCTTTCGTTTTACTGGTTACTCATTCGCTATAACATCACTTCTGTGATGAGTTTGGGTGTACTCTTTTTGCTGATTTATACGCCTATAGTGATGGTTTTTATGTTGTTGGTTTTTGAGCGTAGTGTCATTAAACATCCTTTTTTAGCTCCATTGGAGAGCTTGATTGCTCTTGTGAAAAGTTTTCACTCGTATGCGAAGATTATTGAGTATTTTCTTTTTGGCGCAGCGCTTTGTATAGGCTCTTACACAGGCTTTTTACTCTCAGCACTCTATGCCATTCCTTTGTGGAACAGTCCACTTTTGCCTATTGTATTTTTAACCTCAAGCCTCTCTTCGGGTGTGGCTGTGAACATTCTCATTGGACTGCTCTTTTTTAAAAGTACAATTAACACAGAGAGTATCAAGTATCTTTTAGTCCTAGATACCAGAGTTATTTTAACAGAGCTTCCTCTTTTAGGGCTCTTTTTCATTGGTCTCTTTTATGCAGGTGGCGATGCGCCTAATGCGGCTAAGATGGCACTTACGCAAGGTTTTTGGGCAGGTATTTTTTGGTTAGGAGTTATTGGCGTGGGACTAGGACTTCCTTTACTGACAGTTATTATTGCTCTTCGCAGTCATGTGTACCGTGTAGGGTATGTTGTGATTAACTCTATGGTGGTTATTTTAGGCGTATTGATGCTTCGTTATTACATCATTTACGCAGGACAAATTTATCTTGGTTAAGGAAAAAGGTATGAAGATTTTGCTCTTAGAAGATGACTACAACTACAACGAAAGCATTAAGGAGTACTTAGAGCTTTTAGGGTATGAAGTCGATGCCTTTTTTGATGGAGAGAGTGCGTTAGACGCCATTATGCAAAAATGTTACTATCTCTTTTTACTCGATGTCAAAGTACCAAAACTGAGTGGGCATGAACTGATTAAGTACATTAAAGAGGCGAACATTACTACGCCCATTATCATCACTACCTCTTTAGTGGATATCGATAACATCGCTATTGGCTATGAGCTTGGATGTAATGATTATCTTAAAAAACCTTTTGAACTTAAAGAGTTGGAACTGCGTGTAAAAGAGTTGATTAAAAAACATTATCAAACGAGCAGTGCGGGTGAATTTAAACTTGGGTGTGGATTTGTCTTTAATTTTGAATCAGGCGAGCTCAAAAAAGAGGAAAAGAGTGTTGTTCTGACCTCAAAAGAGCTTGATTTGGTGCGTTTTCTGATTCGCCGTAAAAACACGTTTTGCGACATTGAGCTTATTCGTGAAAATGTGTGGGAAGGTAAAGAGATCAGTTACGCGGATATTCGTATGTATATACGAAAAATCAGGCTGAAAGTAGGTGACGAAGAGTTTATTAAATCCTCTCGTGGCTTAGGGTATCGCATCGATGTTGTCTCCTAATCCTTTTCGCTCTGTTCTTGTCTATACACTCATCGTCATGGCACTCTTTTGTGTGCCCAGTTACTTTGCAATTCAAAGTACGATTATGGAAGAAAAATACAAAGCAACACAAGAAATTTTAGAGTGGGTCGATGCCCATGAAAAGAGCATTTTCGAAAAAGAGCATTTTGAGATTCCAAGAAGTGTACGTTTTAGAATCAATATCTACGATGCGACACATCAGCTTTTGTATAAGGGTATAACAGAACCTCTAAGTGATTTTACCTTTAAAGTACGCGTGGTGTATCCTTTTTTGTATTATCAAAAAGAGATTAAAAAAGAGCGCGAACTTCTCTACCTCGTGGTTGAATTGCAACTCAATTATGCCAAGATTATTTTTATTACCACGATGCTCTTTTTTATCGTACTTTTTTTAATTTATCTTATGAGTAACGTGTTTATTCATTCCAGTATTTATCCGTATAAAAAGATGCAGCGCTATATGAATGACTTTTTTAATGACTCTATGCACGAGCTTAAAACACCACTGGGTGTTATTAACATCAACGTTGAGTTACTCTCGCATTATGTTAATTCTTCAAAGCATTTGCAACGTATAAAAGCGGCTACAAAACAGATGCAGATGACGTATGAAGATGTGGAGTACTACATCAAGCATAAAAAGGTGACGTACAATAAGGAGCCTATCAACCTCTCGGAGTATTTAAATCAGCGCATTGCGTTTTTTGAAGATATCTCCATTTCAAAATCGATTACGTTAGAGCACAGCGTGGCGGAAAATATGATGATTTATATGAGTAAAGTTGAACTTCAGCGCATTATCGATAACACGCTTTCCAATGCGATCAAATACTCTTTCTTTCAAGGTAAAGTCGAGATAAAACTGTATCTCAAAGATGAAGATCATTGTATTTTGAGTTTTCAAGATTATGGACAAGGGATTAAAGACCTCTATAAGGTTTTTCAACGTTTTGAGCGCGAAGATTCGGTCCAAGGCGGTTTTGGTTTGGGACTTAATATCGTACAAAATATTTGCAATAAAAATGACATTGACATCAATATCGAATCGTATGAGAACAAGGGATCGTGTTTTACCTATATTTTTAGGCTGGATAAAAAGAAACTTTTAGACAGTGTGGATGATGACGTAACAAAGGGCGAAAGATGAAAGAAAAAAGGTTTTTTTTAAGTGCGGCAGTGATGCTCTTTTTTGGGCTTTTGATGCTCTTTTTATATAACAAGTCTATCTCGTATGAAGAGGAAGAGACACTTAAAAAGCAGATGGATGCACTTTTACTGACACTACACAACAAAATTGAAGAGACAACAAAGGTTTCGCTTGCAAGTTCTGTTATTTTGGCAAAAAGTCCCCATGTGATCGCTTGCTTAAGTCAACAGGAGAGAGAACACTGTTTGCAGTATTTACTTGGAATTCGCAACAGTATGGCACAAGCCAATATTTTTGAAAATGCACGTTTGCATTTACATACCAAAGATTTTAAAAGTTTCATGCGCCTTTGGGATTATAGCAATCAGACCAATGATGATCTAAGTACGTTTCGCCATGCGCTAGAGAAAATTAAACAAAACAAACAGCCAACCCATGGCATAGAGATAGGAAGACACGGTATGTTTATGCGTGCGATTGCTCCTGTATTTGCTAAAGGTGATTACATCGGTACGATTGAAACGGTTGTTGATTTTAAAGATCTCAATGAATACTTTAAAAAAGATGGCGTAGAGCTTTATGTACTCATGAAGAATGAGTATCGACCTATCGCAAATGCAGCCACGTATAGTGAGAACCTGATGCTTGATAACTATACGATTGTCAATCAAGAGGTGAATGGCTTAGGATTTATCAAAGAGATCAATTTTCAAGGCACTGGGTATCTCAAACGAGGTGATTATTATGTGCTTTATACCCCCATTGTCGATATCAATGGGGAGCATATAGGCTTTTTTGTGCTTACATGGAGTGAAAGCCTCTCTTTAGCATCGTTTAAAGGGTGAGGTTTTTACGCGCTTCATTACGAATGCGATCCATTCCCATGTAAAACTCTTTCATCATGACTAAAAAGAGATAATCCCCAAATTCTGTTGTGGTGATGTTCTCTTTGTGCTCTTTGATTGCTTTGGCAAATTTTAAGAGCACCAACTCTTTATTAAGCGTATCATTAATGTTTTCTCCGAACATAGCGGTAAATTTCTTTTTAGAGAGCTTTCCATTGAAAAGATCGACCATCAAACGATAATACATACGTGAATTGGCAGGAAATGTTCGCTCTTTTGTAACAGCGGAGCGTCTCTTTTCAATGAGCGTAGAGTAGTTATCCAGTGCAAATTCATTGAGATAGAGTGTGTCTTTGAGGAAACTAAATGAACCAGAACCCACCCCAACATACTCTTCATTGTCAATGATATACTCATCAATAATCACTTCGCTCTCTTTAGAAAAAGACCAGCCATGACGTGATGGATAGGCATCTTTGAGAGATTCTTTAATAAGTCCAAAAAAATTAAATTCATTCTCTAGGCTAAATTCGCCCAGTGTTTTTTTAACACTATTTTTAACCAAAGATGAGGTCATCAAAGGATAAACACTGGTTTGTTCTGGACTGAGCTTTTTAAGTGTGTCCAGATCACGTATTAAGCCCTCTTTTGTTTGGGTCGGAAAATTGAAGATAAGATCCACGCTAGTAATGGGCAAGATTCCTAGCATGGAGTTAATCTTCTCATACACCTCTTCACCTGAGCCAAACTTTTCATGACGCCCTAATTTCTTTAAAAGCGTATCATCAAACGTTTGCACGCCTACTGAGAGACGATCTACTAATCCTTTGAGTCTTGTGACGGTCTCTTTTTGGATATGGTTAGGATCAGTTTCACACGAGACATGTTCGATGGAGAAGAGTTTTTTAACAAACTCGATCGTTTCTATCAGCTCTTCTTCATCGATCAAAGGTGTACCGCCACCAATGACTAAATAGTTAAAGTCGTACCCCAACTCTTTGACATGTAAAATCTCATCACGTAAATGGAGGTAATACTTTGTAGCTGCTTCTTTGGTGTAGGTAAATTTATTAAAGGAACAGTAAGGGCAAAACATCGTACAAAATGGCACATGGATATACAATAGGTACTTTTTCGCTTCAGGGGGAGGAGGTAACCCCAAAGAAGGTTTCTCTACATGCAGATAGTGCTTTGTGTATTGGTTCATAAAATAGCTTGTCGCACTGGTAATAATTTTCGCTTGAGAGAATCGCATACTAACCCTTATTTACTTTTCTTACCAAATTGGATTGTATTATAATGATTCTTCGTGACATTAACTATGATATTACAATGATGTTTTGTCATAAACGGTTCCTTTAAAAATTTTCAAGAGCATTATAGGCTGACGAGCGTAATTTTTATGTAAACAAACGGTTACACACATCAACAACGTAGGAATAGTACAGAGAAAAAAGGAGGAAATGAGGGGAAGGATTTTCACGATCCATTCACATTTTTAACTATAATACGTATAAAATAAAAAATGCTCTGAAATCAAAAAGGAGAAAATAATGCAACTCAAAAAAATGTTACTCGTGGCAGCGAGTATGCTGGTTTTTAGTGGATCTGCTCTTATTGCGGCAGATTTTGATTGGATGGCCAGTCTGAACCTTCGCTCCGATTCTGACCCTTATGGTTACAAATCAGGACTTGCTTCTCGTTTTAGAACACCTGAGACACAACTGAGTCTTATTTTAAAAAGTGTAGGAGCTCCAGCAGATGCATATATGGTTTTACGCTTAGCAGAGCTTTCCGGAAGACCACCAGAATATGTTTTAAAACAGTATCAAGGTAAAAAGAGTAAGGGTTGGGGTGCACTAGCTCAGGATTTGGGAATTAAGCCAGGTTCACGTGAGTTTAAAGCCCTTAAAGGTGGACATGATATGTACGACTTTGATGATAGACGCGATGATCGTGATCATGGTAATGGTAACAAAGAACACGGTAAAAAAGGACATTGAGACTTAGTGTATCACAGTAGGGTATAACTAAGCTCAATTTGGAATGTCATACTTGAGGTAAAAAGATCTTCAGAGAAAGGAAATGGAAAGCTCTTTTGAATAGCTTCTTCTGTAGCTTTATGAAAGATCTTTTTTCCTTCTAGGATGACAAATGAGAGTAACTCTCCTTTAGGAGAGATTGTAAATTCTACTTTTACACTTCCTTCAATATGACTTGTCTGCGCGACTTTTGGATAAATTTTATGTCCATTGATACGTCTTCTTAAATCTTCTAAATAATTTTTTTGATATGCCTGCAACGACTCTTTAGATACTTCTTGAGTATGTGCAATGGCAGGTGCAGGTTCTTGTACAGGCTTCTCATTAGTAGTCTCATTGGCAACGAAAGATTCCGTAGGTGGTTCAACCATAGTCTCTTTTTTAGGAGCAGGTTTTGGTTTGGATAGCTTTGGGCGCTCTTGTGGCGGTATCTTTTTTGGTTCAGGTGTTTTGGGAGTTTCTTCTTGGTGTCGCGGCTCTTCAAGAGGAGCCTCTTTGGGAGTATAAAGACTTATTGCTATCGATGTCAAAGGTTGTGGTGTTGGCTTTTTTACCACCGTACTTTGGTACAAAAAAGTTGCTCCGATAAAAAGATAAATAAACGATGTTAAACTGAGTGCTAAACTATAACGTTTCATCGTTTTGTCACAATTCCAATATGCTCAAAATGATGCTGTTTCAGCACATCGAGTAGTGCTACAAATGGTTCAAACGAAACATGTTTGTCAGCATTAATCATGACAGAACTTTGGGCTTTATCATACTGTATGAGTTCAGATTCAAGGTCTTGGAATGTTATCGCTTTATCATTGAGATAGTAACTTCCATTTTCCATAATGCTAATAACAAGCTCTTTTGAAGGTGTCAAAGGGGCAGAAGAAGAGGCTTGCGCCAAATCAACAGGAATAATCCCTCGTGCTACAAACGTTGCTGTTGTGAGTACAATGACAAGTAGTACCAGCATAATGTCAATGAAAGGTACTACATTGATGCCTTCAAAACGACGTATTTTCATCGTTTTTACCTTGTTTATTGATATCCCAGCACATTAATATTTTTTCAATTTTTCGCACTAAATGGTTATAAAAAAAGACAGCGGGAATGGCTACTACTAAGCCCATAGCGGTTGCTTTAAGTGCTAATGCTAAAGAAGACATAATCGTTTTTACATCGATTTGTCCACTTTGTCCCATCGCATAAAATGTGATAATAATACCCCAAACGGTTCCTAAAAGACCTATATAAGGGGCATTTGAACCAAAAGTAGAGAGGATGTGGATGTGATTGGTCACATCCATCTCTAATTTTTCTTTACTGGTATAGTCTGATAGTTTGATGGTACGATAAAATAAAAGTCGTTCAATCCAAAAAAAGAGTGTCATAAAACTCATAACACTTAGAAGCCCTATAATTCCATAGTCCACAGCATCTTGCAAGAAAGTAATAGACATCATTTGAAATCCTTGATCGCTACTTCAAAAGCTTCATCAAATGTTTTAATCTCTCCTCCATTTTGAGCAACAAATGTTTTTGCGTCCTCTTTTGATGCAAAGGCATACTGGCTGGTTTCACTCATCGTTCCTTTGATACGGCTACCGACAACATAAAAAGCTTCTGTAACATCGATAAAATTTAGTGATGAAACATCGACAACCTGAATGTCTTGAAGCGGTAAATGTCTGACATATACATCTTCGGCAAGGCAGTGAATTGAGCAGTATTGCCTTATTTCACCATTGAGTTTTGCGCTATGGTTTGTTTTAAAATGCTTATCCAGAGGCATACCACAAACCACCCCTTGATTTTTTTTCTCACCGTGTTGAAGTAGGGTGGCTCTTTCTATGGGGACACTCGCAAATAAGGCTTTACTGCTTCCATGTTGTGCATGTCCACCTTGTTTAGCGCCATAGGTTGTAAAAGCATAAGAGCGATACACGTTAAGACCAAGATAAAAGAAGATCAGTAAAGATGCAAAACAAAATGCGAGGAGGCGTTTAAATCCAGAGGCTTTAAAAAATGTGATACGTTTTGCCATAATGAGCAATGCCCACACAATGGCAATGTAATTGATGATACCAAAGAAATGCGTCCATGTATCTTGTTTGGTTGCAAGAGGTTTCACAGGCTCAATGTTAAGATGAAACCCCTGTATAAAGCCGTTTACAATGTTGCTGTAGTGATGTAAAAAGAAAAATTCATACGTATGAGACAACCCACCAATAATGAAAATGGGGATAAAAGCATATGAAAGAGTATAAAAGGCTGATTTGAAGTTGCAATTTAAGAGTTTAGAGGCAATGAATGTTCCACCAGCAGCAAGAGAAATGGTGATGATAGATGCACACATAAGGGCACTAACACCAATATAATCAATGCCTTCTATGCGAAGATTATTTTGTAGCCATTGTCCAAATTGAACCCAAAAATAACTATCGCTAATGGCGACACGGCTTAGCGCATGGTGAAAACTCATCGTGATGGTAATAGCCGCTGTTATGAGTAAAATTGCCCAGATTTCAGCGGTTGAGCTTTGAAATTTTTGAAAGAGTGAGGATGATGGTTTTGTGAGTTTAAAATGCACAGACTCACATGTTTGAGCACAGTCCATACAAAGCGTACAATCTCCCATAGAGACTTTGGAATTAAAGCTAAAAGGTTTGAGATTATAAGAACAGGCTTTTGTGCATTCAAATGTTTTGCATGTTTGACAACTTGATGCATAGGTTCCTAACCACGTAAACGAGACTTTTGAGAAGGCACGTGTCAGTGTACCGATAGGGCAAATGTATTTGCAATAGCTCATCTCTTTAAAAATGAAAAAAAATAAAAAGGCTAAAACACTTAAGACTGTAAAGAAAATAGCACTACTTAAAGGTGATTTATAGGCCGTTGGATAGATATAATAGACCGTCCACCAACCAAAAAAAAGTAAAAGGACACCGATAAGAGGTTGTTGAAGCCATTTGGGTGGTGTTTTATTAAGTCCTACTTTGGTTAAAAATTTCCCCACAAAAGCGTGGGGACAGATACCGCAAAATAGGCGTCCAAATGTCGAAAGTGTTACCACCATAAAAAGTGGCCAAAATAGTGACCAAAAGAGGATGGTTGTGAAACCATTTTGCTCTTTTGTAGGAGCGATAAAGCCTAAGAAGATGGCATAGACAAATAGGGCTAAAACACTCATTCTAAGTAACATTAAAAAAGTTCTGTTTTTAAAGAAAAACGCACTTATAGGATTTGCAAAAAGGTCGTTTCTATCTCGTTTTTGTTGATTAACCATTACCGTTTCCTTTAAAATTTGTAGCGGTAGCTAACCATCGCACTTCTAGGTGCTGCTGCTTTATAACTCTCGACACCATAAACGCTTTTGTCTGCTTGCATTGCATAATGCTTATCGAAGATGTTGTTGATATTAAGCTGAATGAGATGCTCTTTGTGCTCATACCCAAACATAACATCGGTAACAAAATCGTATCCGGTGTATTTGTCAGAGTTTGCATTATCAAGGTAGTAATCACCCCAGGTTTTGGTTTGAATACGTGTTTTAAAACCGTTATCCATACGATAATTTGCTTCTAGACCGTATTGGGTTTTAGGAATGTAAGGAAGATGATTGCCATCGCGACTTACAAACGCAGCTCCAACTTTTTCTTGAAAGCTTTTATAAATGAAGTCACTGTATGCATACGAAAGGCCAAAATTGAGGTTGCGAGTGAGATGGTATGTTCCTAAAAACTCAAAACCTCGTTTTTGTGTTTGACCTGCATTATCATAGATGGTATTGCCGCCGGCATCTTTGATTTGGATGATTTCATCTTTTACATCATTTTGGTAGATTGCCATATCGTAAGCAAAGTCACCTGTACGAGTTTTAAGTCCAATTTCGTAATTGATACTTTTTGTTTTATCGAGCGCATCATTGTCGGTGAGTTCACTGGTCGTTGGAGCTTGGTTGGCAAAAGCGATAGAACTGTAGATATTGGTTGCATCTGTAATAGCATAGGTGATGCCCAGCTTGGAAGAGAGAAGCGTATAACTTTTATCAATGCTGTATGCACCCACTCCAGCAGCGTATTTTCCTGTCGAATAGTTAAAATAGCTGTATTCGTTACCACTCACGTCAAAAGAGAGTTTGTCGGCACGAGCACTAATATCAATTGTTGTTTTATCGAATGGAGAAAAGGTTTCCATTGCATAGATACCGTATAAGGTGGCAAGAGAGTCTTCAACATTGGCTAAAGCACCTTCTTGGTTAGAGAGTGTTTTTAAAATACGCCCTGTGCCTGAAGTGACAGTGTCAGCGTATTGATATTTTTTAGCATCATCACTTCGGTCTTGTTTTGCGGTAACGCCAAAGACTAACATAGCATCACGGTTAAAGAGTTTATGTGCATAGTCAGTCTCTAAATCTGTTCCATAGACATAGTTTTCGTCCGCATCATTAATCATACCTGTAACAGGGTGGAAATGCTCCCATTTGTTGATATACAAACGTGGTTTATAGGTAAAATTGCCTATCTCTTTTGAATATTTTGTGTTCAACGAGAGAATTTTTGAATCTCTAGCGGTATATTGCCAAGGGCTAGAGGTGTTATGCTGTTCTCCTGTGCGTTTAAACTCTTCAAACTCCGCTCGTGTCATTGATGCAGGTAATTCCAAGTTAGATTCTGTGTAGGAGAGTTCACTTTCAAATGTAGCGTCATCATCGAAAATATGGCCGTATTTAAGGCTGAGTTGTTTCGAATCAAATGCGTTATTGTCCCGCCAGTCGTTATCAATTTTTCGTTGTGAATAGTTCATAGAGACGAAGTCATTATCGTCAATTTTTTCTCTTAATTTCAAGTTGAGGTTGCGTTGTCCATCGTTTCCAACACCTATTTTAATGCTGTTGCTATCTTCTTCAAAAACAGATTTTGTGATAAGCTGAATAACACCGCCTGTTGTATTGACTGCATTGATAGAACCAGGACCTTTTTGAACTTCGATACTTTGTACATCTTGCATATCGATGTAGTCAAAGCGTGTAAATGAATCAGGATCGGTCATAGGAACACCATCTTTAATAACCATAATCTCTCTAACCCCATAACTCGCTTTAAGGCCTGCACCTCGAATGATCAGTCTTGGACTAGGTGAGTTGCTCGAACTTTCAACATTAACACCTGGAATATTTTCCAAAGCGCTACTCACATCAAGAACGTTTTTGTCTTCGATGGTTTGTGCATTGACAACAGCGATCGACTGAGAAACTTCTTTTGTTCCTGTTTCAACTTTTGTTGCAGTGACACTGATGTTGTCTAACTGTATAGATTCGGCATTTGCAAGAAGTGGCAAAAGAGCAAGACTATAGAAGAGGCATTTCTGGTCTATCATATATTATCCTTATAAAAAATTGAAATTAAATTATTATAGGTGAGTATAAAATTAGTGTTAAATAAAACAGACAATGAAGTTTCAAAAGAGATTATTTCAAAAAAGTGGGTACAATCGGCTATAATTACACAAAAAAATTAAAGGACATTTTGATGCAAACGTATGCTTGCGGACATATTAATCCCGATTCTGATTCTATTGTTTCAGCGATCTCTCTTTCTTATCTTAAAACACAGCTTGGAGAAGCATGTACTCCTGCACGTCAAGGCGAAATTAGCCCAGAGACGGAGTTTATTTTAAAGACCTTTGGACTTGAAAAACCTTTGTTAAAAAATGATTTTTCAGGTGATAATCTTTACATTACTGATTATTCTGATCTTGCACAAGCACCACACAATCTTAAAGAGACAAACATTTTAGGTATTGTAGATCATCATAAACTAGGCGACATCACGACAACAACACCTCTTGAATGTTGGATTCGCCCTGTTGGTTGTACCAATACTATTGTCAAAGAGATGTATGATCACTATAAGATTGAAATTCCAAAAAATATTGCAGGTGCAATGATGTTGGCAATTTTAAGTGATACTGTACTTTTCAAATCTCCAACATGTACCAAAGCCGATACCAAAGCCGTTAAAGAACTAGCAGCGATTGCAGGCGTAGAAGATTTTAAAGCGCTTGGTATGGAGATGTTCTTAGTCAAATCAGCTGTGGTTGGAGCAACCCCACGTGCATTGTTACTTCGCGATTACAAAGATTTTGAAATGGGCGGAAACAAAATCGGTATTGGTCAGCTAGAAGTGGTTGACCTTAAAGTATTCGATGGCATGAAAGAAGCGCTTTTTGCTGACATAAAAGCGTATAAAGAAGAGGGGTCTCGTCATACCGTCATGCTTCTTTTAACTGACATTATGATCGAAGGTTCACAATTCTTAGTTGTTAGCGATGATGAAAGTAAAATTGAAAATGCATTTAACACAAAACTTGTCAATCATGAGATGTGGGTAGATGGCATTTTAAGTCGTAAAAAACAGGTTATCCCTGTGATGGAAAAGCAGTTTTAAAGCACTGATGTGAAGAAGTGCACCATCAAGCGACGGTATCTTATTCAAAATCCTAAAGAAGTGGTAAAGTCTATCCTCACCACTTCTTCTCAGTATAAAAAAAATCTACAACAAGTCTTTGTTGAAAATCATCCTGATGCTTCCAAACGACTTGCTATCTTAGGCGCTCGTTTTCAGACAGTTAAAGAATGTGAAGCATTCGAAAAAGATCTACATCCATTTTTATGCGCAGATGTAAGTGACGATAAGCGTTACAAAAACCGCTATCTCTCCTTATTTGGACTACCTCAAAACTATAATTTTTCACTGTTAGAAGTGTACAAAAGATGCGATAAATTAGGTACAAAACCATTTGATTTTGCTTTTAGTTCTGGTATGAGTACTCAAAAAGTGCTCAAAGTTCTTTTGTATCGTGAGATGCAGTTTTTAGAGCGTGAAGTGGAGCTTCTTTTAGAGGATGATGCCAAAGCGGTTAAAAATCTTTGCAAGAGAGCTGAAAATATCTGTTATCTTCTTATGATTTCTACGGTTATTTTTGATCCGATTTTAAGAGAGAGACTTTTGAATGCATTTTTTCCTTTTCGGTGTAATGATAGAGTCTTATTACTCAAGTTTGTACAGCACAAAGCCTATGCAACACTTCTTCTAGATATGCGTTTTTTTCTACGTGAACAGAGTGGATTTTATCTTTTAAAAAAAAGTGAAATGCCGCTACTTTTTTTTGTCAAAAAGTATCTTAAAAAAGAGGAGTTTCGTATAGCCAAAAGGCTGAAAAAGGCGCTTTATTAACACTTCATTTGCATTGAACTGATACTATTTCAATAATAATTTTGGATATTGCGGTACAATATCGCACCTATTTTTTAAATAAGGATGAGCAATGAAAAAAACAGTACACGTAGGACTTGCAATGAGTGCTGCGCTTGTTTTAATGACTGGATGTGCAACAAGTGAACTTCAAACAAGTGCACGTATGACACAGAGTGTTTTTATTAACCCTGTAGCGAAAGAAAAACGAACCGTTTTTATCTCTACTAAAAATACAAGTGGAACACAAATTAACTTAGAAAACCGTATTGTCCAAGCGCTTTATGCTAAAGGATATACCATTGTCGATGATCCTGAAAAAGCAACATATGTGTTGATGACAAATATTTTATTCTGTAATAAAAAGAGCGAAAACAACGTTGCATCAGGTGCTCTAATGGGTGGTGCTGCTGGTGCTATCGCAAACTCAGGAAGTAATGGCAGAAGCATGGCTCTTGCTGGACTTGGTGGTGCCGTTGTCGGTGGTTTGATTGGAAAAGCAACAGAAGATACTATCTATCAAATGCAAGTTGACATTGTTATTCGTGAAAAAGCGAAAGGCAAAGTTATGGCAAGTACGGGTAACGTAGGCGGCCAAGCTGGCATTAGAGATGGACAAAAATCAGGTACGATGAATAGCTTTGGTGGACCAATTCGTGATGCAGATGCGAGTGGTAAAATGTACAGCAACAGCTACTCTTCAAGCTCCCAATCGTATGAGAGTGATTTCATCGAACATCGCACTATGATGTTTGCAGAAGCAACGAAAATGGACTTGAACCTTTATGAGGCAACTCCAATCTTAGAAGACAAAATTGCACAGCAGGTTGCTGGACTGTTTTAACCTTGACATACGCACCAAGAGCTTTGCTTTTGGTGCTACGTTTGCCACTAGGGCACTCAAGCTAGCCTCATGCGAGGCAGAATTTAAGCACTCGCCAATTTCTTGGCAGATATTTTACATGTAGGAATTGCTTTGGAGAATAACGAAAACAAACAACAGAAAATCGTGCAGATGTTCAATGAAATCGCAGGAACCTATGATACTGCAAACCGTGTTTTAAGTATGGGGATTGACATACAATGGAGAAAAAAAGCGTGTGATGAAACGTTTGCACGTTATTCTAAGCCTATTGAGTTAATTGTGGATGTTGCATGTGGTACTGGCGATATGATGGGCTACTGGGCAAAGCAAGCTAAAAAAGCAGGGCGCGAGATCGGTAAGATTTTAGGTGTTGATCCTTCCACCGGTATGACTGATGTTGGCAAGCAAAAATTTCCTGAGTTTGAATTTGTTATTTCTGAAGCGACAGAAATTCCTCTACCAAATGAATGTGCAGATATTTTAAGTATCAGCTATGGTATTCGCAATGTGGTAAGACGTCAAGAAGCGTTTAGCGAATTTGCACGTGTAGTTAAAAAGGGTGGTTATGTTGTCATCTTGGAATTTACAAAAGATGAGAAAAAAGGCTTTTTCTTTGCACTCAAAGATTTTTATCTCAATAAAGTTTTACCAATTTTAGGTGGAATTATCTCTAAAAATAAAGAGGCCTATGAGTATCTTCCAAACTCTATTGAAGGTTTTTTAACGCCATCAATGCTTCAAAAAGAGCTCGATGTTGCTGGTTTTGAAACAGAATTTGTTAAAAGTTTTTCAATGGATATTTCAACATTGGTTATTGCTAAAAAACGTTAATGAACCAAACACTAAGCGTCTCAAGTTTAAACAATCAAATCAAGTCACTGCTTGAGACCACCTTTTTACATGTGAGTGTAGAAGGTGAAGTCTCGAGACCTACGTATCACAGTTCAGGTCACCTCTATTTTATCCTCAAAGATGCTGATTCTTCTATCTCGTGTGTGATGTTTAAGGGAAACAACAAGGCATTAAAATTTCAAGTTGAAGAGGGAATGGCAGTTGTCATTCATGGCTCTATTTCCGTTTTTTCACCAAGAGGAACGTATCAGATTAATTGTATGATGATGGAACCTTCAGGTAGCGGAGCACTTGCAAAAGCCTACGAGCAACTCAAAGCGAAGCTTGGTGCAAAAGGCTATTTTGATGTGGAACGTAAAAAAGCACTGCCTCGTTTTATACGTCATATTGCTCTTGTCACATCAGGAACAGGGGCAGCCCTCCAAGATATGCTTCGCGTTGCGACGAAGCGTTGGCCACTGGTCAAAATCACTCTACTCGATACACTTGTTCAAGGAGAAGGTGCAAAATTTTCCATTGCTAGCAATATCGCGAAAGCGGATACATTGGGTGTCGATGTCATTATTGTGGGACGAGGGGGCGGGACTGTGGAAGATTTGTGGGCATTTAATGAAGAAGTGGTAGCCGATGCGATCTTTGCTTCACAAACACCAATTGTTTCTGCGGTGGGGCATGAAATCGATTATGTGATTAGTGATTTTGTAGCTGATTTAAGAGCCTCTACTCCATCAGCCGCGATAGAAATGATACTTCCTGATAGTGTAGAGATGCTTCAACGCATCGATAGTATGATGGAGCGCTACACCCTTATTTCTGGGCGAATATTGCGTTCAAAAGAGGAATCATTGGAACACCTAAAACGTCTTTTTGCTAAACGTTCTATCGATGAAAAACTCTCTTTATGGAAAAATGAGATCAGCATATTGCAAAGCCAATACAATGATAAAATAGCACTTCTACATCGTGAAAAATCACGTCAAGTGAGCTTACTTCAAGAGCAAATTCATTTTCAAACCAGACAAAATCTTGCTAAAAAAGAACAATTACTCTCTTCATATACTCTAGCGCTCAACTCGAAAGAACCAACCCGCGAACAAAAAGAGTGCTATGCTCAAATTGTGAAAGAGGGTAAAAAAATTGCATTAGAAAAAATTGATGAGGGTGAAACGTTTGAGCTTCAAACACCTCATACGATTTTAAAAGCGAAAGCCGTTGAAAAAAGAACTCTAAAACAGGAGTAAGCTATGCGTTTTTTGACCATTTTGATTGTAATGACTCTCTCTTTATGTGCGGATATTCTTCCAAAAGTTATCGATGTTCCAACACGTAGTAATGTAAGTGAGCGTCTTTTGGTTCTTTCTCCAGATGTACCAAAAGCAGTTGTTGTTCTTTTTGCAGGAGGACATGGTGGGATTCAACTTACCAGTGATGGAAAGTTTGGTTGGGGTGAAGGTAACTTTTTGATCCGAACACGTGAGCTTTTTGTTAAAGAAGGATTGATGGTTGTTATTGTTGATGCTCCAAGTGATCGCCAAAGTGAGCCTTATCTTAATAGTTTTCGCCAGACAAAAGAACATTTACAAGATATAAACGCTATTGTCGCATGGGTTCAGACGCAAACAACAGCTCCTCTTTGGCTGGTTGGCACAAGTCGAGGTACACAATCCGTTGCGTATGCAGCAACAGAATTGACAGAACAAAAAGCTATTCATGGGTTTGTGTTAACATCCACTATTCTTTCTGATGCCAAAAGTAAAGCCGTTACCAAAATGGATCTTGAAAAAATTACAAAACCCATTTTAGTAGTACACCATCAAAATGATGGTTGTTCGCATTGTTCATTTGATTTGGTTCCTTCCCTGATGAGTAAACTCAATGCCTCTTCCAAAGAGCTTATTGCGATTGAAGGTGGACAGACAAAGGGTGATCCTTGTAATGCTTTTGGCTATCATGGTTTTAACGGTGTTGAACAAGAAGTTGTGAGCAAAATCTCTCAGTGGGTGTTGTCGCATTAAAGGTGGTATGTTTCTTTAAACGCTTCTGCTTCTTTGATCGCTTCAACAATTTTGGCTGAAAGAATGGGGAGTTCTTTGTATTTGATCCAGAGGGTATCTTCAACAATATCGTGAATTTCCCCTGCAATTTCAACTGCTATACGTTTTAATCGCGCAAGCTCTTTTTTGAGCTCTTTTTCATCCATCACATACTCCTTAGATCATTTTTCATGAGAGTTGCAAGGAGTATTCCGTATGAAAAATAAAATGTTATGATGTATCTTGCATACAATGTAACAGTTTTAAAGCTTTTATCCGATATAGTGGCTAATGCTTTGTTATGAGGATTATTTGGAGTAGTGTTGATGTCTCATCTTTTTCATCGAATTTTTGTTTCAAATCGGATATCACCTAATACCTATGCCAGTAGGCAATATTCGCTCGTCATGATTTTTGCAGCTTTAGGTGCGTCTACATTTGGATTTTTCTTTTTTTATAATGCTTTTTTCTTACACTATTACACGATTGCATTGATAGATACTATTGGTTTTTCTATCTCTATAGCATCGATGATTTTTCTCAGACGAACACATCGTATTAAACTCAGTACGTTTATTGTCACTAGCTACTTTTTTATTTTCTTTGTGGCGTTTACGTATTTTAATAAAAATGAGAGTTTTGGCCTAATATGGAATATCTTTTTTTGTATTATTGCAATCAATCTAAACGGTCATAAAAAAGGCCTTTTGTATACACTCGCGTTGTATGGGTGCGTCTTTTGGATGGCGCATAAAGGGATTGGAGTATGGCAACAAGGACTTTGGGATAAAGTTGCTTTTTTTCGATATGTCTTCTCTTTAGGGTTATTAACATTTGTTGTGTATGTCATGGAATTAGCTCTGTATACCTCTTATACCAAGCTGCAAAAACTTGCTGAAGAAGACGAACTGACACAAACGTACAATCGACGTAAATTAAAAGAGATACTTCAACGAGAGATAGAACGTTCAAACCGCTATGAGACATCGCTATGTGTGGCATTGTTTGATATCGATAACTTTAAGAACATCAATGACACGTATGGGCATAATGTAGGAGATGAGGTTCTTAGGCATCTCGCTAAAATTGTAAAAAGTGCTATTCGCGTGAATGCCACGTTTGGGCGATGGGGTGGTGAGGAATTTTTACTCATTTTGCCAAATGTCAGTCTTGAAGAGGCAAAAATAGCCTGTGAAAAGATACGTTTTATTATTACCCAAACAGAATTTGAGACGATAGGCTCAATAACGTGCAGTTTTGGATTGTGTGCTTATAGCGCTACGAGCAACTTTGATACACTGATAAGCCAGTGTGACCATGCTATGTATGAAGCAAAAAGTGCTGGAAAAAATTGCGTCAATGTTTTTGTTTCAAAATAAATGATAATAAGATGATGAGGTATGTTACTGAATCATGTTAATAGTGATCCTTTTCATACCAGTCATAGATACTTAAGAGTCTTTTTACTAAAGACGATTTATGCTAAGTACAGAAGCAAAGATAAGGAGGTAAAACAATGAAATTGTTTCTCGCTTATCTCTTGTGCACTCTTTTTCTCCTTACTCCTGCATCTCTTTTTGCAGATATTACTGCAAAATCACGAAAAATTAATTTGCAATTAACAGAGCAAGAAAAGACATGGCTCATTGAACATCCGACAATTCGTGTAGGTATGGATTTTGAATATGCTCCTTATGAGTGGCACAATAAAAATGGAAACTATGTTGGCATGGCTGTAGATTATTTGCGTCTTGTCGAACAAAAACTGGGTGTGCATTTTGAGATCGTTAAAGGAAAATCATGGGATGAAGTGATTGAGATGGGCAAACAAGGTGAAATTGATGTACTCACCAGCATCGTTCAAACACCTGAACGTCTCAAATATTTTTTATTTTCTGAACCCTATCGTGATACTCAAACAATGATAGTCGATAATGCAGAAGGTGAATTTATAGGTCAATTAAGCCATTTGGTAGGAAAACGTGTCGCAGTTGAAAAAGGCTATTTTACACAAGAAGTACTTGAAAAGAATTATCCACAAATAAAGCTCATTTTGGTAAAAAGTATCATAGAAGCCTTAACATTTGTACGTGATGGAAAAGCAGATGCCTATGTGGGTGATATGAGTGCTATCAATTATACAATACGAACCAATGGTTTTGAGAAACTTCGTTTTTCTGGACAAACGGAATTTTCCAGCCAACACCGTTTTGCCTTTCCAAAAAACAACAAAGAACTTGCGTCTATTATGACAAAAGCTATGTCTTCCATTTCATCTGAAGAATCTGACATTATTTATAGTCGTTGGCTCGGTATGCGAATTGAGCAAGGTATTCGTGTGGAAACATTGCTTAAGTATAGTATTGGTGTTGCACTGTTGTTTTTACTCTTTGGATATTGGTATTATAGATTGAATTGTGAAATCAAAAATCGAAAAGCAGCGGAAAGACGAGAACATTATCGAAATAATATTCTTGAGATGATTGCAAAAATGGTGCCTTTATCAAGGGTACTAGAAGCAATTATTGAGGGTGTTGAAGAACAAAATTCCCGTATGCTATGCAGTATTCTCTTACTCGATAAAGAGGGTAAGTTTTTTGAACAGGTCATCGCTCCAAGTTTGCCTGATTTTTATAACGAAGCTTTGATGAATGTTAAAATAGGACGAGGTGTGGGTTCATGCGGAACAGCCGCATACATCAAAGAGTGTGTAATCGTGGAAGATATTGCAACAGATCCTTATTGGAAAGAGTACAAAGCATTAGCACTTCGTGCAGGACTTAAGTCCTGCTGGTCAGAACCTATTTTTGCATCAGATGGTAGTGTTTTAGGAACATTTGCTATTTACCATTCATCACCTCAAACGCCTCAAGAGTCAGACAAATTGCTCATAGAACACTCTGCTAATCTTGCAAGTATAGCCATTGAAAAAAGTATGGCTGCAACAAAACTCAAAGAGAGCGAAGAGCTTTATAGACGGCTTACCGAAGAGGTGACTGATGTGATTTGGCGGACAGATAAAGATCTGTTTATTACCTATATTAGTCCTGCTGATGAGAAATTTAGAGGGTACACCGCCGATGAAGTTGTTGGAAAACATGTTTTTGAAATGTTTACGCCTGATGGTATCAAAACGATTATGGAAAAGATAGAGCAAAGGCAAGAGGCAGAACGAAAAGGTATTCGTACAGATTTTGTAACCTACGAAATAGAGCATGTCTGTAAAGATGGAAGAATCCTTTGGGGTGAAATTGTCGCAAAGCCTGAACGAAATAAAAAAGGTGAAATCATAGGATATCATGGCATTACGCGAGAGATAACGGAGCGAAAAGCGATGCAAGATAAAGTCCAAGAATTAGCATTTTACGATACATTGACAAAATTACCAAATCGTCTGTTACTTAAAGAGCGTTTGAATTATACATTAGCGGAAATGAAACGTAACCATCATCATAGTGCATTACTCTTTTTGGATTTGGATAATTTTAAATCACTCAATGACACCTATGGACACAGTATAGGAGATTTACTATTGTGTCAAGTAGCAGAGAGACTCAAAGAGTGTGTCAGAGAGGTAGATACCATAGCACGTTTTGGTGGTGATGAGTTTGTTGTAATTCTTAGCACGCTACATAAAAATGAAGATGAATCCATAGCACAAGCACAAAAAGTAGCCGAAAAAATTCGTCATAGTCTATCAAAGTATTATAGTATTAATGTTTCCCATGATAAGAATGAAGAGCAGTTAGTTGAGCATCTTTGTACAGCAAGCATTGGTGTGGTAGTTTTTGATTGTAGTGAAAAAAATCAAGATGAACTTTTAAAACGAGCGGATTTTGCAATGTATCGTGCGAAGGATGCAGGTAAAAATGGGATCTATTTTTATGGTTTATAAAAAGGGCAGATGTGCCCTTTTCTAATACTGTGAGATTTGATTGATGAAATGTTTTTTTCTCTCATCGCTTAAAAATGAAGCTTTAAAACTATTGGAAGCTAAGGTTTTAAGCTCTTCTTTACTAAGGTCTAAATTATCACAAATCGCTTCATAATTTTCATTCACATATCCGCCAAAATACGCAGGATCATCTGAATTGACAGTGACTAAAACGCCTTGTCGTAAAAGTTTTAAAATATTGTGCTCTTGCATGTTTTTCACTGCTCTTAGTTTAACGTTAGAAAGAGGGCAAACGGTAAGAGGTATTTGTTTTTCGATGAGCAATTTTACCAAGGATTCATCTTCGTCACAACGAATACCATGATCAATGCGTTCTACCTGTAAAAGGTTGATGGCTTCCCAGATATACGAGCTGTCACCTTCTTCACCAGCATGGGCTACGATTTTATAGCCAACTTTTTTACACTCAACAAATAGTCGCTGAAACTTTGAAGGTGGATGACCTACTTCACTGGAGTCTAAACCCACACCGATGATTTTATCTTTAAACGGAAGTGATGCTTTGAGCGTTTCAAAAGCATTTTCTTCACTAAGATGTCGCAAAAAACACATGATGAGAAATGAGCTAATACCTAACTCTTGTTCACCCTTTTGAAGGGCTTTTGTTATGCCATCGATCACCGTTTTAAATGCAATGCCACGTGATGTATGCGTTTGTGGGTCAAAAAATATCTCTGTGTGGCAGATATTTTGAGCATGACATCGAAGCAGATATGCCCATGTAAGATCAAAAAAATCAGACTCGTTGATGAGTACATTCGCACCAGCGTAATAGATGTCTAAAAAGGATTGCAATGAAGTGAAGTTATATGCTTGTTTGACCTCTTCAATCGTTTTGTAAGGAAGAGAAATAGTGTTTTTCTGCGCTAAAGAAAACATGAGCTCAGGTTCAAGTGAGCCTTCGATGTGTAGGTGCAGTTCCGCTTTAGGAAGTTTAGTGATGAGGTCTTTCATATGGTCTCTTTTTAGAAATTATAGCAAACTTCTAAGACACATCTCAACTAGGTGTGACATTTTTAAGAAGAGTGGAGTATAATTCCTGCGAAACTTATTTCTCAGGGCAGGGTGCAATTCCCTACTGGCGGTAATCTTGTAACAAAGAGAGTCCGCGAGCGCTTTTAATGCTAGCATTAAAAGGTCAAGCAGATTTGGTGTAATTCCAAAACCAACGGTTAAAGTCCGGATGAGAGAGAATGTAGTCCATATTGCCATTGTTTATGACAAAGTCTGGTGCCTATATTTCATATGCCCTGATTCTGGTAAGTTTACTCATATTTAGGAGTATACCATGAATCAAATTTGTAAGGGAACTTCCCTTCACCACAATGTTAAGCAAGCTATTGCTGCGCTTCAAAACCAAAGCGGTGTGATCGTTTTGGATAGACATGACCGCGAGAATGAAGCGGACATTATTTTCCATGCAGGTTCATTAAGTACCGAGCAAATGGCTCTTCTTATTCGTGAATGCAGTGGCATTGTCTGCTTATGTTTACCACCTGAAAAGGTCGACGAACTTTCTCTCCCTATGATGGTCACCCACAACCAATCTAAATTTCATACAGGCTTTACGGTTTCTATTGAAGCAAAAGATGGTGTTACCACAGGCGTGAGTGCAAAAGACAGGCTTACGACTATTCAAGCAGCCATTCATCCTGAGGGTAAAGCGAAAATAGTCTCTCCGGGTCATGTGTTTCCATTGCGCGCACGTAGCAATGGTGTTTTAGAACGTGAGGGACATACGGAGGCATCGGTTGATTTGATGCGACTCTCCAATCTTTCTCCCTATGCTGTTTTGTGTGAGCTAACCAATCCTGATGGTACGATGGCAGTAGGTGATACCATTTATCATTTTGCGGCGCAACATGATTTTCCTATTGTAAGTATTGATGAGATCATCGCGTATCGAAAAGAGCATAAAATGTAAGAGATATGCCCATATAGATTTGTATTTATATGGGCTTTATTTTTGTATGAACAAACGCTTTGAAGAGACTAAAAAGCTTGGTGTGGTATTTATTTTTATGATATACGAGGTAAAACGTACGGTCAATTTTTAGATTGATGAGTTTCACTTCAAAGAGTTCTTTTCTTTTGAGTTCACTTTCAACCGCAACTCTTGAAAGGCAGGTAATGGTTTGAGGATTGTTCAGCAAAATAGTTTTTGCTTCTTCAAATTCTGAAAACTCCATAAAAATATTGAGTTCTTTGGCAATGTCACCAAGCGCATCTAAAAAGATTTCTCTCGTTCCTGAGCCTTTTTCTCTTAGAATCCATTTTTTATGAAAAAGTTCATCAATGAAAAAATCTCCCTCCCCAAGGCAAGCGTCACTGCTCACAACAATAAGCTCATCATTTCCAATAGGCTCTTTAATGAGATCGATCTCATCACACGAAGATTCGATAAAACCCATATCAATTAGCCCATTCTTAAGCATATGAATAATCTGTGCAGAATTTTGAATGTCTTTGTGGATATTGACATGTTCATGCTGTATCAGAAAATCAAATACAATATGGGGTGTGATGAAATCACCGATCGTCTTGCTAGAGGCAATGTTTAAAATGCCCGATATTTTGTCTTTTTTGAAAAAATTCTCAGCATCATTGAGAGCTAAAAAATGTGAATAGGTTTTTTCTTTAAAAAGCCTTCCTGTTTCATTAAGGACAAGTTTTTTACCAATGCGATCAAAAAGAGGCTCTCCTATTTGAGATTCGAGAGATTTGATCGAAAGAGAAATGGCTGATTGGGTAATACCCAGTTGCTGTGCTAAGTTAGAGATATGCGAATCTTCACAGAGATAATAAAAAAATCTCAATTCTTGAAAGGTCATACCCTCTCCATAATTAAAAATATTTATGATTATATCGAATATAATTTATTTTACTTGTCAAAAGAAACATTTTATAATTTCCAAAACGATTTAAGGATATATATGTTTCAAAGAGAAAATCGAAATAATACACTGAGTGGTATTTTATTTGTTGCCCTTTTTGCAATGTCCGCAACCTATCTTGGAGAGTTTTCTTTTTTTCAACATTTAGGAATTAGCCCTTTGATTATTGGTATTGTGTTAGGCATGATCTATGCCAATACGTTGCGTTCTAAACTGCCTAAAGAGTGGGTGAGTGGAATTTTATTTTCAACAAAAACGCTTTTGAGAGCGGGCATTATTTTATATGGTTTTCGTATTACGTTTTCTAACATTCAAGCTGTAGGACTTTCAGGTATTGCAACCAGTGCTATGGTGGTGACTTCTACATTTATCATTGGTTATATAGTGGGAACAAAATGGCTAAAACTCGACAGAGAAACGACCATCTTAACCAGTGCTGGAAGCTCTATTTGTGGGGCTGCTGCTGTTTTGGCGACAGAGCCAGTAGTGAATGCAGAAGCGCATAAAAGTGCCATTGCTGTCTCTACTGTTGTTGTTTTTGGAACGATCGCTATGTTCTTGTATCCGTGTCTTTATACCATGGGAGTGATACCTTTAACACCTGAACAGATGGGTGTTTACATTGGAGGAACGCTTCATGAAGTAGCACATGTCGTTGCTGCTGGAAATGCACTGGGTGAAGAAGCTTCTCAAACAGCCGTGATCGTTAAAATGATCCGCGTGATGATGCTTGCGCCATTTCTTGTATTTTTAGGTATTTGGCTCCTTCAAAGCTCACAAGATATAGCGAAAAAGCAGAAAAATAAGATCATGATTCCGTGGTTTGCAGTATGGTTTATTGTCGTGGCAGGGTTTAACTCACTTGATCTTTTACCTCAAACAGTGGTATGCAATATCAATGCTATCGATACTTTTTTACTCACAATGGCAATGAGTGCTTTGGGCATGGAAACGAGCATAGAGAAGTTCAAAAATGTAGGAATGAAACCTATCTATTTGGCGAGTATTTTATTTGTATGGTTGATGTTTGGTGGATTTTATATTGTTAAAATCTCTTTGAGTTTATAAATAGATCAAAATATCCACTTCTAACGATTCAGGCTTTGTTGCTGGGGCATAGCGGTTGATCACTGTACCGTTTTTATCAACTAAGAATTTGGTGAAATTCCATTTAATCGCTTCGCTGCCAAAGAGCCCTTTTTTGGCTTCTTTGAGGTATTTGTAGAGTGGATGGGTATTTTCACCATTGACATCGATTTTGGAAAACATAGGAAATGTAACACTATATGTCAGTGAACAAAAACTTTTGATCTCTTCTTCATTTAAGGGCTCTTGATTCATAAATTGATTGCATGGACTAACTTTTCTAAAATCAATAAATAGTATAATTAGCTTATAACCCTTATAATAATGATTGTTTGAATGATTAATTTACCCTAAATAGTATAATTAGAAATTCTGAGAAAAAGTACAATTATTTTTCATGTTTTTAATTATTACAACAATAAAAAAAGTATAATTAAAATAGGTGCATATTTAAATATTATTGCTATGGTATTAATACATGTTAACTATGATTATCACTAAATATTAGGATAACCTTGAAACTAATCAGAATATTGTATATAATAAAATAACGTATGAAAAAGTTGAAAATAAATAAGCATTACAATTCAGGAAATTAAATTTAAAATATTGGATATTTTATAATGGACCCAAGTAAGTGCGAATATTAATTGATACTAATATTCTTATTCCATTGGAAGATACGTGTGGTATATTATGTGATGCGTACTCTGATTTTGCTAAAGTTGCCATCGAAAATAAACATCAGATTATTGTTCATCCTGGTTCTATTGATGATTTGCAACGAGATAAAAATGATAATAGAAAACAAACGTTACTCTCAAAAACTAAAAAATATCCTGTATTAGAATCGCCACCCATTCCAACAGATGAAAAACTTATTGAGCTTGGGCTATCTGCAAAAAAAGATAATGACCGAATTGATAATTTAATCCTCTACGCTATTTTTCAATCGGCCGCACATATTTTAGTAACCGAAGATAGAAAGATTCATAATAAAGCTAAGCAGCTAGGCATATCAGACAAAGTGCACTATGTGCTTCAAGCATTAACCTTTTTGAAAAATATGCATAATGTTATTGAAGTAAAACTTCCTAATATTTCGCATGTCCCTTTGCACAATATAGATTATAAAGGACCTTTTTTTTACTCATTGAGGGATTCATACTTAGAATTCAACGATTGGTATCAGGAAAAGAGTGCTGAAGGCAGAAAAGCTTGGTGTGTCATGAATAAAAATGATCTTTCCGCTATTTTGATTTACAAAGAAGAAACAGATGAGCAAGTGACGCAAGACATAATTCTGGAAGGGAAAAATTTAAAACTTTGTACTTTTAAAGTTGGAGAAAAAGTCCGTGGAAGAAAAATCGGATAGCATGATCAAAATGGCTTTTGAACATGCTATCCGAAATAAACATAGGCATGTGTATCTTACAATAAGACCTGATGTCCATGATCATTTACGAGATTTATGTGATGAGTTTGGTTTTTATAGTATTGGATTATGTAAACTCAATCGAGATGAAGTTTATGTGAAAGAGGTACCTTGTATACCCCCAAAGAGGTTATTATATAGTCCCTTTGAGTATTATAAAAGATATCATCCATTTTTCATTTGCAATGCAGTCAAAAAATATATAGTTCCCATAATCCCCAAATATCATCAGATATTATTCCCCGAAGCTCAAGAAAGAAGACAACTCAGTTTATTTGGAGATACTACAGCAACGGGTAACACTATTAAAAAGGCTTACTTGTGCCATACCCCGACCAAACAGATGAATGAAGGCGATATTGTTCTCTTTTATCGATCTACTGACAAAATGGCCATTACAACTATTGGTATTGTAGAAAAATTTAAGAATTCAGTCGATGCTGATGAAATCGCAACTATCGTTTCAAAAAGGACGGTTTATTCAAGAGCTGAAATTGACAACATGTCTGAAAAAGAAACTAGAATAATGTTATTTAGGCAAGTTTTACATTTTAAAAGGCCAATTGGTAGAAAGTGGCTTCAGGAAAATGGGATTGATGGCAATATACAATCAATACGAGCAATAGATGATGCTCTTTTTCAAAAGATATTAAAAGCAGAAAATATTCAGTATGCTCAATAAGGAGTTCCTTTTGAAAAATTACAATATTTTCTTTGTTGCAGGCATTCATGGTGTCGGGAAAAGTACTATTTGCAATAAAGTTGCGCAAAGACTAAATATTTTTACATCTTCATCAAGCCAGATAATCAAAGGATATAAAGGACAGAAAATTTCAAATAGTGGTAAACGTGTTAAAAATATTGATGAAAACCAAGAAGCACTTTTGCTAGGCTTGCAACAAATAGAAGCCAAAAATATACTTTTAGATGGGCACTTCGTATTAATGAATGCTTTTGGGGATATTGAAAAGATATCAGAAAGTATTTTTCAGAAAATACGCCCTACAGCTATTATCCTACTTATTGATACTCCAGCAGAAATTGCAAAGCGACTAGAAAATAGGGATTGTACAAAATATCCTGAAAATATATTAATACAAATGCAAGACTTAGAAGAAAGGCGAGCTGTACAAATAGCTAAATTGGTAAGTGCTAACTATTTGAAAATAGATCTTCAAGCAGATATAGAGCCAGATAAAACACTTTCAAGTTTTGTATCAAGAAACATATAAGATTGGGGTGGTCTAAAACCATCTAATTCTTTATAGGGATTGATGGGTTTATCATAAACTTTAAGATTATCTATCACAATGGAAAATGCCATTTGCTTATCCGCAAAATAGTCTAAAAAAGAATTTCTATCTATCCCCGCATGTTGTTTACATCGTTCCCAAATATTTTCAGGCGTGTCGCTGATAATATCTGTGACATAGAATTCTGCAACAATTTTTTTAATAGGTGAAGATGATCTGTCAACACTTTATGATACACAGAAATAAATATGTCTAGGCACTCATATCGTTTTGTAACAGTTTATTTTCAAAATCCACTGGTGACAAATAACCATTACTAGAGTGCAACCTCTGTCTATTATAAAACACTTCGATATATTCAAATATAGCTTGATTTGCTTGGCTCCTTGTTTCAAATTTCATATGGTGCGTAAGTTCTGTTTTTAAAGAATGAAAGAAACTCTCGGCAACAGCATTATCATAACAATTTCCCTTAGCACTCATACTTTGGACGATGCCATATTCTTTAAGCATGGCTTTATGGGCATCGGAAGCATATTGACTGCCACGATCGGTATGCCAGATGACACCCTGCGGAGGATTGCGTTTTTTAAGCGCCATAAAAAGCGCATCGTTGACAAGTGTTGCACTCATATGTGCATCCATAGACCAACCAATAACTCTTCTTGAATATAAATCAATGACGACAGCTAAATAGAGCCATCCTTCTTGTGTCGGGATATAGGTTATATCACCTACATACATTTGATTAGGAACTGAGGCATAAAAATCTTGTTGAATTCGATTAGGGGCAATAGCATAGGTATGATTGGAGTTGGTGGTAAGAACTCTAAAACGACGTTTATTGCGACAACTTAGCCCAAGTTTTTTCATAATCCTTGCAATACGTCTACGAGAGACGATCAATCCATAGAGTTGTTCAAGTCTCTTTTTCATTCGGCGTGTGCCGTACGTTTGATAAGTGCTAAGAAAAATATCTTGAATCATGGTGTTTAATACCATATCTTCTTGCCTCTCTATTCGAAGCCATCGATAATAACAGTTACGAGAAACCTCTAATAAATGGCACATGTGCGCAATATTGAATTCATTACGATGCTCTTTAATCCAGGCGTACTTCAATGAGCTTCTTTCGCGAAGAACGCCGCTGCCTTTTTTAAAATATCTCTCTCTATCTTCAACTTTGAGTTCTCTTTACGCAGTCGTCGATTCTCCTCTTCAAGACTTTCTTTGGGTGAACTATTGGTAGTTCGGTTCGGTAATTCAGAAATTAAGTGATGCTTTTTCCTATAGTCTCGTAGCCACGCATACAGTGTTTTATCACTCATCCCTAAATCTTGTGCTATTTGATAGGCTGATTTTTCACTATTGAGGGCTAATTGTATTGTTGAGTTTTTAAACTCTTGAGTATATTTCTGAGCTTTGTTGACCATATTATCAATCCTTCCTTATTATGTAGAAATCTTATCATTTCTGTGTCCTAATAAGTGTAGCCAGATCACCATACAATAGGGAATAGAAAATGTTACTGTTATAACTGTCAAGATCATTTTCAACAAATTCTTGATAAAGATATTTTTGAGTCGAAACAAAGAGCATATACGAATAGCGACTATACGATGGCATCACCAAAGACAAAACTTGCGATTGCTGCTATTCTCAGAAGTGGACAAGATGAGCATGATATTACATTAATTCGACCAAATTTTTTGCATATTAAAACAAAACTTTCACCTACAAGCAGTATGTCAAAAGAATTGATTTCATATTTGTATGATAAACAATGGATTTACTTTGATGATGAGAATAAAGAGTCATGTTTTGGGATCGAAAGAGATAAAATCATCAGTTTTAGAACATTTGAAACACAATTTAGACTAAATGTTACCGATGAATTTACTCTGTTTTCCGAGTTGAATTCCCCTGATTTTAGTGATTTTGATTTTTCTGATATGCTAATGTTATGGAAAAATATTGCTACAGAAGAATGCCTTGAATACCTTGAGTATAATCTAGCGGAGTATAACTTGATAGAAAATACAGGCCCGAAGACAATAACTGTTATTCAAGAAGGTTTGAATCATTTTTCTATTTCACAAACATTTATGTTTATTTGGGGAGCAGTCAAAGATGCTGCAGCTTATTATCAAAAAGATCGTGTAACAAAGAAACATGCGGTTAATTCAATTCCTGGGAGCATCCAAAAAAGACTAGATAAAGCACTTGTTGAAGGCAAAGAGGTCAAAGGATTTCGTCGTAACTACAATCTACCGCAAAGTATATATGCTGATCTGATTTTTAATAAGGTTTTAAAGCTTGGAGATAGAGCGTTTGACATAAAAATTGATGTTGAGTCACTTCCATAAAACTTTCATTGATGGAATAATTTTCTAATTAATAATTTAAAGCTATTTACGAGAGCTTTAAAGGCATAAACTGTGTGTGTTCTACACCAACATTCACACAACGTTTATCTTCGTTGATTTTGGAGTGAATATGCCCATGATAGTTTAAATCACAGTGGCCCCAATCAAATAGAGTTTCTAAAACTGCTTTTCTCTCATTCTCAATCTCTTTGGCATACACATCATGATAAAAGCAGGGGTAATGGGAAAATAAAATACGTTTACCTTGAAAGTCCTGAATCCAACAGATACAAGAATCTAAAAGTTCTTGAGAGAAAGTATCGTGTAAGCGTTGCTCAATCATCTGCTTTTCTTCCAAAGGGATATCAAGCACAATGGAATCAATCACTCTAGTAAACCCATGTTCTTTTAAAAACGCTGTGCTTTTTTTAAAATCATGATTGCCTTTTAAGAGGGTAATTTTTCCTTTAAGCACTTTAGCATAATCCCAGCCTTTGGACTTAAACGCAAAATCACCTAAATGCCAGACTTCATCTTCTTTATTGACAACACTGTTCCATAAATCAATCATCATTTCATCATCAATACTTTCACGTAAGGGTTCATAAAGTTTAATATTATCATGACCAAAGTGGGTATCAGCAATAATGAATAATGACACAAAATAACCTTTAGAATAGACGAAATGAATTATCAGTTATTGTAACGAGGATATGATGAGGGCAATATTAACCTTAAATTTGTGATAGTTATATATTTCGTGTAATTGGAGTGCTTGTGAAATATCAAATCAAAAGTTTTTACACAATAATCTAAAATTATTTTATTATTAAGTATGACTCATGATTTATATCAATTTTTTTTAGTGAAGATGATGGTATTATAAATATTAATATTATTATAAAACTAATATTGTTAATATTTATAAGCAAATGCCTAACCTTAGGAGGCTTTGTATTTATATATAGTATAAAAGGAGTCATTGGTGACTATTTCAAAACAACTTATGGTTATGTTAGCCATAGCAATTATCGGAACCTTTACTATTTTTGGTATCAGTATGAATAAAATAGATCAAGTCTATGAAGAAACTAATTATGTGACTATAAATTCACTACCAAGCGTTCTATCTCTTAATGATGTAACAGTATTTGCTTTGAGATTAAGGCTGGTTATGTGGGAACATATAACCCAGGATGATAAAGAGGCAAATGGAAAATCTAGAGAAGGAATTATCGCATCTCTTGGAGACATAGAAAAAGAGTTTAAAAAATATGAAAGCATGATCAGTGATGATAAAGATAAAGCACTTTTAGTAAAAGATATTGAGGCATTCAATGCATTTAAAAAACTCGTAGATGATCTTTTAAAGCTCTCTGAATCAGGACAAAAAGTTGAAGCAACTGTTGCTTTCAACAAAGCACGTCCTATACTTAAAACATTGACATCGGCACTTGATGATCATATGCAATACAATGTAGAACTTGCTCATAAGATGTCAACACATGCTGCTGGAGTTGAGAAAAATGCTAGTATGGTGATGACCATTCTTTCAATCTCTATTATTAGTTCAATAATTTTTATTAGCATTCTTATTCGAAATAATATTATGCAAGGTGTACATTTGATTCGAGATAGTATCACTAATTTTGTACGTACAAAAGAATTAAATTTTCGTATTAGCTATAAAAAGAATAATGAGATTAAAGAGATTGTTGATAGTTTTAACAATCTTGTTGTGACGTTAGAACATACTATTATAGATGCTAAAAATTCTTCGAATGAAAATGCTTCAGTTTCACATGAACTTAGTACAACCAGTATGCAAATAGGGCGAAATGCAGAACAAAGCTCTGCAATTGTAGAAAATACAATACAAGAAATCAATACTATTAAAACTTTCGTACAAGAGACAGCAGCTCTTTCTGAAACTATGAAACAAAGTATTACTGACGCAGGAAATAGACTTGATAACGCGAAAAATGAAGTAATTACACTTCGTGGAGAAATGGATCAAGCAAGCCAAGCAGAGACAGCACTTGCTCAAAAACTTGAACAAATGAGTCATGATGCAGAACAAGTTAAACAAGTTTTGACAGTTATATCAGACATTGCAGATCAAACCAACTTATTGGCACTTAATGCTGCTATCGAAGCGGCACGTGCAGGAGAACATGGACGTGGTTTTGCAGTTGTTGCAGATGAAGTAAGACAACTTGCTGAGCGTACCCAAAAAAGCCTCACAGAGATTAATGCAACCATTAATATTATTGTTCAATCGATTATGGATTCATCTGAGCAGATGGGTAGAAACGCTAAGAACATTCAAAGACTATCAGATGTATCTAACGGAGTTGAAACAACTATATTAGGAACAACACAGGTAATGACGGCAAGTGTCACGTCTGTCACAACCAGTGCCCAAAATTCACGTAAAATTTCACAAGACACTGATAAAATTGTTGACATGGTCTCTAATATCAACACCCTCACTTCTCAAAATGCCAGAAGCGTTGAAGAAATTGCAGCTGCAGCAGATCATCTCTCTCGTTTAGCTGAAAACCTTAATAATAAACTTAATGAATTTAAATAAATAGTTTTTGATAGTACAGTAGAATATGGTGCTTTCTACTGTATCTTTTTTTAAGTAATGAAAGATATTTTATTAAATTATTCTATTTGATTATATACCATCATAGAAAGGGTTTTGTATGCAAATACCTATATCTACCAATAAAGAACACAGTGTAAGTGCTGATGCATTTTTGGTTTCTAAAACCGATATCCATGGCAAGATCACTTACTGCAATGAACCTTTTATGAAAATCGTAGGAGCGAGTGAGCAAGAGCTTCTTGGAAAACCGCATAACATCATTAGACATCCTGATATGCCACGCATCGTTTTTAAACTCTTATGGGATAAAGTCAAAAACAAAGAAGAAATCTTTGCTTATGTTAAAAATCTGAGTTTTGATGGAGGTCATTATTGGGTTTATGCTAATGTCACTGCATCAACGGACCCATCCGGAAAAATCATTGGCTATTACTCTGTCAGACGTAAAGCAAATCCAAAAGCATTGGAAATTATCCAACCTCTTTATGCAAAACTTTTGGAACTTGAAAAAACAGGTGGGATGGAAGCTTCACAAGCTTATCTTACTGATGTATTAAATCAAAAAGGAGTCAGTTATGAAGAACTATCTAACACATTACAGCGATTATAAAACTATTTTCCTTGTACTTCTCCTTTGTGTTGCTGTCAGTAATTATTTTATAGGTTATACGGAGAGTATGACTACATCAGGACTTCTCTTAGGAGTTGGAATAGGTTCATTTTTTGGTAGTAGAAAGACTATGGTGTGTGATACAGAGTTGTATGAAAAAACACTCAGTGTCATTCGCGATGCAGCACATGGAAATTTAGAGCCTCGTGTCGTCAATATTGATCCCAATAAACCAATGGGCAAAATAGCTTTAGAAATTAATGACCTGCTTGATCAGATGGAAGCTCTTATGAGAGAGACGAAAACATCTATAGAATCTGCAAGTCAAGGTAAAACATATCGTAATATCTTTAATGAAGGTTTTCGTGGGCTCTTTGCTGTCAATGCACGTTATATTTCAGAAGGCGTTAAAGGAATATTGGATGGACAAAAAGGAAAAGCAAAAGGAGAACTTTCTTCTGCATTTTCTGACCTTGGCAATGGTAACAATGGTATTAAAATGGTGCAACAAGATCTTAGCCAAAGTATTGATGAAATGGCACATATTAAACAAGTTTCTCAACAAACAGCACAAAAATCAGATGAGAGTTTGGAAACTGTTATAGCCCTTTCTTCAGGTATTCAAGAGCTCTTAGAACTTCTTAACAGCACCAATGAAGCGATCACATCTCTTAGTGAGCGTACATCTGAAATTTCCTCTGTGGTCAATTTGATTAAAGATATTGCCGATCAAACCAATTTATTGGCACTTAATGCTGCCATTGAAGCTGCGCGCGCAGGTGAGCATGGACGTGGATTTGCGGTTGTTGCAGATGAAGTTAGAAAATTAGCCGAACGTACGCAAAAAGCGACACAAGAAATTGCTATGACCATTCAAACACTACAACAAGAAACCAATGATATTCATTCTAACTCGGATCGTATTAGCGTGATTGCAAATACCAGTGGGGAAAATGTCGTCCATTTTGAAGATGCACTTCGTGCGTTTAACAAAGATGCAAATGAAACAGCTAAGATATCGAACAAACTTGAAAATAAGACATTTGTAACTTTAGCAAAAATCGATCACATTGTATTTAAAACCAATGCATATTCAGCAATCCTCAATGAAAAAGAGGATGCAATTTTTTCTGATCATACAACATGTCGTTTAGGAAAATGGTATCAAGATCCTGCTGTTAAAGAGCGTTTTGGACACACTCAAGCCTATACACAAATGGCTAAGCCACATCACGATGTACATCATTATGTACTCACAAATATGAGTGAACTAAAACAAGGACAGATTGTTGGTAAATTGGCATTATTTGTAGATAATTTCAAAAAAATGGAAGAATCGAGTTCTACTCTCTTTAATTTACTTGATAAAATGGTAGTTGAGAGTGAAAATACAAAGAATTCATCTGTTGCCAAGGCTAAAAGTCTTTGATAAAGCGTAAAAGTTACGATAGACTTATCTTTATGTAAATTGATGTAGAAAAGAGGCTGTTTTGGGACGCTTTTGGCATTCTAGTATATTACCATGGTTAGTAATTATTGTAGGTCTTCTTTTATCTACAATAACTGCTTGGAAAAGTAATCAATGGATCACAGAGACTGAACAAATCCGTTTCGAAAATGCATCGATGCATATTCAAAGCTTAATTAAAAAAGAATTGAGCATATCTATTCAATTAATTTCAAGTACCGCAGCCTTTATCAAATCATCTGCAGATGTGACACGTGAAGAGTGGCAACAATTTGCTACTGCTGCTAATCTTAATCAAGAACTGTTGGGATTTAGAGCTATTGGTTATGCTCCACTTGTCAGAGATACTGAACGAACAGCGCATGAAAATAATATTCGTAAGGATGGATTTTCTGATTACACCGTCACACAAAAAGAGATCTTATCTCAAAATATGTTTCCTGTTACTTATCTTGAACCTCTAACCGAACTTAATAAAAAAGCATTTGGCTTTGATTTGGCGTCCGAAGAGATACGTAGAAATGCAATTTATGATGCATTTTCACGTGCAAAACCAACACTATCACATAAAGTTGAATTAGTTACTGATGAAAGTAATGGATTTTTTATTTTTTCCCCTATATATCAATCCATTGAAATACCAAGCACAATAGAAGATCGTCTTAAAAATGCAAAAGGTATTGTGTATCTTCTTCTTGATACTAAAAAGCTCTTTCAAGGAATCTTAGACTCTAACTATATCAAAGTGGACTTTGAGATTTATGATGGAAACACACCTCTACTTGAAAATAAGTTGTATGATTCTGCTTCTCACATACATAATTCTCGTTTGAGCTCTTATCAGTTACTTGATATGTATGGGAAGCCTTGGCTTATACATTTTAAAGCCATTGAAGTCTTAGATATTGGCTTAAATCGTTATATTCCATTCATTCAATTGTGTGTAGGTGTAATATTTTCTATGATTTTGGGTGCATGGATTTATGCATTACAACATACACGACAGAAAGCTTATCGTCTTGCTGAAGAAAAAACAAAACAACTTTCTCAATCTGAAACAGCAATCCGCTCTATTTTTCAAACCATGCAAGAAGGTATTGTTGTTATCAATAAAGATGGGACGATTCTCGAATGTAATCTTGCAGCGCAAGAGATGTTACAAGTTAATGCAAGTGAACTGATTGGCAGTGTAAATAGAAATCCAAAATGGAATGTTATTCATGAAGATGGAACAGCATTTTCAATAGAAGATCGCCCTTCGTGTAAAGCACTTAGAACAGGAGAAATCCAGAGCAATATTATTATGGGAATTGAACGAAAAGATGGCTCTTTTATTTGGGTTAATACTAATGCTCAGCCTCTTTTTTCTGATGATTTTAGTGAGATAACATCAGTATTAGCTACCTTTAGTGATATTACTGCATATCGTAAATCTAAGTTAGAGTTAGAACGCTACTTGGAAATTATTGATCACAACGTCATCATATCTAATACAGATATTAACGGAATAATTACAGAAGCAAGTGAGGCCTTCTGTAAAATTTCTGGATATTCTAAAGAAGAATTAATTGGAGAAAAACACAATATTATTAGACATATTGATATACCATCGTCATTATATAAAAGTATGTGGAGTATTCTTAAGAAAGGTCTTCCGTGGACTGGTGAAATTAAAAACAAGCGAAAAGATGGATCTGTTTACTGGGTGGAAGCTATAATTACCCCTCAATATGATGAGAAAAAATCACTTATAGGGTATATGGCTATTCGTCATAATATAACAGATAAAAAAAGAGCTGAAGAACTTTCTATAACAGATCGTTTAACAGGACTGTATAACCGTCTTAAATTAGATGAACTTTTCGCTTATAATCTTCATGTCGCTAAACGCCATCATTTAACCTTTTCGATTATCCTTCTGGATATTGACAATTTTAAATTAGTCAATGATACTTACGGTCATCAAGTAGGGGATAGTTTACTACAAGAGATAGCACATATCCTAAAAACAAATGTTCGTCTTGAAGATGCTGTTGGTCGATGGGGTGGCGAAGAGTTTTTACTTTTACTCCCTAGTAGTGATTTAACATCAGCAACAATGTTAGCAGAAAAACTTCGTGGCTTAATCGAAGCAACGGTATTTTTATATGTAGGTCATTGTACAGCTAGCTTTGGTGTTTCTAGTTATCATGAAAAAGATCATGAAAAAGATATGATTGCACGTGCAGACGCAGCACTGTACCGTGCAAAAAGTAATGGCCGTAATTGGGTTGAAACAGAACTACCTTTGTAATTATTTACTCTTTTAGTGATTTTCGCAAGCGCTTTTGTGCATACATAGCATGATCTGCAATTTCAATAAGTTTGTGTAAATCTTGAGAATCTTCTGGGAATAAAGCATACCCAATACTTCCTCCTATTTGGAGTGTATAGTCTTCAAATAGTAAATCTTGATCTATTCCTTTAGAGATTCTATTGATTACAAGATCAATTTCATGTTTATGTGTAATATTTTTCAAAATAATTCCAAACTCATCCCCTCCAAGTCGTGCTACTATATCTACATCTCGCGAGACATTTTTTAGACGTTTGGCAAACTCTTTAATGGCTTCATCACCCGCTTTGTGTCCATATGTATCATTAATATATTTTAATCCATCCATATCAATTATGACAATTGCAAAATTAATTGTTTTTTGTTTCGATAATGCAGTTAATTGAAATAATTGATCATAAAAAGCGGATCGATTATTTAATTCTGTTAAAGCATCATGTGAAGCTTTATAAAAGAGTTCATCTGTCGCATAACGAGCTGCATAATACATCAATGAAGCCATAATATCGCCCACAATAGATAAAACACAAATATCATGATCGCTGAAAAATGAAGTTTTATCTGATACTATTTTCAAAACACCAACAGTATCTTCATCGTGCTTTAAAGGAACAACAACCATTGAAAGTGCACCTACTTTTGAAGAAGCTTCCTTATCGACTCTATCATCTGTTTGAGTGTTCTCACTGTAAAAAATTTCACCTGTTTTCACACATAGCCCTGATAAACTAGAATCTTTTTTTAAATGCAACCCTAAAAAAGGTTCTAAACTGCCCGATGTAGCACGATAAACCATATCTTCACCTTCTGCTAGCTCTAATGTCGCTCCTTTTGCATGTGTCATTTCTTGTGCTTTATGTGTAATAAGGGTCATGATACTTCCAAGATCTGGTCCAATTTTAACAACATCCGTTTGAAAATTAATAATTTCTAATAGCCTTTGTTGAGATAGAAGCATGGAACAGATCTTGTTGCCTATCATTTTGTGCCTTCTTATGCAAATTATTTTTGCATATTTTATAATAAAATTTGTAGCTTGAGTTATTTTTTATTAAAAAACTAATGTAATTTAATTTAACAATTTTCAAAAATATTTTCATAATTATGATAATATTTGATTATGAAAAAAGCCTTTGTTCCAATTTTTCTACTCTTCATTTTGCTCTTTGCCGCAGCAACAACTTTCTCTCACTTTTATCTTGATAAAGAAGACTCAAACATAATAAACAAGAAGTTATTTTTAGAAACACGAAAGTTATGTTTCAAAGCCTTTTTGGTGGAATGACCCCACATTTGTAGACACACTCTAATTCTGCGAAGCCATATTTAATTTCTCATTATATCTTTTTTCAAATTCATTGGGCGAAATATAACCAAGATAGCTATGCCTTCTGGTTGAATTATAAAACATTTCAATGTAATAAAATATGTCTGATTGTGCTTCCTCTCGTGTAATATAAATCTGTTTTTTGACACATTCACGCTTAAATGTTTTAAAAAAGCTTTCAGCCACTGCATTATCATAACAGTTGCCTCGCCTGCTCATGCTAGGAATCAGGTTGTATTTTTTTAGGAGTGCTTGCCACTCGTAAGAGCTATACTGTGATCCTTGATCAGAGTGTACAATAACTTCATGATGTGGTTTTTGTCTAAAGGTTGCCATTTCCAGAGCTTTTAGAGCTAACTGTGTTGTCATGCGATGACTTGTTGCCCATCCAGCAACTTTTCTACTGAAAAGGTCTAATACAACCGCTAAATAAAACCATCCTTCATGTGTTTTGATATAGGTTATATCTGTTACCCATGTGTGATTTGGCTCTTGAACATTGAAACACTGCCCAAGATGGTTAGGATGTGCCAAATGTCTCTGCCCTTTTTTATAACGAGGTTTTTTCTGTTTGACACCTGCACCAAAGAGTTTGGCTATGTTCATAAGTCTTGCGACTCTTTTTTTATTCACACTGATACCTGATGCTATAAGATCTTTGGTAACAGTTCGATATCCATAGATACGACCACTGTGTTCATAAGCCTCTTTAATGTGTTGCAAGACCACTTTATTATCTCTATCACGTTTTGATTCTGGTTGTTTATTCCATGCATAATAACCACTAAAATGGACTTGCAAAGCTTTGCACATTCTTCGCACGGGATAAAATGGCTTATACTCTTTAATGAAGGCGTACTTTACTTTTGATTCTTGGCAAAGTACGCTGCGGCCTTTTTTAGAATGTCACGCTCCTCGGTGACTCTTTTTAATTCTGCTTTGAGCTTCCTATTCTCGGATGATAAATCTTTGGAAGCTTGGTGTTGTGAGGTACTTTGAGGATTACTATAGATTTTTATCCATGCTTTGAGTGAATCAGGATGCACTCCTAATCTTTGTGCGGTATCTTTAATGGGATAGCCATTTTTTACAATTTGATTGACTGCCTCTTGTTTGAACTCGTCTGTGTATAGTTTATTTGCCATGGAATTACTTTCTCCTCTTGATGTTTCATGTGGTCATTATCGACCGTATTAACAGTTTCAAGAGTGTCTAGTGTTGTGGGGTCATTCCACTATTATAAAATTGGAATATTGTGGAAATAAATCCAGCACATTTTTTTTATAAACTTAATTACTAGAATGTATCTTTTTATGACCAGCCTCTTGTAAGGCTTTAATAAATTCAATATTATTAGCTGATGACATATAAATACGTGAATGTATTTTTGTTGTCTCTGCTGTTTGTCTATAGATTAAATAAGTGCCGTAATGCTCTTTAGCATATGTTGAATCCACTGTATCAAAATGTTTTTTGTAAATTTTTTCTTTTTGAGGAATATTAGAAGTAGAGAGTTCGGTTGCTTTTAGCATTTTGTACTCTTAATTATACTTTTTTAAAGTATATCAGAAATACAGAAAAATGTTATTAATTATACGTTTATAAAAATTTTAGAAAAGAAACCCAAAATGACAAGCCCTTTATCTTTATACTTTTGGTATAAATTTTCAAGCCCTGCATATTGTTCCGTAAAACCACATTTACTTGCTACATTGACAATGAGGAGTACCTTGTTTTTAAAAGCATTCATAGTGATGATTTCACCGCTGATGGTCTTGACTTCAAAATCGTAAATGCTCATACGTACTCCTTAATAGATGTTAATAATTAGTCTCTTCCTAGAAATTCAGATGCTTCTGAGATAATCAAAAAGGCTTCTGGATCGTATTCACGAATAATGTCTTTCAGTAGCTGAATTTTTGATGTTTCAACGGTAACTAAAATCACCGTTTTAATCTGCTTCTGATGATGCAGCCCAACACCTGTAAAGACCGTTCCATGCTCTTCAATGCGTTCACGGATTTGTTCGGTGAGCGTTTCAACATTATTTGAGACAATTTGGACAACTTTTCGAGGTGGACGACCAATCAAAATGACATCGATCATTTTTGCAGTCACATACACACCTATCATACTGTAGAGTGCTTTTTTGATGTCACCGTGCGCCACAATAAACGCAAGCATAATGCTCACATCGATGGCTAAGAGAACTTCTGAGGCTTTAAATTTGCTCTTCATCGCAACGATTTCACCTACAACGGAAGTACTTCCCGTAGAAGATCGCCCTTTAATAACCAATCCAACACCAAGCCCTATAAACATACCACCAAAGATAGCTGCTAAAAGTATGTCATCAGTAAGTGGCTTGAGATGTAAAACTTCTCGAAACAAATCAGTAAAAAAAGAGGTCGCAAGCATCGCTAAAAGCGTTTTAAAGGTGTATTGTTTCCCAAAATAGACAAATCCTAAAACAATAAAAGGAATACTCACCAAAATGATGAGCGTTCCAAGCGTCAATGAAGTCACAATGTAGTGAATAATCAATGCGATACCAATGCCACCACCTGTGACCATATTGTTTGGAGATAAAAAGCAAACGACAGCAAATGCCATTGACATCGTGCCTAAGAGCACATAGACATATTGCAGGAGTGCTAAGGAGCGTGAGGATTGTTTCATTTTATTTGAGATACCCCATCAAGTTAAAAATAGGTAATTTTGAGCTACTCTCTAACTTTTTCATCCATTTATCCATCTTGTCAGGTTTTTGCCAAACAGCATGACTTACATTTGCCAGCTCTTCCACTTTTGTTTTCGCGTCATTGATAGAGCCGATTTCATCGATAAGATGAACATTGAGTGCTTTGCTTGCGATGAAAACTTGGGCATTGGCAAACTCATTTGGTTTTGCAAGATTAAGTCCACGCGCAGTTGCTACATCGGTAATGAAAAGCGTGTACGCATCATCGATAAGTTCTTTAAGCGCTCCACGTTCTTTAGCTGTCCATTCACGTGTAAACGTTCCCATCTGTTTGTATTCGCCCGCAGTAATAATTTGCTCAGAAATGCCTAGTTTTTTAGCAAGTTCTGCCACATTAGGAGCTTGGAAAAGTACGCCGATAGAGCCTACAAAAGCCCCTGGATTGGCGATGATATGGTTTGCCCAAATAGAGGCATAGTAACTACCACTGGTCATACTTCCAGCAGCATATGCTACGACAGGCTTCTTCTCAGCTAAGCGTTTGACTGCCATAGAAAGCTCGATGGAAGGGGCAAGTGCACCACCTGGAGAATCAACCTGCAAAAGCACGCCTTTAATTTTTTCATCTTTGGTTGCATCTTCAATATTTTCTAAAATTTCTTCAACATTAAGGATTTCACCTTCAATTTTGACAACCGCAAGGTTAGGATGTTTTAACTCATCTTGCGAGCCAAATACAAGAATAAGAATGAGTAAAAGCAGCACTGTTTTGAAGTGATTTTGGATATAGTTAAAAACAGCACCTATCCAAATAAAAGGTTTTTTAATAAGCTCTAACATTGTTTTTCTCCGTCAATAAAAGTTAAATGGGTTTGATGTGTATGTAAGATAAGCTGTAATGCTACATCATCACATTCACACGCTTGTGGTAACGTTGTTACGATAAAGTCGCTATAACATCCTTGCTTCAGTATGCCACATGAAAGCCCTAAAGCGTGGGCTGCGTTAGATGTAACACTTTGAAGGAGTGTTTTTGCTAGATACGAAAGTTCTTTTTGTGGATGCATCATAAGTGCGCTTCGCATCTCATCCCAAAGACTCAAAGAGATGTTAGAACTAAGACCATCGGTTCCTAACGTGAGGTTGATATTTGCTTTTTCCACTGCATCAATATCCAGCTTTCCTACTCCTAAAAGTCGGTTGGAAACAGGGCAATGCGTGAGTGTTGCTTTTTGGTCAGCAATCGTTTTTAACTCTTCTTTTTTGGCTTGAACAGCGTGTGTAAAGAGCGTTTTGTTTTGCTTAAACAACTCAAGATACTCTAGCGCAGAGCACAAGGGCTTTGCGTGAGGATTAAACGCGCTAAAGAAGGTTTGAAAATCACCACTTCCTTCATCGATCCAAGCTCGTTCTGCTGGGCTTTCCATAAAATGCGTAGAGACAACACACTCTTCTTCAAGGGCAACTTGCAGTGCTTTTTTCGCTAAGATTGGATGCGTTGAATAAGGTGAATGAACAGATACGGCTGGAATAAAGCGTTCACTTTTAAACTCCTTACTTGTCTCTAATCTTCCTCTAAAATCACCATACATCGCGTCCACAGCACTAGGAACGGAGCCTAATACTTCATTGAAGTAAACGACACGTTGAGGTGCCTGCACACATGCTTCTAGGTCTGCTCCAAAACTACTGATAGCTCCTAATGATGTCGTACCGTTTTTAAGCATCTCTTGAAGTTTCGAGCCAATAAGCTCTGTTGTTGCAAGTGCACTGAGTTCTTCTCGGTGCTTGATGACCGATTGTAGCCATACGATAAAATCGCCATAGCGAAGCATACTTTGGTTGGCACTAAATTCTAGGTGAACATGTGCATTAATGAGTCCTGGCAAAATAACACTGTTTTGAGGCGTTTCAATGATGGTTGCAGTTGGGTGTTTGGCTTTAAGTTCTTCACATTTACCTACTTCGATGATACGTTCATCAAACAACATAGCACCATTTTCAATGATTTCAAACCCTTCATTACAGGTAAGTATAAAATCGGCGGTTATAAGAGTCACTATTGTCCTTTATTGAGAGGTTTGAAAGAGTGATTTCAAACGAAAAATTCGTGTAATTGTATCCTAAACAAACCATTGATATAATAAGACTAAATTTTAAACAAAAGGTAACCAATGAAAATTGTCGTGATCCAAGGTCCAAATCTTAATATGCTCGGTCACCGTGAGCAAAGCATTTATGGCGGTATGAAACTTGAAGAGATTCACTCTCAAATGGAAGCAGTTGCAAAGCAAAATGGTTTTGAAATTGAATTTTTTCAATCCAATTTAGAGGGTGAGATTGTTGATCGTATTCAAGAGTGCTTAGGTGACGCTGATGGTATCATCATTAATCCAGCGGCATACACACATACGTCTATCGCTATTCGTGATGCGATTAGTGCTGTTTCTTTACCAGCGATTGAAGTACATATTAGCAATATCTACAGACGTGAAGAGTTCCGTCAAAAAAGCATGACAGCGGCTGTTTGTACAGGTCAAATCAGTGGTTTTGGACCATTTGGTTACCATCTTGCAATGATCTCAATGATGCAAATGTTAGGTGAGCTAGACGCATTACGTAAAGCTCAAGCAGCAGCACAACAACAAGCGGCACAAGCGTAACGTGAACAACTACATTCTCCAAGATGAAAACGCACTCTATTTTGAGTGCGGTTTTTCATGTGATCACGCAGTTTTTTTAAAGCTGGGAAGTGAAGCGTTTTTTATTACCGATGCACGCTATACAACAGAAGCAGCTGAAGTCATTAAAAATGCAACGGTTTTGGAAGGTGATAGACGTGATTTGCTTAAAACAGCACGTCTGCTGATTCGCAAAAGCGGTATCAAATCACTTGCATATAACCCAGCAGAATGGAATGTGGAAGCCTATGCAAGGTTTTCAGATAAGCTCAATATCAATTTCCAAAAAAAACCTAACTTTTCACAGCAAAAACGTATCATCAAAACAGAAACAGAGCTTGAAATCTTGAAAAAAGCGGCTCTTTTTGGTAGAGATGCCTTTCATCGTTTTGGAGAATTTTTAAAACACGATGGCTTAGGAATAGACGAGATGATGGCACATTTTGAGGCTGAGTCTATTTTTAAACATAAAGGAGCATTGGACCTTAGTTTTTCGCCAATTGTAGCTCTTGGTGCTAATGCAGCTAAACCGCATGCACTTCCAACACGAAAAACACTTCAAAAGGGCGAACTTGTACTCCTCGATGCAGGAGTGAAGTATCAACGTTACTGTTCAGATCGCACACGAACAAGTGTGTTTGATGAGCATTTTAATTTCGAAAAAAAGCAACAGTTCAAAGATGCGCATCAACAAAAAGTGTATGACACGGTTTTATTGGCTCAAAAAGCTGCTTTAAAAGCTGTCAAAATTGGTGTAAAAGCCAAAGAGATTGATAAAGCGGCACGGGATGTCATCGATAAAGCAGGTTTTGGAAATTACTTTGTACACTCTACGGGACATGGTGTAGGACTTGACATCCATGAACTACCTGTTATTGGCTCACGTTCAGAAACCATCATTGAAGAAAACATGGTTTTCACCATAGAACCAGGCATTTACTTACCAGAGCAATTTGGTGTGCGTATTGAAGATACGATCATCGTACGAAAAGATGGCGCTGAGGTTATGGGGTGAAGTTAGAGCGTATTCGTTTTTTCCCAACGTGCAAGAAGGCAAAAAAGCACTTCGCGCATAGGGTTGTCATCGGCCTTGGTGGCAATGAAGGCGATGTAAAAAAACGTTTTGTAAAGCTTTACCGAACATTGTTAAACGATCCACGCTTTTTTGTGCAAGAAAGCTCAGCAGTTTTGAAAAATCCACCGTTTGGATATCTCAATCAGCCTGATTTTTATAATGCCATTATTGTGATGCAAACCTCACTTAGTGCCAAAGCATTACTCAAAGTCCTTTTACATACTGAGCACCTTTTCGGGCGCGTTAGGCTCTTTAAAAATGGACCAAGAACGTTAGATTTAGATATAATATTTTTCGATAATCAAAAAATTCATCAACCAAACTTAATCGTTCCACATCCTAGATGGTCGGAGCGTGCATCGGTTATCGTTCCACTCTTTACGCTAAAAAGTTTTAAAGGATTGAGGTGAAATTTCATACGTTTAGTGGTGAAACACCAGCAGAAGCACTCAAACAGGCTCAACTGGAATGCGGTGAAAATGCCCTTGTTATAAGTACCAAACAAATTCGTAAAAAGACCATTAGTAGTTCAGCACTTTACGAAGTGGTCGTTGCCATTGAAGAAGATCAGCCAACACCGCCACCTCCAAGACCTGAACCTCGTGTTGAGCCAAAATACAAAAGTGGCGAAGATGTTCTTTTTAGTCTTTCTGAAGCGGCTAAGCAGATCTCACAAATTGCACAAGCGACTAGTGATGTAGGAAATCCATCTGCTTCGAGACAGGCTGAAAAAGCACAAAACAATGAAGGATTAGGCGAGATAAAGTGCGAGATTAACAAACTTGCCGACAAAATTAAACTCATCCAAGAGATGTTTTGGGAAGAAAAAGCACCGCATCGTAATAATTTAGCTATCCCATCAGAGTTTTCTGAGATTTACAAGCTTGCTAAAACGAGTGGTATGGGGGAAGATCATTTAGAAAATATCATGAACTTAACGTTAGAGCATATGCCTGTTCGTATGAAAAACAGTTCTGAGACAATAAAGCGCTATTTTCAAGTACTTCTTCGTAAACTCATTCCTGTACGTGTGGAAGCAGAATTACCAAAAGGCAATAAACGTGTGATGATGTTTGTAGGACCCACAGGAGTTGGTAAAACTACAACGATTGCAAAGCTTGCTGCACGCTACTCTTACATTCAAGAAAAACGTGCAAAAGTGGGCATTATTACCTTAGACACTTACAGAATTGGTGCGGTTGAACAATTGTTTCAATACGCTAAAATGATGCGTTTGCCGATTGAAGATGTCGTAGATCCTCATGATTTCAACAACGCTCTCTCTTCTTTGAGCCATTGCGATGTTATCTTAATTGATACGGTTGGAAGTTCTCAGTACGATAAAGACAAACTGCTAAAACTCAATAAATTTCTTCAAAGTTCACAGCTGCAAATCGATGTTAATCTCGTTCTTTCTGCAGGAAGTAAACTGGAAGACCTCAAGGAAATTTATAAAAACTTCTCATTTCTCGATATAGATACACTTATTTTTACAAAATTTGATGAAACTAAAGTTTTTGGAACGATATTTTCTTTGATCTATGATACAGATAAGCCAGTGAGTTATTTTTCTATTGGTCAAGAGGTTCCAGATGACATTGTTCCCGCATCCAGTGATTTTTTGGTTGAATGTATTTTAGATGGCTTTGAGAAAAAACGAGGTGAACATGGAAACGCAGGCGAATAAACTCCAAGAACTAGTCGGCGCAGTTTCTGCTAAAGAGCAAAGCCATACAAAATTTATTGCTATAACAAGTGGTAAGGGTGGTGTTGGTAAAAGTACCGTCAGTGCTAATATGGCGAATGTTTTAGCCAATAATGGTTATAAAGTAGGTCTTTTTGACGCAGATATTGGTCTAGCAAACTTAGATGTTATTCTCAATGTGCGCATTGATAAAAATATTTTACATGTTTTAAAAGGCGAATGTACACTCTCTGATGTCATTGTTCCTATCAAAAAAAATCTCTTGCTCATTCCAGGAGAGAGTGGTGATGAGATTTTAAAATACTCTGAGCAGTTTTTATTTGAACGCTTCCTAGAAGAGACCAAAGTGCTCAATGATCTTGATTTTATGATTATTGACACAGGAGCGGGCATTGGTGAGCATATTCAACTCTTTTTAGAAGCTGCAGATGAAGTCATTGTGGTCACCGTTCCTGATCCTGCAGCCATTACTGATGCATATGCGACCATTAAAATTACCAGTAAAACACAATCCAATATACATCTAATTTTAAACATGACCAAAAGTGAAAAAGAGGCGCAACTTATTTTTGATAAAATCAATAAAGTTGCGATGGCAAATATTGGAAACGGTTTAAAACTCAATTTGATTGGAAAATTGCCTGAAGATAAACTCATTTCAAAGAGTATCAAACAGCGTACACTCTTTACGAATGATGCTCCCAATTCACTGGCATCTTTAGATATGAAACGTATCGTCAACAATTTAGTTTATAAATTGGAACGAAAAGTGCTTAAAACGGATACAAATAAGAGCTTTGGAAGCTTTTTTAAGCGTATTATTGAGCAATTTTAGATACATTTTGTAAAGGCATTATATGGTCAAATCAGAAAATTTCATCTACTTTTTCACCATCTGTGGATTTTTTATAGGGTTGATGTTTTCGATACTGAATTTTTCAGAGCCAGAGGAGATACTTTTTTACACGTTAGAAATAACGTTGTTTTTCTATCTCATTATCCATGTGGCAGTAATGAATTTCTTCGATTTTGATCGTATGGCAACATTTATTTTCGACAAGAAAGACCACGAAAATATTAGTGATTATTTTATTCAAGAGCTTGAAAACAGAGAAAAAGTGATGGACAATCTTTTAGCAAGTATTGATAGCATGAATCAGCATTATGATAAGATCATGAAAGGCTCAACGGAGAGTAATGAATCCTACATTAAAAAAGCAGCAGCCTAATCCTTACAGCCAAAATCTTAAAAAAGAACAAGATGAACTTGTTTTGCAATATCTTCCTGCAGTACGAGCTATGGCGTATCGTCTGCGTGAAAGGCTTCCCGCTTCGGTAGATGTTAACGATTTGATTTCTATTGGTACCGAAGAGATGATTAAACTCTCTAGGCGCTACGATAAAGACCAAAATGACTCTTTTTGGGGATATGGTAAAAAACGTGTTTATGGCTCAATGCTTGATTTTTTACGTTCCTTAGATACGATGAGTAGAGCCAACAGACGCCTTATTAAACTAGTCGATCAAGAGATTACTGCGTATTTGGCTGAGCATGGCAATGAGCCTGATGATGCCTATTTGGCACACGTGTTAAATGAAGATATTGAAAAAATAGCAGAAGCACGAAACAGTGCTATGATTGTTTCTGTGATGTCACTCAATGAACAAGTGACAATTCTTTCAGGTGAAGACACTGCACAAAAAGTAGAAAAAGATGAGCTTATGGAAATGGTCCAGAGTATTCTTTCAACGTTTAATGAGCGTGAACAGATGATTATTCAACTCTATTATTTTGAAGAACTTAATCTAAAAGAGATCAGTGAAGTGTTAGATATTAGTGAGTCGCGTATTTCTCAGATTCATAAAAAACTTTTAGCAAAGATTAAAGAACAGTTGGGAATCAACCATGGCTGATATATTAAGTCAAGAAGAGATTGATGCACTTTTAGAGGTGGTAGAAGAAGAGGGCGATACACTCTCATCAGAAGCTGAACCAACCGATACAAGACAAGTCATTCTGTATGATTTCAAACGACCAAATCGTGTTTCAAAAGAACAGTTGCGTGCGGTTAAAGGTATTCACGATAAGATGGCGAGAAACCTAGCATCGCAGATCTCTTCTATTATGCGTAGTATCGTTGAAATTCAATTACATTCTGTTGATCAAATGACGTATGGTGAGTTCTTGATGTCTTTACCAAGCCCAACCAGCTTTAACGTTTTTTCCATCAAACCATTAGATGGTAACTGTATTATTGAAATTAACCCTTCTATTGCGTTTCCGATGATTGATCGACTTCTTGGTGGTCTTGGTGAATCATACGAAGCAACACGTGAGCTTACCGATATTGAGCTGAACCTTTTAGATGCAATTTTACGTATTATTATGCAGCGTCTCAAAGAGGGCTGGGCACCAATTACCGATATGTATCCAACTGTTGAGACAAAAGAATCGAGTCCAAACGTTGTCCAAATCGTTTCACAAAATGAGATTGTCATCATGGTTGTTATGGAGATCATCATTGGAAATTCCAGTGGTATGATTAACCTTTGTTATCCTGTTATTTACCTTGAACCCATTCTTTCACGTTTAGCAAACCGCGATATTATGCTCGGTGAGACCAGTGCTAAGAAAAGCCGTAATAAAGAGCTTAATACATTGATTTCTCGTGCAGAAGTGTTTAATGAAGCAATTATTGGGCAAGCTGAACTGAGTGTTGGGGAATTATTGGAACTTAAAAAAGGCGATATTATAAGGTTGAATCGTGCCGCAGATGATAAAGCCATTGTAATGATCGATAAAAAAGAGCTTTTTTTAGCGGAGATTGGTTTGCATCGCTTTAGAAAATCGATTAAGATAGAAAAATTGGTTAGAACAGATAAAGATGAAGTGAAGAGTGCCCTAGAAGAACTAGAGCAGATAAGAAAGTCAAAAATATCATCATTTGATGCAACGCAACAGGGGTAAGGTGTGAATACATTTGTACAATTATTACAACAAGAAGTCGTTTCGACGATAGAAGGATTAACGGGTATCCCACCTACTGTTGAGCTCAATGCAGAAGAAAGCGGCGAGAGTAAATTAAAACTAAGCCCTCCATTGGCTAAACTTGATGTTACGGTTGGCGGTGAATTGCATGGAAAAATGCGTGTTACGATGGCAACGTCTATTGCGACTGCTATTGGTGACATGATGCTTGGTGGTGAAGGCAATGAAAAAGAGGATATGGATGCTGAAGATCTCGATGCAACCAAAGAGATTATCTCCAATATTTTAAGTTCTTTTTCACGCTCCCTTGGCAGTCAGAAAAATATGCCTAAGCTTGAATTTGATATTGACAATATTGAGTATATTGATGCCAATAGTTTAATTGATTTTAAAGGCTTTGAAAAGCTATTTATTTATAATTTAGCGGTTCATAATTCTCACGATACAATCGCATTTGCAATTACTCATGAATTAACACCTTTAATAGGAGAAGATGGTCCTGCACCAATGGAAACACCAGCTCCTACACAAGAGTATATTTTTGAAGAACCTAAAAAAGTTATGACAAGCATGACTCCAGAAGAGTTAAGCAATATAGAACTGATTAAAGATGTAAGGCTTCCTATTCGTGTGCGTATTGGTTCTAAAAAAATGCTTTTAAAAGATGTTTTAAGCATGGATATAGGCTCTGTTATCGAGCTAGATCAGCTTGCCAATGATCCTTTAGAAATTTTAGTAGGCGATAAAGTTATCGCGATGGGTGAAGTCGTTATTGTCGATGGTAACTTTGGCGTTCAAATTGGCGAAATTGGTACAAAACGCGAACGACTTGAAAAATTACGATAGTAGATCATATGGAAGAGCAACAGCATATTAAAGATACCGAACACTCTAATGAATGGAGTGTTCTTCGCATTATGTCAGATTTTGTAAAGGGATTTGACGAACTTCGAGATTTAGGCCCTGCCGTTACCTTTTTTGGGAGCGCACGTTTTCATGCGAACAATCGTTACTATAAAGACGCGCATACCCTTGCATATCAGCTCGGTAAAAAAGGCTATTCTATTGTAACAGGCGGCTCTAAAGGAATTATGGAGGCTGCCAATAAAGGCGGGTATGACTCTAAAAAATGTCAATCCATTGGTCTTAATATCAACCTTCCACATGAACAATCAGGCAATAAATACACGACAAAACATCTAAATTTTGATTACTTCTTTGTACGTAAAGTAATGCTCATCAAATATTCTCTGGCGTATGTTATTTTTCCTGGTGGATTTGGTACACTCGATGAACTTTTCGAAGCCTTAACACTCACTCAAACAGGTAAAATTACAAAAATAAGTATTTTTTTGTACGGGAAAGAGTATTGGGAAAAATTGTATGATTTTATCGCAACCACATTGGTTGAACATCACACGATTCGACCTGAAGATGTTGAACTTATTACTTTAACCGATGATTTAAGTGAAATAGAAAAGAAAATTGACGAGCGTTTAGTACTGTATATCAATGAGCTAAAAAATGAAGGATTAGAATCAAGTCGTTATTATAAAAAAGCCATTGAATTTTTATCCAATCAAGAGTAACAATGACTAAAACACGCTACTTAAAATATCAACTCAAAAAGCATCTTCCCCTCTTAGGTGCATTGCTTCTCTTAAGCTTTGTTCTTTATGAAATTAGTTTTTATATTTTTAAAACGTATCGTGCTTTTTTTAATTCAGATGCTGCTATCGCCAACATTTTGGCTGAAGAGATTGTGCTTGCAGGAACTTTTTTCCCTAGCCATTGGTGGTATGTCAATAATGATTTATGGGTTTTTTACAAACAACTTTTAGTTATTCCTTGGGTTCTCGCAGGTAAAAATGGTTATTTTGCTCACGCTTTTACGGTCTTTGAAGTGAGCATTTTCATGATCGTTTTTATCTATCTTTTCCTTCGTTCTTTGATGCTTTCTCGTGCCTCTTCTATCATGGGCAGCGTTGTTGTGTGTATTGGTTATTCACCAATGTATTTGCGTGAACTTTATGGAGAAGCTGCGTATACATGGTACTTTTTATTTATGATCGCATTTATGTTTATTTTTAGAAAACTGAGTCCTCATGTCATTAGCAAAAGTACGCAAATTAAAGCCTTTATCTTCTTTATGATGTTGCTCTATCTGCTTGTACTTGCTAATCCCGTACGCTTTTTTGTCTATTATGTTGCGCCTTTTTTTGGAGCGCTTGCATTAAGTATTTATTTTGCGAGGGATAGTCTTAAGACTTTTCAACATGCCTTAAAACGGGTTTTATCAGTAAAGCGTCTTGTTATTTTTGCCTTTGCGTGTGTGGTTATGGGACTTGCTGCGATGGCGCATTTCAATCTTTTAGAAAGCCTACATTTAGCAGGTGGTGCCAATAACGCAGGGCTTGTTTCTTTAGAAATCCTTCCTGTGCATGCAGCACATGCCCTTTTAGGACTTTTAAATTTTATAGGTGCTGAATGGAATGAAGGTGTTCGTGCCGCTTCTATAGAAGGTGTCGTTTCATTACTTAAATTTGCGCTCTACCCTTTTGTTTTAATTATTCCTGCACTACACATTAAACGTGCTTTTTACCAAATGAGTGCCACTGAACGCTTCTTTGTACTTTTCTCCTACGTAGGTTTTAGCATTATCTTGGTTCTTTATGCTACAACAGGTTTACATGAGCATGCATGGGCTGCACGCAATAATATTCGTTATATTTCTCCTTTTTTAATGATGATTTTAGTCTGTAATGTCATTATGTGGCGCTTCTTTTCATTGTTTATGAAATTGATTTTATCACTTTGTCTTGCAATGGCATTATCTCTTTCTTGGAACTATGTTTCGCCTAAAGAATGGAGAGGCATTGTTGATGAGCGTATTGCATTGGTCGAAGAGCTTAAAACACGTAATCTTCATTTTGGGTACGCTTCTTATTGGGATTCTCATATTTACACCGTTTTTAGTGATGGAGAGGTAGATATTCGCCCTATTGAAATTGATGAAAAAGGAGTCTCACTTATTAAGTGGTTATCTAGTGATAGATGGTACCAAAAAGATTCAACGGATGGCAAAGTATTTTTTATGGTAGAACATGAAGATATCCCAGATCTTGAAGTGGGTATCAAGAATCTCAATATGCCTGATCCTATTGAAGAATTTAAGTTTGGTAAATATACGATCGTTGTCTTTGAAAAGAATCCGCTCTATGTGAAAAAAAGTAAAGCTGAAGCTAGGAAGAAAAAGCGTATAATGACGGCTCCATAATTTACATATAAAGGCGTAGCTTGGAGTCTGTTAAGATTAGTGTTGTTTCTCCCATTTATGGCTGTAAAGAGTGTTTGTTTGAACTCTATGATCGACTGGTTAAAACACTCTCTCAAATCACTGAAAATTTTGAGATTATTTTGGTCAATGATGCCTGCCCTCAAGCTTCGTGGGAGCGGATTGTCATGTTGTGTGCAAAAGATAGTCGCGTTAAAGGAATCAACCTCTCTCGTAATTTTGGACAGCACTATGCTATCACTGCAGGCCTAGACTATGCAAAAGGGGATTGGGTCGTTGTCATGGATTGCGATCTACAAGATAGACCTGAAGAGATTATTAAACTTTATAATAAAGCACTTGATGGCTATGACATTGTTTTTGGAAGACGTGCAGAAAGACAAGATAGTTTCTTTAAACAACTAGGTTCAAAAGCATTCAATAAAGTGTTAGAGTATTTCACCGAGACAAAACACGACAATAGCATTGCCAATTTTGGTATCTATGCACAAAAAGTTGTTGAGACGATCAATCGTTACCGTGAACATAGCCGTGATTTTCTCTTATTTGCCAAAATGGTTGGTTTTAAAAAAACAGAAATTGATATTGAACATGCATCTCGCGCCTATGGGCAGTCTTCGTATAATCTCACAAAGCTGATTCGACTTGCCATAGACTCTATCGTTTCTCATTCCAACAAGCCTCTACGTCTTTCGATTCAATTGGGCTTTTTTATAGCGTTAGCGAGCCTTATTTATGCAGGATGGCTTGTGATTCGTTACTTCTTTTATCATACGCCAGCGGAAGGTTGGACAAGTTTAATGGTTTCGATGTTTTTTATGTTTGGTCTTTTATTTGCGATTATTGGTATTACGGGGCTTTACATTGGAAAGATTTTTGATGAAGTCAAACGTCGCCCACTTTATATTATTCAAGAGACAATAAATTTATGAAAAAAATAGCTATCTTACAATCAAACTATATCCCTTGGAAAGGATATTTTGACATTATTGGAAGTGTGGATGAGTTCATTTTGTATGATGACATGCAGTACACTAAAAATGATTGGCGCAATCGCAATAAAATTAAAACTCAAAATGGGCTTCAGTGGCTCAGTATCCCTGTGCGTCAAGAGAGTTTACATCAAAAAATCAATGAGACAAAAATTACAGACCCTAAATGGAATGTAAATCATTGGCGAAGCATTTCACAAAATTATGCAAAAGCACCTCATTTTAAGGCATACAAAGAGCAATTTGAAGCCTTATATATGGATGCTACGATGGAGACGATTAGCGAGATCAATCGTCATTTTATCGATGCAATATGTTCTATGTTAGAGATAAAAACCGTGATTCGTGATTCAAGAGAATTTGTACTAGCTGATGGTAAAAGTGAACGCCTTTTGGCTCTGTGCCAAGATTTGGGTGCAACAACGTACTTAAGTGGACCAGCTGCACGTGATTATTTGGATGAGTCTATTTTTAAAGAGGCGGGAATTGCTGTGGAATGGATGGATTATAGTGGGTACAAAGAGTACCATCAACTGTTTCCACCGTTTGAGCATGGTGTGAGCGTGATCGATTTGATCCTAAATGAAGGCGAAAATGCCAAAAATTTTTTAAAGAGTACACAACAATGATACATTTTAATAAACCTCCTTTAACAGGAAATGAAGAAAAATACGTACTAGAAGCAATGAAAAGTTTGAAAATATCAGGAGATGGCGCCTTTGGTAAACGTTGTCAAGAGTGGTTTGAAAAGCGCTATGCGTGTCCTAAGACTTTACTGACTCCTTCGTGTACACATGCCCTTGAAATGGCCGCTTTACTTTTAGAGATTAAAGAAGGTGATGAGGTCATCATGCCTAGTTACACTTTTGTTAGTACTGCCGATGCATTTGCGCTTCGTGGGGCTAAAATTGTTTTTGTTGACATCCACCCAGAAACCATGAACATTGATGAACGTCTTATAGAAGCTGCAATTACACCAAAAACGAAAGCAATTGTACCTGTACATTATGCTGGAGTTGGGTGCAATATGGATGATATTATGGATATCGCAAACCGTCACAATCTCTTTGTTGTTGAAGATGCAGCACAAGGCTTTGAAAGTACCTATAAAGGAAAACCTCTTGGGACGATTGGTCATTTAGGAGCATTTAGTTTTCATGAAACGAAAAATGTTACCAGTGGCGGTGAAGGTGGACTTTTACTGATTAATGATGAACGATTTTCTCATAGAGCAGAAATTATTCGTGAAAAAGGAACAAACCGTAGCCAGTTTTTTAGAGGAATGGTTGACAAGTATGGTTGGATGGATATTGGAAGTAGTTATCTACCGAGCGAGCTTCAAGCAGCCTATCTGTGGGGAGAATTGGAGATGGTAGATGTGATTCAAACATATCGTTTAAATGCATGGAAAAACTACTATGAAAGACTTGAACCTCTTGCAAAACGAGGTATTATTGAACTGGCGTTCATTCCTGATGAGTGTCAGCATAATGCCCATATGTTCTATCTTAAAGTTAAAGATTTAGCAGAGAGAACAGCACTTCTGGAAAAATTCAAAGAGGCAAATATTGGAGCGGTTTTTCATTATGTTCCTTTACACAGTGCTCCTGCTGGTATTAAATTTGGTCGTATGTTTGGTGAGGATCTTTACACAACAAAAGAGAGTGAGAGATTGATTCGTTTGCCATTGTATTATGGCATCACGTTAGAGGAAATTGATGCTGTATGTGAAATATTGGTAAAATGGAGTGCACAGTAATGGCGCATTTATATATCTTTGGAACGATTTTTTTTACTGTTTATGGACAACTTGTCATTAAATGGCGTATCCCTAATTATGGGCATTTACCAGAGCAAACAATTGAAAAAATTATCTTTTTGCTAAAACTCTTTTTAGATCCATTTATTCTCAGTGGGTTTGTGTCTGCTTTTGTCGCTTCTTTGTGCTGGATGGCAGCGATGACAAAGTTTGAACTAAGTTACGCGTATCCATTTATGGGGCTTACATTTGTTGTTGTTTTTATTTCATCTGTCTTTTTATTTAGCGAGAGTGTTACACTTTATAAAATTCTAGGACTTGCGTTAATCGTACTTGGTATTTTTATCTCAAGTCGTGCATAAGAGGAAGCAAGAAATCGCCTCCTCTTAGGGTTATTTTGCACCTCTATTTTGTCTATTTTCTTGCATACGTTCTAACTGACCTTTTTGAAACTCTTCTTTTGTAATTTTCCCATCTTTATTTGCATCAAAAAAGCTAAAATCAGGTGAGTTGTCGGCATTTCTCATAGGAAGGCCTGCGTCTGCTTTAGCGCTCATACGCTCTGCTTTAACACTGTCAAATTCCTCTTTTGTAATCACGCCATCTTTGTTCTTATCGTATGCTTCAAATCCGATAGGCCCACGTGTAGTATCTGCAGCGTGAAGACCTAAACCTAAAAGGCTAACTATGGTTAAAAACAAAAGTGTTTTTTTCATCTTGACTCCTTTATTTGGGATGATTTTAGTAATTCTAAAAGCTCGATTGGTTTTAAATTGAGTGCATTGGCAGCTTCTTTTAATGTTGTATTTTCATGTGCTTGATAGCCTCTTTCTGCAATAAATTGCAAAGCATTTTGAAGATCAAATGCATGTTGAATTGCTGCTTCTTTAAGACGAAGTTGACCATAGCCACCACCTTCTTTTAAAGGCTGAATGGATGGTTTTGTTTGAATGATGTCAAAAATTTGTGCAGGAGATTTGCTATTTTCTTTAGCAATTTGATGAATTGTTTTTGTGAGCGTAATACCTTGAAGATGATGGGTATTTAAGTTAGAAAGAATGGTGGATGTGGGTATCCCCATTTTGTGTGAAAACTCTTCTAATGTTGATAGCTCTGCATGGTTATAAGGGGCTTTATCTACTTTTTTCTCCCACATAGTCTTGAGGTCATCTTGAAAGTCTAAAAATTGATCAAATGGAGGCCAATAATAGAGTGTTCCTAGAACAAAAAGTACATTGATGCCAAATGCAAGTAAAAATTCTTTGGTTAAAAGTGAAAATGTACGTGCTTTATTTTTCAGGTAATTGATAAGAGATGACCAATTAAAATAAATATGAAAAATCATACCAAAAAGAAAAAGTACCATAAACGTTACGTGTAAATGAGTATAGTGTGTTTTATCAAGTCCTAAAAGCTCCCAATTGGTCCAATTTGCAACTCTTCCTTTGGGTGCTAAAAAGAGAATAATACCTGTATAACTCATCACAAGAAATGAAAAGCTAATGGTTAAAGAGATAAAACGTCTAAATGAGATCATCATAGCTTCCTTTAAAAAACTTATAATGTAAATTAGTTCTCGTGATATTATGGCACTTTAATGTTAAAAGAGTGTTAACGCTATCTTAAGTCCCTTTTGGATAAAATAGAAAACTTTTTGATGTAAAGGATATTTAAAATGAGAGGCTATAAAGTCTTTGCAGGAACGGCAAATCCAGAGTTTGCAAAACGAGTGGCGAAACATCTTTCTCTCCCTCTTTCAGCAGCTGAGATTAAGACCTTTAGCGATGGCGAAATCAGTGTTCAAATCAGTGAGAGTGTACGCGGAAAAGATGTGTTTATCATCCAGTCAACCTGTGCACCTGCTAACGTTAACTTGATGGAATTGTTAATTTTAACAGATGCTCTAAGACGTAGTTCTGCAAACAGCATCACGGCAATTATGCCTTACTTTGGCTATGCGAGACAAGACAGAAAAGCTGCGCCTCGTGTTCCTATTACGGCAAAGTTAGTTGCCAATATGATCCAAACTGCTGGAATTGACCGTGTTGTAACGATTGATTTGCACGCAGGACAAATTCAAGGCTTTTTTGATATCCCAGTAGATAACCTTTATGGCTCTATTATCTTCAACGACTACGTAAAAGCTAAAAATCTTAAAAACCCAATTATTGCAAGCCCTGATATCGGTGGTGTTGCACGAGCACGTAGTTTTGCAAAACTTTTGGGTGTTGATATGGTCATTGTTGATAAACGTCGTGAAAAAGCCAATGAGTCTGAAGTCATGAACATTATTGGTGATGTTTCAGGTAAAGATGTTATTTTAGTGGACGACATGATCGATACAGCAGGCACGATCGTTAAAGCAGCCGAAGTGCTTAAAAAAAGAGGTGCAACAAGCGTTATGGCATGTTGTACACATGCTGTTTTTAGTGGTCCAGCGTATGAGCGTATCGCTAAAGGTGAGTTAGACGAATTAGTTGTAACGGACACTATTCCTCTTAAAGAAGCGAATCCAAAAATTAAAGTGCTTAGTGTTGCTCCTGTATTTGCTGAAGTCATTCGCCGTGTTTATCACAATGAAAGTGTAAATGGACTCTTTATTTAATGCAGAAACATATTCGTAACTTCTCAATCATCGCCCATATTGATCACGGTAAAAGTACCTTAGCAGACCGCCTTATCCAAGAGTGCGGCGCGGTGAGTGAACGTGAAATGACCACCCAAATGATGGACACCATGGACATCGAAAAAGAGCGTGGCATCACTATCAAAGCCCAAAGTGTACGTTTAACGTATGTCAAAGATGGACAGCCTTATGTCCTAAACCTTATTGACACTCCAGGTCACGTTGACTTCTCTTATGAAGTCAGTCGTTCACTCGCTTCAAGTGATGGTGCTCTTTTAGTTGTCGATGCCTCTCAAGGTGTTGAAGCACAAACCATTGCGAATGTTTACATTGCCATTGAAAATAATTTAGAAATTATCCCTGTCATCAATAAAATAGACCTTCCTGCGGCTGATCCTGAGCGTGTAAAAGATGAAATTGAGCATACGATTGGACTTGATTGTACACATGCTTTAAACGTCAGTGCTAAAAGTGGCATTGGTATTCGTGAACTTCTCGATACCATTGTCGATAAAATTCCAGCTCCTCAAGGTGATGAAAATGCCCCAACAAAGGCATTAATTTATGATAGCTGGTTCGATAACTATTTGGGTGCGCTTGCACTTGTACGCGTGTATGATGGAAGCATCACCAAAGGTCAAGATGTCTATGTTATGGGTACAGGTAAAAAACATGAAGTTTTAAACTTGATGTATCCACACCCTCTTGCGATGCAAAAAACGACTGAGATTAAAACTGGAGAAGTGGGCATCGTCGTCCTTGGACTTAAAAACGTAGGTGACGTTCAAGTGGGTGATACCATCACTGACAATCGTAAAAAAACAGCTGAGGCTGTTGGTGGATTTAAAGAGGCGAAACAGTTTGTTTTTGCAGGTCTTTATCCAATTGAAACAGATAAATTTGAAGAGTTACGTGATGCACTTGATAAATTAAGCCTCAATGATTCAAGCATTTCGTATGAGCCAGAAACCTCTGCCGCTCTTGGATTTGGTTTTAGAGTTGGCTTTTTAGGGCTTCTACATATGGAAGTGATTAAAGAGCGTCTGGAGCGAGAGTTTGATCTTGACTTGATTGCTACAGCGCCAACGGTTACCTATAAAGTCAAAACAACAAAAGGTGTGGAGTTAGATATTCATAACCCAAGTGAATTACCACCGGTGAATGAAATCGAAGAGATTTCAGAGCCGTATGTGAAAGCAACCGTTTTAACACCTACAGAATTTCTTGGAAACATCATCATTTTGATGAACAATAAACGGGGTAACCAAAAAAAGATGGATTATTTAAGTCCTGAACGTGTTTTATTGGAGTATGAAATTCCTCTCAATGAAATTGTAATGGATTTTTATGACAAACTCAAATCTGTCTCAAAAGGCTACGCAAGTTTTGATTATGAACCGATTGGTTACCAAGCGGGGGATCTTGTCAAGCTCGATGTTCTTGTTGCTGGAGAGGTGGTGGATGCACTTTCTATCATTGTTCCACGCATCAGTGCTCAAACAAGAGGACGTGATTTTGTAAAAGCGATGAAAGAGATTGTGCCTCGTCAGCTTTTTGAAGTGGCTATTCAAGCAAGCATTGGCAATAAAGTTATTGCTCGTGAAACCGTCAAATCGATGGGCAAAAACGTCACGGCTAAATGTTACGGCGGCGATATTACCCGTAAACGCAAACTTCTTGAAAAACAAAAAGAGGGTAAAAAACGTATGAAGTCAATTGGTAAAGTCCAATTGCCTCAAGAAGCTTTCTTAACCATCCTTAAAATAGACTAACACATGCGTTGCCAACTTTGTCTTGGACTGAGTTGGCAACCACTGTGTAAGCATTGTCTCAAAACTATTTTAGCACCAACTCCTGCTTTTAGAATTTTAGAGAGTGGACTGAAGGTGTACTCTTTTTACAACTATAATGATATCGCTCCACTGCTTCACACTAAACATACCTACATCGGCGCTAAGATTTTTACACAACTTGGAAAGCACACATTTTTTGAATTTTTTAAAACGTTTGAATTACCCAGAGGAATTTACGCGATACCCATTGATGATCATGTAAGACATGGTTATTCACATAGTGCCATTTTAGCCAAAGCAACACAACCTTATTTAATGCCACTCTATTGCAGTTTAAGAGCGCAAAATCATATAAGCTATTCTGGCAAAAGTAGGGCTTATAGAAAAACCAATAAACGTGACTTTGTTGTTAAAATAAAAGAGCAAGTAGATATTGTTTTGATTGATGATATTGTCACAACAGGAAGTACCCTAAAAGAGGCACATGACGCACTGAAAAAACATGACGTGAATGTACTGTTTGCGCTTGTTTTGGCGGATGCAAAAGAGAACTAAAATAAAACGATAGAGAGACTCTACCGTTTTGTTTTATATATCTTCAGATAACTCTTTTTCTTTACGAATAATATACCAGCCAAGAACAGCGCCACATACAAAGACACCAATCACATAAAATCCTGCGGCGTATTTGCTGAAAAAATTAGCAAGGATTGGGATAAGAAAAGAGGTGAGTGCACCAGTAATCGCATAGGAAATATTAAAGGAAAAAGCAACACCACTGTATCTGACTTTCGCTGGAAAGGCACGTACCATATAGTAAGGAAATGCCCCAACAATCCCTACACTAAAGCCTGCGATAGGATAGGTAATGTATAAGATTTCATTTCCAAATGAGAGTGACACAAAAAATGTTCCAATGGCTAGAGTTGCAAAAAGACAACCAGCTGAGATAACTTTACCAATAGAAAATTTATCTGCAAAATAACCATAAAATACACATCCTATTGCTAATCCAATAGTTGCCAGAAGTCTTGAAACAGAAACATCTATTTCTGAAAAACCAAACTGACCTTGTAGATAAACATGTGCAGTAACAATGACAACCATGATTCCCGCAGATAAAACCCATGTCAATAAAATGGAAAGGCTTACTTGTGGTAAATGATCAGACAGAACATTCCAGATAGGCAATTTTTTTGATATATCAGCTTTCTCTCTTTTTTGCATTTCTAGAAAGATGGGTGTCTCTTTAAGCCAACGTCTAAGATACATTGCGATAAATCCAAAAATTCCACCCACGATAAATGGAATTCTCCATGCCCAGCTGTTCATCTCGGTTGCATTAAAATGACTTTGCATCATAATGGAAACTACTGAACCAAGAAAAATACCCAAAGTGAGTCCAGATGTAAGTGTGCCACAGGCAAGGCCTACTTTATCTTTTGGAACATGCTCTGCAACAAATGTCCATGCCCCTGGTATCTCTCCACCGACTGCTAAGCCTTGGCAGATACGAAGAAAAAGAAGCAATATAGGTGCAAAATAGCCTATAACAGCATAGGTTGGTAAACAACCGATTAGAAGTGTAGGCACTGCCATAAGAAGTATGCTAAAAGTAAACATGCGTTTTCTACCAAAAAGGTCGCCAAAGTGTGCCATAACAACACCACCAAATGGGCGCGCTAAGTAACCAGCTGCAAAGATACCAAATGTTTGCAGTTGACTGAGCCACACAGGCATATCCGCGGGAAAAAACAAACCTCCAATGACTTTGGAAAAAAAGACAAAAATAATAAAGTCATAGAACTCTAATGCCCCACCAAAAGCTGATAATGAAAGTGTTTTATAGTCTTGAGCATTGAGTAATCTTTTATGCATCATTGCTTTTCGTGTTGGCATGAGAATTATCCTTCCTTTTGTAAAACACGAAGTATAACAAAATTCTTTTTGCCTAGTGCGAAAAAAAGGGCCTAAAATTGTTTAGAAAATAACCATAAGGTGCTTATTGGTAGAAGATACATACGTGAAGGTGTATTTTGAAGATTATTTCATATTACATGAACTTTGATACTGAGGAGAAGAACTATTTTTTTCAACATGTAATTTCATCATGAGTAGAAGTATTTCATACATATCTTTATCGTTGCTTTTAGCAATCGTTTTGAGGGTATTCTCAATATTTTCAACATTGACATGATTTTCTAAAAGTTTAGTTTGAAGAAATGAAACATCCCAATTAAACAATGCACATAGCGCAGTAAAAGACTGATTTTTTGTGTTGTGAATTAGAAAATCGATGTTGTCTTCATGGCGGATATGTTTGTTAAAAAGAATTGCGATGCATTCTTGCGCAAGCCGTCTAATAGTACAACGCCTAAGCCATGCATGGACACTTAAAAGTAAAAGAATCATTAAAGCAGCAATTTTATGCAATAAAACATTATAGGTGGAAACACTTCCTAATACAAAAGCAATACCCGTCGTATAAAGGATAATGAACATCACAAGGATAGATATAATAATTACAACTTTGAGCACAGTTTCATTCACATTAATTCCTTTAAAGGGGTCAGGGCTAAACTTTTAACTTTTTGTATTCTTATGTTAGAATTCTAGCAAAAAAAGAGGGTATTTATGCCACGAAGATTACGTATTGAAAGCTTAGGATACCATCATATATACAATAGAGGTGTAGCAAAAGGAAATGTTTTTGAAGATGAAAAAGATAAAGCAAAATTTATTGAACTGATAGCAAGTATTGCTAGAGAGTATAAGTTTAATATACATGCATTTTGTTTGATGGACAACCATTATCATATTTTAGTACAAAATACGCGTGAAAATCTCTCTTCAGGCATGCGCCAATTAAATGCGCAGTACGCAACATATTTCAATAAGCGGCATCAAAGAGTAGGACATTTGTGGCAAGATAGATTCAAGTCATGGTATGTTTTAGATCAAAAATATCTCTTTACACTTTTTAAGTATATTGAAAATAATCCAATCAAAGCAGGAATGAGCCAAAGAATAGGTGATTACATGTTTTGTTCTACTTATAGTATTTTAAAAGATGCTATACCTGCCTTTTTACAAAACAGTTTTGTTTTACGAGATTATCATACCCATGAGTTATTTGATCTGTTAAGCATTCCTCTTAGTCTAGAAGAACGCACACGCATCAACACATTTCATCAAACGAAGTACAATCATCACAATAGTGAAATTCAGCCTTTGCATAAAGAAAAACTTGAAAGTTATTTTATGAATGTACAAAATAAACAGCAAAGAAATGAAGCAATAAAAAATGCTTATAACGATGGATATAGTAAAAGTGAGATCGCAAGAAATATTTCTCTAAGCGTTGCGGGAGTGAGTAAAATACTAAAAAGTTAAAAGTTTAGCCCTGACCCCTATTGAAACAAAAGGAAAAGAAAAGTAAAATGAAACAATTTTATATTGTAAGGTTAATGAATGGATAATATTTTTGATTCTAACCAAGACATCAAAACGATTAGTATTGAAGAGTCGATTAAGACCAGTTATCTTGATTATTCGATGAGCGTTATCATCGGACGTGCGCTTCCTGATGCAAGAGATGGTTTGAAACCAGTTCATAGAAGAATTTTATATGCGATGAATGATCTTGCGATCTCTTCACGTAGCCCATACAAGAAATCGGCACGTATCGTTGGTGATGTTATCGGTAAGTACCACCCACATGGTGATACAGCTGTTTATGATGCACTTGTTCGTATGGCTCAACCTTTTTCTATGCGTATTCCTATGGTTGATGGTCAAGGAAACTTCGGTTCTATCGATGGTGATAATGCGGCTGCTATGCGTTATACAGAAGCTCGTATGACACCACTTGCCGAAGAGTTGCTCAGAGATTTAGATAAAGACACCGTTGATTTTGTTCCAAACTATGATGATAGTATGGTAGAGCCAGACGTTCTTCCAAGCCGTGTTCCTAACTTATTGCTTAATGGCTCAAGTGGTATTGCGGTAGGTATGGCAACAAACATTCCACCACACTGTTTAGATGAACTTTTAGATGGACTTTTGCTTCTTATTGACAATCCAGAAGCAACACTTGAAGAGATTATGGAATTCATCAAAGGCCCAGATTTCCCAACAAGCGGTATTATCTTTGGTAAAAAAGGAATCATCGAAGCATACCGTACAGGACGTGGTCGTGTTAGAATTCGTGCGAAAACGCATATCGAGAAAAAAGGAAATAAAGACATCATTGTTGTGGATGAACTTCCATATCAATGTAACAAAGTACGTTTGATTGAACAAATCGTTGGTCTTGTAAAAGAGAAAATGATTGAAGGTATCAGTGAAATTCGTGATGAGAGTGACCGTGAAGGTATTCGTCTTGTTATTGAACTCAAACGTGAAGCGATGAGTGACATTGTTCTTAATAACCTTTATAAATCAACCAGCTTAGAAGTAACATTTGGTGTTATTTTACTTGCAATTCACAATAAAGAACCAAAAATCTTTACATTGATCGAATTGTTACAACTCTTTTTACGTCATCGTAAAACCGTTATTATTCGTCGTACTATTTTTGACCTTGAAAAAGCAAAAGCAAAAGCGCACATCTTAGAAGGTCTTAAAATTGCGCTTGATAACATCGATGAAATCATCGCGTTAATCAAAAGCAGTGCCGATACAAAAAGCGCAAAAGACGGCTTGATTGAGCGTTTCAATCTCAGTGAAGTTCAAGCAGGTGCAATCCTTGATATGAGACTCCAACGTCTTACAGGACTTGAGAGAGACAAAATTGAAAATGAATTGGCTGAGTTGTTACTTGAAATTCAACGCCTCAGCGACATCTTACGCAGTGAAGCACTTCTTAACAACTTGATTAAAGAAGAGTTATTAGAGATTAAAGACAAATTCAAATCAAAACGTATCACAGAAATCGTTGATGATTACGATGATATTGATGTGGAAGACTTGATCGCAAATGAGCCAATGGTTGTCACCATTACTCACCGTGGTTACATTAAACGTGTTCCACTTAAGCAGTATGAGAAACAAAAACGTGGTGGTAAAGGCAAAATCGCTGTAACAACGTACGATGATGACTTTATTGAGAGTTTCTTCGTTTCTGATACCCATGATACCTTGATGTTTGTAACCGATCGCGGACAACTCTACTGGTTAAAAGTGTATAAAATTCCTGAAGGAAGCCGTACAGCAAAAGGTAAAGCGGTTGTCAATCTCGTACAGCTACAAGCAGATGAGAAGATTATGGCAATCATTCCAACGACTGACTTTGATGAAACAAAATCAATTGCATTCTTTACCAAAAATGGTGTCATTAAGCGTACTAATTTGAGCGAATTTAAAAATATTCGTTCTGTAGGTGTTCGTGCGATTACTTTAGATGATGATGATGGTTTAGTGACTGCGAAAATTGTAACACAAGATGCGCAGTTCTTATTTATCGTAACCAAAAAAGGTATGTGTATTCGTTTTGAAGTAGGTGATGCACGTGAAATCGGAAGAACTGCACGTGGTGTTACTGGAATTCGCTTTAAAGAAGAGAACGATTGCGTTGTGGGTGCTGCGGTTATTTACAATGAGCAAGAAGAGCTTTTAACCGTTACTGAAAAAGGTATTGGTAAACGAACAACGGCAGAAGAGTATCGTTTACAAAATCGTGGTGGTAAAGGTGTTATCGCTATGAAGTTGACAGCAAAAACGGCCGATCTAGTAGGTGTTGTTATTGTTGATGAAGATAAAGACCTTATGGCGCTCAGCAGCAGTGGTAAAATGATCCGTGTGGATATGGAAACTATCCGAAAAGCAGGACGTAATACCAGCGGTGTTAAAGTCGTTTCTGTTGAGGGTAGTGACGTAGTTGCAAGTATTGCGCGTTGTCCAAAAGAAGAGAGCGATGAGCTTGAGGGTGAATTTGAAGAAGGTGATGAGAGTTCTTCTAATGAGGGAAGCTTGATTGTAGATGATACACCAAGCGCTGAGTAATTGGAATAGTAGTTGCTTCAAAACAAAAAAATATTTAAAGGTGTAGCTATGAATAGATGGTTTATGACACTTTTGGCAAGTTTAGGTTTGGTGTTAGTGATTTCGGGTTGTTCAGCGAAGAAAGAAGAACCAGCCAAAAATCCAAAAGATGCAATGTATGATTTTAGCAATGAAAAATCCTTTGTTGTTTATGGTGAAGGCATTGCACCTAAAAATACAGTTTCACCTGCGCAAGCAATTGCTCTTGCAAAACGTGCAGCGATTACCGATGGTTACCGTCAACTTGGCGAAAAACTTTATGGCGTTAAAATTAATTCAAGTGAGACTGTTCAAGATGCAGCATTAAAAGATTCTCGTATCGTTGCACAGGTTAATGCCCTTGTTAAAGATGCAGCTATTACAGATGCAGCATTTAAAGATGGCTTATACAGTGTTAGAATGGAAATTACGATGAGCGCACGTAGGTGGCAAGAACTCTTTGCCTACTAATTTTAGGCGCTTCACAAGCACTTTTTTGCAGTGATGTTTTTTGGTTTTCCTATAAAATCGTCACTGCAAATGGACTTGTGGTTCATGAACAAAAAAACATTGCTCCTGTAATGGTTCCTTATGAGGGAAAATCACAGAAATTGTGTACCCTACAGCTATCCAATACACAGAATCTCCCAAAAGAGCAATTTTTACGAAAACATTTTGATGAAATTCTTCCCTGTTTTTACCAACTCTCTTCGCATATTCTTTCATGGAATGAACAACATTTAAAACAAGGAAGTGACAGAATTGAATTGGTGATTGAGCCTGTTCGCTTCACAGTAGATTTTAAAGATGAATTTGCTACCATAAATGCCATTAGGTAAAACACTTTTTGGTAGGATTGATGTAAATGCATGTTGCAATCGTAGAAGATGATATAAATATGAGAAAATCCCTAGAAATCGCTCTAGGTGAATATGAAGAATTTAAAATTTCTACTTACAAAAGTGCATTAGATGCTCTCAAAAAAATTGATTCAAGTGTTGATCTGATTGTCACTGATATTAATATGCCTGGAATGGATGGCATTGAGTTCATTAAAAAATTAGATGGTCAGTATGATATTATCGTCATTACAGGTAACGCAACTCTCAGTCGTGCCATTGAATCTGTACGCTTAGGCGTGAAAGACTTTTTAACCAAACCTTTTGAAATTGAAACATTGGTTGAAGCCATTAAGCGACATAATAAAATCCGAACAAAAGTTAAAGAGAGTTTTGAGAAGATCGATAGTAGCAAAGAAGATAATGGAGATTTTATTGCAAGTTCTCCTGAGCTTGAAAAAGCGCTTTCTATTGCACGAAAAGCTGCAAAAACGGATGTGAGTGTCCTTCTTTTGGGTGAGAGTGGTGTCGGTAAAGAGCTTTTTGCGAATTACGTGCATAAAAACTCTCCACGCGCTAAAAACCCTTTTGTTGCAATCAATATGGCAGCCATTCCTGAAAACCTTTTAGAGAGTGAACTTTTTGGGTATGAAAAAGGCGCTTTTACGGATGCAACAGCTGAAAAGAAGGGTTATTTTGAAGTTGCCAACGGAGGAACACTCTTTTTAGATGAAATTGGTGAGATGCCTATGACACTTCAAGCCAAGCTTTTAAGAGTGATTCAAGAGCGTGTTATGGTACGCGTAGGTGGAACGAAAGAATTACCGATTGATGTACGTATTGTTTCTGCAACGAATGCCGATATTAAGAAAAGCATCAAAGAGGGACGTTTCAGGGAAGACCTTTACTATAGGCTCAATACGATTCCTATAGAAATAGCGCCACTTCGCCAACGTAAAGAAGAGATTCTGCCGATTTGTGAAGTTATATTAGAGCGTGTTACAAAAAAATACGGTTTACAAAAGCGTTATTTTTCAGAAGAAGCGATTGAGTCATTGATGGCGTATCGATGGCCTGGAAATATTAGAGAGTTGATTTCTGTCGTAGAACGTGCAGTGATCCTAAGTGATACCGAAGCGATTAGCAAAGAAGATCTTTTCCTAGAGAGTCGTAACTGGTTTAGTTCATAGTGAAATAAAATAGACTTTTTTGATAACTTAATACCAACTCTATTGGGTTATTAAAAAAGTCTCAGATAAAAAATGAAGGTAAGAGAAATGAAAAAGTACAATGTAGCAATCGTTGGAGCTACTGGTGCGGTTGGCGAAGAGTTAGTTAGAGTTTTAGAAGAGGTTGACTTCCCTGTCAATAATCTTGTTCCATTAGCAAGCAGTAAAAGTGCAGGTATTGAACTTGAGTTCAAAGGCAAAACCTATAAAGTACTTGAGCTTACTGAAAAAGCATTTGAAGAGAACGATGTTGAAATTGCATTTTTTAGTGCCGGTGGTGACATTTCAGCACACTATGCTCCATTTGCAGCAGAGGCAGGTGCAGTAGTCATCGACAATACAAGCCATTTCAGAATGGATGCGGACGTTCCTTTGGTTGTTCCTGAGTGTAATCCAGATGATATTGACCAATGGCAAAACAGAGGTATCATCGCAAATCCAAACTGTTCAACTATTCAGATGGTACAAGTGTTAAAGCCACTCGATGATTTGTTTAACATTACACGTGTGGATGTTGCAACATACCAAGCGGTAAGTGGTGCAGGAAAAGGCGGTATGGAAGAGCTTGTTAACCAAATGCAAGACTTTTTTGCCTTTAAATTGGATCAATGTGAGCCAAAAACATTTGCACATCAAATTGCGCTCAATGTTATTCCTCATATCGATGTTTTTATGGATAACGCATACACTAAAGAAGAGATGAAAATGGTCAATGAGACCCAAAAAATCTTGGGTAAAAAAATGGAAATCAGTGCTACATGTGTACGTGTTCCTGTTATGAGAAGTCACTCTGAAGCGATTACGATTCATTTTGAAAAAGATGTCAATTTGGATAAGGCAATTGAAGCACTCAAAAATGCTGAGAATGTTGTTGTTATCGACAACCCAGCAAAAAAAGAGTACCCAATGCCAATTATCTCAACTGATACTAATGAAACATACGTAGGAAGAATTCGTAAAGATATCAATCGCGATAACGTTCTTCACTTATGGTGTGTTGCTGACCAAATTCGTGTGGGTGCTGCAACCAATGCAGTAAGAATCGCACAAAAATGGATTAAGAGAGAAGAAGCGTAATGCTTGAGCGTTGGTTTGAAAAAGGATTATGGGCAAGTAGACTTGTTATTTTACTTGCCGTAATCTTTAGTATCTTTGCAGCATTTGCACTTTTCCTCATTGGCAGTGCAGATTTATATCATGTCGTTATTGCGACGTATAAATATTTTTTCATGGGAATACATCCTGAAAATTTTCATGCTGACGTTGTCGCTGAAATTATCGGTGCCGTTGATCTTTATTTGATTGCAGTTGTTTTACTGATTTTTGGTTTTGGTATTTATGAACTGTTCATTTCAGATATTGATGTAGCAAAAGGCACTGGTGGCGATAAGGTTTTATATGTAAGCTCTTTGGACGAGCTTAAGGATAAGATTGCTAAAGTCATCGTCATGGTTTTAGTAGTGAGCTTTTTTCAGCGTGTTTTACATACTGATTATAAAGGTTCATTAGAGATGCTTTATTTTGCTATTTCAATTACAGCACTCTCTTTAGGACTTTACTTTTTACATAAAGGTGGAAAGCACTGATGATTTTTGTAGATGCGTGTTTCGGTAAAAAAACTCCTTATACTCCAGTATGGATGATGCGTCAAGCGGGACGCTATTTACCAGAGTATATGGAAGTAAGAGCACAAGCAGGGGATTTTTTATCTCTGTGTAAAGACCCTGAGAAGGCATGCGAAGTCACGCTTCAGCCTGTGGATATTTTAGGTGTTGATGCTGCTATTTTATTTAGCGATATTTTAGTTGTTCCTCTAGAAATGGGAATGGAACTTCAGTTTTTAAAAGGTGAGGGGCCTGTTTTCACACATCCTATTAAGAACCAAGCTGATCTTGACAAACTGGATGTTCAAAAAGCTATTGATGGTTTAGAATACGTTTATGAAACCATTCGCCTTATTCGTGGCAAACTTGCTGCAGATAAAGCATTGATTGGTTTTTGTGGTGCGCCTTGGACACTTGCAACCTATATGATTGAAGGACAAGGTACTAAAACGTACGCATTGGTAAAAAAGCTTATCTATTCTGATCCAACGTTTATGCATGCATTACTTAAAAAAGTAACGGAAGTGCTTAAAGGGTATATGGATCGTCAAATTCAAAATGGCGCTAACGTTGTGATGATTTTCGACTCATGGGCTGCAGCACTTGAAGAGAGTGCTTACTTTGAATTTAGCTGGTCATATATGAAAGAGATTAGCGCTTATCTCAAAGCTAAATACCCACATGTTCCAGTGATTTTGTTTCCAAAAGGTATCAGTGGTTACCTTGATAAAATCGATGGCGAGTTTGATGTTTTTGGCGTGGATTGGTCAACGCCACTTGAGCTTGCAAAAGAAAAATTGGGTCATAAATATGTCCTTCAAGGAAATATGGAACCAACACGCCTTTACAGTAAAGAAGCCATTGATAAAGGGATTTCTCATATCGTCAATGTTATGAAAAATGAACGTCATGTCTTCAATTTAGGACATGGAATTCTCCCAGATATTCCTGTAGAAAACGCAAAATACTTCATTAATCAAGTCCAAACGCGTACTAAACTATAACAGTATGCCCTATTTTAGGGCATACTCTCTTCCCCTGTAAAGGACTTCCCATGAGTAATATTATCTTTGGACCGATTACTTCTAGACGTTTTGGTCAATCGCTTGGTATAGACCTTAGCCCAAATTCCAAACAATGCAATTTTGACTGTCTTTATTGTGAGCTAAAAGGTGCAAAAACTGTCAATAGCGCGAGCAATACTCCATCTGTTCAAGAAGTGCTAGATGCGCTCAATGAGGCGTTACACAAACATCACAATTTAGATGTTATTACACTCACTGCCAATGGCGAACCGACACTGTATCCTAAATTAGATACCTTGGTTGATGAGATACTCAAGATAAAAAAAGAGACGAAACTATTGATTCTTTCCAATGGTTCAACCATTGCAGATCCTTTGATTCAAAATACTCTTTCAAAACTTGATATTGTTAAACTCTCTTTAGATTGTGTGAGCCCTAAATGTTTTAAGAAACTTGATCGTGCGCATAAAGGTATTGAGATTAGCCAGATTGTTGAGGGCATGAAAAGCTTTAGAGAACGTTATGCGGGTGAGCTTGTTATAGAAATTTTAGTCGTTGATGGCTTAAATGATACCGAGGAAGAATTTCAAGCTTTAAATGAAGCATTATATGCCATAAGCCCTGATCGCATTGATGTTGGAACGATAGATCGTCCGCCTGCATATGAGGTAAAAGGTGTGAGTATTGAACGCTTAATTGAGCTTTCAAATATACTACAAAATTTACCGGTTTCTATCGCGTACAAGAAAAATTACATTCCTCAAAAAAGATATTTTAATGAAGAAGAGATCTACGAGCTTCTTGTAAGACGACCTCAAAGCTTTGAAGATATTGCACTCTGTTTTGATGAGAAGAGCCTCGAAAATCTTGCACATTTAGTTGAAGAAAAGCGATTATATGTGAAAAATATTGCTGGAGTAAATTTTTATAAAGTAGTATAGTGGGCGAGATATTCGCCCACTTTCAATTATGCTAATGCTAATTGTTGTTTCTTATACTTAATACGCTGCGTAAAGTAGATAAACCCATAAATGCCTAATCCTATAACGTAAGAGATATAGTGGCTTGGGAGTCCTAATTTTGCTGCCATAAGTTTTGGTAACATCAAAAATGGAATAACAACAACTAAACAGATACGTTCGATAGTGTTTATCTTCGTTAAGATAAAACTTTGCGTTGCCGATGTAAAGGCAAACATACCCAGTACCGCTCCACCAAAAATAAGTCCAATCTCAAATGGATTGGTTATCCATTGCCATTTAGACGCATTATTTGGATCACTTGGATCTACTCCACCGATTAAGAGAAGCTCATTGTTGAAAAAGAACATAAACGGTAGGAGTGCCGTACGCATATCGTAAATAAATGATTGCCATCCGGTCACAATTGGATCACTTTTTGCGATGGCGGCGGCGGCATAAGCTGCCATACCGACAGGTGGCGTGTCATCCGCTAAGATACCAAAGTAGAAAACAAACATGTGCGCTGCGATGATAGGGATGAGATAACCGTTATTGGCTGATAACTCCATAATAATCGGAGCTGTGAGTGATGCCATTACGATATAGTTTGCTGTGGTTGGAAGTCCCATACCAAGCACTAAAGAAACAAACATTGTCAAGAACAAGACGCCTAGGATATATCCACCAGAGAGATTATCAATGACTTCTGCAAGAACCAGACCTATACCAGTAAGAGTAACTGAACCTACGATCAAACCAGCAACTGCAGTCGCAGCAGCGATAGATACCATGTTCTTACCACCCATAACCATACCATTACCAATGTCGGCAAATCCTTCAAGAATGAGTGGAAGGGTAATTTTTTCTTTATTGAGGAAAGCTTTAAAAGGCTTTTGCACAACCATAATAATCATCAAAAACATAATGGCACTAAAAGCAGCGCTTTGTGCAGACTGTTTAAGGATGATAAGCGTGTAGATCAAGAAAAAGATCGGGATAAGATAGTGAATACCTCTGATAAAGATAGGCCATGTACGTCCTAAAACACTTGGATCTTCACCTTTAAGACCATGTTTTTTAGCTTCAAGATGAACGATGTAAAAAAGTGCCGCATAACATGTAAAAGCAGGAATAAATGCAGCAAATACGATATCGGTATAATCAAGACCTAAAAATTCTGCCATAATAAACGCAGCAGCACCCATAATTGGAGGCATCAACTGACCATTAACCGAAGCTGCTGTCTCAACAGCGGCTGCTTTATGGGAGCTAAAACCAAGACGTTTCATCAAAGGAATGGTAAATGTACCAACTGTAACGGTATTGGCGATAGATGAGCCTGAAATCATACCAAACATACCAGAAGCAGCAACAGCAGCCTTAGCAGGACCACCATCATACTTACCGAGAATAGTGTATGCGACTTTAATAAAATATTCACCTGCTCCTGCACGATCTAGCAATGAGCCAAAGAGAACAAACAAAAAGACAAAGCTTGCACTAACGCCAAGAGGTACACCAAAGATACCTTCTGTTGTGAGTACCATTTGTCCCATAATTTTGTTAATACTTGCTCCTTTATGAGCAATCATGTCAGGAAGATAAGGACCAAAATAGTCATACAATAAAAACAGAACTGCTGCAAGCATCAATGGAAGTCCCATAACTCTGCGTGAAGCTTCAAGAACAACTAAAATGGTTGCAACACCGACGATAATATCGGTTTGAGTCCATGCACCTGAACGCATAGCAAGGTCTTTGTAGGCATACCATTGGTATAAAATAGCAGCAACACCTACAATCATAATGAGAAAATCATACCATGTGATAACAGATTTTAGTTTTGGACTCCTACTCATAGCATGCATTGAAAATGCAAGCGCAATACCAAATGCCAAGTGAATAGCTCTTATATGAGCACTATTACCTGGATCAATAACAATGTAAAGTTGGTATAAAGACCAACAAAAAGCAACAGCAGCTACAAACCAGTATTGCCACGTATTACTTTCAAAATCTCTATGACCTTCAAATTCGCTGATGAGTTTCGCATCATCCAGTCGTTCTTCTAATGTTTTCACGCGTAAACCTTTATGTCAATCTGTGAGGCTTCTTGTGAAAGCCTCACATGTTAAGAGTAGTGTAGAGTTATTTAAGAAGTCCAGCTTCTTTAAATGCTTTAATCGCACCTGGATGTTGTGGTACGCTTAAGCCTTCAAGGAGACTTTCTTTAGTAATTGTTTTGTAAGAAGGGTGAAGTTCTTTAAATTTGTCAAAGTTATCTAAAATGGTTTTTACAATTTGATAAACCACTTCATCTTTTACTTTGCTGCTAGTAATAAGAACCGCTTTTACACCAATACTTGGTACATCGTTTGTCACACCTTTGTAGTATGAACCAGAGATAGTACCTTTAGCATAGTAAGGGTATTTTTTGACCAATGCATCAATTGCAGGTCCTTCGATAGGAACAATGTTGATGTCAACAGAGTTTGATGCATCTTTGATGTTCGCTGTTGGATGTCCTGCTACGAAGAAGTAACCATCAATGTGATTATCTTGAAGCATGGTAGGACCTTCTGTTGATTTAAGCTCATTTGCAAGTGCTAAATCAGAACGTTTGATACCAAGTGCTTCAAACACAACATCAACAGTCATATTAGTTCCTGAACCCGGAGAGTCAAGGTTTAGTTTTTTACCTTTAAGATCAGCCATAGTTTTAATGCCTGATTTTTGGCTAACAACAAGGGCTAAAAGCTCTGGATAAATTGCGATAGCACTACGAAGTTCTGGTACTGCAGCAGCACCTGTGAATTTACCTTCACCTTTATAGGCTTGGTATGCAGTATCACTTTGTGCGATACCAAAATCAAGCTCTCCTGCTTTAATGGTATTGACATTGTAGACTGAACCGCCAGTTGATTCTACTGAACATCTGATGTTGGTCTCTTTTTTGTTTTTGTTTACCATTTGACAGATAGCACCACCTGTTGGATAGTAAGTTCCTGTAACTCCACCCGTACCAATTGTGATGAACTCTGCCGCAACCATTGGAACACTGAGTGCCCCAGCAAGAGCTAACGTAACAAGTTTCTTCTGCATATAGTCTCCTTCAAATTAAATCTTATTATATCCTACTATCTTTCTTCTTACTTTTTATTGAATAAATTTCCATGCAAATATAGGATTTATGTTTTTTTTAAGATTTGTGTGACAAAAAACTTTTTTATCAATTTATTCAAATATGTCTTGACAATAAAATATTTTTTTACTATAATTTCGACCTCATTCAAAGTGTTCCGAATTAGCTCAGCGGTAGAGTAGGTGACTGTTAATCACTTGGTCGCTGGTTCGAATCCAGCATTCGGAGCCACTCTTTTTTAAATCCCCTAAAATTCAACCTTTTAAATTAAAAAACTCTTAAAAACAGTAAAACATTTCTAAATTTTTTTGCTGATTTAACATTCATTTACTAATGGTTCATTTCTTGTTTAGATAAAACGATTATACTTTCATTACCAAGACAAAAACCTCCTTTTTGTAAATAATCTACCAATTTTTCATAATTAACGCTCGAATTGCCCGGTTCGAGCGTTTTTTTATTTTTTTTCTTCCTGTTTATTTTTGACACAATCACTCTTCCAAAGGAATGTTATAATGTTGCATTATTTCAAAGGAAATGCATGCGCGTAGGAATTATTGGAGCAGGTGGTGTTGGTGTTGAATTAGTAAACTATCTTCTAACGCTTGGCAATATGAGTGAAATCATCTTAGTCAATCGTACCAAAGAGAAAGCATGGGCAGAAATCGAAGACTTTTCGTATGTCGCTTCTTTCACGTATGCAAAGAACACCCATTTACATTATGGTGATTATGCCGATTGTAAAGAGTGTGATGTGATTGTCATTACTGCAGGTGCACAACTAAAGGGCAATCAAACCAGAGATGAGCTATTGCATGAAAATGCAACTCTTATAAAAAATATGGTTAAAGAACTCTATCAGTACGCTCCCAGTGCTATTTTGTTAATGGTCTCCAACCCTGTTGATGTTCTAACGCACATCGCCTATAAAGAAGGTCTTTACCCAAGAGAGCGGCTTATTAGTGCGGGAACGCTTGTCGATACTGCGCGTTTTATGAAAATCGTCAGTAAAAAAGTAGGAATTGACCCTAAAAATATTTACGGTTTTGTGTTAGGTGAACATGGCAAGGGGAGTACGATTCCTTGGAGTATTTGCAACATCTGTGGTTTAGATGTTGATACATTTTGTGAACTCAACGGTTTGCCATTGCTTGATAAAGAACAAATCTTCAAAGATGTGATTAATGCTGGATTTGAGATATTTCATAAAAAAGGCAATACCAATCATAGCATTGCCGCAAGTGTTTTTCGCATCGTTCGTGCAATTGCCAATAACGAACACTCTGTACTTCCGTTAGGTGTTTATTTGGATGGCGAATATGGACTCAAAGATGTTGTACTCAATGTCCCAGTAGTTGTAACGCGTCAAGGTGCAAGTAAAATTTTAAATTATAAGCTTTTACCAGAAGAGCTTGAAGCGTTACATGCAAGTGCAAAAGTGATGCAATTAATGGCGAAAGAGGTCTTGTAAAATTACAAGCCTATTTCTTTGATTTGCTCCTCACTCATAGCTGTTTTCTTCCCTTTTTCGTCGTATTGGAATCCACTTATAGCAACGCTTTGTTTAAATACAATTTCATTCGCAACTTTTCCAGACTCATAATAAAGTTTTGAGATACCTTCTGCTTTATTGTCATGAAATGGTGTTTCGCTTTGAAGCTTACCTGATGGATAGTAAATTTTTGCGACGCCTTGGGCTTTATCATTAACAAAAGGTGTTTCGCTTTGTACTTTACCTGAGGTGAAATAACTTTTTCTTAGACCCTCAATCATGTCGTTTTTAAAGAGTGTTTCGCTTTGAAGTTCTCCTGTTTCATAGTATGTCTTTCCAAGTCCTTCACGTTTTCCATCTTTAAAAGGTGTTTCCCCACGAACTCTTCCTGAGTCGTAGTAAAATTTCCCTATACCATTTGCGAGTACTTTTGTCTTTGTTTCGATGAGCGTGCCATCATCTTGTACTTCCAAATCGCCATATTCGTAAATTTTATCAGCGCCATAGAGTGTTAAGCTTAACAGCAATAGCATAACAAATTTCATTTTTCAAATCCTTACTATAAATTTTTCGCGAATAGTATCATATTAGATTTAACAGCGCCACTTCCATTCGCGAATTTCTGGCATATCTTGTCCATACGTTTCAATATATGTTTTATGTTCCACAAGTTTGGCATACATGGTGTTTTTAATAGACTCAGCGAAAGCCTGCATTTTAGGTACACGGTTCATCACGTCGATGACGAGGTGAAATCTGTCCATATCATTGAGTACGACCATATCAAATGGCGTGGTGGTCGTTCCCTCTTCTTTGTAGCCTCGCACATGCAGATGTTCATGATTTGCTCTTCGGTACGCCAAACGGTGAATCAACCACGGATAACCATGATATGCAAAGATAACAGGCACATCTTTAGGAAAGAGGGCATTAAACGCTTCGTGGCTAAGTCCGTGTGGATGCTCTTCGCTTGGTTGTAGTTTCATAAGATCAACAACATTGATAAAGCGGATTTTGAGTTCTGGCACAAGATCTCGTAAAATGCTCACTGCCGCCAAAGTTTCTAATGTTGGAATATCGCCACAACATGCCAAAATAACATCGGGTTCACCCGCGTCATTGCTCGCCCACTCCCAAATGCCGATGCCTTTTTCACAATGCGCTACGGCTTCTTCCATACCCAGCCACTGAGCTTCAGGCTGTTTACCTGCCACGATGACATTGATGGAGTCACGACTTTTTAAACAATGCTCTCCAACCCATAAAAGCGTGTTGGCATCGGGTGGAAAATAGACATTGACAATGTGCGCTTTTTTGTTTACCACCACATCGATAAACCCTGGGTCTTGGTGTGAAAAGCCATTATGGTCTTGCCTCCACACATGTGACGTCAAAAGATAGTTTAAAGAAGCGATGGGCTTTCGCCATGGGATTTCACGACTCGTGACTTTTAGCCACTTAGCATGTTGATTAAACATAGAGTCGATGATGTGGATAAACGCTTCATAACACGAGAAAAAGCCGTGTCTTCCTGTGAGTAAATAACCTTCAAACCAGCCTTGGCAGGTGTGTTCGGAAAGGATTTCCATGACACGCCCATCCTGAGCTAAATGGTCGTCAAAATCGTAGTGTTCTGCCATCCAGACGCGATTGGTCACTTCAAAGAGTGCGCCAAGTCGGTTGGACGCTGTTTCATCAGGACCGAAGACACGAAAGTTTTGCATATTGGAGCGCATGACATCGCGCAGATAGTTGCCTAAAACACGCGTAGATTCGGCAATGGTTTGCCCATGTTCTTTGACGTCTACCGCATAGTTTTTAAAATCAGGCAAGCTTAAAGGTTTAAGAAGTGCGCCGCCATTGGTATGAGAGTTAGCTCCCATGCGCTTTTTACCTTTAGGTGCTAGAGAAGCGAGTTCTGGGAGGAGTTTACCATGCGCATCAAAAAGCTCTTCAGGTTTATAGCTTTTCATCCAGTTTTCAAGGATGGTGATGTGTTCGGGCTTTTTATCGAGTTCTGAGAGTGGTACTTGATGCGAACGCCAGTGTCCTTCGGTTTTGAGTCCATCAACCTCTTTAGGTCCCGTCCATCCTTTAGGGCTTCTAAGGATAATCATTGGCCAGCGTGGACGAGTCGGGTTACCCTGTGTTCGGGCTTCATGCCAAATCGTTTTAATTTTAGAGACAATAACATCCATCGCCTCTGCCATCTTTTGATGCATAGAATCAGGTTCATCGCCCTCGACAAAGTAAGGCTCATAGCCGTAACCGATGAAAAGTTTTTCAAGTTCATCGTGAGAGATACGAGAAAGCACTGTTGGATTGGCGATTTTGTAGCCGTTGAGGTGGAGGATGGGTAGCACAACACCATCGCGTTTTGGGTCTAAAAATTTATTGGAGTGCCAAGCAGTTGCTAGTGGTCCCGTTTCGGCTTCGCCATCGCCTACCACACAACAGGCGATAAGATCAGGATTGTCAAACACAGCGCCATAGGCATGAGAAACCGCATAGCCTAATTCTCCACCCTCGTGAATGGAACCAGGAGTTTCTGGTGCGGCGTGGCTTGGTATGCCTCCGGGAAAGGAGAACTGTTTGAAAAGTTTTTGAAGCCCTTCTTCATCTTGAGAGATGTCGGGGTAAACTTCGCTATACGTGCCTTCCAAGTAGGTGTTCGCTACGACCGCAGGACCACCATGCCCCGGGCCTGCGATAAAAAGCATGTTAAGGTCATCTTTTTTGATGACGCGGCTCATATGCGCATAGATAAAATTAAGCCCTGGAGTTGTGCCCCAATGCCCTAAAAGACGGGGTTTTATATGCTCTAAGCTCAAAGGTTTTTTAAGTAGTGGGTTGTCGAGTAGGTAAATCTGCCCCACAGAGAGGTAGTTGGCAGCACGCCAATATGCGTTTATATGTTCAAGTTCTTGTCGTGATAGTGGTTGATTTGTCATCATAACTCCTTTGTAATGAGTCCGTTAGTATGCTACTTCAAGTTTACTTAAAAATATACGTAATTCCTTTTATATTTGTCTATAAAAAAAGCATTTTTTGCACTATAAACTATGCTACAATTTGTGCTCAATTTACACAAAAAAGGCTAAATGTGGGAATTAGTACGAAAAAGCTTGAAGCATTAGTGGATGAAGTTGTTTTACCCTTTGAAAAATTTATTATTGAAGATTCTAGATTAGCGCGTTATTTGTCTGATCCAGAAGTTGCAAAAGTACACAACCTAGCAGTTGCAAAGCTTTCTATTTATATTTATTCTGATATTAAAAGAGCTTACGAGTACGTCCAAGAAGCAGCAAAAAAACATAAGATAAAAGAGATTCCTGTTGAAAATTTACGCGAGTTTTACTCACTCTATTTTGTTTTATGCCGTGAATGGAATCAAAAAAATATGGAAGTAGAAGATCGTTTTGGAAAAAATTTGGAAGTGATAGAACAGTTTGTGTATGACTCTTTTTCAAAAGAAAATGAGAGTAAAGAAGAATTTTTTATCTATGATTCACCAACAATCTCTCAAGATATGGCAAAAATGCACTACAGTGATGATGTCAAAATAAGTGCACTTGCTTTTTGTGCAGAAGGTAGCATCGATGAGCTCGATATTCAAGATATTTTAGAGAGTTGTGGTGAGCTTGCAGACGTTGTGCAAGACTATAACCTTGAATACAATGAGGCTTATTTCTTAAATGTAAAAGAGTATCTTGATTCTTATGCAAAGGTGTTGGAAAAAAACTTTGAGTTTCGAGATTTGGGCTATAGTTTATCTAAACTTTCTGCATTGTTGGAAATACATCTAGAATCTTTACCAAACCATGCCAATAAAAAGAAGATTTTGGTTATTTTAAATGCGATTGCAGAAGATCTTATTGGTTGGACAGAAGCGGTTTTAAAAGAAAAAACAGCAGTAGATATTCACTATTTAGATGCTTCGCTCTTTTCGAGTATTATTCAATTTGAAATGATGCTCACTCCTGCAAGTGAAGAAGATGACTCATTAGAGTTTTTTTAATTTAGCTTTTTTATAAGGATTTTGTGTGCTTTTAGCCATAACTCATTTACCTTCTCCTGCGTTACAGCATTGTGAATTAACGTTTTTAAAAAGTGAACCTATTTCAATGGAAATTGCCAATCTTCAACATCAGGCGTATTGCGCAATGCTGGAGCGATGTGGCGCTAAAGTGATTGTGTTGGATGAAAATTTGGCATGTCCTGATAGTGTTTTTGTGGAAGACCCCATCATTGTTTTTGATGAGGTTGCCGTGCTCACTTCTATGGGCGTAGAATCTCGCCGTAAAGAGAGTGAAGCTATGGAAAGAGTCTTTTCCAAGTACCGTAAAATAGAGCGTATTGTGTTACCTGCAAAAATTGAGGGTGGTGATGTGCTCAAAATAGGCAAGAAAATCTTTGTGGGTGAATCAGCACGTACGAACAAAGAGGGCATTGAAGCCTTAAAAACTATTATCAAGCCATTTGGTTATGAAGTCATTGCGGTAAAAGTGACAGGGTGTTTGCATCTTAAGACAGGCGCTACTGCGCTGGATGATAAAACCATTTTTATCAATTCGCACTGGGTGGATGCAGAGGCATTTGAGGGCTTTGCTAAAGTCGAAGCCTTAAATGATGAGCCTTTTGGTGCAAATGTGCTCAAAATGGGAAACATCCTTTGTATGAATGAAGCATTTCCTAAAAGCATTGCGCATATCAAATCGCTAGGTTACACGGTTGATTCGTGCAATATCAGCGAGTTTGTCAAAGCCGAAGCAGGATTGACGTGTATGAGTGTTCCATTTTTATCGAATGATTAAGAATCGATAATTTCATTTGCTACCTCGATGAGATTTCCATCGAGATCACGAAAATAAACGGATAATAATTCGCTTTTTGCACCTGTTCGCTTTATAGGTCCTTCAAGATAGGAGACACCACAGCGAAGCAAATGTTTTAAAAAAATTTGAAGAGGCATTTGCGTAATAAAACACAGATCAGCAGAACCTGCAGTTGGATATGTCGCTTTAGGCTCATATTCGTGTCCAATTTCGTGAAGGTTGATTTTACTCTCACCAAATTTAAGAGCTTTTCTACCATTAAACGTTATCTCTTCCATTTGTAAAACGGTGCTATAAAAGGTACAACTTCGCTCAATATTTGCAACCGTTAAAACAAGGTGATCTAAATGCGATATAAGTGACATGTTCATAATTCCCTATTTGTTTTTTATCATAGTGTGTTGGTATAACAATGGTATCACTATGTTTTTTCATTCGCTTCTCAAAAAATGCTTTTTGGTGCATAAGCATTTTTTGAGAAGGTAAATAGAGAGGAATTCAAATATAATATAGAAAGTTTTAATGTAGAGTTTTAAAGGTATAACAAACGATGATTGCGAAACACAATTTTGATAAAAAAGAGTTCAAGATTATTGGATTCTTATCAATTCTTTTTTTTATTTTCCTCTTAGTCAATCATGCGTTAAATTATAAATTACTCAAAGAGACTATTCAAGCGTATGAAAACACAATACTGGCTCGTGTAGATGGCAAACTATCTGATTGGGTCAATGAGCGGTTTTCTAACATTGAAAAAATTCAGCGTTTCTTAGAAAAATCAGAGATAAATAGCAAGGCTGAACTTCAAAAAAGTTTGAAACGTATTCAAGAGACAAGCAATTTCCCTTATATTATTATGGGGTTGGATGATGGTACGTTTTTAATTTCAGAAGATAATTTTGTAACGCCAAAAGAGTATGATCCAAGGCGAAGAGAGTGGTATGCAGATACACTTAAAATGCGAAAAACAATTGTCACAAAGCCCTATGTGAGCATGCGCCTTAGTTTACCAGCTGTTTCGGTATGTACACCTATTGATATCTTTGGAGGGATTGGTGTTGTATGTGGAGGTCAGCCTTTTGAGGTCATTCAACAATACATCTCTAGTTATGACATTTTATACGATAAGGCTTTGTATTTGGTGGATGAAAATGGAATTGTTTTAGCCAGCTCGAACCACCAAAAAAATGCTCCAAGTTTCCTAAATGTAACAACGCTTAACGATGACTTTTTAGTGATGAAAATTGCCAATACAAATTGGAATCTGGTCTTTGAAAAAAATCAAGCAATTTACAGTGAAAGACTCAACGTACAACTTTTAATCAGCCTTTTAATTTATGGTGGAAGTATCACGTTGTACATATTTCTCAATCTCTTTTGGCTTTCAAAAAACCGTAAGGTCGAAAATGAACTGACTAAGCAAAAAGACTATTTTCACAATTTTATGCAGCATCATACGTTAAGAGGTGTCATGATTTGTGATTCTTCTGCAAAAATAATCTTTTGCAATCAAACCTTTAGTCATTTTTTACAGATAAAAGAGCCTGTGGAAGAGGGTAATTTTTATGATCTTCTTCAAAAAATGACACAACTCGATCAGAGTATAAAAGAGCAAATTGTTAATTTGATTTTTGAGGTGCAAGAGAGTTCTCAAACCAAATATCTCAATATCGCTAATTCTCAAAATCGAGCAGCTCAACTTTTATTGACTTTAGCGCCTTTTGGCTCAAAAGAAAATAATCAAAATAGTTTTTTACTCTCTTTACAAGATACGACAGAAATGCAGTCTGTTGATGATGAAGAACAAAAAGTCAGTGGTGATGTGGTCTTTAATGCGCACATTGAAAAGCTTTTGATGTTTATAGAAAAAAATCTTGATGATGAACGGCTTGATATCAATAAACTAGCCCATGTTTGTGGTTATTCGAAGTACCATCTGCAACGTATTTTTAAACATTATTGTGGTGAAAATATCGCTTCGTATTTAAGACGATTGCGTATGGAAAAGAGTGCTTTTTTACTCAAATATTCAGAAGAAAAAATTTCAGTGATTGCTGCGTTGTGTGGCTTTGGATACAATCAGTCTTACATTAGAGCGTTTGAGAAATACTATACGCTTTCTCCTAGTGATTTTAGAGATACACACATCAATGATATGCACAATTCAATGATTTTTGATCGAAATGAATATGAAATTATTGAGCAAAAACAATTATCTGTCTTGAATGTGTATAACACACAAAAAGAAAATACTCAGCAGAGTATAGAAATGCTTTTAGAAGACTGTTTAGAAGGGCTTAATCCAAATGCCCAAATGCTTGGTATTTATATGAATGATCCAAAAATGAGCTTTAAAGAAGAAGACAATGTAGCTCCCTATGCTTTTGGCATTCTCTTAGAAGCACATGAATATGAAGGCAAAAAAAATCTTCCTATTCGCATTTTTGAATCAGGAAAATATGCCAAAATAGCCTTTGATCCTCGAAAAAATGATTTAGAAGTGTTTATTCAAAAAATATATTTAACGTTCTACAAATCCTCGGTATATCATTCAAACTTCTTGCCTCTTTTACAAATACAGCATGCAACTCGCCAATCTTATCTCGAAGATATCGCTCAACCCAGTGATTTTTTAGTTTATCTTGGGAAGCTTTAAACATCTCTCATTTTCTGCGCTTTAGTGTTAAAAAGCACTTTTTGTTCATTCTTTAATTAGCAGTTATCTTAATCTTTCATTTGGAATTACTATTAAGTTCCAAACAAAAGGAGATATTGCATGTTAAATATGCAACGAAGAAAAGCAATGAAAACATTTGCTTTACTCGGTAGTGGAATGGCATTGTTTCCAGCATTAGAAGCGCAAGCAAAAATGCTTGAAAAAGATGTTCCAAGATGGGATGAAGAGTTTGATGCTATTGTTGTCGGCAGCGGTTTTGCTGGTAGTGCTGCAATGGTATCTATGATGGATAATGGGCTTAGAAATGTGCTCATGATTGATAAGATGCCATACCTTGGTGGTAACTCATCTATTAGTGGTGGATCATTTGCAATCTCTGGAACATACATTCAAAAGCAGGATGGCATAGATGATAATCCAGAATTACATATTAAAGATACCCTAAAAAGCGGTAAAAATCTTAATGACATCGAACTTGTGCGTATTATGGCATATGAAGGGCTTGATTCATTTAATTGGCTAACTACGAATGGAGTGAAATGGAAATGGGTTAGCCAAAGTGGTGGACACAGTGTTTCAAGAAGCCATTCAGCCGGTGCTGGTTCTTATATCGTCAGACCGCTTCAAAAACGTATACGAGAAATGGGTGGAAAGATTCGTATGCGTGTCATTATGGACGAGATTGTTTATAATGAAAAAGGGCATGTTATTGGTATGAAAGTCCGTGAAAAATATGAATTCAAATTTGATCGTGATTTTGATGAAAACGAGAATACTACTGGCAACACAAAATATTACCGAGCCAATGCAGGAATTATTTTAGCCACAGGAGGTTGGGGTGCTGATAAAAAATTCCGACAACAAATGGATGCAAAACTAACACCTACAACACTGACTACCAATCATATGGGTGCGACGAGTTACACTATCAAAAAATTGATTCAAGATGACATTGAGACAATTGACATGCAATACATCCAATCCATGCATGTAACATCAGCAGACGAAGGCAGTTTTGGTTTTGCGTACCGTTTTATTACCAGAGCGTATGGCTACGGCATGATGATCAATCCAAAAACAGGTCGTCGTTTTGTCAATGAAATTGTTGACCGTAAAAATGGTACTGATGCCATTCTTGCTATGAATGAGGGTGGAACTAACCATCCTATTTTATTTATGGATTCTGTTGGTATTAAAACAGTTGATATTGCAGATTTACAGCGTGGTATGGAAGCAGATGCGATTTGGCAATTTGAAACACTCGATGAGATGATTGCAAAATTTAACATTAACAAAGAGCCATTTTTGGATGAACTCAAAAAATACAATCAGTATGTCAAAAGCGGTAAAGATGCTGATTTTGGTCGTGTTTTTCAAAAGTATAAAGGAGCAACGATCACAATTGAAAAGCCTCCATTCTTTGCAGCACGTCCAGGACCAAAGATCCATCACTGTATGGGAGGAGTGAAAACAACACCTCAGTGTTTAGTATTCCACAAAGGGGGTTACACTGTACCAGGTCTTTTTGCGTGTGGTGAAGTAACCGGCGGAAGACACGGATACAATAGACTTGGTTCTAACGCAGTATTGGATTGTATTTTATTTGGTCGAAAAGCAGGTAAATCTATCGCTGATCGTTATAAACAAATTGTAAGGAGCTAAGGATGAAAAGAGTAACAAACGTAATCATAACAGTGCTCTTTATGTTTTGTACCGCTTCTTGGATTGTTGCGGCTGAAAATAGTTCTAAGCTATTACCTTTGACACCAATGGGTGATAAATTTACAGCACAAAATTATCCATTAGATGGTATTCATAAGAAACTTGGGCTATCGTGCGTGGATTGTCATAACGAAACTAAACCCGAAGAGTATTCGAGTGAAATGCTGGGTAGTTGTTTGAAATGTCACGGCAGCTATGAAACCGTTAAAGAGCGAACAGCTCATTGGGGGCATAACAATAACGTTCACCAATCCCCTCACTTTGAGAATTTAGCCTGTGATGTTTGCCATAAATCACATAGCAAGCCTGCGTCCAATTCTAATCTTTGTGTGCAGTGCCATGGTCAAAAGACCATGAAACAACTGCTTGTGAAGTAAGGAGAAGATGATGAAAAAAATTATAGTAATCACCGTAGCTATCAGTTTCGTAGCAACACTTATTTTGGTATGGGGTGGGCATAAAGTTGTGAAAGTCACAGGGGATGCACCATTTTGTGGTTCATGCCATTCATGGGATGGTCTAATCGCTCAAACACATTTGCATGACCCAATTCATGGCAATGCTAACCCAAAAGGCGTTCAGGCAAGCTGTACAGATTGTCACTTACCACATAGTTCACTCATCGCTTATTTAGGCGTGAAGGCTAAAAATGGTATTGCTGAGGGCTGGACAACACTGACAAAAGATCCAAGTAAGAAAGATTGGTTGGCTAATAGGGAAAATGCGCGTAAAAATTATACGTATGATAGTTCGTGTTTAGAATGCCATAAAGGTCTTTTAGAGAGAGCTTCCAAAGCAGAATTTGCAGATGAGAAATCAAGCAAAATGCACCTTAAATATATCAATTTCAAAGGTACAAAAGAAGAGATGCAATGTACCAGTTGTCATAAATTGGTAGGGCATAAAGACCTTGGAGAGACATTATTTAAGCAAAAAGATACACGTCCAGAATCGTGGGATGAGTGGGAAAAACAGCGTAAAGAGAAAAAATAGTTGAATAGGGAAGTGACACCACTTCCCTGTTAGATATCACAATGATTTAAAGTGTGATTTTAGTCCCTAATACCCCTAAAAATTTGGCAATCCATTGAGGATGCGCTGGCCATGCTGGGGCTGTAACAAGATTGCCATCAACGGCAGCTTCAGTAACTTCGATGGCTTTGTAACTACCACCTGCTTTGGTAACTTCAGGAGCACAAGCAGGATACGCAGAACAGCTTTTCCCTCCCAAAACATCCGCAGCAGCAAGTAGTTGCGCTCCATGGCAAATGGCAGCAATAGGTTTGTTGGCTTTTGCAAAGTGGCGCACCATCTCTAACACTTTTTCATTGAGCCTGAGGTACTCAGGAGCACGACCACCAGGAACTACGAGTGCATCAAACTCTTCGGCTTTGATGGCATCAAACGTGCCATTGAGTGTAAAATTGTGACCGGGTTTTTCACTGTACGTTTGGTCACCCTCAAAATCATGTATAGCTGTACGGATAAATTCTCCTGCTTTTTTATTTGGGCAGACAGCGGTAACAGAGTGTCCAACGGCAGCAAGTGCTTGAAAAGGAACCATAACTTCATAGTCTTCTACATAATCTCCAACGATAAACAGAATTTTCTTTGCCATAATGTCTCCTTATGAAATGGTAATATACTTGATTATAACGCCATTTGATTACAACTCTCTTATGGTTTTATGCTTTTTTCATACACAAAAGAATACTTTAAATTAAAGCCCAGGTATCCCATAAATGTAGCCTACAGGAGCTTGGAATTTATCGATTTTTGGTGCTACTTTTATTTGAAGAACTTTATCCATCGTTTTGATAAAATCGCCTTGATGTTGGGCATTGCTCATGATGTATGCATGACCGTTGAGGTTTTCCACCACTTGGAGTCCTGTTGCTTCTGCACCCGCAGGAACAGAGAGAATACGAGAAAGTTTTTTGGTATCAATGTTGTATGCCCAAACGTAGTTGTTGACATGTGCGCCACTGTCTTCACCAATGAAAAGTGTACGAGCACGTGAGGAGTAAAAGAGATTGTCAGTGTTCGCAACTTTGTTGACCGCACACGTATTGCCAAAAAGATCTGTGGTAATCTCTTCTCCTAAAAGTCTAGCAGGAACATACATGAATGTAGGAACAAAATCGCTTTTGATGATTTCACCATTGGTATCATATATACCGCTCGATAGAGTAACCTCGTATGTTCCACCACAGCGATTTTTAGCAACTCTGATGTCGTCTTTTACAAAGCTCACATCTTTTGTCATCCCTTTTTCGATATAGGACATCGCAATGTAGAGCTTTTTATCTTCTTTGTTAAAGGCAACACCTTCCATTTTGTTGAATTCGGTTGTTGCCCCAAGATACGCTGCATAGCGTCTGGTTTCTAAAAAGGCCGCAGCACGTTCCATCCCTGATTTGAGTTTTAAGTATTCAACTTCTGAATGTCCTGCTTTGATAGCTTTAAACCCTTCATGCTTTTGCGGGTCGAATTCTTTAGGAGCGAGGCTTTCAAAGATGTCACCAAATGTTAAGTTCTCTTTCCAACGCCATACCTCTTCACTGCTTGCATGTCCTAATTTAATCCAAATGAGTGTTGCTTGACCGCCATCTTTAGCGCCATCTTCATTGATTTGTTTCCAGACAGCAGCGTAGAGTGTTCCACTGTCAAGCTCTTTTTTACCATCTCCCACATACATATAGAGTCCCACTTGCGTGCCATCATCACCAAAAAAAGCGGTTTTAGCATCACTCATGACTTTTGCCATTTCCCAGGTTCCACGTCCCATCGCATAGTGCTTTTTGACATTGGTTTTTCCGTTAGGTTTTACGGTAACTTCGGTAATGTAACCATAGTCATACGCTTTAGCTTCTTGTTTACCTTCAAAGTAGAGCTCACTCATGGCTTTAAGCCCTTTTTGTGTTTTTTTATAATGCTCACCGTTTTGGGCGGTAAAGTAAAGATCATAATCTTCTTCACTTCCTAAGTGCGTATTCCAAGGAGTTTGTGAACCAAAGCAAGGAGTCCAAATACCACCTACCTTAGAAAAGTCGATAGGATATTGATCGGTTGCTTTGAGTTTGCCATCTCGCATATCTTGACGAAGAGAGGTTAATGTCATGCTCATAGGTGCACGGTTGTACCACATTTCACTTTTTTCTACGGATGAACCATCACTTAAAATCCAGTCATACTCATAATGTGTGACCAAATACAATGAGCCTTCAACACTTAAAAGTGAGTTGCTATCGGGTGTCTCTGCGATAAGTGGTTTGCCAAAAGGATCTTTGAGAGGTTTTTGTGAAATACTATAGAGCTGTCCTGCAGGGTTTTTACTTGTACCAACTTTATCTTTAACACCAAAAAGTGTTTCATATGAAAGTGCTCTTTCGATTTTCCACCACTGGGAGTATGAATAATGACTTTTGCTTCAGAGTACGTTTTTGCCATTTTTTCAGGTGTGTTAGGTGCTTCCATGCCAATAAATTCTACACGAGTGCCTGCGCAAAGACTTGATGCTACCAATGAGAATGAAATGAGTAGGGGTGTTAATGATTTCACGAGAGCCTCCAATAAATTTTACTCGTACAATCGTAAAAAAGAAGTGTTACAAATACGTTACAATCTTAAAAAAAAGCGTTAGATCAAGAATACACTACAAAGCTTGAAGAAAGTCATTTTACAATAATTGAAATTATACCCTAAGGAGAGAAAGATGAAAAATATTTTAGTTGCAACCCTAATGTTGTTCCTTGCTACAGTGGGTTTTGCAAAAGAACACGCTGTAACATATGAATTGGATGGCAAAGTGTATGAAGGCTATTACAGTACACCTTCAGACAATGCTCCGTTAGTTTTCATCATCCATGACTGGGATGGACTGAATGCTTATGAAATGAAACGTGCAAAAATGCTCAATACGTTAGGTTATGGTGCTTTTGCGATTGACCTTTTTGGGAAAGATGTGAAGCCTGTAACCCTAGAAGAGAAAAAGGCATTAACCAATGCCCTCTACAATGATAGAGCCAAAATGCAAAAACTTTTAAATGCCAGTTATCAAGCAGCAAAAAAAGAGGGTGCTAATGTGACCAATGCGATTGGTATAGGCTATTGTTTTGGTGGTGCCGCATTGTTAGAGATGGCACGAATGGGAACACCACTAAAGGGTTTTGCAAGTTTTCATGGAGGATTAGCAACTCCTAGTGGAGAAGATTATAAGCAGACAAAAGGTTTTGTGCTTATCTTGCATGGAACAGCCGATGAAAGTGTAAGTATGGATGAATTTGCAACCCTTGCGAAGGAGCTTGAAAAGACAGGTGTTAAGCATGAAATGATTGCATACAGTGGTGCACCTCATGCGTTTAGCGTCTTTGGCACAGAACGATACAGAGAGGATGCTGATAAAAAATCGTGGAGAAGATTGGTTGAATTTTTAGATGAGACACTCTCAAAATAAGGCATATTTTTTGCTTGCAAATGTGCATGTAAAAAGGAGTTGCTATGGACAACAGACTATTTCAAATCGACCCATATGCAGGCATTAGCTATGGACTCTATAATTCGCTTAAAGGTGAAAAAGGGAGTTTTGAAGACTTTTTGCTTCATTATGATTCGACAGGTGCAAACAACGATGACAGCTCATGGCTTACAAAACTGATTAAAGAAGATACAACCAGTGCTCTTAGCTCCCCAGAAGTTTGGGAAGCGATGAATACACTGGGCATCAATGGCGTGGATCTCTTTAGTGGGGTCAATTCATCTGATTTTTTTGATACTCAAGTCAGTGCATTAAAGATGCAACTGATGGAAGCTTTTAGCAAACGATCTGATTATAAAGAGATGAAACCACTCCTTGAACAGTTGATGAGCTAACGACAGACATATGTAACAATATCGAACTCAGCGGTACCAATCGTAGGTTGGTACCATTGGGTTGGCGTTCCTTGAATATCTTTTACGGAACGTGTACTACTTCCTACTTGTCTTATATAGCGAGAAGGGCAATTGACTTCTGCTTTAATATACATGATGGTATCAAAACTCTGACGTCTTAATGTAATGGTACTGAGTGTTGCTTGACGTCCTTCTTCCAAAACATAGTACTTATAAATATCTTTATAGGCTGTTCGTGGTATCTCGATTTCTTGAGATTTACTGACACCATAGGTATTGAGTGCCAAGATAGCACCAAAAATAATGAATAATTTTTTTATGATAAACATATATTCTCCTTTGTCGATCTTGTTTTCATTGTAGCAAAAGCTAACTCAATGTGCCATTAGCAAATACACCTTAAGTGATTAAAGCATGAGAATTTCATAATTTATTCATCTTTAGGGTACAATACTTGAGCACAGTGTCATAAGTTTGTATAAAGGGCTTTGCATGGGACATAGCGTGGGAAAAGAGCAAGAGCAAAAAGAGAAGATCAAGCTTTTATCGCGTGAACTTCGTATGGTGCAAAAAAATCTTGTAGAACAGTTTTATACAGACCCTCTTACGCGCCTTCCAAATCTTTATAAATTGCGACATGATCTCGAAGAGCTAAGCGAATTTACACTCATTATTGCCAATATCGATAATTTTAAACTTCTAAATGATTTTTACGGTTTTGTTGTAGGTGATTTTATCTTAGAGTCATTTGCCAAAACACTTAAAATTGAGCTTCAAGAGGTTGCGGTTTACCGTATTGCTGGCGATGAATTTGCCATTTTGTTGCATGAAAGAATGAGCTTTTATCTACTGAAAAATTATCTTACACATCTTTCAAAACAGTTGACACATCTTAGATATGCCTATGCTCAAACGGAGATTTATGTGGACTGCACACTCTCATCCAGTGCGAGTTTTTCAAATGACGATATTTTCTCTAAAGTGAGCATGGCGCTTAAGTACGCTAAAAAAGAGCAGTTGAAGTTTTGGATCTATGAAGATACAATGAACTTTTCACAAGAGTATGAGAGCAACCTCAAGTATGCGACAAAAGTGCGCAAAGCCATTGTAGATTATTCGGGTATTGTGCCGTATTTTCAGCCGATTATCGACAATGCCAGCAATGAAATTATCAAATTTGAAGCGCTTTCGCGTCTTGTCGATGAAGAGGGTGTCATTCATTCTCCACACAATTTTATACCCATTGCAAAGATGATAAAAGTGTATGACAAGATTACAATGACGATCATCGACAAAAGCTTTAAAGTCTTCGAGACACACCCTTATGACTTTAGTATCAACCTCTCTTTTGAAGATATCATTAACCAAGAGATATACGATTTTATTATCCGAAAACTCCGTGATTCCAATATGGGACATCGTGTTACCTTTGAGCTTTTAGAGTCTGAAAAAGTCAATGACTTTAACAAAGTTGTTCATTTTTTCAATGAGATAAAACGCTATGGCGCTAAAGTAGCGATAGATGACTTTGGAAGTGGTTTTTCCAACTTCTCTTATATCATTAAACTCAATCCTGATTTTATCAAGATTGATGGAAGCCTTATCAAAGACATTGACAAAGATAAAAACGCGCAGATCGTTGTTGAAACGATTGTAAACTTTTCTAAGAAACTGGGCATCAAAACCGTTGCGGAGTTTGTCCACTCCAGTACCGTACTTTCTACGGTTAAACAGCTTGGCATTGACTATTCGCAAGGCTATTTTATCGATATGCCTTCGCCTCAAATTGTGACCTAAGAACTTTAGGCGACAACGTCGGTATCCCACAAGATACTCACACCGTATTCCGGATCAGGGATGACGTACTTGAAGTACTCGCTTGTCCCTTTTCGTCCATGTAATCTGACCGCAATTTGCCCCTCTTTTAACAGTTGTTTCATCTCATACTCGCTCAAACTTCGTTTGTTCCAGCGTAAAAAAGCGTTGGAATAAACCCGAAAACGACATGAGGCATCGCTACTAAAAACATAGTCATCGTTGATGTCACGCTCTTTTTTGGCATGTTCACAGCTGTAAAGATTCACTTTTTGCCCTCGAATGGTAAGTTTCTGGGCTATAACACTACCACCGCAAAACGGACACTTGCCAAGAATCATCACACACCTCAGTTTTGATTTATGAGGGTATGGTAGCAAAGTGGGAAAAGAGGGGTTGAAAATATTTCAGAATGAAAGAAAATAAATTATTGACAAGAAGAGAGATTTTATAAAAACCTCTCCACAAATCTATCCAAGCCTTCATCATTCATAGCGCCCGATACACGCTCAATCTCTTGTCCATCTTTAAAGACAATGAGTGTAGGAATAGAGCGAATTTTAAAGCGAGAAGCAAGGAATTGTTCTGCTTCAGTATCGACTTTAGCGAACAACACACGAAGAGGGTAGGCACGTGCTGCCTGCTCGAAGATAGGTGCAAACATTTTACACGGTCCACACCAAGGTGCCCAAAAATCGACGATAACAGGAACATCTGTACTCTCTAGTACTGCTTCAAGATTGTCACTTGTAAGTGCTACAGGATGGGGATCAAGCAAAGAAGCTTTACATTTTCCACAGTTGGCTTTTTTATAAACTTCTAGTTTTGGAACATTATTGGTTGCAAGGCAAGAGGGACAAATAACTTTCATAGCTTATCCTTTCGTCGCATAATCTTTAAGTGCTTGAAGAATTTTGGGTTCTAACTCCCACTCTTTACCATCAACTGACATGACAGACTCTCGTTTGATGCCATCAACTGAGCCTTTGCTGACGATGAAGGCGAGGTATTTTTCAACTTCTTCAAAACGGGGTAACACTTCTATATGCAAAACACGTTCAAGTTCTGCGATGAACCCATACCCACCCCAATTAGAGACGGAAGCAATCATGGGGTAGTCACAAGGAATGACACAGTAGTCATAAAAAAGCTCTTTATTTTTAAGGACTTCCGCAAAGCTTCCCATGCCTACTTCATTGCCACCATCGCCTATGCCAAAACTAGGAGCGATTTGGCTTCCCTTTTTAAAGAGTTCATCCACAGGTGCTGTAAACTCTTTGATATCAACGCCTCTGGCGTTTAGATAACGCCCTTCAGCATTTTGACCGCAGCGCTCAATGGAAAGATGACAAATGGGTTTGTAGGTATTTAAAATCATAGAGCTCTCTTCATTGCTTAAGCCTTCAAGCGGAATGTAGAGCGTTTTAATATCTGGAAAATAGTCATCACAAAAATGATCGGTAATAATAACAGGCATGTAGCCCAATTTTTCAAATGCTTTCGCTAAAAAATAAGCACCCAATGGACCATCGGTTTCGGCAAAACCTGCAACATAAAAGCCTGTATAAATGAAAACAACACCTTTTTCGAGTTTTAGAAAAGCATTGACAGCTTTTTTGGTATGTTCATTGGGAAAATGTGCTTGAATTTTGTCCATATTGCGCGTAGAGTGTTGGAGAACGATCTCTTCGATAGTATGAAAATTGCTCATGAAAGCCTTTGCATATAAAAAGTTAACAGGAAAAATTGTATCTAAAATTTGATACAATTTAACCAAAAAAAGGGATTAAAATGTCTCCAAAAGAGTTACGCGCTAAAATTGCCAAGGGCGAATTTACAAGACCAACAGCGGGTGAATGCCCAGGGTATATTCAGATGAACATGGTAGCTTTGCCAAGAGAATATGCAGAGCGTTTTGAAGCATTTGCCAATGAAAACTCTAAAGCCATTCCTGTTCTTGAAGTGATTTCCAAAGGACATCATTCCCAAATCTTAGCACCCGGTGCTGACATTTTAAATGAGATACCAAAATACAATATTTTACGTGATGGTGTATTGGTGGAGACAGTTACAGACATCACACCATATTATACCCCTGATTTGGTCTTCTTTTTGATTGGCTGTAGCTTCTCATTTGAAACAGCACTCATTGAAAATGGTATGCCACTTCGTCATGTCGATCAACAAAAAAATGTTGCGATGTATCGAACAAACATCAAACTTAAACCTGTTGGCGGATTTGAAGGCGAAATGGTTGTAAGTATGCGCCCGATTAAAAAAGAAAAAGTTGCTGATGCATGTGTGGTTACCAGTCATTTTCCGAGGATGCACGGTTCACCGATACAAGTGGGTTATCCTGAGATGATTGGTATTCATGATGTTGCTCATCCTGATTATGGTGATGCGATAGAGATCAAAAATGATGAAATACCGTTATTCTGGCCATGTGGCGTAACACCTCAAAATGTCATCACCAGTATGAAACTTCCTTTTGCAATCACTCATGCACCAGGACATATGTTCGTCACCGATAAAAAAGATAGCGAATACTACGAATAAGACTACTGTACAAACGCTTCTTGAATAGGCTTAAATCGGTATGTTTTAAGTACTTCAGGAAGCTTCTTCTCCATCATCGCAATTCCCTGAGGCTCATTTTTATTACCATGAATGAGGATAATACTTCCTTTTTGAATAGGCTCATTTTTAGCAATCCACGCATTTGCACCAAGAGGAATTAAAAAATACGTTTCTCTAAGTTCTCTCATAAGCTTTTCATCTGCAACTAACCCTGGAAAACGAAAGAAAACAGAAGGTGTAATCCCTTCTTCTAAAAGCGTTTTTTCTAATCCTAAAATTTCTGTTTTTGTATCAGTGTTTTGATGTAACATAAAATTTTTGCGTTCAGGAAGTTTAGGGTCATAAAAATGAGTGTGCGTATGATTAATCCATGTAATCTCTAAAAGAGGATTTTTTACAAGGGCCTCAAATTCTTTTGGGTGATGTTCTTTCCACGCGGAACTAAGTGCAATAGCAATAGGTGTTTTTCCATTTTGCTTGGTTAATTTTTCTATAAAATCGCTTTCATACCCTTTTTTACTGGATGGACAAAGATCCATGCTAAGATAAATCGCTTTATCATTTGCCGTGATACCTTGTGTTGCTCCGCCTTTTATATAAGTAGATGTAGCAGCACTCAATTGTTTTGCAAATGGAGTTTTAGAAAAATTCTCATCTAAAGGCATTAATTTTAAAGGATCAAGTGAACGTACTTTGGTTTGGAGCGTTTGTGTATTGGTTGTGAGATAAAATGTTACACCACTGAGCTCAAAACGACGAGAAATGAGAAAAAGGGTGTCGTTTTCTTGATACTGTTTTGTGAAGATTTCATACTGTTTAATATGCTCAATTGCAGACAATGGAAGCCAACATAAGAGTAAAGAAAAAATTAGTCGTAACATGCATACTCCTTTTACAAGAATTTTAGCTCTTTTTTGAAAAAATATGATTATAATTTCGCAAAATATTGTCTAATGGCGGTGTTTGAGTTTTCAAACGGATTTTAAGGCTGTAAGGCCTAAAGAAATAATGAGAATGAGAGAATGACGGTCAACGAAGCAGTTTTAGAGATGCGTTATAGTGGGATCCCTGAAGAAGATATTGAGGAGATTCTTGAAATTTGCAAGAAAAAAGGACTCAGTCCTCAAAATATCGACAAAGAGCTTGAAAGCAGAGGCTTAGATAAGGTTTTTGAGTTTGAGTACGATGCAAGTGAGAGTTGGTTTGAAAGTGGGGCTGCAAGTAGCGCTCCTGCACACAAAGCACCAAGCAAACAGGGCTTAGAAAAGGAAAAAAAGTAGATGGCAAAACAAATTAGACAAATTATTGAAGAGTATTATGAAACCATTTGGAATGAGCAAAAACTCGATCAAGCTCATCATTTTTTACATTCTGCCATTACCTTTAGAGGTTCTTTAGGTATGCGCGTTGAAGGTATCAATGGTTTCAATGACTATGCCAAAATGCTTTTTAGTGCGTTTTCAAATCTTTACCACGTAATTGAAGATGTTGTCGTTGAAGGTGATAAAGCAGCAGTAAGACTGGTTTACTCAGGAATGCATACAGGTAAACTGTTTGGCTTTGATCCAACAGGCAATCGTATTCGCTATTCTGGTGCATGTTTTTTTAAATTTGAAGATGACAAAATTGTTGATGCATGGGTTCTAGGTGACCTTAATGCACTCTACGGACAACTTAACGTCGCTGATCACCATTAATTTTTGCTTCTTTATAAGCCATCATAGAGTGTACGATTAAGGTCGTAACAATGATGGCTCCCCCGATGAGTGTATTAAGGTGCGGTTTCTCATCCATTAAAATCCACACCCAAAATGGTGCAAGTACAGGCTCAATAATCGTCAAAAGCGCCACTTCAACAGAAGGTAATACTTTCGTTCCAATACCGATAAATGCTCGTGAAAGCGGTGTGAGTAATGCGCCCATAAAGACAATAATCCAAAGCGAATAACTATCTGGAATAATCATAGGAGCAGTCATCGCTGCTAAAAGAGATGCTATGAGAGCACCCGTTCCAAAACACGCAAGACGGTTAGCCTCTTTATCTCGCTCTAAAACAGACAACATGGATACAAAAGCAAACACACACCCAAAGGCGTAAAGATTGCCTTCCATATTGCCAAGTTCTAAGTCATTGAATAAAATAATGGCAAGTCCTATAAACACAAAAAAGATTGCGCCAAAAGTACGCTGTGGTGTTTTTTGTTTAAAAAAGATAAAAGCGATCATAGCACTAACTAGTGGTCCCGTACTTAAGATAAATACAGCACTCGCAACACTGGTGTGTTTGATAGCTAGAATAAACAAAAGATTGCTCAGTCCTATACAAAGTCCACTCCACAAAATAGAGCTAAGATGATTTTTATAGATGGAAGCGATACTGTTTTTATGCTTTGAGTATAAAGTAAGATTCATTGTCACAAACATACACAAACCAAAGTAAAAGGTAAAATTCTGAGCAGGGACATGCGTCATTTTAATGAGTGGTGATTCAAAACTCATGAGGATCATACCCAGTGTAGTAATACCAAAAGCTTTTGTGTAATTCATAAGACTACTTTGTCTGTTGCTTACGAAAAGTGATATAGAGTTTTTCTATTTTAGCACGTGCCCAAGGGGTCTTTCTAAAAAATTTTAGGCATGAGTTGATACTAGGATTTTCATGAAAGCAGTTCATGTGCATCATCTCATCAAGTTTTTCCCAGCCATAGTGCGCTTGCAGTTCCGTGACGAGCTTTTCAAGCGTGATGCCATGCAGAGGATTGTTTTTGTTTTCGTTGTTATTCATGTATTCCTCAAGATTTAGGGTAAGGATTTCTCCTTACCTTTTATAAATTTAATTATTGCGCTCTACGCTTAAGCCCGCGTAACTTTGAACGGTTGGCATAATTTCAATACGATTGACATTGACGTGTGCTGGAAGTTCTGCTAAAGAGAAGATAGCATTGGCAATGTCTTCTTTTGAAAGAGGTGTAGTGTTTTTATACACAGCGTCTGCTTTTTCTTTATCGCCTTTAAAACGCACATCAGAAAATTCTGTGAGTGAAAAACCAGGTTCAATGTTGGTAACACGAACATGTGTGCCTTTAAGATCTGTTCTGAGGTTGAGTGAAAACTGTTTGACAAAGGCTTTTGTCGCACCATACACATTGCCACCTTCATAAGGCCAACTACCAGCGGTTGAACCAATGTTGAAAATATATCCTGTTTTACGTTCAACCATAACAGGAAGTACCGCTTTTGTAACATAGAGTAATCCTTTGATGTTGGTATCGATCATACGCTCCCAATCATCTAAACTTGCTTCATTCGCATGCTCTAATCCTAAAGCAAGACCAGCATTATTGACCAAAATATCGATATTTTTATACTCTTTTGGCAGGGATGCAATAGCGTTAAATACCTCTTCCTTTTGGGTAACATCAAAACAAAGGGGGAAGATATCGCATGTGGATAAGCGTGCTTTGAGAGCATTTAAACGCTCTTTACGACGACCTGTGACAATGACTTTATAACCAGCTTTGGCAAATTTCTCAGCAGTAGCTTCTCCAAAACCCGAAGTAGCACCTGTAATTAAGACGATTTTTGACATGTCGATCCTTTGGTTGTAATTTGCATGATTATAGCGTTTTAAGGTATAATGATACCTTTGGTAACGTCATTAAAAATAGTCTCCATTGGACGAAATACTAAAATTAGCCTTAAAATAGCCATTTTAAAGCACTAATTTCAACTTTCTGTATTTTTTGTCTAAAATTTCACCACTTTTTTTTGAAAACTTTTTCCAAAAATATACTACTATTTCCTTATGAAATAAAAAGTACTACTTTTAGTATTCTTAAAATTTACTAAGGTGAACGACGTGGCAAAACAGAAATTTGGCAGAGAAATCATTCAGAGTGTGATTGAAAAGAATAAAACCAAAAAACGTGAAATTGCACAACTGACCATTAAAATTGACGCAAAACTCGACATCGCCCTTAGTAAACTTTCAACAGCGTTAAATATCTCTAAAAATAGACTCATTGAAGATATCCTAAAAGAGAGTGGTATCATACAAGAAGTTGAGGAAAATTACTATGAGTAAATTTCCTACACAAAGCAGTGTGATTGAAGCAACGCTAGAAGGAATGAGTCAAGCACAAAAAAACTTTTTGTTTTGGACAAACAACCGACTTTCTCTCTCTGCAGGGCCTCAAAAAATTCTCTCCATACATGTGGCACAAGCATTAAGTTTGATTGAAAATGCTCCTGAAGTATTTATTGATGCGACGGTATCTGATATTTTACGCTGTTCATTGCCTAACCGTAAAGCGTTTAAAACCTATATGGAAAAAAATGCACTCTCGCAAGATGTCTTTAGCATCACGTTGGATGAGCGTTTTCCACATCAAAATCACAATGATTCTATCTCAAGAGTAATTATCACCCTAAAAAATGGGGTCTGTAATGCTAAAGCAGAATACAGTTATGAGATAGAGCGGTTGTGTAAGATGTTACATAGAAAAGTCGAAGAGTCTTCTACGCTTGATTATGGTATTTTTGCTTTTTATGCGGATCTTTCTACTTCTGCACGCAAGAAATTGGTTAAACGCCTTCCTGATGTCATAGCAAGTTTTGATGAGGTAGTCAGTCATTTTCCATCTCTAAAAGCATCTTTTGTGCAGACGCCAGTACAACACGTAATTGATGTGGGTGAGTGGATGGCTGGATGTTATGTGATAGAGCCAAAATAAAACTCAGCCAAATACTTTCAGATATCAAAGTATTGGACTGAGTTTTAAAATTTATAAAGGAGTGAGAATGAAGAAAATGTTTCCAAAATTGACTGCTTCTTTAGCAGTATGTTCTGTGCTTGTAAGTACAAGCATCGCAGCTGATGTGATTAAAATTGGTGTGCAAGCACCAATTACTGGGCAGTATGCCAATGAAGGTCAAAGCATTGATAATGGTGTTAAACTCATCGTTGATCAGTACAATGCTAAAGGTGGCGTTTTAGGTAAAAAAATCGAAGTTGTCACATGTGATGACCAAGGTACAGCGCAACAAGCAGCAATTTGTGCAAAAAAACTTGTCAATGAAGGTGTAAAAGCCGTTATTGGTTCTTACACATCAGGTGCAACGGAAGCAGCGCAAACAACGTACTTTAGAGCAGGTGTCCTTCAAACCAGCGATGGTACAAGTGACTCTTTGATCGCGCACAAATACTGGACATTTTTTAGAAATTCATTCCCGAACAGTGCGGAAGCAGACTATACAGCAAAATATTTTGTAGAGGGTAAACAGTACAAAAAAATCGTTATTCTCTCTGATTATTCAAGCTATTCTACAGACTTAGCGGATGCTACGGTAAAAGCACTTAAAGCAAAAAATGCCAACATCATTTATGAAGGCAAAATCAAGTCTGGTACTCAGAACTTTACAGCAACACTCACAAAAATCAAGTCAATGGAACCAGATGTTATCTACTTTAGCGGCTACTACACTGATGGTGGATTACTACGTGCACAACAGCTTCAACTTGGCATCAAAGCAGACTTTGTTGGTGGCGACTCTAACGACAATCCTGATTATATGAAACTAGCAGGCGATAGCGCTAAAGGAACACTTCTTATCAACGTACCAACGCCAGACATCCTTCCGTATGATATTGCTAAAACATTCCTAGTAGACTACAAAGCAAAATTCAACGCGATGCCAGCGTCTATTTGGTCACTGATGAACGTAGATGGCTTGCGTGCCATTTTACATGTAATGGAACAAACCAAGTCTGAAGATACGAAAGTGATTGCGGAAGGCTTACATAAACTCAAAGATTTCCCAGGTATTACAGGTCCTGTTACCTTTAGAGAAGATGGTGAGCGTATTGGTGGTGGCTATATGACGTATGAAGTTCAAGCGGATAAAAGCTATAAGATTGTTTACCAATAAGCATTTTGCTGATACACTTTCAGCCCGCATTGCCAAGGATGAGTTTCATCTTTGGCATGCAATTACATTAGGATAAGGTTATCTTATGGATATTTTCTTACAACAAATGGTCAATGGCCTTACCATCGGGAGTCTTTATGCACTGGTTGCATTAGGCTATACAATGGTGTATGGTGTTATGCGACTGATTAACTTTGCACACGGTGATCTCGTTGCGTTTTCAGCGTTTATTGGCTTAAGTGTTTATGCCCAAATCTTCGGAGAGAGTGTGACTTCATTGATTGCAGTCATTACAGTTTTTGTATTTACTGCTGCCATCGTTGCTGTTGTGGGTGTACTTCTTGAGCGCCTAGCGTATAGACCTTTACGAACTGCACCACGCCTTAGTGCTGTTGTTTCAGCACTTGGAGCAGGGTTGGTCATTCAAAACTCGGTGATGCTGATTTGGGGTCCTAATATGAAAATCTTCCCTTCCAACCTTTTCCCTGCAACCATTTGGGAAATAGGGGGTATTGTTATTACCTTTACTCAAGTAATGATTTTGGGGCTTTCATCGGTGTTGATGGTAGGACTTTACTTTTTCATTCATCAAACCAAAATTGGAACAGCCATTCGTGCCGTTGCTATTGATCAAGACGCGGCAAAACTCATGGGCATTAATGTCAATCGCATCATTATGATTATCTTCATCATAGGCTCTTCACTAGGTGCCGTGGCAGGACTTTTCATTGGAACATACTATCGTGGTGTTACATTTGATATGGGATGGATGTACGGACTTAATGCCTTTGTTGCAGCAATTATGGGTGGTATCGGTAATATTCCAGGTGCGATGTTAGGAGGCCTTCTTTTAGGGCTTTTCAATGCAATGATTACAGGGTACATCTCCACACAATGGGCAGAAACGTTTACGTTTGTGCTTCTCATTGCAATTTTAGTCTTTAGACCAACGGGTATTCTTGGCGAAACCGTAGCGGAGAAAGTATGATGAATAAAACCAGTATGATAGCGATAGCACTACTCGTTTTTATGGGGCTTTATCCACTTTTTGTGGACTCTGCATGGTTAGCGGTTGGTACAACATTTTTGGTCTTCTCTGTGGTTGCTCTCTCTCAAGACATTATCTTAGGGCGAGCGGGTGTATTTCACATGGGACATGCGATGTTCTTTGGTTTGGGTGCATATACGACAGCCATTTTAAATGTACATTTTGGTCTTCCTATTTTAGCAACATGGGCGCCTGCTGTGTTGGTTCCTATGCTGGTTGCGTTTATCATGGTAGCTCCGATTATTCACTTAAGAGGTGACTATTTATTGGTTGCAACGATTGGTTTTAACATCATCTTTATTCAAGTACTTGAAAATGACATCTTTGGTTTAACAGGAGGACCGAACGGTCTTTTTGGTATCGATGTTGTACGTGTTCTTGGATTTGACTTTAATTCGCAAACACATATGTACTACATGGCGTTTATTCTTCTAGGTATTACGCTGTTTATTATGCGTAACTTGGACAAAAGCAAATTTGGTCGCGCGATGTTTTACATTCACAAAGATGAAATTGCAGCACAAAGTATGGGTATCAATGTACGTTATTTTAAACTCTATGCGTTTATCTTAGGTGCAGGTATAGCAGGTGCTGCTGGAAGTATGTTTTCCGTTCAGTACTCAGCGGTGAGCCCAGAAGCATTTAACGTAACACAGTCGATTATGTTTTTTACCATTGTTTTAGTAGGTGGTTCTGCATCTCTTCCCGGTGTTTTAATTGGAACATTTGTGATGTTCGTATTGCCTGAGATGTTTAGAGAGTTTGAAACAGCACGTTATTTGGTCTTTGGTGTTGCCATGATCTTAACGATGATTTTACGCCCTCGTGGTATTTGGCCTGTTAAATTTGGCAATATCCCTGATTTCCTTAAAAAGGGGGTAAAATGAGCGAATATATCTTAGAGATTAGCCATGTGAGCAAATATTTTCAAGGACTTATTGCCATTAACGACCTTTCAATGAAAGTTAAAAAAGGGCAGATATACGGCATTATCGGACCAAATGGTGCGGGTAAAACGACTTTGTTTAACTGTATTACCGGCATTTATCGCCCTGAAATTGGACAGATTTTGTGGAAAGGTCAAGATATTAAAGGTATTAGCCCGTATAAAATTGCGGAACTTGGTATTTTAAGAACCTTTCAAACCATTCGTCTTTTTGCGGAGATGAGTGTAGCTGAAAACATTATGTCGGGTCGTCACATCAAGTCGAAACAACGTTGGTATAACGGTGTGATTCCAACGCCTGCGTATTACAGAGATGAAAAAGCGAACTGGGAAAAAGTGGGCGAATTGATGGAGTTTTTCAATCTCACTGAGTATGCGACTATTCCAGCTGGAGATCTCTCCTATGGTATTCAAAGACGTATAGAGATGGCGCGAGCACTTGCTGCTGAGCCTGAACTGCTTATTTTGGATGAACCTGCTGCAGGACTCAATGAAAATGAGACCTTAGAGCTCACACAAACGATTCGAAAAATCCAAGAGATGGGTGTGACCATCATGATGATTGAGCACGATATGGAGATGGTTATGAGTTTGACAGAATACATCACCGTCATTAATTTTGGTGCAAAAATTAGCGAAGGAATTCCTTCGCATGTACAAGACGACCCTGTTGTTATCGAGGCGTATATTGGAAGTGATGAGGATGATAGTGATGAGTGAAAAATTACTAGAAGTAAAAGGCTTACACGTCAATTACGGTGCCATTGAGGCAATTAAAGGCATTGACCTTTATGTCAATAAAGGGGAAGTCGTCACCATCCTTGGAGCGAACGGTGCAGGCAAAACAACAACACTTCGTACTATCAGCGGGCTTTTAAAAGCAAGTGCAGGAAATATAGTATTTGATGGTAAAGAGATTGCACACATTCCTGCTCATGAGATCGTCTCTCTTGGCATGAGTCACTCTCCTGAGGGACGTCGTGTTTTTGGAACACTCAGTGTTGAAGAAAATCTCATGATGGGTGCGTACAGTTTGAAAAAGTATGATGCTTCAACGCTTAATTGGATTTATGAAATTTTACCTCGCTTACATGAGCGTAAAAAGCAGTTAGCAGGAACGCTTAGTGGTGGTGAACAGCAGATGTTAGCCATTGGAAGAGCAATTATGAGTAAACCAAAGCTGTTGATCTTAGATGAGCCAAGTCTAGGGCTTGCACCTGTTTTAGTCAAAGTGATTTTTAAAGCAATTAAAGAGATTAGTAAAAGTGGCGTAACCGTTCTTTTGGTAGAGCAAAATGCAAAAGCAGCTCTAAAGCTTGCCAATCGTGGTTATGTGTTGGAGTTAGGGAAAATAACACACAGTGGAAGCAGCGAAGAATTATTAAATTCTGAGATGATTCAAGAGGCATATTTGGGTAAGAAAAAGTAAGGTTTCATGTAAGACCGCCTGTAGTTTGCAGGCGGCTTTTTTTTGCCCAATTTTCATATGAAGTAAAACGTACTACTTTTAGTACTACAAAAGGAGAAATAATGCAAGCAAATGCTGAAGTGATTCAAAGAGCCATTACCCTCGCCGAAATATGGCAAAACAGAGCCAGTGAATTGGTGAGTGATTTTGATAGAAAGTTCCATATTAAAATGAATAAGATGCTTAGCAATCCGAAAGATAAAGTCTTTTTGATTGAATTGATGGACCAAAGTTTTAGAAGTAAAAACCCTACGCGTGTTGCAAATCAGATTGAGTATCTTTTTGCAAAATACGAAATGGCTTCATTTTTCACAACAGCGGAGCGTTTTTTAGTCTTTTTATTTTTAAATGCAGGTGTTTATTTACCTCAAATTTCGATTCCACTTTTTGTAAGCAACATACGGGAAGACACAAAAACGGTTGTACTTAAAGGTGAAGATGAACCCTTTAATGCACATCTTGTCAAACGAAAAAATGAAGGAACAAGAGTTAACATTAACCTCATTGGTGAAGTCGTTCTTGGAGAAGAAGAGGCGGAAGAGCGCATTGAAAAGTATCTAAAAGTACTTGAAAACCCAAATGTAGATTATATTTCCATCAAAATCTCTACACTTTTTTCTCAAATCAATGCTTTAGCGTATGAAGAGACGGTTGCAGAATTGGTCAAGCGTTTGAGCCGTATCTATGCGCAAGCTAAAAAGTACAGTTTCACCAATGCGAAAGGCGAAAAAGAGAACAAATTTATCAATCTTGATATGGAAGAGTACCGTGATTTAGCGCTGACGTTTAGTGCTTTCACCCAAACGCTAGATCTTCCTGAGTTTCAAGATTTTCGTGCGGGAATTGTACTTCAAGCTTATTTACCAGACTCACACTTATGGCAACAAAAGTTAGTTGAATGGGCGAAAAAACGTGTTGAAAATGGCGGTGTTCCGATTAAGATGCGTCTTGTTAAAGGTGCCAATATGGAGATGGAAGAAACTGAAGCAGGACTTCGCCACTGGGAAATGGTTACCTTTACACAAAAAATTGACACCGATAGCAACTATAAAGTCATGGGTGAATTTGCTTTGCGCCCTGAAAATGCAAAGTATGTCAATATCGGCATGGCATCACACAATCTTTTTGAATTGGCGTATGGCTATGAGCTTTCCAAAGAGTATGGAACAACAGAGTTTTTTAGTATGGAGATGCTAGAAGGTATGAGCGAATCTGCGCGATTAGCAATTAAGCAGATCAGCGGTGAAGTGATCTTATATGCACCGATTGCTAAAAAAGAGCAGTTTACGAATGCCATTGCTTACTTGGTAAGACGTCTTGATGAAAATACGGGTGTGGAGAACTTTATTCGCTACTCCTTCGGGTTAAAAGTAGGAACACCTGCATGGGAAACTCAAAAACAAAAATTCATTGACTCTTTTGAAAATGCTAAACATATTTTTATAGGCTCAAAACGCAAACAAAACAGACTTACAGAGCAGTGGGAGCATTACGAAGGTGGTAGTTTCTTTAGCGGTAAATACCATGGAGAAGCAGACACAGACTTTATCTTGCCAGCCAATAAAGAGTGGGCAAAAGAGATTCGTACAAAATGGAAGAAAAAAGCTGCTGAAACACTTGAAATTGCACCTGTCGTTGTGGGTGGGGAGGTGTTCGTTGAGCGTGAAGTGAAAGAAGTCATTGATAAATCACAACTAAAAGAGGGCGTAATGTGTGGTAAATACGCACTAGCGACCAAAGAAGATTTAGAGCGTGCTGTCGAGATAGCTGCAGAAGATAAAGATGGTTGGAGAACGCTCAGTGCGAGTGAACGCCAAAAAATTCTTTGTCAGGTTGCCAATCAGGTGCGTTTAAAAAGAGCTGATCTTATCGGTGTCGCTGCAGCAGAAGTAGGAAAAGTATTTAGCGAAACCGATGTAGAGGTCAGTGAAGCTATCGACTTTTTGGAATTCTATGGTCACAGTGCACGTTATTTTGATAACTACAAAAACCTAAGCGCAAAAGGCAAAGGTGTGGGTGTGGTAACACCTCCGTGGAACTTCCCAATAGCCATCCCTACAGGCGGCATCAGTGCAGCTTTAGCGGCAGGTAACTGTGTTATTATCAAACCAGCTAGTGTTGCTGCTTTATGTGCGTATGAGTTATGTAAATGTTTTTGGGATGCAGGGGTGAGTAAAAATACTCTTCAATTTGTTCCGTGTTCTGGAAGTTTAGCAGGTGAGTATTTAGTAAAAAATGAGAAGGTTGACTTTGTCATTTTAACAGGTGGTGAGGAAACGGCTTATAAAATGTTAGAAAGCCGTCCAAATCTCTTTTTAAGTGCGGAAACAGGCGGTAAAGATGCGACCATTGTAACAGCGATGAGCGATCGTGATCAAGCCATTAAAAATGTTATTCATTCCGCATTTTCCAATAGTGGTCAAAAATGTTCTGCAACGTCGCTTTTAGTTTTAGAAGAAGAGGTTTACAATGACCCTCACTTTAAAAAAGGACTTATTGATGCGGCAAAAAGCTTGCATGTAGGCTCTGTATGGGATTTTACGAATCGTCTTGGAACTCTTGCAAATCCTGTGAGTGGTGCACTCAAACATGCCCTTGAAAATCTAGAATCTGGTGAGAGTTGGGCATTGGCACCTTCGTATGTAGATGGCAATGAATACATGTTAAGGCCATGCATTAAATGGGGTGTTAAAGAGGGAAGCTTCTGCCATATGAACGAACTTTTTGGTCCAGTACTTTCCGTCATGTGTGCTAAAGATTTGAAGCACGCTATTGAGATCGTGAATGCGACAGGTTATGGACTGACTTCTGGTATAGAATCGTTAGATGAGCGTGAAGTGGCATATTGGAGAAAACACCTTAAAGCAGGAAATCTCTACATCAATCGTGGAACCACAGGTGCTATTGTTCTTCGTCAGCCTTTTGGTGGGCTAGGCAAATCAGCGGTAGGAACAGGACGAAAAGCAGGTATTCACAACTATATTACACAGTTTATGGATATTGTGGATGTGGCAGAGCCATCTATTAAGCACTCTGTGCAACATTCGTTTATTCATCTCATTCATGGCTGGGTTGATAGTTCCCATAAGGGTGCGCATGCAGGATTTAAAGCAGATTTTGACAAACTTTCTTTAGCTGTGGGAAGTTATCTTGAAAATTATGCCGAAACCTTTAGTCAAGAAAAAGATTTCGTGAAAGTAAGAGGCGAGGATAATCTTTTCAAATATCTTCCTTTATCGAAAATAGCACTTCGCATTACCAAAGACGATGGACTTTTTGATGTCATGAGCCGTGTTATGGCTGCACGTATTGCTCAAACTTCTCTACATATCAGTATCGAGCTTAGCGCTGAAAGCAACGTTATCTCTTTCTTATATGAAAACCAAGGAGTCTTGTTAGGCAAAAATGATACGATTGAGCGTGAAGATGAAGCAACATTTGTGAAATGTTTTGAAAGTGTTGATAAAATCTTCTATGCCAATGAAACACTTATCACGCCATTTGTATATGAAGCAGCTTCAAAGAAAGCAAAATGCATTGTAAGAAGTAAGCCTTTGATGGAAGGACGTGTTGAACTACTTCATTTCTTTAATGAGCAGTGTATTTCACACAGTTATCATCGTTATGGCAATCTTGGCGCACGTGGGATTAAAAAATAGATGGAAGAAGGAAGGGGTAGACATACCCCTTCGCACGATTATTTGAGCTTTTCGATAATGGTTTGATTAAGTTCGATAATCTCTTTATTTTTAGCGATATTTTCTTTATTCTTTTCGATATTTTGTTTGTTTTTAGTAATCTCTTCACGGTTAAGCTCGATAAGCCTTGTGAGTTCATCTACTCTTCGTTCGTACTTATTGATGAGATAATAAATTACGTAAACCAGTACACCAATGACAATCCATTGTAAAACGTCCATGAGCCTTTCCTTTATTCAAATTTGATGACATTGTACCCTTTTAATGCAAATCAATCAATAATAGCAAAGACATATTCTCGTTTGAGTTTTTGGGTGATAATTTCATGAATGTGAAGACCTTTAAAATGAATTTCACCCAGTTCTTTTTCATCATGAGGTTGATGAATTGCAATTTGACGCAAAACTTCACCGCGATATGCTTTAGCAAAATGACTTACAACTTTTCCATTTTTCAGGAATTTCATGGTGACATAAGGACGTTTTAGCGTATAAAATTTTTCATAAAAGCCAGCACGTAAGTCAAGAACACTTTCATTACCTATCCATGCATCAATCGCATCACTAAAATGTTCTTTATAAAACGACTCTGTTTTAAATCCATCTAAACTCTCTCCTTGTTGTAGTTTATACTCAGGGATGAGATCGCCTGCTAAGAGAGGGCCAAAAAGATTCGAGAAGATCATGGTATGATTTTCTAGATAAGTTTGAGCATTTTGATCGAGCGAAGCAAAATCCAGATGATCGTAGGCAATGCCACTGTAGCGAAGAATTGCTTTACACGTGGATGCATTGAAAATATTGCGTGTAGCATAAAGAAGTATTTTTTCTTCATCCTTAATGCCAAAAAGTATTTGTAGTTTTTCTATATTTTTTGTATCTAGAAGAGATTGATAGTGTTTTAAAACGATATGGCGTTTTTCATATGAATATGGAAACACTAAGCTCTTTTCTTCTAGGACACCGTGTGTTTTTAGTGCACTTTTGGTCTCACTTGGAGAAAATAAAATCTTCATAATAACCCTTTGTTTACAAATATAGACGAACATTTTAGCAAATCTTTAAATAAATCTGCGAAAAAGTATTGACTTTGGAAATCTTTTGAGATATAATTTCACCTCACAATCAAGGGTGCTGGTGTAGCTCAGTCGGTAGAGCAACTGCCTTGTAAGCAGTAGGTCGGCGGTTCGATTCCGTTCACCAGCTCCATTTTTGTTTGTGAAAGACAGTGTTTGACCAGCAATGAAAAATGGAAAAATACGGTGAGATACTCAAGTGGCCAACGAGGGCAGACTGTAAATCTGCTGACTATGTCTTCGAAGGTTCGAATCCTTCTCTCACCACCATTGCGGGAGTAGCTCAGTTGGCTAGAGCATTAGCCTTCCAAGCTGGGGGTCGCGGGTTCGAGTCCCGTCTCCCGCTCCAAGATTTTATAAGCAAACTGGGAGCTGTTGAATTTCTTCTGCTTTAGGGCGCTACAGAACAAGTTCAGTAGTCTTACCTTCCTTTCTTAATAAAATCAAAATCATTAATTGTTGTTGTTCGGTACAATTTGGTCCACCCTTTTGTAGTCGGCTCATATGGCTCAGGGGTAGAGCACTTCCTTGGTAAGGAAGAGGTCGAGGGTTCAAGTCCCTCTATGAGCTCCATCACTTAAAAAGTTTTAAATAACTTTGACAAATTAAAATGTATTAAAAAACAAACTCATTACGGAGGAAAAAATGGCAAAAGAAAAGTTCTCTAGAACCAAGCCACACGTTAACATTGGAACCATCGGTCACGTTGATCATGGTAAAACTACGCTTACAGCTGCAATCTCAGCAGTTTTAGCGACAAAAGGTCTTTGTGAGTTTAAAGATTATGATGGTATTGATAACGCTCCTGAAGAGAGAGAGCGTGGTATTACTATTGCAACTTCACACATTGAGTATGAAACAGACAACCGTCACTACGCTCACGTAGACTGTCCAGGCCACGCCGACTATGTTAAAAACATGATTACTGGTGCTGCTCAAATGGATGGCGCGATTCTTGTTGTTTCAGCTGCAGATGGTCCTATGCCACAAACTCGTGAGCACATTCTTCTTTCTCGCCAAGTAGGTGTTCCTTACATCGTTGTTTTCATGAACAAAGCTGATATGGTTGATGATGAAGAACTTCTTGAGCTTGTTGAAATGGAAATCCGTGAACTTCTTTCTGTTTATGACTTCCCAGGTGATGATACTCCAATCGTTTCTGGTTCAGCTCTTAAAGCACTTGAAGAAGCAAAAGCTGGTACAGTTGGACCATGGGGTCAAAAAATTCTTGATCTTATGGCAGCAGTAGACGCTTATATTCCAGTTCCACAACGTGAAACTGAAAAAGATTTCTTGATGCCAATCGAAGACGTATTCTCAATCTCAGGTCGTGGTACAGTTGTTACTGGTAAGATCGAGAGAGGTGCAGTTAAAATTGGTGAGACTATCGAAATCGTAGGTATCAAAGATACTAAAACTACAACTGTTACTGGTGTTGAAATGTTCCGTAAAGAGATGGAGCGTGGTGAGGCTGGTGATAACTGTGGTATCTTATTACGTGGTATCAAAAAAGAAGAAGTTGAGCGTGGTATGGTTCTTTGTAAGCCAAAATCAATCACTCCACACACTGACTTTGAAGCTGAGATCTATGTTCTTTCAAAAGAAGAGGGTGGTAGACATACTCCATTCTTTAATAACTATAGACCACAATTCTATGTACGTACAACAGACGTAACAGGTTCTATCACATTACCAGAAGGTACTGAGATGGTTATGCCTGGTGATAACGTTAAGATTAAAGTAGCACTTATTGCACCTATCGCTCTTGAAGAAGGTACACGTTTTGCAATCCGTGAGGGTGGTAGAACTGTTGGTGCGGGTGTTGTTTCTACAATCATCAAGTAATTTTAATGTGTAAGGGGAGTTTCCCCTTACATGTAATGAAAGTTAAGGAAATATTATGACCGTTAAAATCGGACTTAAGTGTTCTGAATGTGGTGACATTAATTACACAACAACAAAAAACAGCAAGACAAATACTGAAAAAGTTGAACTTAGCAAGTATTGTCCAAGATTGAAAAAACACACTGTTCACAAAGAAGTGAAATTAAAAAGTTAAGTCCCTTAAAAGACTTAACTTACATGCAGGGTAGTAGCTCCAACGGTAGAGCGTCGGTCTCCAAAACCGCAGGTTGGGGGTTCGAGTCCCTCCTACCCTGCCACTAGTCGAGGTAACACAATGGAAAAATTAAGAGCTTATTATCATCATTCTAAAGCTGAATTGTCAAAGGTTATCTTCCCAATTAAAGAACAGATTAGAAACGCATTCATATCTGTTTTTGTCGTTGTAACCGTGATTTCGCTCTTTTTAGCGCTGATTGATGCTGTTATGTCTTTTTCTTTATCTTCATTAATTTAAGGATAAGAAATGGCACATAGATGGTATGCAATTCAAACCTATGCAGGTAGCGAACAAGCAGTTAAAAAAGGAATTATTAATCTTGTCAACGATCATGGTATCGCTGAAAAGTTAGAGCAAATTGTTGTTCCAACCGAAGATGTAATTGAAGTTAAGAATGGTAAAAAGAAGATTAGTGAGCGAAGTCTCTATCCTGGTTATGCATTTGCAAAATTGGATTTAGATACAGCACTTTGGCATCTTATCCAATCATTGCCTAAAGTCGGAAGATTCATTGGTGAGTCTAAAAAACCAACACCTTTGAGTGAAAAAGACATTGCATTGATCTTGGAGAAAGCTGAGAAAAAAGGTGCGCCAAAACCAAAAATCTTTTTTGAGAACGGTGAAAGTGTTAGGATTACAGAAGGTCCTTTCGCAAACTTCACAGGTTCTGTTGAAGAGTATGATATGGTACATGGCAAACTCACACTCAATGTTTCAATCTTTGGTAGAAGTACCCCAGTTGAGATTCTCTATTCTCAAGTTGAAAAAATAGTCTAAGCGTAAAGGAAAAGAAATGGCAAAAAAAGTCATTGGCGAAATTAAATTGCAGATTGAAGCTGCTAAAGCAAACCCATCACCTCCAGTTGGTCCAGCACTTGGTCAACGTGGTGTTAATATTATGGAATTTTGTAAAGCATTTAATGAAAGAACAAAAGATATGGCAGGTTTTAGAATTCCTGTTGTTATCACTGTTTATGCTGACAAAAGTTTTACATTTGTTACAAAACAACCGCCTGCAACTGATCTTATCAAAAAAGCAGCTGGTCTTAAAAGTGGTTCAAGCAACCCTCTAAAAAATAAAGTAGGAACACTTAGCAAAGCTCAAATACTTGAGATTGTCGAGAAAAAAATCGCTGACCTTAACACAACAGATAAAGAAGCAGCTGCAAGAATTATTGCAGGAAGTGCAAGAAGTATCGGTATTAACGTCGTCGATTGATGATAACCCTTTACCGCCAGGGTCTATAAAGGCGGAAGCAAAATTATGCGGAGATAAATAATGGCAAAAAAAGTAAATAAAAGATTTCAAGAACTTTTGAAAAAAGTTGATAAAGAAAAAAAATATTCTGTTGATGAGGCACTTGCTAATATTAAAAACTTAGCGTCTGCAAAATTTGATGAGACAATCGAAGTAGCACTTAAACTTAACGTTGATCCAAGACATGCTGATCAAATGGTAAGAGGTTCTGTTGTTCTTCCAGCGGGTACTGGTAAGACAGTTCGTGTTGCTGTTATTGCAAAAGACGAGAAAGCAGATGAAGCGAAAGCTGCTGGTGCTGATATCGTTGGTAGCGATGATTTGATTGAAGAAATTCAAGCTGGCCGTATCAACTTTGATGTATTAATTGCAACACCTAACATGATGGGTTTAGTAGGTAAAGTTGGTCGTATTCTTGGACCAAAAGGTATTATGCCAAATCCAAAAACAGGTACTGTAACAATGGACGTTGCAAAAGCTGTTGAGAATAACAAAGGTGGCCAAGTGAATTTCCGTGTTGACAAACAAGGAAATATTCATGCTGGTATTGGTAAAATTAGCTTCACATCTGAGCAAATTAGAGAAAACTTTGAAGCATTTATCAAAGCAATTAACAAACATAAACCTGCTGCTGCAAAAGGTAAATATATTAAAAGTGCCGCTGTGTCACTCACAATGAGCCCGTCTATGAACCTTGAAAATCAAGAATTAATCGACCTTAGATAATTATTGAATCACTCATCAAAATTGATGAGTGGTTTTGCCTTCGTGAAAATTCTGTCATAAGATTTATTTTATGACGTTAAATGTAAGTACTTAATCTTTGATTGGAGAGAGTAGAGGCGCAAGCTTAATTTGATATCAATCATCTCTACTTGAAATCACCAGTTGGAAAGGAGAAAAATTGACAAGAACAGAGAAAGCTGAATTTATTAGTTCTCTAACTGAAGAGTTTAAATCTTCCGACGGTTTAATTGTTTGTGACTATAAAGGTCTTAATGTTAAAGCGATCGAAGCACTTAGAAATAGTGCTAGACCAGAAGCTGTTAGTGTTAAAGTTATTAAAAATACTTTGGCATCAATTGCTATGACAAACGCTGGTATCGAAGGTCTTGAACTTAAAGACACAAACATTTTTGTTTGGGGCGCAGATCAGTTAGCGGTTACTAAAGTTGTCGCTACGTTCGCCAAAACAAATCCAAATTTTGTAATTAAATCTGGTTTTGCTGGTGGTGTTGTGGTTGATGCTGCTAAAGTTGAAGCACTTTCTAAAATGCCATCACGTAATGAGCTTATTGGAATGCTTCTATCAACTTGGATGGCACCAATTACAAACTTTACCATTGGTCTTGATGCACTTCGTGCTAAAAAACAAGAGTCTGAATAAAGCGTGTTTGTAAGGCTCTAGTCTTACATGTAAGGTGCAAGAGCAAGACTCTTGTAAAATCATTATAACTATAAAATAATCAGGAGATTTGAAATGGCAATTTCAAAACAAGACGTATTAGAGTATATTTCAGGTCTTAGTGTACTTGAATTGAGTGAACTTGTAAAAGATTTCGAAGAAAAATTTGGTGTATCTGCTGCTCCAGTTATGGTAGCTGGCGCTGGTGCTGCTGTTGCTACAGAAGCTGCAGAAGAGAAAACTGAGTTTGACGTTATCCTTAAAGATGGTGGCGATAAAAAAATCAATGCTATTAAAGTTGTTAGAGAGATCACAGGTCTTGGTCTTAAAGAGGCTAAAGATGCAGTTGAAGGCGCTCCTACAACAATTAAAGAGGGTGTATCTAAACAACTTGCTGAAGAGATCAAAAAGAAACTTGAAGAAGCTGGCGCTGTCGCTGAAATCAAGTAATTTTTTTACTTTTAGAGAGACCTTGGGTCTCTCTTTTAAAACTTTTTCCCTGGAAATTAATTATTAGTCGTTACAACGTCTATCAAACGAGATAGATGAACCCACTGCCCTTTTCAAACAACTACACGAGGTAGACTCATGTTAAATAGCCTAAAATCTGGAAATCGCTTACGAGTTGATTTTTCCAAAGTCCCAAAAAAAATCGATGTACCAAATCTACTCCAACTTCAACAAAAGAGTTATGAACAGTTTTTAAATGTTGAAAATCTCAAAGAAGAGAGTGGTGTAGAGAAGGTTTTTAAATCTATTTTTCCTATTCACGATCCTCAAAATAGACTTACTTTAGAATATGTCGGATCGGAAGTAGGCAAACCTAGATATACTGTCCGCGAATGTATGGAACGTGGACTTACGTATTCTGTCAGCTTGAAAATGAACATTCGTCTTATCCTTTGGGATAAAGATGAAAAATCCGGTGAAAAAACGGGTGTAAAAGATATTAAAGAACAAGCCATTTTTATTCGTGAAATTCCATTAATGACTGATAGAACTTCGTTCATCATTAACGGTGTTGAAAGAGTTGTTGTTAATCAGCTTCATAGAAGCCCTGGTGTTATCTTTAAAGAAGAAGAGAGCCCAACGGTTGCTAACAAATTGATCTATAATGCTCAAATTATTCCTGATCGTGGTTCTTGGTTGTACTTTGAGTACGATGCAAAAGATACACTTTTCGTGAGAATTAATAAACGTAGAAAAGTTCCTATTACGATTCTATTCCGTGCACTTGGATACAGCAAACAAGATATCTTAAAACTTTTTTACCCAGTGCTCAATATAATGATTCGTGAGAACAAATTCCTCATTGAATTCTCAGCAGATAATTTCTTAGGTCGTGTTGACTTTGACCTAAAAGATGAACATGGTAACCTTCTTTTAGCAGCAGGCAAACGCCTTGCTCGTAAAAAAGCAGAAAAATTTATTGAAGATGGTGTCAAGTTTATCGAGTACCCTGTTGAAATTTTAGTAAACCGTTTCCTTTCTTCTCCAATTATCGATCAAGAGAGTGGTGAAGTTCTATACGATACCCTTACACAGCTTGATGAAGGAAAATTAGCAAAAATTATTGAACAAAAATGTGAAGTAATTGAAATTGCGAATGATCTTGCAAGTGGTGTGGATGATGCTATTATCAACTCATTTATCGCTGATAACGAAACACTTAAATTGCTTCGCCAAACAGAAAGTATTGAAGATGAAAACGATTTAGCAGCTATTCGTATTTACAAAGTTATGAGACCAGGTGAGCCTGTTACAAAAGAAGCAGCAAAACTTTTCGTAAAAGATCTATTCTTTAATTCTGAGCGTTACGATTTAACAAAAGTTGGTCGTATGAAAATGAATCATAAGTTAGGCCTCTCTGTACCTGAATACGTCACCATTATGACCAGTGAAGATATTATCAAAACAGCGAAGTATTTGATCAAAGTTAAAAATGGTCAAGGTCATATCGATGATAGAGATCACTTAGGTAACAGAAGAATTAGAGCAATCGGTGAGTTGTTAGCGAATGAGCTTCATGCTGGTTTGATTAAAATGCAAAAAGCAATTCGTGATAAATTTACAGCGCTTAGCGGTAGTGTTGAAGAGTTGATGCCACATGATTTAATTAACTCTAAGATGATTACATCTGCTATTGCAGAATTTTTCTCAAGTGGTCAGTTATCTCAGTTTATGGATCAAACAAACCCACTGAGTGAAATTACACATAAAAGAAGACTTTCAGCACTTGGTGAGGGCGGTCTTGTAAAAGAACGTGCGGGCTTTGAAGTGCGTGACGTTCACCCAACACACTATGGTCGTATTTGTCCTGTTGAAACACCAGAGGGTCAAAACATTGGTTTGATCAACACGCTTTCAATGTATGCAAAAGTAAATGATTTAGGTTTTGTTGAAGCACCATACCGTAAGGTTGAGAATGCAAAAATTACTGACGAGATTGTTTACATTACAGCGACACAAGAAGAGGGCTTAGTTATTGCTCCTGCAAGTACAAAAGTCAATGAAAACAATGAGATTGTTGAAGACTTGATTGAGGTACGTGTTGACGGTGAAACAGTTCTAATTGAAAAAGAAAAAGTTGACTTAATTGACCTTTCTTCTATGATGATTGCGGGTGTTGCCGCGTCACTCATTCCATTCTTGGAACACGACGATGCGAACCGTGCACTTATGGGTTCAAACATGCAACGTCAAGCAGTACCTCTTGTTAAATCTGATGCACCAATCGTAGGAACAGGTGTTGAGAAAATTGCCGCTCGTGACTCATGGGAAGCAATTAAGGCAAAACGTGCAGGTGTTGTTGAAAAAGTCGATAACAAAAATGTTTACATTCTAGGTGAAGATGAAGGTGGTGCATTTATAGATCATTATGCACTTCAAAAAAATCTTAGAACAAACCAAAACACAACCTTTACACAAAAAGTTATTGTTAAAAAAGGTGACGTTGTTGATGCAGGTACTGTTTTAGCAGATGGGCCAAGTATGGATCAAGGTGAACTTGCTATCGGTAAGAATGCAATGGTTGCATTTATGCCTTGGAATGGTTATAACTACGAAGATGCGATTGTAATTTCAGAGCGTATGATTCGTGAAGATGCATTTACCAGTGTTCATATTTATGAAAAAGAGATTGAAGCACGTGAATTAAAAGATGGTGTTGAAGAGATCACTAAAGATATTCCAAACGTTAAAGAAGAAGAGTTAGCTCATCTTGATGACAGTGGTATTGTTAAAGTAGGTACATATATTACTCCAGGAATGATTCTTGTTGGTAAAGTATCTCCAAAAGGTGAAGTAAAACCAACTCCTGAAGAAAGACTCCTTCGTGCTATTTTTGGTGAGAAAGCAGGACACGTTGTCAATAAATCACTCTATGCGACACCTTCATTAGAGGGTATCGTTGTTGATGTTAAAATCTTTACGAAAAAAGGTTATGACAAAGATCCACGAGCTGTTCAAGCATATGAGCAAGAAAAAGAGATTTTGGATCGTGAACACCATGATAAACTTTTAATGTTAGATAGAGAAGAGATGTTACGTATTAATGCGTTGCTTCTTAAAAATCCATTACAAGAAGATCAAGAGATTAGCAAAAACAGCTATAAAAAAGGTGACTTTATTAAAGCTGAAGATCTTCACAATGTTAATCGTTTCTCTATTAACTCTATTGTTAAAGCGTTTTCAAACGAAATTCAAGACGAGTACAAAGATCTTAAAGTTTACTTCCAGAATGAGAAGAAAAAACTTAAAGAAGAACACGATGAGAAGCTTAATATCATCGAGAAAGACGATATCTTACCAAGTGGCGTCGTCAAACTTGTAAAAGTGTATGTTGCTACAAAACGTAAGTTAAAAGTCGGTGATAAAATGGCTGGACGTCACGGAAATAAAGGTATCGTTTCAAATATCGTTCGTGAAGTAGATATGCCTTACCTTAAAAACGGTGAGATCGTAGACATCGTACTGAACCCACTGGGCGTTCCGAGTCGTATGAACATCGGACAAATTCTTGAGGTTCACTTAGGACTTGTTGGTAAACGTTTAGGTACACAAATTGAAGAAATTTTCAAAGAGAAACAAGGTGATTGGATTAAATCACTTCGTGAAAAAATGATTAGTATTGCTGAAGTTGCAAAACTGATGGATGCTAAGAATTTCATTGATACCTTAAATGACGAACAATTACTAGTTTATGCAAGAGATTGGAGCAAAGGCGTTAAATTTGCAACTCCAATTTTTGAGGGTGTGAATGTTGAAGAGTTTGAAAAACTCTTTGAAATGGCAAAAATTGATATGGATGGAAAGACAGAGTTATATGATGGTATGACAGGTCAAAAAATGCATGAAAAAGTCAACGTGGGTTACATGTATATGTTAAAACTCCACCACTTAGTTGATGAAAAAGTTCACGCAAGAAGTACAGGACCATACTCACTTGTCACACAACAACCAGTGGGTGGTAAAGCACTCTTCGGTGGACAAAGATTTGGTGAGATGGAGGTTTGGGCGCTTGAGGCATACGGTGCTGCTCATACCCTAAGAGAAATGTTAACAGTCAAATCAGACGACGTTGAAGGAAGAATCCTAGCGTACAAAGCACTCACAAGAGGCGAAAATGTACCACAAACAGGTATCCCTGAAACATTCTATGTTTTAACAAACGAGTTGAAGTCTTTGGCTTTAGATGTTGAGATTTATGACGAGGTGGAAGAAGATGAAACGACTAGAACCAATTGAGATTCACGAAGAGAGCCGTCCAAGAGACTTTCAAGCTTTCCAATTAAGACTTGCAAGCCCTGAGAAGATTCGCTCATGGAGTTATGGTGAGGTCAAAAAGCCAGAAACCATTAATTATCGTACGCTCAAACCTGAGCGTGACGGTCTTTTTTGTGCAAAAATCTTTGGACCCGTCAGAGATTATGAATGTCTGTGCGGAAAATATAAAAAGATGCGCTACAAAGGCATCAAATGTGAAAAATGTGGTGTTGAAGTAACGAGCACAAAAGTAAGACGTTCACGTATGGGTCACATTGAACTTGTGACTCCAGTAGCGCACATTTGGTATGTTAACTCACTTCCAAGCCGTGTGGGAACACTTCTTGGCGTTAAGATGAAAGATCTTGAGCGCGTACTTTATTATGAAGCATACATTGTTGAACAAGCAGGCGATGCTTTCTATGATGCTGAAAACAAAAATAAAGTTGTAGCGTATGATGTTCTCAATGAAGAGCAGTATCAATCATTACAACAACGTTTTGGTGATACAGGCTTTGTAGCTAAAATGGGTGGTGAAGTTATTCGTGACCTATTGGCGAGTATTGATCTTGTTGAAGTTCTTGGACAGCTTAAAGATGAAATTAATCAAACCAGCTCAGAAGCAAAGAAAAAAACCATTGTTAAACGTTTAAAAGTTGTTGAAGCATTCCTTAACAGCGGCAATCGCCCTGAGTGGATGATGATTACGATGCTTCCTGTATTACCACCAGATTTAAGACCATTGGTTGCGCTTGATGGCGGTAAATTTGCAGTAAGTGACGTCAATGACTTGTATCGTCGTGTTATTAACAGAAATGCACGTTTGAAACGTTTGATGGAACTTGATGCTCCTGAAATTATTATTCGTAACGAAAAACGTATGCTTCAAGAAGCAGTTGATGCGTTATTTGATAATGGTCGTAGAGCAAATGCGGTTAAAGGTGCAAATAAACGTCCTTTAAAATCGCTTTCTGAAATTATTAAAGGTAAGCAAGGACGTTTCCGTCAGAACCTACTTGGAAAAAGGGTTGACTTCTCAGGCCGTTCCGTTATCGTTGTTGGACCGAACCTTAGAATGGATCAATGTGGTCTTCCAAAACAGATGGCATTGGAGCTTTTCAAACCACACTTGTTAGCACGCCTTGAAGAAAAAGGCTATGCTACAACGGTTAAACAAGCTAAGAAAATGATCGACATGAAAACCAATGAAGTTTGGGAGTGTTTAGCAGAAGTTGTTAAAGGTCATCCGGTTATGCTTAACCGTGCACCGACACTTCACAAACTCTCAATTCAGGCGTTCCACCCTGTTTTGATTGATGGAAAAGCGATTCGTTTGCATCCACTCGTTTGTTCTGCGTTCAACGCGGACTTCGACGGTGACCAGATGGCGGTTCACGTTCCATTATCACAAGAGGCGATTGCTGAATGTAAAATTTTGATGCTTAGTTCTATGAACATCTTGCTTCCAGCTTCTGGAAAAGCGGTAACCGTTCCAACACAAGATATGGTTTTGGGTCTTTACTACTTAACACTAGAGAAGCCAAATGCAAAAGGTTCAAATAAAATCTTTGCAAACATTAATGAAGTACATATTGCGATTGATGCAGGATTCTTAGATATTCACGCAAAAATTAAGACACGTATCAATGATAGAGTACTGTTCACGACTGCAGGTCGTTTAATTTTAAAATCGATCTTGCCAGATTTCGTTCCTGAAGAGTTATGGAACAGAGTCTTGAAAAAGAAAAACATCGGTGGATTGGTAGATCATATCTTTAAAGAGGGTGGTATTGGTGTTACCGCAGGATTCTTGGATAACCTCAAAAATCTTGGTTTTAAATACGCAACTCAAGCAGGTATTTCTGTTTCAATCGACGATATTCGTGTTCCTGAAGCAAAAGTGAAAAAGATTAAAGAAGCGAAGAAAAAAGTACGTGAGATCCAAAAACAGTTCAGTTCAGGTCTTTTAACTGAGCAAGAGCGTTATAACAAAATTATTGATATTTGGACCGATACAAACAACGACGTAGCTTCTGAAATGATGAAGCTTACAGAAAGTCATAAAGGCGGCTTCAACTCTATTTACATGATGGCAGACTCTGGAGCGCGTGGTTCTGCGGCACAGATTCGTCAGCTAGCAGGTATGAGGGGTCTTATGGCAAAACCAGATGGAAGTATTATTGAGACTCCAATTATCTCTAACTTCCGTGAAGGTCTAAATGTTCTTGAGTACTTTATTTCGACGCACGGTGCTCGTAAAGGTTTAGCTGATACCGCTCTTAAAACAGCGAATGCGGGTTACTTAACACGTAAACTGATCGACGTTGCGCAAAACGTTAAAGTTACGATGGATGATTGTGGTACACACGAAGGTGTTGAAATCACAGAAATCAGTGAGAGCGGTGAGCTTGTAGAATCACTCTATGAGCGTGCAACAGGTCGTGTTTTAGCAGAAGATGTTATCGATACGATTACCAATGAAGTTCTTTTCACTGAGGGAACCCTTATTGATGAGAAAAGCGCTCAAGCCCTTAAAGAAGCAAGCATTAAATCTGTTGTTATTCGTACACCAATTACATGTAAAGCTAAAAAAGGCGTTTGTGCAAAATGTTATGGTACTAACCTTGCTGAAGGAACATTGGTTCGTCCAGGTGAAGCAGTTGGTATTATTTCAGCACAGTCTATTGGTGAGCCAGGTACACAGTTGACACTTCGTACATTCCACATCGGTGGTACGGCATCAACTGAGTCTCAAGATCGTCAAGTTATTGCTCAAAAAGAAGGTTTTATTCGTTATTACAATGTAAAAACGTATGCAACTAAAGAGGGTAAAAACATCGTAGCTAACCGTAGAAATGCTGCTGTTTTATTGGTTGAGCCAAAGATTAAAGCACCATTTAAAGGTACAATTGAAATCGATACAGCACACGAAGAGACAGCAATTACTCTTAGTGGTGCAGCAGGTGAGAATGTACGTTATACCCTTCGTAAGAGTGACTTTGCTAAGCCAAATGAGCTTGCAGGTGTTAGCGGTAAAATCGAGGGTAAATTCTACATTCCTTACGTGAGTGGCGATGTTGTTGAGATGAATGAGAGTATCGTAGAGGTTATTAAAGAGGGTTGGAATGTTCCAAGCCGTATTCCTTATGCGAGTGAACTCAAAGTTAAAAATGGTGAGCCGATTATTCAAAAAATTCATGCAGATGCAAAAGGTCTTGTGAAGTACTATAAACTTCGTGGAGATTACTTAGAGCGTATCCATGATATTGAAAAAGGTCATATCGTTAAAGAAAAAGGTATCTTTGCTGTTGTGGCAGATGATGATGATAGAGAGGCGATTCGTCACTATATCCCAAGAGATTCTATTATCGACGTAAATGACAACAGTATGGTTGACTCAAAAACCTTGCTTGCATACCCATCAACAAGTGAGCAAATCACAATTGCTGAGTGGGATCCGTATTCAACACCAATTATTGCTGAAGATGCGGGTTCAATTACGTTTGAAGATATTGAGCCAGGTATCAGTGCAACAGAGCAGTTTGATGATATGACAGGTCAAAGTAGACTTGTTATTAACGAATACTTACCAAGCGGCATGAAACCAACTATTATCATTGCTAATAAAAATGGTGAGATTATTAAGTACCAATTAGAGCCAAAAACAGCGATTTTCGTCCAAAATGGCGCAACAGTTGGCTTAGCAGATCTTATTGGTAGAACACCAAAAGCGATTGCAAAATCGAAAGATATTACCGGTGGTCTTCCACGTATTAGTGAGCTTTTTGAGGCACGTCGCCCTAAAAATGCAACAGTGATTGCTGAGATTGATGGAACCATTCGTTTTGGTAAACCATTACGTTCAAAAGAGCGTATTATCATTGAAGCAAATGATGGTACAAGTGTAGAGTATTTAGTTGATAAAAATACACAAATTCACGTTCAACCAGGCGAGTTTGTTCACGCAGGTGAGAGACTTACTGATGGAGTTATTTCAAGCCATGATATTCTACGTATTATGGGTGAGAAAGCACTTCATTATTATTTGATTAGTGAAATTCAACAAGTTTACCGCGGACAAGGTGTTGCGATTAACGATAAACACATTGAGGTTATCGTTTCTCAAATGCTACGTCAAGTAAGAATTGTTGATAGTGGTGATACTAAGTTCATTATGGGTGACTTAGTAAGCCGTAGAAGATTTAGAGAAGAGAATGAAGCCGTCATGAAGATGGGTGGTCAGCCAGCAATCGCTGAACCGACACTTCTTGGTGTTACTCGTGCTGCGATTGGTAGTGATAGTGTTATCTCTGCTGCATCGTTCCAAGAGACAACAAAAGTACTTACAGAAGCAAGTATTGCAGGTAAGATGGATCTTCTTGAAGACCTTAAAGAAAACGTTATTTTAGGACGTATGATTCCAGTAGGAACAGGTCTCTATCAGAACAAAAACTTTAATATTGAGTTAAACCCAAGTAGAGGTTAAGTTAAGGTTCCCTTAACTTAACCTTTTTTTAAGCTATTTTTAAATAAAATTAGCACCTATTTTTTACAAAATAAAGGAAATAATGTGCCAACCATTAACCAACTCGTCAGAAATGAGAGAAAAAAGGTAATTAAAAAGTCGAAATCACCTGCGATGGCAAAATGTCCTCAAAGAAGAGGCGTTTGCACCAGAGTTTATACTACGACTCCAAAAAAACCTAACTCAGCGCTTAGAAAAGTTGCCAAAGTCAAATTGACAAGCGGCTTCGAAGTCATTAGCTACATCGGTGGCGAAGGACATAACCTTCAAGAACACTCTATTGTTTTAGTACGTGGCGGAAGGGTAAAAGACTTACCAGGTGTTAAGTACCATATCGTACGTGGTGCGCTTGATACTTCAGGTGTTGCAAAAAGAACGGTGTCTAGAAGTAAATACGGTACAAAAAGACCAAAAGCTAAATAAATTTAACAGCAGGTGATGTCCGTTGTTTTGACATCATTTGAGTAAAATTTTTAACAAATTTGAAGGAAATATAATGAGAAGAAGAAAAGCTCCCGTAAGAGAAGTATTACCAGATCCAATCTACAATAGCAAGATTATCACAAAGTTTATCAATGCGTTGATGCTCGATGGAAAAAAAAGTGTTGCTACTAAAGTATTTTATGGTGCATTAGAGTTAGCAGAAAAAAGAAGTGGAACCCTAAAAGGTATTGAGATTTTTAATGCAGCTATCGATAATGTAAAACCAGTTATGGAAGTAAAAAGTAGACGTGTAGGTGGAGCAACATACCAAGTTCCAGTAGAAGTTAGAGCAGCTCGTCAACAAGCATTGGCTCTTAGATGGTTGGTTTCTTATTCACGTAAAAGAAGTGAGAGAACAATGATCGAGAGGTTGGCAAATGAACTTTTAGATGCGGCTAATAGTAGAGGCGCTACCTTTAAGAAGAAAGAAGATACTTATAAAATGGCAGAAGCAAACAAAGCGTTTGCTCACTATCGCTGGTAAAATGATGTTAGGAATGTTCGTCTATGCGATGTTCATTCCTTCTTCATGAACTTACACTCCTAATATAACAAGGAAATTATAATGGCAAGAAATACCCCTATTGAAATGGTTAGAAACATCGGTATTGCTGCGCACATTGATGCAGGTAAAACCACTACAACAGAAAGAATCCTTTTTTACACTGGTATCTCTCACAAAATTGGTGAGGTACATGATGGTGCTGCAACAATGGACTGGATGGAGCAAGAGAAAGAAAGAGGTATTACCATTACTTCTGCTGCAACAACTTGTACATGGAAAGATCACCAAATTAACATCATCGACACTCCGGGCCACGTTGACTTCACCATTGAAGTTGAGCGTTCTATGCGTGTTCTTGATGGCGCTGTAGCAGTATTTTGTGCTGTTGGTGGCGTTCAACCACAATCTGAGACTGTTTGGAGACAAGCAAATCGTTACCAAGTTCCAAGAATGGTTTATGTTAATAAAATGGACCGTATTGGTGCAAACTTCTATAACGTTGAATCACAAATTAAAACTCGTCTAAAAGCGAATCCAGTGCCAATTCAAATTCCTATTGGTGCAGAAGATACCTTCAAAGGTGTTGTTGATCTCGTTGAGATGAGAGCACTTATTTGGGATGACGACGCTGCAATGGGTTCAAACTACCAAGTAGTTGATATTCCAGCTGAGCTTATGGATAAAGCAAAAGAATACCGTGAGAAAATGGTAGAAGCAGTTTCTGAAACTAGCGATGCTTTAATGGAAAAATATCTTGGCGGTGAAGAACTTACAAAAGAAGAGATCAAAGCAGGTATTAAAGCAGGATGTCTAGCAATGACATTCATCCCTATGATTTGTGGAACATCATTTAAAAACAAAGGTGTTCAACCAATGTTGGATGCTGTTGTTGACTATATGCCAGCTCCAACTGAAGTACACGCAATTAAAGGTGAGTACGAAGACGGACGTGAGTGTGTTGTTGATTCAACAGATGATGGCGAATTTGCTGCTCTTGCGTTTAAAATTATGACCGATCCATTCGTTGGACAATTAACATTCGTTCGTGTATACCGTGGTATCCTTGAGAGCGGAAGTTATGCATACAACACAACAAAAGATAAAAAAGAGAGAATTGGTCGTCTCTTAAAAATGCATGCTAACAAACGTGAAGAGATTAAAGTTCTTCATGCAGGTGAAATTGGTGCGGTTGTAGGTCTTAAAGATACACTAACAGGTGATACACTTGCTAGCGAAAAAGATCCTGTAATTCTAGAGAGAATGGTATTCCCAGATCCAGTTATCTCTGTTGCAGTTGAGCCAAAAACAAAAGCTGACCAAGAGAAAATGGGCATTGCACTTCAAAAACTTGCTCAAGAAGATCCAAGCTTTAGAGTTGAGACTGATGAAGAGAGTGGTCAAACTATTATTTCTGGTATGGGTGAGCTTCACCTAGAAATTCTTGTTGATCGTATGCTTAGAGAGTTTAAAGTAAGTGCTGAAGTTGGTCAACCACAAGTTGCTTACCGTGAGACAATCCGTGCCTCTGTTAACCAAGAGTACAAATACGCAAAACAATCTGGTGGTCGTGGTCAATACGGTCACGTTTATCTTAAACTTGAGCCACAAGAGCCAGGTGCAGGTTATGAATTTGTTAACGATATCAAAGGTGGTGCGGTTCCAAAAGAATACATTCCAGCTGTTGATAAAGGTATCAAAGAAGCACTTCAAAGTGGTGTTCTTGCAGGTTATAAAGTGGAAGACGTTAAAGTTACACTTTATGATGGAAGCTACCATGAGGTTGACTCATCTGAGATGGCATTTAAACTTGCTGCTTCTATGGGCTTCAAAGAGGGTGCAAGAAAAGCGAAACCAGTTATTCTTGAGCCAATCATGAAAGTTGAAGTTGAGACTCCAGAAGACTTTATGGGTGATGTTATCGGCGATCTTAACAGAAGACGTGGACAAATCAACTCTATGGATGACAGAAGTGGTAACAAAATTGTTAACGCATTCTGCCCATTGGCTGAAATGTTCGGTTACTCTACAGATCTTCGTTCTCAAACACAAGGTCGTGCTTCTTACTCTATGGAATTTGATCACTATGATGAAGTTCCAAGAAACGTTGCAGAAGAGATTATTAAAAAACGTAACGGCTAATACGCCATTTTAGTGAAGCCGAATGTGTTTTTTGCACATTCGGCTTTTTTTTTACTTCATTTTTTCGATTTGTCCCCATAGCTCAGCAGGATAGAGCATCAAATTCCTAATTTGAAGGCCGTGCGTTCGAATCGCGCTGGGGACACCACCTCTGTTATTCATCCTTCCAATGTATGCTAACATCTGGCTTTTTATACTCTCAATGATTCAAAATTTTTAATGGTGCTTTTTTTATATGATTAAAAAAGATAGCTAAAGGGAACTATAGAGATTAAGGTGTAGGATACAGCAAAGGAGGAGATGATGTTACCATACCATGCTCAAACAATGCACAGTTATTTCTCTGTGCGCAACTCGTCTCATTTTATGGATTGGGAGCACCAGCCTAATCAATTTAAGATATATCCTGAAGAACTTCAACGCATTAAACTCGAACCACAAAACCCTCATCATCAATTTCTTTCTCTTATTGGAGGTATCACTGCACAAAAAAGCTATCCAGGCGTGACTTATGCTTTGCGTACCAATCCTAGCGCTGGGGCTTTGTACCCTACTGAAGTGTATATACAGATACGAAGCGTTGAGGGGTTCGAAGATGCAATTTACCATCTTTGCCCTTATGAGTCAGCTCTTGTATTGCTCTATGCTTTGAAACAAGATGAAGGCATAGAGTGTTATTTACATTCACAGAAAATAAATGGTTTTATTTTTCTCTTTTCAGCACTTTACTACCGTTCATCATGGAAATACCGTGATCGCGCTTTTAGGTATTGTTTACACGATACAGGGCATATGTTAGGTACCGTTGAAGCATCATGTTTTGTTTACAAAAAAAAGTATCGCATTTGCTATGATATAGACAAAAAAGCGTTGAATAAACTCTTTCATTTTGGCACAGAAGAATTTTTTCTCTCATCTGTTATTGTGGGTAGTGAAATAGATGAAACATGTGATGCCGCACTCATGCAAGTACCTTATGTAGATGGTACGGGTGTATTTGAAGCAAATAATCTCATTGAAAAGACCTATTTATCAACGTGTGAACTCTCTTTAGAAAAACAGATAATTATGCCTTCTTTTCGTTTAGATGATACACGCTTTAAACATGCCATTTGGAAGCGTCGTTCCATTCGTGAATTTAGCCAAAAGTCTCTTTCAAAAGAAGAGTTTGAACAGGTAATGGATTTCATCAATGAGCCTATCCCTTCAGACTGTGATGTAAAGATTGATATTTATGCGATTATCAATCGAGTAGAAGGAATGTGGCAAGGAGTATACAAAGAAGGTGTCTATCTACAAAGTAGCAATTTTGCACGCAAAGCAGGATATCTTTGTTTAGAGCAAGCATTAGGTGCTCAAAGTGGTGTGACATTCTTTTTGGTAGGAAACGATGATAAAAACTATCAAGCGATGGTTCAAAAAGCAGGCATTATAGGTCATCGACTTTATCTTATCAGTGAGTACCTTGGTTTTGGTTGCAGTGGCATCGGTGCGTATTATGATGAAGAAGTTGCTGAATTTTTAGCAAGTGATGGCATGGTACTTTACGCATTAGCCATAGGGCGCTGAGGCAGCTTTTTATAGGTATAGTAGAGTAAAAAAAGAGCTGAACTGTATACGATGCATCCAAGCCCAACCCACATCCACACAAAAGAGAGTTGAAAATAAGAGACAATCAGTGTATACACAATGCTAGGTGCTAAGATTTGGCGAAAAAAGCCTACGTAGAAAATCATCGTTGGCTTCTTAATTCCTTGCAATGTTGCTACGCACGCAAAATGTGTTACATAACCACAGAAGAGAAAAAGCATCACATAAATGTAGATTGTACCGTATTGGATAACCTCATTGTTGGAATCAAATTGTGCTACTAACCATGCCCCCAAAATCCATAAAATCGCCATACCCACAATGCTGATCGTATAGCCATACGCGAGCGCATAAAAAAGTGTTTGACGGACACGTTCATATTTTCCTGCTCCTTTGTTGTTTGAAACCAAACTAAGTACGGCACTGCTAATGCCAAGGGCTGGAAGAAGCATTAATTGTTCAACTCTGTATCCAATGCCATATCCTGCTACTGCTTGATAACCATACGTAGTAACAAAATGAAGCGCTATCAGTGAGCCAAAGGACATCATCAACATATTGAGCCCTGGAGGTGTCGCTTGTGAAATGAATTCTTTATAGATACGCCAATCAGGATAATACTGTTCTTTACAGTTAAAACGAATCAGTCCTGTTTGTAAGCTTTTATAGAGCAAATAAGCCGCATTGATGGCTTGCACTAAAACAGTTGCAAAAGCAATACCTGCAATACCCATAGCCGGGATGAATCCCCATCCATAGATAAAGAGTGGATTGAGTGCAATATTGGCAAAAAAGCCAAAAATAAGTGTGTTACGATAACTCTTGGTATCACCTGTCGCAACGAGAACACTATTGAGTGCAAAATTGGCGAAGAAGAGGGCTGCCCCTAGCAAAATCACTTCAATAAAAGAGAGTGCAAGCGCATGGTAGCGTTCTGTCGTTCCAATGAGATGTAGTAAATCTGAGGCGCAAAAAAATCCTAGTAGCCCTAAAACCATTCCTACGCCAATAATCAATGCAACACCTTTTTGAGCAATAAGGCTTGCAAGGAAAAAATGCTGTTTCCCATACGCATGACCTATCAGTGCCGTGAGTGCACTGGTTCCACCATATGCAAGACCTATGACAAAGAAAAAAAGAAAAGATGAAGCAGAGAGTGCAGCTAATGCTTCTGTTGAGATAAGCCCTGCATAATAGGTATCGACAATATTATAGAGCGTGTTAAAAAGCATACCAAGGCTTGATGGAATCGAAAGTTGCCTGAGTAAAGAAGGGATAGGTTGATTGATAAGTGATGTCGAATCCATATAGGCTCTTTTTAATTTTATCATAACGACTTAATGCTTTAAAAAAACTCTTTTTTTAGAGACATATTTTAGAACTAAGAATGGTGTCTTTTGTATGCAAAAATAGTTGAAAATAATGTATTTTATAGGGGAAATTTTCTCTCATTTTATGAAAAAAACACTCATTAATTACTCATTTTTTTTCGTTAAGCTTCATTTATAAAAATAAAAATTACAGACTAAATGTAACTTTTATTTAAGTTTTGTCGTTTGCTATGAAAAAAATGTTCAATCTAAGGAGTACATAATGACAAAGAAAATGGATAGAAGATCGTTTCTTAAAGTAGGTGGAGCCGCAGCTGGCGCAGCTGTTGCAACTATTAATGCAGAAGCAATCCCTTTGGTGGGTGAGTCACTACTCAATGACAATGAAAAAAGCTTTAGTGCATCGCACTTTGGTGCAGTCGTTACACATACACGTAATTCACGTTTTGAAAGCGTAACACCGTTTGAGGGAGATGAGCATCCTGTAACGCTCATTGAAGGTTTAGCAGCTCGAACGTATGCTAAAGATCGCATTATGTACCCATGTGTTCGTGAGAGTTATTTGAAAAATGGCTATAAAAGCGACAAAACAAAACGTGGAAGCGATAAATTTGTTCGTGTTTCTTGGGAGACAGCATATGATTTGATTGCGAATGAACTTAAGCGTGTGTATAAAAACTATGGTGCAGACTCTGTGTATGGTGGAAGTTATGGATGGTTCTGTGTAGGAAGCCTCAATAACCCACAAGCACTTCTAGGTAGAATGTTGGGCATTGCAGGTGGTTACACTTCACGTACATGTACGTATTCAACCCATGCCATTCGTCAAATTACTCCGTATGTTACAGGAACCGATGAATCTACAGCACCTGCTACAGTATATCCTGTCATTATCGAAAACTCTGAGTGTATTGTATTTTGGGGAGCTGATCCAATTAATACAAACCAAATCGCATGGGGTGTGCCAGATCACCAATCGTACACTTACATGAAAGAGCTCAAAGAAGCAGCTAAAAAACGCAATATCAAGTTTTATATTATTGATCCAGTGTATAACAACACCGGTATGTATTTTGGTGCAGAGCATATCCAAATTCGTCCAACCACAGATGTTGCGATGATGTTAGGTATGGCAAACTATCTCTTTACTGAAAACCTTTACAGTAAAGAATTTGTTGACAAATACACTACAGGTTTTGAAGAGTTTAGAAAATACCTTGTTGGTGAGAGCGAAGATATGGTTGCCAAAACACCTGCTTGGGCATCAAAAATTTGTGGTGTTCCAGAAGATGTCATCAAAATGTTAGCGAAAGAATTTGTTTCTAAACGCACCATGCTTATGGGTGGTTGGGGCACACAAAGAGCACACCATGGCGAGCAACCAAACTGGATGTTGATTACGCTTGCAAGTATGATCGGTCAAGTAGGCCTTCCTGGTGGAGGTTATGGTATGAACTATCACTACTCAGATGGTGGTGTTCCAATGCCTGCTGCTGCAACAGGTAATGCACTCAGCGATAAACCACTCAATGGTTCTGTAGGTGCAGTGGCAGATGCTGAGAATGTAGCGGCTTCTCCGGGACTTTCTGGTATTAGTATCAACTCAAAAATTGACGGACCATGGAAACAAAGAAAAATCAATGTCATCCCTGTATCTCGTATCGTTGAATGTTTAGAAAACCCAGGCAAAGAGTATAACTTTGATGGTAAAGCATATAAATACCCAGATATTAAAATGGCATATTGGGCAGGTGGCAATCCTTTCCACCATCACCAAGACAGAAACCGTATGGTGAAAGCATGGCAAAAACTCGATACATTTGTTGTAAACGAGTGTTTCTGGACAGCAACCGCACGTATGGCAGACATTGTCCTTCCAGCAACCACTGAGCAAGAACGCAATGACATTACAAAATCTCACTCCAATAGCTATATTTTTGCAATGAAACAAGTCGTAAAACCAGTGGGTGAAGCAACTGATGATTTTGATATTTTTGTAAACATTCTAAGACGTTTTGGCGCCAATGAAGTGCTTGCCTTTACTGAAGGTAAAACGAAGATGGAGTGGGTTGAGTCTTTCTACGAAGAGTCATACACCAAAGCTACCAAATCAGGCGTTAAAATGCTTCCATTTAAAGAGTTTTGGGAGAAAGGTTTTGTCAAATTTGAAACACCTGAGAGTGCGAAAAAATTTGTTAAACATGGTAAATTTAGACAAAATCCTGTAGTCAACCGTCTTGGCACACCATCTGGTAAAATCGAAATTTTCTCTAAAAAAATTGCAGGCTATAACTACAAAGAGTGTAAAGGTCATCCAATGTGGTTTGAACCAATGGAATGGTTGGGAAGTTCTGTGGCGAAAGAGTTCCCTCTGAACTTAATCTCTCCACATCCAAAATACCGCCTTCACTCACAACTTAACAACACATGGATTCGTGATCTTGAAGAAGTGGATGGCAGAGAGCCAATTTGGATGCATCCAAAAGATGCTGCAAAACGTGGCATTCAAAATGGTGATATTGTAAGAGTCTTCAACAAACGTGGACAAGTTCTTGCGGGTGCTGTTGTCACTGAAGCGGTCATGCAAGGTGTTGTTAGAATGCAAGAGGGTGCATGGTATGACCCAGCAGAGCCAGGCAAAGTGGGTACATTGTGTCGTCACGGAGATGTTAACGTGCTTATCCCAGATGTAGGAACATCTGAACTTGCACAAGGCAACCAAGCAACGGCGTTGGTTGAGATTGAAAAATTCAAAGGCGAAGTTCCAGAGATTGGAATTTTTAAAGCGCCAAAAATTAAAGGTATCTAATGCGATTGTTTCACGTACTAGCACCACTGTGTGCCGCAACAATGATGTTTGCAGCGAGTGGTACATTTCTAAATAAAAATGCACCTCTTTATGCAGAGGCAAGCGAAGGATCAGCTCTTGGTGAGCTGATCATCGCTTCAGAAGTCAAAGAGCTTTCACAAAAAGGCTCTTTTAGTGAAGTTGAATTTGTAGGATTTGTCCCTGAAGGTAGTAGCGTTGTGTATGAAAAAGCAGGTATGCTTATCATAGGCTTTGAAGCAAGTAATCCTGGTGCATTGAAGGTTTTAGGTAAAAAAACTGATGAATACGGTAGTGTATGGATCAATGTATCTGTGAAGGGCTTTGTAAAAAGTGATGCCCTCAACAGCGATAAAAATAAAGTGTTAGCTGATGGTAAAACACTTTTCCAAGCCAAATGCAGTACCTGTCATGCTTTGCATCCTGAAACAGAATTTGATGCTAATGTATGGCCAAGCATCCTAGAAGCAATGGGTGCACAAGCAGGACTCTCAAAGCCTGAAAAACAGAGCATTGAAAAATACTTGCAAAACTACAAGTAACCGCTTTTCCCTTCACCTCATTTTTTAGGTGAAGGGAGCTTCTCACCTCATTTTTAACTCATTTTTTGTCGCTATAGTGACTCAATATGCAAAAAGATAAAATTGGCTAAAATCTTCATAGTCGAAGTCATTTTTAAAGGATGATAATGGAACTTTGGATGGAAAAACTCAAATCATTACGACTCTTGTATGCTGAAGATGAAGATGGCATTCGCAAACCCATGGCAAATACACTCTCGTACTATCTAAAAGAGGTTATTGAGGCACGTAATGGGGAAGAGGGACTTTCTCTTTATGATGAACAGCGCCCTGATATTATCTTAACAGACCTTAGAATGCCTGTAAAAGATGGGCTTTATATGGTTAAAGAAATTCGTAAAACCGATAAAAAAACGCCTATTTTGATGATTACGGCACATACGGATAAAGAGTATTTGTTGAGCGCCATTGAATTAAAAATTGAAAAATATCTTATCAAACCTGTTGCACTTGATGAGCTTTTAAGTGCACTTAGACTTTGTATCGAAGAGATAGAATCTGATAGAACGCTTTTTTTTGAGTGCGGTGGATGCAAATTTGATTTTAAAACAAACTTATCATTCATGAAGATGGTAACGAAATTGAACTGACACACAAAGAAGCTGATTTTTTAGAGTTACTGTTACGCAAAAAACGCCTCATTGTCAGTTATGAAGAGATTGAGATGAGTGTATGGAAAGAAGAATTTATGAGTATTGCAGCACTCAGAACGCTCGTAAAAACGCTACGTAGAAAATTAAAAAACAATCACTTTATTAAAAACCATTCACAAACGGGATACAGTTTTGAAGCATAGCTTGCTATGGCTTTGTTTAACATTCGTACTGTACGCAGCCAATACGCCTGAGTATCGTGTGGATGAAAGCTCTACGAAGGCTTTACAGGTACGAGACCCAAGGTCGCATATCAAAGTTTTTTTACCCTCCATGCCATACAACTACGTTTCACGTTTGGTAAATGAAGGGCTTGTGAGATTAGCGGAAAACGAACAAGGTTGGGAGTATTCACTTGCAACATCCAGTGTCAAACTCTCACCCATACTCTATGAGTTTGAGTTGCGTCGTAATGTACGGTTTCAAGATGGAACGCCTTTTAATGCCGATTCGGTCATACACAATTTTAACTATTTTATACGCCAACCTTTTAATTACACCAATATTCACAACTCACTGAAATCAATTGAAAAAATTTCGGATTATAAAATTCGTTTGCATCTGCACAAACCCTATGGTATGCTCTTTCGTGATCTTGCCCGTATTTATGTCTATTCGGAAGCCTACTTAAAAGAGTTTGGTTGGGGCGGAGCAGATACGGGAGCAAATATCAAAAGTGCAGGACCTTATGGGCTTGGACCTTACATTTTGACTGAAGGCATTGTGACAGGAAGAAAACAGACGCCAGAAGTCATTTTAAAAGCTAATCCTTATTATTGGGAAGAGGGCATTCCTAGTATTGAGACGATTACATTTTATACGGAATTAGATACGCAAGAAGCCCTAGAATTGGCTCTTTTTAAAGATGGTGGGCTTGATTTTATGCAAATCCCTTTCAATAAAAAGATAGAGACGATGCTCTCTCCTTATGCGAAATTAATCTCAATGCCTTCAACGAACAATTTTACGATCTATTTTAATTTACTCAAAAAAGACTCAGCAGTTTCCAAAAAAGAGGTCAGACAAGCACTCAATTGTGTTCTCAATCAAAAAAATTTACTGGATTTTACCTATAAAAAAGAGGGTGCACTAAACTCAAGTGCACTTGAAGAAAATAGGTGCTTACTTGAGCATGAAGCGATTGAAAAGCTTCTGCGCGGTTTGAAATTGAATGTTGTAACACAAGATTCGCTTCTTTTTTTATGGAAAGGGATTGAATATCAGCTTTCTCATTACGATGTCACCTTTGAGTATAGTATTACCAACAGCGAAAAAGAGATTTACGATTTGGTACAGCAAAATCATACCCGTGTACAAAATTGGGACATGCTGATACAAGGAACACAAGATTATTATGGAAGGCATCCATGGCCTATTTTTATTCGTTATCAAGAGGGTAATCCTTGGAGTTTTGTGCAAGGTGATGCTTTGATGCAATCGTACATCGAACAATTTTTTCTTGTCGAACAAGATGACCCCAAATTTTTAGAGCTGAGTGCGCTTATTAAAGCGCGTGCGAAAGAGGAGGCGTATATGCTTTTTGTCCCAACTCCCAATGCCGTTTTTGCAATGAACAAAGAGCTAGTGTTCGAACCACTGGGTATTGGGATGCAGCCTTTTTGGAAAGCTAAGATTACTGATCAGCATTGGTCAATTAGGGGAGAGAAGCCTTATCCTAAAGAGCTTCAAATTCCTATTTTACCAAAACGGTTGCCTTAAAATGTTCTGGAAAAAACTACTGCTCATGGGATACATTAGTTGTGTATGTACCGTGATGGCAAGTGTGGATCAATACCGCGAAGATGACAGTGCGCAAAGAGCATTACACAAGAGAGATCCACGCTCTCATATCAACATTTTTTTACCTGCGATGCCTTACGTGAGTGTCTCACGTCTTATCAATGAGGGGTTGGTGCGACTTGCAGATAATGAACAAGGTTGGGAATATTCACTCGCAACACAGTGTGAGAAAAAAAGTGCCACTATGTATGAATGTGATTTACGCCAAGGGGTTAAATTTCAAGATGGAACAGCCTTTAATGCCGATGCGGTCATCAATAATTTTCATTATTTTATGGCTCAGCCAATTAATTACACCGATATTAAAAATCGCCTCAAGGGGGTGACAAAACTCTCTGAGTATAAGATACGTATAGAGCTTTATAAAGCCTATGGAATGCTCTTTCGCGATCTCGCGCGAATCAATTTCTATACCGAAGCGTATTTGAAAAAATTTGCATGGAGAGGGTCTGCCACAGGCCCTAACATCGAAGAAGCAGGACCTTATGGCTTAGGGCCTTATGTTTTAGTCGAGGGTGTCATCACAGGGCGAAAGCAGACACCGCAAGTGATTTTAAAAGCAAATCCTCATTATTGGGAAAAGGGGTACCCCAAAATAGAAACCATTACGCTTTATACCCAACTAGAAACAGATGAAGCGCTTAAAATGATGACAGAGCATGAGGGTGCACTTGATTTTATGCCGATACCGTTTAATAAAAAAATAGAAACGATGCTCTCACCATACTCAAAATTGGTTGTTTTACCTTCAACCAATAACTTTACACTCTACTTCAATCTCATCAAAAAAGACTCGCCTGTATTTGATAAAAAAGTCAGGCAAGCTCTTAACTGTGCGCTTAATCAACACAACCTTTTAACCTTTACCTATAAACAAGAAGGTTCGCTCAATAAAGAGGCGTTGCAAACACAAGAGTGTCATTTGAGTTCGGATGAGGTTTTTGAAGCACTAAATAATAAGCATTTTAAAGTTGTTACACAAGATTCGCTTCTCTTTTTGTGGAAAGGCATTGAGTATCAACTCTCCCATTACAACGTGACTTTACACTATACGACCACATCGGATGAGAAGATGGTGTATGATCTTTTGTTGTCTAACAATGATACCGTTCAAGACTGGGATATCTTAAGCCAAAACACGGTGGATTGGTATGGAAGACATCCGTGGCTTACATTTTTTAATTATCAAGAGGGAAACCCTTGGAGTTTTGTGCGAGATGATGCTTTGATGCAATCGTACATTTCAGAGTTTTTTGGGTTAGAACAAAATACCCCAGAATTTAATACCTTGTGTGAAAAGATACGTGAGCGTGCCAAGAAGGAGGCGTATATGCTTTTTGTACCCACCCCTCATAATGTGTTTGCAATGAACAAAGAGCTTGTGTTTGAGCCACTTGGCATTGGAATGCAGCCCTTTTGGAAGGCGATGATTACAGATCAACACTGGTCTGTGAGAGCTGAGAAAGGTTATCCTAAAGCGTTACAAATCCCTATTTTACCAAAGCGACTCCCATGAAAAAGATACAGATCAAATACAAACTTTTTTTGTTGTTTAGTTTTTCGTTTATTGGTATGCTCATTCTTGCTGAGCGCTCATTCAAACTGAGTCAAGAAAATATCAGCAATGCAACAACGATTTTTGAGAATTCTCTCAACACCCGACACCTACAAGAGAACTACATTGAGCCGACCAATATGCTACGTGAGATGAGCCTCTCTTTGGTAATGTCGCCCAATGACGATTATCGTAAAACGATTGAGGTGGATATTGCAGGGCAGATGCAAATTTTAGAAGAGCACTTTAGTAAGCTAGACCAAAAGACATACGATGTCTGGACGCAGTATGCCAAAGCGGTAGAAAAGACACGAAGTTATCTCAATGCACGTTTTGAAGAGGGTGCATTTGTGAATGTCAATACGGTTGAAAGAGAGCGTTATTATGAACTGCTCAATCGCTTGAAACAGCTTCAGCATGATGCCGTGAATCAAACCAAGCGAAATTTTGAAGAGATTAAAACCAGTGCGCAAGCCTTAAAGTATGAGATTGCCGTTTTAGTATTGTTGCTCTCGGCCGTTGTGTTTGTCGCTGGATTTTTACTCTCCAGTCATATCGTTTCTTCTATTTTAAAACTTCAAGAAGGGCTCAAAGAGTTCTTTGGTTATTTGGAGACAAAAAATACGCAACCAAAGCCCATTGAGCTTTCAAGCAGGGATGAACTTGAAGATATGGCAAAGCTGCTCAATCGCAATATTGCAAAAGCATCTGCAAACATCGAGCAAGATATTGTTTTTATTGAAGATGCGATTAGTGTGGTGAATGATCTAAAAGTAGGCAAACTCTCTTCTCGTTTGCATGCAACAGCGCAAGCGCACGAGCTTAAACTTCTTAAAGATGTGGTTAATGAGATGATCGATAACCTAGAGTCAAAAATCAATGAAGAGATACTCAAACGTACAGAACAAGAGAAGCTTCTTATTCAACAAAGTAAATTAGCAAGTATGGGCGAAATGATCGGCAATATTGCCCATCAATGGAGGCAACCTTTGGGTGAAATGAGTGCCGTTTTGATGAACATTCAGGTGCGTTATGAATTTGGAGATTTTGATGGTGCATTTTTGGTTGAGAGCATTCAACAGTGCAATAAAATCAATGCTTATATGTCTGGAACCATCAGTGATTTTCAAAACTTTTTTAAGCCTTCTAAAGAGAAAGAGGTCTTTGAGATTAGTGAGGCGTGTCAGCGTTCTATTACGATTTTGCAGGCATCACTTAAGTATCATGGCATTGAGTTTTCATTTGATATTTCTGAGAAAATGGAAGTTTATGGTTATCCCAATGAATTTGCGCAAGCACTTCTAAATATTCTCTCCAATGCTAAAGATGTTCTAAGCGAGCGCGAAATTAGCAATCCTTTCATACGTTTGTATCTTAAAAAAGGGTACAAATATATCCTCATTGTAATAGAAGACAATGGTGGCGGAATTTCAAATGAGCATATGGACCGCATTTTTGAGCCATACTTTACTACCAAATATGCAAAGCAAGGAACGGGTATTGGTCTTTACATGACGAAGATGATTATAGAGAACAATATGGGCGGAATTATCAATGTGAAAAATACAAATTCAGGGGCTCTTTTTACGATTAAATTGCCAAGTGTTCCAGAACAGAGTGTGTAAGTGAAGAGTGACATATGTAAGGGTTCCCTTACATATGTCATAGCATTAAGCTTGTGCGTTTTTCTCCGCAATCATTTTATCTAAGGTTACAAAGAGTACTTTACTCTCTTTTTCTACTTCTTTAAAATAGTTTACAATCAATTCTTTTTCATCTAACAGATTTGATGAGGTAGAACGAATGAGTTTGGCAACCTCAAGTACATGACTATGGAAGCTTTCATGTGGTTTATAGAGCTCTTTAAAGCCTTGAGTATCGCCAAAGATTTTCTGACCATCTTTTTGGTACCACTCTCCAAGACTGCATGTTTCATGGGTTTGGAATGCTGCTTCTTTGTCGTTTACATAAACCGCGCTATACGCATTTGATTTAAAGATAGCATGATTCATCTTCGCGAGTGTGATAAAGATTGTTTGCTGAATGGTATTGATATTATTTGAAGTTGTATTAGAATGTTCAATCAGGCTATTAAAGGTAGTGCTGAGTTTATCAAGTGTAGTGGTTGAAGCATCAGCATTTTCTTTCATCGCATCAGCGTTGGTCTCAAGTCCTGAGGTCTCTTGCTGAAGCATTTTAATCGAAATAGCAATTTCAGCGGTTGCTTTTTGGGTTGTTTCAGCCAGTTTTCGTACTTCATCAGCAACAACGGCAAAACCACGTCCATGCTCACCTGCACGTGCAGCTTCAATAGCGGCATTAAGGGCTAAAAGATTTGTTTTATCGGCAATGTCATTAATCATATCAACTACATTGCTAATGTCACGTGTACGTTGTGCAAGTACACCAATGCTTTGCTCATTTTGATTCACGAACTCAACGAGTGACGTAATCTTATTGATGGTGTCACGTAAATTTTGGTAGCTTCCTTTTGTCTCTTCCGCATAGATTTCGCCATCATGCGCGATCTCTTTAAGGCGCTCAACAATGGTTGTAAGATTGGCTTGGACTGTTGTAAAGTCATTAGAGCCACTGCTAATTTGTGCTAGTTCTGCATTGAGGGTATTACGTGCGATAAACTCATGCGTTTGTTTCATAGCGTTGACCGATTTGTTGACCATTTCGGTTTGCTCTTTAAACTCACCGTGCATACCTTTTTGAAGAATTTTACGGCTAAAATCTTCTTTGGATGCAGCAAAAATAGTTGATTTAATCTCTTTTGTAACCAGTTCAAAATTGTCTAAAAGGGAGTTCATATTAGAGCAGAGTAGTTTGAGTTCTCCTCCATCATTGACATTGACAATACGGCCGTGTAAATTACCATGTTCACTCTCTTTAACAATGTCAGCAAGTGCATGAATCGTTTTTTGAACTTTTCGGATATTGATAAACATAAACCAAGCGAGTGCAAAGTTTGTTAAGTTGATGATTTGAATCCAGTGAAAGCCATTATATGAGACTTCAAGAATGAAGGCAAACGTAAATGCAACGAGAGAGATAATATTGGCATCTTGCACTTTTGCAAGAGAAGATCTATTCATGAGAGAGGATGAAGGCATCATAACTGACCTTTAATTGAGATAGGGTGTTATCTAAAAGAGCTGTGGATGCTTGTATGCCACCTTGCTCTTCTGCTTGAAGCATTTTCTTATATAAAGGGGCAATCACTTCGATACCTTTTGCACTTGGTGAACGACGAACAGAGTGATACCCAATAAGTTGTTGAGTTTTTGTGTCAACAATAGGGGTAATATAGGCATGTACCCAGTAATATTTATTGTTTTTCGTTTTATTTTTAACGTAGGCAAAAACCTCTTTACCTGCTTGAACGCGATCCCATAAAAGTTTAAAAATAGCTCTTGGCATATCAGGGTGGCGTAGGATATTGTGAGGTGTTCCGATGAGCTCTTGCTCTTTAAAACCAGAAATTTGGATGAAAAGATCATTCGCGTAGGTAATTCTGCCTTTAAGGTCTGTTTTTGAGACGATAAATTGGTTCTCGTCAAAGTGAAGTTCTTCACCTTTTTGGGTAATGGACACGGTGGCTACTCCTCAGAAAAATTAAGTTATAAGTATAACGCAAAAAATGGTTCATATGTCACACAATAGAATGCAATAAATATTCCTATCCTCAAACATTACTTTGTGTAACGTAGTCTTATTTTTTTAAGTTACTTATCTGTTTTAAACGTAAAAATAGCTCCTTGGCTTTGAGAGGTTTGATTTAGTACAACATTGGCTTGCCATATCATATTTCCCATAACGCATGTGGGGAGCATTCCTTCACCTTCATAGATACCTTTTGCACTCTGTTTAAGGGTAATGTTATGAAATCCCATGTTCATATTGGTGGCAAAAAGTTTAATTTCAATACTCGGTAAATCAATGGCAGATGTTACTTTAAAGTGCAATGGCTTCATGAGTGGAATCTCTTTTGGTTCGATATCCAAAGAAAGTGTTGTTCCATCTTTAAGTGTTACTTCACATGCTTCTACATGCAAATCGCACGGTTCGGTCGATTGTACAAAACGGGTGTCTCCTACCCACCATCGATAAATATCGGACGAGTCGATCAGGATATAAGCACCAATAAGAAGAACCGCAATAATTTCAACGATAAGCCATTTAAAAAAGCGAGACGAAGGCATGCAATTTCCTTAAAATATTTAAAATGTGCAGAGTTTAACATCTCTTGATTGAATTTTTAGTAAACCAGAAGTGACAGCTACTTTAAAGTTTATGCTCGCTAGAATTGAGACACTACGTCCAAATGAGGATAGCAATTTAATGGCGCATATTACGGTAGATGGCAGGGTATTAGAGGTTAAAGAAGGTGCATTGCTGATTGAAGAACTATTGGCACACAATATCAATATACCCCACTTTTGCTACCATCCTGCTCTTGGAAAAGATGGTAATTGCCGTATGTGTATGGTTGAAATTGAAGGACAAAAGCGTCCTCAAATCGCTTGTGATACACCGATTAAAGAAGGAATGATCATCCGCACCAAAGGTGCAAATATTGACCGCGTGAAACGTTCCATTCTAGAGCTTGAACTCATTAATCACCCCATTGACTGTCCTATCTGCGATCAAGCAGGAGAGTGTTCTCTTCAAAACTATTATATGGATGTGGGGCTGTATGAGAGCCGTTTAAGCACACCAAAAACCAGAGGTGAAAAGCATGTTGATTTGGGTGCAAATGTCGTGCTCGATCAAGAACGCTGTGTGCTTTGTACCCGTTGTGTACGATTTACTAAAAACATTACCAAAACCAGTGAACTAGGTGTCCTATCCCGTGCCGATCATTCGGTTATCACCACTTTTCCTGGTTCAAAACTTTCCAATCCTTATGCGATGAATGTGGTTGATCTTTGCCCTGTGGGAGCACTCACGAGCAAAGATTTTCGTTTCCAAAAACGGGTATGGTTTCTAAACACCAAAGAAGCCATCTGTAACCATTGTGCCAGAGGGTGTTCTATTTTTGTAGATCATCACAAAGAGAAATATAAACGTGAGATGATTTACCGTTATCGTCCAAGACTTAATGATAAAGTGAATGGTTATTTTATTTGCGATGCTGGACGACTCAGTTACCACATAGAAAACGAAAATCAAGAGTTTCACGCGCTTATTCGTGGAAAAGTGAGTGAATACGAATACGCTGAGGGAAAATTATTGCGTTTACTCAAACGCCATTTAGGAAAAACTCTTTTTCTTTTAGGCTCAAATCTTAGTTTAGAAGAGATGGTGCGTGTTCAAAAACTTGCAAAACTGTATGAAATTATGCTCAATGCATATGAGCCTGAACGCTTTGATGTCAGTTTTGGCGATGACTTTTTAAAATGCAATGATCGTTCTGCCAATGGACGCTCTTTCCCACTTTTAGGCATCGATGAGAGCAAAGAGGGATTAGAGCAAGCGTTACAAATGGCCGAATTGGTTGTGCTCATTGGTCGGAGCGATGCTAAAATGATCAAAGAGATGGGGTATGCAAAAAACATTGCCATTTTATGTTCTCAGTGTGAAGTGAGTTGTAAAGAGGTAGAGTTGGTTCTTCCTATGGCATCACATACCAGACGAGAAGGCAGTTTCATTAATATTGATGGCTATATCCAATACAGTTCATGTGTGATTAAAAGTGAAAATGCTCATAAAACATTGCTGGCGATTGTAGCTCAAATTTTAGGTGATACAGTGACGACATGCCAAGCAGTGTGGGAAGCTGAACTTTTCTTTTATGAAGTGCTCAAAGGTATCTCCTTTGCATCACTTAAAGATACGCCAAAGATAACACTATGAGTACTCTAAGCATTGCTGTCGTTATCATCAATGTTGTTTTAACACTGCTTTTTTCTTTGGGTGCCGCGCCGATTTTAGTGTGGATAGAACGCCGTGTTGCTGGACTCATTCAAGATCGTTTAGGACCCAATCGTTGTCATATTAATGGTATCCGTTTAGGCGGGCTCATTCAGTCATTTGCCGATATGCTCAAACTGGTTTTTAAAGAGGATTTTAAAGCCAAGGCGATTCAAGAAGGTTTCTTCTTCTCATTAGCACCCGTCATTGTTTTTGCCTCAGCCTTTTTAAGTTTCATGGTAATGCCTTTTGCAGATGATCTTCTCATCAATGGTGAGCGTTTTATTATGCAGGGATTGCCGATGGATCTGGGTATTTTGTGGTTTTTAGCGCTTGCAGGGCTAAGTGTCTATGGCATTATGCTGGGTGGTTGGTCAAGTCATAACAAATACTCTCTCCTAGGGGCAATGCGAGCAGGAGCGCAAGTTATCAGTTATGAAGCGGCAATGGGGCTTTCATTGGTTTCTGTACTTATTACCTATGGCTCCATTCACTTAGGCGACATCGTGACATATCAGGGGCAACTGCTCTTTGGATTTATTCCTGCGTGGGGTATTATCATTCAGCCTATCGCTGCACTCATTTTTATTATTACGGCATTTGCTGAGGCTAACCGTACACCATTTGATTTGGCTGAAGGCGAGAGTGAAATCGTAGGTGGTTTTCATACTGAATATAGCGCTATGCGATTTGGACTCTTTTTCGTGGGCGAATATGTTGCGATGAGCGCATCAAGCGCATTGATCGTGACACTTTTCTTAGGTGGGTATCATCTGCCGTATCTCAATACCCAAACCTTACAATCGTATATGCCTTTTATTTTAATGTGTATTATGGTTGCTCTTCCTCTTGGAAGCTGGTCTGCAATGCGCTGGATTAAAAAACATAATAGGTGGCATAAAGCGGGTGATGTCAGAAACCATGAGAGTGCTTTTTTACAAAAAGGCTTAATTGGCATCAATGTTCTTGTTATAGCAGGGCTTGGCTTCCTTCTGTTTTCAGGTCTTAGTGAAACATCTACTAACGTTGCGACAGCAATCATTCAAATCACTACATTTGCATTAAAACTACTTTTTATGAACTTTATTTTTGTGTGGGTACGTTGGACATTGCCTCGTTTTCGTTATGATCAACTGCAAATGCTCGGTTGGAAAGTTTTGATGCCTTTAGCACTGGCAAATATCTTTATCAGCGCAATTATCGTTGTGGTTAGGGGGATGTAAATGGGCATTAAAATCGTTCCACGCCATGGTGGTACCCTCAAAGAAAAACTTTATTTACCTGCCATTTTTGGCGGTATGAAAACCACACTTTCTCATCTGTTTACCAATCTTGGAGATACACCAGACATTAAAACCATCAATTACCCAGAAGAGATGCCTCATGACATTAATGAACGCTACCGTGGGGTGCATCGTCTGACCAAACGGGAAGATGGCAGTGTACGATGCGTGGCCTGTTTTATGTGTGCTACCGCGTGTCCTGCTGAGTGCATTTTTATTGAAGCGGAAGAGAGAAGTGATGGGGTCGATGAAAAGATGCCAAAACGTTTTGATATCGACCTTTTAGAATGTGTCTTTTGTGGTGGATGTGTCGAGGCGTGCCCGTGCGATGCCATTCGTATGGATAGCGGAATTTTTAGTTTCATTGGTAAAAAACGAGAAGATTTTGTGTTAAATAAAGAGCAACTTTTAGCGCATGAGGAGAAAAAAGCATGATAGATATACTCTTTTTGTTGCTCAGCTTTTTTGCCATTTTAGGCGCTGTGGGTATGGTCAGTTTTCATCAGCCTGTGCACAGTGCGCTTAGTCTTATTTTAACTATTATCGCTCTTGCGGGGCTTTTTGCCCTTTTAAGCGCTTCGTTTTTATTTATGGTGCAGATCATCATCTACGCAGGTGCGATTTTGACACTTTTTATTTTTATCATTATGTTCCTCAATGTCAAAGAGGCAAACCTGCCGAAAGAGCCCAATAAAAATATTACGCTTTTTCTAGGCTCCATTGCTCTTTTACCTATCAATTTTTTGATTTTGCGTGCCTTTTATAAAATGCCACTCTTAACAGAGCCATTGGAGCACGATTTTGGTAAGATCAAACCATTAGGTATGGAGCTTTTCACACAATGGCTACTTCCCTTTGAGTTGATTTCAATTTTACTGCTTGTTGCCCTCATCGGTGCAGTTGTATTTGGACGAAAGGAAGAAGCATGATCGCTAACTCTCTTTTTATGTATATCACTGTTGCGATGATTCTTTTTTCTATTGGCCTGTTAGGTGTCATTAGCCGTAAAAATATCTTTGTGATTTATATGTCAATTGAGCTGATGCTCAATGCGATTAATCTTATTTTTATCGCCCTAAGTAACTACCATCACGATATGGGTGGGCAAGTACTTGCTATGTTTGTCATTGCGATTGCCGCGGCAGAAGCAGGAGTCTTTTTATCGCTCATTATTGTCTTGTATCGTCGTAAAAAAACGCTTGATTCGGATATCTTTAGAACCCTTTCTCAAAAGGAGGCAGTATGAGTGTCATTCTTGCATTCATTGTTCTTGCTCCTTTACTTTCTTCTGTCCTCATTGGGCTTTTGTATATGTTCTCCATTACAAAAAAACCTTTACGAAAACGATGGTTCACTATTCCCGCACTTTTCGCACCGTTTATTAGTTTTGTGCTAGGGCTCAGTGGCTTTTTGTACGTTGCAAAATACGATATACCGCTTCATTTTCAGCCCTATTTGTGGCTTGGCGTGGGCGAGTACAAAATCTATATGGGTTTTTTAGGCGATAAACTCTCTTTGTTTATGGTGCTCTTTATCACCTTTGTGGGCTGGCTCATTCACCTTTATGCGACGTCTTATATGAGCGAAGATAAGGGCTATGGAAAGTTCTTTTTTTATTTCAATCTGTTCCTAAGCTCGATGCTTTTGCTCGTGCTCGCAGATGGACCTTTGATTATGTTTATTGGTTGGGAAGGAGTAGGACTTTGTTCGTACCTGCTCATTAGTTTTTATTTTCAAGACAATGCCAATGTCGTTGCAGGCAATAAAGCGTTTATCGTCAACCGTGTGGGTGATCTTGGCTTTTTAATCGGACTTGCGATTCTATTTTTTTACTGCTCTGATACAGGCTTTAGTTATGCAACCATTGCTGCTAAGATCAGCACCATGCCACTTTGGCTTATGGAGCTTGTAGGCATTGCGCTCTTTATCGGCGCGATGGGAAAATCGGCTCAGATACCTCTGTATGTGTGGCTACCTGATGCAATGGCAGGACCAACCCCTGTTTCAGCACTGATTCATGCAGCAACGATGGTGACAGCCGGTGTTTACATGGTCGCTCGTTTTGCTTTCTTGTACGAACTTATCCCCACTATTGGGCTTTTTATCGCGTATATTGGTGCGTTTAGTGCATTGTTCGCTGCTATCATCGCTACAAAGCAAAGTGATATTAAAAAGATTTTAGCCTATTCAACAATGTCTCAACTAGGGTATATGTTTATCGCCGTTGGTTTGGGTGCTTACAGTAGTGCGCTTTTTCATGTCTTTACGCACGCCTTTTTTAAAGCTCTTCTTTTTATGGGTGCAGGTGCAGTAATCGTCGCATTACACCATGAGCAAAATATCTTCAAGATGGGCAAAATGCGTCATGTTACTCCTGTGGTCTATATGAGTATGCTGATCGCTACGTTAGCGATTAGCGGTATTCCTCCTTTTGCGGGGTTTTTCAGTAAAGATGAGATTTTATTGGTTGCATTTAATAGTGGTGAGTACCTTATTTGGGGCATTGCTGTGTGCAGTGCGGTCCTCACGGCATACTATATGTTCAGACTCTTTTTTGTGGTCTTTGAGGGCAAAAACGCCAAACATACCCACCATCCTCATGATGTCTCGTGGGTGATGAAAGCACCTTTGGTTGTTTTGTCATTTGGTTCGCTTCTTGCAGGTTTTGTAGGCTTACCTTCGCTTTTAGGTGGAAGTCATCTCATCGGTACTTGGTTAGGAGAATGGGGCATGAGGGCAATGCATGTTAGCCATGAAACTGAGTGGTGGTTACTCGCACTTAATGTTGCTATCTCACTGTTGGGTATTGGTATTGCCTATAAAAAATTTAGTGCGTATGACTTTTCAAAACATCAAGAAGTGACAAAAGGTGTTGTCTATAACAAATTCTATGTGGACGAAGTCTATGACTTTTTATTTGTACGTTCTATTAAAAAACTGAGTGAATTTTTTGCAGTAAATTTGGATGTGAATATTGTTGATCGCTTTATTATGGGACTGAGTTATGGGGTTATTAAACTAGGGCATCTTGTTGCTCTTGTGCAAAATGCGCATGTACGGCTTTATGCACTTATTATGATGTTGGGCATTAGTGCGGCATCATGCTATTTGATTTATGTATTAGGGTAGAACATGAGTATAGGTATTCTTTCCATCATTATCTTTTTACCGATGATTAGCGCTTTTTTGCTGATGATTATTCCTCTTTCTTCTCGTCCAACTCGTAATATTGCATTTGGTGTTTCTCTTGTTATTTTTGCACTTGCTCTTTATATCTACGCCCATTTTGAACTGACAGGGACACTGCAATTTAAAGAATTTTATCCGTGGATTAAGAGTTATGGGATTTCCTACAGTTTGGGTATTGATGGTTTTTCACTCATTATTTTGATGCTTATTGCAACACTCATTCCTAGTGCGTACCTGCTTCTTTGGAATAATGCACGCTCTAAAAGTTACTGGATCAATATGCTCTTCATTCAATCAGGAATCAGTGGTACACTCTTTTCACTTGATCTCTTTTTGTTTTACTTTTTTTGGGAAGCGATGTTGTTGCCTGTTTTTATGATAATCGGTCTTTTTGGCTCGGGCAATCGCGTCTTTTCTACACTTAAGATTACGATTTATACTATTATGGGTTCACTCTTTATGTTCGTGAGTATCCTTTATTTGGGCGTTGCACACTACTATGAATTTGGCATGTGGAGTTTTGCACTTTCAGATTTAATAAACATCACTACAATTGCACGTGAACACAAAATCTTGCTTTTCTTTGGGTTTATGCTTGCATTTGCTATCAAAATTCCACTTTTTCCATTTCACTCTTGGTTGCTTCAAACCTACTCTAACTCTCCAACGGGTGGTGTTTTCTTGCTTTCATCCATCATGGCAAAGTTGGGTGTCTATGCGCTTGTTCGCTTTATGATTCCTCTTTTCCCAGACCTTTTTGTAGAATTTTCCGCTTATTTTGTAGCGTTAGGGATTTTTGGATTGGTCTATTTTGGTATTGCTGCAATTTGTCAAATGAATATTAAAAAGATGTTTGCTTACTCTTCCGCTTCACATTTAGGACTTATCACTGCGGGTGTTTTTGCTTTGAATGTTCAAGGTATGATGGGAAGCTCTTTTTTAATCGTTGCACATGCTATCGCGACTGGCGGACTCTTTTTGCTAGTGGGTGTGATGGAGCGACATCTTGGCATTCGCTCGTTAAGTGCACTCGGAGGCATTGCCACTAAAGCACCGTGGTTTACACTCTATTTTGCCATTATGCTCTTTTGTACCGTAGGTATCCCTGGAACCAATGGGTTTGTCGCAGAACTTTTAATCGTACTGGGAATTTTCCACTATAACCCTTATCTTGGTGTGTTGTCGGCTCTTACAGTGCTTGTGGCGGCTAGCTATATGTTCTGGGTTTTTCAAAAAGCTGTTTTAGTTAAAAGTGATAACGATGTTTCACAAATGAAAGATTTAAGTGCACATGAGATCATAGGACTCTTCCCACTTGCCTTTTTGATTTTAGCGATGGGTGTTTACCCCGATCTGTTTTTATATAAAATCGAGCCTACGTTGCAGTACTATCTGCTCGACATTTTACATGTAGGAGTTCAGTGATGCAATGGGTACAACTAGGCTATCTTTTGCCACTCATCATTGTCGGTGCTGGAGCGATCCTCTTAATGCTTCTTTCTCCATTGGAAAAGATAACGATGGAGCGTTTTTCGCTCTTTACATCTCTTATCTTACTATTGGCATTGGGAGCTGATTTTTACTATTTTGGAAAGCTTTTTACGGCCTTTCCAATGCAAGAAATTTTCTCTAAAATGTTGATTGTTGACAGTTATTCGGTCTATTTTGATGCCATCATTTTAAGTGGTGCTTTGGTTACTGCGCTAATTGGAACACACTATTTTCAAGATAAACGCCATTTCAAAAAAGAGTTCTTCTCTCTTTTTCTTTTCTCTGTATTTGGCATGATGTTTTTAGTTCATGCCAATGAGCTTTTAACGGCATTCATCGCTCTAGAAATAGCATCATTAGCACTTTACGTGATGATAGGTTTTCAAAAGATTCATGATAAACGTGTGGAAGCGAGTTACCAGTACTTAGTGCTTGGCTCGATCTCCGGAGCATTTTTTCTTTTGGGCTCTGCATTTATTTATGCGGGACTTGGTACGACCATCTTGGGCGATATGGGCAAAACACTGGATCTTTTGATAGGAAAGGACGTTTCACTCATCATCATTGGTAGTACATTTGTTCTGGTGACCTTCTTGTTTAAAATCTCAGCATTTCCTTTTCAAAACTGGACGATCGATGTATATGATGGCTCACCACTTCCTGTAACGGCATTTATGGCGGCAACGTTTAAAGTAGCTATTTTTGGGTTTGTGCTTCGTTTGATGCTCATCGACCTTGACCCAATTCGTGACATTTGGGACACTCTGTTCATTGTTGTTATTCTTGCGACACTTTTATATGGAACTTTTTTAGCGATTATCCAAGAGAGTTTAAAACGAATGCTCGCTGCTTCAAGTATTGTGCATACGGGTTATTTATTGATCGCATTTGTTTCCATTGGTTATGCAGGAGAGAGTGCTTCTTCTTCCATCATCTACTACTTAGTAGCCTACTTTCTCTCAGCAATGGGGGCATTTGGACTTATTTCGTATATTGCTGCCGATGAGCATATTCGTGTAAAGTATGAGGATTTTAGGGGATTTGCACATGTGCATCCTTATATGGCGGCGATGCTGAGCATCTTTATGCTCTCCTTAGCAGGCATACCAAGTACTATCGGCTTTGTCGGTAAGTTTTACATCTTCACAGGTGCGATTGAAGCGGGTTATACCTTCTTAGCAGTGTGCGGCATCATCGCAACGTTTATCTCTATTTACTACTACTTTAAGCTTATTGCACTGATGTACTTTTACCCTGCGTGTGAGTCGGAGTGGGATCACGTACCAAGTCTAAAAGGCATTACTCCAATTACGATTGGATTTATTGCAATCGCCATTATTTGGGGTGGTATTGGTAATACCTTTATCGCTTACTTCCCAGGCGTTGACTTCTTAATAGAGAGTGCGAGACTTTCGTATATGTCGTTGTTTATCAAATAGCCTTTATACCAAAGGCTATTTAAGTAACGCTTCAAATTCTTCAGGAAATTTCTTCAAATAACTCTGCGCGATAAAAGCCACAGAAGGTGCAAAAACGCAGATGGTTTTACCATTGAGCATATCGCAGGCATCAAGGATGGTTTGGTAGTCTTCTTTATTTCCTCTGCCTGCTAAAATCTTAGCTAAGATATGATCAACCCAGCCTGTACCTTCCCGACATGGGGTACATTGACCGCAAGATTCATGGTGGTAAAACTCAAAGAGGTTTTTCATCACTTCGGGAATAGAAACAGTTTCATCCATGACGATCATACCACCCGTTCCAAGGGCGGAACCATGTGCTTTGAGGCTTTCGTAGTCCAGTGTGATATCTTCGATCTCATCAGCTCTTAGTATTTGCACCGATGAACCACCGGGAATAATGGCTTTGAGTTTTTTGCCATCTTTAATACCGCCGCAAAGGTCGTAAATAACCTCTTTCATAGACGTTCCATAAGGCAGTTCATAAACTCCTGGTTGCTCCACATGCCCACTGATACCAAAAAGCATCGTACCAGGAGACTCTTTCGTACCATACATTTGGTAAGCGCCATACCCTTCATTGATGATGTAAGGAACACTGGCGATGGTCTCAACATTGTTCACCACCGTTGGATTACCAAAAAACCACTCAGGCTCTTTGCCTTTAGGCTTCAGTCTTGGATGCCCTCGTTTGCCCTCTAAAGATTCTAAAAGAGCGGTTTTCTCACCGCAGATGTACGCACCTGCTCCTTTGTGAACGGTGATATCTAAAGCATACTCATGTCCTAAAATACTTTTCCCTAAAATGCCTGCTGCATAAGCTTCATCAATAGCATGTTGCAAACGGTTCATCCAAAAGACATACTCACCGCGAATGTAGACATACGCATGGTGCGCGCCAATGGCGTAGGAAGAACAGATGATACCCTCAATGAGTAAATGCGGGTCAAACTCCAAAATCTGACGGTCTTTAAAGGTTCCTGGTTCTCCCTCATCGGCATTGATAACAAGGTAAACAGGTTTAGTGTTGTTTTTAGGGATAAGTCGCCACTTCTCTCCTGTGTGTGCCCCACCTCCGCCTTTGCCTCGAAGTCCGCTTTTTTCAACTTCACTGGTGACTTCATCGGGGCTCATAGAAAAGAGTTTTTCTAAAGAAGCATATCTACCATTTTCTCTCGCTACTGGCAGAGTATAGGCTTCTGGTATATCAAAGTTTTTACTGACCAGTTTAACGACCATTTTGAAGCTCCTCTAAAAGAGCATCGAGCTTTTCAACGGTCAGATTTTCGATGTAGTCATCATTGAGGCGCATACAAGGACTTGTACCACATGATCCTAAACACTCGACCAAAGAGAGAGTGAATTTACCATCTTGGCTTGTTTCGCCAGCTTTAATGCCAAGGCGATTTTGTAAATGTTCTTGCAACGTTTTAGAACCAGCCAACATACATGAAAGTGTTTTGCATAATTGCAGATGGTAGGTTCCGATGGGTTGAAGGTTGAACATCGTGTAAAATGAAGCAACGGAGTAAACATCCATTGCTGAACATTCTAGTTTTTTGGCAATGTAACTCATTGCATCTAAGCTAATCCAGCCTTCTTGGTACTGTACCATCCATAACGAGGGGAGCATTAAGGAGTTTTTGTTAGGGTAGCGCTCTAATAGCGCATTAAATTTTTCCTCATTGGCGTGATTGAATGAAAAGGTATTCATCGATCCAACTCTCCTGCGATGATATTGAGACTTCCTAAGGTTAAAACAGCATCGGCAATCATACTTCCTTCGATGATGCGTGGATACGCAGCCATTGCATAAAAGCAAGGAGGTCGTACTTTCACTTTATAAGGAGTGCCACTCCCATCACTGATAATAAAAAAGCCAAGTTCTCCATTAGCTCCTTCGATAGCACGGTAATACTCCATTGGTGGAACTTTAACACCTTCATAAATGAGCTTGAATTGGTTCATCAACCCTTCGATGTTTGAGTAAACCTCTTTTTTAGACGGCAAAGAAATCGCATGATCTTGTACGCAAATAGGGCCTTCTGGAAGCCTTTGCATCGCTTGATGGATAATACGTGTACTTTGACGTATTTCTTCAAAGCGCACCATCATTCTATCGTACACATCTCCGACACTACCAAGGGCTATGTCAAAGTCAAAGGTCTCGTAGTGATAATACGGTGCAGTGACTCTCAGGTCATAAGCAATTCCAGATGCTCTAAGATTGGGACCGCTAAGACCACGGTTGATGGCATCTTCTTTGGTGATAATACCTACATTTTGTGTTCTATCGTGGAAAATGCGGTTGTGTTCGATGAGCTTGAGTGTTTCACCCACACCTTGCTCGATTTCTTTAAGGCAAACGCTTAAGTCATGCTCAAAACCATCGTATAAGTCATGACTCATACCGCCAATGCGCATATACGAATTTGTCAGGCGCGCCCCAGTTAATTTAGAGAGGAGGTCATACACTTTTTCACGTGGATTGTAAAGGTACCAGTAGTTGGTAAGTGCGCCCATATCGACTAAAATAGCAGCTAAACAGACTAAATGATCGATGATACGTGAAAGCTCACCGATGATAACGCGAATAAACTTGGCACGTTCAGGTAAATCAACCCCTAAAATACCCTCAACAGCATGAGCAAAACCGATGTTGTTCAGAATAGCGGAGCAGTAATTAAGCCTGTCGGTATAAGGGATGATTTGATTGTAGGTATGATTTTCGCACGATTTCTCAAAACCTCGATGGAGGTAACCGATCTCGCTGACTGCACAGGTAATGTTCTCACCATCGAGTGCCACAAAGGTACGAATAGTTCCATGACTTGCAGGGTGTGCAGGACCTAGATTAAGAAACATCAACTCTTCTTGTGAAGAGTACCCTTTGGTTTTAAGTCTTGGAGTCATCTCATCCATCAAATCGTCACTCTTATGACAGAGTTGTCCTTGTGTGATGGGATAGTCTTTGCGTAAAGGATGCCCTACAAACTCTTTGTGATTGAGGATGCGCTTTAAATTAGGATGATTTTTAAAGTGGATGCCGTATTGGTCCCAAATTTCGCGTTCCGCCCAATTGGCACTTTTGAAAAGTGATGTGATGCTTTGCGTTGCAAGCGAGCTATCAATGTAGGTTTTAAGTGTGATGAGGTTTTGAAAATGCTGATCTCGTAAAATATAAATAATCGCAAAACGTTCGGGTTGGTTTTTTTGATGCAAATAATCAACTGCCGTCATATCGACCAAAAACGTATAGTCGTCTTTTTCAAAAAGGAGTTGTAATGCTTGTAAAATCAGCTCTTTTGGAAGAACAAATGCACCGTTGCTATCGACACGGTAGTGTTCTTGGAAGAGTGCTTTAAACGCTTTAGGCACCAAGTACTCCTTTAAAAACGCGTTTCGCACGGTCTTCTAACAAGCTTTGTGAGGCTTGAATTTTTTGAATCTCTAAAAGCGCATCTAAAAATGCTTCCGGACGAGGAGGGCATCCTGCCACATAAACATCCACAGGAATGATGCTATCAATACCTTGCATGGTGGTATAGTTATCGTAAAATCCACCACTGCAGGCACACGCCCCAGCACTGATGACCCATTTTGGTTCACTCATTTGGTCATAAATCTTTTTCAAAATAGGTGCTTGTTTATAGCTGATCGTGCCAGCGATGATGAGTAAATCAGCTTGTCGTGGAGAAAAGCGTACGACTTCTGCGCCGAAGCGGGAGATGTCATACTTACTGCTTGCCACACTCATAAATTCAATGGCACAACACGCTGTTCCAAAAATATAAGGCCACATAGAAGATTCTCTTGCCCATGCAATGGCACTGTCAAGTTTTGTGGTGATGAGGCTTTCCCCGAAAATCGCTTCTGCTCCTACTGCCATGTGAGTGCCTTAATACGGTAGATGTAGATAAGTCCAAAAAGAAGTAAACCGATAAAAGTAAACATCTCAAAGAGTCCTAAAAAAGAGAGTTCTCTTACATTTACAGCCCATGGAAACATAAAGACAATTTCGACATCGAAAAGAACAAATAAAATTGCAACAAGGTAAAACTTAGCGCTAAAACGGCTTTCACTACTTCCTACAGGAGAGCTAATACCACTTTCGTACACACTGTTTTTTGCTTTATTTCCAACGTTTGAAGGTCCAAACTTTTTACTGAGTAGAAAAAGTGTGGGAAGAAGAATAACCAGTAGAGCGACGATACATGAAGCCAAAATGAGTTCTAAGGACATGAGCGCATCTTTTATTGAAATTGATCCATATTAGCCAAAGAATTTTAAAATATACGTAAAAAAAGAAAATCAATTTTTGTTTGCTGAACAGAGGAGGTCTTAAGTGATTTTTTTATAAAATAGGCTCCAAAAATCGTAATGAATTAATGAATAAGAGGGGATGTATGCGCTATCTGGTCTTTTTATCTCTGTGTGCCTTGGCTTTATATGCTGCAACGGCTGAAGATATTTATAAAATTTACAAAACAAAAGGTATCAATGCTGTCGAGGATTTTCTCAAAAAAGAGTTTGAATCCAAAGAGGTAAAAGAAGTACCTGTTAAAGAAGTTAAAAAAGAGAAAGAAGAGCCTAAAGAGCCTGTGGTTAAGTTGGGTCAGAAAAAACAACCTAAACTCAAAATGCCAACCGAAAAAGAGTCAATGGCACGTGATTATTGGTTGAAGCAACTTAAAGGCGTCGAAGTTGGTTATGGTTACTATGAAGATGTTGAGTCACTAATTGTATGTGAAAAAGATCGTAAACGTTGTGAAGTGTACCACAATGAAGACGATGGTCTAAAACTTGTTCGTGCGCACGATGATGTTATTATGGGTAAAAGTGGTGACAAAATTAAACGAGGTGATCTTAAAACTCCAGTAGGTGTTTATGAAATCACTAAACGTTTTAAACCGATGGATCAATTCTATGGACCATTGGCATTTGTCCTTTCTTATCCGAACTTATTTGATGTCTTAAGAGGCAAAAACGGTGATGGTATTTGGATTCATGGTATGCCTATAGATGGTAAAGATCGTGATGATAGAACCAAAGGTTGTGTTGCGTTTGAAAACAACCAACTTGTTATCCTTGATACTGAGATTAACGCACAAAGTGCAGTTGTTATCATTGGAGAATCTAAAGTTCCTAAAATGTCTCGTGAAAATGTTGCAACGATTTTGACAGAAGTATATAAATGGCAACATTCTTGGAAAGTTAATGATATTAATGCCTATTTGAATTTTTACTCCAATGACTTTAAAAAGTCCGATGGATCAGGAAAAGTACAATTCTCAAATATGAAAAAGCAGATTTTCTCTCGTAAAGAGAATAAATCAATTGTATTCGAACATATCAGTGTTGCACCTTATCCAACAGTGGATGAGCGTAGACTCTTTAAAGTTTCATTTTTCCAAACCTATAAAAGCCCATCATTTGCTTCAAAAGGTGAAAAAGAACTTTATATCGAGTTAGTTGGCGACAAAATGCAGATTTTGGCAGAAAAATAAGGTTCACATATGAATCCAAATGAAATAGATATTGATAAAGAGCTTGAAAAACTTATCGAAGCAAGAGATGCATTTATGGCTTACTTTGATGAAAATGTTCCAAAAGACAAAAATGGCATAGCCTTTGATTTTTCAAATCATCCAACCTTGGATGCAAAAACAGTGTATGAGCATTTCTATAAACTTGATTACCAAGCCCGAAAAATTCGTGGTTTTGTAATTCGTAACCTTGGGGTGAAAGCGTAGAGATATGGCATTTATTACGATTAATAAGGCGCACTTTTTTCACAATCTTGATGTGTTGTGCGCAAAAGCTGGGGGCAAAACAAAGCTCATGGCGGTATTGAAAGATAATGCTTATGGGCATGATCTTAGACTTATGGCATCTCTTGCTTCAGAGTACGGTTTAAAAAGAGCTGCAGTTAAAAATATCTCAGAAGCAGAGCAGATTGCTGATCTTTTTGAAGAGGTTTTGGTCTTGGTCGATCATCCCACTTCTGAAAAACTTTCTCCTTCTATTTCTCTTGCAGCGCATTCATATGAGGCGTTGCAAGCGCTACCTTCTGGAACTTCCATTCATCTGAGTTTTGATTCTGGTATGCATCGCAATGGCATCAAAGAAGATCAAATCGATGAAGCGATGGCTTTAATTTATGCTAAAAAACTTCATTTAAAAGGTGTCTTCACACACTTTAGAAGTTCCGATGAACTCAGTAGCGAATTTTTCTGGCAAAGAGCCAATTTTGAACGTGCTAAGAAACGTATTAAAGCATTGATTGAACAGTATCAATTACCTCACGCCTTGTTTCATTCATGCAATTCATCTGCACTCCTTCGAACACATACTATAGGTGATGATGACTATGCGAGAACAGGTATTGCGATGTATGGTTATACAACGTTAGATCCTCTAATTGCTACATTTGATCTTAAACCCGTCCTTGCGTTATGGGCAGAAAAACTCAGCTCTCGTGTACTCAAAAAAGGTGAACGTGTTGGCTATGGCGGTGTGTATGAAGCACCAGTGGATGAAGTGATCTCAACGTATGATATCGGTTATGGAGATGGTTTTTTCCGTTTTGATGGCTCTTCTCCTATCGCGATGGCAGATGGAAGCCTTACAAAAGGGCGTATGTCTATGGATAGCTTTTGTCTTGGTGGTGATGCGCAAAAGGTATGTATGTTCGAAGATGCTAATCCTTTAGCAAAACAGTTTCACACCATTAGCTACGAGATTATCACCAAACTCTATCCCGCGTTAAAACGCGTTGTGATTTAACTCCGTTGTTTGGAGTTTTACTTCGATGGCATTTCCTTCTTTTGCAGAAGCAGAAACAAGCGCACTCTCAGCTCTGGCTTTAAAGCTACCAACGGTATCTTTAGGCGAGAGTGACGTGATGCCATAGCTACAACTGATTTTTCCAACTCTAGCAAATTTTGTTTCATCTAAAGCTACTTGAAGTTTTTGAGCAACGCGTTGCCCTGCACGAAAATCAACATCAGGTAAAAGTAGGGCAAATTGATCGTTAGTCCATTTTCCAAAAATATCAACTTCACGTGTATTTTTTTTCACCAATTGTATAAAATCTTTTTTGAGTGCCATTACCACTTCTGCAGGAAATATTTTGGTTAAATTTTTCAGCATAGTAATATCAATCAGGACAAGTGTTAATGCCGTATGGTAGCGTTTATGACGTTTATACTCATGGTCAATATGTTCTTGCACTTTAGAGAAGTTAATGATGTTAAGTACCTTATCAAAATGGCTCGTTGTATCACTGGAGTATTGGTTATTAAGCGTTTGTAAAAGCTCTTTTTTCGCAGCCAATGACAGTGCGAAAGTAAGCATTTGAGTAAGTTTTTCAATTAATGCACGATTTTGTTCTATAAAAGTTGGATCATGGCTAACGAGCATCAAATTGCCAAAAGGTTTTTCACTGCGGTTTTCTTGCAATGCAAAGGCAAAGAGAGTGGCCTGCTTTTTATCAATTTTCATGCTCAGTTCAGACGTTGCACGTTTTTCTAAATAACAATTGACGGCGAATTCTTCAACATCGCTACGTGTGGAGGTAGCACGAAAAGGTAAGATCTCTTTGGAGCGAAAAAAGGCTTTGATAAACTCATTTTCATTATAGAGTGTCAATGTTTCTTTGTTGTAAATAAAAAGAAGACTCGCTTCTAAATGTAAAATTTCCTCAAGAATTTCAAGCGATTTAACGACATTGATCTTCGTAGAGAGTGATGAAAACAAAATATCAGCAATGCGCTGCAATTCACCAAACTCATTGAGAGGTGTTTTCGTTTTTGCTTGTACACGCTTGTTAAAGAAAAGAGGTGCAAGTGTGAGTGAAAAAATCAACCCAGCTGTTAAAAGTTTAACGAAAATAAGCGTATGAGGCGTTTGTAACAAGAACTCATCAATCAGTGATGATCCGTATAAAGATGCACTCTTATAGGCATCTAACGTCCAATAAAGTAGGGTGATAATGAACGCTAGTATAACGTAATGGTTTTTATTCATGTGTCCTTAACCTAAAGGGATTTAATTCCATTTTCAAATAAGATGCCATCGATGGCATGAGATGCTGCAAATTCGATCTCATTGTCATCATTGCTTAAGAGTAAAACTTTACCATCAAACAGATAATCATCAGCAATTTTTTGCGCATGCAGTGCTAATGCTTTATCAACAACAAAATAAGAAGCGCGTAGCGCATTGGCTAAAACGAGCTCTTTAATGTTTTTAACATGCATGGCAAATGAGACTTTTTGAGCATTACAATACATTGATAATGCAGGATCAAAATTGAACAAAACGACCGCTTGTGAAGGTGTTTTGGCGATCTCTTCGCTAGAGACAACACGGTAGAAAGGCTCGTTAGAGATAAGTTCATGACCAATGAGTAACATTAGGGTAACCTCGCACACTCTTTTGAGCAAAAGAAGAGTCCATCTTTAATGATGGCTTCTTTATGACTGATATACGTTGAACATGCATGACATTCAACCATCGTTTCGCCTTCTAAGACTTTTTTAGAACTGTTTTTTTTAATTTCTTCTTTTCGACTATTTTTGAAAAAAAAGATATAAATGAGAACAATGACAGCAACAAAAAGTGCAATTTTAAGAAGCATTAACATCCTTCATAACAAGATAATAGCGTTTGTCACGTTGATAGATATGACAATTAGAAAGTCCTTTGATCTCTTCTTCTACTAACTCCCCTTTATAAAAAAGAAGCGTTGTGGTAGGTGCAATGAACGCTTTACATAATTTGACCAACATTTTTGTATTTGTAACGGCACGTGAACTGATAAGATCAACTGAAAAAGGGGTTACTTTTTCGACCCTGTTTGTGGCAATATCGACATTTTTAAGTTCAAGTGTTGTCTTGGCAAGATGTAAAAATGCACTTTTTTTCGCAATCGGCTCAAAAAGGGTAAAGTGCACATCTGGAAGCGCAAGCGCTAGAAGAAGCCCAGGAAAGCCTGCTCCTGTACCGATATCAATAGCGTTTTTGATACTATTTATCTCTAAATACTTGAGAGGATAGACGCTATCTTCTACATTTTTAAGAACGGCCTCTTTGGTCTTTGCACCTGATATATTATGTGTTTGATTGTATTGTAGCAAAAGTGTTGTGAAAACATCCACTTTATGCCAAAATGTATCAGGAAGCGAATATTCTGCCATTGACAAAAACCTTTTCTATAATTTAAAGGTATATCGTACCCAAATGGCGATTAATGAGCAATTAATATTTTAGATTGATAGGATGTAAGCCCAAGCGAGGGCTTACAACGAGTATTAGTGAATGCGGAATCGTCTTAGTTCAACGTTTGCACTTTCCGCTTTTGCAGAGAGATGTTTAGAAATATCTTTAACCTTCTCTCCTAAAGCATTGTTGTTTTCAGAAAGTGTGGTGACTTCATCAATGTGCTTCATGAACGTTTCAACAGTTTGTGCAACGACAGTGTGTTCTGATGTTTGTTGTGCTGAAATGCGAATAGTGTTACTGAGCTTTTCAGAGGTATTTTGAGAATCTGAGATCAGCGTATTGGTCTCTTTAGAGAGGTGGTAGAACGACTGTGAGATATTTTCTGTTTCAGTCGTAACATCATGAATGGTTTGTACGATGACATTGGTTGTTGTACTGATGTCTAAAAGTGATGTTTGGGTACGTTCTGCAAGTTTTCGTACTTCATCAGCAACAACAGCAAATCCACGTCCGTGTTCTCCTGCGCGTGCGGCCTCAATAGCGGCATTAAGCGCAAGTAAATTGGTTTGATCGGCAATATCTCCAATAATGCTTAAAACCTCTTTGATTTGAGTTGCTTGGCTAGAGAGCGAATCAACTTTGCCTCCAAGTTCGTGTTGTTTTTGCGCACTTTGAGCGATGAGTTCAACCACTTTACTCATATTGGTCACAAAAGCTTCTAACACTTCTTTGGTTTGTTCAAGATCGCCAAACGTTTTAAAAGACATCTCTTTCATCGCGATCTCTTTGTCTTTAAGCGACTGCATTTCTTGCTGAATTGTGTGAATAAATCGGTTTTGCTCTTCAATGTTAGAGGCGAGATTGGTTGAGACATTGCTTAGTGAGTTACTGGCTTCAACACTTTGATTTGAGGTATCAAGAGCTTTTGAGATAGAGTCTTTAAAATTAGAAATCAACTTCTGAACTTGTTGCATCGTATCAGAAATCTCATTATCACTTTGCAATTCTAAAGATTGTGTGAGGTCGAGATTGGTAGCAATAGATTCAAGTTTTCTACCAGAAGTTGTAATGGCACGAATGACATCTTGAAACGTTGCATACAGCAAGATGATGATAAATAATGTTATCACTACAAGTCCGCCACCTTCGATGAACATTTGCTTTTGGGCATTGCTTTTCAGTATGGAAAGAGATGTTAAAACTTCTTGTGCGAGTGCATCATCAACCTCTTTGAGTAAATTGATTTTGCTTGTAATAGTGTCAAACCAATGGGTCGCATCAACACCGAAGTTACCTACAGCTGCTTTATCGATAGCGATATTGCGCATTTTTTCAACTTCAGCTACGAGTGGATTACGCATCGTTTTTTCATAAAAAGCAATCGAAACGGGAGAAGCTGTTCCTAAAAAGGAGTCAATATACGAGACTTGTTCTGAGACAAGAGTAATAAGTTTAACAAACATATTGGGTGCAAACGTACCTGCCGCAAAGGTATTAGAAAGAACCGCACGCTCAATACCAGTACGCTCTTTTGCTTTTAGGAAATTTGCATAAGCACCTAATTGTTTGACTATTTCAGTATCGGAAGAGAGGACGGCAGTTGAGGCAACAATGTCTAAAAGATGTTTATTCAAAAGTGTATAAAAATCAACTTGTTCAGCGGCACTGATACTCAAGCTATCAACACGGCTACGAATAGAAGGAAGTTTTTTAAGCATCTCATCAATCGTTTTTACTTTGTCGCTTAACGATTGAGGGTAACGTGAAAGATCAATTTTTTCAAGTGCTTCGGTATAGCGTTTTTGTTCTTTGTCGGTAAGTTGTCGTTGAGGAGCTAATTTGTCTGCGAATTTTTTACCAGATGATCCGATAAATCCAGCACTGGTACCTCTCTCTTTTTGACTCTCATGCACGAAAAGGCTAATACTGGTTGAGAGGGTAACAATGTTTTGTAAATCGTGAATATTGTGTAGTTTACTCTGTCCTTCCATCATTGTTTTGATACCTAGTAGCAGTGCTACAAAAACAACAACAATAGAGACTAATGTTAATTGTCGTTTGATGGTTCGTCGCATTTCATTCTCCTCAAGGAATCTTTTCTTAAAATTTTATGATAATTTTTGATTATACTCACTATGTAAACTAAAATGCATTGATATAAGTCAAATCCTTTCAAGGGTAGGCTCCCTTGAAAGGAGAGAGAATTTAAGAAAGCTTGAGAGACGAAGTATAATCTCCATGGAGATTACAGCGAGCAACGGCTGAGAGTGTTTGAATATTTTTTGTATCGACACGTGCTGCAAGATAGCCTCTTGAAGTTTTAGGCTCTAATGAAACCAGTGCTACTTTTTGACCATCAGCAAAAAGAGTAATTTCATAGATCCAATGATTTTCAACGCTTGGATGAAGTACACCTTTTTGTCCTACATTGACTTCGACAAGAGCGAAACCATTTTTATCAGGTGAACCTACGGTAATTTCAGGAGAATGTTTGAGTTCTGCTTCTGTTGGGTTAGCAGGGTCTTTGATACTCATCGCTTGTTTATTTACGATTAATTTCTCATCATACGCACTAGCAACGGTTGTTGATAAAACTGCAAGTGCAGCAACTTTTAGAGCATCTCTACGTTCCATAATAGACTCCTTACGTGCAAAATGTAAGAAAATTATACATGAAAAGAGGCGTAAATCACTTAAGATAAAATATTAAAAAAGAGTTATTCCCATTGAATTAAAATTAAATCATACGATTTATCATTCATTTATCAAGAAGCAGTAAAATGAACCCATCATTATATTTTAGACAAAGGAGTTTTTTATGGCTATAACATTACCTGCGCTTCCTTACGAAGCTAACGCACTAGAACCTTATATCACAGCCAACACCCTCTCTTTTCACCATGGCAAGCATCATCAAACGTATGTTACCAACCTAAACAATCTTATTCAAGGTGGAGAACTTGCTGATAAAACTCTTGAAGAAATCATTTTAGCAGTTGCTAATAAACCTGAAAAAATAGGTATCTTTAATAACGCTGCTCAAGTGTGGAATCATACGTTTTACTGGAATTCTATGAAAAAAGGTGGTGGTGGCGCTCCAACTGGCGCGATTGCTTCAAAAATCAATGAAGATTTTGGAAGTTATGACGCATTTGTCGATGCATTTAAAAATGCAGGCTTGACACAATTTGGTAGTGGTTGGGCATGGCTTGTTCTGGATGGCGGAAAGCTAAAAATCACTAAAACCGCAAACGCAGACACTCCAATGGCGCATGATCAAAAAGCGATTTTAACGGTTGATGTATGGGAACATGCTTACTATCTTGACTATCAAAACAGACGTGCTGATTATTTGGATCTTTTCTTGAAACATTTAGTCAATTGGGATTTTGCTAACGCTAATTTGAAAGGCTAATTTTTCTTATGACATGTAAGCCATTTTGCTTACATGTCATAGCTTTATCACTCCTGTATACTGATACAATGAGGACATTTTTTTGCAGTAACGGGTATTGACATTGAACACTCTGGACATATCTTTGTTGCGGGAGCTGCTACTTCTTTAGGGGCAAGTTTGTTGTACCCTTTAATCATCATAAACATGACAAATCCCAAAATAACAAATGAGGTGATATCATTAAAAAAGACACCCAGCTTAATGGCAGGTGCTCCAGCTTTTTCCAGATCTGCAAGCGAAGCGTAACTTTTACCATCAAGTGCGATAAACAAGGAAGAAAAATCAACATTGCCCAGTAAAAGCCCCACCGGTGGCATAATAATATTGGTGACCAATGACTTCACAACGGTAGCAAATGCTGCACCAAAGATAAAACCTACCGCCATATCGACAACATTTCCTTTGATAAGGAAGTTTTTAAACTCCTTTAGCATCATAACTCCTTTTTAATGTGATCTGTTTAACATAATATTTGGAAGACTCTACATACCCATGTTGTTCGTAAAATCTGTGGGCATCTTTTCTGCGCTCATGGCAGTGTACTTCGATGCGATCACATCCTTTTTCTTGGGCAATGTGTGTTGCAAAAGCTTCAAGCTCTGAACCAATTTTTAAAGAACGAGCATTTTCTTCAACGATAAAGTAACTGATACGTAAAAATGAGCCAAAAAGCGCGATTTGTGGAATAATATGTAAAGAGAGGAGGGCAACAGGGAGGCCCTCTAATTCATAAAGAAAGAGCATCGCATCAGGATGTTCTAATAATTCATTAATGCGGATGGAAATAAACGATGACGTATCTGCGTATCCGAGCTCAGCAAGAAGCTTTTCAATGACATAAGCATCTTCCACTGTCGCAGGGCGTATCATAGTTTCTCCTAGAAAAGGTGTCCCATTTTCTCTTTTTTGGTTTTTAAATAACCTTCATTAAATTTGTTTGATGGAATAATGACTGGAACGCGCTCTACAATTTCAACATTTTTCAAACTTTCAATTTTTTTAGGGTTGTTGGTGAGAAGTTTGATTTTGTTGATTTTATAATAATCCAAAATAAATTCAACCATCTCATATGTTCGTTCATCATCTAAAAAACCGAGCTGATGATTGGCTTCAATGGTATTAAACCCTTTATCTTGGAGAGCATACGCATTGACTTTATTTAAAAGTCCTATGTTACGCCCTTCTTGACGTAAATAAATCACCATACCACCTTGCTTTTCAATGGTCGTTAACGCAAATTCAAGCTGATCACGGCAGTCACATTTAAGACTTCCCATACTATCACCTGTCAAACATTCACTGTGCACACGCACTAACGGAATCTCACCTAAAGGCTCTTTAAAAACAACAAGATGCTCTTTAATACCCTCTTTAAAAGATTGGATTTTGAACGTTCCAAAACGTGAGGGAAGGTTCGCAACCTCGGAAATTTCTATTTTCATTTTCTTTTATATCCAGTTATGCTAAAATCACTACTTTTTATAACGAGGTCTAATTTTAACCAAGATAAGGCAAAAGAATGTTTAAAAGATTTAGAAGACTTAGAATGAATGCAACTCTTCGTTCTTTAGTGCGTGAAACAACCCTTAGTATGGACGATTTTATTTATCCATTATTTGCTAAAAGCGGTGAGGGAATTAAAAAAGAGATTGGCTCAATGCCCGGTGTTTACCAGATGAGTATCGATGAGATACTTAAAGAGTGTGGTGCACTTCAAGAGCTTGGTATTAACTCTATTATTTTATTTGGTATTCCCGAAGTCAAAGACAGCGTTGGAAGTGATGCGCTTTGTGAGCATGGCATCATCGCAAGTACAGTTAAAGCAGTTAAAAAAGCGTACCCAAATATGTTTGTCGTCACCGATCTTTGTTTTTGTGAATTTACAGACCACGGACATTGTGGCATCTTAGACATCGAACATGAAAGTGTTAACAACGATGCAACGTTAGAAATTTTAGCCAAACAAGCACTTGTCCACGCTCATGCAGGAGCTGATATGATAGCACCTTCAGGCATGATGGATGGTATGATTGAAGCACTACGTGACGCCTTAGATGCTGAAGGCTTTGTCAATCTTCCGATTATGAGTTATTCGACAAAATTTGCAAGTGCCTATTATGGGCCATTCCGTGATGTAGCAGAGTCTGCTCCAAGTTTTGGTGATCGTAAAACGTACCAGATGGACCCAGCAAATCGTCGTGAAGCCATTGCTGAATCGGTGGAAGATGAGATGCAAGGTGCGGATATCTTGATGGTCAAACCAGCCCTTGCTTACCTCGATGTTATTCGTGATGTACGCAATGCAACTTCATCACCTTTGTGTGTTTATAACGTGAGTGGCGAGTACGCGATGCTAAAAGCTGCTGGTAAGGCAGGCGTGATTGATTATGAGCGTGTGATGATGGAAACAATGATCGCCTTTAAACGTGCAGGGGCTGACATTATCATCAGTTATCACGCAAAAGAAGTAGCTGAGATTTTAAGGAGAAAGTAATATGCGACATTTTTTAACACTAAAAGATTACACTAAAGCAGAAATTTTAGAGATTATCAATCTTGCTATTGCCATTAAAAAAGAGGCAAAAGCAAAAAATTATGTGCCATACCTCAAAGATCAAACCTTAGGTATGATTTTTGAAAAAAGCAGTACACGAACACGTGTGAGTTTTGAAGTAGGCATTCATCAACTTGGTGGTGTGGGTTTGTTCCTCTCATCAAATGACTTGCAACTTGGACGTGGTGAGCCTATGAAGGACACAGCACGTGTCATTAGCCGTATGGTCGATATGGTGATGATCAGAACCTTCGCACAAAGCACACTCGAAGAGTTTGCAGCGTATTCAAAAGTGCCTGTTATTAGTGGGCTTAGTGATTCGTACCATCCTGTGCAACTTATGGCGGACTATCTCACGATGGTTGAGTATAATAAAGCGACCAACCCTATCGTAGCGTATGTTGGAGATGGTAACAACATGACCCATTCATGGTTGATGTTGGCATCTAAGCTTGGTTTTGAGCTTCGCATTGCAACGCCTAAGGGTTATGAAGTAGATGCAAAAATTTTAGAAGATGCGCTCTCATTTGCTAAAGAGAGTGGCGCGGTGATTAAAATCGGCAATGACCCTAAAGAGGCGATCAAAGGGGCTACGGTTGTGACAACCGACACATGGGTTTCTATGGGACAAGAAGCGGAAAAAGCAAAACGTGTCGCAGCGTTTCAAGGATACATGGTCGATGATGCGATGATGAGCTTGGCAGCAAAAGATGCGATGTTTTTACACTGCTTGCCAGCGTACCGTGACTATGAAGTAAGTGAGAGTGTCTTTGAAGCACATGCGGATGAGATTTTTGATGAGGCAGAGAATCGTCTTCATGCCCAAAAAGCCGTTATGGTATGGCTTGATAGGCACAGAAACAGCTAATGGAATTCAAACGAAAAAAAGAGTTTAAGATGATAGAAAAAATTTCTAAAAATTTAAGCCCAACGAAACAAAAAGAACAAACCATTTTAGAGATAGTGCCAAGTGAGGATGAAAGCACAAAGCTTTTACGCCTTAAAAATGGCTCATGGGATAATGCGAAAGAGCCATGGCTTGTGTACGATGAGAAGCAAAAACTTCATGCGCTTCTTTCCATCGATACGTTGACTAAAATGATAGAGCACTTTAAAAAAGCGGAGCAAGAGACACTTTTCCTCAAATTAGAAAAAAGTATTTTGCAACAATTGCCACTTGACTTTCAAGATGTATGGACAGTGGCTATGGAAGAGATTAAAAAGAGTAAAAAAAGCGAAATTGATTTCGACAAGTTGATCAAAAAGATCAAAAAAGATCACCCAAATCTCTTTTTAGACCTCAAAGATCTCTATTTGCCTGAAGGGGCGAGTATTATCAGCGCGATAGAGCGTTAGGATGAAACATGATTGATTTTGAAAAGTTTGCAAAGTATTCTAAAGCGGGGCCTAGGTATACGAGTTACCCAACGGCTCCAGAGTTTCATGAAGGATTTACCGCAAAAAGTTATGAGAGTATCTTGGCACATCAAGATAAAAATCGTAAGCTCTCTTTATATTTTCACCTCCCTTTTTGTAGAAGTGCCTGTTATTTTTGTGGTTGTAACGTAGTTTATACCAGTAAAGAAGATAAAAAAGAGCGCTACATAGACTATTTGGAGCGTGAATTAGAACTTCTTTCCAAACATCTTGACACTTCAAGGGAAGTGATTCAGATGCACTTTGGTGGTGGTACACCAACCTTTTTCAATACAGCTCAATTAGAGCGTATCATCGGTGCTATCAAATCACACTTTAAAAATTTTGCCAAAGATGCTGAGATCAGCTGTGAAATTGACCCTCGTTTTTTAACCAAAGAGCAACTTGATGTTTTAACCAGCAATGGTTTTAACCGAATTAGTTATGGTGTTCAAGATTTTAATGATGAGGTTCAAAAAGCAATCCACCGCATTCAACCGTATGATGTTACTCAAAATGCTGTAAAGATGGCAAAAGAAGCAGGTATTAAATCAATCAATATGGACTTGATCTATGGCTTACCATACCAAACGTTTGAGAGCTTTCAAGAAACACTTCGCCTAGCCGTTTCGCTAGATCCAACGCGTTTAGCCGTCTTTAACTACGCTCATGTGCCGTGGATGAAAAAATCGATGCGTAAGATCGATGAAACTACGCTTCCTCATCCAAGTATTAAGCTTGCTATCATGCGTTATACCATCGACTACTTAGAGTCAAATGGCTATAAAATGATCGGTATGGATCATTTTGCAAAACCTGATGATGAGCTTTTCCTTGCCATTGAAAAAGGCGAATTGCATCGTAACTTCCAAGGGTACACAACAAAAGGTGGTGCAGACTTAATTGGTATTGGACTGACCAGTATCGGCGAAGGGTTAAACCACTATGTTCAAAACTTCAAAGAGATGGACGAGTATGAAAAAGCCATCGATGAAGGTGTTTTACCAGTTCATCGTGGACTTGTTTTAAATGATGATGATGTACTAAGAAAAGCAGTCATTATGGAGATGATGAGTAACTTTAAACTCAATATCGCAGGTATTGAGAAAGCATTTGGCATCGACTTTTTTGAGTACTTCGCTGATGCTATAGCCGCCCTTGCTCCATTTGTCGAAGAAGATTTGGTTGTGATTGATAAAGTAGGTAAAAAGATTTTAGTCAATACCACAGGTACACTGCTCATTCGCAATATTGTAATGCCTTTTGATGCGTACCTCCAAAAAATACCTGAAGACAAACGACGCTTCAGTAAAACGGTGTAACAGATGTTTAAATTTAATGTAACCAGCGATGCGTGTGTTAAGTGCGGTAAGTGTATTCCTGTATGTACGATTCACGAAGTCAACCGTGACGAAGTTACCAGTCCTAGAGGTTTTCTTGATCTTTTGGGTGCGTACCAGAGGGGTGAGTTAGAACTCGATAAAAACGCTAAAAATATTTTTGAGAGCTGTTTTTTATGTACCAATTGTGTTGATGTCTGTCCAAATGACTTACCTGTGGATATGCTCATTGAGCAAGCACGCAATGACATCCGTAAAAAGTTTGGCTTGGCATGGTACAAAAAGCTTGCCTTCTTCTTGCTTCGCAATCGTAACATCATGGATGTTCTCGCACGCTTTGGTTACATGTTCCAAACCTGTGGTTTCAAAATGGTTCCAAAACAAAGCTCTATGTACCTTAGAAATTTTCCTATCATCAAGATGGATAGACTGTTCCCAAGCCTAAAGAAAAAGACATTTTTAAATTCACATCCTGATGTGATTTATAACGGGGGAAAAGGCAAAGTAGGTATTTTCATCGGTTGTTTGGCAAACTATATGTACACCGACATCGGCAAGGCGCTGCTTGAGATATTAAAAGAGCTACAAATAGACGCTTACCTTATCAAACAACAAAAATGCTGTGGTGCACCACAATACTTTACGGGTGATTTTGACAGCGTGGATTATCTTGCAAAATTCAATATCGAATACATTGAAAGCTTTAAGGATGAACTTGATGCTATCATCATTCCTGAAGCAACCTGTAGCGCGATGATCAAAGCTGACTATGTACACTTTTTCCATGATCAACCAGAATGGCAAGCAAGAGCAAAAGCCATCGCTCCACACATCTTTATGGCAACCGAATACTTAGAGAAAAAGACCAATCTAGCAGAGATTTTGGCAACCAAAGCTAAACAAAGTGACACTGTCACTTACCATGACCCATGTCATGCACGTAAAATGCAGGGCGTGTGGAAAGAGCCTCGCAATCTTATCTCTAAAAACTATGTGATTAAAGAGATGAGCGACCCGAACCGCTGTTGTGGATTTGGCGGTGTGACGATGCAAACAGGAAACTACCGCTTTGCCAAAGCTGCAGGACTTCCAAAAGCTGCTATGATTAAAGAGAGTGGTGCTGAATACGTGAGTGCTGAGTGTAGTGCCTGTCGAATGCAGCTCAGTGATGCAATGCACGGTCAAAAAGTAGATGTTATCTTCAAAAACCCGATAGAACTTATCGCTAAAGCCCTAAAAGAGGGCTAATCTAAAAATTTGCATGTAAGGCTGAAAGCTTTACATGCAAACACTACGCTTTTTTCAAAAGATACTTCTTCCAAATCCAAATCGCTAAAACAAGAGCCGCACTGCCAAAAAGGGCTCCGAAAATTCCTACATTTTTCATAGAACTGTGCGATATAACCAAACTTCCTACAAAAGCACCTCCACCAATACCAATGTTATAGATGCCAGAATATAAAGACATCGCAACATCAGTGGCATCAGGTGTGAGTTCTAAAACAGTGACTTGAAGAATGAGACTAATGAGACAAATTGCAATGCCCCAAAATAGGCATAGAATACTAAGTGGAATTTGGTAAGGTGCAATAGGAAGCATAAAGATGAGCGATACAATCAGTGCAGTAAGCGAGCTTACCACAATCGTAAAAGGGTATGTGTGTTTGAAGTGGGCAAAGATCGTGCTTCCAAGCATACCTGCGATACCGAAGATAAAAAGTGTAATAGTTGCAAAATCACCACTTAAAAGAGCAATTTGTTGTATAAAAGGCTCGATGTACGAGTACGCCGTAAAATGGGCGGTAATGGCTAAAGCGGTTAAAACATAAACGCCCATAAGGGCAGGTCTCTTAATCAAAAGAGGTAAGCTTTTGAGTGAGCCTGCATTGACACTTGGTAGCTGTGGTAGAAGTTTTAGAAGAAAAAATAGCATTACAAAGGCGACTAAAGCGATGCAGGCAAAAGTAGCGCGCCAGCCTAAACTTTGACCAATCAGTCGCCCTAAAGGCAAGCCCAAAACGATGGCAAGTGATGTGCCTGTCGCTAAGATACCAAGAGCTTTTGTTTTTTTACCATGAGGTGCAAGACGGTACGTGAGTGAAGCGGTAATCGACCAAAATATGGCATGTGAAAAAGCAATCCCAATGCGTGAAAGCATCAAAATCCAAAAATTCCATGCTAGTACAGAGAGTATGTGACTCACTATAAAAAAAGAAAAGAGTAACAACAATAATTTTCGGCGTTCCATATCTTTGGTAAGTAGCATTAGGGGCAACGACATCGTTGCTACGATCCACGCATAAGCGGTCATCATAAAGCCTGCATGCGCTTCACTGATGTGAAAATCCGCCGCAATGTCGGTAAGTAAGCTAATGGGAGCAAATTCTGTGGTATTGAAAATAAATGCAGAGATCGTGAGACAAACAACAGGAAGCCATGGTTTCCATGACATCAAAAGGGAAGCAAACATACGAAAAAAGCCTTGTAGAAAATGAGGAGAAATTCTAGCGCATCAGAGAAAAGAAACAGTTGAATGTATAGAGTTAGAAGAGGGGATTTAACGAAATATTTGTATAATAATCTCTCAAATGCAAGCAAAAAAGAGGATGAATGAAGGAAGAAAATCTTTGCCCTTGTGGCAGTGGTAAAACGTATGCTACCTGTTGCGAACCCTACCACAAACAGCATAATGCGCCAACGTGCGAAGCGCTTATGCGTTCACGTTACAGTGCGTTTGTTTTTGGCTTGATAGATTATCTTTTTGAGACGACACACCCTAATCATCGTGCAAAAAACCTGAAAGCAGACATAGCCTCTACGTGTAAAGGTTTGGCATGGACTGGCTTAGACGTGCGTGATGTATGGCAAGGTAGCGAAAAAGATAAAGTAGGTAAAGTCACTTTTCACGCTTCTTTTGTTCAAGAAGGAAAAAATGGTGTGCATGAGGAGCATTCTCGTTTTAAACGTTTTGGAAAAGCGTGGATGTATGTCGATGGTGAAGTGAAAGGGTAGCGATGTACGCACTGGAAGTCATTCAGCAAGAACTCAAAGAGGACATTGAACGTTTTGGGCGTGTAGTACATGTCAGTAAAGGCGAAATCTTAATGCGTCCAGAAGAGTGCATGGAGCATTTTTTTGTCATTTTAGAAGGACGCGTTAAAATCTCGCAAATAAACTTTGAAAATGGCAAAGAACAGATACTCTATCTTTTATCCAAAGGCGATATGTACGACATCATCACGCTTTTAGATGCCAAAGTGCATGAAAATGTGGCGATGGCACTGGATGATGTTACTTTACTTGTTTTTCCTATCGAACTCTTTCGTGAATGGATCGAAACCAAGCCTTCGTTTAACAAACTCTTTTTACCGTATGTTGCCAAACAGCTTCGTGAGGTTGAAACCTTGGCAAGTGATCTTTCTTTGTATGACACCACAACGCGTTTAGTGAAATTGATCGCTAAAAACATTGAAAAACAAGGCGATAAACAAACGCTCAAACTCATCAATAACCTTTCCCATGAAGAGCTTGCAAGTCTGATCGGTACCGTGCGTAAAGTGCTCAATCGCAATCTTCAATCGCTTAAAAGGCAAGGGCTTATTGATGTGAAACGTAAAGAGATTTTCATCAAAGACTCACAACATCTTCTTGAACACCTCCCTGAGGAATAGTGCTACTTAAGTGGCAGACAGGCATACAAGTGTTGCGTTAAACTTCTTTCAAAAAATAAAGGAGTTTAACATGTTAGTCACACGATTTAACCCATTCAAAGAACTCAAAGAGTTGGAAAATAGACTGTTCAACTATTACCCTGCTGAAGTAGATGAAAGCGGTATTTCTGCATTTCGCCCAACAGTGAGTACCCGCGAAGGTGAATTTGCTTACCACATCGAGGTTGACCTCCCTGGTGTTAAAAAAGAGGACATTAGCATCGATATCAAAGAGAATCAAATCGTTATCTCAGGTGAGCGAAATTATAAAGAAGAGCGCACTGATAAAGACTACTACAAAGTAGAAAGCTCTTACGGTAAGTTTCAAAGAAGCTTCGCATTGCCAGAAAATGTTGATGTAGAGAACATTGAGGCGAGTAGCACCGATGGTGTACTTGAAGTAACGCTTCCAAAACTCAAAATCGAACAAGCAGAAGTTAAAAAAATTCAAGTCAAATAAGTTACTAGATGCAAGGGAGTAAATTCCTTGCATCTAATAATATTTTATATAGATTATTTTTCTCAATTACGCTACAATCTCCTGCAACATCGGTGTGAGGAGAACTTTCTTGAAACGCGTGTGGGAATCTAAATTCTTACCATGGATTTTTTTGCTCTTAGGTGTGTTGTTTTCCATGATGATTGCATGGAAGAGTGATCTTTGGGTCAAAGAAACAGAGCAACTTCGTTTTCAAGCAGCGTCTCATCATATTACAAATTTAATCGAAAAAGAACTTGATGCGCACATTCAACTTATACACAGCGTAGCTGCGTTTATGAATGCTTCTGATGAAGTATCACGGGATGAGTGGAAACGATATGCACTTGAAAATCATATCAATGAACATTTTCTAGGATTTACAGCTTTAGGCTACGCTCCCTTGATTCAACCTTCTGAACGACTCAAGCATGAACAAAGCATTCGTGATGAAGGATTTTCTAATTACACTATCTTTCAAATAAATACATCCACCAATTCGGCACTCTTTCCTATAACATATCTTGAACCTATGTCTGAACTGAATAAAAAAGCGTTTGGGTTTGACTTGGCTTCAGAGATTGTGCGTAAAGATGCATTGCATCAATCTTTTGTACGAGCAGACGCAACGCTCTCTTCCAAAATCGATTTAGTGCAAAAATATGTCACTGACCATCAGGCAGGTTTTTTAATTTTCTTTCCTTTGTATCAGAGCAAAGATGTCCCCTCTTTGCCTGAAGAACGTTTACACAATGCTAAAGGGGTTGTGTACATTGCCATTGATGCAAAAAAGTTGTTTGAACAACTTTTACAAAGCAGTTATATTTTAGTTGACTTTGAAATCTACGATGGCGTAGTTCCATCAAATGAAAATCTTCTCTACAACTCTAACGCTAATTTAGTGAATCCAAGACTGAGTCATAACGTTTCTTTAGAATTTTATGGAAAAGTATGGACCATTCATTTTAAAGCGCATGATGTCTTAGAAATGAGCAGTAGCCGTTATTTACCGTGGTTCCAAATACTTTTTGGCTTACTCCTATTTAGTGTAATTAGCGGTTTAATTTATGTACTGCAACATACGCAAAAAAAAGCGTATGAAATAGCCAATGCAAAAACAAAACTTCTTGCAAAATCAGAATCAGAAATACGCTCTATTTTTCAGACAATGCAAGAAGGCATTTTGGTACTAAATGATGCGGGAATGATTCTTGAGTGTAATTTAGCGGCGCAAGAGATGCTACAACTTTCTAAAAGTGAGATTATTGGGAATTTCAGTAGCGATTCAAAATGGAAAGCGGTGCATGAAGATGGTTCGGTATTTGAATTGGAAGAGAGACCTTTTTATAAAGCATTACATACAGGTGAGCCACAAAACAATATTATCATGGGAATTAAACGAGGTGATGGTACCTATGTATGGGTGAAAGCTAATGCGCAACCTATTTACTCTGATGATTTTGAGAAGATCAATTCTGTATTGATTACGTTTAGTGATATTACTGCTTATCGCAAATCAAAATATGAACTTGAAAAATATCTTCAAATCATTGATATGCATGTCATCATTTCTAGCACAGATTTATATGGAATCATTACAGAAGTCAGTGAGGCTTTCTGTGAAATTTCAGGCTATACAAAAGAAGAACTTATTGGTAAGAGCCATAATATCGTGAGGCATCCAGACATACCATCATCCATCTACAAAGAGATGTGGGATACGTTGAAAAAAGGTATTTCTTGGTCTGGTGAAATCAAAAATAGACGCAAAGATGGGTCTGATTATTGGATAGAAACAATCATCGAGCCTAGATACAATGAAGAGTACAAAATGGTAGGTTATACAGCCATTCGCCATGATATCACAGATAAAAAAAGAGTTGAAGAACTCTCTATCACGGATCGTTTAACAGGTTTATACAACCGTCTTAAATTGGATGAACTTTTTGCATCGTATCTTAGCATTGCCAAACGCCACCAAACACCTTTCTCGATCATTATTTTGGATATTGATAAGTTTAAATCAGTCAATGATACCTATGGGCACCAAGTCGGCGATAGTTTACTCCAAGAACTAGCGAAGCTTCTAAAAACCAATATTCGTTTTGAAGATGCCGTTGGAAGATGGGGTGGAGAAGAATTTTTGATTCTTCTACCAAACAGTGATCTTGAAAGTGCACGTTTATTGGCAGAAAAACTTCGTAGTCTCATGGAAACCCAAAATTTTGCGTATGTTGGAAGACGTACTAGCAGTTTTGGTGTGGCATCGTACCATTTACACGATGATGAAAAAAGTATGATAGCAAGGGCCGATGCCGCATTGTATCTTGCAAAAGAGAATGGACGAAATCGTGTTGAAATAGAAACATATATGTGTACTTTACCTGCATTCTAAACTCCCTCTTAATCTAAATACAGTAAAATATTTTTTTATCATGTAAGGATTTGAATGCTTTTTTGGAATAACATTTATAGCCAATTTGACCCTGTCGCTTTTAAATTAGGTCCTGTTTCTGTGCATTGGTATGGGCTTATGTACATGCTTGCCCTTCTTGGGGCACTTTACGCTGCAAAATGGTTTGTTAAAAGAGACAACCTTGGATTTACCAATCAAATTTTAGAGAGTTATTTTATTTGGATTGAAATTGGCATTGTATTAGGGGCTCGTATTGGGTACATTCTCTTTTATGATCCGCATGTAGATTATTATCTCGCAAATCCATGGCAGATGTTCAACCCATTTATGGATGGAACCTTTGTAGGTATCCGCGGTATGAGTTATCATGGTGCAATTGTTGGATTTTTTCTTGGAACATGGTTTTTTTATCTTAAACACAAAATCAATGTTTGGAGGCTACTGGATGTCGTAGCCATCAGTGTTCCTGTTGGTTACATTTTTGGTCGCATTGGTAATTTTCTCAATCAAGAACTTTTCGGTCGTCCAACCGACGTGGCATGGGGTATTTACGTGGATGGCGTGCTTCGTCACCCTTCTCAACTCTATGAAGCATTTTTGGAAGGATTGATGGTTTTTGTGCTACTCTATGTCTATCGAAAATTTAAAAAATACGATGGCGAACTCATCGCTTTATATGGGCTTTTTTATTCTATTGGCCGCTTTATTGCAGAGTTTTGGCGAGAGCCAGATTTTCAAATTGGCTTTGTTTATGGCGAATGGATGAGTAAAGGACAAGCTCTTTCTATCCTAATGGCTTTGGCTTCTTTAGCATTATACATACTGATAATTAAACGGGGTAAGAGAGGATAAAAAATCCCTTTTAAATCCCCTTTCGTGTATTATAATTTCGATCAGTATGTACAAAATAGCATAGTTGTGACGAAATCAAATGAACGAAAGAGCCCTAAAATAGGCACTTTGATAACAATTGATATTCATGAGTGTGTTATCTTGCACATTTATGAGTGTTTATAAAACTTCACAAAAAGGATGAGATGTGAGTGACCTACTTGAAGGTTTTTTAGGTACGAGCGTTGAGGGAAAAAAGAGTAGAGTTCCTGCGAAACTTGACTATGTTCAAAGTGCAACAGGACTATTCTTAGGTTTGTTTATGTGGGGACATATGTTCTTTGTTTCAACTATCTTAGTTAGCAAAGATTTTATGTACACAATAACAAAAATGTTTGAAGGCAGTATGTTCTTAAGTGAGCCACAGCCTTGGATCGTTTCTGCGATCGTATTGTTTGTATTTGCTGTCTTTATTGTACACGCAATGCTCGGTATGAGAAAATTGCCTATTACATTTAGACAATATCAAGCATACAAAACACATATGGGCATGATGAAACATGATGATACGACTATGTGGTTTACACAAGCGTTCACAGGTTTTGCTATGTTCTTCCTTGGTTCTGCACACCTTCTTATGATGGCGGTTAAAGCAGATGAAATCGGACCATACGGTTCAGCTGATAGAATGTACTCTGATTTTATGTGGCCATTTTATCTTCTTCTTCTTTTAGCAGTAGAGTTTCACGGTGGTATTGGTCTTTATCGTCTCTGTGTTAAATGGGGATGGTTTGAAGGCGAGCATGCAAAAGAGTCTCGTAAGAACCTTAAAAAAGCTAAATGGGCAATTACAGCATTTTTCTTGGCACTTGGTCTTCTTACCCTTGCAGCGTATGTCAAAATCGGCTACGAGCACAGAAACAATGCGGGTGAGGCATATAAACCATCTGCTCAATTAGAAGTAAGATATGATGTGAAGGTTGGGGCGTAAAAATGAACGTAAAATATTGTGATGCACTGGTAATCGGTGGTGGTTTAGCAGGTCTTAGAGCAGCGATTGCAACTCAATCTAAAGGTCTAAGCACAACAGTTTTAAGTCTTTGTCCAGTAAAGAGATCTCACTCTGCTGCGGCACAAGGTGGTATGCAAGCAAGTCTTGGTAACTCAAAAATGAGCCGTGGTGATAATGAAGATGTTCACTTTGCGGATACTGTAAAAGGTAGCGACTGGGGTTGTGACCAAGAAGTTGCACGTATGTTCGTTACTGTTGCACCTAAAGCTATCCGTGAGTTAGCTGGTTGGGGCGTGCCTTGGACTAGAATTGCAAAAGGTAGCAGAGAAGCAATCATCAATGCTGAGAGAACAACTATCGTTGAAGACGATGAAGTACATGGTTATATCCACTCTCGTGACTTTGGTGGTACTAAAAAATGGAGAACCTGTTATACAGCGGATGCTACAGGTCATACCATGCTTTTTGGTGTTGCTAACGAAGCGTTAAAACACAATGTAAATATTGAAGATAGAAAAGAAGCGATTGCGCTTATTCATGAAAACAACCGCTGTTATGGTGCGATTGTAAGAGACCTCGTAACAGGAGAGCTTTGGGCTTATGTTGCTAAAGGTACTTTGATCGCAACAGGTGGTTACGGTAGACTTTATAAACAAACAACCAACGCGGTTATTTGTGATGGTATTGGTGCTGCTATTGCTCTTGAGACTGGTGTTGCGACACTTGGTAACATGGAAGCGGTACAATTCCACCCAACTCCAATCGTTCCTTCAGGTATCCTTTTAACAGAAGGTTGTCGAGGGGACGGTGGTATCTTACGTGACGTTGATGGTCATAGATTTATGCCAGACTACGAGCCAGAGAAAAAAGAACTTGCAAGCCGTGACGTTGTAAGTCGTCGTATGATGGAACACATCCGTAAAGGTAAAGGTGTTAAATCTCCATATGGCGAGCACTTATGGTTAGATATCTCTATCCTTGGTCGTGCACACATTGAAAGAAACTTAAGAGACGTACAAGAAATTTGTCAAATCTTTAACGGTATCGATCCTGCGGATGAAGGTCCAAAAGGTTGGGCGCCAGTTCTTCCAATGCAACACTACTCAATGGGTGGTATCAGAACAAAACCAACTGGTGAGTCTCCAACTCTAGCAGGTCTTTTCTCAGCAGGTGAAGCTGCATGTTGGGATATGCACGGATTTAACCGCCTTGGTGGTAACTCTGTAAGTGAGACTGTTGTTGCTGGTATGATCGTTGGTGATTATTTTGCTGATTACTGTTTATCAAATGAGGTAAATGTTAACACCGCAACGATTGAAAAAGCATTGAAAAAACAAAAAGATTTCATTGACCATTTATTGACTAACAAAGGTAAATATAACATCTTTGAAATCAAAAACAGAATGAGAGACATTATGTGGGAAAAAGTTGCGATTTTCCGTGATGGCAAAGGTCTTGCTGAAGCGGTTAACGAACTTGAAGAACTTCTCAAAAAATCTCATGACGTTACTGTTAAATCTAAAACAACATCTGCGAACCCAGAGCTTGAAGAAGCGTATCGTGTTCCTATGATGCTTAAACTTGCACTTTGTGTTGCTGTTGGTGCAAGAGATAGAACAGAGAGTCGTGGTGCTCACTATAGAGAAGACTTCCTTAAACGTGATGATGCTAACTGGTTGAAACGTACACTCACTTCATGGAAAGATGGTGCTACACTTCCAACAGTTACATACGAAGATTTAGATATTATGAAAATGGAAATTCCACCAGCATTCCGTGGATATGGCGCAAAAGGTATGATTATTGAGAATGAACTCAGCCTTAAACGTCAAGAAGAAGTGGATAAACTTCGTGAAGAGATGGAAGCAGCAGGCAAAGATAGACATGAAATCCAAGATGCGCTTATGCCATTTGAGCTTCAACCATATTATAAAGCTAAAAATGAGAGATTTGGAGATCCAAAATGAGTAGAACTATTACCATAAGGGCTATGAAATATAACCCACAATCAAAGCTTTCAAAAGCACATTTTGCAGAGTACAAACTTGAAGAAACAGATGGTATGACACTGTTTATTGCGCTTACAAAAATTCGTGAAACTTTAGATGCAGATCTATCGTTTGACTTTGTATGCCGCGCAGGTATCTGTGGAAGTTGTGGTATGATGGTTAATGGAACTCCAAAACTAGCATGCCGTACATTAACAAAAGATTTTAAAGATGGCGTTATTCAATTAATGCCTATGCCAGCATTCAAACTGATCAAAGATCTTTCTGTTGATACAGGTAACTGGATGAACGGTATGAGTAAGAGAGTTGAGAGTTGGATTCATACAAATCATACTGTTGATATCTCTAAACTTGAAGCACCAATGGAGCCAAAACTCGCTGATGAGACATTTGAGCTTGATCGTTGTATTGAGTGTGGTATCTGTGTTGCAGCATGTGGTACAAAACTAATGAGACCAAACTTCATTGGTGCTGTTGGCTTGAACCGTGTTGCTCGTTTTGCAATGGATCCACATGATAATAGAACTGACGAGGACTTCTATGAACTCGTTGGTGATGATGACGGAATTTTTGGATGTATGAGTCTCGTTGCGTGCGAAGACAACTGTCCAAAACACTTACCTCTTCAATCAAAAATCGCTTATATGAGAAGAAAACTCGTAGCACTTCGCTCGTAATCTTCGCTTTTAGAGGAGTAAGGTACTTGCCTTGCTCCTCGCCTTAATCTTGACATTTAGTCTCGCAATTTTGTTTCTATTATAAGAAATCTTGATATAATCAAAAAAACTTTAAAGATAGTATCACATGCATGTCATCAATGATTTTTTCTTACTCATTTGGAGTGAGAGGTTAAATAAAGACGCTGTTTTCGATGAAAAACATAAAGTAGAACTCGATAAAATTCTTTCACATACATTCGATAATTTTTGTGATGGTGCTGCCATCTTACTTATCATTAGTCCTCAAAATTTTGCCAATATGGCTACTCTTGAAGAACCCAAAATTGTTTTAAAAACACTTTTCCAAGAATCAATATTTAGTAAAGAAACCATACAATATGCTCAAAGCCAACTGCTCGGATATCTGATAACTCTTGGCAATCTACAGATTAATCATGCGATTAGTAAACGCTTAGAACTTTTAAAAAAAGAAGGTATCCTCTCTTATGATGCCCTGCGTTCACTTGGCAGTATCCTTTCGCTTATAGAAGAGAAAAAAATTGAAGTTGCTACCTTAAATGTTAAGAGTGCAACGACACAAGAAAATTACTATAAAACAGCACTACATTTGTTAGTAACAGCCATAGAAAACCTAAAGCAGGCTGTTGAAATCCCTCGTTTGAATGAACGCTTACATGCTATTCCTGAAAGACTTGAAAATCAACGTTTTTCAATTGGTATTACAGGTGTGATGAACGCTGGTAAATCTACAATGCTCAATGCTCTTTTAGGGCAAGAAGTTTTAGGAACATCTGTTGTGCCTGAAACTGCGAATCTTACGCTAATTAAATATGCACAAAACCCATATGCCGTTGTCAATTTTTGGAATGCCAAAGAGTGGAGTAAAATCGAAGAGGGCGCAGCAAGTCTTAAAAGTTTAGAAGCGTTTGTGAAAGAGAGTAAAGCGCATTTTGGCGAGAAGTTTCATACCTTTGTGACTCCACAAGGTGAGAGCGAAACGATTCCTGTACAAGAGTTAGCACTTTATACATCTGCGAAACATTCCGATAAAAAATGTAACCTTGTCAAAAGCGTTGAACTCTATACAGATTTGAAGTTTGTTCAAGACGGTGTTCAAATCGTAGATACTCCAGGTCTGGATGATCCTGTTGTCCAACGTGAAGAGATTACCCTCGAATATCTCAGCGAATGTGATCTTATGATTCATCTTATGAATGCGGCACAAGCGGCAACTCAAAAAGATGTTGATTTTATTATTGATGCACTTTTATACCGTAACGTTGCACGTTTGCTGATTGTCATTACACGTATCGATGCAATTAAAGAAAAAGAGTTACAAGAGGTTATTGATTATACAAAGCGTAGTATTGAAGCGAGGTTAAAAGAGCAAAATAAGGGTGCAAAACTCGATGAGATTATTGCGAAAATTGTCTTTATTCCTATTGCTGGAAAACTTGCATTGATGCACAAATTAGGGCAAGTAAAAGAGGCCTTAGCACTTGGTTATGATATGGAACGTACGGGACTGCCTTTGGTTGAGGCGTATCTTGAAGATGTTCTTTTTGGTAGTAACAGTGAAAAAGCCAATCTCATTATCTCCGCTAATCGTAAAGAGATTGAGTCCATTATTGCTGAATCGATGGCATCATTTGAGCAAGAACTGCATTACTTAAATATCTCACATGAAGAGATAGAACAAGCCTATGTAAAACACCAAGAAGATAAAAAAGCAATGGTGCATTTTTTAGAACAGATTAGGAACAGTGTCTCTCAAAGCAAAGAGGAGATGCAAAACTATTTTAACACATTGCAGAAATTTGCGAGCAATCAACTTGATAAACTCCAAAGTATTGTTAAGCGTCGTATTACGGATGACGTAAGCTATGAATTTAGTAAAAATAAAAAAGCGCCTAAAGAAGAGCGCATTAGTTCGATGATAGAGACAGCTATTAAAGATGGTATGGTTGATCTTATTCGTGACTATCGCTATGAATTTCAAAAGAAAATGCAAAGTTCATTAGACTATATGGATGCAAAATATGGAGAGTTTAAAAACGATACTGCATCGAATCATTTTGACGCAAAAGCATTTTGCGAAGAACATTTAGGCTCACTGTTGATCTTTAAAAATAGTGCGATTGTGAGTGCTGGAGCCAATGAAGCCATTAAAAAGTATGGCAAAAATGACATGAGTATGCTTTCAACGACACTGGATGCTCTCTTTGGAGCAGAATTCTTAACTATTAAAGAGATGTTGCATGATAAGCTCGTCAAAGTCAATCAAGAACTTTTGGCTTCATTTGTAAGTCTCTGCGAGGCACCTGCTCGTAGTATTGAGGAGCGGTTTAGTGCAGAAGAGGCATTGATTGAACGTGCGATGCGTCAAATGAAGGATGCAACGCAAAGTCGTGAAGCGCGTATTTTAGAAATTAAAGAAAAAGAACGCTTTATGGGCATAGTGTTACATGACTTAAGTGCTACAAAGGAGTCAAAATGAGTCTTATGGAAAGTTTTATAACCTCATATAAAGAAAACTTCTTAAGAGTAGTACCTGAGTTTGATGCCACACTTCTGGGTGCGCTTAAAAAAGTTCAGTATGTGCTTCTCTCCGAAGAACAGCTCCCATCCATTCAACTTAAAAAAGCGCTTGATCGTCTTCAAATGCGTTCTGAAGAGCCTATGAAAGTAGCCATTACAGGGCAATTTTCTAGTGGAAAATCCACCTTTTTGAATGCCCTTTTAGCAAAAAGTATTTTGCCTACAGGTATCACACCCGTTACATCCAAGGTTAATTATATACGTTATGGAGAAGAGTTTAAAATTCGTGTGCGTTACAAAGATGGTAGAGATGAGTATCATGACATTAGCAACATTGCCCATTTTACAGACCAAAGAGAGCATGTTGAAGATATCGCTTATCTTGTATTGTATGCACCACTAAATATTCTTAAAGATGTTGTTTTTGTCGATACCCCAGGGCTTAACTCACAAGCAGCGAGTGACACTCAGACGACAGAGCGTGTTTTGAGAGAAGTTGATGGCATTATTTGGCTAACACTGATTGATAATGCTGGCAAGATGAGTGAACTTCAAGTATTAGAAGAGTATTTGGGAAAATATCAAAATAAATCTCTTTGTGTTTTAAACCAAAAAGACAAATTTACACCACAACAAATCGAAGAGACGACCAACTATGTCAAAACGGCATTTAAAGAGTTTTTTAGCGATGTTATTCCTATCTCGGCGCGCCAAGCTTTAGAATCACGCAGTCATGATAAAAAAGTGATGATGGAAGAGAAGCTTGAAGAGTTTATGCACGATTTGCATACAAAGCTACAAAGCAGTGGAGAAAGACTTGATTTTGTTGAAGTTGAACATGATTTTAAAGCATACCAGAGAACGTTAGACTCTATCTTGCAAAGTGATTTAGGTGCAAATCTAAAGCTGTTAGAAGAGTCCAATATCGATAAAGTATTGGATTTTATTCGTAATGAAATTCAACCTAAATCAACGCAGTCAAAAGAATTTGCTATTACCAAAGAGATCAAAGATATTGCATCGAAATTGCTTGCACAACATCAACTCTTTTTAGCAATTTACGATGAACTTTTAGATGAAATTGTACGTTTTGAAGCAGAAGCCAAGGGGCTTTTTTCAGAATTTAAAGGCAAGTTTTCACATGATCTTAAAAGCGCTTTTATGCGCATAGAACAGATTATTGAAACGGTTGCTGATGCGATTTATAATCAAATCACTACTGAAAAACTGGTTCGTTATGAAGCCCAAAAAGCGGGACTTTTCAGTAAACAACCAACGTATGTTCCTTTTGAATACCAAGCACCTAAAATCAACTCAGATCTTATCTACAAAAGCCTTTTTTATGAAGAGAATCTTATTGGTAAAATGTTTAAGCAATATGTGCGAAATCTTGGATCTATTCAAAATGAAGTCAATGATAAAAACCGTTTGGTTTACCGCTCTTTGGAACAAGGCATTCTGAAATGGCAAGCACCGTATGAAGTCATTCGTAAAAGTGAAGAGTTGCATTCAGATATTGAATTTGCCAATATGCGTCGTTTTGCTTCAAAAGCTTATGAGAGTATCTTGAAACCTTTTAATGATGAGATTGCAGATTCATATGCAAAAATTAGCTCAGAATTCAATCACCTCTCCAGTGCGGTGAGTTTCAACTATCAAAACGCCACTGAAGTGTGTGTAGCATTTTTGGAAAATAAAATTGAAAAATCGGTAAAACTCTACGAAGCAAATCCAACAAAATTTTCCCTGTATCAGCCGAAACTTGATGAGATAAAAGAACGTCTTAGAACATCATTCCATCTCTATGAATTAGAGAATATGATGAACACAAAAAATACATTCTTGAGTAAAGATTACGATCGTCTAATCAGCCAATTTACAGCGATTAAAGAAGAAAAAGTGGCATTTTTAGAAGAACGTAAAGCGAGACATAACAAGATCATATCACAAATCGAAACATTGGTGAAAGAGGTTATATAACATACCTCTTTTGCCTTTTCCTCTCTAGACTGAGCAAAGAAAGATACGCTAAAATACTCTTCCAAACGCAACTTATATCTCTAAGGATTTCTATGGAAGAACATGTATCTACTCAATCTCTCCTTAGTACCGCAAAGTATAACATGGTTATTGGGCTTGTTCTGTGTTGGGGATTTTTAGTCAATTGGTTGATGGTTATTTTTATGAACCCAATGGCAGTGTTAGAAGTTGTCAATGGGTGGATAGTACTTGTTCTGTACAGTGTATCATCCTCAGTTGGTTACTATCTTTTTGTAACGTATAACACTCCTCGTATGAGCTTTATAGGGTATAATTTAGTTGTTTTACCTTTAGGCTTTGTTTTGAGTTTAGCACTGTATGATGTTGCTCCAACGTTATTGTTTTTTGCTTTAGGTATCGCATTTTTTTTAACACTTCTCATGACGCTTTTTGGTTATCTATTTCCCTCATTTTTTCAGAAAATCTATAGTGTTTTAGCGGTTGCACTTTTAGGTGTTGTCATGATCGAACTCTTTCAGACCTTTGTACTTGGTGTTCCACAAGAATGGATAGAGTGGGTTGTTATAGGGGTGTTTTGTGGCTACATTGGCTACGACTGGGGCGTTGCCAATCAAGTAGAAAAAACACTTGATAATGCTATCGATAGTGCTGCAATGCTGTATATGGATATTATTATCCTTTTTATACGAATTGTGAAAATTATTGCTCAAATTGCTGGGAAAAAAAGTTCTTGATAGTGTAGGAGATAAGGCTAAAATCTAGCCTTATCTTTTTTAGACATAGTGTTTTTCTTTAAGTAATTTATAGAGTTTGAGAAGCGATAAAAAGAGTGTCGTAATCGCTGGTCCTAAGATCATACCCCAGAAGCCAAATGTCGTAAGTCCCGCAAAAATAGCAAAGAAAATCAGCAATTCATTAACCGTAGTAGGTGTTTTGACCATTTTATCGTTGATGTATTTGATAATCAGTGGTTTGATGAACGTATCTGCTATTACTGAAATAACGATAATAGAATAAGAGGCAATAATAATAGCCGTTGTTGTATTGCCATGAGCTACTTCTAATGCGCAGATTGGTACCCACATGAGTGCGCCACCAATAATAGGAATCAGTGATGCAAAGCCATAGAAAATACCCAGTAAAAGGCCATCATACCCAAAGTACATCCCAATAACAGAAAAGAGCGCTCCTTGCAAAATAGCACTGAGTAAAATAGAGTAAAAAACAACGCTCATCACATTCGTGACTTCAGAAAAAACGATATTGACCTCTTTGGCATCAATAGGCATAACGCTTTTAATGTAATCAATCATATCTTTACCATTGAGTAGGGCAAAGAAGAAAAAGACAACAATAAGCAACATATCTTTTAAAAATCCTGCACTGTTTTTACCAATCGAGCCGAGGTACGAAAGTGTAGTACTCGAAATTTGAGCAATATTGAGATTGTTAATAAAATCGTCTAGAGCAGGTTGCGCCGAAGCAAGGGGCGCTGGCAGTTGATAATCTAAACTGCGTAAATACGTTTGCACTTTTTCAATCATTGAAAAATCAAAATTATTAACAATGCCCCCAATAGAGGTCAATGTATAGACAATAGGCCCAAAAAGAAGAACAGATAAAAATAGTGTTGATAAAGCCGCTGCAAGGTGTCTATTTTTCGTTAAACCGTATAGTTTGAGATTGAGGCTATAGGTTGCCATAGCGAGCAAAGATGCAATGGCGATAATCATCAAAAAAGGCTGATACAACTTGAGGATTGAAAACAATACAGCAAGAAAGATAGCAGTTAAAAAGAAACGATGTTCATTCATAGAGTATCCTCAAAAAGTCCATTTTGTAATGTAGGCGGCGTTAGCCTAAAAAGCTCGTACGTTTTGGGTGTTGCGATACGCCCACGGGCCGTTCGTTCAATATAACTGTTTGCCAATAAATAAGGTTCTATCACATCTTCAATGGTACCTTCATCTTCACTGAGAGCTGCTGCAATGGTACTAAGCCCTAAAGGACGCCCTTTACTTTGCAATAAAAGCTCAAGGTATTTAATATCGAGTTCATCAAAACCAAGATCATTTACACCGAGTTCATTAAGTCCATACTGTGCACGTTCTTTATGAATGTGATCTTCATCTTCTACGTCAGCATAATCACGAATACGCTTTAAAAGACGAAGTGCAATTCTAGGGGTTCCTCGTGAGCGGCGTGCCATTTCCACAGCGGCGTCTTGCAGACATATTTTCTCAAGTTTATGGGATGCTTTGGTGATGATGAGCGCAAGTTCTTCTTTGGTGTAAAATTGCAAACGGAAATGCATACCAAAACGATCTCTTAAGGGAGAGCTTATCATACCAGCACGTGTGGTTGCACCAATGAGTGTAAATCGAGGCAAGTCGATTTTGATGGTTTGAGCCGCAGGACCCGAACCTATAATGATATCAAGACGAAAATCTTCCATAGCAGGATAGAGAATCTCTTCAATGGCGGGAGAGAGTCTATGAATCTCATCGATAAAGAGAATGTCTCCTTCTTGAAGGTTGGTTAAAATTGCCGCCAAATCACCACTTTTCTCAATCATAGGAGCTGCGGTAATTTTCATATTGGCACGCATTTCATTTGAAATGATATGTGCTAACGTCGTTTTACCAAGACCAGGAGGTCCAAAAAAGAGGATGTGATCTAAACATTCAGAGCGTTTTTGTGCTGCCTGAATAAACACTTGCAAATTTTTTTTGATCTTCTCTTGCCCTATGTAGTCATCAAATGAAGAGGGGCGCAAACTTTTTTCATAGTCATTCTCAAAAGAAATCTTCTCTATTTCAACGATGCGTTCCATCTCACTCACTTTGTATACGTGTAGGGAGCTTCTGGAAAGCTACGTTCTTGAACTTCTTTAACATAAGCATCTACGGCATCTTGTACCAGTGTGGCACCTTCTAAGTAGCGCTTAACGAATTTAGGTTGAAAGGCTTGGAAAAAGCCTAACATATCGCTCCAAACCAATACTTGACCGTCGGTATATTTACCTGCTCCTATGCCAATAGTAGGGATAGTGATAGCTTCAGAAATACGTCTAGCTGCTTCTTCAACAACACCTTCAATCACCAAACTAAAAGCACCTGCTTCTTCAACGGCTTTGGCATCCTCGATTAATGCAAGAATATCTTCTTCACTGCGTCCACGTACTTTATAACCACCTTCGCTTCTGACATATTGAGGCATCAGTCCAATATGTCCCATAACTGCAATAGAGTTTTGTGTCAATGCCTTGATGATATGTGCACGACTCACACCACCTTCTATTTTCACAGCATGCGCATTGGTTTGGCTGTATACCATTGAAGCATTATGGAGTGCCATCTTCTCATCGGTGTATGTTCCAAAAGGCATATCACAAACAATGAAAGTCTCTTTTGCACCTGCACATACAGCTTTGGTGTGATAAAGCATGACTTCCATGCTCGCTGAGAGTGTGTCAGGTTTAGCATTAAAACTCATATTTAGGCTATCGCCAACAAGGATGATATCAACTCTTTGATCGAAAAGAGATGCAAAGAGCGCATCATAAGCAGTGATAACGGTGAGGGGAGTTTTCCCCTTCTGTTGTTTAATAGATGTAATTGTTTTCATGGCCTCATTATACCCTATTTTAGGACAAGAAAATTTTATAAAAAACATGGTACAATGAGCAACTTCGGAGGTAAGCAACATGGGTGTTTTGGCACAATTGGAAGTTGATTTTGACATCGAAATTGTAGGAGATTTTATCTCTCACTATGCCATTATGTGTGAAAATATGGAGCCTCTGATTATTGGGCTCAGTAAAAAAGAGCGCTATTCTGAAAACATTGGAGATCTTTTTCGTATTTTCCATAATATGAAATCAGCCGCAGGATTTTTAAAACTAGATCCTATTATAAAATTGGCAGTATTGTGTGAAGATATTGTAGAAGAGGCGCGAACGTTGCAAGGCCCCGCGAGTGAAGAGTTTATCGATTGGTTACTTTTAGTCAGCGATCAGTTTGAAAAGTACCGACAAGATGTTGAAAATGATGCATCGTTTTTTACTGTATTAAATCCGTTAATTATAAAAGTACCTCATACGTTGGAGAAAGAGTGAAGCAATTAGTTGCCTATATTACGGCGGGTTTCCCCGATAAGAATTTTTCATTGGACTTGGTTTCTGCACTAAAAGAAGCAGGTGTTGACAAGCTAGAGTTAGGAATTCCTTTTTCTGATCCTGTTGCAGATGGTCCTATTATTGAAGTTGCCAATTTGCATGCATTGCAAAATGGATTTAAAATGCAAACATTGTTTGATATTTCTTCAGTTGTTGCGCCTACTATTGAGACGTACTGGATGGGTTATTTTAATCCTTTTTATCATAAAGGTGTTGAAACATTTGCGCAAAAAGCGACAGAATTTGGGGTTAAAGGATTTATCATTCCAGATCTTCCACACGAAGAAGCGCTCCCTTACCTGCCTCTAATGGAACAATATGCCCTTTCTATGGTCAGTTTTGTAGCTCCAACAGATAGTAAAGAGCGTATTGCCAAAGTCGTTAAAGATGCAAAAGGGTTTATTTATCTTGTGGCATACGCTGGAATTACAGGGGCTCACGCGAGTGAAGATCTTACAAAAACGATTCAAGCGATCAAAGAGCAGAGCGGGACACCTTTATTTGTAGGTTTTGGTGTGAATGAAAAGACAGCAAAAGAGAGAGCTCGCGGTGTGAATGGTGTTATTGTGGGAAGTGCATTTGTAGAAGTATTACTTAATGAAAACCTCAGTGCAGCTCAAAAGATCGACACAATTGCACAAAGAGCTAAAATTATAAAAGAGAAAATTAACGCTTAAAAAAAGAAGGCAATAGTGACACACTTTGGTGTTACTATTGTTTTTGTGCTGGCTCGTCAGGTTGCTTGAGCTTTTCAAGCAATTTTTCAAATGGTTCTTTCGCCAAAATTTCAGCAAACTGTGTACGATACGTTTGAATGATACTGACACCTAAGATATCAACATCGTAAATCATCCAACTTCCATTTTTATCTTTGTAGAATTTATAGATAATTTCATAGACTTCACTATTTTTCATCAAATGCGTTGTAAGATGAATACGCGCGTCTTTGATTTTTTCCAAATTTTTAATAACAATTTTTTCATCGGTATAGAGATCTAGTTTTTCCATATACGATTTTTTGAGTTTTTGCTCAAAAAGCTTTGTAAACTCACTCTGTTTTGCAGGTGGCAGTGCTGCCCATTGTTTTCCACCAAGTGCTAATTGTGCCATGAGTGTGTAGTCAAAAATCGAATCAAAAATAGCATAAAGTTTTTCAGATTTTTCATTTTTTTGTATTTTTTTATCACGTAAAATCGTTGTTGCATTATCAATGTTGTTTTGCATAAATGTTGATATATCATGTTCTTCTATTGCAAAAATAGATTGCACACATAGAAGCGTTAGTACTACAACAGCAAGAATTTTTTTCATTGTTTATTCACTTATAAGTTTATTTCTTCTTGATTCGTAAAAATTACGCAAGAACGGATAGAGCTCAATAGCATCTTTTTTGAAGTTGTCATACTCTTTTACATGTAGAGATGTTTTATTGATTGTATAGAATGCTGTTGTCGCGATAGACTCTTCTGTACTATCAAGTAAATTAGCATCACGCGCTTCAAGGTAATTAATTGGGTTAAGCCACATATCGCCAGCAAGACCAACAATATCACGTACATTCGAAGGTCCTAAAAGTGGTAAAACAACATGGAAACCACTACCTACGCCATAATATCCCAATGTTTGACCAAAATCTTCATCATGTGCTTTAATACCTAATTCTTCACCTGCTATATCGTGAAAGCCTAAAATACCCATGGTTGAGTTTAATACAAAACGCTCTGTCTCTTCCCAACTGTTATAAAATTTTAATTGTAAAAGATTGTTCACAAGGCGAATAGGATAAAAAAGGTTATCAAAGAAATTTGCTATACCATTACGTGCCATCTTGGGAACGATGTAAGCATATCCTTGTGCTGTTGGCCTAAGAAGATATTCGTAAAATGTATCATTAAAACTTGTCATGATTTCGTTATAACCACTCAATGGATCAAACAATTTTGCATCGTTTTTGGCGTTAAATTCAGCCTCAAAATCATCACTGCCATATGAATTAGCTCCCATGTATTCTGCTGACGACAGCAAAGAAAGGCTTAATAAACAGGCCAAAATTATACGCAACATAGTACCTCTATGGTTTTAAGATTTGCGCAATTATAGAACTTTTTTGATTTAAAGTAAATTAAAGCATTACAAATAGAACTTATTTTTAGATTAAAACAAGCAAAATTTAATATTTTTTTGAATATAATCACGGTCCAAATCTCACACACACCAATCCTTTACGGTTGCAGTTGTTACTGTTGATGGGTGTGGAGGCTAAACCAAAAAAACATAAGGAGCGCTTCATGGTAACCATGAAAGACCTACTAGAGTGTGGTGTACACTTCGGACACCAAACAAGACGTTGGAATCCAAAGATGAAAAAATTCATCTTCGGTGAAAGAAAAAATATCTATATCGTAGATTTACAAAAAACACTACGTTACTTCAGATATACATACAATGTTGTAAAAGATGCAGCAGCAGAAGGCAAAACAATGCTTTTTGTCGGTACAAAAAAACAAGCTAGCCAAGCGATTAAAGAATACGCTGAGAAATGTGGTATGCCATATGTTAACCACAGATGGTTAGGTGGTATGTTAACAAACTATCAAACAATCAGACAATCAATCCGTAAACTTGACATCATCGAGAAAATGGAAGAAGATGGACAAATTGACCTTCTTACTAAAAAAGAAGCGTTAATGCTTAGAAGAAAAAAAGAGAAACTTCTTGATTATCTTGGTGGTATCAGAAATATGAAAAACTTACCAGATATGATTTTTGTTATTGACACTGTAAAAGAGAAAATTGCAGTTCAAGAAGCAAGAAGACTTGGAATTACTGTTGTAGCTCCACTTGATACCAACTGTGATCCAGATGTTGTTGATCTTCCAATTCCAGGAAATGATGATGCGATTCGTTCAATTCAACTTTTCTGTAAAGAGATGTGTGAAGCAATGACTGAGGGTTATGAAATCCGTTCAAAAGATGCTCCAGCAACTGAAGAAGCAGCTGAAGTAAGCGAAGAAGAGAAAAAAGAGATTATTGACGAAGCATTAAGCGAAGAAGAATTTGCAGTAGAGGAAGGCGAATAATGGCTGAGATTACCGCTGCTTTAGTAAAAGAACTACGTGAGTCCACTGGGGCTGGTATGATGGACTGCAAAAAAGCACTAGTCGATACCGATGGTGATTTTGAGGCAGCAAAAGACCTTTTAAGAGAAAAAGGTCTTGGTAAAGCAGCTAAAAAAGCTGATAGACTTGCAAGTGAAGGTTTGGTGAATGTTTTCGTTGACCCAAGCTTAAAAATGGCAACTGTTAGTGAAATTAATGCTGAAACTGACTTCGTTGCAAAAAATGAAGGTTTCATTAATTTAACAAAAGAGACAACAGCACATATCCAAGCGACAAATGTTGAATCAACTGAAGAGTTGATGAAAACAACTATCAATGGTACTGTGTTTGAAGAATACTTTGCTACTAAAGTTGCTACAATTGGTGAGAACTTAGTTGTTAGACGCTTTGCAACATTAAAAGCTGGAGCAAATGGCATTGTAAATGGTTATGTTCATTCAAATGGCCGTGTAGGTGTTCTCATTGCTGCAAGTTGTGATAGCGAAAAAACGGCTGCAGCTGCAGGTGAATTTATTAGAAATCTTTGTATGCATGCAGCAGCTATGAAACCAAGTTTCTTAAGCTATACAGAACTCGATCCTGAGTTTGTTGAGAAAGAGACTATTGGTATCAAAGCTGATATTGAAAAAGAGAATGAAGAGTTAGCACGTCTTAAGAAACCTCTTAAACGTATGCCGCTTTTTGTTTCTCGTGTTCAATTAACAGATGCTGTTTTAGAGAACGCTAAGAAAGAAATGCAAGCTGAGCTTAAAGCACAAGGCAAACCTGAGCAAATCTGGGACAAAATCATTCCTGGTCAAATTGAGCGTTTTATCGCTGATAACACACAACTTGATCAACAATATACACTTTTAAGCCAATTCTATGTTATGGATGATAAAAAAACCATTGCACAAGTTGTTGAAGAAAAAGCTAAAGAACTTGGTGGTAAAATCGAGCTTGTTGGCTATGTTCGTTTCGAACTTGGTGAAGGCTTAGAGAAAAAAGCATGTGACTTCGCTAGCGAAGTTGCTGAGCAGCTTAAATAAGTATTAAATTCTTTGTGGTGAAGAGGAGACTCTTCACCCCTCTCTTTGAAGGACATTGATGTCTTTACTTCACGTACAAAATATTTCACACGCTTTTGATTATCTTCTTTTCGAGAATGTTCATTTTGATCTTGCTCCTAAAGAATCAATGGCCATTTTAGGTGTCAGCGGTAGTGGAAAATCAACGCTTTTGCATATTTGTTCAACCTTGCTGAAACCAAATAACGGTGAAGTAATTTTGTGTGATCATAATATTTATCACGATAATGATGATGCAAGATTAAAGCTTAGACGTTATGACGTAGGCATTATTTTTCAATCGCACTATCTGTTTAAAGGTTTTTTTGCTAATGAAAATATTGAACTAGCTTCATTTATTAGTGATAAAACAATCGATAAAGGAATATTAGAGCGTTTGGGTATCGCTGATTTTATGCATTATAGAGTAGGCGATCTTTCTGGCGGGCAACAACAGCGTGTTTCTATTGCTCGTGTTCTTGCCAAAAAACCTAAAATTATTTTTGCAGATGAACCAACAGGAAACTTGGATGACAAAACAGCCCAAGAGGTTATGAATGTTTTATTTGAATACATTGAAAAAGAGAATGCTGCACTGCTTTTAGTGACACATAATCATCAGTTAGCCAAACAGTGTACATATGTACGCCATCTCCATGTGGATGGATTAAAAGAGGAAGCATAACGTGGAGTCACTGGTTAAACTTTTTGGTGAACATCAAGTGATTCTATTCTTTCTTCTATTTGCTAGAATTAGTGGGCTTTTCGCTTTTTTTCCTTTTTTCTCTCACGCAAATATTCCATTAACTATTAAAACATCTATGACGTTTTTTATGGTTATTTTTCTATTTCCACTTTTGCCTGCCTTACAGGTGACTCCAACATTACTGAATCTTACACTTGCAATAGTTGGTGAATTACTGATTGGTTTCGTTGCGGGGCTATTTTTAACTATTACGATTTCTATTTTACAAATGGCAGGTATGCAAATTTCGTTTATTATGGGTTTTACAATGGCGAGTGTTATTGACCCACAAACAAGTACCTCTATCCCTATATTGTCACAAATACTTTCCTTAATTGGTCTTATGGTTGTTCTTGCATTTAACGGGCATCACCAAATGCTACTTTTTATTGCGGATTCATTGACTCTTTTGCCGTTAGGAAACTTTTATCCTCAGACGAATATGTTAACGTATCTGCTCAAAGCTATGACAGGGATGTTTGTCTATGGATTTATTCTTTCATTTCCCGTTGTTGCTTTTTCTTTACTTTTAGATGTGGTTTTTGGAATGCTTATGAAAACAATGCCACAATTTAACCTTTTGGTTATTGGTTTCCCCATTAAAATTACGGTTTCATTTATTGTAATTGTTGCCACTTTAAGCTCTATCATGCTTCTCTTTAAAAAAGAGTTTATCGAAGCATTGAACCATTTGACACTTCTTTTTGTCCGTTAAAGCAATCATAAATTTTTTTATACTACAATGAGAGTTATTAATTCTCATTCAGGAGTGAGCATGCGCCTGTTACTACTCAATAATAATCCCGCTGTTTCAAGATTAATCAAACTTAGTGCCGAAAAAGCTGGGTATGAGTTAGACGAGTTCGAAGATTATGTGGCTTAGTACCACTCACAACATATGATGTCATTTTAGTTGACAATGAACTTTACGAAGAGAGTGCAGTAGCAGGACTACGTGAACATACAGGGTGTGACTATGTTGTTTATATTTGTCAAAGAGGTGCTAAAAAACCTGAGGCAATGAATGTTTCTTTGGAAAAGCCTTTCTTACCAACGGATTTTTTAGTTTTGATGGATAAGATTAAAAATGTTATTGCAAGCCATAAGTTAGAAGAGCCAAATGAGGAAGAGCCTATTTCTCAAGCCGATAAAGAAGATGCTGATGCATTTGATATTGATAAAATTGATGCTGAAGATGATGATATGCTACCAATCAATTTATTGGAAGAGCATCCAGATGATTTTAAAGAAGAGGAAGAAAATAGTGAAAAACTCACTTTTGATGATTTGGAATTAGATGATTTAAATTTAGAAGATGAATTATTTGATTCAAAGACATCGGATGAAAAAGAGTTGTCACACAGCGATGATAATTTCTCTTTTGATGATGTTGAACCTTTAGGAAAAGAAGACGTAACTTCGTTTGAAGATTTTGATTTTGAAGAAAATGAGCACCATGATACTGTCAATACTCTTGAAGCAGAAGAAAATGATTTCGAAGAAGAACATAATCCTTCTATTCTAGATAAAGATGATATTAATGAAGTAAAACAACTCTTAGATGAAAGTGACGAGAATGATGATGATGAAAAAGAAATTGCTGCATTGTCACTTGACGCATTAGGAGAAGAAGATGATACTGCTGGAACATTTTTCTTTGATGAAAAAGAGAGAGAAGAAGATCCTTTGATGAATAATGAGCTATTAGGTATTGAAGAAGAGGAAGAGACTGCTGAAGAGTTGAATCTTGAAGAAATGGCATTACCTGTTGAAGAAGATACAATGACAGAGTCATTTGAATCAGAGAGCAATACTTCTGTAGAGGAAAATCAAGAAGAGATTATCGATGACTTTGCAGAAGTGATTGATGAAAAAATTGAAGAAGAAAAAGAGCAAGTACTAGAAGAGGAAGCATTACTCCCAAAAATCGATGTAGCACTAGGCAATTTGGATCAAATAGGTGATATTGATTCCTTAGATGATCTCAATGAGAACATGTTGAAACAGGCATTTGGAGAAGAGATTGAAGAGAATGAGGTTTCAGCTCCAACACTAGTTGTTCCTGAATCAAAAAGCCATGAAATTGAAGTCATTCGTGATGAAATAGAAAGTAGTATTGCGAAAAGTATTTCAAGTTTAGCACAAAGTGACATTTTGCGTGAAGCTCTTAAAGGTATGCGTCTTAATATTTCTATTACATTTGATGAAAAAGAGTAGAAGTGAAAGGTAACCTTTTAGTCATCTCAGGACCGAGTGGTTCAGGTAAAAGCTCTTTAATGAAAGAGGTCCTGAAAGAAATTACAGATTCTTATTTTTCGATTTCAAGTACAACACGATCTATTCGTGAAGGTGAAGTGGATGGGATTAATTACCATTTCATCTCCAAAGAAGAGTTTGAAAAAGACATGGATGCAGGATTTTTTTTAGAATGGGCAAAAGTCCATGATAATTATTATGGAACATCACTCAAACCAATTTTAAAAGAGTTACATGCAGGAAAACTGGTCATCTGCGATATTGATGTACAAGGACACAAAATTGCTCGTGAGAAGTTTGGAAGCTTAATTACATCTGTTTTCATTACGACACCTGATCAGAAAAGTTTGAAAGAAAGACTGATTAGTAGAGGGACAGATAGTTCAGAGGTCATCGAAAAACGTCTTGCTAACGCTGTTTCTGAGATGACACGTATAAGGGAATATGATTATGTGTTAATTAACGATGATTTTAAAACAGCTTTACATGATTTGCTAGCAATTGCATATACTTCGCGGAAAAAAATGGAGTTGATGGACTTAGGTGAGTTTATCAGTGCTTGGGCAAATATCGAATAAAAAAGTGGTTCATTTTTAGTTTATAAAAAAATGCTACAATATCAAGATAAAGTATATCGTCATTAAGACAAAGGAGATAGTATGGGTTCATTTAGTATAGGTCATTGGTTAGTTATTTTAGCAGTTGTTGTTTTACTATTTGGTGCTAAAAAAATACCAGAACTTGCAAAAGGCATTGGTCAAGGTATGAAAGATTTTAAAAAAGCTATCAAAGAAGATGAAGAAGTTAAAACGACTGTGGATCAAGTAGAATCAAAACCTGAATCTACTGCTACAACAACAGCAGCACACACAGATGAAAAAAAATCTGTATAAGGTTATGTATTGAAAAAATCGGTTATTCGTGTTATTAAAGAGAAATTACAAAGAGAGTTTGTTTTAGAAAAACCTACCAATCTCTCTTTTGGTCATTACGCTACGCCTATCGCTTTTTCTCTAGCTAAAGAGTTAAAAAAATCACCTATTGCTATTGCAGAAGAGATTTGTACTCAGTTTGATACTGGAGAAATATTCCAAGAAGTGACACCTATTAAAGGGTATATCAATTTCAAGTTGAGTGAACAATTCTTGGATCAGTATGCTACATGGGCAATTCAGAATGAAACTCTATTTGGTAAAGATGAACAAAGCGAAACAATCTTACTCGAATACGTGAGTGCAAACCCAACAGGACCTTTGCATATTGGACACGCACGTGGTGCAGTAATTGGTGATGCTTTATCTCGTATTGGTTCTCATTTAGGATATAAAATCACGACAGAGTATTATGTTAATGATGCTGGTAACCAAGTAGATCTTTTAGGTCTTTCTATTTATCTTGCAGGACGTGAGCATATTCTTCGTGTATATGTTGAATGGCCAGAAGAGTTTTATCGTGGAGAGTATATTGTTGATTTAGCACATGTTGCTAAAGCTGAACTCGGTAATGCTATTTTTGAAGATGAAGCAAATATCAAAACGCTTTCTGTGTGGGGCAAAGATAAGATGCTTGAACTCATTAAATCTAATCTTGCCGACGTTGGTATTGAATTTGAACAATTTGTCAGTGAAAAATCTCTTTATGATAAATGGGATGAAAGCTTTGCAAAACTCCAAAAAAACGATAAAACCTATGAAGACGGTGGTAAAATTTGGATTCGTTCTACAGAGCTTGGCGATGAAAAAGATCGTGTTGTTGTAAGAGAAGATGGTAGACCAACGTATCTTGCAGGCGATATCATCTATCACGATAATAAATTTCAAAGAAACTACGATAAATACATCAATATCTGGGGTGCTGATCATCATGGGTATATCACACGTGTAAAAGCAGCGATAAACTTTTTAGGTTATGATGAACAAAAACTTGAAGTTCTTTTAGCTCAAATGGTTTCTCTTCTTAAGGGTGGTGAGCCATATAAGATGAGTAAACGCGCAGGAAATTTCATTTTGATGAGTGATGTTGTAAGTGAAGTGGGCAGTGATGCGCTTCGTTTTGTTTTTTTAAGCAAAAAATCTGACACACATCTTGAATTTGATGTAGATGTCTTTAAACAAGAAGACAGCAATAATCCAATTTTCTATATTAATTACGCACATGCTCGTATTAATCAAATTTTTGCAAAAGCAGAAAAAAGCCTTAGTGATGTACAAAATGTAAAGCTTGAAAACCTTAGTGAAGATGCACAAAATCTTCTTTTTAGTGCTCTTTTATTACCAGAAGTTTTAGAAGACGCATTTCACTCGAGACAAGTACAAAAAGTGACCGAATATCTGAAGAACCTTGCTGCAAGTTTGCACAAATTCTATAATGAAAACCGCGTTGTTGGAAGTGTTGATGAATCAAAACTTCTGAAGCTTTTTGCTGTTGTTGGATTGTCTCTTCGTGTAGGACTTAAACTTATAGGTATTGACGCAAAAGACAAAATGTAGAGTGTGGTTGTGAGAAGACTAAACCTCATTTCGTCAATTCTAACATTCGTAATTAGAAATCCAAAAGCCTTAATCATAGCCTTCCTTTTAGGAGGGCTATCGTACTCGTATGAAGTTTTCATTGCACGTGATACAATGGCTTTTGCTGGTATCCCTAAAGCCATGGACAACTCCATTCAGACCTATACACGAATTTTCAGAAATAGTGCTTATATGGTTGGTTATTCCGATATCAAAGGCAACCCTTTATGGGTTGTTTATAAACTAACTCCCCCAAGTGAAAATGCGCCTCGTTTAAAACGCCCTGAAAACTTTAATGCTGATTGGCGCAATTTCGGATTCATTGACTCAAATGACTATACGAATAGTGGATATGATAGAGGGCACATGGCTCCTAATCATGCCATTTCACTTCTTTATGGAAAACAAGCACAAATAGAAACTTTTTTAATGACGAATATCACCCCTCAAAAACCATCGCTCAATCAAAAACTTTGGCAACGTTTAGAAGAGATTGAACTTGAATCTTTTACCTCAAAATTTAAAGAGGTATGGGTTTATACAGGACCATTGTTTGATGAGAAGATAACACACTTAAAAAGCTCACGTTTTGTTGAAATCCCTGATGCATTTTATAAAATCTATGCTGGTATTGAGGAAAATGGTACGATTAAAGTATTAGCAGTCATTGTGCCTCAAAATGCTAAAACAAATGATCGTATTGAAAAATATATTGTAAGCATTGATGAAGTTGAACGTCGTAGTGGCTTTGATTTTTTACATCAATTAGAAGATAGCCTAGAAATCATATTAGAAAAAGAGATTAATCTAGCACCTTGGTTTTAATACCATTTTATAAGATTTAAACGATGTCATCAAAAACTGTCACTTTGATATTTTACTTTTTGAGATGGCATGATTTACATATACCATTCATTACAATAAAGCTATTGTTAATATAAAAACCACTTTTTGAAGTGATAGTTTCTAAAAGAGGTTTTGTTTCAACAAACATGTCTTCGACACTTCCACATTCACTGCATAAAAGATGAATATGAGGGACTTTTTTGATTTCATATTGTTGTTTTTGCTGTGGAAGTTTTACCTCTTCTAAGATATGAAAAGAGATCAGATCATTGATATTACGATAAAGTGTTGCTTTCGACATTGTAGGATACTTTTGGAAAATAAAATCATACAGTGTATCGATGTCAACATGACCAAAGTGATCGATTGCATCTAAAATGGCAAGCCTTTGATGTGTAGATTTGAGATTGCTTGCTTTTAAAACGTCTTTAAACCGATCCATTTGAATACTGTCCTTTATATATAATATAAAATTTTATAGGAGCTGAACTTAATAAGATATTAACTATCCTATTTATTTAAAAATATAATAGTAAATTATTCTAATTAATATTAATTACTATTTAAGATAATTATTCATATACTTCTTTTTATAATCTTAAAAAGGAGAAGAAATGCAGATTTCTAAGGTACTTAGTCTTTGTGCACTCAGTGCAACTGTTGTTTTGGGTGCAAATAGCCTTGTTGATAAGGTTAAACAAAATGGGATAGAAGCTATTCCTGTAAGCCAATTGGAAATTTTAAAATTAATTGATGATCCTAAAGATCCAATAACTGATGCTAAGGTTGAGTTGGGAAAAAAACTTTATTTTGATCCTCGAATGTCAAAAAGCTCCATCATTAGCTGTAATACGTGTCATAATTTAGCAACAGGTGGAACAGATGGAATTAGTGCAGCAATTGGGCATGGCTGGACAGCGAATCCACATCACCTAAATTCTCCAACAGTTTATAATGCCGCATTTTTTAAGGCGCAATTTTGGGATGGAAGAAGTCCTCACTTAGCAGATCAAGCACAAGGTCCAGTACAAGCAGGACCAGAAATGGCAGCGCCACCAAAGTTAGTTGAAGAACGTATCAATTCCATTCCTGAATATGTTGAATTTTTTAAGGGTGCATATGGAGATAATGTAAAAATTAACTTTGAAAAAATTACTTCAACCATTGCAATTTTTGAAAAAACCTTGGTGACACCATCTCGTTTTGATGACTTTATGAATGGAAAAGATAATGCACTCTCTAAAGCAGAAAAAGAGGGACTTGAGGTGTTTATAGATAAAGGATGTGCAAGTTGCCATAACGGTATTGCACTAGGAGGAACGATGCAACCATTCCAAGTAGCTGGTAAATATAAATTTGCACAAGTCGGTGATTTTAAAGGTGATCAGAATGGTATGGTCAAAACACCAACATTAAGAAATATCTCAGAGACAGTACCATACTTCCACAATGGTGCAATTTGGACGCTTAAAGACGCTATCAAAGAGATGGGCAGCACTCAGCTTGGAATTAGTATTAGCGATGCGGAGAGTACAAAGATTGAAACATTTTTGAAAGCATTGAAAGGTAGAAAACCAGTGATTATTTATCCTGAGTTACCTGAAAGTAGTGAAAAAACGCCAAAACCTGACGCTAAATTTTAGTGTAGTATGACCTTCCTAGTTTTGCTAGGAAGGTGTTTTTATGGTTTATTCTACGCCTCTTACTTTTTTCATCTCATCTTCTCTTTCTTTGAGGAAAAGTTCTAAATTATATTTTTGGCGGTATTGCGGTGTCATAAGATGAATGAGTACATCTCCCATATCAATGACTGTCCAATTCTCATCAGCATCAACGTGTAAGAAACTTTCACCTGCACCTTTAAGTTCTGTTTTTAGATGGTCGAGTAGTGAAAGCCCATGTCTCTCACCCATTGTTGTTGCAATAACAACGGTATTGACAAAGTAGTCTTTGCCTGTCATATCAAATACTTGTATATCTTCTGCTTTTTTATCGCTTAATGCAGTTACGATTCTTTCAATTCTATTATCCATTGGATTCCTTGTATAAAACGCTATCACTTCATTTTCGATGGCTTTGGGGATAAATCTATGGTCCAAAAATGAGCGGAGCTTTGAAGAGCTGATATTAACATTAATTGGCAAAATTTTCAAGTCTTTTGGCGGTGTAAATTCTCCCCTTGGTGCTACAACAAATTCAACAAGTGTACAGAGTTCGTCATAACGATTCCATTTTGGAAGTGAGGCAAAACTATCGCTTCCAACAATCAAAAAGAGTTTAGCATCAGGATATAAACTTTTAATATGTAAAACGGTTTCAATGGTAGGAACCTGTCTTTTTTGGTCACATTCGTATGAAAAAATTTCTACTTTGTCAATGCCTTCAAAGATTTTAGCCAGCCAGCTTTGTCGTAAGTCAGCAGGAGCACAAAAATTTTCTTTAAAGGGACTGAGATAGGTTGTTACGATGAGAAGCTTGTCAATATCAAGGATTTCTAAGGCTTTTTTGACAATGAGCTCATGCCCGGTATGTGGAGGATCAAATGATCCACCAAAGATAGCTATGTTCAACTGTGGGACTCCATGGACTTTAAACTTTTTTATACATCATTTTTGCTAAAATAATTCGCTTTCCTAAATGAAAGCAGATGGATTAAAACGACTATTATATCAAAAGGAATACCTATGGCACTCAAAATTGCTATAAATGGATTTGGCCGCATTGGAAGATGTGTTGCAAGAATTATTGATTCACGAGATGATGTTGAGTTGGTGTGTGTCAACGATACGGCAGATCGTTCTATGACTAAACAATTACTCAAATACGATAGCGTACATGGTATTTTCCCTGGAACAGTTGAGTTATTAGAGAATGATTATATGCAAATAGGAAAAGCAAAAGTTAAAATGTTTTCAACCCGTGATCCTAAAGCTTTGAATTTTGCAGACTATGGTGTGGATGTTGTCCTTGAATGTACGGGCGCGCTTCTCACACAAAAAGATACACAAGTTTTTATTGACAATGGCATTAAGAAAGTCGTTATGTCTGCTCCTGCAAAAGATGATACTCCAACGTTTGTTATCGGTGTGAATGAAGACAAATATGCTGGTCAAGCCATCGTTTCTAATGCAAGTTGTACAACAAACTGTTTAGGGCCAGTAGCTAAGATTTTAGATGATGCTTTTGGTATTGACAAAGGTTTGATGACAACGGTTCACTCTTACACAAATGATCAAAATATTTTAGATGTTAAACACAGTAAAGATTTACGTCGTGCGCGTGCTGCTGCGATCAATATGATTCCAACCAGTACCGGCGCAGCGAAGGCTATTGGTTTAGTACTTCCACACCTCAAAGGTCGTTTACATGGACAAAGTGTTCGTGTACCAACTCCAAATGTTTCTATTGTTGACCTTAACGTTGTTATTAAAAAAGATACAACAAAAGAAGAAGTGAATGCACTTTTCACACAACATGCGAATGGAAATTTAAAAGGTATTTTAGAAGTAGATGTTGAGCAAAGAGTTTCACAGGATTTTATAACGACAACATGGAGTTCAATTGTTGCAACAGATTTAACACAAGTCATTGGCGGCAATATGGTTAAAGTGATGGCTTGGTATGACAACGAATGGGGCTATTCGACTCGTTTAGTTGATATGGCTGTACACGTAAGCAAATAAAAAGGATAAGGAATGATTCGCTCTATTAGAGATTTGGATATTGCAGGTAAAAAAGTTTTTATTCGTTGTGATTTCAATGTGCCTTTAGATGAGTTTGCTAATATCACTGATGATAGACGTGTACGTTCAGCAATCCCTACCATTCGTTACTGTCTAGATCATGGTTGTTCTATCATTCTAGCAAGCCACCTAGGTCGTCCAAAAGGTGTAGTGGATGAAAAATACTCACTAGCACCTGTTCAAATGAGACTTAAACGTCTTTTGGAGAAAGAAGTTATTCTTGCTACAGATGTCATTGGCAAAGATGCATCTGAAAAAGCAGCGGCATTGCAGCCAGGAGAGATTTTACTTTTAGAGAATCTTCGTTTTTGCAAAGGCGAAACTGCTAATGATGAAGAATTTGCTAAAGCTTTAGCTGATATGGCAGAAGTGTATATCAATGACGCATTTGGTGTATGTCACCGTGCACACGCTTCGGTTGAAGCTATCACACATTATTTCAATGAAAAGAGTTCTGCTGCTGGATTTTTACTTCAAAAAGAAGTTGAATTTTCTAAAAATCTTCTTCGTCGCCCAACACGCCCGTTTGTTGCCGTTGTTGGCGGAAGTAAAGTGAGTGGAAAACTCCAAGCATTGGTTAATCTTCTTCCGCGTGTTGATAAATTGGTCATTGGTGGAGGTATGGCATTTACTTTCCTTAAAGCGCAAGGACTTGATATCGGTAATTCATTGGTAGAAGATGAACTTCTTGATGAAGCAAGTCGTGTCATGGAAGAAGCAAAACGTCTAGGTGTAAAACTTTACTTACCTGTTGATGTGGTTGCTGCCCAGACATGTTCACAAGATGCAACGATTAAGTTTGTTACCGTTCAAGAAATTCCAAAAGGTTGGATGGGCCTTGATATTGGACCTGCAACGTCACGTCTATTTAGAGAAGCGTTAGCAGATGCTCAAACGATTCTTTGGAATGGTCCAATGGGTGTATTTGAACTCGAAAAATTCTCTAAAGGCAGCTTTAAAATGTCTCATGTCATCGCAGAAGCACATGCAACAACGGTTGTAGGTGGTGGTGATACTGCTGATGTGGTTGCACGTGCAGGTGACGCTGATGAGATGACATTTATCTCAACCGGTGGTGGTGCGAGTTTAGAACTCATCGAAGGAAAAATCCTTCCAGGTGTTAAAGTACTAAGTACAAGTGAGACTGAGTAAGCATGATCATTGCTTCAAATTTCAAAACAAACTACACTAGAGGTTCTGCTAAAGCATTTATAAAAGAGATACAAACATTTGTTTCTCATACAAAAAGCGAGCAAAATGTACGTATTTTTGCTCCCTTTACCGCATTGGATCGGTTTGATGAGATACAAAATATCAAAGTAGGCGCTCAAAACTTTTATCCAATTCAAAGTGGTTCATATACAGGTGAAATTGGTTTTGAACAACTTGAAGAGTTTGGTATCGATACCGTATTGATTGGACACAGTGAAAGACGTCATATTTTAAAAGAGTCACAGAGTTTTATTGCAGCAAAATATGACTTTGCGAAAGCCAGAGAAGTGGAAATTGTTTATTGTATAGGAGAGCCTCAAGAAATTCGTATGCAAGGCATTGATGCGATTATGAGTTATCTCTGGGAGCAATTTGAAGGCATTGACATTCATTATGATAGGCTTGTTATCGCATATGAACCAGTTTGGGCTATTGGTACAGGGCTTAGTGCAAGTTTAGAAGATATCGAAGAAGTTTTAACAAGACTTCAAGAGAAACTCTCTGCGCCGTTACTGTATGGTGGCAGTGTAAAAGTAGAGAATATTGAATCTATTTTGAATGTGAAAGCGTGCGAAGGTGTGTTAGTTGGCACAGCAAGCTGGAATGAAAAAGCGTTTTGTGAGATGATTCGCATCGCTGATACTGTAAAAAAATAAGAGGAGTTTGAGTTATGTTCATGAAAGGTAAAAAAGGTCTTATCGTAGGAATTGCTAATAATAAATCTATTGCATATGGAATCGCTAAGGCGTGTAAAGAACAAGGTGCGGAGTTAGCATTTACGTATTTAAATGAGCAACTAGAAAAAAGAGTTCGCCCTATCGCTGAAGAATTCGGCTGTGATAAAGTGTATGAACTTGACATTAACAATCCAGCCCATTTAGAGGCTTTAACAGCTTCTTTGGAAAAAGATTTTGGCAAGATTGATTTTGTGGTTCACTCTGTTGCGTATGCACCTAAAGAAGCATTGAGTGGCAAATTTGTAGATACGACTAAAGAAGCATTTGACATTGCTCTTGGAACATCTGCGTATTCACTGGTTTCACTCTCTCGCGCGTGTTTACCTGTTATGAATGACAATGGCTCAATCTTGACGTTAACATACTTAGGTGGACCACGTTATGTTCCTCACTATAATGTTATGGGTGTTGCTAAAGCAGCATTAGAAGCATGTGTACGTTACCTTGCTGTTGATCTTGGAAGTAGAGGCATTCGTGTGAATGCTATCAGTGCAGGTCCTATCAAAACACTTGCAGCTAGTGGTATTGGCGATTTTAGAATGATCCTAAATTGGAATGAAATCAATGCACCACTTCGTAAAAATGTTACAACAGATGAAGTCGGTAACAGTGGAATGTATCTTTTAAGTGATCTTGCAAGTGGTGTTACAGGTGAGATTCACTATGTAGATGCTGGCTATAGCATTATGGGTATGGGTATGGATGAGACAGATGAAGAAGGCCATACTGTACTTGCTTGGGATATGAAAAAGTAAGGAAAAACATGAAGCTAGTACTGCAAAAACTTTGTTATGTGGTACTTATGCTCTGTATTATCTCTCTTATCTCTTTTGGAGCGATTCATCTCGCTCCTAACTCTTTTTTCGCTAGTGGCGATCTCAATCCAAATATTACTCCTGAAGCACTAGAGCAACTAAAGCGTGTTTATGGGCTTGATCAATCTTTGTCTGTGCAGTTTTTTTCTTGGTTTAAAGCTATGTTGCAACTTGATTTTGGGATTTCATTTGCAAGTGGTAAAGCCGTACGCGATGAGATTCTTGAACGCCTGCCAATTACGTTATTAATGAATGTCATTAGTATGATTTTAGTCTTTATTTTAGCCCTTTATTGGGGCATAAAATCAGCTATGAAGCAGTCAAGTTTTTATGATAAAAGTGTCAAACAGCTTGCGCTTATCAGTTATGCGATGCCTTCATTTTACCTCTCTTTACTTTTAGTGATTCTTTTTTCCGTTTACTGGAAAGTTTTTCCTATTTCAGGGCTTCATTCTCAAGGCATTAGTGGGCAAGGCATTGTTTATATTGCTGATATGGCATGGCATTTAGTTTTGCCTATTTTTGTTATGGTTTTTGGAGGATTAGGCAGCTTAATTTTGTATGTGAGAAGTTTAACGATCAATATTTTAAAAAGTGACTACATCTTTTTTGCCAAAAGTAGAGGTATTGAAGGAAGAGCTCTTTTAATGCGCTTTATTCTCCCGAATCTTTCACCTCCTATTATAACTATTTTAGGGCTTTCCCTACCTGGTCTTATTGGTGGTAGTGTCATTCTAGAGTCTATCTTTGCTATTAATGGTATGGGACTTCTTTTTTATCAAAGCGCACTCAGTCGTGATTATCCCGTCATTATGGGGATACTCATTATTTCATCATTTTTAACTTTATTAGGTAATATGATTGCCGATTTGGTTTTAACAAAACTCAATCCTCATTTTAAACGTAGAGGATAAATAATTTTCAAGGATCAAATAGTGAAAAGTATTTTTTTAGCTCTTATATTAGTTGGACTTATAAGTGGTTGCGCAACATGGGGTGGTATAAAAAAGGATGCAAAAGACGGTTATGAATGGACAAAAGAAAAGATCAATGATGGTGCAAGCTACGTTAAAGAGAAAACTGAGTAAAGAATAACGTGGTTACGTGTAAAGTTTCAAACTTTACACGTAAGAGAAGCAATTAATTATAAGCCACCGAAAAGATTTTTTAAGGCATTTGGATCGCGTTCAGGTTGATCATCGTGGCTAGAAGATTCTGCAGAAACTGTAGATGAACCTGATTCTACTAATTCTATTTCAAATCCAGTAAGCATAGATGTTAAACGAATATTAATACCATTTTTACCGATTGCTTTTGATTTTTGATCGCTTGGTAGTGTAACAATGGCTTTACCATTTTGAATTTTTACATTTGAGATAATGGCAGGTGAAAGTGCACGAGCGATAAAAATTTCTGGAATGTTTGAGTACTCAATACAATCAATATTTTCATTGTGTAACTCTTTACTGACAGCATTGATTCTTACGCCTTTTGTTCCAACCGTTGCACCAACAGCATCGATATTTGGATGTAAAGAACTTAATGCAATTTTTGCTCTCTCGCCTGGAATTCTGGCACTTCCTACGATTTTAATCATCTCATCTTTAATTTCAGGAACCTCAAGTTCTAAAAGAGACTCTAAAAATTTTGGGCTTGTACGTGAAAGTTCAACATACATACCTTGTGATTTATCGATAAGAACTTTGCGAATAACACTTTTGACAACATTGCCAATTTTAAATTTTTCGCCTTTAATACGGTTTTTACGTGGCAATACTGCTCTAATCTCTTCAATCTCAATATAAGTGTTTTCATCGTTGTCGATACGAACAACCGTACCAAAAACAGTTTTGCCAACTAATTTTTGGTATTTCTCAAAAATATTATTTTCTAAAAGACGCTGAATATGGTATTCAAGCTCTTTTTGAAGTGTAGCTGCAGCTGTTCTGCCTAAATTATCTAATGGTAATTCATAGGTTAGTTCATCACCAATCTCTATATCAGGATCGACTTCTTTTGCCTCTTTTATAGCAATAAAATTTTCATTACCTTCTAATAGTCTTTCATCATCAGGTGCAACTACAATAACTTTTTGATAGAGTTTAAGTGTTTTTGTTGCAGGATCAATTTCTGCGCCGTATTCGTATTCAGAACCGTAAACACGTTTAGCAGTCTTGATAAGTGCTACAGTAACGGTATTTTTCACTTCGTTAATGTCAAGCCCCTTTTCATGGGCAATAGATTCTATAATGTCTACAATTTTTTCCATAAGTTTCCTTAAAAAGATACATATTTTTTATGTCATGTGTGATAATCGCAATGATGAAAAATCAAAATGGAAATTTAAACGATTGCGGTGAAGAATAAGGATTATAGCCAAAATCTTCTTTTATTTTTCTTTATGAGTAAGCGTTTGTTTACTTTTAATGAGGAATTTATCGAAAATAAAGTATACTTCGCGATATATCTTTGTGCATAGTGGACACATACGATAATTTTCTCGATAGAAAAGAGGTTTACGATGGAAATTAAATTAGCAAGAAATGAAATTAATGGAAAACCAAAGACAATTACATTAGACAAAGTGACTGAGATTATCGAAAAAGAGGGCCAAAAGATTTTTTATTTTGATAAAGAAAACTCTCACAAAGACCTTGTAGCACTTGTTGAGCATTTTGAAGCACAAGGTTTCAGCGTTTATTTAAGAGATATTCGTTACGGCTTAGGCGAGAGCGATTACATGTACGAAGTACATATTCTCTAAGGCTAAATTTTGGGTATTTTAGAAGAAAAAAAGCTTTATATAGAAACCCTTGGTTGCGCAATGAATGTGCGAGATTCAGAGCACATCATTGCCGAACTTGGGGATAGAGAAAATTATGTTTTAACCAGTAACGTACAAGATGCTGATCTTATCTTGATCAACACCTGTAGTGTACGTGAAAAACCTGTGAGTAAACTTTTTTCAGAAATTGGTAAGTATAACCTTCAAAAGAAAGAAGGTGCAAAGATCGGTGTATGCGGTTGTACAGCAAGCCATTTAGGAAAAGAGATTTTTAGACGAGCACCTTATGTGAGTTTTGTAATCGGTGCGCGTAATGTTTCGAAAATTTCTACAGCAGTCAATACAGATAAATTTTTAAGTGTTGATACCGATTATGATGAAAGTACGTACGCCTTTGGTGAGTACCGTAATAGTTTGTATAAAGCGTATGTCAATATCTCTATTGGCTGTGACAAAAAATGCACCTACTGTATTGTACCTCAAACAAGAGGTGAAGAAATTTCTATTCCTGCAGATCTTATTGTCAATGAAGCACGTAAAGCTGCACAAAACGGAGCAAAAGAGATCTTTTTACTGGGTCAAAATGTCAATAATTATGGCAGACGTTTTAGCGGCTCCATTGACTACAATATCGATTTTTCTGACCTTTTGAATCTTATCAGTGAAATCCCTGAAGTAGAGCGTATTCGTTTTACATCGCCTCATCCATTACACATGGACGATAAATTTTTAGAAACATTTGCAAATAACCCTAAAGTATGCAAATCCATGCATATGCCATTACAGAGTGGCTCAACACATATTTTAGAACAGATGAAAAGAGGCTACAGTAAAGAGTGGTTTTTAAATCGTGCTTTAAAACTTCGTGAAATGATTCCTGATGTTTCGATTAGCACGGATATCATCGTTGCTTTCCCTGGAGAGAGTGAAGAAGATTTTGAAGATACTCTTGATGTAATGAGACAAGTGAAATTTGAGCAAATTTTTGCATTTAAATATTCTCCAAGACCATTAACGAAAGCAGCAGAATTTACCAATCAAATTGATTCTGAGATAGGCTCCGCTAGACTTGAACGCTTACAACTGCTTCAAGATGAAATCTTAGATGAAATTGCCGAATCACATCGTGACAAAATTTATTCTGTGTATATAGATGAATTACGTAATAGTGGTTTTTTAGCAGGTAGAAGTGATAATAATGCTCTTGTACAGATTAAAGGTGATGAAAACTTATTAGGACAAACAGTCAATATTAAAATCACTAATCCAAAACGACTTTCACTTTATGGCGAACTTGTTCTCTAAAAATACGAAACGTAAACTTTTGGTGTGGATTATCCCGCCACTGGTTTACATACTCATCAAACTTTTATTTTTAACCTGTAAGAAGAAATTTCATCTATCGCATAATGGTTCATTAAATCCTAGTATTTATGTGCTTTGGCATGGTGAAATTCTTATGGCTGCAGCAGCTTATACGTATTATACACAGCGAAGAGAAGTTGATACCATTGTGAGTAATCATTTTGATGGTGAATTAGTGGCAAGACTTATGCAACTTTTTGGTGGAGGAACGATACGTGGAAGTTCATCTAAAGGCGGAGCTTCTGTGTTAAGAAATGCTTTAAAATCTCTTCAGAAGGGGCGTGATGTCGCCTTAACGCCTGATGGTCCACGAGGACCGAGGCATAGTGTTGCAGATGGAGCAGCCATTCTTGCTATGAAAAAAGAAGCGCCAGTGATTGCTATTACATGTCAGCCATCATCATGTTGGCGGATGAACAGTTGGGATAAGTTTTGTATTCCAAAACCTTTTAGTACGCTACATTTTTATTTTAGTGATCCTTTTTATGTCCATGATCTCTCTTTAGAAGAGGCAAAAGATCTTATTAAAAAACGTCTTTTGGAACATGCTGCTTGATTCTATACAATCAAATGGTATTACTTTTGCTTGATATTTTACAAAACTTAAGCAATATTAGTCTAATATATAGTACAAATTCAAAATTAACACAAGAGTAGTGATGTGAACAAAGAGTCATTAATATGGGCATAAGAACTGTTCTTCAAAAAAAATTTCAGAATCTTTTTGTCGCTATTGTGTTAAATGAAACAGAATGCGTACTGCGTTGTAAAGTACTAAAAAATGGTGCAATTACAAAAGTATTTACTAAAACATTTGCATTAACCCCACCACTAGATGCTCTTGATAAAACAATCGAAGATTATTTGATGAATTTACAAGATGAGTATCAATTTGTCTATATTGCTTTTCTACTGAACTCATTAGGTCAGGGTGCTATCTCTGGTACCGGAAATGCTACTTTTACTAAACATAATGTTGATATCCAAAATGTTCACAATGTAACATTACACAATCAATGGTCTGCTTATGCTTCATATATTGAAATTAAATGGGCAAAAAACCTTTTTTCTGAAGTTGGACTTGATTTTATTTACTCTCCTTTTATCATTTTAAATGATTTTGTTGTTTCTCAAAAACTCAAAAATAGACCAACATGTTATATTCTAAACTGCCAAGATTTTTTTATTCTCGCTATTTTTGAAGAAAAACAACTTCATTTTGGAGCTTTTTTCAAAACCCAAACAGATACGGCTTTTACACATAGTGATGATGTCAATGATTGGGAAAATGAACAAGAAGAAGAGGGAATCCTTCGTTCTGAAGAGTTACCGGAAGTCACCAATACAGACGATGATGAGCATGAGGGCATTGAGGAACTGAGTGAACTGACCGAGCTTGGAGAATTAGAAGATATTGATGATTTGCGCTCAACGGACTCTTTTTCTGACATTGATGATAAAGGAATGAATGCATTTCGAGGTATGGAAGGGCTGAAAGAAGAAGATATTAGTCTAGAGCTTTATGGACGTGATCTTTTAGTCTATAAATATCTCAGAACAGCTCTTGAAGAGTACTATCACAATCCATTGTATAAAAGTGAATTTATTGACGAAATTATCATTTTTGATAGTTATGAAATTAGTTCAGATCTCATTCATCAGCTTGAAGATGAATTGATGATGGATGTTGAAATTCATAAAGTAGACGTTAGTGACCGCATGTGTGACATTGCCATTAAAGAGGTTTTTAAATGAGACTAAGTTTCATAGCCCCTAGGCCAAAACCGTTTTTATCACTCTTTAGTAAAATGTGGGTGGTTTTTATTGGTTTAATGTCTCTTTTTATGATCATTTTTAATTTTTATATTGTCATTGAGATGAGTTCATTTAAACACGGTGTGGTTGATTTAACCAAAGAACGTGAAATGCTAGAAGTGAAGATTGATGAAGATGATGAAGCTATTGGTCTTATTTTACGCCAAAAAGCCATTTCTGAAGAAATTTTTTCTAACAATACGCTTTTAAAAGAGAGTATGAAAAATTTATTTGATTTAGTGCCAGATCAAATTACCCTTAAAAAGGTTCAGATGGAACGTAATTCGTTGATTTTATATGGTATTTCACCAACACAAGACACCTTTAATTTCTTGCTAGCGGCACCTCTAAAATCAATTTTTCATACGAGCAATACAACATTTTATCTTACCAAAGAGGGTTGGTATAATTTTGTAAGCATCAACAAAATTATTGGCGAGGATGGCATACGTGAATAGTTTTGATCGAAGCTTAGATAAAATCGATATTATGAAGCTACTCATTTTTTTAATGGTCTTCATCATTATCACATTTATGTTTGTATTTTTATTGATTATTCCGAATGTAAAAGAGCATAGAGTTCTACAAGCAGAATATAAACGTGTTTTAGTGCATAAAACACGTGTTGAAAATCTTTTTTTAGAACGTGAAGCAGAGCTTTCTAAACTTAAAGCAGAAAATGTTCATATTATTGGAGCGTTTAAACACCCCTTTACACAAGAAGAATTTTTGCGCTATGCAGGTAAGTTTTTTAATCAAGTCTCGTTGATGGAAGTCATAAAATCAGACTATAAAAAAGAGTTTGTTGAGTATGAACTCAACGTCACTTCGACCCTTAAAACACCAAGCAATTTCTATAATTTTTTAGAGGGACTCAATCGTTACAGTAGTATCGTTCAAGCAGATTTTCCAATTAATTTAGAATCCAATAAAGAGAGCATTAGCTCAACCTTTAAAATCAAAGTGTATGATCTTAACGCGACAACGCGCTAGGATCAATTCCTTCTTGAAATAAGTAAGGACGTATTTTCGAAGGAATACGCTCTTTACGACATACTTCTTTAAATTTTTTATCCATCTCTATTTTACAATATGGTGCTATAAAAATTTTCTCATCTGCATAACAAACCGCAATTTTCCCACCAATAACACAGGAGTGTGTTCGTAAAATTTCATCACGCTGTGCTTTCGAAGGAAGTATGCCCAGAAGTTTAAGTGCTTTATCGATTTGCCTGATATTCAGAAGTTCGTCACTTTGTTTTGGAATGATAAACAGATCATTGATACGCTCCATAATAGAAGGTAACAGACGTTTTTTATCTTCTTGAAGATACGCAAAGCTTTTGGCTATTGCTGTCTCATAATCATCTATCATAGGATGTGCATAATGATGTCTAAATTGATTGCGTTTATAGTGTAACGAGTCATTACTTTCATCATTAAAATAGAGGATGTTATACTCGTTCAAATACGTTTGAAGTCTTTTTTTACTGATATGCAACAGTGGTCTAACGATGGTATAGTTTTCTCGCTCTTCTATCTCTTGCATGCCTAACATCTCTACAAGTCCTGCACCCTTACAGAGTTGCATTAAAAACCACTCCAGTTGATCGCCTAAATGATGAGCTGTCAGAAGTGTTTCGTAGTTGTGCTCTTGTATCACTTTTACAAAAAATGAATAACGTTCTTCTCTAGCATGGTGCTCAAAATTAGACGCATCAAGTTTACACGTTAAAGTAAATAGTTCTTTTGTATGCGTAGTTGCAAGAGTCCTAGCATAGGCTTCTTCTTCATTACTTTGTGCTCTGGTTTGGTAATTTACATGCACAATGTCAAAAGGGATTTTGTTTTCAAAAAGTAAAAAGAAAAGAGCGGTGGAATCTCCACCGCCTGAAAATGCCAATAAATTTTTAGTATGTCGTAAATACTCTAGTGTTGCTTCATGCAACAGCGGTAATGGTTGCAACGAGTTGATTCCCCACACATTCGGTAATGGTGGCGCGATAGCATTTGCCAATTTCAATATTTTCAATATCTGAGTCATTGACTAAGACTTCACCATCAATACTTGGCGCCCAAAGAAGTTCGCGCGCACCCATGAAATACTCATGTTCGCTGCTTTCTCCCTCAACTATAATCATCACCTCTTTGCCAACTTCTTTTTCAAAGCTTTTTTTGGTTTTAGCTTGAACGATTTTATCTAGTTGTTTGATACGTTTATTGATCGTTTTTGTATCGATTTTTTCATCCATTTCATAAGCGCTTGTATCTTCTTCATCCGAATATGCGAAGATATTTACACGGTCAAAGTCGAATGTTTTTGCAAAATCAAGAAGTTCGTTAAATTCTGCATCGCTCTCTCCTGGATGTCCTACGATAAAACTGGTGCGAATAAAGCTATTAGGCGCTTTTCTCATCATCTCCAATTGTTCGATGATGCGCTCTTTTCCCGCACCTCGTTTCATGCGTTTGAGCATAGAATCACTGATATGTTGGATAGGCATATCAAAGTAGTTATGAAACAGAGGTGAAGCGATAATACGCTCAATAAGGGCATTGGATGTGGTCGTAGGGTAAAGGTATAAAATACGCGCACTCTTAACCCCTTCTATTTTCTCAACGGCATCGATCAGTTTGATAAGCCCCTCTTTTTCGCCTATATCTCGAAGGTAAGAACTACTGTCTTGAGAAATAAAACTAAAGTCATAAAAACCTTTTGCAACAAGTGCTTTTACCTCTTTTACGAGTGACTCAAGAGTGCGTGAGTGAAGTTTACCTTTAAAGCCTGGAATTGCGCAAAAGCTACATGCTTGATTACACCCTTCTGAGAGTTTGACATAGGCATGAGCGTTAGAACCTGTAATGACACGCTCTTCTTCATTGAGAAGATATGTGGCAGGGCTAAAACGGTTTTGACGTAGAGCAATAATTTCATCGATTTTATCGTAGTCACCAACGCCTGTAAAAAGGTCAACTTCTTTGAGTTCTTTGGTAAGATCTTCTTTATAACGCTCGCTCAAACAGCCTGCCATAACAAGGACAGAGCCCTTTTTACGGGCTTCATGAAGAGAGAAGATGGTGTTAAGACTCTCCTCTTTCGCTGGTCCAATGAAGCCACAGGTGTTGACGATGAGTACGTCTGCTTTGGAGGGGTCATCGCAGAGTTCATACGCTTGAAGTTTTCCTAGCATAACTTCACTATCAACGAGATTTTTATTGCATCCTAATGAAACGAGATGTAATTTTTTCAAATATTTCCTTTTTTTAAATCCATAAATTATCAATGAGGCGGGTAGTGCCAACTTTTGCGCAGACTAAAATGATAGAGTTGCCTATTTCGATAGTAGATATTGTATCAAAATCACGATTTAAAATTTCCACGTATTCTACATGTAAAGGTTTGAGTGTATGCAACATTTCAGTTTTAATTTTTGCGATATCGCGTTCTCCAGAAATGACAGCATGTGTTGCCACTTTCAGTGATTCACACAAGAGAAGGGCATCTTGGCGCTCTTTTGTACTAAGATAGACATTTCGACTGGAGAGTGCTAATCCATCATCTTCTCTGACGATTTCACATGGCACAATTTCAAGGTCCAAAAAGAATGAAGCCACCATATTTTGTAAAAGATAGAGTTGTTGTGCATCTTTTTTCCCAAAATAAGCACGTGTAGGTTTTGTGAGATTAAACAGTTTTAAAACTACACGTAAAACGCCATCAAAATGACCTGGTCGTGCTAAGCCTTCTAAGATATAGGCTTTAGAACTTGGTGCTAAGATGGTTGGCTCCATTTTGGAGTACATCATATCAGCAGTGGGCATAAACAAAATGCTTACACCTGCAAGCTCACAGATTTTAATGTCAGCTTGGGTACGTTGTGGGTATTTGTGAAAATCTTCTCCTTCTAAAAATTGAGTCGGATTGACAAAAACAGAGACGATGGTATGATCATTCTCAGCGATGGATTTTTGCATTAAAGAGAGATGACCATTGTGTAATGCACCCATGGTTGGGACAAAACCGATGCTGCCATGAAGCTCTTTTCTCGCTTTTGATAATTCTTCAATGGTTTTTACTATTTTCATTTTAGGCACTTTTGAGTAGAATATAATATTAGACTTCTGCGACATAATGTCTTATAGAGGTCTCATAAATTGAAGCGAGTATTATAGCAAAAGGAAACCATTTGGATAGTTACGAATATACCGAACTTCTCAAAAAATTAACCACAAAAGTGGACAATATCGCGCAGATCATTAAACCAGAGGATTTGTCTTCAAGGCTTAAAGAGATTGAAGAGATCGAACAAGACCCTGAATTTTGGAACGATGCAAAAAGAGCTGCGGAGTTACAAAAAGAAAAAACATCGTTGAATTCCTTACTTACACGTTATACTAAAGCGAAAAATGTCGTTGTGGACGCAGTTGATTTGTATGAGATGGCAAACGCAGAAAACGATGAGTCGACCATAGAAGAGCTTTATAAAGACGCGGAGCATTTGGAAGATCACATCACCAATTTAGAAATTGCCATGATGCTTAGTGGTGAAAATGACAATAAAAATGCCATTATCTCCATTCACCCAGGTGCGGGTGGTACAGAGAGTCAAGACTGGGCGAGCATTTTGTACCGTATGTATCTTAGATGGGCAGAACGCTGTGGATTTAAGATTGAAGTTTTAGACTACCAAGAGGGTGAAGAAGCAGGACTGAAAGATGTTAGTTTTATCATCCAAGGTGAAAATGCTTATGGTTACATGAAAGTAGAAAATGGTATTCACCGTTTAGTACGTATTAGTCCGTTTGATGCGAATGCAAAGCGTCATACATCGTTTAGCTCTGTCATGGTTTCTCCTGAAGTAGATGATGATATTGACATTGTCATTGAGGAACGTGATCTCAAAATTGATACTTACCGCGCAGGTGGAGCTGGTGGTCAGCACGTTAATAAAACCGATAGTGCTATTCGTATAACACATATTCCAACGGGCATTGTGGTGCAGTGCCAAAATGACAGATCACAGCATAAAAACAGAGCATCGGCTATGAAGATGTTAAAATCACGTTTGTATGAGCTTGAACTTGAAAAACAACAAGCAGAAAAAGATGGTGTTGAAAAAAGTGAAATCGGCTGGGGTCACCAGATTCGCAGTTACGTATTAGCGCCGTATCAGCAAGTCAAAGACAATCGTAGCAACATCGCTTATTCACAAGTCAATAATATTTTAGATGGTGATATTTCAAAAATGATCGAAGATGTGCTCATCGCACAAAAACGTTAAAAAGGGGATAAAACATGCAAAAACAAGCAATCTTAACACAACTAGGTTACAGTGTCACTCCAAATGCAGAAGCGCAACTTGAGCGCGTTATCAACAATACCGTAGGGTTTGAACATGTTGAAAAACATCTGATCGCATTACACGATGCACTCCAAGTTCACCACTCTTTTGTTGCACTTTCTAGTAACAAAGATTACTTCAAAATTAAAAATGAAGCCGCAAGCGCTGAAGAGATCGCTGAGGTCAATGAAATGATCAGCAAATGGGCTGCTAAATACAAAATAACTTTGGAAAAAGTTCCTAACAAAAATACCTATTATGTCATAGGTTATAAATAACAAAGGCTCTTTATGTCAAAAACAAAATATCTGGTTATCTCTTCTGTTGTTGTGGCAGCACTTGCTGCCACACCTCTTTTTGTCTCTCAAAAAGTGGATAGCACTATTGAGGCAAACAAAACACTACTTGAAAAAAATGGCTTTAAACAAGAAATTTTGAGTAAAAGTGGTTATCTTTCTAGCAAAAGAGCATTTAGCCTTGAAGTCACTGATGCAAAAAAAGCACGTGATTTTTTACTGGCTCAGTTAGTGGAGAAGAATGCACAATATAAGCTTTTTGCACAAAGCTTACAAGAAGAGAGTAATGAAGGGATCAATCAAGCGTTTGATGGCTTAAAATTCAAAGGAGAGATGACAAACTCTAACCTTTTACCGAGTGATGTTAAAGTTTCACTCTCTCTTGATCAATTACCAAAATCGATTCAAGAAGAACTTGCAAATGATAAAGCTGCAAGTGATGTGATTTTGCCATTGTTAGCACGAGGTGTTTTAGCGGTTGATATGACCTTTACAAGTGACCAAAAACTCAAAGACCTCACATTAAAAGATATCAAAGAAGAGATTAAAGCAGAAGGTGCAACTCTTAACATCGATACAGAAAAGCAACTCCTGTCGCTTAATGAGCGAGGTGGTGTTGTACAAGGTGTTTTAGGTGTTGGTAAACAAAATTTGGGCGTTAGTGGTGAGATGTTTTTACTCAAAAGTGAGTTGAAAGATTTTATCTATAACTTCAACTATAAAGACGATCTTAACAACCAAGGCGATATTAGCATTGGTAAGTATGCACTCGAAATCAATGACGAATATACCAATCTGAAGTTTGATTTAGGAAGTCTGAAAGCAAAGAGCAGTGTTGAGGATGTAAAAAAAGATCTTCAAATTAAAGCGGATTATACGTTAGATAATATTGCATTACTGAATAGTGCTGATGACATTAAACTTGAAAAAATGTTTGCAAAACTCTTTTTAAGAGGCATCAATTCAGATACCATGAAAAAAGTTCAAGCAGACTATAACACCTTGCTTCTTGGTACAACACCTATAGACGATAAAGTGTTAATTGATGATTTTGTTGCGCTCGTTAACCATGGTGTAAAAATCGACCTTGGTCTTGCATTTAAAGGATTGAGTATGGAAATGCTTGCTCTTAAAGATGTGAGTGTTGATACAACACTTGAAATTGCTCCAAATAATTACAATGACAAACAAAGCCCATTGGCACTCATTGGTCTTTTAGACATTACGTCAAAAGTAAAAGTACATAAAGATGATCGCAAAATGCTTGAAGAGATGGGTTTAACTTCGGCTGAAGATTTTGCACTTGGAAAGCCTGATGGTGACTTTTTCATCTATGAAATTGCGATGAAAAAAGGTGCTATCAGCGTTAATGGTCAAGTGATTCAGTAAATCAATGAACACACCTTCAAAAACAAATATCTTTGCACTGGCTCTTGGAGATACACTCTCTCCAAGAGTTCTGCTTGTCTCGTTGGTCTCTTTTATTTTAACCATTCTTGTATTTATCGGGGCTATTTGGCTCTTATTTGGTGGAATGGGTGCACTTACTGCATGGATTACCGAAAGTTTACAGCATTTTGAAGGAAGCATTGAGCAGAGCTGGTTTTTGAGTATGGTTTCGCTCATTTTTATTACAAAAACCGTTGTTGCCATTCTTTTCTTTTTTACATCGGCTATGGTAACGTACTATCTTTTTTTGATGGTCTATTCGGTTATCGTAGGTCTATTTGCAGGGTATTTTATCAAAGAAATAGGCTCTCTTTATTATCCAAAAGTTGCATTTATGGGCATGGGGCTTGTAAGTTATCTTTGGATGGTTTTTAAAACACTCTTGTGGACAACACTTATGTTTGTGTTGCTTTCTCCTTTGGTTTTTGTTCCGCTGTTTAACTTCATCCTTTTAGTACCTGTCTTTTATCTGTTTCATAAACTTTTGGTTTTGGATGTGTCTTCTATGGTCAATTCAACGGAAGAGTATAAAGAGTTAAAGAGGCTGTATGCAGGACAGATGAGAGGTATATCGTTGGTCTGTTTTGCTCTGACCATCATTCCTTTTTTAGGAGTTGTGATCTATCCTTATTATGTTATCGTGATGAGTCACTTTATCTTTCGGAAAACAGAGGGGCTAAGAGTTCTTTAACAGAGCTCAAAAATCCCTTTTGGTCTATTTTTATAGATGCTTCCATGACGTGCAATTGCACCATGCATTGCAAGATAAACGCCATGTTGCTCCCTACACATCAAATCACCCAGTGCCATCATAAAATTGCTTGTTGCTTCCACGGTATCGATGCTAAAAGGAACCATCGCTCCTGTTAGCGTGATGATCTTATCTTTGATATGTAACGCTAAAAAAGTAGCCGTTACATCCATGGTGTCTGTACCATGAACAATGAGAACTTTACGGCATGAAGAGGACTGAATCGTCTTGACAATAAGTTCACGATCTTCTTCTGTCATCTCAAGGCTATCTTTATGAATGATATTTAGAAGTTCATACGATGTATTGTTGCAGTAACGTAAAATCCCATCCAACGCAAGGCTGTCTTTTGGGACTTCAAGTTCACCTTTAAGAGGGTTATAACGTTTATTAAACGTGCCACCTGTGTTGAGGATAAGGATTTTTTCCATCATTACACTTTCTGACGAATTTGAATTTTTTGTGGATCAAAAAGCTCTGTAGCTCTTTGTACAAAAGGGGTATTGAGTATCTCTTTTGCATCAATTTCTCGTTTGCCTGACAACATCGCACCTGTAGCACAACTCTCGCTTTGAGGCTCATCTGCAAATTCAAGACTTTCCATCATAGAAGAGCTCTCTTCATTGGCACTGAGTTCTGCTTCACACATTTGCGCTTCATAGTTAGGCTCAAATGAAGGCTCAGGTTGTGGCATTTCTTGAATGGCTTGAACTTTGTTGATCTTAATTTTTGTCTCTAAGCCAAAGAGTTCTTGAACAAAATGTTTGATGATGCTGTAATACGTGTTAAGCGTTTTACTGGCTTCGCCTTCTGCGCTAGAAGTAAGAATAAGCAGATCATCTTCAAAGCTGACAAAACGAATGTGTTTTTTGAAGCATTCACCAAGCTCTGCATTGCGGTCCATCAATTTATCACAAAGGCGTGTAAAAAGCATTGCTGAAGTGACACCTTGATCTTTGATGTGTTGCACTTCTTCTTCCACTTCTGGTGCTTCAGAAGGAGCGGTTTCAACACTTGGCGTTACTTCTGGTTTTGGATGTGAAGCCGGTAAACGGAATTTCTCATTTTCGAGTGAATCTATCATCTCTTCAATGGTCTTAATATTGGTCGCTTCGATCATTTTAAAGAAGATCAAAGAGAGTACAAAACCATTGTTTGCATTGATATAAAGCAGGCTTTTTGCTTCACTGAGAATCTTGAAAAAACGCTCATAAAGTAGGGTGGAGAAACGACGATCTTGCGCAAAAAAAGCATTTTTTAGATAAGCGATTAACTCATCGATGACTACTTCACATTCATAACTCTCAAGCTCTTTGATGAGATGCAACATTTCATTTTTATTGCCACTTAAAATCGATGTAAAAATGGTTTCTAGTTGGTTAGGATCAAGAAGACCAAGCATGGATGCTACATTTTCAGGGTTAATGTAGCCTTTAGAGAAAATGATCGCTTGATCGAGCAAGGTTAATGTGTCACGTAAGGAACCATTACCTGCACGGCTAAGCATTTCAAGCGCTTCTTTTTCATATTCAATATTTTCAAGATTGAGAATATGGCAGAGATGGTTAACCACATCACTCTGTTTGATCTGTTTAAAACGAAAATGTTGTGCACGCGATAAAATGGTTGCAGGCAATTTTAAAGGATCGGTTGTCGCAAGAATGAATTTTACATAACTTGGAGGCTCTTCGAGTGTCTTTAAAAGTGCGTTAAACGCCTGTGTGGTGAGCATATGAACTTCATCGATGATGAAGATTTTAAAACGCGCAGATGAGGGTTTATACTTCGTACTTTCAATAAGCTCACGAATATCATCAATGCCTCGGTTGGAAGCGGCGTCCATCTCGATGATGTCGATGTGGCGGTTTTCATTGGCACTTAAGCAGTGTTCACACACTTCACACGGTGTTGAACTTGGACCTTGGTCGCATACAAGGGCTTTTGCAAAGATACGCGCTGTTGAAGTCTTACCACTTCCTCTAAGTCCTGAGAAAAGATAGGCATGAGAGAGCCTATCTTGGTTAAGCGCTAAACTAAGTGTTTGTGTGATCGACTCTTGGCCGATCAGCTTATCAAACGAGGAAGGACGATATTTAAGAGCAAGTACTTGTGACACAGCGCAACCTTTGGGTTTTAGTCATTCATAATAGAAAGTAGTTCTTCATTGTCCTTGGTTTTAAGCATCTTAGCATACAAGAATTTAAGTGCTTCAACATCATCCATTTGGTTGATAGCACTTCTAAGTGCCCAGATTTTTTGAAGTTTATCTGGAGTGAGAAGAAGCTCTTCTTTACGTGTTCCTGACTTCATAATGTTGATGGCTGGGTAGATTCTTCTATCAGAGATGTTTCTATCGAGTACAATCTCGCTGTTACCTGTACCCTTGAACTCTTCAAAGATAACTTCATCCATTCTACTACCTGTCTCAATCAATGCGGTTGAAATGATGGTTAAACTGCCGCCATCTTCGATATTTCTTGCCGCACCAAAGAAGCGTTTTGGTTTGTGAAGTGCATTGGCATCCACACCACCACTTAAGACTTTACCACTGGATGGGGTGACGGTGTTGTACGCACGAGCCAAACGGGTGATAGAATCTAAAAGGATGATGACATCTTTGCCCATCTCAACACGACGCTTTGCTTTTTCGATAACAAGGTTTGCAACACGAACGTGATTTGATGCTGGCATATCAAAGGTTGAGCTATAGACTTCACCTTGAACACAACGTTGCATATCGGTTACCTCTTCAGGTCTTTCATCAACAAGTAAAACGATGAGTTCTGATTCGGGGTGATTACGTGCAATTCCGTGTGCAAGCTCTTTCATAAGCTCTGTTTTACCACTTCTTGGAGGTGCAACGATAAGACCACGTTGACCTTTACCAATAGGCGTAAAGAGGTCAAGTACACGTCCTGTGATTTTCATTGGATCGTATTCGAGTTTGATTTTTTCTGTTGGATAAAGAGGTGTTAGGTTTTCAAATAAAGGACGTTTTTTGCTCTCTGCAAGAGGAAGATAATTGATTGCTTCTATTTTAAGAAGGGCGTAGTAACGCTCTTGATCCTTTGGAGGTCTTACTTGTCCAGTAACAATATCACCAGTACGAAGAGCAAATTTCTTAACTTGGGTACTGCTGACATAAGCGTCATTAGCACTGTCTGAGAAGTTGGCGTCTGTAGCACGTAAGAAGCCATATCCTTCACCAGCAATCTCTAAGATGCCCGTAAAAAGGATAAATCCACCTTGATTGACTTGTGATTTTAAAATTTCAAACATCAAGTCTTGGCGTTTTAATTCATTTGGGTTTTCAATGCCAAGCTCTGTTGCGATCTCTAAAAGTTTTTCAAGAGGAGTCGTTCTTAAACTTTCTATTTTGTAGCCATCGACTGGGACGTGTGTTCGTGATTTGTTATGATGAGTTGGTTTTGCTTGTCCGTTCGCAGGGGCTGTATTCGCGCAGGGTTGATTGTTTGAGGTAGGAGTGTTTCCGCTCATTGTGCCTTCTTTGTTGTTAGTTTGATCGTTCATGAAGCTAGAGTCTCTTGATGGTGAAAGGATTCCCAAAGATAGAGTTGCTTGAGTCGATTTTTATGAGACTACTTTGTGAGAATTCTAAAAAGTAGTAATGGCGTAATTTTAGTCAAAGTGGCAAGATTTGTCAAGGTGGGCTAAAGAGAAAAAAGATAAAATGGCGCTCATAAATTGTAAGCTAAAAAGAAGTGAAAATGAATGATTTAGTGCATTTGGCGATTATCATGGATGGCAATGGCAGATGGGCAAAACGCCAAGGCAAAGAGCGCTCTTTTGGACATAAAGAGGGTGCAAAAAAAGTACGAGAGATCACAAAATATGCTGCTAAAATGGGCATTAAATATCTTACATTGTATGCGTTTAGTACAGAAAATTGGAATCGTCCAAAAACTGAAGTGACTGTTTTGATGAAATTACTTTCTAAATATCTGCACAGTGAAATCCCCACGCTTTTAGAAAACAATATCCGCTTTGATGTCATCGGCGATATCAGTAAATTTTCTGCTTCTTTACAAAAAGAGATCACATATGCCAAAGAGATGACAGCTCATTGTACAGGGCTTAGACAAATTTTGGCTATCAATTATGGCGCGCAGGATGAAATTCTTCGTGCTATCAATAAATCGCTTCAAACACATAGTGAAATCACGAAAGAAATTTTAGAGTCCAATCTTGATACCGCAGGCATTCCTGCTGTGGACGTACTTATTCGCACCGGTGGTGATTGTCGTCTTTCTAACTTTTTGTTGTGGCAAGCAGCCTATGCAGAACTTTTCTTTAGTAAAACACTTTGGCCTGATTTTTCTGTGGGAGAACTTGAAACAATCGTTTCAGAATACAAACAAACAGAACGACGTTTTGGAGGCGTTGTAACCCCTTAAATGTTTAAAAGTCTTGATTGAGATCAATCAATGACTTACCTCTCTCCTCTTGATAAGATACCGCAAATTTTTGAAAGAGGATAAAAAATGTCTTTAAACATGTTATGTGATCAATGTTCGATGAGTGCCATCAATGGCTGTGGTTCTAAAGGTCAAGATATAGGAACGTGTGGCAAAGATGCCAACTTAGCAAAACTTCAAGACATCATGATTTATGGTCTTAAAGGTCTTAGTGCTTATAGAACACATGCAAATGAATTTGGTGCAGACACCAAAGAAGTTGATGATGTCATCGCTCAAACACTTTATTTCACCCTTACCAACGTGAACTTCAACTTTGACGACCACATCGCTCAACTGATGAAAATTGGTTCTGCGGGTGTTAAAATGATGGACATTTTAAGCGAAGCACACACTTCTCACCTTGGTGTTCCAACGCCTGTTCGTATTTCTCAAAACAAGGCTGAGGGCAAAGCGATCTTGGTCAGCGGTCACAACCTTGACATGCTACTTGAACTTCTCAAACAAACCGAAGGCAAAGGCATCAACATCTACACCCACTCTGAGATGATCCCAGCGCACGGTTACCCAGAACTTAGAAAATACGCGCACCTTAAAGGTAACATCGGTAAATCATGGTTTGACCAAACCAAACTCTTTGAGCAATGGGGCGGAACCATCATCGTGAACACCAACTGTATCGTGCCTCCAAAATCAAACTCAACCTATGTCGATAGACTCTATACGTACGACATCGTAGGTATCAAAGAGGGCAAAAAAATCCAAAACAACGACTTTAGCGAAGTTATCGCTCAAACATTAGCCCTCCCAGATGTAACAGGCTTTGACAGTGACGAGACACTTGTAACCGGTCACCACTATAAAACCATTTTAGGACTTGCTCCACAAATTCTTGAGGCAGTTCAAGCAGGAAAAATCAGCCAGTTCTTCGTTATCGCAGGGTGTGACGCTCCAGGAACGGGCGGTGAATACTACAGAAAAATGGCAGAGAGTCTTCCCAATGACTGCGTCATCTTGACATCTAGTTGTGGTAAATTTAGATTTAACGACATCGACTTTGGAACGGTGGCAGACACAGGCATTCCTCGCTACCTAGACCTTGGTCAATGCAATGACAGTAACGGTGCTGTTCACATCGCTCTAGCCCTTGCTGGCGCTCTTGGTGTGACGGTTCATGACTTGCCAGTTTCTATCGTTCTTAGCTGGATGGAGCAAAAAGCAGTTCTTATTCTTCTAGGACTCTTTAGCCTTGGCATCAAAAATATCTATCTAGGACCAAAACCACCACAATTTGTTAACGATGACATCTTCTCATTCTTGCAAGAGAACTTTAACTTGCATTTAACAGATGATGCAACATCCGATATGGAAAAATTGTTGATTAAAAAATCTGCGTAATGTAGAGGAGGCCCTATTTTAGGGCTTCTTTATAAATTTAAAACTCTATGTCTTTTACCATTGTAAAATCTGAATAAGAAGCTTTTACTTTGAAAATATTGATGTCCTCAGAGCCATATTTTTGGGTAATCTCTTCTCTTGTTGTTTGAGATCTACATCCGATGATTACTTCTTTTAAAACAACATCTTCCGAGTCTGAAAAATTATAATAGTATTTATCCTCGTATTTATGCGCTAATTCAGTAAATAGACGAATTTCTTTTTCGTATTTCCAATCTGTATGTTTCGTAGATAATATTTTACGCATTTCTTCTACATTGTTCTCTTCTATAATTTTATGAAGCTTACGGTTGTATCGTTTATTAATATAAGTTACATTTATTGGTTTTGCTCTCTCAGAAATTTCAAATCCTAAACATATCCCTTGATGATTACCTGCATAATGTGCCCATAGCAAAGGACTGTTCCAATCCAGACTAAAACAAAGAATACCGTATTTTTGACTAATGAAATTTTTTAGTTTTTCCATTAGTTCATCAAGTTCCTTATCGTATTCTCCTAATAGTTTAAGCGCTAGCAGTTCAAATGGGTCATTCAATTTATCAATAAGCGAAATTTTTAACCGTTTATCTCGTAAACTATCTAATCCATGTTCTAATTTTATAAAATGATAGACTCTCATTCTATTTACCCCATAAGGTTATTTTTTTAAATTTTTAACTCTCAACCTCTATCACTTCCCCACCCACTTCAATCCTCTCACCTGAAACAATCTTCGCGCGCTTCCTTGTCTCAATTTCACCGTTTAGTTTAACTTGCCCCTCTTCGATAAGCGTTTTTGCATGAGCGCCACTCTCAGCTACACCCATCACTTTGAGCAGTTTAAACAACTCGATGTACTCTTCGTCTAGTTTAAATTTCATATGCAATCCTTTATGGGTAAAATCATATCCGAATTTAATGTGCGATGTAAACCTTGTGAACGAAGTAAAAGCACCAAAGTTGTGCGGGCATTCCGCCAAGGAAAACTTAGCGTTAGCGTAGCTTGTCGAGCTTTGCTTGAAAAGCGTGTTAAGAGTTCTTTGAACTCTATTGATAAAAGTTTTGGTAAAATGGCTACGCGCAAAGCATGGCATAAAGGAAAATTGGGATGGATCGAAATCGAAGACTGGTGAATTACTCGCTTTTAGCACTCACAGGAACGGGTGTTTACCATGCGATAGGTACGATGTTTCAGTCTTTGGAACCCCCTAAAAAAGCCCTCCTTGATGCGGCAACCTTTATAGATACGGCAGCTTTACCACTCAATGAAATTTCTTATCTCTCATGGCAAAAAAAACCACTGTTTGTTTTAAAAAAAGACGCCTCCATGGTGCTCGATAAAAAGCGTGACATTCAAGTTGGGGATTATTACTATACCCTGATGGTGGGCATTTGCACCCATTTAGGCTGTGTTCCAAAGTACGATGCAAAGGCGGAGCGTTTTATCTGTCCGTGCCACAATGGGCAGTTTGACTACAATGGCAACGCCCTTGCAAGTCCGGTTACCAAGCCTTTGGTCATTCCTCCGTTTAAAATTCAGGGTGAAACCATCATCGTTGGAGAAGTAAGCGAAGCGTACCTTCAACTCATGGAGGCGGCAAAAGCATGAATCTCAAAATACATAATTTCAATATACTCCTTTACACAGGCGCCATCATGGTTGTCGTGTGTCTTTTACTGCTTGTTTCAGGCATCTTTCTTGCGATGCACTACATCCCAGATGCAAGCAAAGCGTTTGAGAGTGTGCATACGACCATCATGCAAGAGGTCAATTATGGTTGGCTATGGCGTAAAATCCACGCGGTTGGCTCAACCTTTTTCTTTTTATTGCTCTACATTCACCTTTTAGGAATGCTCTATTTTGGGTTTTACAAACATGGCAAAACGAAGTATTGGTACAGCGGTATGGTGCTGTACTTTTGCTGTATGGTCATCGGGTTTACGGGCTATGTGCTTCCGATGGGGCAGATGAGTTACTGGGCAGCGCAAGTCATCACCAGTTTGCTTGAGTACATCCCTGGCGCGGGTGAGGACATCGTGCTGTGGGTGCGGGGTGACTTTAGTGTGAGTGGCATCACGTTGTTACGCTTTTATACCTTGCACATTGTTGTGATGCCTTTAGCCATTGCTTTAATGGTACTGGTGCATACGGACTTTATGAAGTGGTACGCTACCAATAAGCTCTCATGGAATCGCAAAGGCTTGCATATACAAAAAGTTGAGCGTTTTAGCAAACACGACATCATTCCCAAAGAGCCAAAACCGTTTTTCTCCAATGCCGTTTTAAAGCCACTTTTAGCGTGTACACTCTTTTTGGCACTCTTTTTTTACTGTGTTTTTTTTCATGATTATTTAGCATTTGATGCGCTCAACCTAACGCCTGCAAACCCAAGCGATACGCCTGCACATATTTATCCTGAGTGGTATTTTTTATGGATGTTGCAGTTACTTAAAAGCTTTTTCTTTGACATTGGGATGATTAAGGGTTCGTACATCGGCATGGCATCGTTAGTGGTGGTTAATGTTGGGCTTTTACTGATGCCACTGTTAGATAAAAACCCTCGTCGTATTCCCGCACATCAACGTCCTTACTTTTTTGTGTGGTTTTGGGCATTGGTGGTTTCTTTAATAGCATTGAGTATTTTGGGTAAATTGCCAAGTTCAAACATAACCCTATGGATAGGCTTGTTCTTTTCGACTATTTTGATAGTACTGTTTTTCATTTTGCCGTTTCTCTCAAAAAAGGAGTCTCATGCCAAATCGTAAAATTTTTGCGGCAATCGCGCTGTGCGTTTTTGTGTTGGTGATGGGGCTAGAGTGGTTACCAAAACAGTTTGTTGCAGAAAAAAGTCTTGTTGTCACAGAGCAAACGCTCAAAACAACGACACAGGAAGAAAAAGCGATGTCTGAAATAGAGATACATAAGCGCGATACGATGGGCTATAGCATTGTGGGGTATTTTCTTTTACTTTCTGTGTTGCTCTATATCAAAATACATTTGCAACGCTCAAAAGTCAACGAATAAAGATTACGATTTTTTCTTTCCATCTAAAATAACGTCAATAACCATCGCAAAGATACCTAATGTTATGAGGGTAAATGCCCATGAAAAACTTTTGGTAATGACGTATCCGACAATTAAAATGGCAAGTGCGGTTGGAACTTCGTTGTAAGCTCTAAAAAATTTTCCATCTTTGGTACAGGTACCATTGGCAAGTTGTAGGCGATACTTTTCCAGTGAAAATGAGTAGAGTGTAAGCGCAATGAGTACCGTAAACTTCGCATATATCCATCCTCCGCTTGAGAGCAGTTGAGGGTCGGCAATAATCATACTAAGTCCACTAGCAAGGGTCGCCCAAAAAGCAGGAAGCCCGATGTACTTGTAGATTTTGTACTCTTGGATTTTCACGACTTCCACAAATTCTTTTTTTTCAGCATGTTCGACGTGGTACACAAAAAGTCGTGGCAAGTAAAATAACATCGCCATCCATGACATCAACGCGATAATGTGAAAAGCAAGAATCCATTTATAGTGATCCAACGTTCATCCTTTTTTCATTTGCAAGCGCGTTATCATACCAAAAACTTACCTCAAACTCCTCTAAAGTGAGATTATCCTACAATGCTGACAAAGATTTAAAGGATACGCTTATGCCATTTACCACACTTTGCCTTGCCATACAAAAAGCCATTCATGAAGTAGGTTTTAGTGAGCCAACAGAGATTCAAAAAAGCGTCATTCCTTTAGTTTTGGAGCGCAAAGATATTATGGCTAGAGCGCAAACGGGAAGTGGTAAAAGTGCTTCGTTTGTATTGCCTATTTTAGAGCTGTGGCAAGAAAATAAGGGTGAAGGCAAAGCAAAAATTAAAGCACTGGTGTTAACCCCAACGAGAGAGTTAACACAACAAGTAGCAGAAGCATTTGTTAGCTTTGGAAAATTCTTGCCAACGAAGCCAAAAGTGGTGAGTATCATCGGTGGAGAGAAGATCGGCGAACAACTCTACGACATTCAACAAGGATGTGACATCGTCGTGGCGACCTCTGGGCGATTGCTAGACATTATGAGTAAAAAGCAAATCAACCTCTCGCATGTAGAATTCTTTGTGCTCGATGAAGCAGACAAGATGTTAGACCTAGGATTTGAGCAAGAGTTGGAGTCTATACTTAAAGCCCTCCCTGAAAAACGCCAAAACCTTCTGTTTTCAGCAACGTATCCTGAAAAAATGCAGGCTATTGCCTCTAAAATAACTCAAAATGCAGTTGAAGTAAATGTGGAAGCAGAGCAATTAAATGTTGAACATATCGCTCAGCGTGCTATCTTGGTGAATAAAGAAAACCGTGCTCCTTTATTGCGTCATCTGCTTAAAACTCACAAATGGAAAAAAGTGTTGGTGTTTATAGCAAATAAAAGAGCATGTGAAAACATCGCCATGAAATTTCGCAAGCATGGATTTAGCGCAGAGGCGTTTCATGGGGATTTGGTTCAAGAGGGTAGAAACTGGGCACTTCAAGCTCTAAAAGAGGGCAAAGTAAACATTCTCTTTGCCACAGACATTGCCGCGCGTGGACTTCACATCGAGGATGTGGAATGTGTCATCAACTTTGATTTACCGCGTTCGCCTTTAGATTACGTTCACCGCATCGGGCGAACGGGTAGAGCTGGGAAAAAGGGCGTAGCGATTTCGTTTATTGACCATGAAGATGAGGCTCATTTTGCGCTCATTCAAAAACGCTGTGATGTCAAGATGGAAAAAGAGAGCATTCAAGGGTTTGAACGCATCGGTGAAGCACCTAAAAAAGAGAAGGGGAGTGCTCCTGTAAAAGGGAAGCGAAAAAGTAAAAAAGATAAGCTACGAGAGCAGGCGGGTCAAGCCTGACTCTCTTATGCGACAAGTGCGCTTTTTTTAACTTCGAGTCTATCGTAGAGATCTAACATATTGACATAGTGAGGATGTAGACTTACATCGATAAAGTAGGCTTTCCCATCTAATATATTGAGTGCGTGTGTTACATTTTCTTTGCCAAAAATATCTTCAAAAGCACTTTCGTATTCACTCCAAAGATGTTCTTGGTCTCTTAAATGAATGATCTCACTGAGAAGCTTACTCATTGGATTTTCACTCAATGCTAAAAGACTTTGTGCCTCTTCATAATTCTCCAACAGTAAATGAATTTGTGCTTTGAGGTCTATCATCTGAAAGTTTTGCTCAAAAATAACACCGATATATTTTTCCATATTGAGCGAATCTTCCAAAGGCTCGATGGTTTCAAGCAATGTTTCGTGGTCTTCTTCTTTAAAGTTCAATACCGCATGACGTATAAATTTACCGCTGTTTCGATTTTGATAAACCATATCTTCGATAGGATACACCTCGGATATGCTAGGAATGATCATTTGGCATGAGTAAAAGTTAAGGTAGGTATATTCTCTTAGATAAATCTCTTTATCCATAGACTTTACGATGTTACATAAAAAGGCGTATTCATCGTCACTTCCATCTCCTTGATACTTCCAAGGCACATACTCAAAACTTTTAGTAGCACTTAAAAAAGGAAAACCCATTTTGCCGTTGGAGTCGATGAAGTGTGCTTCAAGGTTGAAGCTGTCACCCACAAGGCTCATATTAAATGTTGGCATCTCAAACGCATCAAGGTTTTCAACACCTCGCCCTTGCATCAGCTCACTCATGGTACGCTCTAAAGAAACTTCTAAAATAGGATGAGCGCCAAAGGAGACAAAGAGTGTGCCATTACGTGGGTTGATAAGCGAGATAGCAGTTACTGGGAACTTCCCACCCAACGAGGCATCGAGAATTTCAACGATGAATCCCGCATTTCTAAGCTCAACCAAATCAGCATGAAGTTTTGGAAATGAGGCAATGATCTCCTCTGGATACTTTGGAAGTGCGTAACCGTTTTTGATGATTTCCAGTTTTGCATGACGCTCAAAAATCTCACTCAAAGCTTGCACTTTAGCTTCATCAGCTGTATTACCGCTTGCTAAGCCGTTACTTACATATAGGTTGCTTAAGATATTGAGTGGAATGTAAACTTCTTCTTTGCCAAACACGCTTTGAAAAGGAAGAGCAACGACTTTATCCGTATAGTCACTGTTAAAATCGACCCAGTCTTCATGACTCATCTCATTAGATGTATTATAAATGGTGTGTAACGTGTCGTTGAGGTATGCTCCGCCAAATTCAAATACTTTTTGATCAGGGTAATAGGTACGGTTTGGAAGGTGAAAGTCGATGAAAAAGTTGTTGGTTTGAAGTCTTTCGATGTACTCTCCAAGCGCGCTGGCTTTTGAAGCAAGAGAAAGTGTGCCTTTGCCGTTTGAATAGATGTGATTAGGCGCCTCAGTTGATGCAAGATTTACAGAGTAACAGTTTTTCAGTGGATGCTTTTCGCTGGCAAATTTTAGTCCACTGTCAAGATCGTTTAAAATAGCCTGCATTTTTAAAATAGAATCTTCAAGTGACGCATTTTTAGAGAGTATATTCATAATGTAATAATTCCTTTAGATGTAACACAATGTAAAAACAATGAGTAGAAGAAAAGAGTTTTTAGAAGGTAACGAGGAGAAAACAGAAGTTTTGACACTTCTATTTTTACCGAGTTAAAATCAACAAGAATGGTGGAGCTGTGGGGGATTGAACCCCAGTCCAAAAATAGCCACCTATGACGTCTACATGCTTAGATATTGTTGATAGTGTTTAATTTTGCTTCGTACAACAATCAGAAAACTACACAAAACGAGCCTTTAACTTCGTTGCACGTAAAGGCGTTCGTGCAATATATCTACTATGCCTATGATACTCTCTAAAGACTTCCTCAAGTAGCGTTGGAAGAGAGAGCAGTCCTAATTAATTTAAATTACGCTGCTAAAGCGTAAGCAGGACGATAGTTACTGTTGTTAGCAGTTATTGTTTGAAGGTTGTCTAACGGAAGACCCTCACTCCCGACATGCAGCCATAAGCTAAAACTACTCCTGTCGAAGCCATGTCAGCCCCATTCAAGAAACGAATTTTACCATAATAAATAGGAAATTTTGCTATAATCCGCAAAAATGTATAAGGAATTGTTTTGAAAAGAATTTTATCGTATCTTGGTGTAGCTCTTTTGTTTTTATTGATGCAAGGATGTGCATCTCGTACACCGCCTGCTTCAACTGTTACAACCTATGCCAATGATAAAGAAAATACCAATCCAAAACTTTCAAAGCTTGTTGGTAAAAACTATATCAAAGGTGTCGTTATCTCTTTGAAACAAGATGTGAATGCACAAGCATGGAATTATGAAATTGATGGTATTGAAACAACCAATGGAAAATTGCCTTATGCAAACTTCAATCATAAAACAGTACTTGCTAATGAAGGTGACCTTGTGTATGCTTCATTTGATGGTATGAGAATGACTGAAATGTTTGTCATTAAGCCGGGATTTTACAAAGGTGGAAAGATAGCGACTTCAACTCCTCCAGTGGCTAGAAAAAAAGCTTCTAGCAATGCAGAAGCAAGTGCAGGAAAAAGAGATAAAGCTCACCAAGTGATAGGTGTTCCACAAGAAGAAAGTATTAAATTAAATTAGGTTTACTTTTGTTAACCGATCGTTTACTTTGAGTTTCTATACTTCTCTTAGCGAATTTCATATTTTCTTCTGAATTATGGAGACTCAAAGAGGCGATCCGCCAAGCGCCTCTTTGAAACCTTTTTCTAACTCTATCGTAAAAATAGCTCCCCCATTTTCATTCTTTGCTTCAAGTTTACCTCTCATACTCTTTTCGATAATAAGTTTTGCCATATAAAGGCCAATTCCTGTACCTTCGTTTTGTTCTTTCGTACTGACGTATGGCTCAAAGATTCTTTCAAGAGGTTCTATTTTGATGCCGCCGCCATTATCTTGAATGATAAGGCGAACATTTGTTTCATCACTTTCTAGACTAATCGTGATTTTAGCACCCTTTTTACCAGAGGCAATGATGGCATCTTTAGCGTTTGAGAGAAGGTTTAAAATCACTTGTTCATATTCATTTTTATAACCGACAATATACTCATCGTGTAAAATGTTAACTTCTATAGCAATTTCTTGATTGGTAATTGACATTCCGATGATACGCAACACTTCATCGATAGAGGTTTGGATACTAAAGGTTTTTTTGTCTTTATTGGGCATAAAGAAGTTACGAAAATCATCAATAGTATGAGACATATACTCAACGATATTTTCAGCCTCAATACATTTAATCTCCATAGCCGTTTTATCGAGTTTATCCATGTTGTATTTGAGTTTGAGTGTCATCAAAAGCGCAGAGAGCTGAGAAAGAGGCTGTCTCCATTGATGTGCAATGTTACTGATCATCTCTCCAAGTGCAATAAATTTAGACTTTTGAATAAGAAGCTGTTCTTGTTCACGATTTTTTTTGATTTCTTCTATAACGCGACTCTCTAAAGTACGGTTGAGATTTTCAAGTTCGAGAGTTTTTTGCTGAACTTGTCGGTGATAATTATTTAAAAATCGCTCTATGCGTTTACCTAACATAACGGCAAATGTGTTGGCGATGAATGCAAACAGTAAAAAGATAATAACCGCAGAAGTAACTTCAAGCTTCATCTTCTTTTTAAAGTCGGCTTTCGCAATGTCAATTTCTTTATCGATATCATCGGTATAAGCGCCAGCGGCAATAATAAGATTCCACTCTTTATAGAGTTTAAAGTATGAAACTTTAGGGCGAATAATAGGGCTGTCAGGTTTTTTATATATGTAATCTACAAAAGAATACCCTTTCTCATGAATATCTTGTAAAAATATTTTACGAAACGCTTTGCCATTTTCATCGGTATAGGCGTCGGAAATATATTCGCCTTCCAAATCAGGGCGATTGGGGTTGATAAGCATTTTTGCAAATTTGTCACCACCGCTCATACGCTCAACCTGATAGACAAAAATGTAGTTATGTTCTTGCCCTCCGTATCGAATATGACGAATCCAGTCATATACTTCACGTTTCATGGCTTCAACCGCTTTGGGATCTGCTAAGTTCGTACGATTTTTTTTGAATTCGATAAATTCAATAATGGCATCAACTTCACGTTTGAGGACATTACGTTTACTTTCAACAAAGGTTTTCTTACTATCCTCAATTTGTGCTTGTAAAATTTCATACTGTTTTGTAATAAAAAAGTAGCCGTTGAACAGCATCAAAGAGCTGATAATAAAGATGGTACTAAAGATAATGATATTGGAGATATTGCTCTCTTTAATAATTTTCACGAAAAATTCCTGTCATGACTGCTATAATTGTAATTAATGAAAAAGAATCATAGTCATTCTTTTGAGAAATGTAAAGGGTTTAAAATGGATGAAAAGATGCTAAAAAAGCTTTCTCCTTATAGAGTTTTATATGCAGAAGATGACGCAGGTGTACGTAAAAATGTTTATGAATTGCTCTGCCTTTTGTTCAAAGAAGTTTATCTTGCAACTGATGGCGAAGAAGCGTATGAGCTTTTTGTCAAACATAAACCAGACCTCATTATAACAGATATCAAAATGCCGCAATTAAGTGGTATAGATTTAGCGAAGAAAATTCGTGAAAGTGATAACAAAGCTCATATCATCATCATTACAGCCTATACTGAAGTTGACTTTATGCTTGAAGCGATTGAACTTTCTTTACTTCGCTACATTGTTAAACCTATTACAGAACCTAAACTTTTTGATGCACTTGAAAAATTTTTACAAGCAAAAGAGAAAGCGCATTTACAAGAATTAGCACCTGATTGGTACTATGACTCTATGCAAAAAATCATTACACATCATAGTGAACTTTATGAACTTACAAAAAAAGAAGCAAAATTAATCGAACTTCTTTTGGAAAAAGATTCTATTATTACATATGAAGAAATAGAGCAAAATTTGTGGGAAAGCGAATACATGAGCCTTAACGCATTGCGTCTTATGATTAAAAACTTGAGAAAAAAACTACCAGAGGGTACTTTGAAAAATATACAAGGGATCGGCTACAAACTGTAGTGTAAAATAAACAAAGCCTATTTTATGTAATGAGTTACAAAAAGAAACTTCTTAACGTTTATTTGTTGTGTAGTTCCTCCCTATATAAATATATAGATAATTTTGGCATAACATTCATCTATAATCAATAGTAAAATTATATAGTTTGAATAAGGAGTTGATATGACTAAATTGCTGAAAATTATGGTAGCTACAACGCTTCTTGTCTCATCTGCGATTGCAGCAGAATATACGATTAAATTAACGCATGTTGTTAGTCCAAACACTCCTAAAGGTATGGGAGCTGACTTTTTTGCAAAACGAGTTGGTGAACTTACAAATGGTAGAGTAGAGGTTGTTGTCTTTCCAAACTCTCAATTATATGGCGATGGTGAAGAGATAAAAGCACTTAAACTTGGGAATGTACACATTGCGATGCCGAGCTTTTCAAAATTTACAAATATTGTTCCTGAAATGCAGCTTTTCGATCTTCCATTTATTTTTAGAGACAAAGAGCATCTTTATAAAGTCTTAGATGGTGAAGTTGGGCAAATCCTCAAAGATAAGGTTACCGCAAAAGGGTTTGTAGCCCTTGATTATTGGGATGCAGGTTTTAAACAGCTTTCTTCTAATAAAAAAGCTATTTTGATGCCAAAGGATGCGGAAGGACAAAAATTTCGTGTTATGAATTCTCATGTTCTAGAAGCACAATTTAAAGCGGTTGGCGCAAATCCTCAAGTGTTACCATTTTCAAAAGTCTACTCAGCATTGCAACAAGGTGCAGTAGATGGCACTGAAAATCCACTTTCAAACTTTTATACTAAAAAGTTTTATGAAGTTCAAACAGATCTAACACTTTCAAATCATGGTTATCTTGGTTATTTGGTGATTATGAGTGAAAGTTTTTGGAAAAAATTTCCAGCGGATTTGAAACCAATGATTCTTCAAGCGATGAAAGAAGCAACAGAATACGAAAGAAAACTAGCCGCTCAAGATGATGACGAAATGCTTACAAAGCTAAATGAGTATGCAAAAACTTCTGTAAATTTTAAAATTCATACATTAAGTCAAGAGCAAAAAGTAGCATGGCAAAAAGAAATGGATGCAATTTATCCACAATTTTATAGTGTTATAGGTGAGGATCTTATCAAAAAAGTTCAAGCTGTAAAATAACATACTGGAAAAATAAGGCAAACAATCTGCTTTGAAAAAGACTATATTTAGTAAAAGCTGATATAACGCTAGAATTTTTCTAGCGTTGTTATTGTATAAAATAATCTTTTTTGAGGAAATGCTGCATTGTGTTTAGCTTTTCTATAGGGTAAATTGAGTTTAGTTTTATTCAGAATTCATTATGTAAAATAAAGTTTACATCTACATTTTCTAGTAACTTCATTGATAACAACATCATTACAAAAGCCGTCAAATGTGACATTTTCTTTAGAGATTTATTGTAATTTATTATTTTTTGTGATAGACTTACCTCGCCTTCAAAAAAATTCAAGGAGATAATATGAAATTAGCTAAACTTAGCTTGGCGGCTATGGTAGTTGCAGGTCTTGCATCTAGCTCTTTTGCGGCAGACACTCTTGCTGACGCATTTAAAAACGGTAAAGTATCTGGTGAGTTGAGAGCATGGTACTTCGATAGAGAAGGATCTGCAACAGCTAATAATGCTGCTGCAAAAGCGATTAATTCTGACATTTTTAATACTGGTGTTGTTCTTGGTTATGTAACTGATAGTTTTTATGGTTTTAAATTAGGTGCTACATTCCAATCAAACTATGCAGCATTCGCTGATGGTTCATTATCTCAAGCTGGAACAGCAAAAAGTGATTTTAAAGCAGATGAATATGGCTCAGGTGCAGTTCTTTCAGAAGCTTATGTAGAATATTCAATTGGCAAAACAACAGCAAAAGTTGGTCGTCAGTTTATTTCTACTCCACTTGTTAATGGTTCTGGATCACGTATGATTAAACAAGCATTTGAAGGTGCTGTTGTAACAAATACAGATCTTCCACAAACAACATTGGCAGCTGGTGTTGTAACTAAATACCAAGCAAGAACAGATAGTGCTGGTAATGTAGGTAAATTTGTAACTCTTGATAGCATGAGTGCCTCAGTTGGTGAAGGTGATTATGCATATACATTGCTCGCAATTAATAAGTCAATTCCTGGTACAACTTTGACAGCTCAATGGGCGGAAATTGTCAATTTAGTTGATATGTATTATGCAGAAGCTGCGTATGCAGGTAAGGCTGGCGAATTTACTTATGGTTTAGCAGCGAACTATCAGATGGCTGATTGGGAAGGTAATGCTGATGAAGGTACAATGTATGGTGCGAAGTTAAGCTTAGGCTTTGCAGATTTTAATACCTACGTTGCTTATACTAAAATTACTGATGACAATACAGTTGCAGGCATTGATGGTGGCGCAGGTTTAGGCGGTGGTGCTCAAACTGCATTTGCAAAAGCGTATTCAAGTAAAACAGGAACATATGACAGAGATACTAAAGCGTATTCTGTTGATGCAAATTATAACTTTAAACAAATTGGCTTATTAGCTGGTGCTAGATATACAAGTGTATCTGTAGATTCTGCAGCTGTAGGTTTACAAGATAGAGTTTATACAGATATTTATGCTATTTATAATTTTACTGGTGCACTTAAAGGTCTTCAAGCAGATGTCTCTTACCAAGACTGGTCAAAAGATGTTGATGGACACGATTTCTGGTTTAAAGCTAACTACAAATTTTAATTTATAGTTAATTCTAAAAGGCGGTAATATTTTGCCGCCTTCTACTACATCTTCTTCTTCTTCTTTTCCAATATTTAATAAATTATCAAAAAAATCATTTTCGCGTCACTTCTTTAGTGTATACTAACGTGCATTTATTATCAAACTTAAGGAGATAAGTATGAAATTAGCTAAACTTAGCTTGGTGGCAATAGTTGTTGCTGGATTTACATCTAGCTCATTTGCAGCAGATACACTTGCTGATGCATTCAAAAATGGTAAAGTAAATGGTGAGCTTAAAGCTTGGTACTTTGATAGAGACAATGGCGCAGCGAGTGGCACAACACATGAGAATATCTTAAGTACAGGTGTAATGTTAAATTATGTCACAGATGCTTTAATGGGCTTTAGAGCTGGTGTAACATTTCAGTCAAATTATGCTCCTTTTGCTGATGGAGCTGCTGGAGTCAATGGTTCTAAAGATATGTACAAAGGTGATATGTATGGTTCAGGTGCAGTTCTTTCAGAAGCATATTTAGGTTATGCAATTGGCAAAACAGATGTCAAAATTGGCCGTCAATTTATCTCTACACCGTTAGTCAGTGGTAGTGGCTCTCGTATGGTAAAAGAGTCATTTGAAGGTGCAACTCTTGTAAATACTGATATACCTCAAACAACATTAATAGCAGGATATGTTAATAAGTTTCAAGGTAGAACAAGTACATTAGAAAATACAACAGATTATGGTAGTATTGGTGATTTTAGTAAGGTATATGCTCTCTCAACTGGCAAAGGTGCCTCTGTAAGCAAAGCATATATTGACGATGCTTATACTGCAGGTATTATTAATAAATCAATTACTGGATTAACATTAACAGGACAATATGCTCTTGCTAATGATGTTGCACATCTTGGCGATGCGAGCATTTATCACTTAGAAGCAAATTATGTTATCCCAATGAATGGTTTTAAATTAGGCTTTGATGCAATGTATCGTGCTTCATCTACAGATTCTGCACTTGATAGCTACTTACTTCAAGGTAGTTACTTAGGCGGTAGAATTAGTATTAATGAACTTGCTGGATTTGGTATTAGTTTTGCAATGGCAACAAGTGATAAAAGTGATGATTTAATTGCAGGACTTGGTAATGGACCAGATAGTACCTATACTGGCAGTATTTTAACATCAAGTCATTCATATGCTAGAGATACTAACTCTTATCAAGGTAAAATTTCTTACGATTTTACAAATGTAGGAATCAGTGGATTGAGTACATATGTCATTTATGCTGTTGCTGATCAAGGATCTGCTCAAACTAGTGGAGATTGGAAAGATGCAGCTGTTGATTTAACATATGCATTTTCTGGTGCGCTTAAAGGATTTACAGCATCATTGCAATACGAAAATAATAAAAATGACAAAGGAACAGCGGCTACTGTAACCTCAGAAGAATATAGATTTAGAGCAAATTATAAATTCTAATTTGAACAATTCTTAAATTTATATAGCAGTGGTATTTAGCCACTGCTTCTTCAAAATCTTTCAAATTATGTTTAAATTCTAAAAAGCTTACTTTTTCATCACACATTTTAGTTGACTTTAGTATTTTTTTTTGTATACTTCTTTTTGTAACCAAATGGTAATAAACATTTTCAAGGAGAAAATATGAAATTAGCTAAACTTAGCTTGGCGGCTATCGTTGTTGCTGGACTTACATCTAGCTCATTTGCAGCAGATAATCTTGCTGATGCATTCAAAAATGGTAAAGTAAGTGGTGAACTCAAAGCTTACTATTTTTCAAACAAAGATGATGTTGGTGATAAAGACAGCATTTTTACAACAGGTGTTTTGTTAAATTATAAAACAGATACACTTTATGGCTTTGGTTTGAACTTGACAGCACAAGGTAGTTCTTCTCCTTTTGCTGATCATGGTGCAAAAGATGATTATAAATATTCAATGTATGGACCAGGTGCTCAAATTTCTGAAGCGTATCTCTCATATACTCTTGGAAAAACAACAGCACTTGTTGGCCGCATGTTTTTAGATACTCCACTTGTTGCTTCCAGTGGTTCACGTGTTATCAAAGATGCATTTGAAGGTGCAGCAATTATTAATACAGACCTTCCCAATACTACTTTAATTGCTGGATACGTACAAAAAGGTCAAGATAGAACAAACTACAATGATGGAATTGGTAAATTTACAAAATACTTTGCAACAGGTTCTTTATCAATAGGGCAATTACCGGTAGAAGCTGAAGATGGTGCATATACACTTGCAATTATTAATAAATCAATTACTGGTTTAACATTAACAGCAGCATATGCAAACGCATTTGATATTGCTCAGTTAGCTTATATTGAAGCCTTATATGAAGGTAAAGCAAGTGAATTAGGCTATACATTGGGTGCTCAATATTACTATAACAAAATTGACAGTTCATTAAGTGTCGGTATAGATGATACAATTAGTAGCTATGCTTTCAAAGCAGGGCTAAGCTATAAAGGTATCAATGGTACAGTTGCTTATTCTCAAACTAGCGACGATAACGTACTATTAGGCGAGCTTGTGTCTGGGTTAGGCAATGGTGCAGATTTATTGTATACAGATGCGGTGATTTCTTCTCCTGGTTATGTAAGAGACACAAAAGCTTATCTCGTAGATATTAATTACGATGTAACTGCAGCTGCAAATATTGGTGCACGTTATGTCCAAGCTGACTATGATGTTACTAATGAAAAAGCTTCTTTTACATCAATTTATGGTTCTTACAAATTTGATGGCGCTTTAAAAGGTTTCAAACTTGGTGCTGAATTTGAAGACAAAGGAAAAGATGCAAGTGGTAATGACCTTTGGGTTAAAGCTAACTATAAATTCTAATTCTATTTTTCTTCTCTCCGCCCCTTTTGGGGTGGAGCTCTTCTATTTCTTTTCGTAACATTTTTTAATTGCATATTTTTTATACAACATCTTCAAAACTTCACATTCATTCTTAAGTAACTTTTTTGTACTATATTTCTATAACTACACTAAGGAGTTTTCATGAAGAAACTAGCTCTGCTTGCTACATCGGTTGCTGTTTTAGCATCATCTTCAGTTGCTAAAGAGATCAATGTAGGTGTTACGATGTCTATGAGTGGACCACTCGCTGCGTATGGACAAACTGCGTATGAAGGTATTGAGTTTGCAAACTCTTTGCAGCCAAAGCTCAAAAATGGGGACACTGTTAAATTGGTACTTATTGATACCAAAGGTGACAAAGTTGAATCAGCAAATGCTGCTACAAGACTTATCAGTTCTGATAAAGTTGTAGGTATTATTGGTGAATTAACCAGTACTAACACAGCTCAGGTTATGGCTATTGCTGAGAAAAAGCAAATCCCTGTGATTGCTCCTGTTGCAACTAATGATAAGTTAACAGAGCAAAAAGAGTTCGCAAATCGTGTTTGTTTTACTGACTCTTTCCAAGGTGCAGTTGTTGCGAACTATGCAGCAAAAGATCTTAAGCTTAAAACAGCAGTCGTTGTTGTTGATCAAGCACAAGTTTACTCTTTAGGACTTGCAAAAGCATTTACAGATGCTTTCACAAAAGCTGGTGGTAAAATTGTAAAAGAGATTAAGGTAAGCTCAGGCGATAAAGACTTTAAAGCGGTTGTTTCTCAAATCAAAGCAGCAAACCCTGACTTTATGTTCCTCCCAATGTACCATCCAGAAGTTTCTATGATTGCTCGTCAAGCAAAACAAATTGGACTTTCTAAACCGATGTTCTCGGGAGATGGTGTTGCTAACCAAACCTTTATTGACTTAGGTGGCGATGCGGTTGAAGGTTATATGTTTACAGATTTCTTCGACTATGGTGCACCTCCTACACAACGCTCAAAAGATTTCATTGCAGCATATGCTAAAAAAACGGGTAAACAAGATATGAATTCATTCGTAGCTCTTGGTGCAGATGCATACAACGTTATGGTTGATGCAATGAATCGTTGTGCAAACCCAGAAGATAGCGTATGTATCAATAATGCTATCAAATCAACTGTCAATTTCGAAGGTGTTTCTGGCGTTCTCAACATTGATAAATCAGGTAACTCAACACGTTCAGCTGTTATCAAAGTCGTTCAAAACGCAAAAGCAGTCTATAAAGCAACTGTTAATCCATAAGTTTTTTCTCTCTTTACACGTAAAAGTGTAAAGAGAGATTTTAGAGCAATTTTCATTTTAATCAGTGAGCATTGCTCTAAAATATTTTAGGAGAATCTATTTGGATTTAATCATGTTTATGCAGCAAATGGTCAATGGCTTTAGCCTTGGCAGTATGTATGCACTCATTGCCATTGGGTATACCATGGTGTATGGAGTATTAAGGCTCATCAATTTCGCGCATGGCGATATTATGATGGTAGGTGGATTTTTAGGTTTTTTTGGTATTGCTGTTTTAGAACTTCCTTTTGGAGCAGCCGTTCTTTTAGCTATTGTAGGTTCAGCACTTTTAGGTATGGCAAGTGACCGTATAGCGTATAGACCACTACGTAGTGCCCCTAAAATCTCTCTTCTAATTACTGCTATTGGTGTAAGCTTTTTTCTTGAAAATGCTTTTAACGTATTCTTTGGAGGTGTTCCTAGAGCATTTCCTGTACCTGCATACTTAGAAAATGTTGTTGATTTTATAGGATTAACGATGCCAATTTCGGCTATTATAGTGCCTATCATCACAGCATTTTTATTAGCAATTATTTTATGGGTGTTGTATAAAACAAAATATGGCATGGCCATTCGTGCTCTTGCTTTTGATGTTGGAACAGTGAACCTTATGGGTATAGATGCGAATCGCATCATTACTTTGGTGTTTGGTATGGGCTCAGCGCTTGCGGCAGTTGGTGGTATCTTTTGGGCAGTAAATTACCCTTCAGTTGAGCCTATGATGGGTGTACTTGTAGGACTGAAAGCTTTTGCTGCAGCTGTTGTTGGTGGTATCGGTAGTGTTGGTGGAGCCGTTCTTGGAGGATTAATTATCGGTTTTACTGAAGTCGTTGTCATTGCATTCTTCCCTGAACTTGGTGGTTACAAAGATGCATTTGCATTTATCTTTTTGATTTTAATCCTTCTTTTTAAGCCCACAGGTATTTTGGGTATTGATTTTGAAAAAAGTAGGTTTTAAAATGAATAGTTTTATGATAAAAAAAGAACAATTATTAAAAATTTCATTTGTCGTTATTACACTCTGGTTTATTTGGTTTGCTAATACACATTTTGACGAATATACTGTAAGGATTCTAAATAACATTGCTATTTTTATTATTTTGGCAGTAAGTTACAACCTTATCAATGGTGTGACAGGTCAGTTTTCGCTTGAGCCTAATGGTTTTGTCGCCATCGGTGCTTATGTCGCTGCGTTATTATTGGTTAGCCCAGAAGCGAAGCAGTATCAGTATGCAATCGTTGATCCGTATCCTTTTGTTTTGACTCTTCATGCCAATTTTGTTGTAGCACTCCTTTTAGGTGGTTTTTTTGCTGCCACATTAGCTGCGATTCTCTCTTTCCCTGTATTTAGAGTTCGTGGAGATTACTTAGCGATTGTTACACTTGGATTTGGATTTATCATTAAGATTTTGGCAATTAACCATCCTGAAGTTACCAATGGCTCATTAGGGCTCAATGATATTCCAGAGTTTTCCAATCTTTATTGGACAGGGGGTATTGCAATGGTTGCTGTCATTGTTGTACTCAATATCATAAATTCTAAATTTGGCCGTGCAATGAAAGCAGTTCGTGATGATGAAGATGCTGCCATTGCAATGGGTGTTAATACATTTAAAGCTAAAACACTTGCATTTTGTACCAGTGCCTTTTTTGAAGGTGTCGGTGGTGGTCTTTTGGCTGCGTTACTTACCAGTATTTCTCCTGATCTATTTGACTTCTTCTTTACATTCCAGCTTTTAATTATCATCGTTCTTGGTGGACTTGGAAGCACAACCGGTGCTATTATTGGTACGGTATTTGTTATGGGAGGAAGTGAATGGATGCGCTTCTTGGATGAGCCAATGCATCTTTTTGGATATGAAACAGCAGCAATGCCGGGTATGCGTATGGTTGTTTTCTCTCTCATCCTTATTTTTATTATGCTTTTTGCACGTGAAGGTATTATGGGTAAACGCGAATTAACAGATATTTTAAAATGGCGTAAAAAGGGTGGCAAATGATCTTAAAAATTGATAATGTCACTAAAAATTTTGGTGGCGTCACTGCCATTAAAGAGACCAGTTTTAGCGTTGCGCCTAAGGAAATTTTTGGACTTATTGGACCTAATGGTGCTGGTAAAACAACTATGTTTAACATCATTACTGGTAATTACACACCAAGTTCAGGTCAAGTTATTTTTAGAAATGAAGCAATTAATGGTTTGAAGCCACATCATATTGTACGTAAAGGTATTGCAAGAACCTTTCAAAATATTAGACTTTTTTCAAGTATGAGTGTTTTGGACAATGTTCTAATAGGCTTTGATTTCCAAGCTCGTTATGGATTTGTTGAATCAATTTTGCGTTTCCCTCGTTTTATTAGTGAAGAAAGACGTATTAAAGAGCGCTCAATGGAAATTTTGGATTATTTTGGGATGAGCTCTTTTGCCCACGAAAAGGCTGTTGATCTAAGCTATGGACAGCAAAGAAAAGTTGAAATTGCGAGAGCATTAGCGACCAATCCTGAACTTTTACTCCTTGATGAACCAGCTGCTGGTATGAACCCATCTGAAACGGAAGAGTTGGGAGATATTATTAAAAAAGCACGTGTAGATTTTGATTTGACGGTTCTTTTAATTGAACACGATATGAAGTTTGTCAATCAGTTATGCGATAAAGTATTAGTATTAGATTATGGTAAAACAATTTTTGAGGGTAAACCAGCTGATGCGATTCAAGACCCTGAAGTTATAGCAGCGTATTTAGGAGATTTTCATAATGATTAGTGTTAAAAATTTACATGTCTATTATGGACTCATAGAGGCTGTTAAAGGGATTGATTTTGAGGTTAAAGAGGGAGAAATCGTCTCTTTGATCGGATCGAATGGTGCGGGTAAAAGTTCAACGTTAAAAGCCTTACTCAATAGCGTTAAAAAAACAGGTGACATTAATTTTTTAGGTTATGATACACGTAATCACAAAACTCATACACTGGTTCAACATGGACTTTCATTGGTTCCAGAAGGACGTAAAATTTTCATTAACTTGACGGTTGAGGAAAATTTACGCATGGGTGCATTTAATAATGATGAGAACTACGAGCATCTTCGTGATACGATGTATGAACTATTTCCTCGAATCAAAGACAAACGCTATCAACTTGCAGGCACCATGAGTGGTGGTGAACAGCAAATGTTAGCTATTTCTAGAGCACTCATGGGCGAACCAAAATTGTTGATGCTTGATGAGCCTAGTCTTGGACTTGCTCCTAAAATTGTAGGTGAAGTGTTTGAGATTATTATGCGTTTGCGTGATGAAGGAATCACAATTCTTTTGGTTGAGCAAAATGCTTTTGCTGCACTGAAAATATCTGATAAAGCGTATGTCTTGGAAAATGGTAAAATCGTTATGAACGGTCTTGCAAAAGATATGATCGGTGATGACACTATCCGCAAAAAATATCTCGGTGGTTAAACCAACTTTTTTCTGCATGTAAACCTCCTAAATCAGGAGGTTTTCTCTTCTTTAATGATTTATAAATTATTTACTCTAAAAAGGTAACATAACTCATAGACTTTTTCGATAACCCTTTGGATATTTTATGTAACAAAGGTTATTAAAAAAGTCTCATTTTCCAGGTAAGGGAGTTTTATGGATTTTGTATTGAAGCAGGTTTTTTCGATGAAGACAGCCATCATCCTTTTAGTGTTTTTTGGACTATTTAGTGGAGTTGCAACTTTTATTGAAAATGATTTTGGTGTCGAGACGAGTTGGGCACTAATATATACCTCATGGTGGTTTGAGTTACTACAGGTTGCATTAGGACTTATTCTAATTTACAATATCATTCGATATAAAATTTATACACTCGATAAACTACCTTCTTTTATATTTCATATCAGTTTTATTTTTATTCTTATTGGTTCTGGAATGACACGCTACTTTGGTTTTGAAGGAACCTTGCATGTAAGAAATGGTATGCAAGAAAACAAAGTACTTTCAAGTGATGCATTCATTCAGGCAAACGCTCTTAAAGACGGAAAATCTTACAGCTATAGTCATCCTCAGCTTATCTCGCAAGTAGGTCATAATAATTTTTCTTTTAGTTTTGATGTCGCTGGAGATAAAGCAACCGTTAAATTTAAAGAGTATCTTCCAAACGCTACCGCAAAAGTGGTTGATGATCCATCAGGTGTTCCGATGATTTCAATGATGCTAAGTGGTTATGGTGAAAGTTTGAGTGTTGTTTTAAAAGAGGGGGATACATACGAAACAAGCGAGTACGTCTTTAGTTTTAATGGCAAACCTTCGCAAAGTCGTAAAGAGGAAATTCGTTTTACCCTTGAAGATGGTAAGTTCTATTTTACATCAAAGTCGAAAATTGCATGGTTTAAAATGGCAGAAAATAAACGTGGTGAGTATGAAGCTGATAAAAAAGAAGATTTTGTTACAAACCAGCTCTACACTATTGGAAATGTAAATTTTGCTCCACGATATATTGGACTCAAAGGTAAAGAGAAAGTCGTTGCCGATAAAAATCCTATGGGCAAAGGCAATTCAATTTCAGCAGTTATCGTTGATGCAACCTATAAAGGGGAAACGAAAGAGATAGCTATGTTTGGACAAGGCAAAGGAAGCGAAGGACAACAAACGAAAGAGATGATTGCAGGTGTTCCATTCGTTTTCGAATGGGGAGCTCAACTCTTTACACTTCCTTTTAGCATTAAGCTTAATGAATTTCAATTAGATCGTTATCCTGGTTCTATGTCACCTATGTCATATGCAAGTGAAGTAGAAGTTGTCGATAGTGAAAAAGGAGTTCATATGCCATTTCGTATTTATATGAATCATGTACTTGATTATCGAGGTTTTAGATTCTTCCAAAGCTCTTACGATAAAGATGAAAAAGGAACGATCTTGTCTGTCAATAATGATCCTGGAAAATTACCAACCTATTTAGGGTATCTGTTATTATCGATTGGACTCTTTTTCAATCTTCTGAATTCAAAAAGTCGTTTCCGTAAGCTTGCAGGAATGGTACAAAAAGATATGAGCAAAATGAAATCGATTCTTTTAGCCCTTTTTATGGGCTTTGCTTTAATGCAAGGAAATAGCTTACATGCAGCAACAACGTATACAACACAAGAATATCTAACTTTTTTAAAGCAATATGATGCAAAACATTCCGATAAATTTGGAAGATTACTCGTTCAAAGTGTAGATGGAAGAATTAAACCTATTGACACCGTTTCAACAGAACTTCTCAACAAGATTTATGGCAGTGCAACTTTTGAAGGAATGAGTGCAAATCAAGTAGCGCTTAGTATGATGAGTTCTCCTGGTGAGTGGCAAGCGATACCTATTATTAAGGTATTTCACCCTGAACTTAAAAAAATTATTGGAATTCCAGAAAATCAAAAATATGCTTCTTTTAATGATTTTTTTGAGAAAGAGGGCGATCACGGTTTTAAATTAACAAAATATTCAGAAGAAGCCAATCGTAAAAAACCTGCCCTTCGTAATCAATTTGATAAAGATGTGTTAAAAGTAGATGAGCGTGTTAATATCTGTTATATGGTTTATACAGGTGAAGTTTTCAAAATGATTCCTAAACAAAATGACCTAAATAAACGTTGGTTTGCACCTCAGGAAGCAGTTGGAAGTTTTTCTAAACAAGAAGGTGATGAAGTTAGAGCACTTCTTGGAGGTTATTTTGAAGCTATTGGAGAAGGATTAGAAAAAGGTAATTGGCAAAATGCTAATAAAGCTGTTGATAAACTCCAATCGTATCAAGAACAATATGGGTCAGAAATTATTCCAAGTGAAAGCCGCATTAAAGCGGAGATTTTCTTTAATCATGCCAAGATTTTTGATCGCTTAACTCCTGTGTATTTACTCAGTGGTTTAGTACTACTCTGTTTCATTTTTGCAAAAATGGTGAAATCAACACTACGTATAGGAATGGTTACTAAAATTGTATTAGGCGTCAATTTTGTAGCGTTTGTAATTCATACGGCAGGATTAGGGCTAAGATGGTACATTTCGACACATGCTCCATGGAGTGATGGGTATGAATCAATGATTTATATTGCATGGGCAATAGCATTAGCAGGTATCTTCTTCTCTCGTCAATCAGTGGTATCACTTGCATTAACCTCTATTTTGACGGGTGTGACCTTGTTTGTTGCTCACTTGAGTTGGATGGATCCTCAAATTACAAATTTAGTACCAGTCCTTAAATCATACTGGTTGAACATTCACGTTTCCGTTATTACAGCAAGCTATGGCTTTTTAGGTTTATGTTCACTTTTAGGATTTTTCACGTTGATTCTATTTATCTTACGCAATAAGACTAAAACAAAACGTAATGAGGAGATTGACCGGAACATTGTTGAAGCAACGCGCATTAATGAAATGGCAATGATCTTGGGACTAAGTCTTCTTACTGTAGGTAACTTCTTGGGCGGTGTTTGGGCAAATGAGTCATGGGGAAGATACTGGGGTTGGGATCCAAAAGAGACATGGGCATTGGTATCTATTTTATTTTATGCAGCAGTTGTTCACTTTAGGTTTATTCCAAAGCTCAATACGCCTTTTGCATTCGCTGTCGCATCAACCGTTACATTTGCGTCCATTATCATGACATATTTTGGCGTTAACTTCTATCTTTCAGGTATGCACTCTTATGCCTCAGGAGATCCAATCCCTGTACCGACATTTGTTTACTATACCGTTGCAATTGTTGTGGCAGTCATAGCCATAGCTTTCCCTAAACGCGATATCGCAAAAACTTTATAAAACAAAAGAGGGATATGTTCCCTCTTTTTAAGTTGTGCTATAATAGGCAAAAACTTAAGAGACTCCTGTATGCAAGAGAATTATCTCATCATCTCAATAATCGCTGTTATTGCCATTGTTCTTATCTCTCTTTTTATTGTCGTTGCGAATTTACAAAAAACAGTTGTTATTGAATCGCCAACTCCTACACCAGAACAAAAAGAAAAAGAACAAAAAATTGCTATTGAAGCGCTTATTGAAATTGCTGCTAAACGTACTTCAACACGCAATGAACTTGCAAATGCCATTATAAGGGCTGCAAAAGATTGCCCGTTTCCTGTTAAAGAAAAAGGCGTTGCGCCAAAAGTCTCTAAGATATATCTCAATTTTGTTTTATTGATAGCAAGTCATCGTAATGCCGATGCAAAACTAATTGCCTTTATGGATGAAGAACTCAAAAAAACAAATCCAGAGTATAAACGTGAAATTGATTTGTATGAAAATGAAGGGATTAATCAAAGAGGAAATCGTATTTAAGAAGAAATGGCGACCCCAGGGGGACTTGAACCCCCGTTCCCGCCTTGAGAGGGCGGTGTCCTAACCACTAGACGATGGGGTCGCACAAGTGTGTTTGTTTAGGACAATGGTGACCCGTGATGGATTCGAACCATCGACCACCTCCTTAAAAGGGAGATGCTCTACCTGCTGAGCTAACGAGTCATGCTCAGGCAGTTTCATAACATAATAAGAAAATGCTGAGGGAAAAAAGTGGCGCGGCGGACGGGGCTCGAACCCGCGACCCCCGGCGTGACAGGCCGATATTCTAACCAACTGAACTACCGCCGCGCATATGGTGGTCGTTAGAGGACTCGAACCTCTGACATCCACCTTGTAAGGGTGGCGCTCTACCAACTGAGCTAAACGACCAAAAGGGACATTAAAGAAGAAAATAATTTGGCGACCCCAAGGGGATTTGAACCCCTGTAACCGCCGTGAAAGGGCGGGATCCTGGACCACTAGACGATGGGGTCGCACAAAAATGAATGGTGACCCGTGATGGATTCGAACCATCGACCACCTCCTTAAAAGGGAGATGCTCTACCTGCTGAGCTAACGAGTCATTCACCGTTCTTCTCGTAATGAGGCTGAAATTATAGAGAAAAAAAATTCATTTGTCAAGACATTTTTTCACTTTTTAAAAAAATATTTTCACCAACATGTAAAAGTAACTTCAAAGCATGGTATGCACTTTGGGTTTGAATGTATTCGCGATCCCCCTCTAATAGGAGTCTTTCGATCATAATATGTCCCTCTTTATTACGAGCACCCACATAAACTGTTCCGACTGGTTTTTCAATGCTTCCACCATCTGGACCTGCAATACCACTGGTTGCAATGGCATAATCTGATAAGCTGGCATTGAGTACACCTTCTAGCATTTCACGTACACATAGCTCACTTACGGCACCAAAACGCTCAATGGTATCAGGGCTTACACCAAGCCATGATTCTTTAATTTCATTTCCATAAGAGACAATGCCACCTTTAAAGATCGCAGAGATACCTGCACGTTTTGTTAACATAGATGCTATAAGACCTCCTGTGCAACTTTCTGCAATGCTCAGAGTTTTGCCTTCTTTTTGCAAGCAGTGTGAAATATGCTCAATAACATCAGGGTGATTGATGACTTTTGTAGGAAGTAAAGATTTAATGGCTTTAAAAAAGCTTTCCAAGTTACCATACTTGTTAGAAATAGCTTCAACCATAATCCATCCATCAACGATAGTGGTAGGAGTTATACGTATTTCATAGTTTTGAGCAAGAGGTTCAACAAGAATTTTTAAAGAGTCTTCGTCAATATTGATAATAGAGAAAAGTTCAGAACTATTGCTATTTTCAATGAGTATAAGAGGTAGCTTTTTATTTTCGCATGCTTTAATGACATTGATGTGCTTTCCATCGCGTGCTAACAAATAGCTATTTTCTTCAAAGCGTACAGCTTTGGAGGGAATGAGCATGCCAGCTTTTAATTCTAGCGATTCTTCTCCAAGAGTAGCGATAACTTTATTGACTAAATTGAAACTATCATGAGATGTAACGATGACGATTTCATCAGCGTGTGCAATGGACTCTTCCAATACAAAAAAGAGATCTTTGTCATTTTTATCGATATAAACGGTTTGATCCGGTAAGTCAATATGCTTCGTAATGGTTGCATGGATGTAATTTAAAAATGGCAGATTGTATCGCAGTGCTTTACCGACTACGATCAAAGAGCTTTTCATAGGAATACCTTTTTTAGTTTGTATTATAGCATCTTGCGAATGCGTAAGTGCTTCTTAAATAGATTTTAGATAAACTTGCCTCATTTTAAGAGACGCTTACATGTAAAATTTTTTCACTGCTGCGTAGCTTCCAAGGAGAGATTATTAATGGACTATAAAGAGACCTTGCTTCTTCCTCAAACTGATTTTCCAATGAGAGGCAATCTACCCCAAAATGAGCCTGCTCGATATGCAAAGTGGTTTTCCAAAGAGGAAAGTGCTTATGCTAGAATGATTCAAAACAGAGAAAATGCCCCCACAACATTTATTCTTCATGATGGCCCTCCGTATGCAAATGGGCACATTCACATCGGTCACGCACTCAATAAAATTCTTAAAGACGTGATTATTAAAACACATTATTTCTTTGGCGAAAAAGTGCGCTATGTTCCAGGCTGGGATTGTCATGGTTTGCCAATTGAGCAGCAAGTGGAAAAAAATCTTGGAAAAGAAAAAAAAGATGCACTCCCTAAGAGTAAAATTAGAGAATTGTGCCGCGAACACGCACGAAAGTTCATTGATATTCAAAGAGAAGAGTTTAAGTCATTAGGTGTTATTGGCGATTGGGATAACCCTTATATGACGATGAAGTTTAAATTTGAAGCAGATATTTATCGCGCATTATGTGGTGTAGCAAATCGAGGATTACTCATTGAGCGAAGCAAGCCTGTGTATTGGTCGTGGGCTGCAAGAAGTGCTTTAGCAGAAGCTGAAGTGGAGTACGAAGACAAAGAAGACTACTCTATTTTTGTTGCGTTTAAACTAAGTAGCGAAGCAAAAGCAAAACTGGATATCAGCAGTGATGCATCTGTTATTATTTGGACAACAACACCTTGGACATTACCTGCAAACGTAGGTATTGCCTTTAGCCCCGATGAGGATTATGTACTTACCAGTGATGGTTATATCGTAGCAGAGCCTTTACATGCAAAACTTGTTGAACAAGGCGTTATTGCAGGTGAGATTGTCAAAACATTTAAAGCGAATATTCTTGAAAATAGCTTTGCAATTAACCCACTAAATGGCAGAAATTCACAATGTGTTTTAGGTGAACATGTTACGATGGACGGTGGTAGTGGATGTGTTCATACCGCACCAGGACATGGTGATGAGGACTATAAAGTAGGACTTCGTTACGGTTTAGAAGTGGTTATGCCAGTAGATGAGAGAGGCTGTTACGATGAAACAGTAGTTCGCTTAGGACTACTTCCTGATGCGGCTTCGTTTGTTGGAGAACATATTTTCAAAAGCAATGAACGTATTTTAGAACTTCTTGGAAGCGCATTACTTAAATGTTCAAAGTTTACCCACTCGTATCCGTTTTGTTGGAGAACCCATCAGCCAGTTATTTATCGTGCGACAAAACAGTGGTTTGTTGCAATGGATGAAGCAGTTTCTGGACGTGAGAGTCTACGTAAAATGGCGATGGACGAAATCTCAAAAGTACGTTTCTATCCAAAATCGGGCATCAATCGCTTAGGTTCGATGATTGAAAATAGACCTGACTGGTGTATCTCAAGACAACGTGACTGGGGTGTGCCAATTGCTTTCTTTAGAGACAAAAAAACAGGTAAGCCTATTTTTGATACTAAAATTGTAGAGCATATCGCAGCTATTTTTCAAGAAAAAGGTGCTGATGCTTGGTGGGATCTAGAAATCAAAGACCTCCTTGTTGCCAACAGTGGCTACAATCCAGAAGACCTTGAAAAGGTAATGGACATCCTTGATGTGTGGTTTGACAGTGGTAGCACATGGAAAGCCGTTCTTCAATCAAGTGACTATGATGCGGGTACTTATCCTGCAACGATGTATTTAGAGGGAAGCGACCAACACCGTGGTTGGTTCCAAAGCTCTCTTTTAGTCAGTACCGCAAATAATGGCATCGCTCCGTACAGTAAAATCTTAACACATGGTTTTACGGTCGATGAGAAGGGCGAGAAGATGAGTAAATCTAAGGGCAATGTGGTTGCACCAAGCGATGTTGCAAAACAGTACGGTGTTGAAATCTTACGTCTTTGGGTTGGAACAAGCGAATACACAACCGATCTTAAAATCAGTGACAATATCTTAAAACAAATCAGTGAACAATACCGAAAAATCCGCAATACCTTTAGATTTTTATTGGCGAATGTCAATGATTTAGAATCGATCATGCCTGTTTCAGAAATGGGTACACTCGATCAGTGGATTTTAGCACATGCAAAAGCGGTTTTTGATGAGGTAGAAGGCTATTTTAAAGAGTACGAATTCTCCAAAGGGTTTGCACTTCTTAACCATTTTATCGCAGTAGAGCTTAGCGGTATTTACTTGGATATCTCTAAAGATAGACTGTATTGTAATGCTAAAAATGACTCTATTCGCCTTTCAGCACAAAGTGCGATGGCACTCATTGCTGAGAAATTGATGGCGTTAATGGCTCCAACACTCACTTATACGATTGATGAGATGTTAGAGTATGCTCCTGCTATTTTGAAAAAAGAGAGTGTATTTGATCTTGTTTACACATCACTTCCAAATATAGCAACATCATTTGATGAAGCGTATATGGTAGAAGCGCGTGAGAAATTCTTTGAAATTGTGGATGCGCTTAAAAAAGAGAAAATCATCAAATCAACGCTTGAATTGGTACTTCAAACAAACTCACCAAAAGTTGCAGCCCTTGAAAAAGTAGATGCTGAAGATTGGTTTACGGTCAGTAAAGTGATTGAGCATGACGAGAGTGGTGAAATGGGTGTCTTTGAAGTAGGAGATGATCGCTTTAAAATTTTAAAAGCGTCAAAATGCAAATGTCCACGTTGTTGGAAATACCGTTCAAAAAGCGAAGAAGAACTTTGCCATAGATGTAATGAGGCACTCAATGGTTAATTTGAGTTCCCCTGTAGAGCTTAGTTTCATTTTTGAAACGATTGGCGCTATTTTTGCCGTTATCGGTGTATGTGTTTATTTGGTAAATCAAAGAACGAAAAAGTTAAAGGATATGAAGTGATAACCTTAAAAGAGGCGTTAAAACTTCCTAAAGAAGAGATTGAGGCGTTTAGAAGTGACCTCAAAAAAGAAATAGAAGCTAAAAAAGCGTTAGGTGCTTATGTTGAGCAGTTAACAGGTAAAAGTATTAGCGAATATGGCGCTGGTATTCCTATTGCGATTAAAGATAATATTCAAGTCAATGGTTGGGAAATTACCAGTGGATCAAACATTCTTCAAGGCTATGTTGCTCCATATAACGCGACGGTCATTGATAATATGCTTCGTCATGGGCTCTCTCCATTTGGTCGCACCAATATGGATGAGTTTGCGATGGGAAGTTCTACTGAATCTTCATTTTATGGAAAAACACTTAACCCTCACAACCCAAACTGTGTTCCAGGTGGTAGTAGCGGCGGTAGTGCTGCTGCGGTTGCTGGCGGCATTGCCATTGCAGCACTTGGTAGCGATACGGGTGGAAGTATTCGTCAGCCCGCAGCATTTTGTGGATGTGTTGGATTTAAGCCAACGTATGGAAAAGTCAGTCGTTATGGTTTAGGTGCGTATTCTAGTTCACTGGATCAGATTGGACCAATTACTCAAAATGTAGAAGATGCGGCTATTTTATATGACATTATCGCAGGGCATGAACCCAAAGATTCTACAAGCGCAAATATAGCACATGAGAGTGTTTCTGATAAACTCAATGCGAACCGTAAAATGATGATCGCTGTGATTGAGAACTATTTGAATGAAGCAAGCCCAGAAGTTCGTGAGCGTATGATGGATGGTATTCGTGCACTTGAAAAAGCGGGTCATACTATTATTTATCGCAATTTCATTAACTCAAAATATGACATCGCAACGTACTATGTTATCGCAACAGCAGAAGCAAGTGCGAACTTGAGCCGTTATGATGGCGTTCGTTATGGAAACCGTGGAAGCAATGAAAATCTGAAAGAGATGTTTATTCAAAGTAGAAGCCTTGGCTTTGGTGAAGAGGTAAAGCGTAGAATTCTTCTTGGGACATTCGTTTTAAGCAGTGGATATTATGATGCATACTATATTAAAGCACAACGTGCTCGTCATTTTATTAAAGCACAGTATGAGGCAATTTTTAAAGAGGCTGATCTGATTTTTATGCCAGTCACACCAACATCAGCGTTTGAGTTTGGTTCAAAAGCAGATCCATTAGAGATGTATTTGAGTGATATTTATACGATTTCACTTAACCTCGCAGGGCTTCCAGGTATTTCTGTTCCTCTTGGTATGGATAGCAAAGGGCTTCCTGTAGGAGGACAACTCATTGGTCAAGCGTACGGTGAGCAAGCACTTCTGGATGGAGCGCTAAGCTTAGAGAGAGAATTAGGGTTATAGGAGAAACACATGAAAATTAGAAAAAGAGCATTAACATTTGAAGACGTATTGTTGGTACCAAAATATTCAGAGATTTTACCTAAAGAGGTAGATATCAAAACACAACTTACTAAAAATATTACACTGAATATTCCTTTGGTATCAGCGGCGATGGATACGGTTACAGAACACAGAGCTGCTATTATGATGGCACGCCTTGGCGGACTTGGCATCATTCATAAAAATATGGATGTTGAATCTCAAGTAAGAGAAATTAGACGTGTTAAAAAAAGTGAGAGTGGAATCATCATTGATCCTGTCTCCATTAAAGCAAAAGCAACATTGCGTGAAGCATTAGAAATCATGTCAGAATACCGTATTTCTGGTGTTCCTGTTGTTGAAGATGATAATGAAACACTCATTGGTATTTTAACAAACCGTGACCTTCGTTTTGAAAATGACTACTCTAAAAAAGTAGAAGAACTCATGACAAAAATGCCTTTGATCACTGTAAAAAAAGGTACAACTCTGGATGATGCAGAAGCCATTTTTAGAACCAATAAAGTAGAAAAACTTCCAGTAGTTGATGAAAATAATAAACTTGCAGGACTTATTACGATCAAAGATCTTAAAAAACGTCAAGAATACCCAAATGCCAATAAAGATGCTTTTGGTAGACTTCGTGTAGGTGCGGCGATTGGTGTGGGTCAATTGGACCGTGCTCGTGCACTAGAAGCTGCAGGGGCTGATGTGTTGGTTCTAGATTCTGCACATGGTCATTCAAAAGGCATTATCGATACCGTTAAACTCATCAAAAAAGAGCTTAAAATTGATGTTATCGCTGGAAATATCGCAACTTCAGAAGCGGCTGAAGCACTTGTGGCTGCAGGAGTGGACGGCATTAAAGTAGGTATTGGACCAGGAAGTATTTGTACAACACGTATCGTCTCTGGTGTGGGTGTGCCTCAAATTTCAGCGATTGAAGAGTGTTCAGAAGTTGGTCGAAAACATGGTGTACCTGTTATTGCCGATGGTGGTATTAAATACTCTGGTGATTTTGCAAAAGCATTAGCAGCAGGCGCTCAAAGTGTTATGGTAGGAAGTTTACTTGCAGGAACCGATGAGAGTCCGGGTGAACTGATTACGTATCAAGGACGTCAATACAAAACGTATCGTGGTATGGGAAGTATTGGTGCGATGACAAAAGGAAGTAGCGATCGTTATTTTCAAGAGGGAACCGCTGCGGATAAACTTGTTCCAGAAGGTATCGAAGGACGTGTACCACATGCTGGCTCCATTCGTGATGTTATTTTCCAACTCGTTGGAGGCTTAAGATCGTCTATGGGTTATGTGGGTGCACGTGATATTGTTGATTATCAAGAAAAAGCAGAATTTGTAGAAATTACCAGTGCGGGACTTAAAGAGAGCCATGTACATGATGTTATCATCACACATGAAGCACCTAATTATCGCGTTAACTAATCAATGATGGGGCGGTTTTATCGCCCCAATTTTAAATAAGGTCAATTGTGAAGATACAAACTTTTGTAGAACATTTTGACGAACCACTCTACTTAGAGAGTGGACGTATTTTAGAAACGTATGATCTCAAATACGAGATGTACGGTGAAATGAATGAAGACAAAAGTAATGTCATCATTATATTTCACGCACTTACGGGAAGCCATCATGCAGCAGGTCGCTATGAAGGTGAAACCAAAGCAGGCTGGTGGGATCCACTCATTGGCGATGGAAAAATTGTTGATACAACCAAGTATTGTGTGGTGTGTGTCAACATATTAGGAAGCTGCTTTGGCTCTACTGGACCTATGAGTATCAATCCTAAAACCAAAGAACCTTTACGTCTTAAATTTCCTGTTCTTACCATTAGTGATATGGTTAGAGCTCAAATGAATCTGTTTACGAGGCTTGGTATAAAAGAGGCGTATGCGATTCTTGGAGGATCTCTTGGAGGAATGCAAGGACTTTGTATGTCCATTGAATATCCTCATTTTGCCAAACGTGTTATTTTACTTGCAACGACGTATGCTACGGGACCTTGGGCAATTGCTTGGAATAAAATCGCGATGGAAGGCATTGTCAATGATCCGCGTTTTAAAAATGGCAATTATGATCCAGAGGATTTTAAAGAAGAGGGATTGCTGAGTTTTGCTATTGGTCGTATGGCTGGGCATATCAGCTTTCTAAGCCCACACTCAATGAACAAAAAATTTGGGCGCAATTACGTGGAAACCGATGGTTTGTATGAACTTTTTGGACGTTTCCAAGTGGAGCGTTATATGGAATACAACGGTTATAGTTTTGCCAAACGTTTTGATCCACTCAGTTATCTTTATATTATCAAAGCGATGAATATTTTTGACGCAACTCGTAATTATGACTCACTTGATGATTCTCTCAAACATATTAAAGCAAAGCTCACGCTAATCTCATTCCAAGGGGATTGTCTTTTTATGCCAGAAGAGATGGGACTCATCAAGACTACAATGGAAAATATGGGAAGAGGCGAGAGAGTGGACTATGTGTGTATTGATAGCCACTATGGACATGATGCTTTTTTAGTTGAGTACGATAAATTTGATTTTTACATAAAAAAAGCATTGGAAGCGAAGGTATAACATGCAAGAAGAGAAACAGAGTTTTGAAGCAAAGCTAGAGAGAGCCAAAGTGATTTTAGATACACTCTCCGACCCAGAGCTCTCTTTAGAAGAGGGGATGAAGAAGTATCAAGAAGGAATTGCGATTTTAAAAGAAGCAACCAAAATGCTTGAAGAGGCAAAACTAACATATACTAAATTGCAAGAAAAGGAAGAATTGGCATGAAAATAGCAGCACTGCAACTCAGTACCTTACCGATGAGCGAAGCAAAACTTGACTATTATTTTCGCATTTGCAAACAAAAAGAGGTTGAAGTCGTATTGCTGAGCGAGTATGCGCTCAATAGCTTTTTCAAAGAGCTGGAGAGTATGCCAATTTCAATGATAAAAGAGCAATCAAACCATAAAATCGAAGTACTTAAAAAGCTTTGTGCAGAGTATGATTTACATGTCATTGCTCCTATTGTCAATGTGAAGGGCGAGTTTTGTTATAAATGCAATGCTCATTTTTCACCAAAATCCGTTCATTTTTTTGATCAACAGTTTTTGATTAACTATAAACATTGGAATGAAGAGAAGTTCTTTGCCAACACGGTTTCTAAATACACACTTCCGCTCTTTTTATTAGGCGGTATTCGTTTTGGTATCGTCAGTGGTTATGAGCTTCATTTCGATACCGTGTGGATGGAAGTCATGAAGAAAAATGTAGATGTGGTTTTAACAGCCACTTCGTCCACATTTGATTCGGCACGTCGTTGGGAAGAGCTTTTAAAAATGCGTGCTATGCTAAACAACGTTTACATCTTACGCGCCAATCGTGTGGGAAGCTATAAAGAAGAAGAGACATGGCAGTTTTATGGACAAAGTAGCCTTATCTCTCCATTTGGCGATGTGGAGTTGACATTGGGTGATAAAGAAGAAATGCTTGTTGCTACCATCGAAAAAGAGAGTCTTGTTGAAGCACGAAAACTTTGGGGATGGAAAAAACAAGTCAGTAAAAGGGAAGCGTTATGATGCGCTATTTCCACAGGCAAGTCCAGCTGTGGGGAGAGGCAACACAAGAGAGTTTACAAACCAAAAAAATTGTTATCATCGGTTGTGGAGGTCTTGGAAGCTCTTTAGCGTATGCTTTAGGAAGCTCGGGTATTGGTGAAATTCACCTTGTTGATTTTGATGACGTGAGTGTTCATAACATTCACCGCCAAATCGCATTTAAAGTAGGCGATGAGGGTAAACTAAAGGCTAATGTAGTCAAAGAGAGCATCGAAAGCCGTTCCCCTTTTGTGAAAGTGCATGCGCATATAGGACGTTTGGAAGATTTTATAGCGAAAGAAATTACGGTTGATCTCATTATTGATGCTACCGACAACTTACCTACACGTTCGCTTATTGATACGTATGCCAAAGAAGTTAATACACCTTGGCTTTATGGCTCAGTGGAAGCTTTTAATGGGCAGGTGTGTTTTTTTGAAAAGAGTAGTTTTAAAGCTTTTCAAATCAGCAATAAAACTCCAGCAGGCATTGCAGCACCTATCGTAATGCACATAGCATCCCTGCAAGCGAATTTGGCGTTGCGTTATCTCGCGGGGCTCAGTGTGAAAAAAGATTTGTTGTACTATCTGTACATCAATGAAGAGGGTGAGCTTATTACCCAAAAATTTAGAATGCCCTATTAAAAAATTGTTTTACATCTAAAAGGAAAACCCTTGCATTTTGAACCCTATCCCTTTGAAAAATTAGCAGAGTTATTAAAAGATATTACGCCAAATAGTGACTATCTAGCAATTTCACTGACTATTGGCGAACCACAGTTCGATACGCCTGATTTTATTCAAGAGGCGTTTAAAAAAAACAGTGCCTTACTCAATAAGTATCCAAAATCTTCAGGTGAGGCGTATGTGAATGAAGCCCAACGTAATTTTGTCCAAAAGCGTTTTGGTGTTGCGTTAAAATCAAGTGAACTTCTGTGTACGTTTGGAACCAGAGAAGTGCTTTTTAACTTTCCACAGTACCTCTTACATGATAAACAAAATCCTGTGATGGCATATACAAATCCTTTTTATCAAATATATGAAGGTGCAGCAATCGCAAGTCGTGCAAGGACTGTTCATCTTAACCTCACCAAAGAAAATTCTTTTAAACCAGACATTAATTTGCCAGCTTTAAAAGAGGCTGATCTTATTATTCTCAATTTCCCCAATAATCCAACCACATCGGTTTTGAGTCTTGAAGAACTTGGTGAGTGGGTGAAGTTTGCTCTTAAATACGACATTGTGCTTCTCAATGATGAATGTTACAGTGAGATTTATGTGGGTGAAAAGCCACCATCGTTACTAGAAGCAAGTGTCCATGTAGGAAATGAGAGTTTTAAAAATATTTTAGTCATCAATTCTATCTCTAAGCGCAGTTCTGCTCCAGGGCTTAGATCTGGTTTTATCGCAGGAGATGAGAAGATTCTTAGTGGTTATATGAAGTATCGAACCTACATAGGTGCAGGTATCCCTTTACCGCTTCAAATAGCATCTGCTGTTGCATGGAATGATATGGAACATGTCGAACTCACGCGTGCTCAATATGCAAAAAACCTTCGTTTAGCACATGAGATTTTAGGCGTACAAGAAATTGATGCGACATTTTATCTGTGGTTAGAAGTAGGGGATGATTTGGAATTTACCCGCAAACTGTATGCAGAAAAAAATATTAAAGTACTTCCAGGTCGTTTTTTGGGCCGTGGTGGTATGGGAGATGGTTATGTTCGTATCGCACTGGTTGAAAACAGTGTGAAAACGGAAGCGATATTAAAAGAGATAAAAGATTTTATAAAAGGTTTGAATTGAAAAAAGTTCATTTTGTAGGCATTGGTGGCATAGGACTTTCTGCATTAGCAAAATATCTCAAGCAAGAGGGTTATGAGATTACAGGCTCTGATATTAAAGCAACGAAAATTACAGCAGGACTCGAATCGTTAGGTATTCCTGTGCGTATTCCCCATGATCCTGAGTGTATTACCGATCAAGATTTGGTGGTGTATTCGGCGGTGATTAAACCTGATAACGTAGAACTTGTACGTGCCCGTGAAAAGGGTATGAGCATTATGCCTCGTCGTGAAGCACTGTTATTTATCTTGAAAAACAGACGTGTTTTTTCTGTGTGTGGAGCACATGGAAAAAGTACTACCAGTGCAATGCTTGCTTCCATGGTTGAAGGCTCACTCGTCATCGGAGCTGAGAGTAAACAGTATGGCTCAAATATGTACTACAAAGAGGGAAATAATGTGATTTTTGAAGCGGACGAAAGTGATGAAAGCTTCTTAAACTCTAATCCTTACATCGCGATTGTAACCAATGCAGAACCAGAGCATATGGAGTATTATAACTACGATTTAAACCGTTTTTATGGCGCATATAGACACTTTTTAGAGAGCGCGAAGATTCGCGTTATTAATGCCGAAGATCCTTTTTTAAGTACGCTCACTGAACTTGAAGCATATCGTCTTTATCCAAGCCGCGATATTCGTGAGATCGAAACGGTTATGAGAGATGGCGAGCCTTATACATCATTTGTTTTGAAAGATTTAGGACGTTTTGAGGTATGGGGTATTGGTTCCCATATGGCACTTGATGCGTCTTTAGCGATTTTGGCAAGTTTGCATGAGATGGATGTTGAGACAGCACGCGAAAAGCTTAAACAGTATAAAGGTATCAAAAAACGTTTTGATCTTCTAACCAAGAATGAACATTTTGCTTTGATCGACGATTATGGGCATCACCCAACAGAGATTAAGGCGACATTGGGTTCTGCTAAAATTTATGCAAAACTTATGGGACTTAAAAAAATTACAGCCATTTGGCAACCGCATAAATACTCACGAACTATTGATAATTTAGAAAGTTTTGTGAACTGTTTTGAAGGTGTCGATCAGCTCATTATTTTACCAGTATGGAGAGCAGGAGAGAAAGAGGTTTTTATCGATTTTGAAAAAGAGTTTGCACGGTACTCTCCACTTTTTCCACCGCGTATTTACCGAAAAGATGATAGTATAGAGATATTTCCTTGTGAAGCAAATCAGCAGATTTTTGATGAAGGTTTGGTCATTAGCTTTGGCGCAGGCGATATCACCTATCAACTCAGAGGAGCGATGTAATGCAATTCATACTTTTTTTGGCAGTGGCTTTTTTGATTGTCTTTGGACTGTATGCAAAAAAAAGTACATTACCTAAAAAAGCGAAAATTGCGTTACTTGTAACCTTAGTGCTCATTATAGGTTTTGCATGGTGGTACGAATCGTACAATGCAAAAGAGAGTGAACAAAATAGAGCGATGATTAGTGCCTTTAAACAAGGTAAAACGCTCTATTGTGAAGGTAGAGAAATTAGTTCTGCTACATTTGTTTTTGTGAGTGGAACACTCAGTTTTATTCCTAATGATAAAAATAAAAATGATAAAGGCGTAGTCATCGATATGGCTACATGTACGATTGAACGATAATGGAAAAACTTTTTTCTAAACTTGATCTTGCTGATTATGCAAGTTCCTTTAAACACTTTTTGGCACGTCAAAAACCTCTGTTCATGGAAGGCGATGCCAATTTGCATTATAAGCTCATTCATGAACTTTTAATGCGTGATCGCCTCAAACCACTTCCCGAAGTTCCCTCTTTAGATGTAAGTTTAATGCATCTGAGTAAAATGGGAGTTTTGCGACTTCAAGAGATTTTTGCATTTGTTCAGATTATCAATTATATGCAGTATCTTAAAAATATATTGAATGACCAAAGTCTTGGTGAGTGGATACAGCGTATTCTTATTCCTAGCGAGATTACAAACATTTGTGGCTATTTTGATGACAAAGGTGAGCTTAAAGCCAGTGTAGATGAGCAGTTTGCAAGTATTGCTCAAAGTCTTAAAATGGTCAAAGATGAGATGAATAGCACACTTCGTCGTCTTATCTCAACGGAGAAAATTGCACTCTACCTAGCAGACAAGCAAATTCACTACATCAATAACCAAGAAGCGCTTTTGGTTCGTGGCGGTTTTAACCATGTTTTAAAAGGTAATGTCATCGGGCGTAGTAGCAGTGGTTTCTTTTATGTAGTCCCCGAAGCACTTTCTAAATTAGTGAGTCGTGAGAGTGAACTCTTAGACCGCAAGGAAGAACTGACTTATAAGTATGCGAAACAGATCTCTTCTGTTTTTACCAAACAGCTTAAATTTTTAGGCTTTATCAACAAAGAGTTTGACCGTTTTGATGCGTATTATGCCAGAGTGGCTTACGCAAGGGAAAAAGATATGGAATTTGTACTTCCCTCTAAAAACAACGTCATTAAATTAGATAATTTTGCGCATCCAGCTTTGGCAAATCCTAAGCCGATTACGATTGATTTTTCTAAGCAAGTTTTGATGATTACCGGTGTGAATGCAGGTGGTAAGACGATGCTCTTAAAGTCCATCCTCTCCGCAGCCATTTTAAGTAAATACCTCCTTCCAATGCGCATCGATGCAAAACACACGAGCATTGGTTCATTTAAAGAGATTTTTGCGATTTTAGATGATCCTCAAAATGTTAAAAATGACATCTCAACGTTTGCAGGACGTATGAGCGAGTTTAGTAAACTCTTTGGCAAGAAAACAGCTTTAGTAGGTGTCGATGAGATCGAACTTGGAACAGACGCGGATGAAGCAGCCAACCTTTTTAAAGTGATGATTGAAAAACTCATCGATAAAGAGATGAAAATCGTCATTACCACACACCATAAACGCTTGGCTTCCTTACTTGCAACCCATCCTGAAGTGGAACTTTTGGCTGCTATTTATGATGAAAAAACGGAACGCCCAACCTATGGCTTTTTAAAAGGAACCATTGGAAAGAGTTATGCGTTTGAAACAGCCCTTCGTTACGGCATTCCTCAAATGCTCGTTGCTGAAGCACGTGTGCTGTACGGCGAAGATAAAGAGAAGCTCAATGAGTTGATTCAGAAAAATATTGACCTTGAACTAAAGATGCGTCAAACCTCTGAAGAGCTTGATGCAAGGCTCAAAGAAGTAGAAAAACTCAAAGAGTCTTTAAGAGATGAAAAAGAGCGTGTCAGAGAAGAGTTTGACCATGCTTACTCTAAAATGTCTAAAGAGTTTAATCAAGCCATAGGGGAAGCAAAAAAGGCGATTAAAAGCTCGGACACCAAAGAGTCTCACCGCCTTCTAAACAAAGCAAACCAGCTTCATCAAGAGACTAAACGTGTTGTGCCTGAGCAAAAAGCAGAGTCTTTAGTTGTGGGCGATAAGATTAAGTATGGAAGCTCAAAAGGTGTGATTAAGAGCATCAAAAAAGATGAAGCAATGATAGAATGCGATGGCATTAGCCTTCGTGTCCCACTTTCTAAACTCAAGCGAAGCGGCAATCAGCCAAAAGTACACAAATCAGGGGTTGTCATTTCTAAAGAGACACCGAGTGGTTCAATGATTTTAGACTTACATGGACTAAGAGCCGATGAAGCGGTTGAAAGACTCGATAAGTTTTTAAGCGATGCTCTCATTAATGGCTTTGATGAGGTGTTAGTTTATCATGGCATTGGAACAGGAAAATTAGCATACGCAGTACGAACGTTTTTAAGTACCTATCCTTCCTTAGTTTCCTATGGAGATGCACCTATGAATATGGGTGGCTTTGGGGCGACACTTATTAAGCTTTAAAAAAGCTTGATACAAGAGCATAAACTTTAAAATCATATAAAATCTAAACAAGACTCTTTTATAATAAAGGTACTATGGTGAAAACAGAAGAACTCTTTTTAAAACTTTTACGCTTTGTTTCAGTCACGCCTGAGGATGGCGGTGCATTTGCATTTATGAAAGAGTACCTCAGTGACTTTGAAGTGATTGAAGTCAATGTTGAACAGACAAAAAATCTCTTTTTATACAAACGCTTTGGGGATGGTCCTCACCTTTGTTTTGCGGGTCACATTGATGTTGTTCCAGCAGGTCTTGGTTGGGACAGCGATCCGTTTGAGCCTTTAATCAAAGAAGGTGTTGTATTTGCTAGAGGTGCACAAGATATGAAAAGCGGTGTGTGTGCCTTTTTACAAGCACTTAAAAGTGCGCAAAATTTTCATGGTACTCTCTCTGCCCTCCTAACCAGTGATGAAGAGGGTGATGCAAAACATGGTACAATAGAAGTATTAAAAGAGCTACAAAAACGCTCTTTTTTACCCGATTATGCCATTGTCGCTGAGCCGACATCGGAAGTCGTGTTTGGAGATGCTATTAAAATAGGACGTAGAGGTTCTATTAATGGGGTGATTGAGATTTTAGGAAAGCAAGGTCATGCGGCATATCCTGAAAAAGCGATCAATCCTGTTCACCAAATAGCCCCAGTTTTGGAACACCTAGCGGGTCACCTACTGGATGCTGGCGATGAAGCTTTTACCCCATCTCAAATGGTTATAACAGACATCAGAGGTGGCATGGAAGTGACAAACGTAACGCCAGGAAATCTAAAAATTATGTTCAATGTTCGCAATTCAACCAAAACAGATGAGAAGAAAATTCGCTCTTATGTAGAAGGTGTTTTATCAGGACTTAATTTTTCATTGCAGCTTAGCCAAAGTGCACATCCTTTTGTAACCTCAAAAGATTCGTTTGTTGTTCGAGCCGTCCAAAACGCACTTTTGCATGTAACAGGTAAATCGCCTAAGCTCTCAACAGCGGGAGGAACAAGCGATGCACGATTTTTTGGAGCTTTTGGAGTTGCAACCATTGAATGTGGTGTCGTAAACGATACCATCCATGCACCAAATGAGTGTTGTCCATTGCATGAGGTTGAATCGTTGGTAGAAGTGTTTAAACATGTAATAGCAAATTTTGAAAAGGAAGATGTATGAAGATAGTCTCAACGACCAATGCACCTGCTGCTATTGGTCCGTATTCACAAGCTATTGTTGTGAATGATATGGTGTTTACCTCTGGGCAAATCGCACTTAAGCCCGATGGTAGCTTTTTGGAGGGTGATGTGGAAGCACAAGCAACCCAAGTGTTAGAAAATCTCCAAGCCGTTCTTGCAGAAGCGGGCAGTAGTTTGCAAAAGGTAGTTAAAACAACGATCTTCTTAGCAAATATGGATGATTTTGCGAAAGTGAATAGTGTATACGGCTCTTTTTTTGGAGAGCACAAACCTGCGCGGAGTACGGTTGGCGTGAAAACATTGCCTAGAAATGCATTGGTTGAAATTGAAGCAATTGCAGTAAAGTAACAATTTATTTTAAATAACTTTAAAGTTTTTATAATAGAATGTCACACCCTAAAATCTTAGAGTAGGAAGTTGTTTAGCATGACAAAAAATCACTATGACGTCTTGGTCGTCGGTGGCGGAATCTCAGGTGCAGCTCTGTTTTATGAGCTTGCAAAATATACAGACGTTAAGCGTATCGCACTCGTCGAAAAATATGAGCGTTTAGCAAAATTAAATTCTGCTGGAACGTCAAATTCTCAAACCATTCACTGTGGTGACATAGAGACCAACTATACTCTAGAAAAAGCCAAAAAAGTTAAAGAAACTGCTAGCATGATTGCAAAATATTGTGTTAATCATGGGCATGAGGGCAAATTCTTATTTGCACATCAAAAAATGGCTATCGGTGTGGGTGACACCGAAGTTGAATACATGCAAAAACGTTATGAAGAGTTCAAAGAACTTTATCCGTATTTGGAAGTATTTGATAGGGAAAAACTCTCTAAAATTGAGCCTAAGCTTCTTTACGATGCAAATGGTAAAGAACGTCCTGAAAACATTATCGGTGTTGGTGTTGAAGGTGGCGAGTATAGTACTGTTGATTTTGGTGCTATGACAGAGAGTTTGGTCAATGAAGCGCAAAAGATTGAAGGCAAAGTTGCTGATGTCTTTTTGAATTCACAAGTAACCAATATCACAAAGCTTGGTGATATGCATGTTGTTATGACAAAAGATCATACCTTTACGGCAGATTTTGTTGTTGTTAATGCAGGTGCACATTCACTTTATCTTGCTCACGAGATGGGTTATGGACTTGATTTTGCATGTTTACCAGTCGCTGGTAGTTTTTACATGACAAAGAAAAAAATGCTTAATGGTAAAGTCTATATGGTGCAACACCCTAAACTTCCATTCGCAGCATTACATGGCGATCCAGATATTTTAGCAGATGGCTGTACACGTTTTGGTCCAACAGCGTTGGTTCTTCCAAAATTGGAGCGTTATACAGGCGGTACGTATCTTGATTTCTGGCAAACACTCCAGTTTGATAGTAAAGTTGCAAAAGTATTCTATGATTTGATGAAAGACAGCGACATTCGTAATTATATTTTCAGGAATTTCTTCTTTGAAGTACCAAAATATGGTAAAGAACTCTTTGTAAAAGATGCACGTAAAATTGTACCTTCACTACAAGTAGAAGACATTGAATATGCACATAACTTTGGTGGTGTAAGACCTCAGGTTATTAATAAAACAGAACAAAAATTGATGCTAGGTGAAGCAAGTATCAATCCGGGTACTGGTATCATCTTCAACATGACGCCAAGTCCAGGAGCAACAAGCTGCCTTGGTAATGCACGCCGTGACGTTAGAATCGTGTGTGAATACTTAGGTAAAACCTTCAATGAAGAGCTCTTTAAACAAGAACTCGTTGATTAAACTATCTTCATGGGGCTTTCGTAGTAAAGCCCCAAAAAAAGCTTACATATGATAAATCCTCTTGATCTTTATGCCAAAATAGAATCACTCATTGGTTTTGATGCACAGTATGAAAAACTGTATCAGGTTTACTTGCAGCTTCTTGATTCATTGCATGTCAAAACTATTTTAGATGTGGGATGTGGCAATGGTAAATTTCTAAAGCATTTAGAAGGTAAACAGTTTAGTGCATGTGGCATCGACAGAAGTGCTACTATGGTGGAGCGCGCATGTGCTTTAGGTGTTGATGCAAGTACTAAAGAGCTTGATGCTTTTAGTGAAGCTTCCTTTGAGTGCGTTGTAGCGATTGCCGATGTGCTGAATTATATTCCTGTAACAGAGTTAGACTCTTTTTTTGAGGCAGTGGCAAGAGTATTGCCAAAGAATGGCTATTTTGTATGCGACATCAATACGCTGTATGGTTTTGAAGGTGTAGCAGAAGGGGTTATGTGTCAAGACAAAGAGAGTCAATTTTTATGCGTTGAGGCAACATTTGAAAATAAAGAACTGTTAACAAAAATTGTTTTATTTGAAAAAGAGGGTGATTTTTACCGTAAAGAAGAGGGATTGATTACGCAGTATTTTCATCCGCTATCTTTTTTTAAAAAAATGAAAATGTTTAAACTCTGTTCTACCAAGCCCATCACACTTTTTGGGGACGAGCCTGATAAAACAATCTTAGTTTTTCAAAAACGTTAACTCATTTTTTGCAAGAATGTACTCAATGTTGAATTTTGCTGATCAAGCTTATTTTCTGCATTGAGCTTATCCATCAGTTGTTTACGAAAATCACTCAACATCTGATCTAATGTTGCGAGTGCTTCGGTTCTTGCATTACCTGTTAATGGCGGTTGTGCTGATTCGCCAAGCCCTAGCTTATCCATCAGTTCTGCTTTTTTCTCTTCAATCATTTTTTCAATTTTTTCATTGTTGTAATCTTGGAAAAATGTTAATGCGCCTTTTGTTCCTAAGGTATTTTTGAACTCTTCTACCATTGTATCTGATTCACTGGTTTCAGTCGCAGCAGGCTTGTTTGGATTTGTATTGCTGATAGAAGCGAGTTGTTTATGAAATTCCTCTGCAAAAGAAGATATTAAATCTGAAGCGTTCTCTTTTTTAGTGATATTAAGCGTATTGCTAAACAATTGTCCGATCTTATTTTCAGTATCTTTGATAGTCATCAAAAACTCCTTATAGCATTATGATTTCTAACAAGCAAAAAAGGTTCCGATTGTTACAATTAGAGAAAGAGAAAGGAGTACTATGTTGATCGTTGAAGAGGCAAAAAGTTCAGATATTGAAGACTTAGTTGATTTATTGATATTGCTCTTTTCTCAAGAAACAGAGTTTGTGCCAGAACGTGATCTTCAAAGAGCTGGTCTTAGAAGCATTATAGAAGATGCTTCTATTGGAACGATCTTTGTACTCAAAGAGAAAGGTGTAATTATTGGTATGGTAAGCCTTCTATGGAGTGTTAGCACTGCACTTGGTGGTAAAGTGGCTTTTTTAGAAGATATGATTGTACGACCGGAGTATCGAGGGCAAAAAAAGGGAACTGTATTGATTGAGTACGCCATAGCATATGCAAAAAAACATGCGTGTAAACGTATTACGCTTTTAACTGACAACGATAACTTTGCAGCGCATCATTTTTATAAACACTTTGGGTTTAGAAATTCATCAATGCAACCGATGCGTTTGATTTTAAACAACACATCATGTGAAAGTTGATTTTTGCAAAAAGAGTGTGAAAATAGTACTATTATAGAAATAGGATAAAGAAGGATTTTTTTTTGAGACGTTTTTTTATTTTTTTAAGTATCATGTTGACCCTGCTCAATGCCACACCGAACGACCCTTACCTTTTATATCAGGAAGTTGTACAAAAGATCAAAGATGAATCTATTCATCCTTTTGATGAAAAGCGTCTTATGGAGAATTGTTTAGATGGAATGGTGAATAGTGTTGATAAAAATGGACGTTATTTGAATGAAGAAGAGTATGAAACACTTTACCTTAGTTCTAAGCCAGTTGCAGGCATTGGGCTCTTCATTGCACAAAAGCGCAATCGCATTCTTGTAAAGTCTGTTGTTGAGCATTCTCCTGCACATAAGGCAAATCTTCAAAAAGGCGATGAAATCATTCAGGTCGATGGCATTTTAGTCCGCGATCTTGACTTTGATGAGGTTGTCTCTGCATTAAGAGGCTCGCCCAATACCAAAATAAAATTGATTGTACAAAAAGCCAATACTTCGAAGCCTATTGAACTTTCGTTAACACGTAAAGTCGTCAATATTGATCTGATCAGCTCCTTGATGTTTGAAAATAACATTGCCTATATCAAGATAAGTTCTTTTGCACAAGATACGCTTCCTACAATTTTAGAAGCAATAAAATATCTTTATGAGGCGCAACATCATAAAATTAATGGAATGATTTTAGACCTGCGTGATAATCCAGGAGGAATTTTTAGCAGTGGTATCGCTGTGACGTCTCTTTTCTTGGAAAAAGAAAAACTCATTATAAGTGTTAGAAGCCGTCATAAAGAGGACAAAAAACAGTATAAAAACACGCCTCAAGATTATGAAGGAAGTGAGTATGTAGATAAAATAGAAGCACTCTCATTTTTAAAGAGTGTTCCTTTAGTGATCTTGGTGAATGCCGATTCTGCAGGAAGTTCCGAAATTGTCTCTTCCGTACTACAAGAGTACAATCGTGCTACGGTTATAGGTGTTCCAACATTTGGAAAAGACACCTTTGCAACACTCTTCCCACTCAGTGCAAATACTTCAGCCGTCAAGTTTGCAACAGCACGTTGGTATACGCCAAAAGGTAAAAGTGTGTGGCCAAGTGGTGTGATTCCTAATATTGAAGTAAATCAAGAAAATGAAGAGGAAGATCTCCCTCTTCAAGAAGCATTAAAAGTATTGCAGAAAAAATAGTTACTTTGTGATAAACATATAAAAAGGTTTCTCATCAAGTTGCATATCAATCCAAACGCCGTTTGAACCGAGCGTGTCACTTAGTGCTACTTGTAAAGAAAGATACGTTTTTGGCAATTCGAAAAGAACTTTTAATTTTTTGTTTGAAAAGGTAACTTTAGCTCCGCCAGTAATGATATTGCAAAACTCAGCAACACCATCTACAATGGCTGCTGTATCATCTGCTTCAAGGCTTTCTCCGAGCATCGCTTCCAGTGCTACAAGCGCTAGTTCACGAGGGAAAATAAGAAAGAAAATACCACTGATATCTCCTTTAAATTTCATAGCAGCGATAATGACTTGTGAAGGAATTTTCTCATTAAACGGTCGTATTTCGTGTTTAATCTTTTGCGCTTCTAGTCCTGTAATCGTTACGAGTGAATTTACTGCCGTATCGATAAAAACAGGAAGATTGAGTACCAGTTGCTTTGAAAGCCCCAAGCTTTGGGTTGTTGAAGATTTGCTCTTGTTTTGATTAATGGCTGTATGTGTAATCGTCATATCATACTTTTTAGCAGAAGCTTTTATTTTGAAATCTTCTGCATTTTGAGCATGAACGATAGAATATCCTAGTTTAACAAGCTCTGTAGCAATTTTATCGGCGTTTTCTCTGTCTTCATCGTAAATGAGTACAGCAAGTTCTTTTTTGAGCGCACTTGGGTTAAAAAAGAGAAGAGCCGTGTTAATGTTTTGGAAGAGTTTAACCGATGTATCAGAACTAAGTTTTTTGAGATACGAAAATGTGTCTCTTTTGTAGTCTCCAATGGCTATAGGTATATCGATTGAATGACTGAGTTTATCAAGTTGAGCTACTAAGTTCTCTAAATTAGGATTTTCCTGTTTTACTAGAGGAGAATAGGGTGCATCTTTGAGTGAGACGAGAATACCTTTAATGCCTTTTTCTTTCAGAGTGACTTTTTGTCCTAGAATAGTATTGCATAAGACAGTATTACGGCTTTCAAGGATAGTTTCGTTATAATTGAAAATAAGAATAGAGTGTTGGATGATGCTTGTCATGACCTTGTTTCAACCGTTTATATTAATTAGGATTATGAGTAAGGATGATACCATAGAAAGCTTTTAATTTTATTGAATTGATCTGACGGTATAATACAGATTAAGAAAACTATGAGGTACAAAAAGCCGATGAAATCTCGTTTTGCTGATATTGATAACGCTATAAAAGTCTATATTACTAACGAAATTTCTATGGAAAAAAATAAAGAACTCGAAGAGTTAGTTTTCTTCTCAAGCTACACTATTAAATTTGATGTTTTTAAAAAAGCCACTCAAAAACTCAAAAAAATATTACGTCAAAAACTTCCATATGAATGGCATGTATGGAATGAAGATGCTACACATATCATTGAAAAATACCAACTCGATGTAGCATATGGAAGCGAGCGTTATACCTACCTTTTGCAATCCCTTCTTAAAGCACAAATTAAAATTAATGAAGCTGTTATGGGACATTTTATTGGTCTATGTAAAAGAGCACACTCATTTGAATATATCGAAAGTCGAGCAGAGCAAATTTACAGACTACTTTTTGATGATGCCGAAAAAGAGACTATGGCTAAAACTTCATCACTACTTTAGGGATTTGGCGTGACGCTTATGATATAATTTTGTAACAAAAAAGTGATACAATAGAACTCATTTTGAAAAAGGAAACAGATATGGATAAAAAGACAAAAATCCTAGCAACCGTTGGACCAGCAAGTGATAGCGTAGAAGTATTAGAAGGATTAATTAGAGCTGGTGTTAACGTATTTAGACTTAACTTTAGTCACGGAACTCATGAGTATCATGCAAGCACATTAGCAAAAATTAGAGAAGCAGAAAAAAATGTACAAAAAAAAGTAGGTGTTCTACAAGATATTTGTGGCCCTAAAATTCGTGTTGGCAAATTAGAAGATGACTTTTATTTAGAAGCTGGCGATAAGCTTTACTTTACAAAAGAGCAAATTGTTGGTAAAAAACTTGAAGAGGGCAAGTACGAACTCTGCATTAACCAACCTCAAATTTTAGATATGCTCAAAGAAGGTGAATACATTTACCTTTATGATGGCAATATCCGAGCGAAAGTAATTGAAACTGGGAAAAAAATTGTCACTGAAGTTGAAAACAGTGGTAAGCTCTCATCCAATAAGGGTGTGAATTTCCCTAATACCGTGATTAATATTGAAGTCATCACTCCAAAAGATGAAGCAGACCTTTTATGGGGTGCGCAACACGGTGTTGATTTTGTTGCCGTATCTTTTGTTCAAAATGCTAAAGATATTTTACATGTTCGAAAAATTCTTAAAGAGCACAAGTCTCGTGCCCATATTTTTGCAAAAATTGAAAAATTTGATGCTGTTGAGAGAATTGATGAAATCTTAGAAGTGAGTGATGGTATTATGGTTGCTCGTGGAGATCTAGGTATTGAAGTACCTTACTACAAAGTTCCAAGTATCCAAAAGAAAATTATTGCAAAAGCAAATGCTGCTTCTAAACCTGTTATAACAGCAACGCAGATGCTTCTTTCTATGGCTGAAAAAGAGATGGCAACCAGAGCAGAAATTAGTGACGTAGCTAATGCTGTTCTTGATGGAACCGATGCCGTTATGCTCTCTGAAGAGAGTGCTATTGGTAAAAATCCAATCCATGTTGTTGAGGTTATGTCCAATACAATTAAAGAGACAGAATCGATTTATCCTTATGGTAAATTTGAGGTTTATCCTTTCTTAGACGAAACCGATATTATCTCTTCTTCAACAGCACGTTTAGCGGATCGTTTAGGTGTTGAAGCGATGATTTCATTGACCAGTTCAGGTAAATCAGCACGTAAATTAGCACGTTATCGTATTAAAGCAGATATTTATGCCGTAACACATGATGAACGCACAGCTCGTTCTTTAACCATCGCTTGGGGTATCAAACCGATTATGAATATTGAAGCAAGTAACCTCAATATGATGCTCGGAAAAACCCTTCAAAGAGGTATTGAACGTGGTGTAATCGACAAAGAAAAAACATATATCGTTACAGCGGGTTATCCAGCGGGTGTTGAAGGTAGCACAAACTTTATTCGTATTTTGAAAAAAGCGCAGATTGAATACTACACTGACATGGTGTTGTAATTTTACAGAGAAACAAATTGAGCCTTTGTGAGTGTTTCAGGAAGGCTCAATCCTTTTACTTTAATCTTACCTTAAAGAAGCTTTAGGTAAAATCCATACCTCAAAATAAATCTCTCCCAGAAGGACATACGGATGTATGCAATTATTAAAAATGGCGGGAAGCAATACAAAGTTCAAGAAGGCGACTATTTAAACATCGACAAACTTGACGCTCAGCCAAAAGAGAAAATCGTAGTGACGGAAGTTTTAGCTGTAAATAACGGCGAACTTAAAGTGGGCGCTCCATTCGTCAATGGTGCTACAGTAGAACTAGAAGTTGTTACTGAAGGCAAAGACAAAAAAGTTATTACTTTCAAAAAACGTAGACGTAAAGACTCAAAAGTCAAACGTGGTTTTAGAAGACAATATACTAGAGTAAAAGTTGTAAGCATTAAAGCTTAACCCACAAACGTTACATAAGAAAAGATTAGGAGTAACCAATGGCTCACAAGAAAGGTCAGGGAAGTACCCAGAATAATAGAGACTCAGCTGGACGTAGACTGGGTGTTAAAAAATTTGGTGGCGAATTTGTACGTGCAGGCAATATTATTATTCGCCAACGTGGAACAAAAGTACATGTAGGAAATAACGTAGGTATGGGTGTTGATCACACTATCTATGCATTAGTTGATGGTTTTGTACAATTTCAACGTAAAGATAAAACACGAAACAAAGTTTCTGTTATCCCCGCAAGCTTGTAATTTAAAGGTGGAGTTCGCTCCACCCTCTTTTTTCTCCCCAAAATATTAAAATACCTCTAATGATTATACGCTTTCATGTAATGATTAAAGGTATTATTCTACACAATTAAAAGGTTTTTACGATGTTTATAGACAATGTATCACTCACACTAAGTTCTGGTAAAGGCGGCCCTGGTTGTGTCTCTTTCAGAAGAGAAAAGCATGTTATCCAAGGTGGTCCTGATGGCGGAGATGGAGGTCGTGGCGGAAATGTCTATTTTCAAATTGATAGAAATACACATACCCTTTCACACTTTCGTAACAATCAGCACTTAAAAGCTCGCAATGGCGAACAGGGTATGGGAAAAAAGATGTACGGTAAATCAGGCGAGCATTTGATCGTAACTGTTCCTCCTGGAACACAAGTTTTAGATGCAGAAACAGGTGAAGTACTTTTAGACCTTATTGACGATACAGATAAAAAGCTTTTCTTAGAGGGTGGAATAGGCGGACTTGGAAATACACACTTTAAAAGCTCAACAAACCAAAGACCTGAATTTGCACAACCTGGCAGACCGGGTACAACCAAAGCAGTTAAACTTGAACTCAAACTTATTGCGGATGTTGGACTAGTAGGTTTCCCTAATGTTGGAAAATCAACGCTTATTTCGGTTGTTTCAAATGCTCAACCTGAGATTGCGAATTATGAATTTACGACACTAACACCAAAACTGGGTGTGGTTGTTACGGATGATTTTCGCTCTTATGTTATGGCGGACATTCCTGGAATTATTGAGGGTGCGAGTGAAGGTAAAGGACTTGGTATTGAGTTCTTACGCCATATTGAGCGTACAAAATTCTTACTTTTCATGGTCGATCTTGCAAATTACCGTGATCTTAAAGAACAGTACTATACGCTTAAACAAGAGCTACGAAAGTTTTCAGAAAAATTAGCGCTTCGTGATTATGCGATTGCACTGACACGTTGTGATACATTAAGCCCTGAAGAAACCAATGAAAAAGTAGATCAATTTTTAAAATTACTTGGCCTTGAAGCAAATAAGTTGGCTGATAAGTATAAAGTAAGAGAAGATTTGCATACGTATTGCCAAGATGTCCATGAAAGAGAAAGAGCTTTGCCATTCTTCGTGATGCCGATTTCTTCTGTTTCTAAGATCAATATTGATCCTATTAAATATGCCCTATCAGATGTTATAACAAAGGTTCGTGATGAAAAGAGTAGTTGTTAAGGTTGGCACGCATGTCCTTAGCGAGCAAAACCGTTTATGTAAAGAGCGCATTCTTAATTTAGTTGAATTTTTAGTCGCGCTTATGGAAAAACATGAGGTCATTTTGGTCTCTTCAGGTGCTGTTGCTGCTGGTTATTCTATTTTAAAACTCGATAAAAAATTACTGCATAATCGCCAAGCGATTGCTGCAGTAGGACAACCGCAACTGATGGCAACCTACAATAAAAAATTGGAAAAATTTGGTAAAAGTGGTGCACAACTTCTCTTAACAGCAGATGATTTTGACTCACGAAAACGCTGTTATCATGCAAAATGTACAATAGATACATTGCTCGAAAATGGTATTTTGCCTATCATTAACGAAAATGATGCAACAGCAACAGAAGAGCTTGTTTTTGGTGATAACGATCAACTCTCTTCTCGTGTAGCATACTATTTTGGTGCAGATCTTTTAATTTTACTCTCTGACATTGATGGCTATTATGACAAAGACCCTCATAAACACGATGATGCGAAAATGCGAAAAATTGTTCATGAGATTGAGCCTTCTGAATTGGAAGTTGAGAAATCCACTAATTTTGCATTTGCGACAGGTGGCATTGTTACAAAACTCAAAGCAGCAGACTTTTTACTCGAGCGTAAAAAATCAATGTTTATTGCCAGTGGATTTGATCTTAGTGATGTCAAAAGTTTCATGTTAGAGGGCGTTCATAAAGGTGGAACACTCTTTACTTCTAAGGACTAAAATGCGCGTTGTTTTTATGGGAACACCCTCTTATGCGACAACTATTTTGAGAGCATTGTTTAATGACGCAGATATTGAAGTAGTACTTTTGGTGACTCAAGAAGACAAACCAGTAGGGCGAAAACAGGTTTTAACACCTCCGCACATTAAAGCGTGGCTTCTTGAGCAAAATGTGCACATTGAAATTTATCAACCAAAAACCTTACGTGACAAAGAGGCACACGCAAAGATTGCCTCTTTAAAGCCAGATTTTATTGTTGTAGCAGCGTATGGACAAATATTGCCTAAAGCAGTGCTCGATATTGCTCCATGTATTAATCTTCACGCTTCACTGCTTCCAAAATATAGAGGTGCTAGTCCTATTCAATCCACTCTTTTAGCAAATGAAATGTATGCAGGTGTCACTTCGATGCTTATGGAAGAAGGGCTTGATACAGGTGCAATGCTTGGTTTTTCGTACTTAAAAATCGAACCAAAGCATAATGCCTCTCTTTTATTTGATGAATTAGCAGAGTTAGCAGCAAAACTTACCCTCACAACTCTTAAAAATTTTACTTCTCTTCAACCATTGACGCAAGTGGGTGCTAATGCTACGCATTGTAAGAAAATTAAAAAAGATGACGGTTTAGTCACATTTGAACAAAATGCACAAGATATTCTTATCCGTTATAAAGCTCTTTCTCCATGGCCTGGAATTTTTCTAGAATCTGGATTAAAACTGCTTGATATTGAATTTGTTCCTAATAACAATAATGCAACATCTCCGATTGGTGTTATTCAAGAAATAACACATACGGGTTTTATTGTTTCATGTAAACAAAATTCACTTCTTCTAAAAATGCTTCAACCTGTTTCCAAAAATGCAATGAATGCACAAGATTATATTCGTGGTAAAAGGCTTAGCATTGGTGATTCATTGGTTTGATACGCTTCCTTCTACCCATAATTATTTAATAGCGTCCCTTCGTGAAGGTACACTTTTTGCACCATGTGCCATCGGCGCTACGATACAGACACATGGCGTAGGAAGTCGTGGTAACAGTTGGCTTGGAGAAGCAGGAAATCTCTTTTTTTCTTTTTGTGTAGAAGAGAAACAATTACCACAAGATTTGCCTCTTGCATCAGTTTCGATCTATTTTTCTGCTTTGATGAAAGAAGTTTTAGAAGAGCAAGGCTCGAATGTATGGTTAAAGTGGCCTAATGATTTTTACCTTAATGAAAAAAAAATTGGAGGAATGATTACTACAAAAATTGGTTCAACCATTGTAGGCTCCATAGGCCTTAATATCAGCATAGCACCTGAGAATTTTGGGATTTTAGATATCTCTATTGCTCCTTATGCTTTAGCTGAGCAATTAATTGAGAAGGTTGAGGAAAAAATATCGTGGAAGAAAGTTTTTAGTAAATATAAGATAGAATTTGATCAAAATCGAAATTTTTCTTTCCATTTAGATGGCAAATTGGTCTCGTTGCGTGATGCAATATTGTGTGATGATGGCTCTATAGAGCTAGAAAATAAAAAGGTGTACAGTTTACGATGAGTGAGATTATAGCGATAGCAAATCAAAAGGGCGGAGTTGGTAAAACAACGACTGCTATCAATTTGGCTGCCTCCTTAGCAGTTGCTGAAAAGCGCGTTTTATTGATCGATATTGATCCACAAGCCAATGCTACAACTGGTCTTGGTTTTCACAGAAGTGACTATGAGTATAACATTTATCATGTTCTTATTGGAAGAAAGCGTCTTTCTCAAGTTATCCTTGAAACATCTCTTTCAACGTTACATGTAGCACCGTCCAATATTGGTCTTGTTGGCGTTGAAAAAGAATTTTACGACAATAACACCAAAGGGCGTGAGCTCATTTTAAAAACAAAAATTGAAGAGATTAAAGACCAATACGATTATATTATTATTGATTCACCTCCTGCTCTTGGAAGTATTACCATTAATGCTTTAAGCGCAGCAAATTCAGTCATTATTCCTATTCAATGTGAATTTTTTGCATTAGAAGGTTTGGCTCAGCTACTTAATACTGTGAAATTAATTAAGAAAACAATTAATCCAACCTTGGAAATTAAAGGCTTTTTACCAACCATGTATAGCACGCAGAACAATCTCTCTAAACAAGTGTTTGCAGATCTTAAAGAGCATTTTAAAAGCAAATTATTTATTGACAAAGAGAGTGCTTCTTACGTGGTTATTCCTAGAAATATCAAACTTGCAGAATCCCCAAGTTTTGGTAAACCTATTATTTTATACGATGTGGAATCGCCTGGTTCTAAAGCGTACCAAAATCTTGCCAATTCAATTTTAGTGAGCTAATGTGATGAGTGCAAAGAAGGTCTTAGGACGGGGATTAAGTGCAATTATTGAGGATGTAGAGGAAGCGTATAAGCAAGATATCGAACAGGCAAAAGACTTGGTTCGTGAAATTGACATTGAACGTATTACGCCTAACCCGTATCAACCTAGAACACATTTTAATGAAACGGCATTAAAAGAGCTTAGTGAGTCAATTAAGCGTCATGGCTTATTGCAACCTATCATTGTTGTTGCTAAAGATGAAGGATATATGCTTCTTGCTGGTGAGAGGCGTCTTAGAGCAAGTAAACTTGCAGGTTTTAAGAAGATTAAAGCCATTGTTGCAGACATTGAATCAAAAAACTTACGTGAATTAGCACTTATCGAGAATATTCAAAGAGAAGATCTCAATCCTGTTGAACTTGCTATTGCGTACAAAGAACTTATTGAAGAGTATAAAATAACTCAAGATGGTCTTTCTGAAATTATTCACAAAAGTAGAACACAAATTACCAATACAATTCGTCTTTTAAGTTTGAGCGACCAAACGAAAAAATATCTTGCTGAAGGTGTTCTTTCTCAAGGTCATGCCAAAGTACTTGTAGGACTTGATCCAAAAGATGAAGAGACAATTGTAAACACTATTTTAGGCCAAAAACTAAGCGTTCGTGAAACAGAAACATTGGTAAAAAAACTAAAAAGTGCTGATGAAACAATTGGTAAACAAGAAAAGACCAAATCCGCTATTCCTGAAGAACTCCATACGCTCAAAAACAGGCTTAAAGAGCTTGGTTTTGAGGCTACACCAAAAGCAAATACTATAACAATCCATTTTAAAAACGGTGAAGCAATTTATACTTTTTTGGAGCAATTAAAATAATAAAATTAGTTATTTGAGTTAATTTAATAAACTATTTTCCTTTGCTGTGTTACAATTCGCGCAAAATTTTGATACAGCAATCTTGTTTGTGCTAAAAAAATCTTAAAAATTGAGTCTGATCTCGAGCTAAAGGAGCAAGAAATATGTTGGATATTATCCCAGCACTGTTACTGGTGACTGGAACTGTATTTTTAGTTTTGTTAATCCTACTTAACAAAACACTTTATAAACCCCTGTTGGAGTTTATCGACAATAGAAATAACTCTATTAATCGTGATTTAGAAAATGCAGGAAAAAATGCCAGTGATGTTGTAGCCTACTACAAAGAAGTAGAGACAATTTTGTCTGAGGGCAAAATGGAAGCAGCTAAAATTAGAGAAGCTGCGCTGAATGAAGCTAAAGAAAAAGCTGCAAAAAAAGTTGAGCAAAAAAAGAGTGATCTTGAAGCTCAAAGTGTAGCGTTTTTTAAAGCTTTAGAGTCTGAAAAAGATGAGTTCAAAAATGGTCTGTTGGCACAAATGCCTCTTTTCAAAGAGAGTGTTGCTGCTAAACTGAGCCATATCTAAGGAGTGTATGAATGAAAATAAACTATTTTTTAATCTTAGTAGCTCCAATCGCACTTTTTGCTAGTGGTGGTGAAGGTGGCGGGTCAACCGATATCATCCCTAGAACTATCAACTTTTTAATCTTTGCTGCAATTATGTATTACTATGTTGCAGATGCTGCTAAAGAGTGGTATCTTGGACGTAAAAATGAGATTGCAACAAAATTAGATTCTATTCAAGTAAAATTAAAAGAGTCTAATAGTAAAAAAGAGATTGCACTTGCTAAAGTTGAAGAAGCTAAAGCTAATGCAAGAGCTCTTGTTGAAACAGCAAAAAAAGAAGCAGTTCTTTTAAGCGAAAAAGTTGCACAAGAAACAGAAGCTGAGATTGAAAGCTTGGAAAAAGCATTTGAAGATCGCGTTAAAATTGAGCGTCGAAAAATGCAAAGAGTGATCGTTTGTGAAATTTTAGATGAAATGTTTAAAGAGGGTTCTATTTCTCTTGATAATGACGAGATTGTCAAAATTGTTAATAAGAAGGTTGCATAATGAGTGGAGCTATAGCAAAGAAATATGTTAATGCTCTCATGAGTGGATGTAATGATGCAGAGTTAGCAGATGTTTATGGTTTACTAACTCAATTGGTTGAAGCATTTAAGATAGAAAAGTTTAACAACATTATTCTCTCTCCTGATGTTTCTGCAAAAGCTAAAGAAGAATTGGTTTTATCTTTAGTTGAAACTAAAAACACGAAATTTCAAAATTTCATTAAATTATTGAGTAACAATGATCGATTGAAATTAATTCCAGTTGTAGCAAAAGAGTTAAAGTACCAACTCTCTTTGAAAAACAACACCTACGAAGGTAGTGTTTCGACAAACTTTAAAATGAGTCAAGCACAAATTTCTATGTTAGAAGATAATTTTAGTAAAAAATTTAATGCTAAAATCAAATTAAACGCTAATGAAAACAGCTATTCAGGAATTAAAGTAGAGCTAAATGACTTGGGTATTGAAGTGAGTTTCTCTGTTGAGCGTCTTAAAGCTCAAATGACAGAGCATATTTTAAAAGCAATTTAACAATAATAAATAGATAAAAGAAAGTTAAGGAGTAATTTGTGGGAGCAAAAATGAAAGCTGATGAAATCAGTTCAATCATTAAAGAGCGTATTGAAAACTTTGAACTCAATGTAGATATCGAAGAGACAGGAAAAGTTATTTCTGTAGCGGATGGTGTTGCAAACGTTTATGGTTTGAAAAACGTTATGGCTGGTGAAATGGTCGAGTTTGAAAACGGTGAGAGAGGAATGGCACTTAACCTTGAAGAATCAAGTGTTGGTATCGTTGTTCTTGGAAGCTGTAATGAAATTAAAGAAGGCTCTTCTGTTAAAAGATTGGCAAAACTTCTTCGTGTACCAGTTGGCGAGGCACTTGTTGGTCGTGTTGTTAACTCACTAGGTGATCCTATTGATGCAAAAGGACCAATCAATGCAACTGAAACACGTTTCGTTGAAGAAAAAGCACATGGTATTATGGCTCGTAAATCAGTACATGAACCACTTCAAACAGGTATTAAAGCGATTGACGCACTTGTTCCAATTGGTAGAGGTCAAAGAGAGCTTATCATCGGTGATAGACAAACAGGTAAAACAACGATTGCAATCGATACAATCATCAATCAAAAAGGTCAAAATGTTACATGTATCTATGTAGCAATTGGTCAAAAACAATCAACAGTTGCTCAAGTTGTTAAAAAACTTGAAGAGCATGGTGCTATGGAATATACCATCGTTGTTAATGCAGGTGCAAGTGACTCTGCTGCAATGCAATTCTTGGCTCCATATGCGGGTGTATCTATGGGTGAATACTTCAGAGATAATGGTAAACATGCATTAATCGTTTATGATGATCTTTCAAAACATGCGGTTGCTTATCGTGAAATGTCATTGATTTTACGCCGTCCTCCAGGTCGTGAAGCATATCCTGGTGACGTTTTCTATCTACACTCTCGTCTATTAGAAAGAGCTGCAAAAGTTAATGATGAATTAGGAGCGGGTTCTTTAACAGCGCTTCCAATTATTGAAACACAAGCAGGTGACGTTTCTGCGTATATTCCAACAAACGTTATTTCAATTACTGACGGTCAAATTTTCTTAGAATCAGACTTGTTTAACTCAGGTATTCGTCCAGCGATTAACGTTGGTCTTTCAGTTTCACGTGTTGGTGGTGCTGCACAGATTAAAGCAACAAAACAAGTTGCAGGAACAATGAGACTTGACCTTGCACAATACCGTGAACTTCAAGCATTTGCACAGTTTGCAAGTGATCTTGATGAGTCAAGCCGTAAACAACTAGAGCGTGGTCAACGTATGGTTGAGATTTTGAAACAACCTCCGTATGCTCCAATTGCAATTGAAAAACAAGTACTTGTTATCTTCGCAGGTGCTAAAGGTTACTTAGATAGTATTGATGTTAAATCAGTAGGCCGTTTTGAAGCGGAACTTAACTCTTATGTTGAAGCAAAATATGCAGATATTTTTGAACAACTTAAAGCTAAAAAAGCGATTGATAAAGAGCTTGAAGAGCTATTACATAAGGCATTGAGCGAGTTTAAAGCGACGTTTGCAGTCAAGTAAGGATAAGCTATGGCAAACCTTAAAGAGATAAAAAGAAAAATTAAGAGTGTTCAGAATACTCAAAAAACAACACGTGCTATGAAGCTCGTTTCAACTGCAAAGTTGAAGCGAGCGGAAATGGCCGCTAAACAGTCTCGTGTGTATGCCGTTAAAATTAACGAAGTACTCTCTGAAATTGCTTACAAAATCAATCAGTACAAAAATGGTGCTGTTGAAAGTCGTTTTTTTGATAAAAATGAAACTCCAAGTACAGTGGACGTTATTTTTGTGACAGCTGATAAAGGTCTATGTGGTGGTTTTAATATTCAAACGATTAAAGCCGTTCGTAATCTTTTAGCAGAGTATGGATCACAAAAAGTAACAGTAAGACTTCGTGCTGTGGGAAGAAAAGGTATTGCGTTTTTTAATTTTCAAGGTGTAGAGCTTTTAACCTCTTATGCAGGGGTAAGCTCATCTCCAAGTTATGAAAAAGCACAAGAAATTATCAAGAGTGCAATCGATGATTTTGTTGAAGGTAAAACAGACAAAGTTATTTTAGTACATAATGGTTATAAAAATATGATTTCTCAAGAATTGAAAATCGTGGATGTTGTCCCTGTACAATCTCCTATCGAATCACGCGAGACAAGCTCTCTCATGGAGTTAGAGCCTGATGAGAGTGGTGAAGAGATTTTAGATTCTTTATTGCAAAAATATTTTGAATACAACATGTATTATGCACTGATTGATTCATTAGCGGCTGAACACAGTGCGCGTATGCAAGCAATGGACAATGCAACGAATAATGCGAAAGAACGTGTTGGTGTTTTAACACTGGCATATAATAAAGCTAGACAAGAGTCTATTACTACTGAACTCATTGAGATTATCAGTGGTGTAGAGTCTATGAAATAAACTGTTTGTAAAAAATAAAAGGAGAATATTCAATGAATGGATTAATTAGCCAGGTTATGGGTCCAGTTGTTGACGTCGATTTTAATGGCTACCTTCCAAAAATCAATGAAGCGATTGAAGTAAATTATGAAGTTGAAGGCAAGAAACAAAAGTTAATTCTTGAAGTAGCAGCACATTTAGGCGACAACCGTGTAAGAACAATTGCGATGGATATGAGTGAAGGTTTAACAAGAGGTATTGAAGTTAAAGCTTTAGGAAATCCTATTCAAGTTCCAGTAGGTGAAGAAGTTCTAGGACGTATTTTTAACGTTGTTGGTGATGTTATTGACCAAGGACCAGATGTTGTAAGTAAAGCGAAATGGTCTATTCATAGAGAACCACCAAAATTTGAAGAACAAAGTACAAAATCTGAGATTTTTGAAACAGGTATCAAAGTTGTTGACTTACTTGCTCCTTATGCAAAAGGTGGTAAAGTTGGACTCTTCGGTGGTGCTGGTGTCGGTAAAACCGTTATTATTATGGAATTAATCCACAACGTTGCATTTAAACACAGTGGTTACTCTGTATTCGCAGGTGTTGGTGAAAGAACTCGTGAAGGAAATGACCTTTATCATGAGATGAAAGAATCAAACGTTTTAGACAAAGTTGCTCTATGCTACGGTCAAATGAGTGAACCACCAGGAGCACGTAACCGTATCGCTCTTACAGGTCTTACTATGGCTGAATATTTCCGTGATGAGATGGGACTAGACGTATTGATGTTTATCGATAACATTTTCCGTTTCTCTCAATCAGGTGCAGAGATGTCAGCGCTTCTTGGACGTATTCCTTCAGCGGTAGGTTACCAACCAACGCTTGCAAGTGAGATGGGTAAATTCCAAGAGAGAATTACATCAACTAAAAAAGGTTCAATTACTTCTGTTCAAGCAGTTTACGTACCAGCGGACGACTTAACTGACCCAGCTCCTGCAACTGTATTTGCGCACTTAGATGCAACAACAGTACTTAACCGTGCAATTGCTGAGAAAGGTATCTATCCTGCGGTTGATCCACTTGATTCAAGTTCACGTATGTTAAACCCAGAAATTCTAGGTGCAGAGCATTACAATGTATCTCGTGGTGTACAAGCGGTACTTCAAAAATATAAAGATCTTCAAGATATTATTGCAATTCTTGGTATGGATGAACTTAGCGAAGAAGATAAGGTGACTGTTGATCGTGCTCGTAAAATTGAACGTTTCTTATCACAACCATTCTTCGTTGCAGAAGTATTTACAGGTAGCCCTGGTAAATACGTTACACTTGAGGAGTCAATTGCAGGCTTTAAAGGTATTCTTGAAGGTAAATATGATGATTTACCAGAAGCTGCTTTCTATATGGTTGGAAGTATCGAAGAAGTTCTTGAGAAAGCTGCAAAACTAAAAAGCTAAGAAGCGATAAGGTTAAAAAATGAATACATTAAAATTGGAAATTGTGACTCCTGAGGGTCAGATTTTTGCCAACGATGTAAAAAGTGTTACGCTTCCAGGTAAAGAGGGTGAGTTTGGAGTACTTCCAAACCACGCCTCATTAGTAACGCTTTTACAAGCAGGTGTGATTGATATTGAGCTTAAAGATGGTAACCATGATGTTGTCGCTATTAATTGGGGACATGTGAAGGTTGATGAAAATTCTGTCACTGTCTTAGCTGATGGAGCAGTTTCAATTGGTGGAGCTAGTGAAAGTGAAGTTGCTAAGTCATTAGAAGCAGCTAAAGCTCTTCTTGAGAGTATTAGTGATTCTGATGTCGCTATTGCTATGGCTACTGCTAAAATTGAGACTATTGCAAAAACAAGGAAATTTTAAATCTTATGTCATCGTTTGAATTATTCTTGAACTATTTTGCAAGAAGTGGTTTTTTTACATGGGTTATTTTGATTTGGTTGTCAGCCTATTTTGTAATTACATTTGGTATTTTCTTTAGTAGATACTTGTACTTAGGGCATTGGCTTTCTATTGAGAAAAGTTCTCTAGAGTCAATGCTAATGGGTGCAAAAAATGTACGCGATGATTCTATTTTACGAAAATGTTCTAGTGCTGCAGGTGCGTCAGAAAAGTTACTTAATGTATGTAAAAATGTTGCTGAAAAAAATGCAACCAGTGGTTTATGGATGCTTTCTATTATTGCCTCGACTGCACCATTTATCGGATTGTTCGGTACGGTTGTTTCTATTTTGGAAACTTTTAGTGGCCTTGGTCAATCTGGAAGTGCTTCTTTGGGCGTTATCGCACCAGCGATTAGTGAAGCGTTAGTTGCAACGGCAACAGGTATTTTTGTTGCGATTCCTGCATACAGTGCCAATCTATTTCTTAGAAGAAAAGCGTATGAAGTAATTGTATATGTACAAAGAGAAGTAGATATCTTACTTTCTGCAAATGAGTCAAGAAGAGATAGCTAAATGATGAGTCAATTGGATGAAGTACCTGAGTTAAATATTACGCCATTAGTTGATATTATGCTAGTACTCCTTGCCATCTTAATGGTAACGACACCTGCTTTGGTGTACGAAGAGGTTATTAAATTACCTGATGGGAGTAAATCTTCTGTTGTGAGTAAACTTCCAGAACTAGAAATCAGGGTGACAAAAGATCGTAAAGTTTACATTAAAAATGACAGCTTTATGCTTGCGGAATTCCCTGATAGTTTTATGATGCAAAAAAGTAAATATCCTCTTAAAAGTATTGTTTATATCAAAGCGGATGAAGGTCTCTCATATAAAGACGTAATGTTTGTACTTAAAACGATTAAACAGGCTGGTTTTACTAACGTATCTTTAGAAACGAATGGATAGATTCTGTGTCAAGTGTGAATAGATATGCCTCTTTCGGATGGACTTTGTCCATCCTCCTCTATGTTTTTCTCTTAGTTTGTCTTGCTTATGTTTTGAGTTCTCAAAAAGATACGATCAAAAATTATACTTCCAACAAAGAACCAATGAATGTTGCTTTGGTTGAACGTAAAAAAAATGATTCTGAAAAATTAAAAGAAGAACGTAAAAAAGAAGAGGTTCAAAAACCCGTTGAAAAACCTGTTGAAAAACCTGCAGAAGAGAAAAAAGTTGCTTCTTCTCCTAAAGAAGCTGTCAAAAGTCAATCACTAAGAGGTCTATTTGAAGATATTAATACTTCAAAATTACCTCCTGAAGCAAAAGAACAGAAAAAAACTCAAACTGCACCAACTCGTGTGAAACCAAATAAAGATGAAACAAAAGAAAAAAGTGAAAGTGCTGCATCAAAAATTGCAAATTCACTCAATTTCTCAGAGCAAAAACATTTGGTTGATAGTAAAAAAGGTGGTGAATATGATCCATTTATTGGTAAAGTTCAAGAGATTCTAGAAGAAAATTGGCAAAAAACAATTGATACTGAAAATGGCAATGTTGCGAAGGTTGTCATCAAAGTAAGTGACAAAGGAACTTTTAGTTATAAAATAGTTTCATTGTCTTATAATAATGACTTTAACAATAAGCTTAAAGAATTCCTCAAAGTAATGGAAGGAGTTGAGTTCCCTAAATATGAAAAGGGACCACTTTTTGAAATGCAAGTGGAATTCAAAGATATTAAGGAGTAAAATATGATTAAAAAGCTCGTTGTCTTCTTATGTTTGACAGTTTTTTCATATGCTGCTGATGCAACAGTTGAAATCGTAAAAAAGATAGATGTACTTCCAAAAATTGCAGTTCAAGATGCAAGTCCTAAAAATGTCGATTTAGAGTCTAGGAAAAGTTTTTTTAAGCTCATAGCAGGTGACTTACGTGTAAGTAGCCATTTCAATGTACTTGATGATTATTTGCAAAGTAGCTACGAAGGTGGTCCATTAGAAAACTTTTTGTCAGATAAAAAAGTTGATATGATCCTACGTTTTAGCCTCACTCAAGATATGAATGCGGCAACAGCAAACGTAAAATTGATTAATGCAAAAACAGGTGTCACAACATTTGAAAAAGTATATAGCATCACGGATAAAAAGAGAAACCCTTTCTTGGCACATAAAATTGTTGTTGATGTAAATGACCAAGTAGGTGCACCTTCTGTTAAGTGGATGGAACAGTCAGTTATTTTTGCAAGATATACCGATGCTAAAAAAAGTGAAATCGTAATTTCTGATTATACGTTGAGTTATACAAGAACAATCATTACCGGAGGACTCAATATTTTCCCTAAATGGGCGAATAGTGAGCAAAGTGCATTTTATTATACTTCTTACAGTGGCGCTGAGCCAACAATCTACCAGTATGATTTAAAAACTGGCAGTAGAAAAAGTATTATTTCTAGTCCAGGTATGGTTGTATGTTCTGACGTATCTAAAGATGGAACAAAATTACTTTTAACAATGGCACCAAAAGATCAAACAGATATTTATCTTTATGATCTTAATACAAGAAAAATTAATAAGATAACAGATTATTCTGGTATTGATGTAAATGGTAATTTTATCGATGATGATAAAAGAATTGCATTTGTTTCTGATCGTTTAGGAAGTCCTGATATCTTTGCTCAAGGTATTTACGATAAAAGTTTTGAAAAACTTGTATATCATGGTAAAAATAAAAACTCTATTTCTACATATGATAATTATATTGTTTATTCAAGTAGAGAAGCTGATAGTGAATTCGGAAGAAATACGTTTAATCTTTATTTGATTTCTACAAAAACAGATTATTTACGTCAATTAACAGCAACAGGTGAAAATCTTTATCCACGTTTTGCGAAAGATCCTGATACAATTATGTTTATTAAACAGTTTGGAAATCAGAGTGCATTAGGCATAATTCGCCTAAATGCGAACAAAACGTATCATTTTCAGCTAAAAACTGGCAAACTTCAGTCAATTGACTGGTGATTTTTTAAAAAAAGTATGCTATAATTCCGAAGTTTTTAAATTTGAACTTTTAAAAAGGATCTAATAATGGGTAAATTAGCTTTAACAAGCTTAGCGGTAGCGGTTTTGGTTTTAACAGGTTGTAGCCAAAAAAGTCCAGAAGTCGATATGACTAAAGGTACTAGTGATACAAAAGGTACTACAGATGGTATGAGTGCACTTCAAAAATTGATTGCTTCTTTAGAGGCTAACTCTAAAACAATCTATTTTGATTTTGACAAATACAACATCAGAAAAGATCAACAAGCTAATATCGATGCAAACGCAGCATTATTCAACTCTGCTGAAGCAAAAAGCTTCTCAATCAAAGTTGAAGGTAACTGTGACGAATTCGGTACAGACGAATACAACTATGCACTTGGTCTTAAAAGAGCAAAAAGTGTTAAAGATGGTTTAGTTGCAAAAGGTATGGTTGCTGATAGAGTAACTGTAGTAAGTTATGGCGAGAGCAATCCTGCATGTACAGAGCACAATAAAGATTGTTGGTCTAAAAACAGAAGAGCAGAATTTAAAGTACTTCCATAATTTTTGCTTTGATGAAAAAACAAATTTTTCTATTTTCGATAGCGTTGCTGCCTATAGCAGCGCTATCGAGTGAACCCTCAGCTTTTGGATCCAGCGATTTTAGTAGCGGAACTTCCAGTTCTTCTTCATATAGTAACACAGTAAGTGTTAGTGACAAAAAACCTCAAAACAATCAAAGAACAGCAACTATTAATGAAAGTATAAGTAGTAGTAGCAAAGCTGATTTGAGTAATGTTTCTGAACAGTACGAAGGAATGCGTTCTGTCATGGACAGTTATGCGACTAAAATTGCCAAACAAGATGAAAAAATGCGTCAGCTTGAAGAAGAAAATAAAAAACTTCGAGAGTATGTTGAAGAAAGTCGCAAAATTCAGATTGAAAACCAAGATAAAATCAAAGTTGTTGTTGGTGAACTTGGTACACTAATTGATTCAATCAATAAAAACTATGTTCCTAAAGATAAATTTGATCAACTTGCTAATGAAGTTAGAGGCGGCAAAGGAGCTTCTTCTAAGGCCACTACAGCACCAGAAACCACAAAAAAAGACGCTACTAAAGAAACAGCGCCAGCATCTTCAAAAGTAATTTCAGCGAAAGAGTTGAGCACAAAAGATAGTGCAACGCTAATGAAAGAGGCAGATGAGTATTATGATAAAAAGTCTTATACTGAAGCGCAAGCTTTATATAATGAGCTTTTAAATCGTAATTATAAACCTGCAAAAGTAAATTTTAATCTTGGTGAAATTTCTTTTAGCCAAAAATCCTACACTACTGCGATAGAACACTATAAATCAAGTATTGCACTCTTTGATAAAGCTGCCTATACTCCTACACTTCTTTACCATACAGGTGCTTCATTTGAAAAACTTGGAAAGACTAAAGAGGCTCAAGGTTTTTACAAAGCTCTTAAAGAGAGTTATCCTGACTCACCAGAAGCTAAAAAAGTTAAATAACACTTTTTTAACCATACTTTTGCACAAAAAATAGACTTAAAACTTCCGCCTAAGGGCATATACAACAAATATATGTTACAATCCCTTGTTTATAAATTAAGGGAGAACATATGAGTATTAGTGATAATCAAGTAGTTTCAATCCATTATGAGCTTAGAAATGTTGATAATGGTGAAATATTAGATAGTAATATTAATGCAGCACCACTCTCTTTTATCGTTGGAAAAGGTCAAATTATTCCAGGATTAGAAGAGAAAATCAAAGATCTTAAAGTTGGTGAAAAAGCAGATATTAAAGTAGCAGCAGTAGATGCATATGGTGTATATGATGATAATGCTGTTCAAACATTACCAAAAGAGCAATTTGCTGGACTTGAGCTTCAAGTTGGTATGACTCTTTATGGTCAAGGTGAGCACGGCGAGACAGTTCAAGTTATTGTTAAAAACTTTAATGATGAGACTGTTGAAATCGATTTTAATCATCCATTAGCTGGAAAAGATCTTTTATTTGCAATCAATGTTGTTGAAGTACGTGATGCAACAGCTGACGAAATCTTAAATGGTTACGTTGGTGGTGGACACGGTGGTTGTGGATGTGGTTCAGGTGGCAGTTGCCACACTACAGATAGTGATGATGATGAATGTTGTGGTGGTCATGGACATGATCATGCGCATGGTGAAGGTGGATGCTGCGGCGGTGAAGGTCACTCACATGGTGGCGGATGCTGTGGATCACACTAATTATATAGCGAAATCAAGAGCCTCTATGGAGGCTCTTAAATCTGCGAATCTCCTCAAAAGTGTTACCATCAATGCACTGATTTTAGGCGAAAGTGGTGTGGGTAAGCAAACACTTGCTCAACATATTGTCTCAGCACCTATTGTCGATGCGAGTGCTTTCAATGAACTCTTAGCGCTTATTGAAACAAACAGTAGTCTCATCGTCAAAAACTTTCATAAAATTACAAATTATAAAAAACTAAAAATTGCATTGGATGCACATAAAACACGCATTATTGCAACTTCAAGCTTGCCAATAGGTGAGCCATTAATGGATGAATTCTTTAGTCTCAAAATTGTTATTCCACCACTGCGTGAACGAGAAGAAGATGTTATCCCATTAATGGAAAAATTTGCTCATGAGGCATGCATAATGTTTGATGGAGAGTTTGGAGAAACACCTTGTTTAGATGAGATTACACCAGATCTTACAAAGAATTGTTATTCACTCAGACGATCTGTTTATAATGCGTATTTAATGAACTCATTTGGTGAAGATGAAATTCTAGTCATGATGGAACGTTTCTTGTCTCAACGTATTGGTGGACGAAATGACTATCGTGATCTCTTGTACCTTTTTGACGTGCCAATGATTAAAAGTGGTTATGCCAAATTTGGATCACAACTTGCAATTAGTGAAAAATTTGGACTTAATCGAAATACACTGCGTAAAAAAATCAACGATTACAAAGATAGATTAAAAATAGACTAGGTTTTACGTTTATTTTTTGACGTAAAAAACCTATATCATAAAATATAAAAGGTTAATCAATGAATAATAGTATCTTTATTTTTCCCGGACAAGGAAGTCAAAAAATTGGTATGGGAAAAGATTTTTACGACAACTCTTCACTCGCTAAAGAGATGATTGAAAAAGCAAGTCAAAGAGTAGGTTTTGATTTTGCACATCTTTTATTTGAAGAAAACGATAAATTAGATCAAACAGAATACTCACAACCAGCTATTTTATTGGTGAGTTTAATTGCGCACCGTCTTTTTGTCGAACAATGTAAAATAGCTCCTAAAGCAGTTTTAGGACACTCTTTAGGCGAATTTTCTGCAATTAGCGCAGCAGGTGCTATGGATTATTTAGATGCGGTTGAATTGGTTCATCAACGAGGGCTTTTAATGAAGCAAGCATGTGAAGGCATTAATGCTGGGATGATGGCACTTTTAGGTCTAGATGATGGTACCGTTGAAAATCTTACAGAAAAAGAAAGAGAACTAGGGAAAAAAGTTTGGGCTGCAAATTATAATGGTGATGGTCAGATTGTTATTGCAGGTAACAAAGATGATTTAGCATCTTTAGAGCCACTCTTTAAGGAGGCTGGTGCTAAAAAATCTGTTCTGCTTCCTATGTCTGTAGCGAGTCATTGTCCATTGTTAAGTTCTGCTCAGCCACAACTAGAGGCTTATTTGGATAAATGGCTTAAAGAGAGTTTTCTAACACCTGTAATCTCAAATGTGACAGCACGTGCTTATCAAACAAAAAATGAAGCTACAAAACTCTTATCAGAGCAATTAGTCTCACCTGTAAAATACAAACAGTCTATTTTAAATGTAGAGTCCTCGATAGAGTGTTTTATTGAATTTGGTGGTTCTGTGTTAAAAGGGTTAAATAAACGAATTTCTCAAAAACCAACACATAGCATTACGGATATGAAAAGTTTAGAAGAAGTGCTTGCACTTTTATAATAAGGATAAAAATGAAAATAGCAATTATGGGTGCGATGGTCGAAGAGATTACTCCACTTTTAGAATTTTTTGGAAAATATGAAACATTAGAATTTGCAAAAAACCGTTATTACACAACAACCTATAAAGGTTTGGATTTAGTTATTGCATACAGCAAAATTGGTAAAGTGAATGCAAGCTTGACGGCTTCAACGCTTATCGAAAAATTTGGTGCTCAAAAACTTCTTTTTTCAGGTGTTGCAGGGGCCTTAAATCCTTCTTTAAAGGTAGGAGATTTACTTGTCGCAACAAAGCTGACTCAACATGACCTTGACATTACAGCGTTTGGGCATCCTCATGGTTATGTACCAGAGGGCTCTGTGTATGTTGAAACAGATAAAAATTTAACTGCATTAGCTAAAAAAATAGCAACTGCTCAAAAGATTAAATTACTTGAAGGCATTATCGCGACAGGTGATCAATTTATCTGCGATAACGTTAAAAAAGAGTGGATTCATACAACATTCAATGCAGATGCTACCGAAATGGAAGGTGCCTCCGTTGCTGTTGTGTGTGATGCTTTAAATGTACCATTTTGTGTTTTAAGAGCAATCAGTGATGCTGCTGATATGGATGCTGGATTTAGCTTTGATGAATTTTTAGTAAGCTCAGCAAAAGAGAGTGCTGCGTTCATTATAGCGATGTTGGACGAATTAGCCAATGCTTGAAATTAGTAAACGTCTTTTACGTATAGCAGGTCGTACCAATGCACGTTATAACCTCATTAAAGAGGGCGATAAAATATTGCTCGGTCTTAGTGGTGGTAAAGACTCTTTAAGCCTTGCACATATTTTAAAACACATGCAACGTGTAGCTCCTTTTGATTTTGAATTTAAAGCAGTTACCATTGCGTATGGTATGGGTGAAGATCTCCAAACATTACATAATCACTGTTTAGAGCATGGTATAGACCATGAAATTGTTGATACAAAGATTTTTGATTTAGCACAAGATAAAATTCGTGAAAATTCTTCTTTCTGCAGTTTCTTTTCGCGAATGAGAAGAGGGGCATTATACACGTATGCACTTGAGCATGGTTATAAAAAATTAGCATTGGCTCATCATCTTGATGATGCTGTTGAGAGTTTTTTTATGAACTTTTCACACAACGGAACGCTACGTTCTATGCCACCCATTTATAAAGCACAAAATGGTCTATTGGTTATTCGTCCACTTATACATGCGCGTGAGAGACAATTACGTGATTGTGCGAAAGAACACAATATGCCAACCATTGGTGATGAAGCATGCCCAGCAATGCGTTTTGATGTTAAAATGCCTGTTATGCGTGCACAAACAAAAGAGATGCTAGCCAATATGGAGAAAGAAAATCCTGAGCTTTTTGTTTCACTCAAAAAAGCATTTGAGAATATTCAAGTAAGTAGTTTTTGCGATGAGCGTTTCTTAGAAGAACTTTCTTAGCACATACTCTGCTTCGAAAGAAGTAAGCTTTAGCGTATAGTGCAGCGTAGGTTGTTAGGCTTTGCCTAACAGCCGTATAAAATAAAATCAAAACCCTTCTAATAAAATTTTCCACAACACATCGATTTGTTCATCATCAAGCGCTATGGTGCTTTGTTCCTCAAAAAGATGTTTGATATGTTTATGTTCAAAAGTTTGATTCCACGCACATGTTTTATGTGCAGGTAAAAAAGCGCGTATAAGCGTTAAATCTTCTACAATCTCTTCTTCACAATTGAAACAGATAAAATCATCATGTAATCGCCCCTCATAGGCTAAAAGCTTGATATACGCCTCAATAGCAATACGTTTAGGGTTCTGTTTATGCCAAATGGCAGAACACTCTTCTAGGAGTTCAAAATAGAAGGGATCAATAGTTGCGATATCTTTGAGATGCATGTAAAAGAGCCTAATAAAAGGCTGCCAAATGAGCATGCGTTCTCGCTGATTATTCCAAGGCGTTCCAAGATGCATAATGGAGCGAAGCTGTGATAGGGAAGATTTGAGAGAAGGAATAGCCTCAAAATCGATTTTATAACCCAAATGAATGGTAGAGTGGCGTGCACCATAAAATCTATAAACGGTTTTGATGCTATTTTGCGTTAAAATAGTGACAATTAAGTCTTCATCTTTAACACGGTTCAAATTGATAATATATCCTTGCATAGAGAATTTTATCATCTATCTATTTTTTTATTCTTAAATAAAAAAATTAGTTAATATAATTTATATTTTAAAATTTATTGACAATTAATTTTATTTATGGTAATAAAGTCTTGCAAACATCGAAAAATAGTGTTTAATTGAAAAATAAGCATTATTCGTGTATCATCCCTCGCTTTTAGCTTAAAAATTTGTCAGATTTCGTCAGAATTTTGATGAAAATTCCACAAAAGGCTTGTGAAATGGATCTTATTACAGGATTTAAAGACAATTGCGGTTTTGGTTTAATCGCAAATATAAAAAACATTCCAACCCATGAAAATGTTGAAGACGCTATCACGGCATTAGAGAGAATGATGCACAGAGGCGCTATTGCTGCAGATGGCAAGAGTGGTGATGGCAGCGGACTCCTTTTCTCTATGCCAAATGAGTTCATGAAAAAAGAGGCACATAAATTAGGAGTTGATCTTCCAAAGCAATTTGCTGTTGCTATGATTTTTTTAACAACGGATGAGCAAAAACGAATTTTTGAAGAAACCTGTGAACAAAACGATCTTAAAGTTCTTTTGTACCGCGATGTTCCTGTAAAAACAAAAGCCCTTGGTAAATTAGCACTTGATTCGTTACCTCAAATTGTTCAAGCGTTTGTCACATCTTCTTCTTTAGTTGCAACAAAACGTTTTGAAGCGCTTTTATACCTTACCCGTAAAATGGTAGAGAAAAAACTGGCAAATGAATCTGATTTTTATATTGCGTCATTTTCAAGTAAAGTGATTTCGTATAAAGGTTTAGTGATGCCTACCTACATCAAAACCTTTTTCCCTGACTTAAGCGATACTGATTTTAAAGCAACGTTTGCACTCTTTCACCAACGCTTTTCAACCAATACTCTTCCAAAATGGAAATTGGCTCAGCCATTCCGTACTTTAGCGCACAATGGTGAAATTAACTCAATTTCTGCAAATCGTTTCTATACACAAGTGAAGAGTGAGTGCATTAAAAGTGCTATCTTCTCTGACGAAGAACTTCAAAGACTTTATCCATTAACAACTAATGATGTCAGTGATAGTGCAAGTTTGGATAATATGTTTGAATTTATGCTGATTAATGGATTTGACTTTTTTAAAGCCGTTCGATCACTTATCCCAGCTCCATGGCAAAATGCCCCACATATGGACTCAGAACTAAGAGCATTTTATGAATTTTCAAGTATCAATTTTGAGCCATGGGATGGTCCAGCAGCGATCTCTTTAACCGATGGTCGTCATATCGCCTGTGTTTTAGATAGAAATGGTCTTCGTCCTGCAAAATACATCATCACTAAAGATGATCGTATCATTATCTCTTCAGAGTATGGTGTTTTAGATATCGAAGAAGACAACATCATTGAGCGAGGTCGTTTACAAAGTGGTCAGATGATCGGGCTTGATCTGAAATTTGGCAAGATCATGAAAAATGATGATATTAATGATTACCTCAAAAGTTCAAACACCTATACAGAGTGGCTCAATAAAGGGCTTGTTTACTTACAAGAGTTCGTAGACATTCCTTTTTCAAAAACAACAGACTATGTACGTGAAAATTTAGAACTTGAACAACGCTACTTCAACATCACTCAAGAAGTCAAAAATATGGTTATTGAGCCGATGATGAAAGACGGTAAAGAGGGTGTTGGCTCTATGGGCGATGACACTCCAATGGCTGCCTTTAGTAAAGTACAACGTAATTTTAGTGATTACTTTAAACAAAAATTTGCACAAGTTACCAACCCACCAATTGACCCAATTCGTGAGAAAGTGGTAATGAGCTTAAATACCAGCTTTGGTGAAATTCGCAATATCTTGGAAGAGAACCCAGGTCATGCGGTACGCATTAAATCAATTTCACCAATTATGATGCAAGAAAAATACGAAATCTTAGACTCTTTTGGAGATCCAAGTAAACCACGTTATAAAGATGAGTATAAAAACCGTTACTTCTCGACTCTTTTTGAAGATAACTTAAAAGGTAGCCTTGAAGATCTAGCGTATGACATCGTTCAAGCAGTTAAAAATGACGGTATTCGCATTATCTTCCTCGATGACCGTGGTATGAGCGCTAAATTAAAGCCAATGCCGATGATCATGGTTATTGGTCGTGTCAACCAAGTCCTTTTAGATGAGGGTGTTCGTTCATTGACATCTATTGTTGCCATTTCAGGCGAAGCGATCGATACACACTCATGTGCATGTATGGTTGGTTTTGGTGCGAGTGCTATTTACCCATATTTACTTTATGCAACGGTTTTAGATGAATGCAAAAAGAGTGAAATGGGCTCTTATGAAATCAAAACAAAACTAAAAAATGTAAACCATGCTTTAGGACAAGGACTTTTAAAAGTCATGTCAAAAATGGGTATCGCAACCATCGCATCGTACAGAAACTCTGCATTGTTTGACGTTTTAGGACTTGGCAAAGATATGGTACATGAATGTTTTGATGGTGCTATTTCATTGATTCCTGGACTTTCATATGAAGATGTTGAAGAGCGTCTCGTTCGTAATCATCATCATGCGTATGAGTTAAACATTACTAAAAAACTATTCCCACTTGAAATTGGTGGTTTTTACAAATACATTGATGGTCAAGAGTATCATGATTATCATCCACATGCTATTCATGCAATTCATAAAGCAACCGTTACGGGAGATAAAAAAGATTTCCATGAGTTTACAAAGCTGGTAAATAACCGTGGCTTTAAAATGATTCGTGACTTTTTTGAACTTAAATCGGATCGTGAGCCAATAGCATTAGAAAAAGTAGAGTCAAAAGAGGCAATCTTTAAACGTTTTGCAACGGCTGCGATGAGTCTTGGTTCTATCTCACCAGAGGCACATGAGGCACTCGGTGAAGCGATGAATAAGATCGGTGGTATGAGTAACTCAGGTGAGGGTGGTGAAGCGCCAGAGCGTCTTAAAACCAATAAAAATTCAAAAATCAAGCAGATCGCATCAGGACGTTTTGGTGTTACTCCTGAGTATTTACGCTCAGCGACAGAGATTCAAATCAAAGTAGCACAAGGTGCAAAACCAGGTGAGGGTGGACAACTTCCAGGACATAAAGTAACGCCTTTAATTGCAAGCCTTCGTTACACCATCCCAGGTGTTACGTTGATTTCACCACCACCTCATCACGATATTTATTCGATTGAGGATTTGGCACAGCTTATTTTTGATATGAAACAGATCAATCCTGAAGCAATCATTACCGTTAAACTCGTATCAACTGCGGGTGTTGGAACGATTGCAGCGGGTGTGGCTAAAGCGTATGCCGATAAAATCATCATTTCTGGTGGTGACGGTGGTACAGGTGCGGCTCCATTAACTTCGATCAAATTTGCGGGCAATCCATGGGAAATTGGCTTAAGTGAAGCACACAATGCACTTAAAGCAAACCATCTTAGAGATAACGTTCATCTTCAAACCGATGGTGGACTCAAAACAGGTCTTGATGTCATTAAAGCAGCTCTTTTAGGCGCTGAGAGTTATGCATTTGGTACACTTTCTCTAACCATCATCGGTTGTAAAGTACTTCGTGTATGTCACCTAAACCGTTGTTCTGTGGGTGTGGCAACACAAGATGAGAAACTAAGAGAGCACTTTGTTGGAACAGTTGATAAACTCATCAACTTCTTCACCCTGTTAGCAGAAGATGTAAGAGAGATCTTAGCGCATCTTGGCTACGAGAAATTGGAAGACATCATTGGTAGAAGTGATCTACTTAGCGTCATTGATGACGAATTTGCTAAAAAATTCGATTTCTCATCGGTACTCATGAGATTAGAAGGTCCAAATACACACAATGGTAAAGCGAACGATCCATTCGATAAAAATGAGTTTGAGAAAGAGATTTTAAAAGAGATCTATAAAGTCATCGAAAACCCAGATGAGAAAATTGTTTTACATCGAAGTATTTGCAATACAAACAGAAGTTTTGGAACACTCATTAGTGGTGAGATTGCGAAATTCTATGGTAACAAAGGCCTTAAAGATGACAGCATTGTCTTTAGACTTAATGGCGTTGCAGGTCAATCATTGGGTGCTTTCTTGGCAAATGGACTTAGCATTAATCTTAAAGGTACCGCAAATGACTATGTTGGTAAAGGTATGAATGGCGGTAAAATCGTCATTGCTCCAAAATTCCAAGGTAGAGGCTATTCATGTGCAGGTAATACCTGTTTGTATGGTGCAACGGGTGGAAAGCTCTACATCGCAGGTAATGTAGGAGAGCGTTTCTGTGTTAGAAACTCAGGTGCTACCGCTGTTGTTGAAGGAACGGGTGACCACGCGTGTGAATATATGACAGGTGGTGTTGTTGCAATCCTTGGAAATACAGGTGTCAACTTTGGTGCAGGTATGACAGGTGGTGTTGCATTTATCTACGATGAGTCACGTGATTTTATCGATAAACTCAACCAAGAATTGGTTATTGCAGAGCGTATTGATACCGATGATATGGATGAGGCACGTCACTTCCTAAAACGCCTTTTACGAACCCATATCAATGAGACAGCAAGCTTTAAAGCGACACAAATTTTAGAGAATTTCCGCCATGCGGTAAGAGATTTTTGGATAGTGCGACCTAAAGACATGACCAAGGTACCACTCAATCCGGAGCAAGGAGACTAAGATGCAAAATTTTGTGAATGAAGAGAGATATGAGCCAAGAAAGCGCTCAACTGGCGATAGAGTAAAAGATTTTAAAGAAATTTACGAAATTTTTAGTAAAGAAGATGCATCGTCTCAAGCGGATCGTTGTATCCAATGTGGTGATCCATTTTGCCATAGTAAATGTCCTTTGCACAACTATATTCCGTTTTGGTTAAAGGCAACGAGTGCTATGAAGAGAGAACTTGCGTTTAATCTCTCCAATGAGACCAATCCGTATCCTGAAATCACAGGACGTATTTGTCCACAAGACCGTCTTTGTGAAGGCGATTGTACGCTCAATGACGGGCATGGTGCAATTACCATTGGTGCGATTGAAACGTTTATCTCTGAGGAAGGCTTTAAAAAAGGGCTTAAACCGACCTTCCCTGGTATTACTACTAAGAAAAAAGTGGCGGTTATCGGAGCCGGTCCTGCGGGACTTGCTTGTGCGACATATCTATTACGTGCAGGTATTGCGGTTAGCATGTACGATAAACAAAATAAAGCGGGTGGTCTTTTAACCTATGGAATCCCTGGCTTTAAACTGGATAAAGATGTGGTAGCGCGCCGTGTTAGATGGCTTCAAGAGGCTGGTATGGATCTTCATGTTAACACATACGTTGGTAAGGATGTCAGCTTTGATGAAATCGCACACAGTCATGATGCACTCTTTTTAAGTATTGGTGCAGAAAGCCCTCGTAAAGCAAATGTAGCAAATGAAAATGCGCAAGGTGTTTTCATGGCGATTGATTTTTTACGCTCCATTCAAAAGAAACTTTTTGGTGAGAGTTACGATAAAAAATTTGAAGTAAAAAATAAAAATGTCGTCGTTATCGGTGGTGGTGATACCGCAATGGATTGTTTAAGGACATCTATTCGTGAAGGTGCTAAAAGTGTCACCTGTCTTTACAGACGCGATAAATACAATATGCCAGGCTCTAAAAAAGAGTTTAAAAATGCGATTGAAGAGGGCGCAGAGTTTGTGTATAACGTTACTCCTAAAGAGATTTTAGTGAACTCTGAAGGTCAAGTGATTGGTATCGATATGCATAAAACGATTTTGGGTGCAAAAGATGCAAGTTGCCGTCAATGCGTTGAAATCGTCAAAGGTGGCGATTTTAGAGTTGATGCAGATGTTATTATCTTTGCACTTGGCTTTACACCAACTGTACCGACATTCCTTGCAGAAAATGGCATTGAAGTCAATAAAAACGGTTGTATTGTTGTCAATCATGAGTACCAAACAACAAAATTGGGCGTTTATGCAGGTGGAGATTGTAAACGAGGCTCTGATCTTGTTGTAACAGCTGCTAAAGAGGGCAAAGAAGCCGCTCTTAGCATCATTAAAAAACTGCTTGGATAATGAGCCTAACGTGAGCTTTATAGAAGCTGCTTTACGTGCAAACAGAGAACTCTCAGAGCTTTTGCATATCAAAGGATTGGATGTCTCACATCATCAATCCTTTGAAGTAGGTGCTGGGGGTGATAGAAGTGCTGGAATTGATCTTGAAGCAGAACAGATTTTTATAAAACATTTGCTTCCTTTTGGTGAAATTATTTCTGAAGAGAGTGGGGTTATAGAAAATCCTTCCTCTTCAGTGCGTATCGTACTTGACCCCATCGATGGCAGCGATAATCTTCTCTCTCATCTTCCTTATTATGGGACTTCCATTGCCTATTTTGAAAATGAGATTTGCACGAAGGCGATGATTACCAATCTTGCGAATGGTGACGTTTTTATTAAAGATGAAAATGGTTTACGTCAAGGTAAAATTGGTAAAAATGAGTTCTCTTTAGTCACCAATAACTCCTTTTCAAAGGTAGGAATATTTGAGCGTTCTTACTGCTCTTATGTAGCACACGAAAAGTTACAAAGTGCTCATATTAAGTATCGATCTCCTGGAGCATTTGCCCTCTCTTTAGCCTATGCACACGATGTTTCTTTTGTCCTTTATGAGGGAGCTATGCGTTCGTATGATGTTGAGGCAGGTCTCTTTATGTGCGAGGATTTACATAGCTTTTATGAGGGGAATATTTTCCTCGTAAGCAAAGATAAGGAAATTTTTGATAAAATAAAAAGTTTATTTATAAGCAATTAGCTTTAAAAAGAGGATAAAAACCTATGCGATTTGCAGAAATTTTCTCTAAAATCCGAAAGACTCAATCTGCTCCAAGCGAAGCTCCAAGCCACTGGGTTAAGTGCAGTGCATGCCAATCTTTAATGTATTACAAAGAGATCGAACAACGTTTCAATGTGTGTCCTAAATGTGGTTTTCATATGCGTATTTCTGCGAAACAACGCATTGAACAGCTATGCGATGAAGGAAGTTTCGTTGAATTTGATGCTAATTTAGTGCCAATTGATCCTCTCAAATTTGTGGATAAAAAATCGTACAAAAAGCGTATTGAAGAGGCGCAAGAAAAAACGGGCAAGAACTCTTCCGTCATGTGTGGTTCATGTAGCATTGATGGTATTAAAACACAACTAGTTGTATTTGATTTTGCTTTTATGGGTGGTAGTTTAGGTTCTGTTGAAGGTGAAAAAATTGTACGTGCCATAAATAGGGCTATTGCCAACAAAGAAGGCGTCATTATCGTGAGTGCCAGCGGTGGCGCTAGAATGCAAGAGAGTACATTCTCACTACTTCAAATGTCAAAAACATCTGCAGCGCTTAGTAAGCTTGCCGATGCTAAGTTACCTTACATTTCTATCTTAACTGATCCAACCATGGGTGGAGTTAGTGCATCATTTGCCTTTTTGGGCGATATTATTATGGCTGAACCTGGTGCTCTTGTAGGATTTGCAGGACAAAGGGTTATCAAACAGACCATAGGTGCCGATTTACCAGAAGGCTTCCAAAAAGCAGAGTTCTTGTTAGATCATGGTTTGATTGATATGATTGTGACACGTACTGATATGAAAAAAGTCGTTGCCGATTTATTGAGACTTTTGGGCGAGAATTGTAAAAAAGATGACTTTGAGTTAAGACTCAAAGCATGAATGTAAAGGTCTTTACGATCGAAAAGAGTAGCGATAAGTCACTTGAGGCTATCGCAGGCGAATACACCAAAATGATCTCTCGCTTTGCAAAAGTTGAAGAGATCAAGATCTTTAATAAACAGATTGCCTCAGCACAAATGATTGGTGAGAAAGAGGCACGTGCTTCTTACACAAAAGCATACGAACCTTATCTAAAAGGCTACAATGTTGCCTTAGATGTGGAGGGTGAACAGTTAAGCAGTGAACAATTTAGCGCACTTTTTGATCAAGATGTGAGTATTAATTTTTTCATTGGCGGTGCTTTTGGGTTTGATGAGGTCTTTTTAGGTAAAACTCAAAAGATTATAAGTTTAAGTAGATTAACATATGCGCACAAAATCGCTAAGGTGGTTTTATTTGAGCAGATTTATCGGGGATTGTGTATAAAAAACAACCATCCCTATCATAAATAGTTGATTATAATGCAGGGCAATTTTAGGTCAATTTTTTGTAAAGGAAACAAAGGATGAGAGAGCACGAATTAAAGCATTTTGAGGACATTCTCAAAGAGAGAAGAGTTCAAATCAAAAAAAATATCGAAGACTCAATGCGAGAGATCGAAGACCTCAAAGATACCGATGTTGGCGATGAAGCAGATCATGCTTCAGTAAGTACTGATCGTATGATTGAACAAGCAATTAGTGCACAGCAGATGAAAGAGCTTAATGAAATTGAGTTTGCTATCAATAAGATTAGAAATGGTAGTTATGGTATCTGTGAAATGTGTGAAGAAGAGATAGGCTTTCAACGCCTTAAAGTAAAGCCACATGCAAGATATTGTATTGTGTGCCGTGAGATTATTGAAAAATCAGCAAAAAATAAGTAGGTAGGACAACCAAATGGGAATCAAACGTTATATCATTGTAACATTAATCTATATGTTAGCCATTGGACTGTATGTCTATAGTTTTAATGGTGAGAGTTTTACACTTGAATTGTTTGGTCTCTCATTGACCCTTCCTGTAGCATTTTGGATGGTTGTTCCAGTCTTATTATTGGCTATTGCTTCTATCGGACATTTGGTGTTTTATAACTTCAAAGATTTTTTATACAAAAGAGCTTTGAAAAAAGATATTGAACAGTTTCAAGAAGCGGCTAAAAGTCGTATTTTAGGTGAAGATGTTACTACGACTTATAAAACAGATGGTTTTAAATTTGCAGGTAAAGTGCTTCAAAGTATGCGCTTTGATACGACGTTACCCGCATCTTTTATTGAAGAAGATGTTGCCAATGCATGTGCTGTTGCTATTAGCGTTGCAAATGGAAACTATGAAGATCTCAAAAAATACAAGTTATCCAAAACAAATCCTCTAGTGATTCAAAATAGTATTAATCGCCTCAAGATTGAGCCTCGTTTTGCGCTTGAAGTGCTTAAAAACTGCAAAGAGCTTAACAGTGAATTGTGCCTCAAAGCGTATGATGCACTTCTTGATTTTGCAAGTTTCAATGAAATTAAACGCTATGACTTCCCACAAGATAAACGTACGTTCCGCCGTATGATGGAGCGTTATTTAGACGCTGATGATAGTTTTGATATGGATATTAAATCCATCGAAGATATGTTAGAGCAATTTAATGCAGACCGTGCAGATTATCTTGAGCTGGCACGAGAAATTAAAATTAAACTTAGCCCAGATGCGCTTATTGCCCTTTTTGAAAAGTTATACAACTCAAAAGGCAATGTTGCAGCTGACGCATACTTATATGTACTGTATGATTTACAAATGATTGATAAAATTCGTGAACTTTTACTCAACTCAGATCCTGAGGATTTTGTGAAGTTTAAAACGATTATGTTCCTTAGAGATCATGGTAAAAGTATCGACATTGACAAATTTTTGCGTTTATGATTCACGAGATAGATTTTGAGCGGGGCATTTTAGCCCTTGCTCCCCTTGCTGGCTTTACTGACCTCCCATTCCGTTCTGTTGTTAAAAAGTTTGGTGCAGATGTTACCTTTTCTGAAATGATTAGTGCAAATGCTTTGCGTTATCGTTCTGAGAAGACCTTTAAGATGTTGACAAAATCACCACTTGAAACACCTTACATCGTTCAAATTGCAGGCTCTGATTTGGAGTCCATCAAAGAGGCTGTATTAGTCCTTAATGATATTGAAGGCATTGATGGGATTGACCTTAATTGCGGTTGTCCTGTACCAAAGATTATCTCTCAAGAAGCAGGTTCCTCTTTACTTCTCAATCTTCCGCATATGCAAAAGATCATTGAAACCATTAAAAAGTACTCTAATAAGCGCTATACCAGCGCAAAAGTACGCCTTGGTTTTACCACTAAGATTCCAGAAGAAATCGCAAAAGCGTGTGAAAGCGCAGGTGTAGACTTTATGAGTATGCATGGCCGCACTCGTGCAGGTGCGTATAAAGCAGAAGTTGATTATCAAGCTATTGCAAGAGCGCGTGCTGCTGTTAAGATCCCTCTTATTGCCAATGGTGACATTACGAGTTACGAAAAAGCGTTGCATGTTAAAGAGGTGACAGGCTGTAACAGCTTGATGATAGGACGAGGTGCTGTGGGAAATCCATGGATTTTTTACCAGATACAAAATGAACTCACACATGTTGAAAAAACAAAGATTTTAGAGATTGTCTTAGAACACTTCGATGCTATGGTGGATTTTTATGGAGAAAAAGGACACTCCATTTTTCGTAAACATTTGCATACCTACTCGAAAGGGTTTCGTGAAGCGTCTGAGTTTAGAGATAAAATAAACCGCATCGAAGATGATGCACTCATGCGCGAAACGATAGCGACTTTTTTCGCTCAGTAACCGTCATCAAAGCCTTGTGCTTTATGTTTTTCTTTTTTATAGCTTCCCCGATATTTCTCTTTCTCGAGCAAATTTGCCTCTTTCAAGAGGCGTTTATGCGTCTCTTCAATATCTCTATCTTCGATATGCGTAATGCTATTTGAAACTAAATTAACATAGTTTTGAAGAGCATTGGTGTAGGTAGAATCCAGTCTTGTTGGTTCAACTTTCTGCAGTGTTTTCAGACCTTTTTCTGCACGTTTCACAAAGAGTGCAAAGTCAAAGTTTTCATTTTTAAGGGCATTGACACAACTCCCTAAAAAGCGCTCTAGAGCTCTAATGTATTTGACTCTTGCATCTTTATCATTTATCTTCATGGCATACTCACGATATTGAGGTAATGTAAAAGATTGCTCACTAAAATAAAGAAAGGGATAAATACTAAAGATGTAAAAAAGACCAACACGGTTACATCCAGCGGTTTGCATTCATACAAAGCTGCTAGATTGACATTGGTTACTGCAAGTGGAACAATGAGTTCAATGAAAATAAGTGTTGCGACCATCGGCTCTAAATTGAGTACTCCGTAAAGAATGGATGCAGCGATAATAGGTGTTATACCAAACTTAATGAAGCTTACATGTAAAAGCAGTTTATAATTGATACTGCGAAGCTTGATGTTGTAAAGGTACATTCCAAAGATAACAAGCTGAATGACCATGGTACAGTAAGCGCCCATTTCTAAAGGCGTTTTCATTGCAGGATGGAGTTTGATCTCAAAGACATTCATCAAAAGTGCTAAAGAGGCAAACCAAATCACAGGCAATTTTATGATATTGAAAAGAGACTGTTTGATGCTAAAGTTACCGCGTGAATAGAAAAAGACACCGAGCGTGTAAACAATGAAAACATTGGTGATATTAATCATACTCATGTAGATGATGGATGCGTCACCAAAAAGTGCAATACCTAAAGGAATACCTAAATTTCCTGTATTACCGATGATAACACAAATGATAATAATAGACTTTTCTTTGATGTCATCTTTGAAAAAGAGTATGGCTATAACGGAGCTGATAAGAACACAGATCAATGAAATCGCTAAGTACCAGAAAGGAGCTTGTAAAAGTGAAAAATCAATAGGTTTGCTTGAAAGTCCCCAAAACGATAGCATGGGTTGCAAAAAGTAGATGGAGAGAAGAATCATCCCTTTTTCGTTCATCTCATCTTTTAACATTCTTTTTGCCATAAAACCAAGCAAAATAAAGGCATAAATAGACAAAATCGAGATGGCGATGGTCATAAGGTATTAACGCATTGCATCTAAGGGCGTATAATCTGCCGAAGCTTTATTTTTATAGGTGCTGAGTTTATTGTCTTGTAATTTGAGATAATCATCCAAACGTCTGCGATTTTCTTCAAAAACCTTTTCAAAATCATTGTCATCTTTGACTTCACCATTTTGAAATTTTTCCAAGAGAACATTGGAATTTCCTGTCATAACAAGGTATTTGATGGTGCCATATTCAAATAAAACGACACTGTTTTGATTGTCAATCTGTTTTTTGTGAAGTACATTGACCTCTTGTTGAGAGCCTGTTTTTGGGTTGAAAAGCCATGATTTTCCACCACCATTACTCGCAGCAGCTGGTCTAATTGTTTGAATACCCAAGCGTTTTTTAATCCAGAACATCAAAGCAAGTAAGAAAAGCAACGTAAGAATAACAATAATATAGCGTGTATCGATGAAATCTGTTGCGGAAGATGATGTCGCAGGTAGCGCAGTAGCAGCAGTAGTAGATTCTGCTGAACTTTGTGCAGGTGCTTGCATAATGCTACTTCTGATGCGAAGACCAAAACCATCAACGGTTTTAGACGCAACAACACTGACTTTTTTATCACTTTTAAGAACGACTTTGAGTGTATTGTTTTTTTCAGGAATAATCGCGAGTTCTTGAATGATGTTAGAGTTAATACTCTTTTCGATCATTTTGTCATAACCAAGATCATTGATGGTGAGTGTGATAGAAGTAGCGTCACTTTTTTGAGAAATACCACCTTCATGAGGAGCATCGAAGGAGAGCATAACATCGACACGATCACTTCTTTCATAGACATTGTATGTTAAAAGATTAGAAGCACTTAGCCACGTTACTGCACTAATAAGAACGAATAAAAGTCTCATAGGCTCTCTTTTTTAAAGTATTGAATCACCGTTTTAGAATCTAATATTTCATTGATACGAATTGCAAGGTTTTTTTCATAAACCATGACTTCGCCTTTACCAAAAATCTTGCCGTTGATGTAAAGTTCCACGCTTTCACCTGCAGGTTTTTCAAGGTCAATAACAGAACCTTTTTCAAGTTTGAGCAGACGCTGAATCGTGATATTTGTCGTGCCAAGTTCTGCAACAAAGTCAACACTAATATCTAAAAGATTTTCAAACCCTGAGAGAAGTTTGCGTGCGACATATTCTTGATCGACTGCGTCCAATGTTATTCCTTTAAAGATGAGTTAACCTATGTAAGCAAAAACTCTTCCAAACCTTGGTATATACGTCTTATTATAGTTTATTTTGTTTAAATTGTTTATTAAGCTGTTTGTCTGCCATTGGTGTGTCTTTTTAGTGATAACAAAAAAATATCTTAAATTATTGAGTTGACTCAAAAAAAGAGCATTGGTTTTTTCTATACCAAACTATAATGCTTGGGTATCCCCATTTTGTTGACAACAAGGAGAATGTATGAGTCAAAACGCATCCCTCGATCGACGTGGTTTTTTTAAGAAGAGTGGCATCCTTGCCCTTATGAGTGCAGTGGGAAGTGAAATCCCTTTTGTACGTAATTTTCCAGGAGGTCTAGTTCCCGTAGCTATGGCTGCACCCACTATGGTGGAGCTGAACATTCCTGGTAAGAGTTTAGAGTTGGTGGTTCTTGGTGATAAGCCAGTTGTGGCTGAAACACCACCGCACCTTTTGGATAGTGAAGTCACGCCAAACGATTTGATGTTTATTCGTAACAACGGCTTGGTTCCAACCAACATCAATGCTGCGACATGGACACTCACCATCGGCTCTGAAGCAACACCAAATTCTCCAGCAAGGGAAAGTGAGTCCACTAAGCGTACAGTGACATTTACGATAGCAGAACTCAAAAGTAAATTCAAAAACTACACCAGCAACTTGGTGATCGAATGTGGAGGTAACGGGCGTTCAGAATTTAACCCTCCAGCAAAAGGCAATCAATGGACATTAGGAGGAGTGGGCTGCCCTTCTTGGACAGGTGTGCGCCTTAAAGATGTACTAGAGTATGTTGGACTCAAAAACGATGCTGTGTACATTGGGTACTATGGTTCAGACCCACATTTGAGTGGTGATGCAACTAAAGTGCCGATTTCTAGGGGTGTTCCGATTAAAAAAGCGTTGCAAGAAGATGCTTTGATTGTATGGGAAATGAATGGAGCACCACTACCTATACAAAATGGCTATCCTTTGCGCCTTGTCATCCCAGGTTACCCAGCATCTGTGAGTGGTAAGTGGTTGAACCGCATTGTCGTGCGCAATAAAGTACATGATGGCCCTAAAATGGTGGACGACTATCGTAATCCTTGCACACCTGTAGAGCCTGCAAGCGATGTGCCTAACAGCAACATGTGCGTCATTGAAGAGATGCCGATCAAATCACTTATTACCTACCCAGCATCCGGTGCAAAATTTAACTTCGGTGATAAAGTCGAAATACGAGGCAATGCGTGGAGTGGCATCGGTGATGTTAAAGAAGTGTTTGTTTCCATTGACTTTGGGGCAACATGGATCAAAGCAAACCTCAAAAAACCTGTCAACAAATTTGCATGGCAACGTTTTAGTGCCAATTTGAAATTTCCTTCTAAAGGGTATTATGAGCTGTGGGCGCGTGCTGTTGATAAAAAAGGTGTTTCTCAACCGATGGTAATTCCTGGATGGAATCCTAAAGGCTATCTCAACAATGCAACACACCGCATCGCTGTAAAAATTGTCTAAAAGGAGTTCAGATGGGAAAAATCACAACGAGTTTGTTGGTTTTTATCGGGCTTTTGGTGTTAGGGTGTGCTCCAAAAGAAGAAGCGAGCCTTGTGCCTGTTAAAGCAGAGCCTGCTAAAACGGTAAAAGCAGAAGCAAAAACCACTAAATCGCCTGAAATAGACAAAGAGACTGGCCTTGTTATCGCAGAAGGGTTTGAAGTCGTCAAAGGGAACTGTACGGTGGCGTGTCACAGTGCAACACTCGTGACGCAAAATCGCGGGAATGAAAAGTATTGGAAAGATGCCATTGTGTATATGCAAAAAAACCAAGGTCTTTGGGATTTGGGGGCAGATGAGCCACGCATCATCAATTACCTAGCAACACATTATGGGCAAAGCCCTGTGTATCGACGTTCGCCTTTAAAAGTGAAATGGCAAGAATAGTACGTCGTTAGCTCCTATGCATATAGGGGCTAACACTCCAATTCTATGCCAACAGGGCAATGATCAGAGCCATAGATATGCGGTAAGATAAACGCATCTTTTAGTTGTCCCTCTAGCTCTTTAGAGATAAAAAAGTAGTCAATCCTCCATCCAACATTTCGCTCTCTCGCTCCCGCTCGGTATGACCACCACGAATAACACTCTGTTTTATCTCCATGTATATGCCTAAAGGTATCGATATACCCTTTCTCTAAAAGTGTGTCTATCCATGCACGCTCGATAGGTAAGAAGCCTGAAGTGTCTTCATTGGCTTTAGGATGAGTGAGGTCGATTTCACGATGCGCGGTATTGACATCGCCACAGATGATGATGCCTTTTCCCTCTTTGCGCAATGCTTCAGTATGCGCTAGAAAATCGCTGTAAAACTTCATCTTGTGGGCAAGACGTTCTTCACTTTGTTGACCATTTGGAAAGTAAACATTGAAAAGTGCTATGTTATCAAAGTGATGCTCTAAAATACGTCCTTCTTGGGTGTGGTCGATGTGTAAAGCGGTATCGGTTTTTTCAAACATTCGTGTGGAAAAGCTCATCGTACCCGAGTAGCCTTTTTTGCTTGCAGAGTTGATGTGTTTTGAGGTAAAAGGGTGTTGAAAAAGCGGTTCAGGAATTTGATGTGCTTCTGCTTTGATCTCTTGCAAACACAGAACATCAGGTTTAACTTCATCGACCCACGTAAAAGCATTTTTACTCGCAACAGCACGAATGCCATTAACATTCCACGATATCAGTTTCATACGCATTCTCCTTTAATTCTCTGAAATGGTATCATAAGTAACTAAGGGCTTTGGTATATCTTTTGCAAAGGTGATCTAAAAAGGAGTAACTGTGTTATCTTTTTCATGTGGGGCTAATGCCCATTTTCGCACTATCAATACCCATTTAAGCAGTGATTCATGCAACAATGTTTAGAGTATATCTGCAGGGAGTTTGAAAAAGTCAAAGACTATTTGCATTATCCAAGTCCTGCGAAAGAGCTGATTATCAACAATCTTTTTGAAAACTTTATGAAGTGCTTTTTAGAGTATCCGTTTGAAAAAAAGCGTTATCCCAAAGAGTTTTTAGAAACCGCCAATCTTTACAATGACGGTGATGTCGTGACACTCAAACGTTTTGAAGACATCGGTTGCGCTATTTGCTCTTAAGTGACTTTTACGACTATGTGAAAATCACCCATCTCTACCAAAAAATCTAACCCAAATGTGCGATATCAAAGTAAGCGAGTAGGTAACTTACCATCAGCAAAAAAGGAATAAACAGAAGCGAAGTAAAGAGTATGAGGCTTGCTACATCCACAGGTTTGCAGTCATAAAGGGCTGAAATGTTTACGTTGGTAACCGCCAGTGGCACGATGAGTTCTAAAAAAAGTACCGAAGCAACAAACGGCTCTAAGGGGAACACAAAAAAGAGCAGCCACACCGTAATGATAGGCATGATGACAAATTTGATGAGGTGAACGTGCAACAACAGTTTGTAGTTCAGCTCTCCGAGTTTCATGTTGTAAAGGTACATTCCAAACACAATGAGTTGAAGTACCACCATACAGTACGCCCCCATTTCCAGCGACTTAAAGAGAGTAGGGTGAATCACAATGCCTGCAAAATTAAGTCCAAGTGCGAACATCGCCGCCCAAATGACGGGCAGTTTAAAGATGTTCAAAAATGCTTGTTTCATACTTGATGTACCTGCAGAGTAAAAAAATACACCCAAGGTATATGTCATAAGGGTATTGGCAACACTCATCATGCTGGTGTAGATGATAGAATCTTGTCCAAAGATGGCGATGCCAAGAGGAATGCCCAAATTGCCTGTGTTGTTAATCGCCGCGGCTATGGTCATGATGGAGCGCTCTTTCACATCTTCAAAAAACATTCTTGCAAAAATAAATCCTACGACAATGGTAAGAAGCGAAAAAAGGACATAATAAAACGGCACTTGCAACAGCTCTAAGCTCATCGGTTTCGTGGAAAGTCCCCAAAATGAAAAGATGGGGTGCAGAAAATAGACCGAGAGAATGACCATACCGCGCTCAGCCAACTCTTCTTTGAAAATCTTTTTGGCAATGTATCCGAGTAGAATGAAAACATAAATGGCAAGAATGGAAAGCGCTATGTTCATGGTAAAGCTTTATGTGCAAGATTTTGAAAAGGGTATTGTAACGCAAAATCTCTTTCTCCTATCCATAAAATGAGGCACTTGACATTAATTAGATATCTAACTATAATGCGGCTTATGAAAAATCAAAGACTTATAGCGCTTTCCAGCAGACTTGCAGAGAAAGCCAATAAATTTATTATTGCAGAGCTGAAAAAATATGAACTGACAGATATTGCGCCTAGTCATGGTGATATCTTAAGTTTATTATTTGATGGTAGTAGTTATGAAATGGGCGAAATCTCGCGTAAAATTCACAGAACAAAACCCACAGTAACGGTTCTAGTAGAAAAGCTTGAAAAAAGCGGTTATGTACAACGTGTAAAATCAGATGTGGATGCCCGTTTTACGATGATTTCTCTTACCGAAAAAGGGTTTGCGCTTAGACCCATTTTTGAAGCTATTTCGAAAGATCTCAATGCATTAGCCTATGCGGGGCTTAGAGAAGAAGAGGGGATGTTACTCGAGATATTGCTTGAAAAAGCAATTATTAATTTTGAAAAGAGAGAGTAAAAAATTAGCCATATAGTTAGATATCTAATTAATTAAGGAGGCGAAAAGTCATTTTTATATTTTAAATTTAGTGTGAATAAACAATAAACTCAATCAAAGGAAAAATTATGGAAAAAGTAGGACAAAATTATAAAGTTATCTCATGCGGTGATGTCGCATCATTAGGTCGTGTTGTACTGCACGATGTTTTGGCATTAAGTGGTGCAGAAGTCTCTGTCAATGAACTCCCTGCAGGTGTAAGTGTTCCTTTTGTACATGCACATAAAAACAATGAAGAGATTTATGTAGTGCTTAGTGGCAAAGGGCTTTTATACATTGATGGCGAAGAGTTTGCCATAAAAGAGGGCGATGCGTTTCGTATAGACCCTAAAGGGGAGCGTTGCATCAAAGCGGACAATGCAAGCTCACTTCGTTTCATCTGTATTCAAGCCAAAGCAAAGAGCTTAGATGGCTATACCGAGAGTGATGGTGTTGGGGTTGACGCAAAACCGTCGTGGTTATAAGATTGCCTCGAAAGAGGCAATCTTAGTTTGCAGAGTTAATTAGCATTTTGGAGCACTTTTTTAACGCCTTCGTGTTAGACTAAAAATAAAAAAGTGAATCCATGAAAGAATTTATCGCAACTATTCAAACTGCCATCATCGGTACCCTTGATAGTAAAGGGCACCCTTTTAGCTCTTACGCACCTTACATTTACAACAATAACCGTTTTTACGTTTATATCTCCGACATTGCAACACATGCTAAAAATTTGCAAAAAAATCCCAAAGCATCACTCTTTTTTGTAGAAGACGAGAGTAAAACCGACAACCTGTTTGCACGAAAACGTGTGAGTTTACAATGCGATAGCCAAAAGATAGAGAGAGGAAGTGAGCGTTTTGTGGAAGTGTTAGGACTTTTTGCTAAGAAGTTTGATGCCAAGATGGTGGGGACACTTAAAAAGATGTTGGACTTTAATCTCTATGAGTTCAAAGTAATGTACGGCGAAGCGACCTTTGGATTTGGAAAAGCCTATTTTGTGGGTGGGGAAAATATGGATGAGCTGATTGCTAGAACTGAAGGCAATGGACATCATGGAGTAAATAAGTAGTTTTTAGCCCTGCAAAAGGGCTAAAACTTTTTATTGATAAATCTGTCCACCACTCTCTTTAAAGTGTTCGGCTTGTTCTTCCAAACCTTTTTTAAGTGCCATACTTACATCATCTGTACCGATTTTTGCAGCGTAGTCACGTACATCTTGTGAGATTTTCATGGAGCAAAACTTTGGTCCACACATCGAGCAAAAATGTGCTACTTTGGCACTCTCGACGGGTAAGGTTTTGTCGTGGTATTCACGAGCACGGTCTGGGTCAAAACCGATGTTGAACTGGTCGTACCATCGAAACTCAAAACGGGCTTTGCTCATGGCATTATCTCTGATTTGTGCTCCTGGAAAACCTTTAGCAAGGTCGGCTGCGTGTGCGGCGATCTTGTAGGCGATGATGCCCTCTTTAACGTCTTCTCTGTTTGGTAAGCCTAAATGCTCTTTAGGGGTAACGTAGCAGAGCATGGCGGTACCGTACCAGCCAATTTGTGCTGCACCGATAGCTGAGGTGATGTGATCATACCCCGGAGCAACGTCGGTGACGAGCGGTCCAAGCGTATAGAACGGTGCTTCAAAACAGTCCTCTAACTCTTTGGTCATGTTTTCTTTGATTTTTTGCATCGGAACGTGTCCTGGTCCTTCGATCATCACTTGAACATCATGTTTCCATGCGATTTTGGTAAGTTCACCCAACGTTTCCAGTTCAGCAAATTGCGCTTCATCGTTGGCATCATACAGTGAGCCAGGGCGTAAGCCATCTCCGAGTGAAAACGCCACATCGTAGGCTTTCATAATCTCACAGATTTCCTCAAAATAGGTGTAGAGGAAGTTCTCTTTGTGGTGGTGCAGACACCATTTAGCCATGATGCTTCCACCTCGAGAAACGATGCCTGTTAGTCGTTTTGCCGTCATCGGTACGTATGCTAAGCGAACACCTGCATGAATGGTGAAGTAGTCCACCCCTTGTTCTGCTTGCTCGATAAGTGTGTCACGGAATACTTCCCATGTCAAGTCTTCGGCGATGCCATTGACCTTTTCTAGGGCTTGGTAAATTGGCACGGTACCAATCGGCACAGCTGAGTTCCTCAAAATCCACTCTCGTGTTTCGTGGATGTTTTTACCTGTGGAGAGGTCCATCACGGTATCGCCACCCCAACGGGTAGACCAAAGCATCTTTTCGACCTCTTCTTCGATGGATGAAGTGGTTGCAGAGTTTCCGATGTTGGCATTGATCTTGACCATGAAGTTACGACCGATGATCATCGGCTCGGCTTCTGGGTGATTGACATTGAGCGGAAGGACTGCACGACCTGCGGCGATCTCTTGGCGGACAAATTCAGGAGTGTAAACCTCTGGTAAGTTTGCCCCAAAATGCTCGCCTTGGTGTTGAGAGCCAAGGAGTTTGTTTTTGCGTGCCTCTTCAAGATTACAGTTTTCACGAATGGCGACATACTCCATTTCTGGCGTAATGATGCCTTTTTTTGCGTAGTGCATTTGGGTGATGTTTTGACCACTTTTTGCACGGCGTGGTTTTTTGAGGTTGGGGAAACGAAGCGCGTTTAGCTCGGCATCATCATGGCGTTTGTGAAAATAGACAGAACTAAAATCGCTCAGTTGCTCAGTATCGCCTCTTTCTTCTATCCATTTGGCACGAATAGGCTTTAAACCTTGGTGTAGGTCGATTTTAACGTTTGGGTCAGTGTAAACACCTGAAGTATCGTAGACATGAAGTGGTGGGTTTTCTTCGAACGTTCCATCACTTTTAGCCGTTGGACTGAGTTCTATCTCACGCATTGGGACTTGAATGTCAGGGCGTGAACCTTGGATGTAAATTTTCTTGGAACTTGGAAAGTTTTGAATGTAAGATGAATCTATTTTTTCAAGATTGTCGAGTACTTTACTCATGCGTTTATCTCCTTATTTCCTACGCTGGCATTACCCAGATCAGGTTCGTGAAGCCACATTAATGGACTTCTTGGGGTATTATCTCAGCCCTAAGTTCGGCACCCCCACAGACAATGGTAAACAATTAAAAGAAGTTGATTATACAGAACTATGCAAAGAGGCGACTTAAGAAAAAGAGTTGGGTTTAAAAAGCAGTACGTTTGTTTAAGTGTCGTTTCGTTTATTTACATTTCTTAACGTGCAATCACAAATGTACTGTTTTTGATGAGGTAATGGTGTGTGTCTTGAAGCTGAATGGGAAAAGGTCTACAAACATTGCCCATAAATTCAGGAACATTGAGTTGATAGGTATTATTGGGGTATTTTTCTTCTAAAAGAACTTTTGCAGAACCGATGATTTGGTTGGCGATCTCTTTTAAAAGGTCATCTAAGTCATTTTCACAAAGATTTTCTTCAAAAAGAAGGTTAAATGCAATTTCACTCAGTACCTCTTTTTCAAAGAAAAGATACCATGTGTGTTCTGTATCGTTTTCAAGAAGAGAAATGGCAGAACCATAAAAGTATTCTCCCAAATTAGCTGCTTTTTGAGGCAGTTCACATAAAATAGTTTCACAAAAACTGCGTGTGGCTTCAATGACGGCTTGATTCATTCATAACCCCTTAATATGCGCTAAGAGAACATTATATTTGAAACTATTTAAATTATATATTAAAGAAAATCCTAAGATGATAAAGTGATTTTAAAAAGAGAATTTTTTATACATAAGAATATTTTTTAATCACAGCATTGGAATAATTTTTTTGAAAAACGCTACAATAGCGCGTTAATTTTTTTGAAGGAATTTTATGCACACAAAAGGGCTTTCAAGAGGCTTGCAAAATAGACACGTCCAGCTTATTGCATTGGGTGGAGCTATTGGTACAGGTCTATTTTTAGGGGTTTCTACAACCGTACAATTGACAGGTCCCGCGGTACTTTTAGGGTATGCGCTGGGTGGATTTATTGCATTTATGATTATGCGACAACTGGGTGAAATGGTTGTTGAAGAGCCAGTTGCTGGATCATTTAGTCACTTTGCAAACAAATACTGGCATCCATTTGCGGGTTTTGCATCGGGCTGGAACTACTGGATTCTTTATGTTTTAGTAGGTATGGCAGAACTAACAGCGATTGGTACGTTTGTTCACTTTTGGCTTCCAAACATCCCAACATGGGCATCAGCAGCGTTTTTCTTTGTTTTGGTTAACCTTGTAAACTTAGTCAATGTCCGTATTTACGGTGAATTTGAGTTTTGGTTTTCTATCATTAAGGTAGCGGCTATTATTGCGATGATTGCATTTGGTAGTTACTTGCTTGTCAGTGGTAATGGTGGCGAGAGTGCACACTTTAGTAACCTTTGGGCATTAGAAGGCGGCTTTTTTCCACATGGGATTAAAGGCTTTTTGATGGCGATGGTATTCATCATGTTCTCATTTGGTGGGCTTGAGTTAATTGGTATTGCTGCGGCTGAAACAGACGATCCAAGTCATACCATTCCAAGAGCGACCAATCAAGTTATTTACCGTATTCTTATTTTCTACATTGGTGCACTTGCGGTACTTCTGTCTTTAATGCCATGGATGCAGATGACCAAAGAAGTCACGCCATTTGTAATGGTTTTTAGCACGATCAATCAAAATGTTATTGCACATGTACTCAATGCGATCGTTTTAACAGCGGCACTTTCAGTCTATAACAGTGGCGTTTACTCAAATTCACGTATGCTGTTTGGTTTAGCAGCACAAGGCAATGCACCTAAAATGATGATGCGCCTAAACAGTAAAGGCGTTCCAGTCAATGCCGTACTATTCTCTGCGCTCATTACAGGTACATGTGTCGCGCTTAATTATTTTATGCCAGAGGGTGCATTTCAGTTTTTGATGGCACTTGTTGTTTCAGCGTTGGTAGTTAATTGGTTTATGATTAGCTTTGCGCATCTTAAATTCCGTTATGCAAAAATTAAAGAGGGCATAGAGCCTAAATTTAAAGCATTTTGGTTCCCAATGGGCAACATTATCTGTCTAGCGTTTTTCGTGATGATTTTGGGTGTGATGCTTTTTATTGATGGTATCAATATCTCTGTTTATCTTATTCCTGCATGGTTGATTGTATTAGCCATTGGGTATAAACTCTCTCGTAAATAACTATTAGGCTCTTTGCATGAATTAAAATGCAAAGAGCTCATCTTCTTTTAACATCCACTTTAAATCGTTTATTAAGAGCGCATCTAGTACAATCAATCATCTTATAATTAAAGTTGGCATATATGTTAGTGGGGCTTGCATTTTTCGGTATTTTAGTAGGATTTTCTTCTGGTTTCTTTGGCATCGGTGGAGGAACGATTCTTGTACCTGCATTGATTTATTTTGGTTACGACATCAAAATGGCTATTGGTATTTCTGTTATGCAGATGATATTTAGTTCGATGTTTGGCTCCTACGTCAACTATAAAGCAGGTGTCTTGCAACTTAACAGCGGTATTTTCTTAGGATTTGGTGCACTTTTTGGTGCAGCACTTAGCGGATTTATCGTTGACGCACTACCTCGAATTGCGCTTTTAATTCTTTTTGCAACGATTTTAGCGATGTCTATTTATAAGTTTTTTACAGCACCCACTGTTTCGAAAAGTGAGCCGAATGAGTCGAAGAGTTTACTCTTTGTTGTCGGTGTTATCATAGGTGCTATTGCCATTAGTACGGGAACGGGTGGTGCCATTTTCTTAACACCTGTTTTGGTAGGTTTTATGAATTGGGACATTAAAAAAGCGGTTGGTACAACACTCTTTTTTATTATTTTTGGTTCCATATCTGGGTTTATCAGTTTGGCTTCGCATGGGCATGTGGATTATAATGCCGGTGTTGCTGTGGGCATTGGTTCGTTAATCGGTGTCTATTTTGGGGTGAAAGTTTCCCATAAAGTTGAAAAAAAGGTGCAAAAAAGAGCCCTTTTAATCTTGTATGTCATTATGTTTATACTAACAATCAATAAAATTTTAAGTGAGTTAAATGTCCTATGATAAAAATTTACGGTGCTAAAGAGAACAATCTAAAAAATATCAATTTAGAAATTCCAAAAAATAAGCTTGTGGTTTTTACAGGTTTAAGTGGAAGTGGTAAAAGTACTCTAGCGTTTGATACGCTTTATGCAGAAGGGCAACGTCGCTACATCGAGTCTCTTTCTTCGTATGCGAGACAGTTTTTGGACCGTGTGGGTAAGCCTGATGTAGAGAAAATTGAAGGTTTAACACCTGCTATTGCGATCGATCAAAAAACAACCAGCAAAAACCCTCGCTCTACGGTAGGAACGATTACTGAGATTTATGACTATTTGCGTTTACTCTATGCACGCGTTGGTAAACAGCATTGTCATCTTTGTGGTAAAGAGATCTCACAAATGTCAGTGGCAGATATCATTGAACAGGTATTAAAGCTTCCTCCTGAGACAAAACTTTCTATTTTAGCGCCACTGGTACGTGAGAAAAAAGGTAGTTTTGCTGATATGATCGAATCTTTACGCCATAAGGGCTATGTACGTGCGCTTGTTGATGGTGTCATGGTGCGTTTGGATGAAGAGATAGAACTTTCTAAAACGAAAAAGCACACGATTAAAGTAATTATTGACCGTGTTGTGGTGCGTGATGAGAACAAAGAGAGAATTGCTACTGACATTGAAAAAGCACTGTTGGAGAGTTATGGTGAAGTGGAACTTGATATCGCCAATGCCGAAGAAGTAGGCCTTGCAACTTCTCATATTCACTACAGTGAGCATTTGGCATGTTTTGATTGTAAGATCAGTTTTGAGCCACTTGAGCCACTTTCGTTTTCCTTTAACTCACCCAAAGGTGCATGTCCGACATGTGATGGTCTAGGCATTCGCTATACCCTCGATCTTAAAAAAATCATCAATGAAAATGTAAGCATCAGTGAAGGAGCAATCAAAATCTTTTACGGCTTCAATAAAAGCTTTTATGCCAAATTTTTAGAGGCATATTGTGAAGCAGCGGGCATTAGTACTCGTATTCCGTATGAAGAACTTGAAGAGCACCAGCAAAAGGCGATTTTACACGGTGGTGTGGAAGAGGCGACTTTCTTTTGGAAAAAACATAAACTCACCCGTAAATGGGATGGTGTCATCAAAATTGCCTATGATATGCTTAAAGATGAAAAAGAACTAGGCGATTACATGAGTGAGAAGACGTGCGATACGTGTGGTGGATACCGTCTTAAAAAAGAGAGTTTAGCGGTAAGGCTTGCAAAGAAAAATATCGCAGATATTTTAGAACTTCCAATAGACCAATGTTTAGCTTTTTTCCAAGATGAAAAGAACTTTGCTTCTATGAAAGCACAGCACAAAATGATCTCTGAGCCTATTTTGAAAGAGATTAAAGAGAGGCTCTTCTTCTTATTTGATGTGGGACTTGGATACATTAGCCTTGGACGGGATGCAAGAACTATCAGTGGCGGTGAAGCGCAACGTATTCGTATTGCTTCACAGATTGGTAGTGGACTCACAGGTGTTATGTATGTTTTAGATGAGCCTAGTATTGGGCTTCATGAACGTGACACGCTTAAACTGATTCGTACGCTTCGAAGCTTACAGAAAAAAGGAAACTCTGTCATCGTGGTCGAACACGATAAAGAGACCATTAAAACGGCAGATTTTATCGTGGACATTGGACCAGGGGCTGGAAAATTTGGTGGTGAAGTGGTCTTTAAAGGAACCAATGAAGAGCTGTTAAAAAGCAATACGCTTACAGCACAATACCTCAATGGCACACGAATCATTAACTACCGCGAAAACCGTAAACAAGAGCGTTGGATAGAACTCAATAATGTAACTATTAACAATATCCAAAATCTCGATGTGAAAATTCCTTTAGGCAATCTTGTGGCGATTACAGGTGTGAGTGGTAGCGGTAAAAGTTCACTGATTCTCCAAACGTTGCTTCCTGTTGCCAAAGAGTATCTCAACCGTGCAAAAAAAGTGAACAAGGTTGCAGGAGTAGAGTGTATAGGACTTGATCAGCTTGATAAAGTGATTTATCTTGACCAAAGCCCTATTGGTAGGACTCCTCGCTCAAACCCTGCGACTTACACAGGTGTTATGGATGAGATAAGAGCACTCTTTGCCAAAACCAAAGAGGCGCAAATAAGGGGTTACAGTGTTGGTCGTTTCTCCTTTAACGTCAAAGGTGGACGTTGTGAGAAGTGTCAAGGCGATGGAGAAATCAAAATAGAAATGCACTTCTTACCGGATATTATGGTGAAATGTGACAGTTGTAAAGGGCATCGCTACAATGCGCAAACGTTAGAGATCAAATACAAAGGCAAGTCCATCTCTGATGTACTCGATATGAGTGTTGATGAAGCCTTTGAATTTTTCAAAGCCATTCCAAAAATTCATCAAAAAATTCAAACCTTAGTAGATGTTGGTTTGGGCTACATCACTCTAGGACAAAATGCCGTTACACTGAGTGGTGGTGAAGCGCAGCGTATCAAACTAGCAAAAGAGCTTAGTAAAAAAGATACAGGCAATACCCTCTATGTTTTAGATGAACCAACCACTGGCTTACACTTCGCAGACGTAGATAGACTGGTAAAAGTGTTACACCATCTCACAGATATGGGTAACTCTGTTTTAGTGATAGAACACAACATGGATGTCATCAAAAATGCAGACTATATGATCGACATGGGACCTGAAGGTGGAAGCTATGGAGGGCGCATAATAGCGATAGGAACGCCATTTGATGTTGCTAGGGACGCTGAAGCATCTGGAAGCTATACAGGAAAATTTTTAGCATTAGAATTGGAATCAGAAAAGCAATAAATAAAAATGTTTCTTTTGGTAACTCTTTTTATCTTAAAAAATCCTATGAATTCATTTAGAATGAAACATACATAAGTTAGACATAATTTTTAACTATAATCGATTCATCTAAATATTCAAAAGGATCTTTCTTGGAACAGACAGTAAATGTTGTAAAGAAAAAGGACTGGAAAAGCTATACAATTAAAAGTTTAGCTTTCTGGGTTGTTTTTGCGATTATCGCGGGTATTGCGTTTGGTATGTATGACCCTAAAATGGCGATTGCAACAAAACCAGGTATTGATTGGTTTATTCAAGCACTTAAATGGCTTGTAGGACCGATTATCTTCCTAACAATCATTTCAGGTATCGTAGGACTTGAGAGCTTAAAAGAAGTTGGCTCTATTGGTCTTAAAGCGTTTATTTATTTTGAAATTGTCAGTACGTTTGCTTTAGCTATTGGCGTACTTTTTGGTAACGTATTTGGTCCAGGACACGGCATGAATCTTTCTGTTGAGTCACTTGATGCAAAAAGTGTGGCAAAATTTACGACAAATACAGGTGATGTAGGCTCAATTTGGTCTATCCTTAAAGGTGCGATTCCAAGTGATCCTATTACTCCATTCCTTAATGGTCAAACACTTCAAGTATTAACAATGGCATTGGTTTTAGCAATCTTAATTTCTGCGTTTGGTGGAAAACATAAGCCTGCGATTTTAAAGCCTCTTGAAATTGCACAAAATTTCTTCTTTAAAATTTTAACTATCTTGATGTGGTTAAGCCCAATCGCTTCATTTAGTGCTATGGCATTCTTGATCGGTAAATTTGGTATTTCATCATTGATTAACATGGCAAGCTTACTTGCTGTTATGTTAGTTTCTGTTTTAGTATTTATCTTTGGTGTTTTAGGAATTATTTTATGGTTCTATAAAATCAATGTTTTCAAATTTATGCGCTTTATCGCTAAAGAAGTACTTATTGTATTTGCAACATCTTCAAGTGAGTCTGCTCTTGCACCACTTATGAGAAGACTTGAGTCAGCAGGCGTAAGTAGAGGTACAACAGGACTTGTTATTCCTACTGGATATTCATTTAACCTTGACTGTACAAATATCTACTTGTCATTGGCAATTATCTTCCTCTCACAAGCGTTCAATATTCCATTGAGTATTGGTGAGCAGTTAAGCATTATTCTTATCTTAATGATTACCTCAAAAGGTGCTGTTGGTGTAACAGGTTCAGGCTTCATCGTTCTTGCAGGAACACTTTCTGCAATGGGCGGCGCAATTCCTGTTGTAACGGTTGCGGTTCTTCTTGGTGTTGATAAGTTTATGAGTGAGATGAGAGCGGTTGGTAACTTGTGTGGTAATGCCGTTGCAGCTGTTGTTGTTGGTGCTTGGGATAAACAAATTGATATGGAAAAATTCAGATATGCATTGGATCATCCAGAGACTGTAGCAGACGCTATTCCAGGTTGATACGATTTGGCTAATGAGAGGTAACTCTCATTAGCTTTCTTTTACATTAGCTCTATTTTTCTCTCGAAAATTTCTTGAAAAATCTCATTAAAATCCCCTTTCATATGTCATAATAAACATAAACCACTCAATGCTTTATAACATGAGATAAATAAGGTTGATCTACAGCGTCCTCGCTATAGCATAACTTTTATAGCATTGTTTTTAAAGTGAGAAAGAAGGCATTTCATTGGAAACTGTTGAGCAAAAAAAGGTAGTTAAGCGAGATTGGACACACTATACAATCAAAAGTTTAGCGTTTTGGGTTGTTGTGGCAATTATTGCAGGTATTAGTTTTGGTATGGTTAATCCTGCGATGGCAGTAAAAGCAAAACCAGGTATTGATTGGTTTATTCAAGTGCTAAAATGGCTTGTAGGACCGATTATCTTCCTAACAATCATTTCAGGTATCGTAGGACTTGAGAGTTTAAAGGAAGTTGGCTCTATTGGTCTTAAAGCGTTTATTTATTTTGAAGTAGTGAGTACTTTTGCTTTAGCTATTGGCGTTTTATTTGGAAATATTTTAAAGCCAGGTACGGGAATGAATCTTTCCGTTGAATCTTTAGATGCTTCCAGCGTAGAGAGTTTTACTAAAAATGGTCAAGAAACTGCAACGGCTTGGAGTATACTTAAAAGTGCTATTCCAACAGATCCTATTACACCGTTTCTTTATGGCAATACACTGCAAGTACTTGTGATGGCTCTTACGATTGCTATTTTAATTGCAGCATTTGGGGATAAATATAAATCCGCTATCTTAAAACCACTCGAAAAAGTTCAAGATTTTTTCTTTAAAATTTTAACGGTTGTTATGTGGTTAAGTCCACTTGCTAGTTTTAGTGCCATGGCATTTCTTATTGGCAAATTCGGTATTGCTTCATTGATTGGAATGGCAAGCCTTCTTGGTGTTATGCTTGTTTCTGTTTTAGCTTTTTTATTTGGTATTCTTGGCATTATTTTATGGTTTTATAAAATCAATGTTTTTAAATTTATGCGTTTTATTGCTAAAGAGGTACTTATTGTATTTGCAACATCTTCAAGTGAGTCTGCTCTTGCTCCTTTGATGCGTCGTTTAGAAGCAGCAGGTGTTAGTCGTGGTACAACGGGACTTGTTATCCCAACAGGCTATTCGTTTAATCTTGACTGTACCAATATTTATCTTTCTCTTTCTATTATCTTTTTGGCACAAGCTTTCAATATCCCTTTAACACTTTCACATGAACTTTCTATTATTTTCATTTTGATGGTTGCATCTAAAGGGGCGGTTGGTGTTACAGGTTCAGGATTTATTGTTCTTGCAGGTACGTTGTCTGCAATGGGCGATGTAATTCCTGTTGTAACGGTTGCGGTTCTTCTTGGTGTTGATAAGTTTATGAGTGAGATGAGAGCGGTTGGTAACTTGTGTGGTAATGCAGTTGCAGCTGTTGTTGTTGGTGCTTGGGATAAACAAATTGATATGGAAAAATTTAGATATTCACTTGATCATCCAGAAAGCGTTGAAGACACAATACCTGGTTGATACGATTTGGCTAATGAGAGGTTTCTCTCATTAGCTTTTTAACTAAAGCGCGCTATAATCTAACAAATTCATAAAGAGAGATGACATGCTAGAAGAGATAGCTGAGCGCATCAAAGCACTTCCTCCACTTCCTAAAAGTTTTTATCAGATGAGTTTGATCTGCCAAGATCCAAATGCAAGCATTAGTGACCTTGCTCGCGTGATCGAAGAAGATCCGATGCTGGTTGCTAACCTTTTAAAAGTCGCAAATTCTCCTCTCTATGGTTTTAGACGTGAAATTAAAAATGTGACGCAAGCTGTTAGCCTTTTTGGGATGTCCACAACACGCTCTTTAGTCACTGATATGTCTATTAAAAAACTTTTACAAGTCGACATGGCACCTTATGGTGTTACCCCTGAAGAGTTTGCTGCGATTTCAAATTTGCAAAGTGCTCTTATTATGCAGTGGTACAGCAAAATTGATCCATCAAAAACAGATTTTCTTTTTCTTGCAGCGCTTTTGCAAGAGACAGGAAAAATTCTGATCGCCGATGAAATTGTAAAAAATAATGAAACCTACCAATTCAAATCTGAAATTGAAAATAGCACCAATATCGCCGATGTTGAGCGTATGTTTGTGCGTATTACGAGCAGTGAAGTGGCTGCATTGATCTTCAAACATTGGAAATTTGAAGAAAAAATGGTTGAAGCGATTGCGTATTCAGACGCTTTAGGCGCTATCCCCGATGAGATACGTCCTTACGCATTTGCTCTTAAAGTCGCTAAAACGGCTATTCCTATCAATTCCCCTTTGAGCGAGAGAAGTGTCAATCTTGCTCTTAAACTTTTAGAAAAAGAAGAGTTAGATCAAAATACTTTCCTTGATGTTGTTGACAAACTCAAAGAATCTTACTAACCCCTTACACCATAAAGGCGCTTTCGTGAAAACACTTACCATTATTGATACATTTGGCTTTTTTTTTAGAAATTATTATGCTCTTCCCCAATTGCGCAATTCGCAAGGTTTCCCAACAGGACTTTTAACAGGATTTGCCAATTTTATTTATGCGATTAAGAATGAACATGATACCGATTATTTGATGTTCGCACTAGATAGCAAAGGTAAAAACTTTCGTCATGAGATAGACCCAAACTATAAAGCCAATCGTCCTGAAGCACCGGAAGATCTCAAGCGCCAACTTCCTGTAGCAATTTCATGGATTGAAAAGATGGGCTTTAAATGTTACAGCGAAGAGGGATATGAGGCCGATGATGTCATCGCTTCTGCAGTACGCTTTGCTAAAAGCCACGATATTAAAGTGCGCATTGTAACGCACGATAAAGACCTCTACCAACTTATAGATGATGGACGAGTTGTCATTTATGATCCTATGAAAAAAAGTGAAGTCGATACAGAAAAGTGTTTTGAAAAATTTGGTGTATATCCCAATAAAATTAACGAATACCTCTCTTTAGTAGGCGATACCGCCGATAATATACCAGGGGTAAAAGGCATAGGTCCAAAAGGTGCAAAAAAACTTTTAGATGATTTTGGAACGGTGGAAAATGTTTATGCAAACTTAGAGCGTGTCGGAAATCCTCGCGTACAGAGTATGCTTGAAGAGGGAAAAGACAAGGCTTTTTTAAGTAAGCAGTTGGTCCGTTTAGATGATTCACTGAGTATCGCTGATAAATTTGAATCGTTCCATTTCCCATGCGATAATCCTTTAATAAACATTGCAGATGAATTAGAAAAGTATGAGCTACGTCATATGCTTTCTCGTGTACGCAATGAAGCTTTACATGCAAAGCCAAAAGAAGAGGCGAGTAATAGTTTTAAAGCGATCTTAGTCGATGATGCGAAAATGTTGTTCAACATCATTGAGGGAATCGAAGAGGGGTCTATTGTAGCGTTTGATACAGAGACCAATGCCCTTGATGCCTACAACGCTAAAATCGTAGGCTTTTCTTTTGCTATAAATGATAAAGAGGCGTACTATGTCCCGATCGCACATCACTATTTGGGGGTGGGTGAGCAGATTAGCTTTGAAGATGCAAAGCGTGCATTAAGCGAGCTTTTTGCTCATAAAATTGTAGGACAAAATCTCAAGTATGATCTTGCAGTTATTGAAAACAATTTTGGTATCCAAAATATCTCTATTTACGCCGATACAATGCTCCTTGCATGGCTATTAAATCCAGAGAGTAGTGTAGGACTCGATACGCTTGCGCTTCGCTTTTTTAACCACTCTATGGTTAAGTTTAAAGATGTAGTAGGCAAAGGTGAAAACTTTAGTACGGTCGCACTTGAAAAAGCATGCGAATATGCCGCTGAAGATGCATGGATGACACTCAGGCTTTATCATAAATTGCATGAAATGTTAGAGCCTGCTTTGCTTGACCTTGCCAAAGAGGTAGAGTTTCCATTTATCAAAACACTGATGAAAATGGAGAAAGAGGGTATTAAGGTCGATAGTGGTTATTTTGAAACACTTTTAAAGCGAACCGATCATGCCATAGAAGCTCTAAAAACAGAAATTTTTGCATTGTGCGAAACAACGTTCAATCTCAATTCGACACAGCAATTAGGCGCTGTTTTGTTTGAACAATTAGGACTTCCTACGGTGAAAAAAACAAAAACAGGCTATAGCACGGATGAAAATGTTCTGAATGAACTTTTAGAGAAGCATCCAAGTATTGCTAAAATTTTAGAATACAGGGAACTTTATAAATTGCGCTCTACCTACATTGAGCCACTTTTAAAACTTTCAAAAGAGTCACCTCTTGGACGTGTACATACTTCATTTATGCAAATAGGAACAGCAACGGGACGTCTAAGCTCTAAAGATCCAAACTTACAAAATATCCCTGTAAAAACAGAGTTGGGACGTGAAGTGCGTGGTGGTTTTGTTGCAAAAGAAGGGTATAAACTTATCGGCATCGACTATTCGCAGATTGAACTTAGACTGTTGGCACATTTTAGTGGTGATGAAGCGATGGTAGAAGCGTTTAGGACAGGTAAAGATATCCATAAAGAGACAGCATTAAAACTCTTTGGTGAAGAAGAGGCAGTGGCAAAACGTGGTGTGGCAAAAAGCATTAACTTTGGTCTGCTTTATGGAATGGGACCAAAACGTCTTTCTGAAACCATTGGTATCTCGATGAAAGAAGCGAAGAGTTATATAGAGAGTTATTTTGCAACATTCCCGACGATTAAAAATTACCTAACAGCTGTCGCAGACAATGCGAAAGAGAAAGGTTTTGTACAAACTCTTTTAGGGCGAAAGCGCTTTTTTGATTTTGAACATGCCAATGCAATGCAATACGCAGGCTACCTTCGTGAAGCGGTCAATACCGTTTTCCAAGGAAGTGCAGCAGATCTTATCAAGCTGTCAATGAATAAAATTATGACAACACTGGTGGATGATGAAGCAAAACTACTACTTCAAATTCACGATGAGCTTATCTTTGAGGTAAAAGAAGAGAAGGCAGAAGCATTTGCTAAAGCGGCACAAAACGTTATGGAAGAGATTTATACACTCAAAGTACCGCTAAAAGTTTCTATTGCGATAGGTAATAATTGGGGAGAGTTAAAATGATAGAAGTGTTGTTATTGGCATTTGCCCTTAGTATGGATGCTTTTGCTGTTTCCATCGGATTGGGCTCAAAAAATGTTGAGAGCACAAAAGCATTAGCCCTAAAAGCGGGGCTTTTCTTTGGTATTTTTCAAGCATTAATGCCACTATTTGGTTATTTAGGTGGACGAGGATTGCTAGGTTTTGTAAGTGATTATGCGCATTACATTGCTTTTGCACTTTTAGTACTCATTGGCGCTAAAATGATTTATGAAGGCGTGAATGAGGGTGTAGAAGAAGAGCTTGCAAAGATTACCAATAAAGTGATGCTTACCCTTGCCATTGCAACGAGTATCGACGCAATGGCAGCAGGATTTAGTTTGATGCTTCTAGAACTGAATCCTCTTCTTGCGTGTGGTATTATTGGACTTACGACGTTTATCATTAGCTTCATAGGTGTCTATGTTGGTAAATTAAGTGGTACGTGGTTGGAAAGTAAAGCTGAAATTTTTGGTGGTGTTGTTTTAGTCGCTATTGGTTTTAGGATTTTATTTTTTTAGAAATCGTTATCTTTAGCTCTAGGCTAAAGATAACATTAGAATAATTTAGAATTTGTAGTTTAGACCGACATAATATTGAATGATTTTTTCAGATTCGATTTTAATACTTGCTGAATTAGTACCATCATTTATAGAAAAGGTATCTTTTACATCACTAATCATATAGCGAACACCTATCTCTAGCTCAGTATTTTTAGTCATTGAGTATAGAAAACCAGCTTCTGGACCATAGTTAAAACCTTTTGGCTTATCAAGTGATAATATTTCTGCATTTTCAAATGACCATTTAGCTTTGCTATAAGAAACATTTAGACCTATAAAGGGAATAAAATCCGATTTGTTTTTAAATAAATAATCATATCCCAAACCAAATGTATAAGAGGATAAATCATCTTTTTTATTTTGATATGCAAAGTTTCCGTAAACTCTTCCAAATTCGAAATATTTACCTACTTTTATGCCTTCATAAGTACTATCAATCGTATCTTTATCAGTACCTGAGGTGTTGTATCCTAAACTAGGAATATTAGCGTAACCGGAAGTTTTTGTATGTACATTCATACCACCAAACTCACCACCGACAAACCAACTATTATTTGTTTCTGATGCAAGCAGTCCTGATAAACTTGCACATAGTAATGATACTACAATCAAACTCTTTTTCATATCTTTCCTTTTATAAATTTAAAGTGACCTGCAATTAAAGCATATTTAATGAATCAAAATCAAATAGTTATTACTAGTCGTTTTCATTCTATAAAATATAAAGAAAATATTTCTATGGTTGTGACGCATTCTGTGACGCGCTAGTACTATAATTAAGATTATAAAATCAAATAGCAAGGTTAGCTATACATATATTGATAAAGGAAAATCTCTTTGAGAACAGTTGAAAATTTAGATAATTACTCTATTGAAAAATTTCATTATACTATCGGTAAAAACGTTAAAAGGTTACGAGAACGTAAGGGGTATTCACAATTAGCTCTTTCTCAAGCTCTAGGACACAAATCAGTTGGGCTTATTTCTCAAGCAGAAATTTATTATAAACAACAACATTTTAATCTAGAGCATCTCGTCAAGATTGCTTATATTTTAGAATGCACGGTAGCAGATTTTTTTCAAGAAAGTGTTGGTGAATAGTTTCTAAGCACCTTCTCACACTCTTTATACTCTGGCATAAATTCTTTAACACATTCCCAAAACGCTTTTTGATGATGTTTGTGTTCTATGTGAGAAAGTTCGTGAATGACAATGTATGTAACGCATTCTAAGGGTAATTGTGCAAGGCTGAGGTTAAAGCTCAGCTCATTGGTGTGTGAGCAACTTCCCCATCGTTTTTTTGCCTTACGAAAGCTTATCTTGGTTGGTTTAACCCCCATTAAAAAACTCCATTCTTCCACAAGGCGTATGACTAAGGGGATAGTTTTTTCTTTGTAAAAGGCTTCTGGTGTTTGATGTGCATGAAGTAAGATAGCTTCGCCCAAATAGAGGACTTTCCCTTCGTCTTCAAAGAGAGAAGGGAGTGTTGTTCTTTTTTGCAGAGCATTCATTTTGGAAAATATCCATTGTGCCTTTTGAAGAACCAGTGCGTGGATATACTCTTTGGTGTAAGAAGGAGTTTTAACAATGACGCCTTTGATAGGGTCTATCTTAATGTAGAGATGCTTTAGGCGGCGATTTGTGATGATAGAGTAACAAAGCGTTTCGCCTTGATACTCTATGGTTGCTTGCATTATTTAGTTAAACCAGCTTTTGATTTTATCGAATACGCCTTCAAATTTTTCATCTTTATGTTTGGATTCAATGCCAAACTCTGTTTGAAGTTTTTCGAGTAATTCTTTTTGCTCTTTAGTGATTTTTTTAGGGTAACGAATCGAAATTTGAGCAATCATACTACCAAGTTGATGCGTATGAACATTTTTGACACCCTCTTTTTTGAAGATAAACTGTTGTTTGTCTTTTGCTCCAAGAGGAAGTTCTAACTCTGTTTCGCCTCGAATGGTTGGTATTTTAATGGTTTCACCAAGTGCTACTTGTGTAAAGAATACAGGCACTTCGATGTAGATATCATCATTGTGACGTACAAAATGTTCATCTTCTTTGACATGAACTAAGATGTAAAGATCGCCTCTTGTACCTCTTTCATCGATGTTTCCTCGCCCTGCAACCCGAATGCGGTTGTTGTTGTCAATGCCTTCTGGTATGTCTATGGTAACTTTATCGTCTACTTGAGTAAAGCCTTTGGCATTACAACTTGGGCATGGATTGGTGACGACACTTCCTTTCCCATTACACGCAGGACACGTTTGTGAAAAAGTCATAAACCCTTGACGGTAAAATACTTGTCCTTTGCCTTTACACTCTTTACATGTTGCCTTAGATTTATCTTTGCTTCCTGTACCATCACAGGTTTCGCAAGGTTTTTTATAAGAAAAACTGACCTCTTTTTTTGTGCCAAAAATAGCTTCATTAAATGCTAAAGTAACTTCAGCTTCAAGGTCAAGGTTGTACTTTCGGTTTTGTTTAGAACTACTTCCTCCAAAACCACCACTACTGAAGCCTCCACCAAAAACAGACTCAAAAATAGAGCCAAGATCACCCATAATGTCTTCATAACGCATATCGGAGAAGTGGCTAAAGCCTTGAGAATCAAGCCCTTGTTTTCCATAACGGTCGTATGTAGCACGTTTTTGTTCATCGCTTAGGACTTGGTAAGCTTCATTAATGGCTTTGAATTTTTCTTCAGCCTCTTTGTCACCTTGGTTACGATCAGGATGGTATTGCAGTGCAAGCCTTCTATACGCCTTCTTAATCTCTGCTGCATCAGCAGATCTTGTAATTTCCAGTACTTCGTAATATTCTAGGTCCACTATTATTCTCTTTACATGTAAGTTTAATTGAAGATCAAGATTTTATCAAAAAGTAGTTTAAATTTTGGTTGTTAAGGTTGATTAACAAACCGTTAAAAGCTCGTTAAGAGCAGGAGCGTATTATTTCATCATAAAACTTTTAAGGAGTACACAATGAAAAAGACAATTTTAACACTAGCAACATTAGTTGCGCTTGGCACAACCAGCGCTTTCGCATTTGGTGGCGGTCAATGCCAAAATATGCAATCAGGTATGGGAATGATGCAAGGTGGCTGTGGCATGGGTGGATCAGGTATGATGATGGGTGGTAAAGGTGGCATGATGCCTCAGCTTATGCAACTCAATCTTACAGACGATCAACGTCATAAGCTAGCTGTTTTACAGAGTGAAATGAAATTAGAAATGACTAAAATTCGTGATCCAAAAATGATGACAAAAATGCAAGATTTGATGAGTGCAGATTCCTTTAACAAAAAAGAGTTTATCAAGATTCATAATGAAATGCACGAGAAGATGTTAGCGCTTCAAGCAGATCACATGGAAAAAGTATTTAATCTCTTAACCAAAGAACAACGTGCTGAGCTTAAAACATTGATGGCACAAAAACCACAAAAACCTATGCCTATGGCTCCTGCTGCTGCACCTTCAAGTAAATAAGAATTTATTGTAATACCCCTTTAGACCTCTTCGGAGGTCTTCTTTTTTTAAAACTCTTCCAAATTCAGTATAATTATAAAAAACCTAAATGAGGTTAGAGAATGATTAATGTCTTAATGATAGAAGATGATGAAGAATTTGCAGAGATTTTGAGTGAATACCTCGCAAAATACAATATTAAAATTACCAATTATGCAGATCCTTATTTGGGATTAAGTGCTGGAATTAAGAAGTATGATCTTCTTATTTTAGACCTTACCTTGCCAGGTATGGATGGACTTGAAGTATGTAAAGAGGTTGTTGCAAAATATGATATTCCTATTATTATCTCCTCTGCACGTAGCGATATTAGCGATAAAGTGATTGGGCTTCAAATTGGTGCGGACGATTATCTTCCAAAACCGTATGATCCTAAAGAGATGTACGCGCGTATTCAAAGTTTGATTCGTCGTTATAAAAAAAGCTCTACCCCTGAAGAGCAACAAACACAAAGTGTCTTTTTTGTGGATGAAAAGCGCCATGAGATCTCTTTTAAAAATGAAGTTTTAAGTCTAACACCTGCAGAGTATGAGATTCTCTCTTATATGATTAAACAAAATGGTTTTTCTATCTCTCGTGAGCAGCTTGTGTATAACTGTAAATCACTCAAAGACAAAGGCTCAAAAAGCCTAGATGTTATCATTGGTCGTTTGCGTGCAAAAATAAATGATGATTCTAAAAACCCTGAATACATCCACTCGGTTCGAGGGATTGGATATAAGCTGGTTGGATGATTAAAAATTCGATTTTAAACAAGATCAGCGCGATCTTTTTTCTCTCACTCTTTTTGTTGGCAATGTTTTTTGCTCTTTTACTTGAGCATCAAAGTGATAAAAACTTAGAAAATATGAAGCAGCGCCAAATTCAGTCGGTTAACTACCTGTTAGTGATGTACCGTAACAACGTCCAACCTGGTGACATTGAGGAATATTTTAATAACTTTGGTCTTAAAAAAGTTTCCAGTAAACACTTACGTGATTCTGTACTCGCTAATGGTGTTGTAATTTTTCAGAAACTTTCACCCATTAGTCGTTTTTCTTCTATTGTCTATAATGACCGTTACTATCTTTTCATCGATAATTTTGAATCCAGTGTTCTTTTAGAGAGCCAAGACTACAAGAATTTCAATGAGAGTTTATGGGTCGTTTTTGTGATTGCTCTTTTGATTTTACTCTACATGTATGTTTCTATTTTCAAAAGTATTGCTCCTTTGAAGACACTCAGTTCTCAAATACGTAAGTTTGCATGTGGTGACTTAGAGATTGAATGTAAAAGCAATTCCAATGATGAAATTGGTGAGGTGGCCAATGAATTCGATAGGGCTGTTAAAAAGATACACGACCTCATTAACTCCAGGCAACTTTTTTTACGTACCATCATGCATGAGCTTAAAACGCCTATTGGCAAAGGGCGTATTGTAGCGGAGATGCTCGAAGACGCAACTGCGAAAAAAAGACTCGTAGGTGTTTTTGCACGGTTAGACCTTCTTATCTCTGAGTTTTCAAAAATTGAGCAGATTACTTCTAAACGATACGATTTGGCACTTAAAGAGTATCCGCTGATGCATGTGATTGACCAAGCGGTTGATCTTTTGATGTTAGATGATCAGAAAAAAGAGGAGTTGGTGAAAATCGAAGGTGATTTTGATTTTGAAGTGGTCGTTGACTTTGATTTGATGGCATTAGCGCTTAAAAATCTGATGGACAATGCGATGAAACACAGTCTTAGTCATAAAGTCTATGTTCGAAGTGACAATAAAACTGTTATTATCGCTAATGAAGGTGAACCTCTTAAAATGTCCATAGATGAATATTTCCAGCCTTTCGTTTCTGGTTCCAAGGCATGTGGAAGTGGACTAGGTCTTGGATTGTATATCGTTAAAAATATCATTGCCCAACATGGTTTAGAGGTGATATACCGCTATGAAGATGGTCTGCACCAATTTAGTATTGATTTTGCCAAAGGATGCGTAGCATGATGCGTGGATTAGAGAAGTTCAATAAGCTGGTTGAAGCTTTTGAAAAACTTCCAACGGTTGGACGAAAGTCTGCTGTTAGGTTTGCTTATCATCTTGTTTTAAACGATACATTTTCAGCCATGAAACTTGCCAATGCCATTGAAAGTGCGATTAAAAGCATTCGCAAATGTGAGCGTTGTGGAGCGTTAAGTGAGCATGAAATTTGTGATATCTGCCTTGATGATAGACGTGATGTGCAAAAATTGTGTATGGTGGAGAGTGCAAAAGATATTTTTGTATTAGAAGAGCATAAACTTTTTGACGGACGTTATTTTGTGCTTAGTGACCTTGAAGAAGAGACGCTTGAAAAACTTGAAAGCATTGTCAAAGAAGGTGTAACAGAAATGATTTTTGCACTGACACCATCGTTAGCAAGTGATGCATTGATTTTATTTATTGAAGATAAACTCAAGAACCACTCACTTCACTTTACAAAGATTGCACAAGGTGTCCCTACAGGCGTTCATCTTGAAAATGTCGATATGCTCTCTTTATCTAAGGCGTTAGAGTCTCGCACAAAAATCTAGGCGTTATGTATCGAGATGGCTGAAAAAGGCATAGCAATTTTTGCCTGATTGTTTCGCATAGTACATTGCTTTATCCGCATGTAAAATTAACTCTTCCGCACCTAGAGAATCATCAGGGTAAAAACTGATACCTATACTCGCTGAGATGGATAGATCAATACCATGAATTTCAATAACCTCGTTCATGGACTGTAAAATACGCTTGACAATAGGCTCACACTCATAAGGCTCTTTAAGATCGGTGAGCAGGGCTACAAACTCATCACCACCTAAGCGTGCAATCGTCTCATTTTTGCGCAATAGACTTGTAATGCGTTTAGAGACAGCGATAAGAAGTTCATCTCCAACATTATGACCATAGGTATCATTGACCTCTTTAAATCCATCCAAGTCAATGTATAAAACGGCTAAATGGGCATTGTAACGCTGTGCCTCAGCGATGGCTTGTCCCAATCTATCCCAGAGTAATATACGATTAGGCAACGATGTTAGCGCATCGTGCTGTGCAAGATGTTCGAGTTCTTCCTCATGCTCTTTCATAGTAGTAATATCTGTAAAGAGTGCCACAAAATTTTGAACTTCACCTTCACTGTCTTTGATAGCGCTGATGGTAAGCCTTTCTGCGTAAATACTGCCATCTTTACGGCGATTCCAAATCTCTCCTTGCCAATTTCCTGCAGTAAGAATGCTTTGCCACATTTGTGTATAAAAAGGCATCTCTTGTCTGCCAGATTTTAAGATACGGGGATTATTACCAATGATTTCAGAAAGAGGGTATCCGGTTGTGCGTACGAAAGCGTCATTTGCTTCAATGATTGTCCCATAGGGGTCAGTGATAATGATACCTTCTTTAGCATACGTAAAAACACTTGCTGCCAGTTTTAGTTTTGCATCGCTTTTGCTTTTCTCAATAGCCAGTGCTATAAATTGTACTTCATCTTCGATGAGCTTCATTTCGCGAAGTGTAAGCGGTTGATGTTGTAATGAACAGATAATGAAAAGACCTAATGGTTTTCCAAAGGCTGAAACAACAGGATTTAACCAACAATGTTCAGCATTCTCAAGAGTGATGCATTTTATGTTTTCATACCACCATGCTTCTTGATTGAGCGAGCTAAAAAGATGAGGTTGAGGGGATAGGTGCATCAGATGGGTTAAAAAATCATCATTGTTACGTGCTGCACTAATGATGGTACTATTTAAAAGTTCAAGGGCATTCGATGTTGCACCAAGGGTCAATTTATGGTTTGTTTCATCAAAAAGAACAATACTACATCCTATACGATGGTGATGGATGGCTTCTATATCTCCAATCATCGCATGTAAAATCGTAGAAAGAGGTGATGTGTTGGCAATCATCTGTAAAATTTGTTTATGGTGCTGTTCACATTGTTGGATGTATTTGCGGTCATCAATATCGGCAATGACACCAACAAGCCCAATTTCTACACCTTTGGCATCATAAAAGCGTTTTCCTGTGAGTCGCCCCCAAAAACTACTACCGTCTGACCTACGGTAGATACGCTCTAGATCGACTGATGCAATTTTACTACCCAATAGGGCAAGCATTTTTTGGCGTCCAATCTCTTTTTCGGAAGAATGAATAAGTTCTACATACTCTTTACCTTGCAGTATCTCTTTGTTTGGATAGTGGAACATCTCAGCCATACGTTGATTGGCTTGCGTGATATGTCCTGTCATATCTACTAAAAAGATAGCAACACTGGAAGTATCTAAAATTTGTTTAAAGAGTGTCTCTTGAGTTGCAAGATCTTCGCTTTTTTGTATGAGTTCTTGTTCAATTTGTTTACGATCGGTTATATCGTGTATGATGGAAAAGAGTACTTTTCTTTCTTTGAGATTGATAGGTGTTGAAAAAACCTCTACATCTCTTATTTCACCATTGGCACGTTGATGTTTAAAATTGAAATAGTTACGCTCTTCCATAAGAGCGCGTTTTCGCTCCTCTTTTACACGTTCAGGTGGAAGGGTGTTAATCGTCGCGATAGACATTCCAACAAGGTGTTCTAAGGGGTAACCATAATAACGTGACGCTGCCTCATTGGCATTGATAATTTCGCCACTTTCAGGATCAAGTAAAAGCATAATGGAGCTACTGGTATCAAAAAAACGATACAGTGCATTGTAATTGTCATCTGACGAAAAAAAGGTATGAAAAAGTCTTGAAATAAAATTCATGAAATACTCTCTTTAGTAAATGTCACACCTATAATAGTATTAGTTTAACATAAAATTTTTAATGTTTGGATGTATAAATTACTTTTTTTTAAGCACAAAATCAAAATTTAAGAAGCCGATAATCAATAATGCCAAAATACAGGCTTTTTATATTGATGATTATGATAAATGAAGACGTAAAAAAGAGGACGAAAAATTTAACATTTATTTACTCTTGATTGTTATAATTAAAGACAATAGCATTAAAAGGAGTAAAAATTATGCGATGTCCCATCTGCCAGAATGTTGATCTTTTACTAAGTGAACGCGCAGGAATTGAGATAGATTATTGTCCACAATGTAGAGGTGTGTGGTTGGACCGTGGTGAACTTGATAAAATCATTGAACGTAGTACAACCTATAGTTCTACACCTTCTAAAAGTTATGAGAAAGAACGTAAGCACGACACCTATCATGAAAAATCAAATCACCACGGATACCCTAAGAAAAAAGAGAGTTTTTTAAGTGAATTGTTTGATTTTTAAATGAAGAAGGAAGTTTAGACAAACTTCCTTTATACGGTTAGAAAGCGTATTTTTTTCGAAGCTCTTTTTTGTTGATTTTACCAACACTGGTTTTATCAATACTTTCAACGCATTTTATTTTAAGCAACATACCTTCGCGTGCCATAATTCCTTTTTTGATGAACTCTTTAGCATGGATCAGTAACTCTTTTTCATTGGTAGGTTTCGTAGAGTCTAAAACGACAAGTGCAAGAGGTCTTTCTCCCCATTTCTCATCTTCTACTCCAATCACTGCGACTTCTTTGACACTTGGGTGTTGGTGAATGATGTCTTCGAGCTCCAAAGATGAAACCCATTCTCCACCCACTTTGATGATGTCTTTAACACGATCGGTGATTTTGATATAACCACGCTCATCCATGTTCGCCATATCTCCCGTATGTAAGTAACCGCCTTGCCAGAGAATTTCAGAGTTTTTTTGATCTTTAAAATAGCCTTGAGTAAGCCATGGAGAGCGTACAACGATCTCTCCCGTACTCATACCATCTTTAGGAAGTGCTTGCATCTTCTCATCAACCACTTTAATCTCAACTAGACCCATAGGACGACCTGTTTTAATGCGTATATCGCTTTGGGCGTCATCATCAAGTTCCAACATTTCAGGAGTAAGTTGCGCGAGACTCAAAATAGGGCAGGTTTCACTCATCCCGTATCCTGTGAACATATCGATACCTTTTTTAAGAGCCTCTTTACACATAGCCTTAGGAAGAGCAGCTCCACCGATGATGACCTTCCATCCTTTAAGATTGACATCATGAATTTTTGGAGAGTTAAAAAGCATGTGCATGATGGTAGGAACACAGTGTGAGAACGTGACTTTTTCTTTATCAATTAGGTCTAAAAGAAGATCAGGGATATAACGACCAGGATATACTTGTTTCACACCGAGCATGGTCGCAACATAAGGCAACCCCCACGCATGTACATGAAACATCGGTGTGATGGGCATATAGACATCACCTTGATGAAAGTTTCCTTGTTGTGGAGCACTGCCAAGTGTAGAGAGAACGCCCAATGTATGAAGAACAAGTTGACGATGGGTGAAATAAACGCCTTTAGGAAGCCCAGTAGTGCCAGTGGTATAAAAGGTTGTAGCCCGTGTATTTTCATTAAAATCTGGAAAATCAAAAACATCGGCGTGTTGACTGAGAAGTGCTTCGTATTCACCTTTAATATCCAAGGTTGTTGAAGGTACTTTTTCATCATCCGCTAAGACGATAAAGCTCTGCACATCGAGTCTTCCTTTGATTTGCTCCAAGGTAGGTAAAAAATCTGTATGTGCTAAGATAACGTCATCTTCTGCATGATCTATGGTGTAGAGAATTTGCTCAGGAGAAAGACGGATGTTGATCGTATGAAGTATGGCCCCAAGCATTGGAATCGCAAAGTAGCATTCTAAATAACGATGAGAGTCATAGTCCATAACTGCAACGGTATCGCCTGCTTTGACACCCATCGAAGTGAGCATATTGGCAAGTTTATGAACACGTTTTTTAAAAGTCGCATAGGTGAAGCGTTTCTCTCCGCGATAGACGATCTCTTGGTTTGGATCATAATAAATAGGGGCATTTAGAATATTTTTAATTAGCAGTTGATAGTCATGTGCGTAGGGATTTCCCAATGTTCTTTCAAGTTGCACATACTCTCCTTTAGGAAAATTTAGAGTTCAAAAGCAGGGCGCATCAGAGTTTCGATGGTCTTTAGATCATAATGCTTGGAAAAAAAGAGGTTAAAAGCAAGTACTCCTTGATAGAGAAGCATCTCTTTACCATCTTTGCAGCGTATGTTACAACTTCTTGCCAATTCTAAAAAAGGAGTTGGTTTGTTATAAATCACATCAAAAGCGTATTTTGACTCTTTAAAAATGGTTTTTAAAAGTTCTTTATCACAAGGGTATTCTTCATCTTTTAGTCCAGCAGAAGTGGTGTTGATGATGAGGTCATAAGGTTTTGATTCAAACGTATCCCATGTTTGGCACGTAAAACCTCTTGATGCAAAAAAAGAGAGTCTGGAAGCAGAACGATTGAGAATGGTTGTCTCTATATCATGACTTTTTAAAATAATAGCAATGGCTTTAGCCGTTCCACCTGCCCCCAAAATAAGGGCATTTCGAATATATCCAAAACTTTTTATTGCTTCATAAAAGCCTTCTGCATCCGTGTTATAACCAATGACGCGCTCGCCTTCTCGTACCAGAGTATTGACTGCGCCTATCTCTTTGGCAATGCCTCTTACTTCATCACATTGTTCGTATGCAGCTTCTTTATGAGGAACGGTTACATTTGCACCTGTTAATTTCATAGCGTGGAAAGTTGAGAGTAATTTTTCAGGCTCGGTAATGGCTTTTCGTACATAGCAGCCATCTAATTTTAGTGCTTGTAAAACGCTGTTGTGAAGGCGAGGAGAAATAGAGTGGGTTACGGGGTAACCAAAGATACTAAAGAGTAACATACGAGTGCTACTCTTTAAGGTCATCTAAAGAGCTAGTCATGGCTCCTAGTTTATTGGTTACTTCAAGATATTCAAGTTCAGGTTGACTATCGGCTACAATGCCTGCACCTGCTTGAAAGATAATCTTTTCATCATCCAAATAAGCAGTTCGAATCATAATACAACTGTCCATATTGCCATCAAATCCAAAATATCCAGCAGCTCCACTGTAAAAGCTACGCTTTATACCTTCAAAATCGCTAATGAGTTCCATAGCCCTAATTTTAGGCGTTCCTGTCATCGTGCCAGCGGTAAAAGTCGCGGCAAAAAGATCAAACATATCATGTTTAGTATCTAATGTAGCTTCAATATCGCTGACCATATGCATGACATGAGAGTATCGCTCCACTCTCATCATCTCTTTGACTTTTACACTTCCTACTTTTGCAACACGACCAAGATCATTTCGCCCAAGATCAATGAGCATCAAATGTTCAGCTCTCTCTTTTTCGTCACTGAGCATCTCTTTTTCATAGGCTTGATCTTTTTCATACGTTGAGCCACGTTTACGCGTTCCTGCAATAGGGCGTAGTAAAATATGACTGTCTTTGAGTCCTACCATCACCTCTGGAGAGCTTCCTATGATTGCAAACTCTGGATAAGAGAGGTAGAACATATAAGGAGATGGATTTTTTTGACGCAAAATACGGTAAAAACTGAGACGATCAATTTTCGTGTATTGTGTAAAACGATTTGACATTAAGATCTGAAAGACATCTCCGCTTCGAATCATCTCTTTTGATTTACTGACCATTTCAAAAAAATACTCTTTTGAAAAAGCGAAGGAGCCTTTTGCTTTATCGACATATGCTGTTTGGATAGGAATGTGAATATGCGGCTCTTTAAGTAGCCCCTCGATGGTATTTAGTTGCGAAGCCAATTCTGAAACAAATGTTGTTAACGTAAGTGTATTGGATTTGTGCGAGAAGGTACAGACTAACTTTGGACGCATCAGATCAATTTCTGGAATGTGAAGATCATCCTTAAGTCCATCCATATGAGCTTTCAAACGAGGCTCAAAAATTTTGACAGCGTCATACCCAATATAGCCGATAAATCCATCTACAAAACCAACGCCAAGTTCTTTAGCATAGTTTTTATAGAGTGTTTTATCAAGCTCTGCATAACGTTTTTTTAAAAAAGTAAAAGGGTTAGCTCCCAAATTGTGTGAAGTGCCATCTTCATCGATATGAACACTCTCACCGTCTTTGTGAATTACACGCTCACGTGCTCCAATAAAGAGGAAACTAAAGTTGCCATCGTTGTTATTGATGGCACTTTCAAATAAAAAGCAGAGCTCACCTGAAAAATGATTCTGCAATTTTGCAAAAATCGTGATGGGGGTGAGCTGATCAAAAAGAATTTTACGAGAGCTAAGCACCTTATTTTACCCTGTAAATGAACGCGTTTTTATTGATACTTGAACGAATCAAGACAAGAGCACTTTCTGCATCACTTGATTTTGCATATGGTCCTATAAGAATCTTAGTGACTTTGTTACCATTAACAACTGTTGTATAAAGTTTGTACTCAAAGCCTTTTGCTTTGATATCACTGAGTTGTTTCGCATCAGGAGCAGTGGCAACAGCACCCACTTGAACATAAATACCTGCATCAGCACTTCCACCAGTCGATGGATGTGAGTCGACTTCTGTACTGCGAAGTAGAGGTTGTGCTTTAGGCTCTTCTTTTACTTTAGCAGGCGCAGGCTCTTTTGTTTTAGCAGGCGCAGCTTCTTTAACTGGTGCAGTTGTTACTGGAGCGGTGGTTGTCTCTTTAGGTTTTACCTCCGCACCTTTTGCCTCTTCTTGTTTTTGAGCCTCTTTTTCTTTAAGTGTTTTGATCATATCTTCAAAACTCTCTTTTTTAGGGTTCTCTTCAATAATCGGCACTTGTTTAAAGAGCTGATCGTCTTTAGGAACTTGTGTCTCTTGCGTTGGTTCTGGTGGCAAAATCAACTTAGAAGCATCTTTACCTTGATCTTTGTTTGCTACTTTCATGCTTGCGAGGGCGACCAAAAAGACAAGAATCAAAAAAGCAACTAAAATAAGGATACGCTTCATCTTAAGGGTTTTGTTATCCCCTTTTTCTAACACAATATCACTGAGTTCATTTCTATTTTCCATCGTTTCTCCTTAGAATGATGTTTACTACATATGCTTCGACCAAGAAGCGCCTCGCTCTTTTTGGTACAAGTCATAAGGCAGTGCCAAAATGTTAAACTCTCTTGGAAGCTCCTGTGTCGGGAACATTCTCCACTCACGAGGAAGCTTTTGCGAAAGCTTTGCTGAGAGCATTTTAGCGATCTGATACCCCTCTTGTAAGGTAGTATGACCTTTATGAACATACAGATGTAGATGACCCTCCGTTTTACTCTTATACGCAGTAAAATTGATGAATCCTTCTTCTCTAAGCAAAAGTTGTGCCCTATGCCAAAATCGCTCGGTATTTCTTCCATTATAGTCGAAAACGATGTTCTCAACTTTGTCAAAACGATTGATCAAAGAATGCGCAACCGTAATCTTTCCATCAAGGTGATCTTTGATGATACTGTTGTTCAAAGGCTGATCAATACGTTCGAATTTATCAAAAAAGACTCTCCCTCCAAAATCGATTTTTTGGACAATGTTATCACGTTTAATCCAGTAGTGATCGGTTATCATTTTGATGAGAGAGACGTCAATATTGTACATAATTTCCCTTAGTAGGTTGGTCTATCATAAATAATAAAATTGCTTGCCAATGCTTTCATTTCATCTTTGATTTTTGCATGGAGCGCTTCATCATTGATGTTATCAAGAACATCTGCGATTTTGTTTGCAATGATTTCAAACTCTTTTTCTTTCATACCACGAGCAGTCAAGGCTGGTGAACCAATGCGTACGCCACTGGTAACAAATGGACTTCTAGTTTCGCCTGGAACAGTATTTTTATTGACGGTAATACCTGCACGTCCAAGCGCTAGATCTGCATCTTTTCCACTAAATTCTTTGTTGAGGAAAGATACCAATACAAGATGGTTATCTGTACCACCACTTACGATGTCGTAACCTCTTTTAATAAGAACGTCTGCAAGTACTTTTGCATTTGCACGAACTTGTTTTGCATAGACTGTCCATTCTGGTTTTAAGTTTTCTGCAAAACCAACGGCTTTAGCAGCAATAACATGAACCAATGGACCACCTTGAATACCAGGGAAAATCGCGCTGTTTACTTTTTTAGCAATCTCTTCGTCATTGGTAAGGATGATACCACCTCTTGGTCCACGAAGTGTTTTGTGTGTTGTTGACGTCACAACATGACAGTGCGGGAATGGACTTGGATGCTCACCTGCTGCAACCAAACCAGCGATATGTGCGATATCTGCAAATAAATATGCACCAACTTCATCTGCAATTTCTCTAAATTTAGCAAAATCAATCTCTCTTGGATATGCACTCGCGCCACAAACGATCATTTTTGGTTTAACGATATGTGCAATTTCTCTTACTTTATCATAGTTAATGCGACCATCAAGCTCTACACCATAGAAAAAGCTAGAATACGTTTTACCAGAACTGCTGACTTTTGCACCATGTGTTAAGTGACCACCATGGCTTAGATCCATACCTAAGATTTTATCGTATGGGCTTAAAAGGGCTTGATAAACACCTTGATTTGCTTGACTACCTGAGTTTGGCTGAACATTAGCATAGGTACAACCAAAAAGTTTGCATACTCTATCAATTGCAAGTTGCTCAACAGCATCTGCAAATTCACAACCACCATAATAGCGTTTACCTGGATAACCTTCTGCATATTTATTGGTGAAAACACTACCCATTGCTTCCATAACAGCAGGGTAGGTAAAGTTTTCACTAGCGATCATTTCAAGATGGTCACATTGGCGGTTTAACTCTTTTAGCGTTAAGTCATAAACAACAGGGTCAACAGTTTTTAAAATACTCATTTTTATTCCTCATCTTTTTGTGTTTGTTCATCGTTGTCATTAAGCGGTTTCATGGCTGGGAAAAGAATGACATCTTTAATGGATAACTCATTGGTGAGTAACATCGTCAAACGGTCAATTCCAAGTCCCTGTCCCGCTGTTGGTGGCAAGCCGTAACCTAAAGCATAGACATAGTCTTCGTCCATCTCATGGGCTTCATCATCACCTGCGTTTTTTGCCTGCAATTGTTTTGCAAATCTCTCGTACTGATCCAAAGGATCATTCAGCTCATTAAATCCGTTGGCAATTTCGCGACCCGCGATAAAGAGCTCAAAACGCTCTGCAATATTTGGGTTCGTCTCACTTCTTCGAGCCAATGGGCTGATTTCAATCGGATAATCAATAATAAATGTAGGATTGATAAGCTTCTCTTCTACAAAAAGATCAAAGAGTTCTTCATAGAGTTTTCCAAGGCTTAAATTTGCTTCTACACTAAAGCCTTTATTATTAATGTATTGCGTAATTTGTGCACGGTCATCTAGTATTTCATCTGGAACACCACCAATTTCACTCAGCGCTGCTCTAAAGGCAATTTTTCTAAATGGCTTTGAAAAATCAATCTCCATTTCCCCATAAGGAAGTTTACGTGGAAGCTTGAGTTTTTTAAGAAGTACATCAAACATCTCTTCTGTTAAATGCATTAAATCATGGTAGTTATGATATGCCCAGTAAAATTCAATCATTGTAAATTCTGGGTTATGCGTTTGGTCCATACCTTCGTTTCTAAAGTTACGGTTAATTTCAAAAACAGCTTCAAAACCACCTACAACAAGACGTTTGAGATAAAGTTCTGGCGCAATTCTTAAATAACGATCTACTCCTAAAGCATTGTGATGAGTCACAAATGGCTTTGCATTCGCACCACCTGCAATAGGGTGCATCATTGGTGTTTCTACTTCTAAAAAGTCTCTTTCTTCAAAAAAGTGGCGGATTTCACTGACAATTTTACTTCTGATTTTGAAAGTTTTGCGTACATCGGCATTCATAATCATATCAAGATAGCGTTTGCGGTATCTAAGCTCTTTATCTTGAAGACCATGGAATTTTTCAGGCAATGGAACAATTGATTTTGTTGCTACTTCTAATGCTTTTACATGGAGTGAAAGTTCACCGGTTTTTGTTACGAAAGGAAAACCCGTAACACTAATAATATCGCCTACCTCTACAAGTTTTTTAGCTTCATCAAACCAATCATCGCCAATAGATTCGCGACTAAAATATATTTGTAAAAGGCCATGCTCATCTTCAATTTTTGCAAAGGCGGCTTTCCCCATATGGCGTAAAAATTTAATACGTCCTACAACAGTATTGTTCTTGTTTTCATCACGTTTGAGTTCGCTCTCTATGACGTACTCATAACACTCTAAAAACTCTTTTGTGCTCGTGTCTTTAATTATATTGTGTCGATAAGGATTTCGACCAAGCGCTTGAAGTGCTTTACCTTTTTCGATACGCTGTTGTTGGTATTGGTCTTGAAATATCAAAATTACTTCCTCTTTTCTAAATGTTTACTTTTCTTTTGCACACTCTTCGCAAAGACCACGCAATTGCATTAAATGACTGGTGATAACAAAACGATTTGCTTTTGCAATTTCGAGTTGCAGTTGTTCAATTTTGTCATTTTGGAATTCAATGATGAGTCCACAGCTTTTACAGATCATATGGTCATGGTGAGGCTTATTGGCAAGTTCAAATTTTTTGCCTGCAACACCAAAAGAGATAGATGTTACCATGTGAGACTCTTCAAGAAGGTTAAGTGTTCTATACACCGTAGCGATGCCAATATTAAGTTCAGGATAAGTACTTTTTAGAAAAATATAGAGGTCCTCAGGTGTGAAATGCTCATTCTTTTCATACAAAGTTTTTAAAACAACTTCACGTTGTTTTGTAAATTTTAGGCTATTGTTTTTCAAGAGCTCTTTAAAACTTGCGAGCAAAGAGCTGTATTCAAGATTTTCAAATGTACTCATTGTTGACCTCTTTTAAGGGTTTGTTTTCTCTTTAGGCTGAAGGCTCTCAAACATCGTATTGGTATCAAGCTTAACAATATATTTTCCCATTTCTAAGAAAAGTGGAAACATCATACTTTTAGCAACATAAGGTTCCATTCTTGACTTGATAAACTCAATATTGCTCAGTGTAACAGCGAATACGGAGAAAACTAAAAATATTTTCATGCTTCCTATAACAAAACCAGCAAGTTTATCAATCATGCTAAGACCGCTCAGACTTAATGCTTGTGCGATTAAATAGCCTAAAAAAATACAGGTAATCCATACGACAATCAAAACAGCGATGAATCCAAAAAGATAAAGCGATGCTTGATTCCCAAAGGCAAAAATATGATCACTAATCATTTTGCCGGCAACAGGTGCATAACGTGATGCGAAATAGATACCACCGATAATACCTAAAAGACCAAAGACTTCTTTGACAAAGCCGTTGATAATGCCTTTAATGCCTAAAATCAGCACTAAAGCTAAAGAAATAATGTCAAACATAGAAACATTCGCCATTAATTTGCGCTCCTAAAACAATTTTTTCCACTACGTTTGGCTTCATACAGTGCTTTGTCTGCTTTATCCAATAAATCATCTGCACTAATGTTCTGTTTGTGTGAACAAATACCGGCACTCAGAGTTAAATGAATGTCGTGGTTTTTATAAAGTAATTTACTATCACTTGTTTCTTTAATGATACGTTCTACAATTTTAGTGGCTTCATCAAATGAAGTACGATTCAGAATAACCACAAATTCTTCCCCACCATAACGATAGATACGAGTACCTCGACGTAGTGAATTTTGAATTAATTTTGATAAGAAAATAAGCGTTTTGTCCCCTGCAATATGACCAAAAGAGTCGTTGATCTGTTTAAAGTCATCTGCATCAAACATGACAAGGTGCATATCCATATCTTTATCTTTGCCAAAGCTGAGTACTTCTTCTAAGTCTTTAACGAGAACTCTTCTGTTATGTGCTTTTGTCAAAGGATCAATGTTTGATTCTCTCTCCAAGCGTTCAACTTCTAATTTAAGTTTTGCGATGGTTTCATCCGCTGCTTGAAGTTCTTGAAAAATTTTACCTTGAAAACTATCGAAAGCTTGAAGGATTTGGTGGGTATCAACACTTTCGTAATCTTTTTTGATATTGTCAATGTTGATGGCGGTTTCATCTGAAATAAACTTGAGATTATCGTTTGTTTTAACAAACTCCTCTAGCCCTTTTTTCATTAAACCAAAGCATGTTTCGCTTACCATCTCTTCTTGAGAAGCGTTGGAGAAAAGATAACTGTGTTTTTTTGAGAGGTCTAGAATTTCTGGGTCACCGCTTTTTTGCATGGTTTCGACAAAGGTATCGTGGTAGTATTTAGGGTATGGAGGAATATTTAAGTCTTTTAATTTTGTAAATGTTTCCTCTGCAAGTTGAAAAACCATTTCTGCGATATGATTACCATTGTTCATGACTTTAGGTGCCTTTTTACCCATTATTTTAGATTTTTTTGTGCTTTAGTATAGCTTTAATAAGCTGTAATATTAGTAAAACCTTCTTTTTATATCCCCATATTGTTGAGGAGTTCTTGAGGTTGGGTAGAGTAACGAATGGCATCTTCTTTTGTAATAAGATTTGCTCGTAAGTTTTTCATCATAGCTTGAGTCTGTGTAATCATCCCCGTTTTTTGTTGGTTGAGTTGCATTTGAGAATAGATTTGATGAATTTTATTCTCACGGATTAAATTGGCAATTGCAGCGTTGTTGATCATAATTTCATGAATAGCAACCCTGCCACCTCCGACTCTGGGGAGTAAGCTTTGCGAAATAACCGCATGAAGAGATGTCGCTAGCATATTACGTACTTGTACTTGCTCTGCGCCTTCAAAGCTGTCGACAATTCTGTTAATTGTTTGTACTGCAGAGTTTGTATGCAATGTTCCTAAAACTAAGTGCCCCGTTTCAGCAGCAGTAATGGCGGTACTAATGGTTTCTTGATCTCTCATCTCACCTACAAGGATGATGTCAGGATCTTGTCTTAGCGAAAACTTGAGTGCTCTAGCAAAACTTTTTGTATCTTCTCCTACATTTCTATGTGAGAAAAGGCATTTTTTGTTCGTATGAATAAACTCTACAGGATCTTCAATTGTAATAATATGTCGATGTTCAAAAAGATTGATTTCATTTAAGAGTGCAGCGAGTGTAGTAGATTTACCGCTTCCTGTTGGACCTGTAACTAAAATAAGCCCTTTTTCCCGTTTAACTAACTCTTTAAAAACGATAGGAGCATTGAGATCATCCAAAGATGGAATATCGATAGGAATAATCCTAAATGCAGCTGCTAATTCTCCATTGATAGTGTAGTAGTAGTTGGCACGGAAACGACCAATGTCTGGAAACATGATTGCAAAGTCGAGCTCTTTATCTTCTTCAAGTTTCTTTTTTTGTTTATCGGTAATTAGTGTATAACAAATCTCTTCAATTACTGTACCGCTAAGTTGTTCCATATCGAGTGGAACAAGTTTCCCATCGATTCTGATTTGAGGTTCACTACGACCTACAAGATGTAGATCGGACGCTTTGTATGCGACCACATTCTTCAATAATGCCTTAATATTGAGTGAACTCATAATCTTTGTCCTTGCTAATTAGAGATTATTCGATAATTTTTGGAACAACAAAAAAGCCATTTTCACTTTGAGGAGCATGTTTTAAAATTGTTTTGATAATGTCATTATTAACATTTGGAGTATCTTCTCTAAAAGGAGTGCCACCATTAAGGGTTGTGAAGGTTGCTTCTTCGCCTTCAAGATTAAGCTCATTAAGATTTTCAACAAAAGAGACAATTTCACTTAACTGATTGATCACACCTTCTCTTTTTTCGTCGCTAATTTTTAAAGAAGAGAGCCTTTCTAGCTTTTGCAGTAGTTCATTATCAATTTTCACGGTTTTAAATCCTTCGATTACTTTTTAAAAATTGATTATAGCGAATTCTCTTTTGGTGCATACTGAAATAACATTAGTGGCTTTTTATATTTCTTGTGATAAACTTTGTTATATTTTTCAAAAATCGCTTAATAAGGATAGTGTTTGGGACTTAAAGAGAATATTAAAGCGGTCAAAGAAGAGATTAGTACTGAAGAGCAATTCTTAGAAGGAATGATCAAAAGTGAGCGCTTCTTTAACCGCAATAAAAAATATATTATCTCAGCATTAGTGCTTTTAGCTTTAGGTGCTGGTGGTTATGCTATCAATGATGTTATGGCAAGTCAGCGTTTGAAAGTGTCAAATGCTGCATATCAAGCACTTTTAAAAGATGCTAACAATACTGCTGCACTCGAAACTCTTAAAGCAAAAAATCCAAAGCTTTATGCAATGTATACCTTTGAGACGGCACTGGCAAAAGGTGATATCGAGGCATTAACTCAAGTATCCCTTTCAAAAGACAATCCTATCTTAGCAGATTTGGCGACGTATCAACTCTCACAGCTTGATGCCAATAAATCACCTAAAGGGGAATTACTATCAGGCATGGTACTACTTCAAGAGGGGTATGAATTACTCAAAGAGAAGAAAGTAGAAGAGGCGAGGTTGAAGTTTGCTCAAATTGAGACGAATTCACCACTTAAACAGATTGCAAAAAATCTAGAACACTATCAAGGTTTAAAATAATGAGATACGCAAAAATTGTTTTTTCACTTTTGGCTTTATTGTTAGTTGTTAGCGGCTGTGGCACAAAACGTCAATATTTTGAACCAGAATCACTTTCTGGCAAAGTCAGTTATGATGGATCTCTTCCTGGAACTATTGTTGATGCTGTAAGGGATGGCGCAACATTATCTAATGGTCAAGTTGTTACGAAAAAAGGTCTTTCTAATATTGTTTTATCTGAAGGGTTTGTTTATCTTGCAGAAGATAAAGGACGTTATGTCTCTGCATCTAAGTGTGGAGCTTTACAAATTGTAGATGCAAATAAAAAAGTGCTTTTCTCAAAAGAATGTAGCGTTTCTGTAGCATCTGCATCATTGAAAAATAACCTTTTAGCAGTTGTACTAGGCTCAAATGAATTAGTGCTTATCGACATCAATGATGGCAAAGAAATGATGCACCTTAAGCAAGACAATGTATATGTTCTAGACTCACGTATTGCTTCACCTTATTTTTTAGGTGACTTGATTGTTTTCCCAACATTAGATGGTAAATTAGTGATCGTAGACGAGCAAACAAAAAAACCAATTCGTGATGTTGTCGTAAGTAACGAGAAGTTCTTTGGCAATATCATTTATCTTCAAGTTTTGGGTGACCGTTTAGTTGCGGCAACAAAAAGTAAAGTGGTTTCTATTAGCCCAAAATCAATTAACTTCTTAGAGACTGATGTCAAAGATGTGATTGTTCTTGAAAATCGTATTTTTGTTTTCACTAAAGATGGACGCGTGATTTTAGCAGATGCTGATCTTAAAAAGTTAAAAGAACGTAAATTCCCATTTGCAACATTTGCTGGAACCATTTACGGTGACTTTGTTTATATGATTGAAAAAGGTGGCTATGTCATTGCAACAGATTTAGATTTGATCTCAACCAATGTTTATAAACTTCCAGATGAAATTGAAAGTCACGTCTTTACAACAGGTGATGCACTTTACTATAAGAATCATTTCTTTAAACTCAATCGTAAAAAATAGGTATTGGGTTGTGTTACCATCATGAAGGAGATGTTAGAGCGTATTTGTCATAATAAACAGGTCGTTTTTACATCTCTAGATGTGGTGGATCCTCAAGTCCTTCATACTCGCAAAAAACTTTCTATTTTTAGTGGTGTTGATCAAAAATCTTTTTATCATCTTATCTTTCGAATGGATCAAAAAAGCCGTTTTTTACGAAAAAATGTTGATGAAATTATAGACCTCTACAAAAGTTTAGAACAACATGTTAATCATGCATATAAGTATAAGCATTTGCTCATTAATGCTCCTTTGTGCTCTAAGGCAGCGCTACTTCTTAATGAAAATGGTTGGAAGGTTTATAATGATTTTATGTGATATTGGTAATTCAAATGCTGATTTTTATCAAGATGGTAGGGTTTGGAGTTTATCTCATAAGCAATTTAAAGACTTTGCCACCAAAGAAACAGTGTATTATATTTGTGTCAACGATACTTTGAAACATTGGGTACAAGGTAAATCAAACTTTATTGATTTAGAGCCGTACTTTGAATTTGACACAATTTATCAAGGTATGGGGATTGATCGTATCGCAGCATGTAGTACGATTGAGGATGGAATGATTGTCGATGCTGGAAGTGCAATAACAGTGGATATTATGTCAGGAGGTATGCACTTGGGTGGGTTTATTCTGCCTGGACTTGCTGCGTATGAAAAATGCTACGCTTCCATTTCTCCACGCCTAAGCTTGCCTATCAATCCTAGTATTGCTTTGGATGCATTACCTCAAAAAACAAATGATGCGATTTCTTATGGAGTTGTGAAATCAATCCTTTTACTTTTAGAGGCAACCTGTAAGGACAAACGTATTTTCTTCTTAGGTGGAGATGGAAAATTTTTCTCTAAATTTTTTAGTAATGCGATTTTTGATCGTACGCTCATTTTTAGAGGTATGCTTAAAACAATTAAAAAAACACAGTTAGAACATTAGGATAAAGGGATAAAATGTTAACAGTAGCATTGCCAAAAGGCAGAATTGCAGAAGAGACATTGGAAATTTTTGAAAAAATTTTTGGAACAGCTTTTCGTTTTGATGATAGAAAATTAATTTTAGAAGCAGACGGTTTTCGATTTTTACTTGTGCGAAATCAAGATGTTCCTGCATATGTTTTACATCAATCTGCAGATATCGGGGTAGTAGGATTAGACGTATTGGAAGAAAAAGATGAGGACCTTCTTCGTTTGCTTGATCTTGGTATTGGAAAATGTAAAGTATGTGTAGGTATACAAGAAGGTAAAGAGATTGATTATAGTGCGCCTGAACTCAAAGTCGCTACTAAAATGACCAATATCGCGCAAAAATATTTCTCAAAAAAAGCAATGGCAGTTGATATTATCAAATTGTATGGCTCTATTGAATTAGCACCACTTGTAGGTCTTTCAGATGTGATTGTTGATATTGTTGAGACAGGAAGCACCATGAAACAAAATGGACTTAAAGTTGTTGAGACAATCTTGGATTCATCGGCATATTTGATTGCGAATAAAAACAGTTTTATTGAGAAAAAAGAGGAGATAACATCGTTATATTACAAGATAAATGAGGTTATTCAACGAAGTTGCTGATCAAAAAAGATCAGCAACTTTCGCTATTTTACTACTTAAGTCATGTTCACGTATTGGTTTTACTAAAAAATCAAAAGCTCCATGATCAAATGCTTCATGCTTACGAGTTTCATCTGTTGTTAACACAATCACAGGAAGCTTTTTAAATTCACCCATAGATTGAATGTTTGTGAGAAATTCAATACCATCCATAACGGGCATTTTAATATCAAGCAATACTAGGTCAATATCACCTTGTGTTTTTAGAAGATTGATTGCATCAAGTCCATTTGTCGCTTCAATGATCGCACCAACTTTTTCATTTTTTCGCAACATTGAACTAATCAATTTAAGATTGATAAAATCATCATCTACGGCTAGAATTTTCAACTGTTTTTCCATATGTTAGCCTTTAAATAAACTTGTGAATCAATATTTCAAGATCTTTTTTACTAATTTGGTTCGGTAAAATAGCATCAAAGGCAACAGAGATATCTTGGTTTTTATCTTTTGGATCAATAAACATAATAGTATTGATCTTTCCAACGTGGTGAGATTTTTCAATAGAAAGAATCCACTCTAAAAATGCATCCGCATCTTCTAGAAGCATTTCTTTATCAAATAGAACAACTTTATAATGTTTGGATTCTATTTTTTGTTTGAGATCATTGTATGAAGTAGCTGCTTCAACGCTCTCACACATTTTACTTAAAACACTTGTGAAAATTTTAGTTTCTATAGGGCTTTTTTTCAACACAATCACATCGAGAATATCGATAGAGGAGAGTGCATTACTCATACTTTCTTCATCACTCTTAGCTTCAGGAAGATTCATGCTAGAGATTTCTTGCGTTGTTGGTGCATCTTCTATCAAGAACGAAGGTTTTGGCTCTTCTTCAAATGTTTCTATCATTGGTATAATTGGAGCAGTAGGTTTCGCTGCTGCCTCTTCTTCTTGTGCGGAGTAGTCAATTTTATCTTGGATGAAAAGATTGAGAATGCTTATGATACTGTCTTTTTTGATTGGTTTAGTGATGTATTCATCTAAACCTTCTTTCATAAAGCGCTCACGATCACCTTTTAGCGCATTGGCAGTAATAGCCACGATAGGAATGTGTGGAAGATGGTTTTTCTCTTCATATTCTAAGATTTTATGTGTTGCCTCAATACCATCCATAACAGGCATTGCGATATCCATGAAGATCATATCAAAGTTTTCGGTTCGACGACGCTCAAGAGCTTGTAGCCCATTAGGAACGATGGTAATATTAAGTCCTAAATCTTCTAGGGTTCTGCGAATGAGTTTTTGATTGATTTCATTGTCTTCTGCTACGAGAACATCCGCTTTGAATTTTTTGCCAAAGGTAGTTTTTTGAATTGGTTGTGGTTCAATACGATCTTCTTTGGCAGGTAAAAATTCGCGCTTTGCTTCTAATGCTTTCACCAATTTTGATACATTAATTGGTTCATAAATTGGAGTGATATATTTTGTATTGTATTCATTAAATTTCGATTGCTGTGAAGATTTAAAGATCAAAATAATTGGCAATTTAATTTTTTTATACTCTTCGAGTTCTTCTTTTGTAAGGTTGTTATAATCTGCAACAATGATATTGCTACCAGCTTTAAAAATGAGATTTTTAAGCGCTGGGAAGTCAGTATAATATTTTGCATGTGCCCCAAAATAGGTAAAGTAATCATACATAAATTCGGTATGTGCTTTGGAACTATTGAGTGGCGAATAGATAGCACAGTTAAAATCACTGAAATGATCTTTATAGTCAGTGCCACTTGCTGTTGATTCTACAAGATCTAATACAAAGAAGAAGCGGCTTCCCTTTCCTTCTTCGCTTTCCACCTCTAGTCTTCCACCCATGAGAGCAATATATTTTGAAGAAATAGTAAGACCTAAGCCTGTTCCTCCAAATTTACGTGTAATGGTTGAATCTGCCTGATTAAAGGCATCAAAGATACCTTCAATTTTATCTTTATGAATACCGATACCAGAGTCTTGAACACTAAAGAGAACGCGTGCTTTATCCAATGGTGCATTATTTAAACGTTTGATTTCAACGGTAATTTGACCATTGTTTGGTGTGAATTTAACCGCATTACTCATTAAGTTAATCAAAACTTCTTTAATTTTAACAGCATCACCTTTGAGGTAATTGTGTAGACTTGGGTCAATATATAAAGAGAGTTGAATATTTTTTTCAGATGCTTTTGGTCCATACACTTCCACAGCATTTTCAAATTCATCGATAGGGGAGAAAAGAATTTCATCGATTTCAATTTTATTACTTTCTACTTTTGAAAGGTCTAGGATATTATTGATAATCGCTAAAAGGTTTTCAGAACTTTTCTCAATAACATCTACGAATTCACGTTTTTCATCATCGAGGTCTGAATTTTTGAGGAGTTCAGTAAATCCGATAATACCATTAAGTGGTGTACGAATTTCATGTGACATGTTGGCAAGGAAAATACTTTTTGCAGCACTTGCTTCTTCTGCATTTTGTTTTTCTTTCGCAATGTTCTCAATGGCTTTATCAATAATTGCATAGGCAACGTTCATACCTTCTGCGGTATTAAAATCAACTTTTTCTTTTGTTTCAGCAAGTTCTTCAACACGTGTAAAGATGTTTTCAAGTCCTTGAACGTTCTTTCTAAATTGACCTGAAAGTCCAAATCCTAAGAACATCAGAACAATAGAGATGACCCATGTTAAGCCTGCTCCGATAAGCTGACCCATATTTTGCGTGTCATAACGTTGTTCTTCTTCATGCAATGATGCTTTAATAATTTGTGCTGATTTATCAAGAATATCGATTTTTTTTGTTAAAAGACCGAACCATAGAGTAGGGTCAATCAAATATTCACCACTTTGAGCCGCAGTAATCAGTTCAGCTTTGACTTGTGTAATTTCTTCTTCAAGTTTAATGTTTTCAGGAAGTTTGTAAAGATTTTCGATTTGTGTTTTTGTTTTTTGGTCATTAAGGGTTGTGTGATCGAAGATATTGGAAACACCAAATATATTAATCCAAATTTCAAGATCTTTAGGGCTAAAAGGTACGTATTGACTTAAAATTTTTGATACAAATCCACGTTCTTGCCCTAAATATTCAATATTTTTATAAAGTGAAACAAGTGAATAGGTTAGGTTTGAGATATTGGAGTTGGTATTGATGGTACCGATGGTTTCAAGTTCTTTTAAAAGATGCGAGTTGATCTGACTGTAGTAATCAAAGAACATTTTGTTAAAATCAATTGCAAAGCTGTCTACAGCTTGACGCATTTCCACAATTTTAGTGATGTACGTAATAATGTTTTTGATATTTGCTGTTACTTCATGGGTCTGATAAAAATCATGAAACTCTTTAATTGCTTTATTAACATTGGCACGTTGTTCTTGTAACGCTTCTTTTGCAATACTTCCTTGGCTAGAAAGGTATGATGCACTAAGTCCCCTCTCTTTTGCAAGCTCAATGGAGAGCGCACTTAAAACTTTTGTACTTTCTATTTTATTTTTAAGTGTTAGAGTAGTATCAAATTGGGTATACGATAAAAAAAGAAAGTAACTCGAGAAAATAAAGAGAATAATCAGAGGGTATTGACTGATAAGCCTAAGAGTATGCTGGGTCGTTAATTTCATGGTTAGTGTCCTTTATTAACTGTTTAATTGTATATTGTAAGCAGATGCAATATCTTTACAGGTGATGCTCTCTTTAGCCCCTTGATTAAGAAGCAAAATAGCATCATCATGTTTGATTTTATTCTTAAGATAGGCTTCAGCAAGATAACATTTTGCTTTTACATTGCCTTTCATCACCGCTTGTTCTAAATAAGGTATGGCAAGAGACGTATTGGCTTCAATACCTTCTCCATAAAGATACATTTTGCCAAGATAAAAATAGCCCTGAATAGCATTTTCTTTTTTAATAGAAAGTTCAAAAAGCTCTTTTGCCTGTGGGTAGTTACCTGCTTTGTACGCTAGCATTCCGTCGCGAAAATGATCAGCAAATGCGGAAGAGAGTAATAAGCATATTATTAAAAGAATTTTTTTCATTGTACACTCTCTTTAAAGCGTGTAACTGCTTTTTGGAGAGCTTGGAAGGTATGTAAAATCTCTTCTTTTGTGTCAAATTCTAAACTGGTTTCCAAATGTTCAAAGTGGTGAAAGAGTGTTGAAATTTGCAAATGAAGCGCAACGCTCTTTAGATGAGAAATTTCTTCTTTTGTACGAGTTCGGTTATTTGCATTAATCGACTCCTCTAATAGAGGCATATTCAAATCGAGAGTATGTACATATTCTTCGATAATTTGCGCTAACGTACTAATGTCTAGTCCTAATTCTTCGGCACATTCTGAAAGATCAAACTCTTCATCGTGCTCAGTCATAGGGGTATTTGAAGAAATTTTTAGTTCTTCAACGTGTAATGTTGGATCTTCTAAAAGATCTTCAACTTTATCTTCTGGATAGCTTTCAAGAGGTGCAACAAAATCAAGATCTTTGATTTTAATCTGATCAATAGACTCATATTCTAAAGGGGCTGGAGAATCTTCTTCAGTTACTTCAATGTCTTTATGCTCAGGCTCTTCTAGGATTGTATGATCAAATTTAAGTTTAAAATCAAACGTTTCATCGTTAGCAGGAGCTGATGGAGTAACTTTAAAATCATCCAGTTCGTCATCTTCTATTGGTAAAATAGGTGTTGGTAATGGCTCTGTAAATGACGAAGTATAGTCTTCTTCAAAAGATGTTTTAATCGAAGGAAGTGTTGTTTCAAGCTCTGAAGAAGGAAGAATAGATGGTGCGTCTTCTTCAAAAGAAGTTTCATATGAAGAAAGCATTGGTGGGGGTGGTGTATCAATGCTAGGTTCTAATCCTTGCGGTTTATTCATTGAAATAGGTAAATCATGCTTAAATGGTGCATTCGTTAATTCAACGCTAAAAAAAAGAGGCGAACCGTTGATCTCTTTTTGAAGGTATATTTCATTAATATTTAGGGATGTTTCAATCTCTTTCCCGTTTTTGGTACGAATAAGAACACGTTTGTTCGGAGTGCCGCTATGTTGGGCATAATCAATCCATGAGAAGTTTTTGAATTTGAAGATAAAACCAGGTTTATTTACAAAAAGATCAGCAAAATCATTGTGATAATTACGAAACTCTTCCATGTCTTCATACCCTAGAAGGTACAACTCTTGGTTTCCCATACCCAGAAACAGACCACTCTTATCGTAAAGTATCAAATGACGATCCTTTAATAAACGTTAAAAAGTCCATTCTAACTCACTTATACTTAAAACTAACCTACTTTCTTAAGCCATGAAATAGATTAGCACCTAGCTTTTTACCAACGGTTACCTCTAATTCTTCCTGTGTAGCGCTGTAAATCGCTTCAAAAGTTCCAAAATAAAGGAGCAATTTTTTGATGGTAGCAAGGCCTACACCTTCAATTTTTTGAAGTTCTAAACTCATGTCTCGACCACGTTTTTTTTGTTGATGGTAGGTAATGGCAAAACGGTGAGCCTCATCACGAAGTTTTTGAATAAATTGCAAGCGTTTGTCGCTTGGTGGTAAGTGAAATGACTGGTTTTGATTGTAAAGTAGATCGTATGCACTACCCTTTGAACGGTATGCTTTTGCATCACGTTTTTCTTTTGCAATAGCAAGCAGATCGATAAAAAGACCTTTTTGAACGAGCAGTGTTTTTGCCAGCTTGAGGAGTGTTTCCCCACCATCTAAAATCCAAAGATCAGGTGGCGATTCTTTGGAAAAATCATTAATTCGTCGCTCTAACATCTCTTTCATTTGAGAATATTCATCTATATGATGCAGTTCATAGCGACGGTAACTTGATTTATCAAATCCTTCATCCCACACCACCATAGCACCTACTGGCGATTTTCCACCCAGATGCGAGTTGTCAAAAATCTCAATGCGTTTTGGAAGAGAAGAGAGGTCAAAAAGTGTTTGCATCTGTTCAGCAAGGGTATTATTATTTTTTATACTATGCTGCAAAATGAGTGTTTTCGCATTCTCCTGTGCCATTTGCGTTAAATAGAGTTTTTCACCTCTTTGTGGAACGTTAATGGTCATTTTCTGACCAAATTTCTCACTTAAAAATTGGCTCATATACGTTTGTTCGCTAAATGTTTCCGCAATGAGAATATGTCTCGCAAAGGTTTGATTCATCGGGTTATAAAACTCAAAAAGAGCACGTTGGTAGAGCTCTTCTTTTTCAAAGCCATAGGCATTGTGCATCAAAGTATGGGATGTTGAGACTATTTTCCCCGCACGAATAAAGAGACGCATGACGACTGCTGTTTTCTCCATGATTTCTATGGCAAAAACATCATAATCTTCTAACTTTGAAAGCTCAACATGTGTTATGTGAAGAGCGTCTTTAATAGCGTTGATGATATCGCGAAGTTTTGCTGCTTCTTCAAAGTTGAGTTTCATCGAAGCCTCTTCCATTTTAATCTGTAGAAGGGCTATGAGCTTCTTTTGATCGTTTAAAGACTCAAGAGCTTCTTGAACAATTTTAGCGTAAGCGTAAGTGTCAATTTTCCCTTCACAGGGTGCTAAACAGCGATGAATTTGATAAAAAAGGCAGGCTTTTTTTCCTTTCAGACATCCTTTCTTTTGCACCAATGGAAAAGCGAGGTAGAGTGCCTCTAAAAGGGCTTTTGCTGAACCTGAAAGTGGACCAAAATATTTGATATTTTTGTCATTAATAATTTTGCGTGTCACTTCAAAACGTGGAAAAGGCTCAGAGAGATCAATCGCTAGATAGGGATAGGTTTTATCGTCTCGTAAAAGAATATTATATTTTGGTTTGAGTTGTTTAATCAGTGAGTTTTCTAGGATTAAAGCATCATGTTCGCTTTGTACAACAATGTATTCCACGTTATGCACTTCACTAACCATTTTTGTGATACGAGGTGAAAGGTTTGGTGCAGCTGAGAGTTCTCCTGAAAAACGAAAATAACTCTTCACTCTGTTCTTGATACTTTTGGCCTTACCTACGTAAAGGAGAGTTCCTTGGTCATTAAAATACTGATAAATTCCTGCGCTATCGGGTGCATTTTTAAGTTTTTGGGCTAGCATGCTCTGTTTTTTGTAATGGTTTCTTTGATGGACTCAAATAGAGAACGTAATTTTTCATCTTCGCACAATGTTTCAAAGTTTCCTGTGGCTTGTTCGGCATAGAAAATCTCAGAAGGGCTTGAGGCAATGAGTGTCTCTTCTTCACTTTTTTGATTCGTAACAAACGCTTGCACGTCTTTAACATTTAAGCATGAACACTCTGGAAAATGGGACTGAATTTCTTTTAATAGACTCTTTATTAAATTACGTTTATAATTAAACTCCATTTTTGCGCAAGGATGATTGAGTACAAAAAAGAGAGTCTCATTTTTAGTGTACACAAACCGTATCATACTTGTGAAGCTTTTGGGTAACACACTGAGCAATCTGTCGTAACAGCGTATCTGCTCATATTTCTTCATAGAAGGTTGTTGTACAAGATGAGAAATTATACTTTTGGAATCTTTCATGTTCTCATTATAGCATGTTTAGGCTTTGCTCTTTTTGGATGTGGTTTTAAAGGACCACCGATTTACAAAGAGAATAACGAAACGAAATACCCTAAAAATATACACACAACGATCAAATGAAAACCTCTTACGATGTGCTTATCGTTGGCACAGGTATTGCGGGCTTGAGTGCTGCTTTGGCGTTACCAAAGTCCTTAAGTGTTCTTATCGTTTCAAAAGATTACGCTTGGGAATGCAATACCTTTTACGCACAAGGAGGAGTCGCTGTTGCTAAAGATGACAACGACATTCCTGTGCATATCAACGATACCTTAGATGCTGGAGCTGGACATTGTAACCTTGAAGCTGTTAAGGTGCTTTGTTCAGAAGGTCCTCTGGCTATCCAACGTTTGATAAACATGGGTTTTAACTTCGATAAAGATGAACATGGAAATCTTCTTTACACGAAAGAGGCTGCGCATAGCACAAACCGTATTTTACACGCAGGCGGTGATGCAACGGGACGTTATATTCATCTCTTTTTAATGCAACAATTGCCATTCCCCATTCTTTATAATACGCAAGTAACCGATCTGCTCATTGATGAAGGTATTTGTTATGGTGCACGTGTTTTCCATAACGATAAAATTTTTAATCTTTATGCTAAAAAAGTCATTATCGCCAGTGGTGGCGTAGGATCACTTTATGAATATCATACCAATGCTCGAACAATTAGTGCCGATATGCAGGGCATTTGCCTGAGCCATGGTATTCCTCTTGCCGATATGGAGATGATGCAATTTCATCCTACTGCATTTGTCCTTGGAAATAGCGTACGCAAACAGCTCTTAAGCGAGTCATTAAGAGGTGAGGGTGCTATGGTTGTCGATGAAGATGGCAAACGTTTTGTGTTTGACTATGATTCAAGAGGAGAACTAGCTCCTCGGGATGTCGTAAGTCGTGCTATTTTTAAACATAAACAACAAACGAACAAAGAGGTTTATCTCGACCTTAGTGCATTTTCAAAAGAGCATTTTAAACAGCGCTTCCCAAGCATATATTTCAATATGACCAATATAGGTTACAATGTGCCTGAACAAAAAATTCCTATCTCTCCAGCATTCCACTACTCTATGGGTGGCATTAAAACAGATTTGCATGGAAGAGTACATACTATTAAAAATATCTATGCGGTTGGGGAATGTGCACATACTGGAGTACATGGCGCCAATAGGCTAGCAAGTAATTCTTTGCTGGAAGGCTTAGTCTTTTCAGCGCGTGTCGCGGAAGAAATTACAAAGAGTATATTTGAGCCTCACGTGCAAAATCTCTTCCCAGAAACAGAAGAAGTACTCATACGAGAAAATGATAAAACACTTAAAAATGAACTGCGCCATTTAATGTGGAATTATGCAGGGATAATACGAGAGAAACAGACCTTACAAACAGCATTTAATCGTGTTAAAGAGATACTTGGATTACCGATTGGAAAACTTTTAAGACTTAGACTTTTAGTTTCACAAGAGATTATAACCAGTGCATTGAAACGTAAAACATCACTAGGTGCACATTACATCAAAGAGGAAGTTACATTATGAAAATAGTGTTCGCGTTATTACTTTTAGCTAATACTATTTGGGCTTCAAGTGGACAAAATTTGAGTTCAACATGGGTGGGAATCACTTCATTGGTTATTTTTGTTTTGGGGTATTATGTCATTGCCGCGGAAGAAAAATTTCATATCAATAAAGCAAAACCTGCATTATTTGTAGGAACATTTATATTTATTTTGATCGGTTTTTACAACACAATCAATGGACTTGATCCAAAACCTTTAGCCCATGAAATGGAATTGTTGATTTTTGAAATTGCTCAAATCTTCTTTTTCCTTTTGGTGGCTATGACGTATATTGAAGTGATGATAGAAAGACGCATTTTTGATACATTAAAATACAAACTTGTCTCAAAAGGGTATTCTTTTAAAAAACTTTTTTGGTTTACAGGAACACTTGCATTTTTTATAAGCCCTGTTGCGGACAACTTGACCACAGCATTGATTCTCTCTACCGTTTTGATTACTATTGAAAAAAAGAATCCTGCTTTTTTAGTACCTGGAGCGATTAACATCGTTGTTGGAGCCAATGCGGGTGGTGCGTGGAGCCCTTTTGGTGATATTACAACTCTGATGCCTTGGATTGCTGGTAAAGCTGAATTTTTTGACTTTTTCTATCTTTTCCCTGCTGCCTTTTTAGGTTGGTTAGTTACTGGCTGGTTGCTTTCTTTCTCTGTACCAGAAGGTAAGCCTCTTTTTGATGCAAACACGGAAGAGCGTGTAAGAGTGTTAAAAGGTGGTAGAACAGTCATTTATTTGGGTGCATTCACTATCTTCTCAGCGGTCATGTGTCAGCAAGTATTTGGCATTCCACCTATGTGGGGTATGATGTTTGGTTTTTCTCTTTTGAAACTTTACAGCTATCAGCTTAAACGTAGTCATGATGAAGAATTAAAAACATTTATTGCGATCAGTAAAATTGAACACGATACATTACTCTTTTTCTTTGGTATACTTGCAGCTGTTGGTGGCTTACATTATGTTGGCTATTTAGACTTAGCCGTTAAACTTTACGATACGGCAGGCGCAACGGCTGTGAACATTGGTGTAGGATTTTTATCGGCCTTCATCGATAATGTTCCTGTGATGAGTGCGGTATTAAAAGCAAGCCCAAATATGGGTGTAGATCAGTGGTTATTGGTCACTATGACCGCGGGTATTGGTGGAAGTTTGATTAGTTTTGGATCTGCTGCAGGTGTTGGAGTAATGGGAAAACTAAGAGGTGTTTATACTTTTGGTTCTCATATGAAATATGCATGGACAGTGCTTGTAGGTTACATACTATCATTAGTCATTTGGTATGTACAATTTGAAATACTTGGTTTATATTAACAGAAGGAAGTAAATGAAAGAAGTCCCTATTTTAGTCTTAGATTTTGGGTCACAATATACACAGTTGATTGCACGTAAGCTTCGCGAAAGTGGTGTTTACTGTGAAATCGTCCCTTATAATGAAAAGATCGAAGATATTAAAAAGCGTAACCCTAAAGGTATTATTTTAAGTGGTGGTCCAGCATCAGTATATGCTAAAGATTCGTACCATCCTGATCCAAAAGTCTATGAGTTGGGTCTTCCTATTTTGGGTATCTGCTATGGTATGCAGCTTTTAACACAACATTTTGGTGGTAGCGTTATTCCTGCAACTCATCAAGAATATGGCAAAGCTGAGCTTAAATTTGAGAGTGATCACAAGATTTTTAAAGATACTACATGCGGACAAATTGTATGGATGAGTCATGGCGATCGTGTTGAGTCATTACCAGCAGGATTTGAAAAAATTGGATACAGTGAGAACTCACCTTATGCTGCAATTGCGGATGAAAAGCGCAATATGTATGCATTCCAATTCCATCCAGAAGTTTATCATTCTGAGCAAGGTAGCAAACTGCTTAAAAACTTTGCAAAATATATTTGTGGTTGCGAAAGCACATGGAACATGGGCTCATTTGCAAAAGAGCAGATTGCAAAAATTAAAGCGAAAGTCGGTACTAAAAAAGTTCTATGTGGTGTCAGTGGTGGTGTGGATAGTTCTGTTGTAGCAACACTTTTAGCAGAAGCTATTGGTGATCAATTGGTCTCAGTGTTCGTTGATAATGGACTTTTACGTGCGAATGAGCGTGCACAAGTTGAAGCGATGTTTAAAAGCAGAGGCGTGCCACTCATTACCGTTGATGCAAGTGAGAAGTTTTTAAGCCGTTTAGCAGGTGTTACTGACCCTGAGAGAAAGCGTAAAATTATTGGTGAGACATTCATTGAAGTATTTGATGAAGAAGCTAAAAAACACAATGGTATTGAGTTCTTAGCACAAGGCACACTCTATACGGATGTTATTGAATCTGTATCGGTTAAAGGCCCTTCTAAAACCATCAAATCACATCACAATGTTGGAGGACTCCCAGACTGGATGACATTTGAACTCATCGAGCCATTGCGTGAGATTTTTAAAGATGAAGTAAGAGCACTTGGTGCAGAACTTGGTCTTCCAAAAGATATGCTAGGTCGTCACCCCTTCCCAGGACCAGGTCTTGCAATTCGTATTATGGGAGAAGTGAATAAAGATGATTTAACACTTCTAAGAGCAGCAGATGTCATTATGTTAGAAGAGTTACGTTCTACTGGCTATTATGATAAAACATGGCAAGCCTTTACGGTTCTTTTAAATGTTAAGAGCGTTGGTGTTATGGGTGATAATCGAACCTATGATAATACCGTTTGTGTAAGAATTGTCGATGCAACCGATGGTATGACTGCAACGTTTGCACATATCCCACATACTATTTTAGAAAATATTTCTAGACGCATTATCAATGAAGTCAATGGTATTAACCGTGTAGTGTATGATATCTCTTCAAAACCACCTGCAACGATTGAATGGGAATAAATAATGATCTACTTCTTCAGCGATAAAGCGTATGAGGGGGTAGTGCATCTCCCACTTTTTGAGATCGCATTTGATCCGATTTCCATTAATTTGGAGAAGTTTGATGCGATCATTTTTACTTCTAAAAATAGTGTCAAAGCACTTGAAAAAAGCAATGCCCTCTGGAAAGAAAAAGAGGCATATGCTATTGGTAAGGGCACAGCTTCATACATTAAGCATTGTGGCGGAAATCTTGTGTTTACCTGTCAAGAATCGTATGGCGATTCCTTTGCTACAACGCTTATTTCACTACTAGATGCAAAAAAAGTTTTTTTCCCTCGTGCCAAAGAAGTGGTTTCGCCTATTTTTGAGATATTACATGGTGCGAATATTGCTATTCAACAACACGTTGTGTATGAAACACATTGTAAACATTATCCTAGATCTTCTGCCCCTTCACAAGGCGCAAAATTAATCTTTACTTCTCCTTCAACAGTGCACTGTTTTTTAGAGAATTTTCCTTGGGATGAGAGTTATACGGCTATTGCTATTGGTAAAAAAACAGCTGCCGTTTTGCCTTCATCTGCAAAAATGATTATCTCTTCCATCCAAAGCATTGAGCACTGCATTACCTTGGCAAAAGCTCTTTAGAAGCTAAAATTATTTATAATTAAGGAACTTTAGTAATTTACCTTGCCTGGGTGAAGCGACAACCGTTTTCATGAGGGTCCAACAATTAGTATAAGGGAATTCGTACATTTTTGGTGTGTCTGTGGTTTTGTTTGAGCTTTGCAAAAAGTGAGAAATTGCAGCCTAAAGAAAAAGTCGCTTCCCAGAAGTTGGCTTATTAGGGCCGCTTCAATCTCGGAACGCTCACTTGGGTTTTATCGGTAAATAAAAAATACGATTTTTTTGGAGAACGTTAATGAAAGTCATGGTTGTTGGTAGTGGTGGTAGAGAGTATTCTATAGGTTTAGCACTGAAACGTGATCCGAATGTTACTGAACTTTTTTTCGCACCAGGCAATGGTGCAACTCCACAACTGGGACAAAATGTTACTTTTAAAGACTATGAAGAATTAGCTGATTTTGCTAAAAAAAACAGTATAGAACTTACGGTTGTAGGACCTGAAATAGCTCTAGTTGAGGGCATTGTTGATATTTTTAAGGCTAAAGGCTTAGTTATTTTTGGCGCCTCAAAAGCGGCTGCAAGGCTTGAAGGCTCAAAAATTTTCATGAAAAATTTTCTTTCCCGTTATAACATTCCAACAGCAAAATTTATTGAAACGAGTGATGCTAAAAAAGCTAATGCTTTTATAGAAACTTTGGATTTACCTATCGTTGTGAAAGCAGATGGATTATGTGCGGGCAAAGGTGTTATTATCGCACAAAGCAAAGAGGAAGCCAAAGAAGCTGTTGCCGATATGCTAAGTGGCAAAAGCTTTGGAGAAGCTGGTCTTGGCGTTGTCGTTGAAGAGTTCCTTGATGGATATGAACTCTCGTTATTTGTTGTTTGTGATGGTACTGATTATAAAATTCTTCCTGCTGCTCAAGATCACAAACGTCTTAAAGATAATGATATTGGACCAAACACAGGTGGTATGGGAGCGTATGCTCCAACACCATTGATTGATGAAGAATTGTACAAAAAAGTTGAAGAACGTGTTGTAAAGCCTACTTTAGCAGGTATGCAAAAAGAGAATGCCCCATTTGAAGGCGTTTTATTTATTGGCTTGATGATTGTTAAAAATGAGCCAATTGTTTTAGAATATAACGTTCGTTTTGGTGATCCAGAGTGTGAGATTTTGATGCCTCTTTTGAAGACACCAGCAAGCGAACTTTTCTATAAAGCTGCTACAGGAAATCTAAAAAATTTAAAGATTGAATTTTTTGATAAGTATGCTATTGCTGTTGTTATGGCAAGCGAAAATTATCCGTATGGCAATTCAAAACCAGCAGAAATTATCATTGATAAGAATGTGCATGATGGTTTAGAAAATACACATATCTCGTATGCTGGTGTGAGCCTGGAAGATGGCAAGCTTTATGCAACAGGTGGACGTGTATTGCTGTGTGTAGGGGTTGGGGAAAGCATTAAAGAGGCACGCGATCGTGCGTATTTACTGTGTGGACAAGTCCATTTTGCGGGTAAACAATTTAGAAGTGATATTGCGTATCAGGCACTCAAACATGACAAATGAAGAGTTGATTGAAAAATTTGAAAGTGAAAATATTACGTTAGCATCGCTTCAAAAACGAGGTCTTGCGTATTTCATTGATGAAATTTTGATTTCGGTTTTATTCTCTTTAATCTATTTTGATCAAATTCCTGAAAATATGAGTACTGAAGAGATGATCGGTGCGATTAATAGTTTGTTCGGTTATGTAGTTGTTTTAAAAGTCATCTATCAAACTTATTTTGTTTGGATGTATGGTGCGACATTAGGTAGAATAGCAATGAAAATTAGGGTTATCTCTACAGATGACTTAGAAAATCCTTCCTTTTTGCTTTCACTTAGCAGAGCGGCATTTAGAATTATCAGTGAGTCCATATTTTACTTAGGTTTTTTATGGGCAGCTTTAAATCCAAAAAGAGAGACATGGCATGATAAAGTTGCCAGTACGTTGGTGGTCAATGCGAATTAAATTTTTTGTTTTATTGGTGCTTTCATTAGGAAGCATGTGGGCAGCACAAACACAAAAGACTCCACAAGATGTTGAAGTCTTAGCACAGAGTGTTACTAAAAATGGTACGTTGATACATGCTGTTAATGATGTTGTTCTTTACAGTCCAAAATATCTTATTACCGCTGATGAAGCGTATTATGATCATGAAAGTGGAGATTTAGAACTTTTTGGCAATATTACAATGTTGGAGGGTGTCAGTTACGCATCGCGTAGTGGTCATACAAAACTCAATCTTAACACGGATAAAGGTATTTCTGATCCTCTGTTCTTTTTTGATGAAAAATCAAATGTTTGGATCAAATGTGAAAATGCTATTTTAAATCCAGAAACGTATGTGACAGAAAAATCAATTGTTTCAAGTTGTAATACACAAGAACCTGATTGGAAAATCGCCTTTACAACAGGCGAATTCAATAAAGAGAGTAAGTGGTTACATCTTTATAACCCAGTTTTTTATGCGAATGATGTTCCTCTCTTTTATCTTCCTTATTTTTCATTTTCAACAGATACAACACGTAGAACAGGGCTTTTAAGACCGGAGTTTGGATTGGGACGCACAGAAGGGTTTTATTATATGCAACCTATTTACATCGCTCCTGACGTTGATTATGATGTTGAACTTCGTCCACAAATAAGAACGAATAGAGGCGAAGGAATACATGGAACCTATCGTTTTGTTGATTCTGCTTATTCTTCTGGAGAATTGACAACAGGTTATTTTAAAGAACATAGTAATTATGCCGAAGAAGAAAACCTTAAAAATAGCTCTCATTATGGTTTTAGGATGATGTATGATCGTAGTCAACTTTTAAGTCGTAAATACGATTTTGAAGATGGATTGTGGTTCGATATTAATTATTTGAATGACATTGACTATTATAATACCATGCGTAATGAGACCTTAAGTTACGATAAATTAGCTACTTCTAGACTTAATTATTATGTTACTAAAGATTTGGATTATGTTGGTATGTATGCAAAATATTATATCGATACTTCTAAAGTATCTAATGATACAACGTTGCAGGAGTTACCAACTGTGCATTATCATCATTTTGCAAATCCACTTTTTTTAGATAATTTATTTTATTCTGTGGATTATAAAGCAAAAAATTATGATCGAAAAGAAGGTATGACTGCTTTTCAAAATGAAGTTGATGTTCCTTTTACCTTCTACTTTTCACTTCTCGAAGATTATTTGCATGTAAGTGTTTCAGAAAATCTCTATGCATCCCATATCGCATATGGAAGTGATGATACGCAAGAAAATGAAGGAAAATATTGGAGAAATTATCATAAAATCTCACTCTATACAGAACTAGCTAAACCGTATGATTCATTTTATCATACGATGTTTATCGGTCTTGACCATATTATCCCCAGTAAAGAGGATGAAAATGGTTATATGGCAGATTTTATACCACTCAATACACTTGCAAAGAGTACATCTTTAACATTAAAAGAGTTTTTTTATAATAGTGATGCTGAGAAGAAAGTTAGTCATAAAATGAAACAATTCTATTACAGTGACTATAATTATAAATATGGTGATTTAGAAAACGATCTACAATATTACATAACAGATAAAATTTCATTAGGCCATAATATTCACTATTCTCATGAGTTTAGTAAAATTTCACGTAATCAGATTTCTATCAATTACATGGATGATATTTACTCAACTTCATTACGTTATACATATCAAGGCACTACTTATAAAGAAAATACAATTTATAAAATCATTGAAGATTCGACAGCAAAAAAAGATTATAGTTACGTTACATTATATGCTGATAGTAAATATTTTACTCATTATAAAGTATTTACCTCAATCGATTATGATGTTCGTGAAGATGAGTTCAGATCGTGGGCATTAGGGTTTAAAAAGAGCTTGAAATGTTGGGATTATTCTATTCAGTATAAGGATACAACAACTCCAAAATCAACAAGTTCAACTAATGGAATTGATTCTGTAAATAGACAGGGTATTATGTTTTTGTTCAACCTCTATCCTATGGGAAGTGTTGGATATGAACTTTCTAAAGAGTCAGAACAAAAGTTATAAAACAATGAGATTGAGTTAAAAATTGAAGGAGCATAAGAGTGGAATATAAAATTAATGTTAATAACCAAGAAGAGATTTATGATCTCGGCAAAGTTGCAAAACAAGCAGCAGGTGCTGCATTATTAAAAATTAAAAATACGGTTATTTTAGCAACAGTTGCAAGAGATGATACTCAGGTTGCTGAGAACTTTGTACCATTAACAGTGCAATATATTGAAAAAACATATGCCGTTGGAAAAATTCCTGGTGGTTATTTTAAACGTGAAACCAAACCGGGTGATTTTGAAACTCTAACGTCACGAATTATTGATAGAAGTCTTAGACCACTTTTCCCAAAAGGGTATGCTTATCCAACTCAAATTACTGTTTTTGTATTAAGTTGTGATTCAGAAGTTGATCTCCAAGTAGCCGCTCTAAATGCTGCTAGTGCTGCTCTTTATCTTTCCGATATTCCTGTAAATAAAGCAGTTGCAGGTGTGCGTATTGGCTATATTGACGGACAATATGTTGTGAATCCTTCAAATTCAGCTTTAAAAACGAGTTCATTAGATCTTTACGTAGCAGGAACTAAAGAAGAGCTCTTAATGATTGAAATGCGCTCTATTGCTTCAATGGAAACGATGAGCCTTCCTGTCATGGCCATTGATCCTATGCTGGATCCGACACTTGCAGAGAGCGTTATCGCTAAACAATCTGTAAATGAATTTGATGAAGATGCTATTTTAGCTGCAATTGATAAAGCTCAAAGTGCTATTACAGAAGCTACATCAGCTTATGAAACTACATTTAAGCCTTTGAAAAAAGAAGATGCTATTCTTGATTATAAGCAAGATTTAGTCAATGATTCTATTTATGCCTACATTGACGAATTCTATAAAGAAGAAGTTTATAATGCCATCAATCAAATGGCAAAAAGTGAACGAGCAAGTGAGCTTGGAAAGATTGTTACTAAAATCTTAAGTGATGAAGTTGCCGTTTTAGAAGGTTGGAGCAAAGACCTTGTTGATAGCGTTGTCAATGCCTATAAAAAGAAAATTGTACGTGAAATGATTATTGAAAAACGTGTTCGTGCTGATGGTAGAAAACTTAATGAAATCAGACCTATTAGCATTGAGACAAACTTATTACCTCTTGCGCATGGCTCATGTCTCTTTACACGTGGACAAACACAAGCTTTAGTTGTTGCGACATTGGGTAATGATAAAGATGCACAGATGTATGATCTCTTAACCGAGAAAAATACAATTAATGATACATTTATGGTGAATTATAACTTCCCAGGTTTCTCTGTGGGTGAAGCTTCTCCACTCCGTGCACCAGGTCGAAGAGAATTAGGTCATGGCAATCTTGCTCGTCGTGCATTAGAACCAGTTGTTGATATGAATCGCTTACAAACCATTCGTCTAGTTTCTGAGATTTTAGAATCCAATGGTTCTTCCTCTATGGCGACTATCTGTGGTGGTGCATTAGCCCTTAAAGCTGCTGGCATTCATCTTGAAAAACTTGTAGCAGGTATTGCTATGGGGCTCGTTTTTGAAGGGGATAAACACGCGGTTTTAAGTGATATTATGGGCTTAGAAGATCATGATGGCGATATGGACTTTAAAGTAGCTGGAACAAGAGATGGTATTACGGCTCTTCAGATGGACATTAAACTGGGTGGTATTTCGCGAGATGTTCTAAAAGAAGCTTTATATCAAGCAAAAGAGGGTAGAGCACATATTTTAGGCTTGATGGAAGCTGCAAATGAAGAAATTGTAGTTAATAATGCTATTTTGCCAAAGCTAGAGCTTTTCAATGTTGATCCGTCTAAAATTGTAGACATCATTGGTCAAGCCGGTAAAACGATTCGCGAAATTATTGAAAAATTTGAAGTCTCTATTGACCTCGATCGTGAAAAAGGTGAAGTTAAGATTGCTGGCGAAAATAAAGAAAAAGTAGAAGCAGCAAAAGAACATATTATTCAGATTACAAATAAACCTGCATTTGGTGGACGTGGTGGTCATGGAAGAGATCGTGGTGACAAACACGGACATGGTCACAAAGAAGAGAAACCTATCCCAACATTTATTCAGGATGAAGTTGTAGATGGCGTAGTAAAACGCATTGTCGATTTTGGTGCATTTATTGAGCTCCCTGGTGGTATTGATGGTCTTTTACATGTATCAAAAATTGCTGATCATCGCGTAGATAAAGTAAGTGATTACTTGAGCTTAGAGCAAAAAGTACGTGTTAAAATTTTGAAACAAACAGGAAATAAAATAGAGTTAGGTTTAGAGCGCTAACTTTAAAGGGTTTTTAACAATTGGATAGATATAATCTCGCTCACAAAGTGGAAAGTAGGGATTATATCCGAACAGACTTTGAAAAAAATATAGGAGCAATCTTTGAAAAAGATTCTTTTTTTAATGGTAGCATTTGCAACATTTGCATTTGCAGGTGAAGGTGAAACAGTTAAAGCTTATTCAGCACTTGCTGTAGGTATCGTACTTGGTCTTGCTGCACTTGGTGGCGCAATCGGTATGGGTAACACTGCATCTTCAGCTATTTCTGGAACAGCAAGAAATCCTGGTCTTGGTGGTAAACTTGTAACTACAATGTTTATTGCACTTGCGATGATCGAAGCACAAGTTATTTATGCACTTGTTATCTCTTTGATCCTTCTTTACAAAAACCCATTTCTTGGTTAATTAACAAGTAAATAAAACGAGACCTTTTTTAAGGTCTCACTCCTTTTATGCGGACGTGGTGGAATGGTAGACACACTACCTTGAGGTGGTAGCGCACTACGTGTGTGGGGGTTCAAATCCCCCCGTCCGCACCATTCATTTTCTTCTTAAATTTACTTTCCTATTTTTATAAAATTCGATGTTTAATTATGTTACTATATACCTCCATTTTTCAAGTTTGAAAGGTTGTTAATGAGAGAGTTAGAGCTAAAAAATGTCATTAAAATTGATGGCAGAGAGTTTTTAATTTCTACAATTAGTATGCATGTCAGACACTCGTTTTTCGAAGGTGATTCTAAAAAAATTGTTTACGAGACAATGGTTTTTGAGATCATTAATGATGAAGTACAGTTTCATCATCCTATTTTCAATGAACGCTACAATATGCCTGATGAAGCTATCGCTGAGCATGGTGCAATTATTAAACATCCTGAAAACTTTTTCATCATCTAGATATCCTTTTTCTTGCTTATGAGAAAGATTTTTTTCCTCTTATGTCTTTTCTTCGGAACACTTTGGGCGCAAAATACCAAAGATATTTTGTTGCTTCATTCATATCATAAAGGATATAAATGGAGTGATGATATCTCCAAAGTTATTGAAAAAAATTTTTCAGATAAAGATAATACATTTGTATCGACAGTCTATATGGATACCAAACGTGTTGATACCCCCGAATATTTAGAAGAGTTTTATCATTACTACAAAGAACGATTTAAACATTATAGTTTTGATATTGTCATGGCAGTTGATAACAGTGCTCTTGCTTTTGTGCAAGAGCATTATGAAGAACTCTTCAAAAATACTCCTATTGTTTTTCTTGGTATCAATAATTTTGAAAACAGTTTGATTCAAGGAATAAAGCGAGTCACGGGTGTAGTTGAAAATGTTGATATAGAAAAAAATCTTGATTTAATGCTCGCACTGCAACCAGAATTAGATAAGATCTTGGTGATTAATGAACAGTCTATTACAGGTGATGCTATCCGTAAGGAGATTGATGCAGTTGAGTCAAAATACCGTAGCCGTGTCGAGATAGAGCATATCAATAGTATGGATATGGAAGAGATCGCCTCAAAAACTGCGGAGCTTGGTAAAAATAGTGCAATTTTGTGGGTTCTACTTTTTAAAGATAAAACAGGACGATTTTTTACCTACAAAGATAATTTACAACAGATTCGTAAAATTACAAATACACCTATATATGGACTTTGGGATTTTTATTTAGATTACGGCATTGTAGGCGGTTTTTTAACTAGTGCGACTTCTCAGGCAGAAGCTGCCTGTAAAATCGTGGATCAAATTTTTGCGGGGAAAGATCCGAGTCATATTCCTATTGTAGAAAAAAGCCCCAACCGTTATATGTTTGATTACAAAGAACTTGAAAATCATAGAATTGATCCTTCTCCTGTTCTAAAAAATTATGAAATTATCAATAAACCATTCTCTTTTTATGAAGAGTATAAACAATATGTTTGGCTATTTGCGGCTATTTTTAGTGCAATTATCATGATAGTACTCTTTTTGATGCAAAATGTACGTATTCGAAAACAGAGTGAATTAGCACTTAAAAACCAACTTGAATTTATTAAAGTTCTTCTCGATACGATTCCCAACCCAATCTATTTTACAAATGTTGCAGGGGAATATATTGGTAGCAATACCGCATTTGCAAGACTGTATGATCGTACAAAAGAAGAGATGATTGGAAAAACTATTTTTGATTTTTACCCTGGGGAATGGGCTTCAGAGAGACGCAAAAATGACCTTGAACTTTTGGAAAATAAAGGTTCTGAAACCGTAGAATTGATGTTACATCTTCCGAAAAAAAGAGCACGACTTTTTACACTCAGTAAAGCTGTTTATAGCAATAGTGATGGAAGTGTTGGTGGAATTGTATGTGTCATGGATGATATGACAGAAAGAATGCAACAACAACAATTTTTGATTCAACAATCAAAACTAACAGAAATGGGTGAGATGATTGCAGGAGTCGCACATCAATGGAACGAGCCTTTGGTTGAACTTTCTGCTATCATGCAAGATATGGAATTTTGTTTTAATAGCGGTGAAATGGATCGAACTAAAATGAAAGAGTTTGTTCGAGATGCTATCATTCAGATACAATATATGTCACAAACGCTTAAAGATTTTAGAAATTTCCTTAAGCCATCAACACGAAAAACACTTTTTTGTGCGAAAAAAGCATTGAATGAAGTTCTTGAAATCATTGGTCGACAGATTTTTTATGCACATATTGATTTGCGTGTACATTATCTCAAAGATGAAGAGATATTCCCTGTCTATGGTTATGAAAACGAGTTTAAACAAGTTTTGATTAATGTCATCAATAACGCTAAAAATAAACTTGTTAAGTCTAAAAAAGGAGGGAGTATTACTGTCGAGGTGGATCGTGAAATCATCCATACTAAAATCATCGTGAGTGATGATGGAGGCATTATTCCTGAGAAAATTATTGGATTTATTTTTGATCCGTACTTTACAACAACAAAAAATGGTACGGGACTTGGCCTCTATATGGCAAAAATGATTATTGAAGATAAAATGGGTGGTAGTATTCGTGTTCAAAATAGAGGTACGAATACGGTTGAATTCAGAATTTTAGTTCCCAATACGAAAGGCGGAGAATGAAAATTTTACTTTTAGAAGACAATGCACGTCTCAATGCAACCATCGTCAAACGTCTAGAGGCAAAAGCGTATAGTGTTGACTTTTTTATTGATGGGCAAGAAGCTTATGATGCCCTAGATAATGGCTATACTTGTTTTATACTAGACATTAATGTGCCTAGCCTCGATGGAATTGAAATTCTGAAACAAATACGTGATTTTTATCCTGAAACTCCAGTCATTATTATTAGTTCTAGTGTTGAGCTGGAAGTGATTAAAGACGCGTACAGCTATGGATGTAATGATTTTCTAAAAAAGCCTTTCTTCATTGATGAATTAGAAATAAAAATTGAAAAACTGTGCAATATTCGCCACGATATTGTGGATTTAGGTCATGACTGTCAGTTTGATTTCAAAACGAGTTTATTGCGTATTGGAAGTACAGAGGAACACCTTTCTCGGAAAGAAAAACTGTTATTGAATGTATTAATTAGCGAAAAAGGAAAAGTTGTCACATTTGATAAAATTCAAGCGATGGTATGGGAAGGTAATTTTGCAAGCCTGGATTCTATCCGCTCTCTCATGCGACGATTACGCAAAAAAATCCCTTTTGAATGTATTGAGACTGTAGTAGATGTAGGTTATATTTTACGTTATTGAAATAGTACCTGTAAATGCCTTCGCAAATTTAAGAAAATAAAGTTCGCTTCTTTTATACTTGTAGGTAAAGTATGTCACCTTTTTTCTTCGTATACTTTACCTATAAAAAATTTCATATAAATGTCATATGTTTTTTATGCCAAATTGCTACACTGATTAAAAACCCCATATTGTAAGGATGTTCGGATGCCATTGAGTGGAAATTACCTTAATTTCTATAATGAAATTGTGAATTTTATCCCTGAGAAGAGAATTTTTACAGACCCTCTTCACACCATTGCCTATGGCACAGACGCTTCGTTTTATAGGCTTATCCCTAAAGTCGTTATTTGGGCAAATGATGCCGATGAAGTAAGTCAAATCCTTAAAATCAGCTCGTCTCTCTCTTTGCCTGTTGTTTTCCGCGCAGCTGGAACAAGTTTATCAGGACAAGCGATTACTGACTCTATATTGATCGTGACATCACGTGACTGGAGAGGAATATCCGTCAATAAAGATGTGAGTTTGATCACCATGCAACCTTCTGTTATTGGTGCTGATGCGAATGCATATTTGCTCCCATATGGTAAGAAAATCGGACCAGATCCTGCGAGTATTGGTGCTGCAATGATTTCAGGTATTGCTGCAAATAACGCCAGCGGTATGTGTTGTGGTACGACAGACAATTCATATAAAACCTTAGAGTCGATGAAAATTATTTTTCATGATGGTACAGAGCTTGATACAGGTTCATCTGAGAGTATTAAAGCATTTAAACAGTATCACCATGCTCTTGTAGAACGCATTGGAACTCTTGCAAAAGAAGTAAGAGCCAATCCAGAGCTTCATGAAAAAATTGTACGAAAATTTAAAATCAAAAATACCTGTGGTTATAGTCTAAATGCACTTGTAGATTATGAAGATCCGATTGATATTATCGCTCACCTCATGATTGGTAGTGAAGGCACACTTGGATTTATCAAAGAGATTACATTTAAAACGGTTCCTGAGTATAAAGATAAAGCCAGTGCTTTAATGATCTTTAAAAATATTAAAGATGCCTGTGATGCGGTTATTGTGCTTAAAACACAATGTAAAGAAAATGTTGCCGCTGCTGAAATGATGGATAGAGCGGGACTTAGAAGTGTTGAAAACAAAGAAGGTATGCCAAGCTTTTTGAAGACACTAAGCCCTACTGCAACGGCAGTTCTTGTTGAGAGTCGTGCCGAAAACGATGCAAAGTTGGATGAAAATATCGCAGTTATTTTAGAAAAACTAGCACATATTGAGCCAGAAATGCCATTACACTTTACAAAAGATGTGTATGAATATACAAAGTATTGGAAAATTCGTAAAGGACTTTTCCCTGCTGTTGGCGCAGTGCGTGAGAGTGGTACAACGGTTATCATTGAGGACGTAGCATATCCTATCGAATCACTGGCTGATGCAACATTAGAGTTGCAAGAGTTGTTCAAAAAATATGGCTACAACGAGGCTATCATCTTTGGACATGCCCTAGATGGCAATCTTCATTTTGTCTTTACACAAGCATTTGAAGACCCTAAAGAGATTAAGCGTTATGAAGATTTTATGCAAGAAGTCGCAGAACAGGTCGCTACAAAATATCATGGAAGTCTCAAGGCAGAACATGGAACAGGCCGTAATATGGCTCCATTTGTTGAGTTAGAATGGGGTAATGATGCCTATGTGCTTATGAAAGAGATTAAGGCGATTTTTGATCCGAAAGGACTTTTAAATCCTGGTGTTATTATCAATGCAGATCCAAAAGCGCATCTGAAAAATTTCAAAGAAATGCCTAAGACCGATGACTATATTGATAAATGTATTGAGTGTGGATTTTGTGAGCCAGCATGCCCTTCCAATGCGCTTACTCTAACGCCAAGACAACGTATTGTTGTCAATAGACGTATGACAACATTGAAAAATCAAGATGAAATGGAAGCATTTGAAGAGATGCAAAAGCTTTATCAATATGATGGAGTAGAGACATGTGCGACATGTTCACTCTGTTCACTTGTTTGTCCAGTCGGTATCGATACGGGTGCTTTAACGAAGAAAATTCGCGCACATCAAATTACACCAACACAACACAAAATTGCAGGTATGATCGCCAATAACTATGGAACAGTTTTAGGTATTGGTAGCTTTGTACTAAGTGCTGTAAAAGGTGTCAACGCTGTTATACCTGATGGTGTGATGAAGGCAATGAGCGCAGGTGTTACGGCACTTAGTGGAAATAAATTGCCACTATGGACAGCTAGCCTTCCAGGAGGACATACGTTTAAGGACAGTCGAAAGCTCTTTGGTGCTGCTGAAAAAGTTGTCTATTTTTCATCCTGTTTAAATCGTACGATGGGAAATCCAAAGCCAAAAGGTGAAGAGAAAGAGTTAGATGAACTCATTATTGGTATTTTAGAAAAAGCAGGTTATGAAGTCATTTTCCCTGAACAGTTAAAGCCACTCTGCTGTGGTATGCCTTTCTCTAGCAAGGGATATAAAGCTGAAGGCAAACAAAAATCAATGGAGTTAGAGGCAGCACTCAATAAAGCAAGTGAAAATGGAAAATATCCTATCTTGTGTGATATGAGTTCATGTACAAAAACAATGATGGAGTATTTTGATACAGGATTAAAAGTGCATGACCCTATTGAGTTTATTCACGATTATCTTTTAGATAAATTAACCATTAGACAAATCAATGAGCCTGTTGTGATTCATACGATTTGTAGCACCCGTAAAATGGGCCTAGCAGACAAGTTTGAGAAGATTGCACGTTTGTGTAGCTCTAAAGTCACAGTTCCTGCAGATGTTACATGTTGCGGTTTTGCTGGAGATCGTGGATTTAATTATCCAGAGTTAAACAAATCAGCTTTGCGTCATTTAAAAGCATCTATTCCAAGTGATACAAAGCTAGCATTTTCAACAGGTAAACCATGTGAAATTGGTTTGAGCGAAGAGAGCGGACTCGAATATCGTTCATTATTCTATCTACTAGAACGCGCAATTTCATAAAAACTTCTTCATATAAAAGAGGTCAATCTTATTGTTTTATCATGAAAAGATTGACCCTCTTTTAACCTTCTAAAAGCACTTTTTCATAGGTTTGATTTAATAAATAAAATGATAAAATACTAAAATTTTGACTATGTTTTTTAGTTAAATTTAAACAAAAAGGGTTGCGTCTATGGAAGTTAATCTAATTGTGGAAATCTTGAAATTCTCATTTTCTGGTATCTCCACAGTGTTTGTGTTTTTAGCTTTAATGGCTGTTGTCTTGGTGCCATTAGTTAAAAGCATAATAAAATATTTTCCTCTTTGCGAGGGGAATGTCTTTATAAGTAATTCTACCCAAGGATTATTTCAAAAAGGTAACTTCTCAGTTGTTGCAGCCGTTGCTGCTTCTATTAGGTCATAAAACAAAATCAAAATAGTAAAAAGGGCAAAGTAAGATGGCTAAAAAATACATCGATGTGATGGATACGACGTTTAGAGATGGGTTTCAGTCGGTTTTTGGTGGACGTGTACTTATGGATGATTTTCTTCCTGCGGTAGCCGCAGCAAGAGATGCAGGTATTAGCCATTTTGAATTTGGTGGTGGAGCGCGCTTTCAAAGTCTTTATTTCTACCTCAATGAAGATGCTTTTGTAATGATGGACAAATTTAGAGAAATTGCTGGTCCAAATGCAAACCTCCAAACATTAGCACGTGGCGTTAACACTGTGATGCTTGATACAGGTAATCGCGAACTTATTGATCTTCATGCTAAAATGTTTAAAAAACATGGCACAACGACTATTCGTAACTTTGATGCTCTCAATGATGTAGAGAATCTTAAATACAGTGGTGAACGCATTGTACATCATGGTCTTAAACATGAGATTGTTGTTACAATGATGGATCTTCCTCCTAAATGTGTGGGAGCGCACGATGTAGCGTTTTATGAAAAAACATTACGTGCGATCTTAGATTCAGGTATCCCATATCATAGCATTTGTTTCAAAGATGCAAGTGGTACTTCAAGTCCTCAAAAAGTGTATGAAACTCTTAAAATGGCACGTAAACTTGTTCCAGAAGGAACTCATTTACGTCTTCACACGCATGAAACAGCAGGTGTCAGTGTTGCTTGTTATTTAGCAGCACTTGAAGCAGGTGTTGATGGTATTGATCTTGCAGCTTCCCCTGTAAGTGGTGGTACATCTCAACCCGATATTTTAACAATGCTTCATGCGGTTAAAGGTAAAGATTATGATCTTGGTGGCCTTGAGCTTGAAAAAATTCTCACGTACGAAGATGTGTTACAAGACTGTTTAAAAGATTATTTTATGCCACCAGAAGCTGTACAAGTTTCTCCACTTATCCCTTTTTCTCCAATGCCAGGTGGTGCTTTAACTGCCAATACTCAAATGCTTCGTGACAATAACATCCTTCACAAATTCCCAGAAGTGATTAAGGCAATGCGTGAAGTGGTTGAAAAAGGTGGATATGGTACAAGTGTTACTCCTGTATCTCAATTCTATTTCCAACAAGCATTTAACAATGTTATGTTCGGTCCTTGGGTAAAAATTGCTGAGGGATACGGCAAAATGGTACTTGGTTATTTTGGAAGAACTCCTGTTACTCCTAATGCAGAGGTTGTAGCACTTGCGAGTCAACAACTTAAACTTGAACCAACAACTAAAAATGCTCTTGAACTTGCCGATGCAGACGAGACTAAATCACTTTCTCATGTAAGAAAAATGCTTGAAGAAGCGAATCTTACAGTGACTGATGAAAACTTATTGATTGCAGCTGCGTGTAAAGAAAAAGGTATTGCATTCTTAAAAGGCGAAGCAAAAGTCAATGTTCGTAAAATTGAGAAAGAAAAACCAGCAACTCCAGCCGCATCAACAGGTAGTTCAGAGTTTACAGTCACTGTAAATGGTCAAAAATACCATGTAAGATCAGAAGGTAACGATACAACATTTGTTATTGATGGAGAAGTGTATATTATCGATGTAAAAGATGGTGCTGAAGAAGGCGTTGCTTCTTGTAGTGCTGCTGCATCGAATACAAATGGTGGTCGTGAGATTAAAGCAGGATTACCAGGGTCTATCTTTAAAGTGCTTGTTAATGAGGGTGATAAAGTCAAAAAAGGGCAGCCTGTTATTGTGATTGAAGCAATGAAAATGGAGATTGAAGTAACTTCTCCAGAAGATGGCGTTGTTAGTAGTGTAAAAGTAAAACAAGGTGATACAATCGTTAACAACCAAGTTCTTGTAACTTTATAAATGAGATTGGTTCGTAAAGTATCGTAAAACTCTCCTTCTCTTGTTTTGAACAAGAGAAGGAGAATCGTGTAAAAGGTCTAAAAAAAGATCCAGTGAATATGCTTTCAATGGGTCCTAGTGTGGCAGGTCTCATTGGCTCTGCGGTTGCAGCATAGATGCTGTTGTCTATTTTTAAAAAAACGTTTTGAGGATATAAATACTATGTCGAAGATTAATGAAATTGAAAAGTTAGGCTTAACCAATATTGGTAAGATTCACTATAACCTAAGCTATGATGAACTTTTAAAGCATGAAATTGCAAACAATGAAGGTCATCTTACAAGCAATGGCACATTTAGTGTAGATACAGGAATTTTTACTGGAAGAAGCCCGAAAGATAAATATTTTGTAGATCAAGAACCTTCTAACAAATATATCGCATGGGGAAAAATGAACCAGAAGATTAGCAAAGAGGTTTTCGATGAACTTTTCGCTAAAGTAAAACAACAACTCTCTGGTAAAGATATATATGTTCAAGATGCTTACAGTGGCGGCAGCTTGGCAAGTCGTAAAAGTATTCGTGTTGTTACCGAAATTGCATGGCAAGCTCATTTTGTAAAAAATATGTTCATTCGCCCAAATGAAGAAGAACTTGCTCATTTTAAACCAGATTTTGTACTTTATAATGCGTGTAAAATGTCAAACGAAGATTATAAAAAACATGGTCTTCATTCTGATGTATTTGTAGTTTTCAATGTTGAAGAAAATATTGCGATTATTGGTGGTACCTGGTACGGTGGAGAGATTAAAAAAGGTATCTTCTCTATGATGAACTACTGGTTGCCATTAGAGGGTAAACTTTCGATGCACTGTTCTGCAAATGTTGGTGAAAAAGGTGACACAGCTCTTTTCTTCGGTCTTTCAGGAACAGGTAAAACAACACTTTCAACAGACCCAAAACGTAAATTGATTGGTGATGATGAACATGGTTGGGATGATGAAGGCGTCTTTAACTTTGAGGGTGGCTGTTACGCAAAATGTATCAATCTTGACCCAAGCAGTGAGCCTGAAATTTATGGTGCAATTCGTCAAGATGCTCTTTTAGAAAATGTTGTTATTAATGACAACAAAGAAGTAGATTATGCAGATGCTTCAAAAACAGAAAATACTCGTGTTTCTTACCCTATTTATCACATTGACAATCATGAAAAAAGCCTCCAAGGGGGTCACCCTAAAAAAATTATTTTTCTAAGTGCTGATGCATTTGGTGTTTTACCTCCAGTGTCAAAACTCACAAAAGAGCAAGCAATGTACTACTTCTTAAGTGGATATACTGCTAAAGTTGCGGGAACTGAGCGTGGTATTACTGAGCCAGTAGCAACATTTAGTGCATGTTTTGGTGAGGCGTTCTTGCCACTACATCCAACTGCTTATGCGAAGCTTTTAGGTGAAAAAATTGCAAAACACAATGTTGATGTTTATTTGGTGAACACAGGTTGGACTGGTGGTAGTTATGGTGTTGGTAAACGTATGAGCATTAAAGCGACACGTGCATGTATCAACGCAATTTTGGATGGTAGTATCAATGAATGTGAATTTGAAAGTATTCCTGTTTTCAACATTCAAGTGCCAAAAGCATTAGATGGTGTACCAACTGAAATTTTAAATCCTAAAAATACTTGGGAAAACAAAAGTCTTTATGATGCAACCAGAGATGAACTTGCTGAAATGTTTATTGAGAATTTTAAAAAGTATATTACCGCTGATTCTGATTTTTCGAGCGCTGGTCCAAAACTCTAATTCTAACATGACACGTACGGGGGTTTAACACTCCTGTACTTTTTTACAATCAAGGAGATTTCTTAATGTCAAAGCTATGGTCTGGCAGATTCGCCGCAAGTGGAGCAGCACTTCTCGATGAATTTAATGCTTCATTACCTTTTGATAAAAAATTATACGAAGAGGATATCAAAGGCTCGATTGCACATGCAACGATGCTAGCAAAACAAGGTATTCTCACACAAGATGAAGCCGATCAAATCGCTCGTGGGTTATTACAAATTAAAAAAGAGATCGAAGAGGGAATATTTGTTTTTGATATTGCCCATGAAGATATTCATATGTCTGTTGAAACGAGGCTGATTGATTTAATTGGTGAAGCAGGTAAGCGCTTACACACGGCAAGAAGTCGTAATGATCAAGTTGCAGTTGATTTTAGGCAGTATGTGCAAAAGCAGACTTTAATCATTGTTCATGTTTTAGAAGAGGTGATTGATGTATTGATGAATATTGCAAAAGAACATACTCAAACATTACTCCCTGGTATGACACATCTTCAACATGCACAACCTATCAACTTAGCATTTCATCTCTTAGCATACGTTTCGATGTTCAAACGTGATATTGAACGACTGGAAAGTTCATATCAGCGTAACAATGTTTTACCTCTTGGCTGTGCCGCACTTGCTGGAACACCACACAACATTGATAGAGAGTATGTAGCGCAACTTTTAGGCTTTGATAGTGTCAGTGTAAACTGTCTTGATACGGTGAGTGATCGTGACTTTGCACTAGAGATTCTTTTCAATATTTCAACTATTATGATGCATGTTTCTCGTTTTGCGGAAGAGCTTATACTATGGTCAAGTTACGAGTTTAAGTTTGTGACACTCAGTGATGAATACTCAACGGGTAGTTCTATTATGCCTCAAAAGAAAAATCCTGATGTTCCAGAGCTTTTACGTGGTAAAACAGGTCGCGTCAATGGCAATCTTATCTCGTTATTGACGGTACTCAAAGGATTGCCATTAGCTTATAATAAAGATATGCAAGAAGATAAAGAGGGTGTATTTGACAGTGTCGAAACCGTTTACATGTCTCTTAATATCCTCAAAGAAGCGGTACGAACAATGACAATTAATGTTGATCGTATGAAGCAAGCCTGCGAAGTAGGGCATCTTAGTGCAACCGATTTAGCAGATTATTTAGTACAAAAATGCGATATTCCATTCCGTGAAGCACATTTTATTACAGGACGTGCAGTAGCGCATGCAGAGAGCTTAGGAATTGATTTAAGCGTAATGAGTGTCACTGAACTTCAAAAAGTTGATCCACGTATTGGAAATGATGTATGTGAGTATCTCTCTTTGGTCAATTCAATGAATGCACGTACTTCTCAAGGAGGAACAGCAGTTTCTTCTACATGTAAACAAATTGAAATTTTTGAAACGTGGATGAAAGCACGTAGATAAGAAAAGTAAGAAGAGGTGAAAACCTCTTCTATGATGTTATAAAAATTTGTGTGAATCGCTGTCGCTTAAGTGATTCCATGAAAGTTTTGCACCACCTAAAAGATGAAAATGAAGATGCATTACCTCTTGTCCACCATCACTACCATTATTTGTAATTAAGCGATAACCACTCTCATCAAGCCCTAGAAGTTTTGCAACTTGATGTGTAAATTCTGTTAACCCCACCATGATTTTTGGGTCAACTTCTTGGAAATTTTTATACTCTTTTTTGGGAATAATTAAAATATGAATAGGCGCTTTTGGATTAATGTCATGAAACGCTAAGAACTCCTCATTTTCAAGTACTTTGTTGCAAGGAATTTCACCGCTTACAATTTTACTAAAGATAGTCATAGCTTTCTCCTTATTTTATGATCTTGATAGATTGAAACTCTAAAAGCGTGCAATCAATGTGCCAGTATTTAGAATAAACATTAGATTTTAACCTTTTATAATTAAAGTTTGACTAAAATGAGCTTCTTATTAGACTTAAGAGCGCCATGAATGCTCGTGAATGAAAGGTAACCCTTTGAAAGATATGGAAAATGCGATAGCAGCGTGTACATCGCTCGTTGAATTGGAAAAGATGCGCGTCTCTCTTTTTGGTAAAAAAGGATATTTTGCGGCACAGTTTGAAGAGCTTAAAAAGCTTGAAGGTGATGCTAAAAAAGAGTTTGCTCAAAATCTCAATATTAATAAAGAAAATTTTTTAGAACGACTCAATGAGAAAAAGAGTGCACTAGAAACAATTATGATTGAAGAGCAGATGCGTAAAAGCAGTGTTGATGTGACATTGTTCAATCAAGAGAGCAGTGCTGGTGCTTTGCATCCTGTTATGGATACGATGGATAAAATTATTGAATATTTTGTAAGCATGAACTTTTCGATTGAAGAAGGTCCTTTAGTTGAGGATGATTTCCATAACTTTGAAGCACTAAATCTTCCAAAGTATCACCCAGCGCGTGATATGCAAGACACGTTTTATTTTAAAGATTCAATGCTTCTTCGCACACACACTTCACCTGTTCAAATTAGAACAATGCTCAAACAAAAAGCACCTATTCGTATGATTTGTCCAGGAGCAGTTTTTAGACGTGATTTTGACATCACCCATACGCCAATGTTTCATCAAGTAGAAGGACTTGTTGTTGATAAGGCAGGAAAAGTCTCATTTGCTAACCTAAAATTTATTCTTGAAGACTTTTTGAAATATATGTTTGGTGACGTAAAAGTTCGTTTCCGTCCTAGCTTCTTCCCATTTACGGAGCCAAGTGCAGAAGCAGATATTAGCTGTATCTTCTGCCATGGCGAAGGATGTAGAGTGTGTTCACACACTGGCTGGCTTGAAGTACTTGGTTGTGGTGTTGTTGATCCAAACGTATTTAAAGCCGTAGGCTATAAAGATGTAAGTGGGTATGCTTTCGGTCTTGGTGTTGAGCGCTTCGCAATGCTTTTACATCAAATTCCAGATTTACGATCTTTATTTGAGGGTGATTTGAGATTATTGGAGCAATTGAGATGATAGTAACAAAACAATGGTTAAATGAATGGATTGATTTAGGTGCGATTGATACCGATAAAATTTCACTAGCACTCAATGCTATTGGTTTGGAAGTCGATGGACTGACAAAAATAAGAATCCCTCAAAATGTTGTTGTAGGAAAAGTAATCTCTTGCGAGAAACACCCTAATGCAGATAAACTCAATGTATGCCAAGTGGATGTTGGAGAGAATGTTCAACAAATTGTATGTGGCGCTAAAAACGTTGCAGCAGGACAGATGATTGCCGTTGCATTGATTGGCGCTGAACTTCCTGGCGGATTAAAAATTAAAAAAGCAAAACTGAGAGATGTTGAGTCTTGCGGCATGATCTGCTCTTCTACAGAGCTTGGGCTTCCTAAAATCAATGATGGCATCATGATCTTAGATGAGAGTATTGGTAAACTTGAAATTGGAAAACCTCTTTGTGAATATCCACTTATTAATGATGATGTGATTGAAATTGGTTTGACACCAAATCGTGGAGATTGCCAAAGTATTTATGGTGTTGCTCGAGATCTTAGTGTTTATTTTGATCTTGAAGTGAAAACATTAGGCAGTAAAGAGGAAGAAGAAAAACAACCAGGCGTTGGAAGAGTACTTCATCTTCATGGAAGCGAAGCTCTGGATGGCTCTTATATGTATAAAGTGTTTGATAATAAAGAGATTGACGTCCCACTTCTTATTCAACTTCGTTTAGGATTTGCAGAGATTGATAATAGCTGTCTTCTTGGTAAATTAATTGATTATTCGACCTATGTAACAGGTGTTTTGCTTCGCGCATACAATCAAAGCTGTTTTGGTGCAAAAGATGAAAAAGCAAAAATTGCAATTGCTAAAGATGAAAATGGTTTAGATGCAATTTTTGGTTTGAATGGTCAAAAAGTGGCTATTACAGGTATAACACAAATAGTAGAGTGTAAAGCAACAGCGATGGATGAACGCATTATTGTTGAAGCTAATTATACTCACCCTGAAATTATTGCATCTAGGAGTGCCAATAAAAAATTGGGTGGTGACAAACATCTTTACCGATCTTCCAGAGGAAGTGAACCCCATCTTGCCTTTGGATTGAATTACTTTTTTAAAATGCTTACAAAGCGTTCACAAGTAATGCCTTATGCGGATTCTCAACAAATTACACAAGATTTTGAAGAAAAAATTATTAACATTCATCAGAGTGAATTAACACAAATGATTGGTGAAGAAATTCCTAAAAGTCGAATTATTAAGATTTTAAAACATTTAGGATTTGGCGTAAATTTTGCATTTGAGCAAGATGTTATGAATGTCAAAATCCCACAATTTAGATCAGACGTCCTCAATACACAAGATATTTGTGAAGAGATCGTACGTATTGTAGGGATTGATAATATTACTTCTAAGCCATTTGTATTTGCAGAACAATTGAAAATTAATCAGCCTTACCTAAACTTCAAAAAAAGACAGATGTATCGTCATCGTGCAGTATCTGCTGGCTTTTTTGAAACATTGCACTTTGTGTTTGATGATGCAGAGAATGCTAAAAAATTCCATTTGCCACTTCTAAATGAAGCATTAGAGGTTGCAAATCCTATTACGAGTGAGTTAAATACGTTACGAAGTTCACTGTTACCAAATATCTTAAGTGCTGTTTCAAACAACCTTAAATTTGGTAAAAAGCGTGTAGCCCTATTTGAAGTGGGTAGCGTTTTTGATAGCGAAAGAAATGAGAGCAAAAAAATAGCGTTTGTGTTTAGTGGGGAAAATGGTATTCCTGAAATTGCTAACCATGGAAAACCAACTGAAATCGATTTCTTTGCATTCGCTGGAAAAATTCAAAGTATTTTAGGTAACTTTACACTGCTTCCACTTAGCGATGTTAATGGTCTTTGCAGCCCATATGAGGCAGCACGTGTAATGATTGATGGCGTAGAAGCTGGCTATATGGCACGTGTGAATGTTCAAGTCGAAAAAGAGCTTGACTTAGATAGAACCTATATTTGTGAATTAGATTTTGATGCACTTTCATACAAGCGTAAAATTGCAAAAGAGTACTCTAAACTTCCATCTTCTTCTCGTGATTTAAGCCTTTTAGTTGATGCAAAAATGCAGTATTCTGAATTAGAGAGTTTTATTGCTTCTATTGCACCAAAAGCTTTGGTTAAATTTGCCGTTATCGATCGTTACGTGCATGAAAGTCTTGGTGATAAAGTTAGTCTTACACTTAAGCTTCAATTTCAGTCGATGGATAAAACATTTGAAGAAGAAGAAATCGCTTCTATGGTTGAGGCATTGCTTTCAAAAATTCAAGAAAAATTTGGAATTACTATCCGATGAAAACATTACATGTAAACCCCAAAGCCTCTTTTGAGTTTATAACCGATCAAATTGCCAGCGATAAGTCTATCTCACATCGCTGTGCGATTTTTTCACTTTTAAGTGACAAACCCTCTCATGTCAAAAACTACTTACCTGCTGAAGATACTATGTGCACATTAAGTATCGTGCAATCTTTAGGAGCAGATGTTGAAACAGCTGAAGATGGAACACTGACGATTACACCACCAACGAGTATTGTAGAGCCTCCACTCATTCTTGATTGTGGCAATTCAGGCACTGCTATACGCCTTTTGATGGGCTTTCTCTCAAGTTGTAAAGGTTTCTTTGTTTTATACGGTGACAAATATCTTTGTTCTCGCCCTATGCGTCGTGTGGCTGACCCTTTGCGTGAGATTGGTGCGCATATTGATGGTAGGAACAATGGCAATTATGCACCATTGGGCATTCGCGGTGAAACGCTTAAAGCCTTTCATTATGAGAGTAAAATTGCTTCTGCACAGGTCAAAAGCGCACTTATTTTAGCAGCGCTTCAAGCAGATGGTATCTCTACATTTAGTGAACCAGAGCTGAGCCGTGACCATAGTGAGAGAATGCTTCGTGGTATGGGTGCAAATGTCATTTCTGATGGATTAAATGTAACGATTCATCCTCAAACGACACCACTTAAACCTCTTCATATGAGAGTCCCGAGTGATCCTTCTAGTGGCTTTTTCTTTGCTGTTGCTGCAGCCATTAATGAAGGAAGCTCCGTTACACTCCACAATATGCTTTTAAATCCAACACGAATTGAGGCGTATAAAGTACTTGAGCGTATGGGCGCTGAGGTTTTATTTGTTGAAAAAGAAAACGTGTATGAAAGTGTTGGCGATATTATTATCAAAGGCAAAGCTTTGCATGGTGTTGAAGTAAGTGAAAATATTTCATGGCTTATTGATGAACTGCCTGCGCTTTCTATTGCGTTTGCATGTGCACAAGGAAAAAGCCTTGTTAAAAATGCACAGGAACTTCGCGTCAAAGAGAGCGATAGAATTTCTAGTGTTGTGAAAAATCTTCGTTTATGTGGCATCGCTGTTGAAGAATTTGAAGATGGCTATGAAGTTACTGGCAGTGCATTACACAGTGCTACTATCAATAGTTTTGGAGACCATAGAATTGCAATGAGTTTTGCTATTGCAGGAACAAAAACACCAATGATTATCGAAGATATTGACTGTATTAACACCTCTTTCCCAAATTTTATTGAGCTTCTTGCTCAAATAGGAACTGTTAACCAATGAAAATTAAACTCGCTTCTAGCTACGGTTTTTGTTTCGGAGTAAAACGAGCCATTAAAATTGCCGAAAATACGAAGAATGCTTCAACGATCGGACCGCTGATTCACAATAATGAAGAGATTAATCGTTTACGTGAAAATTTTAATGTTAAAACACTGCATGATATTTCTGAAGCTAAAGATGTAGATAAAGCTATTATTCGTACGCATGGTATCCCTAAAAAAGACCTTGAAACACTCGTTAAAAGTGATGTTCAAGTCATCAATGCAACATGCCCTTACGTGACAAAACCTCAAGAGATTTGTGAAAAAATGAGTATGGAAGGGTATGAAATTGTCATTTTTGGTGATGCAGACCATCCTGAAGTCAAAGGGGTTGAGAGCTACGCCATCCATGGAGCACATGTGGTACAAAGCGTTGCTGAGCTTGAAAAAGTGAAATTTAAAGGCAATAAAATTGCAGTCGTTTCACAAACCACGCGAAAAATTAGTGAATTTTTAGAAATTACCAATTATTTAGAAACACGATACAAAGAAGTGAGAGTTTTTAATACGATTTGTAATGCGACTTTTGAGAACCAAGATGCTGCACGAGAGCTTGCAAAAGAGGCGGATGTGGTGATTGTTATTGGGGGCAAAAACTCTTCTAATACCAAGCAATTGCATAGTATTTGCAAAGAGTATTGTGAAGATAGTTTTTTAGTAGAGAGTGATAAAGATTTGGATCCAGCTTGGTTTGCAGGTAAAACGCTTTGTGGTGTGACTGCGGGTGCTTCAACGCCTGATTGGATTATCGAAAAAATAGTTGGAAAAATCAGCGAAATTAAAGTATAATAGGCAACTTTTACATGTTTACATGTAGCTAAATGTGTCAAAAATCAATCAAAAAGGGTATAAAATGGTAAATGAGGCGAACAAAGCTGTTCATACTGACGCCGTAGACGAGCATGAGGAGATGGATTTTGCGGCTATGTTGGAAGAGTCTTTTAAAGATTCTGAGAGAGATGCACTCATCAATGGTGTTGTTGTAGCAATCAAAGAAGATGTCATCCTTGTTGATGTGGGCAAGAAGTCTGAAGGACGATTGAACGCATCTGAGGTTACAGATGAAAATGGCAACATAACATGCAAAGTGGGAGATGTAATCCCTGTAGTTATTACAGGATTCAGAAACGAAAGACCAGCTGTTTCGCACAAAAAGGCCCTTCGTAAAGATAGAATTAAGTCGTTCATCGCAGATTTTAAAGAAGAAGACGATGTTGTTCTTGATGTTAAAATCACTGGTAAAAACAAAGGTGGATTTATCGCTGAGAATAAAGAAGGCATTGAGTTCTTCCTTCCACGTTCACAGGCAGCTGTAAAAGATATGAATGCGCTTATGGGTAAATCACTCAAAGTTAAAATCATTAAAATTGATAATGAAACAGAGTCCATCATCGTTTCTCGCAAAAAGTTCTTAGATGATGAGCGTAAAAAACGTAAAGAAATCGTTCAAGAATTGATTGATCGTGATGAAGTAGTTGAAGGAACCATCAAAAAAATTACAACTTATGGTATGTTTGTTGATGTTGGTGGAATTGACGGCTTGGTTCACTACAGCGAAATCAGTTATAAAGGTCCAGTAAATCCTGGTACACTTTATAAAGAAGGTGAAGTTATTCCTGTTAAAGCGATCAAATATGACAAAGATAAACGTCATTTATCTCTTTCAGTAAAAGCAGCTATGCCAGATCCATGGGATGAAATCAAAGATGAATTAGAGACAGGTGATTCAATTCAAGTAACCATCAGCAATATCGAACCATATGGTGCGTTTGTTGATCTTGGAAATGATATTGAAGGTTTCCTCCATATTTCTGAAATTTCATGGGATAAAAACATCAAACACCCACGCGATTATATCGAAGAAGGTCAAGTTGTTGATGTTGAAGTTATTGAAATCGATGCTAAAGAGAGAAGACTTCGCGTATCACTCAAAAATGTCCTTCCAAAACCATTTGATGATTTCATGAAAAAATTCAAAGTAGGTGATGTTGTTAAAGGTGAAATTACAACGATTACAAACTTTGGTGCTTTTGTAAAAATCGGTGGAATTGAAGGTCTTTTACACAATGAAGATGCTTCTTGGGATCGTAACAACAAATGCAAAGAATTGTTTGCAGTAGGCGATGTTGTTGAAGTTAAAATTGTAAAAATTGATGAAGAGAACGAAAAAGTATCTTTGAGCAAAAAAGAGCTTGAAGATAGTCCAATCCAAAAATATGCAAAATCACATGAGAATGGTGACATCGTTCATGGTAAAATCAGAGATATTAAAGAGTTTGGTATCTTTGTTGAACTTGAAGATAATGTAGATGCACTTATTCGTAAAGAAGATTTAGGACAAGTCAACGAAGCTGATCTAAAAATTGGCGATGAAATCGAAGCGGCTATTACCTTTATTGATGACAAGAAAAATCGTATTCGCCTCTCTGTTAGACGTCTTTCAAAACTCAAAGAGAGAGAAGCGTTAAAAGAGATCAATAAAGAAGAGAAAATGACGCTTGGAGATATTCTTAAAGATCAATTGAAATAAGCGATGCAAAAAAAAGTACTTGGCGGACTCTTTTTACTCCTCTTCGTAGCTGTAGGGTTTTTTCTTTCAAAACTTCTACATCAAGATGTGGATGTTAATGTAGAGGTCGCTAGGTACGAACCTTACAAAACGCAAGAAATCAAACAAGAAACATCACAAAAAGCGTGGATCAAAGAGATGGCGCATAAAGACGCTAGGGAATTTGTATTTCCTGTGAATGAGCTCTTTATGCAAATCGATGCGTTTGGTCAAAGAAATGGTAGCGTAGGAAAAGTAAAATCGTTTCGCTTGGTGATTGATAGAGCGGATCGCTACTCACTTTTTTGTATTATTCAAACGCTCACCTCTTTGCGCCTTCCCTATATGGTGATAAAGGAAGACAAGGTTCCTCTCATCTATATAGAAGAAAAGAGTGAGAAACAACTGGAAAATGTTGTTTTAGAACTTGAAAAATACGATATAAAATCAAAAATTGTCGAGGTTTGGTTATGAAACAAAAGAAAATCATTGTGTGTGATGCGATACATGAAAAAGGTTTTGAAATCTTACGTACTGAGAAAGATATCGAAGTTATTGATGCCGTAAAAGTACCAAAAGATGAGCTTCTTAAAATACTTGGTGATTGCGATGTTGCAATTACACGTAGTTCAACCGATGTTGATGAAAAATTTTTAAATGCTGCAACAAATCTCAAAGCAATTGTTAGAGCAGGTGTTGGTGTAGATAACGTTGATCAAGAGGGATGTAGCCGACGCGGTATCATCGCAATGAACGTACCAACAGCAAATACAATCGCGGCAGTAGAACTTACCATGGCACACATGCTTGGATGTGCAAGAAGTTTTCCAAATGCAAACAACCATCTTAAACTTGATCGTGTATGGAATCGTGAGAAATGGTACGGTGTTGAGCTTTCTGAAAAACGCCTTGGTGTCATTGGTTTTGGTAACATCGGAAGCCGTGTAGCTATTCGTGCAAAATCTTTTGGCATGGAAATTGTTGCATATGATCCATACATTTCTGCTTCAAAAGTAACCGATCTTGGAATGACTTATACGACAAATTTTGATGATATCCTAGGTTGTGATTTTATTACCATTCATACGCCAAAAAACAAAGAAACAACGAATATGATCTCTCACGATGAGATCGCAAAAATGAAAGATGGTGTTCGTTTGATTAACTGTGCGCGTGGTGGTTTGTATAATGAAGAAGCGCTTGTTGCGGGACTTAAAAGCGAAAAAATCGCATTTGCAGGCATTGATGTATTTTCAAAAGAGCCAGCAACCAACCATCCTTTACTTGATCTTGAAAATGTGTGCGTAACACCTCACCTTGGTGCAAATACACTAGAATCACAAGAGAAAATTGCTATTCAAGCAGCAGAGAATGCTATTAGCGCAGCACGCGGTATTAGTTATCCTAACGCGCTTAATTTACCGATCAAAGCGGAAGATATGCCAGCATCTTTGAAACCATACCTCGAATTGGTTCAAAAAATGGGCTTTTTGGCTGCTCAGCTTAATCGTTCAGCGATTAAATCAATCCGTTTGGAACTTGAGGGCGATATCGGCGAGCATGGCAAGTCACTTCTCACATTTGGTATCGTTGGTGCATTAAAAGAGACCAATGAAACGACTGTAAATTATGTGAACGCAGAGTTTGTTGCAAAAGAGAAGGGCATTGAAAGTAAATTCGAAGTTCTTGGAAGTACCAGTGGCTATAAAAATAAAGTAACATTGATTTTAGCAACTGATAAAGATGCCGTAAGCATTAGTGGTACAGTCTTTGGAGAAGATGAACAACGTATCGTTGGCATCAATGGCTTCAAGTTTGACTTTAAACCAAAAGGCAAAATGATTATCTTTAAAAATAACGACGTACCAGGTGTTATTGCTAACATTGCCTCTATTTTGGCAAAAGAGGGCATTAACATTGCAGACTTTAGATTGGGTCGCGGTGCGCATCAATTTGCGATGGCAGTTATTCTTGTAGATACTGACATCGATAAGAAAATTATTGCTGAGCTCAATAAACTTGAAACTTGTGTATGGGTTGAATACGCTGTTTTATAATTTTGATTTGATTTTATAGAGGAGTACGCTATAAGCGCACTCCTTTCCTTCTTTTGTTTAAATATAATTAACTTATTTTTCTTTATCTCCTATTTTAAAGCCTTTTTGTAGCATTATAAAAGTAAAATTTTATTATCTTTAGCTAAAACAATCTGCTTAATATTTTTCAGTAAATAAACAAATATTATACGTTTGATAATATAATAGTAATAATAAAAGAATAAAAAGGTTTTGTATGCGAATCCTTCTGATTACTTTACTTGCATTTCATCTCTGTTTTGGAGATGATGGTCTAAGTTTGGATGATGCGATCAAAAAAGTAAAAGAACACAATAGTGAAATTGTGATTGCAAAATTTAATGAAAGAATTAAAACATTAGAGCATCAAGCTGCTCTTGGAGTTAACTACGGAAGTTTAGAGCTCTCTCAAGCAGCACTACGCAGTAATGATGCACTGAATGTCTTTGGATATAAACTTCAATCACGTGAAGCGACGTTTGCTGATTTTGGTTTTAAACAATTCAATGGGTCTAATTATATGCTTTCCCCTGAAGATCTCAATAATCCAAAAGACCGTAACCATTTTCAAACAAAAGTAGAGTACACACTTCCTCTTTATACAGGCGGAAAGCTAGAACAATATGGCAAAATCACAAAAGCATTAGAATCTATGAGCACGCTTGATCTTGAATCATTACGCCTTCAAAAAATTTACGAAATCAAAAAAAGTTTTTATGCGATTTCACTTTTAGATACCTATCTTTACAACTTACAACTTATTGCGTCCAATACTAAAAAACTTGAAGCAAAAACAGCAGCAATGATGGAAGAGGGGTATGTCAAAAAAGTAGATCTCTTAGAGGTACAGAACAAATACTCAGATGTAGAGAGACTCATCGCTCAAGCGGAAGCTAATCGAACGCTTTTATATCATTTCATCTCTTTTTTGGTAGACGAAGAGGTTACTGCTATTAAAGGGCATTATGACGAGGTGCAAGACGTTTCTATAACGGATGAGCGCATTTTGAGTGATAATCTGGATATTAAAAAAGCAGAGCAAGGTGTTGAAATCTCTAAGATGAACATTGCTTTAGCGCAAAGTGCATTTTTACCTCAGGTTGGGGCTTTTGCAAATTACGGTAGTAGTGACGATAAACTGATGAATGATTTTTCTAAAAATGATGCCTATACTGTAGGGCTTCAAATAAAATGGAATCTTTTTAATGGTGGAAGTGATAAAAATAATGTCGAAAAAGCACGGGTAGAGAACCTCAAAGCTTCCCAACAGTTAGTACTGGCAAAGAAACAAATCGCTTTGTATCTCAAGCAGCTTCAAACACAGATAAAAAATGATGAGTACGAGATAAAAAGTTTGAAAAATGAGGTTGATCTTGCTCATGTGATTTATGAAAATTATGCAGGTAGGTACGAGCAAAAACTTGTTTCAATCAATGATGTTTTAATAAAGCAATCCGAAGAACTTAGCAAAGTACTCAGACTGAAAGAGGTACAAAATGCACGCAATGAAAAGATCTTTGAGCTTCAAAAATTAGCCAGTAAGGAAATGTTATGAAATCTTCTTTCTATGTAAAAAGTACGGTTATCTGTTTGATAGCCAGCCTATCCTTAAATGCGGCTAGTTTGAATTTAAGTGGAAGTGTTATCTCTGAAAATCAAAAGACATTATCAAGTCGTTATATGGGGTTTATTCAAACGGTCAATGTCAATGAAGGAGATGTCGTCAAAAAAGGCGATTTACTCTACAGTATCGATTCTAAAGAAGTGGATACGGCTCTTGCCCAGAGTGATCTTGCTATTTCTCAAGCGGAGTTAAATCTTCGTATGTATCAAAATCAATACCAAAACGCAGCGCTTAATTTAGAACGCTACCAACGTTTGCTTGCCAAAGATATGGTTGCAAAATATGAAGTGGAAAACCTCGAACTCTCAGCGAATAATTTCAAAGCAATGGTAGAGATAGCGCAGAAGCAGATAGCACAAGCAAAGCAAAAGCGTCAAGAAGTTTTAAACCAATACCAATACCTCAAAATCAAAGCACCCAATGAGAGTGTTGTTATTGAAAAACATATCAAAGCAGGGGAACTGGCACTCGCAGGTGTCCCAGCACTTGTTTTAGCAGATTTGAGTTCACTAAAAATTACTACAGAAATTGCAGAGAGTTATCTTAGTGGTGTAAAAATTGGAGACCGTGCGCGTGTAGAAATACCTTCTATTGGGTGTATTAGCGAAGGAAAAGTGGAAGCCATCATTCCTAGTTCTAACCCTATGGCACATACGTTTAAAATGAAGCTTTCTTTTAACTGCAAAGAGCTCAAAGCGTACCCTGGCATGTATGCGGTTGTGGTTGTGGGTGAATAAAACATGAAATACAAAGAAAAATACCTTGCAGGTTATCTTGCGCGACTCTTTTTGCGCAATCCATTAACGATGATTTTAGGCATAACGCTTATTACTTTAGGTATCGTAGCGCTTTCTTTAATGCCCAGAGAAGAAGATCCACAAATCTCTATCAGTGGGGGTGTCGTTGTTGTTTCTATGCCAGGTGCTAGTGCAGCTGAAGTAGAGCAAGTGGTTGTCCGCCCGCTTGAGAGGCGTATCAAAGAGATTAAAGGTGTGGAGCACATTTATGGTGTGGCGAGCGATAATGTAGGCATTGTAAATGTGATGTATTATATCGGTGAAAACCGTGAAGCATCCAACCTCAAACTCTACGATAAAGTGATGCAAAATATGGATCAATTACCTGAGGGTGCTTTAACTCCACTGGTGCGTCCTTTTGATATAGATATTGACATTCCCATTCTTTCTATCGCGTTTTACGCAAAAACACCTCAAGGGGTTGATAACGTAAACCTTTATAAACGCGTAGAAGCATTTAGAAATTCGCTCGGTAATGTGGATAATGTTGCTAAAACAGAGATCAAAGGCGAACATAAAGAGCAATTCAACATAGAGATTGATCTTAGTAAACTCTCGGCGTATCATCTTTCATTAGAGCAGATTGTGGGTGCGCTTAAATCACTGACCGCCTCGTCTCCTGAAGTGAAAAATAGAACGCAAGAGGGAAAACTGATTGTTTTTGGTGTTAAAAATGCGTTGGAGAGAGTTGAAGATATTCAAAACCTCATTGTGGCAAATTTTGGTGGATCAGTCGTTTATTTAAAAGATATCGCTGCTATTCATCTAAGTGATGACATTCAAAATAAAAAGAGTGCACAAATAAGTTATAAACAGGGTGAGGCTATGACACCTCTGCAAGATCAAGTCACACTGAGTATTTCGAAACTAAAAGGCTCCAACGCTGTGGTGATTGCGAATGATGTACTCAAACGCCTTGAAGCATCAAAAAATGAGTTAGACAAAGAGGGCATAGGCTACATTGTGACTCGAAACTATGGAGAACGTGCAAATGAAGCAGTCAACGAACTGGTCTTTCACTTGCTCATTTCCATCGTGATTATTGCATTGTTGCTCATTTTTATCTTAGGCTGGAGAGAAGGACTTATTGTAACACTTACCGTTCCTGCTATTTTAGCCATTACCATTTTTATTGCGTATATGAGCGGACAGACGATTAATCGTATCACGCTTTTTGCCTTTTTACTGAGTTTAGGACTGTTGGTCGATGATGTGATTGTTGTCATTGAAAATATTCACCGTCATTTGCATAGTAAAGATTCTCAGGATAAAGAGATGGATGAACTCCTTATCGAAGCAACCGATGAAATTGGTGCACCAACCAATCTCGCAACCATTGCGATTATCTTAACGATGGTTCCAATGGCATTCGTAGGGCAGATGATGGGAGAGTTTATGAAGCCCATTCCTCTTAATGTCCCAGTGGCAATGCTGTCTTCACTGCTAATTGCTTATATCTTTACGCCATTTTTAGCACGTAAATTTCTGAAAAAGCCAAACCATAAAAAAGGAGAGAATCATGGAAAAATTTGAGCACTTTATCTATTCTCTCTTAGTGGAAGAACGTAAGAAAAAACTAGTGCTTCTTTTAACATTGGTGGCGTTTGTTTTGGCTATCTTGATGTTCCCTAGCAAAATCGTCTTAGCAAAGATGCTTCCTGGAAAAAGTACCAATACCTTTTCCATTTATGTTGATCTTCCTAATGGACGCTCTTATCAAGAGACAAATACTATCAACCAGTGTGTTGTATCTATTTTGCAAAAAGAGAAAGAGATACAAAATATTGAAGTCTTTAATGGTATGGGCTCGCCTCTTGATTATGCAGGCCTGGTAAAAGACTCAGGGCTGAAAAGTGGCGAACATGTCAGTGAAATCGTTGTCAATCTGAGTGGTATTCATCAACGAGATGAACGCTCCTATGCGATGGTACACCGTTTACGCCCACTCATTCAGAAAAACTGTGAAGGACTCATTCCTCAAACCTCCATCAAAATGGTTGAGCAGCCAGCAGGTCCACCAACGATGGCAGCACTTGTCATTGAGCTTTATGGCGAAAATTCAGAGCGTCTAGGTACTCTTGCAGGGCGCATCAAGCAGATATTAATGCAGACAAAAGATTTAGTTGATATTGATATCATGAGTGATGAGATTTATGAGAAGTACTCGTTGGTGCTGGATAAAGAAAAAGTAAGCCGTTCACAACTGAGTATTCAAAAAGTTAATGAATTACTCTATCTTGCATTTGAAGGAATGCATGTTGCGCATAAAAATAGTGAAAACTCACCGTATCAAATACCTTTATACGTTGTCCTTAGCGAACACTCAAAGTCTCTTCCTTATGCTTCAAAAGAGGAACTAAGTGCTAAGCTAAGCGCGCTCAAACTGATAAATGCTGTAGGTATGATGGTCCCTCTCTCAGAAGTGGTCCGTGTTGAAAAAGTAGCGTCTAGCCCTACCATCATGTCAAAAAATCTCCAAAAGATGGTCAGCATCGTAGCAGAAGCAGATTTGGTTTCACAAGTCTATCCACTCTTGGAAGCACGTTCGAAAATAAAAGAGGCGTTTCAATCAGAGTTTGAAGTAAGCAATAGTCATCTGTTTGATATAACGCTTAAAGATAAAAAGAATGGTGAAGTGTATGAACTGGTTTGGGATGGCGAGATGAAAGTAACTATGGATACCTTCAGAGACTTAGGCGGTGCATTTATTGCAGCGCTTGTGCTGATCTTTTTGTTAATGGTTGTTTATTACAAAAGCTTTGCACTTTCGGGCATCGTATTGCTGGGTAGCTTTCTCTCTATCATCGGTGTTATTGTGGGACATTGGTTTATGGACCTCTTTTCTTCAACAACATTCTTTCTTACAGCAACATCTCTGATCGGGTTTATTTCCTTGATGGGGATTAGTTCACGTAATGCACTTTTGTTGATTGATTTTGCTCAAACGCTGATTGCTCAAGGAGTAGGAAAAAAAGAAGCCATCGCAAGGGCAAGTGCGACACGTGCAAAGCCGATTTTTTTAACAGCTGCCGCGATTATTTTAGCGAGTACGCTTCTTGCGACAGATCCTATTTTTGGGGGGTTGGGAGTTGCACTTATCTTTGGAACGATTGCTGCGGTTATCGTCTCTTTAGTGGTTGTACCTGTTCTAATGGATAATACAAAAGCAATTTAAGACATTTACATGTAAAAGATAGGAAATCTTATCGTTTTACATGTAAAAATTTTCGACGCGTCGAAACCAAGAGACGCATCATACGATACACAAATAAACGTTTATTAACAGGACTAATCTTACGGCAATTTTCATCTTTTAAACACTCGAACACTTCTTCTAACGCCAACTTTTCACTCACGGATAGATTTGTCATACCGTTCCTTTTTGCCCGTCATTTATTTTGCGTACCAGTCTTACAATATCTTCATCTCTTAACATCCCAAGCATATTGAAAACAACAGGAATTCCCATAGGTGCACTACTACCAAGTCTCCACTCTTGATAGGTACGCATTGAAATACCACAGTTTTCTGCCATCTTCTTTTGAGAAATTTTTTTGCCCATATTCTCAGCTTCAATAGCATTATGTAAAAGATTGATGATATCGCTTGTTTTCATCATATGATTGTACAAAAAAATGTATTAAATATAAATTAAAATGTATTAAATATACTAATTAAATTATATTTTAAACTTTATAACAGATATTATATCTTATTTATTGTTAAAATAATTCTTTATTTTGATTAAAATATACAAAATATTGTATAAAAATACTCCATTTTGTTGTCGTGATTTTTTTCGCTATAATGGCGGAAACTAAAATTTAGGAGAATTTATGGCCTCTATTTCTATGGGCGACTTAAAAAAAGGGTTAAAAATCGAAATTAACGGTACCCCTTATAAAATCGTAGAGTATCAACATGTTAAGCCTGGTAAAGGTGCTGCATTTGTACGCTGCAAAATCAAATCATTTATGGATGGAAAAGTTATTGAAAAAACATTCCACGCAGGTGATAAATGTGAGACTCCAAATCTTGAAGACAAAATCATGCAGTTTTTGTATGACGATGGTGAATTTTTACAATTTATGGACAGCGCAACATATGAGCAAATCGCTTTAACACACGATCAAGTGGGTGAAGCTGCAGATTGGATTATTGATGGTATGAATGTTGATATGCTTTACCACAACGGCAAACCTATCAGCGTTGAAGCACCACAATTTGTTGAGCTTAAAATCGTAGAGACACCACCTAACTTCAAAGGCGATACACAAGGTGGTAAAAAACCAGCAACACTTGAGAGTGGTGCGGTTGTACAAGTACCTTTCCACGTTGTTGAAGGCGATGTGATTAAGGTTGACACTGTTCGTGGCGAATACTTAGAAAAAGTAAAATAAGTTTAGACTACATCTAAAGCATAGCGTAATTATTTTACGCTATGTCCTCTTCCTCTTTCCTTCTTTAATGCTATAATATAACCTTATAACCCAAGTGTTTAGGAGGTTGTCATCATGTTTACGAATCTCTCCATTAAAGCTCGCAATATTATCTTAGCATGTGTCGTGATTCTAGGATTGACAGCTATTCATAGCACTGCAAAATTTTTCAATGATAAAGAGAAAGAACTGCTTCATCTTAGAGTGGATATTATGACATTAAAAGAAGATATCTTGAACTTGCGTAAGCATGAAAAAGATTTTTTAATGCGTAATGATCTAAAGTATGAAAAAGCGCTTCTCGAGTCTGCTTCAAAACTCTCTGCAAAACTTGGAACTATCGCTAAAACAGCCGATACTCTTGGTATTCAATCAACAGAGATAATTCGCTTACAAGAAGTCATTACCACGTATACGACCGTTTTCAATGAAGTAGTTGCCCAAAAAAAGAAGTTAGGACTAAGCCCGGAAGAGGGCTTAGAAGGAGCAATGCGTAAAGCCATTCATGAAGCGGAAAGTGGATTTAAAGAGCTCAAAGATTATAAGATGCAAACGCTTATGTTGACGCTTCGTCGCCATGAAAAGGACTTTATGCTCCGTTTTGCACCCAAGTACAGTGAAGAACACAGCGCGACGTATAAAAAAACGCTTGAGTATGTGCAAAGCCATGAGGAACTTGCCTTTTCAGTAAAGCTATTAGAGGCATATCGACAGAGTTTTGTCGAATTTGTCAAGGCATATGAAGTCTTAGGCTTGGATGAAAAGAGTGGGCTAAATGGAAAATTACGTGATACGGTGCATCAAACGGAATCTTTAGTGGAATCCTCTGTTAAAACGATCGATCAAGAGATAGCCTCAACCCTCCAGCGAACAACCGTAGTGTATGTTATCGTAGGTGGTATGGTTGTTGGCATAGTTGTCTCTTTGATTTTCCTCATTATTCGCAGTGTTCTTGTTCCCTTACGTGCATTAACAAAAGCGATTGTTTCAAACGAACGGGATTTGACGCTTCGTTACAGTACCCCTTATAATGACGAACTTAAAGAGATTGCCGATGCACTCAATGCCTTTATGGAGAGACTACGACAGATTGTTGTAGGCGCCATTCATGCGAGTGATGAAAATGCTGCTGTCTCACATGAACTCTCCACAACATCCAATAACATTGGCAAGCGTGCAGAAGAAGAGAGCCACATTGTAGCGCGTACAACTCAAACAGGAAATCAAGCACGCGATAAGATTGATGATTCTGTTGATAATTCAAAAAAAGCTCAAACAGAAATCGCACAAACCAATGAAGCCCTAACACAAGCCAATGAGATTTTTGGTGTTTTGATTGAAAAGATTGAGCAAACCAGTAGTGTTGAAAATGAACTACAACACAAAATGATTACGCTCTCACAAGATGCAGAAAAGGTGAAAGATATATTGAGTGTGATTAGCGATATAGCAGATCAAACGAACTTATTGGCACTTAATGCCGCTATTGAAGCAGCACGTGCAGGAGAGCATGGGCGTGGGTTTGCGGTTGTGGCTGATGAGGTCAGAAAACTGGCTGAACGCACTCAAAAAAGTTTGATAGAAATTCATGCAACAGTAGGTGTGATCGTTCAGGCGATTGTTAATTCTGCTGATCAGATGGAAAAAAATACAAAGCTGTTTGGTGGGCTTGTTGAACAATCAACAGTGGTATCGCATAAAATAGAAACATCTGTTACTCTTATGAAAAATGCTATTGATGTGGTTGCTTTGGCAACGCATACCTCAGAAGAGACAGGCAGTGAGATCAAAAATATTGTTGATGAGATCAATGAGATCAATCACATTACCTCAAGCAATGCAAGGGATATTGAAGAGATTGCTTCGGCTGCGGAGCATCTACACAGCGTTACGCAAAAGTTGAATGACCAATTGCATTACTTTAAAGTTTAATACAAGGAGTTTACTATGAAAAAAGTTATCGTTCCTCTAGCACAAGGTTTTGAAGAGATTGAGGCATTAACGATTGTAGATATCTTAAGACGTGCCAATGTGGATGTAACCATGGCAGCATTAGAATCATTGCACGTTAAAGGCGCACACGGTATTGTGGTTGTTGCCGATGTACTTTTAAAAGAGATAAATGTAAACAACTTTGATATGATAGCCCTTCCAGGAGGACTTCCTGGTGCGACCAATCTTGCAACTGATCCCACAACGCAAACATTGCTAAAAGAATTTGATGCCAAAGGCAAAATGATAGCTGCTATTTGTGCTGCTCCTTATGCTCTAAAAACAGCAGGTGTCCTTAAAAAAAGCTACACATGTTATCCTGGATTTCAAGCAAAAATTGCGCAAGAAGGGTATAACGCCAACGATAAAGTCATTCGAGATGGTAACGTCACAACTTCGCAAGGTCCAAGCACAGCGATGCTCTTTGCACTCTCTTTAGTTGAGCAGTTGTGTTCAAAAGAGGTTGCCCAATCCTTATCGCATGATCTACTCCTCTCTTAGTCATAGTTAGCTGTAAAGATGTAGTATTCTTTACAGCTTTTTTGATAGATTTTTATACAGATTTATCCCCATTTTTTGTTCTCATTAACATTTCATTACTTTGTCGGAGTATAATTTCACGTATTTTTTAATAAGGCAAGGATCTTAAATGGCGTTTAGAACAATTAAGAGCAAATTGATTTTGCTTTTAACGATTGTGGGTGTAAGTTTTATTCTTTTGGGATATTTAATAACAAAAACAAGTAATGAAGCACAAGATGCAGCAAGAAAAATTTGGTTAACGGGGCAGATTCAGTATGAGTTAGCGGTGTGTGGTATGGAAGTACGTGGGTATCATCTTCTTGCAAAACCAGAATCCGTTGAGCAGTATCAAAGTGCCTATAAGCGACTTTTATCGCATATGGAAACGTTGAAAAAGATTGTGGATAAACCTGAAAACAGAGTCAAAATTACAGAGCTAGAGCAAAAAATTGAACAATGGCATAACTTAAATCAACCACGAATCGATATTATTGGGCAATACAAACACGCTGTCCATGCTACTAATTTTCAAATAGAACATCCTGAAGCTTATGCACAACTCAATACACTGATAGCGCAAAGTGCTACTTCATACGAAGTGATTTTTGAACAAGTAAAAGCATTGGAAGAACGTTTTAAAGAGGGCAATTTAGGAAAGATTGTCTCCAATGAACGTATTTCCCAATTTGTTTTAGTTGTTGTAGCTCTTTTGGTACTCGCACTTGCATTTATAGTCATGCGTTCTATTCGAAACTCAGTTAAAAAAGCGAAAGAAGGTTGTATTACTATGCGCCAAACAAAAGCGTTGAATCGTCGTATTGAAACAGAGAGTCATGATGAAATCAATGAAGCGATGGAAGCGGTTAATCTTCTCTTGCGTGATCTATCGTTAGCGATTAATGAAGCAAAAGATAATGCTTTAGAAAATGCTTCTGTGGCAGAAGAACTTTCTCAAAGTAGCTTGCAAATTGGGAAGCGTGCTGAAAATGAGTCTAAAGTGGTTTTCCAAACCACTCAAGAGACGAAAAGTGTTTTGGGACATATTAAAGAATCTGTACAAAAAACAACTGATGTACGTCATGTAACCCTAGAGGCACAACAAGGGCTTGGCTTAGCACAAGAGACACTAACAACAACGCTAGAACACCTCAATCAAACTGCCTCAAATGAAGCACAAATCAATTCACAATTAATGCATCTAGCCAACGAAGCAGGACAAGTAAGAGAAGTCTTAAATGTGATTGGTGATATAGCGGATCAAACCAATTTGTTAGCACTCAATGCCGCCATTGAAGCAGCAAGGGCTGGAGAGCATGGACGTGGTTTTGCGGTTGTAGCCGATGAGGTGAGAAAACTTGCAGAGCGAACACAAAAAAGCTTGGTCGAAACGAATGCTACGATTAATGTTATCGTTCAATCTATCACCGATATTAGTGGTCAAATGAATGAAAATGCAAGCCGTATTTTAGGCGTTTGTGAGCTTTCCAATACTGTGGCTGAGCATACCCATATGGCAGTAAATCTTCTCAATCAAAGTGTGGTAGCCATCGAAGATGTGGCAAAAGACGCCCAAGACAATCAAGAGCAGTTAGATACCACAGTGCTGGGTAGAATAGAATCTATCAATGGATTTACAAGTTCTAATGCGAGAAGTGTTGAAGAGATTGCATCAGCTGCAAATCACCTCTTTAAACTCTCTGAGGGACTCAGCTCGACACTTTCTCAGTTTAAAACCGCGTAAATATTGTGGGTAAAGAGTGCATTTATGCGCTCTTTACTTCTCCTCATAGTGAAGTTTTAATCCTTCGCTGCTCATGACAAAGCCATTAATCGTAATTTTACCTTCATGCACCATTTTGTGGTGTTTTGCACAAAGCGGTATGAGGTTGTAGCGGTGGTTTTGATGAAAGTGCTCGATGTTTCCGTTAGCATCAGCATTCTCTTGCGCTTTGATGTGATGTACCTCTTCCACATACTCATCACAAAGAGCGCATTTGGAAAGGTAAAGGTTTTTGTTGTATTTACTGCGTTTTTTCTGTTTGAGGAGTTCCACTTCGCCCAGTTCACCTGCAAGACTTCGCCTAATGTCATAAGCGGTTTTAATGAACTCTTTATCCATATGCAAAGACTTTGCAAACTCTAAACCATAGAGCGAACTACCACTGCCAAGCTCTAACTTTCGATTGTAGAGGAGCTTGTCATTCTCTTCATCGTAACTCACTCCTAAATGCAGATAGATGACCTTTTTAAGCTCACTAATGAGTGGAAGGTGACTGAGCTGATGCAGATGGGTCGCAAAGACAAAAAATGAGCCTAAGCTATGCATTTTGGTAATGGCACTTGCAACAATGGCAAGGGCAGATTCGGTTTCAGTACCATGACTGATCTCATCTCCCAAAACAAGTGAAAATGCCGTAGCACGGTTAAAGATGTTTTTGAGCTCCAACATCTCTACGGTGAATGTTGAAAGCCCTTTGTAAAGGTTGTCATGGCTGATAATACGTGTAAAGATTTTATCGAACAGGTTAAAACGCATACTGGCACACGGTACAAAAAAGCCTGCTTGTGCCATAATGACGGCAATGCCCAAACTTTTCATTAAGGACGATTTACCACTGGAGTTAATGCCATAAAGCAGTATTCCTTGTACATCATTGGCACTGCATGCTTCGAGTGTCACATGGTCGTGTGTAATGTCTGCTGAGCAATGTCCTAAGAAGAGATCGTTAGGAATGTAGATGCCATTTTCTTCGCGTGATTCGATGAGTGGATGGCGAAGCCCAATCGCTTCGATAAAGCGTTTTTCTTCTTGCATCGGTAGAAGCTCTGGTCTGGTGTAGTTATACAGTACCGCGCATTTTGCATTGCTCAGCGCAACATCGAGTGTCCCTACAAATGAGATGAGATGCTCCAATGTCAGGGCATAATGCGTTTCAATTTTTTCCAGTATCTCATCATAACGCTGTTTCACTAAAGCGATCATTTGAAGATTACTCAGTACAATCTCTTGGGAAATCTCTTCGATGAGTGTTGCTGAAATCTTGACACTGTTTTTGAGATGCCTAAAGGTAAAGTCTTTAAAAAAGTAGTGTTGATCACCTATGGTAATGAAGCTTTGCATGAGCTTCTCTTCAATCAGCGCAAAACGATTTTTACTGATGGAAATATAATGTCCTTCGCTTTCCAGCCATTCGATACTAATGGTTGTTCGATTGTTTTCCTCAAAGAAACTTTCAATACTTCGTGCAATATGCTCTAATGCGCTAAAACGCTCAGCTTTGCTTTGCTCAATCTTATCAATTTGAGGGAATACGCCTTTTAAAAAGAGGTTCTCATTGATCTGATCTTTACGAAACTTCGCGCAGACATCAAGCACAAACGTGCTTTTTAACATCTCTAACAGCGCTTCACTCTCATCAAAAAGGTTTTTAGGTGTAGGAACTTTCTTAAGCTCAGCTTCTTTTAGAATGCCCAAAATAGCTTCAAGGGAGGTACTGAGATAATCAAGCTCTAAAGGGTGCAATTTTTTAAGAGCAATGCGCCTTAAAATGCGCTCTAAGTCATAGACCTGTTTGAGGGCTATCTCAAATTTTTTATAGTCATGAATGAGTTGTGTACTGAGATCAAAGCGCTCATTCAGTGTTTTAATGTCACAAATCGGGTTGAGCAAACGCTCTTTTAAAAGACGTTTTCCAATGGCAGTAGAGGTTTGATCGATCAGGTTTAAAAGCGTCATCTCTGAAGGGTTTTTAGAGATGATGTCCAACTGTTCAAGGGCGTTGTTGCCGATGTAGAGATAACGGCTATTTCCTAGTAAAATAGGGCGGCTCATCTTTTCGATAATGTTGGCATCATGCTCAATGATAAAATCACACAAAATCGCTAAAGATTCACTGGCATAAGGGTAACGCTCAATGTCAAGGTACTCGATAGGCGAGAGCAGGGAGCGAATCGCATAGATACGTCCGAAAAGCTCATTTTGGTAGGCGACTTTAAGACGCTCTTTGTTGATACTATGTGCCACACTTGGAGTGATTTCAAGGTAATTTTGCACCCACTCTTTATCGATACTTTCGGTATTAAATGTTAAGACAATTTCACTGGTTTTATAGGTTTGCAAGAGGTTGAAAATCTCATCTAAGGCATAGGTTTTATCTTCTCTGGTACCATGTACTTCATTGATGATGGTTTTGCCAGTTGTTACATCAATGGCACTGTAACCGACTGAATAGATAGAATGATTGCAATCCACTAAAAGTGAAACAAGGTAGTTTTCACTGGACTCGATGAGGTAGTCAAAGTTCGTACCTGGGCTTATGATGTTGGAGATATAACGTTTCACATGAGGTGGTTCACCTTTTTGGCGTACTAAAACGATGGTGTATTTTTTAGTCTGTACCAAACGGCTTAAGTAGCGATCGAGTGAAACTGCGGGTATGCCTGCTAAAAGTGGATTTTGTAAAGAATTTTCTAAAATGGATTTATTTTTACGTGTGAGTTGAATGTTTAAAAGTTCTGAAACCTCTTTGGCTTTTCCAATTTGATGGGTTTCATTGTTGACTTCATACGTTTCAAAAAAAGAGCCGATCTCCATAAAAACAATGGTATTTTTGCCATATTTTTCTTCAAAAAAGAGTTGCAGGTCGAAGTAAATTTCGGTCAGTAATCTCTCTTTTGAACAGAGCATTTGTGCAATATTTTCAAGCATTCGTTTCGTATCCACTTCTGTAAATTAAGTAGATTATAGCGCACGAAAGCATAAAGTTTGGTTTGAGCTAAAGCAGTTGTTTGGGTGATTTAAGGTACAATAGATCATCACACGATAAGAAAAATGTTAAGGATTACTATGGAGATTGAGATTTCAACACCCGCACTTTTATTTCCTGCTGTTTCATTGCTTTTACTTGCCTATACCAACCGATTTTTGGCTGTAGCGCAACTGATTAGAATGTTGCACCGTCAGTCAATGGAAAGAGATAATTGCGAAGAGTACAAACAAATCAATAATCTCAAACATCGTTTAGAGCTCACCAAATGGATGCAATTTTTTGGCGTGCTTGCCATTCTTTTATGTACCCTTTCCATGTTTGAACTTTTCTTAGGGCTCTTTGGCATTGGCAAACAGATTTTTGGGCTTAGTTTAATCGCGATGTGTATCTCCCTTTTCATCTCACTATGGGAAGTGATGATCTCTACACGTGCCCTTAATATGGAGCTTAGTGATATGCATGATAAATGCAAAATAAAATAAATTTAAAGAAAAATAATGAATAAATACCTTTTAGTAGGCGAAAAAAATCGCCTTAAAATCAATCGCTATACCGATAATGGCGTTTATCTGATCTGTGAAGATAAAGATGAAGTTTTACTTCCTAACCAGTACGTCAGTTATGCGATGAAAGAGGGCGATGAAATTGATGCGTTTGTCTATTTTGACTCGGAAGATCGCATCGTCGCAAGTACCGTTTTTCCTAAAGCGATGCTCGATGAATTTGGCTGTTTTGAAGTGGTCGATGTGACTCCTTTTGGAGCATTTGTGGATTGGGGCTTACCTAAAGACTTACTGGTTCCTAAAGCGCTTCAAAAGTTTCCATTTCATGTTGGCATGAAAGTCATCGTGCGTGTCTGTTTGGATGATGAGACAGGACGCATTGTGGGCAGTCAAAAGTACAATGAATTTTTGAGCAAAGATTTTAAAAACCTCAAAGTGAACCAAGAGGTAAAACTTTTGGTGCGCGAGAGAACGCCTCTTGGTTTTAAAGTTATCGTTAACAACCTATACGATGGGCTTATCTTCCACAATGAAATTTTTGAAAACATTGAAGTAGGGGATGAAAAAATAGGTTACATCAAGACGCTTAGAAAAGATGGCAAACTTGACATCATTTTACAACCTATTGGCGATAAAAGCGATGAAGTAGCGGTTTCTAAAATCGTAGAGATTTTAAGCCTTACGGGTGGTAGATGCGAGATGAACTATAAAAGCACACCTGAACTTATCTCAGAGCGTTTTGGGCTTAGTCGAAAAGCCTATAAAAGGGCTCTTACGAAACTTATTGATGCCAAAAAACTTGAAGTGAATGACGAAGGCATGCGTCTTTTATGAATCGTGTTGCTATCATTGGAGCGGGGGCTTCTGGACTTGTTTGTGCCATTGAAGCAGCGCGTAAAGCCCATCAAGTCACCGTTTTTGAGAAAAACAGTAAAGTAGGACGCAAAATCCTTGCAACGGGCAATGGCAGATGCAATATCTCCAATGAAAACATTACGCTCTCTCGTTACCATGGTGAAGCACCTCATGCTGCCAAAGAAGCACTAAGACGTTTTGATACCTCTACATGTAAAGCCTATTTTAGAGCATTGGGACTTGAGATGCGTGAAGGTGAAGAAGGTAGACTCTACCCGATGAGCCATCAAGCCTCTTCAGTGGTTGATATGCTGTTGCATGAAGCACGCTCACTTGGGGTTCATTTTTGCCTTGAATGTGAAGTCACTGAAATTAAAAAAGATGGTGCAGCGTTCGTTGTTCATACCAAAGAGCAAAAGCAGACGTTTGATGCCTGCGTTATCGCCACTGGAAGCGTTGCGATGCCTCCCCTTGGAAGCAGTGGTAGTGGCTATAGTTTTGCTAAAGCATTAGGTCATAATGTGATAGAGCCATACCCTTCTTTAGTACAATTTATCAGCGATGAGCCTCATCTTAAAGAAGCCAGTGGTGTAAAAGTAGATGCAGGTGTTGAGCTCTACATTGACAATCAAAAGCGCCAAAGTGTGCAGGGTGATCTGCTCTTTACTGCGTATGGACTTTCTGGCTCTGCCATTTTAGATGTCAGCCGTACGGCATCGAAAGCCTTTGTAGAAGGAGAGCGTGTACATGTAGTATTGGATCTTTTGCCAACTTTATCCCGTGAAGCACTGACATCACTACTTCAAAAAAGAATGAGTATAGCAAAAGAGAAATCTCTCTCCTTATGGCTAGAGGGAATCATCCCTAAAAAGTTGGCACATTTTATCATTCAAAACACCAAACTAGGGCACATCAAAGAGGCATCTATGCTTGGGGCTAAAGAGATCAAAAAGATTGTTTTTGCGTTTAAAGCGCTACGTATTGACATACATGCTACTAAAGGGTTTGAGAGTGCGGAAGTGTGTGCGGGTGGTGTGGATGTGCGAGAACTCGATGCAAAAAATTTGATGTCACAAAAGATGAAAAATCTCTATTTTTGTGGGGAAGTATTAGATATTGATGGAGATTGTGGAGGCTTTAACCTCCACTTTGCTTGGGCTTCTGGATATTTAGTAGGTCAAAGTCTTTAGTCTCTATTACCCTTATGCGCAGGTTGTTGAAAAATCATGTAGATGATAAATGCAAACAGCGCAACTGCAATACTTGTGAAAAGAAGTGAAAATGTTTTAACAACGACGTACGCTACGATCAAAATTGAAAGTAGGGTTGGAACTTCATTGTACGCTCTAAAAAACTTACCACTGCGTTCACATTCATCTTTTTCAAGTTGTGCTCTAAAATACTCTAAAGAAAATGAATAAGCTATCATGAGGGCAACAACGACAAGTTTAGCATAGAGCCATTCGCCACTCTCAAATAAAATAGGGTTGATGATGAGCATCGCGGTACCACTGATAAGAGTTGCCCAAAATGCTGGAAGACCTATGTACTTATAGACTTTATATTCTTGAATTTTAACGACTTCGACAAATTCACTTTTGTGAGAGTGTTCCACATGGTAAACAAAAAGACGTGGCAGATAAAAAAGCATCGCCATCCACGACATAAAAGACATAACGTGAAACGTTAAAATCCAACTATAATACTCCATTTTTCGCTCCTGCAAAAATATGCGTGCATTATAACAAGTATAAGAGGTTTTTTAGGGATTTTTAACAGCACTCCATCTCTGCTTTTTCCATGAGTTCTACTCCTTTGTCAAAATCATACTCTTCAAAGAGAGCGGAGAGGTAAAAAACATGAGAGCAGATGTGGTATAAAATATCTTTAGAGTCATGCTTTGCAAAAACTTCTTTATAATTTGAGGGGATAAGGGTTTCAAAACGAATCCACAAATCATCTTTTGCTTCGGGATGAAGCTCAAAGAGTTCATACATAGCATCGAGCACTTGAGTTGCGTTTTCATAGCAATCGATGTTATGAAAACTCACATATCGGTCGCGAATCTCTTCCATTCATGCAGCCTTTTTAAGAGGCTTATGCACGTTGTGTTCCACGAGAAAACAAGTTTTGATTTAATACAGTGCCAAATTTTCCAAAGGCATAGGCTCACTCCACAAATAGCCTTGAAAAAAGTCAATACCTAACTCTTTACATGTTAAGTATATCTCTTCATTGGCGACGAATTCTGCCACCGTTTGCATACCTACTTTTTGTGCAAAGGTGACAATCGCTTCAACAACGGCTTTATGAATAGCATTTTTATGAATGTTTTTTATAAGCGAGCCATCGATTTTGATGAAGTCCGCTTGGAGTTTCACAAGGTATTCAAAGTTTGAGTAACCTGTTCCAAAATCATCGATGGCGATTTTCACCCCTTGGCTTTTCAGCAAGGTTAAAAACGAGATGACTTCAGGGTGATTTTCGATACCTTCACCCTCTGTGACTTCGATGGTAAGGCGTTCTCCCACATTGTATTCGTACATTTTCTCCAGTAAAAAATCGACTCTATTTTGGTCTAAAATATCACTGAGTGAGAGGTTAATGGAGAATTCTGCTGTTTTATTGGCAAAAAATGAGAAGGCTTTTTGGATGACGATTTTGGTGATGTTGCCATACAGGTTGGCTCGTTTGGCATGTTCTAAAAAGAGATATGGCGAGATGATTTTTCCCTCGGCATTGCGCAGACGTACCAAGCATTCAAATTTGGGGATTTTACCACCTTCAATGCTTTGCGCAAATACTTCAAAACGGTCTTTTTTAAGAGCTTCTCGAATGGTCTTTTCCCACTCAACATCGGCTCTGGCATTGGATTGGGGATTGCACAAAGAAGGGATAGAAGCATCGTAAACCATCAAATCTTTACCGATGCGCTTTGCTTGTTTTATCGCAAATTCGGCATTGAGGAAAAGATCATCGTAACCTACAGCAACACCGATGCGAAGGGGTGTATAGATTTTTTCATTGTCAATCTCAATGGGTGAATAGCCAAAGTACCAAAGGCATGACTCAATGTTTTGTAAAAAGTGCTCTTGGGGCACCTCTTTGCCTGAGAGGATAGCAAATTCATCGCCACCTAGATGGAAAACAACAGCTTGTGTGAAACGACGTTTGAGCCTTTGCGAGATGGTTTTAAGTATTTGATCTCCCACCTCATAACCAAAAGAGTGGTTAAAGTTCCAAAAGCCGTTAACGTTTAATAGGGCAAGTTTATTGGCAGTGGAATTAGAAAGCGTATTGATAAAGCGTTGGCGGTCAGGCAGTTCAGTTAACGGATGAATTCTTCCATAACGCAATTCATATTTGAGCTCTTTTCGCATACGCGCTTGCACCTTTGTGTTATTTACGTGATAGTTTAAATAGTATGTCTATTATTGTACTATGCCATTATTTAAAAAATCATCTATAACATTGGTGTAGGTATCTTTTTTTTGGCATCAATGAATTTTATTTATCCATTGATGCCAAAAAACTACTTGTCAAAATGACCTAAAATTTCATCTGTTGGAGTTTTGGTCAAATCGAGTGCAAGATTTTGTGTAATGTTTTTTTGAAGAGCAGGGGAAAGTGCTTCAATGATTTTATGGTTGATTGATTTTGGTGCGGCAAAATAGCAGAGCTCATGTGGATACTTTTGCAAAGCTTCTGAAATTTGTTTAGAGAGTTCATGAAGGCGTTTTCGCTCTTCTTCTTCAGCCATATTATGATTTTCGCCACCACCTTGAACACCCCATGCTGTTTCACAATGCCCAAGCCGGTCGGAGAGTTTTTCACTTGGCTTTTGATGGATGTCTAGAGAATCACTGCTTAAAAGGCACTCGAGCGATTCTCTTTTCATAGGATCTGCTTTAACACGAAAGAGTTTAAAATGCTGTAAGTCAGCAACAATGACAAGTTTGGAAGACATGTTAACTCCTTTTTACGCGTTTGTAGCGCTAAGATAACTTATTATACTCCAAAGTTTTTCAAAAGATGTCACGTTTTTACAGTTATATAAAAGATTAAAAAGCCCTCAAATAGGATACTTCTATCAAATCTCGCAGTCCATGCTCTTTTGCTGCAAAAAAGACAAAGTTAGGATTTCGTAACAATTCTCTACCATAGGCAACAAGATCACAACCTCCATCACGCAGTAGCGCTTCGCCTTCGTGTGCTGTGGTAATTAATCCTACTGCAATGGTTGCTACATCAACCTCTTTACGAATGGTTTTTGCATAACCTGCTTGATAGAGTGGTGTAAGAGGAGGCATGATTTGTTTCTCTTGGTTGCCACCAGCAGAGACATGAATGAATGTAACGCCAAGCTCTTTGAGTTTAGAGGCAAGGTAAATACTCTGCGCAATGTCCCATCCTCCTTCAACCCATTCATCTGCAGAGATGCGAACACACAATGGTAAGCCTGTTGTTTGTATGAGTAAATGAGCAATTTCTAATGTAAGTGCACAACGATTTTCTAAGCTTCCACCATAAGCATCGTCTCTGGTGTTGGTTAGGGGTGACAAAAATTCACACAGCAAGTAACCATGTGCCGCATGTAACTCTAACATATCATATCCTGCTCGAGCCGCACGAAGTCCTGCTTGAACGAACTGGGTTTTAATCTGTGTGATTTCATCAAGAGATAAGGCGTGAGGAAGTTTAAATCCATTGGTTTGACTGTAAGCCATAGCACTTGGAGCTACTGGAGTTGTTTCTTTGCAGATACTCTTACGTCCAGCATGTGCGAGTTGTACCGCCATTTTTGCTCCGTATGCATGGCAGCTGGCAACTAACTTTTTATGTGCTTCTATGTGCGTGTCATCCCATAGTCCTAAGTCATTGTCCGAGATGCGACCACGAGGTTCTACGGCTGTTGCCTCAACGATAATAAGCCCTACACCACCTAATGCACGTGCCGTGTAATGGGTAAGATGAAAGTCTGTCATATTCCCATTGGTGTCTGCTTTATACATACACATAGGAGGCATAACCACCTTGTTTTTAAGGTGGATATACGTATGTTCGTAAGGACTTAACAGTAGGCTCATGGTCACTCCTTTATTTGGCAGTTATAAGATCAGTTTCTTTCCAACCTCCACCCAATGCTTTGAAAAGTTCAGCTTGAGAGGTAAGGAGGTACTGTTTAGTCGCAACCACATTTAAAGAAGCACTTAAAACACTTTTTTGAGCATCTAGAACTTCAAGTTGGTTGGCAACACCCTGATTGAAGCGTTTGGTAGAGAGATCAAGTACCTTTTGGTATGCTTTTAGCTCTTCTTCTTGGAATGCAAGTCTGCTTTTTGCAAGGTTTTCTTTTGCTAAGGTATCATGTACCTCTTTATAGGCTTTTTTCACACTTTGTTCGTAACTCACTAAAGAAGATTGCAAATCGGTCTCTGAGATAGAAACACGCTGTTTGATGCGTCCAAAATCAAAGATAGGCACACTGAGGCTTGGTCCAAAACTCCATCTGTTTGCGGTTGATTTGAGAATGTTGTTTAGGTCATCGCTTTGTTGACCATATGTGCCTGTCAAACTAATAGTTGGGAAATAGGCTGCTTTTTCAACACCAATGAGCGCATTTTTACTTTTGAGATTTTCCAATGCTTCTTTAATATCAGGGCGATTTTCCATCAGCGTAGAAGGAACACCCGCTGGAACTACAAGTACATTTGGAAGTGTCATATCTGCTGTTTGCATCTCAAAGAGTGCTTGAGGATTTTTTCCTAGCAAAATAGCAAGAGCACTTTGTTGAAGTTTGTAACTCTCCATCAAACTATTTTTAGAGGCTTGAACATTGTTGTATTGCGCAAGCGCTTGGTTAGCTAACACATCGCTGATGGTTCCCACTTTTTGCTGTTTAGCGCGAAATTCATAGCTTGCTTTATAAGCATTGGCACTTTGTTCTAAAATTGCCATACGTGCTTGCAAGGAAGCTAAGTTAAAATATGCACTGATAACATCGTGAATCAGGCTATTGCGTAGTGTCTCACGTGCTGCTTGTGTACCAAGATAGAGTGACCAGTTAGACTCACTCTGACTTGAGAGTCTTCCCCAAAAATCAATCTCATACGCCAAACTACCACCTAGGGCATAGTCAGAGTACTCTGCGCGTTTGTTTTTAGTACTAAATGCTTCATTGCTGGTTTGCTGGCGACTACCACTAGCATTAGCACTGAGAGTTGGCATCTCATTCGCCTCACTCAGCCCAAACGCTTGGCGCGCTTTAAGCACTTTAAGTGCTGAGAGTTTGAGGTCGTCACTACCAAGAAGTGCCTCATCCACAAGAGCATTGAGTTTTGGGTCATTAAACTGTTTCCACCACTCTTTGTTGACATTTAACGTCTCTTGTGTACTTTGTGGCGTCTCCATTTTAGGAACATTTAACTCAGGTTTCAGTGAACATCCACCCAAAAATAAAGCAGCAACCAGTGAGAGAAGGGTGATGTTACGAGACATGAGCAACTCCTTTTTTCGTAAACTTTTCTTTGGTTTTCATAATGAGATAGAAAAAGAGCGGCACAAAAAACGTACCGATCAAGGTTAATGTAACCATACCACCTACAACGGTTGTTCCGATGATATGACGGCTATTAGCACCCGCTCCTGTGCTAATTGCAAGTGGTAATGTTCCTGCGATAAATGCAAATGAGGTCATAACGATAGGACGGAAGCGAATACGTGCTCCCTCGATGGTTGCATCAATGAGGCTGTAACCTTCTTTGAGTTTGTGCATCGCAAATTCGACCATCAAAATGGCATTTTTAGAGGAAAGTCCAACAAGGGTGACAAGTCCTACTTGAAAGTAGATGTCATTTTGTAAGTCTCTAAAATAAACCGAAAGTGCTGCACCTAGAAGTGCAAATGGAACGGCTAGAACGATTGCAAAAGGAATCGTCCAGCTTTCATAAAGCGCTGCTAGAATCAAGAATACAAAGATAATAGCATAGATGAAAGCCGTGTTACCGCTTTTTTCTAAAAGCTTTTCTTGATACGACGTTCCCGCCCAAGCGATGGTATAACCATTTGGAAGAACACTTTTTGCCACCTCTTCAATGACACGAAGTGCATCACCCGAGCTGTATCCAGGACTTGGTTGACCTGAAATTTGTGCTGCTTGGAACATATTGAATTTTTGAATAATAGAAGGTCCTACGATACGCTTAATAGTCGCAAGTGAGCTGATAGGAATGAGCCTTCCTTCACTTGATTTGACAAAGACGTCATTGTAGTTTTCAGTTCCTTCTCTAAAGGTGCTATCACTTTGAACATTGACATGGTACGTACGACCAAAAAGGTTAAAGTCGTTGGTATAGGTATTACCAAAGGTGGCTTGAATGGTCGTGAAAATATCAGCGGTATCGACACCAAGTGATTTTGCTTTTTCGGTATCGACACTGATCAAGAACTGTGGAACATTCGTGTTAATGGTTGAACGCATTGCAGCAAGTTCTTTACGCTCAGCCGCTTTTGCTAAGATCTCTTTCACATAACCATCAAGTACTTGGATATTGCCACCTGTTCTATCTTGAACGTACATCTCAAAACCACCGGTAGTACTCATACCCATGATAGGAGGAGGCGTAACGGCGATAAGCATTGCCTCTTTATTCTGAGAGAGTCCGCCCATCATTTTAGCCGCAATGGCTTGCGACGTTTGATCTGCACGTGGTCTCTCGTCCCATGGATGAAGGCGAATGAAGCTAATACCCGAATCGGTTTTATACGCATTGATAATAAAATCAAGTCCAGACATAGCACCTACACGTGCAACATCAGGCTGGCTTAACGCAAAGTCACTGACTTCTTGGCTCACTTTTTGTGTACGATGAAGAGAAGCACCTGGCATAAGGTTGTTAATGACTAAAATCATACCTTTGTCTTCGTTGGGAACCAAACCTGTAGGAATGCGTGATGTGATGAGGAAAATCGCTGCAATCATAACACCGAAAATCGCAACATTCATCAATCCAAAGCGAATGGTTTTACGAACACCTGTTGAAAACAGTTGTGTTCCCACTTCAAAGAGTGCATTGAATTTTTGTATAAACCAAAAAGGCTCACTCTCATGTTTACGTAAAAGAAGCGCACACAACGCAGGTGTTAATGTTAATGCTACGATACCAGAAATGGTAACGGAGATAATAACGGTCATTGCAAACTGTTTATACATCATACCGCTAAAGCCACCCATGAAAGCAGCTGGAACGAATACAGCAGATAAAACCATTACGATGGCAATAACCGGATTGGTAATCTCACGCATCGCTTTAATGGTTGCATCTTTAACGCTAAGCTCTTCCTCTTCTCGAAGGATCCTCTCAACGTTTTCGATAACAACGATAGCATCATCAACAACCAGACCAATCGCTAAGGTAAGACCAAAGAGCGTGAGAAGGTTGATGGAAAAGCCTGCCGCATAAAAACCTGCAAACGTTCCAACGATGGAAACAGGGATGGCAAGTACAGGAATAAATGTTGCACGAAGATTACCCAAAAAGAGATAGATAATGCCTACAACAAGGGCAATTGAAAGGATGAGTGTAAAGATAACTTCATGGATAGATTCACGTACGAAAATGGTTGGATCGTACGCGGTATCGATTTCAAGATCACTTGGGAAGTTCGGTGAAATTTCAGCCAGTTTTTGTTCCAAAAGATCCGATACTTGAAGCGCATTGGCCCCAGATGCTAGGAAGATACCAATAGGAATCATCGGCTTGTTGTTAAAAATACCACCAAAATAGTATGACTCAACACCAAGCTCTACTTTTGCAACGTCTCTTAGTTTTAAAGAGGAGCCATCGGCATTGGATTTGATAATGATGTTGTCAAATTCGCTCGCGTTTTTAAGCCTTCCATCGGTTTTAACGGTATAAGTGTAGGTTGGCTGTTTATCCATCGGCTCTTGTCCGATTTGACCTGCGGCATACTGCTCATTTTGACTTTTAATGGCGTTAATGACTTCTGCAGTCGTGAGTTCATACGTTGCTAGTTTGTCAGGTTTTAACCAGACACGAATCGCATAGTTTTTGTTACCAAAAATGGTGACATCACCAATACCAGGAATACGTTTTAAATCATCAACAATGTTTACGAGTGCGTAGTTTGAGATGAACGTGGTGTCGTGTACATTGTTTTTAGATGTCAGTGTTAAAACTTTCAAGATATCAGGAGAGCGCTCTCTTGTTGAAACACCTTGTTTGCGTACCGCTTCTGGCAGTTTGTTTGTTGCAATTTGCACACGGTTATTGACATCCACTTTTGCTTGGGCAACATCGGTTCCAATTTGGAAATAGACATTGATGCTCACACTTCCACTAGGCGATGCTGTTGTAGTCATGTAAAGCATATTGCTTACACCGTTGATCTCTTCTTCAAGCGGTGCTGCAACGGTAGTCGCGATGGTAGCTGCATCTGCTCCTGGATAGGTTGCAGAAACGATGATTTGCGGTGGCGCAATACTAGGGTACTCTTGAACGGGGAGCGACTTAATCGCAATAACACCCGCCAAGATAATTACAATCGAAACAACGGTTGCAAATATTGGGCGGTTAATAAAAAACTTTGAAAACATTATTTAGCCTCTTCGTTGATCACTTTATCAACTTTAACAGGTGCGCCTGCTTTGATTCTAAAGAAGTTATTGACGACAACAACATCACCTTCTTTGAGCCCGTTTTCAATGACGTAGTCATTTTCACTTGCTTCGCCGACTTTAACTGGTTTGACAATGGCTTTGCCATCTTCAACAACAAAAACTACCGTTCCAAGAGGATTTTGAAGCACTGCTTTTTGAGGAACTTTGATGACATTTGTACGTGTAAGACCTACAAGATTGACTTTGACAAATTGGTTAGGGAGAAGCTCTTTCCCTTCATTTTTAAAGGTAGCTCTCGCTTTAAGTGAACCTGTTTTCGCGTTGAGTGAACTGTCCATAAAATCAACAACACCGACCTCTTTAAACTTTGCATCACCTACTTGAAGGCTCGCTTTTAGTTTCCCCTCTGTTGGGTTTGACCATTTGCCATTTTTGATGTTGTATTTTTGTTTCATCACATCAATGTCAGGAATAGAAAATTCTACGTGCAATGGTGTGATTTGTGTGATGTCAACCAATGCAGTACCATCGCTCACAAGTGCACCAACATCGACTTGTTTCAGACCTGTCATACCGCTCATTGTTGCTTTAATGGTTGTACGATCAAGGTTAATGGTCGCTGTTTGTAGAGAAGCTTTTGCACTCGCTAAAGAAGCTTTTGCACCTTCATACGTCCAGTATGCGCTGTCTTTTTCTTGCTCACTTGAAGCACCTGATTCATAAAGCGCTTTAATTCGTTCCCAATCTTTAGTCGCTTTTTGTAATTGGACATCAAGCGCATTTACGTTTGCTTTAGCAAGATTGAGGGCTGCTTCGTAGGTATCTGGCTCAATTTTGTAAAGCACATCACCCTCTTTGACGAAGTCACCTTCATTGAAGAACTTTTTCATCAAAATACCATTAGCTCTGGCTTTTATGGTAACACTTTGTGAGCTTATGGTTTTACCCGGGTATTGTAGGCTGAGAGCCTCTTCTTTAGCAGAAGCGATTTTATAAACATCGACTGCTGGAGCAGGAGCGTTTGTTGTTGCAGGTGAGGGCTGTTTTTTAGCCTCTTCAGCAGCATAGCTTTGCGCACCGAGCGCAAGACATGTAACGAAAAGAAAGATCTTTTTGTTGAGTAAAAACATCAGCATTCCTTGTGAAACTTTCCTCAATAACATTGCAAGGTTATGAAAGAAGTTATTTAATAAATGACTAAATTGTAACATAAGGAGATAAATATTGTGTTAATAGTAAAAATATTTAATCAGCTTTAAATCTAACTCACTTTATACTCAAACCAAAGATGGAATTTAAGGATACACGAATGCAAACCTTAGGTGATGAAATTTTACTGGATGATACCTCCTTATTGGTTTCCGAAACGGATGCAAAAGGGATTATTGTTTATGCCGATGAAACCTTTGTTAAATTTTCAGAATACGCCTTAGAAGAGCTTATAGGCAGACCGCATAATATGATTCGTCATCCTGATATGCCAAAAGCTGCTTTTAAAGAGTTATGGGCAACGGTAAAATCAGGCAATGTTTGGCAAGGATTTGTTAAAAATCGAACAAAAAATGGGAAATTTTATTGGGTGTATGCGACGGTTTTTCCTTTTGGCAAAGACCATTATCTCTCTGTTCGTAAAATGGCGAGCCGTGAAGAGGTGGAAAAATATTCAAAACTGTATGCCACAATGCGTGCAAGTGAGGGAAGATAAATGAAAGCATTAAGTATTCAATTTAAAGTAACCATGTTAGTGGTTATTTCCCTTGTATTAACAGCTGTTGTTTCGACATTAGTGGTTGCTTTTTTGATGCACAATGAAGCAACAGAGCGTTTAGAAGGCACACGCGCGGTGATGACACGTGAAAAAGTAGAAGCACTTTCTGATAAAGTAAAAATTGCTTACCATGTGGTGAACTCCTTTTATGAAGCATTGCAAAATGACGCTGATAAAACAGACCCGAGTGTGGTTAAAGCCTACCAAGAAAAAGCAAAAATAGCGATCAAAAAGCTTCGTTTTGGAGAAGATGGGTATTTTTGGATTAATGATTTTACCCCTAAAATGGTGATGCATCCTATAAAACCAGCTTTAGATGGGGCAGATTTGAGCCAATCAAAAGATCCAAAAGGCAAATTTTTATTTAATGAGATGGTGGACGTTGCTACTAAAAATGGCAAAGGCGTAGTCAATTATATGTGGGAAAAACCAGGGTTTGATACACCACAAGCCAAAATTTCGTTTGTAGAAGGGTTTAAGCCTTGGGGATGGATTATAGGCACAGGTGTGTATGCAGATGATATTGATGCACTCGTTGCTAAAGAGAAACAAAAACTTGATGATGCTTTGATCAATTTGATGATTCGCAACAGTATCATTCTTCTCATTGTAGTTGCTCTTTTCTCTTTCGTGTCACGTTATTTGAGTCAAAAACTCATTGGAAAAAGAATGGCAGATTTGAAGCGCTATGTTGAAGATTTTGGGCTTTATGTCACCAACAAAAAGAATTTAATTGATTATCGCCTAGACGATCATGCCGATGATGAAATAGGCTCAACAGTAAGCGTCATTGATAAAACATTTAAAGACTTCGAAAAGCTACGTTTGGATGATTTGCGTGTAGTGGGTGAAGTATTGATTATTTGTTCCAAAATGTCAAACGGTTATATGGAAAACAAGACCTCTTACGTCTCTTCAAATTTCCTTACCAATCGCCTCTCCTATGAAATTGATGCAATGATTGCTAAGGTCAATGAAGTGATGAATGCAACACTCTTATCTTTGAAAAATTTTCAAAACGGTGATTTTAGTAAGCCCATAACCATTTCAACAAGTGGCGAGCTTAAAGAATTGGTTGATGGCGTGAATGCGCTTGGTAGTTCTTTGGCCCAAACAATTGCTGAAAATGCAGAACAGAGTGCAATGATTCGTGAGAGTTCTAAACAACTTGCAAACTCAGTTGCAACCATCAAAAATGAACCACTCAGCGATCTTAATCGCATTGTTAAGAAAACAACAGCATCCATGCAAGAGATGGGTTCTATTCAACAGCATCTTGCCGAAACGTTGAGCACGCTTACGCAAAATGCTAAAGAGGCAAATGATATCTTAAATATGATCGGAGATATTGCGGATCAAACCAACTTGCTAGCGCTTAATGCTGCTATTGAAGCCGCTCGTGCGGGTGAGCATGGACGAGGTTTTGCAGTTGTTGCGGACAATATTCGTGAACTTGCCGATAAAACAAACCACTCTTTGACGCAAATTCAAGCTACTATTGGGGTAATTGTTGGTGGGATTGTGGATAGTTCTGCAAAAATGAGCCACAATGCAAAAGAGATGAACACGTTAACCAGTGATGTTGAAGAGATTCAAGAAAAGACAGGTGATATTCTTTCTATCATGAGTAAGCTCGGCTAATGCAAACGTTACATGTAATTTTTTTTACATGTAACGCCTCTTTCTTCTTAAAGACCTTCATATTTTTTTCCTCTATCCGATATAGCTTTGGGGGCACATGAAAACAGAAGGAGATGGTTCTATGAACACCATTAGCACATCGTATTCATCCCAAGTTTTGGTAGACCAAGGTACTACCAATAATAGTTCAAGTGTTGTAGCTTCTGCAACAAAAGAAGATAGTACAGCGAATGTAGGTAGTATTCCTGTTGATAGTGTTGAGATTTCTGATGAGGCAAAAGCTCTAGCTTCAAATGCTTCATCTTCAAGTTCATCAACATCATCAGAGAGTTCTAGTGAAAATAAAACTTCTGGTAATGCACAAAGCGGGGGCGCAAGTGCAGCTTCAGGAGCGAGTGATTCGTCATCTTCAAGTAGCAGTACGATTGAAGAACAAATAAAAGCTTTAGAGAAGAAAATTGCTGTGTTGGAAAAAGAAATTGCTGCAGAGCAACAGTTATCTAAAAACGATGAAGCACATGAAAAAAATCTTCAAATAAAACAAGCACTTCTTGCTACGTATCAGGCTCAACTCGCAGAGCTTGAACAAAAAGCAGCAGAGGCAACATCTGCCTAACAATCCCTTTGGCTTGGGTAAAAGCTTTACATGTCAATGTTACATGTAAAGCTTTTAAATGACTTCTTACACCCTCTTAAGCGCTCATTGGGTACAATCTGAAAAACTATATTGAACAGAGAATTTATGAGCGAAATACCTTACACACACTTACATTTACACACCGAATATTCACTTCTTGATGGCGCAAACAAGATAGGAAAGCTTGCTAAAAAACTCAAATCGCAAGGCGTGACTTCTGTTGCTATCACCGATCATGGCAATATGTTTGGTGCGATTGATTTTTATAAAACCATGCGTAAAGAAGGCATTAAGCCTATTATCGGAATGGAAGCATACATTCATAACCAAGATGACATTGGTGATAAGAGTACAAAACAACGATTTCACCTCTGTTTGTATGCAAAAAATGAGATAGGTTACAAAAATTTGATGTATCTCTCTTCTATGAGTTATATCAAAGGGTTTTACTACTATCCTCGTATCAACAAACAGCTTTTAAAAGAACATTCTGAAGGACTGATCTGCTCAGGTGCTTGTCTGCAAGGCGAAGTCAACTGGCATCTTAATCTTAATAATAAACGAAATGTCCAATTTGGAGCACGTGGTTATGAGAGAGCTAAAGAGATAGCGCTTGAATACAAAGAGATTTTTGGTGAAGATTTTTATCTAGAAATTATGCGTCATGGTATTACCGATCAGCATTTTATTGACGATGATATTTTGAAACTTGCTAAAGAGACCAACATTAAAATTATCGCAACCAACGATACGCATTATTTGGAGCAAGATAACGCCGAAGCGCATGAGGCATTTATGTGTATCGCGATGAATAAAGAGTTTGATGACCCAAATCGTCTGCGTCACTCCGTACATGAGTTTTATCTCAAATCTCCAGTTCAGATGAGTGACCTTTTTGCGGACATCCCTGAAGCGATTACCAACACCCAAGAGATTGTGGATAAGTGTAATTTAGAGATTAAACTAGGCGATCCAACCCCTCCAAAATTCAAGTTTATGAAAGAGTATGCGCAAAAAGAGGGACTTAGCTTCGAAAGTGATGATGACTTTTTTGCGTACCAGTGTCGCAAAGGTCTTGAAAAACGTCTAGTGCATATTGACACTAGCAAGCATGAAGAGTATAAAGCAAGACTAGAGAGAGAAATTGACATCATCTGTAAGATGAAATTCCCAGGCTATATGCTTATCGTTTGGGATTTTATCCGTGAAGCAAAAGAAAGAGGCGTTCCTGTAGGACCTGGAAGGGGTTCTGCTGCTGGTAGTCTGGTAGCATTTTCACTTTTCATCACCGACATTGACCCGATGCCGTACAACCTCCTTTTTGAGAGGTTCTTGAACCCTGAACGTATTAGTATGCCCGATATTGATATTGACTTTTGTCAAAGCAGACGTGGCGAAATCATCGACTATGTTGTTGAAAAATACGGCCGTTATAATGTGGCGCAAGTTATCACCTTTGGTAAGCTTTTAGCAAAGGGTGTTATTCGTGACGTTGCCCGTGTTTTGGCTATTCCTTATGCCGAAGCGGATGCGATGGCAAAACTCATTCCTGATGAGCTTGGCATTACGCTTAATGGAATTGGTGTAGAAGGAGAAGAGGGGTACAAACCAGGTGCGTACCAAAAAGAGCCAAAGCTTCGTGAACTCATCGAGAGCAGCCCTAAAATGCAGCGTGTCTGGAAGTTTGCGTTAGCTCTTGAAGGACTGAATCGAAACTCTGGTATGCATGCCGCGGGTGTGGTTATCAGTGATGAAGAGTTATGGCATAAAACACCACTCTATCAGCCTTCAGGCGAAGACCATTTAGTAACGCAGTATTCTCTGAATTACCTAGAAGATGTTGACTTAATCAAGTTCGACTTCTTGGGTCTTAAGACCCTCACGGTGATTGATAATGCACTGAAACTCATTAAATCTCGTTATAACACAGAGATCAACTTTAATACCTTAGATGTGAATGATCCTAAAGTCTATGAACTTATTCAAAGCGGTGATACAGTAGGCCTTTTCCAGATCGAATCGAGCGGTATGCAGTCTTTGAATGAGCGTTTAAAACCAACTACTTTTGAGGACTTAATTGCGGTTTTGGCATTGTATCGTCCAGGTCCGATGGAATCAGGAATGCTCGATGATTTTATTGACCGTAAAAATGGACGTAAAGAGATCAAATACTTTTTTGACGAGTTCACCGAACCTCTAAAACCAATCCTTGAACCAACCTATGGAGTTATCGTCTATCAAGAACAGGTTATGCAGATTGTTCAAAGTATTGGTGGGTTTAGTCTTGGTGAAGCGGATTTGATTCGTCGTGCGATGGGTAAGAAAAAAATCGACTACATGAAGCAAAAAGCCGAAGAATTTGCGGAAGGTGCAGTAAAACAGGGGTTAGATAAAGACCATGCAATCGAACTTTTTGGTTTGATTGAAAAGTTTGCGGGCTATGGTTTTAACAAATCCCACTCCGCAGCCTATGCAATGGTAACGTTTCAAACCGCGTATCTTAAATGTTACTATCCACAAGAGTTTATGGCGGCTCTTTTAACCTCAGAGCAAGACAATACCGACAAAATCGTTAAGTACATTGATGAGGTTAAACGCTTAGGCATTAAACTTTTACCGCCAAGTATTCAACACAGTTTGATTGAATTTAGCGCGATTACCGATAGCGATGGCGAAGAGGCGATTTTATTTGGTATGGGTGCGATTAAAGGTGTTGGAAATGCTGCCATCAGTAAAATCTTAGAAGCAAGAGCTGAAGCTCCGTTTGCTGATATTAGCGATTTTATTTCGCGAATAGATAGCTCAAAAGTCAATAAAAAAGTCCTAGAATCATTCATAAAATCGGGCAGTTTTGATGACTTTGGCTATACCAGACGCGCACTTTTGGAAAATATTGATAGCATTATTGAAGCAAGCGCTGAGTGCAGTCGTGCTAAAAAGATGGCTGAGTACTCGCTCTTTGGTGATATGGTAGAGATGACAACCGTTCAGGTGAGCATCGACAATATCCCTGAGTTTGATAACAAACGTATGCTTGAGCTTGAAAAAGAGACTATTGGTTTTTACATCTCAGGACATCCACTCGATGCCTTTAGGGCTGAAATTGACGAGATGAGCTATACGCTCTCCAGTGAAAAAGATCAAATTGAAGATGGAAGTAAAGCCTTATTTATCGGTAAAGTTGAAGGTATTACGGAGAAGATCAGCAAAAAAGGTAATAAGTTTGGAATTATTACGCTTATGGATTTCCATGGCAGTATGGAATTAACTGTCTTTGAAAAACAACTCGAATCTCTCTCTAAGATGGACCTTGAAAACCCTCTCTGTTTTAAAGTCGAAGTAACCAATGACGGGCAAAATACAAAAATGCGTGTCATGAAAATCATGGAGCTCAGCGAGGCTAAAAAAGAGAAGATTGAGACAAAAGTTATTGAAGTTCCGCTCGATCCAAAAGTTCTTTTGATTGATCTTAGTGATGATCCAACACAATTAGAGATTTTGTATCAAATCGTGCGTGAATGTTCAGGGCGAAGGCCTTTGCATTTAGTGATTACATCCAAACTCCAAGATGTTGTGATTGAAACAGGTTTTGGGGTGGACGATAGTATTGATGAGAAGATTGCAGAATTAGAGTATGTAAAGGTGATCTAACCTTTACATACCTATTTTGCGATTTTGATTTCAAAACCTTTAGGCTCTTCAAGCAGATTGATTTTGCCATTATGCGCTTGAATAATTTGCAGTGAAAGAGCCAACCCTAGCCCATTTCCTTTTGTTTTGGTTGTTTTAAAAGGCTCAAAAAGAATATTTTTATTTTCGATAGGTTTACCATCGTCTTTTACGTGTAAGATGACATATTCACTATCTTCCACAAATGAAATACTGACATTTCCACTCTCTTTTTCGCACTCTTCAATTGCGTCAATCGCATTGAAAATAAAGTTTTGAAGCACTAAGTTTAGAAGTTCAAAATCTGCTTTAATCTCAACGTGCGGTAAATCAAAATGAAAAGCAACTTCTTTTGTATAGGAGTAATGTGAAATAGCTTGTTCACACTCTTTAATTAAACGATCAAGATAGAAAAAACTAGGATTGATCTGTACGCTTTTTGTAAAAAGAAGCGTCGCTTTAATAATGCGTTCTACTCGCCAAATCGCTTTTTTGATCTCTGTGACAAGCGGCTTTACATTTGGGTCTACTTTTTTAAGAAGAGTAGATGCCAGCAGGGAAACAGAGCCTATAGGATTGCGGATTTCATGAGAGAGATGAGCAGCGACTTGCCCCATGGAAACAAGGCGTTCTTGACGTTTCCCCTCGGTAATATCTGTGGCTGTAATAATTTTTTTATCGCTTTTCGTGACACTTTTAATGAGGTAAGACCTACCTTCAAAATCGACTTCACTCTCTTCTTCAAGTGACAATCCTTCTAAGATGGAGCCAATTTTTTTAGCTTCGCTGTTTTGTAAAAAGATAGCGCCATCATTGTCAAAAACCCATAAAGCATTGGGTTGTACTTCAATAATTTGGCGAATAAAATCTTGCAATGCTGTATAGGATTCACCTAACTTTTTGTACTCATCTTCAATAACATAGGTTTGGTTAATCAGATCTTCCAAGCCCTGTTTAAACAGCTCTTTTTCTTTGGCACTGAGGCTGTTGAGCAACGTTTCATCAATCATTTTTGATTCCCATCATCTCTTTAAATGTTTATAAAGGGTATAATACCGAAAAATTTTTGGATAAAGTAGTGCAAGCGATACGCAAAAATATCATTAAAGATAAAAATATTCTCTATTTTGACTATACCGCATCAGGGCAGGGGTATAAGCCTATTGAAAAGCAAATGCTAGAGATACTTAAAACCTATGCAAATACCCATTCAGAGGTCTCTTCGAGTGCTGTTAAAACCAGCGAATATTATACAAAAGCGAGAGATGATTTACGCGTGGCCCTTGAGCTAGATGATAGTTTTTACATTTTCCCTTGTGGAACAGGTGCAACGGGTGCTATCAAAAAATTTCAAGAACTGATGGGAGTTTACATTCCCCCTCGTACGCTTAAACGCTACGGACATAAACCTGAAAACCTTCCCGTCGTTTTTGTTGGACCGTATGAGCATCATTCAAACGAACTGAGTTTTAGAGAAGGTTTATGTGAAGTGGTACGCATACCACTCGATAAAGAAGAAAAAATTGATATTGGCTTTTTAGAGAGTAAACTAGAAGCCTATAAAAACCGTGAGATTATCGCTTCTTTTTCCGTGGCATCAAATGTTACGGGCATTATGAGTGATTACAAAAGCATTTATAAACTCATTAAACGTTATAACGGTATTTTGTGCCTTGATGCGGCAGCGGCTTCACCTTATATTAACATTGATTGTAACTACTACGATGCTCTTTTCCTCTCTCCTCATAAGTTATTAGGTGGTGTTGGATCATGCGGTATATTGGTGATGAAAAAAGAGCTTTGTTGTGAGACAACACCAACGTTTGCAGGTGGTGGAACAGTAGGGTACGTTTCTAGAACATCTCATAATTTTTTAAGCGATATTGAACTTATTGAAGATGCAGGAACGCCTGCTATCTTGCAATTTATAAAAGCATCCCTTGCCTACAACCTTCGTAACGAAATAGGACTCGATAAAATTTATGCCATTGAAACAGAACTCAAGTTTTACTTTGGCTCGCGTATTCGTGCCATTGAAGGGGTGAAACTTTACTGTAAATATTCGCAAGATAAACTTCCTATCTTTTCACTCAATTTTGAAGGTATCAATCCTTATGATATTTCACAATACCTCTCTGAGCATTTTGGTATTCAAACCAGAGCAGGATGTAGCTGTGCAGGACCGTATGGACATGATCTTTTGCATTTAAAAGATGGACAAAGTTTTGATGAAAAACCAGGTTGGTTACGCATCTCTATTCATTATACGCACACTAAAAAAGAGATAGATAGGCTTTTAGAAGCAATTAAAAAAGCGGTAAAAGCGTTACGTAAATCTCATAATTAATCTACATTATGTAAGGTTTTGTGCATTCAAAAACCTTACATCCCTCTTTTCCTCTTTCTCTTTAAAAATACTATTTAGGATACTTTAATATTGTTAGCATTAGAATAACAGCTTGCACTTAAAAAAAAGAGCATAAAATGCTTCTCTGTGAAAAAGAGGTTAAGTCTGTATGACGTTAAAAGAACGCATTAAAAATGAAACGATGGTTGTCAAGGCGTTAGGTGTTGTCTATGGGGATATCGGGACAAGCCCCATCTATACCTTAGCGGTTATTTTTCTAATTGTTCCTCCACTACTGAGCAGTGTGTATGGCGTTTTATCATTTATTTTTTGGGCACTGATTATTATTGTCACCGTACAATACGCATGGTTGGCTACGAGCTTAAGTGAAAAGGGTGAAGGCGGTACGGTTGTACTTATTCAAATGTTAACACCTTGTCTAAAGAGCGCTAAGATGGTGACAATCGTTTCTATTTTAGGTTTTTTAGGCTTATCGTTAATGATTGGCGATGGTGTTATTACGCCTGCTATTAGTATCCTAAGTGCGGTGGAAGGTATACTCCTCATTCCTGCGTATGATGAGACACCTCAAGTAACGCTTTTAATTATGGCAAGTTTAATTGCTTTTGCTCTTTTTGCTGTTCAAAGAAAAGGCATTGAAAGAGTTGCTGCTGCTTTTGGTCCTATCATGGTGATATGGTTCATTAGTATCGGTTCAGTTGGACTGTGGTATGTTTTTAAAGACTTATCAATTTTTGCCGCAATGAATCCTATGTATGCAATCAATTTTACACTAGATCATCCTGCGATTGCATTTATTATTTTAGCCGACATTGTACTAGCAACAACAGGTGGTGAAGCACTCTATGCAGATATGGGGCATTTAGGGAGATTACCTATTGTCAAGGGATGGGTGTTTGCCTTTTGTGCGCTTGTTTTAACCTATTTTGGGCAAGGTGCCTTTGTTCTTACGCATCCAGATTCTGTAGGCAGTCCACTATTCGAGATGATGCATGAATTTGCGCCTTCATTGTATATCCCTTTCCTTATTTTGACAATTATGGCAACCGTTATTGCCTCACAAGCGATGATCAGCGGTATCTTCTCTGTGCTTTATCAAGCGATGATTACGCGTATTTTCCCTCACTTTAGAGTTCAATATACATCACGTGAACTTCACTCTCAAATCTATATCAGTTCTATTAACTGGTTCTTGTTTACCTGTGTAATCATTATGCTCTTTGTCTTTAAAGAATCAAGTAAACTTGCTGCGGCATACGGCTTGGCAGCATCGGGTGCGATGAGCATTACTGGTACTATGATTACTATCATTTTTGCGTACCGCAAAGCATGGATTAAAATGATTTTTTCATCCATTTCTGGTACGGCAAGCATAATCTTTTTTGCTTCGTGTTTGCTCAAAATCCCGCATGGTGGGTATTGGTCTTTGCTGATCGCCGCAGTGCCTTTAAGTTTTATCGTACTTTATACACAAGGGCAACAACGCCTTTACTCTTCGTTTCACTCCATCGATAAAGCCTCATTTTTAGAAAAATACAAACAACACTATTCGCAAGAGTCTCACATCGAAGGTACAGCTCTTTTCTTTGCACGAAAGGCAGAAAATATTCCTGCGTATATTCCAAAAACCATGTTTCAAAACGGTATCATCTATGAGCGCAATGTCATTGTTAAAGTAAAACCAACATATGAGCCTTTTGGTATTCGAAAAGAGTTTAGTTCTTTATGTGAAGGTTTAGATCTTTTGGTGATTCATGTAGGGTACATGGAAGTCTTCAATGTTGAAGAGATTCTTAAAGAGCAAGGTATTAATGAGAGAACGATTTTTTATGGTGATGAAGAAATCGTTTCAAAACATATAGCATGGAAACTTTATGCTTTTGTCAAAGATATGTCACCAAGTTTTGTAAGCTTCTACAACTTCCCGCAAGAAAAACTCATTGGTGTTTCGCGTCGTATTGAAATCTAAAACGGAAGAAGTTTAAAACTTCTTCCAAAAATTACGACTGAGCATCATAAAAACAGTATAACACTCCAATCGCCCTATAATCATTGCAAATGAGAGAATAATTTTATCGTACCATGAAAAAAAGGCATAGTTTTGAGAAGGGCCTGTGAGATTAAGTCCTGGCCCAATATTACCGATCATGGAAATAGAGGTACTAAAAGCGGTTAATAAATCAAAACCTCTGGCAAAAAGATACATGGTCACAAAAAAGGCTGTTAGAATAAATAACGCAAAAAAACCAAAGACAGAACTAATGATAGAACTTTTAATCTGCTTTCCATCCACAAAAATAGACGTAATCACATCGGGCTGAATGGTGCGTTTGATTTCTAAGGCAATATTTTTAAAAAAGAGCACATAACGAATCATCTTTATACCGCCTGCTGTTGAGCCAGCATTCGCACTCATGATCATAGCAAGGATAGCAATCATCATTGTGAATTGACCCCATTTTTCATAGTCCAATGAGGCAAAGCCTGTCGTTGAAGCAAGCGTCGCAACGGTAAAAAATGAGTGCATCAAAGAGTTGTAAAAAGAGTTTTCTGATGTGATGCTATGTTCTAGCGCCATTGCAAAAGCAAGAAAGAAAATGAGCCCGATGTACCATTTGTTTTCTTCCGTATTAAATGCTGCTTTATCGCCATTAAAAAAGCGAATATGTGCTAAAAAGTTGATACCAGAAATAACCATAAAGAAAGTCGTTGTCCAAACAACACCATCGCTAAAACCTGCTAGGGAAGTATTTTTAGTCGAAAAGCCACCTGTAGAGATAGTTGCAAAGGCATGGTTAATCGCATCGAACCAGTTCATACCAAAGAGCATTAAAAGAACAAAATTGGCAAGTGTGAACAAGATATACACTGCCCAAATACGATTTGCTGTATCTTTGATTTTTGGAGTGATTTTATCCATAGAAATACCAGTAGATTCAGCTTTGAAAAGACTGACAGAACCACTTGGATTGATCAACGGAAGCAGTCCAACTCCAAGCACGATGATCCCAATACCACCAATCCAATGCATCAGACTTCTATGAAAAAGAATGGATTTTGGAAGAATTTCTACATCGGTATAAACGCTTGCACCTGTTGTTGTAAAACCACTAATGGCTTCAAAAAAAGCGCCAGCTGGATCAATTTTGGTATAAAGAACCATGGGAATAGCACCACCTATACCCAAAAGAATCCAGATAAAATTAACAGAGATAATGCTCTCTTTTATACCTAAAACCATCTCATCATTTTGAAGAATTAAAAATGTTGAAAGATTCACAATAAAGAGTGCAAACATCACAACGGTATAGATAAAAACGTCTTCGTTGTGAAAAAAACCTACAATAGGAGGTATAAGCAGAAGAAAAAAGACAACTAATCCAACGGCTGAGACAAATTTTAAAATGCTTTTAATACTCATGGCGCTCTTTTAGCTTAGGAATTTTGTTGAAGCCATTTGGCTACAATCTCATAATCAGACTCTTTGGTGAAGGCAACAATGACATCATCTTGCTGAAATGTTGGAATAAGACGATACTCATAGATATCATTGTCTCGAAGGATAATGAAATGTCCTCTATCATCGACTTTATCAGGCAAAGGAAGCTTTTCTCCAATTAAAGAGGATGTTGCATCGATTTTTCGCATCAGTACAGAACCCTCACCCCCACAAAATTTCTTTTGAATAAAAGTATTGTTGGATTGAATGCGCTCTAAAATAGAATAATATGCATTGATTTTCTCACCTCTTACTACTTCGATGTTGAGATTACGCATTAGCGAAGAGTAGGCAATGTCATTGTTGATACCAATGATCTTCTTGATGCCTTTTTGTTTGGCTTCGATACATTTGGTAATGTTATATTCATCGTTTTTTGTTGCGGCAATAAACATGTCGGTATCAAAACGGGTCTTGTTAACGATATGGTCAGCATCGTAGGTTGTTTTAAGCACAGTGGCTTTATTTTTAAGCTCAATATTAGCTTTACGACAAAGCTCAATATTTTTATCCATAATTTGGACATCAATACCTTTTTTAAGAAAAACTTTTGCAATCTCAACACCTAATGAATCTGCTCCAAAAATAACACAGTTTTTGATAGGAGAAGAGGGTTCGCTACTCTCACATACGAGTGAACGAAGCGATAAAATAGCCGATGGGAAAGCTAAAAAATAGACCAAATCATTGGGAAGCATTGTCTCAACGGGTTTAGGTACAAAAAACTGTTTTTTTCTCTCCATACCTGCAACAGCAAGCTCGCCATTAAGCTCTCCAATAAACGTTGAAATCATACGAGGCGTGAAGTCATCTTTGAGCCTGATAGAGACCAATAACGCTTTTGTATAGGCAAAAGCTTTAGCATTGTGGGCATGTGGAAAATCGATAAGATATTTAAACGGTTGCGCTGCCTCAAACGAGGGAACGATGGTATCGTTGATGTTGAGTTTACCTTTAACCTGTTCACTAGCAAAGAAGTTATTTTTTAAGCGAATAATTTTGCGCTTAACGGTGGCAATATTGTCAATAATTAAAGAGGAGAGAAGATTGACTTCATCTGAATCTGTCACTGCAATAAAAAGGTCAATTTGAGGATTGATACCAAGATAGGTATGTGGGTTTTCAATATTTCCACATATGCCTAAAACATCGAGGTTTTCATGGATGTTTTGGATGGCATATTCATTTTGGTCGATAATGGTAACGCTATTATTGTGCATTAGGTGTTTGGCGATGTTGTAGCCAACTTTTCCCGCACCAGCTATAATCACTTGCATAGGATTCTATCTCTCGTAATAATATTTTTTGATGATGTATAAAGAAGTATTGTATCACATTCTCATGTAAAAAAAGAGGAGATTTGAAGAGTGAAATAAAGCGTTAAAAAAGCCCCAGCGGGGCAGCCAAAAATTACTTTCGGCTACCTGTTTCGCTGTATTGTTTCATACTTTCAAAGTAAGTATCACGAAGAGCATTCACATATGCAGCAGCTTTTTTTGTATCGGTCATAGTAATGAGTGCTTCATTACCAAATTTATCGCTGATTTTTGAAAGCTCATATGCAAGTTTTGATTTTTCATTGAGTTTTTGAAGTGCTTTAAAGAAAGCCTCATCCATCTCTTTATTTTTAAGTTTGTCATTTTGGTAGAGGTAGAGCGCTACGCGGTACACTTCATCTTTATCCGTGCTGTAAACTTCAACATATTCAATAGCATTGTCTAGAAGTTTAATGTTAAAATAATTTTGATCTTTAGTGACACAAGAAAATTCTGTACATTTAAAGCCATTAGCTTCTAAATACGCTTTGTCTTTACCAATAAGATCATCTAAAAAACCTGCGAAGAGAGAGAGGTGTGAAACGAGTGCTAGAAAAAGAACAACTTTTTTCATAACATTTACCTTTGTATATCAAATTAAACGAATGCAAATCAAGAAGCGAGTGGTGGGTCCTGAGTGGCTCGAACACTCGACCACCCCGTTATGAGCGGGGTGCTCTAACCAACTGAGCTAAGGACCCATTTTAAAGAGTGAAATTCTACCTTTTTAATTGTTAAAAGAACATAAAAAATAGATGAAAAAAGAACGTTAAATAGGGCGTTAGAGCGAATATTTAATCGAGCGATACGTCGGATCAAATCGAAATGCTAAAAGGTTTTCCAAAATACCAAAAAGAGCGAAAAAGGTGATAAAACTACTGCCCCCATAACTATAAAAAGGAAGTGGAACACCTACAACAGGGGCAAGCCCTATGGTCATAGCAATGTTAATACTCATGTAAAAGAAAATCAGCAAAGAGATACCGCTCGTAATGACTCTGGCAAAATAATCTTCCTTAAGCAGAAAATTGAGACTCAGTAAGTGCATGACCAAAAAAGCATAGCAGAGGATGAGCCCTAGAGCGCCCCAAAAACCAAGACGCTCAACGGTATATGCAAAGATAAAATCACTGGTGGCAATGGGTAAAAATTTGTAATGGGTTTGTGTTGCTTCATTACGTTCTTTACCTGTAAGTCCACCTGAACCAATAGCAATAATAGATTGTTGGACATGGTAGCTTGGTTTTTCAGACATAAAATCTGCAATACGCTTTTTTTGATAATCGTGCAAGCCATTGTACATAATAGGACTGCTGATACCTACAACGATTGCAAGGGTTATCCATATTTTTTTATTGACACCAATGACAAAAAGAGTACCGTAACCTAAAAGGAGTAAGATCATCGCCGTCCCAAGATCGGGCTCTTTTGCAATCAATACAAACGGGAGTAGAATATAAAAGCTGAGTTTGAAAAACGATTTCCATCCATACCCGTTTTCATCAGGCGGGTTATGTTTAATCAAATAAGCCAACATCAAAATAAAAGCTGGTTTGAAAATTTCGGAGGGTTGAATGGTAAAGTGAACAAAAGGAATTTCTAACCATCTTCTCGCACCCAGTTTTGCGATACCAAAAAAATCAACACTTAACAGTAAGATGATCGTAATCCAGTAAAAAAATGGGATAACCCATTCGATTTTTTTAATAGGAATAATAAAAAAAACAAGAAATGTGGCAAAGCCAACGGTGTAATAAACAATCTGCTTATTTGCAAGCATTGCATTGGCTTCCGAGATAAGATAATAAGAGAGAACAATGATAGGAAGTACGAGTATAGGAATTAAAAAATCAAAATGTGTTAATATGCGCCTATCAATTTGAAACACTCTATACCTTTGGAAAGTTTTCGCAAAGTATAGCAAAAATTAGAGGAAAGTGGGCTGGATGGAGTTTATCTGTAAAGAGTCAAAAAGACTTGATGTTGTAATGAGTGAAACACTGAATTTACCGCGAAATCAAGTCGAAAAACTCATAAAAAATGTCGGTGTATATATCGATGACAAGTTGACGCATAAATGCAGTATTAAGCTTGTTGAAGGCAATGTGGTGCGTTATGAATTTGTTGAAGCCAACGAGAGTCCAAGCCAATATGAAATCAACTTTGATGTGCCTATTTTATATGAAGATGATGATCTTTTAGTCATTAATAAGCCACCTTTTTTAACCGTTCATGCAGCACCAAGCGTCAAAGAAGCAACGTTGGTTGACTGGCTTAAATTTAAAGGTATTAATCTCTCTACAATTAGTGGGGAAGAGCGTCATGGTATTGTGCATCGCATCGATAAAGAGACCAGTGGGGCATTGGTGATTGCAAAAAATAATGAAGCACACGTAAGTCTCTCTACGCAGCTAGAAGATAAAAGTATGGGAAGATATTATCTTGCGATAATTGACCTTCCTCTAAAAGAAAATGTCGTGGTTGAACTACCTATTGGACGTAGTCTCAAGAACCGTTTAAAGATGGATGTTGTCAAAGATGGCAGAATGGCAAAAAGTGCTTTTGCCAAATTGGTACTCTCAAAAGATACTAAAAAAGAGCTCATTGCTGCAAAGCTTTTTACAGGACGGACGCATCAAATTAGAGTGCATCTTCAGGCACTTTCACGCCATATTTTAGGTGATAGTTTATACGGCTTTAAGAGCCAAAATGGTACAATACCAAGAGTTATGTTACATGCATATATTTTGTATTTAAAACATCCAAGGACAGGGCAATTATTGCAAATAAATGCCCCATTATGGGATGATTTTAATACCTACTTAACACACCATTTCACTAAGGAAGAGGTCAATGAAAAAATTACTTTGGATAGCATCGTTAATGGTTTTGGGTCTCATGATAGGTGGGTGTACAAAAACACCTGAAACACCAAAAGAGCCGGTAGTAGACGCTTCTTTACCCCGTATAGAAGGCCTTCGCACACTTGCTGGATCAACTGAAGTTGGTTTTGAATGGACACCTATTTACAGTGCAGAAATTGAAGGTTACTATTTGTACCGTCAAGATGGCAATAGTATGAAAAAAATTGCTACGATAAAAGACAGATACATCTCACATTATGTTGACACCGACTTGAAACCGAATGCAACATATTCTTATCAAATGAGTACCTACTCAGCGGATAAACATGAATCAGGTTTAAGCATGCTTGCAAGTGTGACGACAACAGCACCTGTTGCGAAGACGGCGACACTTGGCTCAGTAGAGCCTGTTTCCTTTATTACGGCCGTTTCAGGATTGCCTGCTCGTATTAAGGTGATTTGGAGACCGCATTCGTTTGAGAATGTCGAATATTATATTATTGAGCGCAATGAGTACAAATCGACTTCATGGGAAGAAGTTGGTAAAGTTAAAGGTAGACTCAATGCTGAGTATATTGATCGTGATATTAAAGACAACTATACCTATCGCTATCGTGTAAAAGTGAAAACCAATGATGGCGTTCTTTCTAAACCAAGCGATACCGTCGAAGCACATTCGAAGCCGCTCCCTCGTGCTATTACAGGAGTAAAAGCAACTTCAGATTTGCCTAAAAAAATTCTTTTAACATGGAATCCTTCTACAACAAGTGATTTTGCATATTATAAAATTTATCGTTCTCCGACATCAAGTCTATTTTATAGCTTTTACGGCAAAACAGCCAACACAGAGTTTGAAGATTTGATTAGTGAAAATGGTAAAACCTATTATTACCGTGTTGTAGCTGTTGATGTTGATGGCCTTGAATCCAAACAAGAGGGTACCGTTACGGGTATGACACTTGCAGCTCTTAATGCTCCTGTTGTTAGCTCTGCTAGATATGATGGTGGCGCTATCTTTATCACATGGGGTGGCGATGAAAATGCGATTAAATATAGTGTAACTAAAGAATTTGAACTTTCAGGAAAAACACAAAAACAGAGTTTTACAGGTATTTTTGAGAGTAATTTTGTTGATCAAGACACAGTTCCTGGCGTTGAGTATAAATATAAAATTATTGCGATTGATAAATACGGTATTGCTTCTAGCCCTTCTGATAGTGTTATTATTAAGACTCCGAAGGAATAATTGTAGCTAATGCCAAATTTTCATACGCAAACACTGAAACCATTAAGCTACCCTTGTACGTATAAAGAGACAACATTTAGTTATGAAGCTCGCTCTAAGCGAGGTAATAAACTTGTGATGGCCTCTACGCAAGGGGAGAATATTCTTATTCGTATTCATCAGAAAGAGGGCGGGGAACTTCTTGTAAAAGGAGATAAAGTAACTCGCCCAACACAAGCATCTTTTTTACAAAAAATTTTGATTGATTTTAGAGATGCAAGTGAAGCAAAAGAGCAATTTTCAAATATCGAACCTAAAAAATTCCTAGAAGTTAAGCATTCACCATATCTTAAAGAGATTGAATTTTTTGCGAATCATTTCATGGTTGAGCGTGAAATCTGGGTTGAGATTGGTTTTGGAAGTGGTCGTCATTTACTACATCAGGCAAAGAAAAATCCGCATATTCAATTTATTGGCTTGGAAATTCATAAGCCTTCCATTGAACAGGTCTTAAAGCAGTGCGAACTTCAAGGCATTGAGAATATCTTAGTGATTGATTATGATGCGCGTCTGTTTATGGAATTTTTGCCTTCTAATGTGGTAGGACGTATTTTTGTACATTTCCCTGTTCCTTGGGATAAAAAGCCACATCGTCGTGTATTTTCAGCTGCTTTCATTGAAGAAGCTCTGAGAGTTTTACATGTCAATGGAACATTGGAACTTAGAACAGATAGTCAACTCTATTTTGAATTTACATTTTCACAGATGATGCAACTCTCAAAAGCAAACGTACAGGTTAAGAAAAATGCTGAGTTAGAAATCACGAGTAAGTATGAAGACCGCTGGCGTAAAATGGAAAAAGATATTTATGATGTGACGCTTACCAATGAAAGTGCATCGCTTCCTATTCCAAAACTAGGTACATTACGCTTTGATGAATGCGTTGATTTCTCAAAAGTACTAGATGGTTTTAAAGACGATCTTCTGCGCGGAGATGGATTTTTTGTTCACTTCGAAGAGTTGTTTGAAATTGATGACAAAAGCGGACTCATTCGTCTCTCTTTTGGAGCAAATGAGCGCAATGAGAAGTGTTATATCTTGATACAAGAAGGAAAGCTTTCGTACCTTCCTGATCGTATTTTAGCAACTAAAAGTAATTTGGCTGCACATACCTTAATAAAAGAGTGGTTCCATGGAATATGTGATTAAAGCCAATGGCTTGAATATCAGCTATGGCAGGGACGAACCTATCATTACTGACGCAAGTATGCAAATTAAAGCACAAGAATTTGTTTTTATTACTGGCAAAAGTGGTAGCGGTAAATCAACCATCATTAAATCACTCTATGGTGAGCTTTTCCCAAATCGCGGTGAACTTAATGTGTGTGGCGTTGATTTTAAAAACATTAGCAGTTCTAAACTCAATCTTTTACGCCGTTATTTAGGTGTTGTTTTTCAAGATTATAAACTCATTGATGAATGGACAGTAGAGCAAAACGTTATGCTTCCTCTTATCATTGGTGGATTTTCAAAAAGCGTGTGTATTAAACAAGCACATAAGCTTTTAAAGCATGTTAAATTATTACATAAAATTAACAAATACCCTTACGAGTTGAGTGGTGGTGAACAACAACGTGTTGCTATGGCAAGGGCATTAGCGCATAATCCTGTACTCATTTTAGCCGATGAGCCTACAGGTAATCTGGATAGTTATTCAAGTGAAGTGATTTGGAATTTGCTCAAAGGTGCAAAAGAGCACTTAGGAACGACTGTATTGGTTGTAACGCATAATATTCCTGCAACATTGGGAATTGATTATAAACACTATTTTTTAGAAGGTGGCGTCTTGCATGAGGTCAATTAATAGCCATTTTTCCATTATGATTTCTGTTTTTGTTTTGCTCTTTTCGTTTCAATTTACCAATGTTATTAAGAGTGTGGTCAATGATTATGCAAGTAAAATAGTCAATGATTATGCCATTGTGGTTGTCTCTTCCGCAGAATTAAAAGAAGAAGAACTAAAAAAGCAAATCCCTGAAATCGAGAGTTTGTCTGAAATTAGCAGTAAGAAGATTTTAGATCGACTGAAAAATGATATGTCTTCTAAAAATTTAGCACTTTTACAAGTAGCACTTCCAAAGTTTTACTCTTTAAAACTTGAATCTATTCCCAATAAAAAAAGGATAGAAGCGATTAAGCAAAAACTTTTAAGTATCAATACGATTACGCGTATTGAAACATTTGCTAAAACGCATGAGAAGATGTTCAAAATGCTACAACTTCTTCAAGCAATGGTTTATATTTTTGCTTTCTTCGTTGCTTTTGTGGCAATTTTACTGATATTTAAACAGATTCGCATTTGGACGTATGAGCACAATCGACGTATGTCGATTATGACGCTTTTTGGTGCCTCATTTTTTATGAAAAGTGCCATGTTATATCGTATGACGATTGTTGATTCCCTCTTTAGTTCATTCCTTGTATGTGCACTCTATACCATTGCCCCAAAATTGGGTGTTGTAAAAGATTTTGCAGCAGAACTGGATATTGTCATACCTGAGTTTAATATTGTCTTTGAGGGTGGTGTTTTGGTTGGTGCATCGCTTCTCTTTTCATTGCTTGCTGTAACTATCGTTGCTCGTAAGATTGGACGTGTATGAAAAAATGGCTTTTAAGTGTGGCATGTTCTCTGCCACTGTTTCTTGTCGCAGCTCCTAATACTGCACAAAAGATTGACGAAAAAGCAAAAACACTACAAGAAAAGCTTCAAACTGAAAAGCAGATTCATGGAAAACTACAAGATATTGCCAATGATATCGTAGAGGGCGAAAAAGAGATTGAGAAAATTAAAGACAAGATTGAGACGTTAAGTAAAACGATAGATGAATCTCAAGAAGCCATTCAACGTAAAAATGAGTATTTGGATAAACTCACTAAAGATACGCAACAACTCTCTTCTCAAAAGAAAGATTTAGAGCAAAAAATTATTAAAATTATTGCAGAAGATTTCTCTTTTTATTTGGTATCAGATAGCGATTATTTAGACAATGAAGATGGCATATTAGTCGATGAAGTGCTCCAAAAAATGGACACGATTATGCGTAAAGAGTTTGGAAAACTCGCGAGCGACTATAAGCAGGTAAATGATCAGATCTATTCCCAAAGCCAAGAGATTAAAACCATCCATGGTGAAATTCAAAGTGCTAAAAATAAAAAAGATGAGTTGCTTGCTTTAGAAAAAAAACGTGAAAGCTCTATTGTCGCACTTAATTCTAAAAAAGAGAGTTATAAAAAGCAGCTTGATGATATTCAAAAAGAGCGTGATGAAATTCGTACAACGCTTGAGCAACTTAAGATTATTAAAGTACAAGAAGATAGTAAACTCTTAGCAGAGAAAAATGCTGCTGCAAAACGAGATAAAGGACCGACAACAGTTGGTGGAGGAGACAACAGCATTCGTCAAATTGGCTCTTCTTACCAAAATAGTAACGTCAAAAAATATGTAGGCGAACGCACTATCGCACCTCTAGATAGTTACAGTGTAAAACGCAAATTTGGTGATTATGTTGATCCTATCTATAAAATTAAAATCTTTAACGAATCGGTTGTTTTAGCTTCCTCCACGCCAGATGCAACCGTCAAAAGTGTTCTTAATGGTAAAGTCATTTTTGCTAAAGACACTGCTTCTATGGAAAAAGTAGTTATTATCGAAAATGGGGATGAAATCCATACCATTTACGCGCATCTCTCTAAAATTGCTCCAACCATCCAAGTAGGACAAAAAATAAAAAAAGGGTATGTCATAGGTCGTGTTGATAATGATCTTACCTTTGAAGTGACTCAGAAGAATTTTCATATTGACCCACTAGAGCTGATTGCAAAGTAACTTTTTAGGTCTTTTAGTGTAAAATAGAGAAGTTTTCTATGCCTAGATGCAGAAAGGTTTATACAATATGGAGAAGAGAAAAAGGGTATTAGTTAAGTTCTCTGGTGAAGCGCTTGCTGGTGATAATGGATTTGGTATCGACACATCTATTTTAAAGTTTATTGCTGATGAAATTAAATCATTGGTGATTCATGACATTGAAGTAGGTATCGTTATCGGTGGTGGTAATATCATTCGTGGTGTTAGTGCTGCAAAAGATGGTATTATCAAACGCACCAGCGGAGACTATATGGGAATGCTATCCACCGTGATTAATAGTATTGCGATGCAAGAAGCATTAGAGCACGTTGGAATGGAAGTACGCGTTCAAAGTGCTATTAAAATGGAAGCTATTTGTGAAACGTTTATTGTTAGACGTGCACAGCGCCATTTTGAAAAAGGACGTATCGTTATTTTTGCTGCAGGTACAGGAAATCCTTTCTTTACAACAGATACTGCTGCAACACTCCGTGCTATTGAGATTGGTGCTGATATGATTATTAAAGCAACCAAGGTCGATGGCGTTTATGATAAAGATCCAAAAAAATTCCTCGATGCTCAAAAACTAAGTGAGCTTACATATGATAGAGCGATGGATGATAATATCAAAGTAATGGATGACACATCTATTGCGCTTGCAAAAGATAACAATCTTCCAATCGTTGTCTGCAATATGTTTGCAAAAGGGAATTTACTCAAAATTATTGAAGGCGACTTAAACAGTTGCTCAATCGTTAGAAATAAATAAGGAAAAAGAATGCAAAGAACAGAAGAAATTACAGCTAAAGCATTAGCGCGCGTTGGACAAGATCGTTATAAATTGGTTATGCTTGTTTCAAAGAGAGCAGATCAGTTGGCAAATGGTGCAGAACCATTGGTTAAAGCAGATAAAAACAAACAAAAATTCACTGACATTGCACTTCTTGAAATTTCTGAAGGCAAAATTAGATTAGAATCTATCACTGATTTATAGCAGTTTGACTTGGAAGAGTTAGTCGAAATTGTAAAAGAGTGTAAGCGCTCTGATAAAGCAGTTGAACTCTTATACAAATATATCAAACCAACCCCCAATATTGAAAAAGCCGTTGCTTTTACGATAGCCAAACATCAAGGGCAATATCGTAAAAGTGGCGAAGAGTATGTCATCCATCCTATCTTAGTGTGCGTTTTTGTAGCGTACTTAGGTGGTGATGAATCGATGATTGTTGCTGGCTTATTGCACGATGTTGTTGAAGATACGTCTTGTTCAACTGAAGAAGTCAAAGCAATGTTTGGTGAAGAAGTAGGGCATTTGGTTGATGGGTTGACCAAAATTGTTGAAATCCGCGACATTGAACTTATACCATCTTCCTCAAATGATAAATTAGTTGCTTCGGCTCTCACATTTAGAAAAATGCTGATAGCTTCTATTCGTGATGTGCGTGTTTTGGTCGTAAAGTTATGTGACCGTTTACATAACATGCTTACTCTTGCAGCACTTGATCCTGTCAAACAGCGTCGTATTGCGGAAGAGACTTTAGTTGTTTATGCTCCTATTGCCCATCGTTTGGGTATTTCTTCAATTAAAAATCTTTTAGAAGATCTAAGTTTTTACTATGTTATGCCTAATGAATATAACAAAATTGATGGCTACATCAAAGAGCATGGGCAGCAACTTCAATTGCGTCTTAATCACTTTATCTCAAAGATTAAAAATCACATGCTCAAAGAGGGCTTTATCGAGAGTGATTTTACAATACAAAAACGTATCAAACACTATTATTCTATTTACATGAAAATGCAACGCAAAGGCGTGAGTATCGAAGAAGTCCTAGATCTTTTAGCCATTCGTATTATTGTACGTACACCAATTGATTGTTACCGAGCGCTTGGTATTGTGCATCAACATTTTAAACCGCTTATTTCACGGTTTAAAGATTATATTGCCATTCCTAAAGAAAATGGTTATCAAACCATTCATACCACGGTTTTTGATGATAAATCGATTGTTGAGTCTCAAATTAGAACGTACGATATGAATAAAACTGCTGAGTATGGCGTTGCAGCGCACTGGAAGTATAAATCTGGTGGACTTAACCCTAAACTTGATTGGCTCAATGAACTGAATAATCAAAACGAAGAGATTGAGAACATTGAAGATTTTTATGCCATCGCTAAAGATAATCTCTACAGTGAAGATATAGCAGTTTTCTCTCCAAAGGGTGATATTTTTACATTGCCTCGTGGTGCGACAGTACTTGACTTCGCGTATGAAGTTCATACAGAAGTTGGAACCTATGCCGATGAAGCCTATGTCAACAAACAAAAAGTGCCATTGCTTAGCGAGCTAAAAAATGGTGACATTGTACGCATCGTTACGTCTAAAGAGCCAAAATACCGCTGTAGTTGGGTCAATAGTGTTAAAACAGGTAAGGCAAAAAGTACTATCCAAGCAAATTGTCGTCAGAAAATTAAAGAGATCAATCATAAAGTTTCCATCAAAATTCTTGCGCATACGTTTGGTGTAGCTGAAAATAAAGTCGAAGCGTGGGTCGAACAAGAACACGCGATGAAAAAGATCTTTAGAATAGCGACAGACTCAATTTATTTACAAGACGTGACCAATACATTAAAACTGTACGCGATGCAAGATACGCTTCTTTTCCCATTGTTGAAAAAAGATCGTTATCTTGTACGAAAACAGAAATTTGAAAATATTGTTATTTACTCAAATCATCATATTTCCAATGTCTATTTTGATTACTGCTGTCATCCTAAACGAGGGGATGATATTGTCGGATTTCAAAAAGGCAATGATGTGTTCGTGCACCATAAACTCTGTGAGCGTGCTGCAATACTAATGGAAGAAAATGAACCAATGGTGTTTGTAAAATGGACCAGAGAAGCCCCAGATCGTTACAAATTGATTGTAAGCCTTGAGAATAAAAAGGGTTCTTTAGCCTCGTTTTTAGCTTATTTGGCTAAAATGCAGATTAATCTGGTGACCATTGAGCTTGGAAAAGCTGAAGATGAAGGACATGCAGATTATTTTGAGATGATTTTAGAATTGCCTGATAAAAATGTCAGTGCTGTTCGTGAAAACCTCAAAGGACGCTACCGCGTGATCGAATTTGTTTCGGTCAATGATGCTTATAAATAATCGAAGAAGGAAATAAGAGATATGGATATGCGGATTCAAAATGCGCTTAAAGAGATCAAACGAGGTATTAGTGAGATCATCGATGAAGAGCGCGTTGTTACATTACTCAAAAATTATTTTGAAAAAGGCGAGACTTTCTTAGTCAAAGCTGGTTTTGACCCGACGGCTCCAGATCTTCACCTAGGACATACCGTATTGCTTCAAAAGATGGCATTACTTCAAAAATTTGGTGCAGTAGTTCAATTCCTTATTGGTGACTTTACTGGAATGATTGGTGATCCAACAGGTAAAAATGAGACACGTAAGAAATTAACACGTGAAGTTGTTTTAGCAAACGCTCAAAGTTATAAAGATCAAGTTTTTAAAATTTTAGATCCAGAAAAAACTGTGGTTATGTTTAACTCAGAGTGGATTGAAGGGCTAGGCGCTGCTGGTCTAGTAGAACTTACTACCACATTTAACGTAGCACGTATGCTTGAGCGTGAAGATTTTGAAAAACGCTATAAGTCTCAAACCCCTATCTCTATTAGTGAGTTTTTATATCCATTACTCCAAGGTTATGACAGTGTCGCGATGAAAAGTGACATTGAAATGGGTGGTACGGACCAGAAGTTTAACCTCTTAATGGGACGTCATTTACAACGTGCGTATAACATTGGAAAAGAGCAAGCTGTTATTATGATGCCACTTCTTGAAGGACTTGATGGCGTCAATAAAATGAGTAAATCTTTAGGTAATTATATTGGTGTAACAGATTCTCCAAGTGATATGTTCGGTAAGATGCTTAGTATCAGTGATGAATTGATGTGGCGTTATTATGAACTTCTCAGCACTAAATCACTGGAAGAAATTGCTACACTCAAAGAAGAGGTTGAATCAGGTTCTGTGCATCCAAAACATGCGAAAGAGATGATTGCGTTAGAGATTATTGAGCGTTATCACAGTCAAGCTAAAGCATTAGAAGCAAAAGCAGAGTTTGATCGTGTGCATTCTCAAAACGAGATTCCAACAGACATTGAAACTTTTATCATCAATGAATCTCCTCTCTGGATCGCAAAAGCGCTCGTAGATTGTGGACTGGAGTCTTCGACATCACAAGCAAGACGTGACATTAAACAAGGGGCTGTAAAGCTCGATCAAGAAAAAGTAGATGATGAGCAGCTACAGCTGGCATGTGGAGAGTATATTCTCCAAGTCGGTAAGCGCAAATTTGCTAGATTAAAGGTGCAATAATGTCATTAAATGCTCTAAAAATTGGCAAATATACAATTGAATATCCTATTGTTCAAGGTGGTATGGGACTTGGTATTAGCTGGGATAAACTTGCAGGAACAGTGAGTTTAGAAGGTGGTCTTGGTGTCATCAGTTCTGTTGGAACAGGATACTACAACAGCAACCATTTTAGTAAGAAAAACATTAATTCACGTCCTTTTGAGACAGAAAACTTCTACTCAAAAGAGGGGCTAAATGCTATCGTAGCAAATGCACGAAAGATTTGTGGTGACAAACCACTTGCCATGAATATTCTTTATGCTATTAATGATTACGAACGTGTTATCAAAGATTCATGTGAAGCAGGTGTAGATATTATTATTACGGGAGCTGGACTTCCAACAAATATGCCTGAATTTACAGCGGACTATCCTGATGTTGCATTAGTACCGATTGTTTCATCTGCAAAGGCTCTTAAAATTATTTGTAAACGTTGGACACAACGTTATAATCGCTTGCCTGATGCGATTGTCGTTGAAGGACCACTGAGCGGTGGACATCAAGGTTTTACGTATGAGCAGTGTTCTCAAGAAGAGTATCAGCTCGAAAACTTGATAGCACCGATCAAAGAAGAGATTAAACTTTGGGGTGACTTTCCACTAATCGCTGCTGGTGGCGTATGGGATCATAACGATATTCTCAAAATGATTGCCTTGGGTGCAGATGGTGTTCAGATGGGAACTCGTTTTATTGGAACACATGAGTGTGATGCCGATCAAAACTTTAAAGATGTTTTATTAAAGGCGACAAAAGAGGATATTCAACTCTTTAAATCTCCTGTTGGTTACCCAGCTAGAGGTGTAAGGACCAATCTTATTCAAATGGTTGAAAAGAGAGAAGGACCTGCTATTCGCTGTATTAGTAACTGTGTAAGTCCATGTCATAGAGGACAAGAGGCTAAAGCAGTAGGGTATTGTATTGCCGACCGTCTGAGTGATGCGTACATGGGAAAAACAGAAACGGGGCTCTTCTTTACAGGAGCCAATGGTTATAAACTGAATGAAATTATAAGTGTTAAAGAACTCATTGCAAAGTTGGTACATGGGGAAACACATTAGAGCCTTTTTTGTTTTGCTGTTGACATGTATAGCACTTTTTGGTGCACCTAATTACATGCAACAGCTTGAACAATATGATGCCCAAATGAAGGGTGCAAATAACGATGAAATGTTACGTGTCTTTCATGGACTGAAAGCGGTTTATATACAAGCTATTATCAGTGGTGATGAGAATCTAAAAAAAGAGACACTAGAGCGTCTTATTAAAACAGCCAAAATTCTTAAACTCGATGCCTCTAAGTATGAATCTGAACTTGCAACCATGAGCAGAGAGACGAAAAAAGCTGCACCTTCAAAACCACTTGTTCCTCCACCAGCCTCCGAAGAGAGTTTTGGAACATCCACCAGTAGCAGTACTGCACATGCAAGTAGTACTCCTTCTGCTTCATCATTTTCGACTTCAACACCAGCTACTGCTCCTGTGATGACAAAAGAGAGTAAGATCGCTACTTCTCCTCAAAGTGCTACCACATCCAATACAGCTTCATCGCTTCCCAAAAATTATAATGGGAAAAACGTACTTCACCATGTAAAAACAAGTGAAGAAGAAATCGTGCTTGATTTTGGCTCTGCAGTAGCGGAAAGCAGTGTAAAAATCTTTGTGCTTAAAACAACAGATGGTTATAAAAAGATTATTGATATTCCTGCCATCATTATGAATGCTCCGCTGAAGATTTCTACACCTAAAAAATTACAAAGTTTGCGTATCAGCCAATACAATGCAACAACTATTCGTATTATTTTAGATGCGCCAAGTGCATTTGAAACCTATGTGAGTGTTTTGGATACTCAGGTTATTTTATCACTCGATAAAAAACCGATTTTGACAGAAAAAAGAATTATGCCTCCAACTGAAGCACCTAAAAAAGCTCCTGTTGTAGCTGCCGCTACTCCAGCACCTGAACCCACTGTAAAATCTCCAACGATAGTTTCTTCCGCACCTTCCACTATGCCGATAGAAGCAGCGCCTGTTGTTGCAAGTAAGGGATCAAGTAAAAAAGGTCAAAAACGCGATAAGACAATTGTCATTGATGCGGGACATGGTGGTAAAGATGCAGGCGCTATTGGTTATAAACAACGTATGGAAAAGCATTTAGTGCTTGATATGGCGCTACAATTAGGTAAAGAGCTTAAATCTCGTGGTTATAAAGTCTATTATACACGCCAAAAAGATGAGTTTATCAATCTTAGAGATCGTACCAAAGTAGCGAATGATAAAAATGCTGATTTATTCGTGTCATTGCATGCTAATGCTGCACCAAATGAGGCTAAAAAACTCTCTATGAAAGGGCTTGAGACGTTCTTCCTTTCTCCCGATCGCTCTGAACGCTCCAAAAACGTAGCTGCTTTAGAGAACCAATCCGATATGGAAGAGATGGATTTTTATTCAAAAGAGACCTTCCTCAATGTCTTTAATCGTGAAAAAATTGTTCTCTCTAATAAAGTTGCTATTGATGTGCAGTCTAGTATGCTTAAAAGTGTAAAAAAGAAATACAGTGTTGAAGATGGTGGTGTAAGAGAAGCTCCATTTTGGGTCTTAGTGGGGGCTACGATGCCTTCCGTTCTTATTGAGTTAGGTTACATTAGTAACCCTGAAGAGTGCGATAATATGTTCAACCCTCAATACCAAAAACATCTTGTTGATGGTATCAGTGATGGTATTGATCAATATTATACTAACAATCCTTAATCATTTTCCCTTTAGAGCGTACAGCGTCTTTAAAGTACTGAGACCATTGTTCTACTATTGATTGTTCGTGATGTGCAAGATAAATTTCTACGATACGTTTTTCCCCAATAAAACGAGGTAATGAAGAAAAATGGAGCTCTTTAGGTAGGGCTTCCATAATCTCTATTAAATCATTTTCAGCTGATTCCACAATAAAAGACGTGCTATAAAGTTGTGGTTGACTAGGAAAGTGTTTATCAAGAGCTTCTTTAATCATTGGCCATGACATAGATGGAAAGCCTGGCGTGAAAAAGAAACGATTGAAGAGTGAAAAACCTGGAACATTATTGACGACATTATGTAATAGCTTTGCATGCGGTGGTAGCATTGCCATAGTAATACGATAAGGATACGCTTCATTGCCAAATTGTTTTTCAATCAGCTCTTTTGCTGTTGAATGTAAAGCTAAAGGCTCTCCTGTAAATACTTCGCTTGCAATAGCCCGAGTTAAATCATCAGGTGTTGCACCAATACCACCAAAGCAAAACATAACACTTTTGGGGTCTTGTAAAATCATATTGAAACAATTTTGAATAAGTATAGGGGAGTCTTCGACAACAAAACTGCCTTTATGTGAGAGCCCACGATCACGAAGTTCTTGATTGAGAAAGGCGAAGTGTTTATCTACTCTGCGACCATTGAGCAATTCAGACCCAATGATGACAGAGTAGAAATTTTGCATTTAGATATTGCTTTTTACGAAGCTTTCCATCTCATTTACGATCTCTTCGATAGTACGTTCGCCGTTGATTTTATGAAGAAGATTTTTAGCACCGTAGAACGCTTGAATACCCGCTAATGGCTCTGTATAGACTTTCATACGGTTTTTGAAGACTTGAACGTTATCGTCTGCGCCACGTGCACGTCCTAAAACTCTGTCACATGCTACTTGTTCGCTGACTTCAACTTCAATAACTGAAACCAGTTGAACGGTTGTCTCTTTGACAAGAATCGCATCAAGTGCTTTCATTTGTTCGTCAGAACGTGGGAAGCCATCAATGAGAATGACATTTTTAGGGCTATTTTTGATGGCACTAACGATGGTATTGATAACGATGTCAAGTGGTACTAGATTACCTGCACTAACATACGAATCAATGGTTTTACCTAGTTCACTACCACGTGCTACTTCATCACGAAGTAACTCACCTGTTGAATAGTGTGCGATTACATCGCTGTTTTTTTCTGCGATTAAACTCGCATCTGTTGTTTTACCACTGCCTGGGGCGCCAATAATCAAAAATAGTTTCTTCACGTTTACTCTCTCCTTTATTTGGTTTTTTCTCTAAGTCTAATTCCAAGGTCACGTAATTGGTCATTTTCTACTTCGCTTGGTGCGCGAGTAAGAAGACATTGTGCTTTTTGGGTTTTAGGGAAGGCAATAACATCACGAATACTATCACTTTTCGTAATAAGCATCATCAGACGATCAAGTCCGATTGCCAAACCACCGTGTGGTGGTGCACCAAATTTAAGTGCGTCAAGCAAGAATTCAAATTTCTCATGCGCTTCTTCATCACTGATGCCAAGAAGGTTAAAGACTTTTTGCTGAATCTCTTTTTTGTGAATCCTGATACTACCACCACCAAGTTCAACACCATTGAGAACGACATCGTAAGCGACAGATTCCATCTCATCAATTGGGGTATTGTCAATATCTTTTGGCATAGTAAATGGATGGTGAAGTGCTTTTACTTTTCCATCTTCAACTTCAAACATTTCAAAGTCAACAACCCAAACAAACTCAAATTTGTCTTTAGGAATGATGTTCATTTGTTCTGCTAAGAAAATACGGAAACGTCCCATATAGTCAAGAACAAGTTTTTTTGGACCCGCACCAAAGAAAATAGCATCTCCTACTTGAAGGTTCGCTGCATCGACAATTTTTTGAAGATCTGTATCATCAAAAAATTTTGTTAAAGGTCCTTTGAGACCATCTTCTTTCATTTGGAAATACCCAAGTCCTGTAGCACCGAATTTTCTTACATACTCTTCAAAACCTTGCATTTGACGTTTTGAGAAGATATTGTCGCCATTTGGTACTTTGAGTGCTTTGATACGGTTTTTCTTAGTATCTTTCGCGATGTTGCTAAAAATTTCATTTTTACAGTTTGCAAAGATATCGATGACATCAATCATACTAAGGTCATAACGAAGGTCAGGTTTATCAGAACCATACTTCTCCATAGCCTCTTTGTATCGAATACGATTGAATGGGATTTGAATTTCATGTCCACATGCTTTGAAAACATCTTTCAAAAGATTTTCTGTGACTTTCATGACATCTTCTTGGTCGCAGAAACTCATCTCAATATCAATTTGTGTAAATTCTGGTTGACGATCTGCACGCAAGTCTTCATCACGAAAACATTTTGCTACTTGAAAATAACGATCAAATCCAGCACACATTAAAAGTTGCTTGAAAAGCTGAGGAGATTGAGGAAGCGCATAAAATTCTCCATTGTGTACACGACTTGGAACAAGATAATCTCTTGCACCCTCTGGAGTTGATTTGGTTAAGATAGGTGTTTCAACTTCCAAGAAACCTTGTGAATCGAGTGAATTACGAACAGCAACGGTTGCTTTACTTCTGAGTTTAAAAATTTCATATGATTTGTGGTTACGAAGATCTAAGTAACGATATTTAAGGCGTACATCTTCACCGACATTGTTATCGCCAATGACGAACGGAACGGTCTCACTTGCGTTTTCAATGATAAGTTCATCGACAATAATTTCGATTTTACCTGTTTTAAGGCGTGGGTTTTCTAGTCCTTCACCACGTGCTCTTACTCTACCTTTTGCTTTGAGAACAAACTCATCTCTGACATGAGAGGCAATGTCGTGTGCAGTGGCACTATCTGCTGGATCGCATACCAATTGAACAAGACCTGATTTGTCACGAAGGTCGATAAAGATAACACCACCATGATCTCTATGACTGTTTGCCCAGCCACACACTTCTACAATTTCGCCAATGTTGGCGACATCTAAATCTGTACAATAATGACTTCTCAATGTTTATCCTAAATGAAGGGTTCTTGTCGTACCCTTTGAATGTCGTTTTTTAAAAGATATTAGTATAGCTAAATGTAGCTTTTCTTTAGTTTATTTTAGAAAACATTGTCATCTTTTGTGGTACAATCCTTCACTTGCTGTTTAAAAAATTCTCTAATCTTGGGGTTACATGCATCCAGTTATGATTATCTTTGAATTAGCGTTACTCGTTATTGGTGCTCTTTTTTTAGTGCGTTCTCTTACTCCCATCAAGCGTTTGATTCTTGAACTTCCAGACGGAAATTTGAAAAAACGTTGGAAAGTTTTAAGTGTTCTTATCCTCTTTTTTATCATCTGTTATTTTGTTTTTGGATATAACCTTTGGCTTATGCGTGAAGAACTGAGTCTTCTTTCGATTGTTGTTTCCGTTATGCTTCTTTTAGAGGGTATATTTGCTTATGTCGTAGGACAGCTCGCGCTACAAACAACAAATGATGTAAAAGATATTGCGATTTTACAACATGAAAGTATCACTGATGCACTAACAGGGCTCAAAAATAGACGTTATTTTGATCAGAGAATTTGTGAAGAAGTAGCCCTCTCAAAACGGTATAAACTTCCTTTAACGTTGATACTACTGGATGTTGATTATTTTAAAAAAATCAACGATACGTATGGGCATACTGTTGGTGATGAAGTGCTGACAAACCTATCTAAACTTGTATTGGAAGTTGTGCGCGATAGCGATATCGTTGCACGTTATGGTGGCGAAGAGATTGCGATCATTACACCAAATACGAGTAAAGCGGAAGCTGAACTTTTAGCAGAAAGATTGCGTGGAAAAGTTGAAAAAACAACGGTTGCAATGGTTGGGGCAACACAAGAAATTGTTCAAGTTACCGTCAGTTTAGGTATTTGTTCTCTAAGCCCTGTCATTACTGACAAAGAAGCTCTTTTAGAAGAGTCGGATCAAGCGCTTTATTTAGCGAAAAAATATGGAAGAAATAGGGTGGTTGTGAGTAATTGGTAAGAGAGGAGGGAAGAGAATCTCTCTTCCCTTTAGTGTTACATACGTGTTAAACGTGCGACGATTTGATCGATACTATCTGCAAAGAGTGTGTATAAGAAAGGTTCTAAATCTTTAGAACTGTAAGATGGAGCAATCCATTTACTGCCTTTTTGTCTAAAGTTTTGTGTAATAACTTCATCACCTTTACGTACAACAACTTCGATTTCAATTTCACCTTTGAGATTTGCATCAAAGTTTTTATCATTGTAAACAATCTCAATGTCTTTGATCGCAACTTCAACCACTAAATTTGCTTCATTTGTTGACGCATTGGTGTTAAAGCCAGCGAGATTAAGGGCATAGCCCAACCCTTCAGTATATTTTTCAGCAAAGTTTTCATTGCTGTAGAAGTAGATTGTGTTGGTACTTTTTTGATCAACATAACCAATAATATTCTTCTTCGCACGTAAGTCTTTTACGGTTCGTAAATAGACGATTTTCTTATCACGTGAGAGTGGTCCTTGGTACTCTGCTTTGTAAGATTCTAAGTTCAGTGCTTCATTTTTGTAGGTACAACCACTGAATAACAACAGTGCCATAGCTACGAAAAAGAGATGTTTCATTGTAGTGCTCCTCGTATTTTAACCTCTTTAGAAGGTCTGTCATATCGGCGAATTATAGCATAAACACTGATTAATAAAAGACACGCTAGAATGAGTTATCATGAAAATAACCAATCATACTCAAAAATTAAAGACTATTTCGACAGTGGGACTTGTCAGCAAGCCCAATGATGGCACACTGTGTGGCTATGTGCATGAGATTGAAGCTGCACTGAGCAAACACAATGTCAAACTGTTGATAGAAGAGAAAAGTGCCCAAATATTGGGATGTGGTCAAGGTGTAAATTTTGATCAAATGTGCAAAGAGAGCGATTTTCTGATCTCTCTTGGTGGTGATGGTACACTGATCTCACTGTGTCGTAGAAGCTTGATGTACCATAAGCCTGTTCTTGGCATCCATGCCGGACAATTAGGCTTTTTAACCGATATTCAAACGGATGAGATTAGCCATTTTATTGAAGATCTTTTTATTGGAAATTACCGTATTGATACACGAATGATGCTAGAAGTCTCATTACATGTCAATGGAAAAGTTGAAAAAGTAGTTGCATTTAATGATGTCGTTTTATCGCGTTCAAAAATTTCTCATATGAGCAATATTAAAGCGTATGTTGATGGTCAACTTTTTAATTCTTATTATGGCGATGGGCTTATCATCTCAACCCCAACGGGTTCAACAGCCTACAATCTCTCCGCTGGTGGTCCTGTCGTTTTTCCCCTCACTGAAGCACTTATCTTAACACCGATTTGTCCACACTCCTTAACACAACGACCTTTGGTTTTGCCTGTTGATTTTGAGGTTTCCTTTGAAAGTGATGGGGATACCGTGATTGTTGTTGATGGGCAAGATACCTATACCATGAATGAAGTTGAACGTGTAAGTGTATGCATCGCGGAACAAGGTGCTGAGCTTATTCATAGTTTAGATCGTGATTATTTTGAAATTTTGAAAAAGAAATTGCATTGGGGGCATGTGTGATAGAGCGATTGTTAATAAAGAACCATCTCTCGTTTGCTGAGTGTGATATCGAGTTTAAAAAAGGTTTAGTCGTTTTTAGCGGTCCAAGTGGTGCTGGTAAATCTGTCTTAATGCAAGGCTTACTCTCCTTGTTTGGTTATGGAGAAGTTCATGCAGATGTTATAGAAGCTATTGTTGGGCAAAACTTAGGATTAGAAGCATTTGGATTTGAAGAGGAAGAACCGAATGTTTTTAAATTTCTTCGAGCAAAAAATGCGCGTTATTTTATCAATACACAAGCCGTTTCTAAAAAAGGAATGGTAGAACTCTCTCGAACATTTATCAATTATCTCTCCATGAAAGATAACAGTGAATTTGAGAACAATCGTCTTTTAGGCTTGCTGGATGGCGTTTGTGCAAGCAAAGAGCCTGCTCATACAGATAATGTGAGTAAATTTGAAACATTATTTAACGAATATAAAAACGTTAAAGAAGAGCTAGATCGCATTGAAGCAGAAGAGAAAAAAATTGAAGACCTTAAAGAGTTTGCACGTTTTGAAATAGCCAAAATCGATGAGGTCTCACCCAAGATCGGTGAAGATGAAGAATTGGTAAGTTTTAAAAAATCACTCTCTAAAAAAGAGAAGATCGAACAAGCTATGCAAAAAGCAAGTACGGTCTTTGAGCTTGAAGGCAGTGTTATAGAGGTTTTAAATCTTATCGAAGCCGATAGTAGCTTTTTTGATGCGTGCATGAATGAATTAAGACTCGTTTTTGAAAAACAAAATGAAACCTTAGAAGCACTCGAAGAGATTGATGTCGAATCTCTTTTAGATCGTATCGAAAAGATTGCACAGCTTAAAAAACGGTATGGCTCCATTGAAGAAGCCTTGGAGCACAAACAAAAGCGCCAAGAAGAACTTGCACGTTATGAAAACATTGCTTTTGAAAAAGCGCAACTTGAAAAAACAGTAGCTAAATATGAGAGCAGTGTCACTGAGCAAAGCCGTAAAATCAGCCAAGTACGCCAAAAATATCTCCCTTTATTGGAAGAGCGATTAAACGATTATCTTGCACAACTCTATATGCCAACACTTCATTTACGACTAGAAGAGGGTACCTTGTGCGAGTTAGGATTTGATGTTTTACACGTCAATCTTGGAAAAGTAGATCTTAAAAAAATAAGCTCAGGTGAGTACAACCGAGTACGCTTAGCTTTCCTTGCAACTCACAATGAATTTTTACTCTCAAAGGGTGGTGTTTTAATCTTAGATGAGATTGATGCAAATTTGAGTGGAAAAGAGTCCATGAGTGTGGCAAATGTTTTAAAAACGCTTTCAACTAAGTATCAAATCTTTGCAATCTCTCATCAGCCACAACTCTCTTCTGTGGCGAACCAACACTTTTTAGTGACCAAAGATGCTTCCCATGCAAGCCACGTTGTACCACTTCAAAACGAAGAACGCATTGTTGAGTTGGCCCGAATGGTCAGTGGTGAAAATGTCAGTGAAGAGGCAATTGTTTTTGCAAAATCCCTTTTAGAGAGTGCAAATTTGTAACATCTTTTTTGCACCTCTTTTCTGCTTGTTGTAAAAATCATACGATTATCATACCTTTCCTTTACTCTGCGTGTAGAGTTTACATTTATGAGGAGGTTTGTATGCAAACTTGGCAACAAGTTTATGCGCCCGTTGCGGGCAGTTTAGGACTATCAGCACTTGTGGCGCTGATCCCTATTGTCTTTTTCTTTCTAGCACTTGCTGTATTTAGAATGAAAGGTCATTTCGCTGCTACCATTACACTTGCACTTTCAATGATTGTTGCAGTCGTAGCATTTGGTATGCCTACCAACATGGCAGTTGCTTCTGCAGGTTATGGATTCTTGTACGGTCTATGGCCAATTGCTTGGATTATCGTAGCATCCGTTTTCCTTTATAAGTTAACGGTTAAAAGTGGTCAGTTTGGAATTATTCGTAACTCCATTCTTACGATTACAGACGATCAACGTATCCAAGTTATCTTAATTGGTTTTGCCTTTGGTGCTTTCCTTGAGGGTGCTGCGGGCTTTGGTGCACCTGTTGCAATTACAGCAGCAATTCTTGTAGGTCTTGGCTTTCAGCCAATTTATGCCGCAGGTCTTTGTTTGATCGCAAATACTGCACCAGTAGCGTTTGGCGCATTGGGTATTCCTATTTTGGTTGCGGGTAAAGTAACAGGCATCGATCCATTTTTAGTAGGTGCGATGGCGGGACGTCAGCTTCCATTCCTCTCTATCATCATTCCTCTTTGGATTGTTGCGATGATGGACGGTTGGAGAGGTGTAAAAGAAGTATGGCCAGCAGCGATCGTTGCAGGCGGTAGCTTTGCATTGTCTCAATATTTAACATCAAACTTTATTGGACCAGAGTTACCGGACGTAACATCTGCAATCTTTTCTATCGTTTCTTTAACTGTTTTCTTAAAATTCTGGAAACCGAAAAATGTCTTAAAAGGTCATGTATCAGCAGAGCTTGAAAGAGAGACACAAAAAGCGCATACAGGTGGAGAAGTTCTAAAGGCATGGTCTCCATTTATTATTCTTTCTATCATGGTAACCATTTGGACAACCAATGCTTTCAAAGCGTACTTTGCAAAAGGCGCTATTATGGCGGGTACCATTTTTAACTTTGAGTTTAGTAGCATCAGTAATGCGATTTTTAAAATGGCTCCAATTGTTGCTAAACCAACAGCTTTCCCTGTCATCTATACCTTTAACCCAATCTCTGCAACAGGAACTGCTATTTTCTTTGCAGCGATTATTTCTATGTTCATTCTTAGAGTTAATATCCGCACAGCGATTAAAACAATGGGTGAAACCTTGTTTGAACTCAAATGGGCAATTTTATCTATTGGTATGGTTTTAGGTTTTGCATTTGTTATGAACTACTCAGGTATGTCAACAACAATGGCACTTGTGCTTGCAAACACTGGTTTCTTGTTCCCATTCTTCTCTCCAATCTTAGGTTGGTTGGGTGTATTCTTGACAGGTTCAGATACTTCATCAAACGCACTCTTCTGCGGATTGCAACAAAATACAGCACAACAGCTTGGTCTCAATGAAACCTTGATGGTTGCAGCAAATACAACAGGTGGTGTATGTGGTAAGATGATTTCTCCTCAGTCCATCTCTATTGCATGTGCATCTGCAAGTATCGTTGGCAAAGAGTCAGACTTGTTTAGATTTACTGTAAAACACAGTTTAATTCTTGTTGCTATTATGGGCTTAATGACAATGGCACAAGCGTATATCTTTACGTGGATGATTCCTTAATTTACGCTCGTTTATACACTTTTTAGGCGGTGGTTTGATCCTCCACCGCCACCTCTTTAGAAAACTCCCAAAAAGTTTATGTTAAAATCAAACTAAGATTATATGTAATGTTTAGGATGATTGATGGCACGCGAAAAAATTTTAATTGTTGAAGATAACAAGGCACTTTCCAAACTCATCATTAAAAAAATGGAAACAAGTTTAGACTTTGATGTTGATGCAGCCTATACGTTTGAAGAGGCAAAAAGCCTTGTTGAAAAAAATAGTGACTATTTTGTAGCACTACTTGATCTTAACCTTCCTGACGCACCTGATGGCGAAGTGGTTGATCTGATCTTGTCGTATAAAATTCCTTCTATTATTCTTACAGGTACTATGGATCAAGAAATACGTGAAAAAATTTTAAAAAAAGATGTAATTGATTATGTGTATAAGGGCAATATTGATGATGTCAATTATATCTTTACACTCATTGAAAGGCTTCATAAAAATCGCGATATTAAAGTGATGATTGTTGATGATTCGATGGCAACACGCTCTCAAGTAAAGTCCCTTTTACAGCACCAGATGTTTAAAGTTCTTGTGGCTGCACATGGTGAAGAAGCACTTGCTTTTTTACGTGACAATCCTGATATTAAACTCATTTTGACAGACTATTTAATGCCTGTTATTGATGGTGTTGAACTCACCAAAGAGGTACGCAAGCTTTATAGTAAAAATGAGCTTTCTATTATTGCGATGACGGCAAGTAACCAAGAGCTCATTTCGGCTAAGTTTCTCAAAATTGGTGTCAATGATTTTATCAATAAACCTTTTACTAGGGAAGAGATTGCGTGTCGTATCAATAACTCCCTTGACTCTTTAGAATATATCGCTAAAATTGAAGATATGGCGCAAAATGATTTTTTAAGTGGACTAGCGAACAGACGATACTTTTTTGATGCGATGCAAACATATTATAAAGAAGCAAAAAAGAAAAATGAGTCTTTTGCGTTGGCGTTGATTGATGTTGATAGTTTTAAACAGATAAACGACACATTAGGACACAATGTTGGAGATGCCGTGATTGTTGAGCTCGCTAGGGCACTTGAAAAACAGTTAACACATGAGCATTTAATTGCGCGTTTGGGTGGAGATGAGTTTTGTGTCGTACTCAAAAATAGTGATCAGAAAAAAGCATTAGAATTTTTCTTAAAACTCAAAAATGCGATTTCTCCATTACATATAAAAGTAAAAGAGGCAAAAAATCTTAATGTAACTGTCTCTATTGGTGTAACATTTAATGATCTAGAGAGTGTCGAAGAGATGATCAATCAAGCCGATAAGGCACTGTATACTGCTAAAAAGAATGGAAAAAATAGGGTAGAGGTTGCTTGATGATTATTGATACGCACTGTCATCTTGATGATGCACGTTTTCGTGATGATGTTGATGATGTTATTAAAAATGCTTATGAACAAGGGGTGCAAGGTATTATCATCCCTGGTGCTGATATTGAAGATTTAAGCTATGCCCAAGAGCTTTCTCATCGCTATAGTCATATCTTTTTTGCAACAGGTATCCATCCATACCATCATGAACAGTATGACGAAAAAATACTACGATCTTTTTTGAGCGATGAAAAATGTATTGCGGTAGGAGAATGTGGGCTAGACTATTTTCGATTGCCAGAAGATGCCGCAGAAAAAGAGGCTGAAAAGCAGAAACAAAAAGATGTATTTGTAAAACAAATTGAGCTTGCCAAAGAGCTCAAAAAACCTTTGATTGTACATATCCGTGATGCAAATGAAGATAGCAAACATCTTTTAGTTGAAAAAAATGCTGATGTCGTTGGCGGTGTTTTACACTGCTATAATGCTTCAAAACATTTACTTGATTTAGCGGATAAAGGGTTTTATTTTGGCATTGGTGGCGTATTAACATTTAAAAATGCTAAAAATTTAATCGAAGTTTTACCGCTCATTCCTAAAGATAAATTGCTTCTTGAAACCGATGCCCCCTACCTTACGCCTATGCCGTATAGAGGTGAACGCAATGAACCTTCCTATACACTTTTAGTAGCTCAAAAGATGTCTGAGCTTTTAAACATAAGTGTCACTGAACTTCACAATTTGACCTCAAAAAATGCTTTTACACTCTTTAAAGCTTTAGAAAAGATAAAGTTAGATACAATCTAATAAATACTAAGCGATAAATACACACTAAAGGAGAGGCATGTATAAGGTTATTTTAATCCTTTTTTTCCTGTTTCAGAGTCTCCATGCTTTTTTAAATACCGATAATAACTACGAAAAACAACTCACCGCTCTTAAAAACTTCGACCTTCCAAACACCTTTTTAAAAGATTCTATCTTTATCTCAATGAAAGAAGATGTTGAAGTTTATAAGACCAAACACTTTTTGCGTACGCTAGAAAGTGGCGATCGTTTTGTGCCTATCTTGCAGAAAAAAATGCAAGAAGCAGGAGTCCCAACAGAATTCTTATACCTTGCTATGACTGAATCAAGTTTTGATCCTTATTCTTCTTCTCCTGCTAAAGCTTCTGGTCTTTGGCAGTTTATCCCAGAAACAGCGCGTCGTTATGGACTTGTTGAAAATGCTTTCGTTGATGAAAGACGTGATCCTATCAAATCCACAGAAGCTGCTATTGCATATTTAAAACGTTTACATGATATGTTTGGAAAATGGTATCTTGCTGCATTAGCGTATAATTGCGGTGAAGGTGCTGTTACAAAAGCGATTGCAAAAGCGGGTACAGATGACATTAATGTTCTCTTAGATGAGAGCCAAAAGTATCTTCCCAAGGAAAGCAGACTTTATATTCGCAAAATTTTGATGATGAGCTTTATCTCAGGTAGTACAGATATCATGCTTGACAATGGCTCTGAATACCTTTTAAATCGAGCCAATAATGCAACGTTTGTTTCAGTCTCTGTACCAAGTGGTACACACCTTAAAGATGTATCTGAAAGTATTGGTATTTCGTTACGTGAACTAAAATCGTACAATCCTCATCTAAAACACGCTTTCACTTCTCCTATCGGATCAAAAGGGTATCTTTATATTCCGCAAGATCGTCAAATTGCATTCACTCAAAATTTTGATCAAACCAAAGAGCCTCAAAAATATGCTGTTTACACCACCCAAAAAGGTGACTCTCTACAAAGTATTGCTAAAAGATATGGGATGAGTACTCAATCGTTAATGGAACTTAATAATCTTAAAAGTGCTGCACTCAAGCCTAAAACAGAATTGGTTGTCGCTGGTGGTACACCGATGCCAGTTTCAACTCCTGCCTCTACAAGTGGCGCTGAAAAAATTTATATTATTAAAGCAGGCGATACGATAGAAACTGTATCTAAAAAATACGATATTCCTGTCGCACAATTGATTAAAGCCAATAAGAAAAAGAATGCCCTTGTGAAAGTGGGAGAGAGTATTGTCATTCCGAAAAATTAGTGGATTAAGCCTTTGTGTTGTGATGCTTTTATCCTTTTATGGATGTGCTTCTAGAAACGATAGTTATGCTTATCGAGGTCCTCGTCCTACGCCTACAATGGCACCACCTGAAGGAAGCGGCCCTATTAATGATTCTGCCGCGATGCATAAAGCAACGATGCGTCCTTATACCATCGATGGAAAAACGTATACACCTACCATGGTTAGTGTAGGAGATTATTTTAGTGGAATCTCCAGTTGGTATGGTAAAGATTTTCATGGTAAAAAAACTTCCAATGGTGAAGTTTACAATATGTATGATATGACAGCTGCGCATAAAACACTTCCAATGAATACGATGCTTAAGGTGACCAATCTCAAAAATAATAAAAGTATTGTGGTACGTGTCAATGACCGTGGTCCTTTTGTTGGTACACGCATTATTGATCTCTCCTATACGGCTGCAACACGCATAGATCTTGTTGCCAATGGCACAGGTCCTGTTGGAATTGAAGTTATAGGTTTTGCTGGTGTTGTAGCCCCTGCAGGAGTTCCAAAAGAGAGCGTGGTTGAAACAGATTATCTCATCCAAATTGGTGCGTTTAGAAGTAAAGATGGTGCAACACGTTATGCTCAAAGCAATATGAATGTTAATAATCGCTACAATGCGATTATTAAAGAGGGAACCTTTGAAAATCAACCGATTTATCGTGTATGGCTGAAAGGATTTGGCAGTGAAGCAGAAGCCTCTGATTTCATTGCAAAAGGGCTTTATAAAGGCTCATTTATCGTAAGGGAATAGTATGCAAACAGTACAACGCATAACCAAAGAGACACAGATTAGTGTGGAATTAGAAATAAATGGTACAGGAACTGCCAATATTAAAACAGGTATTGGTTTTTTTGATCATATGCTTGAAGCATTTGCAAAACATTCATTCATCGATTTAACACTTAGTTGTAAAGGCGATACGCATATTGATTTTCACCACAGCGTTGAAGATGTAGGTATCGTTTTAGGACAAGCCTTGCGTGCTTCTATTTACCCAATTGAGTGCGTTGAGCGTTATGGAAATGCTGTTGTCGTGATGGATGAAGCTGCGGTTGAGTGTGCTCTTGATCTCAGTAATCGTGCTTATTTAGTCTATGAAGTTGATATGGAAGGCAAAGTAGGCGAGTTTGATGTTGAACTCGCGGAAGAGTTTTTTAGAGCGCTTATAGTGAATGCTGGCATAAGTGCACATATCGTAGCACGCCGTGGAAAAAATAAGCATCATCTTTTAGAGGCTGCGTTTAAAGCATTTGCTGTCGCACTTCGTCGTAGTCTTGTTAAAAATGAACGTGCTGGAATTCCTAGTACTAAGGGTGTATTGTAATGATTGAATTATTGGTTTTTGATGTGGATGGTTGTCTTACCGATGGTGGAATTATGTATGGCAACAGTGACGTTGAAGAGTTTAAAACGTTTCATGTTAAAGATGGTTTTGGTATTGTTTCATGGATGAAGTTAGGTAAAAAAACAGCCATTATTACAGGGAGAAGTTCACGTGTTGTAGAGCGTCGTGCAAAAGAACTTGGCATTACGTATCTTTATCAAGATGTGAAAAATAAAAAAGCAGTCTTGCAAGAGATATTAGAAAAAGAAGGACTTCGTTTTGACCAAGTCGCCGCTATTGGAGATGATTTGAATGATTTATCTCTTTTACGTGCAGTTGGACTCTCTTTCGCTCCAGCAGATGCTTTGCCGATGGTGACAGAATCTGTTAATATTGTGCTTACAAAAGAGGGTGGAAAAGCGGCAGTTCGAGAGATGATCGACATTGTAGTCGAAAAAGAAAACTTGAGTGAGGCATTTGTAAAACTTTGGCTCTAAAACTTCTTTCATACACAACATTACTTTTCTTCGGCATGATGATATTTTTAATGATTAAAGAGCCGTACACCATTAATATTGTAGATACTGATGGCAATTTAATTCCTGAAGTAGAGCTCTTTAATGCTCAAAACTATCAGATTAAAGAAGGATTGGTAGAGAGTATTGTGCATTCAGAACGTGTAGCACGTTTTCAGGATTTTGATAAACTGTATGTCATCAATGCAGGACATAAAACCAAAGATGGATTACGAGGTGTTTTAACCTCAGATGAGGGTGTACTGCAAAATAATATTATGCATTTTAAAACGAATTCGCATTATTATAGAGATGATGGCGTTTCTTTGGATGGTGAAGACATCTTTTATGACCTTAAACAAGAGATTTTAAGCAGTGAAAAACCCTTTATTTTTGCACAGCAACAGAGCCGTAGTCATGGGCTTTCATTTGTTTATCAGATGAAAGAAGGCACAATAAGTGCAACAAATATACACTCCTTTATACAAGAACCAGTAGGAAAGAAGAAAAAATAGATGAAAAGACTTATAGCACTTTGTTTAGGTATTTCAAGTATGCTTGTAGCTGCAGAAGTTGAAGTGACAGCAGAGAAATTTTTTGCAGATGAAAAGAAAAAAATCAGTATTTTTGAGGGACATGTTGTTGTCATCAAAGAGGGTGATAAGTTGACTGCAAAAAAAGTGACCATAGAATTTGATGATAAAAAACAGCCTATCCGTTATATTGCTACAGGTGATGCAAAAGGCAACTTAACGATGAACCAGAAGAAGTATTATGGTGAAGCAGAAAAAATGACATATGAGCCAAGCAAAAGCCTTTACACATTAGAGAAAAAAGCATTTTTGCATGAGATTGAAACCGATAAAAAAGTGTATGGTGATTTTATTCGCGTAGACCAAATCAGTGGTCACTATGAAGTAGATGGCAAAGGTGCTGCACCTGTAAAATTTATCTTCAAGGTTGAGGATAAAAAACAGTGATCAAAGTTAAAGACGCTTTCTTTGTGAAGTCTGCTTCCAAAATGGAAGAGACGACACCAGAAGGTATGAGCGAGGTCGCGTTTATTGGGCGAAGTAATGTGGGTAAAAGCTCCATTATTAATGCACTGACCAATAAAAAAGGACTGGCAAAAAGCTCTTCAACCCCAGGTAAAACACGGCTTATCAACTTTTTTCAAATTGTTTTGAGCAAGGATGAAAAAACATACCATGCGCAGTTGGTTGATCTTCCAGGCTTTGGATATGCAAAAGTATCTCACAGCCTTAAAGAAGAGTGGCAGAAAAACTTGACAGATTATATTAAAAGACGTGCTTCCATTCGTACATTTGTACACCTGATTGATTCAAGACACCCTTTCTTAGAGATAGATCAAGCGGTACATGACTATTTACAAGAAATTGTAAGACCTGATCAGACTATTTTACGTATTTTTACGAAATTGGATAAATTAAAACAGAGTGAAATTAGTGTGATTAAAAAAAATTATCCAGATGCTATTTTGGTTTCTAGCAGTAGTAAAAAAGGAATTGACAAGGCTTTGAACGCTATTTTTGAAACGCTTTTTGGAGAGAAATTATGATTACTTATACCAAAGCAAAACTCAGCGATATTGTACATATGCAAGATGTTGTTAAGCCAGAAGTAGAAAAAGGTATTATTCTCTTTCGAAGTTCGGATGAGATGGCAACCAATATTCGTTCTTACATCTTAGCGAAAGAAAACGATCAAATCATTGGATTTGGCGCTCTACATTTTCATGCCGATGATCTAGCAGAAATACGCAGTCTTGTTGTAAAAGATGGTTGTAGAGGTAAAGGTGTTGGTAAAGGAATAATCGAAAACCTCCTAAAAGAGGGTGAGTCATTAGGTGTTAAAAAAGTCTTTACACTAACGTATCAAAAAGCTTTTTTTGAATCAGTTGGTTTTAGTGAAATTCCTAAAGAGGCGCTTCCTGCTCATAAAATTTGGGCGGATTGTATTAAATGCAAACATTTTCCAATATGCGACGAAATAGCGCTGATCAAAACTATCTAACCCTCTTTTGGATCAGTGGATGGCTACTTGCTGGCCTTGTAATGTCATCACTTTATCCATTTATCCCTTCTTTTGTGGGCGTGGTTTTTTGTTATCTTATTCTTAATTTTAATCGACATGAAGAAAATGCTATGCCCTTATTTTTAGCATTTCTCTATCTATGTGTGTATGACCTCTCTAAAGGTTTTTATCTTTTTTCATACGTGATTTTATTTGTAATTGTTTACAAGTTTGCAATTTATAAAATTCAAAATGTTATTACATGCGATAATTGTATTTTAGCGGCATATGTGAGCATCGCTTATCTTGGACATTTTTTATTGAATGCTTTTTTTGCGTATTTGGACAATGAGACATTTCCTTATTTTTCAAATTACTATTTTTACTATATCGCGATTGATTCTATTCTCTCCTTCATGTTTTTTAGGGTGTCCCGGTGAGAATTAAGATTACGCTTGCTATCTTCATTTCGGTGTGGATTGCTCTTTTAGTACGGGTTTATTATATTAGCATTAAGTCCAATGCATATTATGAAGAGATAGCAAAACAAAATGCGGTTAAAGTAGAAGAACTTGCGCCTTTACGTGGAGTTATCTTAGATCGCAAACTTAAACCTCTTTCTGTCAATCGTTTAGGTTTCTCAATTGGATTAAAACCAAGACTAAGTCTCAAATCAAATCGAACTGTGTTAGAAGAAGAGATTGCTTTTTTAGCAGAGACATTGCCAGATGCGAGTGTGAAAGATATGATGAAAGAGTATGTCAAAGCAGACTCTGCATACAATCATGATTTTGTCGATGTTATTAGTTTTATCCCCTATGAAAAACTGATTCCACACTTTGCCAAAATCGCGCAACATGACAACCTTCAGATCAAAATTACTTCTAAAAGGCATTATCCTTATGGCTCGCTTGCCTCACATGTGATTGGTTATGTGGGTAAGTCAAATACTCAAGATGTTGCAGAAGATGCTACAGCCAAGCTAGTAGGTTTTTCAGGTAAAACAGGTATTGAGAAGTACTATAATACTGTTTTGCAGGGTATTAAAGGTGAAAAAAAGACAAAAGTAACAGCGTTTAACCAAGAGATTGAGCAGGTGAGTAAAACACTGCCTGTCAGTAATGATCTTGTGCTTAGTCTTGATTTAGAATTGCAACGTTATATTGCAGAACTTTTTGGAGATGATAGTGGTGCTGTGGTGGTTATGAATGCTAAAAATGGTGAAATATTAGCAGCAGCCAGTTTCCCAGAGTATGATTTAAATAAATTCGTGAGCGGTATCACTCGGGAAGAGTGGGCAATCTTAGCAAATGATTTAAACCATCCTTTTACCAATAAACTCGTTAATGGTCTCTACCCTCCAGGCTCTGTTGTCAAAATGGGCGTGGGAATGGCAATGATGAATTCTGGCATTATTACTCCCAATACAACGTTTGAATCTACCGGTACGATGGAACTTGGTGGACGGGTGTTCCGTGATTGGAAAAAAGAGGGACATGGTATGATCTCGTATGTTCGAGCAATTCGTGAGAGTTGTGATGACTACTTTTACAAAGCAAGCCTCAAAACGGGTATTGATATTATTGCACCATTTCTTTCTAAAATAGGATTTGCTGCAAAAACAGGTATTGATCTTCCTCGTGAGTTTATGGGAACCGTACCAAGCCGTGAATGGAAAAAAGCACGCTTTGGTAAGGGATGGTCACAAGGTGAAACGCTCATTAGCTCCATTGGTCAAGGATACTTCCTTGTAACGCCTGTTCAAGTAGCCAAATATACCGCTTTCTTAGCGACAGGTAATGGAGTTACCCCTCATTTTGTAAGTAAAATAAACGATGTTCCACTTGATTTTCCAGTTGATCCTAATATTGTCAGTGAGAGCGAAAAACGCTATCTAAAAGTTACTCGTGAGGGTATGTATGAAGTTGCCAATGTCCCTGGTGGTACGGCATTAAGACATATCAATGTAACAGCACCTTTTAAAATCGCTGCAAAGACAGGAACAGCACAAGTTGTTGGTATTTCTCAAACTGATAAAAAACGTATGCGTGAAGAAGATATGGACTATTATCAACGCTCTCACGCATGGTTAACAACGTATGGCCCTTATGAAAATCCTCAGTATGTTGTCACTGTTTTAGTTGAGCATGGAGGTCATGGTGGTAGTGAAGGTGGACCAATTGCCTCTAAAATCTTCGATAAGCTTTATCAAATGGGTTATATCACTATCGATACTCCTACTAAAGGAAAATAAAACGTTTTTAGTGTGAATTAAAGATGCGTTATATTGATTTTATATTCAATTTTATCAGCAACTTCTTGCGCTAAGGTAACCCCAAAGAGTTCACGTAAAAGATAAAATCCCAATTCCAATCCTGAACTGACTCCACCTGCGGTAATAATCTTTCCATCATGTACTACTTTGGAAGAGACAACGTTAACACCATAATTTGCCAGTTCATCAAAGGCACTATGATACGTTGTTGCTTCTTTACCTAAGAGCATACCCGCTTCTGCAAGAAAAAACGCTCCTGTGCATACGGACGCAAGGTATGTCAACTCTTCGTAACGTGTTTTGATGAATGTTTGTATCATAGATTTTTGCATCCATTCACTTCGGCCTTTTCCACCAGGGAAAAGTAAAATATCTAAGGGAGGGCAATTCTTCAAAGTGACATCGGGGAGGACTCGAAGACCATTGAATGCGTGAATGGGCTCTTCTGTTGGAGCGATAAGAAGGACTTTTGTACTATTGGATTGTATTTTATTGATATAGCTTAACACTTCAAAAGGGGCTACAAAATCAAGCTCTTCGACTTGTGGAAAAATCACAATACCAATCGTTACCATACATTACTCCTCTGTGCGAACAATTAAACTTTCTGGTAAATTATACTGCTTGATCCATGCTTTTTCTTCTTCTCTCATTTCTCCATGATCAATTTCATGATCAAAGCCTAGTAAGTGCAGCATCCCGTGGATAAAAAGAAGCGTTGTCTCTTCCTCTATAGTATGACCTAACTCTTGTGCTTTTTGAGAAGCTAGCTCGTAGTTAATGACAATAGAACCAAGAGGGGCATGTGGAAAATCATCAACAGGGAAGCTTAACACATCTGTCGTTTTATCCATACCCCTATGTTCAAGATTGAGCTCGTGCATACTTTGCCCATCAATGATGAGCAGTTCAACCTCTTTTGATGTATGCTCTTTGCAGATTTTTTCCAAGATATCAAGCTGTAAAGGTGTATTGGATTCGTTATCGATGAGTAACATAAAAACTCCTTTTAAAAGAGGCTAAGTTGGGTTGTAGATGTTTTGGTAAACAAAGGCTCAAAATCTTCTCTATCACCTAAAACAAGAGCATATTGAAATGATTTTTGACTTAAAATGGCGAGATCTTCGATGGTTTCAAAATAAAAAATCTCTCCTTTAAAAGCAAAAGTATTTTTGTGTTGTTTTGGAAGGCAGAGAATAAGCTTTGAAAAATCAATCTGTGATTGTACATAAGAGATCAACGTTGAAAAAAGCGTTTCTTGTGGTTCAAAAATAAGCGCTTTTGAACTACTTCCAAACTCTTTTTTGCATAAATTTTGAGTAATGAATTGCGGATAGCAATGTTCATTAAATCCAAGGTGTTCTAAGGTATAGGAAATAGTATGCGTATCACAAAACGTTAGTAATGCGAGGAGCTCTTCCACAAAAAGAGAAGGAATTTTTTGCTCTACATAATAGCGATCTTGGTAGCCAAAAGAGCTCAAAAACAACCCTTTTTGAGCGATCGTTGGCTTTGTATGCACGGTAGTTTCAATTTTGTGTGCAACAGGAGCGATTTGTTCAGCTAATGCACGATTACTAAGGCAAAAGCGATCTTCTTCTTTTGCCGCGAGAATGGTTTTAGAAATCGTGAAAAGATCATCTCGTAAGTATTTGATACTGCGAGGTGTTTGAATCATCTCTAAAAGAGCAGCTTGCACAGGCGAGAGTACTATCATCTCAAGTGACTTTTGTGTAATGGTATAACGTAAAAGTTTGATAAGGATATGTTCTATAGAGCGTACTTCGATCCAAGCGCACTCATCATCTTCGTGTTCAAATGTAAGGGTAGTAACAATGGCATAAGCACCTTTTAAAAGGGCTTGATGAATTTGTTCGCGTGATGCGTTAATATCAATAAAGAGATCGCCATGTGAGACACGAGAGGCATCGAGGCAGATAGTAGCAAACGCATCAATAGGAGGCGTTGTAATAAGCCTCCCATCAATGATGCGTACAAAGTTGTCTATTTTCATCCAATAGATGCGCCAGTTTGGCGTGGTCGTTCAGGTCGTACAAGGCAAAGTCCCTCTTTATCTTTAGCCGCTAATAACATACCTTGGCTGAGTAATCCTTTGATGGTTGCAGGCTTCAAGTTTGCTACAACACACACTTGAGTGTTGATAAGCTCTTCAGGAGTGTAATATTCACGAATACCCGCAACAATTTGTCTAGGTTCACTCTCACCAAGATCGACTTTGAGTTTTAAGAGACGATCACTTCCCTCTAAGATACTCGCTTCTAAAACGGTTCCAATTTTGAGAGAGGTTTCAAAAAATTGATCAATAGTAATGATAGACTCAATTTTTGCCTCTTTTTTATCTTTTTTTGCAGGTGCAGCTTCAACCACAACAGGTGGTGTTGGTTGTGCCATCAATTCTTCTTCAATACGAGGGAAAAGAGGTGGTACTTTTTCAATTGGGAATTCATCTAAAAAGCTTTTTCTAACAACATATTTATCATAGTTTGCTGTTGTGATCTCAAAGCCTAATGCTTTAGCAATCGTTACAGTCGTTTTTGGCATAACAGGATGGAGTAAAATTGCAACGCGTGCCAAGATATTCGATACCAATGCCACAAGTGCGAGTGCTTGATCAACTTTGCCTTCTTTGATTTTTACCCATGGCTCATGCACGGTAATGGCTTGATTCGCAATACTAAGGGCTTTCCATAGATCTTCTAAATAACGGTTCGTTTGAAGCTCTAAAAGGTTGTTTTCTACATTTTTTAAAATCTCATCGACTGCCGCAAGTTCGTTTGCATGGAAATTGCTTACATCTTTAGAATTAACCACACCATTGCTGTATTTGCCACTCATACCTATGATACGATTGAGGAGGTTTCCAAGTTCATTCCCAAGGTCTGAATTGATGCGATCCATCAACGCTTTTTGGCTAAAGTCACCGTCTTGACCAAACGGAACTTCACGAAGCATAAAATATCTAAAGTTTTCTAAGCCATACGCATCAGCAACCTCTTTAGGGTTGACGACATTGCCTTTGCTTTTACTCATTTTCTCGCCATTACGTGTCCACCAGCCGTGTGCCGCAACGTGTTTTGGCAGAGCCAAACCAAGGCTCATCAAAAATGCTGGCCAGTAAATCGCATGAAAACGAAGAATGTCTTTACCCACAAGATGAATGGTTGCCGGCCAAAAGTCCATATTTTTCTCATCGGTACCATACCCTAAAGCAGTTGTGTAGTTAAGAAGGGCATCAAGCCAAACGTACATCACGTGTTTATCATCGTTCATGGAAGCAGGAAGTTTTACACCCCAATCAAAGCTGGTACGCGTGATGGAAAGATCACGAAGTCCTTGTTTGACAAAGCTGATGACTTCATTTTTTTTGCCTTTTGGAAGGACACATTTCTCATCGTTGTTGTACCATTTGATAAGGTCTTCTTGGTATTTTGAAAGTTTAAAGAAGTAGCTTTCTTCTTTGACTAAACGTGTGAGCTTGCCACAATCAGGGCATTTGTCTTCATCAACGAGTTGGGTGTCTGTAAAGAATGTTTCACAGCTGACACAGTAGTGACCTTCATATTCACCTTTGTAGATGTCACCTTTGTCAAACATCACTTGAAAGGCTTTTTGAACACCTGTTTTATGCTCAACATCGGTAGTACGAATAAATTTATCGTAGCTTATTTCAAACTCATCCCAAAGTGCTCTAAATTTTCCACTGATTTCATCAGCATAGGCTTGTGGTGTTTTACCACGCATTTTTGCCGCTTCTTCAATTTTTTGACCGTGCTCATCGGTACCTGTTAGAAAATAGGTCTCATAGCCTTTAAGACGGTAGTAACGTGCCATGGTATCTGCGATAATGGTCGTGTACGCATGTCCGATGTGAGGAACATCGTTAACATAATAGATCGGGGTTGTAATGTAGGCTTTTTGAGACATCGTTCTTCCTAGTTAAATTGATTCATTAATATTGTTAAAACTCAAATCCGCCACCTTGTCCTTTAGCCATACTTTCATAAACAGCTTTGACATAGGTTTTACGGGTTTCACACTCAAACATTTTTTCACAATCGCTGCATGTCACAACATTTTTATTCTGCTGGCATGCTTGCAGGAGTACTTTTTTCTCTTGCAGGTCTTGTTCGTAAATATCGTTTACTTCACTACTCATAACACTTCTTAACGCGTTCTATTTCAGCATGTGATCCAAAGAAACATGGTGTAGTATCATGAGGATGTGAAGGAGAGAGGTCAAGTACTCTTCTTTTGCCATCGATTGCTTCGCCACCCGCTTTTTCATAAACGAATGCAAAAGGGAAGACTTCAAAAATCATACGAAGTTTGCCTTTAGGCACATCACTGGTTGCAGGATAAGAGAACAGTCCACCACCTTTGAGAAGGATTTGATGCAAGTCTGGCACCATACCTCCAGAGTAACGTAAACGATACCCATCAGCAAAAATGGCATCAATAAGGGCTTTATGTTTAGGCTCCCAACACATTTGGGTTGAGCCTGGAGCGTTGAGTTTACCTTTTTCTTTCAGTTTAATCTCTTTGATGAAAACAAATTCGTTATTTTTATTGAGGCGGTACATTTTGACATCATCTTCTGCGATGACGAGTTCAACACGAGGACCATAAACAACATAGACGGCTGCTTTAAGATGTTTACCATCGTAACCACCTTCATAGATACCAAAGATAGAACCAACGCTTAAGTTCACATCGATGAGGCTAGAACCGTCTAGCGGGTCATAACCAATGCCATAGATGCCATTGTCATGCAGAGGCGTTTTGTCTTCTTTTTCTTCGCTGACAATTTCTTTGATAGAAAGAACTTTAGCAAACTCTTCTTCGATGATGAGGTCACTTTTGATGTCCAGTTTGAGTTGGGTATCACCCGTAGAGTTGATGTTCTCAGAATAGCCTGTATCATCAAATTCAATCGCTTCACGAATTCGAATAGCAGAACGTTTTATAGCGTCATAAATTTCTTGCATGTTATTTCACTTTCTTAGCATGAGTGTGTATCCAAGCAACGACTTGCTCAGGGTTGTTGAGATCTAAAATCGCAATATGTGAAGGGATGTTATAGTCGCTTACGTTGATGCTGTCATCAATCGCAATTGCGTCAGAACAGTCAAAATAGTCCTCATTGAGTGAATTGCGAAAAATAGCAATACGAGGCAATGGTAATGTTTTGAGTCCCTCTACCAACAAAAAGTCGAAATCACCTAACATTGCGATGATGTCATCCAAACTTTTATGACGTTTGGAAAAAAGTGTCGTTCGCGTAGGCGATGTAACAACTACTTCAGCACCTGTTTGTGCAAACTTCCAGCTGTCTTTGCCCTCAACATCGAAGACAGCTTTATCGCTGGGGTCATTTTTGATAATGGCTAACGCGTACTCTTTTTTAAGAATATTTGCCACTTTGAGGATGAGCGTTGTTTTTCCGCTGTCCGATGGTCCTGTAAATGCAACAGCCAAGGATTTCATTTTTTCCTGCTTTTTATGTTATTATCATAGTAATAATAGCAAAAAAAGATTTAGCTTTTGATGAGTTGATATTTGCAAGAGTTAAGAATGAGGAATGATGATGCGTTTTATGGCAGTGGTTTTAGTAGCGTTTTTAATGAGTGGGTGTGCTTCAAAATTGGCTGATAATATGGATGAAAAAACACTTGACTACAGTATGGCAAACTCGAAAAAAATAGAAATAAAAAATTCTGAAACCTCTAAAACTTTTGTCATTATCACCTATATCAATCCAATCAATCATGAATTAGTGACACAAGAGAGTGAGAAATTTATTGTTGGAACATACAAAGCATCAGGCGATGGCGCGTTCGAAAAAGTAACACTTTCTGGTTTTCAAGTCAATGGTTCCGATGAAAATCTTACCGTCGCTCCTTTAAATAGAGATTATCCATTGCTCAAATTACTTCCAACAACGAATGCATGGACCAACTATGTGTTAGTCCAAGCACCAAAAACAGATGAAATTGAGATGGAAATTAGTTTCGAAAGCGATCAGTCGCAGCGGGTACCAGTAAAATTTCGAAAAGATTTTTAATCGAAACATCTTCTCCTAGAAGATGACGATATACGACATAGTTCGCGAGTACTTTTTTACCGTACTCTCGACTCTCTTCATTGATCATAGTCTCCATACTTAAAAACGGCTCATACCTTCCATCACTAAACGCACCTGCTTGAAGATGTTTCTTCGTAAAGCCCATTCCACCGTTATAGGCATACGCTACAAAGAGCGGGTGGTATAAACTTTTTTCTAAGAAATTGAGATGAATATTGCCAAAGAGATAGGCGATACGTGGATCAAACATAGCGGAGACTGAAAAATCCTCTAGCTTCTCTTTTTTTGCAATATCCCGAGCGACAAATGGCATAAATTGCATCATTCCTAAGGCATACGATGTTGAAACTACAGAGGGGATAAATCGGCTTTCTTGGCGCGCAATGGCTAGCATAAGCGCTTGACGATGAATCGTATAACTACTAATTTCTTCAGGATACGGAATAGGGTAATAATTCTTGCTATAGCGAGTAGCACGCTCCATCAGATAGCTGTAATGTGGCAAAGTATTGGCATATTTAAAACTTTGTGCGAGTGTTTCAACCTCTTCACTATTCATATGATAAACTTTATTCATTACTTTGATCCATGCAAAAGGATCGTTGACATTGAAACTTGGGTGTATACCTTCCAGCACAGGTGAGACGATATTTTTATATGGCAAATCAAGCATCTCATACGCATAAAGAGAATACATATTGATGTCGTTGTCTTGTACGATGCGCTCTAAATAGTGTTTATCTTTTGTGACAAGGTATTGCCAAAAGAGGGCTTTGTCTTTCTCTTCTCCTTTGGTTGAGCGTTCATTCGAGAGTTCAAAAAAGTAAAGGGCGCGTTCTTTTTCTTCGTATTTAAGCGAATTGAGTCCTAAATAAAAGAGGGCTTTGGCATTTACACCCGCTGCAGGAGTTACATATAAGAGTGATTTTTGAACATTATCGAGTTTATCATTTTGCGCAACATTGTAGGCAAATTGATTGAATTTCGCAGAGTGGGAAAGTCTATCCATCTGCTCTTTTGGAATAATATTTTGATTGAAAATGGCAGCTTTATAGGCAGTAATGCTGCCATTAAAGAGGGTTAGAAAGGTGTTTATATCACTACTCAGAGCTGCTTCATAAACATTTTCATTTTCCATCAACGTAATAAGGTTGACAAGCTCTTTATTGTGTTTAAGACGAGGTTTGATGAGCTTGAGTTGACCTTTAGGAAGTGAAGTCACTTTCGCGATATTAATACCCATATTGAGACATTCGTCATCTTCTTTTAGTAAAGCACTTACGTCTAAATCAACACACTTAGAGATTTTTTTATACTCAAGATTGTCCATTTTCTTTGCAAAAAGGTGGAAAAAGCGCATGTTCATGGTATGCACCATCCCAAAGAGCGCTTTAGCTTCTTTGGGAGTGACCGCATCACTTTGTACATATTCGTAGATGTAAAAATCTTTCGCAAGACTGCGTGGTTTATCATTGAAAAATGCAAAATTTACGGGCTCATCAGCAAACAGGTCAATGCAAATACAAAGGCAGAGAAAAAGGCCTATAAAAAATTTATAAAGCATTGGCGAGCGCAAAAAGAAGTTTAACTGCAAAAAGATCAATAAATTGTAATGTTAAAATTACAATCAACGGTGCAAGATCGATCCCACCAATAAGGGTTGGAACAAGCCTTCGAATAAAGGCATAAACTGGGTTCGTTAAGCGAAAGAGAATCTGCACAATAGGGTTGTACGGATCAGGTCGCACAAAGGTAATAAGAGCTGCAATAATCACCACCCAAATATAGATGTTGATTAAGGTATGTAAAATGGTGGCAAATGCTTCAATGAGTGTCGCTAAAACGATCATCTAACAATCTCCTTCAGATAGTTTTTAATCAGTGGATACATAAGAGCCAGTTCAAGACCTTGAACTGACCCGCTTAGCCAAAAATGAAGCGGTTTAAAAAACGCTTCATCATGTAGGTTACTTTTCTCTAGCAAATAGGCTTGAAATTCATCAAACATTTCAAAATAGGGCGCATTGAAAATAAGCTCTTGAAGTAGTTTACTCTCTGCCTCAAAGGTCGCAAGTGGCTCTTTTTTGGCAAAGATAACATCTATTTTTTGTTTGATTTCAAGGGTTGTGCTCACTTCTTTGGTGTAAAGCTTTGCTAGTTTCCCAATGTTTTCACATGCATATCCGATACGTTTTGACAGTTCCATATCAGAGAGCTTTTTGATGTGTTCACGGTTGATGAAACCAAGTTTTTCCATATCAAAATGCACAGAATCTTTGGAAATAGTGGCAATGTCAAACCATGAAAGTGCCTCTTCCAGCGTGAAGATTTCTGTTGGTGTTGGAGTGCTTAAAAGCAGAAGATAATTCGCAATCGCTTCAGGCATATAGCCTTGATCTAAAAGCCACTGAACGCTTTTCTCACTTTCATGTACCGTCGGTAGATGCGTATATGAAATGGCTTGATCATAGCCGATAGCATGGCGGATAAGCTCTTCTTTAGAGCTGTTTTCAAGATATGCTTCATCTTGGATAATGGTAGAAACGCCTTGAAGCATGTCATCAAATGCGCATGCAAAAGTATAGGTTGGGTATTTATTTCGCGCCATAATAACAAAGCTATCACTGATAGGTTCTGTTTTCATGCGAATCACAAAGGGGTTTGGATTGTTCAACACTTCATCAGGACTTAGATGCTCGCATCTGCCATCATATGGAGTTGCTTTTTCATCGGGGCAAAAACAGATAAAGGCTTTTTTTCTATCTAACAATGTTGATGCGAACTGAAGATGGTATTTAAAGTTGTCGCTTTGGTAGTAAAGATGCGAATACGAAATGCCAAAAAGAGCTATTATGTCTAAAAGCTCTTGGTCTTTTCCGTCGATATTATGGGCTTTATCGCCATCTTCAACACGCACGATGAGATGCTTGCCCGTTTGCTTTGCACAGATGTAATTTATCAAAGCAACTCTAAGGTCGCTTAGGTGCAGATCACGCGTAGGGAAGAGGGAAACTCTATACATGCTTGAGTTTCTCCGCTACAAGGTCGTTGACAACACTTGGATTTGCTTTGCCACCACTGCTTTTAAGCACTTGTCCTACAAAGAAGCCAAAAAGATTGGTATTGCCTGCTTTGTATTTTGCGACATTGTCAGGATTTTTTGCGATGACATCATCGATGAGAGGTTTGAGTTTTTCAGGATCGCTGATTTGAACGAGCCCTTTGGCTTCAACAATGGCTTTTGGTTGTTCTCCTGTTTGTGCCATCTCTTCAAAGACTTGTTTGGCGATTTTATTTGAAATAACACCTTCATCGATCATTTTAGCGAGTTCTGCAACTTCTTTTGCGCTGAATGTGAGTTCACTCGTTTGTTTCAGTTCACGTGCGACTTCATTGGCGATAATATTGGCAAGCGTAATAGGGCTTTTAAAGACACTAAGCGCTTCGTTGTAAAAGCGTGAAAGCTCAACATCACGCGCAAGCGTATTGGCAATTTCTGCATTGAGTTTTAACTCTGTTGTGTATGTATTAAAAAGTGCTTGTTCTTCCTCATTCATAGGTGCAACTTCGCCTTCAACGTGAGCAACTTTTTGAGCTTGAGGTTTAGGTGTTGGTTTTTCGGTAGATTCTACTTTTTTTGCCCAAGAGTCTTTCAGACCTACGATTTTGTTAAAGACAGGTTTTACATCCGTATAATCTATTGGGTCTGCATAGAAATAACCTTGTCTCTCAAACTGGAATCTCACATCGGGTTTTTCACTAATGACAGCTGGCTCAACATACGCATTTTTAAGGATGTGCAGAGAATCAGGGTTAAGATCTTCCAACCCTTCAGGCGCATCAACTTTGTAGAGTCTTTCATACAAACGTACTTCAACATTCTTCGCGTGTTTTGCACTCACCCAATGAATCGCGCTTTTTGTTTTGATGCCACTGGTATCCTCGCCACTTTTGGAATTAGGCGCATAGGTTGCTTTGATTTCTACGATCTTTCCGTGAGCATCTTTGATGACCTCTTTAACGCTGATAATATAGGCGTGTTTGAGGCGCACGGGTTGTTCTGGGCTAAGACGGAAATAGTCTGCTGGAGGATTTTCCATAAAGTCATCACGCTCGATGTAAATCTCTTTTGAGAAAGGTAGTTTGCGTGAACCTTCTTTAGGAACATCGTGAGGATAGTACGAAGCATCAATCTCTTCTTCACCTTCGTAATTTTCAATGGTCACTTTAAGTGGGTCTAATACGCACATGACACGAGGAACTTTTTTGTTTAAATCATCTCTAATACAAAATTCAAGTTGCGCGACATCGACCATGGAGTTCGCTTTAGCGATACCGATTTGGTCACAAAAATTGATGATCGATTCTGGTGTATAACCACGTCGTTTATAGCCAGCAATCGTTGGAAGGCGAGGGTCATCCCAGCCATTCACATAGTTGCCATTGACGAGTTCTAAAAGTTTTCGTTTGCTCATGACGGTATAGTTCATGCCCAAACGTGCAAATTCATGTTGATATGGGCGTGGAGGCGTGAGTTCGAGTGCATCGAGTACCCAGTCATAAATGTCACGGTTGTTTTCAAACTCTAAGGTACAGATAGAGTGCGTTACCCCTTCGATGTAGTCTGATAAGCAGTGGGCAAAGTCGTACATTGGGTAGATGCACCATGTGTCGCCTGTTCTAAAATGGTGCGCGTGGCGGATACGGTATAAAAGAGGATCTCTCATTTTCATATTGGCAGCAGCCATATCGATTTTAGCTCTTAAAACATGCTCACCATCTTTAAATTCACCCTTTTTCATGCGCTCCAGTAGGTCTAGATTTTCTTCAATGCTGCGTTCTGCGTATTTACTTCTACGCCCTGGTTCTTTAATGGTTCCACGGTATTCGCGGATTTCTTCTTCGTTCAGGCTATCGACATACGCTTTGCCCATCTTAACGAGCTGTACAGCATAGTCATAAATCTTAGGAAAATAATCTGATGCGAAATAGACGGTGTCCTTCCAATCAAATCCAAGCCATTTTACTGCATCTTTAAGCGCTTCAACGTATTTCATATCTTCTGTTGTCGGGTTTGTGTCATCCATTCTGAGGTTACAATGCCCTTTGTAATCACGGGCAATGCCGAAATTGATACAGATAGACTTAGCATGTCCAATGTGAGGGAATCCATTAGGCTCAGGAGGAAATCTCGTAACGATGTTTTTATATTTTCCAGAGGCTAGGTCCTCTTCAACTTTCGTGCGTAAAAAATCTTTGCTCTCGCTCATTTTCTTCAAACCTTTTGATGTAGAACTCTTATATGTTTGTATTTTACCATTCTCTGTATTAATAAACCCAAAAGTGCTAAAAAAAGAGTGGAAAACACCTTATGATGTTATGAAGTTTTCTTGATAATTTGGATGGATGTATATGCTAAAAATGGTAGATAAAGTTCCATCACATCATCATATCTACGAGAAAATAAAATATGATGATGTGAAAAAGATTGGATAGTTTTATGTAACTTATCTTGCGGGAACTCTTGTTGAAAGTGGTGCTGGTTTGTACTCAGGTAAAATACGACAATCACCTTGTGGTTTCCATTTTGCATCCAGTGTAATACACTTTTGTGCAACGTCTTGAGGTGTTGGTTTTTTCCCACTCTCTACCCATGTAAGAAGGGCATTCATGGCGGCTACATATTGTGCGTCGCTCAGATAACTATGTTCTTTATCGTTGGTATAAAGCTGAACTAAGTTTTTACTGTGTCCTGCTTTTGCAACGGTCTCTTCCCATGCACTTGCGAGCTCAACAAAAGCGATAGAATCATTGACAGCACGCATTGTGATGATTGGAAGTGCGATATTTCCTGTTGGATTGGTATCTTTACCAAAATCAGCAACAGCAGTTGGATCTGCTTTATAGCGAAGCACTTTTTTATTAAGCTCTTCATCATTAGATGAACCAACATACTTCACGTTTTCATTCCCAAATGGGTTACGACCATCTAAACGGTTGAAAACGATGTCTTGGAAGTGTTGTGTTGCCCAAGCAAGATGCCCTTGAATACTTTTTTCAGGGATTTTAATGACATTGACAATGGTTTTAAGGTTTTCTTTCTGTTTCTCTGAGCGTTCCGCTTCTGGTTTATTGAGTCCTAAACATTCATTGACTCTTTGAGTGAGATCTTCTTTACTCATTTTGGCGTCTTTTGAGGCCAACCCTTGCCAGAGAGGGTATTGAATCTCATTGGCGCGCGGATGATTTTCACAAAGAGCTTGCCATACAACTCTTAAATCCAGTCTAAAATCATACGATTTTGTACCGCCTGCAAGAACGCCACTTGTAAGGAGTACAGCATCGATTTGAGGTTGTACTTTTGAAAGAGGGCCACCTACTTCAGCAGCACGCGCAGCGACACCACCGCCCCATGACTGTCCATGTAAAATGACTTTCTTTGTCTTACCTACCAGTTTGGAAGCAATAGGTAAAAGACGTGCGGTATCTTCTGCGGCTGACATAAGGGCTACGCCACCTTGTCTATAAGATGTGACAGCGAGAGCATTACCGCTTCGCACCCAAATGGACCAGCGTTCAAAATCTTCAATAGCACGTTCTGCTTTAGGGTGTTTCCCAAGAGCAGGACCTCCGTGTGAATGAAGCACTAAATTGCCATTCCACTCTTTAGGTTTTGCAACCCAATAATAGGCACCCGCTTCATCTTGTCCTGACCAACATGTTGTTTCTGCAGGAAGATCTTTTACTTCAGCAGGGCATGGTTGTTGTTGAGGTGCAGCAAAAGAAAAAGAGAGTGCAGTGCTTGCTAAAAGACAACTTTTGATTAAAATTGATGATAATTTTGGTTTAGATTTCATAATAGATTGCTCCATATCGTTATACAGGTTAACCCATGAAGCAGCGTTTTACTGCTTCATCGGAACTTACAAAAAGGATGTATTAAAATTTATAGTTGGCTTTAAACCAAAGTTCTTCGCCTTTACCAGTGCCTGCGGATGCTGTTTTTTCTGATTCGTCACCGAGGATGGTATAAATGATATCAGCTTCTAACCCTTTAAGGGCGCCGACGAATTTATAGCTGCCGTAAAGGTCAGTGATCGTTTGGTCATTATTGGCAGGTTTTGATGCGACATCAAGCGCTGTATAGCGAGCACCTGTGGTTAGACCAATTTCTTTAAAGTTATAGTTGGCATCTACAGTATAACCTGTTGTGTCTGAGCTATAAGTTCCAACTCTGACTTGTTTACCTTTGACATAGTTAGGTTGTGCACCACCACCAAGACCTGCTTTAACACCTTTGTTGCCATCATCATCACTGATAGTGGAGTATGCTACATAGGTTTTGAAATCTCCATATCCAAGACTTAATTTAACACCTAACATGGTTGCTTCGTCATAATGCTTCCAGTCAGAATAGAGGTAGTTCATGGCAATGCCATAATCAAAATTGTTGTATTTGTTTGTATATTCTGCTTCAAAGTAGTAGTCTTTATAGCCTTGAATACGGCTGCTTGCACTTGAGCCTTTTGCATCATCATCAAAGGTTAAGTACTGAACTGTTAACTCTACATTAGGAATAGATTTGTTGACAATCATTGCTGTGTAGGCATAATCATGGTCATTGTTAAGTTCATTGAAGTTAGATACATTACCCGCACCATCGGTTCTATCTTGGTATTTTGTAATAGCTCCAACCATAACACTTGTGCTTGGAAGATCAGTATTGGTTACTAATGCACCTTCAAACGATTGTGTAATTGGTCTAGAAGTACTGCTACCAATAAGAGGTGTTTTAATAAATTGACGACCGATTTTAGCGGTTGTTTTGCCTAATGTATAAAGAACATAGGCTTCTGAGAGTTGTGTTCCAGAGCCATAGATATCATCATTTGTTCCGCCTGTTCCAAAAACAGCTTTAGCCGTTGCATCTGCAAATGGTGCTGCACTTGTTTGGGATGTTAAGCCTAAGCTAAGGCCATAAAATGTGCCTGTTTCATAGTGAAGTTGCATACCTGTAATAAAAATGTCAGCACTTGAATTTGCTTTATCTTTATCACGATCAAAATACCAAGCGCGAAGCTCTCCACTAATTTTTCCCTCTTTAAATGCATCAGCGAGTGTATCTGCTGCAAATGAACTGGTTGTAAGACCAGCAACGACGATAGCCGCCAAACTAAGTTTAGCTAGTTTCATACCTTTCTCCTTGTGTGAAATAATTCTCAAGACAGAAGAAGTTTAGGAGAAAAAAGTTTCTGGAAAGTCGCTTTTTGAACCTTTAAAAAAAATGATTGCATAGGTCGGCTTAAAAAGGGGTGCAGTAGTAAAGAAGTCACTCAAAGAAACAAAAAAGAGGTTTTAAGCAAGAAGAATACGATACCCAACCCCTGAGATATTTTCAATAGATTCTTTGCCTATTTTAGAACGGAGTTTATTGACAAGGCTTTTAAAGGCACTTTCACTACCCATGTCTTCATCCCAAAGGCTTTTTTGAAGTTCTTCTTTTGAGGTCATACGACTTTGATTGGAGATGAGATGATCTAATAGTTTGACCTCTTTTGCCGTCAAAGAGTGGATAGTATTATGGTATGTGACACTGCGTTGTTGATAACAATAGATTGCGCCAGAGATAAATTGTACATTGAGCGTTTTATGTTGAATGACTTTACGCGCAGCGTTTTTCAGTGTTTTCTCTAGCATGGTAAAGTCAATAGGCTTGGTGAGATAATCCACCAAAGAGAGTTTAACCGCTTCTAAAAGATACTCTTTATCGGTATAGGCGGTGAGAAGAAAGATTTGAGATTTTTCGTCAAATTGACGTACCCATTTCACAAAATCAATACCACTCATACCAGGAAGATTGATATCGCAGATAATAATGTCAGGATGAAATTCTTCATACGCTTTTATGGCTTCTTCGGCAGATTCAAGGGCTAAGATAGCATCACTAAAGTAATGTAGTACCTTTGTGATGGTCACTCGAATGGAAGCATCATCTTCGATGTAGAGAATATGAAGTGATTTGAGTGTTGTTTGTAGTGAAAAATCATTTTCAACGTGGTACGACATAATTCATCCTTGTTTTAATAAAGTCCAACCATTTTCCACCATGCAAGACCCACTACAGTGAAAATAAGCTGATTGAGTAGGTTAATCATAAAGCCAGCACTTAACCACTCTTGTTTTGTGACATAGCCTGAGTCAAATATGATAACCCCTCTGGCATGGGTATAGGGTGTTAGTGAACCGTATAGACTACTGGAAAAGCCCAAAAGTAGGGCTAATGGATAAATAGGAATACCAAGTTTAATTCCTACTCCCAAAAAGACGACATATAAAGCCGCTACTTGGGCTGTACCACTGGCAAAAAAGTAATGTGTATAGGTATAAATGGCATTGAGAACGACTAAAATAATCACCCAGTGCATAGAGGTCATAATCAGTAAGTGCTCTCCAATGATTGATCCAAACCATTTTGTAAAGCCAAGTTTATGCAAAAATTCTGCCATCATCAGTAGTGCTGAAAGCCAGATGAGGGTGTCCCATGCTGTTTTTTCACTTTTGACATCATCCCAACTTAACACCCCAGTGATAATGAGCGTACTAAGTCCAATAAGTGCCGTTGTTGTGGCATGAATACCAAAGCTTGTTCCAAAAACCCATAAGAATAAAACGCCTATAAAAGTAATGCCCATAATAAGTTCATTTCTAGAAAATGAACCTTTCTTGACAAGCTCTTGTGTCGCAAAATGATGGGCTTCCCGTGTCTCTTCAATTTGTGGTTTCATAATGAAATAAAGCGCAATCGGAATAAAAAAGAAAGAGATGAGAGCGGGAATACTTGCGGCAATAAACCAATTTCCCCAACTTAATTGAACTCCAAAACTACTGGCAAATTTAACAATCAGGGGATTTGCCGCATACGCTGTAATAAAAAGCGTTCCTGTAATATCGTTGATATGACTAATGCACATCATAAGATAGGCACCCATTTTTTTTCGTGTAGGATCATTGGGATAGGATTTGAACGTATGTGAAAGTGCTGTTGCAATAGGATAAATTACACCACCCGAACGAGCCGTACTACTAGGTGTCGCAGGTGCTAAAATGAGGTCTGCCAAAGAGAGCGCATATGCAAGCCCAAGGGTACGTTTACCAAAATAACGAATCATTAAAAGGGCGATGCGCTCACCAAGTCCCGTTTTGATAAAACCTTTTGCCATAAAAAATGCAATGACAATTAACCAAATAAGGTCACTGTTAAAACCACTGAGCGCATCGGTAACCGCTTTTTTGGATGAAATGGCTCCTGCTGCTCCCGTGATAGCAAATAGAGTGATACTTACGATGCCAATAGCACCCATAGGCATCACGTTAAACATAATCGCGGCAATGGTACTAAGGAAGATAATCAGTGTATGCCATGAGTGTAACTCGATGACTTCGGGCCTAATAAACCATGCAATCGATGCAATCAGTGCGATAGTAAAAAAAGGGATGATTTTGACATGATCATGCATCTTTGATCCTCACATATGAAAGAAGGTAGTGTTATTATAAGCAAAAAAAGTCGCTAATAAGCTTTTTTTTGTTTGTATGTTATGATAATTGCCATGAAGCAATTCACCCTTTTTGTTCTCTCATTGGTTTTACTGTCAACTGCGCTGTTTTCAAGTACAGAAACTTTTTTAAACAAAAAAGAGAAAGCCTACATCGATGCGAAACCTGTTTTGAACGTCTATGTCGAACCTGATGTCTATTTTTACAGTTATACGTATGATAATTATTTAAACGGTTATGCCATTCATTATTTGCGTCTTTTGGCAAGAAAACTCGATGTCGATCTTAACTTTGTAACCAACATCTCACGAGAAGAGGCAAAGAAACAACTTGCTTCTGGAATGTTAGATGCCGCACTTTTCCCAAGTTTTGAGCCATTGGACGACACTGCGTTTCAGTTTAGCAAATTTCCCATTGGCGTTTTACAACCTGCTTTGTTGTTGCCAAAGATTTATCAGCTTTCCCCGACATTAGAGTCGATTGAAAAATTGCGTATTGTCATGCTCAAAGAAGATGCGTTTGCTACTACGATCAAAGAGAAAAATCCTGATGCCAGCATTGAAATCGTAAACAGTGTAGAAGAGGCTGTCGTAAAAGTGGCGGAACAAGAGGCAGACCTCGCCATTGGATTACATGAAATTTTTACGGTGCATTTAGAGTCTAAAATGATCTCTTCTTTGCAAAGTATCCCTTTGCATAATAATGCAGATTTTCCGATGGTAAAGATGTATCTCACAACAGCAAAGGAAAATATTGTATTTATCTCCATCTTAAACAAGGCTATGGCAGAGATTGACTACAAAGAGATGGTCTTTGCACGAAATCGTTTTTTTCCTTCTAACTCTTTTCGTCAAACCAACATCAAAGTCCCCCTCAGCCAAGATGAAAAATTCTTTTTGATGGGACAGCATGTTTTACAGTTTTGTGCTATTCCAAACAGCCTTCCATACGGCGATATCGTGCAAAATCGCTATGATGGAATGGGTGCAGATGTAATCGCTCTTTTGGAAAAGAATTTGGATATTCCACTCCAACTTGTGCCTACACGTTCAAAAGAAGAGTCCATTCAAAAGTTACTCAGTCATAAATGCGATTTTATTGCTATGACAAGTGAATCTTTAGATACGGATGCAAAAATAGCCGTTACATCGTCTCTTTTAGATGTGCCTCTTGTAGTGTTAACCACTGATGATAGGGGTTATGTCTCAGACTTTAAAGAGATTGCACAGCGTCCGTTTGCGATACAAAAAGACCATCCAATGATTTCTAATTTACATGCTACATTTCCCTCTTTAACACTAAGCTTAGTGCATACAGAGCTAGAAGGCTTAAAAGGCGTAGAAGAGGGGAAATATTATGGATTTATTACCTCCAATTTTACAGTTTCTCATCTCTTTTCACACCATATCGCCAATAACCTCAAAGTATCTGCACAAATTCCACTTTCTATGCCTATTGGTTTTGCACTTTTATCGGACAATCAGCCTTTGCGTTCTATTTTAGAGCAAACAACGCAGAGTGTCTTAAAAGAAGAAATGCCACGGTTAATCCAGAAGTGGATTCCTGAACGTTCCCCAAAAGGGTTTGATTACAGTGTTGTTTTGCAGCTCGTATTCTTTTTTATTCTTTTCTCTGCCATTGCTTTTGCGCTTTATTTTGAGATGAGGCTAAAAAAGAGCCGCCTAGAAGAGGCTACAAAATCTTTAGATACCCTAAACCACGAATTAGAATCACGTATTAAAAAAGAAGTTGAAATCAGCCGTGAAAAAGATATGGTGATGTATCGCCAAAGTAGGTTCGCAAGTATGGGTGAGATGATAGGCAACATCGCACATCAATGGCGACAACCATTGATGGAATTATCGGCAATTTTGATGGATTTGCAAGCGGCGATTCATTTTAAGGCCAAAGTCACAGAACATGATGTGGTCGATACCATTGTCTCTTCAAACCGAGTCATTCAATTTATGTCTCGAACCATTGATGATTTTAGAAATTTCTTTTCACCGCAAAAAGAGCTAAATGCTTTTTGTATTAATGAAGTGGTGGCTGAAGCGATCAACATTATGAAAGCGACTTTGCATCATCACCGCATTACATTAGAAGTCGTTGAACATCTACCCAATGCTATGGCATATGGGCTCAAAAATGAGTATGCGCAAGTGATCATCAACTTGATTTCAAATGCAAAGGATATTTTAATTGCAAGGGCCATAGCGAAGGGACGTATTGTCATTGAAATCGATCAAAATGTAGAATATTCGAAAGTTTCTGTCATTGATAATGCTGGAGGTATTAAAGATGAAGATTTTTCTCATATTTTTGAACCTTTTTTTACAAAAGAGAAGAGTAATGGTACAGGTATTGGGTTGTTTATGTCTCGAATGATTATTGAAAATAATATGAAGGGTATTATTACGGTTGGAAATGTCGATGATGGTGTGGCGTTTTGTGTAACGGTTCCAAGACCTCGTTAGACATTAAAAAGCAACTTTAACGCAACTTTTTTTAGCTATAGTCATCATGTTATGGTGTGCTAGAAAGCTTTACAGATAAGGATAAGTATGTCATGGACGTTTAACGAACGCGTTGCTATGGTTGCAGGCGTTTTACTCACTTTTTTTTTATTGCTTTTTGGAAGTGTTTCGTACTTTAAAATGAAGTTTTATTTGGAAAAAGAGATTACTGCAAAGCAAATAAGCATTATGAAATCGCTTCAAACAGACATTAATGGATGGATGCAACCGAGCATGCGCCAAGTTCAAGATGTTGCAAAAGAATTAGAAATGCATGCGCCTTTTACGAAAGAGGAGATTGTTCCCATTCTAGCACGTTATAAAAAATCAATTAATGCTGTTCAGGTCTATTTTGGTTTGGAAGATGGCAGAATGATGTATGACACCGGGAAAGAGCTAAACCGCGACTGGTATGACCCTCGTAATAGACCATGGTATGCAGAAGGACTTGAAGCAAATGCAACAGTGATTTCAGAGCCTTTTGTAGGGTTTGCCAGCAACCAACTCACAGTAACCATTATGACTCCAGTATTGGTCAATGGCAAAAAGGAAGGTGTTGTAGCCGCATCGTTTTATGTCAATAAACTCTACCGTAAAATTAAAACTATTGCTATGGACGAGGGGTATGCGTTTATTGTCAATGCCAGTGGAAAGATTATTATTCACCCTGATAAATCGATGATTAATGTTAATTTACAAGACCAAAATTCAGCGTTTAAGAAAATGTACGAGTATATGATAAGTCAAAAAGAGGGTACATACTCCTATGAATTTGATGGTGTAAAAGAGCTGATTGCTTTTGGAGAATTACATAATGGCTGGTTTAGTGTTGTCTCTGTTGATACTGAAAAAGCATATGCGTTTAACCATAGTATGCTAAAGCTTTACTGGATTATGGGTTCACTGATGATAGCTCTAACAGTGATGATTTTAGTGCGTATGAGTCGTAAAAGTAATGAAAGCGTATAAGTAATGAAAGCATTTCTAACCCTTTGTTGTGTTCTTTTGTACAGTTATGGAGCTGTTTCCGATGAGGTTTTTCAAGAGGCGCAGCGCATTTTACAGACACATCAAGAGAGCCACTACGACCATAAAACATCGATTGATGAAGTAAAAGGGTATTACCGTGTGGATTGCTCTTCGTTTGTCAGTTATATTTTGCATAAAAAAGCACCTTCGGCACTTACACTATTACCAATAGATGCTAAACATACCCGTTCAAGAGCGCAAAATTATTATGATTATTTTAAAGGTTTAGAGACTCCAAATAACCATTGGATGGCTATTAAAACCATTCTTGAACTTGAGCGTGGCGATATCATCGCATGGAAATATGACCCAAGTTTGCAAAAAAAAGATACAGGGCATGTTGTGATTGTCTCGCAAAAGCCAGTTCAAGAAGAATCTCATCTTTTTCGTATTCGTGTGATCGATGCTTCAAAAGGAAAACATGCCAATGATACCAGAGAAGAGGGAATCGATGGTATCGGCAGTGGCGATATGTGGTTTCGCATCAATGACAATGGCTCTCCTATAGGGCTTTACTGGTCAAGCAAAGAGAAAAAAGAGAGCCAACACCCTATTGCTATGGGACGAGTGCTCCAATAGCTCTATAATCTTTCCTATTTTTCAAGGTCATTTACACACTTTTTGCAATAGATAAAAACTCATATGCAATTCTCGATAAACGCTTATCTTTTCGATACGCAAGAACAATGGTACGTGTTAAGAGTGGCTCATCAATACTAAAAAGCATGAGTTTATCTTGTTTGTCTTCTTTGATAAATTGAGGTAAGGTAAAACAAGCACCGATGCCTGATGCAACGATAGAATTGGCAATATCAAACGTTTCAGTTTCGCAAAAAACTTTTGGTTCAAATCCTGCTTTTTTAAAGATAGAATCATAAATAGGACGGCTTCTTTGGCTATCTTTAGGTAGGATGAATTTTTCATTTTTGAGTTCACTTAAGTCAATCGTAGGGTAGCCCTTCGCTTTTTTCTTTGTTTTTTGAGCAAGCGGATGCGTAATAGGCAGTGCAAGACATACTTGTTCTTCTTTGATAATCTTATACTTTAACTCTTCTGTATTGAGTGGTAAGATCAGCGTTCCTATATCAATATCGCCATCGAGAAGCATTTTTTTCAAATTGAGCGTTGAGAAGACTTGTGTAATGTTCAAATCGGTATTTGGAAATTTTTTATAAAACGTTGAGAGCGCATCTTGAATGAAATGATAACCTGTCTGTGTAATTCCTAACCGCAATTTTCCATTTTCAAATCCTGTCACATCACGCATTTGTACATTAAGATCATTATAGAGGTCTATGATAGCGTTAGCTTTTGAGAGATAAATCTCTCCTGCATGGGTGAGGCTAATAGGTGTTGTACTTCGATCAAAAAGAGGAACCCCAATCTGCTTTTCTAGAATATTGATACTCTGACTTAAGGAAGGTTGCGCAATTTTAAGCTTGTGTGCAGCCTTTGTAAAGCTTTTTAATTTCGCAACCATGACAACACATTCTATTTGTTTTAAACTCATATAAACTCCTTTATTACGATATTTTGTAAGGTTTTCTATCATAATGAAAAACCTATGAGAATATACATAAAATGTACTTTGACTTATGGGTAAAAGTGTATTAATATTTTGCTGTTATTAAATTTAAAAAGTATTTGAAAAAAATAATTTTAAATTTATAAAATCATTTAGAGGAAATCTTATGAGTGAACAGTTTACCAGAAGAGAGTTTCTGCAGTCTGCTTGTATTACCATGGGTGCGTTGGCTGTAAGTACAACGGGCGCTGACAAAGCGTTTGCTGCAACTTCTGCCTCTACACCAAATACATCAGGGATACCAAGCTGCGATGTATTGATTATAGGTTCAGGTGCCGCAGGTCTTAGAGCGGCTGTAGCAGCACGTAAAAAAAATCCAAATTTAAGCGTTGTTGTTGTGAGTAAAGTGATGCCAACCAGAAGTGCTACAACCATGGCAGAGGGTGGAATTAACGGTGTTATTGATTTTAGTGAAGGCGATTCTTTTGAACTTCATGCAAAAGACACTGTTAAAGGTGGTGACTTCTTGGTAGATCAAGATACAGCTATGAAATTTGCTACCTACGCAGGTGCGGCAATTCATGAACTTGATTACATTGGTATGCCTTTCTCTCGTAATGCCAAAGGTGAAGTGGACAAACGTTATGCTGGTGGTGCTTCAAAAATCCGCTGTAACTTTGCCTCTGATAAAACAGGACATATCCTTACCCATACCTGTTTAGATGATGCCCTAAAACACGGTGTTAAGTTTTTGATGGATCATCATATGCTCGATCTTAGCATTGAAAATGGTCACTGCGAAGGTGTTGTTTTACGTAATATTAGAACAGGTGATATTGCTCCTGTTCGTGCAAAATCTGTTGTTTTGGCAACAGGCGGTTATACGCGAGTATTTTGGAACAGAACATCAACGCCTTACATCGCAACGGGTGATGGCGCTGCTGCAGCTCTTAGAGCTGGTTTAGCGTTTAAAGACCCTGAGATGCTTCAATTCCATCCAACGGGTGTCTGCCATGGTGGTACGCTCATTACGGAAGCGGCACGCGGTGAGGGTGGTATCTTGCTCAACAACCAAGGTGAGCGTTTTATGAAACGTTATGTTCCAAACAAAATGGAACTTGCACCTCGTGATATTGTTGCACGTTCTATTGAGACAGAGATTCGTGAAGGCCGTGCGTTTGGTCACGATATGGAAGCGTATGTTCTTCTTGATGTAACGCATTTGGGTAAAGAAAAAATCATGAGAAACTTACCTCAAATTCGCCACATCGGTCTATTGTTTGAAAATATGGACTTGGTTGAAAAACCAATCGCGATTCGTCCTACAGCACACTACTCTATGGGTGGTATTCACGTTACAAGTATTGATACGATGTCAACAACAGCTCCAGGACTTTTTGCAGCGGGTGAAGCTTCATGTGTTTCTATCCATGGCGCAAACCGCCTTGGTGGTAACTCATTGTGTGATGCAACGGTTACAGGAAAAATTGCAGGTATCAATGCTGCCGAATACGCGGCTAAAGCAGACTTCGGTTCTGGTAAACGATTGCATGATCTTACGATTAAATGGACAAGTCATTTTAAAGAGATTACCGGCTCAAACAAAGGTAATGTAAACGATATGTACGCTCTTCGTGAAGAGATGGGTGCGGCTAACTGGTATAACATGGGTATCTTTAGAACAGAGTCTAAATTACTCGCTCTTGCTGACAAACATGCTGAATTCCAAGCGCGATATGAGGCAATTCGTATTCCAAATTCAAATCCAGTATTTAATACTGCGTATACAGAATATGTTGAACTTGGCAACTTGCTTCTTGCATCTCGTGCCGCACTTATGGGTGCAACAGCACGTAAAGAATCACGTGGTTCTCACTTTAGAGAGGATTACCTCAAACGTGATGATGTTAACTTCTTAAAACACTCGATGGTTACCATGGATGAGAGCGGTAAAATGCATTTAGACTGGAAAGATGTTGTTGTCGGTCAGTTTAAAATTGAAGAGAGGAAATACTAATGAAATTTATCATTGATCGCTTTGATGGCAAAAAAAATTATCAACAAACCTATACGGTAGAAAAAAAGGATATAGAAGCATTGACCTTGTTAGGAACGTTGCTTTTTATTAAACAGCATCTTGATTTAACACTTAACTTTACTGCATCGTGTCGTATGGCGATTTGTGGTGCGTGTGGTGTGCGTGTCAATGGTCACTCTTATCTTGCCTGTGATACCAAAATGACAGAGCTTTTTGAAGAGTACAAAGATGCCGATACGTTTCGTATCTCTCCGCTTTCAAACTATACGGTCATTTCTGATCTTGCTGTAGATTGGGAGCCTGCAATTGAGAATCTTCGCAAAGTAAAACCAGGTTTGGTTGCGAAAGATAAATTCTCAGAAAAAGAGGGTTGTATTCAAAACCAAGAAGAGTACGACCGTATTGTGGGACAATGGGATTGTATCTTATGTGGTGTGTGTGCTTCTGAGTGTAATAAACTCACAGCAGATCGTTCTGACTACATGGAACCGTTTGTCTATACACGAGCATGGAAAGTTGCCAATGACTCACGTACGAAAGATCCAATGATTCACGTTAAACCGGCAGTTGCTAATGGTCTATGGAACTGTGTTCACTGTCATGAATGTACCAACCGTTGTCCAAAACACATCAGTGCTGCAGAAGACATCGCAGGACTTCGTGCAATGGCTATGAGAAAAGGTCTAAACTCTGGTGTTGGTCCAGCACACGCAAAATCATTCTACACAGACTTAGTGGAAGATTCAGGTCGTTTGAATGAAATCCGTCTTGCTCTTAGAACTGAAGGTGTCAGTACAGCGCTTCGTGCAGGTACAGCCATTACCTTAATGCGTGCAGGAAAAATGAATCCACTCGAAATCTTTGGTGGTCATACCATTGAAGGTCATAAAGACTTAGTAAAAATGATTGAAGCAGCAAAAGCTGCAAACAAGGAGTAACGTATGCAAAATGAATTTGCTTTTTTCCCTGGATGCGTGCTTACTCAAGCCGCTATTGAAGCGAAAATGTCTCTTGAGGCAATAGCCCCAATTTTGGGAATTAAATTAAGAGAGATTAATGGATGGAGTTGTTGTGGTGCTTCTCAAGCACAAGACGTTGATCCTCTAGCAACACTGGTTGCCAATGCGCGTAACCTAGCTTTGGCAGAGAAGATGAACTTGCCACTGCTTACAACCTGCAGTACATGTTTATTGATGTTACGTCGTGCGAAAGCACAATTAGACAATGGTCAAAAAGAGAAAATCAATACCTACCTTGCTAAAGGAAATATGAACTATAAAGGTAGTAGTGAAGTGACAAGCCTTCTTTGGGTATTGGCTCAAAATGCTGAGATGATTAAATCTAAAGTGAAAAAACCTCTCTCAGGTTTAAAAGTCGCTGTTTTTTATGGATGTCACAGTGTCAGACCAGGTAAAGATCTTGGGTTTGAAAGTTCAACCAATCCAACCAGTTTTGAAACCGTTGTTAAAGCTTTGGGCGCTGAGGTTGTACCTTTTAGCAAACGTTTGGATTGCTGTGGTTTCCATGCGGTATATCCTGCGGAGAAGTCTGTTATGAAAATGACCAGTGGCATTGTAAACAGTGCGGCTGAATCAAAAGCGGACTGTGTCGTCACACCGTGTCCTCTGTGCCAAATGCAATTAGACATTTACCAAGATGATGCACAAGAGACTACTAAATCAAAAGCGCGTGTACCAGTACTTCACCTCTCACAATTAGTTGGTCTAGCACTTGGTATTCCTGCTAAACAGCTTGGACTTGATTACAACGTTATTAGTGCGAGTAAATTAGGATAATGCTTTTAAGCCCATTCTTCACACCATGGAGTATGGGCTTCTTCTAAAATTAAAAAAGGATAGTTATGCAATTCGTAAAATTGAGTTTAGTAGCAGTAGTCGTTGCAAGTCTTGCATCACATACATTTGCCGCAGATACGCTTGCAGATGCATTTAAAAATGGTAAAGCAAGTGGCGAGCTTAGAGCATGGTATTTTGATAAAGATACAGAGAAACTGAATTCTTCTACAGCTCCTACAAGCGTTGTTAAAGATACCACAAAATCAGGAGATATTCTTAATACAGCGCTTATCTTAAATTATGTGACCGATACGTTTTATGGCTTTAATGTTGGTGCAACGATGCAAGCCAATGCTGCACCATTTGTTGATGAAGAGGGTAAAGAAGCTTATAAAGATGATATGTGGGGTTCAGGTGCTGTTCTATCAGAAGCGTATTTAGGCTATACCATTGGTAAAACCAATGCAAAAATTGGTCGTCAATTTATTTCAACACCTATTGTTAATGGTAGTGGTTCACGTATTGTAAAAGAGTCTTTTGAAGGTGCAACGATTGTCAACACAGACGTTCCATCAACCACATTGATCGCTGGATATGTCGATAAATTCCAAGGAAGAACCAGTACGGGTATGGGTTCAAGTGATGGTGATGCTCCAACATTTGAAAAACGTGCTATTTTCTTAGGAGTTAGTGCTAGTACAACTTATGCATTTGATGATGCTTATACGGTTGCTATTATTAATAAATCGATTCCTAATCTTACATTAACAGGTCAATATGCATGGGCAGGTGATGTTAACAAAGCTGATGATGTCGATGTTTACTATACTGAAGCCAACTACGTTCTTCCAATGAACGGTTTTAAACTAGGATTCGATGCAAATTTCCGTGGATCTAAAACAGACTTGGTTACAGGAACGGGTGTGAACGCAGTCTCTTACGATGGTACACAAACTGCAGGACGTATTTCAATTAGTGAATTGGCTGGTTTTGGTGCTGCATTTACTGCTGCAACCAACAGCAAAGATGATGCTGTCATCGCAGGTATGGGAAATGGCGCATCAAGCTATACAGCAACATTGGTAAAAGCAAGTAGCCCATCTTTAAGAGCAAATACAGACTCTTATCGTTTTGATTTAACCTATGATTTTTCTAAACTAGGTGTTACAGGATTGAAGAGTATTTTACAATATGCTCTAGCAAATCAAGATCGTGTTAAAAGTGCTCAAACAAGCGCTGACTATACATCCTATGCTGCTGGTATAAGCTATGCAGTTCCTGCATTAAAAGGACTTAGTTTAGAGCTTCAGTATGAAAAACAAGAGATTGAAACAACACGTTATTCAAACAATACCAAATTTACAGCAGATTTGGATGAGCTAAGATTTAAAGCAAATTATAAATTCTAAGAGGTGATGCCTTTTTGAAGATAAGAGGGAGTATCTCTTCAGATATTCCCTCTATACGTTAAAAACTTGTGACAGCATAGACTCTGTTACTTCAGTAAAGGATCTATATGACTCTTGCAAAACAACTCCTTACGATGTTAGCATCGGCTATTGTAGGCGCATCTATTATTTTTAGCATTAGCCTTGTAAAAATGGATCAAATCTATATAACAACAACGACATGTCAAACAAATACATTACCAAGTGTTTTATTGCTAGATGATATGCAAAGAGGGTTTTATCGTATTAGGCTTTTATTGTGGGAACATATAGGAACGGAAGTAAGTAATAAAGATGAAATGAAAGTCTTAGACGATAGGTATCGTACTTACCGCGGAGAGTTTGAAAATAATTTAAAGATGTATGCCTCATTTGCCACTGATGCAAAAGATCAAGAAATTTATGAGAAAGAAAAACAACTCTACGCTATTTACATTACAATGGCAGATACTGTTTTACAGATGTCACGAGAAGATAAAAAAAGTGAAGCCAAAGAGTTTATGCTTAAAAATCGAAAAATGTCACGTAATCTAACGGATACTATTGACGAACAAATGACATACAACAAAAAACTCTCCGAAGATAACGCTTTAGTGGCACACGAAACCAAACAAATGGCACGTGTTGAAATGACCATTATTATAGCTTTGGTAATACTTTTAACGCTAATACTTAGTTATCTCATCCGCAAGAACATTATGGATGGCGTACACTTGATACGAGACAGTATCACAAACTTTGTACGCACTAAAGAGCTTCGCTTTAGAATTACCTATGCTAAACAAAATGAAATTAAAGAGATTGTAGATAGCTTTAATGACTTGGTCAATACCTTAGAGCATACCATTACTGATGCTAAAACATCTTCCAATGAAAATGCATCGGTTTCACATGAACTCAGTACCACCAGTATGCAAATAGGAAGAAATGCAGAACAAAGCTCAAGTATTGTTGAAAATACCATTCATGAGATTGATACGATTAAATCCTTTGTACAACAGACAGCTAAACTCTCAGAAGGAATGAAAGAAGAGATCACCGATGCAGGTAAAAAACTAAACCATGCACAAGATGAAATCATTGCATTACGTAATGAAGTGGATCAAGCCAGTGAAGCTGAAACTGCCCTTGCAGGACAGTTAGAACAGATGAGTAAAGATGCAGAACAAGTTAAACAGATTCTTACGGTGATCTCAGATATTGCAGATCAAACAAACTTACTTGCACTTAATGCTGCTATTGAAGCAGCAAGGGCGGGAGAACATGGACGAGGATTTGCAGTGGTTGCTGATGAAGTACGAAAACTAGCAGAGCGAACACAAACTTCTCTTACTGAGATTAATGCTACGATCAATATCATTGTTCAATCGATTGTGAACTCCTCAGATCAAATGAATAGAAATGCTAAAAACATTCAAAGACTCTCCACTGTTTCAAGTACTGTTGAGAGTACTATTGTAGGAACAACGAAAGTCATGCACAATAGTATTGCCTCTGTCACGCAAAGTGCACAAAACTCATTAAAGATTGCACACGATACCGATAAAATTGTAGAGATGGTTTCTAACATTAATACCTTAACCTCTCAAAATGCCAGAAGTGTTGAGGAAATCGCTGCTGCTGCCGATCATCTCTCTAGGTTGTCAGAAACATTAAACAGTAAGCTTCAACAGTTTAGATAAACGTATAAATTCAAGGTACAATCTCTACATAATAATGAAAAGGTGTATCTTGAATGTTTTAAACTTTTAGGAAGATGATGTCATGGATACATTCATTTTAGGCTTTATGAGCTTTGGTACTTCCATTATAACTGCTGTTGTTGGCATTGGAGGTGGATTATTGCTTATATCTATACTTCCCTTTTTTTTACCTACCAATGCACTTATCCCTATCCATGGATTGAACCAGATTACAAGCAATATATCAAGAGCCTATTTTGGCTATAAAGATATACAGTTTCATGTTATTCCAAAGTTTTTAATAGGCTCTTTCATTGGTGTTGGAATCTTCATGTCTTTTTTAAAGATGGTATCAGTGACTTATATTCCTTTGTTCTTAGGTATTTACATTTTATTGTCCTTATGGTCTCAAGCTTTTAATGAGGCAATTATGAAGTATGAAAGCTATTATGTCATCGGTTTTTTTCAAACAGGTTTATCCGTTATCGTAGGGACAACAGGGCAACTTACGGTGACAAAGTTGCTAAAAGAGTTTCAAGACAAAAATAAAGTTGTTGCAACATCTGCTATATTGATGTGCATAACACATATCCTAAAAATCATAGTGTTTATCTATTTTGGATTTGTGTTTCGCGATTATCTAGATGTTGTACTGAGTATGGCCATAGGTTCTATTTTAGGTTCTTATATCGGAACGCACGTACGAGATAAAATCGATGGTAAAAAGTTAATTTTTATTCTAAAAATCTTTCTTTCGCTTCTTGCTGCAAAAAGTATTTTGAGTGTTATAACTCCCCTATGTTAAGGCACATTTGATAGAAATGTAAAAGGAGAAAAAGAAAATATTTTATAATTTAAAGAAAGTTCTAATCATGCTTAAGTTAGGATAGCCTCTACTTTTATTGTAAAGGCTTTGTATTATGGATAGAATTAGAAACATTTCATGTTTTTCAAAACTTACGGATGCGCAACTTGAAAAGCTGAAGAAGATTTCTGTGATTAAAAAGTATAAAGCAAAAGAAATTCTCTTCTATGAAGGTGATGAGCCTACATATCTTTATGTGTTGCTTCAAGGTACTTTAAAAGTTTATAAAACAAACCACAAAGGACAACAGATCTTTTTGCACCAATTTTACCCAGGTGGGTTGGTTGCGGAACTCGCTAATTTTGAAAATATTCCTTATCCTGCAACGGCTGAGTTTATGAGTGACAGTGAAGTGTTGCGCATTGATTATCAAGCACTTGAGAAAGATTTTTTCAAAAACCCCGAAATCTCTTTTGAGATTATCAAAAGCCTCATTGCAAAGCATAAAATCCTTATTGATGTTATTCAAAAAGAGGTAATTCTTACTGCTGACGCTAAGGTGGCTAAGTTTATTTTAGAAAACGAAGATCTTTTTAAGAAACTGAAAAATACTCAGGTCGCTTCTATCTTGAACTTGACTCCCGAAACACTGTCTCGTACCCTTTCAAAATTCAAATCTTCAGGGATTATTGACCTCGATGAGAAACATCATATTCGTGTTCTTAATCCTCAAAAACTAGAAGAAGTACTATAACTTTTTTTCATAACTGCTTGACATAAGTCAAGGTTTTTTTTCGCCTTTCTTTATACAATAGCTGCTAACTTTCATTATATTGTTTGTTTAATAATAAATTAATAATAGGAGGTTGTGAGTCTTTTGGCGCAAGATAAGCTTTTTTATCTTGTATTGGGTCTGGTTAGGCGTTGTTGCTTTGAGCTACAAAGCGACAAAGAATATCAAAGGAGGAAATGTGAAAAATAGTAATTTCCTAAAGTACGCGGCACTCTTGGTGTTTGTGGTTGCCATAGGCTTTTTCGCTTATATGGTACACGCATCCAAAGCGTTGTCGTATCTCTCCAGCGATCCTAAAGCCTGTATAAACTGTCACGTCATGAATACGCAATATGCGACATGGCAACACAGTTCACATGCTGAACGGGCTGGCTGTATCGATTGTCACTTACCACGTGATAATATGGTTAATAAGTACATAGCAAAAGCACGAGATGGTTATAACCATAGTGTTGCTTTTACATTCAATACGTACAAAAATGCCATTAAGATTAGTGATGATGGAGCGAGAAGAGTACAGGAGAATTGTATTTCTTGTCATGCGAGTTTAACCTCTCAAATGGCAATAAATAGTGACAAAGACCACAAGTATGATGATCCAAGCGTTGCTACTGGTAGACGTTGTTGGGAGTGTCATAAAGGTGTACCACACGGTAAAGTCAGAGGTCTTACAACGACACCAAATAACTTGGGTGTCAAAGAAGTTAAGTAAAAGGAGAAATGATGATGAAGTTCAAATTGTTGCTTGTAGGTTCTTTGGTCGCCATCGGTGCAATGGCGTTACTTGCAAACAATATTAATGACAAAGAAAAACAAAGAGTAGAACTTGCTAAAGCTCCAAGCCAAGCTGGCATTGAGGGTAAAGCAAAAAGCGAAGAGTGGGCAAAATACTATCCAAGACAGTTTGATTCTTGGAAAAAAACAAAAGAGAGTGATGATATCGTCGATATGCTCGATAAAAAACCTTACCTAGCAGTTGCTTGGGCAGGGTATCCATTTTCTAAAGACTATAATGCTCCACGTGGTCACTACTATGCAGTACAAGACAATGTTAACACATTAAGAACAGGTGCTCCAGTTGATGCAAAAACAGGTCCTCTTCCAACAGCATGTTGGACGTGTAAATCTCCAGACGTTCCTCGTTTGATCGAAGAAGATGGTGAGTTAGAATACTATACAGGTAAATGGGCAAAATACGGTTCACAAGTGGTTAACTCTGTTGGTTGTGCAACATGTCACGATGACAAAACGGCTCAACTTTCTGTTCGTGTTCCACACTTAAATCGTGGTTTACAAGCAGCTGGACTTAAAACATTTGAAGAGTCAACGCACCAAGAGAAACGCTCTTTGGTTTGTGCTCAATGTCACGTAGAGTACTACTTCAAAAAGACAGAGTGGAAAGATGACAAAGGTGCTGATAAAACAGCGATGGTGGTCACCCTTCCATATGCTAAAGGTTTAACTGTAGAGGCAATGGAGCAATACTACGATGAGATTAATTTCTCTGACTGGACACACAGTATCTCAAAAACACCTATGCTTAAAGCACAACATCCTGATTATGAGTTCTGGAAAACAGGTATCCATGGTCAAAAAGGCGTTTCATGTGCTGATTGTCATATGCCATACACTCAAGAAGGTGCTGTAAAATACTCAGACCACCAAATCCAAAGTCCTCTTAAAACAATGGATAAAAGCTGTATGAACTGCCATAGAGAAAGTGAAGAGAAACTTAAAGGTATCGTTCACCAAAAAATGGAGAGAAAAGACTTTATGATGGACATCGCATTTGATAACATTGGTAAAGCTCACCTAGAAACTGGTAAAGCAATGGAAGCAGGCGCAAGTGATGAAGAGCTTAAAGAAGTTCGTAAGCTTATCCGTCATGCACAATGGAGAGGCGATATGGCTATTGCTGGTCATGGTAACTTCTTCCACGCGCCAGAAGAGACATTGCGTATGCTAGGTTCTGCAAACGACAAAGCACAACAAGCGCGTATTAAACTTGTAAGCATCCTTGCAAAACACGGTGTCATGGATTATATGGCTCCAGATTTTGATAAAAAAGACAAGGCTCAAAAGCTTGCAAAACTTGATATGCCAGCACTTACTGCTGAAAAACTAAAATTTAAAGAGACACTTGAAAAAGAATGGAAAAAAGAGGCTGCTGCTAAAGGCAGACTTGCTCCAAATTCGGTAGCTCTTGATCCAGCAGTAGATAGCAAATCTTCTTACTTCGATAAAAATAAAAAGTAAGGTTTATATAGGAGAGAGATGAGTCTCTCTCCTACCTTATGATATACTAAAACTTCCAAAGGCACTTTTAGTGTGTCATCATATAAATATTTCCAAGGAAAACGGTGCTATTCAAAATTCTTAGCTCTTACAAAACGATGCTCTTTTTGCTCTTTTTTTTAGCGCTAGGTGCAGCCATCGCAACCTTTGTTGAGAACGATTTTGGCACAACCGTTGCGCGCCATTATGTGTATAACGCCATTTGGTACGAAATGCTTTTAAGCTTTGGCGCGCTCAATATTCTCCTTGTTCTTTACAAAACACAGATGATAAAACATCTTGCAAAATTTACATTTCACGCAGCATTTATTCTTATTCTCATTGGCTCTGGGCTGACACGATATTTGGGCGTAGATGGTGTCATGAAAATACGCGAAGGTGCAAGCACCAACATTATTTTTTCAACTGAAAAAAATGCAGAGATTACGCTTCCTTTCTCTGTTTTTCTTAAAGACTTTGAATTAGAACGCTACTATGGTAGTCGTGCACCTTCCGCCTACAACAGCGATGTGCGTATAGTTGATGGCAATACGACATTGGATGCGCAAATCTATATGAACCATACGCTAACCTACAAAGGGTATAAATTTTTTCAAACGTTTTATGATCCTGATGAAAAAGGCACCATTCTTTCTGTTACAAAAGATCCTGGAGTAGAGGTGACGTATGTGGGGTATGCACTACTGTTTTTAGGGCTTATACTCAATCTCTTTGATTCAAAATCACGTTTTAGAAAACTCATTTTACAAGTCAAACATAGCTCTTTAGTGGTGCTGTTACTTTTCATGGTACAAGCGCCTCTTTTTTCCCAAAGCGAGTACGTGCAAAACTACTTAGACGAGCACCAAAGTAAAAGTAAAGAAGTGAGCAATGCCTTTGGCAAATTGGTTGTTCAATCACGTATGGGGCGTATGAAGCCTTTTGATACGTTAAGCCAAGAAGTTTTATATAAACTCAGTGGTAAAAATAGTCTTTATGGCATGGATGCGATGCAAATCTCTTTAGGCATGCTTTCACATCCAACGGTGTGGAAAAACCTTCCGATGATTCAAACGAAAACACCAAGACTTAGAGAATTTATAGGCATTCCAAAAGAGCAAAAACTCGCTTCTTTTGAAGATTTTTTTGAAGGACATCGCTATAAGATAGACGCGGAACTTCAAAAAGCGCTTGCGATGAAACCAAGCCAACGTGGAACATTTGAAAATGACCTTATTAAAGTCGATGAACGCTTAAGCATCGCCTTTATGCTCTATCAAGGTGTACTCTTTAAAATCTTTCCATTACCAAACGATGCCAATCACACATGGTTAGCCTTCGAGCAGATGTTTGCACAACTTGAAGGGGTCGAAGCTGAAAAACTACAAGAGAGTTCAACGGCTTTTATTGGAGCACTCTTTGAGCGTAATTATGACAAAGCACTCTCTTATGTTAACGTATTTTCAGAGTTTCAAACGAAGTATGGCACTGATATTATGCCTACAAAAACGCATATTGAAGTTGAAATACTCTTTAATAAACTGATGATTTTTGAGCGATTGACATTGGTGTATGTTCTTTTGGGACTTGTTCTTTTAGTGGTCGCTTTTGGACGTGTCTTTACCCCTCAAAAATTTCCAGCTAAAATCGATAAAGTCCTTTTTGTGATTGTCGCAGCATTATTTGTTATACATACCTGTGGGCTAGCTCTTAGGTGGTATGTGAGTGGTCATGCTCCACTTAGCGATACATATGAGTCGATCGTTTATATCGCATGGTCGTGTCTGCTCTTTTGTATGCTCTTTTTACGCCGTTCGCTCTTTGCACTCTCAGGCTCAGTAATGATGGCAGGCATCTTTATGTTTGTGGCACATCTTGGGCATATTGACCCAGAAATCACCAATCTTGTGCCTGTGCTAAAATCATTTTGGCTCTCTGTGCATGTTTCTATCATCACGGCAAGTTATGGCTTTTTGGCGCTCGGCTGTGCATTGGGATTTTTTACGCTGATTTTATTCGCACTCAAGCCATCTTCGCAAACCATCTCTACCATCAAACATTTAACTACTATCAATGAAATTACCCTTATTTTAGGGCTTTCTCTTCTCGTCATTGGTAACTTTTTGGGTGGCGTTTGGGCGAATGAGTCATGGGGACGTTACTGGGGGTGGGACCCTAAAGAGACATGGGCATATATCTCAATTTTGGTGTATACGATTATTTTACACGTACGACTTGTTCCAAAATTTTATTCACATTATCTCTTTGCAGTCCTTTCTCTCTTAGGATTTGCTTCTATTTTGATGACCTATTTTGGGGTCAATTTTTATCTTGCTGGTATGCATTCTTATGCTACTGGCGATCCTGTACCTATTCCTGGTTGGGTATATGTTTGTACTTTTGTGGTAGCATTGCTGATTATAATATCGTATAAAAATAGACTTCTAACGAAGTCTTCTGATGCGTAAGCATCAAGCTTTACTAAAATAAATTTAAAGGAAAAAAATGAATAAAATGAAATTAGTAGCTCTTTCGTTAGCACTTATTGGTAACCTCCATGCAGGCGATGTATTTGAGGGAACTGTTGTTGACACTTTACAAGGTGGCGGTTATACGTATTTGCAAATTGATGATACTAAGAAAAAATACTGGGTAGCTGTTGAAGGTACAAAAGTAGAGAAAGGAACAGAAGTTCGTTTTACAGAAGAATTACGTGCGAAAGATTTTGAAAGTAAGGCACTCAACCGTAAATTTGATGAAATTGTGTTTGCTTCCAATTTACAATACCGCACAAATGTACCTGAAAAAGGAAATCTATCGCTTATTACAGAGCAGGTTAAAGAGTCTCCTTACAAACAAAAAGATACAATGAGTATTAAAGAGGCATGGGAAAACCGTGTCAGTTTAAAAGATAAAACCATTGCGATTCGTGGTAAAGTTGTTAAGGCATCTCCAAATATTCTTGGACGTAACTGGGTTCACATCCAAGATGGTACAGGCGAAGGCACTGAAGTAGGACGTATTGTATTTACTTCAAGTGAACTTCCAAAAGTAGGAGATATTGTCACCGCTAAAGGTGTTGTCAATGTGGACAAAGATTTCGGTTCAGGGTATTCTTACAAAATTATTATTGAAAATGCTACATTTAGCAAATAAAATATAAAGAGGTTTGATGGCAAACGATCCTTTAACATTAGTTTCTTCATTGCCACTGTTTGATTCACTTCAACGTGAAGACATCGAAAAAATAGCCTCATTTTGCAGCGTGCGTCATCATAAAGCGGGTGACGTACTCTTTTATGAAAAAGACACCAAAGACGCGATTTACTACATTATTCAAGGTTCGGTCAAATTTTATAAGGTTGATCGTTTTGATAATGAAATTTTCCTCTATAAACTCTACTCAAACTCACTTATTTTTAACGTCTCCAAATTGATTGATAGCTTTTTTATCAGCTGTTATGCCAATGCGGAATTTTTAGAGGATAGCACAATTTTATGCATTCAAAGTCAGCCATTTCGCGAGATGATTTATGCAAATCACCGTTTGATGACAAAGATTTTAGAAGAGTCATTTAAGATGATACAACAGATGCAGTGTATCATCAGTCGTGACGTCGTGTTTGATGGAACGGCAAAAGTGGCTCATATGCTTGTTAATGAACTTGATACATTTAATAAACTCAAAAAACATGAAATTGCGTATATGTTGCACATTCAACCTGAAACACTTTCACGTATTTTAAATAAACTGACTCGTAATGGAACGATTGAGATTGAAAAAAACAGCGTTGTGATCTTGAATATTCAAGAGCTCAAAGATATTTATGAATAAATTTTTTAGGACATTGTAAAATGAAACCAACCGCTATTAGTGCAAAGATGCGCCTCGCTGGGGGATTGTTGTCGTTTGTCATTATATTTATCATCTCTTTAACCGTTATGATGAATCAAATGAGTAAAAAAGACTCTTACATCATTAACATTGCGGGTAAGCAGCGTATGCTCTCTCAAAAGATGAGCAAGGAAGTTTTCTTCATCGTACACCGACATACGAATGACTTTCGTGAACTCAATACGGCTGTGAACCTTTTTGAAAATAGCCTCAAAGATCTTTTGTATGGCAATGATGCCAAAGGCATTTATGCTCCACAAAATGAGCGTATTAAAAGCAAACTTGAAGAGGTCATGAGCCTTTGGTTACCATTTCGTGAAGAGATTGAAGCTTTAAAATCTGGCATTGAAGCAGTACGCCCTGATATGGAAGTCTTAACACCTCGCATCGAGAAGTTGTTGGTACTCTCCGATAATGTTGTTCAACGTATGGTTGCTGCAAATTTAAGTAATGTGCATATCGACCTTTCTGGTCGTCAACGTATGCTTTCTCAACGTATGGGTCTCTATGTTAACCGTTATTTGCGCACATCAAACGCACAGGATTTACTTGTTTTTGCAGATGCGAAGGCTTTGTATAACAAAACGATAAAAAGCTTTTTAGATGATCCTGCAGTAAAGAGCTCTCCTGAGGTATATGCTATTGTTAAAGAGACTAATGCCTACTGGGAAGAGTACATCCTTTATTTAGACCATATCATGAAAGAAGAGAGCGAAATCAATAAGCACTTGGCATTTGTGTATGAAAAAAACGTCCAACTGCTTAATGCGATGGATGAAGCCGTCTGGCTCTATACCGATCACAGTGAAGCTAAAAACGATATGTTCCTCAAATTCCAATATATCGCGCTTTTGGTTGGACTTATCATCATTGTCTATGCGTTTGTGATGACCAAAGAGATTATCGAGCATTTAGAAGGATTTGTTCAAAAAGCCAAAGAGCTTGCTCATGGTGACATCAGTAGTTTTTCTGCCAAGCCTGTCACACTCTCTGAAAACAGTGAAGATGAACTCAAAGAAGCTTCTACACACATCTCACTCTTTGTTCAAAAAGTCAATCTTGCGATGAAAGACTCAGAAGATGCCCTTAAAAAAGCTGAAAATGCAGTTTCTCAGCTGCAACAACTTGCTCTTGAAGTTGAAGATGTTATCGAAGATATGGGCATTGATGAGAATGAAAAGAAGACATTTGATAGAAATGTCAATGCCACGGAAGATATCGCCATTCAATCGGCTGAAAATCTCATTCATGTCAACCGTATGCTTCAGAAATTGAAAAAAAGTCTCAATTCGATGGTTGAGAGTAATCAATTGGAAGAAAAAAAAGGCGAGTAACAATTTATTTAAACTCTTGATGTATCATAATTTTAAAGATACACCAAGAGGCTTGAATGAAAAAAGTATATATTATTCATGGCTATTACGCTTCGCCACATGAACACTGGTTTCCATGGTTTGTTGAAAAAGTCCAAGCAGGATATGGCATAAATATAGAAGTGTTACGTATGCCAACCCCTGAATCTCCGCATGTTGATGCATGGCTTGAAAAATTGCACAGCAAAATTGGAACACCCAACAATCAAACATTTATTATCGCGCATAGTTTAGGATGTATAGCGCTTTTACGCTACTTAGAGAGTTTGCAGGAGAGTTTCTCGCTTGGAGGGATGATTCTGGTCTCGCCTTTTGATAAACCCCTTGAAATCTTTCCTCATCTTAATGACTTTGTTGATGTTACACCTAATTATGCAAAGATAACTCGCAGTGTCTTGCAAAAATATACAGTTTTCTCCGATAATGACATGTACATACCTGCGTCCATCAGTAAAAATGTAGGTATTAATCTCGATAGCGCACTCTATGAAATCCCTCGAGGAGGGCATTTCTTAGGCATTGAAGGATTCGAGACATTTCCTGAACTGTACGAGATTTTTAGACAAATGATGAACAAGTCTGTTTAAGGAATTTCTATAAAAAACCAATCACAATTGGCAATAAAACAGCCGTAAAGACACCGACCAAACCCATCGCTAAAGCAGCGAATGCGGCTGCATTTTCACTGATTTCAAGAGAACGAGCGATGCCAATCGCATGCGAAATAAGTCCGAGTGTAAATCCTTTTGCCGCGTCATGTTTGATTTTTAGAACTTTAAATACAAATGTTCCAAAAAGCGCGCCCAAAAGTCCTGTTAGAACAACAAATCCCATCGCTAATGAAGGAACGGCTCCAATGTCTTGCGCGGTTATGAGCGTAATAGGTGCTGTAACAGACTTTGTTGTCATAGAGAGCATCGTGATTTTTGAAGCGTCAAAAAGCCATAAGATCCCAACAGCACTAAGAATTGTAAATGTTCCACCCGCAAAAAGCGTAACGGTAATAGGAAGAAAATAAGCACGAATCAACTTGAGATTTTTATACAGAGGAAGTGCTAGTGCTACTGTAGCAGGTCCTAGAAAAAAGTGCAAAATAGAGACTGACTCAAAATACTGTTTGTACGGGATTTTTGCAAGAATGAGAATAGGCAACATAATAAGATATGCGATCACAATAGGCTGCAGCAAAGAGTGCTTGCCACTTTTTTCATAAACGAGGATGCCTATTTTATAAGCACTAATGGTGATAATAATCCACGTTAATGGGGTACTTGTTACATATGCTATCAGTGCGTCAGTATTCATTCTCTCTCCTTTCTTGAAATTAAAACATCGATGAGTTTTGCACTAAAAGCAAGGGCTATAAATGTTCCAACAACTAATGAAGTAAGTATGGCAACAAGTTCATTGGTAATCGTATCAACTTGTGTGATGATGCCTGCGGCGGCTGGAATGATGAAAAGCGGTAAATAGCGCAATAACCAAAAAACAGAGGTGTCGAGTGCATGAAAACTACCTTTTCGAACAATCAAAAAGAGTAAAAGTAAGACCATCCCGATGATAGCGCCAGGGACTTTTAGCTCAAAAAGTTTTGTAATGCACTCTCCCACAAATTGGAAAAGTAAAAGGGTCAATATACCGTGTAACATCTAGATTCCTCATAACAAAATTGCAGAATGATTATACAAAATTTAGTTGCGATGCGTTTTATAGTGATGAATTAATTTTTCTGGTGAAATACCTATGGCGTAGAGTAAGCTTAAAACACGGTTGCGAAGTGTCGTGTAAAAAATGCCTTCTTTATGCCATCTTCGTGCCGAAGTGAGAACTTTTGGTTTTAATAAAGCAACTTTTTCACGATGATGTTTGATGCGCTTCATCATCTCTACATCTTCCATTAAAGGGATGTTTTTATAGCCACGAAGCGTTTTGAAAAAAGAAGTTTGAAAAAAATGTGCTTGGTCACCATACGGAATATGAGTAATTGATGTGCGAAGATTTGCCATGATCTCAATGCATCGAAGAAAAAGATGCGTGTCATCAATAGCCAGTGAAAAGGCTCCTGCTTTATGTTTTTCTAACGCCTGTATTATCCATCGATCCCAATGATACGGAAGGCGTGTGTCAGCATGCAAAAAAAGCAGTACTTCTCCTGATGCTCTTAGCGCTCCTTCATTCATTTGGTTGGCTCTGCCTTTTTTTGCGTAAGTAAGGTGTACATTTTCAAGTTTCAAACGGTGTACTGTCGTGATCGCATGCGTATCTACTACAATGATTTCATAATTTTGGGCGTATGCCATAGTTCTTAAATGCGCTATAGTATGCAACAAGGTCTCATCTTCATGGTACACAGGAATCACCACACTAATGTGAGGTTGTTTCTCTAGTGCTTGTTTGGCAAAATCATACAAAGGAGTGTGAGACGCTGTGCTTAAGTACGCACGAAGATCTTCTAGCGTATCGATATCACGAAGTAGAGCGCCTTGCGCTACATGGAGATGTGAAAGTTTGAAAAGAGTGTTGGCATACACATCTTTTTGGCTATACATGATCCCCTCAAATGCAGCTTTGCAAAAAGTCTCCTTTTTGAAGCCGATAAGATAGTATCCGCCATCGTGTGTTGGACTTAGGATGGCATCGTTTTGAAGAAGCAAACTAAAGGCTTCTGTAATAATACCTTCATCGATTTCTGGAATATCAGAGCCTATAAGGATAGCGTTTGTATACCCTTGTTCAAATACTGTTTTGAAGGCATTTTGCATACGCTTACCCAATCCATCACCTGTTTGATAAAAAAGCGTTTTTCCTTCCACGTAAGAGGGCAAAGCAGTCTTTTCTTCATCATCATAAGCAATGATGACATCACAGTTTTGGGGCATTGTAAGATTTAAAAGCTGTTCGCACATCAAACGGTAGAATGTGGTCGCCGCTTGAACACCAATGCTGTTTGCAAGGCGTGTTTTGACACGACCAGGCAAGGGTGCTTTCATAAAAACAATCAGTGCATTTTGTCGCATAAATGCTTCTCAACAAGGCTTATAAAATCTTCTAAACTTTTCATCTCGAAAAAGCGTTCAATCATCTCAATGCTTAGTTGTTCACAGACTTTGTAGGCTTTTTCTTTTGCTTCCAATGTGGCTATGGCTTCAAGTGGTTTAGCCTTTGCGGGTACAACCAAGCGGCGCGAAAGCTCTGCACCGCAAAAACCAACACTTTGTTGCAAAATGTGCTCAGGTACAATCGCGATACCTTTTTCAAAAGCTTTCCAGAGTGAGCGGACAATAGGCTGAAACTGAATGGGCTTGCTCTCAAAACAGTTATAAATTTCACCAAAAAGAATGTGTGCCAGCAGAGTTCCTATGTCAAATCCTAAAGGGGCGAAAAGGGAAAATTCTGCATCAATAATAGCGAGGCTTTCATTCTTAATCATCACGGAGCCTGTGTGCAAATCACCATGAATTAAACACTCTTTCTCTTCTTGGAAGAGCTTAAGAAGGTGTGCGATATTTTGCATAAAGTGTGTACTTTTAGCTTTAGGTGTAAAGTACGAAGGACACAGCAGGGCAGGGTGATTTTCAATATAAGGAAAAATGAAAATATACTCTTCACTAATACGTTTCAATGTAGCATTTTCATAGTAGTGTATCTCGTGTTTTGGCGGTGGTGTTTTGGTGTAGAGTGTCGCTAGAAATGTACCAAGTTTGGCGTAAAGTGAAAGCGAAATAAACTGCGACAACTGTGCACTTTGCAAAAGTTTATAGCTGCTAAGATCTTCCATCGCAAAACAAAATGCCTCTTCATCACAATGATAAATCTCAGGAATCAATGAAGGTGCGATATTTTTAAAATAAGAGAGTGTATGCATTTCCACACAAATACGCTCTTGTGGTAGAGGAAAATCTTCACCAAGTAGCCTAAGATAGGGCGCAGCGTATTTGAGAATCAATGAAGTTCCGCTGTCATCACTAATACGAAAGATAAAGTTTAAGTTACCATCTCCTATCTCTTCTACATGGAGGGTTTCGTTTTTAAAAAAAGCTTTTAAATGAGTTGTCTTGTCGATATAGCGAATAATGTCGTTTTTCGTTTTCACGCGCAAAATCCTTTTTTGAAAAAGCACTATTATAGCAGAACAAGTCAAGAAACATTGACCACAATTAACCTTTTTCTAAGTCTCAAAAGCTTATCATACATTTAACTCATGTAATGGCTTAAGGATTAAGCATACATCAAAACGACATGACACTGCTCTTTTGATACCCCTTTATACTCTTACATGTAGAATTTCCCTTAGGAGACTCGATGAAACTTTTTTCATTGTTAACAGTACCCATTGTGGCATTATTGCTCATTGGATGTGGTGGGAGTGTAAAACCAAATCCCAAATACAACTACATTACAGCAGATGAAACAGCGAAGTTGATACGCGAAAATGCAACGTCTATTGTGCTTGTAGATATCCAAGAAAAAGGTGATTTTGAAGAAGAACACTTAAAAGGTGCTCAGCCAACCTATGCATACCCTGTCAAAACCGATGCTGAAAAAGCACGTTTAGCAGAGCTTATTCCAAATATCAAACCGGATCAAAAAGTCATTATTATCTGTCCAAAAGGCGGTGGAGGGGCTGATAGAGCGTATGATTTTTACCTTGAAAAAGGGCTCAAAAAAGAGCAACTTTTTACGCTTAAAGGTGGTCAGTATGAGTGGCCAAGAGACCGCATCAAAGATGTCTTAGCAAAATAAAATCACATTAAAAAGGAAACAGATGAAACTCTCTAAAGTATTGGGCGCGTTAGCAGTTGCTACGCTTTTTAAAGGTGCGCTTGTCGCTGGAATTTTTAGCAATTACAATTACATTTCTCCAGAAGAAACGGCAGAACTTGTACGCAATAACCCTTCTAAAGTGGTAATTGTGGACATTCAAGAAAAACCAGGTTTTGAGAAAGAACATCTTAAAGGTGCACAGGCAACGTATGCGTATCCTGTGAAAACGGAAGATGAAAAAGGGCGTTTAGAAGCACTTTTACCAACATTTAAACCTGATCAGAAAATTGTTATTGTTTGCCCAAGAGGCGGTGGAGGAGCGGATCGTGCGTATGATTTTTACCTCTCTAAAGGTGTGAAAAAAGAGCAACTCTTTACATTGACAAAAGGTCAAGAAGGTTGGCCACGTGAGAAAATCACAGACGTGCTTGAAAAATAATGTTCAAACCTTCTAAAATCGCGATACTGCTCTTTAGCGGTGTCGCCCTTACCCTTATCTTCATCTGTCCACAAAGCAGGAACTACTTTTTTGAGTTAGTGGGACTGTTTCAAAGTCTAGATATCGATAAAATCAAAGAGTATATTCTCTCTTTTGGTATATTAGCGCCACTCATTTCATTTTTATTGATGGTCTTTCAAGCTATTTTAGCGCCATTGCCTGCATTTCTCATTACATTTGCCAATGCCACGCTCTTTGGATGGGTCTATGGAGCAGCTCTTTCATGGGCAAGTGCTATGGTTGGAGCACTCCTGTGTTTTTATATCGCTCAGTTTTTAGGACGCGATGTGGTGGAGAAGCTCACGAGTAAAATGGCACTAGAGAGTGTGGATGCTTTTTTTGAAAGACATGGTGTGTATGCGATTTTAATCGCACGATTGCTTCCATTTATCTCTTTTGATGTGGTGAGTTATGCTGCTGGACTTACCTCGATGAAACTTCGTTCATTTTTGGTGGCTACTGGCATTGGACAACTACCTGCAACGCTGGTGTACTCCTATGTGGGAGGGATGCTCACAGGCGATGCAAAAACGGCAGTGTATGGACTTTTAATTCTCTTTTCTGTCACTATTTTGATTTATCTCATCAAGCGGGTCTATCGTGGACGCTAACATCAAAATGTATGAAAGCGAGTGTGTGGACTGCAGGAGTTGTATGAAGGGCTGTCCGATGCTCTATAACTTTACGATTTCGCCTAAAACTTTATTGACAAAATTTACGACAGAACACCCCTCTGCCCACATGGCGTTTGCGTGTACAAACTGTGGGTTATGTGCGCATCTGTGCCCTAAAGATATTGATTTTGGAGGGATGTTTACTGCTTCAAAACAAAATTATGCCGAAGATAAAAATGTGTTGAAAAAGTATGGCTATGGTGGAGTGATCTTTCACCAAAAAAGTAGTTTTTCAAAACTTTTTTCTACTACAAAAAAGTTTACCAAAGGAGAGTACACCCATATGGCATTTATGCCAGGATGTGCACTTAGCTCGTACTCTCCGAGCCTTGTTCATACAGTATTTAATTATTTACAGTCCAAATGCTCAGGCATTGGCATTATTCAGCAGTGCTGTGGCACACCTACGCGTATGATGGGCGATATGAAGCAATTTCATGCGTACCACTCGCAGCTTGAAGAAGACCTCGCAAATATGGGTGCAACGACGGTTGTCACTGCATGTGAGAACTGTTTTATGAGTCTTAAAACCTATGCCCCACACATCAAGATTATTTCACTCTATTCACTCTTAAGGGAAATTGGATTACCAGAAGGTGCAAAAGAGCGTTATAAAAATGCCCCTATGATGGCGCTGCATGACCCTTGCCCTACACGCTATGAGACAAAAATACACGATGATGTAAGAGCGCTTTTAGATGTTGTACAACTGCCCTATGAAGAGTTTAAACACAACCGTGAAAAAACCTTGTGTTGTGGTAGTGGTGGTATGTTAGAGCTAACGCATGCGGCTTTAGCCAAAGAGCAAATGCGTACACGTGCCAATCAGACAGAGTGTGAAAGCATCGTCAGTTATTGCCAAAGCTGTGCTGAGTCTATGAGTAAGGGCGGGAAAAATGGCGTACATTTGCTTGATCTTATCTTTACTCCTGAGTTTTCGATGAAACAAGAAGCGCAAGGGAGTCTTAAAAAATGGTACAACCGTTTTAATTCACGTCAAATGATCAGCGCTTTAAAGGATAACGCATAAAAAAGGCGCTTCTTTTTTTAGCCTTTGGGCTTTTAATGTTTATTTTTTATCAAAATGGCGTACTCTCTTACGCACAAGTTGAAGCGATTAAAACCTTTGTGCTTGGCTTTGGCATCTATGCACCGCTTATTTTCATTCTGCTTTTTACATTAGCACCCCTTATCTTTTTTCCTGATGGCATTTTAGCCCTTGCAGGTGGGCTGATCTTCGGTTTTGCATGGGGGAGCCTTTACATCGTTTTGGGAGCTCTTTGTGGAGGGACACTCTCATTTTTTCTTGCACGACTTTATGGCAAAGCTATGCGTGAAAAATTAGCGCATGAGAAGCTGATGAACTTCCAAAAAAGCGTTAAAAAGCATGGGTTTATGATGATCTTACTGTTGCGTTTAGTGCCGCTTGTTCCCTTTAATATCATCAGTTATAGCGCTGGGTTTTCCACGATTCGCTACGTGGATTTTTTCTTCGCAACACTTTTGGGAATGTTGCCAGGTGTTTTGGTGTATGCGAACATTGGGGCTCAATCGTTGGCATTTGGAAGTCATGAGTTTTACATCTCCATTAGTTTATTGGTCGCATTAGTTGTTGTTTCAATGATTTTAAAACATCGTGTTAAAAAGAGGTTAGAGGCATATGAAAAATAATTGGCAGAGAATAGTGTTTGAGGGATCACCTATTTACGTGCATCGTCACAGTGCAGACTGGTTTGTTCCTAACGAGAGCGCAGATAGAGTGTTGCAAAATGAAGAAAATAGCTTTTCGTATCAACAGTTGCAACACCGTATCTCTGCTCCCAACCCTTTGGTATATATGCCAAAACAAACCTCAAAAACAACGCTTCAAGAGTTTTGGATACACCTGACCAATCGTTGTAATCTTTCGTGTTCTCACTGTCTGTTTAGCTCTGCCCCTAGTGAAAAAGATACACTCAGTCTTGAGAACATAACATGTCATGTCAAAGAGGCGTATGCCCTTAGCTGTAGATTGTTTGTCATTAGTGGTGGAGAACCGTTAGTCCATCCTGAACTGCTTTCTTTGGTCGAAATGATTTTAGCATTGAATGATACGGAAGTAGTCATCTTAACCAATGGCATGTTGCTTGAAAACGTTTTTACAGACAAAGCATTTCCAAAATCGAGACTGCATTTTCAAATTAGCCTTGATGGGCTTCCACAAGAACATGATGCCATTCGTGGGCGCGGAAGTTTTGCAAAGTTAGATAAAAACATCGTTTGGCTTCAAAAAATGGGTTATTCGTTTTCACTTTCACTCTGTCTTCATCCGCTTAATATTCAAAGCTTAGAAGAGATGGTAACACTGGCACATACGCTCAAAGCGGGACATCTGCACTTCCTATGGTATTTTTCACGAGGACGAGGCGTTAATGAGGGATTAATTGCAGAAAATACGCTTTTTAATACACTTATCAACGCCTATGAGAAAGCCCAAAACTTAGGGCTTGTCATCGACAATTTTGAAGCACTCAAAACTCAAATCTTTGCACCCAAAGGCACGGTACACGATGGCTCAAGCTCTGGGCGTAGTTCTATCGCTTTGGGATATGATGGGCATTTTTATCCGAGTGCGGCTATGGTAGGGGAGAGCGCACTTTTGATGGAAGGAGAGAGCATCGCTCAAGCACTACAGAGTAAGGTAGCTAAAGCCATTGCTTCACAGTCCATTACAACGCTTACGTCACCGCTTCGTTTTTTACTCGGAGGTGGCGACTTAGACCACAGTTTTGCTCATGCTAAAACGTTTATGGGCGATGATCCGTATGAACCACTTTTAGAAAAACTTGCTTTATGGCTGATAACGAGAGAAGCAAAGCGTTATGATAGACTTAAAAAGCCAGCTTTATGCCTAGAGATGGGCGATATACTTTATAGTTGTGGGGCAAACGAAGGTGTAGCACATACACATGCCAACTGTCTGTTTGCCACAGGTGAGAGTGAGTCATTGCGACTGGTCAAGTCCTTTTACCACGATGCGGCGCTAGAAGATAAAGAAGACATTTTAAATCCCGCGTGTTATGAAGAATCATACCTCTCTCACATTCCTTCCCATTTGCGTTTTCGGGGTTATGGGTGTGGAAGTCCGATTTTAGACGCTAACCTCAAAGAGGGTGAGAGCATGTTAGACCTTGGTTCTGGCAGAGGCATTGAGTGTTTTATCGCCTCTAAGCTCGTGGGTAAAAATGGGCGTGTTATGGGTGTGGATATGCTGGACTCCATGCTGAAAATCGCTCGTAGTGGCGCAGAAGAAGTGGCAAAAAGTCTTGGCTATAACAATCTCGCCTTTGCCAAAGGCTACCTTGAGGCATTGCCAGAAGAAAATGAGAGTTTTGATGTCATTACTTCCAACTGCGTGCTCAATCTCTCCAGTCACAAACGTAAACTTTTTGCGGAAATTTTTCGCGTGCTTAAAAAGGGCGGAAGGCTCGTGGTCTCCGATGTTATCTGTGATGAAGAAGCGAGTGCCCTCATTCGCAATGACGCAAAGCTTAGCGGAGAGTGCATCGGTGGGGCATTGACACAAGCCCATCTTTTAGGGCTTCTTCGTGAGAGTGGTTTTGAGAACATTCAGCTTCTCAAACGCTTTTTTTACCGCAAAGTGAAAGGGCATACCTTTTATTCACTGACCTTTCAAACACATAAAACAGAGGTGCAAAAGAGGGTTGAAGTTATCTATAAAGGTGTGGGAGAAAGCCTTACTTTGGAAAATGGCGTAGTGCTGTTTAAAGGAGTTAAAACGCGCATTGATGAGGTTTTGGCTAAACAGTTAGAGAGTGAAGTGTTTATTCTCGATGAACAGGGCAATGTCAGTAATCAAGAAGGGCAAAGTTGTTGTTGCGCGACACCACCTGAGAAAAAACAAAGTCTGTTATTGACTCCAAAACCAATGGCACATCTTTCTTTTAGCGTATCCCCCAAACAAACGCACAACTGTATGGTCTGTGCATCCGAGCTGGTGTATAAAACCACACTGGAAGAGTCAACCTGTTATTACTGTGGAAGTGTTACGCATCAGAGCGTGATGTGCCAAGAAGGACACTATGTGTGCGATGCTTGCCATGCCAAAGAAGCGTTAGAAGTGATAGAACACATCTGTAAAACATCGAAAGAGCGCGATATGCTCAAACTTTTTCGCCAGATACGTGAACATCCAAGCATTCCCAAACACGGACCAGAACACCATGCAATGGTTCCTGCCATTATCGTAACCGCTTATAAAAACAGTGGTGGAAAAGTGAACGAAAATGCCCTAAAAACGGCTCTTTCAAGAGGATCGAGTGTAATGGGTGGAGCGTGTGGGTTTTTGGGCATTTGTGGTGCAGCAAGTGGTGTTGGCATCGGTTTTGCCATTGTTTTAGAGTCTTCGCCTATGGCAAAAGTTGCACGTTCAATGGCTCAAAAAGTGACGCATGCTGTACTTGGCAAAATAGCCGAGTACGAAGCCGCACGCTGTTGTCATAGAGAAGTGTGGACAGCGCTCAACATCGCTTCAAGCCTCTCGGAGAGATTTTTACCAGTTAAATTGTTAGCCGAGATAGAGATTAAATGTGATCAAAAGCGTTTCAATCAGTATTGCTATGGAAAAGAGTGCCCAATATTTTAAAGGATGATAGAGAGTGGTGTTGAAAAAAAAGATGGTAATTTCAACACCATTTTTAAACTACGTGCGAAATGATGTATTACGCGCCTAGAACAATACAGCCTTCTGTTGGACAAACTTCCATACATGCAGGTGATGAGTGATGCCCTACACACTCTACACATTTATCAGCATACACATAATACGCATCTGCACCTGTTGGATTGTCGCTATCATCTACGATAGCTCCTACAGGACATTCATCGATACAGGCTCCACATGAGATACAGATATCTGTAATTTTAACAGCCATAACTTCTCCTTATTTTGGGTTTTGCGAAAAAATCTTACAATAAGTGTATAGCATGAAAATAGCTTATAAAATTCGTTATAAAAAGTACAAACGTTACATAATTCTGTTCACATTCTCTTTTCTAAGCAATTGTATAGCAAAAGGAGACTATAAAAGCAGAATGAAAATAGAAGGAGTTGTATGCACAATCATAATGAAATTGATGACATTAATGTATCTGCATGGACCGATAAATACTTTTCCAACACAAAAGCTATCATTGAACATTTTGGCGATACTGAAGTGACGTATGCTTTCTTTCTACGTCGTCCCGTTCTTTCGGCCACACACTTAGCTACACGGTGGGCACAAGCTCAAGCCAAACAGAATAATCAGCACATTACTGTAGAAGTGATGCATCAAGAGGGAGAGTGGGTAGGTGCGGGTGAACCATTGTTTTATCTGAGTGGTTCGTTTGCTTTTTTAGCAGAGCTTGAAACACTGATATTACAAAAGCTTGGCTCTGCTTGTGTTGCTGCTTACAATGCTTATGAAATGTGCCAGATTCTGCCGCAAGTATCATTTTTAGCAATGGATGCAAGACACTGCGCAGGAACTGAAATGGCTGAAATCATGGCATATGGCGCATCGGTGGGGTCAAATGCCGCCAAGCGAAAGTTTGGAGCTATAGGGTTTATCGGTAATGCAACGGATGCAACTGCACATTTTTTTGGTCGTGAAAAAGGGCTTGGTACGCTACCTCATGCGCTCATCGGCTACGCTGGCTCAACACTGAGGGCTGTTCAGATGTTCCATGAATGTTTCCCAGACGAAAACATCCCTATATTGGCAGATTATTTTGGTCGAGAGATTACGGATACACTAGAAGTCTGCAATGCTTTTGCAGATTTAGCACATACTGGAAAGGTTGCTGTCCGTCTTGACACACATGGTGGACGTTTTTTAGAGGGGCTTGATACGCAAAAAAGTTATGATGCTCTTGGTCGCCATGCACCTGATGCGGTGCGTGACTATCGTACGGAAGCGGAACTTCATGATCTTATCGGCACGGGTGTTTCGGCTGCTGCTATTTGGAGTATGCGAGAAACTCTTGATAACGCGGGCTTTAACCAAGTACGCATTATCGCTTCTTCGGGTTTTACACCGCAAAAATGCCGTTCGATGGCATGGGCAAAAGCGCCTATTGACATCATTGGCACAGGCTCATTTTTGCCAGATAAGTGGAGTGAGACATGTGCCACAGCAGATATTATCGCTTATGATGGCGTACCAAAAGTGAAAGTGGGACGAGAATTCTTGCTTAAAAAAGCGCAATAGAAAGATACAAAATAACGGTAATTTGCTTCACATTCTTTTCATTCTTCTTTACGCTGCCTCTTTTTAGGGGCAGAATGTTTTTCAAACTACTATTCATTTACAGAACAAAAAACTCTCTATACTTCTTAAGAAAATATTAAATTATCATGCTATTTTCATGCTACGCATTTCATGTAAGATTTGAGCAGACGTTTTACATAATCCTAGTTTTTAGTGCAATGAGATGATGTAAGCAGTTTCAAACTTTTATAAGGAGGATTTATGAAGTTAGCTAAACTTAGCTTGGTGGCTATGGTTGTTGCTGGACTCGCGTCTAGCTCATTTGCAGCAGATACACTTGCTGATGCCTTTAAAAATGGAAAGGTAACGGGTGAATTAAGAGCGTGGTATTTTGATAGAGATACAGGTAACGCTAACCCAGCTACATCTATACCAGGAGGAGCACCAGCAGGAACATTAGGAAAAGGTAACGCGGATCTTTTTTCTACAGGTGTTATACTTGGTTATATCACAGATTCATTGTATGGATTGAGTTTTGGTGCAACATTCCAAGGAAACTATGCTCCTTTTGCTGATAAAGACGCAAAAAATCTTTATGCTCCAGATATGTACGGTTCGGGCGCAGTACTTTCAGAAGCGTATGTGACCTATACCCTTGGTAAAACAACGGCAAAAGTGGGTCGCCAATTTATTGCTAGCCCATTGGTTAACAGTTCTGGCTCACGTATGATTAAAGAAGCGTTCCAAGCAGCAGTTCTTATCAATACAGACCTTCCAAACACAACATTGGTTGCTGGTTACTCAGACAAATTCCAAGGTAGAACCTCTGATTATGATAAAAGCGTAGCGGGTGGTGATTCTGAAATGCCTAGCTTTAAAAAAGAGGCAGTATTCTACGGAACAGGCTCAGCTAATGGCGGATCAAACGTTTTTGGATTTGATGGAGCGTACACCGCTGCCGCGATTAATAAGTCTATTCCAAACTTGACATTAACAGGTCAATACCTTTTTGTTAATGCTGTCGAATTAACCAATGGTGGTGATGCAAATGTCTTCTATGCTGAAGGTAATTATGTAGTGCCTTTAAGCAATATGAAATTACTTATTGATGCAACATACCGAGGGTCTAGAACATCCAATGCTACATTTGATAGTTTCCATGTTGAAGGCGATATGTATCAAGGACGTATTGGCATTAGTGAGTTAGCAGGCTTTAATGCATCTTTTGCATATAGTACCGTATCAAGTGATCAGTCTGTTCTTTTAGGTGCTGGTAATGGTCCTACAACGTATACTGCTCCACTCATCAAAGGTGCTGAAGTTACTTCTGGTGCAAATACTGATGCCTATAAAGTTGAAGTGGGTTATGATTTTACAAAAGTGGGTGTTACAGGTCTTAAAGTTTTAGGTCAATATACTAAAATTAATCAAGACAAACCAACTATTACAGGAACAGTCTTGAACAGCGTATCTGCTGATACAGAATCTACGTATTGGAGTGGACAAATCGCATATGACATCCCTTCTCTCAAAGGCTTAACACTCTCTTTAGAGTATGAAGATGCAAAAAAAGAAGATACAGCTACTGTAAATTCTAATGAACTAAGATTTAGAGCGAACTACAAATTTTAATGTGTCTACGCTTTAATCTTTTCTAAAACAGTGGCAGTTATGCCACTGTTTCTTCTTTCATTTTTTCACATCAGACATTCTTTTTAAATAATTATTTTATTGATTATTTTTCCTTTGTTCTCATCTTATATAACTTCTTCAAAAAATTTCACTAATTCTTTTTGCAATTAAATCCCAAAACTAAGGGAATCATTAAAATTTTTAAACTAAATTATTGACTTAAGTCATAGATTGGTTTTTTGCTTAGTGATAGAATGACCGCGTAACTCAAATCAGGAGGTATCAATATGTCGCTTTCAAGAAGAGACTTTCTAAAAACAACTGCCGCTGCAAGTGCTGCTGCTGCCGTAGGCATCAGTGTACCAGCCGAGCTTAAGGCCGCTGGCGAACAAGCAGAAGCAGGTTGGCGTTGGGACAAATCCGTTTGCCGTTTCTGTGGTACCGGTTGTGGTATTATGGTTGCGACCAAAGAGGGTAAAATTGTCGCAGTAAAAGGTGATCCAGCAGCTCCAGTAAACCGTGGACTTAACTGTATCAAGGGCTATTTTAATGCCAAAATCATGTACGGTGCAGATCGTCTAAAAGAACCACTTTTACGTATGAATGATAAAGGTGAATTTGACAAAAAAGGTCAATTCAAACCTGTTTCATGGAAACGTGCGTTTGACGAGATGGAAAAACACATGAAAGCTGCGATGAAAGCAGGCGGTCCAGAAGCGATTGGTGTATTTGGTTCAGGTCAATATACCATCATGGAAGGTTATGTTGCTGCGAAGCTTATGAAAGCAGGTTTCCGTTCTAACGGTATTGATCCAAATGCACGTCACTGTATGGCTTCAGCGGTTGCTGGTTTTATGCAAACATTTGGTATTGATGAGCCATCAGGCTGTTATGATGACATCGAGCTTACTGACACCATCGTTACATGGGGTGCCAATATGGCTGAGATGCACCCAATTTTGTGGTCACGTGTGAGTGATAGAAAATTGACGAATCCAGATCGTGTTAAAGTTATCAACCTTTCAACGTATACTCATCGTTGTTCTGACCTTGCAGATATGGAAATCATCTTCTCTCCAAGTACAGACCTTGCGATTTGGAACTACATCGCTCGTGAGATTGTTTACAATCACCCAGAAGCGATTGATTGGGATTTCGTTAAGAAAAATACCATTTTTGCAACAGGTTTTGCAAACATCGGTTACGGTATGCACACTGAAGCAGCCGCTAAAAAATTAGGTTATTCTGACAAAGAACTTGAAATCATCAAAAAAGAAGATGCAAAAGTTATTTCTGAGAAAGAAGCTCCAGGCCTTGCACACTTAGGCATAAAAGCAGGCGATACCATGAAAATGGATAAAGCTGCAACTGCGGGCGTTCACTGGGAAATTACCTTTGAAGATTTCAAAAAAGCTTTAAATCCTTATACACTTGATTACGTTGCGAAAATTTCAAAAGGTAATCCAGATGAAAAACTTGAAGACTTTAAAGTAAAACTTCAAACACTTGCAAACCTTTATATCGAAAAAAATAGAAAAGTTGTCAGCTTCTGGACAATGGGTATGAACCAACACCAACGTGGTACGTGGGTTAATGAGCAATCATACATGGTTCACTTCCTTCTTGGTAAACAAGCTAAACCAGGTGACGGTGCGTTCTCTCTAACAGGACAACCAAGCGCATGTGGAACAGCTCGTGAAGTTGGTACCTTTACACACAGACTTCCAGCAGATATGGACGTTTCAATTCCAAAACACAGAGAAATTACAGAAAAAGTATGGAACTTACCAGCGGGAACATTAAACCCAATGGGTTACCAACACATTATGAACATCCATAGACAAATTGAGAGTGGAAAAATCAAATTTGCATGGGTTAACGTTTGTAATCCATACCAAGATACAGCAAATGCTGAGCACTGGATCAAAGCGGCTCGTAAAGAGGGCAACTTCATCGTTTGTTCAGATGCATACCCTGGTATTTCAGCAAAAGTATCTGACCTTATCTTACCTTCAGCGATGATCTACGAGAAATGGGGCGCTTACGGTAATGCTGAAAGACGTACTCAACAATGGAAACAACAAGTACTTCCAGTTGGCGACGCGATGAGCGATACATGGCAGTGGGTTGAGCTTTCAAAACGCTTTACAATTGCTGACGTATGGGGCGAGCAACCAATTAAAGATGGAAAACTTCCAAACGTTATCGAAGCAGCAAAAGCAATGGGTTATAAAGAGACAGATACCCTCTTTGATGTTCTTTTTGCGAATGACTTCTTCAAATCATTTAAAGCAAAAGATCCTATTGGTGAGGGCTTTGATAACACTGAAGTGTTTGGTGACAAACGTGGTGTTATGGGTAGTGATGGAAAAGAGTGGAAAGGATATGGCTTCTTCTTACAAAAAGCAATTTGGGAAGAGTACCGTAAGTTTGGTTTAGGTCATGGACATGACTTAGCAGACTTTGATACGTATCACAAAGTAAGAGGACTTAAATGGCCAGTTGTTGATGGTAAAGAGACACAATGGAGATTTAACGCGAAATACGATCCATATGCTGCAAAAGCAAATAATGGTGACTTCGCATTCTATGGTGATGCAATGAAAGCTCTTAAACGTGGTGACCTTGTAAAACCAACCACAGAAGAGACATTCCCACTTAAAAATAAAGCAAAAATCTTCTTTAGACCTTACATGGATCCATGTGAAATGCCAGATAAAGAGTATGACATGTGGTTATGTACTGGACGTGTTCTTGAGCACTGGCATAGTGGTACGATGACCATGCGTGTACCTGAGCTTTATCGTGCGGTTCCTGAAGCACTTTGTTATATGCACCCAGAAGATGCAAAAGCAAAAGGCTTTAAACAAGGCGATATGATTTGGCTAGAAAGCCGTAGAGGTTCATGTAAAGCACGTGTAGAAACTCGTGGACGTAATAGAACTCCAAGAGGTTTAGTTTATGTTCCGTGGTTTGATGAGAAAGTATTTATCAACAAAGTGTGCCTCGATGCAACATGTCCGATCTCTAAACAGACAGACTATAAAAAATGTTCGGTTAAGCTCTATAAAGCGTAACTAAAATAATGGAAACAACAAATAAAATCGCAATTACTGAGCGCAGAAGATTTTTAACCTTGATGGCTCAAGGTGGTGGACTTGTGGCGCTTAGTGGTATGGTTTGGACTGGGTACTTGGAAGAGGCAAAATCAGCTCCGCTGATTTTAAGACCTCCTGGGGCTGTTGCTGAGAGGGACTTTATGCGCTTGTGTATCAAGTGTGGGCAGTGTGTTGAAGCCTGTCCGTACCATACATTGCATTTAGCAAAACCTGGTGACACTAAGCCTATGGGAACGCCTTTTTTCATCCCAAGAGAGGTACCGTGTTATATGTGCACCGACATTCCGTGTGTGCCTGTATGTCCTACAGGAGCATTGGATGCAAAGAGTGTTTCAAAAATCACTGAAGGTGTCAAAGAACTTGACATCACCAAGGCGCGTATGGGACTTGCAGTCGTTGACGTTGAGTCATGCATCGCTTTTTGGGGTATTCAGTGTGACGCGTGTTACCGAGCGTGTCCAATCATGGATAGTGCGATAAAGTTAGAGTATAGACGAAATGAGCGAACAGGCAAACATGCCTATTTGACCCCTATTGTGAATAGCCTTACCTGTACGGGATGTGGTTTGTGCGAAAGAGCGTGTGTTACTGAGAAAGCGGCAATTCATGTGCTTCCTTTGGATATTGCTAAAGGTGCTATTGGCGCACACTACATCAAAGGCTGGGAACAAGGGGATGAGAAGCGTTTAGAAAAAGCGGGCAGTGATGTCACCACCCACACCAAACGTAGTGAGAAATCGGCACAAGATTATCTCAATACGAATGAGGAGTTGTTCAAATGAGAGAATGGATCAGAAGCCACCGTTTTATGATGGCGCGACGCTTCACTCAAGTGGGCATCTTTGTGTTGTATGTGGCAGCTAATGTCTATGGCTTTATGCTTTTAAGTGGCAATCTAAGCTCTTCTTTAGTCATGAAAAAGCTGCCTTTAGCCGATCCATTTGCGCTGTTGCAGATGTTTTCAGCAGGCGCACTTTTGGGGCTAGATGTACTTGTTGGCGGCGCTTTAATTTTGCTTTTTTACACTGTTGTTGGTGGACGGGCGTTTTGTTCATGGGTATGCCCACTCAATATGGTTACCGATGCAGCAAACTGGACACGAAGAGTTATTCTTTTGGACAATGCGACCCAAAAGAAGCTTTGGCTCAGTCGTAATGTGAGGTATTGGGTTCTAGCCCTAAGCCTTATTTTATCGTTCATCACGGGTGTTGCAGCATTCGAGATGATAAGCCCTATCGGTATTTTGAGTAGAGGCATCATCTTTGGAATGGGTATGAGCGTTGCACCTATACTCTGTATTTATTTGTTTGATCTTTTTGCTGTGAAAAATGGCTGGTGCGGGCACATCTGTCCTTTAGGAGGATTTTACTCCATCGTAGGACGTCTAAGTCTTATTCGTGTTAAACACGATCACACGAAATGTACGCTGTGCATGAAGTGTAAAGAGATTTGTCCTGAAAAACAGGTTCTTGGCATTATCTCCAAACAAAGCGGTGCGATTGTTTCTGGAGAGTGTACGAACTGTGGCAGATGTGTAGAGGTGTGTGAGAGTGATGCACTCTCTTTTGGTGTGAGAAATTACATTAACACAAATGTAGGAGAAAAAGAATGATTAGTACAAAAACATTGATAATGGTTTCTTTGTTAGGCGTTATGGTAGCCAGCGGATGCGCGGTATCTCAGTCATACAAAGAAGAGGAACTAGGACTTAGAAAGGTTGATCTCTACAGTGAAAAAACAGTTGTTGCTGAGCCAACATCATACTCTACTGTAGCTGCAGGTGAATCTAAAGTGATTCAAAGATCGTTTGAAAATGCACCTCCGATGATCCCTCATGATGTCGAAGGTATGTTGGACATGACAAAAGAGAATAACGCGTGTACAGGTTGTCACTTGCCTGAAGTTGCTGAGGCAGTGAAAGCGACTCCAATCCCAAAATCGCACTTTTTTGATATGAGAACACAAAAAGTGTTGACTGAAATGAGTCAAGCGCGTTACAACTGTTCAGCATGTCATGCGCCACAATCTGCAAATGAGCCTTTGGTTAAAAATGAATTCCAACCAGAGTATCGTAAACAAAATGGTGCACAACGTTCAAACCTTCTTGATACACTCAATGAAGGCGTGAAGTAACCATGACAAATGGCAGCAGAAGAGGGGTTCTTACCTCTCTTTTTGGTATGAAGAAGGCGCAAAAAATTCAAAATGAGTTGTGTGTGCGCCCTCCATATCATCAAGAGGGATATGCTTTTTCTGAGATTTGCGTTACATGTCAAGATACGCCTTGCGTGAACGCATGCGAAGAAAATATTATCTTCCTCGATGCTGCACATACTCCTTGCTTAGACTTTACCAAACGCGGTTGTACGTTTTGTGAAGCGTGTGCAAGTGCATGTCCTAATGGAGTACTTGATCTTAGTCGTAAAGATGAAAAAGATCTACAGGTAAAAGCTGAAATTGATATCATGGCATGTATGGCATGGCACCAAAGCTTATGCAATAGCTGTTTGGATGCATGTGAACCTAAAGCCATTCTCTTTTTAGGACTGTTTAGACCTCATATTGAGATGGATGTATGCAATGGATGCGGTATGTGTATAGGCATCTGTCCTAGCAGTGCAATTAGCATAAAATACGAGGAGAAAGCATGAAATATTTTCTACTCTTAGGTGTTATTAGCAGTTTACTTTTTAGTGCAGAGCTTCAGCCACGAAGTGTGATTGAAGCCAGTGGAAATGTACAGCAGGTTGCATTTGTTGATGGCAACATCATCGCTGGAACCAGTGCTGGAACGCTAGAAGTGTATAAACTCAGTGATGCAACAAAACTTTCAAAAATAGAATTTCCTAAAATCAAAGATTTTACAGGAGATGAAGTTTCTCCAAAAATTTTCTCAGTCGATATGCTAGAAAAGACCCTTTTAGCGGTAGTTCAAGCAACCAATGGTTCACGTGAGCTCTATCTTGTTGAAGATGGAAAACCAAAGGTACTGATAGATTCAAAAGCCAATTTGTTTATCTCAAAAGCGAAATTTGTCGATAAAAACCGTATTTTAGTGGCGCTTTTGAGTAATGAGATGCTTTTATGGGATGTCAAAAACAAAAAAGAGATTTATCGTATACAGCCCAATCCATCGCATTTTAGTGACTTTGCTTTGAATGAAAGCAAAACGATGGCTGCTAGTTCATGTGAATCAGGAGAGATTACCCTTTTTGATGCTCTTAGTGGCAAAATCATAAAAGTGCTCAAAGGTGCTAATGTCGATAATGTCTATAAAGTAGATTTTAAAAAAGAGAAAGTATTGTGTGCAGGGCAAGATAGACGAGGCATCGTTTATGATGTGAGCAGTAGCGCATATGATCGCTTTGATGGTTCATTCCTACTTTATGCAGGTGCCCTTAGCCCGAGCCTAAAATTTGCAGCTTTTGCTTTTAATGAACAAAATGATATTGTCTTGTTTGATCTTGCATCCAAAAGCAAAGCTCATACACTAAAAGGACAAAAAAGTACCCTCAATACCATCGTCTTTGCGAACGACAAAGAACTTGTAAGTAGCAGTGACGATCAATTTATTATGATTTGGAGACTCCCATGAATATTTCTAGTATAGTGATACAAACAAAGCCTAAGTATGTTGAAGAGATTATCGCTGTGTGTGAAGCGAATGATTTTTGCGACTACCATTTTCACGATGTAGAAAAAGGTAAGATCATTGTCACCATCGAAGGTGAAAATATCGATGAAGAGATGGCTAAGATGAAAAAAATCGAACAAATTCCTCATGTGATTTGTGCCGATATGATGATGGCATACAGTGAAGATGAACTCGATGCCGAGAGAGCAAAACTTGAACAAGCAGACGTTGTTCCTCCTATCTTAAACGATGAAACAATTGCGCTTAAGGACATCGTCTATAAGGGTGATTTGAAAAAGAAAATACACTAAGGTCATACCATGCAAACGACGTATCAGATGTTTACGGAAACCATTGTTCCAAATGATGAACTTATCGTCTCTCGTACAGACTTAAATGGCAAAATAACCTATGCCAACGAAACGTTTGCTCAGATTTCTGGTTATGAGATCGATGAGCTTATCGGTAAACCTCATAATATCGTTCGTCATCCCGACATGCCTCACTCTGTCTTTAAAACACTGTGGGAGACCATCAAACGAGGCGAGATGTGGAAAGGGTATGTTAAAAACTTGCGTAAAGACGGTGGGTATTACTGGGTTTATGCTGAAGTCTCAGGTGTTTATAAAGATGGTGTCTTAATAGAATACAAATCGCTTCGTGCCCCAATGGATGAGGAGATGAAAGCAAAAATGCAGAGCCTTTACGATGAAAAATGCGAACGTGAAGAGCAAAAAAGTCGTGTGGTTGTCTATCTTCAAAGCGACCTTGTTCATAAAGTCGAAACACTTGCACGTGAACAAGCATGCTCAGGCGATAAAATTATCAATGATATCCTAAGCGATACACTCTTCTAATTTCTTTATGATGGATTGAAATGCAAACGCATTTTGGTCCATTCCTCTATTTTTACCCAATATAGCCATTTCTAAATATATTTAATGCAAAAAGCTAGCTATGTACATTTATACTTTTCTAATTAATAAAAGTATATTCTTATAATTATATTTACTAAAAATTATATTAGGAGTAAGAATGGATGAAGTTCTTGCCTGTGAAAACAGCAGAGTAAAATTTTTCCCCATTATGATGTACGCGATGGTTATGGGTATGAGTGGATTGACGATTATGTACCAAAAAGCGACTCTTTTTTTATCGTTTAACGAGATGATAGGAACACTTTTGATGGCATTTTCAACCACGTTGTTTGTGGTCATCTCTCTTATCTACCTTGCGAAATTCATCAAATACACTTCTAGCGTTCAAAAAGAGTTTTCACATCCGATCAGACTCAATTTTTTTGCGGCAATTTCGATTTCAATGTTGATGTTAGCGATTATTTACAAAGAGGTTAATGTAAACGTTTCGGCTCTTTTTTGGTACGCGGGAGCTACGCTTCATTTTTACCTTACTATGCACACTATCTCTTTTTGGATAAATAACAATCAAGAGTTAGACCATTCTAATCCCGCTTGGTTTATCCCTGTGGTGGGCAATGTCCTTGTTCCCATAGGTGGCGTTGGATTTGCAAGCCAAGGAGTGCTCATGTACTTTTTTAGCTGTGGCATTTTCTTTTGGGTAATCCTTTTTGCCATTTTGCTCAATCGTATCATTTTTCATCATCAGTTAGCGGTGAAGTTTATGCCAACCATGTTTATTCTCATTGCTCCTCCGGCAGTTGGTTTTATAGCTTACTATAAAATGTTTGGAGTGGTTGACTTCTTCGCGACAATGCTGTTTAATCTAGCACTTTTCTTTACACTTTTAGTGGCGTTTATGTATAAAAATTTCGTTAAAATCAAATTTTTCATCTCATGGTGGGCATTTGTTTTCCCTCTTGCAGCTATGGCTATATGTTCGATGTTGATGTACCATGAAACTAAAGATGTAATGCTATTGGCTCTTTCTTATGTGATGGTAGCTGTCACAACGGTGGTTATTTCGATTGTTATTTACCAAACGATAGCACATATATGCAAAGGCGAAATCTGTGTGCAAGAGTAAAAACGCTCATTATTGTTATTACATTTAAGGAAAACCTATATGAAAAAAACACTTTTTATGGATAAGTATCCTATTCATTCGTTGACGCTCTACAAAGAGAAGCTTCAGTATAAGAGCATGACGCAGTTAGTTGAGTATTTTAAAGAGAAGATTACTACCCATCCAGTAGCTCATTTTATCGCTATTTTCGATCATTATGCTCATACAAAGGCACTTGGTGGAGAGATCATGGAAGGATTAAAAGATGTTCAAAATGTTGTCTTCTGTTTTGGAAGTGCTATTCCTAGTACCAGCATGGTTGCGGTTCGTCCACGAAGTATTGGTATTTGCGAATTTGAAGATCGCTTTGTCATCGAATTTATGGAAGCACCCAAAGAAGAGCTTCACGCGGTAATGCAAGCATGGGTCAAAGCTTTGGTAGAGTAATCTACCAAAGTGCTGTAATCTCATTTTCTGTAATCGTTTCTTTCAATAGCACAAAGACACCTTTGGTCGAGAGGGTACTTTTAAATCCCTGCCCAATAGCGCTTGTAACAAAGACATTGACACGCTGGTTGACAAAAAGTTCACTGAGTGTCAATGAAGGTTTTGCATTATGCAGTAAAAGCAGAGGATTTTCGATCATATGATGTTCACTGATCTGATGTTGTTCAAGTGTAAAAAAATGAATATATTTACTTTTTGGGCTTAGTCCACTATACGGCGAAGTGCTATTTTCACTACACAAGGCAATCACATAACGCTCTTTGCTATTTTCAAGATGCAGTGCCTTTCCTCCAAGAAGTGCTAAGGCGACTTTATTTCGTGCTGATTTGATAATACGTGCAAAGGTAGGGCGAGATACTTCCATCTTGAGAGCGGCTTCTTCTTGATAGAGCTCCAATAAATCCATCAAATAGAGTGCTTCCACTTCTTCTGCTAAAAGGGTTATGGTTTCGCTTGAAGTATGCTCTTTAGGAGAAAAATCATTACAAAGAGGGCGAAATGAGATGGAGCGTTTACTTTTATGTCGTGCCATACAACCTCTTTATATCTTGATAGCACATTATAACATGATTTAAAAATACTTGACATATGTTCATTATAGTAGTATTATTTTGGTCATATGCTCAAAATAATTAAAAGGATAAAAAATGGTCATTATTTTCCCAACGATGAAAGAGGAAGGTCTGAGCGCAAAAAGAGGTGCACACTTTGGTAAGGCGGCATTTTATACAGCTGTCAGTGTTGAAAATGGTGCGGTGAAAGAGGTCAATGTGCATAAAAACCCTGGTCATGTTACAGGAGGATGTGCCAATGCCGTAGCAAATATACAAGCTCTTGGTGCAGATACTTTGGTTGTTTCAGGCATCGGTGGTGAGCCATTGAAAAAGTTTTTAGCAGTGAATGTCGCCGTTTACTTTGATGATAAAAATGCAACTGTAGAAGAAGCCCTTAAGGACTTTTTAGCGGGAAATACCCCAAAAATAGACCCAAATCATACCTGTTCTCACCACTAAGCATTTTCTCTCTATAAGGACGAAGCAGATACAAATTCCCATATTTAAGATGATTTAAGGTACACTTGAACATTCAAAGTTAACTATAAAGGTCATAAATATGGGTTTAGGTGTCGGTATCGTTGGACTCCCAAATGTCGGAAAATCAACTACATTTAATGCATTAACCAAAGCGCAAAACGCAGAATCAGCAAACTATCCATTTTGTACAATCGAGCCAAATAAAGCGGTCGTTCCCGTACCAGATCCTCGTTTAGAAGAGCTTGCAAAGATCGTCAATCCTGAACGTATTCAACACTCAACGGTTGATTTCGTCGATATCGCAGGCTTGGTTAAAGGGGCAAGTGCGGGTGAGGGACTTGGTAACCAATTTCTTTCAAACATCCGTGAAGTAGAAGTCATCTTACACATGGTTCGTTGTTTTGAAGATGAGAACATCACCCACGTTGAAAACAGCATCAACCCGCTTCGTGATATCGAAATCATCGAAAGTGAGCTTATTTTTGCGGACGTACAACAACTCGATAAAAAACTAGACCGTTTAAAACGTCAAGCCAAACTCGAAAAGGGTGCACAAGCACTTGCTGAGATCGCAACGGAGCTAAGAGCGCACCTTGATGAGATCAAGCCTGTAAGCACCTTTGCACGCAAAGACGATGAAAACTTCCAAGCACTCGATAAAGAGCTACGTTTTCTCTCTAACAAAACCATCATTTACGGTGCGAATGTTGATGAAGCAGGACTTTTAGAAGAAAACGAGCATGTTAAAGCGGTTAAAGCACACGCAAAAGAGGTCGGTGCAGATGTTGTCGTACTCTGTGCGAAAGTCGAAGAAGAGATGATCGCTCTTGAAGAAGAAGAGGCAGAAGAGTTCTTAAAAGAGCTTGGCATTGAAGAGTCAGGTCTTAAAAAAATTATCCGTCTAGCATTTGATAAACTAGGTCTTGCATCGTATTTTACAGCAGGTGTTAAAGAGGTTCGTGCATGGACGATAGAGAAGGGTTGGAAAGCTCCAAAAGCAGCAGCGGTTATTCACAATGACTTTGAAAAAGGCTTCATTCGTGCGGAAGTCATAAGTTACAATGATTTCATCGCTTATAAAGGTGAGGCTGGCTCAAAAGAGGCTGGTAAAATGCGCCTTGAGGGAAAAGAGTACGTCGTTCAAGATGGCGATGTCATGCACTTTAGATTTAACGTATAAAAAACAATACTCTCTTTTACAGGCAAACGCCTGTAAAAGAGTTCTTTCTTACTCTCCGCTTTCACATTCTCCATCATACGCCATAATGCCATATTCAAGATTGATTACGGTTTTATAACCCATATGTTTTAAAATACGTTGACAATACGCACTTCTACTTCCGCTGTAACAGTAAACAATGACCGGTGTGTTTTCTTTTCCGTTTAGCTGAGAGAGCGCATTGTGAAAGCTGGTGGTGGGGATGAGGTAGTCTGTACCTTTAATGCGGTTTCCTATCCACTCCATCCATTCGCGTGTATCGACAAGGTTGAACGCTACTTTGCCATCTTCTCTCGCTTCTAACAACGCTTCAAGTTCACTACCATCTAATTGTTCTTTTTTAAGCAACACCTCACACTCTTCTTTACTTAAACCTCTGGCATGTGTATGTACAGCTTCTTCTGCGCTCTCTTCTTGGGCGAGTTCACGTGCATGTTCTGGGGTACAAAAGATCGTACAGTGGCATTTCCCATGTTGTGGAATTTCAACCGTGAGTGCATGGGTACAAGGACAGAGGCGATTATTCTCTTTGGCTTGCTCTTCAGGAGTGTTTCCAATCACCATAAAACAGGGGCAATAGCGCTTGCCATAGATGAGTTTATTGCGAGTTAAGCCTTGTTGTATCGACTCTTTGACTTCATCAAGGGGAGTGTAAACAAAACCAAATTGTGCGCAGACTTTATCGGTAAATGCTTCTGTTTTTTCAAATTCTGCTAAAAATTCTGCTGAGTTCATATCTATTTTAGTTATCAAAGATATTCCTTTTTTTTATTTTCACCATTATAGAGAGTTTGTATTGGAAGAAGATTAAAAGAGGGGGTTAGATGAAAAGTATCAAAAAATGTAAGGTTCGTCGCATGATGACTCGCTTCAAATGTCAAAAAATTACATATTAAAACGCTTTTTGCGATTTTTTTGCTCTTTTTTTTCTTTACCATTTCTCCAGTTTGTTAAAAAAATAAATTAAAAAAAGAGTTTAAGATGCAAACGATTCAACCACAAATGATTTCAAGATTGGATGCGTGTAAATACCTTCGAGACATTTTCAATGCTCAAAACTCTAAAGCACTCAAAAAAGCTTTTGATGCACTTGGCTCTTCTATAACTATTTCAGAAGAAGAGCTAGAAGTAACATTCAATCGTTACTTTGTAGGACCGATGGAACCTGTTGCAGACCCTTTTGCTTCAGTTTATTTGGACAATCCAGATGTTGTGATGTCTCAAAGTACCTTACAGGTAAGAGAACTCTACGAAACCATGGGCTTTACATATCCCCTTAAAAATGTCATTCCCGAAGATCATCTAGGCGTTGAACTCGATGCGTATTACCAATTGCTTTATCTTGAAGAGAAAAAAGAGATCACCTACTTAAGTGAACTTCGTCACTATTTTTTACATGAACACATGAACCTTTGGGTGCCCCGTTTTATCGAGAAAGCCTTAAGGGAGAGTGAACATGACTCTAAAGCCATTACCTTTATTTTATTACAGCTCAAATCGTTATTGATAAGAGAAACAACTACACAAGGAGTTACCGCATGAGTTACTCAAAGGAAAACGTTGAATCCATTGTGAACAATGGGCTCAGCCGAAGAAGTTTTTTAAAAGGGCTTGCAGCCAGTGGTGTGTTGTCATCATTTCCAGGAGGTATCCTCCAAGCAAATGAAGACCTCAATACAAAAATACCTTATTTAGGGCAAAAGAGCTATCAAACATTCCGTAATGCCTGTCCTAGAAACTGTTATGACACCTGTAGTATTAAAACCTACGTTAAAGATGGTGTTATGCAGTTTATCGAAGGTGCACAAGAATCAACCTATACCAGAGGAGGGTGTTGTGTAAAGGGTAATTCGTATGTGAAGAGAGTTTACTCTGCACGTCGTTTAAAATACCCAATGATGCAAGTAGGTGGCAAAGGCTCAGGTAACTGGAAGCGTATCTCTTGGGATAATGCAATCGATATTATCGCTAAAAAGCTACTCGAGATAAAAAAAGAAGATGGCACACTTTTAGGTGCAGCCCTTACAAAATACTCTGGTAACTTCGGTATTACGCATTATGGTATTGAGGGTATGTTTAATTCTATCGGCTATACTACAAGACTTGCGGGAACACCGTGTTGGCCAGCGGGCATTGATGCGCAAAACCTTGATATGGGCGATATGTGGTGTAACGATCCTGAAGAGATGAAAGACAGTAAATTTATCATTCTTTGGGGTGTGAATCCTGCTGCAAACTCTATTCACTCGATGAAATACATCTATGAGGCGAAGAAAAAGGGCGCTAAAGTTGTCGTGATCGACCCTATTTTTACAGAAACAGCTTCAAAAGCGAGCCAATACATTCAAATCAAAACAGGAACTGACGGTCTTCTTGCTCTTGGTATGGCAAAAATCATCATTGAAGCGGGATTGCATGACCAAAAATGGTTGGATGCAAACTCTAAGGGGTATAAAGAATACAAAGCATACCTCGATAAAGAGATCAAACTGGATGATGTAGCAAAAACTACAGGTATCCCTTTAGCGATGATTAAAGAGTTGGCTTTATCATTTGCCAAAGCGAAACCTGCAACCATCTGGATGGGCTATGGTATGCAACGCCACACCAATGGTGGCTCAATGATAAGAGCGATTGATGCGTTTGTTGCAGTCTCTGGAAACATTGGCAAATATGCTGGTGGAGCGCGCTATGGACACCTAAGTACATGGGGCTTTAACTATGCAGCGCTTTCTCAGCCAAAACCTGAAGGCAGTGTAGGCTACAGTGGACCAGAGGGTGCTAAAGGTGAGTTTGCTCAAGTGGGTGGCGCAAAAGCAGCCTATACAGATCGTTTCTTAAACATCAACAAAACAGCACGTGAACTTTTAAATGCAAAAGAGCCAAAAGTAAGACTCCTTTGGGTTGCATGTAAGAACGTCTTTGCTCAAGACTTTGACCGCAATCAACTCATCCGTGCATTCCAACAACTTGACCTTGTTGTCGTAGCAGATCAATTCTTCAATGAAACAGCGAAATGGGCAGACATCGTTCTTCCTGTAGCAACACAGTTTGAAGAGTACGATGTGAACGTCTCTTACTGGCATTATTGGTTAAGCCTTAATGAGCAAGCGATCAAACCTCTGTTTGAAGTCAAATCCGACCTTGAAATCGCAGCAATGCTCTCAAAACGTATGAATCAACTCTCTGCAGGCTCATGTACGTTCCCACAAAGTGCCGATACCAAAGCGATGATGGTTAAAGAGTTTAACCCTGGTATTTATGAGCAGTTTGGCATCAAGTCATGGGAAGAGCTCAAAAATGGACCAGTGAAAGCAAAAGCGGTCATTCCGTATGCGGATGGCAAATTTAAAACACCAAGCGGTAAGTTTGAGTTTTACTCCGATAAAGCGTTAGAGCTTTTTGGTAGTGCCTTACCAGCGTATCTTGAAGTGCGCAAACCATACGATAAATTCCGTATGACATCTCCTCACAGCAGATGGAGCCTCCACTCTCAGTTCCAAAACTTAGAATGGATGGAAGATGTGCATCCTGAGCCATACGTTTACATCAACCCAGATGATGCTGAGGCGAAGATGGTCAAAGAGGGTGACACCGTAGCAGTCTTTAACAAACAAGGACTTCTAAGACTCAAAGCAAAGCTTACGGACAATGTACAAGCAGGTACACTCTTGATGTACGAGCAATGGTATAACAACAACATTTACAATGTCAATGAACTGGTCGATGACACGAGCTCAGATATGGGTGCATTTAAAACAGGTGCTCCTGGTGTTGCCCTGCACGATACCTTTGTCAATTTTAGAAAACTATAACAGGAGATTGTGATGCAAAAAGCTTTTTTAGTCGATGGCAGTCTTTGCCTAGGATGTAATACATGTGCAATGGCCTGTAAAAATCAGTACCATCAAGATAAAGGAATTTTGTGGCGTAAAGTGCGTGAAATAGGTGCGGAAGAGTATCATCACGATAACAATAATATTCTGCCAACCTTAGTCTCGTACCAAAAAGCGCCCAAAGCGCAAATGCCTATGGAGCGTTTTTATTTTTCATTGGCATGTAACCACTGCGAAAATCCAGCGTGTGTGGCAGTATGTCCTGTTGGAGCGCATACGAAAGACCCTGAAACGGGCATTTGTAAACATGACCAAACGATTTGTATCGGGTGTGGTGGTTGTGTAAAAGCGTGTCCATTTGGTGCTTCAAAGTTTAATGAGAAGATGAATCAAGCCGAGAAGTGTAGTATGTGTTGGGAGAGACAAGCCGATGGTAAAACAACAGCGTGTGTGCAGTCTTGCCCAGTTGGCGCCATTGCCATTATAGACTTGCATGATCCAAAATACAAAGAGTACGCCAATGCTGCGCCTATTGGTATAGACTACGCGATTAATGCGGAGACAAAGCCTAGTACGCGCTTTATTCATCCAACGATGCCAAAAGAGGTCTATAGACTTCCAAAAGGATAACGCCATGAGAGCAACACTTCTTACGTTAGTGTTGGCTTACAGTGTTGTGTTTTCTTACGCTTGGGGGAATCCTCCCCCGAATACCTGTAGTTTTGGAGACCCACATTTTGAGGCATTGTCGCATCAAAATGTTACGCTCATAGAGCCTAAAAACTACGTGGTTGGCGAAGAAAACTTCGTTATAATACAGCTCGAAAAGCCTGAACTTCCCTCTGGGTATATGGTAAGCGTTTTTGTGGATACCCTCAAATCACCTAAAGGTGAGCCAGAAGTGCAGGGTTGGTACCCGAAAACAAGCATAAAGCCTTTGGATGAGGGAGTTTATGAGATGTCAGTTCGCGTGAATCTGATGTATAAAGGGAGCTGAGGCGGTATTTTGGTTGCAAGTCTTGCAAATACAAAGATTCGTTTTACCGCAAGAAAGTTGAAATGATAAGGAGCATCAAACGTGGATAAACTGTTTTTAGAACGATTGAAAACGCTCAAAATTCTCTATGCTGAAGATGAAGAGGGTATAAGAGATAACATAGCAGCATCGCTTCGTTACTATGCTAAAGAGGTCATCGAAGCAGAGAATGGAAAAATTGCACTAGAGCTCTACAAAAGTGAACATCCTGACATTGTAATTACCGATATTTTAATGCCTGTTATGAACGGTGTGGATCTTGTAAGAGAGATTCGTAAGACCGATGAAATGACACCGCTGGTTATCATTTCCGCACATACCGATAGAGAGTATCTGCTTAAAGTCGTTGACTTGCATTTAGAACAGTACATCATCAAGCCAGTAACACTCAATGGCTTGCTCGAAGCACTCTCTCGCTGTTTAAAGCGCATTTCTCAAACGCATACCATTGTCTATGAACTTCCCTGTGGTTATATGTACGATGTTGACTATAAACATTTAACCTATGAGGGTGAGACCATTCATCTCAACAAAAAAGAGTCGGGATTTTTAGAGTTACTGCTTCATAATAAACAACGCATTGTTACCTATGATGAACTCCAAGCCAACGTATGGCAAGATGACGTGATGACAGACAGCGCACTGCGCTCATTGGTCCGCAACTTGCGCAAGAAGTTGCCGAAAGATTTTATTACCAATTTATCGGGAGTGGGGTATCGATTTGAGATGTGCTAGAGTGTTTTGGTTACTGCTGGTTTTGATGAACTTTGGGTATGCAGGGGAGTGGAAGAATCCCTTTTATTACCGCAGTGACGACACCGCATCTATGCTCATTAACGAACGTGTTTCTGGCTCTCACATCAAAGTTTTTTTACCCACTATGCCCTATTTGTATGTCTCTAAACTGGTGAATGGTACACTGGTGCGCTCAAGTGGAAACCGTCAAGGTTGGGAGTATATGATGGCAACATCCTATACAAAAATAGATGATCTCACCTATGAGTTCTCCTTGCGTAAAGGAGTCCTATTCCAAGATGGAACACCCTTTAATGCGGATTCGGTGGTAGAGAATTTTGACTATTTTATGAAAGATCCTGTGGTGTATTCGGACATTCATAAACGACTCAAAAGCGTCACCAAAGTCGATGAACATACCATTCGTATTCATCTGCATAAGCCGTATGGGCTTCTTTTTAGTGACCTTACCTCTATCAATCTTTATACATCTGCTTACCTCAAACGTTATGGTTGGAGTACGAAAGAGGGCTCTACATGTAACAGTATGCAAGCCCCAGGTCCTTATGGGCTAGGACCTTATATCCTTAAACAAGGCTATGCGACAGGGCGGTTTCAAACGCCTATTTTAGAGCTTATAGCCAATCCTAACTACTATGAGGTAGGCTTGCCGTACATTGAAAACATTACCATCTATACAGAGTTAACGTCAAAACAATCGGTGAGTATGGCTTTAGAAGAGGAGAGCTTAGATATAACGCCCATCCCTTTCAATAAAAAAGTTGAAACCGTACTCTCAACGTATGCAAGACTCTATACCAAGCCTTCAACACACAGTATCTCGATTTACTTTAATCTTTTAAAGCCTAACAGTAAACTCAAAGACCAAAACATTCGCATAGCGCTCAATAAAGCACTCAACCAAGCCAATCTCCTCAACTTTGTGTATAAAAAAGAGGGTGAACTCGCACCCACAGAAGCTTCTGTGAACTATCGCTCTGTTAAACGGGCAACCGAGCATCTTCAAACATGGGGTGAGCGTGCTCGTCAAAATCCTGAAGAAGAAAAAGAGCTTAAAAAGATTTTGAATGGCTTGGAACTGGATGTCATTACGATGGACCGCTTTATGTTTTTATGGCGAGGCATTGAGCATCAGTTGAAAAAATACGGCGTAACCCTTCGCTATACGACCACACCCAATGAAAAAGAGATTTACGAGCAACTATTAACCAACAGAGCATCGCCTAAAACATGGGACATCTTAACATGGGGCAATGATGACTGGAGTAGTAACAACCCTTGGACAGCGTTTTTTGCGTATCGCATCTCCGATAAATGGTCGGCAATCGATAAAGACGATGTGATGCAAGAGTACATTGAGCGTTTCTTTGATGTTGAATTTCAAAGTGAAGCATTTGATGAGGTGGTTTCAAAAATCGTTAAAAGAGCCTATGAAAAGGCATATATGCTGTTTGTGCCTTCTCCTAACATTGTTCTAGCGGTCAATAAAGAGGTGCGTTATGAGCCTTCATCGGTTTTGATGATGCCCTTATGGAAGGCAAAGCTGACCAAATACCATTGGTCGATTAGGAACAATGCAAGTTATCCCAAAGAGCGTGAAGCACCGATGCTTCCATTAAGGTTTGATTATGATTAAGTATCTTTCCATGCGGTATAAATTTTTTTTGATGGCGTCTTTGGGCATTTGTGCGATTGTCACGCTCTCTTTTTTAGCGTTTGACATTACCAACAAAGGTGTGGTTAATGTCAACAACGTTTTTGAAGGCTCAAAGCGGGTACAAACCATTCAACAAACTTACATTTTGCCACTCTTTAAGCTTCGAGAACAATCACTTTCGCTTATTATGGCGCCCAATGAAGACCTACGTAAGGACATCCTCAAAAAAATAAATGAGATGCATGCTCAAATGGAAGGACCTTTTAGCAAGCTTCCTGCGACCGTGTATTACCAATGGAAAAATTATGTAGCGCTTATCTTAGCCAATCAAGCCTACCTCAAAGATGACTTTGAAGAGGGGGCTTTTATCAATGCCAATACGGTTGAACGCGACCAGTTTTACGCACTCATGGACTCACTTGAAGTGTTACAGCAAAACGAACTCACGCATTCATCTGAAACGTATGCTAAAGCCAATAAAGAAGCGGTCAATTCGCGTTATTTTATTGCGACGTGGCTCATCATCATCGTTCTGTTAACCTTCTTGGTCGGCTTTTTTATCGCAAAAAATATCGTAGATTCTATTTTACTTGTAAGACGTGGACTTAGAGAATTTTTCGACTACTTAAAATCGCCTTCAACAGAAGAAGCGACACGCATTCACATCCCCCTTGCCAATAAAGACGAACTGGGCGATATGGCAAAGCAGATCAATAAAAACATTGAGATCATTCAAGCCAATTTAGAGCAAGACAGCAAACTCATCGAAGATGCGACCAATGTTGTGGAAGACCTAAAATTAGGCAACCTTGATCGAAGGCTTGTCGCATCTGGAAACTCTGACCAGCTCAATCTTCTTAAAGCAGTGATGAATGAAATGCTCGATAACTTAGAACTTCGCATTCAGCAAGAGATCGATGAGCGGACACGACAAGAACAGCTTCTCATTCAACAAAGTAAGCTTGCTGCTATGGGCAATATGATCGGCAATATCGCCCATCAATGGAGACAACCGTTAGGTGAAATCAATGCACTTTTAATGATCATTCAAGTCAGACAGCATTTTGATGACTTTAATGAAGCATTTTTAACGGAGAAGATCGAGGAGTGTAACCGCATCACTGCCTATATGTCCAACACCATCAGCGACTTTCAAAACTTTTTCAAACCTTCCAAAGATAAAGAGATTTTTGAGATCAACAATGCGTGTGAGCGAGCAAGTTCCATCATTCAAGCCTCACTTCGTTACCACTCTATTGAGTTTTCATTTAATCCAGCAGATGAGATCAAAGTGCTAGGCTACCCTAATGAGTTCGCTCAAGCGCTTCTTAACATTCTCTCCAATGCCAAAGATGTCTTAACAGATCGCAATATCGAAAATCCTTTTATTCGCATGAGTGTCAAAAAAGGTGAAAAATACACGCTCATTAAGATTGAGGACAATGGCGGGGGAATCGCAGAAGAATATATCGAGCGTATATTTGAGCCTTACTTCACAACCAAACACGCTAAACAAGGCACAGGCATTGGACTTTATATGACGAAGATGATTATAGAAAATAACATGAATGGTATCGTTACGGTTAAAAATACCGAAGAAGGAGCGCTCTTTACAATTAAAATCAAACATCATTAGCTTATCACTGATGAGTTTATTGTATTTTATATACCTTTTTTACACCACTATTTACTCATTTTTTCTACATTTAAACTTTTTATACTAGCTTGCATTTTTAAAATTACTTAAAGATAAGGAGTAAATATGAAGTTAGCTAAACTTAGCTTGGTGGCAATTGTTGTTGCAGGATTGGCATCAAATGCCTTTGCTGCAGACAACTTGGCAGATGCTTTTAAAAAAGGCACAGTTACAAGTGAATTAAGAGCATGGTATTTCGATCGCGATAACGGTACAACCGCGAATGAAAGTATTTTAATACAGGTGTTATGCTAAACTATATCACGGATCCTTTGTATGGATTTAGATTAGGCGTCACGGCTCAATCCAATTATTCTCCATTTGCGAGTGCAAATGAAAAAGCGCTATATCAAAATGATATGTATGGTTCAGGAGCTATTCTCTCAGAAGCATACTTAGGCTATGCAATTGGTAAAACAGATATTAAAATAGGACGCCAATTTATCACAACTCCTTTGCTTGCTGGTAGTGGTTCACGTATGATTAAAGAGTCATTCGAAGGTGCAACTATTATCAATACAGATATTCCTGCTACAACTTTGGTTGCTGGTTATGTCAATAAATTTGAAGCAAGAACAAGTACGTTTGCAGCTGCAACAGATGTTGGCTCTGTAGGTGATTTTACAAAAACATTTGCACTCTCAGTTGGCAAAGGTGGAGCTATTACAAAAGCATATATTGATGATGCTTATACAATGATGGTTACCAATAAATCTATTAATAACCTGACTCTTACCGCTCAATATGCAGGAGCAGAGGATGTTGCACATCTTGGCAATGTTAATCTCTATCATGCAGAAGCAAATTATGTACTCCCAATGAATGGTTTTAAATTGGGCTTTGATGCAATGTATCGCGCATCTAGTACGGATTCAGCCTTAGATGATAAACTTCTAGAAGGTAGCTATCTTGGTGGACGTATTGGTATTTATGAACTTGCTGGTTTTGGAATTAGTTTTGCAGCAAGTAAATCAGATAAAAGTGATGATTTAATTGCTGGTATTGGTAATGGTCCAGATTCAACCTATACTGGAACAATCTTAACAGCTGTACAATCTTATGCACGAAATACTACTTCATATGAAGGTAAAGTCTCTTATGACTTTGCGAAACTTGGGTTAGTTGGTTTAACATCATATGTATTGTATGCACACGACGATCAAGGTTATACATCAGGTGTTGCACAAACCAGTGGTGACTGGGATAATATTGCATTTGATATCACCTATGCTCTTTCTGGCCCACTTAAAGGTCTTACTCTTTCACTACAGTATGAAAAAGATGATAATGACAAACTTAATGCAGCTGGCGTTAATACAAATGTAAAATCAGATGAATACCGCTTTAGAGCAAATTATAAATTCTAGAGTTTTCGTGGGTAGTAGCAAAGGCTGCTACCCCATTCTTTTTGCCATTTTTTCTCCATTATTTTGTGTCATATTTTCATAAAATAAATGATTTATACACAAAAATGACATTTTTTAGATAATGTAACATTGTTGTTTAATTTTTATAGTGCAATGATTATAATCCATTTAATCAAAGATCAAAAAGAGGTTTCTCATTATGTCCCATAATCCATTAAAACACCTGAGCATCCTTTTTGTTGAAGATGAAGATCGTATACGTAAGCACATAACAAACTCTTTACGTTATATTGTTCAAGATGTTCAAGAAGCAAGCAATGGCAAAGAAGCGCTTGAAATTCTTAAGCATTTCTCTCCTGATATCATTATCACAGACCTTGAAATGCCTGTCATGAACGGAGTAGATTTTATTAAGACCATACGCAACAATGGTCTTGATACATGTGTTGTTGTGTTAACTGCGCATACGAATAATGAATATCTTTTACCTTTGATTAATGCTCATATTGAGCATTATATTGTTAAGCCTATTCGTTTTGAAAAAATGTTGCATATTCTTCAACTATGTAATGCCAAATTAACAAAACTAAAAGATAGTCAAGATCTTCCAAAAGGTTATAGTTACGATTGGAATCAAAAGATGCTGAGTTATGAAAATCAACAGATTGTATTGACAAGAAAAGAGATTGCTTTTTTAGAGCTTCTCTTTCAAAATATGCACCGTATTGTTACCTATGATGAGTTTCAGCAGCATGTTTGGGTAAATGCAGTCATGACAGATGATGCAATTCGCTCTCTAGTCCGTAACCTTCGGGCTAAACTACCAATAGATATTATTAGCAATTTATCGGGGATTGGATATAAAATTGAATAGAATTTTAACTCTATTTTTACTTTGTATTAGTATTCAGCTTTTTGCTGTATCTGAGTATGCCGTAGATAAAGCTTCTGAAATAAGCCTTACAGAAAAAAATAATTCATCACATCTTAATGTTTACATTCCATCTTTACCCTATGCGTATATTATGAGATTAATTAATGGCACTTTAGTGAGACTAAGTGATTCCCCTCAAGGATGGGAGTATTACATAGCATATAGACACAAAAAAATAGATGATATCACCTATGATTTTTGGTTACGTCATGATGTAAAATTTCAAGATGGTACACCTCTTGATGCAGACGCTGTTGTGAATAATTTTAATCACTTTTTACAAGGTGCCTTTACCTACACCGATATTCATCACAAATTAAAATCTGTTAAAAAAATTGATAATTATCATATACGTATTCAACTTAATGAGCCTTACGGAATGCTTTTTCATGATTTAGCAAGGATCAATCTTTATACGACAGAGTATTATAAGCATCATAAATGGTCCAAAAGCATTACTGCGGAAAATACAGCGATTACAGGGCCTTATGGTGCTGGACCTTATATACTCGTATCTGGTTATGCTACTGGGCTTACGCAGAGTGATACAGTTGAATTAAAAGCTAATCCATATTATTATGAAGAAGAAAAACCCTACATCCAAAACCTTACAATTTACACACGAAAACCTGTTGAACACGTTATTGAAGAACTGGCCAATGAAGAAGGGAAGATGGATATTGCCTTTATCCCATTGAATAAAAAAACGGAAATTGTAAATTCTAAATATGCAAAATTAGTTACAATTCCTTCGACGACGACGCTTAGTTTTCATATGAATTTGATGAACCCACATACCCCTTTGCATGATATCCGTATTCGTCAAGCCCTTAATCAAGCTCTAGATCAAGAAAAACTTGTCAAATTTGCGTATAAAGGTGAAGGTGTTATCTCTCCTTTCCCTATTTCTTCAAATATGCCTTCTGCTTATGCACTTTCCAAAGAGTATACACTTCATCCTCCTCATTCATTTAGCCAGGAAGAATTGAAAGCTATTTTAAATGGGCTAACATTGAAAATTATTACGCAGGATAGATTTTTACCCATTTGCAAAGGTATCGAATATCAGTTGAAAGCATATGGGGTTACACTCCTTTATGATATTACCAGTGATGAAAAATATGTTTTCAAAAAATTATTGACTAATCGAGAAAATCATTTTGATTGGGATTTTTTAATATGGGGTAATGAGGATTGGTATGGACACCCTTGGGCAACAATGTTTACATTTTATACGCAGAATCAATGGTCCTCTATTGATGAAGATAATACCTTAGATGAGTATATTAGAACATTATTTACACTGGATAAAACAGATAATAAATTTATTCCATTAGTTGAAGCTATTTTAAAGCATCTTTATAATCAATCTTACATGTTGAGCATTCCTTCTCCAAATACTGTCATTGGGATGAATAAGGAAGTAGATTTTATTCCTTCATCTGTAGCAATTATGCGCCTATGGGAAGCGAAAATTACCCCTTATCACTGGTCTATACGAGGTAACAAATCTCTTCCCAAAGAGCGTTTAGATTATCAACTACCTAAAAGGCTACACCCAAATGAATAACTTTAGTATCCGTGCAAAATTTCTTATTTTAGGTATCATTGGACTTATCTCATTCCTCTCGTTGGCTCTTTTGTCTCTCAACATCAACCAAAAAGGGTTTGATAATCTTCAAAATGTTTTTACTGACTTTAAAAAAGTTCAAAATATTCAAAGTGACTATATTGAGCCTCTTTTTGTGATTCGAGAAACTATTTTAACTTTAGTAATGTCACCCAACGATGAATATAAAAAAGGCGCGGATGAGCGTCTTTTTCCCCTCATTGAAGAGATAAAGAGTCGTTTTCAAAATGTCCCTGAAGTCCTTCAAAAAAAGTGGCTAGCGTATGAGCGTTCTCTGCAAACTACCCGTCAATACGCACTAGAAGGATTCGATGAAGGCTCATTTATGAATGCCGTTTCAGATGAGAGAGAAGCATTTTATCAGCTTATATTTCAACTTAAAAACTTACAAGAAGAACGTCTTGAATTGTCCCAAAAAACATTTAATAATGCTGAAAATACTGTTTTACAAAGTCATTACTATTTAATTGCTGGATTTGTACTTATAGGATTAATCAGTTTTCTTTTCGACTCAATTATTGTGAAACAAATTGTAAGCTCCATCGAAAAAGTCCAACAAGGACTTAAATCGTTTTTTATCTACTTGCGCCATCAAAAACCCTACGATGAAGAGCTGTTTATTCACATTGAACACAACGATGAGCTTGGTAAAATGGCGGAAGCGATCAATCAGCGTGTTGCTGAGATTCAAGAAGCACTCCACCAAGACAGACTACTTATCCAAGAAGCCACAGAGACCGTGAACAATCTCAAAGAAGGAAAATTTGGACAACGCTTGCACAGTAGTGCTGATTATCCAGAGCTCAATGCCCTAAAAGACGTGATGAACGCCATGATCGATAATCTGGAGCGAAAAATTCAAGAGGAGATAACTAGACGTAGTGATCAAGAAAAGCTACTCGTCCAACAATCAAAACTAGCAGCCATTGGTAATATGCTCGGCAATATCGCACACCAATGGCGACAACCCATCAGTGAAATCAATGCTATTTTGATGGAGATTGAGGCTATTAGCCGTTATCATACCCTTACCCAAGAGGTACTCATCTCAAATCTTAAACTCTGTTACGATGTGACAGACCATATGTCCAACACCATATGCGACTTTCAAAATTTCTTTAAACCCTCCAAAGAGCAAGAGCATTTTAGTGTCATTGAGGCGTGTAACAATGCTGTTTCTATTATCAGTTCTTCATTAAAATTTCATAATATTACACTTGTCTATACAACTACCAGTAAAGATAGTTTTGTTTTAGGCTACCCTAATGAATTTTCTCATGCTATTTTAAATATTCTCTCTAATGCAAAAGACATTTTAGTGGAACGAAAATGTGAAAATCCGTGCATTACATTGAACATAAAAATGGGAAAAAAATTTACCATCATTCGTATTGAGGATAACGGTGGTGGAATTATTTCAGAGAATATAGAGCGTATTTTTGAGCCTTACTTTACGACCAAACACGCTAAACAGGGCACAGGTATTGGCCTGTATATGACAAAATCTATTATAGAAAACAATATGCAAGGTTATGTCAGCGTTGAAAACACATCAAAAGGAGCCTTGTTTACTATCAAAATTCGTTAATTTTTCTTTATTTTTACATTTTTTTGCCATTTTTACCCCATCAATTCACCGTTTTTCTTCTTTATACTTCTTACTAGTTCCTTGGAATAATCTTATATTACGGAGGTAGTTTTATGCTAAAGAAAACCATCAGTGTCTTACTTGCATCAAGCGCATTGTTTGCTGGCGATGTATTGTATTCGGTGAAAGACAAACCTGTCTATTCAGATGCAACTTCAACAAAAGTGATTGGAAAGTTGCTTCCAACCAATGCGATTGAAGTTCTTGTAGAAGAAGGCGAGAGAGTTAAATTTAAACTTAAAGGGTATCAAAATCCAACAGCGCCAAATGTTATCTATTTTACAGATAAAGCGCGTATCTTTTCCTTAGCGTTTGCTAAAACAGCAACACCTGATATTAAAGTGGATGTTAAGGGCGAAAATGGAAAATGGAACAGCGTTAGTGTAGAAGCGTACACGACAAAAGGTGATTTTGAAAATAAAATGGAACCAATGATGGAAAGAGCAAGTAAGCTCTATTCAGACAATTGCTCTATTTGCCATACCCTTAATACTGTAGATCACTTTACTGCCAACCAATGGCCTTCAACATTTCGTGCAATGCTTGATAGAACGCCAATCCAAAAAGAGGATGTTTGGTTAGTCATTGAGTATCTACAAAAAAATGCTAGCGATATGAAAAAATAAGGAGCTTCGTATGGAACAAATAATCAGTAGAAGAAATTTTTTAAAGATCGGCGCTTCACTAGCGGCAGTTCCTGTTCTTTCGCATTTAACAGGAACTTATACACTTTTTGCACAAGAGATGTCTTCAGACTTAATCAAAAATGGTGAAGTGATGACAGGTGCTCACTGGGGTGTACTTAAAATTACTCTAAAAGATGGCAAAATTGTTGATTCAAAACCTGCGTATACTACGAGTACCATTCCAAACTCACTGCAAGTTAATACTGCTGATATGGTTTATAAATCACGTGTTAAATACCCAATGGTAAGAAAAAGCTATCTTGAAAACCCAGACAATCCAAAATCAGCCCTTAGAGGTAGTGAAGAGTTTGTGCGTGTGAGTTACGAAGATGCCATTAAACTGGTTGCGAGAGAGCTTAAAAAAACACGTCAGCAAAAAGGATCTGAAAGTATTTTTGCAGGTGCTTATGGATGGAAAAGTGTTGGTAATGTTCATAACTCAAGAATTTTACTGCATCGTTTTATGAATCTTAGTGGTGGATTTACAGGAACATTAGGGGATTATTCAACAGGTGCAAGTCAAGTAATTATGCCACATGTGCTTGGAAGCATTGGAGTTTATGAGCAGCAAACCAGCTGGCCAGTTGTTTTACAACACTCTGATGTCGTTGTTATTTGGGGTGCAAATCCTATTTCTACGCTTAAAATTTCATGGCAGATTGATGATGGACAAGCGTTTGCATACCTAGAAAAACTCAAACAAAGCGGTAAAAAAATTATCATTATTGATCCAAGACGTTCTGAAACTGCACGTTATTTTGATCAAGCGACATGGATATCTCCACTTCCAAATACGGACGTTGCGATGATGCTTGGTATGGCGCATCACCTCTATAGCAACAACAAAGTCAACAAAGAGTTCCTTGACACGTACACCTTTGGCTTTGATAAGTTTAAAAGCTATCTTTTGGGCAAAGAAGACGGCATTGAAAAAAATGTTGCATGGGCAAGCAAAATTTGTAAAATTAGTGAAAAAATCATTAAAGAGCTCGCTGAACTCTTCTTCGATAAACGTACGTTCATCATGAGTGGATGGGGTATGCAAAGAGCGCATCACGGCGAACAACCACACTGGGCACTTGTTACTTTGGCATCGATGATTGGACAAATCGGCCAACCTGGTGGCGGTTTTTCACTAGGTCATCATTATAGTGGAGCAGGTGTTCCAACACGTAAAGGTGCTGCAATTGGTGGTATGAATGCTGCAAGTTTGGGTTTTTTCGATAAAGATGGAAAATTTGTTGGTACAAAAGCAGCAGACGCAGGTGAAAACAATACTGGTGAAAGTTGGAAACAAAAAGTTTCAGCATCTTCATTCCCTGTTGCAAGAATTTCAGATGCACTTTTAAATCCAGGAAAAACTATACAACACAATGGTAAAAACATTACTTACCCAGATATTGACTTTATTTATTGGGTCGGTGGTAATCCATTTTCACATCACCAAGACACCAATACTCTTGTAAAAGCATGGAAAAAGCCACGTACGGTTGTTGTGAACTCCATCTACTGGACTCCAACAGCAAAAATGGCTGATATCGTTTTTCCTACGACCTCACAATACGAGAGAAATGATATCGCTATGATTGGTGATTACTCTAAACATGGAATTGCCCCTATGAAACAAGTGGTTGCAAAACAGAATGAAGCGCGTGATGATTATCAAATTTTTTGTGACTTATGCCTTGCATATGCTGGTAAAGAGCTCTTCAATGCTTATACAGATAATGGTAAAAAAGAGATGGATTGGATCGAAGAGTACTACAATACTGCTTACAATACAATTCTAAAAACACCACAACTCATTACCGACATGAAACCATTTAAAGAATTTTGGGCTACGAATAAGCCAGTTACATTTAGTTCAACTATGGAAAGTGAAGAATTTATTAAATTCAAAGATTTTATAGAAGATCCAATTTTACAACCACTAGGTACCCCTTCTGGTTTGATTGAAATTTATTCTGAAACGATTGCCAAGATGAACTACGATGATTGTAGAGCATATCCAAGTTGGTTTGAACCAGCTGAGTGGCTTGGAATGAAAAATAAACCGGCAGAGTTTCATATGATCAGTGCCCATCCTCATGATCGTTTGCATTCTCAACAAAATCAAACAAGCCTACGTGATTCATACGCAGTAGCTGGACATGAGCCAATTTATATCAATACCAAAGATGCGGCAAAAAAGGGTATTAAATCGGGTGATGTAGTACGTGTCTTTAACAAACGTGGTGAGATTCTTGCAGGTGCCGTGGTCACTAATGACATTATGGAAGGTGTTGTCAATATCTATGAAGGTGTTTGGTATGATCCTGAAAAACCAGGCGTTTCAGGAAGTATTTGTAAAAATGGTAGTCCAAACCTTTTAACACTCGATATCCCAACTTCAAAATTGGCAAACGGCAATATTTCACATACAGCACTTGTTAATATCGAAAAATTCAAAGGTTCTAAAAAACCACTCACCGCATTTACGGCTCCAAAAGGCGCTTAAGTCTCTAGCTCTTTCCTGATATTTGGGAAAGAGCTTCTTCTCCCTTCCATAATACCTTTTCATATACAATAATTTTTAAATGTCATTTGTTTTAACATTTTTTTCCTATTTTTTTTTAATATGATTAACACATATTTTTTTAAGGAGAGTAAAAATGAAACCAATCGTAAGAACAATAGCAATGGCTATTATCGTAGGCGCAGTAAGTGCACAAGCAACACCACTTTATACCAAGTGTGTAGCGTGTCATGGTGCAGAAGGGGAAAAAGCGGCATTAGGTAAAAGTATGATTATCAAAGATATGAGCAAAGCAGATTTTATCACTGCAATGAAAGGCTATAAAGATGGCTCATACGGTAAAGACCAAAAAGCACTTATGAAAGCTCAAGTAACTGCTCTTAGCGATGCGCAAATTGAAGAGATTGCCTCTTTTATCGTAAAAAAATAAGTGAGCTAAAAACAATGGCTCAAACTAGACGAGATTTTATAGGAATGGCACTAGGAGGCATCACTGCAGTGGGTGGTGTCTATGCTCTTGGTGCTATGAAAAAGAGTTGGGATCCACTTCCAAGTGTTCAATCTGCTGGATTTGTTACTGTAGATGTCTCTTCGATGAATGAAGCAGAAGTACGTACCATCCAATGGCGAGGTAAACCTGTATTTATTCTTCGTAAAAGTGTAGATATGCCAAAGAATCCAGCACGTGATATCACCATTGGTGAAAAAAGCTTTGTTGTGGTTATTGGTCTTTGTACACACCTTGGGTGCATCCCTTCATGGGCTCCTGCAACCAAACAATTCAAATGTGCGTGTCATGGTGGAGAATTCGATGCCAGTGGTATCAATACCTTTGGACCACCACCTAGGCCTCTTGATATTCCTCCCTTTAAAGTTTCAGGCGAGTCTTTAGTGCTTGGTGAAGAAGGCGAAGAGTATAAAAAAATGATGAAAAAAGCGTAGGAGTAGGGCATGGCAGAAATTAGAAAAAGCGAAGGCTTTATAGATTGGCTTGACCAACGCTTAGCCGTCAAAGCATTTATGCGTGTGATGATGACTGAATACTGGATTCCTAAAAACATCAATTTTCTTTGGGCAATGGGTGTTGTTTTAGTAGTGCTCTTTGGTGTGTTATTGGTCACGGGACTTTTGTTATTGATGTACTATAAACCCGACATTAATTTAGCGTTTGATAGTGTCAACTACACCATTATGCAAGAAGTCGAGTATGGCTGGTTGTGGCGTCATATGCACGGAGTTGCAGCATCTGCTACGTTTTTGATTATCTATATTCATCTTTTTACAGGCATTTACTATGGTTCCTATAAAAAAGGCAGAGAGATGATCTGGATAACGGGTATGGTGCTTTTTATTGCCTTTTCTGCAGAAGCGTTTAGTGGCTATATGCTCCCTTGGGGACAGATGAGTTACTGGGCAGCACAGGTCATTACCAATCTTTTTAGTGGTATACCTGTCATTGGTGATGCTGTGGTGATTTGGATCCGTGGTGATTATGTCGTAGCCGATGCTACCCTCACTCGTTTCTTCATGCTTCACGTGGTGCTTTTACCATTGGTGATTATTTTGGTGATTGCCGTGCATTTCTACTCGCTTCGTTTTCCGCATGTGAACAACGAATACTCTGAAGAGCTCGACTTTGAAAAAGAAGCAGAAAAATACCTAGATGGACGTAAAAAAGAGTCTAAAGTAGTGCCTTTTTGGCCAGTGTTCCTCTCCAAAGATTTCTTTGTGGTAGGGTTCTTTATGACATTTTTCTTCTTCCTTTGCTGTTATCATTTTGACTTTGCGATGGATCCGATCAACTTTGAACCCGCAAACTCGATGAAAACGCCAGCACATATCTATCCTGAGTGGTATTTCTTGTGGAACTATGAAGTCCTTCGAGGCTTTTTCTTTGATATCGCAGGTATCGCAGCGATGGATATTGGCTTAATTGCATTTGTTATCGCTAACATGGTCTTTTTCGTCTTGCCATTTTTAGATCGCAATCCGATGAATACAGCACCTGCACATAAACGTCCTTTATTTAAGTACTGGTTCTGGATCTTGGTAGCGGATATGATCGTTCTAACCGTCTATGGCAAACTGCCTCCAACAGGTGTCAATGCATGGGTAGGCTTCTTTGCAGCTATCCTCTTTTTAGGGCTCTTTATCGCCTTACCATTTATCACTAAAAAAGAAGCGAAAGGAGATGCACAATGAGAGAGATTAAGATTTTAGCCATTGTGATTTTCTTTACCGCAGTTACCTATTGGGGTGTTGAGCCTTATGCACATTCACAAATGCACCCGCATGTTGCGCCTGCTGATTTTAGCTTTAAAGAGATGCCTTCCATCGCACTCAATGGCAATATCGATAATGGCAAAACGCTCGTTGAAGCTAACTGTATAGCATGCCATAGCATTAAAAGTTTAGGCTTTGAGGCACCAATGAGTAATGATGATGCGGCTGGTGCGTACGGCGTTGTCCCACCTGATCTTAGCCATGCAGGAGCCATTTACGATAAAAACTACCTTGCAGGCTTTTTAAAAGATCCTGTCAGTGCGACTAAACTTTCACATAAATTTGGTGATGCAAAACCTTATGCGATGCCAAGTTACAGTTATTTAAGTGAGCAAGAGATTGCGGATATTGTGGCGTATCTTAAAAATGTTGTCGCAACAAAACCTACCGATAAAATGGTCTTTGAAGAGGCGTGTGGAAGATGTCATAGTATGAAATACGATAGTTTTAAAGCACAGACATCAAGCACATTTATGAAAAACTATCTGGGCGCTGAAGCACCTGATCTATCGATGATGATTCGCTCCAAAAAAGCGGAATATCTCACAACATTCATCAATGAACCGCTAAAGATGGTTGAAGGCATTGCAATGCCTCGCGTAGGGCTAACTGCGGCATCTCAAGAGCAAGTGATTGCGTACATGGAACATGTGGGTGATCGCAAAAAAGCAGAGCGAGAAGATCTCGGTCTGAAGCTCATTGGATTTATGGCTATTTTTACCCTAATAGCGTATGCATGGAAAGTTCGAATTTGGAAAGAGGTGGCGTAAGCCTCCTCTTTTATGTTGAGAATATTTATAAGCTAAAGGACATTGATGTTAAAAACAATCAAAGCAAAAGCAATTTTCACTCTTTTTGTTGCAACTTTTGGAGCTTTTAGCCTTTTATTTTTTTTGATATCAAATGATTATGAAAAATTGGTCAAAAACCAATTTCAACACTCTCTTACAATGTTGTCGTCTTCTATTTTTCAGACTATTAAAGAAAGTATGAATTCGGGTGATCCTCAAACGATTAACACAGCTATACAAAACGCTTCAACCATTCAAGGCGTAGAACAATTACATGTTTATCCGAGCGATTCTGTCAAAGCACTGTTTTCTAAACAAAATGACTCAACCCCTTCTGATTTAGCACCTTTGTTTCAGGCGCAAAAAGAATTTTTTGAAGAGAGAGGAAAAAGCGTTCGTATAGCATTTTCTCTCAAAGCAGAAGAGAGCTGTCTTGCGTGTCATACCAATGTACAAAAAGGAGATGTCTTAGGGGTAAGTGAGCTCATCATCTCCGCACAAGAATCGTATGATAACATCGCATCTGCAAAGCGTAGAGTCGTCTTTTTTATGGTGGGTGTTTTAGTCTTAGTTTTAGTCAGTTTTTCGCTTTTTTTTAAAAAAGAAATTTTTGATGTGATTGAAAAATTACGATTTATGGTTTTTAATGTTGCCAAAGGTGATTGTGACTTAACGAAACGCCTTGAAATCAAACATTATGATGAATTAGGCGTTGTTTCTTCACTCATTAATGAATTTTTATCAAAGATACAGACAACACTGAATGTTGTGAAGCAAAGCTCATCTTCTAATTTAACATCATCAGAAGAACTTACCTGTATCGCAGCATTGTTAGTTGAAAAGCTTTCATCGCAGATAGAAGCGATCGCACAAGTGCATCATTCCATTATAGCAATCCGCACTGAAACCAATGAGTCTTATACTCTCTCTCAAATGAGTTCTAAAAATTTAAAAGAAGCACGAGACTTTTTAGGGAAACTTTTTTTAGAGCTTGAGAGTTCTGTGAAAAGTATACAAAATGACAGCCAGCATGAAAAAGAGCTTGCCATGAAAACATCACAACTCACTGCTCATGCAGAGCAGATTAAAAGCGTGCTCGAAGCGATTGAAGAGATTGCATCTCAAACAAATCTTCTCTCCCTCAATGCTGCCATCGAAGCAGCACGTGCAGGTGAACATGGACGAGGTTTTGCTGTGGTTGCTGATGAAGTACGAAAATTGGCTGAGAAAACTCAAAAAAGCCTTGAAGAGATTAGTGTTGTGGTTCATGCGATTAGCTCTGGAATATCAGAAGTGAGTACAGAAATCGCAAAAAGTTCTGAAAATGCAGTCGTCATTTCATCGCATTCGCAAACACTGATCGATGAAGCCCGTAAATCCGATGAAAAACTCTCTTTAGCAGCCAATAATGCAGAAGCAACGATGATAAAAAGTAGCCAATCTTTACATCACATTGAAGCATTGGTTGATGTAGCACAAACGATGGTCAGTGTGGCAGAAGAGACGAAAGTAACTTCATTAAAATTTCAAACCATTGCTTATGAACAAGCACAAAAAAGCAACGAACTTCAAACAACACTTCAAGCTTTCCATTCACAAAACGACGCGTAATTGTTCTTTTCAAAGAGGTGTTAAACACCTCTTTTTCTTACGTATATTTCTTCTTTTTTTTTCGTCATAAAACTCTTTTATTCTTCGATTATTTTGCTCTTTTTTTTATTTAAAATTTTCTTGAAGCTTCAAACTAATTGTTTAATTAACGGTACATACAAGAATAAGACAGATGGGTTTATGCATCTGTCGTGATGTGTTTGGTTCTATGACTCGCACATCATTTATAGGCATAAATTAACGTCAAAACATTTTGATACAAAGTGTTTTACTACGAAGGAGAAACGTATGAAATTGGCAAATCTTAGTTTAGCAGTGCTTTGTGTCGCAGGGCTAAGTACCTGTTCTTTTGGTGCAGATACACTTGCGAATGCATTTAAAGAGGGCAAAGTCAGTGGGGAATTAAAGGCATTTTATTGGGATCGTGACAGAAATCCAGCCATTCCAAGTGATTCTATTTTTAATACGGGTGTTACACTAAACTATGTAACAGGTTCTTTGTATGGTTTTAGTCTTGGATTAACAGGGCAATCCAACAGTGCACCTTTTGCAAGCGCAAATGCCAAAACACAATTTGGCTGGGATGAGTACGGTTCAGGAGCACAACTCTCTGAAGCGTATTTGGCGTACAATGCTGGTAAAACGACCGTTCAAGTTGGACGTATGTTCCTCAACACACCGCTCATTGCATCTTTAGGCAATCGTATCGTCAAAGAATCGTTTGAGGGTGCTAGCATTGTCAATACAGACATTCCAAACACCACACTTACCGCAGCATATGTACAAAAATTTCAAGCACAGACGGATGGTGCTGGACACATTGGCGAGTTCACAAGATACAATAATCCCTATGGCACATCACCACTCTTAGAAGACGGTGCGTATACCTTAGTCGCGGTTAACAAGTCCATTACAGGCTTGACGCTCACAGCAGCGTATGCAGAAGACATCAATACTAAAGGTGCTATGGCGTATGCTGAAGCGGCGTATGCCTTTAGTGTCAATGCCCTAAATTATGGTCTTGCTGCACAATACTATTATAACGACAAAGATATCACAGGAAGTAAAAGCTCTGATCTCTTAGGCTTAAAAGCCAGTGTAGGTTATGGCGCTCTTAGCGGATATGTTGCGTACAGCACTGTCAGTAAGGATGCAACAGTTACTCCGGGTATTGGTTGGGGTGCAGACCTTGCTTATACAGGAACGATTATTCTCTCTAGCAGTTATCCTGCCAATACAGATGCTTATGCAATAGGTCTTGGTTACGCATTTACACCGAGCACAACGCTCAATGTTGCGTATACCGTAACAGATGATGATGACCTCTCTTATGGCAAGGCTTCTTATGTATCTCTTACTGGCAACTATGCCTTCTCTGGGGCACTTAAAGGGCTTAATTTCCTAGTGATGTACGATAAAGAAAATCGTGATAAAGCAGGGACTAAAGATAAAGACGAATTTAGATTTAGCGCAAGTTATAAGTTCTAAAAGCGTGAAGCTCTTTGACATGGTTTGTTCATGTCAAAGAGTCTTCTAAAACATCTCAGGTTTTCCGAAATAAAACCCTTGTGAATAATCAATCCCCATATCACGGACAATTTCGTAGATGGTCTCATTTTCCACAAATTCAGCTACAGTACTTAAGTTTTGTTTTTTAGCAAAGAGCATGACAGTTTCTACGATGTGTTGATTAATTTGATTGTTGTGAATATTTTTAATTAAACTCCCATCGATTTTAAGGATGTCTGGTTCATAAGAGAGCAATCGCTCAAAGTTCGAGTAGCCTGTTCCAAAATCATCAATAGCGATTTTTACACCCTTTGCTTTTACTTTTTGAATAAACTGCTTGATGAGTGCAAAGTCTTTGATATCTTCACTCTCTAAAAGCTCGAAAATGATGCGATGCGCTTCATCTTCATGTTGTACGAGCAGATTTTCAATGTAGTGAGTGATCTCATCACGCTCAATGTCATGGACAGAAAGGTTGATGGAGATAGCAGCTTCTGAAATTTTATAGAGTGCCGCAAAAGAGTTTTCCAAAACAATTTTGGTGATTTTTGAGTAGTAACGCCCTTTTTTGGCGGTATCTAGAAAATACAAAGGGGTAAGAAGCTGTCCATCTTCTGTGACAAGACGAACCAATGACTCGTATTTTTCAATTTTTTGAGTTTGGTTGTTGACGATAGGCTGAAAATACGAGATGATTTTGCGATTATCGATAGCGGTTTTAATGATATGAATGGTTTCGATATTTTTCAGAGCATTATCATACTCAATGCCAGAGAGTCCATCAGCATAGACGATAGGCTGTTTTGTTTGAATGGCATTTTCAATACCAATTTTAGCGTCTTCAAAGATTTTAAAGATGCCGTACGTGAAGCTACAAATAGCCGAAATGTCATACTCAATAGAATCGATTTTAACAACATACTCTTTAACATTCATCAAAAATTGCTCTAACACCGCGTGGATTTCTTCCTTACTGGCTTTGCAGTTTCGTCTATCTATTGCAAAGGCATACAACCCATTTTCCAGATGATAAACTCTCTGAAAACCCCAACGATTTGGCATAAGATAGAGCATGTTCTTGCCAAAAGCATCTTCGATTTTTTCAACGCTGGCTTTATCGTAAAACTTCTCTAAAATGTTGTAGTCTTCTATTTGCACCAAAATGAGTACAGAGAGGCGATTGGCTTCTAGGAAGTCGAAAAGTTGTTTTTTATCGCTCATGATAGCTGTAATATCATGGCGCAATGAGATGTACTCTTGTACTTCACCCTCAGGATTTAAGATGGGTTGAACAGTCGTCTTGACATAGTAAGTATCGCCATTCTTAGCGCGGTTCTTTACAATGCCTTGCCATGTTCTTTTCTCATCTTTGATGGTTCTCCAAAGATCTCTAAAAGCAGTTTTTGGCATATCTGGATGACGTATAACGTTGTGAGGTTTACCGATGAGCTCCTCTTTTGTGAAGCCAGAGATTTGACAAAATTTTTCATTCACAAATGTAATGACACCCTTAGGATCTGTCTTGGAGATGATAGAACTTGTATTTGTAATGTTTTCGTACTGTTTGAGTAAGAGCGAATTTTTTTTGTTTTCATAACGTAAATGGAGTTTCTCAACCACTTTGCCGATACTTCGAATAAGCTGTGTGACATTGAGCGGTTTGATCAAATACCCATCTACACCTGCTTCTATGGTTTGAGTAAGAAAGCTAGTCTCATTATGTGCAGATAGGACGATGATGGCAATATCGGGATTGATCTGTCTGATGGCGTGAATCATCTCGATACCATTCATGCGTGGCATCGTAATGTCTGTAATGACTAGATCAATTTTATGGTAGTTTGATGCAAATAAACGAGCACCATCCTCTCCGTCAAAACCTACGATGACGTCATCGAAAAAGTCTGAAAAGAGGCTATTGGCGGCATCTCGTGCTTGAGGATCGTCTTCAATGTATAGAAGCGTCATCCCCTTGCTCATTTGTTTGAGTGATGCAATCTGCGTGCGCTCCATTCTTTATTCCCCCTATTGGTTGTCCAAACTTAACATGAGTAATTCCTTCAAGTTCGAGATTGATGGAATCCTTTTCAAAAAGCATAACGATGGTTGAACCCATCTCAAAATGACCTAGTTCATCTCCTTTCGAGATAACAAGATTGTCATAAAGGTAACACTGTTGAAGACTCGCTTTTGCGTTTGTCTTGATTGTAGCATCAAATGTGAATGTCATCTTCCCTACATTGAGCGCACCTACAAAAACCATATAAAAAAGCTTATTTTCTTTGGTATAACACTCAAGAACAACACGTTCATTTTCAACAAAAAGCCCTTCTATCTTTTTAAGCCACGTTAAATTGACAGGATAGAGTTTCCCAGGGATGTGGACTGCTTTTACAATGCGCATATCGATAGGTGCATGGTAACGATGATAATCACGTGGTGAGAGATAAAAGTTGACAAATGCTCCATCTTCCAAACGATCTTTAGCACTCTTGGCAATATAATCGCCAAGCAAACTTCGTACATCGTAACTAAAACCTTTGATTTGTAACGCAAGGTTGTTTGTAATACTTCCAAAGGCGCTTACAAAACTGTCACATGGAGAAATGAGCGTTTTCTCACAAATGTTAAAAAGACGACGTGTTTTAAACCGTCGGGTAAAAAGCGCGTTTAGACTCTTGTATGAGCTCGCTTCTTCAAATTCCATCAAATCAACCTTCATCATTGAGGTGTACGTTTGATTGATGATACGTTGTATTGCGCTTGGGAACTCTTTGGATGCAAATGTTCCAAAAAGACGTGACGCAATAGAACTTTTAAAGTTAGGGTAGCGTTGCATAGGACTCTTTTATATAACTTTTTTCATGTTTTTATGCTGATAAAAAAAGTTATGGGATTTTGTAAAGAATAGATTATACCAAATGAAATAACTTTTTGTTGTTCAAAGAGCAACCACACTAAAATTATGCTACGATTTTAGATATATCATCACCTCAAAGGTTCCCATGTTCAACACGTTTATCAAAGATCCAAAAATGCTTCAAAACCTCAAAGATTTAGGCTATGTGACGATGACACCCATTCAAAAAGAGTGTCTTCCTCTAGCACTTGCAGGTCGTGACCTTATCGCAAAAGCTAAAACGGGGAGTGGAAAAACGGCTGCATTTGGACTACCGCTTCTTCTAAATCTCAATGTCAGCTCCATGCGCATTCAATCCATCGTGCTGTGTCCGACTCGTGAACTTGCAGAGCAGGTGAGTGGAGAGCTAAGAAGGCTTGCCAGATTTGCGCATAACATCAAGATCGTTACACTCTGTGGTGGGACGCGCTTTGTACCGCAGTGTATCTCTTTAGAACATGGTGCACACATCATCGTAGGAACACCAGGACGCATTTTGCAACATTTGCAAGAAAAAACTATCAATTTTGAGCATGTTAAAACATTAGTCCTTGATGAAGCAGACAGAATGCTTGATATGGGTTTTTATGAGGACATAGAAAAGATCATCGCAAAGATGCCACACAAACGCCAAACCTTGCTTTTTTCCGCAACTTTCCCGAAAGAAATAGAGCAGATGTGCAACGAAGTGCAAACAGACGCCATTCGTGTAAGCATCGAAGAAGAAGCGCATACATCACCCAACATTACCCAAATCTGTTACAGCGTAGAAGAACATGACAAAGAAGAAGCGCTTAAGGGTGTTTTGTTGGAGCATGACGCAAAGTCGGCCATCATCTTCTGTAAAACAAAAGTAGGCGTAGCTGAGCTTCAAAGTTATTTGGTTGATGAAGGGTTTGACGCACTCTCTTTGCATGGTGATTTAGAGCAGATAGACCGTGACGAACACTTGCTTCTCTTTGCCAACGGTAGTGCTCAAATCTTGGTTGCAACGGATTTGGCTTCTCGTGGTCTTGACATCAAAGATGTGGAGATGGTCATTAACTATGAGCTTCCACAAACGATGGAGATTTACACCCACCGCATTGGTCGAACAGGACGCATGGGCAAAGAGGGCTTAGCGGTGAGTTTTGTCACACCAAAAGAAGAGGGCTTTTTTGAAGAGCTTAAAGAGGCAAATTTCAACTTTGTTTGCAAAGCCATAAGTGAGCTCAATCCAAGCCGAACAACGCCTCAAAAAGCGCTTTATATCACACTGTGTATTGATGGTGGTAAAAAGCAAAAAGTAAGAGCGGGCGACATTTTGGGAACTCTGACCAAAGACCTTGGACTTGAGGGCAGTGTGATAGGTAAAATCGACATCTTGGAAAAATACGCTTACGTAGCTATACAACGTGACTACGCCGATAAAGCCTTTGATGGACTATGCTCTACCACCATTAAAAACAGGCGCTTTAAGATATGGAAATTGGGATAATGCGTGATCATTCTTCTTGCTACTGATATTTTTGGCATAACAGACGCTGTGGAAAATTTGTCCAAGCGTTTGAATGTCGTGTGTGAAAGTGTGAAAATATTAGACCCTTACGGTGCAAAGCATATGGATTTTCAAGATGAAGATAAAGCGTATGAGGCATTTAACCAACTCTGCGGACTTGAAGCGTATGCTACGTTGTGCACAAAAGCACTTGAGGCACGTTTAGATGAAGATCTTGTTATGATAGGCTTTAGTATGGGCGCGTCAGCCATTTGGAAAGCCTTAGATGGACGTACAAATGTCAATATAAAAAGCTTTTATGGATTTTATTCCTCGCAAATTCGCTACTTTTTAGATGTCAAGATAGATGTGTCATGCACACTTGTTTTTCCAAAATGTGAGAAGCATTTTGATGTGGATGAGGTGATAACACAGCTTGTCAACCATGAAAAAATCACCTGTTTAAAAACAGAGTATTTACATGGGTTTATGAACCCATATTCGATTAACTATGATGCTAAAGGGTATGAAGAGTATAGTCGATGGATAGAAAAAAAACTTGAATTGTTTTAGCCTCTCACCGCTTTAAGCCAGTTATAAATCGTAGCTTTTGAGACGTTCAATACTGAGCAGATGTAGCCTACAACGTTTCGAATGGCAAAAATGCCTTCGCTTTCTAAGAAGATGACTAACTCTTTTTTATCGTCGCTTGAAAGTCCTGAGAGGGCAATGTTTTTGCTACTCAAATACTTTTCAATGGTTTCATCCGTATGTTCTCTCCAACTTTGTGAGAAAAGCACTGATGGTTTAGGCTCTGCTTCACTCATATGTAAAAAGCCTTTGAGTGATTCAAAAAGTGCTTCTATCGGCTCTGTGTTGTAGTTAATGCAAATCATCCCGATAGGCTTTTCCTCGACATCACGCACGATGATGCTGACGGCTTTGAGGCGTTTACCATCACTGCTGATTTTCTCGTATGGTCCTACCCAGTTCTCTTTAATGCTGTTTAGATCTTTGAGTTCACTTAGCATCGCATCGCCTACACGACGCTTAGAAAAGGCATTGACGATGTGCACAAGTTTTTTGGCTTCTAAGTCGTGCATAACAACTTCAACATTAGGGTAAAATAGTTTGCCGATAGCATCGCACAAGGCGAGATAAGGTTTGAGCTCTTTTTTCATAAAGAAATCATAACACATTTTTTTAGAAAAATATCTTGATAAATAGTCTAATTTAGACTATAATTCTAAAAAATAACACAAAGGAATAAAGATGGCGATTGGTTTTATAGGTTTAGGAAACTTGGGCACAGCCGTTGCAAAACGCTTACAAAGCATGAATGAGGACGTTTTAGTTTGGAATAGAACCAAAGCAAAAGCAGAAGCAAAAGGCTTTGTATGTGAGAATTCGCCAAAAGCACTCATCGAAAAATGCGATACGGTACTTATGTGTTTATTTGACTCAGCAGGTGTACGAGATGTACTCAGTATGCAAGAAGGACTTTTAAGCGCAGACCTTAAAGGTAAAACTATCATTGATTTAACGACCAACCATTTTAACGATGTCATAGAGTTTCATGCGATGGTAGAAGCCAAAGGTGGCAGTTACTTAGAATGCCCAGTGCTTGGCAGTGTTGTACCTGCAAGTAAGGGAGAACTCACTGCCGTATGTGCTGGAAAAGAAGCGGTTTATTTGCATGCTAAACCATTGCTTGAGAAATTTGCTTCAACCATTTTCCATCTCAAAGAAGCAGGTTTCGCGGCAAAGATGAAACTTATCAACAACCTCTGCCTTGGCTCATTCATGGCAACGATTGCAGAGTGTGCAGCACTTGGTGAGGCATGTGGCATTGAGAAAAAAGAACTTTTAGAGATTTTAGGTGCAGGTGGTGGAAAATCGCTCGTGCTTGCAGCAAAAACACAAAAACTCATAGATGAAGACTTTAGCCCGCATTTTAGTAATGCTGCTATCAATAAAGACTTGCATTGTTTACAAGATTTAGCTTATAGCCTCAATCGACCACTTTATACGGCAAGTGTTACGAAAGAGCTTTTTTCTAAGATGAAAATGATGGGCAAAGGTGATGAGGACTTTAGTTCTATTTATCAACTTTTCAAAGCGTAACAGTTTATGGGCGTTTTAGATTTTAAGCGCCCACTCTTTACATTTTAGAAAAACCTGTGCTATACTTCGCGTTACAAATTTTCTTATAAGGAGCCTCAGATGGAAACATTTATCACCCATCACAATACATACCAACCTCAGAGCATTGCGCAATTTTCTAACGCATCTCTCGTCGTCGTCCTCCTTCTGAAGCTCCGTTAAACCTTCACACTCACCCCTTTTTTTTTCACTGTTGATTTTTAAATTGGCTTTTTAGCTCTGAGGATACCTCTATCTAATTAGCACAATTTTTATCATTTTCATTGTTGTTTTTCTTGTTCTAATACGAGATTTTTCTGCCTGATTTTAGGCATGTATGAGCTTGTAGCTCATTTTATAACATAAGGATATTTCTATGCAAAGTACACAAACATTTAAAAAATACAAACCGTACCCATTGGTGCCTTTATCTCACAGAGAATGGGCGAGTAACATCATTACCCAAGCTCCTATTTGGGTTAGTACCGATTTAAGAGATGGCAATCAAGCGTTGGTTGAGCCAATGAATGCGAGCAAAAAATTGGCATATTTTCAAAAATTGGTTGAGATGGGCTTTAAAGAGATCGAGATTGCCTATCCGAGTGCCTCTCAAACAGACTTTGATTTTTGTAGAGCGTTGATTGAGCAGAAATTGATACCAGATGATGTACGCATTAGCGTTTTAACACCTTCAATTGAGAAACACATCAAAAAAACGTTTCAAGCCATCAAAGGTGCAAAAAGAGTAACAATCCATCTTTACAATCCAACAGCGGATAACCAGCGCAAAATTGTGTTCAACAAAAGCAAAGAAGAGATCATCACTTTAGCGTTAGAGGGCACACGTATCATCAAAGAAGAGGCGGAAAAATTCAAAGGTGATGTGATGTTTCAGTACTCTCCTGAGAGTTTTTCTCAAACGGAGTTGGAGTTTGCGAGTGATGTTGTGAACGCGGTTATCAGCGAGTGGATGCCAACCAAAAATGCACCGATGGTTATCAACTTGCCTAACACTTTGGAAGCGTGTACACCTAACATCTATGCCGATAGAATCGAGTGGATGAGTAAACAGATGTTGGAACGTGACGCGGTTATTTTAAGTGTTCATCCACACAATGACAGAGGTACAGCGGTTGCGAGTGCGGAGATGGCGATTTTAGCGGGTGCGCAAAGAGTTGAGGGAACATTGATGGGAAATGGTGAGAGAGCAGGCAATGTTGATTTGGTTACGTTGGCGTTCAACCTTTACTCACAAGGGATTGATCCGATGTTGGATGTTCATAACATCGATGCCGTGTTGCAAGAGATCATCACATTGACGCACAGTACCATTCATCCCCGTCACCCCTATGTGGGCTCTATGATTTACACGGCTTTTTCGGGCACGCATCAGGACGCAATAAAGAAAGGTATGGAGCATCAGAAGGACGTGTTAGATGGTTATTGGCACGTACCGTATCTTATTATTGACCCAAAGGACATTAAGCGGGATTATCGTGATGTGGTGCGCATCAACTCTCAGTCAGGCAAAAGTGGTGTGGCGTATGTCCTTAAAGAGTTTTATGGCATTGAAACAACCAAAACGATGCAGATAGAAATTGCCACAGAGGTACAAAAATTGTGCGATGAAAAGGGTATAGAAGTCAATGCAGAAGAGATTTTTAAAGTCTTTAGACAAATGTGCAAATTGTAAGCATTTTCAGAGAAAAAATTTGATGTGTATCAGTGCAAAATGCAAAAAGTTGTATTAGAATGAACACAGAAGATAAAGGAGAAAATGCAATGGCAAATGTACTTTCCCTGCAAGTTGGGCGTGCAAAAACGTATGGCAATGCGCAGTCAAAAGATTTTTTAGATAAAGAGTGGCACAGTGCTTCGTTCAAAGAAGTAAGCAAGACACCACTCTTTGCACGTTTTATAGGCTTAGATGGCGATGAAGTTGCCGATACGACGCATCATGGTGGAATCCATAAAGCCATCTTTGCCAATAGCTATGAAAATTATGCGTATTGGGCTTCCTTTTTGGGCGTTGAGCATTTGCCTTTTGGAGCATTGGCTGAGAATTTAACCATCACAGGTTTGCATGAACGAAGTGTAATGCTTGGGGATGTTCATCAAATAGGTACAGCCATACTGCAAGTTTCACAACCACGAAAACCATGTTGGAAAATTTCACGAAGATGGAACCACACCGCTTTTACCAATGAAATTTTTACCAGCGGGTTGACAGGTTGGTACTATAAAGTGCTGCAAGAAGGAGTTATAGGCTTAGGCGATGAGATCAAAGTCGTAACACAAAAAAATGCTCATGTCACCATCTTAGAAGCCAACGAAGCATTTAGAGAACCTGAAAAATACAGATCAGTACTTGAGACTATTTTAGAGATTCCTTCTCTTGCTACTTCTTATAAAGAGAGCATTATCAAGCGGTTGAAAAATGAAAGTGATCTTTCGTATATGAAAACGCAGTAAAAGAGAAGGGCTTTTTAGAAAAGCCCTTAAAAAGGTTAACCGAGGTTGGTGTAAACCGCTTGGACGTCGTCGTCTTCTTCAATGCGCTCTATGATTTTTTCAATATCTGGCATTTGTTCTTCGGTTGGAGTAATAGGTGTGTTCGCAATACGCTCTAAGGTTGCTTTGGTTAAAGCGATACCTAAGCGTTCAAACGCTGCACTTAAACTTCCAAAATTGGTGTAATCTGCATATACAAGGACGATGCCATCTTCTTCTTCAATCTCTTCGAGTCCTGCGTCAATGAGTTCAAGCTCTAATTCTTCCAAGTCCATATCGGCTATTTTAGCAAACTCAAAAACAGCTTTGCGAGAGAACATAAAATCGAGAGAGCCATTGTTGACCATCTCGCCGCCTGCTTTTTTAAAGGCACTTTTGATGTTAGCAACGGTTCTGGTGTTATTGTCAGTCGCACATTCAACAAAAAAAAGTGAGCCATGCGGTCCTTTACCTTCATAAGTTGTCTCTGTAAGCGTCTGTGCGTCTTTGCCTAAAGCTCTTTTGATAGCAGCATCAATGTTGTCTTTTGGCATATTTTCCGCTTTCGCATTGAGGATAGCGGCTCTTAATTTTGGATTCATGTCAGGATCGCCACCGCCTTCTTTTGCGGCGATCATGATCATACGACCAAGTCTTGGAAATACACGGGACATATTGCCCCATCGCTTCATTTTTGCGGCTTTTCGGTATTCAAACGCTCTTCCCATGGGAATTTGTTCCTTCTTGTGTGTTATAAAATTTCTCTTATTATACCTTGTTGAAAATAAGAGTATTATTTTGGCAAAAAATTGAAGGAGTTTGTCTATGGAAGTACTGAAAAAAATTTATAAAAAACATGGCTTTGAGTTGATCTGTGTTCCTACTCAAGAGGAAGCACTGAGTGTTGCAATGAGTTTCATTAAGCCTCATATGAGTATTGGCATGGGCGGTTCGACGACAGTAAAACAAATAGGGCTTTATGACTATGTTACTTCTCGTAAAGATATTACCCTTTACAATCAGTACGAACCAGGTATTAGCATGGAAGAAAATATGCAAAGAAGACGCCAAGGGTTGGTCTCTGATCTTTTCATCTGCGGTACGAATGCATTAACAAAAAATGGTGAATTGGTGAATGCAGATGGTAGTGGAAATAGAGTTGCTGCACAAATTTTTGGACCTAAAAAAGTGTTGATTATTGCGGGCATTAATAAACTCGTTGAAAACGTGGAAGAGGGCTTTAAACGCATTCATGATGTTGCAAGTCCTAAAAACATTGAGCGTATGAATAACGTTGCTATTAGCATGGGAAAAGAGCCACGCTACACTATGAGTAATATTGGTAAAAAATTTGCCTATATCAATGGCGATGAAGAAGGTCGCACAACAATTATTTTGGTAGACGAGGAACTTGGCTATTAAAATGCTTCTCATGGAAACACTTTAGGTGTAAAGATTTAAAGGTGTGACTTTTTTAGATTCTCCAAGGAAATTTGCATTAAAGTTTAATTATAAGAAGTTTATTGAGCCCTACACATTACAATAAAGCAAATGGGGCTTAATAAACCAATGTAATATCAAATTTCACAAGGAGTTATCGATGAGAAAAACGTTTTTAGCAGTAAGTGCGGCTATATGTTTAGCGACAGCAGTTTCTGCAGCAGAGTTTATCAACGTTCTTACGGGCGGAACGAGCGGTATTTATTATCCTTTGGGTGTAGCACTGTCACAGATGTATGCCAAAGCGATTCCAGACTCTAAAACAGCCGTTCAAGCGACCAAAGCAAGTGTTGAAAACCTCAATCTTCTTCAAGCAGGACGTGGTGAAGCTGCGATTTCTTTAGGTGATTCGCTCTCAGATGCGTATAAAGGAAATACAGAAGCTGGCTTTAAAGCACCACTTTCAAAACTTCGTACGATTTCAGCACTCTATCCAAACTACATTCATTTTGTTGCAGCGGCAGATTCTGGCATCAAATCATTTGACGACATTAAGGGTAAACGTATCTCTGTAGGTGCGCCAAAATCAGGAACAGAACTTAACTCAAGAGCTATTCTTGCAGCAGCAGGGATTAGCTATAAAGACTTTGCAAAGGTTGAATACCTCTCTTACGCTGAGTCTGTAGAGCTCATGAAAAACAGACAACTGGATGTGACCTTGCTTTCTTCAGGAGCTGGTGTAGCAGCACTTCGTGACTTAGCTACTTCACAAAAGGTTGTGTTCTTAACGATTCCAGAAGAAATTGTTAAAAAAATTGATGATCCTGCATACCAAGTCGGTGTTATTCCTGCCAATACCTATGAGGGGCAAACCAGTGATGTTAAAACAGTTTCTGTTCAAAACTTCCTTGTCACACACTCTGGTGTATCTGAACAAACCGTTTATACGATGACAAAAACGATGTTTGAAAATTTAGACCAAATGGTTGCGGCTCATGCTGCGGCTAAAGGCATTAAGCTTGAAAATGCAGCAAAAAATCCTCCTGCACCATTACACCCTGGTGCTGAGCGTTACTATAAAGAAGTAGGTGTTTTAAAATAATATAAAGCCCTAGAATAGGGCTTTATCTCATGAATTAGTTCACTGTTGAAGGAAGGGATATGTCTGCCTTATTACACGAAGAAGCCCATGAAGAGGCTTCTGATTTTGAAGAGCACGGGCACCAGCGTCAACTTTTAGGTTGGGCATCACGTTTGGTGATGTTTGGTGCGCTCGCATTTTCTGCTTACCAGATTTCTGTTGCGGCGTTTCATCCGTTTTCAAGTTTGATTATAAGGTCTTTGCACGTAAGCTTTCTAATCTTTTTGATTTTTATGCTTTATCCTGCAACCCCAAAAGGACGTTCTCAAACAAGTATTCCTTGGTATGACCTTTTACTCTCGCTCTTTGGTTTTTCACTGGGTTTTTACCATCTTGTTTTTGAAGCAGAGCTCATCGAACGCTCTGGTGATCCAACGATTATGGACCTTGTTGTAGCAACAGCGGCAAGCATACTGGTCTTTGAAGCAGCGCGTCGTGTTGTAGGCTGGGCGTTGACACTGGTCTGTGGAGCTTTCTTGGCGTATGGCTTTTTTGGGCAATACTTGCCTCTCTCCATTGCACACCGAAGGTTTGGGTTTGACCAAATCGTAGGGCAACTCTATCTAGGAAGCGATGGTATATTGGGTACACCAACACTGGTGTCTGCCACTTACATTTTCTTATTCATTCTTTTTGGAACGTTTTTAGAAAATGCAGGTATGATCCGTCTTTTTAACGCTCTCGCACTTGGTCTAGTGGGACGAGCACAAGGAGGACCTGCAAAGGTTGCGGTTATCTCTTCAGGACTCATGGGCACGATCTCAGGTTCTGGTGTTGCGAATGTTCTTACCGTAGGACAATTTACCATTCCTTTGATGAAACGTTTTGGTTACACACCTGTGTTTGCGGGTGCTGTGGAAGCAACAGCTTCTATGGGTGGACAGATTATGCCTCCTGTTATGGGTGCGGTAGCGTTCATTATGGCAGAAACGCTTAATGTGCCATATTCAGACATCGTTATGGCTGCGATTATTCCTGCACTTCTTTATTACTTTACCGCATTTTGGATGGTCCATCTTGAAGCAGGTAGGCTGAAACTTTTGGGTATTCCTGAAGATCAATGCCCGAACCCGTGGAAAGAGCTCAAAGCCAGTTGGTATCTGGCACTTCCATTAGCTGCACTTGTCTATATGCTCTTTCATGGCTTTACCCCTATGTTTGCAGGTATGATGGGTTTAACCCTAACATCTGTCCTTATTTTGGGTGCAGCAATTGCCGCACGCATTTCACAAACAGCTTTACGTTATGTCTTTTGGTTTGCGCTTGGTTTAAGTGCTGCTTCGTTTATAGAGTGGGGAATAGTGCCTGTACTTGGGGTTATTGCTTTTTTAGTGGTTTTAAACTTTGTCGTACAAGGTGGACGTGACACACTTCAAACGATGAAAAATGCGCTGATTGATGGAGCAAAACAAGCCCTTGGTGTAGGAATTGCCTGTGCGATTGTTGGTGTCATCATCGGTGTTTTAACGCTGACAGGGGCTGCATCTAATTTTGCAGGGTTCATTCTTGAAGTAGGAGAAAAAAGCCTCTTCTTATCCTTGCTGCTTACGATGGTGGCATGTTTGATTTTGGGTATGGGAATTCCAACCATTCCAAATTATATCATCACAAGTTCTATCGCAGCACCAGCTCTTCTTAAGCTTGGTGTGCCTCTTATTGTAAGTCATATGTTTGTTTTTTACTTTGGTATTATGGCAGACTTGACGCCTCCAGTAGCGCTCGCAGCGTTTGCAGCAGCATCCATTGCCAAAGCATCAGCAATGCGAATAGGTTTTAAGGCCACACAAATCGCCATCGCAGGCTTTGTCGTGCCTTTCATGGCTGTATATGACCCCGCACTAATGCTTCAAGGCGATCCTACATGGATAGCGGTTGTCTATATTGTGGTTAAAGCATTGTTAGCAATCTTCTTATGGGGCTGTGCTGCCATAGGCTATTTGTGGTCACCATTGCACATGTTTGAACGGGTTATTGCAGCTTCCATTGCGGCACTCTTAGTCGCGGCAATTCCTTTGACAGATCAAGCTGGTTTTACCCTAGGTGCTTTGTTTATTGTATGGAATTGGTGGAAAACGCGTAAACGATGATGGCTTTATGTATGAGTGCAGGAGCAGTGTCTGTAACACTGTTTGTGCACTCGTTTACCCTTGCATGGATGCATTCCGTGGAAAAAATTCGCTGGGAAGAGCAGTGGAAAATCGAGGGTAATTTTTTACAGGTAACGGAAGCGAGTATTCGTGGAAGCGGAGCAGGGATGGAACCACCCTCTGATGCCCTCTTTAAAGAGGGAGCATGGCACTATACACCGCATGTGCCTCCTTTGAAAGCAGTGCGACTTTCACATTCTCCTTATACCAAAGAGTATGAACTTTGCTTTGATGGCAGATGCACACCACTCAATGATTTCTTTGAGAATCTCCCCGAAACTGATACTATTGTTCTTGAAGCCTGTGAACGCTAAAATAGCGCCAATTTTTTACAGGTAAGGTATTTTCTTGAAATCAGAACTCAAAAATTACAGTTATATTTTTATAGGCTCACTCTTCTTGTCGTATGGTGTGGTCTCTTTATTTATCCCCAATGCCCTTGTAACGGGTGGAACATCGGGTATGGCGATCTTGGGACACTATATCTTCAAGCTTCCCGTTGGAATGCTTATGGTGCTCATTAATGCGCCACTTTTACTGTTAGGCACAAAATACTTTGGTAAACATTTTACGATTCGCAGCATTATTGCCATTGGTTTTACCTCTTTGTGTATCGATCTCATGGTTGAATTTTTACATGTCAATGCACTAAGCCATGACGTTATTTTAGCGGCTATTTTTGGTGGTATCGCCGTTGGTATAGGGTTAGGGTTTATTTTAAGCGGTCATGCATCTGCGGGTGGCTCTACGATTATTGCAAAAATCATTGCGTCAAAGACAAGCATTAAAGCCTCCTCTGTGATGCTTGTTATTGATATGCTTATTATTATCTCGATAGCGTTTATCTCTAAAAATATTGATTTGGCATTGTGGAGTTTAGTGAGTATTTATATCAGTGCTAAAAGTATCGATATTTTCCTCACCCGTGGACCTTCTAAAAAAGTTGTACATATTGTTTCAACGAAAATTGAAGAGCTTTGTTCTCAAATCGTCCACCATTTGGGCAAGAATGGCACGATAGTGCAGGGTAATGGTATCTTTGAGCATGAAAATAAACGCATGATTTTTCTCGTGGTTGAAAACGGAAAAGTACCTCGGTTAAAAGAGTTAATTCAAAAAGTAGATAACGAAGCGTTTATGGTCGTTATGGAAGCATCAGAGCTTTTAGGACGTGGGCATTAAAATTTACTTTTGAGATTGATATTAAACTGATTGTTTTGTTTATCAATGCCCGTTTTATCATACGATATGCCAAAATTAAGCCCTTTGGCTATCTCATCAATTTGAAATGTGCTATAAACACCTGTATACGAGAAGGTATTTTGCATATCGTTAGCTATGACATAACGAGAGCCTAGCAGTATATCTTTTCGTGGTGCATAGTTAAAATCCAGTGCATAGGCTTGTGTATTTGGAGCATAGTTGTTGGAGCTAAGAACTGAGGATGTTGGCAAAAGCTGATCTTTTCCCTCCAAATCGCTATAAGCGCTGTGTCTACCATCAAGCACTTTTGAGTACGCAACATAACTTCCAAAATTTTCATAATTCATTTGTGCTTTTATTCCTACAGCATTTGTCGTACTGAGCTCACTTTGTGCGATACTTTGACGATAGGTATCCGCATAATAATTCGCACTCAGTTTATATCCTAACATATCTGTTTTTCCATCATAGAGGGCTTCCGTATAGTACAGAGTATTGTCTGTAGTTCTTTGGCGTGTCTCTTTGGCAAAAGATTGGGTGGCAACTTCGAGTCTTATACCTTCCATGGGTGCTGTTTTGTAGTAAAGAAGGACTTTTTGAGTTTTTGTACTGGAAAAAGGTGTCTCTTCTTCATTGCCTTCATTATAGTTTGCATTGATTTTATGAGTAAGATTGCCATCTAGTAGGGCATCAATGAGTGTATCAGCTGCAAAGAGGGTGTGGTGGAAAAGAATGATGAAGTAAAAAATGAATTTTTTCATAGTATTTTGAAAGCGTAAAGTCACCGAAGTGACTTTACATATGAAGCAGAGGGAATGAATTACATCATTCCGCCCATGCCTCCCATTCCACCCATGCCGCTCATATCTGGCATCGCAGGAGCTTTGTCTTCTTTCGCATTTGTAATTGTTGCTTCTGTTGTTAAGAGTAGGCTTGCTACAGAAACAGCATTTTGAAGCGCGATACGTGAAACTTTAACAGGATCGACGATACCTGCTTCAAACATGTCAACATACTCACCCGTTGCTGCATTAAAACCATAGTTTGCTTTATTGCTTGTGAGAACGTTGTTTGCAACAACGCCTGCATCAAAGCCCGCATTTTCAGCAATTTGTTTTAGTGGAGCTTTAAGCGCACGTGTAACGATCTCAGCACCGATAGCTTCATCGCCAGTTACATTGAGTTTAATTTTTGCATTTGCAAGGAGAAGTGCTGAACCACCACCTACTACGATACCTTCTTCAACCGCTGCTTTTGTTGCTGAAAGGGCATCATCCACTCTATCTTTTTTCTCTTTCATTTCAGTTTCAGTTGCTGCACCCACTTTAATAACCGCAACACCACCACTGAGTTTTGCTAAACGCTCTTGAAGTTTTTCTCTATCGTAGTCGCTGCTTGTCTCAGCAATTTGCGCTCTGATTTGTGCAACACGCGCATCAATTCTTGCTTTTTCACCATTTCCATTAACGATAGTTGTGTTGTCTTTATCGATAACGATACGTGCTGCTTGTCCAAGATCTGCAAGTGTTGCGCTCTCAAGTGTGCGTCCAAGCTCTTCACTGATAACTTCACCACCACTGATGATAGCGATGTCTTCTAACATTGCTTTTCTTCTGTCACCAAAGCCTGGAGCTTTAACTGCAGCGATGTTTAGAACGCCTCTGAGTTTGTTCACAACAAGGGTTGCCAATGCTTCACCATCGATGTCTTCAGCGATGATAAGTAAAGGTTTTCCTGTTTTTTGAACTTGCTCAAGAACTGGTAAAAGGTCTTTAAGATTCGAAACTTTTTTGTCAAACAATAAAATAAATGGGTGCTCCATAATGGTTTGCATTTTCTCAGGGTTGGTTACAAAGTATGGAGAGAGGTAACCACGATCAAATTGCATACCCTCAACAACGTCTAATTCGTCTTGAATACCTTTTGCTTCTTCAACAGTGATAACGCCATCTTTGCCTACTTTTTCCATTGCTTCAGCGATTAACTCACCGATGACTGTGTCTGAGTTTGCAGAAATCGTTGCAACTTGTGCAATCTCTTTTTTATCTTTAACGGTTTTTGCCATACTTTTAAGCTCAGCGATGATCGCTTCTGCTGCTTTGTCCATACCACGTTTTACTTCTACTGGATTTGCACCAGCAGTGATGTTTCTAAGACCTTCTTTGAAAATAGCGTGTGCTAAAACAGTTGCTGTTGTTGTACCATCACCTGCTTGGTCAGCCGTTTTGCTAGCAACTTCTTTAACCAGTTGTGCACCCATGTTTTCGATAGTATCTTTAAGTTCGATTTCTTTTGCAACAGAAACACCATCTTTTGTGATGCTTGGTGCACCAAAGCTTTTTTGAATTAAAACATTGCGACCTCTTGGTCCCATCGTTACTTTTACTGCGTCATTAAGTTTTTTTACACCTTCATAAAGTGCATTTCTAGCGTTATCTGAAAATTGAATATCTTTTGCCATGCTTATTTCCTTTTTTATATATGTAATAAATTATAAAATACCAAGAAGATCGTCGAGGTTCATCACAAGATAGGTTTTGCCATCCAGTGTTAACTCCGTACCAGCATATTTGCCAAATACAACTTTATCCCCAACTTTAACAAGTCCTTTTTCTTCAACTTTAGGACTGACTGCTCTAACAATACCGCTAAGAGGTTTTTCTTTGGCATTGTCAGGGATGATAATACCTGTAGCTGTTGTCGTAGCTTCTTCAACTCGCTCAAGAAGTACGCGTTTTCCAAGTGGTTTGAAAGTCATGTGTTTGTCCTTTTGACTAAAATTTTTAGCACTCGTTTATTTCGAGTGACAAAATTTTACACAAAAGTAGCTCAAAAGTCAAGAAAAAAGTGCTAAAAGTTTAGTCTATAGTACTCAATGTTTTTTAGTTTTTTCAATATTCACTAAAAATACTCTTTGATTAACCTTGGTATAAGCTTTATACCTATATAATGCCAACCTCTTTTGAACGTGTCAAGGTAGCTCAGCTGGTTAGAGCGCTGGTCTCATAAGCCGGAGGTCGAGGGTTCGAGTCCCTCTCTTGACACCAAAACCCCCATAAATACGCACTTTTGTTGATTTTTACCTCCTTGTTTTACAAAATGTTGCACTTTTTGTTTCACTTTCTTGGAGCAGAAATGAAATATCTTGTTGAACATCGCGAAACATTCTATTATCGCCGTAAAATCCACTATCAGACGCTTTGTGTGTCCCTCAAAACAAAAAATAAAGTCGAAGCTAAATACGTCCTTGGTATAATCAATTCTAACATTGAAGTATTGAGGTATCATATGAATTTTGAAGAAGAATTAGATTACATCAAAGATATTATTCATAAATATGTTGATTTGGCGAAAGTTCAGTATAAAGAATTAGCGGATAAAAGAGAAGAAAAATACTCTTATTTCAAAAAAGATGGAAAAAAACTCAAGGGTAGCCATCCCAAAGCAATCAAAAAAGCCATCAAAAATCTTGAAGAAGACCTCCACTCCGATAGAAACAATCAATTAGCACAAGAAATTGCAGATGCTAGCAATATTAAAGAAGAGTTTCGAATAGCGCTTCAAACATTATCAAAAGAAAGCCAACAACGCCTAAGAGATGAAATTATCAAAGCAGAAATAGAGCTTTTATATTTTGATAAAATGAGAAATGAGTCTCGTTCAGATGATGATAAATTGCAACCAACCTACATCCAAGAAGCCATTTCTCCAAAGCAAACAACATACAATGATGCCATTGAAATGATTACAATGATTGATAAACAAAGTAAAGATAAGTATCGACTCAAAAATAAAAATGAAGTATATGTAGAATATATTGAGTTGATGAAAGACCAAAAACCAGCTGAGTTTGATAAAATCAATTTAGTGATTAAGACACTTTTACAAAGTGCTGATACTGAGTATTTGATTGACTATACAATGGCAGATTACGAGCGTTTTTTTTATGCGCTGATATATACACCTGCAGGTATTTCTCTTAAAAAGCGTCTTTTTAAAGCTTATGATGAAAATATTGTCTTAATAGCAGAAGACTTTAAAATGAGTCTTGAAAATAATGACGAAAATTTTGGTGAAGAATTCAATTATGAGCTTAAGTTGCAAAGTGCTGCTAATATCTCTGAAAAGTTAAGACATCTTGATGATTTTTTGAATGACTGTGTAACAAATGATGCGGTTGAAAAAAATGTAATGCTTAATAATCGAAAATTTAGTGACAAAATATACAAAAATATTTTAAAATCAGCGACAAAAAGGAAACCTTTTAACACAGATGAATTAAAATCAATGCTTGGTTTAATGGCAGCAGAAATAAATGGTTTGGGTTTTATGGCTGAGCCTTTTTATATCCCTTTGATTGCACTATACAGCGGTATGAGGGTTGAAGAGATATGTAAACTCAAAACAAAAGATATCGCTTTAGAAAATGATGTTTATTATTTTAATATCAATGGTGCAGTAAAAACAGAAAATAGTATTAGATGTGTACCTATTCACAGCGATTTGCTAAATTGCTTTGATTTTTTAAAATACCTCAAAACTAGAGAAAAGAATGAGTTCCTTTTTAATTTAAGTCCATTAGAGATAAAAGCAACAAAAAAGACTAAATATTCTCACTATTATTTAAGAGATTTTACTCGTATTAGAGATAATTGTGTGAGCGAAGAACGCATTGAAAATGACCTCATTAGTTTTCACAGCTTTCGGCATACATTTGCAACGCGATTGCATCAAAGTGGTGTTCCTTATACAATCATTTCAGCACTCTTAGGACATCGCCTTGATACAGTTATGCAAATGTTCGAAAATATCGTCCTAAATCATTCTCAAAGTGAAACTGAAAGGTATATTCACGAGGGTAAGCCCAATTTGAAGCAGTTGGAAGAAAATATTAATAAGCTGTATTTGGAAGATATTAAAGAAAATATAGATTTATTAGCTAAAGCTTTTAAAAATTGTTCAGATAAAGGTTTTTAAATATTAAGGGATTAGAAAGATTAGCCCCTAATATAGGGGCTAAAATAGATTTTATAGAGAGTTGAGGATATCTGGTTTAACTTGATTTTCAAGAATTCCTAATAAACTTTTGTGAATCAATTCTTTCAACCCATTTAATGGACTAGAAACTCCAACTAAAGTAATTAATACATCATTGGATTCTTTAATTGTATAAGTCTTTTTTAGAATTAATTTATCTTTTTTATAAACTTCAATTGAATAATTTAAGGTAATTGTTGAACCATCACTTGGTTTATTGAAAAGATACGAATAATTATCTATTTTAGATTTAATAATAATATCTGCTTTTTCACTAGGATTAATTAATTTGACATTTGAAAAATATTGAGAGAAAAATTCTTTTGAAATATTTGAATTAATATCTCCAGTTTCAAGGTTTAATGTGATTTTACCAAGAGCTACATTATCACTCTCTCGAGGAAGAATTTCATCATTTTTAATAATTCCAACAGAAACAGAATCAACTTTTTTGTAATTCTTTTCAATAGACTGAGAAACATAATCAGGATTATATTTACCAGCGACACCGCAACCCGTTAAAAATAAAAGAGGGATGATTAAAAGAAGAGATTTCATTGTACGCCTCCTAGATTTTTATTAAGCATTTCATAAATTGAGTTTTCTGCAATTTTGTGAATGTTTTGTTCGACATTAGAATAATCAGGATTCCAAGCAGCTCTAATAGTAAAATTGTAATTATCTCCTTTTTTCCCAAGCGTTTTATCCATTTTATTATTGACTGTGAATTCTTTTACTACTCCATTCGTAACTACTTTGACTCGAATTCCCATTTCAACAACGATGTCTGATAATTGATTGAGCCATTTTTCTTGTTCGTGGATATAAGTAAGGGTTACTTTTGGGTTTAAAATTTCACACGTAGCTGAATTATTAGCACCGCTTACAATGTTGTAATCCTCAGCTAAAAATGTTTTTAAAACATTTGCACAAGATGAAGCATCTATTGAAAAGGCTGGTTTATTGAAAGAAAAATCATTACGATTGGTTTCAACAACAAAGTCAAGTTTTTTACTTTGTGATGCAACAACGTTCATATCCTGCGTCTTTTTTTCAAGCTTTGCTTTGAATGGATTACCTAGAAGTTTTGAGTAACTTCCATCTACTACGATATCAGATGCAAAAAGACTAACTGCACCGATAACTAATACGCCCATCGTCCGTTTTAACTTCATAATGCCCCCTTATTAAAATCAAAAATTATAATAAAAATATTCTTTATTGTCACATTTTTTCAAAAAAATAACTTTTTTAGTTTCCAACTGATTTTTTTTGAAAAATCGTCTTACAACATACAAAGAGTTTTATGTTTACAAATTTTTTAAAAGTATTCCTTTGAGGGATAGAGCATCTCAAAAAAGGATATTAAAATGCTCTATTCATCAAAAAGGCTACAAGCAACAAAGCGTTACAAAGAGTTTTCTAGTTTAGCAGATAGATATTACAAAATAAGTCTTGAAAAAGAACACGCACAGCAGTCTTTTTTTAAAAACAACATCATTGCAAATTCAAGTGGTGAGTGTTTTCAAATGTATCACTCATTTGAAAAATACTATAAAGTTTACACCAAGTCTATCGAGCAAAAAGTTTATACAATCGAAGCTCTTGCTAAAGAAAAGAATCTTGTTCCTGTATTCATCACGCTTACTTTACCATCACATTATCACCCATTTCAAAGCATTGAATATAAGGGTAAAAGGTTATATACATCGCTAAATCCTGATTTTAGATTTGACTCCATTAACTCAGCGATTGACGAGGGCTATCACTTTTTAAATGAGGTGTATAGAATTTTCTATAAACGCATACAAGCTAAAGTACGAGAACTTTTTTTTATAAAAGTTTTTGAACTACATAAAACACTTATACCACATCTTCACGCACTTTTTTATATCTCTAAAGAAGAAATCAGGATTTTTTCTAAGCATTTTGCTAAGATTTGTGCAGAGTTTAACTTAATCGAAACTGAAATAAGTTTTGATAATGCTGATGAGGATTCATTTTCAAAAGTCAAAACTAACATCAATAGAGCGAGTCTCTATATGATGAAATATATCACAAAGAATCTAAATGATAACCGTGATATCTATGAAGCCCGTGTTCTTGATGGGCTAAAAAGAGAGTATAAAATGCGGATGATAACAATGTCAAATTTGCCATTGTCATTATCAGACTATAGAGTCATCTATCATAATTTAGATGAAGAAAATAAGGAAAAATTACTCTTAGAAGCTAAAGACTCAGGGGTTAATTTATTTACATATTTATTAAAAAATATGTATCAAGCAACTGTTATTAAGGATGTTGATAGCAATAGTAAACATTTAATACAGTTTGGAAAAATTGAAAAATCAAGAGTTCAGTTTTTTAAAGTAAAGACTCGTATGGAAAGAATTGGCGGTGGTTATTCTACAACAGTAGAAAGCCTTACCTTTTTTGTAGAACATATTCAAATCTACAAAAAAGAGAAATTTCAAATAATCAAAAGAGGACAAACAAATGAATACTAAACTTATATTAAATGGGCAAGTCTATGCGATTGCGAAAAAAAACTTCAAAGATGAAGAGACAACTTATGCACAATTTTTAAATAAAACAGAAAATGGCGGTGTTGAAGTACTCCAAGTTAAACTTACAGATAAATCTGACATTACAACGCTTAAAGAAGCTATGCCAGTGAAGATTCCTGTCAAGGTTTCTCAGTACAACGGAAAGCTATTTTTTACACAAGTTGATGCGGTAATCAAACAATGATTTATGGCATCATCAGTTTTCTAAAGAGCCTTCTTATTAGGGGCTCTTTGCTTGGAATTTGTTTTGCGCTGTATGCTTATTTTACAGATACATCAATAGATGATTATAAAGCAATTTTTATTGTTTTATTTAGCATTATTTTTATTGAACGAGCGGTGTATTATTTGACGTGGTGGAAATTTATTATTTTGCCGTACTCGCTCAATTTACATAGTAATTTCAAGGATGATACAAGTAAAAATAGTCTTTATGTTGATAAATTTGTAAAGTTTAAAAAATTAAAGCCAAAGTCACATTTAGAGCAAGTAATGGCTATTGGATTAAAGTCATTTTCCTTGGAGTATAGGAATTTTGTAGCAATTAATGTTGATGATTATAAGGAAAATGCAGAACGAATTTTGCATTTTCTTGGACTCATTGATAAACGCTATGAAGTAAAGGTATATCATAAGAAAAATAGAAATGTGGTGCTTGTGTTTTATAGTTTGCCATACGAATATAGTGTTGATTTGAGCTATTTCAAACCGAATAAATTATTTTTAGGTATCTATGAAAAAGGTCTATATTATCGCAAACTCAATACTCTTGACCATCTTCTTTGTGTGGGCGAAAGTGGCTCGGGAAAGAGTAATTTTATGCATCTTTTGAATATCAATTTTTTGTTCAATCTGCATAAAATCAAAAAAATGTATATGATAGATTTAAAAGGAGGTGTTGAGCTTAAACGGTATGAGAAGCTTGATAATGTTGAATTTGTTTCTAATATTGAAAGATTAAATGTACTTCTTGATGATGTTTTAGAAGATTTGAAAGAATCACAAAATGAGCTTTTACTAAGCAATAAGCGAAAAAGTGATGATTTAACGCTTATTGTTTTTGATGAAGTTGGGGCAGTAAGCACATATCCTGACAAGAAGATACGAGAAGCTATTTTTGATAAGTTAGCTCTAATATCAATGCAGGGGCGTGCTAGTGGAATTTTACTTTTTCTATTTGCACAAAAAATTGATAATACAATCCTTCCGAGTTCAATAGTTAATAATTTACAAACAAGAGTTTTACTCAAAACATCAAATGATAACAATATCAATATTATAGATTTAAAAGATAATATAAGAGAAAAGATTACTTGGGTTGAAGTGCAAGATTTTAACAAAGGACGAGCTATCTACAAAGACGGTCTTACATCTGATAAATCATTAATTCAATTTCCTATTATTGGAGATAAACTCCTTAATTATATTATCTCTAACAATATGATTGATGTTACACACGAATTGCTAAACCAAAAACCCCTGTAGGGGTTTGAGGTTTGGCACTTGACTTTCTTTATACAAAGTGTCAAGAAAAGAAATTTATTGACCTAATTGCTTTTTCACAATAGCATAGTTTTTACAACCCTGTTCATCTTTCATATCACACGCCTTTCCAAACAACTCTAAACCTTTTTTTGAGTTTTGTTTAACCCCTTGACCATTGTAATACATAACTCCAAGATTCGTGCATCCTTGAGTATCGCCACCATTGCACGCTTTTTCATACAACGAAACAGCTTTAACATCATCTTTCTTTACACCTTTACCTTGTGCATACATCAATCCAAGATTCGAGCATCCTCTTGCTTCGCCACCATCACACGCTTTTTCATAGAGTTGAACAGCTTTAAAATAATCTTGTTTGACCCCTTGACCAGTTGCATACATAAATCCAAGATTCGAGCATCCTCCTGCATTGCCACCATTACACCCTTTTTCAAACAATGAAACAGCTTTAAAAGTATCTTGTTTAACCTCTTGACCATTGACATACATCAATCCAAGACTCGTGCATCCTGTTGCATCGCCACGATCACACGCTTTTTCATATAATGAAACAGCTTTGAACAAATCTTGCTTAACTCCTAGACTTTTTTCATAATGCAAACCAAGATTCGAGCATCCTGTTGCATCGCCACCATCACACGCTTTTTCATACAGAGAAACAGCTTTAAAAAAATCTTGTTTGACCCCTTTACCATTGGCATACATAAATCCAAGATTCGTGCATCCTACTGAAACTTTATCATTACAGATTTTTTCATAGAGTTGTACTGCTTTTAAATTATCTTTTTTGACGCCTTCTCCATTATCATACATCTCTCCAAGATGTAAACATCCATATTGTTCATTGCCATCACAACCTTTTTGGAATAACTCAACAGCTTTAGTGAGGTTTTGTTTAACGCTCTTTCCCATACGATACATTTGCCCAAGGTTAGTACAACCAACTTTGCTGTCTCCATTGCAACCCTTTTCATAAAGTTGAAATGCCTTTGAATCATTCTGTTCAACACCTTGTCCAGTCGAATAGAGATTTCCAAGCAAAGAACATCCTTCCATATAATTTTCATTACACGATTTTTCAAAAGCAGTCTTTGCAGCTGTAAAATCATTGATCATATAAGCTATTAATCCTTTACCAAAATCATCATTTGCAGATATTACTTCCGATAAAAATAAACACCCTAAAACTATAAAACGTTTCACAATATCTCCTTTTGTAAGTTTTATTTTTCTAAAATTTGTTTTAAAAGATTATAAGCTTGACAAGATTCTGCATTCCCGCTAGAGCAAGCTTGTCCAAATAGTTTTTTTGCAATAAGAGGATTTTGTTCAACTCCTTCACCTTTAGAGTACATTAATCCAAGGTTATAACATCCTGAAGCATTACCACCAGTACAAGCTTTTGTATAAAATAAAATAGCTTTTTCAATATCTTTTTTTAAGCCAATACCATTTCTGAACATTAATCCAAGGTTATAGCATCCTGAAGTATTGCCACCATTACAAGCTTTTTCATATGAAGAAGCTGCTTTAGAATAGTCTTGCTTGATTTTTACACCTTTTGTGTATATTGAACCGAGATTTACACAGCCATTTGAATCTCCACTATCACAAGCTTTTGTATAAAAGGTTATTGCCTTGGCATAGTTTTGTGGTACATTTGTACCTTCTTCGTATATGAAACCAAGGTTATAACATCCTATAGCCATTCCATTATCACAAGCTTTTGTGTACAACAGTATTGTTTTATTTAAATCTTGCTTAACCCCTATTGCATTTTCATACATTTGCCCAAGATTATAGCACCCAAAAACATTTCCACCATCACAAGCTTTTTCATAGAGCAATATTGCTTTATTATATTCTTGTTTTGTACCTTCTCCTTTTTCATACATCACTCCGAGATTAGTACATATTTCGAAAACTCCAAGATCGCAAGCTTTTGTATACAAAAATATTGATTTACTTAAATCTTTTTTAACTCCTTTGGCATTTTCATACATCATTCCAAGATTAGCACACCCTTGTCCAAAAGCAGCGTCACAAGCTTTAGAATAAAGAGATATTGCTATGTTATAGTCTTCCTTTACACCTAACCCATCTTCGTATATTGCACCAAGATAATTGCACCCTAAAAAATCACTATTATTACACGCTTTTTCAAATAATTCTTTAGCTTTAGGATAATTCTTATTTTGAATAGCTTCTAAACCATCATCAACATAGTCTGCAAACAACCCACTTGATAAAAACAATAACATTAGAATCATAAAGCGTTTCACGAGGAATCCTTTGTAATTAACATCTTTAGAATGAACTATATTAATAAAAAATCTCTTTAATGTTTTTTAATCTTAAGTTACTTGATATAATTTAACAATAGTTAATTTTTGGAGTTTTAATGCATTATCTAAACAAAGCAATGATTAATTTATGCGCCATAACGGTACTTATAGGCTGTAGTTCAAAAGATATGAAACAACTAGGAGGCAATATGATGACAACTGCAGGAGGGAGTCCTATTGGCACATTGGTTGGCGTAGGCTTAGGAGGTGTAATTTATGGGCTAGGAGCCTCAATGGAAGATACTGCAATTGAGCAAAAATTAAAAGAAGCAGAAAAACCATTATTTGAAGAAGAATCTCGTGATGAAAATATGACGATAAAATTTGAGCCATTATCCATCACAACAAAAGAGGTTAAGAGTCAAGTTATTGAAAATAATGTTACTATGGAAATAGATTCTAATAACTCTTTATAAGGTAAACTTGTAGCCTGTTTTTAAGCTAGAATAGTTGATAATGCAGGAATTAAATACTAAAAACACAAAGTGTTGCACAATTTGTTTTACAAAAAAAGTCAGATTGCGTAGTTATCGGATTTAGCTTCAAGAAATGGGGTCTCCCTCTCTTGACACCACTCCTAATTCCTAAAATACGGTGTTTTAATCAAACAACTAACTAATAAAAATCTTTAAGTTTTTTTCAGGTGAGACTTTTGCTTTTACTATCAATTTACTAAATCTTTACTACATCACAAGCGAATAAGCTAAAAAAATATTAATTAAATAAAAATATAAAGCTTCTGTTTGGCTAGCAAAAAATGTCTAAAATTAGATTTATTTATCCAATTTTACGTTAGAATGACTTCTTTTACGGTATAAGGCTACTTCTATATTCCATCTTTAAAATAAATACAAAAGGATGACTTATAAAACATTGTTATCTACTGGTATGGTTACTTTTATCTACGTGTTTATATGCAGGTGAGGTTTCAGATAATGTTAGTGATGGATTACAAGCTATTCAGCAAAATGATTTTATCATAGCAAAAGAGCTTTTTGAAAAAGCGTGTGATGAAGGCGATGCAGCAGGATGCTATAATCTTGTAACTATGTATGAAAATGGTCAAGGTGTTAAACAAGATTTATTTAAAGCGGTTCAACTTTTTGAAAAAGCGTGTGATAATGGCTATATAACAGGATGCTCGATCTTGGAGTAATGAATGTAAAGAGTTTAGGTGTTAAGCAAAACTCTAAAAAAGCTTTAGAATTGTTTGGAAAAGCATGTGATATGAAAGATAAAAATGGTTGTGAATTTTATGCACAATGAAAAAAAGAATAAGGACATAAATATACTCAAAGCTTTTAAATAGAGCATTGCATTCCGAAGCGTTACCTTTAAAATCCACCTTAAAAAGGTTGAATATTCTCTCTTTTGAATTTAGATGTGTTTAAATTTGATGTTTTTTTAGATATAACCGGTGGTATTGTAAATACAAGAACATAAGTGGATTTGAATCTATACAAATCCACTTATGTCTTCCATACTATTTATTTAAAAAATCAAGAGCAAATTGTACGTGTAGTGCTGTACCATATTTCATATAGTCTTCATCAATCTTATATTTTTCATGGTGTGGAAAGTATATAGCTTCTTTTGCCTCATTTCTATATCCAACAAATGCATACACTCCTTTAGCCCGCTCAAAATAGTATGGCATATCCTCTGATCCCATATATTTAGGTAAAGTTTTATTTTTGCCTTCTCCAAAGACTTTTATTGAAGACTTGTCTGCTAGTGCTGCTAAGTCTTCATCATTCCAAAGACTAAGGGCACTTTCTTCTATTCTTACATCAACCTTAAGCTCATAAGCATCTGCAATTGCTTTTGCATGTCTTTTTATTGATTCATGAGCTATTTCCCTAACCTTTGGGTTAAAGTATCTCATGGAAATATCAATCTCTGTATATTTAGAAACTATATTTGCCTTTGTTCCTCCAACGAACTTTCCTACAGAAATCACTATCGGCTCTTGTGCATTAATATTTTTAGTAACTATTCCTTGAAGGTCTGTAACAAAAGTACATGCAGGATGAATAGTATCCTTTGCCAGATGTGGAACTGATCCATGTCCTGATACTCCTTCAAATTTAACATAAATGGTATCGCAACCTGCCATTCTATACCCTGGTTCAATATTTACATATCCTGTCTCTAATTCTGGCATTCCATGCATACCAAAACAAGCATCTACTCCATCCATTCCACCTGCTTCTATGATTTTTTTTGCACCTGAGAATGTTTCTTCTCCTTCTTGAAAGAAGAACCTAACCTCACCAGGTATCTCATCCTTCATTTCCGATAAAATTTTTGCTGCACCAAGAAGCATAGATGCGTGAGCATCGTGACCACAAGCATGCATTAATCCAGATGTTTTAGATTTAAATTCAACATCTGTTTCCTCTTTTATTGGAAGAGCATCTATGTCTCCTCTTAAAGCTATAGTTTTTCCATCTTTCCCACCTTTTAAAGTGGCAATCAAAGAGGTATTTCCTGCTTTCTTATAGGTTATTCCAAGTTTATCTAATTCTTTCATAATCTTTTTTTGAGTTTTAAATTCCTGACCACTAAGTTCAGGATTTTCATGTAAATCTCTTCTAAAATTAATAATATAGTTCTCAATTTCTTTAGCTTTATCTAGTATATTTAACATATAAATACTCCCTTTCTATATTTTAAAATATATAATAAAAATTTTTAACTTCAGTTAGAGAATGTTTTTAAATGTAATTATGTCTCTAATGAAATCGAAAACTTTTATAATATTACTATTTATTTTATCTGAAAAAATTAACTAGCTTTTTTTTGATTTTGAATGTCCTCATTTTTCTTAGGGAGGAACTGTTCAGAATTCTTTAGTAACACCAAGTAGTTCCTAAAATTGTGTCTACAAATAGGGGGCATCTCAGTCATTGAAAATTTTGGAGTTGAGTAGCTTTCTTATGAAAAAAGTGAAACATCTAAGAGTATGTTTTATGAGGTTAATTCTTTGAATAAATGGCGGAAGTGTTTTGCTCCTTCTTTGGAGCTTTCGATAGACTCTTTAATTCCCTCAAATGTGAAAGAGATTCGGCTTTGATCGATTGTCTCCATTTCTTTGATGCGATTAAGATTGATGAGATAGGAGCGATGAACTCGTAAAAAACCGTATGGTGCAAAGAGAGCTTCAAGATCTGAAATTTTTTTTGGATAATACGAAAATCCTTTATCTGAGCGGAAGATTACTTCAGTAAGATCAGCTTTGATGTAATAGATGTCTTCTGGTTTGAGGAGATAGTGATTGTTTCCCGCTTTGGAAATGAAGCGCAACTCTTCTTTGGACTCTGCCATTTTTGAGGTACCACGTGCAATAGAGCGTTTCAGCGATTCGAGTGAGTAGGGCTTGAGGAGATAATCTATTGCTCCCACATCGAATGCTTTTAGGGCATGATTCTCATGAGCGGTCTGATAGATAATGGCAAGATTTTCATCCGCATATCGCAGTGCATACCCTAGTTCAATTCCATCTATCTCCGCCATAGAGATATCTAAAAATACCAAATCAAATTGTGTTTTAGTAGTGATTTTTAATGCTTCAATACCACTAGTGGCTGTCGTGATTTCGGTATATCCGAGTGAGCCTAGAAGACGCTGCAGTCGAGATAAGGCAAGAGGTTCATCATCGACGAGTAGAATTTTCATAGTGTTCCTTTAAAGTGATAAGATAGGTGGGAGGATCATAGCTGGTGATGGTGATTTGACCCTCTACGAGATGCTGTAAACGCTCCTGTAAATTTGTTAGTCCAATCCCGAAAGTTGATTTTGTGATTGCTTTGCCGTTATTGGAAACTTTGAGTGAAACCGTCTCATTTTTGAAACACTGAATCGTAATTACAAAAGGAGTTTTGGTATCGATCATCCCATGTTTGATCGCATTTTCACATAACAGCTGAATCGAAAACTTTGGAACCAGTACATTTTGAACAGTAAAATCGGACTCTATGATGAGAGTAATGTTTCCATCAAAGCGGATATTTTCGAGCTCGACGTAATCACTTGCATTACACAGTTCTTCTTTGAGAGGAATCATCGGGGTTTCACTCATCGTATTACGTAAAAACATCGATATTTTCAGTACAGTATCCTCTGCTTTTTGCGGGTCTTGGTGGATTAACTCAGCCAAAGAGTTTAGGGCATTATAGAGAAAATGGGGGTTGAGCTGGGTTTCAAGCGAACGGACACGACTCTCTATAAAAAGCTGATCGATGTGCTCTTTTTCGTTACGGGTTTTGACAAAACGATAGATGAGCGCACCGATGAGATAGGTGAGAAATCCGATGATAGCAGAGCTGATAAAAGGGTGCTCTTGCACGAGAGCAGCCGTTGTTATGTCATTATAAATCAGTAGAACATAGGTACAGAGTGTACCTAAAAAACCCGATAAAAAAGAAAAAATTGCCGCTATCAAATTCCACCACAGTTTTGGGAGTTTTGGGAGAAGATAGCGGTTCATAGTGGTAATAAATAACATCGAAAATAAGGTGATAAAAAAGCCTAGAAATACCCCGAAAAGAACACCGTCACTTAAAGATAAACGCAGAATGTAATAGCTTAACATAGAGAGAAGGGTAGAAAAAGAGATACCGATTAGAAATACACTAAACCAATCGTCGCGAGTAATTCGAAGTTCGATATCACCCATGAATCAGCCTCGCGCAATTCATAACCCCCATCACGACACCAGGCCACCCTTGTGCTGCATAAGCAGTATCACCAACTTGGTATAATCCCTTAATAGGTGTATCATTCGAGGGAAGGCGAGGAAGGAGATTTTTGAACGTCAATGCATTGCCTCCTAGTTGGCTTCGATGGATATACTTTTTAAATGTTTTCGGAGTTGCCGAGAAGCATTTGAGTATCTCTGCTTCTGTTATGGAGAGTGTATCACAAATGTGCTTTTTAAGTAGCGATTCAAGATCACTCTTTTGCTTTTTGTATTGAGCAGGCTCGAGATTTATCCACCATCTCGCATCGGTATGAATCGAGGCGGTAACACTGTATGTTCCCTGCGGGGAAATTTGATTGTCCCTAGCATCGCTAATAGATACAAAAATCGATTTAGATAAAGTATGCGCAAGGGTATTTTTCGAGATGATTTGGGTGTGATGCTCAAAAGTACGATCGGTTTTGAGAGTCATATAAAGAACAAATGCACTTTGATGATTGTTTTTTTTCTCGTAGCGGTTATAGTAATCTACAATCTCTTTATCCATAAACCACTTGGAACTCTCAAAATGAGATGTCCCCATAATGAGATTGCGTGCTTTGATTATCCCTTGTGAAGTGTTTAGGTGATAAATTCCGCCAATACGCCCGATCGACTTGACTTCACAGCTTGTGCGTACATCGACCATTTTAGAGGTGATACGCTCACATACTGCTCCCATCCCGCCGATTGGATAATGGGTTTCGTTAAACGTGTACCCTAGGGCCAGTGCTGCTGTAAAAAAATTAATATGTTTACTTGTGGCTTGCGTGACAATCAAAATTTGCGCATCCAAAAAATCAATAAAGGATTCACTCAAATTACCGTAAAAGTTATGTATGAATCTGTGGGCGTTGGTATACAGATAAGGCCAGAACTTTTTCAGAAGAGGAAAATAACTAAATAAAGATCGGAGTTTATCAAACGTCGATTGATTGGAGTACCAAAACCCCTCCATTGTATAGAACGCATCACCAATTGCGTGAACTAGATTCCAAAATTCAGCATGTTTAGGATGGGGATAAAAGCGCTCCATCTCTTGGATAAACATAGCCAGATCGCAGTATCTGCCGCATGTTTTACCTTCTTGGATAATGGTAATTGGCTTTTGAGTGGGTATGACATCGAGTTCAACTCCGATTTGATTACACAAAGAACGTACAATTCCCCCATCGTGATACCCTGCGAGGGTAGTTGCTCCTGCATTGTAGAGATTTCTGTCGTGTTTAAATGTTGAAGCGCATCCTCCGAGTGTCGGCTCTTTTTCGAGCAGGAGCACATCATGTCCTTGAGAGTGGAGCAATGCTGCAATAGAACATCCTCCCATGCCACCCCCGATAACTGCAAATTCTCTCATGCGTTTTGCATCTGAGTGTAAAGATTTTTCAAACTTTGGATAAAGAGAGGATGATCGTTTGGAGCTTTTGCGACACGGTAGGTTTCAAATCCAAATTTTTGGGCTTTTTCACGGTATTCGATCTCCAACTCACACTCGGTTTCGGAGTTGTCGATGGTAAATGCGATAGGAAAAAGGATCACTTTTTTCTTTGTGAGCATTGAGAGTTTATCTTCAAGATACGGACGTATCCACTCTAAGGGGCCTAGACGCGATTGATAGGCGAGATGGGTTTTGTGAAAAAATACTCCTGCCTCATTGAGGGCACGGCGCGCAAAATAGACATTGTAGCGTATGTGACGCTGATATAAATCCCCTTTTTCGATGATTTTTTTAGGAAGTCCGTGAGCTGAAAAAATAAGTTCATACTCAGCTGGATCATCACCATTCAATGCCTCTTTGATTCGCTCAACAATCGAAGCAATATAATAAGGTTCATTGTAGTAACTATCTACTGTTTTGATCTTATGCGAAATCCCCAATTTTTTTGCTTCATCAAAAAGGGCATCGAACGATGAGAGCGTGGTAGTAGATGAAAAGTGAGGATAGAGGGGTATCGCATAGATTTCGTCATAGGATGCAATCGATTGTAAAACATCATTTGTGTATGGAGGCGTGTAGCGCATTACATAATGGACATCAGCATCAACGATCTGTGAGAGTGCATCCACTACCCGACGAGTGTGACCTACGATTGGCGATTTTCCGCCGATAAGAGAGTAATTATGCTCGGCCTCTTTGTGTCTACGTGACGTGATGAACCAAGCGATCATTTTACGTATTGGTTGGGGGGCACTAATAATGCGGGGATCGTTAAACATATTATTCAAAAAAACTTTTACTTCAGATATATTATTGGGACCTCCCATATTGAGTAAAAGAATTGCTTTACGTTTAGTCATTGAAGAGCTCCATTCTGAATGAAATAAAGTATTGTACAAACAATGATGACAGAACTGATGAGTGAAAAGAAAAAGAAAGGATAAGACGGGGACAATTCATTCATTGTATGTACTCCAAATAAAAAATGATGTTAATAATAGGAAAAAGTATATTTTTTTCGTAGAGGCTTTCTGTTAGTTGATAGTATTTTTTTTGAAATCAATTAACAAAAATGATCTACCAATGTTTCGGCTTTGAAGATTATAATTCTGTACATTTATCAGAGGAGTTTATTATGTTAAAAGAATTATTGTATACAGGAATAGGCGGTGCATTGTTGTTTAAAGAGAGAGTTGAAGAGGAGCTTAAAAAGCTCGAAGAAAAAGGAAAACTCAATGCCACTGATTCTAAAAGTTTTTTAGAAGGTCTTCAAACGCGTGGAGAAGATGAAGAAAAACGATTAAAAGAAGAGCTGAAAACTGCTATTAAAGAGGTGATTGAAGAACTTGGCCTTGCGACAAAGAAGGATATTGAAGCGTTAAAACAGTGAAACAAATCTATTCACCGCGCAGACTGTGGAAAGTTTTTAGACTACTATTGTCCTTTTATTTACTGATTAAAAAAAAGAGACATTTTATGGGGATTTCTCCCCTTGAACCCCTTGTTATGCGTGCTTATATTGTTGATTTGGGTGCCAGTTTTATTAAATTAGCACAAGTATTGGCAACGCGTAATGATTTTTTTGAAACACCTTATTTGGAAGTACTCAAAACCTTACATGATGATCTTCCAGCAATGTCTGATCAAATATTCCAACAAGTTTTTGATAGAGCGTTTCCAGTGAATCCCTTTGATCGGTTTAATCCCATTCCTATAGCCGCTGCTTCGATCGGACAGGTACATGAGGCATGGCTAACATGTGGTACCAAACTGGCAGTCAAGATTCGACGAGAAGGGATCGAAAAAAGGGTACGTGCTGATATATGGATTTTAAATTTTTTTAATACATTTTTCCGCCCTCTTTTTTCTCACACAACCCGGCACTCGATAGAGTCGGTGATTGCAGAGTTTTCAACGATGATTATTCAAGAATGCAGTTTAAACCAAGAGAGAATCAACCTCGATAAATTCTCTCAGATGTACGTTTCTTCTGGTGTCATCTTTCCAAAATCCTATCCTCAGTATAGCTGTGATGATGCACTGGTTATGAGTTTTGAGGAAGGATGGCGGTTCGATGATCGCATTAGTATAGCAAATGCAAAAATTGATATACATCCCCTTATTGATCAACTCGTCCGATTCTATACGGATCAAATGTTGATAAAAGGGTACTTTCATGCAGATCCGCATCCTGGAAATCTGCTGGTTAGCCCAGAGGGGAAACTAATACTACTTGATTTTGGAATGGTGAAGCGGGTTTCCAATCCGACTCGTATTGCTATTATTGAACTTATACGAGCCGCTAATGAACAAGATTATGAGGCATACGTCAGTGCATCGAAACGATTGGGTACTGTTGCATATGATGCTCCAGTTACTGAATTGGCTGAATTTACGGAGAGAATGTTTGTTATATTTTCTAATGATGCACTCGACAGCGGCAGTATGCAGAAACTAGCATTTGAGGTGATGGAACAGACTCGAAATCTCCCCTTTAAGCTTCCGCAGGAGGCTATTTATATTTTGAGGGTTAGTGCTATTATCGAAGGATTAGGAACGATGTATATTGAAAATTTTAACGGTATAAAAGACATCCTTCCAATCTTGCAACGTAATATCCCTAAAGCATTAGGGATGAAAGAATCATTCATTGAAACTATCATCGATGAAATTCGTCATATACCTGACGATGTTGCTGCATTACGAGAAACACTTCGTAAAACAAGTCGTGGAGAGCTTGAAGTAGTGATTTCATCATTGCAATACGATCATATTAAAAGTGATCTACAAAAAGCGCTTAATCCATTATATACCGCTATGGCACTAGGGCTTGGAGCGTTCGGAGTATGGATAGGAGGTTTTCACGAATTTTCTTATCTATTATTGGGTGGCGCGATAATTAGAATTTGGTTTAGAAGATAATTAAATCAATTATTACTCTCCTAATAAACAGAGTTGTTTTTTTAATTAGCATATCTCTTTTCACATTCAAGTGTGAAATATGCTAGCTAATTATCTATCGATTTTATTAGGGGAGTAATAGATGTCAGACGAAGTGCTAAACTCGTCAGTTGAAAATGTGATTTGAGAGTTGCAGTTTGTCTGTGAAGTTGTAATACTTCTTTGACAGGTGAGGGCATATAAACGGTATTGACAGTGCACGTCTTGGTCTCTTTTAACTTGCCTTGCTGTTGACTGTGTTTATTCTCGAAGTTAATATCAACCTATTGTAATGGCTACTCAGATATTTCATACTTGGTAGGAAATTTTCCTCTTGCACCAACGCCAAATTCAATGGGGTTAATAAGTCCGCGTCTTTCGAGTGCTTTAACTGTTTGGCTATCAATTTCCCATTCAAGTTTAACCGTTCCATCTGGAATACATTTCGTCTTAACATTGGGATAAGACCAACGCCCAATGCTACTAATTTTTTTTGTGACAGGATCATACCAAGGATATTTTTTATACTCTATGATTCGATACTCTTTTAACGTATTTAGTTTATCTTGCATTAATGCGGAAAGTGCATTGACCATCTTCGTATTTATCCTTTTGTATGAGTAATTATAGTCTTCTATTCATGAGTATTTTTTAGTTCTTAGGTTCAAATTATACATGGTGTGTGCTAGAAAGTATATTATGAAATACTTCTAAGAGTGATAACGATGCCAATGGGGAAGCATTTAATAAATGAAGAAAAGATTCTTTTGTTACAACACCTTCATTAAAAAGGGCATTGAGTTCTTCCTCATCACACTCGCGTACTATCTTAGCAAAAGCAATTCTCTCACGAGAAGTTAATTTAGCATAGCTTTTTTTAGAGAAAAGTTTGAAGATTTCAGTGTCACTAAATTGCTCTTCTGATTTGAGATGGCGATTCAGCATAACCATGATATTGTTTGGAGCTTTTTTGGCAATACACGATTCAGCATACTGAGCGTCAATATGTTTAAGAAGCAAATAGAGTTTATGTTTTTTATGTGATGGATGGCTCCACTCTTTAAAGGTACTTCTTGGGATATCTAAAAGATTCAGTGCTTGTGTCTCTTGCATGGCTCTCTCCTAGATGGAATTATAGCCGAATATCGTCTATAAAACAACATTTTAAGCTTTGGTCAATAAGTGTTCCATAGCCACTGTGAATATCAGAGTGAAATAGTTAATATCCCATGAGAAATGTTGGAAAAGTTCTCTTTTTAAGCGAGCTGACTTTGTTTGTATTGGATTTAGTGCTGAGATTCCATTGTCTTTAAAGAGCACAAAGTCGGTCATGTATTCTGCATGGTGAAAGATGTATTCAACTTTTCCATCGTCTCCAAAGATAGGCACATTCCAAGGACTCCCAAAGCCACTACTCCCATCTCGAAGGGGAACATCGTATCTTTGAATGCCTATAATGTCTGTTGTGCCATACTTCACAACACTGTCTAAAAAGATATGAAGATTACTCACACCTTTAAATAATTCAAACAGCATTTGATACAAAAAGATGATTTGGAACTAGGGAATTAAAGTGCGAGTTTTTAGCGATTTTTTTTCTTTATCATTGATCCAATAATTCTACATAGGAGAATCAACATATGAAAGAGTATATGCCGTTTATCAAAGGAAGAAATATTCCATCTAAAGAAGGCAAAATAATCGATGATAGAAACCCTGCAACGGGAGAAGTATTTGCTAAAGTGCACTTGGCAAGTGTGGAGGACATCGAAGAAGCCATCAGTACTGCATATGCAGCATCAAAGCTTTGGGCAAAGACAACTCCACGAGAAAAAGAAGCGGTCTGGAATGACCCCACAACACTAGACACTCTTGAAACTGTTAATACGGTCGATAATGACCACATGAAACATCAAGAGGAGAAAGTAATTCCATGGCAAATAAACTATACACAGACGAGTTCAAACAAGAGGCAGTCAATCAAATTGTAAAAAATGGCTATCCCATTAAAGATACCGCACAAAGATTAGGAGTGCATCCTGATTCACTCAAAGCATGGATAAAAATCTATAGTAATCCTCAAAGTACCTCACAACACCAAGCTTCCAAAGATTTATCATCCGAGAATAGGAAGCTCAAAGCAGAATTAAAAAGAGTCACCGAGGAGCGTGACATTCTAAAAAAGGCCGCAGCGTACTTTGCCAAGAATCAAAAGTAAAGTACGCCTTCATTAAAGAGTATAAGCCATTTTATCCCGTGCGAAGAATGTGCAAAGCTTTGCAAGTCCATTTTAGTGGTTATTATGCATGGAATAAACAACCAGAATCAAAACGTGATAGAGATAATAAAGTGGTCTTGCAACACATTAAAGAGGCTTATGAACACAGTGGTCGTATCTATGGATATCGAACTGTTACCAAAGATCTTATAGCATCAGGTATCAGTGTGAATAAAAAAAGAGTCGCAAGACTTATGAACATAGCCAAACTCTTTGGTGCAGGTGTCAAACAGAAAAAACCTCGTTATAAAAAAGGGCAGAGACATTTGGCACATCCTAACCATCTTGGGCAGTGTTTCAATGTTCAAGAGCCAAATCACACATGGGTAACAGATATAACCTATATCAAAACACATGAAGGATGGTTTTATTTAGCGGTTGTATTAGACCTTTTCAGTAGAAAAGTTGCTGGATGGGCAACAAGTCATCGCATGACAACACAGTTAGCTCTAAAAGCTCTGGAAATGGCAACCTTTAGACAAAAACCACATCATGAAGTTATTGTACACTCTGATCAAGGATCACAGTATAGCTCTTACGAGTGGCAAGCACTCCTAAAAAAATACAACCTGATTCCTAGCATGAGCAGGCGAGGCAACTGTTATGATAATGCAGTGGCTGAAAGCTTTTTTAAAACATTTAAGCGTGAATGTGTCAAAAAACAGATTTATATTACACGAGAGGAAGCACAATCAGACATATTTTATTACATTGAAATGTTTTATAATTCAACCAGAAGGCATAGCTATCTTGGTTATATTTCGCCCAATGAATTTGAAAAAAGATATAATGAGAAATTAAATATGGCTTCGCAGAATTAGAGTGTGTCTACAAATGTGGGGTCATTCCAGATTGCTATACAACTCCAATGCAACACGTATATGGTAGTATTGAACAACGATTCGTAGCAGGAAATTGTATGAACAGAATAGATGTAATTCCATGGGATAATAATTTTAATACAGGTTTAACAGAAATAGATGCCCAACATCGTAAGCTTGTAGAGATCATTAATCAACTTGCAGCGAGTTTTGCGTTTGATGCATCTACTATCAATCTTTCAACAGTTTTTGATGAGCTCATCGCCTATACACACTATCACTTTAGTGCAGAAGAAAGCATATGGAATTCATATTTGCTGAATGAAAAAAGTGCAATTCAACATAAACATACACATGAATCTTTCATCCAAACATTATCAGATATTATTGAAAAACAGCAGGGGAAAGAGATTGAAGAAGTTGCTGAAAACACCTTAGATTTTTTAGTGCAATGGCTTGTATCGCATATCTTGGAATCGGATCGTTATATGGCATATTTAGTCTTTGCTATCCAAGATGGGAAAGATTATACACACGCAAAAGTGTGTGCACAAGAGAAGATGAGTGGGCATACTCGAGATATGATTGATATAGTGATGGAAATTTATAAAATTCTGTCTCGAAATACACTTCAATTAATGCGTAAAGTGACATTACAACAAAAGATAGAACGTCAACTCCAATTTAAGGAACAATTTTTACAAACACTTATCCATCAAATTCCAGACATTATCGTGATGAAAGATGCAGATGGTCATTTTATCTTAGCGAATGAAGCAGCAGCTCATTTTTACGGAACAACTTCGGAAGAAATGATTGGTAAAAAAGATATTGATTTTGGTGTCTCTCAAGAGCTTTCAAATATCTCACAGATACGTATGCAACAAATCATAGAAAGAGGTGAAACTGAAACGGTCTATGAAGATCGTGAAAATGTTTTAACCGGAGAAATACGACACTTTAAATTGATTAAAAAACCAATTCAAGATAATGATGGAAATAATCATCTAATAAGTATTGCCTATGATTTAACGGAAGAGCAAAAAATTAAATATTCACTAGAACAACGTACCAGTTTCCTCAAAACCCTTATTAAGACTATCCCCGATCTTGTTTGGGTTAAAAATCCCGATGGAATTTATATGCTGTGCAATCCTCGCTTTGAAAAATTATATGGTGCGCCAGAAGAAGAAATTATAGGAAAAAACGATTATGATTTTGTGAGTAAAGAACTTGCAGATTTTTTCCGCCAACAAGATTTTAAAGCAATGGAAAAAGGGACATCGTCTTTCAATGAAGAGTGGCTAACATTTGTTGATGGGCATAAAGAACTTGTTGAAACGACAAAAACACCAATGTTTGATAGCAAAGGAAATTTACTTGGAGTTTTGGGTATTTCTCGCGATATCACGGAGCGTAAATTTATCGAGCAAAAATTACATCATGCTGCTTATTATGATTCGCTAACAAATCTGCCAAATCGCTTGCTATTATCCGATAGACTTGAACAAGCCATTATTCATACAAAACGCCATCAGTCCTCTATGACAGTTATTTATCTGGATATTGATGAGTTTAAAGAAATTAACGATAAATATGGTCATGATATAGGCGATAAAGTATTGAAATTATATGTACAGCGTTTAGAAAGAGTTCTAAGAGAAGAAGATACTCTTTCAAGGCTTGGCGGTGATGAGTTTGTCATTATTTTACAAAATGTTAAAGAGACTGAACATATCAAATCAACGTTAAATAGAATATTGCATGTCACTACGCAACCTTTGAAAATTGAAGAACACAATTTAAAAATATCTGCAAGTCTTGGTGTTACATTCTATCCTCAAAATGAAGAGATAGATGCAGATCAATTATTACGTCAAAGTGACCAAGCTATGTATCATGCAAAGCAATTGGGGAAAAATCGATATCATATTTTTGACTCGAACCATGATAAAGCAATGCGTACACATTATGAAAAGATTGAGTGTGTTAGAAAAGGGTTGAAAAATCAAGAGTTTATTTTATATTATCAGCCTAAAGTCAATATGCGAACAGGTAATATATTTGGTGTCGAAGCATTGATACGTTGGCAGCACCATGAACATGGATTTTTGCCACCAGGAGCATTCTTACCAGATATTCAAAGTCATCCAATAATTGTTGAACTAGGAACATGGGTGTTGGAAAAAGCAATGCAGCAAATTGAGGATTGGCATCTACAAGGAATTCACCTACCTATTAGCGTTAATATCGATAGTATGCAACTTCAACAACGCAATTTTATGGAAATAGTGCAAACACTTCTTCAGCGCTACCCCAACGTACAAAAAGGTGACATAGAGTTTGAAATTCTTGAAACAAGTGCATTAGAAGATGTTACTTTAGTCTCCGAGATTATAAGTCAATGCCAAAATTTAGGAATTCATTTTGCATTAGATGATTTTGGAACAGGGTATTCTTCACTGACCTATTTAAAAAGACTCCCTGTTAAGACACTCAAAATTGATCGAAGTTTTATTCATGATATTTTAAACGACCCAGAGGATTTAGCGTTGATTGAAGGTATTTTAGAATTATCACGAACATTTCATAAAGATGTAATTGCTGAGGGGGTGGAAAGTCTTATGCACGGATCAGTGTTATTGAGTATGGGATGTGAAAATGCACAAGGATATGCAATTGCAAAACCAATGAGCCCTGAAGAAATCGTTGAATGGATGGCTGATTGGAGATCACCAAAAGAATGGACAGATCCAGCAGATATTTTATAAAAAATGAGTTCTTTTAAATAGATTACAACAAGGAGATAAAATTAAATGTAAAATCACGTTTTTATATCATAATTATCAAATTACTATCTAATCTTTTAATACACCATCTTACAAATAGACATTCTATCTTTCTTCCAAAATTTTTTCATTATATTTTTAGTGTTATCGTAGTGACCTTACGATGTAGACAAAATCGTAAGCAAACAATAATCCGTTATTAGCTTAATAATAATGTTTAGTTTTATGTACTTTTTTTGCAATTACTATCCCCTCTAATGTTCTAAATAGCCTTTATTTAGGCTTTTCTACAAACCTTCAGTATAAGAAGTAACAATCTTTATCTCGAAAGTACAAAATTCTTCATATCTCACATTAAATATCACAGTTAGTTATTAAAATTAAGTCAGAAATAAAAAACCATTTCAAAAAGGAGTTACACAATGAGTCAAGAGACTATGTCCAGAAGGGATGCTCTAAAATTCGGTATGATGGGTGCTGGCGCAGCAATGCTTGCTGCATCAAATGCAATGGCAGCAGCCCCAACAGAAAAAGATGTTAAATTTGATGAAGAGTATGATGTTATTGTTATTGGTTCAGGATTTGCAGGTTTAGCTGCAGCAGCAAAAGCAGCTGAGAGAGGTTATAAAATTCTTATTCTCGAAAAAATGGGTCGTGTGGGTGGTAACTCTGCTATCAACGGTGGTGCTTTCGCTGTTCCTATGAATAAAGATCAAAAACAATTTGGCATCCAAGACTCTAAAGAACTCTTTATTAAAGATGCACTCAAAGCAGGTCTTGGTATTAACCACGTTGAGATGTTAGAGTTGATCGCAGATCGTGCGCAAGAAGTATTTGATTTTACCGTAAAATGCGGTGCAAAATACCAAACAGGTAAAAAACCAACCCATTTTGGTGGCCACTCAGTGGCTAGAACCATTGTTACTGAAAACATGAGTGGTTCTGCAATCATTCAACCAATGGCTGCATTTGTTGAGAAACTTCCAGGTTGTAAACTATTAACCCGTGCAAAAATGGACGACTTTGTTATGAGCAATGATGGTACAACGGTTATTGGTGTCACTGCTCGTATTAACTACCGTTTTGACAATAAACTTTATAGTGATGACCGCGATAATAAATCAGGCGAGAAAAAAGTGTACCGCGCGAAAAAAGGTGTTGTTTTAGCGAGTGGTGGTTTCTCTATGGATAAAGATTTTAGACAAATTCAAGACCCACGTATGACCCCAGATATGGACGCAACAAACCACGATGGTGCAACAGCGGGCGCACTTCTTAAAGCATTCCAAATTGGAGCACTTCCTGTACACATTAGCTGGATTCAAGAAGGTCCATGGGCAAGCCCAGATGAGAGAGGTTTTGGCGTAGCACCTCTTCTTACTCAACAAGGTTTATTTGTAAAAGGTATCGCTGTTGATATTAGAAACGGTAAACGTTTTATGAATGAAATGGCAGATAGAAAAACAAGAGCGGACGCTGAATACGTCATCTTAAGAGAAGCGCCAAAAGCATACCCAGTTGCTATTGGTACGTACAATACATTTGATGAGCAAATCTTTGCAGCGATTGACAAAGGTCTTCAAGGTGGCGTTATGAAAAAATTCGATACCATCGATGCTTTGGCTGCAAATTACAAAATTCCAGCAGATGCCCTTAAAGCAACTATTGCAAAATACAATGAAGATGCTAAAAACGGTGTAGTAGATGAATTTAAAAAACAAACACTTGCTGATATGAAGGGTAAAGAGTGTATTGAAATGAAAGGACCATTCTATGCGATTCGTTTGGTTCCAAAACCTCACCATACAATGGGTGGTCTCAAAATCAATACAAAAGCACAAGTTATCTCTGCTAATACTAATAAACCAATCCCAGGTCTTTTTGCAGCAGGCGAGGTTACAGGTGGTACACATGGAGCGAGTCGTTTAGGTAGTTGTGCGATTGCGGACTGTTTAGTATGTGGTTTTGTTGCAGGAGAAAACATCTAATCATGCGTAACAAAAAAACTCTTTTAGCATTAGGGTTTTTTCTCATTCTTGGTGTGGCGTCTTTAGTGGGGAGTGAAGTGAAAGCTTCCTCTCCTCAGATGAACATCACTCCTGAAATGAAAGAAAAATTCCCTATAAAGCCTCATCATGCCAAGTTATCGTTTAAATGTACGGATTGTCATGAAGGTCAAGGGGATGACCCAGAAAATTTTAAAGCGATTGAAGATAAAGGGTGTTTGTCTTGCCATAAAACAAAACAGTATTTGGCAGATAGACTGAAATTTATGGATGCGTTGCATACCAATCCACATAACTCTATTCACGATGGACCAAAACTCTATTGTGATGAGTGTCATTTTGAACATAAAAAGTCTGACAATATGTGCTTAAGCTGTCACAGCAACGATGTAAAACTTTGGATGAGGGAGACACCATGATGAAAAAACTATTTCTCCTCATCAAAAGCAATATTTTGCTCACAGCATTAGTAGGCGTTTTTATTGGATTACTGTGTTCGTGGATTTTATATGAAGGTCTTCATAGAACCAGTGATGATAGATTTTGTATCGTTTGTCATGAAATGAAACCTATGGTTGCGGCATACCACAATGATGTACACGGTGGAAATGGCAAAGTTGGTATTAAAGTGACGTGTGTTACTTGTCACTTACCGCATGACAATGTCTTTGCGTATATCTTAACAAAAGCACGCAATGGTGTTATGGAAGGGGCAATTCACTTCTTTGGCAATCCAGATAACATTGATTGGCAAGCCAATCGTGCCAATCGTGCACACTTTGTTAAAGATGAAGCGTGTTATGGTTGTCATACCAACTATAAAACCAATGAAGCCATCAGTGAACAAGGTCGTAAAATGCACGCGCATTATGACAGCTTAAAAGAGACAGCAAACGAGATTAGCTGTGCTTCATGTCACGTAGAAGTAGGGCACAAAGGACTTAGAAGTATGCTCAATTACTATAAGCCTGAGTACAGTTACTACAAAGGCAAATTAGATAAGAAAAAAGAAGAGGCTGAGAAAAAATTGGCCGAAGAGATGAAAAAATAGCCTTAGTTATTCATGTGATGAATAAGATAGAAGAGTTGAGTGTTCTTTCTTGGGCACTTAACTCTTAAAAAAGGAGAGAAAATGAGATTTGTTAAACTTAGCTTGGCGGCAGTTTTAGTTGCAGGAATGACATCGAGTTCATTTGCTGCAGATACACTTGCAGATGCATTTAAAAATGGTAAAGTGAATGGAACGTTAAAAGCGTGGTATTGGGATAGAACGGATGAGGGAAACTTCGGAGGTGGCGCGTATCATAATGAAAACATCCTAAACTTGGGTATTGAATTAGGATATGTTTCAGATTCATTCTATGGTTTTAGAACAGGTTTTACATTCCAAGGAAGTGCGACTCCTTTTGCTGAAGAAAATGCGAAAAAACTTTTCAATAAAGAAGAATCAGGACAAGGCACGGTACTTTCAGAAGCGTACTTAGCGTATAAAATTGGCAAAACAGACATTAAAGTAGGTCGTCAATACATTACAACGCCTCTTATCTCTGGAAATCCTACACGTTTCTTTAGAGAGTCTTTTGAAGGTGCTGCAATTTCCAATATGGATATCCCTCAAACGACAGTTTATGCAAACTATGTTGATAAATTCCAAGGTAGAACGGGTGATGTTTACAATGGCAATTCTGTTGCAACATGGTCGTATGATGCACCAAAATTTATCAAACAAATTATCGTAGCAGGTGCAGGTCCAACTGCGTATGAATTTGATGGTGCTTACTCTTTAGGTGCGATTAATACCTCCATTCCAAATCTTAAGTTAACAGCACAATATGCACAAGCAAATGATGTTCATATGAAAGCTGCTATTGGTGCGTATGGACTTACTATAGATAAAACAGATAACATCGCATTTTTCTATACAGAGGCAAATTATGTTCTACCTGTAAGCAACTTCAAACTCAATTTTGATATCAATTATAGAGGCTCACGTGCAGGAAGTGAATTAGATGCAGCGCATATTGATGGTAATATGCTTGGGCTTCGTGCAGGTTTCTCTGAACTTTATGGATTTGGCGCAACGATTGCTTATACAACAGTCAGCGATGATGATGATGCACTGCTTGGACTTGGTAATGGACCATTCTGTTACACCATGCTTTCCATTCGTGGTCCTTTAGTATTTAATAGCTTTGCAGGAATGGATACCTATAGATTTGGTGCGACTTATGATTTCTCAAAAGTGGGTATTACTGGACTTACCTCTGAGTTGGCATATGTTACTGCTTCTCAAGATGCTCCATCAGCTGCTACGATTACGACAAGAGCAGGGTATAAAGCAGACATTGAGGGCTACTCAGCAAAACTTAGTTATGCGGTACCTTATCTTAAAGGCTTAACAACTGACGTGACATATGTTACATTTGAAAAAGAAGTTACGACGTCAGCAAATGTTGTAACCAAACTCGATACAGATGAGTTATGGTTTAACGTTAACTATAAATTCTAAGATCTAAATTATGAGGGCTTTATGATACATATAAAGCCCTATTTTAGGGTGTACACTAAAAATGTTAAGAACCAATAAATGAAAATTTTTATCCTTGTTATAAAGAGCGAGCCATACGATGAACGCGTTATAGAATCGTGTAGGTATTCTTTAAAAATTGAAATGCGTGATGCTCTTTTTTCTGCTAACAACTACATCTTACCTAATAAACTCTATATACCATGCGAGATTATTTTATGATTGGAATGATGGTTGAAAGGAATCATATATGTTTAAGAGACACGTATAAAAAATTGATTTTGAGGCTTTATACTTACATTATTATTGTACTTTTAGTTTTATAGTGCTAAACTGACGAATATATAAAGAAAAAAAATTAAATTGGCTGTCCAAGAAATAATGAAAAAGGAGTAACGTGAAAGTTTTTCTTCTTGAACCAGATGGAGAGTTAGCCGATAGTATGGATGTATATTTAAATAGTTTACGTCTCAAAATGAAAATAAAAAAAGTGAAAAACGAAGAAGCTCTCTTTGCCGAAGATGTTTCACTTTTGCCTACTTATGCTCTATTCATCCTCAATCTTAAAAATCCTGTAGATCCAACGATAATGCATTATTTACGAGAACATGGGGTGGATGTACCGATCTTATTGATTATTGAATCCACTTTTGATACTAAAGATTTTAAAACACTCTACTATCTTTCTTATGATGACATGATAGTAAAGCCCTTTACACCGCAAGAAATTGCGTTTAGAATTTATAAACTGTGCGATATTTGGAATGACGATACATTCTTTGTAACCAAAGATGTCTATTTTGATTTTAAACATGCAAAGTTTGTAAATCGCGATGAAGAGGTTATTTTAGGGAGAAAAGAGGCATTATTGCTCAAATTACTCTTTATGAAGTCTCATCATGTTGTCTCTTCTCATGAAATCGAGTACTATGTTTATCAAGATGAGGCAGTAAGTGAAGAGCGCATTAGATCTTTAATCAGGCAGTTACGCGCTAAATTATTGCCTTTTCATTTTATTGAAACGGTTAAAGGGGAGGGCTATAAAATCATCGATACAAAGATAGAAGAGCCTTCTTCCGTTAAAGAGGTAAGCCGTAGTGCCATCATGAGTGGTTTATGCTTACCATGGTTACCATTAGCGGATTGTAGTCTTTTCCTATTATGATCCAGCAATAAAACACTTCTTACTTTCAAATATGCCTTTTTTAGGGCATATTTGAAACATCAAACGCTTCCTTTCTTCATTTTCAATGTATGTTGAAAACAGTATCTTTGTGACAAAAACTGTGACATCTTTTCGTTAAAATGATTCATCTTTTAATAAAGTTAGAAGTGATAAAAATTGCACTTAAAATTATTTGGAAATCTTAGAAAATAAAATTTTTTTGCCTTTTTTTGAAAAGATTTTTATCGGTGATTTATTCTCAAAGATACGTTAAATAGAGGCTAAAGTGTGTATAAATCTTTTTTCAAAAGCAAGAATGAGTAGTTTGTGCCTTATAATCCTCATGTTGTCTTGTAGTTGAAAAAAGAATATGATACAATGAGTTCAAAGAGCAGATATAGCCGTCTCGCTTTTAGATCCAACGAAGGAGGAGATCATGAATCTCGCAAAAATATTATCTTTGGTGGTCATTAGTCTTCCAGTAGTTGCTTTTTCCTTAACATTAGAGGAAGGCGCAAAAACAATTCTCTCCTCAAGTCCAAAAGTGAAAGAGAGCGTGGAGAATTTTAATGGTGTGAAAAAAGAGTACAACATTGCAGAGAATGGGTATCTTCCAACACTGGATTTAGTAAGTTCGTACGGGCACGAGACTATTAAAGAACCAGGTTCAACGAAGATCTCTAGTACTATGGATGAAACGTCCTTAGTTTTAAATCAAAATCTTTTTAATGGTTTTGCAACAGAAAATGCGATTAAACAACAAAAAAGTAGGCTTGAGGCAGCATCATATGGTGTTACTGAAAAAGCAGATAGAACGTTACTTTCTTTTGCAAATGCCTATATTATGCTGTTAAAACATAAAGAATTGCTCGCTTTAGCGCAGGAAAATGTTAAAACACATGAAGCGATTTATAAACAGATCAAAGAGCGTTCGGATTCTGGTTTTGGACGTCTTTCTGAAACACAACAAGCAGGAAGTAGATTTACTCTTGCTAGGTCCAATCTCATAGCACAAGAGAATAACTACAGAGATGCGATTTCGACATTTGAAAAGCTTTATGGTCAAAAAGTAGATGCAGATGAGTTGATCAAACCAGACTTTACATCAGTCATCCCTGCAAATTTTGAGAAAATTAATGAAAAAAGCTTTACATGTAATCCTTCCATTAAGGTTCAAGAAGCGAATGTAAGACTTGCAAGTGCTTTGTACGAAGGGTCTAAATCTGCTTTTTATCCAAAAGTTGACTTTGAAGTTGCTGGAACTGTTGGTCATGACATCGATGGACTTGATGGACGTAAAGAGAGCACATCGGCACTGTTAAAGCTTCGTTATAACCTTTACAACAAAGGTGCTGACATGCTTAACAAAGAGAAATATGCCATCTTGATGATTAAAGAGAAAGAGACATTAGGAACATTAGAGCGTGATCTCAAAGAGAGTGTTAAATTTTCATGGGAGAGTTATGAATCAACTCAAAAACGTATTGCGTTCCTAAAAGAGCATAGAGATTTCAGTAAAGAGACTCTTACTGCATATCAACAAGAGTTTGCGATCGGTAAGCGCGATCTTATCAACCTTTTGGATGCTGAGGGTGAGTACTACTCTGCTAGACAAGCTTTAGCAGAAGCAGAAGCAACTTTGATGTATGCTAGATACAGACTTTTAGATAACATGGGTGTTATTACAGATTACTTTGAACCATCTTTTGCTCAAATGTATGATGTTCAGTCATGTTCTCATAGAAGCGTTTCATTTTAAATGAGCTATGGCTAGAGCCATACTAAAATAGATGCGCCAAAAGCTCTTCTTACTCATAGCGTTAGTCGTTGTCTTAACGCTGTATGCGGGGCAAGAGTTTTTTACGCAAGAAGTACTAAAAAAAGTAGAAGTAAAATACGGAGGACAAGCGAAGCGAAGAGTTGAAGCCCTTAATGGGCTGATGCTGTCGCTTCAGGCCTCCCCAGAGCCTGAGAAGCTTGAGAAGGTCAATAATTTCTTTAATCAGATGCGTTTTGCCTCTGATGAAGAAGTGTGGCATCAAAAAGATTATTGGGCGACACGTATGGAATTTATCGGTAAAGGTGCAGGAGATTGTGAGGACTTTGTGATAGCTAAGTACTTTACATTAAAGCAGCTTGGAATTTCCACGAATAAGCTTTTTTTTACGTACGTTAAAGCTGTCAAATACCAACAATCGCATATGGTGTTGACCTATTTTGAAACACCAACTTCTGTTCCTCTTGTTCTTGATAATATCAATTTTAAGATTCTACCAGCAACGCAAAGGAGCGATTTGATCCCCGTTTATAGTTTTAACGGTGATGCCCTCTACCTTGCTAAACAACAGGGGTTAGGACAAATTGTACCTTCTGGGATGGAAAAAAATAAAAAATGGTTTGAGTTGGTAGATAAGATAAGGAGAGAAGGGTTATGACACTTTTTAAGCAGATCATTATTGTTTTGTCTATATTTCAAACATTGATTTTTGGTGCTGTGATGTGGTTTAACTTTAACAGCTCAAATGAATATGTGAAACAACAAGCCTATACTGATGCATTGCATACAGCAAATTCGCTTGGCTTGTCTATTAGTTCTATTGCGACCGAAGAAGACACCTCCATGGCTGAAACGATGATTAATTCGGTGTTTGATAGTGGTTATTATGAAAAAATTATCCTCGAAAATATGAATAAAGAAGTTTTAGTAGATAAGATTCAAAAGGTCATTGTTGCAGATGTGCCTGATTGGTTTGTGAAGTATATCAAAGTAGAAACACCTATAGCGACATCTCAAATTATGCTTGGTTGGACACCTTATGGTATTCTCTCCGTACAACTCAATAGTGGGCATGCGTATCGTCAGTTATGGACGATTTTTAAAGAAGTGCTTGCTGTCTTTATTGTTGTTTCTATCATTGGATTTTTCTGTTTACAGTTGATTTTAACGATTGTATTAAAACCACTCAAACGTGTGAAAGAGCAAGCCGAAGCTATTTTGGAGAGCGATTTTATTATTCAGCGCGATATTCCTTTTACGGAAGAGCTTAAAAATGTTGTTTTTGCTATGAACAGTATGGTGAAAAAAGTCAAAGAAATTTTTGAAAAAGAGGCTGAGGCTGTTCGTCTCTACCATGAACTTCTATACCAAGACACAGTTACTAAAATGTATAACCGTCGTTATTTCAACATCAAATTACAAGAGTATCTCTCCAGTGAAGCGAAAAATGCGCAAGGTGCTCTTATTTTAGTCTCATTAAATGATTTTGAACGACTCAAAAGTGAGCTTGGGTATCAAAAGAGTGAAGCGTTTATCAAAGAGATGGCTGCGTGCATTACGACGGCTATTCATAATCAAAAAGAGTATGTCAGCGCAAAACTCAATGATACTGATTTTGCTATTTTGGCTCCTGCTTCTTCACAAGCATCGTTTGATCTTTTGTGTGAAGAGATCAATACGATGGTGAAAAATCTAACAAAACATTATGAGCTCAATGAAAAAGAGCACTTTATAAACATTGGCTATGCCAAATACTACGCAAAATCAGACTCCAAAGAGCTCTTCTCAAAAGCAGATTTTGCACTCTCTTCGTCTAAGGCTAAAGGTGCATTTAGCATTAACAGCTTTATCGAAGAAACAGGTGAGAACCAACTTCTTCTTGGCAAAGAAGCATGGACACAAGAGCTTAAAAGTGCTATGGATCAAAAACGATTTAAACTTGCTTATCAAAATGTTGTGGCGATCAATAACGTTTCTGACGTTTTCCAGAGTGAATTTTTCCTAAGACTGCAAGATTACAATGGGCATCTCCATAATGCAGGGTATTTTATGCCAATGGTTATGGAATTAAAGCTCGGTGCGCTTTTAGATCATTATGTGATTGCAAGAAGTATTGAAGTGTTAAAAGAGCAATTATTTACCTCAAAATCAATCTGTATTAACCTTGGTAAAGATATTTTCATGCAAAGCAATGATTGGGCATGGTTGGAAGACAGTGTTGAAAGTTTTAAAAAAGTCGGGCTTGAAGAGCTCTATTTTGAGATGCCAAGTTCTGTAGATATGCCGATTGAAATTCTGGTCAAATTTTCTAAATACTTACGTAATTTTGGCTATGGATTTGGTATTGATAATTTTGCGATCAACAGTGAGAGTCTTCTTGCAATTCAGCACATTAATCCAGATTACATCAAAATTCAAGCCTCCTATATGATTGATCTTTTTGGCGAAACTGGCTTAGATGCTCCAAATCGAAGTCTTGGCATTATCACCGATAGTATGGAAATTAAAGTGATTGCAACCAATGTTGAAAACAATGAGCAACGAGACAAATTGCAAAAAATGGGTATTAAGTATATCCAAGGCAGTTTTATTGCAGAACCTAAAATTATAGGATAGTTATGGAATCACAAGTCGAAGTTAAACCTACCTATAAACTCGATCCATTATTGTCGTGTTTAGTTCTTTTTACTAAACTCTACAATGTCCCTTATAGCGCAGAAGCGCTCATGGCAGGCTTGCCTATTGAAAATGGATTTAGTTCTGTGGAACTTTTTTCTCTTAAAGGTGGCTCCAAATCACTTTTCTCACGTGCAGCAAAGCGTGCAGGATTTCTTACAAAGTTGGTACAAAAAGATCTCTCCGATCTTTCTCCATTGATTTTACCTTGTATATTGCTTCTGAAAAATCGTGGAGCTGTTATTTTAGAGAGTTTTGATGAATCACATAAAAAAGCAAAGATTATTCATCCCGATATGGGAGAGGGCGAAAATTGGGTTAATGTAGAGACATTAGAGCAAGAGTATTTAGGATTTTGTTTTCTCCTTAAAAAAGAGTTTATGTCTCAAGAAGGTAGAGATAAGGTTTTAGAAAATGCCGGAAGCAATTGGTTCTGGGGAACATTGGTGCGTTCTAAACAGATCTATTTTGATGTTATTTTGGCTTCATTTGTGGTAAATCTTTTTGTCTTAGCCAGTCCATTGTTTACGATGAATGTTTACGATAGAGTCATCCCAAACAATGCAACAGAGACATTGTGGGTACTCTCCTTAGGTCTGTTTGTTGTGTATATTTTAGACATTGTTTTAAAGTTTGTGCGTTCTTACTTTCTTGAAATTGCAGGCAAAAAAAGTGATGTCATTATGTCATCTATCCTCTTTGAAAAAGTAATGGACCTCAAGATGGCGGCACGACCAAAATCTGTTGGTGCCTTCGCAAGCAATTTGCGTGATTTTGACGCTATACGCAACTTCTTTACATCCTCAACGTTAACAGCTTTGATTGACTTGCCTTTTGCACTGATGTTTTTAGTGGTGATCCACTTTATTGCTGGTAATTTGATGTTTGTACCTCTTGTCTTAACATGGATTATTTTACTCTATACCTTTATGGTCAAAAACCCATTACAGCAAAGTATCCAAAGTACCTATGCAGCTTCTGCTATAAAAAATGGTATTTTGATAGAGAGCCTGAATGCCATCGAGACGATTAAAACACTCTCGGCTGGTGGACATGCTCAGTGGAAGTGGGAAGAGGCCAGTGGTGAGATTGCTAATCGTGGTCTAAAATCTAAAGTTTTATCGAACTCTATTACGACTATTACCTCTTTTTTAGTTCAGCTCAATACCGTCATTGTCATTTTAATTGGCGTTTATATGATCAAAGAGGTTGAATTGACCATGGGTGGGCTTATTGCCGCTGTGATTTTATCTTCACGTGCGATTGCTCCTATGGGACAGGTTGCTGCACTCATTGCCAATTTTGAGCAGACACGTACAGCATACAGAGCACTTGATAACATTATGCAACTTCCTGTTGAAAGACCTGAAGGCAAAAAATTTGTCAGACGTGAGCGCTTTACAGGACGTATTGAGTTTAAAAATGTCTCTTTTGCGTATCCCGAGAGCAATAAACATGCTTTGGAAAATATCTCGTTTAAAATCAATGCGGGAGAAAAAGTGGGTATCTTAGGGCGTAATGGCTCAGGTAAAACAACTGTTGAAAAACTCATTTTAGGGCTTTATGCACCCGATAGCGGTTCTGTTTTAATTGATGGGATTGATATCAATCAGATTGATCCTGTTGATTTGCGTAAAAACATCGGTTATGTACCACAAGACGTAGTGTTATTTCACGGTACAGTACGTGAAAACATCGTCTATAAAGCGCCTTATGTGGATGATGAGACCATCTTAAAAGTAGCAAAAATTGGTGGTGTTGATGAGTTTGTCGATGGACATCCTTTAGGGTTTGATATGCCAGTTTTGGAAAGAGGAGATGGTGTCTCAGGAGGACAGAGACAAAGTATCGCCATTGCAAGAGCATTTTTAGTGAATGCACCTATTATGCTTTTAGATGAACCAACCAATTCATTGGATAACACTTCTGAGGGACGCATAAAACACCTTTTACACGAAGCAATTAAAGATAAAACCACTATTTTGGTAACGCACAAAATGTCCCTTCTAGATTTGGTTGATCGTTTAATTGTCATAGACAATGGTCAAATTCTCTTAGATGGCAAAAAAGAGGATGTTTTAGCGAAACTGGGTGGAGCGAAACAGCCATGAAAAAATATTATGATGAAAATGATTTAGAGTTTATGTCGAGTCTTAGTGAGGCAGTGTTGCAAAAAGCACCGAGTTCTTCTCGTAAGATTCTGTGGGTTATAGCGATTGCTGTATTTTGGGTTATTCTTTGGGCAAGTATTGCTGAAGTGGATGAATTAACAAGAGGCGAAGGAAAAGTTATTCCGACACAACAGTTGCAGGTGATTCAAAACTTGGAGGGTGGAATTGTCTCTGAAATTCTTGTCAAAGAGGGTGATAACGTTAAAAAAGGGCAAGTTCTTCTTAGAATTGATGATAAAAATTTTGCAAGTTCCTTTGGTGAGAGCAGACTACGCTATGTTGAGTTAAAAGCAAAATCGATGAGGCTTGAAGCAGAAGCCAATGCCCAACCATTTTCTATCAATAACGATACAAGTCCAGAAATGCAAAAGCAAATCGCATATGAAAAAAGTTTATACGACTCTAATCAAGAACAATTGTTAAAAAATATTCAAATTTTGCAAGAACAAGCACGACAAAAAGAGAATGAGCTTACGGAGTTAGAATCCAAAGTATCGCAATTACAAAATAGTTACGAGTTGGTAAAACGAGAGCTATCTATCATGGAACCACTTGTTAAAAAAGGATTGGTTTCTGAGATGGAATTTTTACAGTTAAAGCGCCAAACCAATAATATTCAAGGTGAATTGCAAACAACAAGACTTGCTATCCCAAGAGTTCAATCAGCCATTTTAGAAGTAAAAAGTAAACGTGGTGAGGCTGAGCTAAATTTTAAAAATCGTGCTAAAAAAGAGCTCAATGAAGCTGTTGCTGAAATGTCTCGTCTTCAAGAAGTGCATACTAGCTTAGAAGATAGGGTACAAAGAACACTTGTTCGCGCTCCAGTTGATGGGACGATTAAACAATTGCTGGTCAATACTGTTTCAGGCGTTGTCAAACCTGGTATGAATATTTTGGAAATTGTACCAACCGAAGATACGCTTTTAATAGAGGCAAAAATTAAGCCTTCTGATGTTGCTTTTTTAAGGCTCGGTCTTGATGCAACGGTCAAATTTACAGCCTATGATTTTTCAATTTATGGCGGACTTAAAGGTAAATTGGTCTTTATCAGCGCAGATACTATTACGAATGATAGAGGAGAAAGTTATTATTTGGTACATATTAAAACCGATAAAAATCATCTAGGAACACCTGAAAAACCATTGGCATTGATGGTTGGTATGACCACAACGGTTGATATTTTAACAGGTAAAAAAACCGTTTTAGATTATTTGCTCAAACCAATTTTAAAAGCCAAACAGAATGCATTGAGGGAGCGTTGATATGGTAATCCTTTACTCTTCTCATCCTGAAGTTATTCAATCATGGCAAAGTGCTTTAAAATCTGAAGAAATTCATATATGTCATCATGAAAAAGCACTCTTATCACTTTTACAGACTGTAACATCTAATGTTGTTTTATTGCTTGAAGAGAGACATTATGATGATGATGGTATGGAAGGTTTTCTAGATTTGTTACAAACAGAATATCCTTATGTTAAAACAATGGTCTTTAGTCACAAGCCAAACTACACACAAGGCTCTATATTTTTGAAGTTTGGTATCAAAGCTTATGGTAATACACATATGGCACCTATTCACCTTCAAGAGGCGTTGAAAGTTGTGAAGAATGGTGACATTTGGCTCTATCCTGATTTTATTCAAACAATGATTCAAACACTCGCGTCACAAAAAACATCTCTACATGTTAGGCATGATTTGCTAGAAAAGCTCTCTCATAAAGAACGTGAAGTGGCTCTTTTAATTAAAGAAGGACTTAGTAACAAAGAGATTGCTACACGTGAAGGTACTACTGAGCGCACGGTTAAGGCACACCTTAGTTCCATCTACGAAAAAATTGGTGTAAAAGATCGTTTAGCTCTTGCACTGCTTCTCTAAAAATTAATCTTATAAGCTTATATTTTTATAAGATTTAATTACCCATTGGTACAATAGACGCTCTTTTTCTTTTGTGTTAGTATGTCTCTAACAACAAAAAAAGGAGGCAATCATGGCACTCTCTATAGGAACAATTAAGCAAATGAGCGGCCTTGTGATGGCGAAGAATTCACAAGGAGAAGATCGTGTTTTGAAAGTAGGTGATACTGTCTTTTTTGAAGACAATATCCGTACTATTGGTGCAGGTTCACATATCGTTTTAGGCCTCAATAATGGTCAGGAGATCGTTTTAGATGGAAACGATGCTGTTTTCCTCGACAAAAGTGTCTATGTCGCGGAGTCATTTGGTGAGGAAGCCGTTGTCGCGGGTAAAACAATGGATAATGTGGTCTCTGGTAAAAGTGTTGAAGAACTACAAGCGGCTTTATTAGAAGGTAAAGATATCAATGAACTTCAACCTACTGCTGCGGGTGAAGGTGGTGCCACTGTTGGCGGTGAAATGTCAACCAATGCGATGGCACGTTATGTTACGGGTGGTAACGAAAGTAATGTCGTTGCAGATTATCGTACCATAGGCGGCACAGGTGCAGGAGATGTAACGTATACAGCTCCAACCGGCGCTGTAACACCTATTGTCAATACTCCACCTTTAGGCAGCGATCTAGAAGTCATCACCAAAGAAGATACAAGTATTACAAGTGCACTTCCTGTTGCAACAGATGCCGATGGCAATGCAATTACGTATGCGCTTGCTGATGCTACCACCAATGGTACTGTTGTGGTCAATGCTGATGGTACGTATACTTATACACCAAATGAAAATTATAATGGACCAGATAGTTTTACCTATACCATTAATGATGGAAATGGTGGAGAAAATACATATACGGTATTTATTAATGTAACTCCTGTTAATGACCCTGCCATCTTAAGTAGCGCAACTGTAAGCCTTGATGAGACCAATGCAGTCCTTACTACAGGCGGAACACTCACTGTGACTGACGTAGATGATGGAGAAGCAGCGTATGTGGCACAAACCAATGTGGCAGGAACCTATGGTACGTTCTCAATCGCTGCAGATGGCACATGGAGCTATGTCGCTAATGAGAGTTATGACTCACTTAATGCCGGTGATACGATTAGTGATACCTTTAGTGTTGCTAGTATCGATGGAACAACGAGCAGTGTTCAAGTAACCATTGTAGGAACCAATGATACAGCAATTCTAAGTAGCGCAACTGTAAGCCTTGATGAGACCAATGCAGTCCTTAGTACAGGCGGAACACTCACTGTGACTGACGTAGATGATGGAGAAGCAGCGTATGTGGCACAAACCAATGTGGCAGGAACGTATGGTACCTTCTCAATCGCCGCAGATGGCACATGGAGCTATGTTGCTAATGAGAGTTATGACTCACTTAATGCGGGTGATACCATTAGTGATACCTTTAGTGTTGCTAGTATCGATGGAACAACGAGCAGTGTTCAAGTAACCATTGTAGGAACCAATGATACAGCAATTCTAAGTAGCGCAACTGTAAGCCTTGATGAGACCAATGCAGTCCTTACTACAGGCGGAACACTTACGGTTACCGATGTGGATGATGGAGAAGCAGCGTATGTGGCACAAACCAATGTGGCAGGAACGTATGGTACCTTCTCAATCGCCGCAGATGGCACATGGAGCTATGTTGCTAATGAGAGTTATGACTCACTTAATGCGGGTGATACCATTAGTGATACCTTTAGTGTTGCTAGTATCGATGGAACAACGAGCAGTGTTCAAGTAACCATTGTAGGAACCAATGATACAGCAATTCTAAGTAGCGCAACTGTAAGCCTTGATGAGACCAATGCAGTCCTTAGTACAGGCGGAACACTCACTGTGACTGACGTAGATGATGGAGAAGCAGCGTATGTGGCACAAACCAATGTGGCAGGAACGTATGGTACCTTCTCAATCGCCGCAGATGGCACATGGAGCTATGTTGCTAATGAGAGTTATGACTCACTTAATGCCGGTGATACGATTAGTGATACCTTTAGTGTTGCTAGTATCGATGGAACAACGAGCAGTGTTCAAGTAACCATTGTAGGAACCAATGATACAGCAATTCTAAGTAGCGCAACTGTAAGCCTTGATGAGACCAATGCAGTCCTTACTACAGGCGGAACACTCACTGTGACTGACGTAGATGATGGAGAAGCAGCGTATGTGGCACAAACCAATGTGGCAGGAACGTATGGTACCTTCTCAATCGCCGCAGATGGCACATGGAGCTATGTTGCTAATGAGAGTTATGACTCACTTAATGCCGGTGATACGATTAGTGATACCTTTAGTGTTGCTAGTATCGATGGAACAACGAGCAGTGTTCAAGTAACCATTGTAGGAACCAATGATACAGCAATTCTAAGTAGCGCAACTGTAAGCCTTGATGAGACCAATGCAGTCCTTACTACAGGCGGAACACTTACGGTTACCGATGTGGATGATGGAGAAGCAGCGTATGTGGCACAAACCAATGTGGCAGGAACGTATGGTACCTTCTCAATCGCCGCAGATGGCACATGGAGCTATGTTGCTAATGAGAGTTATGACTCACTTAATGCGGGTGATACCATTAGTGATACCTTTAGTGTTGCTAGTATCGATGGAACAACGAGCAGTGTTCAAGTAACCATTGTAGGAACCAATGATACAGCAATTCTAAGTAGCGCAACTGTAAGCCTTGATGAGACCAATGCAGTGCTTAGTACAGGCGGAACACTTACGGTTACCGATGTGGATGATGGAGAAGCAGCGTATGTGGCACAAACCAATGTGGCAGGAACGTATGGTACCTTCTCAATCGCCGCAGATGGCACATGGAGCTATGTTGCTAATGAGAGTTATGACTCACTTAATGCGGGTGATACCATTAGTGATACCTTTAGTGTTGCTAGTATCGATGGAACAACGAGCAGTGTCACTGTCAATATTATCGGTACAAACGATGGTCCAATGGCAGAGTCAAAAGTCTTTACAACAGCAGAAGATACGCCAATTATCATTACGGATGCGCAGCTTCTTGCAAATGCAACAGACATCGACTCTAATGATATTTTAAGTATCAATAACGTAACATTGGTCGATAATGCTAATGGTACACTGATTGATAATCACAATGGAACCTATACGTTTATACCAAGTACAAACTACAGTGGTAGTGGTATCGAGTTCATGTTTACGGTTACAGATACTAGTGGTATGACTGATACACAAGATGTTACGATAAATGTAACACCTGTTGCAGATGCTCCATTGTTAGATGTGAGTGTTTCTCAAGGCGATGTCATCATTAGTCCAGAATACCCAGCACCTGTTTTCAATGGACATCTTAATGCTGGTAGTACAACTGGTAATATTGTCTTTGATGGTTATACTAAAACAGCGGCTATTGATATTAAGAGTTATAAAACGAGTGTTGATGATGGACGCATTGTCTTCCTTAGAGATGGTGTTGTGGTTAAGGAAGTCTTGATCGATACTTTACTTCCAACTGCCAACAATACACCTGTTCATTTGGAGCTCAGTGCGGATGAGTACTTCAATACCGTTCGCATTGATAATTTTGCAACCAGTAACGATAAAAATGCTGAATTTAAGATCGACAGCGTGAGCTTAATCTCCGATATTGCCGTTGAATACAACATCAATATCGCAGCAGCAGTGACCGATAGTAACGAAACATTGAGTCAAGTGTTGATTGATCAATCAACATTACCAATGGATGCTGTCGTGTATGAAAATGGGGTTATCCAAAGCGCAACCGATGGATATTATAGTGTTGATCCTGATGCGACAGTAACCTTTACAACAGACCATTACATGACTGTCGATGAAATCAATGCGATTACAAGCAGTGTCACTTCTTGGGATGCTACTGACTATGCGACGACAACGCAAACAGCATTGAATGAAATCAGTGGCACAACGGGCGATAATGAGCTCTATGGATCAACAGGTGATGATCTGATGCAGGGCTACGCTGGCAATGACGCCCTCCATGGAGGTATAGGCGATGATGCCCTTTATGGCGATAGCGGTGATGATGCCCTCTATGGTGACAGTGGTAATGACCATTTGGATGGTGGACTTGGAGTGGATTCTATGTATGGTGGAGCGGACAATGATACTCTAACATACGATAGCCATGATACTCAAGCAGATGGTGGTATTGGTGTTGATACACTATTGGTCAAAGATGCAGTTATGGATTTTAGTGCAATTGATGACGCAAAAATTGAAAATATCGAAGTCTTGGATCTTTCTAAAGCAGATGTTTCAATCATCAATCTTAATCCAAACGATGTCTTTGATATCACAGATAATGCCAGCACGATTTTGAAAATTATTGGTGATAGTGATGATAGTGTTGCTAGTACCATTACGGGTGGTGATTCTCCATGGGCAGTCGTCGCTGACCAAACAGGAGTCGATGATGGCTTTACGCGTTATGAAGGCACTTTGGATGATGGTGTCACCAAAGTTATGGTCGACATTCAAGATACAATTGTCCATACTGACTTTGATTAAAAAAGGAGGGAACTTTCCCTCCTTAAATTTTTTTGTAGCCTACATTTGATACAATCTATATATAAAGTGTACTGATGTACATAAGACATGGTGTTATTTTTATTCAATAGTTATCAAGGGAATTTTTTATGGCATTTTCGGTTGGAATTATCAAAGAAATTAGTGGTGTTGTTATCGCAAAGAACAGTGTAGGACAAGAGAGAATTTTAAAAGTAGGGGATAACATCAACTCAGAAGAAACTATCAGTACGGTTGGTGGAGATTCTCATGTATTACTTGTCTTAACAGATGGTCGCCATATCTTTTTAGGCGGTAATAATGTTGTTGTCCTTGATAAAAGTCTTTATGCCTCTGATGAAGGATTTGAATCGGATGCTCTGTCTGAAAAGCATTCGTATCTCATCAGTGAAGATGGAGGTGTGCACTTTAGCAATCTTTCTTCATTCCATCACAACTTAGCGTCAGATACTTTAGACATAATACCAAATAACACGCATCTTTCTATCAATCCTGCAGATATCTTAGATCTCACAGAAAAGAACAATGAAATTTTAAAAATTTTTGGTGAAGCATCTCCTTCTACTTCTCTTAGTTCATCTTCTTATGCAGTTTTTTCAGATTACAGCAGTATGCATACAAGCGCTACTTATTATGACACTGCCGATCATAGTCTAAAACTCGATCTTCTTCATACGTACTTTTAAAAAGTATACTGCATCGCGTAAGCCTTATGCAGGTGCTTAACGCGATGATAAAGTCAATATAATTAGTGTGGCAACGTTAATTTTACGATGCGAAATGCCACCGCATTTTGAAAAATGAGCGGATAGTCGTATTTACACGAAATAATCCCTTCACAGGGAGAAATGATGGTTTGTAGCAGTGAGCCATCGAGTGCGTTATAGATGCGTGCTAAAGGTTGACCGTGTACCACGTGTTCACCAATGGGTGCGAGAGCATCAAAAAGCCCTGCGGAACTGCTTTTAACCACTTCCATATCCTCACTGGTGATGATGTTCCCTACGGCTCCCTCAAAAGCACTGTATTCTATGATTCCTTTTTTAGCCAAAAAGCGAATCAGAGCATCAAATACTTTCGTCGACTCTATTTTTCTAAGCGTACCTTTTTTACCTGAGATGATGGAAAAAGACTTTGCATTCCAGATTTGCCAGTTATAATTGAGTGAAACAGTATCGCTAGGCGTTGGGTCTTTGTAGTGGATAAATTCGAGTCCAAACGCTTGTGCTTCATTCACATCTTCATATCCTGTACGAAGCACTTTAACATAAGGAATGCACTCCACACGATCTTTGCGTGCTTCAAGAAGGACGGCATAGTCAAAATGATTGATTTTTTCAAACAGCTTCGCTGCGATGCGCTGAGTAGTTTCGCCTTTGTTGTAGCCGGGGAACATCGCATCAATGTCGGTATTGTCCATAGGCCAGAAGGTTTTACCCATGTTAAATGAGTAAGGATTGACTGCTGGAACGACTAAGATTTCGCCTTTAATGAAGGTGGGGTTTTCCAGTTCTTGCTGGCGTAAAAAGCGTACCAGTCTGGAGGCAACCCACAGTTGGTCGATAGCAGTTCCTGTAAGTGGTCCTACGATAACGCAGCTTGGTTTGCTGTTGGGAATGCCAAAACGAAACCCTTTGATACGAAGTGGCTCACGGCTGAGTGAGGTAATTTCGCACAGTATCTCTTCTCTCATTCATTCACCTCACATGGATTTTCTAAAATGCGTGCAAGCAAAGAGCCTTCATACACGACAGGGTACTCTCTGATGGTGAACAAAAGCCCATCACAAGGACTTAGTAAACGCTCTTTTATGATGCCTTCTAATGGGTCAATGATTTCGCCTAGTTTCTCACCTTTTTTTACCATGACGTTATGCTCTAGGGTTGGTATAAATATCCCTGCCTCAGAGGCATTGATGAAATGCACCTCTGAGTTTTGAGTTGAGATGGACGTTTTACAAGGATGCACTGGTTCATCGATGATGCCTACATGTGCCATAAAATTGAGCAATCCATTGGCAAGATTTTCTCCATACTCTTTGGTGATGCGCATACCAACACCCATTTCCACCACAAGGGTTTTAGTGCCAATGGAATTCATGGCGTGCGAAAAGGTTGACTCTAAAACGGTTACAGCGTCATGCACCCAGATAAAATCAATGCCGATTTTCTCAGCTAAGGGAACAAGCTCATGCGCATTTGAGCGACTGATACGTACTTGTGGTAGCTCTTTTAGGAAGATATTGCTCGCATGAATATCAATGGCAAAGTCACTGCCTTTCACCGTTTCCACAATAGCACTTGCCACTTGCGCAGGCAGAAAATCTGCGGTATGACCTGGAAATGTACGATTGAGGTCAACATCGTAAAAAGGAAAATGACGGTTGATACTATCGATGCCCATAGGATTCATGGCAGGGTAAATATCTACAATACCTTTAATCTTTTTTGGATTTTCCCTAAGCCACTTGATGAGCAGATAACACACATACTGCCCCTCAAGCTCATCGCCATGCGTTCCTGTGACGATAGAGATACGCTTTGTAGATGTGGTGATATCGGGTGGATTGAAACGGTTTCGTTTGAGCTTTAACGTCTCATCCACAGGGAGTTTTACACTAAAAACTTCTTCTATCATTGCTCCTCCCTTGCAACGGTCACGTTGACGTATAAGTTTTGTTGGCTCTTGCCTATAAATACACCACGGTTGAGGCGGCAGTCCATAAAATCTCGTCCATGTGCAATTTTGATGTAAGGCTGATGTTCTAACATGATCCCATTGGTGGGGTCAAATCCTCTCCAATACCCATCAATAAGCGCTTCCACCCACGCATGACTTTCACCCTCACCATCGATAAATCCCGCCACATAGCGTGCGGGAATGTGGCTTAGGCGAAGTAGCGTAATGAGCAAATGACTAAAGTCTTGACAGACTCCATGATGGCGCAAAAGTAGGGCATCGGCATCACAGGAGGTCGTTGAAACACCTGCTAAATACTCGAAGTTTTGGAAAATGGTTTGGTTAAGCATTTTCGCTAAACTAAGAGGCGATTGAGGAAGCATCAAGGTCTCCACATAATCACGCGCAAGAGGTGAAAAAGGCGTGAGTGTGGTTGGATGTAAGTACAACGCAGCATTTTCGTTATCTTTGTACTGATAACTTCCATGAAATGCCACACTGCCTTTGAGCACCGCTTCAAAATTACGGTGTGATTTTTCAATCGTTCCAAAGAGTAGGGCATTGCCAAAACCATCATGACTCAAAAAGAATGGCACATCATTGTTGATGTGAAGTTCCCAATCCAGCAAGGTTTGTACGCCATTACTGAGGGGAAGCATACGCAAGCAAAAGGCATGCTTACGTACGGACTCTTTGAAGTTGAGCGTAAACGCGTATGAAAAATTAACTCTCAGAGACATAGGCAAGTGTTCCGTAAATAGAATTTATTTTTTCTAATGTTTTGTATTTGTTGCTTGATGAAAGAGCGACATGCTTGTGGTTTGGTCTTATCTTCTCTGCAATGATGTTGAGCTTTTCCACATCCAAAAGTGCTGCTTCGATGCTGTCATACATACGGATATTCAGATCCATTCTCTCTACCACTTTTCCAAACTGAATAAGAGGAGATTCTTTGGCTTCGACTAAGGAAAGCTCTAAATTTCCCCAAATGGCATCAAGTTCTTTGAGCGTTGACTCTAGCCAGAAAAGGGAAACCACTCTTTCTTCTTTTGCCTTTTGATAGGCAAGATAGAGAGCATTGATACGGCTAAACATACGGTTTGAGAGGTGAGATCGTGTTAAAATCGCATTTTCTCTTGCATAATGAATGACAGAGATAAGACTGGCATGTTCTACCTCAAAAACGCTTTGTCTTAAAAATGCTTGCGAAGAATCATAATCCATTGCAATTCCAAGCCTTGCATAGAAATTTTTTGCATCATCAAAGTCCTCATCGAGGATTTTATCGAAAAGGGAGATCACAAGACGTGTCATGGTTTCTGCTCTTTGGATATAACGCCCCATCCAGTAAAGGTTTTCGGCTGTTTTAGGTGAGATAAGTATCATTTGCTCTCCTTTAATATCCATGTATCTTTAAACCCGCCACCTTGTGAGGAGTTGACGATGTAACTGCTCGGATCCATCGCAAAGCGTGTGAGTCCGCCTGGCCAGACAAAAATATCCTCTCCATAGATGGAAAACATACGTAAATCAGCCTTGCGAGGAGAGAGAGTTCCATTTTCATCAAGGCATTCGATATCATAAAATTCTATCACTTCTTGCGCGATAAAGCGGCGAGGTTCAGCGATAATAGCGCTTTTAAGTTTCTCACGTTCACTTTTGGTCAGTTTTGAGCCAAAGACAACGCCATATCCACCCGCTTCTGCAACATCTTTGATGACAAGGTTACGCATATTTTGCAAGATATGGTTGCGATCTTTCTCAAAAAAGGCAAGATAGGTTGGTGCATTTTGTAAAATCGGTTCTTCTTTCATGTAGTAGCGAATCATCTCAGGTACAAAGTAGTAGATGCCCTTATCATCGGCAATGCCGTTTCCTATGCTGTTCATAATCGCTACATTACCAGAGCGATACACTTGTGTGATGTTAGAAACACCGATGAGTGAGTCTGGATTGAACTCGATAGGATCGAGCGCTTCATCATCAAGTCTTCGATAAACCGCCCCAACACGCGCTTTTTTGCCACTGTATGTTTTAAGGTAAAGCTTGTCTTTCTCCACGACTAAGTCATCTCCTGATGCTAAAATCGCTCCGCTTTCTTTGGCTAAATAAGAGTGTTCGTAAAAAGCAGAGTTATAACGCCCTGGTGTTAAGATGACATTGATGCCCCCACGATTGACATACTCCATCGCTTTTTCCAAACGTTTTGGATAGTCATGCACCCTTTGAATAGGCAGTTTTTCAAAAAACTCAGGAAACACTTTGCGTGTGAGCATGCGAAGTGAGAGTGGATAACTCACACCACTAGGCACTCTGAGGTTATCTTCTAGCACGACCCAACCATCGCCAACACTGTTTTTGACAAGGTCAATGCCACTGATGTGTACACGAATGTTCTTCGCCACAGGTGTGTTCGCAAAAGCGGGAAGATAGGCTTTGGATGAGAAGACAAATTCGCTAGGAATGATGCCGTCTTTGAGAATTTTTTGTGCTCCGTAGATATCTTCTAAAAAGAGATTGAGTGCGTAAATGCGTTGTCCAATTCCTTTTTCAAGGTATGCAAACTCCTCAGGTGGAACGATACGAGGAATAATGTCAAATGGAAATTTACGCTCAATAAAAGCATTATTTTTGAAAAGGTTGAAGTTAATCGCTTCGGTGTTCATGTAAGCGAGTAACTCTTGGACGCGTTTGGTATCTATAGTGTTTAAAATGCTTTTAAAAGCATCATAATGTGGACTGTGTGACTCAATCATAACCTGTACCTTTGCCCTTTTTTACTCAATCTTGACACGCTTTTAAAGCAAAGCTTTAAAAACTACGCTAACACTAAGTTTTCTTCGGCAGAATGCCCGCACACCTTTGGTGCTTTTCCTTTTTGCAGAATGAATTTTTAATGTCATAAAAGTAGTTTAGCACAAAATTAAGCAGAGAAAGTGAGTAAAAAGGCAGTTTTCTGCCTATTTTTTAATCAGTTCTTTAGAGCGACCACACGTAGGCAAAAATGAGACCTTCTATGAGGAAAATGAGACAAAAAAGAAGATTCCAGCGAATTGAAACATCAAAGGGCGTGACATGCAAAAATTTCGCTGTCATCAGCGACATTCCTGCAAATGGGGAGATGATAAATGCGATAGCAGAGGAGAGCATTAAAATTAAAGCTATGGAGACATGATTGAGTGGTAATGTTAAGGCTAAAAGAATTTTGCCAAGCATGACTACCAGTACAAAAGGATGAATTCCACATACTGCAATAGCGATAAATACGACAGGAATAATCAGCAAGGCAAAAACTCCCAGCTGATTCACACTCTCTTGCAGTAAAGGTTGGATATGTTCTAAAACGCCACTATGATCTACTGCTCCTGCAAAAAGTCCTATAGCAATAAAAAAGAGCGAAAAATCAGTTGCTTGCGTAATGCCTCCTTGCCAATAAAGCGCAGCAACCTCTTTAAGCTTAGCATGTCTTATATAGTAAAGAATCCAAATGCTTGAGACAAGAAATCCAGCAAGCAGAATTCTTCCTGTGCTGGTGCCAATGGAGAGCATCTCAAAAAGAGAGATTGATGAGATAAGTCCTAAAATGACAAGAATGATGTGAAAAGACTTGTGTGTTGCTTCGTTTTGTGTGATGGTGAGTGGGGCAGAAATGTGCGTTAAAATAGGCTTGTTGAGCCCAGAAAAGTGTTCAATCACATAAGAGGTCAGAAGCCCAATGATGCTTATGATAAGACCAGGAATAAAAAGCTGTGACCATGTAATATGTGTGACTTGCATGACTAAGAGAATCATCACAGCACCGGGTGCCCAAAAAAGCACCAGCGTGTAACCACGCATAATGGCAGTCGCAAAAAAACGTTTATATTCGGAAATGCTGTTCTTTAGGGCTTTATCAAAAAGGGCAACCATCACGGGAACGGTACCAAAAAGTAAGAAGCTTGAAAACAGATTGGTGACAACCATGGCAAAGAGGTACAAAGAACTCTCTTTTTGAAACAAACGCTTCAGCCAATACTCGACAGCATCGCTGTACTCTCCCACTTCGATAGGAAGGGCAAAAAGCTGCATAACGACAATAATCGCGATAATGTTGGTCATGGAATTGAGTGAACTGACCCAAATAGAAAAAGGGAGTTTATACGCGATCAAGATGCCAATACCAAAAAGTAAAAAAAGAAGCGTAATGGTGCGAAAGCCTTTTTTTTGAGCAGGAAGCCCAAAAAGAAATAAAACCAGTGTCAAACACGCAAGGATATTCTCATACAAAGGGGTAATGATGTGCAGTACATGAAGAAACGTAATGCCCAAGATGGCATACTTACAGATTTTTTGCATTCATACTTCCGAAAAATCAGATGTGTTATTTTATCAAAGAGTTTTCAAGAAATGCTGATGAAAAAAGAGTAGTAGTGTAAGAGAGAAGGCGGACTAAGCCGCTTTCTCTTTATTGGAATTGGTTGAGCTTTTGGTTTAGACTCTCTGACAACCTAGAGAGATGATCAGCAGCAGCAGCGATTTCCTCAACACTTCTGGCATTTTGAGAGGTTAAGGTGTTAATGTTAGAAACCATCTCTACAATTTTATCGGTATCGTGTGCAATCTTTAATGAGTTTTGTGCACTTTGCGTGACAGAGGCAATACTATTGTGCATGACTTTCGTTGTTCCTACAATAGTACTCTCAACAGTACTTGAAACAGTGGAGAGTCTTTGAATGTTTTTAGCATTTCTATTCATTTGATCTGAGGAGTTCACAATCGATTGAACAATGATATTGATCGTAGCATTAATCTCAGTAAGAGAAGTTTGTGTTCGCTCTGCTAGTTTTCGTACTTCATCAGCAACCACTGCAAATCCTCGTCCATGTTCTCCCGCCCTTGCTGCTTCAATAGCAGCATTAAGTGCAAGTAAGTTTGTTTGATCTGCAATATCTGAGATCACCGTAAGAATCTGTTTAACTTGTTCTGCATCTTTACTCATCTGTTCTAACTGTCCTGCAAGGGCAGTTTCAGCTTCACTGGCTTGATCCACTTCATTACGTAATGCAATGATTTCATCTTGTGCATGGTTTAGTTTTTTACCTGCATCGGTGATCTCTTCTTTCATTCCTTCTGAGAGTTTAGCTGTCTGTTGTACAAAGGATTTAATCGTATCAATCTCATGAATGGTATTTTCAACAATACTTGAGCTTTGTTCTGCATTTCTTCCTATTTGCATACTGGTGGTACTGAGTTCATGTGAAACCGATGCATTTTCATTGGAAGATGTTTTAGCATCAGTAATGGTATGCTCTAAGGTATTGACCAAGTCATTAAAGCTATCTACAATCTCTTTAATTTCATTTTGTTTAGCATAGGTAATTCTAAAGCGAAGCTCTTTAGTGCGTACAAAGTTTGTGATACTGTCTCGTATCAAGTGTACGCCATCCATGATGTTCTTGCGGATCAAAACGCTTAACGCTATCACAGAAGTTGAGATAATTAAAGCAATAATAATCATCCAAAATGTTGCACTTTGCTTTGTTTCCACAGCAATTTTAGCATCTTGTGATGCAAGGACTTGATTGTAGTCCATGTGATCTTCAAAAGTTTTTAAAAGCTCTTGGGCTATAGGACGATTGGCAAGAAATAGACTTTTTGCATCCGATAATTTACCTTCGCTGGATAATTTTAGAATTTGGTCAACAACAAGGCTGTACTGGGCGAAGAGCTTTCCCTCTTTTTCATAGAGTTCTTTATCTTTGGCATCGGAAAGTAAAAGCTCATAGCTTTTATAGTCTTTATCAAACTTTGTTTTAACGGTTTTGTAACGTTCCATTAGCTTTTGAAATTCATTTGCATCATGAGAATCTGATGTCGTTGTTTCCCAAAGAATCAGTCGAATACGATATATCCCTTGCAACAAATCATCCATCACGAGGATGCTGGGTAATGAGTTAACATTACAGGTATTTGTTTTTTCAAAGACTTGATCCATTTTTGAGAGACTAATACTAAAAATAAGAATGAACCCAAGTAGCGACAAGCCTAACATGGTCATTAACTGTTTTGAGATATTCATGGGGATACTCCTTTTTGTTTCTTGAGTAAAATAATAACCTTTGAGTGTGACATATGCGTTGCAAAATTATAATTTGTCAAGAAAAAATAACATTATGCAGTATCTCACAAAAAGTACAAAGTGGATCATTCTATATAGACTAGTGGTTTAATTAAAATAAAAGTAGTGAATCATTATAATTAGACCACTGGTTTATTTAAAGGAGTTTTATGCCAAAGAAGGTCAATGTAGACGATAAACTCGAGTACATTTGCGAAAAAGCGTATGAAGAGTTGTTAAAAAATGGCATCAACCATTTTTCGCTTAACAAGTTTATTGATTCGCTGCAGATGTCAAAAGGACAGTTTTATTATTACTTTAAAACAAAAGAGGCATTGATCTGTAAGACGATCGATCAGAAGTGTTATGAAGCATTTGCCTATACGTATGAACAGACAAAATCAAAATCAACGTTTTTAGACAAAATGAACACTTTTTTTGCCTTTTTTTTGGGCAATGTAGAGCCAAGATTTGCGGATTTAGATAGGTTGTTAAAGAGCACCTTTCATTTGTATGTCAATGCCGATAACAGCGCAATAAAACAACTCAATACAGAATTTTACCAGTTACTCTTTTCATATATTGAAGAGATTTTTGATGAGTTGATTGAAAAAGGATACGTACCTCAAAATGCTAAAAAACTGGCACGCAGTCTGATTGCGACTGCGGATGGGATGTATCTGCACGCATTGATGAATGACAATTACGACATGAAAGTCTATTTTAGTGAGTATTTGGTCATGCTAGATGCGCTACTTAAACTGGACAATGAAGGAAAGAAAAAATGAATCTATACTGGATGGCTATTTTTGTAGCGACAGTGTTTGAAGTGTTGTGGGTTATTGGTTTGAAGCATGCTTCTAACCCTTTTGAATGGATAGGCACGGCTTCATGTATTGTTACGACATTTGTGTTGTTGACGTTTGCTGGTAAAAAGCTTCCTATTGGAACGACCTATACTGTATTTACAGGTATTGGTACGGTTGGCACAATTGTGATAGATACACTGTTTTTTGGTGAAACGCTCGGTGTTGTGAAAATTCTTTTAATTGCACTTTTACTCTTAGGTGTGATTGGGCTTAAGATGATTACAGAAGAGCACGATGTGAGTATTGAAAAGGTACACGCTTAATGGATTGGATAGCACTTATATTTGCAGGATGTTTTGAAGTTTTTGGTGTTGCAATGCTCAATATTTATAAAAAACGAAAAGAGTGGAAAATCATTGTTTTAATTGCTCTAGGTTTTGCATGTAGCCTTTTTTGTTTATCGTATGCTATGAACACGCTGCCTATGGGACTTACCTATGCCATATGGACAGGCATCGGCGGTGTTGGGGGCGCTCTTGTAGGTATGGCATTTTATGGTGAGTCAAGAGAGTGGAAACGTATAGGTTTTTTAGCGATGATTATCGTGAGTGTTATGGGATTAAAACTGACAGCATAAAAGAGAAGATGCCCTAAAATAGGGCATCTATAAAGTATTTATTTGTGTGTTAAGACACGTGTCGCGTTAAGAACGGCAATGAGTGCAACGCCCACATCACCAAAAACCGCTTCCCACATGGTAGCAACACCAAATGCTCCCATAATCAAAATAGCCCCTTTGACTCCGAGTGCAAAGATGATATTTTGCCATACGATGACGTGTGTTTTTCGAGCGATTTTAAGCGCAGTAGCTACTTTACTAATCTCATCGGTCATGATGACCACATCGGCTGCTTCAATGGCGGCATCAGAGCCTACACCACCCATAGCAATTCCAATGTCTGAACGTGCGAGTACAGGGGCGTCATTAATGCCATCACCCACAAAGACCGTTTTACCTTTGCCACTTTTTCGCGCCATGATCTCTTCAAGTTTTTGTACTTTTTGATGCGGTAAGAGCTCTGCTTCAACCTGTGTGATACCAAGCTCAGTAGCTACTTTTTTTGCTGTCTCTTTATTGTCGCCTGTGAGCATGACAATCTCTTTGATACCTAGCGCTTTAAGGGCTAAAATGGCTCTTTCACTGTCTTCTTTTGGCTCATCCGCGATGGTAAGGTAACCCGCTAAAATACCCTCAACAACGATGTAAACAATGGTATCTGGTGTTGAAAGCACCTCATGTTTAATGTTTTGATCTAAGAGAAGTTTACCATTTCCTGCTAGGACACGTTTGCCATCAATGAGCGCTTTTACACCATAGCCTGCTAGCTCTTCATACGAGCTCACAACTGCTTCTAAAGGCTTCGTGTAGGCACGCTTGATTGAAAGAGCGATAGGATGGTTTGAGTGCATCTCAGCTAAGGCTGCAAGGCGTAGTACATCCTCTTCACTGTATCCTTGAAGTGCGGTAATGGAGGTGACGCTAAAGACACCTTTTGTAAGCGTTCCTGTTTTATCTAAAACAACGGTATCGACACTGTTCAGTGCTTCAAGGAAGTTTCCACCTTTGACTAAGATACCATTTTTAGACGCACCACCGATGCCTCCAAAGAAGCTAAGGGGAATGGAAACGACAAGCGCACATGGGCAGGAGACAACAAGGAAAACCAAAGAGCGTCTAAACCATTCGCTAAGAAGTGCATCTTCCATCAAAAGAGGTGGCAAGAACGCAAGCAAAGCAGCGGAGATAACGACAAATGGCGTATAGTACTTTGCAAACTGCGTGATGAACTGCTCTGTTTTAGCCTTTTTGGAACTTGCATTTTGCACAAGGTCTAAGATTTTTGAAACGGTAGACTCTGAGAAGAGTTTTGTGGTTTCAACAATGAGTACACCCGTTTTATTGATCGTGCCTGAGAGCACTTCATCGTTTTTATTAACCTCTTTTGGAAGAGATTCACCTGTGAGGGCAGAGGTGTCAAGTGTAGAACGACCCTCAATGATGATGCCATCGAGTGGAATTTTCTCACCTGGTTTTACGATGATGCGACTACCCACACTGACATCATTTGGGCTGACTTTCTCTTCACCATATGCCGTTTGAAGGTTTGCGAAATCAGGTCGAATGTCCATCAGTTTCGTGATGGATTTACGAGAACGATCGACCGCTAAGTCTTGGAAAAACTCACCAATGCGGAAAAAGAGCATGACCGAGACACCTTCTGGGTATTCGCCAATGCTAAAGGCACCAACCGTTGCAAGACCCATCAAAAAGTTTTCATCAAATAGATGCCCTTTAAAAAGGTTCGTCAGCGCCATATATAAGATTTCGCCACCGACTAAGAAGAAGCTAATGAGGTATGTCCAGAACATCAAAGGATTGCTTTCGTCCATCAGTAGGGCAGCGATAAAAAGCACTGTTCCTATACAAAACGTGATGAAATGCCACGATGTCAGCATCTCTTTCAAACTAGAATCACCTAATCCGTGGTGATGATGGTCGTCATGGTCATGACTATGCTCGTGATCGTGGTCATGATCATGGCTATGACTATGATGTTGTGGAATGGCTGGTTTACACCTTGAGCAACAGCTTCCTGTTGTGGTGTCGCACACTTCTGGTTCGGGTGCAGTTTTATGAAATTGCATACTCATATCCTCGTGGTTCTAATATATGTTCTAAGCCTTGATTGAAAATGGTTTTGATGTGTTCATCGTCCAAAGAGTAAAAGACAACTTTGCCTTCTTTGCGGTGTTTTACAAGCCTTGCTTGGCGAAGGACGCGAAGTTGGTGTGAAATGGCAGACTGTGTCATACTTAAAAGCTCTGCGATGTCACACACGCACATCTCTGCTTCAAACAGTGCCGAGATGATCTTCACACGTGTCGTGTCACCAAAGACTTTAAAGAGTTCAGCGAGGTCGTACAGCTTCTCCTCTTGGGGCATCTTTTGTTTGACCATTTCGATGATGTTATCATGCACAATATCGCAACTGCAAAATTCATCGCCCATTTTTCATCCTTTTAAAATTATATAAATGTTCATATGAACAATTGCTCATATATTAAAGCAACTCACATTAGAGTATGCTTAAAATGATAGCCAAACTCAAAAAAAGATGTAATGGGTAATAATGGAGGAGATGGCATGAATAGTAATGACGCATCAAAGGTAAAAATCCAAAAATTGCTTTTACCCAAAAAAGAGGGCAATTTTTGGATTGAATGAATTTTTTGAGGGTGCTACACTTCTTTCTATTAAGTCAAAGGAGTCACAATGAGTTACATCAAAAATGATCGCTTAGCAACAGCAGACAAGAGGGTATTTAGCATTCTTAACAATGAGTTTGAACGACAGGCGACGCATCTTGAAATGATCGCTAGTGAAAATTTTACCTCACCTGCAGTCATGGAAGCAACGGGAAGTATCTTTACCAACAAGTATGCGGAGGGTTACCCACAAAAGCGGTATTACGGTGGTTGTGAATGTGCCGATGAGATCGAACAGCTTGCCATCGATAGGCTATGTGCTATTTTTGGCTGTAACTATGCCAATGTACAGCCTCATTCGGGTAGCCAAGCCAATGGTGCGGTCTATGCGGCACTTCTTCAAGCAGGTGATAAACTGCTCGGTATGGATTTGCAACAAGGTGGACACTTAACCCATGGTGCAAAAGTGAGCTTTTCGGGTAAAAATTATCAGTCATTCTCGTATGGCGTTGATGCTCAGGGTTTTATTGATTATGAGAAGGTTCTAGAAATTGCAACGATTGTTAAGCCTAAGATGATCGTGTGTGGTGCTTCGGCGTATGCACGCGAAATTGACTTTGCAAAGTTTCGAGAGATTGCAGACGCAGTAGGAGCGATTTTATTTGCGGACATCGCACACATTGCAGGTTTGATTGCTGCGGGTGAGCACATGAGTCCTTTCCCCTATGCCCATGTAGTCACTTCTACGACGCATAAGACACTCAGAGGTCCAAGGGGTGGTGTGATTATGACGAACGATGAGGCGCTTGCCAAAAAGATCAATTCTGCCATTTTTCCTGCCTTACAAGGTGGACCATTGTTACATGTTATCGCGGCAAAAGCGGTGGCATTTGGTGAAGTGTTGGATCCAATGTGGAAAGAGTATGCAAAGCAAGTCAAGCTCAATGCACATGTTCTAAGCAATGTTTTACTGCAAAGAGGCTTTGATCTTGTCAGCGGTGGAACAGACAACCACTTGATTTTGGTATCATTACTGCATAAAGATTTCTCAGGCGATGAAGCAAGTCAAGCGTTGGAGCGCGCGGGTATCACGGTCAATAAAAACAGTGTCCCCAATGACACCAGAAGTGCTATGCAAACTTCAGGTGTTCGTATCGGATCTTCCGCACTCACGACACTAGGTATGAAAGAAGCAGAGTTTGAGCTCATCGCTCACCGTATTTGTGATGTGTTAGATGATATCACCAATGTTGCACGTCATGCTGAGATTAAAAAAGAGTTGGTAACTCTTTTGCAAAAATTTAGTGTGTATAGCTGTTCGACCTATTAAACGTTTTAAAATGGAGGGACTTAGATGAGCGATATCGAAACGCTGCATAGTAATTACCAGCTGATTGAAAAAGCGATCAAGTATATCGATGCGCACTTTAAAGAACAGCCCTCCATCGATGTCATAGCAAGCAATATTGGTATGAGTAAGTACCATTTCATTAGAGTCTTTAAAGAGTACGTGGGCGTCACACCTATGCAGTTTTTACACTCGGTGACGCTGAATTATGCCAAAGAGCACATCAAAGAGTCGAAGTCCATTTTGGACAGTAGCCTAGATATCGGGCTTTCGAGTGTAAGTCGTTTGCATGAACTGTTTGTCAATTTAATCGGTGTGACCCCAAAAGAGTGGAGAGAAAAGGGCAAGGACGTTGTCATCACGTATGGCTTTGGATTAACCCCTTTTGGACAGGCGCTCATCGCCTATACCGATAAAGGTATCTGTTATTTAGGCTTTATTGACAACAATCAAGAGGCTATTTTTGCGAGGTTTAAAGAGTTGTGGGAAAATGCGAACTTGGTGCATGATGATCTAAAAGCACAAACCTACTTAGAAAATATTTTTATCAACAATAAAAAATACAACCTTTTAGTCAAAGGAACCAACCTTCAAGTCAATGTTTGGAAAGCACTGTTAAACCTTCCCAATGGGGTGATAGCAACCTATCAAGATATCGCGAATTACATTGAAAAACCAAATGCCGTCAGAGCCGTTGCCAGTGCTATTGGAAAAAATCATATAGGCTATCTTATCCCGTGTCATCGTGTTATTGCCAAAAGTGGTGCGATGAGCGGGTATCGTTGGGGAATTGAGCGAAAGAAAATACTTATAGCGTATGAGTCAACCCATAAAGAAAATGCTGTAGAAGTACGAGATGCAACACTCGAAGACGTACCTAGACTGTGTGCATTCATGAAGAGCGTTTCGCCCAAGAAGAAAGAGGATGAATGCGATCATGCTGCAATGCTTTCTCATTGGATTGAAAATACACATAGCCATTCTCTGCTTCTAGCGATACAAGAGCAAGAAATCGTAGGTATGGTTACTCTTATGCACACCACATCCCTTTTATCGGGGGAGCGAAGTGCTTATGTGATGGAGCTGATTGTCTCGAAACAAAACGAACAGAGCGCTTTGAACGCATTGTTTGAATCCGCCATGTCTGTTTGTGCCAAAAAAGGGTGTCAAAAACTTGTTGTTTTGTCAAAAATATCGGATGCAAAACTCTATAAGACACTAGGCTTCAAACAGACACAAGAAGAAACGTTTGTATACACGATCCCTTCAGACAAGTAAGATTAAGCCGCTAGTTTAAGGCGTTCTTTTTTCTCTTCTACGCTGATGGTAGCGCTTTCTTGATGTAAAAACTTGGAAAGTAACTTCGTCAGTGTATGTGAAATCTCAAAAAGCTCTTCAGCCACATTGGCAACCGCTTGCCCATTGCCTCGGTTGGTAACGCTGAGTGCTAGTGTTTCTTGCATTTGAGAAATAAGCGTATTGACATTATGAGAAACAGAGTGAGAGAGTGAAACGGCTTGGTTCGCGACACTAAGCGAATGGGTAATTTCATTTTGCGTATTCGTTGCGATTTGCCCTAAAGATGCCATTCGTTTACTGGTATCTTCCATTAGAATGCTTACATGATCGAGTCGTTTTGTATTTTTGACAACCCCTTCGATAATATGTTTTACAATGATGTCAATATTTCCCAAGCTCTCTTGTGTGCGTTCTGCAAGTTTTCGCACTTCATCCGCAACCACAGCAAAACCACGTCCATGCTCTCCTGCACGCGCTGCCTCAATGGCGGCATTGAGGGCTAAAAGATTGGTTTGTTCTGCAATTTCATCGATGAGGTTAAAGACATTTTTCATCTCATCGACCTGTTTTGTAAGCTCTCTCATTTGTTGATTGACCGCATTTTGTTCACTTTGGCTCTCTTGAACATCGGTATGTAAGGCTTCCAAGTCCTTCATAAAATGCCCCATAACGCCCATGTTTTGTTTGAGAACATCTCTGGTTTGTTCACTCACGCCTTCTGATTCACTGAGTGTTTGTTTCAAAGTTGCTATAGGTTTACGCATGGTCTCAATACTGCTTTCTTGCGCATGGATTGTGCCTAAAAGTGTTTGAGACGTTTTTTGCAAGCTTTGCGCCGAATTATGGGCATGATGTCCGATGTCGCAGATACGAATAATCGTCTGTTCAACATTTGTAAATACGGAGCTAATAACACGTGCAATTCCATCTAACTCGTCTTTAGTGTCTGCAACCGTTTTAATTTTTTGACGAAAATCGATATGGTTAGAATCTTCAATGACGGTTTGCAAATAGCTTCTCATGTGCAGGGTTTCTACCACAATGAGTCGAATAGCAAAGAGTAATAAAAGCAACGTCAGTATAAAAACCAGAGCAGCGATACCTAAGTAGAAGGTGTAAGTATGATTGGCATCATGTAATGCTAAGAGCGCTTGATTACTCTCTTCAAGCTCATTGGTGTCACGGGTAAGATTGGTATTAAGATGGCTAAGGTTGGCTTTCACTCCTGACATGGCCTGTTGCGTTTTATCATTAAACGCAAGCGCTTCTTCAATAATTTTTCCCGTAATATCTTCAATCACCAAAGCAATATCTCGCACAGCATCTTCACTGGGATTGGTTCGCATGAGTTCTGCTAATATGGTAAATTGCCCTGCATAGGGCGCTATAAAAGGGCGTTTGCCTGCAGGCGTGTTTTGCCATGCGATCAGATCGTCCATAAGACGCTCTAGCTTACGTTGTTGTGAAGGCTTGAAGTTGAGCGTAGAGAGATCATTGCGTATATTGCGCAACGTTGAGAGATCATTGTAAAGTTGTCCAACATCTTGCGCTTGTGTTTCAAGTGTGGAAAAATCATGAATGGTTTTAGTATTGACGTGTGTAGTTTCTACAAGGTTGTTTTTTAATGTATGTGATTTTGTAATTTGCTCATTAAAAAAATTTTGAGTATGAAAGTAGTTCATTCCATAAATGAGTCCCATAATAAGAAAAGAGACAAAAATCGTTAAAAAGCCGAGATAAAAACGATGCGCGATGGAAAGTTGTTTAAGATAGTGAATAAAAAGATGTGGCATAAATGTCTCCAAAACGAAAATTAAGATGAAGTTTAAATAAAATTGATTGCAAAATTATTACTTCGCTTATTTTTTAAACATTTTGTGCAACGCATTTACAACGAACCACCGATATACTTCAAATAGAGAATAGCCACTAAAAGGAGTGCTTATGTCATTTAAAGCCAAGATTATCCTAACCATCTCCGTATTGATGTTTTTAAGTTTGAGTATCTTTAGCATGGTAAGCTATATGGATACGAAAAAGAACAGCATTATCCAAATTGAAAATAGTTTGAAAATGGCATCGCGGGCATTGACAGATTATATTGATGTTTGGTCTGCAGGTAAAAAAAGCGGTATGGAAAGTTCTGCAAGAACATTGAGCGATATATCGACGATGGATGAAGCAGAAGTTCGTGCAAAACTTCAAGAGACAACCAAAACCTTGGGCGGTTTTGATACAACAGTAGGTTTAGAAACAGGAAAAGCGATTACCGGCACAGGCACACCACTCCCTGCTGGGTATGACCCAAGGGTTAGAGGCTGGTATAAGACGGTTAAGGCTTCTGGAAAAGTGGGCGTAACGGATGCGTATGTCGATGCTACCACCAATAAACTTATCGTCTCTTTTATGGCGCCAATTATTAAAAATGGAACATTTTTAGGAGCCGTTGTTATGGACATTGCTCTTGATACCTTAGTGAAAGCAACTGCAGATGTTAACTTTAATGGTGGGTATGGCGTACTGTTTGATACAAAACAAGTGATTATTGCGCACCCAAATAAAGATTTGTTGGGTAAAGAGTTACCTTCTATCTTGCCGGAGCTTAGTAAAAAACTAGAAGGCAAAAAAGATGGATTGATTGAATATACATACAATAACGATCAAAAAGTATTTGCTTTCAAAGTTTCATCTGAGACAGGTTGGACGCCAAGCATTACCTTTGATAAAGATGTCGCCTATAGCTTTTTATCCGCACAAATGAAACAACTCATCCTTGTAGGTTTTGTAATGCTTATTCTCTCCATCGGAGTGATGATTGTGCTAATTAAAGCTCTACTCAAACCACTGGATAACCTCAATGGTGTAGTACAAGAGCTCTCAAGTAGTGAAGGTGATCTTAGACAAAGACTTTCTGTTGCTTCCAATGATGAATTTGCTCAAGTGTCACGTAACATTAATAAATTCATTGAAAAGCTTCATGAGATTGTGAAAAAGTCTAAAACGATTAGTAATGAAAATGCCTCTATCTCAGAAGAACTCTCACGTACCGCATCAGAAGTCGTACGTAATGTAGACACAGAGTCTAAAATCGTTGAGAGTACAAAAGAAGAAGGTATTGCATTAGTTAAAAGTATTGAAACCTCTGTTGTAAAAGCCAAAGATTCTCAAAAAGCACTCAGTGCTACTCAAAAAGATATCTCTGATGTAAAAGCTAAAGTAGAACAACTCGAATACACCATGCAAGCCACAGCTGCAAAAGAGCAAAACTTGGCTGAACGTCTTAATACAGTAAGCCATAATGCCAATGAAGTCAAAGATGTTCTAAACATCATTAGAGATATTGCCGATCAAACCAACCTTTTAGCCCTCAATGCAGCGATTGAAGCTGCAAGGGCAGGAGAGCATGGACGTGGTTTTGCCGTGGTTGCCGATGAAGTACGAAAGTTGGCTGAGAGAACACAAAAAAGCTTGGTTGAGATTGATGCAACCATCAATGTGGTGGTTCAATCCATTATGGATGCCAATACTGATATTGCTGCCAATGCAGGAGAAGTCAATGCATTAGCATCTATCTCTATAGAACTTCAAGATGGTATGAACAGTGTCGAAACCATTATTCATAAAACCATTGATGAATCACACCATACAGTTAATGACTTTATCGATACCGCTTCTAAAATCAAAAAGATTGTGGATGAGATCGAGAAGATCAATACCATCTCTAAAGAGAATGTTGGAAGTATCGATAATGTCTCTCAAGCCTCTGAACACCTTCATGTGATGACTGAAAACCTTAACAACGAACTGGGTAAGTTTAAGTCGTAAGGAAACCTTTTTTCTCTTGAAATTGCCTACGCTGTGTTACATCGCGTGGGCAATTTAAGCTTTGGACGTGTACAATCTTTGTAAAAAATTTTATAGAGAGTGTCCATGTTAAACAAAGAACTACTTTCTGGACTCTATGTCCTAACCGATGCAACGTTAACTCCAGAAGAGACAATGCTTGACCAAATCGAGCGTGTTTTAAAATGCGGTGTCAATGTCATTCAATACCGCGATAAATACGCAAGTGAGGAAGAGGCTGAAAAACAGTGTCTAAGACTTCAAGCGTTATGTGACTACTATGAGGCAATTTTTATCATTGATGATAGACTTGAACTTGCACATAGAATCAATGCCGATGGTTTGCATATCGGCGAAGATGATGTGACCTATGAAGAGGCACGCGCACTTTTAGGCAATGAAAAAATCATTGGAGTTTCCTGTTATGGAAACATTGAACGTGCCCAAAAATACGCTAATTTAGGTGCAGATTATGTGGCGTTTGGCTCATTCTTCCCATCTCCTACCAAACCGCATGCTAAAGTCGTTGAACCAGAAATACTCAAGATTGCAAAAGAAAAACTGAATGTACCTATTTGTGCTATTGGTGGCATTAATGAAGAAAACATAACGTTGCTTTCGCGTTACAACATTGAAATGTATTCACTTATCAGTGCCGTATATAAAGACGATGCCATTGAGGAAAATTTAAAAAAATTACACGCAAAAATCTAGAGGAGTCTTTATGGTTATAGAAAAGTTTGATGTCTCCATCACTAATGCAAGTAAAGGAATGGCATTGATGCTTATTTTGTGGCATCATCTTTTCTATGAGAAGCCAGAATCTGGTTTTATCGTTTTTCAAACAGCTCTTTTAGCCAAAGTATGTGTGGGTATCTATGTTGTGCTAAGCGGATACGGTTTAGCAGAATCGATAAAGAAAAAAGGGCTTGAATTAGGCGCATTTTATAAACGTCGTTTGCTCAAGTTATATATGAATTATTGGCTGATAGCACTTATTTTTGTTCCTTTTGGAGCATGGTTTATGGACAGAACGCTCTCTAGTGTCTATGGGGAGCACGTATTTCAAGGTTTTATCATTCAGATGTTAGGGCTTCATATGTTTACATGGGTCAGTTATGGCTACAATGCGACATGGTGGTTTATGAGCCTCATCATTGTTTTATATGCGATTTTCCCTTTTGTGTATACATTGACTAAAAAATTTCATCTTTGGTTTTTAGCGTTTACTGCGGTGCTTTTGTTTGTACCTATTCCACTCGTGAATGACTGGATATTTCCATTTTCTGTGGGTGTCTATCTTTCTCAAAAAGATGGCTTTGTCAAAATGCTCATTTGGTTTGACAAACAAGGGCGTTGGCGCTTTTTAACCTTGGCAATTTTTACGGCATTTGTAGCATGGTATCGTCAAAATGGTTGGTATTTTGACAGTATACGAGCCGATACTTTCTTTGCGATTTTACTCATTCTTTGGACAACAGAATTGGTTGTTTTTTCTTCATGGGCGAAGAGGGCATTTGAGTTCGTAGGAATTCATTCGTTCAATATCTTTTTATTCCACACATTCATTTACTATTACTATTTTCCTGAGTTTATCTACAAATTTCATAACCCTGTGTTGATTTTTGCAGTACTTTTAGGCGTGTGCTTGCTCGTTTCTGTAGGGATTGAGAGTTTTAAGAAGAAGATAGGATTTGATAAACTGATCTGATAGATGAATAAGATGCCCTAATTTAGGGCATCTTATTAAAGTGTAGTTTTTTGAACAAACTTCTCGCTTAAATGGTTAAACTCAGCACTCTCTACCCAAGTTTGAGGGGTTGAGATATACTCAATCACATTTTCCAAAAGAACATAATGCGCTCTTTCTTCTTCTGCAATGCGTAAAAAGGCCTGTTTTTGTTCTCCCTCTTCAAGCATTAGTGCTTTTTCGGTATAAAATTTGTAGCTATTTTCTTCAGAACGTAGCGCATTTTTATAAAACTCTATTTGATCTTGACTGAAATTAGGGAGTTGATTTTCTTTTTGCATTTTCTCAAAGATATTTTTAGTGTTCTTAAAAATATCAACACTGGATTGTGTAGGGATGATCTGATTTTTGCTCATTTTTTCAAACACAACGTAATGTTTGACCTCTTCATCGGCAAGCATTGTCAAAATAGACTTGACACCAGGATCCTCTGTTTTGGATGCTAAATCGCGGTAGTATTTCTCTCCATCTTTTTCGACTTTCATCGCATATTCATAGACATTCATCGTACACCCCTTTGTTTTGGTTTTGATACTAAGATAAATCTATACTCATTTTATAAGAAAGCTATGATAAAAATCTGATAAAGAATTCGGCTTAATTTATCATTGAAAATAAAAAAAGCCTAAAAATTATAAAGGCATTTTGAGTTCGTGATTTTCAATCCACGTTACAGGGTCCATAGCAAATGTCAGAAGATTTTGAAGCAAAATCATATGTTCTCTTTCTTCTTCTGCAATACGTAAAAATGCCTCTTTTTGTTTTCCATCTTCAAGCATATTACCTTTTTCCATATAAAATTTGTAGCTGTTCTCTTCCGTACGAAGAGCACTTCTAAATGACTCTATATAAGAACGAGAAAAAGAAAAATGAGGATTTTCTTCGCGCATTTTACGAAACAATGCAAGCGTATGCTTGATTAAATGTGTTGAATGTTGTGTCGTAAAAGATTGCTGTTTATTCATTTTCTCAAAAATAATATAGTGCTTGATCTCTTCTTCTGCAAGCATGATAAAAATGCTTTTGATTCCTTTGTCTTCGATTTTTTCAGCAAGTTCGCGATAAAAACGTTCACCATCTTTTTCAAGCTTCATCGCATATTCGTAGATATTCATTGTATCCCTTATGATGTCCTAATGAAGATATTGTATAAAAATTTAGTGATAAATCTCTTGAAAGCGCTAAACAGAACTCTCCAAAATCAGTAATAAAACGACAAAAAAGTGGAAAATAGAACCGCCTAAGACGAAAAAATGCCAAATGGTATGACTGTACGCAAGGCTTTTCCAAACATAAAAGATGATTCCTACCGTGTAGGTCAATCCTCCAGCTAAAAGCAAAGATAATGGCAATAATGTCAGATTTTCAATCAATGGATTGATAGCAAAAACAACCATCCATCCCATTAAGGCGTATAAGGCTAAAGAGAGCTTATGAAAGCGTTGTGGATAGATAATCTTAAGACTAATTCCAAAAGCGGCGATTGTCCATGCAATGCTAAAAAGTATCCATCCCACAACACCTTTGATACCCAAAAGTGACACAGGTGTGTATGTACCAGCGATAAGAACATAAATTGCGCTATGGTCGACTTGTCGTAAAATGGACTTTACATTAGGAATGCGAATGGCATGATACAGTGTCGATGCACCATACATGACGATAAGCGACAATCCAAAAACGAGGGCGCTTGCGATTTTTGCACCATCGCCACTTTGTCCCGCAAAAACACACAGCAGTGTTAATGCGCTTACACTGAGTAAAAGTCCAATTCCATGAGTAATGCTATGCCAAATCTCTTCGATCAAAGAGTAAGAAGTTGTTGTTTCGATGGTGTCTCCTTTCTTAAAAATTTTAAGAGCAACGTACCTATTATACTGTGATTTTTGTAATATCGTTTCTAAATTGATCTATTCAAACAATTTTTTTTGGAGTATAGTCTAAGGCGTTTATCGCTACAATTTCTCAATCTTTTGTATCCTAAAAGGAGATTGTAATGCTCGAATTTCAAACGATTGTGATGTTTGTGACCGCTTCAACGCTTTTGGCACTTGCCCCTGGTCCTGATATCCTTTTTGTCTTAACCCAATCTATGGCAAAAGGTAGCCGTTCAGGTATCGTGATTGCTCTTGGATTATGCAGTGGACTCATTTTTCATACAACAGCTGTTGCACTGGGTGTTGCTGTCATTTTTCAGACGTCAGCGGTAGCATTTACCATCTTAAAATTTGTAGGAGCAGCCTACCTTTTATACCTTGCTTTCATGGCATTCAAAGATGCGAGTAAGAGTAAATTAGAGAGCGATAAAACACCTATTAGCCTCAAAGCGCTTTACAGACGCGGTATTTTTATGAACATTACCAATCCTAAAGTATCTATCTTCTTTTTGGCTTTTCTGCCTCAATTCACCAATCCCGAAATAGGAAATGTTACAGGACAGATTTTTCTTTTAGGCGCATTGTTTATGCTAAGTGCGTTTACTGTTTTTACACTTGTCTCTTTGTTGGCTGGTCGTGTCGGTGCGTGGTTTTCTAAAACACAAAATGGTGAAAAAATTCTCAACCGTGTTGCGGGAACTGTTTTTGCGGCTTTAGCCATTAAATTAGCCCTCGCATCACGATAGGGCTTATCATGAAAAAATCTCAACTTCTCGCGATCATCCTTGCACTTTTTTTCGGAGTGTTACTTATTGAAATCATTTTGAAAAATATTTTAGGCTCATAGAAAATATCATACAGTTGTTCGTCGTAGCTGTTACGATAAGGTAAAAAGAAGTCTAATGGGAGTCTGTATGAAAATAGGTCTTTTTATCCCCTGTTTTATGAATGAGTTATATCCTGAAGCCTCTATGGCAACGCTTAAAGTGCTAGAGAATTTAGGATTGGATGTGGAGTATCCACTAGAGCAAACCTGTTGTGGACAAGCACAAGCCAATACGGGCTGTGCTAAAGAAGCAGGTGTTTTAGCTGAACGTTTCTTCAAAATCTTTAAAGATTATGATTATATCGTTGCTCCGAGTGGAAGCTGCGTAAGTATGGTACGTCACAATTATGCACAATTTTTAGAGGGCCGTGATGGTTTTGAGCGTATGCGAAGTCATACCTATGAGCTTGTCGAATTTTTGCATGATGTGATCAAACCAACCTCTATGAATGCTACATTTAAACACAAAGTTGGAATTCATAACAGCTGTCATGCTCATAGAGAACTTGGTATGGCAAGTATGAGTGAGAAAAATGTACCCGAATTTTCAAAAATCAAAAATTTACTGGACAAAGTAGAAGGCATTAGTTACTCTGAACTCACGCGCAAAGATGAATGTTGTGGTTTTGGCGGAACATTTGCCATTACAGAAGAAGCAATGAGTGTAGCGATGGGACGAGCGCGCTTGCAAGACCATCTTGATGCAGGCAGTGAATACATCACCGGTGTTGATATGTCATGCTTGATGCATATGCAAGGTGTCATTGACCGCGAGAAACTTCCACTTAAAACGATTTATATTGCTCAAATTTTAGCAGGAGATGTGAAATGAGTATTAACCATCCTGAACTTGCAGAAAAATTCGCTACGAATGTAGAGCGTATGAAATGGCACGACAAAGCGCTTTGGTTTGTACGTGTTAAACGCGACAATCAAGCAAAAAGCTTAGACGAATGGGAAGAACTTCGCAACACTGCTGATAAGATCAAATCTCATACGTTAAGCCATTTGGATGAATACCTAGAAGTCTTTGAGAAAAATGCGCAAGCACGAGGTATTCATGTGCATTGGGCAAAAGATGCGAAAGAGCACAATGAGATCGTTCTAGAGATTTTACGCGCTAAAAGTGTGAAGATGATCGTGAAAAGTAAGTCCATGCTCACAGAAGAGTGTCATCTTAACCCATATCTTGAAAAAAATGGTATCGAAGTGGTCGATACAGATCTTGGAGAGCGTATTGTTCAACTTCGCCATGAACCACCATCTCACATTGTACTTCCAGCAATCCATCTTAAAAAAGAAGACGTTGGAACAACATTTGAGAAATTCCTCAAAACAGAAAAAGGCAATTCTGATCCGACATACTTAACCAGAGCAGCTCGTGCACATTTGCGTGAGAAGTTTTTAGGGGCAGATGCTGCGATGACAGGTGTGAATTTCGCGATTGCTGAGACGGGTGGCATTGTTGTTTGTACCAATGAAGGAAACGCAGACTTAGGTGCAGCACTTCCAAAGCTTCATATCGCGTGTATGGGTATTGAGAAGATTATTCCTCGTTTGAAAGATTTAAGTATCTTCACACGTCTTTTAGCAAGAAGTGCAACGGGACAACCTGTAACGACCTATACATCGCATTATCATGGACCTGTTGAGGGCGGAGAGATGCATATTGTTATCGTTGATAACGGTAGATCAAAGATTCTTTCTCAAGAGCGTTATATCAAATCACTTCAGTGCATTCGTTGTGGTGCATGTCTTAATACATGCCCAATTTATAGACGAAGCGGTGGGTACAGCTATGGCTATACGATTCCAGGACCTATTGGTTCAACTTTAGCACCAAGTCGCGATCTTAAAAAATACTATAGTTTACCGTTTGCATGCTCACTCTGTTCTTCATGTTCAAACGTGTGCCCTGTAAAAGTAGATTTAGCGCAACAACTCTATTTGAAACGTCAAGATGTTGTAGATGCTGGGTATTTAAGCCCGACAAAACACAATGCCCTCAAAATGGCAACATGGTTGATGTGCCGTCCAAAACTTATGGATTTTGCAGGCTTTATGGCGCGTAAGATGGTACCGTTATTGCCTCGAGCATTAGTCTATTCTAAATTCAACTTATGGGGAAAAAATAGAGAATTACCACCATTCCCTAAAAACAGTTTTAAAGAACTTTACAAAGAAAAGAAGGGTATCCAATGAGTTCACGTGAAGCCATTTTAAAAGCAATTAGAGAAGGCAGACCTTATAGTGAAGATGCGCTTCCAGAGGTCAATATCGTTCATACGACGTTTGAAGACTTGGAAGGAAAATTTGCAACAACACTCGCTGGTGTTGGTGGTAATGCTGTTTCGTTAGAAAATATGAATTCCGTTGAAGCGTACATTAAAGAGCATTATAAAGATGCGTCTGTCATCGTCTCCACAGTAGGTGAGCTTAAAGGAACGAAAGAGCTTGGTGCGACCGATGATCCACATACGCTCAAAGATGTTGATTTGGCTATTATCAAAGGTGAATTTGCCGTAGCTGAAAATGGTGCCGTATGGGTCAAAGAAGCAGATGCAAGACATAGAGCGCTTTATTTTATTGCTCAAAAATTAATGATTATTGTGCCAAAAGGTGAACTGGTTCATACAATGCATGAAGCCTATGCAAGGGTGAGTTTTGGCTCAAAAGATGTATTTGGTATTTTTATCAGTGGACCTTCAAAAACGGCTGATATTGAACAATCTTTGGTTATTGGAGCACATGGCGCTACAGAAGCGTGCGTGGTGTTTGTTTAATGCTGATACACTCTGAGGGAAAACCCTCAGAGTTCTATTTTACAGTAGCTTCTCTTTAGCCCTAAATTTTGGGAGCTGAGAAATAATAATTCCTCCAAAAATCACAAAACTTGCCATCATCTCCGTTTGACTAAGAACTTCACCTAAAAAGAGATACGCCAAAAGTACGGTAAATACAGGAATGAGATTGACAAAAACAGAGGCTTTTGAGGCTTCAATACGACTAAGCGCTAGGTTAAACATACCATAACCTCCAAGCGTCACCACAATACCTAAGTAGCAAATCCATCCGATAACGTCCCAAGAGATAGTGAGTGGCACTCCCCACGATTCCCAAACGGCTAATGGGAAGAAAAAGAGCATGCCTACAAACGCCTGTATGGCTGTTAAGAAAAGGGCTGAAAATCTTTGACTAAGATATCGCACAGAAATTGCATACCACGTACCACAGATCATGGCACAAAATTCCAAGAAATTACCAAGCAGTGGATTGCTTGCGTGTTCACTGCTTTGCGCTCCAAGACTTAGCCAAATAGCACCAGCAACCGCTAAAACAGAGCCTATAACGACACGCTTGCTTAGGTACTCTTTGAGTACGAAACTAGCAGCTATCGCAGTCATGAGAGGCATCATAGAGGTGATCATACCCGCTTGGGATGCTGTGGTATATTGTAATGCTTTAGCTTCAAAGATGAAGTAAAGACATGGTTCAAAAAGTGTAAGCAAAAGAATGTATTTGATATCTTTTTTTGTAAATTCAAGTTTTCTAAATTGATTGATAAAATAGACAAAGCAAAGACTAGCTATTACCATACGTCCAAAAACAACACTCATAGGTCCAAGGGGTCCAATAGCAGCTTTGAGGGCTATGAACGAGCTTGCCCATGTGAGCATGGCAATCAGTAAAAATAAAATGCCGATCAAATCAATACGCTGTTGCTTCATTGTGTAATCTCTTTAATGAAAAAATGTCTGCCATTGTATCTTTTGTTTGCTAAAATCAGCGCTATAGTGTAGAATGAGTGCATGGAACTTTTTAACATACGTAACATCATTCTTGTCATTGTTCTTATCCTCGGCATCAACTACTACAAAAGTAAGCAAGAGGTTGATGTGCAGAGTCTCTCTTTACCTCTGGATACCAAAATATTGGCATTTGGCGATAGCCTAACGTTTGGTTATGGAGTAGCGCGTGATAAAAGTTACCCCTCACTGCTGGTCGATCTTTTACATGTAACCGTCATTAATGAAGGCTTCTCAGGAGAACTGAGTGCTCAGGGGTTGGCACGTTTACCAAGTGTGCTTGAACGCCATAAACCCGATATTTTAGTCTTGTGCCATGGTGCAAATGATATGTTGCGAAAGCAAGACTTAACACAAACCAAAGCCAATCTCAACCAAATGGTCAAAATGGCAAAAGAGAAAGGTATCTATGTTTTGTTAGTAGGCGTTCCAAGTTTCGATATTTTAACGTTTAATGTACCTTCGTTTTACTATGAAGTTGCCAAAGAAAATAACATTGAAATCGAAGATAAAAGCCTGAAAAAGATTATGGATGGTGAAAATCTCAAATCAGATAAAGTGCATCCTAATGAACAAGGCTATGAATTAATGGCTAAAAATATCGCACGAATACTCAGTGAAAACTACCATTTATCCGCGAAAACGTTTTAAAATCCCCTTCAAATACTCTTCTGCAAGTGTCGCAATTTCAGCTTCTGAAAGTGTAATCGGCGTTGTTTTACTAGGAACATTGTTTAGAAGTACCGCAAGTTGTGTGCATGTTTTAAAAAGCTCTTCAGGCGCCATTTTAACCATGATTTGTACAACATCATTGGGAAGGTTTTTAGGTTCTAATTGATGTAGTGCTGTAATATGTGCTAAAAATGTTTCGATGGTTGGATGCAAGATCATTTCCTTATTTTTTGTGTGCAATTATGCCACATTCTTGAGGCGTCTTATCCATTAACTTTTTCATGTAAGGATGAACTCCACTCTTCCACGTTACAATCTGTTCATTACAGTTAAAGGGCTTTGCATGAGTATGTACGATCTTGAGGCGTTTTTACGCTCCATTCACCCGTTTCAACTGCTGACAAAAGCGGAGATAAGTAAAGCCATAGGTGCTATGAACATCGCCTATTATAAAAAAGAGACTGTGCTTCTCTCTCCTTCAAAGCCTTCTGAGTTTTTATACATCATCATCAAAGGTGAAGTAGGGGAGTATAACGAAGAAGAACTGCTTAAAGTGTACAGCAAGTCCAATTCATTTGATGCGGATGCACTGATTTACAACAAAAGCGAGAGCTGTTTTAAAGTCCTTGAAGAGCTTATCTGTTATGAACTCAAAAAAGAGGACTTCCTCTCACTCCTTGATAGCAATGCCGCATTTAAGGCATATTTCATTCAAGACCTTGCCAATAAAATCCAATCTGCTAAAGCTAAAGAGTATACCACTGAGCTTTCGGGTTTTATGATGGCACGGGTGCAAGACAGCTATTTACATGAGCCAACTATTGTTGAGAAAGAGTGCTCCATCATGGATGCGCTCAAGCAGATGGAGGCCAAAAAAAGCAGTTGTATCATCGTACGTAATGGCGATGGTTATGAGTATGGCATTGTAACTGATAGTATTGTGCGTCGTCATGTTCTTTTTAACGAATATGACAAACATGCCGCAATTGGACCGATCGCACTGCATCCTATCATAACCATCGAAGCCGATGACTATTTATTCAATGCGCTTCTTAGCTTTACCAAGCATTCGATTAAACGCATTGTTGTAACGCGTGATGGTGAAATTATAGGTATTTTAGAGCAGTTGGATTTGCTGAGCTACTTTGCCAATCATACCTATCTTGTTGCCGTTCAGATACGAAAAGCAACGACCGTTGATGAGCTAAAACAAGCCAGTTCTGACCTCATTAACATTGTAAAAAAGCTACATGTAAAAGGGACAAAGGTTGATTATATCGCTAAGCTCATCTCTGAAATCAATGAGAAGATTTACGAAAAACTCTATGGGATGATTTTACCACCTGAGTTGGCTAAAAAAGCGTGTTTGATTGTTATGGGGAGTGAAGGGCGTAAAGAACAACTCTTAAAAACCGACCAAGACAATGCCCTTATTATCGATGATGGTATGGATGAAAGCCTGTATGTTCCTTATATGCAACGCTTCACCGAAACGCTCATCGACTTTGGTTTCCCCCGCTGTGAAGGTAACATCATGGTTTCAAACCCTTATTGGTGCAAGCATTGGAGTTCTTATCATAAAGAGATTATGAGGTGGTTTGATGCTCCAACAATGGAAGATGTGATGAACCTTGCGATCTTTTTTGATGCGATTCCTGTTGCAGGTGAAAGCTCAATGCTTCTTAAACTTAAAGCTGAAGTATTTGAGCGAGTAGAGGGGCAAAGCCCTTTTTTAGCCAACTTTGCTAAGGCTGCCATAGCGTTTGAAACACCCATAGGCATTTTTACAACACTGATTTCTGAAAACAATAAAATTGATGTCAAAAAAGGGGGTATCTTCCCCATCGTTCAAGGAGTGCGTGCACTTGCATTAGAGCATAAAATCGAGCCTACCGATACAGTAACACGCATTAAAAAACTTGCAAAACTCGATGTCATCGATAGTGATTTTGCAGGTGCGCTCATCGAGGCACTTGATACGCTTCTAAACTTGCGTCTCAAAGAGCGTTTAGCACGAGGCGAGGGCAAAGGGCTCGATAACTTTGTTAACATCGAAAACCTCAACCAATTAGAGCTAGAACTTCTCAAAGACAGCTTTAAAATTGTCAACAAATTTAAGAAGTTTTTGATGCATCATTTTAAACTCTCTATGGTGAGTTAAGATGTTTGCCTCTTTTTTTGCCAAGCGTAATGCTAAAAACCTTAACGATGAACAGTACCGTTTTTTATTTGAGGAAGCTCCTTTGGATGAAGTGGTGGTCTTTGATACCGAAACAACAGGCCTCAATCCTAAAAAAGATGAGATTCTCTCTATCGGAGCGGTAAAGCTCAAAGGCAACAAAATCTTGATGTCCGAAAAGTTTGAACTCTTTGTAAAACCCACACGAGAGATCAATGAACAGAGTATCAAGATTCACCAAATTCGCAATATAGACCTACAAAATGGGTGTGAAGCACGTGAAGCGATTACGAAGTTTTTACACTTTATCGGATCTCGTCCGTTGGTCGGTTATTACCTTGAATTTGACATCAAGATGATTAACAAATACCTAAAACCCTATCTTGGCATCACTTTACCAAACCGACAAATTGAAGTCTCAGGGCTCTACCACGATAAAAAGATAAAGCTCATTCCTGATGGCGTTATAGATTTACGGTTTGATGTTATGATGAAGGATTTGGGCTTGCCAATTTTTGGCAAACACGATGCCCTCAATGATGCTGTGATGACAGCGATGATGTACATTAAACTTCAAAATATTGAGAAGGTCTAGTGTTTTTTATGAAGATCTTTGAGTGTAGAGTTTTTAAACATTTCATCGATGAGTTGCTTAGGCTTTGACCAACATTCATGCAAAGCACAATGCTCACCTTGCCCACAGAGTCCTTCTCCCATAATACATACATCATCATTTAGATCATTCATTACTTCTAAAATATCGTAAAGGGTGATTTCCTCAACAGGTTTTGCAAAGATAAATCCACCATTTTTCCCTCTGGTTGAACTAATAAATCCAGCTTTTCCTAGATTAGTCATAATGCGTGTGAGATATTTATAAGGGATATTGAGTGTTTCTGAAAGTCCTTTTGCAGTATGCTGGTCTTCTTCATGAAGGCTCATGTGTGACAAAATGCGTAGAGCATATTCAGATGTTGTTTTAAGTTTCATACGATTCTCCGTCAATTCATAAACTTCTTGCTATAGAAAATTGATTGTAGTGTTCTAAGAAGTCATCTGTATTGTATAGAAAAAATATTAAACACAGATAACACAATAAATATAGTATTTTTAAAGTAAAAATCTATCAGCAATTTTTAATTTTCGCTTTAGTAGTATTGCACTGGTTAAATACTACCTTTTGGTAGTAATAAAAAACAAAGGATGAGGTATGACGTTTTTGAACTCTTTAGAGTTGTTGGCATTCCACAATGTTGCATATACCATTTATGCATTGCTCATTATTGCGATCATTGCTTGGTTTGGTTATAACCTTACACGTAGTGAAGCAGCAAAGCCTTTAGTGCGCATCCCTTTTTATGGGTTTATCGCATTTTTGGTGGCAGCGGGAGTCGGGCACCATATTTTTACGTACAATGTAGTTCCTTGGGTTGCACAGGACATTATGCGTGAAAGTATCACACCAGATAAAGTCTATAAAGTTGTGGTTGAAAAACATCAGTTTCAACTTCCAAGTGAAAAGCTTGTCGTCGAATGCGGGCAAAAAATATTGTTTGATGTTACGAGTAAAGATTTGGTCTATGGTTTCGGACTATTCCGTAAAGATGGAACCATGGTAACGCAAATGCAAGTCAATCCAGGTTCTAAAAATACCATTTTATGGACATTCCATGATGAGGGTGTATTTGATCTTATGTCGACAGAGTACTCTGGTCCAAAAGGAAATGGTATGTTCGTACCTAGCATTATGGAAGTGAGAGGTTGTAAAACCAAATTGGCTCAAGGAGGTTCTAAATGAGTTTTATGCATGATTTTGTTCATGGCGCAGATAATAAATTTGATCATATGAGTTTGAATGCTTTACAAAAAGCAACACTAAGAGCCGTTGTCGTTTCATTTTTATTTTATGGATTGGCAGCGTTAGAGGGTATGATTATGCGTGCAGCGTCTATTGCACCTTCTGTTCCTCCTGTTCATGGTAGTGTCGATCATTACTTCTCTATTATGACCGTTCATCCTATCGTTGGTATTTTTGGTTCAACCTATCAGTTAGTGTTTGGAGCATTTCTTTTCCTCGTGCCATTTCTAACAAAAAAGCCGTTGTATAGCATTAAATTAGCGAATGCTACATGGATTTTAATTACGGTTGGAACAATGACATCGTGGTTAGCTTCATTTGTTTATAACTATGCACCGCTTTATACGCTTTACTGGCCATTGCCTGCGGATACAACACAATTTAAAGCGATTGGTGGCGTTATGTTTATCGTCGGTGTTGCGCTCATTATGATAGGAACATTGCTCTTTATTTATAACATTTATGCAACCGTCTTTTCAAAAGTGGGTGTTCATAAGAACAAAACAACAAAAGAGCTTCTTATCTCTGGTTTTGGTATCGATGGTATGCTCAATCTTGTTCATAAACTGACTGGTAAACAACCGTATTCAAAAGAGCCAGCGCTTTCGTTACCTGTTGTTGCTATTTTTAGAGGAACAGTCGATACCTTCCTCGATGCGCTTGTTATTTTATCAGCGGGTGTTTTAGTTCTTGTCTATCTTCTTGCCGATATGGGTGGCGTTAAATTAGATGTTGCGTCTATTGATGCGCTGTTATATAAAAACTGGTTCTGGTGGGGACTTGACCTTGTTGCTGATGGATTGGTACTTATCTATGTCGCGGGTTCTTGGTATCTTTTAGCAACACTGATAACAGGGCAAAAACTTTTTATGGAAAACGTTGCACGTGCGGCGTTGATGCTAGAGCTTTTGGTTTCATGGATGGTGTGGTCTCACCACTTGCTTGCAGATCAAGGTCAACCAGAAATGATGAAACTTATCTCTGGCGAGATGGTAACGGCGTTTGAACTTTTGACACAAGGTTTAGCGCTGTTCATTACACTTGTAACCCTTTGGAAAGCAAGACCGCTTAAAATGACAATGGAGCTCAAATACCTTCTTGGCGGTTTAATCGGATTTGGTTTGGCTGTTCCTGCGGGTATCATTCAAGCCGATATGGCAATGAACCGTGTCCTTCACAATACGCAATGGATCATCGGTGCGCACGTACATATTGCAATTATCGTTGGTCTTTATATGACACTTTATAGTGCGGTATATGTCCTTTGGCCACTGGTAACCAACAATGCAAAGCTTTGGAGTACAAAACTAGCCAATGCGCATTTCTGGTTACACCTTATTGGTGGTATCGGTATGGGTGCATTTATGGGTATGGCAGGACTTGATGGTATGCTTAGACGTCATCTTTACTTCAATGGCGAATATAACCTCTTTATGATTCTTGCAGCGATTTGTGGCACGATGTTACTTGTTGCTTGGCTTCTTTTCTTGTTCAACGTCATTATGTCTGTTGGACTCAAAGGTCTTATTGGTATCTTCTTACCATCAAAGAACAAAGAAGCAAGCTATGGCATTGAGCCAGCAAATGCTTAATCTTTTTTGCACCGCTTTATGCGGTGCAACTTCTTTATAAAGTGTCAACGATGATACATTTAGAACGTGTTGCACGAGAGATTAAAACCATAGGGCTTTATGATTTAGTCTATCAAGATGTTGAAAAAGCGCTTGGTAAGAAACATATCGAACTCATCGATATAGAACACTGTTTACAAACACATCCTGAGATTTTAGAAGCTTACAAACAAACAAACCTCGAATACAACATCAGCAATATCCATATCAAGCCTATTGATGAAGCATTGGTTGATACGGAAGATAAAAAAGATGTAAGGCGTGTGAATACGAATTTAGCAACACTACAAGAGATTGAAAAATACACGATTGATTTTGAACAAAGTTCGATTCTTGTCATTATCATGTCAATCGAATTTTTTGTCCTCTTTTCGGTGCAGTATTTTATTGTCTTGCTTAACTTAAAAGAGTGGCAGTGGGAGATTTACGGTGTGTTTGGGCTCTCTGTACTTTGGGCTTGGCTGTACGCTAAAAAAGAGCGCAAAAAGTTTGAGCATCATGCATGCATGTATGCAAAACTTTATGAAGAAACACTTCAACTCTTGGATGCTCTTGAGAGTAAAGGATGCATTGAGAGAAAAAATTTAATGATACAAGAGAGTAGTGAAGACCATATTTAAAAAGATTGAAAATTAAAATAAAATCAAGGGATAGATATGTTTTTTGCGACAATTAAAAGAAAATTGTTCCTTATGTTAGGTATTTTATTCATAGGTGTTTTTATTTTAGGCTATGAAATCATCACCTTGAGTCATGATGGTAAAATGACTGCTACACGGTTATGGATCATCGGAAAGGTAGAAACTCACGTTGCGCAAAGCATGATGGAGCTAAGAGGTTTTCAACTCTTCCTTGATGCCAAACGTTTAGAATCATTCGAGCAAAATTATAAAGAAACGCTCTCATCTATCGATACACTTTTCCCCATTTTACTTGCTAAAATAAACCAAGAGAGAATTGTTGCATTAAAAAACGATGTAGAGAAGTGGTACGCAATTAGTAAAAAACGTGTTGTATTACTTCAAAAACATGGATCTGGTATTCAAGAGAATACTTTTGCCCAAACCAACGCAGCAGAATATGAAGAGTTTAAAGCACTTACTCTCCAATCTGCTACACTGTTTGATGCGATTATTCATCAAACAAACGTTTTAGGCGAGGGTGTAAAAGAGGTCAATTTTGAAAGCCTTGATAACAGTGCTATGATGGGAAAAATTGCACTGGGTAGTGTTTCTTTGTTTTTGCTGGTTCTTTTTGGCATAACCAACCAAAGCATTCAAAAATCTGTGATTAACGCAAAAAAATGGATAGAGTATATTCAACACCATAAAGACTTACAGGTCAAGATAGATACGGGTTCAAACGACGAAATTAAAGAGACAATGAACTCACTCAACCTTCTGCTCGATGAGATATCTCGTACGCTCAATGCTGCTAAAAATAATGCCTTTGAAAATGCATCTGTTGCCGAAGAACTTTCCCAAACATGTTTTCAAATTGGTCAAAGGGCAGAAGAAGAAGCGGGTATCGTCACGGTAACAACACACGAGGCGCAACATGTGTTGTTACAGATGGAAGAGATGAATGAACGTACCAATGAAGCGGAGAATATAACCCTTGAGGCACAAAAAAGTTTAACCATAGCACAACGTTCATTAGAGGAAACATTAACCCAACTCAATGAAACCGTACTTATTGAAACACATATGAATGAGAGACTGAATCATCTTGCAACCGAAGCGGTTCAAGTAAAATCAGTTTTAAATGTGATTAGTGAAATCGCAGATCAAACTAACCTTTTAGCCTTAAATGCGGCTATTGAAGCGGCACGCGCAGGGGAACATGGACGAGGTTTCGCGGTGGTGGCTGATGAGGTAAGAAAGTTAGCAGAGCGTACGCAAAAAAGTTTATTGGAAACCAATACTACGGTCAATTTAATTGTACAGTCAATCAATGATATTAGTGGCGAGATGAATACCAATAGTGTGCGTATTCATGCGCTATGCAATCTCTCTGAAAAAGTTTCAGTCCAAACCAATGAAGCTGTTTCTATGCTGAATCAAACTACCGATGTGACTCATCATGTTGCTCTTAAAATGAAAGAGAATATCAAGCTTGTTCATGAAGCGGTCATCACTAAAATAAGTATTATTAACGAGCTCTCAAGCTCCAATGCTAGAAGTGTCGAAGAGATCGCATCTTCTGCAAAACATGTTTCTGCTTTAGCTGAGGCACTTAGCCAATCTCTCGCTGTTTTTAAAACCGCATAAGTGTGAGGAGAAAATTCTCCTCATACTCCTAGATGATGCATAAATCCATAATGCTTATGCTATGTCTATGCTACGAAATTGATATAATATAACGTGATAAATATTTGATGCGACAACTATAGCGTTTGAGATAAAGTTGCCGGTTTGTACTGGCTCATTTATAGCAGTTGTTGGTTTTCAAAAAGACTGACAATTTACATCAATATATGTTGATATATAAAGGATGTTGTGATGCAAAATGAATCTACAAAAACCGCTTCTGGTATGGGCTTTTTTGAGCGTTATCTTACCGTGTGGGTGGCTTTGTGTATTGTTGTAGGTGTTGCTATTGGTCAGTTTTTTCCTATTATCCCTCACACGTTAAGCCGTTTTGAATATGCCAATGTCTCCATACCTATCGCGATTCTCATTTGGTTGATGATTTACCCGATGATGCTCAAAATTGACTTTGCGAGTATTTTAGATGCGGGTAAAAAACCTAAAGGTTTGTGCATTACCTGTACGGTGAATTGGTTGATCAAACCGTTTACGATGTACCTTATTGCGGCATTATTTTTTAAAGTAATTTTTGCAAGCTTTTTGCCTGAAAATCTTGCGAATGAATACTTAGCAGGAGCCATCTTACTAGGCGCGGCTCCTTGTACGGCGATGGTGTTTGTATGGAGCCATCTCACCAAAGGCGATCCTGCTTATACCTTGATTCAAGTAGCGGTGAATGATTTGATTTTACTTATTGCATTCACGCCCATTGTGGCTTTTTTGCTGGGTGTAAGCAATGTTTTTGTCCCTTATGACACGCTCTTTTTATCGGTGATTTTATTTGTTGTTATTCCTTTACTTAGCGGGTATCTTTCACGTCGTTACGTCATAAAGCACAAAGGGCTTAGTTACTTTGAAAATGTGTTTATTAAAAAATTTAACAACACGACCATTTTAGGGCTTTTGCTCACACTTATCATTATCTTTACGTTTCAAGGCGATATCATTCTCAACAACCCGTTGCACGTACTTTTGATTGCAATTCCTCTTACTATCCAAACGTTTTTTATTTTTTACATCTCGTATGGTTGGGCACGTGTGTGGAAACTTCCTCATAACATTGCAGCACCTGCTGGCATGATAGGTGCAAGTAATTTTTTTGAGCTCTCTGTAGCCGTAGCGATTACGCTCTTTGGATTGCAATCAGGTGCAACACTCGCAACAGTCGTAGGGGTACTGGTGGAAGTGCCTGTCATGCTGGCATTGGTGCGCATAGCAAACAATACAAGAGAGTGGTTTGAAAAGTAAGGAACATATAGGCTACGAGAGGTATCCCCTCTCGTAGTGATTTTAGCGTGCTAACTGCACCGCTTTAATCATGTTGGCAAGTGCCGCTTTGGTCTCCTGCCAACCTCTTGTTTTAAGCCCACAATCTGGGTTGATCCAGAGTTGCTCTTTAGGCAGAACCTGTAAGAACGCTTTGATCTGCTCGCTCATCTCTTCTACACTTGGAATACGCGGTGAGTGAATGTCATACACCCCTGGTCCAATTTGCGCTTTGTAGTTTGCTTTTTGAAAGACTTTGAGCAGTTTATTGCCACTGCGTGAAGTCTCAATGGTGATGACATCAGCATCCATACGCTCTATCGTGTCAATGATGTCGTTGAAGTTACTGTAACACATATGAGTATGAATCTGTGTTTGATCCCACGCCGTTCCAACAGAAGCTTTGAAACTCTCCACGGCCCATTTTTCATAGGCTTTGATTTTTTCTTCACGTAAGGGATACCCCTCTTTAAAGGCTGCTTCATCCACTTGAATGATCTTGATGTCGTGACGTTGTAGATCATCAACCTCTTCAGCAATCGCTTTGGCAACCTCAAAAGCGACTTCACTTTTTGGAATGTCATCGCGCACAAACGACCAGTTCAAAATGGTCACAGGACCTGTGAGCATGCCTTTCATTGGCTTATTGGTTAGACTTTGTGCATAGACTGTCCAGTCAACACTAAGCGTTTGTTTTCGTTTCACACTGCCGTATAAAAGCGGAGGTTTGACACAACGGCTGCCATAGCTTTGAACCCAACCGTTTTGACTAAAGGCAAAGCCTTCTAAGAGTTCGCCAAAGTATTCGACCATGTCGTTGCGCTCAAATTCGCCATGTACTAAGACATCAAGACCAAGCTCTTCTTGAATGGTAACACACTCTTGTATGGATGTTTTTAGGGATGCTTCATACTGTTCTTGTGATATCTCACCTTTCTTATAAGCATTGCGGACCGCTCGTGTCTCTTTGGTTTGAGGGAAAGAGCCAATGGTTGTGGTTGGGAAAAGTGGTAAGTTGAGTGCTTTTTGTTGCAATAAAGATCGCGTCGCATAAGAAGAGCGTGTATAAAAAATAGCAGCACTTTTTGTGGAAGTCGCTATTTTAGGGCATTCGTTTGCTATAGGTTTTTCTTTTTTCTCCCATAGTGTGTTTATGTGCTCTAACTCTGCTAATTTTTCCAGTGCAAAGCTGAGGCGATTTTTCACTTCAGGCTCCATTTTTTCTTCAAAACGAGTGCTAAAAGGGACATGCAAAAGAGAGCACGACGTGGAGAGAATGAGACGTTTGGCATCAACGGTTTCGCTGATTTGCTCTAAAAGTGCATAGGTTTTAGCCGTATTGTTTTTCCAAACATTTCGTCCATCGATAATACCAGCAATAAGCATTTTATCTTTAAGATGCGAAAGCGCTTTGAGGTTTTCTTCTCCATACACAAAATCAAGCCCAATAGCCCAGATAGGGCAATTTCCTAGTACTTCAACCGCTTCATTAGCACGATCGAAGTAGGTTACAACCGCGATTTTAAGATTGTGGCTTGTTGTGCCAAGCGTATCATAAGCGATTTTGAGTAAGCTCAAAAACTTTGGCTCTAACGTCTTGGCAAATAAAGGTTCATCAAATTGTACGACAATCTCTTCACCTAAGCTTTCAATCGCTTTTAAAACTTTTTCATACGCTTCTAGGATGCTATCAAATAGCGAGAAAATATCGCTTCCATCGACAGGATTTGCAAGGGCAAGAAAGGTTAAAGGGCCTATAAGATTTATCTTTGGATTTAATCCAAGTGCCTTAGCCTCGATGTACTCATCTACAATTTTTGAAATGTCCACGTGAAACGCCATATGCGCATGAATTTCTGGGACAATGTAGTGGTAATTGGTATTAAACCACTTGGTCATCTCCATAGCAGCGCGTTGTGCATCACCCCTTGCCATTGCAAAATAACGTTCCGTTTTATCTTCGATTCCGACAAAACGAGGAGGAATAGCTCCTAGCATAACGATGGTATCGAGCATTGTGTCATAAAGGCTAAAATCATTGCATGAAATAAAGTCGATGTGATGTTCTTGTTGATACTTCCAGTGGCGTTCGCGTAATGTTTTCGCAACTGTTTTGACCTCTTCAAAAGAGGCATTCCCTGCCCAAAATGCTTCCAATGCAAATTTGAGCTCACGTTTTTCCCCGATACGAGGAAATCCTGTAACATAAGTTTTGGACATACTTTTTCCTTGTTTTATACCTATCAAAAAAGCCATACTTTTTTGAAAAATGAAACCAGCTAAAATGCGTGGCAAAGCGTGTGATTAAATGGGTTGTAAAAAAGGAAAAAGAGGAGGGTGGATGCCTGAACGGCGAAAGCTGAAATAGCGGCAGTTACAATTAGATTTACGTCTTTTTTTGGCACGCTTTATGGCGGAGTGGGCACGTTTTGCAAAAAGGCGACTGCATTTACAAATACGAGGACGGTAGGAAGAGACAAATCCTAAAAAGGCAACGGCGGTAAGTGGAGGTGGGTCATCTTCGATGATTTCTTCATCGCAGGTATCGGCAAACAGACGTGTCGTATGAATCAAGCGTGTTTGATGGCGCTTTGTTTTATACTCAATCGTTGATGCTTGAATGGAAGCGAGCCTAAAATAGCCCTTTTTGCCGAAACCTAGAGGCAATCTCACGTGATAATCGTCCTTAAATATGATCTTGGCATTATAGCACAATGGCTTACATGTAAAAACTATTTACTATACTTCGCTAAAATAAAGCCATCTTTATTTGAAGGAGAATGGATATGGAAGTTGTTAAAACCGTCGTATTATTAACCTTAATGACATTGATGTTTGTATGGGTTGGTGGCATGATGGGAGGCTCTCAAGGCATGTTAATTGCCCTTGTTATGGCTGGTGTCATGAACTTTGTGAGCTACTTTTATTCCGATCAGCTCGTTCTTAGACATTACAATGCTGTGCCTGTAACACACCAAGAAGCGAGCGGACTTTATGCTATTGTTGAGCGTTTAAGTTCAAAAGCGAATATTCCAGTGCCTCAAGTCTATATTATTCCCGATTCTACACCCAATGCGTTTGCCACAGGGCGCAACCCTTCACATGCTGCCGTTGCAGTCACAGAAGGGCTTTTAGAGCTTTTAGATGATGACGAAGTAGAAGCGGTACTTGCCCATGAGCTTAGCCACGTAAGGCACTATGATATTTTAGTGGGAACCATTGCAGCAACAATCGCAGGTGCAATTGGTGTTATTGCCAATATGATGCAATTTGGTGCTATATTTGGTGGAGATAGAGAAAATCGTCCTAATCCTATTGTGATGATTGTTCTTGCGATTATTCTACCGCTTGCAGCGGCAGTCATTCAGATGGCGATTAGTCGGAATCGTGAGTATATGGCAGATGAAGGTGCGGCTCGTTTAACAAAACACCCTGAATGGTTGCAAAGTGCGTTAGCAAAACTTTCCAATTATAATCAACGAGGTATGGTACACGAAGCGACACCAGAGAGTGCGCATATGTTTATTATTAACCCTTTTTCGGGTAAGGACATCTCTTTTGCATCCCTTTTTTCAACGCATCCTTCTACAGAAGATAGAATTGCAAGGTTAGAAGAGTTAAAATTTGAAATTCGTTAATTTTATAGCAAAGGCTTATTATGAAAAAATCTCTTAGTGAAATTCCAAGTACTCCGCTTCAAGCAGGTGAGGGTGCAAGTATGCAGATGCTCATTTCTCCTGAAGTTGCGCCTCATTTTGCAATGCGTAAGTTTGTCATTAAAAAAGATGGGCATATGCCATTTCATACCAATACGGTTGAACATGAGCAGTATGTTTTAAAAGGAAAAGCCAGAGTGCGTATGGGCGATGATAGTTTCATTGCAGTCAAAGATGATGTCATCTTTGTTCCAGCAGGTGTACCTCATTCGTATCATGTGATTGGTGATGAAGATTATGAATTTTTATGCCTTATCCCAAATCAAGAAGACAAAATAGAAATGGTAAATGCCGGCGGTCAGAGCTGTGGTTGTTAGATATGAAGCCTCATACTGAGGCTTCATGCACGTTGAAGCTGTCCTAAGTAAGCGTTTCCTTCTTCCCATGAACCAATATCACTCGCACTGTTAATGTGCCCTTTGTCTCCTACGTTAACAAAAGCACTTCCCCACGCTTTCGCCAAACTTTTTGCATAATCTATCGTTGCATATGGATCGTTCGTACTAGCGATAATAATACTTGGAAAATCAAGCAATCCCATAGGAGTGTTTTCAAACCCCTCAGCAGCAGTTGGAAAAACGGCAGAATGTGGATCTGGAGGTGCAACAAAAAGCGCTCCTTTAATAGAAGAGTGTATCTTTTGTGCATCCCAATGTGCAACCACTAAGCAGGCAAGGCTATGTGCCACAAGGATGACATCTTCACCTGCCTCTGCAACGGCTTCTTCAAGTTTCGCTACCCATTCATGACAAATAGGGTGTTCCCAATCGTTTTGAATAACCCGTTTAAAGTCAGGATTTTCTTTCTCCCAAAGCGTCTGCCAATGCTCAGCTCCTGAGTCTTGATACCCTGGTAAAATAAGCACAGATGTTGCCATAAATCCCTCATAAAATCAATTTTAAAGATTATTGTAGTCTAGCATGACTTAATTAAGAGCGAGTAGGTTATGATAATAAAAAAAATAAGGAATTTTCATGCGCCTTTTTCCTGAAAAAACAGCGATGCTTTTAGTGGACGTTCAAGAACGCCTCTTTGTGCATATCGAAGATCATGAACGTATAGAAAAACATTTAATAGCACTTATACAGGGACTTCAGCATTTAGAAATTCCTATTTTATGCAATCAACAATACACGCAAGGTTTAGGCGAGACTATTAGCTCTCTACGTGCCGTTCTTCTCGAAAAAAGTGTGTATGAAAAACGCACTTTTAGTTGTTGTCAAAATGATGATGTTATGTCTAAGCTAAGGGATTTAAATGTTACGTGTGTGGTTGTTGTAGGTGTTGAGAGTCATGTGTGTGTGCTGCAAAGTGTACGTGATCTTATCGAAGCAGGCTTTGAAGTGATGTTATGTGTCGATGCTATAGGCTCTCGAAAATATAAAGACCATGAAGTAGCCCTTCACCGTATGGAAAAAGAGGGTGCATGGCTTTGCACAACAGAGTCGCTTTTATTTGAACTGGTGCAAAGTGCAAACCATACACATTTCAAAGCCATAAGCGCATTGGTTAAAACACTCTAAAAACAGTTGCTATGTAAAGAAGATTAGGACTTTTTTACATAGTAAGAGAGACGATGATCGGTATGTTTTATAAAATAAGGATTCTCAGGGATGATATCTGCATGTCCTAAGAAGAGTTTTCCCTCAGGTTTGAGAAGTGTCGCGAAACGCTCAATCGTTTTTAGACGAAAGTCATCATCAAAGTAGATGAGCATATTACGTGAAAATATAATGTCAAATTTGCCCAACGAGAGGAACTCGTGTTCAAAAATATTGACTTTCGTGAAAGAAATAGACGAAAAATATTCGCGCTTTGCACGGTAAAAGCGATCTTCTTGTGTAAAAAATTTCTCTTTAAGACGTTGATCTAATTTATGCAAAGAGCGTTCTGAAAAAAGACCTTTTTGTGCCTTCTCGATCGCTTCTGAATTAATGTCAATACCCGTAATACTAAATTCTCTTGGTTCTCTTCTTCTCTCTTGTAACATCATAGAAAGAGAATAGACCTCTTCACCTGAAGCACATGGTGCACAAAGAATTTTGACATTGGGAATAGAGAGCGCAAAGTTAACTGCTAAATCAAGTTGTGACTCTTCACGGTAGAAATAGGTTTCATTGACGGTGACTAAGTCAATGAGGTCTTGTCTCAGTGCTCTATCATGTTGAAGCGCTTCAAAGAGTTTGCGAAAGCTGTAAATCTCTTTGCGTTCACAAAAGAGGCGGAGTTTGGTTTCAATGACACTATTTTTTGAGAAAAGATCAATGCCGATTTCACGTTTAATGTAATGCAAAAGATCTTGAAGCCCAAAAGTGTTGAACTCTTGAGGAGCTGCAACTTCGTTTTTAAGTGCGATTTCTGGCTCTTTTTTTCTTTTCCAAAACAACATTAAGATTCTCCAAATTTTTTAATGGTTTGAACAATATCGTCTAATGGTAATGAGACAATATTGGGATTAATTTCTATAGCACGCTTTGGCATTCCATATACTATAGCACTTTTTTCACTTTCTGCTATGCATTTTGCGCCAATTTTTTGCAATTCACTAAGTCCATTGGCACCATCATGCCCAATTCCAGTGAGTAAAACAGCTAATATCTCTGCATCTTTCGCACATTCAACGCTAGAAGAAAAGAGTGAATCGATGCTTGGATTGTAAGGAGTATCTCCCTCTTCAACAGGCTCAATTTTAGGTGAAAAATCTCCCTTTCGCATACGACAGTTTTGAGGGCAAATGTAGATGTTTGCGTTATGTAAACTCATTTTTTTATCGACAGCATGAACGGGCAGATTGAGTTCGTTTTGAAATTGGCTGATGAAACTAGGAATAAATGTCGCATTCATATGTTGAGCGATAACAATAGCACCGTTAAACGTTGGCGAAATAGCAGATAAAATTTTTTTGAGATGACCAGGACCTCCAGTAGAGGCCCCAATCAAGACGATTTTGGGTTTCATTAAACTCCATCTTTTATAAGAGTTCTTGTGAACTCTTTATTAACGATCTTTGGGCAAAGCTCAAAGACCTACGCTAACCGCTATGGTTCTAAAGCTTGCCTCTTTTGAGGCAGAACTTTCTTGCAATTTTGCAAGAAGCCTATTTTTTATTTTCTTCGATCATCCAGTAAAGATTCATTCTTACTCCTGCACCTGTTGCGCCAAATTGGTTATAACCCCATGCTTTTTCAAGGTACGCTGGACCTGCGATATCAAGGTGTAACCATTTGTCTTTATTCTCTTCTTCGATAAAATTATCAAGGAAAAGACCCGCAGTAATAGCGCCACCATAACGGCTTGAACTGATGTTTGACATATCTGCTACAGAGCTTTTGAGAAGTTTTCTGAGGTATTTATTAAATGGTAGAACTCCGCTGAGTTCACCGCTTTTATCAGAAGCTTTACGCATAGAGTGTTTTAGTTCACTGTTGTGACCCATAATACCTGTTGTGTATTCGCCAAGGGCAACCACACATGCACCCGTAAGAGTCGCCATGTCAACCAGTAAATCAGGTTTGAGCTCTTGTGCGTAGCAGAGACAATCAGCTAAAACTAAACGACCTTCCGCATCTGTATTGCGTACTTCAATAGTTTTGCCATTTTTTGCAACTAAAACATCATCAGGCTTGTAGGCATCGCCTCCGATCATATTTTCAGTTGCCCCAATAATGGCATGAATTTCATATGGCAGCTCAAGCGTAGCAGCACCTTTTAAGATAGCCATCACGGCAGCTGCACCGCTTTTGTCGGCTTTCATAGTGACCATATGCTCACTTGGTTTTAGGCTAAGTCCACCACTATCATACGTTAAACCTTTACCTACATACACAAAACGTTTTTTGACCTCTTTTGGCTTATAGGTAAGATGAATAAGGCGTGGAGGATGGACACTTGCACGATTAACAGCGAGAAATGCATTCATGCCTTGTGCTTTCAAAAAGTTCTCATCCATCACTTTACAATAGACATTTGGAATAGAGGTTAGGGTTTGAGCAACATCCGCGAGTGCCATAGGTGTCATGTCTTGCGGTGTTGCATTGACGATTTCTTTTGCAAAATTCGTTGCTTCTGCTACAGCAGTTGCTGAACGTAGTGCTTTAGTAGCTGTTTCGAGTGAAACATCAACACGGCTATAATCATCTAAACAGATGATGATTTTTTCAAGTTTTGAAGGCTCTTTTTTACTTTTGTAGGTATCAAAGGTATAGCTCCCTAAGATAAAGCCTTCAACAAGAGCTTTGATATTTACACCAGGGCAGTCATTGGAGTAGGTTCCAATAGCAAGTGATTTGAGATTTGTTTTTTTGATGCATTCGAGTGCTTTTGAAGCTGCAAGGCGAATTTCATCGGCATCTAGCGAGTCACATCCTACATAAATGGTTTTACTTGAAGGTACAAAGAGTGTCTCTTCACTTTCACCTTTAAATCCCAAAAGCTCTAATGTCTCTTTATCTGCAATAGAAGCGTGATTTAGGTCTTTATTAATAACGAAGACGATTTTTGCGTCTACGATTGCTTCATTAATTTTTTTGTTCAGTAGTGCGATTTGCATGTTTTTCCTTAAATGTCTTGTCTGTAACTTTATGAAAATAATAAGAGATACCACCACCAATGATAGCAGCTAATGGAATAGCAAAATACCAGTGTTGTTTTGCCCAATGTATCACAATAAGAATCTCTTGACCAAAATACCATGTTGGAATAATCGTCAGTGCCGCCCAAAACCATGCGGAAATAAGATTGATAAAGGCAAACATTTTCCCACTGTAGCGTGTAAGTCCAATAGAAATTGGAATAACGGTACGAAGGCCATAGAGATAACGTTGGATAAAAATAATCGGCCAACCGTATCTTTTTAGAAGCAGGTGTGCAAGAGCGAGTTTACGGCGTTGACCTTTGAGCTTTTTATGAACAAATTTTTTGTTAAAACGTCCGATGTAAAAGTAGACTTGATCACCTGCAAAACCACCGAGTCCTGCTACAAAGATAGCAAGAAAGAGGTTCATGTCACCTGTATGGGTGAGTAAGCCTGCCATAACAAGACCCATTTCACCCTCTAGCATACCCCAGAAAAAGAGAATGATATAGCCATACTCTTTCATCAAATAGATGAATTTATTTTCCAATCCAACAACAGGAGCCATGTATAAAACATAGCCTAATGTAGAGAGAATAACGACCATAAAAAGAGTGAAAAGTTTTCCAGAGTGTTTATTTAAAAATTCACTCATGGTCTTATCCTATATTCAAAATTGATTTTGCTTGAACCATATCTTTATCCCCACGGCCAGAGAGATTCACAATAATGACTTTGTTTTTGATCTCTTCTTTAGGGATTTTTTTAAGGTATGCTACGGCATGAGCACTTTCAAATGCAGGGATAATGCCTTCTTTACGGCTCAACCATACAAAAGCATCTAATGCTTCTTGATCGGTGATATTATCGTATTTAGCAATACCAAGGTCTTTAAGATACGCGTGTTCTGGTCCAATGCCTGGGTAATCAAGTCCTGCAGAAATAGAATGTGCCTCAAGAATTTGCCCATCATCATCTTGGAGGAGGTAACTCATCTGTCCATGAAGTACACCTGGGCTTCCTTTGGCGAGTGAACAGCCATGTTTATCGGTATCAACGCCATGACCACCGGCTTCAATGCCGATGCATTGGACACCTTCTTCACCTAAGAAATGGCTAAAGATACCCATAGCATTGCTTCCACCACCAATACACGCTACAACCATATCGGGAAGACGTTTTTCTTTCACTAAAATTTGTGCTTTTGCTTCATAGCCAATAATTGCTTGAAAATCACGCACCATCATAGGATAAGGATGTGGACCTGCAACGGTTCCAATGATGTAAAACGTGTCGCGTGCATGAGTGACCCAATAACGAATCGCTTCATTCATCGCATCTTTGAGTGTTTTACTTCCACTCTTAACAGAGTGAACTTTTGCACCTAAGAGTTTCATACGAAAAACATTGAGCTCTTGTCTCTCAACATCTTTCTCACCCATGAAGACTTCGCATTCAAGTCCTAAAAGTGCTGCAATGGTTGCTGTTGCGACACCATGTTGTCCGGCACCCGTTTCAGCGATAACACGCTTTTTCCCCATCTTTTTAGCAATCAAACCTTGCACGATGGTATTGTTGACTTTATGCGCACCGGTATGGTTTAGATCTTCTCGTTTCAGATAGACTTTAGCCCCCAACTCTTGTGAAACGTTTTTAGCGTAGTAGAGTGCGGAAGGACGACCTACGTAGTCTTTCATGTAGTGTTCAACTTCACTCCAGAAGTTTTCATTGAAACGAAGGGATTGATACTCTTTTTCAAGCTCTAAAAGAACAGGCATCAGTGTTTCAGGAACATATCTCCCACCAAAAATACCAAAATGTCCATTTGCATCAGGGTCAAATTTAGAAGCTCTAGGAATGTACATTAGAACACCTCTAATACAGAATAAACAGAGGTGGTTTTTTTAATGTCTAAATCGCCTTGTAAAAATGTGAGATTGATAATAAAACAGGCTTCAATACACTCTGCACCTGCCTTATTGATGAGATTAACAGCAGCAGTAGCTGTTCCTCCTGTTGCGATAAGATCATCAATAAGTAGAACTTTTGGTTTTGATGATTGTACAGATGAAAAAGCGTCGATATGGATGCATACTTCATCAACACCGTACTCTAGGGAGTATTTTTCACTAATGGTTGTGTAAGGGAGTTTGCCAGGTTTTCTTATAGGAACAAATCGTGTTTTAAGACGTGCTGCAAGTGCTGCACCAAAGATAAATCCACGGCTTTCAATACCTGCAATATAATCGATCTGCATGTTAGAATAACGCTCAGCCAAATGATCCATTAAAAGTGTAAATGCTTTTGCATCGCCTAAAAGGGTTGTGATATCTTTGAATTTAATGCCTGGTTTTGGAAAATCTTCGATTTCGCGAATAGAATTTAAAAGATAGTTTTTATCAGCTTCACTTAAATGACTCATACAATAACCTTTTTCATTTTTTATACGCTTTTCAAGCAAAGCTCAAAAAGCTACGTTTGCCACTAGGGCGCAAAACAAGGGCATTAGCCCGATGTTTCTCTGAAAAGCTTGCCTCTTTGAGGCAGAAAAATGTTGACATATAAACACAAAAACAAAAGAATACACGTACATTATAAAAGTGCTTCGATCTTTCCTTCAAGCTCTTTAATATGCTGGCGGAGTTTGTCTCCTTCCATGCGGTATTGACTATTACGTGTACGGAGTGATTTGAGGTCATTCTTGACCTTTTTGAGTTCGTCACTTAAAATATCAATATTGCCCAGTGATCGTTGAAGCTGGACTTGATATTTACGAATGACAACCTCGGCATCATTAAGGGTTTGTTTGACGACAATATTACTGCGCTTCTCTTTACGTAGAAGCGTTTTGAAGTAAAACACCATAATCAACAAGTAAATACAAGCGGAAAACAGTACCGTTGTTACAACCCATTCGAGTGCCATGGTTATAACTCTAATTTTTCAACACGTTCAGCGTGTCTGCCACCTTCAAATGAAGTAGCACACCATGCTTTGAGCATAGACTCGACAACACCAAGTCCAACGATACGTTGACCAAAACAGAGTACATTAGCATCATTATGTGCACGTGCCATCTCTGCGGTGTAAGCGTCGTGACAAAGAGCAGCTCTAATGCCAACATGCTTGTTGGCTGCTAAACTCATACCGATACCCGATCCACAGATAAGAATACCCTGTGTTCCACTGTTTTTGAGAACTTCAAGGCAAAGAGCATGTGCGTAATCAGGATAATCAACGCGTTCATCATTAAATGGTCCAAGATCAATGACTTCGTGCCCCATGTGTTGGAGCATCACAATGACATCAGGTTTGATGGCAATGCCTGCATGATCGGTTGCTATAAAAAACTTCAAGGAAATGTCCTTCTATAAGGGAATAAGGACGATTATAGCACAAGGATTATTATAAATTCCAAAAACAGACCTCCCTTAGGAAGTCTGTTAATATAACCATCCGATAACGTAGCGAATAGGCATAAAAAAGTAGTGTGAAAGTGGTGTAGCAATGAAGAGAATGAGGATAATCATTCCATAACGCTCCATAGATTCGTAAAGGCGAACTAAGCCATTCCAACCCATAATCATACCAAGGTACGTAAGAGCATGTGAGCCATCAAGTGGTGGAATAGGGTAGAGATTAAACAGTCCTAGAACCACATTGTAAATAAGCGATTGGATAAAGAAATAGACAACAAAATACTCTATATAGCTGTTGACTTGGTGTAAATCTTGGAAGAAGCTAAGCACTCCTGCACAGATGAGTGCAAGTATAAAATTGTAGGCAATACCTGCGAGTGAAACATGAATAGCTGCTTTATACCCACCATTGCGAATAACGGTAGGAATGAAAATTGGTACTGGTTTTGCCCAACCAAACATAAATGGCGCACCACTGAAAAAAAGAACTGCAGGTACAATAATCGTACCTACAATATCAACATGCACAATAGGATTAATGCTAAGACGCCCTTGATATTTAGCCGTGTTGTCTCCATAGCGATAGGCAACATAACCATGCATGATTTCATGCCCAATAATAGCTATCATAAGGGCTAGAACAGTGGCTATAATTTCAAGAAGATTAACGGTATCCATTAAAAGAAGCTTTCATCATATTGCATTGTTTCTACAAAACGACCAATACGATTCCATCTGATGGTGTATTCGTCTGTTTTTTTCCATGATGCTAACTCGCTTGGTGAGAGGAGTTTCTCTTCTTCTGGACCTTTTTTCTCCCATGAAAAATAGATAAACCAAGGCTTACCGACAATCAGTTTATAAGGAACACTGCCCCAAAAACGGCTATCATTAGAGTGGTCACGGTTATCACCCATCATAAAAAAGTTGTCTTTTTCTACTTTGGCATAAAAAGCGTTAAAACTATACCCTGAAATAGCAGGAAGTTCTTGTACAAGGGCTGGTTTCATCGCAAGCTGATTCGCTCCTAAATGAAGTACCATTTGCTGAAAAAGATCCACAGAATCATCGTACTGAATACCGTGAAATTTCTCTTTATACGGATTGTTAACCCATAATTTACCAGCAATAGTTTTGATTTTTTCTGCTGGATAATTTGCTTTGATGTATTCATCCCCTTCACTAAAGTGAATATAGAGGTTTTTCTCTTGGAAAAGAATTTCATCGCCTTCTGTCGCTACACAACGTTTGACGTAGTGTACTTTCTCGTCTTTTGGATAACGAAAAACAACAATATCTCCGCGTTTTGGACGCTCACCTTCGATAAGATGACCATTGCCATTAAAGTCTGGCAATACTGGAATTTCAAGCCACGGAATATGTGGAGTAGCGATACCATACGAGAATTTTTTAACAAAAAGATGATCTCCCACAAGCAAGGTTCGTTTCATAGAACCACTCGGAATAACAAACGCTTGTGCAACAAAAAAGATGACAAAAAGTACGATGACAAGAGTTCCTGTCCAACTGTTAGAAAAAATGTAAAAACGGTTAAGTAAATTTTTCATGAAAGTCCTAATTATAAACGATGCTTCGCTGCTTTGATGGTGTTCTCTAACAACATCGCGATGGTCATAGGACCAACTCCACCGGGGACAGGGGTAATGAAAGAACATTTTGGAGAAACAGCTGCATAATCGACATCTCCAACAAGACGACCGTCTTCTGTTTTGTTGATACCAATATCAATCACAATAGCGCCTTCTTTAACCATATCCTCTTTGATAAGATTTCGACAACCGACACCCACGATGACAAGATCTGCTTTTTGTGTATGCGATTTAAGATCTTTTGTGAAAATATGGCAAATGTCAACCGTTGCACCTGCATTAAGAAGAAGATTCATCATCGGTTTACCAACGATATTACTTGCTCCCACCACACACGCATCGAGCCCTTTTGGATCAATGTTGTAGTGCGCTAAAAGGCGCATAACACCAAGAGGTGTACAAGGAACAAAACTATCTAGTCCTGCAACTAAACGTCCAACATTAAAAGGATGAAAACCATCGACATCTTTTTTAGGGTCTATTGCTTCAATAATTTTTGTCGTATCGATATGCTTTGGAAGAGGAAGTTGAACAAGTACGCCATCGATGTTAGGATTATTATTAATCATAGAGATAGTTTCTAAAATTTTCTCTTGTGAAATAGTGGTTGGCATTTTATGAATAATCGAATAAATTCCAGCCGTATCACATGCTTTTTCTTTCATTTTGACATAGGTTTGACTCGCCGCATCATCACCGACTAAAATAACAGCAAGACCTGGTGTAATGCCTTTTTCATTTAGCTTATCACTCTCTTTTTTGAGTTCAATTTTGATTTGATCTGACAGTGCTTTTCCATTGAGGATCTGCATTCAAACATCCTTTTAGTTCATTTTTGGTACTATACCAAATTACGAATAAAGAGAGGATAAAGCAGTTTTGATGCGGTTTTTGCTTACCTGTAATGTATGTTTATTTTTGCTCTCAACTCCTCTTTGGAGCGAGGACTTTATTACCAAAATGGAATATGCGAAGATGCTTTATTCCAACCCTAGAGGCATTGGCTGTAACAAGTGCCATGGGGAAAAAGGTGAAGGTTCTGTTATCTCTCAATACCCGCACAAAGGCAAGATGGTTGCACTTGAAGCCCCAAATATTACCAATGTGCCAAAAGAGCGTTTTTTTCAAGCGTTAACCTCTCAACACCGCGTTATGCCAACGTACTTTTTAACATGGCAAGAGATCGATAGCTTGTATTATTACGTTTCTAGCGAAGTGAAAAAGTAGTTTGTTTAGAAACTTTTTGTAAAATAATCAAAAATGAATGAAGGAATTGTGACAATGCATTACGATAAAAGCATTAAAGCGTATGAAAAAGCACGAAATGTTATTCCTGGTGGTGTTGATTCGCCTGTTCGTGCGTTTAAAAGTGTAGGTGGAACGCCTCTTTTTATTAAAAAAGGTGAAGGTGCTTATCTTATCGATGTAGATGGCAATCGTTATGTTGATTATGTTCAAAGTTGGGGTCCATTGATTTTTGGACATGCCAATAAAACGATCGAAAAAGCGGTGATTAAAGCTGTTAAAAAAGGACTTAGTTTTGGAGCACCGACAAAGGCAGAAACCAAACTTGCAACTCTTATCTGTTCTATTTTCCCAGACATGGATAAAGTGCGTTTTGTGAGCAGTGGAACAGAAGCGGTCATGAGCGCAATTAGATTAGCACGTGGTTTTACAGGTAAAGATGACATTATTAAATTTGAAGGCTGTTACCATGGCCATAGTGACTCACTTTTAGTACAGGCGGGAAGTGGTGCAGTCACCTTTGGTAGTCCAAGTTCTCCTGGTGTACCAGCCGACTTAACAAAACATACGCTTTTAGCAAAATACAATGACATTAAAAGTGTCAAAAAATGTTTTGAGAATTCTAAAAATATAGCATGTATCATCATTGAACCAATTGCAGGCAATATGGGGTTTGTTCCAGCCGATCCAAAATTTTTAGAAGAGTTGCGTGCTCTTTGTGATAAACATGGAACACTTTTGATTTTTGATGAAGTTATGAGTGGATTTAGAGCAAGTCTAAAAGGCGCTCAGGGTATCTACCAAACACTTCCTGATTTAGTAACGTTTGGTAAAGTTATCGGTGGTGGTATGCCTGTGGGTGCCTTTGCAGGACGAGCAGAAGTGATGGATAAACTCTCTCCAGATGGTTCCGTTTATCAAGCAGGAACACTTAGTGGTAATCCTGTCGCGATGGCTGCAGGTTTGGCTTCATTAGAGCAAATTGTGGATGAGTCAGATTTATATGTAAGACTTGAAAAGAAAGCAAAAAGATTGGTTGACGGTTTAAAAGAAGCTGCAAAAGAAGTAGGTATACCGCTTCAAGTAGGCGCTATTGGTTCTATGTTTGGCTTCTTCTTTAATGAGAAACCTGTGAAAAATTTTGATGATGCTCTTAAGTCAGATACAACTCGTTTTGCAGCATTCCATCAGGGTATGCTTCGTGAAGGATTTTATTTTGCGTGTTCACAATTTGAAACAGGTTTTATCTGCGATGCGATGAGCGATGAGATCATTGAAGAGACTATCGAAGCAGCTCAAAAAGTCTTTAAAGAGATTGCATGAGCGAAAAAGAAAAACCAAAATACGGTAAACTCATTGAAGGTGCAGAACAGCTCTCTTTAGGCATTTCCATTGTAGTGGCGATTCTTATTGGTATTGGACTTGGAATGCTGATGAGTGACTGGTTTAATACGCCATGGCTATTATGGGTGGGTGTATCATGGGGTGTTGGTGGAGCTATTTTAAATGTCTATAAGGCATACAAAAAAAATGTTGCATCCCTTGATGAGCTTAAAGACGATGTGAGATATAAAAAATATCAACAACAAAAAGATGATGATGAAGACGACAAGTAAGCTGTTACGTTTTTATCTCTTAGGTGATCTTGTTGTTATTGTGTTTTCATTGGTGCAAGGTGGTCATTGGTTACTCAATACGCAACTGGCTTTTATCTGTTCATTATTGATTACACTTGCATCATTTCGTTCGTATCATACGTTTGTGAAGCGTCGTGTTGATGCAGGGCTCATACCTGATGATAAGTTTGATAAATACTATGAAGACGATAAAGAAGAAAACGATGAGGAAGAGAGTGCTCATCCAAAAGTCGCTAAAGTAGGTTTTAAACAAAGCTTTCAAAATCTTGCTTTAAGCTATAAAAGTGCACTTTCACTGTATCGTATTCTCTCATATGGCGTGCTGTTTTTAGTGGTACTTTTTTTAATTCGCCATGAGACATTAGATGCAGTTGCATTTTTTATAGGCTTAAGTGTGGTACCGCTCTCAAGCTTTTTATCTGTTGTGTTTGTGAAAAAGGGTTTAAATGAAACGAATGAGTAATGAAGAAGCTTTACGTTTAATTCGTGAGGCAGATTTGAATACACTAGGCGAAATGGCGTTTAAACGAAAGATGGAACTTCATCCTGAAAATCTCACGACATTTGTTGTTGATCGTAACATTAATTATACCAATGTGTGTTGGGTTGATTGCAAATTTTGTGCATTTTATCGCCATCATAAAGAGGATGAAGCGTATGTGCTCTCTTTTGAAGAGATTGGTCAGAAGATTGAAGAGTTGATTGAAATTGGTGGGACACAGATTCTTTTTCAAGGTGGTGTGCATCCAAAGCTTAAAATCGAGTGGTATGAAGAGTTGGTAGAGTGGATTAGTACCAATTATCCAAGTATCACGATTCATGGTTTTTCAGCCATCGAGATTGATTACATCGCTAAAATTTCTAAAATTAGTTACCAAGAAGTACTCCTTCGTCTTCAAAAAAAAGGACTCTATAGCATCCCAGGTGCTGGTGCAGAGATTTTGAGCGACCGTGTTCGTGACATTATCGCGCCTAAAAAACTAGGAACCGATGAGTGGTTAGGTGTACATAGAGCAGCCCATAAAATAGGCATGCGCTCAACGGCTACTATGATGTTTGGAACCTTAGAAACGGATGAAGAAATTATTGAGCATTGGGAAAAAATCAGAGAACTTCAAGATGAAACAGGTGGGTTTAGAGCGTTCATTATGTGGAGTTTTCAAAGTGATCATACAAAGCTGAAAGAAGAGCATCCTGAAATTAAAAAACAATCAGCCAACCGCTATCTTAGACTTTTAGCGGTAAGCCGTTTGTATTTGGATAATTTTAAAAATATTCAAAGCTCTTGGGTCACGCAAGGAAGCTACATCGGCCAACTAGCGCTCATGTTTGGGGCAAACGATCTTGGTAGTACGATGATGGAAGAAAATGTGGTCAAAGCTGCAGGAGCAGCAAATAGAATGAACCAAACAGAGATGATTAAGCTCATCAAAGATATTGGTTCAATACCAGCCAAACGTGATACTTCGTACACGATTTTGGAGAAATTTGCATGAAAAAAGTGTTGTTAACAATAATGATTTTGGTACAAGGAGTATTAGTGGCTCAAGAAGTCAGTCAAATCAATGTAAATGGTGTAGAAATCCCTGTGGTATTTGAGAAAGATACCTCTTTGCCTATTGCTTCAGTACAACTTGTTGTTAGAAATGCTGGAAGTATGGAAGATGGTGCCAATGAAGGTATCGCGAAGTTTTTAGCTGCTATGCTTGGTGAAGGAACCAAAGAGATGGGCTCAACAGCTTTTGCAGAAGAATTGGAATTTCGTGCGATTAGCCTTGGTGCTCATAGTGGCGTTGAGACCCTTGTATTTGAAGCTTCTGCCCTTAAAGAGCAGTTTCCTTACGCTATGGATATGCTCAAAAAATTACTCAAAAGCCCTAACTTTAGCAAAGAAAGTTTTGACAAAATCAAGCTTTTAACCCTTGGAATGCTCTCAAACAAAGAGAGCGATTTTGACTACATCGCAAATCTTAATTTACAAAAACTGATCTTTGAGAATACCCCTTTTGCGCATGCATATAGTGGTGATGTCAAAAGTATTAAAGCACTGAAACTCAAAGATGTTGAAAATTTTTATAAAGAACGTGTAAATTTGGAGAGTCTTATCATTGTTGCAGGTGGTGACATTGAGTTAGAGGAACTTAAAAAATTAATTGCACCGGTTCTTTCTGAAATTAAACATGGAAAGCGTCGAGAAATTGCCTATTATGACGCGAATAAAAACGCCAAAGAGTTGATTGTCGATAAAGAAAGTGAGCAAGCCTATATCTACTTTGGTGCCCCTTTTTACATGAAAAGTGGCGACCCTGAAGCGTATAAAGCAAAAGTTGCAAGCTTTATTTTAGGCGAGAGTGGTTTTGGAAGCCGTTTGATGGAAGAAGTACGTGTCAAACGTGGACTTGCGTATTCAAGTTACAGTAGAAGCAATATTGGTAAATCGAGCAGTAGTTTTACAGGGCATCTTCAAACTAAAAATGAGAATTTAGACGAAGCCAAAAAAGTTGTTGCTTCAGAGATCAAACGTTTTGTAGAAGAGGGTGTAAGCGCAGAAGAGCTTGCTCAAGCTAAGCGCTTTTTATTAGGGAGTGAACCTCTTCGAAACGAAACGCTTTCTCAACGACTTTCTCGCGCATTTTTTGAATACTACAGTGGATTTGAGTTAGGTCATTCGAAAAAGCAGTTAGAAAAGATTGAAACATTAAGCTTAGAAGAGTTAAACAGCTTCATAAAGAAACACGATGAGATCACAGCACTTAGCTTTTCGGTAGTCACGAAACGTGCAAAACCTTGATCTTGACCCTATAGATAAAGAACGTTTAAAAAAAATAGGAGCAGGAACGCTTTTAGATTTAGCGCTCCTGTTACCTCATTCTTACGAAAACACAACACTTACGCCTACACCTCTTTTAGAGCAGACTAACACAATAGCGGTTAAAGTCCTCTCTGTAAAACAAAGTCCTAAAGTATTTCAAATAGCATTTTACGTTGAATCCTGGAATACCCATCTTGATGGAGTCATCTTTGCGTTCAAGCCTTATCATAAAGCACAATTTAGAGTAGGAAGTGAACTCTTTATCCATGGAAAAGTAAGTTACAATGGTGGCAGATTGCAAATGGTTCAGCCAAAAATCATCACAACCATCAATACATTAATTCCAAAATATAAAACACCGCTTCAAAATAAAACGGTGATAAGTTTGATGCAACGCTATCTTACACTTGATGCACTCTTACGTGAAGGACTCAACGAAAAAGAAGCTAAAACGCTTTTACGTCTGCATTTCCCGAGTGCTAAAGAAGCCAGTACTATAAGTAGTTTTGGTTACTCAGAATCCATCCTAAATGTACTGAAATATGTCGAAATACATAACTATCTCAAAAAGCTTTCTGGAAAAAAAGTAAGCTTCCCTTCATGTGCTAAGCTAGATGGTGATGAAAAACCTTTTATAGCTTCGCTTCCTTTTACATTAACGGCCGATCAACAAAAAGTTATTGGTGAAATTAAGCGAGATTTTCTAAGTGAAAATGCAGCAAAACGTGTCATTATGGGTGATGTAGGCTGCGGAAAAACGATGGTGATATTGGCTTCTGTGATGATGACATATCCTAGAAAAGCCGTTCTTATGGCCCCAACCACGGTACTTGCCAATCAACTTTATGAAGAAGCTGTAAAGTATTTACCAAAGCATATTAAGACGATTTTGATTACTCAAGAAGCTGATAGCAAGAAAAATATAGAGAATTTTGATTTTATTATTGGGACACACGCTCTACTGTATAGAGAACTCCCACACTGTGCACTGGTGATGGTTGATGAACAGCATCGTTTTGGCACGAAACAGCGTTCTTTACTCTCCGCTCTTGTTTCAAAAAAAGCGTGGCATCCACATTATTTGCAGTTTTCCGCCACACCAATTCCACGAACACTCAGTATGATTCAATCCTCTTTAGTCGATTTTTCATTTATTAAAATGCTTCCATTTCCTAAAGACATTACCACTAAAGTCATCGCTAAAAAAGATTTTAAAGCCTTGGTTGAACATATCAAAAATGAAATTGTACAAAAACACCAATGTATCATTGTTTATCCACTTGTGGAAGAGAGCGAAATGATCAATTATCAATCGATCGATGAAGGACGTGGTTTTTGGGAAAAACATTTTGAAGGTGTTTTTGTTACGTATGGTAAAGATAAAAACAAAGAAGAGATTCTAAAAACGTTTAAAGAAGAGGGTAATTTACTCATCTCTACGACTGTTGTAGAAGTAGGTATCTCTCTTCCTCGTCTTTCGACCATTGTGATTGTTGGTGCTGAACGTTTAGGACTTGCTAGTTTGCATCAGCTTCGTGGACGTGTGAGTCGTAATGGTTTAAAAGGTTACTGCTATTTGTATACCAATCTTGCAAAAAGTGAAAGACTGGAAAAATTTAGCCAGACATTGGATGGATTTGAAATCGCAGAATTGGATTTAGAGTACCGCCAAGGGGGAGACGTCGTTGGCGGACTCATTCAAAGTGGTAAAAAATTGGTTTGGTTTGAAATGGGGTGTGATGAAGAAATTTTAAAAGAGGCAAAAAAAAGAGTTGAGGAGGCGTAAAGCCTCCTCAAAGTTTAGGTTTAATAAAGACCAAATCTTCCATCTGTTTTTTTATACATAACGCGGAATTTATCTTCCATATCATGGAATACAATAAATTGTCTATCTGAAGCTTTTAGTTCATTCATAGCATCTTCAACCTCAATAGGTTTGTAGCTGTTAAGACGCATTGGAACGATCTCATCATCGCTTCCTTCCGCATTTTCAGGTGTTTCTACTGCTTCAAGGCCTTCAATAGGCTTATGCGTGTTAATTTTATCGTGGTGACGGCGTAGAACTTTTTTTGCACGCTCAATCGCTAGATCAATCGCAGCATAGACATCTTTGTCTTTTTGTTGAATAACAACAGTGTTTTTATGCGCCATGTTAATAGCAAATTCAACGTTAAAGCCTTTTTTGCCATTTTTTTCATCCGCTGAGATCACAGTACGCACAGAGATAATGTCCAAATTGTATTTGCCAAGAGCATCAACTGCACCTTCAATGTAAGCTTTGATAGGCTCGGTCAAATCAAATTGTTTTCCTACGATACTTGTGTTCATCTTGTCTCCTTTTCCTTCCCTTTTTCAAGGGTTTATGAAGTCAGTATAACAAATAAAACCTTAAATGAAAAGGAGGTTTAAAAGCTGAAATTACGGCTTTTGGATGGTTCGTCTGTGTAAGCGAATGGGTTCTGTTGAGATATTATTGTCCGTTGTTGTTGAAACTATTGTATCAATAATAACGGTGATGTTAGAATCATCAGTTGCAACAAGATCGCTTAGGATATTACAGTTATTATTAGAAGCTGATGCTAGTCCTCTGCCTAAGTAATTGATCGTTACATTAATATCGAACATCGCTGTAGCCCCTGCTTGGGGATATTGTGCGTTGATAGCATTTAAACAGCCATTTGTTGTATTGATGTCATGTCCACTGATAGCAAGGAGAGCGTATTCTGTGCCACTTTGTACCAAAAGCTCTGCCTGCTCACGAAGGAAGAGATCACTGGTTTGCTTCGTTGAAAACGTTGAAAAAGAGAGTGCTAAAGCAGCAATAGTAGCAACTAAGACGATAAAAATAATTGCAGTGATAAGTGAGAAACCTTTACGCATTAGAATATCGCCTTTTCTTTGCAAGCACTAAAGTCAAAGTTACCGCTTTGATTATTATCATGAATGCACAGTTTTATACGAATGGCATCACCTATTTGAAGTATACGAAATGTACTTACATTTTGGGCAAGAATAGAAGATGTTCCATTCACGGCATAATTCTCTCCTTCCCATGGTTGGTAGTTATAATGTAAGGTAAGGTTAAAATCATTAGCATTGCCTACTGGTACAAGAGCATAAGCGGTATGTGAGAGATAGTACTGTTCAAAAAGATCACCAGAGCCATCTCCATCGTAGTCAATCAAGTCATCATTAGCGACATTGGAATTAAGTTGAAGAATCGTAAGGTTAGTTGCACAATTACTATTTACGCAACGTACACGTCTTGCATAGGGGTTGTTGGCAATCGTTGTTGCATTTTCATAATAATTTGAAAATGTACCTGGTTTTGGACCTTTGAAAAAAAGTCCAGGTCTTTTTGCTCCAGCTGTTGCATCTAATGAAACAGAATTATTTGTAAGAGCTTTTATAATGTCATTTGTAAAATCAAGTCGGCTTCCAGGTGATGAAAGTGTCCTACTCGCATGGCTTGTATTGACATCACTCATATCAATAAATCCACTCCAACCAGGAACGACAGATGTTCCATTGTGCTCACCTAAAAAGCTTTCATTACTAACACCGATCCATTCAATAATATTGTATCCAGGAACAGCACTAGAAAGTGCAACCCAATTAACACCATTATCATTACTCGCTCTTACACTATCTTTAATGCGGTACTGTAGGCGTTTAGCTATTTGTTCTAATACGATTTCTGTTTGACTCTCAAGGCGGGTAATGGCGCGTGTCCGAAGGTAGTTCTCATAAAGTTTAGCAACAATCTCTGATCCAATACTAGCAACGATACCAAAAACAACGATGACCATTACGAGTTCTATCATCGTAAAAGCAGGGTGCTTTTTCATAAGTAAGGCCTTGAAGGAAGCAAAGAAGATTCTCCTATATTGCATGAAAAAGTACGCAAGGTAATATTTTGGTTACCTCCTGAAGCTGTGACTGCAATGGTTTTTATATTTGTTCTAACATTTGCATTGTTAGGATTAAATGTAAAATTATTCAATGGTGTATTACTATATGTTGCAGTATCACTGGCATAAGTTATTGTTGGCGTTAATGTTAGTGCAGTAAAAACATAATCAAGTGTTCCCGCTCCTTCTAAAGTGGCAGTAATGGTTGTAGCTTGTCCATTAAAATCATCAATATCATCAAGTCCATCAGTACCAATTGCAGATGCTGTATCACCAGCAAGAGAACATTTACGTCTATAATCTGCGTTGACATGTCCTATTCGTCTAAAAGTTGTAGCTGAACAATTCAAATCTCCATCACCATTGATTGCTGTTAGAACAAATGATCTCTGAGCTGCTGCGTCATAACTATTGTGATCCCATTCATAGGTCAAAATATCACCTATCTTTGTTTTTGCTGCAAGGATAGCTTCTTGTTGTAATGAAAAAGTATTGTTTGTTTGTACTTGCGTAAGGATAAGTGGTAGACTCATAACGGCAATGCCCATGACTACAATAGCGAAAACAAGCTCTAACATTGACATAGCAGAACGCATTACTACCACTCCATTCGACGATTTGTTCGTGTTGAAGCATTTACATCAACGGTTTTTCCAAGATCACCTTGCCCTGCCCAGTTGCCAGAATTAATAAATTCAACATTAAAATCATTCGTTGTAGCTGAGCTAGTGAAAGGATTATAAATGAGCCATGAAGATGGTCGCATATGAATACGATCAGTATATGGAGCTGTAGCGTTTGTAAGTGTATGGCTAGTATCAAAGCCATTTGCATTAATAGTACTTAGATTTGGATTTGCAATATTAGTAGTACCCATTTTAGTAAATTGAAAAACATTTCCAAATGTTGTGTTTGTATGGAGAGGATTTTGATACCAATAAAATGACGTAGGACTTTGTAACCCTGTGATGTTGAAATTAGCTTTTATACATTCATTACAATAAATCTCATAACGAATCGTTGTATTAATAGGACTTGTTCCTCTATAATCTGTTGAGTAAACCCGACCATAATAAAATGTTGCGTTTTGATCTGTAAAAGCTTTTGTTCCTGTGCGATTATCTTGATTAGATGTATTGACATCACTTATTCGAAAAATAAAAGGTTGCACAGTTTTTGTCATGTTACGATCAAAATTTACAAGGTATTGAACTTGTGCTGTGCCATTAGCGTCGTTACTGTCAAATTGTGTATTATTGAGTGGCATTGTGTAGCTTGAAATATTTGCTAAAGCTATGCTTCCATTGAGATCATGTAATCTATCATACCAAAGTAATCTGTTTAATCCTGTCAATGTGTTTCCAACTGTAGCTGTATTGATGGTAAGATTTGCATCTTTAGCATAACAGAGAGATGTATAATTAGAAAGAATAGCGTTTGTAGCACTGCGAGCAGAAATATTAAGATCAAGTAATGCAGAAATGTTTCTATCAGCAGGGTTGGGATATGTTTCAAAATTGGAAAGATATGTAAAGCCATTTCCACCATTTGTAAAATTACCATCAATAGTAAAACTATTTGGGACAACTTTGATTTGTCTCGTGAAAGGAGAAATAAAACGTTGAGCATCTGGTGTATCGTCTGCATCAACAAGGGCATATTCAGAACCACTGGTTTCATGTATTGTCATATTAAAATCACCAACATTAGGAAGCGAATATGTTCTTGTAACTAGTCCATTTGTAAAATCAATTGAAGGTGAAAATTCAATAGAAGGAACGGCACATGTTTTGCTACTATCACTGATGTTAACATCTACTTTAAAAGAGCTGTTTACTGTCTCATTATAATCTGTCGTACCTGTTCCATTGAATTGATTAGCATAAAATGAAATTGTAGTATTTTGATCGGCTATAAATTGTTGGTTTGCTGCAATTGTACTATTGAAATCATTTGGACGAATAGCAAAATTATCACGAGAACAATTGGTTGATCCATTAACTTTATCTGACAGACACATAAGACAACCGTAAGCATTATTGTACTTTGGAGGATAGATATTTCCTTTACTACCAGCATTTGTATAAGCATTCGAATTACAAGGAGCATCTTTTCCTGTTGGAGCAGTTATACATTCTGTCACATCATATGGAATAATGTCATCAATTTTATCTTCATTTCCATTAAGGCATTGTGGAACACCTTTTAAATTTCCAGTAATACTACTATTATTTGTACAGTTGTTTCCTACTAAATTTAACGATACTTTATTCCAATCGATAAAATGAGCTTTAATACGGGCATTTCGTTTTGCTTGATTAACCAATGTAAAAGAATTTGATACAGCGGTATATTGATTACCATCACGAGCAAAAGTAGCGGTTACATCAGTAGTGCTACTTAAAGGATTATCCTCTGTACAAATACTATTAGATAATCTGAATAAAATGAGCATATCGTAAGAAGCACTGCTATAAATTGTTGGTTGAGGATTCGAAGTATTACTACCCAAAAAGACAGCTTCTAGGGTTTTATTGCTTATATTGGCAATACTTGTTTTTAATCCGTCAAGGACATTATAGTTGTATGCATTATTATATGTGTCAACAATATCTATAAGAGAAGGAGATGTAACAAGTCCACCAACTGTTCCTGCTGTATTAATATTGCTCATTCCTTCTAATAAAACTGCTTCATGTGTCGCTGCATTATAATAATGAGTGTATGCAACATTAGTAACATTTTGTTCAGATAATGTTTGATCATAATCGTCGCGTATTTTTACAGAAAATTTCATTAATTCACGGGCATTGACAGCCATATATGGAACATTACACCATACTTTCGTTGCTTTGGAAATATTATTATCTGCATAATCTACTGAACAATTAGCATCTTTTAATAATGAGACGCAGGCAGGATCTGTTGATCCTATCGCACAATGATAATTTGTTTCTGAAGATGTTTTGAGACGGATACTATTTTTAATAGCAGTTGCATTACGATCAATAATATCTAAGAGCATATCACCACCAACAGAAGAAGAAAAGGTGTCATATATCGTAATGTTTTCAGCAGCTTCATTACCAGAATTATTTAAATCTAATGTATACTGAACATAATCACCAGGATAAAGAGCTTGAGTAGGGGTTGTATTGGATTCTTTTCTAAAAGAACTAATATCAGGTTGATACATGTCTACTGAAAAAGCAACCATACCAGGAAAAGATTGATCGCTTGTATTATTATTATTTTTTACACTTAGTTGCAATATAGTGCTGGTCTGATTCATATCAATACACGCTACTGTAGCTCCTGAACTATTTTTACAACTTGTTTTAATATCAAAAACATCTAAATCAATACCTGGGTTATAAATACGTGTGCTATTCAGTAAAGTTCCAAAAATGGAAATAGAATCATTCAAAAATGATCCAACAGGATTTACACTGTTATATACATCTTGTAGAGTACCACTTTTATTGCTTAATTTTACTTTTTCCCCTGTAAGTTGTTTTTCTGCACCCATAGCATAGAAAGCCATAGATCCAGTTGGCACTTGACTTAATGGGGTTAAAAATCCACTAATATTAATATCAATCGATTCTGTTTGATTGGTTGGAGGAAGTAAAAATTTAAAACCATCATAAATCGATACATTTTTATATTTTTGACCAGATGCGATTGGTCTTACATATTCAACAATGAGAGACCATCCACCCATTGGACCCCATGTAACATTTCCCGCAATTTCAGGTTCATACATAGTACTATCTAGACCTGCAGTTGTTTTTATATTTCCTACAGTGAAAGTTTTTTTATTTGAAGCGTATCCTCCATTTTTGACAATATCAGTGACATCTGCTGTCGCTTGATAGAAAAGACGAAATCCTTTAATATTAGTGGTGTTGTTAAGATAGGCATAATAATTAACTTTAGTTGAATCATTTGCATTAGCTGTAATCGTGTGATCTACGCCATCAGGAGTTCGAAAAATGACACTGTTGAAGCCTGAAGTTGCAGTATCATACGCTAACTGTGTTGCAGTTGTTCCATGTATATGCCCATTCCAGTATAAATAAGCTTTAGTAATATTTGCATCTGATGGAATCGTTAAAGTTGCACTAGAAGAGTTGAGAGGAATTTGTGATGTAGGTATGTCTGTTAAGAACATACTGTCTGCATTTGCCAATAAACCAGTATAGTTCCAATCACATTTTGTTCCATTCTTAACACATAATATGGGAGCTCCAGTTACGTTAAAATCACCATAGATATTAACTCCAGAAGTACCACTTGTATTTCTTAAGCTAAAAGAACGTTCATTCTTGGTAATCCATCCAGCAAAAGAAATACTAGTTACAAGAATACATAACACAGTAATTTTAGATACAGAGTGAAAAAAAGATAGGTAGTTACTTTTCATAGACAACCTCCGTATTTTAACAAATGAAATCCAAAATGGATATATCTGGATTTTACTCAGACTTCTCTTTATTTAAAAATTGCGAAATACTCTCCATCAATCCAAAATCAGGATATTGATTTGCATCTAAAACAACTTGTGCAACTGTTCCATTATCAACATTAAATACGAGAGGCGCGATAAAGTTAATTGTTGAGGTTTCAATAGGTGTCGCAACAATCATAATATTTAAAATAAGAATATTTGTAGTTTTTTCATTGATATCTAGTAATGCTCTAAAGTACTCAGGAATTTCAAATTCATACGGACGAATCATAAAAGGGTTAATAAGAACAAAGGTTGTTGCATCGGACTTTGATATAAATTTTACGAAGAAATCATCAACTTTTTCAAGTTCTGCTTCTTTAATTGATTCAAATCCAGGGATCGGTGCTTTCACAGAAAAGATCATATTATTCCTTTTAAAAAACAAATATTTTATCTATTGTATCATTTTGTACGTTAAATGAGGCAAGTTGTTTGAAAGAAATGTACTTCAAAGCAAAAAAAATCATTTTTATTTTAAGATAACAAAAAAGAAGATACAATAGGTTTTTTTAACACAAAGGATAGAGTGAATGAAGATAGCAAATGTTCTTATTGTGGCGTCATTAGTGGCTTTTATGAGCGGTTGTGCCTCCAAGGATAAAGAGGTTTTCAATATGCCCGCAACCTATTGGTACGAAGAGATTGCAAAACAAATAAAAAGTCAAGATTTAGAAAAAGCCGATTCGCTTTATACTTCATTAGCCAGTGAGCATATTGAATCACCACTTTTACCTGATGCTATGATGATGCTTGCCAATGCACATATGCAAGATGAAGAGTATGTACTAGCTAACTTTTATCTTGATGAGTATTTGAAGCGTTATGGAAGTAAAGCAAATGCAGATCATGTTCGTTTTATGAAGATTAAAGCAAATTATGAGGCATTCCCAAACCCAAATAGAAATCAGCAACTATTGATTGATACCATCAATCAAACAAAAGATTTTTTAGCACGTTATCCAGATTCAAAATTTAGACCATTAGCTGAGACGATTTTATTACGATTAGAGCTAGGTGAATATTTCTTAGATTCAAATATCAAAGACTTGTATTCAAGAGTTGATAAACCAGAAGCAGCAAAAGCATATGACGAAAAACTCAAAAAATCTTCACTTGGTGAAGCAAAAATCGTCGAACCAAAAATCCCTTGGTATCGTTCTTGGTTTGAAAAACAATAAACACTATAACTTTTTATTTACTTCTTTACTATACAATCTAATTATCGCATAAGAGCTTAGCTCTTATGCCCTTACATGTACAATACAAAAAAAGATAAACTAAATGGAGATTGAGCGATGAAACTCAGTGACTATACCGCGTTTCCTGCGGACATACCTATTGTCGTTGAAGACAATTTATTTTTATACCCTTTTATGATTTCTCCTCTATTTTTAACGGATGAAGAAAACATTCGTGCCGCCAATGATGCCTTAGATCATAACTCTTTAGTTATGGTATGTACAGCCAAAGTAGGCAATGAGCATGGGCGCGATTTTAATGCAATTTATCCAGCAGGTGTGATTGGTTCTATTATGCGTAAAGTAGATCTTCCTGATGGCAGAGTAAAAATCCTTTTTCAAGGAATGCAAAAAGGAAGAATTTTAAAAGAACTCTCTACAACACCTCTACGTGCAACGGTTGAACTTATTCAAACACATCATTCTGAGCCGATGAAGGTAGAGGCAACCTTAGCTGTTTTACGTGAGAAAATTGCACAACTTGCATCTTTGGGCGGGCAATTCCCACCAGATTTGATTAAAACGATTGAAGATAACAGCGATATTCATCGTATAACGGACTTAGTGGCAAGTAGTATGAAGCTCAAAAAAGAGCAAGCCTATAAATTGTTTATTGAAAGTGATGATGAGACAAGACTTTTACAACTTATTGATTATGTGATTGAAGAGATTGAATCAAGTCGATTAAAAAAAGAGATTAAAACAAAGGTACATTCACAAATTGAAAAAGTGAATAAAGAGTATTTCCTTAAAGAGCAACTTAAACAGATTCAAAAAGAGCTAGGAACGGACAATCAACGAGAAGAAGAGATTGAAGAGTATCGTAAAAAGCTTGAAGCAAAAAAAGAGCATATGGAAGAGGATGCCTATAAAGAGATTAAAAAGCAGATCGATAAACTTTCTCGTATGCATCCAGACTCTGCTGATGCCAATTTAATTCAGAGTTATCTTGACTGGGTTATTGAAATTCCTTTTGGTAAAGCCGCTAAAAAAGACCTTGATGTTTTAGAAGTTAAATCACAACTCGATAAAGATCATTACTCGCTTGAAAAACCAAAAGAGCGTATCGAGGAGTTTTTTGCGGTACGTGAACTTCTTTCTAAACGAGGCATTGCTGATAAATCAGCCAATGGTGCTATTTTATGTTTTGCGGGCCCTCCGGGTGTTGGTAAAACATCTTTGGCCAATTCTATTGCAAAAGCATTGAAACGTAAACTGGTTCGTATTGCCTTGGGTGGACTTGAAGATGTTAATGAGCTAAGAGGCCATAGACGCACCTACATTGGCGCGATGCCTGGTCGTATTGTTCAAGGTATTATCGAAGCAGGGGAAATGAACCCAGTTGTTGTTTTAGATGAGATCGACAAAGTAGCAAGAAGCTTCAGAGGAGATCCTACAGCGGTTCTTTTAGAAGTTCTGGACCCAGAACAAAACAACAAATTTAGAGATTATTATCTCAATTTCAATATTGACCTGAGCAAAGTCATTTTTATTGCTACCGCAAATGAAGTTGGCTCGATTCCTGCACCATTACGTGATCGTATGGAGTTCATTTTTGTCAACTCATATACACCTCAAGAAAAGTATGAGATTGCAAAGAAATATTTGATTCCTCAAGAGCTTAAAAAGCACGGTTTGAAAAACAGTGAAATCAATATTTCTAAACCTACATTGCAGTTAATTATTGCCAATTATACACGAGAATCAGGTGTAAGAAATTTACGCCGAAGAATTGCAGATATCTTACGAAAAGTAGCGAAGCAGCTTTTAATGGACCCTTCCATTGATAAAGTAACGATTACACATACCAACTTGAAAGATTACTTGCCAAAAACTGTTTTTGAAATTGATGAAGTCGATAAAGAGAACAGCGTGGGAATTGTCAATGGTTTGGCATGGACAAGTGTAGGTGGCGATGTGTTGAAAGTAGAAGCGATTCGCATTCAGGGCAAAGGTGGCATTCAAATCACAGGTTCACTCGGTGATGTTATGAAAGAATCGGCTAAAATTGCTCTTAGTGTTGTTAAAGTTTTAATTGATAACAAAAAAATTCAAGTGCCACTTTCTATTATCCCGACATCGGGACTTGATAAAGAAGAGTGTGCAAAAGCTGTTGAACCAAGTGATGTTTACAGACGTTATGACCTTCATATTCACGTGCCAGAAGGCGCTACACCCAAAGATGGCCCAAGTGCTGGAATTACTATGGCAACAGCGATTGCTTCGATTTTATGTGATAAAAAAGTTAAAAGTGATGTTGCAATGACAGGTGAACTTACCTTAACGGGTAAAGTTCTTCCAATTGGTGGGCTTAAAGAAAAACTCATAGCTGCCTATAAAGCGAAGATCAAAACAGCATTGATTCCAAAGAAAAATTATGAAAAAGATTTGGATGAAATTCCTGATGAAGTTAAAGAAAAAATGAAAATTATCCCTGTCTCTCGGGTAGAAGAAGTGTTGGAATTTGCGTTAGTCAAATAAATTTTTAAGAGGGCTATTCAGCTAGGGTAGTCCTCAAAACGAATGAGTGATTGAATTTACGAGTTAGATGGTGAACGAAGTAGATTTAAAAGAAGAAAAGCCCCATATTTGAGGCTTTATGCTATTGTTGTAATTGTTCGAAAGGAACAGCAACAACTTTTTGAGTGTCAATGATGTAAGGGATAACTGCTGTAGCACGTGCGCGTTTGATCGCTAGTTCTACCATCTCTTGATGTCTTTTGCAGTTACCAGTTAAACGACGAGGCATAATTTTGTATCTCTCAGAAAGAGAATGTCTCAAAATTTTTGCATCTTTATAGTCAACGTATTCTACTTTTGCTTCACAGTATTTGCAGTATTTGCGTGCAAATTTTCTTTTCTCTGCCATTTTTTATCCTTTTATTTACTAAAACGGTATTTCATCATCGTTAATATCGATGTCTGGAATTTCATGACCACTATATTCAGGAGTAGATTGTCTTGGATATGCAGCTGGCTTTTGTTGGTTGGCAGCATTATAGCCAACATTTGGTGTGCCCATCATAGTTTCACCATAACTTCCACCCATATCTGCACCACCGCCTTCTTGTCCACCGCGAGTATCCATCATCTGGAGTGTTTCAACAGTGATAGAGTGCTTTGAGCGCTTTACACCTTGTTGATCTGTCCATTGATCAAGTTTTAAACGACCTTCAACCAACACTTTTTTGCCACGGCTTAGGTATTGATTAGCGATCTCTGCGGTACGTCCAAAAAAGGTGATGTCGATAAAGCATACTTCTTCACCTTGGCTACCATCTTGCTTTTTGAAGCGACGATTGGTCGCAAGTCCCGTGGTACAAACTGCGCCACCATTTGGTAGATAACGAAGTTCACAATCACGTGTCAGGTTACCAAGCATAATTACTCTATTGAACATCATGGCTCCTTAATTAAGCTTCAGTTGTAACAGTGTCTTCTACAATCTCTTTAGATTCAACAACTGCTGGTGCATCACCTTTTTTAGTGATTTTCTCAACTTGTTTGTTCCAGAATCTAAGTTCTTTTTGATTTTCAAATTTAACAGTCATAAAGCGGATAAACTCTTCAGTAATTCTGATAAGTCTTTCAACCTCAGCAATAGCAGCTGTAGGAGCAGTAAAGTAAAATACTACGTATGTTCCACGCTCAAATTTATCGATTTGATACGCAAGTTTACGTGTACCCATCTCAAGTGTTGCAGAAATAACTGCACCGTTTTTTTCTAAAATTTCTTTTAGATAGTTTAGTTTTGCTTGTAGCTCTTCTACCGTTAGTGTAGGCTTTACTACAACAAGCAACTCATAATGTCGCATCGTTTCTCCTTCTGGATTTCACCCAAATAGATCAGTATTTGAGTAAGGATTTTTTAGAATAGGCGTGGATTATACTGTAATTCACCTTATGCATTTCTTACTTTGCATAAAGGATAAATGCTATAAAGAGCTTTGGAGTTTGATAAGGCTTGAGAGCAGATAGCTTGTTTTTTCAACATTGCCTGCCTTTTTTAGGCGGTATTCTGCATCAATCAGAAGGTTTGAAAGTTTATGATACGTTGCAAGATCTATTTTAATTGATTGTTGCGAGCGTTGTGCAGCAAGTTGGGGAGGAAGTGGGTAGCCCAGAATTGCTTTTGCGTCAAATGAACCATGTAATTTAATATAAGAATGAAATAAAAAGAGTTGTGTTACATGTGCTTGAATGGCATTGATAATACGAATTTCTTCAATACCATCTCCATCAATAAGTCGTTCAAATTCTTCTTTAATGTCTTTTTTTTCTAAGAGTTTTGTAATGAACTGATCCATTGAAACAGAACCTAGACCATAGACTAACGTATTAATGTCATTCACACCGATTTCTTTACCTAAAACTAAAAGCTTTTCACATTCGTTGACACACAATGAAAGATCCTCGGTATGGATCATATAAAGATGCTGTAAAGCATAACGGTCAATGGAAAGTCCAATAGCATTCGCATGATTTTGCAAAAGCTGCATAGCTTCATTAAAATCCGCTTTAAAGAGACGTACAAACACACCGTCATTTTGTTTATCAAAAAGTTTTGTAAAAGGCGTTGCTTTTTTATCTTCCCCAAAATATTGATAAATAAAATAACTTGAGTCGTTTTTAGCACACAACCCAACAAGAATTTCAAGCTCTTTTGTTGGAATGGTTTTGTCTGTTTTAACGATTAAAACATTGCGATCGCCAAATAAAGACGATTGAGAAAGAAAATTTTTAGCTGAAGTGAAATTGTACTCATCAAAATACATCATGACTTTTTCTTCACTTCCAACTTGTAGAAGCGTTAAAAGCTGTTGGGTGAGAACATTGTTTTGATAAGCACATGCTCCATATAAAAGAGTTGATTTTGGTGCTTTACCTGATTTTAAAACACCTTCAAATTCTCTTTTATACATCAAAACTCCTCGTTACGCGCGCATAAATTCGAGCGGTTGCAATGTTGCTTTCAACAATTTTAATTTCAACACGCTGTAATAAGTGAACGTCATTGTCTAGTAAGAAGATACGAGCACCCTTAAGTTCATCATCGAGCTTTGCAATCGGATTTTGTTCTGTTTCAACAACAATGGCTTTAAAATTGTCACCAACATGTTCTGCCATGAAGCGAGCAAATTTACGATCCATATAATCCCAAGCCACTTTATCACTCTCTCGCTCTAGATTACTTATTTTTTCACACAGTGGACCTATGTCTTTGAGTAAAAAGGTGAGTTTTTTCTCATCATTCGCCATTTTTGCTTTTAAAAGACGGTGCAAAGTTAGATCACTATAACGTCGAATCGGTGAGGTAAAGTGCGTATAGATGTCAAATCCAAGTCCAAAGTGACCTTTGTTCTCAGGCTCATAAATGGCTTTCTTTTGACTTTTAATAATCAGCTTATCGACTTCCTCTCGAAGCCCTAAATCATCGGCTTTAGCTTGAATACCTTGAATCATTTTTGGAAGATCACTACTGAGTTTTGCATTGATACCAATGAGCGCTAAGTCATTTAAAAGTGCTTCCATACGCTCATATGAAGGGCTTTCATGTGTTCTAAAGATACCAAAGCCTAGCTTTTTAGCTGCTGCTTTATTGGCTAAAAGCATACAATCTTCAATAAGCCCATGAGAAGGCGTTTCTTCTTCTATTGTCGTTGAGATAAGATTTTGGTTTTCATCGACTCGCATTCTAATTTCTGCTGAGCGGAATGAAAAGGCATTTTCAAGCCGTATATCTCGTAGTTTTTGTGTAAGTGTATGTAGGGGTAAAAGGTATTCTAATATCGTTTTATCAGCATTATCGGCATCGTCTGTTTTTCCTGCCAAAAAATGGTCTATTTGTTCATACGTATAGCGTTTGGATGAATGAATGACACTTTCAAAAAGCTCTTCTTTAAGAGGGTTGCATGTCAAAGGATCCAGTGTTATTTTAAACGTATATGCAAGTCTATCTACATTTGGTTTTAATGAGCAGATATTTTCACTGAGAGCTCTTGGAAGCATGGGAATCGATTTATGAGGGAAATAGATGGAAAAGCCTCGTTCAATTGCTTCTTTATCGATAGGTCCCATAGGATACACATATTCACTAACATCTGCGATGGCAACATAAAGCGTGTGATTTTGGACATCAAAATAGATAGCATCATCAAAATCTTTGGCATCGACTGGATCAATCGTACAGAAAGGAAGATGTGTCAAATCTATGCGCTGAGGGTAGTATGACTTTTCTACAAAATCACCATGGCTTTTTGCTTCAGCTTCAGCTTCTTTACTGAAAAACTCTTTTTTATCGAAAAGTGCTAAAGATATTTTCTCATCAACTAAAGGATCACCAATAACACCTAGAACTTCTTCAATGACATTGCTTACATTGTCGATTTTTAAAACACTGCCAAGAGGAAGCTGTTTGAGTGATTTTTGACTGGCTGTAATGTCAAACAAAGATTCATTTTTAACATTACACCCAACCACTTTACCTTTGCTCATTTTTGTATAGACAATGCTCTTTGCAAAAGCACGCTGTGCTATATAGACAACGAAAGCTTTAGCACGTCCTCCTCGTTTGTTTGCCACTCTTTTCGCCACAACTAAATCACCACGCATCCCACCATTTAGGTCTTTTGCTTCGATAATGATATCTTTTGCACGTGTAGGTTCGAGTGAGCTTAAATATCCTGTACCACTAAATGCAACATCTAATTTACCAACGATGTACGAAGGATCAAGTACATAAAGATCTTTTTTAGGTTGAAGAACTCTAAGTTGAATGAGGGCTTTAAAATGAGGGAGAAAAGAGGCAGGCACATTCTCTTGTGCTACCCCTTCTTTAAGGCTTAAAAGGAAATTTTTCACTGTCTAAATTGCTCAATTGTTTGTAAAAATGGCTCATGGTTTAGACCGTATTCATCTAAAAGTTTTAGTGAACGAGCAATTGAGGCATCATCAAGTTGACCAAAAATATTGATGCTATTTTTTACCACATTAAGTGCGGCAGAAAATGCTTTGATATGTTCTGCTGCTTCAAAAGGATCGTTTGAAAATTTGATAGATTCAACCAATTCACTTTCTAAATTCCATTGTTCAAAGATTTTGGCGGTAATTTCTTCATTGGAGAAGCCTACGTACTCTTTTTCAAGTGCTGAGAGTTCATGTGGTGCTTTAATGGACGCAAGTGCTGTTTGAAAAGCTTCATTTTTTTGTTGTTCGATGAGTTCATGTGCAATGATGATTTTACCAACTTCCATCATAAAAGCTGCAGGTTGTAGTACGTCAAGCATTGCTTTGTTCACTTTTGAATACCATTTGAACATAAAGGTGCTTTGAAGCGTGCTGATATCTAAAAAAGTTGTATTAGAAATACGATAAGGAGTAAGATCAATTTTAATATTTTGTTTAATAGCACTAGAAAGAGCAAAACCACGTACTGTTGCCATTCCAAATAAAGACACAGCATGCGAAATGTTTTTAATTTCTCTACTGAAGCCATAGAGTGGGGAATTGGAAGATTTTAAGATATTGGCAGTGAGCATAGGATCGCTCTCGACTACCTTGACAAGATCAGCTAAAGAGCTGTTTTTATCGACGCAAATACGTTGTATTTTGAGTACCGTATCATCAAGGGGCGGAAGCGCTTTGATTTTTTTTAAAATATTTTCGTCCATAACTGATTCCTAGTGATTTTGTTTATACCCAAATTCTATCTCGTGTTGGTTTATAGTTTGCTTTGTTGGTTCATATGTAAAGTTTTTAAGTAACTATTCTGTAAAATACCGACATTTAATATTACACGTAAGGATTGACAAATGGCAATAACCGTCTTTTATGACAAAGATTGTGATTTAAGCATTATTCGCTCTAAAAAAGTAGCGATGATTGGTTTTGGTTCTCAAGGACATGCGCATGCAGAAAATCTTCGCGATAGCGGTGTTGAAGTCGTTGTAGGTCTTAGAAAAGATGGTAGTTCATGGGCGAAAGCAGAAGCAAAAGGTTTTAAAGTGATGACTGTTGCAGAAGCAACCAAATATGCTGATGTTATCATGATTTTGTTACCAGATGAGATGCAAGCAGATGTATTTGCTGCTGAAATTAAGCCAAACTTGACAGCTGGTAAAGCAATCGCTTTCGGTCATGGTTTTAACATTCATTATGGTCAAATTGTTACTCCAAAAGGTGTAGATTGTATTATGATCGCTCCAAAAGCACCAGGTCATACCGTAAGAAGTGAATTCGTAAACGGTGGTGGTATTCCAGATCTTATCGCAATCGATCAAGACGCAACAGGCAAAGCAAAAGCGTTAGCACTAAGCTATGCTTCTGCAATTGGTGGTGGTAGAACTGGTATCATTGAAACAACATTCAAAGATGAGACAGAGACAGATCTTTTTGGTGAGCAAGCAGTTCTTTGTGGTGGTGCAACTGCGCTTATTGAAGCTGGTTTCCAAACACTTGTTGAAGCTGGATATGAGCCAGAAATGGCATACTTTGAGTGTTTACATGAGCTTAAACTTATCGTTGATCTTATGTACCAAGGTGGTATTGCTGATATGCGTTACTCTATCTCAAATACAGCTGAGTACGGTGATTATGTAAGCGGCAAACGTGTTATCAATGAAGAATCTAAAAAAGCGATGAAAGAGATTTTGGCTGAGATTCAAGATGGCCGTTTTGCAAAAGATTTTATCCTTGAGAGAAAAGCAGGATACACTCGTATGAACGCAGAGCGTGCAAAAACTGAGAGAAGTCTCCTCAATCAAACAGGTGAGAAATTAAGAGCTATGATGCCTTGGATCACATCTAAAAAAATCATCAACAAAGACAAAAACTAATCAATAATTATTGCCCGTAAAAGTGGGTAAACAATTGAATGGCAAGTTAAGTAATGCTTTCTTGCCATTCTCTTAAGTACATTTCATCACATTTGATATAACTATTTTAAAGAGGTTACATGGGCATTGTTATCACCGTAACGTCTGGTAAGGGTGGTGTTGGTAAATCAACGACTACAGCAAACCTTGCCGTAGGACTTGCAAATTTAGGCAAAAAAGTTGTTGCGATTGACTTTGACATAGGTCTTAGAAATCTTGACATGATTTTAGGACTGGAAAATCGCATTGTATATGATGTTGTTGATGTCATGGAAGGTCGTTGTAATCTTGCTCAAGCTTTGATTAACGATAAAAAGTCTAAAACACTCTATTTTTTACCTGCGAGTCAGACCAAAGATAAAGATATTTTGAACAAAGATAAGGTCAAAGCTTTGATTGAAAACCTCAAAGAGAGTTTTGACATTGTATTGCTTGATTCTCCTGCCGGAATTGAAAGTGGTTTTGAACACTCAATTTTCCTAGCAGACCGTGCGTTGATCGTTTCTACACCTGACGTAAGTTCTGTTCGTGATGCTGATCGTGTTATCGGTATTATTGACGCGAAGAGTGAAAAAGCGAAAAATGGACAAGAAGTTGAAAAACACATTATTATTAACCGTATTAAGCCAGAGATGGTGGAAGCTGGTAATATGCTAAGTGTTGAAGATGTATTGAGTATTCTTGCGTTACCACTTATTGGTATTGTTCCAGATGATGAAGATATTATTACATCAACAAACACTGGATCACCTATTGTCAATAAAGAGAAATCGCTCTCAGCGGAAGCGTATCGTAATATTGCGCGTCGTATCTTAGGCGAAGAGGTAGAATTTTTAGATATTAGAGCCAAGAAAGGACTTATCGCAACTCTGAAAGGAATTTTTAAATGAGTTTCTTTGACAATCTTTTTGGACGCAATAAACCAACAGCTGATGTAGCAAAAAATCGTTTAAAAATTATGCTTGCGCATGAGAGAGCAAGTTGTAAATTACCATATATGGACGATCTTCGTAATGATTTAATTGCGGTAATTCGTAAATATACAAAAGTAGAAGATGTTAAAATAACCTCTCAAACCAATCAAAATCTTGAGTTATTAGAAGTAGAAGTCATCCTTGGAAAGTAAACTGCATTCATGGTAAAAAAGATTAAAGAAAAACATTCCCCGAAAGAGTCCCCTTCGTTCCATGAGATAAGATCAGCGCAACTGAAAAAGTATAGCCTGATCTTAATGCTCATTCTAACTTTAAGCATGATCGCTTTTGGTGTTTATTTGTATATGACTACTTCATATCAACAATATCAAATAGTGCAAAAGAATCAAACATCCTCTAGTGATGAACTCATGCGTAAAATGAAACAGATGTTAGATGAGGAAAAAGCACGACAAGTGACTTTACCGCCTACTCCTACACCTGAAACAAATATGTCAACAGTGATTGAGAGCAATCAAAGTGCTGACAAAGCTCTTGAGCATAATGAGACACAAGCAATAACACCAGCCATTTCTCAAGCACATGAAGAAGAGAATAAAGCGCATGAACTTTCTGAGGTCAGTGACTATCAGCGTAGCATAAAGGAGAGTGGAAAACCTCATAAGCCTCACGAAGTTATTCGTAAGAAATACCCTGAGGGTACAACACCAAAACTTGCTATCATTATTGATGATGTCTCTTTCCCTTGGCAAACACGCATGATAAAAGATATACCGTATAAAGTAACGCCTTCTTTTTTCCCTCCTACAAAAGGACATCCTGAAACAGTGCGTTTGTCACATGAGTTCGAATTTGCGATGATCCACTTACCGATGGAATCAAAAAACTACTCTTCGCCAGAGCCTGATACATTGAATATTGTAGATTCAAGTGAAGTGATTGAGCGGAGAATCAAACGTATTAAAGAGTGGTTCCCTGAACTTGTCTATTATAACAATCATACAGGTGGCTCTTTTACAGCCGATTATAATGCGATGGATCGTTTGGTAAAAATCATGAAAGAGCATGGTCTTGTTTTTGTTGACAGTCGTACCGTTGGAAATTCTAAAGCGCCTGAAATTACAAAAAAATACGATATGTTCCTCTATTCAAGAGACGTATTTTTAGACAATTCGTTAGATAAAAACTTAATCCGCATACAACTTAAAGAAGCGGTTATGAAAGCGAAAAAACACGGTTATGCGATCGCTATTGGGCATCCACATAAAAATACACTCGAAGTTCTCCGTGATTCAAGGGATCTTTTAGAGGGTATTGATCTGGTTTATCTCAAAGATTTATGATGATTCAAACGATAGACTTTCACGTTCCTGAATTGGAAATGATGAAAGTCTATCCAAAAACACTCTACTATTTGGGCAAAATAGAGCTACTAAAACGTCCAAAAATCTCTATCGTTGGAACACGTCATCCCATCAATTACACTAAAATTTATACACAAGAACTTGCACGAAAGCTTTCTTTAGCAGGGGTTTGCATTGTCAGTGGTGGTGCACAGGGTGTTGATGCCTTAGCCCATCAAGCAGCCGGTGTTTCAAATACCATTATGGTAGCAGGAACAGGACTTGATGTTCGCTATCCAGCAATTCATCAAAAGTTGATTGCTGAAATTGAAAAAGAGGGATTGGTTTTGAGCCAATTTGAAGCGGGACAACCTTCTTTGAAGTGGAATTTCCCTCTTCGCAATGAACTCATTGTCGCTCTAGGCGATGCACTCATCGTTACGCAAGCAGATTTAAAAAGCGGAACGATGCATAGCATCGAATTTGCTCTTAAAATGCAAAAGCCCATCTATGTTTTACCTCACCATTTGGGTGAAAGTGAGGGAACAAATTGGCTCTTATCTCAGGGACTTGCAACGCCTATTTATGACATTGAAGCATTTGTGGTACAATTTGGTTCTGCAGATTTAATCGACGAAACAGATGATTTTTTAGTCTATTGTGACACGCATCCATTCTATCATGATGCTGTAGCAAAATTTGCAGAAAAAGTATTTGAATACGAATGTTTAGGTAAAATAAAAGTTGAAAATGGACGCATAAAGCGTACGTAAAGGACACGTATGGGACTTGAGTGGATTGTAGCATTCTTAGTGTTAGGGTTAGTCGTTGGTTTTATGGCTGGGCTGCTTGGTATTGGAGGGGGAGGCATTATGGTGCCCGTGCTTACATCCATTTTCTTAGCACAAGGTGTTCCTGTTGAACAGGTAGTTCATATGGCACTTGGTACCTCTATGGCATCTATCGTTTTTACCTCATTTGCAAGTATGCGAGCACACCATAAAAAGGGTGCGGTGATGTGGAATGTGGTGAAGGTCATGGCAGGTGGTGTTATTATCGGAACGTTTGCTGCAACATTTTTAGCAACGTATATGAAATCCGTACATCTGGCAATTTTCTTTGCTATTTTTATGGCTTATGTTTCTATTCAAATGGCCATTGATAAAAAACCAAAACCAAGTCGCGAACTCTCCACGCCTGTTTCTTTATTTAGTGTAGGTTCACTCATTGGTATTGTCTCAGCACTTGTATCTATTGGTGGAGGGTCTTTGACGGTACCTTATCTTGTATGGCAAAATATTGATCTTAAACGTGCTATCGCTACTTCTGCAGCTATTGGATTTCCACTTTCCATTGCAGGTACTGTTGGTTATATTGTCAATGGTATGATGCATGCAGAAGGAGGTGCAGAGATGATGTTAGGTTTTGTGTATCTGCCTGGTGTTTTACTGATCTCTCTTGTGAGTTATTTTACGGCACCACTGGGTGCAAAGATGGCACATACCCTTCCTGTTGGTAAACTTAAGAAGATTTTTGCTTTACTATTGATGATACTTAGTATTAAGATGTTGACATCTGTCATTTGAAATGATGTGTATAAAAGAGGATTTGTGATGCATAGAGGTTTTTTTATGGCGCTTTTATTGCCTTCTCTGCTTGTATGTGCAAGTAACCTTTTTGAGGAAAGTCACGTTGCAGCAGTTCCAAACGGTTGTATGGAACGCATTGAAATCAAAAATAGTTATACGCCTATTGATTTGTTCAAATCCAGTGCCGTCTGTATTGAAGAGCAAAAATACCCACAAGCGGTTGAACTCTATCTTGTTGCTACGGCATATGGTTATTTTGATACAGAGCGTGTGGTTGATAAAAGTACGAGAAACGTTCTAGATACACTAAAAACAGAGATCTTTGGCCCCATTAACGCGAATAAACGCAACCAGTTTGCAGAAGCGTTACGTGCAAGATTGGACGATATGAAATCAAGCTGTTCGTTTCTTGCAAAATTAGGAATCCCAACGTATTATCCCGAGTATATGGTCCAAACAGGCGTTACACGCGGTGATGGACTTATCTTAAACTACAATGCAAAAGCATTATGGGAAGATACACGCCTTAATTATCTGCGTTGTCCTTAAAGATAACGCTTTGCCAGACCTCCGAGTGAGGTCTCTTTGTATTTGGTATTCATATCTTTACCTGTCTCTACCATCGTTTGAATAATCTCATCAAAACTGACTTTATGTGCTCCATCCGTGTACGAAGTGTATTCTGCTGCATCAATAGCACGAATGGCAGCCACAGCATTACGCTCAATGCACGGCACTTGCACGTACCCTGCGATTGGGTCACATGTCATGCCTAAGTGATGCTCTAGTCCCATTTCTGCCGCATAGTCAATCTGCTGCAAATTGCCTCCAAAAAGATACGAAGCCATCCCTGCTGCCATAGAGCAGGCAACACCCACTTCTCCTTGGCAACCTACTTCTGCGCCTGAAATAGAACCATTGAATTTTACGATATTGCCTAAAAGCCCAGCAACGGCAAGAGCACGTAAACAATCAGTTTGATCTAAGTTGTAAAGTTCTTTGAGGTAACGAAGCACCGCAGGTACAACTCCACATGCCCCACAGGTAGGTGCTGTAACAACGACATTGCCCGATGCATTTTCTTCGCTGGTTGCAAGGGCATAAGCGAAGATCATGCCGTGCGCACGTTTTTCTTCCTTACGTGCTTTGGCAAAAAACATGGGTGCTTTTCTAGGGTATTGAAGGATACCTGGTAGTACGCCAGTTTGTTTCAGTCCTCGATCAATTGCTGCTTGCATGGTTGTCCAAACCTCTTCAAGGTAATTCCAGATCTCTTTACCTTCGTATTCTTCAACGTATTGCCATAACTCTTTATGTTCCTTCTGACACCATTGCATGATGTCATTCATTGTCGTAAGAGGGTAAATAGATGGCTCAGAAAGAGGGTTTTCATTTGCTTCTTTGAGTGCGCTACCACCTACACTGTAGACTTCCCATGAGCCTAGAAGCTCTTTTTTATCATCAAATGCTTCAAAAAGCATACCATTGGAGTGAAAAGGTTTTGTAATGTCAGGTCGGAAAATAATGTCAACTCCAGAAGAGGCTAGAGCTTGGCGTAGTGCTTCATCGGTTAAGTGTCCTCGTCCTGTCGCAGCAAGAGAGCCAAAAAGTGTCACTCGGTATAAAGATGCGTTAGGAAAGCGTTTTTTAAAAAGTGTTCCTGCGTTATAAGGCCCCATTGTATGGCTTGAAGAAGGACCATGTCCAATGCAGTAAAATGATCTGAGTGATTGCATAATACACCTTTGTAGTTGACGAAAAATTGGCGGATTATAACATACAAATCTATTTTTTCTGGGAGACGCAAAGAGCGCTTTAAATCAATTTGATGTAAAATTAAGGATACATTATACAATGAAGAGTTTTATGTGAAAAAAATAGCAAGTATTGATATTGGGCTCAAACGAATCGGTGTTGCACTCTGTTTGAGCTTAGATATTGTGACACCGCAAGAAGCAATCCTTCGTAAAAATCGTGATCAAGCAGCGCGCGATGTGGATGCATTTTTAAATGAGTGGAATATCGAGCTTTTAGTCGTGGGGCTTCCTAAAGGGGGCAGCAGTAGTGAAGAGATGGAACGACGCATTAAACATTTTGTATCCCTCTTAGCGTTTAGCGGAGAAGTTGTGTATCAGGATGAATATGGCTCAAGCAATGAGGCTAAAGAGATGATGCAAGGTGTGATTCGCCAAAAAAGAGATGGCAGGATTGATTCTATGGCAGCAAAGGTCATATTGGAGCGTTATTTGGATGCGAGAAAGGTACAGCATGGTTGAGCTCATGGTCGCCGATATCATCGGTACAGTTGCTTTTGCACTCAGTGGTTTTTATGTTGCCGTAAAAGAGAAACTTGATTTATTGGGCGTATTTATTGCTTCGTTTTTAACTGCGCTTGGTGGTGGATTGGTGCGTGACATGCTTGCAGATCGGCCTCCTTACACATTCACGAACCTAATGCCTACTTTTTTGGTTTTGGGCGTTATTGTTTTTAGTATAATGTTTAAATTACACCAAAAAGATGAGATAGAAAAGACCTTTTATTTTATCGTGAGTGATACATTAGGACTAGTCTCTTTTTCAATTACAGGTGCGCTTATTGGGTTACAAGCTGGATTTAATTTCTTTGGAGTGATTTTGCTTGCGCTGATTACTGCAGTTGGCGGTGGCGTAGTACGCGATATTTTACTTAATCGTGTACCACTTTTGTTAACCAGTGAGTTTTATGGAACGGTTGCGCTGTTGGTAGGAGCGATTTTATTTGTATTCGCACAGTTTGATATAAGTGGTTATATGCCATTGATGTTCGTTTTTACATTTGGGGTTGCCCTTAGGTTATTGGCATATTACAAACAGTGGAATTTACCTAAAATTGGGTAGCAATCCGCTATAATTGCGTTTTTTTAGAGGAGTACGTTATGGATTTTGAAACAATGGATAAAGAGTATGTGTTGCAGACTTATGCGAGAAACTATGTCAATTTTAAACACGGTATCAACGCAACACTTTTTGATGATAAAGGAAGAGATTATATCGACTTTACGAGTGGTATCGGTGTTGTAAGTGTTGGACATGGCAATCAAAGACTTGCTGATGCGATCAGCGATCAAGCACGTCATATTATTCACACATCAAATCTTTATATGATTGAGCCACAAGCAAGACTTGCTAAAAAAATCAATGAACTTACAGGTTTTGATGTTGGTGTCTTTTTTGGAAACTCAGGGGCTGAAGCCAATGAAGGAGCCATCAAACTTGCTCGAAAGTATGGAGAGAAAAAATTTGCCAATAAAAAATATAAAGTTTTAACTCTTGAACACTCATTTCATGGAAGAACCATCACAACGGTCAAAGCAACAGGACAAGCAAGTTTTCATAAAAGTGCTTTTGCTCCATATCCAGAAGGGTTTTCTTATACAAAAGAGATTGCGGATCTTTATAATACCATCGATGATGAAACCGTTGCTGTAATGATAGAACTTGTGCAAGGCGAGGGCGGGGTTAAGGCATTCCCAAAAAAAGATATTCAAGACTTGGCAAAATTTCTAAAAGAAAAAGAGATTTTATTGATTATTGATGAAGTTCAAAGTGGCGTTTTTAGAAGTGGTGAGTTTTTAGCAACATCACTTTATGAGATTGAACCAGACATCATTACACTTGCAAAAGGTTTAGCAGGTGGTGTGCCAATTGGTGCTGTGGTGACAAAGCATAAAGACATTTTTGAAGCAGGTGATCATGGCAGTACGTTTGGTGGTAATTTCCTCTCTACCCGTGCAGGACTTGAAGCACTCGCTATATTGGATGAGTACAAACAAAGCGGAATGCTTGATGAAGCATTGATCTATTTTGAGGGCAAACTCAAAGCATTGTGCAAAGCATACCCAACGTTGTTTGTAAGTGTTGAAGGTCTTGGATTGATGCGTGGTATGAGATGTGCAAACGGTGAGATTTTAGCGAGCCTTATTAAGAAAGCCTTTGAACACGGTGTATTGGTTTTAAAAGCGGGACAAAATACACTACGCTTCTTGCCACCACTGACCATTTCTAAAGAAGAGATGGATGAGGGCTTTAAGCGCTTAGAAAGTGCATGTCAAGCACTTTTGTAAAAGAGATTCGTGAAATTTAGCGCCTATATGCATGAGTGGCTCTATGGCAAGGAGGGCTACTACACCAAAGAACGAACTATCGGAAAAGAGGGTGATTTTTACACTGCTGTAAGTACGAGTATGTTCTTTGGTGGAGCTATTGCCAAACGGTTACTCTCAACGATTGAGAGTGGATTTTTAAGCTCTTCATGCCACGTGGTTGAGATTGGTGCGCATAAAGGCTATCTTCTTGCAGATATGATTCAGTTTATCTATACTCTCAAACCTGTATTGTTATCCTCCCTAAAATTTGTTATTGTTGAGCCTTTTGAGGCGAATCAACTTATGCAAAAAGCCTATTTTGAAGAAGCATTTGGTACTGCTATAACTCTCAAACATGTCAAAAATTTAGATGAACTGAGATGTGAAGAAGCATTTTTTGTTGCCAATGAAATTTTCGATGCGTTTCCATGCGAACTTATCAAAGAAGATCAAATGCTTTTTGTCGACAAAGAAAGTCTTTTTTTTGACACGATGGATGAAAAAATGAAAGCAAAAGCAGATGAATATGGCATCAAAAAAGGCGAACTTTGTTTAGAATATGAGCCTTTTGCTAAAGCAATGCATCACTGTTGCAATCGCTTTGAATTTGTAACATTTGATTATGGTGACAAAGAAGAAAGAGGTGATTTTTCTCTGCGTGTATATGCCAACCATCAAGTCTATCCTTTCTTCACATTGACCTCTTTGGTTGAAGAAAAACTTCGCGAAAAAAATGATTTTAATGCTTTTTTTGCCAAATCAGACATTACCTATGATGTTAATTTTAGTCATCTTTTTCATGCCTTTGAAAAAAATGGCATAAAAATTCATGTGTACAGCACCCAAATGAAAGCGTTGGTTGAGTTTGGATTAACGGAACTTTTAGAACTTTTCGCAGAAAATGTTTCTCAAAAACAGTATGAAGCTGAAATGAATAAAATTAAAATATTGATCGATCCTTCTTTTATGGGAGAACGATTTAAAATGGCATGTTTTCGTAAGGGAGAAGTATAATGAAATTAATTATAAATGGTGAAGCCAAAGAAAGTAATGCGCGAACAATTCAAGAATTGATCGATGAATTAGAGATTGAGAGCAAAGTCATGGCATCAGCGGTTAATATGAATGTCATCAAAAAAGAGCAGTGGAAGAGTCATCAACTCTTGGAAAATGACAAAGTAGAATTTTTACAGTTTGTAGGTGGAGGCGCTTAATCAGTGCCAAAGTTGGCGAGTCTCTTTTTTGCCTTCAATGACAGCTACAGCAATCGCAAAACCTTTATCGTGGGTGATGGAGAGTGATACATCAGTGATGTTGTAATCTTCAATGAGATGGCGTGAAAGCGTAAAAGAGGGTGCATTTTTAGCGTCTTTATAAATCTTTATATCCATAAATCCACATTTTTCACTAATGCCGATTCCAAGTGCTTTTGAAATAGCTTCTTTCGCAGCATAGAAACCAGCAGCAGTAGCATCACTTTTTGCAAGAGTCATTTCTTCAGGAGATAAAAATTTTAAAAGCGCCTTGTCTCCAAAGCGCTTTTTGAGTTTTGTGATACGTTCTATCTCAATGAGGTCTATACCGATCATTGAACCACGAAGTCTGTAAAGTAGATGTTTTTGACTTGTCCATCAGAGAGATTTTCATTGATTTTATCTAGGACTTCATCTTTGAGTTTATCTTTACCTTTGAGTGTGCTAATCTCTTCAAAGGTTTTAGATGAGAATGTACGAATGATGATGTCACGAATCAGAGACTTTTTATGATCCATTTCTGGTTGTAACTTTGGATCACTCAGTTCTAAGTCTATAGAGACTTTTAAAAAGCGGTTACCACTTTCGCTGAGTAAGTTAACAACAAATTGTGCCATAGGATACATTGGACCAATAGCTAAATGATCTGTTGATTTTTTGCTACTTTTTTTCTTCTCAGTTTTGACATCTTGTTGTGTAGTTTGTGTTGGTGCTGCCTCATCATGGCTTCCTAAAAGTAAAAAAGCTGCTGCTCCTCCACCTATTAGAAGTACTACTAACAATACGACGACAATAATAAGCACCATATTGCTTTTAGGTTTTTTATCAACGGCACCATCAGCATCTTCAGGTTTTTTACCAGCCATTCTCTATCCTTTTACATGTAAATATACGTTTCATCATATATCGTTTATTTTTATTAAAAATTTACATCCATTCGATTAATTTTGACACTTCATCGATATTATAGCACTTGATACCATCGATTTTTTCTAATGGTAGAGATGGAACAACTGCTTTTTCGAACTGCTGGGACTTAGCTTCTTTGAGTCTTAGGTCAAGATTAAAAATGTCACGCACATCCCCAATCAGTGAAACTTCACCAATGAAAATGGTGTCTTTACTAATAGGGCGATTACGATAAGAGCTAATAATCGCTGCAATAATTGCAAGATCTGCCGATGTTTCATTGATCTTAATACCACCGGCAATGTTGATGTAAACATCATATTGGTTAAACGGTAAATCCAGTTTACGCTCCAAAAGCGCTAAAAGCATTGTAAGACGATTGAGTTCATACCCTGTAGCACTACGTTTAGGGTTAGGATATCCGCTGTCGCTGACTAGTGCTTGTACTTCCAAAACAATAGGGCGGCTTCCTTCCATCATAACCGTAATAGCTGAGCCTGCTTGCGCTTTTCCTCTTGTAAAAAACTTTTTAGAGACATCTTTAGCACTCACAAGGCCCACTTTAGTCATCTCAAAAATACCCACTTCACTGGTTGTTCCAAAACGGTTTTTAAAACCACGAAGAAGACGTAGCTCACGAGAAGAATCGCCTTCAAAGTAGAGTACGGTATCGACCATGTGCTCTAAAACGCGAGGACCGGCGATAGAGCCTTCTTTAGTGATATGTCCGATGATAAATGTTGCAATGTTCTTTTCTTTTCCAAAACGCATTAACTCAAAAGTGATTTCTCGTACTTGTGAGACACTTCCCGGTGCTGAGGCAATTTTTTCACTGTAAATTGTTTGAATAGAGTCGATAATAAGTACTTCAAACGCATGTTTTTCTAGCTCTTTAAATATCGTATCGAGTCTGATTTCAGAGAGAAGATAAAGATTTGGATAATTGCTGTCCACACGGTTTGCTCGCAATTTGATCTGACTTGATGACTCTTCCCCACTGACATAAAGAACTTTTTTACCTTCACGAGCGAGGTTTCCTGCTATTTTAAGAAGTAAGGTTGATTTACCCACACCTGGGCTTCCACCGATGAGGGTAAGGCTTCCTTGAACAATACCTCCGCCAAGCACCAAATCAAGTTCCTGATCTCCTGAGCTATAACGCTCAATTTGCTCAAAACTCACTTCAGTAATAGGAATAGCGTTACTTTGAGTATTGGCTATTGGTTTAGAATTGATCTCTTTGAGTACTTCTATCTGTTTATCGCTGAGTTCAATGTACTCATCCCATGCCCCACAATTAGGGCATTTACCAAGCCATTTGGCACTTTGATGCCCACAGGCTTGGCATTCGAAAAGAATCTGTTTTTTAGCCATTGTTCGTAGTAAAAATAGAATCTAAAATCGTGTCGATGTAATGATCTGCATTAAATGGGATAAGGTCGTCTCTGCCTTCTCCTACTCCCACATAGATGATAGGAAGCTCTAGTGCTTTAGCAATTCCAAAAAGTGAACCACCTTTGGCTGTACCATCAAGTTTTGTGATGATAATTGCATCAATACTTATCATCTCATGAAACGCTTTAGCTTGATTGATCGCTGATGTTCCTTGTGTCCCATCTAGAATGAGAATTTTACGATGTGGTGCGCCAGTCAGTGCCTTATCGCAGATACGAACGATTTTTTTGAGTTCGTTAGCAAGATTGACTTGATTGTGCAATCTTCCTGCTGTATCGATAATAACATGATCGATCTTTTTAGCGACAGCTGAACTGATGGTATCGTATGCCACAGCGGAAGGGTCATGCCCTTGTTGCGTGTAAATGATGCCCACGCCAATTTTCTCTGCCCAACTTTTGAGCTGCTCAATCGCTGCGGCTCTAAAGGTATCAGCAGCACCCAAGAGTACGCTTTGATTTTCTTTTTTATAGTTGTGCGCTAGTTTGGCGATGGTGGTTGTTTTACCTGCTCCATTCACTCCAATAACGAGTTCAACAAAAGGTTTTTGCGATAGATCTTGTGTCGTTGTGTCGTATTTGAAATAGGCTTTTAAAACACGTCTCACATCTTCACGTGCAACATTCTGTGCAGGTGGAAGATAGTAGAGAATCTCTTCAATCAACTCATAAGGAATATCAGACTCGATCAGAATTTCTTCTAGGGTCGTTTTATCAATTTTTTCGACTTTTTCAGGCAATATTTCCTTGATAGCTCCAAGGGTTTTGTCGAGACCTTTTTTAATAAAACTAAACATTAGAGTACTTTTTTGATGTCAGCATCGATCATCTCTTCTGGAATTGCGCCTACATAATGTGTAGAGTATTTGCCGTTTTTATCATATAAGAACATCAAAGGAATGTTTTTAACGCCACCAGCGCTCTGAGCAAGTTTGAAATTGTCAATACCATTGGTGATGATATAATTGATATTGTTATATTTTACAAAGCTGTTGATTTCTTCATTGGATTTGTTTTCTTCCAAAAGAACACTGATGATGACAAAATTGTCTTTGTATTTTTCTTGAAGGTTAACAAGGTGAGGAATTTCAGCTTTACATGGTGGACACCACGTCGTAAAAAAGTTAACTAAAACAATTTTATTTTCATATCCAGCAAAACTAAACCCTCTTTCAAGTGGCGTAACAACAATTTCTTTCCCTGAAATGTCTTGAAGTACAATTTTTTCATTTTTAACCTCTTCTTTGACTTTCGAAGAGTTCTCATCTACTTTCTTTTTTTCAGAAGAACAACCGCTAAAAAAAAGCATAGAACAAGAAACAAATAGAGCAAACCAAAACTTCATCATAATCCTTTATTAAGAGCTCTTCAAGAACTCTGTATTCCATATTTTATTTGCTATAACCTTGCCTCATATGAGGTAAAAACTTCTTGCAAAACTGCACGAAGTCTATTATAATGGCTATGATTGTATTCAAACATGCCTTAAAGTGACAACAATGCAAAAAATTAAGTTTGAGAGTAAGTCGGAATTTCGCTCTTATGCAAGAGAAAAATTGTGTTCAGTACACAATCCTTATAAGCGTGATAAACTCGTTGAAAAACACATTTTAGAACTGTTGAAACATGCCCATGCACGTTCCATATTGCTCTATGTTTCTCTCCCTATTGAAGCCAATACAAAAGGCATTATTGCAACATGCAGGCGAAGAAAATGTAAAGTCTATGTTCCGTTTATGGAAGGCGTCAGTTTCAAGATGGTAAAATGGAGATTGCCTTCAAGTAAGAAAACATTTAACATAGAAGAGCCAAAGAACTCTTTTGCTGTTAAACCAAAAATTGATTTTGCAGTAGTGCCCGTCATAGGGGTTGATGGGGCATTGAAAAGAATTGGTTTTGGTAAAGGGATGTATGATCGTTTTTTTGCATCGCTTGAGCCTAAACCTCCAATAGCATTTGTTCAAAGGGAGTTTTGTATGACACAAAGCCTTTTATCTGAAGCACATGATATTGCAGCTGATATTTATTTAACCCCCTATAAAACTATTATTAAAAGAGGGACAAATGGTCTTAGAGTCATTAGCGGTCGGCGGAGCTGCGCTAGCAAGCGGCGTTGCAGGATTTTTCATCGCGAAAAAGATGGAAGCTGCAAATTATGAGATACATGTTGCTCAAGCAAGAGCTAAAGCAAAAGCCATTGAGCATGAAGCAGAGTTAATTCTTAGTAATAGCAATATTAAGGTTAAAGAAGCAGAACTAGAAGCGAAACGAAAATACGAAGATCGTACGATTACGCTTAAAAAAGAGCATTCAGAAAAAATGCTTGAACTAGAGAAAAAAGAGCGTACTTATAAAGAGGAACTCAAAAAAATCACGAAAGATCGTGAAGACCTTCAAGTGTTGCAAACAAGCGCAAATGCTTTGTTCGATGAAGGACAACAACTCAAAGAAGAATACACCTCTAAAGTCAATGAAGCGCTTATGGTGTTAGAGCGTTCAGCAGGACTTACTCAAAATGAAGCAAAAGAGATCGTTTTAGCCAAAGTAGAAGAACAATCTCGTGCAGAAATTGCACATACGGTTAGACGCCTTGAAGAAGAGGCAAAACAAGATATCAAACGTCGTGTCAATTACATCCTTGCTCAAGCAACAACCCGTTTTGCAGGTGAGTTCGCGGCTGAGCGTCTTATCAACGTTGTTAATATTAAAGATGACGAGCTTAAAGGTCGTATTATTGGTAAAGAGGGTCGCAATATCAAAACCCTTGAGATGCTTTTAGGTGTTGATATTATCATCGATGATACACCAAATGCGATTATTTTAAGTAGCTTCAACCTTTACAGACGTGCCATTGCAACGAAAGTGATTGAGCTTTTAGTTCAAGATGGCAGAATTCAACCAGCACGTATTGAAGGCATCTATGAAAAAGTTAAAGATGAATTTGATCAAAGCTTAATGGAAGAGGGTGAAAATATTATCATCGATCTTGGTCTTTCTAAAATGCATCCAGAGCTTGTAAAATTGATTGGTCGTTTAAAATTTAGAGCAAGTTATGGACAAAATGCTCTTGGTCACTCACTTGAAGTTGCTCATTTAGCGGGTATCATTGCAGCTGAAACAGGCGGCGATGTATTGCTTGCTCGCCGTGCAGGTATCTTACATGATATCGGTAAAGCATTAACACATGAGACAGCAGGAAGCCATGTTGACTTAGGTGCTGAAATTTGTCGTCGTTATAAAGAGCACGATGTGGTTATCAATGCAATTTTTGCACACCATGGACATGAAGAACCAACATCTGTTGAATCAGCAGCTGTTTGTGCAGCAGACACCCTTTCTGCGGCTCGTCCAGGTGCTAGAAGAGAAGTTCTTGAGAGCTTCTTAAAACGTGTTCAAGATATTGAGGAGATTGCAAAAAATAAACAAGGTATTAAGCAAGTCTATGCGATCAATGCGGGACGTGAAATTCGTGTTATTGCAAATGCAAAACTCATCAATGATGATGAAGCAGTACTCCTTGCTAAAGAGATTGCACAAGAGATTGAAAGCAAAGTTCAATATCCAGGTGAAATTAAAGTCAACGTTATTAGAGAACTTCGCGCTGTTGACTTCGCACGCTAAACACATTTAAATGTAGAGGCTTTATGCCTCTACAGCCTGCTTTTTAATGGATACAAAAAATGCATACGCACTACAGCTTCAAAACCCTTTTTGATGAGATAAAACACTACAAAAAAGAGCTGATATTAGCCAATATCATTGCTTTCTTGGCCGTGACTATTAGCACGCCTGTGCCTCTTTTAATGCCTATGTTAGTGGATGAAGTTCTTTTAGGCAAGCAAGGGGTTATGACACACTATGTAGATGCTCTATTTGGAGCTTCAAATCCGGCGTATTTTTATATTGGTGTGGTTTTAGTTATTGTTGTTTTGCTAAGAGTCATCTTTTTTCTTTTAAACTATTTGCAAACAAAACTGTTTACGATCGTGTCTAAAAATATTGCTTTTAAGATTCGCAAAGACGTCTTAGAACATTTGAGCCATGTGGCAATGAACCAATTTGAGTTTTTTGGTTCAGGAAAGGCTGCTTCTCTCCTCGTAACCGATGTTGAGACAATCGATAATTTCTTAGGTGTTTTTGTCAGTCGTTTAATTATCTCAGTATTTACTATTTTAGGGGTAGGTGCTGTTTTATTGATGATTCATTGGCAACTTGGTCTTTTCATCTTAATTCTCAATCCAATCGTCATTCTTTTTACTACGAAATTGGCTAAAAAGGTGGCAAAGCTTAAAAAAGAGCAGAATAAAGCTTTTGAGCTTTTCCAAGAAGCACTCTCTGAGACACTCGATATGTTTGTGCAAATTCGTGCAACCAATAAAGAGAGACTCTTTTTTGATAAAGTGGATGAACACGCTAAAACCATTAAAGAAAGTTCAATTATTTTTGGTTACAAAAGTGATGGCGCTAATCGTCTCTCTTTTCTTGTATTCTTATCAGGATTTGAGCTTTTTCGCGCAGCAAGTATCTTTGTGGTTGCGTATTCAGATCTTAGTATTGGCGCAATGCTTGCTATTTTTGGTTATTTGTGGGTTATGATGCCGCCTATTCAAGACATACTCAATATCCAGTATACCTATCACAATGCAAGCAAGGCATTAGGCCGTATTAACGAAATTTTGAGTCTAAAAAAAGAAGAGAGAGGATCACACATCAAAAATCCTTTCTTAGAAACATATACAAATGCAATTGAACTTAAAGACGTCAATTTTAGCTATGATGGAACAAAACAGATTCTTGAAGATATTAATTTGACAATTCCAAAAGGTTCAAAAATCGCTATAATAGGCGCTAGTGGAAGTGGTAAAACAACATTGGCACATCTTTTGGTAGGACTGTATCCATTAGAATCTGGTGATATTTTCTTTGATGGCATTTCAGTCAAAGAGATTGGTTTAGATGTGGTAAGAGATCATCTCTTTTTAGTGTTACAAAATCCACAACTTTTCAATGCTTCTATTGCTCAAAACTTGATGATTGATGAAAAAACCGATAAAGCACTCATTCATCAGGCGTTACAAATTGCTCAGTTGGAGAGTTTTATTGATGAACTTCCTGAAGGGCTACAAACGCAAATAGGCAAGCATGGCATTAAGCTTTCAGGTGGACAAAGACAACGTCTAAGCATCGCTCGTATGGTGCTGCAAAATCCTAATGTTGTTATTTTGGATGAGTCAACATCAGCATTGGATGTTCATACGGAAGTAAAGCTTTTTAACGCACTTGAAAATTATCTAGAATGTAAAACAACCATTATTATAGCGCATAGGCTTAGTACGATTAAAAAGGCCGATTTTATCTATGTGTTGGATAAGGGGCGTATTGTTGAGTCTGGCACACATGAGGAACTTATGCGTCAAGAGGGCGCATTTTATGAATACGTTGTACAAAATAGAAGGAGTAAAGATAATGAAAAAAATATGGCTTAGTTTAATTATAAGTTTTGTAATGACCACAACACTTTTTGCATCTGCGGAAGAGAAACTTTTGGATTCCTCCAATGCTCTTAAAAACATGATATATGATTCAAAAATTAAAGTACCACAGAAAATTCTTGAGCGTGCTCAGGCGATTGCTATTTTCCCTGGAACGATTGAAATTAGTATGTTCTTAGGTGGGAAAACAGGTAATGGTGTTATGGTCGTTCGTAGAAGTGACGGTTCATGGAGCTATCCATTTTTTGTGAAACTTGGTGGAGCGGGACTTGGTTTTCAACTCGGCTTTGAGAAAAAAGATATCTTGATGATTTTCCAAACAAAAGACAGTATTCAAAAATTGATGAATAATAAAATTACACTTGGAGCAGATGCATCTGTTGCTGCAGGTCCTGCAGGTGAGAGTGCTGGTAGAGGTAGTGAGCTTGATTTTAAATCAGAGGTCTATACCTATACGAAGACAGAGGGAGCGTTTGTGGGTGTGTCAATTGATGGATCTGTTATGAACCATGATTATGACCAAAATATCGAACTCTATGGTAATAATATCACCCCAGCACAAATTGTAGAATCGGATGGACTGATCTCTTCATATGCTGTTGAAGAATTCCTCAAAGCAATACAAAAATTGACACGTTAAGGATTAGTGTGGAAGATATATTAAGTTCTCTCTCTACGTATGGATATATTATCCTTTTTTTATATTCGTTTGGCGGCGGTATGGTCGCCATTATTGCTGCTGGAGTGCTATCATATGCAGGTAAAATGGACTTAAGTGCATCAATCGCAGTGGCAGCGTGTGCGAATATCATCGGTAGTTCATTTTTATTTTATATGGGACGTTACAATAAAAAAGCGTTAATGCCTTATATTAGGGATCATCGAAGAAAGTTAGCACTCAGTCATATTTTGATGAAAAAGTATGGAGATAAAATTATTTTCATTCAAAAGTTTATTTATGGGCTAAAAACACTTGTGCCTATGACCATTGGATTGACAAAGTATCCACAAGTGAAATTTCATATACTCAATACAATTTCAGCTATTGTTTGGGCCGTAGTTTTAGGTATAGGAAGTTTTATGACAGGCGATATTTTAATGCGCATTGCTGCGTATTTTTCTGAAAATACCTTTTTAGCACCATTGATTTTACTCTCTATCATTGGGCTTATCTGGTTTTACTTCCAAACTGCTACTAAAAAGAAAAACTAAACTTTAAGTGCATTGCCAACCTGCCAGTAATCGCTACTGGCAGGTTACTTTAAAATATTTTATTACTTAAAATAAGCATTTTTTGTTCAAAACGATTCATAAACTCATTGTAAACTTTGCATGAATGACTGATGGTACAGATTAAACTTTTCATAGAAGGCTCCTCTGTTATAAAATTTTCAATATTGTAATAAAAATAGAAAATATGCTATAATTTTATTTCAAAATGAAATATTGGAGGATAATATGCCAGATATTTTAACGGTTTTGAACAGGGTTAAGGATATTTTATCTCAAGAATTAGGTGATCGTAAGGTATTTGACAAAGATGTTGCAGAAGCTCTTGGCATCAATCAGCTCACCCTTGCAACAATGAAAAATCGTGCCAAAATTCCGTATAAAGAAATTCTTGAATTTTGTGCGAAACGAAAAATTTCCATTAATTGGCTTTTGTTTGACCAAGTTGTTGAGAGTTTACAAGCAGAAACAGATAAATTTGCCAGAGTGCATTATTTTAGAGACATATATGCTTCAGCAGGCGGTGGTGCTTTGAATGAAGATGAAGAGGGCGAAATGATGTATCTTGATGAAGAGATTGTTCAAAAGCTGGGTGGTCTTGGAATGATCAAACATATTCAGGCTATTAATGTTTTAGGCGATTCTATGGAGCCCACACTGTACAGTGGGGATGTTGTTTTTATCAATAAAGAGTACACAAATGCACGCAAAGCAGGCATCTATGTTGTTTCAACGCCAGTAGGACTTTTCATCAAACGTTTACAACTTCATGCTAATGGAACAGTCGCTTTGGTCTCTGATAATGAAGCGTATTCACCTGAGATTATTAATGCAGAGGATGTTCAAGTTCTCGGGAAAGTGGTTGGAAAACTCTCCGCAAATGTTTAGAGTTTAAGAGAAGCGTTAATCTATGATCTCTTCTTTGCCCAAAAGGCTGCTAGGAAGGCTCCTGATATATTTTGCCAGACACTAAAAATTGCTCCAATAAGAGCACTTAGGGGAGTAAAATATTTAATAGCTAAGGCAACAGCTAAGCCAGAGTTTTGCATTCCTACTTCAATTGCAATGGTTTTACAAATTGCATGATTGTATCCAAGCCATTTTGCAACACAATAACCACTCGCAAGTCCTACGCTATTGTGAAGTACAACGCCGATGATGCTCAAAAATCCTATAGTTGCTATATGTTCTTGGTTGATAGCCACGATAATGGCAATAATAAAGACAATAGAGAGCATAGAAAATGTTGCTAAATAAGGCTCATAGCGTTTAATGCTTTCATGTAAAAAATAATTGATGATGACTCCAAAAATAACTGGTACAACAACAATTTGCAAAATGCTCATCAACATTTCATTGAATGGAACAGGAACACTTTGACCTACATATAAAAGGGTTAAAACAGGTGTTACAACAACTGAGAGTAGGGTTGACGTCATTGTCATTGTGATAGAAAGCGCTACATCTCCTTTTGCTAAGTAAGTAATTACATTCGATGCTGTTCCTCCTGAAACGGAGCCTACGAGGATCATCCCTACTAGTAATTCTGTTGAGAAGCCTAGTGCTTTTGAGAGTATCCATGCAGAAAGAGGCATGATAAAAAATTGTAATGCTACTGTAATTGCGATAGGTTTAGGGCGATGAAGCACACGTGCAAAATCTTCTAGACGAAGAGTAACACCCATAAAAAACATAATAGCCATCAGAAGCGGAGCAATGTAGCTTTTAAAAGAAAGAAAAATAGGTGGAAGAAAATAGGCACAAAAAGAGAGTAATAAAACCCATAGAGGGAAAAGAGCATTAAGACGATTAATCATTAAAATCCTTGTGCAAAAAGATGGAGGAGATTATAACAAAAATGTGGATGGGTACTAAAAGAAGAATGAAGGACATGTAAAGAGTCAGGCTCTTTACATGTAGGGATTTTTTAAAGTTTGTCTTTGATTTCGATCGTGATCATTTTGTCGTTTTGTGTAATACTATCAAGTACTTTAAAGCTCTCTTTGTCGTCTTTATCAATAGCACCAAAAACGGTGTGAACACCATCTAAGTGAGGACAATCAACAAAGCAGATGAAGAATTGGCTACCGCCTGTGTTTGGACCTGCATGTGCCATTGAAAGAGAGCCACGTTTGTGTCTGCTCTTTTGACCTCTACATTCACATGCGATGCTCCAACCAGGGCCTCCTGTTCCTCTTCCACTTGGACAACCACCTTGTGCCATAAAGTTTTTGATAACACGGTGGAAAATAAGCCCATCATAAAACTTATCATTCGCAAGTGTTGCAAAGTTAGCAACTGTAGTTGGTGTCTCTTCTGGATTAAGCTTAATAACAATATCGCCTTTTTCAGTTTTAATAATGGCATATTGAAAAGCGCTTAATTGCTCTTTTGTGTAATCGTATGTTTTTAATTTGCTCATGTGTTAAAGCCTTTATTCTTTAGTTTGGTCGTGGATTATAACAAGCGATTCCTATAAGCTGTATTAACCCATTTTTTTAGCAGGAGATTTTCGATAAGTGAGTACCTGTTTAGGGTAAATAGGATCTTCTTTAGGAGCTGAAGAGATAATAATACGTTGAAGAACATCCAATTTATGATTTTCTTTTGCGAATTCGCTTAAACGTTTGTCCATAGGAAAAAATTGTAAATACGTTAAAAAGGATTTTTCCCAGTCAATAGCACTATCCATCATTTTCTGCGCATCATGAAATTGTGAAATATAGATCTTTTTCATAATGTTTGCAATGTGTTGTTTACAAATGGAAATTTTCATATACGGTTCGATGTTTTTAAATACTTTATCATACTCTTTTGCTTCAACAAGCGTTATTTGATGGTCATGGAAGGTTTGTTTCATCTCTTCTAATTCTCCAACAAGAGCATAATGACTTTGAAGTTGGTATTGATCTTGTGTTTTTACTGCCTCCAAAAGCATTTTATGTTCGATTTGATACTCTAAAATCAATAAAGCTTTAGAAGCCTCTTTTAGCTTAGTGGCTTGATTTTGATACGGCCTAAATTGATATAAAATGTCGGCTAGTATGAGAGATTGCTGATAATTTTTTTCTTCTAAATATTTGAGAGTTTCTTGTTGTAAGCGCTCTCCTACTTGAAGAACTTTTTGATACAGTGGAGTTGATTCTAAAAAGTTGTTTTGAGCTACAAGACGAAAATAAAAACTAAAGTGTTTTTCCTTCACAGCTGTTTCTGCAAGCGTAAACGTTCCTGAGCGTTTGAGCATATTTTCAATAAGAGGTTTTTTTTCTTCCACATCTAAGAAAGCATGCAAACTCTCTTTCGCTGCTTCTTTGTTTAAGAGAGGTTCACGTGCAAGTAAAATTTGTGCTGTTTGAAGATTTTTACTCCATAATGCCTCGATCTGTTTAAAAAGTGAGCTTTTTTTAAGTTCTGGTTTGAGTCTAACAAGATCATACGCAGGAGCATAACTCATACTTCTAATGTAACGTTGAAGTGCCATCAAATCAGGCTGTAACTCTTCAATTTCTGCAAATTCGAGTTTACATTTAGGATGAAATAAAAATGGTTCAGCAATTTTTTGTGCTTGCTCTATATCGCCTCTTGAGAGAAGGTTCATGATCGTCTCTTTTTGTTCTAACCAGTACTCATAAATCTTTTTTGTTTCCCTATGAGACATTAAAAAGATATTTTTTTGGAAAATAAGACACGCTTCTTTTACTTGTTTGAGTTTTATGTAATTAATAAACTCCTCTTCAAATTCTCGATGGTTGTAAAACAGTATTTCACCTGTTTTAAATCCCATAATAAAGTATTTTTGTGTACGTGAAAGGGTTGTGACACCATGGTAAGGTAATTTTACTTGATAGAGTGTATCAAGGGTTTTAACATACACAGCAAACAGAATGGATTCACGTGTTCCAACATAGACAAATTTTTTACTATGAGAAAGTACCATAACAGAAGGCCAAACATTTTGATCAAGAAGCTTTTCTTGAATCACTTTGCCTTTATAAAGGTCTATCTTTAAAATTTTGCCATTACGAGTAATCGCAAGAAGGGTATATTCATCGAGAAATGTCATCATTTCAATAACGGCATTTAATTTTTGTTCAAAGGCAATACTAAAGCTGTTGATTTTATAGACAATCAGTTCACGAGAGAATGAGGCATAAGCGGCTCGTTGGTACTCTTCGGAGATAGCCACAGCACTAATGGCGTCGCTTGTAACGGGAAGTTCTGCTTGGATTGTGCCATCTTCTGGGCAAATAATATAGCTTCTTCCTCGTTCATTACCTGTGATAAGGTAGCGATCATTTTCACTCAGTGCAGCTTTGCTTACAACTTCATTTTGATTGTACTTAAATGATGTAACACTTAAAAGCTGAGATTTTATGTCAAAAACATGTTCTAAGCCTTGATTAGAAGAGGCACTGTATGCTAAGTTTTGTCCGATACTAACAGGACGTTTGTAGTAATCAAAAAGTGTGGGTGACATTCCACTGCTTAGGGGTGTACTTCTTGTGATTTTTAATTCACCAAGATCAATTTTGTGCATACGGCACTGATTGTCTATAATCTGAAGAGTGGATTCATTTGCGACACTCGCACAGGAGATCGCAGAGTGAAATGCTATCTCTCTTGAACTTGGCAGCATAATTCGAAGTCCTCTTGTTTGACGATACAGATCATATAACGATTTGGCGCATATTGACTAATTTTAACCAAAACTTCAAGCATATGCCCTATGGATTTTACAATTCCTTTAAAGGTAATGTCTCCATCATAAGGCCAGTTGTTTTTTATATCTTCAATGCTTGTGAAAAAATCCATCTCTTCAAAATCAACCAACTCTTTTAAATGAAGTGACTGTTGTGTCAGTTTTGTGAGTAAACGCTCATCGGTATGGTTGTTTACAAGCTCTTCAAAGAGTTTGTTGTAGTTTAAAAAGGTCAAATCATCACTCAAAAGAGCAGAACAAAAAGGAATGTTTTTTAAGAGTTCATCTTCTTTGATGTTTATCGCAAGATTGATATTTTCTTTTGATTTCTCTTCTTGTTTTTTGTAGATCTCGGTAATATCTTGGATAATACTAATGTACTCCATGATATTGCCTTGGCTATCAAAAATTGGAACAATAGTTTTATAGTGATATAAGGGCTCAAGAGTACGTGTCTGGCTGATAATCAGCCCTTGCCATGTTTTTCTAGCTAATAGAGCCTTCCAAATTTCATCATAGAGGGCGGGATTTGTCGAAGGGTGCGTAATGACCTTATAACTCTGTCCAACAATTTCATCTCTACTATAGCCTGTTGATTTGCAAAAATTTTCATTAACATCGGTAATAATGCCATCTTTATTGGTTATAGAAACAATGGTTGCTTTATCTAATGCTTCTTTATAAGCTCTAAGAAGAGATGTTTTCATATCGAGTGATTTAGACTGCATATGCGCAAATTTTTTCAGTTTTTCGTTGGCAATTTCTAAATCTTGCTTGTATTGATCGAGGAGTTGTTCTTTATGTATTTTTTCAACAATAGAATGTAGAACATTTAAGATTTGGTCACTTTGCAGTGGTTTTGTGATAAAGTTATTGACCCCAAGGTTAATGAGTTTTACTAAGTATTCGCTCTCATTGTGTGCGGAAGTGACAAGAATAGGTTGTTGCGGATAGAGTTCTTTAATCTTTTCAATCATCTCTACTCCATCTATAATCGGCATACGAATGTCTGTAATAACGAGATGATAACGGTTTTGTGCTAGTTTTAAAAGTCCTTCTTCTCCATTGCTTGCTACATCAACTTGTTTAAAAATATCATTGAGAAAAAGGCTAATCTCTTCACGCAGTGCAGGGTCATCTTCAACGTATAAAACCTTTAGATCTTTACTCCAAGTGATAAGTTGGTTTACCACATTTTCCATAATGACTCCCCAGATGGATTTATGCTTTAATTATATACTCTTGACGTTGTATTTGTGTTGTATTTTTTGATATACTTTCCGCGATATGTGCTTATATTTTGGCAAATCTACTCATTGAGGAATAAAAGTGAGTGAATCATTGTCTTTACTCCTTGTAGAAGATGATCTCTCTTTAAATGAAGAGTTGGGAATCTTCCTGTCTGATTTTTTTGATAAGATTGATTCTGTTGATTCAGCAGAAGAAGCTTATGAAAAATACCTCACTTCTACGTATGATTTGGTAATTACTGATATTCAGCTCCCGCATCAAAATGGTCTGAGTTTAGTCGAAAAAATTAGGAAAAAAAATCCCTCTCAAATGGTGATTGTTATCTCTGCGTATAAAGAAGTTGATTATTTTCTCAAAAGCATTGATTTAGGAATTTACAGTTTTTTAACAAAGCCTTTTGACTCTCAACTCTTAATCAACACGATGATAAAAGTGACAAATCAACTGCATCATAAACATACGCCTTTAGAGTCTAGTATGGTGTCGTTGCATGATGGGGTGAGTTTTGATTTGAAAGCAAAAAGTCTTTTTGTCAATGGTGTTCTTAAAGAACTTACGGAAAAAGAGGAGTGTTTACTCTTCCTTTTAGTGAAAAATGCAAATACTTTTGTACGTAATGAACAACTCTCACAAGCGATTTGGCAGAGTGATGAGATCAATAACTCTACACTTCGAGCACTCGTGAAGCGTGTTCGGGATAAGCTTGGCTATGATGAGTGTATTATTAACTTAAAAAATAGAGGTTACAAGCTTACCGCACATCCTTCATAGGAAGCTCTAAGGGGGCGTTAAAGAAAAAGCCTTGAGAGTAGTGTACTCCCAATTTTCTAACCATCTCAAACTCTTCTTTTGTTGAAATAAATTCAGCGACAACTTTGATACCAATCTTTTGTGCCATAGATGCTATAGACTCTACAATGTCTTGATTACGAGGGTTTTCGTGAATCCCCTTGATAAACTGACCATCAATTTTAATAAAATCCACACCTAGCGCCTCTAAGCGGTTGAAATTTGATCTATCACTTCCAAAATCATCTAATGCAAGAGAATAACCCATACTTTTGAGTATCTGTAAATTTCTAAGAGGTTCACGATTGATATCACTGATGATAATATCTTCTAAGATTTCAAACGTAACGAGCTTTGGATCAATTGTGTAAAGCTGTTGTTTTGCTTCTAAAAAGTCTATAAAAGCCTTATTCAGAAGGTCTTCATTGGTGATATTGATCGAAAATGCTACATTCTGTCCAGAGAAAATTTTAAATGCTTTATTGATCATAATACGTGTAAGATTACTCATAAGACCACTGCGCCTTGCTGCCTCTAGAAAATGAGCTGGAGAGATGATTTCGCCATCATCTTCCACGCGAGCCAGACATTCGTATTTGACAATTTCTTCGGTTTGATTATCGATAATAGGCTGAAAATAGGGCACAACACGATCTTCTTCTAACGCGATACGAAACTTTTGTATCCATGTTGTTTCAATTTTAGAACGTTTGAGAAAAATATCTTGCGTATTGTAAATGTTATATTGGTTTGGTACGCCTCGCATTCTTGCTTCCCTGAGTGCAATACGTGCATTTGGAAGAAGTGCTGCAGGTGAGTTGGCTGTGGCTATACCGCATGAAAGAGTAATATACACAGGCTGATTCTCGTACTCGCCAATAGGGGTTTCGTGAAAAAAGGCTTGAATTTGTATCGCAACGAACTCAGGATTAATGATTTGCGGATCGAAAATAATAACAAATTCATCTGAATTGTAACGATAGAGATGTACCTCTTTTGAAAGATTGTATTGTAAGTATTCACCTACTTTAAAAAGGGCTTGATCTGCAAATCCTGAGCCATAGGTTTGATTGATGAAACTGAAATTATCGATATTGTAAAGCATAATGGTTAATGAATGTTCTTCATCAAAATTATCTAAAAAGTGATAAAGCATGGTTGCGTTTTTGAGTTTTGTGATTTTATCAATGGTTAAAAACTCGTGTACAAGTTGAGAATTTTCTGCAAGTTGTTTACTCTGCTCATCGAGTTTTTGTTGCAATTTTGCATGAATAGATGCTTTTGTAAAGCGCTCTTTTACCAATGAAGCGACTTTAAAAAGTGTTTCTAAAAGCTGGTCAAAATCGATTGGTTTTAAGATATAGCCATTGACATTATTGCGAATACTCTCTAGAAAAAATTCTGTTTCATTGTGCGCTGAAACAACGATGATAGGTTGTTTTGGATTAATAGATTGAATATTTCTAATGAGATCCATACCATTCATATGAGGCATGTTAAGATCGGTAATGACAATATCATAACCATTAGGATGTTCTTTATAGCATTTAAGTGCTTCAACACCATCGCTTGCTTCATCAATTTGATGAAAAAGATCACGCAGGAGTGCAACAGTGTTTTCACGTAATACCACATCATCTTCGACGTATAAAACATGTAAATTAGAAGTAAGGCTTAAAAGATCGGTAAGGCTAATTTGCACTGTTGTGTTCTCCGCGAATTTTGATGGTAAATTTTGCACCATTTGGTGTATTTTCGACATATAAAGCACCATGACAGTGCTCTTCAATAATCGTTTTTGACATATAAAGTCCTAGCCCCGTACCATTACGTTCGGATTTCGTAGAAAAATATGGATCGAATATTTTCGTAATGATAGACTCAGGAATGCCACCGGCATTATCCTCAATAGTGATGACAAAAAACGCATTTTCTTCATACGCATTAAGCCATATAGTACCATTTTCTAACTTTTTTTCGAGAATAACGTCTTGTGCATTTTTGATAATATTAATGATGACTTGCATCACTTGGGTTTCATAGGTTATGAGGTCATTGTCTGAACTATTGGTAAAGTTCAAGGTAATTTTGTGTACTTCTAAGCTTTTTCCAATAAGATTGAGTGCTCTTTCTATGATGATTTTAAGCGAAGTTTGCTCGTGTTGTTGTTCTGGTCTAAAAAAGTTTCTAAAATCATCAATGGTGGTCGTAAGAAATTGGATGTAATTATCTATTTTACTGATAGATGTTGTTAAAAATGCTTCTTGTTCTTTTCTTCCTTCTTCGGTAAGCAAATCAAATTTTTTAAGGCTCTGTTTGAGTTTTATGCTAGCAGTGACGGCTGAAATCGCACCAAGAGGCTGGCGCCATTGATGGGCTATCATACTGATCATTTCACCCATTTGCGCCAAACGTGATTGGTAAATCATCATTTTTTGAGTTTCCATTTTTTCAACGACACCCTCTTTAATTTTCCGATCCATAGAGTCATAAAGTTCTTGAAGCTCTTGGCTCATAGCTGTGAAATTATCTAAAAGTGTATTGATCTCGATAATATGTGAACGTTCCATCTTCATTGTTGTCAGTTTATCTTTAAATTTTTTTGTCGCTTCAATAAGTTCATACAATGGAGAAAGAATTTGGTTTGAAAATTGATTGGCACGGCTTAGGAGTGCAAAAAGAAAAATGAGATAAAAAAGTACCATAAGTCCCAGTGCTATAAAGCCGACAACATTTGTTTTATCTTTGAGTTTGGTGCTATTGGCTAGCAAGGATTCTTTATCGAGCAGAAGAACAAACTTCCAGCTCGTTTGCGGGATGTTATGTTGCGTGATAATCAAATCACCATGATCGCTGTGAAATTCTGTCATACTATTGTTTTCTTGTATTATCCTACCCAATGATGTTGCAAGTGCATTGTTTTTGTTGGTAAAAATATTAAAGTCTTGTGGCTTACTGATGGTTGTTTCAATAGGTGCTTTGTAACTATGTGAGGTTAACTCTTTGATCCCAAGATAGGGTTCTAATGCCTTACTCATGCCCAAAATATGGCCTTTTTCATCCACAAGCATCGCCATTGAGGTATAAGGAAGCTGTATAGAGAGAATATTGGTAATAAGTTGATCAATGGTGACATCGATGCCCACAACACCTTCTAGAAAGTCTCCTTTATAGACTGGAGCTATAGCACTGATCATCCAGCCCAGCCCTGCTGGGTCTAAGTAGGCATCCGTCCAAACGACTTTTTGTTGTGGATTGTGAATTTTGTCGGCAAGGTAGTAAAAGTTGAATGTTGGAATATTGATGTCATGCGCGTATTGGCTGAGAGCGTCTGGCATAAAAGGACAAAGTCTGTTCATGGAATCATACGAGTTAAAATAGACCTGTGCAATGTTTTCGTTGGTATTTAAAATGGCATTGTAAAAAGCATCCAATTTTTCCGTAGCAATAGCTTTTTCAAGCCGATGAGGTTCTTGTTTTTGAACATTGGAGAAAAATAGCGTACAAGAGTCCTCTCTTTTTTTTGTGTTTGTAATGACCCCTGTGTCAGTCACACTGTACGAACTATCTTTATTTATAATCAAAGAAGGGTTATAAGAAGCAAAAAAGTTTTCATGCTCTTTTTGAAACAGTAAAGTAATGTCTGAGATGGCTTTAAACTCACTATTGATGATGGTAGCAGAGCGCTTACTGATCTCTTTAATATGTACTTTACTTTCTTCAATCAAGGTGTTTTGTGTAGCGGTGTTGACGTAAGCGTTACTCCAAAAATATGCACCCAAAAGCATTGCTTCAATCAGAAGTAAAGGATAAATAATTGATTTTAGATACTCTTTTTTAACCAGTTTTGAGAGGGAGTATTGCATCATATCAATGAACCTTCTTTGAGTTTAATGGTAAATTTAGCACCTGTTGGTGTATTGGAAGCTAAAATTTCACCATTGCAATGCTCTTCGATAATGGTTTTAGACATATAAAGCCCCAATCCTGTACCATTTTTTTCACTTTTTGTTGAAAAATAGGGTTCAAATATATGTGGTAATATATGTTTAGGAATGCCTCCCGCATTATCTTCAATGCTAATTGTTTGCCATTTTTCTTCTTTCCCAATGGTAATAGCGATATGCGCATGATGAATTTCGCGTTCTTTGATAACATCTTCCGAATTTTTAAGAATATTAAGTATAACTTGCGTGACTTCATTGGCGTAGGTAAAAATCTCACGGGTGGCATGCGTTTCGACTTTCACAGTAATTCCATTGATTTCAAGGGCTTTTCCGATAATTTCTAATGTGCGGTTTACCAGTTGTGTGAGAGTAACGCTCTCTTTTTGTTTGTTGGGTTTAAAAAAGTTACGAAAATCATCGATGGTGTGGGTTAGGAATTGTACATACGATTCAATTTTACTCATTGCTTCGCTGATAAAGCGTTTGCTCTCTTCTTGACCTTCTGGTGTTGAGTAATCAAAACGATTGAGTGTGGTTTTAAGTTTAATAGAAGCAGACACAGCAGAAATAGAGCCTAATGGTTGGCGCCATTGATGAGCGATCATACTGATCATCTCGCCCATTTGCGCAAGACGAGATTGTTGTAAAATATGTTGATCTTTCTCTCGATTTTTTTTTACCTCTTCTTCTACTCGACGTTCCAACGTCTGGTTGATTTCGATCAGCTCAAGATGGTTTTTACAGGCACGCACAGCATTCTCTAGTTTTGATTGGAAAGAGATGATGATAGCTTTTATGAGCTCAATTTCACTTTTGCTTGCTTGAAAAATAAACACAATCCAATCATCACCTAGTTTGATATATAGAAAAGATTTTCCACTTTTTGCATCATAATGTATAGATTCATTTTTTATCAGTGCGTGCGGTGCAATAAAAATTTCTTGATAGGCTTTTTTACCTTGCAGACAAAGTTGTCTATACTGTTTTGAGTGTTTGTCATGCTCCCAATAAATTGCAGCAAGAGCACCTGTTTTTCGTGAAAAAACTTTTAAAAAATGCTCCATCATCTCTTTGAGTTGAAGGGATGTTCCTATTGCGCTGACACACTCGAATGTAATTAAAAGTTGTTCGTTGAGTTGTTGCATTAAAGGCTCCTAAAGCACATATTGTACGCTAAAGTGAAGAGACTATAAAGATGTTGATACATATAAAGGTTAAACATTTTTATAGTGTCCCTACAACACATGTGCTATTATAAAATTCGATATTTTCTTGGCTGTCATTAGCAATTTCACCAAGGCTTATAACACCCCAAAGAATGGTCTTTGGAGCATAAACACTACGAATGGCACGCATTTCTTCTTTAAATGATTTATCCAATAAAGAATATCTAGAAATACAATCTATCATCAAGACGGATTGAATGTTTTCATCTTCTTTATCTGCATATGATATTTCTGCAGCTTCTTTGGCTGCTTCTAGAAGGTTTTCTTTTTCAGCCTTGAGAATTGATAATACAGAATTACAATCGAGTTTTCCAACTAAAACGATATTATGACCATCGGTTGTAACAGGTTCTCGTACAATAAAATCTTTATTATAACGGACGATTCCTAATGGATAACGTTGTGAAATTTTGAAAAACGGTGTACTGTCGAAGCGTATATTACTGTCTTTTTCTATTGCTTCTTTGTATACATTAAATGCATTTTTGAAATTGATTTTTTCTAAAACATTTCCGTTACATGTTGTCGCTATAAAAGGTCCAACAAGGGGTTTCCATCCATGTTTTGTACCTAGACCAATTGTACTTGTTGACGTAATGATGATTGCAGCATTCATATAAAAACGATGAGCATCAAATAAAATAGGTTCTTGTATAAGGCATGTTTTACCTGCACCGCCACCGATAAGTTTTGTTTTTTCGGGTAAAAATGAGTAAAACTCTTCTAAAAAATCATCTATTTGAGATGAAAAGCCATCGACAATTACTAGAGCAGAATTGATATCTGATTTGGGTTGGAGTGGATTAGGTGTATCCATATCAAAGATATGTAGAGATGATGTTGAACTCAGTTTTGCAACGATAATGCCACTTGCATACGTTTTGCCTTTAAAAATCACTCTTGGAAAAATGGCACCACAAACATTCACATCTTCATATTTTGGTATTTCTAAGAAAGGTGTATCTTCTGCAATAAGCAGTAAATACGAGCCTTCCCGAAGTTTTGCATGTAAATCTTCAATGCGCTGAACAAAGGTGATGCGTTCAAACATGGTTACTCCAAAAATTTTTCTGAAGTTATTGTATTACATAAGTGTGATAAACGCGTTGCAAAATCAATATAACACGATTGCAACATTCGCGTGTTATGATTTTGCTATTTAATGAAAAGGTAAAGGGTAAGTTGATGGAAGAACTCGAACAACGTTATATAAATATGTTAAATATCGCAGGACATGGTGTCTGGGATTGGAACGCTGTTACGAATGAGGTGTTTTTTTCGACACAGTGGAAAAAAATGTTGGGTTATGAACCTGATGAAATTCATAACAATGTAGAGGAGTGGAGTTCTCGTGTACATCCAGATGACTTCAACCAGTGCATCAATGAACTTGCAGCATTATTTAGTGGTCAGATAGAACATTACCGTAATGAACATCGCATTTTATGCAAAGATGGAACGTACCGATGGATTTTAGATCAAGGAAGTGTTGTTGAAAAGAATGCAAAGGGAGCACCTGTGCGAGTTGTTGGTACTCACACAGATATAGATGATCTTAGACGTGCTTTAGAGGAAGCAAAAGGGCATTAACCCTTAATCAATGCTTCACATGTTGCATGAGATGCTTGTATCAGTACATCAGGAGAAAGACACAACTGTGCACCTCTGAGTCCTGCACTCACATACACTTTGTCATGTTCTTTGACAGAACTATCGATAAACGTAGGATAGTTTTTTTTCATTGCGAGTGGTGAACAGCCACCTCTGATATAACCTGTAAGTCCTAAAAGTTCTTTAACGGCAACCAGCTCGCATCGTTTTACTTTGGCAACACGTGCCAATGCTTTAAGATCAATCTCTGTTGCTGCTGGAATACATGCAACGATAATATGTTTTGCATCATCTCTGGCTACTAATGTTTTGAAAACACAAGAGGCATCAACACCAAGCGCTTCAGCCGCGTGTGTAGCACTTAGATCTTCCTCATCTACTTCATAAGAGGTCATCTCGTAAGAAAGTTTGAGTGTATCTAAAAAGCGTGCAGCATTTGTTTTTTTAAGACTACTCATTTTTCTATCTTTTTATAGGTAGTTTTAATGCCTAAAAGATTCAACTCTATTGTTTTTTCATTGGTGATATAAAAAGGTATACGCATTTTAGTATTTAGGTCAGTGACTTCAACATACTGTTTTTCGATGGTGTATTGAATAGGTGTGCTAATACCGTTGGCTAAAATTTTATCTTTTTGAAATTCAATGTCACCGGTTGGGGCAAATATATTGCTTTTCTTTTGAGGTTGCCATTTACCAATGAGTGGATTTGGTGTTTCATGCAGTGCAATAGCCATAATCACTGTTCCAATAAGAACAGCAGCAGCACCTATAACGATTCTTGGGTGATGTTTTGGATTCCAATCTCGTTCTTTCATGCATTGTCGCATCTTTTCTAAAACAGACTCTCTGTTAGGCTGATTTTTAGGCTGAATTCGTGGTTCAGGACGTACATTCTGATGCTCTAATACGTTGTTTTCTTCTTCAAGTTGTCGAAAAAATTCATCTTCATCTTCTTGATTCAAAGGATCTTTGAGAATTCTTTTTTTGTTTTTAAGAAGCTTGTCTGGATCCATATAATCAAGCGTTTCATCGGGTTTTACTTCAAAAAATTTCATAAATTTAGAAAACATTGTTTGCCTTGTACATAATCTTACAATGCCGAAATTATAGCATTTGAAACTTTTAATGACGATGAGAAGGGCAAAAAGGTTCATGAAGTTCTACAATATATTAAAGTGCTATAATGGCATACATGGAAACACTAAAATAAGGTACCCAATGCGCCCCAATGCGTTAAATCCCAAAAAAGACAAACCTATAAAGCCAAAAACTGTGGCTAAAAAGAGAAATCTAAAACCGCAGAGTAAAGCAGCAAAAAAGAGCTCAAAACGTCCTTCGCTGTTGTTAAATCTATTGGCAAGCTGTGTTGTTATTTTTTTTGTAGGGTTTGGTATAAAATATGCGATTGATCATACGATCAACTACAATCCTCTTTTAGGTAAATGGAGAGCTCAAACGGTTTTAGGTATTATGGAAATAGAATTTGATCGAACTTCCATGTCTTCTTTTGGCACAAAAAATCCTGTCACTTATGATGTTTCAGAGAATAAAGTCATTGTCATTGACGATACAATAAAGGTAGGTAACACCTATAAAATCATAGATGAAAATACTATCTCCTCCGAAGCGGGTGGTTTTAAAACGGTTTATAAACGCGTGAAATAAACAACACATGAAATGTTGTTAAGACAAGTAAGGTAATTAAAATGCTTCACAAAGAACGTAGAATACTCAATCTACTAGGGCAGTTTTCACAAAAATTGCAACAATCACAGAGTAAAACAGACGATAAAGAAAAGATGATGTTTCGAGAATTGGGTGAGTTGATCTCAACATCAGACCTAAAAAGAAGTAATCCCAATACTACATTTGGCATACCAAATTTCATTTGGTATTTGATTATGATAGGTATGGTGGGTTATCTTATCAAAGAGGTTTTTTTGTTAAATAACATGAAGGATGTACCTAGTGTTGTATCGACCATCACTAAAGAAGTCAACGAAATAAAAAATACAACCAACAAAGCTTTAGAAAATGCCAAAAAGGAGCATAAATAAAACGGCACTAAGCATTTTTTGATAGGGTGTTTGTGATATTTTGAATTTTGCTTGATAAGTTTTGAAGAAGAAATGGTTGCGGGAGCCGGACTTGAACCAGCGACCTTCGGGTTATGAGCCCGACGAGCTACCAACTGCTCTATCCCGCGACGGAGAAAGTTAAAAGGTGGATGGGGTAAAGGGATTCGAACCCCTGAAATGACTGGACCAAAACCAGTTGCCTTACCGCTTGGCTATACCCCAATGCCTTAAACGAGGTGAAATTATAGTCACTTTTAATTTGTTTGTCAAGGGTTTTTTTCTATAATCTTTTAAAACTATTATTTGGAGCAAAGATGCCTATTCAAAGAGTCAAACAAGCAATAGAAGATATTAAGCATGGCAAAATGGTAATGATGGTCGATGATGAAGACCGAGAAAATGAGGGTGATCTTGTTTATGCAGCAACATTCTCGACTCCTGAAAAAGTCAATTTTATGGCCTCTGAAGCAAAAGGCTTGATTTGTGTTTCATTAAATGAAGAGATCGCGAAGCGTTTAGATTTAACTCCTATGGTTAAAAATAATGACTCTCAGCATGAAACAGCTTTTACGGTTTCAGTGGATGCGCGTGTTTGCTCTACGGGTATTTCAGCGTATGAGCGTGACATTACGATTAAAATTCTTGCCGATTCTCTGAGCCGTCCTTCCGAGCTGGTTAAACCAGGTCATATTTTCCCACTTATCGCACGCAAAGGCGGTACATTGGTTCGTACAGGACACACAGAAGGTTCTGTCGATCTTTGTCGTTTAGCAGGGCTTAGTGAAGTAGCTGTTATTTGTGAAGTCATGAAAGAAGATGGTCATATGGCTAGACGTGATGATCTTGATCTTTTCTGCAAAAAACATGATATTAATATTGTCTACATTTCTGACATTGTGGCATACCGTATGCAAGCAGAATCTTTGGTACGTGAAGTCACTTCAGGACTTGTAGAGTTCTTTGGTACAGAAACACGTAAAATTGATATGGTAGATCATGAAGGAAATCATCATATTGTTTACGCATTTGGTGACATTGGTAAAACAAGTGCGGTAAAATTCCATCACATCTTGCCAGATAACGAACTATTAGCCAATGAGAAAAAGTTCCAAGGTGTTTTAAAAGCGATCGAGTATCTTAAAAAGAACAATGGTATTTTTGTCTTTATCGATAGCGAATACACTACAAATCCAGAACTGAGAGAATTTGGTATTGGTGCGCAAATTTTGAAAAAATTAGGCATTGAAAATATCAATTTACTTTCTACGACTAAACGCAAAGATTATGTTGGATTATCTGGTTTTGGGCTGAATATTCATCAAGAGATTGTTTTGTAACATATCATCTTTAACATTCAAAGGACGTAGATGGATTTTTTCCTTTTCTCAGTGTTGGTACTGCTCGCTGTAACTGCAATTATGGTAACACTCTCAAAACGAATTGGACTTGGTTCAATTTTAGGGTTGCTGATTGCAGGTATTATAGTGGGTCCACATACAGGTGGCTTTACCGTAACGAGTGAAGTTGAATCATTACGCCATTTTACAGAATTTGGGGTTGTACTATTGCTCTTCATCATTGGGCTTGAAATGCAACCCTCTAAACTTTGGTCGATGCGAAAAGAGGTCTTTGGACTCGGATCGTTACAAGTGATCGCCTCTGGCGTTGTTCTTGGTTTGTATATGAACTTTTTTGTAGAGAGTCTAGCCGTAGCAATGCTGATTGGTTTTACACTTGCGCTTTCTTCGACAGCATTAGTCATGCAACTCTTACAAGAAAAAGGAAAAATCAACACCGAACACGGTAAAAACGCTTTTGCTATTTTGCTGCTTCAAGATTTAGCGGTTGTCCCTTTATTGGCCGTTCTTCCTTGGCTTTCATCACAAGAACAAAATGTAGATACGTCTTGGGTTGAGTCATTAGCAACCGTTGTAGTGATGTTCGCACTTTTAGTGGCGTTTGGTCGTTATATCATTCCAAAAGCACTTGATAAAGTAGCTAAACAACGCAATAAGGATGCATTTTTACTGCTAACATTGCTTAGTGTTGTTCTTGCAGCATTTTTAATGGACCATGCGGGACTTTCAATGGCACTGGGTGCTTTTTTGATGGGTATGTTTCTCTCTACCTCTCGTTATAGTTTTCAGATCGAATCAAGTCTTGAGCCTTTTAAAGGTATCTTGATGAGCCTTTTCTTTATTGCTGTTGGTATGTCGATTGATTTTAATGCAATTTTTAAAGATCCTTGGATTTTTAGCACACATATCGTAGTCATTCTTGTTTTAAAAGCACTGGTTGTTTTTGTCTTGGTGCTCCTTTTTGGTGGCAATAAAAGTGGTGCGATCAAACTTGCATTTTTGCTCAATCAAAGTGGTGAATTTGGTTTTGTTCTTTTTGGTGCGGCAAAGGCATTGGGAATTATTGACGATACACTTTTTGTTGTGGGTATTGGAGTTATCTCTATCAGTATGCTCGTAACACCTGTGTTGTATAGTTTTGGCTGTACGATCGCTAATAAACTTGCCAATCTTTCACAATTTTCGTATTTCAATACCGACAATGCAAGCATGGAACAAAAAGTTGTGGTTGCCGGTTATGGTAGTACAGGAAAAGTCATCGCTAAAATGCTCAAAAGTAGTGGTATCCCTTTTATGGTTTTTGACATTAATACAACAGAAGTGGCGCATGGGCGAAGAGAGGGATTACCTGTCTTTTTTGGCGACATCACCGATATGAAACTGCTCAATACCATCAAACTAGATCAAGCTTCGATGGTCATTGTCTCCATCGATCATAGTCTCAACGCTATCAAAGTAGTTAAACACATCAAAGAGAATTATCCGCATATTAAGATTTTAGCACGTGCTTTAGACATTAAAGCGATGGATAAATTGTTATTATCGGGTGCGAGTTGGGTTATTGCTGAAACATTGGAGAGTAGTATTCGTACAGGTGAAGAAGCTCTTAATCAAATGGGTGTACCAAATGATGAAATCAATGCATTGCTTGAATCATTACGTAAAAATGAGTATGAGCTCATTCGAGAGATGACCAAGGAGTAACAATGAATCGTTTATGGATTATGGTAAGTGTATGTATCTTTGCCTTTGTTTTGGTTGGCTGTGCGGCCTCTGCAACACAAGAAAAACCAGCTGAAGTCATTTCCTCAGAGTCAGTGACTCCTGAGGCTAATGTGCCAGAGAAGCGCTTACAAGAAGTCTATTGGAAGCTTATCGGAGTAGAGGGAAAAGCAGTGATTGAAGATCCTCATGCACGTGAGGCTTATATCATATTAAGACTTGAAGGTCATCGTTTACAAGGCTTCGGCGGATGCAATATTTTACTCGGAAGTTATGAATTAAATGAAGCTTCTTCTCACGTAAAATTTTCACGTGTGGCTTCAACGATGATGGCGTGTCCAAGACTTCGCGATGAGTCAGCGTTTTTGAAAGCTTTAGAGAAAGTAGAATCGTACAGCATTGAAGAGGGTGTTTTACTGCTTCAAAAAGAGGGCAAAACTGTAGCAACATTTGAGGCGGTATATCAGCCTTAAGTCGCTGCATTCTTCGTACAAAAAGCCTTTTTGATTTCAAGAAGGGTTTTTGTATGTGTCCCTAAATCTTCAAGTTCATTTTGTGTTTCTAGTAGATCGTATTCTGCTAAAAAAAGTAAGTCTTCCATCAATTTTTGAAGTGTTTTAATCTCTTCAAGTTGTGTTTGTAAAATCGTTTGATACTCTTCATTTGAGCGTTCTTTACGCAAGGCTATCTCTATTTCTCCTCGCATAATGGTCAGTGGTGTACGCAGTTCATGGGATGCATTGGTATTAAACTCTTTAACCCCACAAAAAGCTTTTTCAAGCCGTTCTAACATTTCATTAAACGCGATAGCTAAATGGTTGATTTCATCATTGAAAGGACGTTGTTTAATGCGCTTTGAAAGGTCTTTTGGCGTAATCGCTTGAATCTCTTTGAGCATATGTTGAATGGGTTGAAAGTACTTTGTAATCAAAACATAACCGCCAATGCTTGAAAGTAGCACGATAAATGGGGTTAGTATCCACATTCTTGATAAAAAATGCTCAACCAGCTCATGGGTTTGATGGGTTGCATAAAATTTTTCAGTGAGGTGGTGTTCTATATTAAGATAGAGTGCGTAATTAAAACTTGCCAAGATGAGTGTTTGAATCGCAAGAAACCACAACAACAGTTTAATTTTAATTTGCATGGATTTCCTTTATAAGTTTGATAATAGCTATTTCACTTGGAGCGCAAAAACGAAAATTAAAGCCCCAGCTTCCATACCCTGTATTAACATAAATCTGCGTTTTACCGTTTTTATGCAAGCCTTTTATATAAGGCTGAAAGAGTCTTACGATATAGCCAAAAGGGTATATCTGCCCACCATGGGTGTGACCACTAAGCTGCAAGTCAATGGAAAATTCTTTTGCAAAACGTATGTCTTTGGGTTGATGTGCGAGAAGGATGGATGGAACGTGTGGCGTCAGTTTGGAAAAAAGTGCTTTTTCATGGCGCTCTAAGCCAAAGTAGCGACTAAAGGCGTCACTTAAGCCCAAAAGGTGTAAATGCTCACCATCTCTTTCAAGTGTAATGAGCTGGTTATCAAGGAGTATAAAACCCAGTTTTTTCACTTCATCAAAAAGACGTTTTCGTGCAAACGTAAGGTCATGGTTGCCACTGACAAAATAAACAGGATGTTTTAATTGCTTTAAAATTTCTAGGTGGGTGCGAATTTTAAAAAGTGAAGCATCAAAGAGATCGCCCGTTAGAGCGATCATGTCGATATCAAATGTGTTGATCTTCGCTACCAATGTTTCAAGTGCGTGAAGAGGCGTTTTCGCATTAATATGCACATCGCTTAAATGCACTATGGTAAAGTTTTCAAACGAAGCAGGCAAGTTGTCTATGCCTACGAGTACTCTTTTAATAGTGAGTTTCTCATACGCTTTTTCAAACATGGTATTCTACTTCTATTGCTTTGCCAATGCAAGATCATACGTAATCGCTACTTCGTCTCGTACACTTAAAAAGAGCAATGTTGGAGGCTCGATACCAAACTCAGTCATCTTGATATTAAAACCACCTTTGAGTTTCACAAGGTTGTTTTGCTCTGAAATTTCGGCTTTTGTGTCAATGGCTTTGATTTGATTGTTGAGGGTCAATACGCCTAAAATATGGTAACCATCTGCCTCTTTTTTAACTTCTTTGAGCTTAAAGTTGGTACTTGGATGCTCTTTAACATGAAGCGTTTCATGCATATGTTCATCACGTTTTTCGTTCTCGCTTTTAAGACTCAATAACTCGAATGAAATATCGCCATTTAGGGATTCTAGTGTTTCATCCATAGTTAGTTTAGTAATGATATGACTGCTTTTAGGTGCAATGTTGCTATCGCCTAAGATTTCTGTTTGAGCCTGTATAAAACCTTCTTTAAAACTAAGCTCTTTTGCATACATAGCACCGCATAACAAAGAAGAAGCCAAGAGAGATAAGGTAATTTTACTGAACATTGTTGATCCTTTTTTGAGAAGTTTGATACACATAGTGATAGATTTCGACACATAAAAGCATACAGATAAAGATAACCCCAATATAGGTGTAACCAAAAAGTGCGCTCATAAGTCCACCGCCGCCTGCAATCCAGCCTGTAAAAACCATGATGATGCCAAGAAATCTAAGATTGCCAAAATTCGAGAGTCGCTTCATAATGACAAAGTTATAGTACGAGATGACAAAAGGGTATACCATGCTTAAGAGTATGGCTTCTCGTGCTGCATAGAGCATATAACTCATCGCAAATAAAAGTGCGATAATAAACGAATGGTACTCTCTCAGTGCATCACGAAACAGGTATGCCACACCCATACCCACCAAGTGAAACACTAAAATGATATGCCATGTTGGCTCTCTCCAGATAGAGATATCCACACTTCTAGAGAGTGTTTCAAAAAGGTTAGCATCCAAATACGCCCAAACTGCCATCGATACAACCGCATAGAGTGTAAGACTTCTTTGCTCAATGAAAGGCTCAGGTACGTGGTGGAGAAAGAAACTACACACCAATGCAATGAGTGAGAGAGCGATGGCTAGATTGCCTCTTAAAATAGGCTCGTATGTAAAGAGTGCCGTAGCAAGGGCATAGGTAAACCCAAGGGCTATGGCGATTTCACTGTAACGTCCACGTGTGAGTTTAATCAGCAAAGGAGCGCTCATGCCAAGGCTTATGCCAAGAAGACCCAAAACGACAAGGTTGAGTGATGGATAAAAGAGCGAACAAAGAGCTTGAAGCCCTATGAAAAAGATGATCTTTCTCTGGTCGGTATTTAACCAGCCAAAAGAGCGGTACACCAGTAAACTTCCCAATACTCCACCGAGTGGAAGCGTAAAGAAGGCTTGAATGTCAGAGTGGGACACTTCCACAATGCCCGTTTGTGCGATGAGTAAGTAGTAGCAAAACTCACTCGCAACAAAGAGCGTAAAGAGGGCACTAAACATAAAGTCTCCTTTGTAATTTTGCTTGGAAGATGATATACACACACGCAAAGACAAGGTCATAAATGGCGATGAGCATACCTTCGATGCCGAGTTGATGCGAAAGATAAAGCGATAAAAACATCGCAGAAACCGCGATACGGTTAAACGCACTTATCTTCGCAAGCAAAAGCGCATGTGAGGGCTGCGTCAAGCCAAAGAGATGAATGATGCCCGTTGTCATCATAAACGCAAAGACGATGTACTCATACTTTCCTTCAAAGCCAAAGCCTAAAAGTGGGTAAAGTGTTGCAGCAAAAACAAACAAAAAGATACCACCCAGTGCATCTGAGAGGAAGCCTGTAAGATGGTAAAGCTTTAATGTGTCAATTTTCTGGGCATTAAGCCCAAATTCTGGGTAGAAAAAGCCCATGGTCACTAGGATAATGAAGAGTCCACACAGCATACGAATCGTCCATAAAAGGTTGATGTCCGCTTGCATAAAGCCCGCTTCCATAAGTCCTGCCATGGAAAGTGCGATAAGCATCAGTGTAAAACCTAGTGTATAAAAGAATCCAAACGCTTTTTGGTTGAGATTTTTAAGGTACGGTGAAACAACTGCCATTGCCATAAAGAAGATGCCAACACCCATAGCGATGTGTGCATGAGCCACAACAAGGTCATTGCGGTGAAACAACCAGCGAATAGAAGGGATAAACAAGATGTTTCCCTCGATGTCTACAAATAAAAAGGAGTAAACAGAAATCACGAGAAAAGGACTGTTTTTCAGCGTAAGCTTCGCATCTTTGAGCCATTTGATGAGCAATGGCACAAAACAAAGGGTTAGGTACTGAAAAAACCACTCTTGGTTGTAGCTCAAATCACCTATGAAAATGCGGTGAGCCACAGAAGCGATGTAACCCACAAGTGGGATAATCCACATGGCATGGTATTTTGCGACAAAAGGTTCTTTGGCATGGAGTTTTATAAGCAGATAAAAGATAGGAATGAGAGTATAACTCATGCCAAGAGTATTGTCTCCGTGAGGTCCTACGATAGTTTTTTCCACTTGCCCGATGACAGGGTTCATAAGCACCAAAAGCGCGATAGGCGAAGCGATAACAAGGTATAAAGAGACTTTGATCCACAGTGGTATGACTTTGTACTCTTTGATGTAGTCATACAGTGCTAAGATGTAAAAAACACCTGAAAAAGCGAGGATGAAGTTGAACTCATATGCAAAATCATAAAAAACAAGTCCTCGATGAACACCTAAAAGAAGGCTGATGGTCATAAAAACTAAAAAGATACACCAAAGTGTAAAGTATATTTTGAGCTTTTCAAGCCCTTTTTCACTGTGGATATTCTCTTTTTCCATCAACACAAATGGTAAAAAAGAGAGCATTAACGGCACAAAACCATAGAGCATCAAGGAGACATGCGCACTTCTAGCATTGACCGCTGAAAGTGTAGAAGAGGGGAGAAAATAGCCCAAAAGATTGAGTGAATACTCAAACCCACATGCCAAACCTAGCACAAAAAATAAAGAGCCTATGACAAAGGCTTTTTGTATAAAACTAGAGAATTTTTCCATCTTTTACCTCGATAATTTTGTCTGCATACTCGGACACTTTACGGTCATGCGTTGCAATGATAATGGTCGTACCACTTTTAGAGAGCATTTTAAAAAGTTCATAGATATTTTGTGAATTGTGTGAGTCTAGGTTCCCTGTTGGCTCATCCGCAAAGATGATTTTTGGAGCATTTACCAAAGCCCTAACAATGGCTGCACGTTGGCGTTGTCCTCCTGAAATCTCATCGGGGTACTTGTCTTTAATAGCTTCGATACCACACTGTTTTAAAAGTGCATCAATAGCGCTGTTTTGTTTGTTGATAGCTGCAAGTTTAATGTTTTCCAAAATTGTTAAGTACCCGATGAGGTAATGAAACTGAAAGATAAACCCAACCTCTTTTTGACGAAATGCATCGATGTCTGGAATGAGCGTGTAAGCTTTTCCCTCAAAAAACAACTCGCCATGACTAGGGCGTAGTAGTGAAGAGAGGATGGAAAGAAGCGTGGACTTTCCACCACCACTCTCTCCTACGATAGCGATAAAATCGCCACGTCTTGCTTCAAAGTTGACATTGTCAAGGGCTAGGTCGTTTTTATAATAGTGGGTAATGCCATGTGCCTCAAGTATCATAAAGCACCTCTTTGAATAAGAATAATCGGGTCTATTTTTGAAGCACTGTACGCAGGCAAAAATGCACCAAGAAGCGCCATAAAGAGAGAGAAACAAAATACTGCAACAACCGTCTCTAGGCTTAGTTCACCATTGACATACCCTTGAAACTTCTCGATGTGGGCTATCATAAACAAAAGCGCCTTGGAGAATAAAAGTGCTGAGATAAAACCAACACAGGTGATGACAAATGTCTCACCGACAATCATGCTCATAATGAAACGTGATGATTTTCCGATAGCTCTTAAAATGCCAAACTCACTACGTCGTTCATTGATAGTGATGCTGATAAGACTAGCAATCCCTAGCAGTCCCATTAAAAACGCCACCGCACTAATGACATTGGAAGAGGTTTCGATGATTTTGAATTGGTTGTAGTTGTCCACAAACTCGTGCGTTGTTTTGGCTTCGATGTCTGAACTTTGAGCATTGATGTGCTCTATGATTGTTGTTGCTTCAAAGTTTCTATCCATGCTCACGAGCAAGATAGACGCTTCTTTGTTAAAGATGGCGCTAGCATCTTCTCGGTTAAGCACAGCCCCACCATCTTCAAAGCCCACACCGTTTTCAAAGATGCCAGAAGCAGTGTATGTTTTGTTAGAAATAGTGACAAATTTTGGAGAGTGCAGTCTTGCGTTGATGTTCTTACCCAGAATGACTTCGCCTTTTTTAGGGTAGGCTCCTTCTGTGAGTCTATACGCCTTGAAGCGGTTTTCACTTACGCCGTAAATTGCGGCAATCGGAAGGTCATTGATAGGAGAAGCCCCTAAAATGAGTGCATAGACCTCTTTCACTCCTGCAATGTTTTTGATTTTCTCTGCAAGATATATGTTGACGTCACTAAAGAAAGTATCGGCGATTTTAGCTTGTGTAACGATGATGTCTCCATCGCTTTTGAGCATCGTGGAGTACATCCCGATAATACCTCTTGAGATCGACGTTATCATAAAGATAGCCGTAATCGCAACAGTGATACTGAGATAAATGAGAAACGTTTTAAAGCGGTTGCGATTTAGCGCTTTGAAAAAAAGTCCAACCACGCAAATTCCTTGTTGTGATAATTTAATGACAATTTTAGAAAATTAAGATGAACGGAGTATGAATTTTCCTTAGATATAAAACATTTGAAAGCAAGAATGACGTACAATGGAGGATAATCACGCACGAAGGCGCGCTTCATGAAAATCATTGTGTTAGATACTGAAACAACGGGTATGTTAGAAAAAGACCGCATTTGTCAACTGAGTTATTTGGTGCTCAATGAAGATTTTGAGATAGAAGAGGTGCATAATGATCTGTGTATGCCACCATTGCCTATCTCTTATGAGGCGATGGCGATTCACCACATTACCCCTGAAATGCTTGAAGGCGAGCCAAGTTGCGTGCAAACCAAAGCCTATAAAAGACTTTTGGAACTCAACTCCCCAGCCAATCTGATGGTCATACAAAATGCGGCGTTTGACCTTGGAATGCTCTCCAAAGAGGGGTTTTCTTTGAAGATGAATCTTATCGATACCTTTCGAATTCTAAGAGCATACTATCCGCTTGATGGTACATCGTTTAGTTTGCAATACAAACGCTACCAATGGGGACTGTATAAGGAAGAAGAGGGCTTGGCTAAAAAGCTTGGCATTACCATCAAAGCACATGACGCTCTTGGCGATGTCATCGTGCTTAAACACCTTTTTGAGCGACTCTGCGAAGAACACTCTATGCCAAAGATGATTCTTCTTTGCTCAGAACCTATCATCTTAAGTCACATTCCTTATGGTAAAAACAAAGGCAAAAAGTTTGTGGATGTTGCTAAGAGCGATCGTCAAGACTTGCACTATATGCTTAATGCCAACGGACTTGACGCGGATGTCAAAGCGTCCATACTCCACGCCCTTGAAGCTACTAAAGAGAGTGTGACTCTTACTATCGGCTTTGGCAAATATGCAGGCAAAACCCCTGAGGAAGTTTTAGAAATCGATAGAAACTATCTTTTATGGATGGTCAATAAGATGGATAACCTGAATGCTGAATTAAAAGAGGCGATAGAAAAGATTTTGGTTTCATATCCATAATCACCATATAAATTTTCACTTCACTCATATAAATTGTTGTAATGGTTTGAACTCATTTTAAAATTGACACTACTATTTAAAAAAGTTATAATCGTTTCAATAGCTCATAGCATGATAAAGCATACTTAAGGAGTAATGAATGCAAAATTTAACTATCTTAATAGCAACAGATTTTTCAGAAGGCTATACAGCTTTACTTAAAAAAGCAATTGATTTTGCAAAAAAGAAGCAAGCCAAACTTCATGTTCTTCATGTCATTGAAAAGACTTTTTTCAAGAAAAAAAATCTTGATTCTATTAAAGAACATTGCTGGAATACATTGCTCTCAGAGTATCCTACGTTGTCAAAAGAACAATTTCATTGTCTTGAGGGCAACCCTGAAAAAATAATTTCGATTGTAGCGCAGACGATTGATGCTCGTATAATCTTGATTGGTGATAACCGCAATAAACACCCGATGGAAGCTATTTTTATGGGTTCGGACACTAAGGCAATTATTAGAGAGTCGCGTGTACCTGTTTTAGTGACAAAAAAACCTGAGTATACAGACTATGAGACGATTTTAATCCCAACAGATTTGTCAAATGACTCGTTAGAGATGATTCAGCATATTGCTATTTTATTTCCACATGCTTATTTGATTTTGCTTCATCTTTACAGTGTCCCTTTTGAGTTTAGGCTTGGAATGTATGGATTTAATGATGATGAAATATCGAATTTTAAAGAAGAGAGTCGTGTAGGTGCTGAAAGTGAGCTCAATCTTTTTATACGAAAATTGAATATACCCGCAAAAAAAATTATTCCTATCGTACGTAAAGATTTGCTCAGTTCTGAGCGCTTTGAAGACCATCATAAAGATTTAAAAGCTGACCTTGTTGCCATTCATACGACAGGGCAGATCAGTTTTTTTGCTTTCGACCTCTTAGAAAAATCCACGAATGACGTTTTAGTTTATAAAATTACACGTGGATAATTTTGTGCTTAATGCTGAGGTATGAAACGCAACAAAACGTGATTTGTCATACCTTTGGCAAGCTCTTCTTCTCCAAAAAAGACAGTGCCAATGTTATCAGACTGGAGCAAAGAAGCTTCATCTTCACTATGCGTACGAAGAATAAGCTCAATGGTGGGATTGAGTGAGCGTGAAACTTCTGCAATTTTACGTACATTGATCGCATCAGGCGTTGCGATAATCAACATAGCCGCTTCATGGATGTGTGCATTGTGAAGAATGTCTGCATCTGTTGCATCACCTGAAATGGCGTTAAAGCCTTGATGGCGTAATGACTCTACAAGTGTTCGGTTTTGTTCTACAATCATATAAGGCAAATTTTGCTTTTTAAGTGCTTCTGAGATGCGTTTACCAACGCGTCCATAGCCTACAAGAACAACATGCCCTTTAGGTAGAGAAGGTTCATCATTTTCTGGAAGTTTTGTCGAAGGGTCTTTTCTTGCATCCAAATGACGAGCATAAGCTGAATGCTTAAGTATCCAACGACTAATGGGTGTTAATGTGTTAAAGATAAAAGGGTTGAGTGTAATTGAAATAATGGCACCCGCTAAGATCAAACTATACCCTTCTTGTGGTAAAAGCCCAAGAGTCATACCAAGACTGGCTAGAATGAAGGAAAATTCCCCGATTTGTGCAAGGCTCGCTGCAACGGTGAGTGCTGTATGCAAAGGGTATCTCAAAGCTAAAACCAAAAGAGCGGCTGCAAGCGATTTACCAAGGATAATAATAGCTACAACACATAAGACTTCTAAAGGCTTAGTTATTAAAATTTGGGGTTGAAAAAGCATGCCTACTGCCACAAAGAATAAAACAGCAAATGCATCACGCAATGGAAGTGATTTTTCTGCGGCTCTGTGACTGAATTCCGACTCACGTAAAACCATACCTGCAAAAAATGCGCCTAATGCAAATGAAACACCAAAAAGCTCAGATGCTCCATAAGCAATGCTTACAGCAACAGCAATGACTGATAGTGTGAAAAGTTCTCTTGAGCCTGTGCGAGACACTTGCCAAATACACCATGGAATAACTCTTTTACCTACAAAAAGCATAATGACAATAAACGCTATGACTTGCAGTAGTGTCTGACCGACAGTCATGAAAAGGGAAGATTGGTCGTGTGAAGCAGGTGCATTTCCGCCTAAAAGATTTGCTAGTGGCGGTAAAAGTACCAGTACAAGTACGGTTGCAAGGTCTTCCATAACTAACCAACCAACAGCGATGCGTCCATTCATGGACTCTAAAATATTTTTAGCTTCTAATGCTTTGAGTAATACCACGGTACTTGCACACGAAAGTGAAACGCCAAAGATGAGTGCAGCACCAAAACTGTATCCCCACCATATGGCCATACCCATGCCAAGCAGTGTCGCAACACTCATTTGAATCACTGCACCAGGGATGGCGATACGCCTTACCGATAAAAGGTCTTCTAGTGAAAAGTGGAGCCCAACTCCGAACATTAAGAGCATAACGCCAATTTCAGAAAGTTGCGCAGCAATTGTCATGTCCGCAACGAAACCGGGTGTAGTAGGTCCTATAAGAATACCAGCAAATAAGTAACCAACCAAGGCTGGGATTTTCAGCTTGGTGGCAATGAAGCCAAAGATAAGCGCCAATCCAAAGCCAAAAGCAATGGTGCTGATTAAGGATACGCTATGGTCCATTGGCTTTTCCTCCTGAGCTTTTATGTGAGATTGTATGATATAGATATATATTTATCATACAATAAATTATTTAATAATATGTAAACTCATTTGAAAATATTAAAGCGTCAAGGCTTGCTAAATGGTTGTTCCATGCTCTTTTTGTACGTGCAAAAGCAGTGTTCTAAAATCTTCAAAATACCCAATGGATCGTTTTTTTAGCTCTGCTTCTTCATGTTTGGCATATGTATCAAACATAGCGATAACATCGATGCCTGCATTTCGTGCGGCTTCAAGCCCTACTAAAGAGTCTTCAATGACTAAGCACTCCTGTGGTGTGACATCAAGCTTTTGCATGATGAAATGGTGTACTTCAGGATGGGGTTTTATCTTACTCACCATTTCTCGTCCTAAAATGAGCGAAAATATCTTTTCAAAATTCACTTTTTGGCGCATGGCGTTATTTTCATGGATGTAGATGTTGAGATTGTTTTGACTGGTGGTGCTTGCGATGACAAGCTGATAGCCTCGCTCTTTGAGGTAGTGCAACAGCGTGTGCGCATCTGGTTTGAAGTCGATGACATTTTTGAGGTAATGCTGAGCAATAGCGTAGCGCATGGAGCGGATCTCTTCTTTAGAAAAAGGTGCATTATACGTGTGTGCTAAAAAGTCGCAGTATTCTAAGTAGGCATCTTGGGTGTGGCTAAATGAGCGTAATAGCTCATCGCGTTTTTGTTGTATACTCATTTCATCTAAAGCTTCTCCACCAAGACGCGTTATAAGCTCTCTATCGACAACGTTCCAAATGCCCACAGAGTCGATGAGTGTGCCGTCCATATCGAAGATGATGACTTTTTTATCTTGAAACATAAAACTCCTTGAAGTATTTATAAGAGGAAAGGGATGATTCTTTTTGTTTTTTGCATATAGTTTTTATACTCATTTGAGCGTTTTATCCATAACATTTCCTCTTTTTTAGCTTTTAAGGAGAGTGTTACAACTAAAAGCGCATAAACAAAAAAACTTAAAATTGAAGGTTTAGAAAGTACCACACCAAGCATCATCACAAGAACAGAAAAGTACATTGGATGTCTGATGTATTGGTATGCTCCTGTAGTGATAAGCAAGGCGTCTTTTTTGATCTCTGGTGTAATGTTGAAGTTGCCAGGTTTGTTATGACGTATTGTATACAGTCCAAAAAGAGCTCCTAGAAAAAAGAGAAGCAGCGCAAAGGTATTTGGCATCTGTATGCCATGGAGTAACAAAAGAAGTGCGATAAAGACAAATTGTTGAATGACTAAAAGATACGAGTTACTTTTACTTCTTGTCTTGAGGTGTTTTCGCATGTAAAACCTAAAAAAACATTCTGTATTTTACATGCAAAACATTACTCTGCCTCTTCGCTTTTTTGCGAAGTTACAGATTTTTTAGCAGGTTTAGCGATAATCTCAATATAACATTCGCCCCAATTCTCAGCGTGTGCTTTGTCGATGGCAGCTATGAGTTCTTGTACAGGAATTTCTTCTGCATTTTGGCTATTTTTTCCTGCTTTGCAATCAAAAATCCAAAAAGGAGCCCCTTCTGGTAGTTTTTTATTGCGCTCACGTTTAAGGTATTTTCGGATTTCATGTTTGATCGCATCAACAACTCTATCGCTGTTTTTATTTTCTTCATGAAGATGAAATATTTTTTTCAAGAATAACCTTTTAAATGATGAATATTTGAATAAGTATTGTACTTTGTTTTAGCTTTGAATGCCTATTTAAACTCTGCTTTATATGCATCGTCTAATATTGCCATAAAGGATGTTGCATCCATATATCCTGTATAACCTTCGATGATGCTATGGCGTGTTGGTGAAAGAATAGCATTGGCTGGAGTGTACTTGGTGCGTAAATCTTTAGGCAAAGATGGGTCATAAAGATCGATGGAGACAAAAACATATTTTTGCTCAATCTGCTTTCTATACGTTGCGTTACTAAATATTTCTCTATCCATCTGTTTACAGTAAGGACAATTTTCTGTTACGATGTTGACAAGAATGAGTTTTTTCTCTTTAATGGCTCTCGCACTTTCTTCTTCTAAGAAGCTCGCTTGTAGTGCAATCACACTCAAACATACTGTCATAAGAACTTTAGATAACCAACGCATTGATGGACTTCCTTTACAATAAAGTATTGTAGAACAATACAACACACATGATATAATAGAGATAAAATACGAGAAGAAGTATAAGGAATGTAATGAAAACACGAGTGTATTATGATGATATTTATTTTCTATAGTATCTAAAAAATATCCATAAAATAGGCTTTTTATCCAATAAGTTTTCAAGAAAAAATATTGCAAACTAGGAAAAATAGTCAAGAAAATAGTCAAGAATTTTGAGCGTACGTCTCTTAAAAGGTAGAGTGTTGTTGGTAAAATACTGATGATCTGGGAGTGTAATATCTGCAAGTTTTTAATATTTCTATTTGGAACAAATATGTAATTGAAAAAATTAGGTTTCTTTTAATAGGGAACTACACTTTGGTTCCTAATAATCGTTTCTTCAAGCAAAAAATTTCATAGTCATTTTGTTGTGCCATTATCCAATCAAACCAACTCTGGTTAAAATGGAGATCGCTCAAATGTATTAAACGCATTGGGCTTCTTCAATGATTAATTGCGATTGTTTTTCTTGTTCAAGTATCTCTTTTTCATACGTAAATTCTATAACGTCATTTTGAAATACTTTATTTTTAGAATGACATTTAGGCCAAACAACAGCTTTTTGAATAGAGCATCTATCCCATTCTAATCCATAGATTTTCAGTAAGTCGTAAAAAAAATCTGCTTGTTCTTTGACAATAGCTTCAAAATCATTTACTTGTTTTTGAAGTTCTGTTAAAAACCTTGAAGATTTTAGTTCAATAATATAGAGTTCATTATTTTTGCTAAAACCTAAAATATCATTGACAATTTTTTGATTTGCTTGATCATACATCACTAACTCGGATGTAATAAATTGAATATTATCTCCAAACGGTAATAGATGAGAAGGATGACCCATTGCTTTGTCGATAATAGTCGCTTGCAAAAGTTTTTCAGGAGTTTTTCGTTTTGGTTTTTCTAATACTTTCTTAGGAGATATAAGTGTCATAAATTTTTCTTCTGTTTTTATACCAGAATATCCCATTTCTGGTGTTTTTGAGTCTAATGATACAAGTGATATCCCTTTCACATTGCCACGGCAATGCATTTTACCCTGATTATCTTTGTCTGTTTCATTAAGTTTATCCTTGTATTTTTCGTTCAATCTTTTTGCTAATTTGAAATACTTGAATGCGTCTTCCATCTTTAAATCCTTTGGTATATATTTTTAAAATATAGCTTTTGTGAGTGTTATTTGAACATCGACAGTATAGTAATAATTTGATAAATAACATGCTTCTTCATTTGCAATATAGCCTCTTGTATTATCTATAAATTCCTGTGTCTCCTCATGAAGAGCATCATCAAAAACGTCAATTTGTCCTTGGCTCATATCATCATCTAATTCTTCATATTTATTTTCTATTTTTGAACAATGATCTTCATACATATCGATATACATCGCATCATCATGCTTATAAGAATCATACGCATAATGATCGTGAAAAACTACATCAACCTTCTCAATGGTATAATCCAAAGGAAAATCGCCTTCTAAAATAGTCTCTATGTCATTGTAGATGAAGGAACTTTTATTGGTTTCAATATTCAAGTATTTTTTGACATTAGCGATAATATCTTCTTTAATATCTTCCATCTCTCCATCAATACTTTCACTTTTAAATTCTGTTAAATCATGAATCTGATAGCCTCTGTAACTATTTTCTTTATAAACATTTTCAAACGTTAAAATGAGTGTTTCATTTGATTCTTGCATGGTTTTTCCTAATGTCTTAAATAACAAATGGCATACCGTCTTCAAGGACAACGGTATTTTCAAAATGTTTACAAAACGCATCTTTATGTTCTGTATGAATAGGAATGAGAGCTTTTGGACTTAATGCTTCTGAAAACTTTTTTAAACTTTCAAGATCAGCATGTCCACTGGTATGTGCATAAATCCAGTTATGATTTTCTTGCAGTTTTTGATATAGCTTGATCGTTTTTGCATCGCTAAATTCAGGCTTTAAATAACCAAGCCATTGAGAATAGATAATATTTGCACTCAGAATATCAAGCTTGCTTAAAAGTTTTTCAATATGCCAAGGAGAAATTTTTACATAATAGCGTGATGGCTCTTTTTTAATATTATCGATTGAAATTATATTACTAAAAAGTCTGTATTGAAAATCCCCAAAGTAGTCACGATTTTTTTTGATTTTCTCATAATAGCTTCCACCATACACTTTCAATACAAAAACATTTTTCCAATCCATCGTTGGAATAGATGTTGAAACACTTGACATTTTTTCAAGTATCCATGCGGTGTACATATCGATTACAAAGATTTTTCCTGTTTTTTTACATGCCCTGTAAGCAGAAACGAGAGAGTCAATGTTTTGGGAAGAGCCTACCATAAACGTAATGGTTTCTGTATTTTTTAGCGTCTCAAGAATCTTGTTTTCGACACTGATTTCATTGGGAAACTCTTCGTTGCTTCGTTGTAGCATCGTTCCTTCCATCAAAAGAAGATCAGCATCTTTGAGCTTCTTTTGTTTAAGCATGTTTTCAAAGAGTTTTGATTTTCTGCCATTAGCTCTAAAATCACCACTATAAATTACTTTTTTACCGTTATATTCAACTAAAAAAGCATACGCATCGACAGCACTATGGTCAACCAAATAAGGAGTTATGGTTATATCTCCAATTTGAAAGGGTTTCCATGCTTCAAAATGATAGAACTTATTTTCCAGTAAACCTTGTCCCGTAAAAAGCTTCGTTGCATTCATCAGCTCTTTTGAAAGCTTCCCACAATAAATAGGAATCGTTGTTTCAACCGTTGTAATTTCGCCAAAATGATCTTGATGAGGATGAGAGATAATAATGGCATCAACCTTTTTATTTGTAAAATGAAGTTTTTTTGACTCCAAATTTAGTGGTGTTCCATAATCAAATAAGAGAGTTGTATTTCGAGTTGAAAGCTCTATACAACTTCCACCAATTTCATTTGTTCCTTTGTGGATCGTTAGTGTCATTATATACCTTACATAAAAAGTAGATCTTTTAAAAATAAAGAGTCTTTATTTTTGAAAATTTACCGCAACGAGAATAATTTCTATAGTATACGGGATATGATATAAAATTTTAGCAAGTGACTAAGACAAATTTATGTCTATTTTTAAAAATATAATTACAATATTCATGTATAATCTGACAAATGTTCTAAAGGATATGTATGCCAAAAGTCGAACGGCCATCAAATAATTCAAAATGGGAACGTATCAACACTATTTACGAGCTTTTAAAACAATCATGCGATGGTATGAGTATTCAAGATCTCTCAAAACAAATGGATGTTAGTACAAAGACCATTCAGCGTGACTTGTATGAAGTTTTAGGTGAGTATGGGGCTGTTAAACAAGGACGAATGTGGAAGCTTGATAACAAAAAAGCCGAAGATAATCTTAATTCCAATGAGCGCATTATTCTCGGTATTTTAGATGAGATGGCAAAAAATGCTGGCAGTAGTTTTTATGGCAAGGCACATTCTCTGCTGAAACAAATCTCTCAACAATTAGAACATCCTATTTTTGCGAATGTCGAGAGTGAATCCTTGGATGAAAGCCATATAGAGCTTTTTTCTTTGCTGGAAAAAGCGATTAAAACAAAGCACACCGTTAGCTTTACCTACAAAAAACATGTTTTTGACGTTCAACCACTTAAATTAGCATTTTTTGACAGCTTTTGGTACCTCTTAGCACTTGATATCAATGAAGAGAATAAATTTAAAAAGTTTTATCTTAAATCCATTAATAGTCTCACAATCCAAGATAATACATTTGCGATCAATACAACGTTGGAAGAACGTTTAAAAAAGGCAAATTCCATTTGGTTTGATTTGGATAAAGAGCTTTTTGATGTGCATTTACTCATTGATAAAGAAGTAATAACCTATTTTGAGCGTAAACCACTGAAAGGACAAACAATTATAGGCAAAGATGCTGATGGTTCAGTAGAGATTATTGTACCTATCACGCATGAAATGGAAATCGTGCCTTTGATCTTTTGGTATGTCCCTTACATTAAAGTCTTAGAACCTCAATGGATTGCCGACATCGTGAAAGAAAAAATACACGCTTATCATCAAAGTATTCAATAAAGAAGACATCTTTATGTCCGTAAAATGAGATAAAGTTCTGTTAATGCAGACTTATAGTAGTGGACATAAAGGATACAAAGTGCAACTTGAAGAAACCATAAACATTGCAAAGCAACTGATTGAAAATGCCGAAGCGATTCTCATCACAGCAGGTGCTGGCATGGGTGTCGATAGTGGCTTACCCGATTTTAGGGGAGAGGAGGGCTTTTGGAGAGCTTATCCACTTCTAAAAGATAAAGGACTTCACTTTGAAGATATGGCTACGCCAAAACTTTTTAAGACAGATCCTTCTCTTGCTTGGGCTTTTTATGGTCAAAGGCTCAATTTATACCGTGCTACTACGCCTCATAAAGGCTTTGATGCTTTAAAAGAGCTTGTTCATTCAAAAAATAACAATTATTTCATCTATACTTCCAATGTTGATGGGCACTTTCAAAAAGCAGGATTTGATGAAGAGAAAATCGTTGAAGTTCATGGAAGTATCCATCATTTGCAGTGTTTAACTCCATGTTCAAAAAAGATATGGCGTGCAAACGATACGTTTGTTAACGTTAATTTAGACACATTTCGTGCTCTTAACATACCTTCATGTCCTTATTGTGGTTCTATCGCTCGGCCGAATATACTGATGTTTGGAGACTGGTCTTATTGGAACGAAAAACGTTTTAATCAACAAATCGCAAGATATCGTAAATGGCTTAAGCAAAATAAAACAGCCCATATCGTTGTAATAGAGATTGGCGCTGGAACTGCGATTCCAACCATACGTTATGAAAGTGAAAGAGTCTCGAAACAGTTTTTGAATGCATATTTAATTCGTATTAATCCATATGATAGTTTTATCGATAAAAGCGTCAAAAGAGGGCTCAGTATTCCCTTGGGTGGACTTGATGGAATAAAAAAATAGTAGCTAGTTTATCAAAGAATTATGTTTAGAAATTTTAAGCGATACTTTAGCTGTAGGGAGTTAAAGAACAGTCTTAAAAGTTACATTATTTAGCAGAAAAAACACACTTTTCATCAAACCATGCGAGTTCATCGATGTACATTTTCCCAGAAATTTCAGGCATCAAATTGCGATGAGAATCATAGTTATAAATTCTCACTTCTTTGAATTCTTCCAAAAACTCTCTTTTTTTTGTTAGAGAATTTATATTGGAAGAATTCCCAGCTGGCCAATGACTAAAAATGAGTAATTGTTCTGCTTTTGTTATAAGTGTGTTCCACTCTTCCTTACTTGGTTGCTTTTTATTGAATAGTCTGCCAACATATACTTGAACTTGTTCTTCATCAGAATTGTAAATCCAATTCTCTTGCAATATACGTTTTGCAAATGTTTGTTCACATGCTTTGCCGATTTAGAGTAGCACATGTGAACCGTACACTGGATGAGTACCATAAATCTGATAAACTCCATGGTCAGTATCTCCTTTTAAAGATTTTACTTTTTCAAGAGAATAAGGACCTTTCCATTCGATGTATATTTCTGTCATGATTTATTTTCCATTTATTCATTATTCCTATCTATGAGTAATTATAAAACAAAAAATCATAATTTTATATACTTTTAAAAGGTTTTTTAACCATTTAAGAATCCACCATAAGCTCAATAACGGCTTCAAGGCTTTCACTAACAGCCTTATAATTTTCTACACCATAGCCACCACTCAAACACATCATGATCGGTATATGACGTTTTTTAGCTTCAGTGAAGATCATGATGTCTCGTTGCTTTAGCCCTTCTGCTGAGACTGCCAATTTACCAAGAGGGTCGCCTTTGAGTATATCGCTGCCGCCATTGTAAAAAATGAAGTCGGGTGCTATGTTATCTATGAGTGGCGCAACAGAGTGTTTCAATAGGGTGAGATACTCTTTATCTGAAGTAAACAATGGAATTCCTATCAAAGTAAAACGTCCATCTTTACTCTTTTTTGTCGTTCGTAAGTCTGCTTGAAACGTGTTATACATATCAAAGATATAAAAATTATCCATGTGTGTTGCAAATTCGATAACGCCATCGCCTAAATGAGCGTCAAGGTCAATGTAAAGAATTTTCAATGATGGGTTAGCCTTTCTTAATTGTAGTGTTCCAAGCGCGTAGTCATTGAAAAAACAAAAACCGCCGCCTTTGTTTTTATGCGCATGATGGAAGCCTCCGCCAAGATTTATCGCCCAACCAACCTCTAAAGCCAAAAAAGAGGCTTGAATTGTTCCATTAGCCATTGCACGAAGAGGATCAATCAAATAAGCATTGCTCATAGGTGCAGGGACTAATTTTAAAACATCTAAATTCAATACCGAACTTATCGTATGTTTATCGCTTCTGACGTTTAGAAGGTATTGACGTGTATGATAAGCATTCAGTTCTTCATCTATCAATGGCTCTATGTGCCGTGCGTCCAAGCGATACTCAAACGATAAGTTATGAGCAATGCGATCAAACTTTCTTAGATCTAAAGGATAGTTACTCTCACGAATTGCATCTTCCACAACAGATGGCAGATAAAAATTATAAGTATGTAAATCATACATAATGGGTAGAGCCTTTTTTTGTAGAGAATTCATTTTAGGGAAAGCGACAATTTCCTCACAATATTGATATCTAGGAATAAGCTCCCAATGAACGTGTGATATGCTTAAAATCTCATCCCAGTCGAGATTTGATGTCACCAATGTACGAAGCAAATCGCAATGAAATTCACCATAAAAAGGATGATCAAGCATCGTTTCATACTCATTGTGATTTTCTCCATCATTTAAGTGTGAGTACTTTGTTTTATCTGATATATTTTTTAATCTATCTTCCTTTTCCCATAAAGGATCGTCAAATGAATCATTATAGAAGGCAATTTTGACATCTAGTTCGTAATCATACGACCCCTCTTTTTTTAACCTTAACGCCTCTTTCAATGCTCCATCTAACACGACTGCCTTTTCAACAATCGCTTTTTCAATCTGCATTAAATAAGCATTGAGATTTCGAATTGCGGCGATCGTTTCATGTGTTACATTATCGTTTTTGTGCATCGTTGTCACCTCTTAATCGATAAAAAAATATGCTCAGATGAATTTCATCAAGGCTCAATGTTTCATTGGTTTGAGTATCAAAGGTAAGATCATACTCATCGGCTACATCCATGATTTTTCCCATGGCTTCGCTAAGTTCATACAATGGATAACTTGGATGCATTTCAAACGAGATATACCACTGTGTATAACTTAAGAGCATTAATGTTTCTTTGTTTAAAAGGCTCAGTAGTTTACATGTAGCGTTAAGTGCTGCATGGTCGCACAAAGAGGCATTTTGCGTGATTAAAATAAACTCATTGTCATGAGATAGATCGATTCCAAAGTTTTTTGCAGTGTTGAAAACAGCTGAATTTAAATATTTCATCTACATTCCTTTTCACGTGGAATTGCTTCATAGAGCATTTTGTAAAAACCATCCATATAGGTATTTATGTCTTGATGCATGCAATCGTGAATGAGGTTTCGATCTGAAAAAATTTTATGTTGCACATCTAACTTATGAAAGGTTCGCTCCATCTCTTTTGCGCATAGATGTTTGTTTTTCCCTTCAAAATCAAAAGGTCGTACCGCTATAATAAATAACTTTTTTCTAGATTTTGAAGAACTGTTGGCTAAGATTTTTTGCAATACTGTCGTACTGTAACCCCCTCCAATACCAATAAAAACAACACATCGTGTGTAAGTACTCATAACAAGTTCAAAATCGAATGTATGAAAGAATGTGTCAAAGGATTGAATTACATGTCCGTGTTTATCTGTCAGAAATGTAGGCATTGTGTATTTATTGGGTAAAAATTCATCTGTGATAACTAATATATTATACTCGGTGATAGTATTGAGGTATTTTGTTGAATTAAGCATATGTTGTTCAAAAGAGCCAATACCTAGCGCTAGCTTCATAAAAATCCTTTTAAGTTTTATGAAGTTAGTATAAGCTATTTTATGGACATTATTGTGTCCAATATATTAAAAAGATACTACTATTGAATCACTTTAGATAGATCAGTATCGTTTTCAATATAATCCACTAAAGCTGTTCCAAATGGATAAGGATCTTTTACATGTATAACTTCTTTTTTTACGCAATTTCCGCCAGTAATATAATAAGCTACACCATTTTTATCTTTATCACTATTAGGCAGTCTACAGCTCGTTACGATAACGCCACTAAACCATGATGCTTTTATTCTCAGCTCAACGTTAGAGTCTGAATGATCAAGCGCTTCACTGTTAGGATTTGATAAAAAAAGATCATCAAAGCGTTGTTCTGTTTTATTGAAAAGTGATGTCAGAAATAAAGTATGTTCACTTAGTTGCCAATAACATATAAAAATTCTTTCTTTAGATTGAGGTTTAAATCCATCATTTGGTAAGCCTTTCTCTTTGAGTAAAGTGACTAAAGGAGAAACATATTTTCTTTTATCTTTTAACGTTTCTTGAACCGATATAATGTATAAATTTATACCACTCTCAACATCTATTAATTTATCTCGCTTAAGAGGAAAACTCATGTGTGCTCCTTTGATCTTATTATCATGACATCATAACAAATTTATAAGGCATCTTTCTGAAATAAGGCATTACTCTCATAATGATTTTTGATCATTCACGACTAAAAGAAAGTCCTCAAACACATTTATTTTAGGCTCCCCAACACTGTAAAAAGGTTGTAACTTTGCATACTGTTTTAAGAGAATAATGACATCGCGATCGTTTTTAAAATAAGCCCATTTTGAAGCCGTCCAACCATCGTGATCTTTTTCATAGATAGATGCTTTATAGTACAATAATAGTTTGATGATTTTAAGATGAGACTTGGCACACGCCAGCATCAAAAGCGTTATATTTGAAGAGTCTTTTGCATTTGGATTTACTCCAACCATCAGCAATAACCTCACCATAATGACACGATCATTTTTGACTGCTTCAATGATCTTTGCATCACTATAATTGATTAAAGCGTTACGTAATTTTTTTAATGGACTGCGTATCATCAAATTTTCCTTTGTTGTTTTTCAACGTCATAGTGTTTTATGACATACTCTGTCTTTGATATTTTTCTCTTTAACCAGTTCTTTTTAGTGATCAAACCTTGCTTCTCAGCGAATCGTAGATAAAGCATTAAGCGAAGTTGCATCGGAAATTTTTTCTTTTCCATTTGGAGTGTTTTGCACAATTTAGCAAGCGTTATAGGTGAACCATAACGAAAAAAAGCTCTATAAAGCATCACGTACGCAAAACTCTCAAGAAGGTCGATACCCCATTCTTTTGCGAGGGCATCGATACTTGGCTCTTTTGGTGTTGTTTTACGTTCTAGAAAATAGTGTTTTGTGAGCTTTTTAACCGCTTTTTTATCGAGCAATAACGCTTCGATAAAGAGAGATGAATGTTCTACCATCTCTAATTCCTATACCAGAAGCGCATGAGTTAGCACTTGGATTGTGCAACATGGCAGCTCTTTTTTCAATAATTTATTGTTTTCAAATTTACTAAATTCAGTGCTATGTTGAGTGAATGCCAAATTCTGTAATTGCATATGATTATCCCTGAGTTACGATTTTAATGTGTCATGATATCTTTAAAATGGGACATAAATATGTCTAGCTTAGGTGTTAAAATCGATATAAAATTTTTCAAGAAAAGGATTTAGTATGTCAAGTGAAACTAGCGCTACAGTGCTAAATAAGATGTATACATTTGATAATTATGTGGTTGGGAATTTTAATCACGTATCCTACACCATAGCTAAACTAGTAGCAGACAAACCAGGTGTTATGTATAGTCCAGTTTTCATCTATGGTCCAATAGGCGTTGGCAAAACCTATCTTATTCATGCTATTGGTAATTATGCTCAAAGTAAAGGCAAAATCGTTATTTATGCGACGATTGAGCAGTTTATGAATGACTTTACCTATAATCTTCGCAACCAATCAATGGATCGTTTCCGTGAAAAATACCGTAGTTGCGATGTTTTACTTATCGATGACATACAAGATTTGGCCAATAAAATTCAAACACAAGAAGAATTTTTTCATACCTTTAATGAACTTTACGCTGCAGGTAAACAGATTGTATTAACCTCAGATAAACCACCAAAGATGATTAATGGTCTTGAAGATCGTTTAAAAAGTCGTTTTATAGGTGGATTTATATCTGATATTGGGATACCAGAACTTGAAGATAAAATAGCTATGATTAAAAAGAAATGTGATATTTTTGAATTCTCTTTGGGTGATGATATTATCAATGATATTGCAGTAAACATTGGTGATGATATCCGTGAAATTGAGAGTTTTGCTATTAATTTAAATGTTTTGAAAAACTTGATACATCAAAAAAACATGATTGATATTATTCAAAAAATTTTAAAAAATTTTTTGAATATGCCAATTGAATAAACATTATGAACAATGAATTAACAACCACTAACAACGATCATCAACTCGTATTGGCAAGATCCAGAGTCTTATTAAAGATAACGAAAAAAATACTTGTCAATATACAAAAAAGTAACCCAAGTATAAAATACCCAATAACATTAATACATAGTGATAATGTTGTTGAATCTGTTGCAATTTCTTCTGATGGAAAGTATATGATTTCTGGAAGTAGAGATGCGACTATTAAGCTTTGGGATTTACCTAGTGGAAAAGAGATTCAGATATTTAAAGGGCATAAAGATTGTATCAATTCTATTGCTATTTCTCATGACAGCAATAGAATTGTATCTGCAAGTGACGACAAAACAATTAAAGTATGGAATGACCCCACAACACTAGACACTCTTGAAACTGTTAATACGGTCGATAATGACCACATGAAACATCAAGAGGAGAAAGTAATTCCATGGCAAATAAACTATACACAGACGAGTTCAAACAAGAGGCAGTCAATCAAATTGTAAAAAATGGCTATCCCATTAAAGATACCGCACAAAGATTAGGAGTGCATCCTGATTCACTCAAAGCATGGATAAAAATCTATAGTAATCCTCAAAGTACCTCACAACACCAAGCTTCCAAAGATTTATCATCCGAGAATAGGAAGCTCAAAGCAGAATTAAAAAGAGTCACCGAGGAGCGTGACATTCTAAAAAAGGCCGCAGCGTACTTTGCCAAGAATCAAAAGTAAAGTACGCCTTCATTAAAGAGTATAAGCCATTTTATCCCGTGCGAAGAATGTGCAAAGCTTTGCAAGTCCATTTTAGTGGTTATTATGCATGGAATAAACAACCAGAATCAAAACGTGATAGAGATAATAAAGTGGTCTTGCAACACATTAAAGAGGCTTATGAACACAGTGGTCGTATCTATGGATATCGAACTGTTACCAAAGATCTTATAGCATCAGGTATCAGTGTGAATAAAAAAAGAGTCGCAAGACTTATGAACATAGCCAAACTCTTTGGTGCAGGTGTCAAACAGAAAAAACCTCGTTATAAAAAAGGGCAGAGACATTTGGCACATCCTAACCATCTTGGGCAGTGTTTCAATGTTCAAGAGCCAAATCACACATGGGTAACAGATATAACCTATATCAAAACACATGAAGGATGGTTTTATTTAGCGGTTGTATTAGACCTTTTCAGTAGAAAAGTTGCTGGATGGGCAACAAGTCATCGCATGACAACACAGTTAGCTCTAAAAGCTCTGGAAATGGCAACCTTTAGACAAAAACCACATCATGAAGTTATTGTACACTCTGATCAAGGATCACAGTATAGCTCTTACGAGTGGCAAGCACTCCTAAAAAAATACAACCTGATTCCTAGCATGAGCAGGCGAGGCAACTGTTATGATAATGCAGTGGCTGAAAGCTTTTTTAAAACATTTAAGCGTGAATGTGTCAAAAAACAGATTTATATTACACGAGAGGAAGCACAATCAGACATATTTTATTACATTGAAATGTTTTATAATTCAACCAGAAGGCATAGCTATCTTGGTTATATTTCGCCCAATGAATTTGAAAAAAGATATAATGAGAAATTAAATATGGCTTCGCAGAATTAGAGTGTGTCTACAAATGTGGGGTCATTCCAGAGAGCTCATTCAAAAAATATTACATGTAAAACAAGAGATACATCATTTTACTACAGCAGAAAAAAGAGCTCGTTTTCAACATTTGAGAGAGAAGTATGCAGCTTTAAAACAAGCTATTGATATGAAAAAAACATATCAATCTTCTCTTGAAGAAGCACTGGCAAAACTTAATCCTTTAGATGATACCTACCATGAACTTTATGAAAAAATAAAAGTTTTAAAAGAAGAATTAAATGTTGCAGAAGAGGCTTTGAATCAAAAATATCAGAAAGCGATAAAAGAGTTTGACGAAGATCCTGACATGCAAGAGTACGAAGAAACTAAACGTATGTATGAAGAATTTAGAAATAATTTTGAAGAAGAACTCAATGCTAAATTATTTGATCTTAGTGAAAGCGAGAAAAAAGAACTTAAACAGCTCTATAGGCAAGCCAGTAGACTTTGCCATCCAGATATCGTAGCTGATGAACTGAAAACTCAAGCGCATGAGATGATGCAAAAACTCAATGATGCCTATAGTGAAAAAAATTTAACAATTGTTAAAGAGATACTTTTCGCGTTACAGCATGATATTGGCTTTACTGTTGCAAGTAATAATATAAATAATAAAGAAAAACTTAAAGCAAAGATTGTCAAACTTAGAAAAAAGCTTAAAATCACTGAAAACGAAATAACAGAAATAAAATTAGATGAAACATTTGAAATTATTAAAGATTTGGATAATTGGGATACATACTTTGAAGAGCTTAAAGGGAATCTTGAATATGAACTCATGTCTCTTATGAATAATTATAATGCACTTAGGTTTTATTCTTGAGATGAAGAAATACTCTTGGTAGATAAATAAAACGTCTTGACACACAAACAAGACGATTTCTGTATAAGATAGAAGTTTCAAAACCAAGTAAGCAGACCCGCGCAAAGATTTGGAAATCAAAAGTTCCAGATCTCTCAAATGAGATCATTGCATCCATTGCTCATTATGAATTAAGTGGTGGTCAAATTGAAAATGTGGCACGTAAGTGTTTACTAGATGCCATATTAAATTTAAAAGAGATATGTGTTGAGGATTTGAAAAAATCATGTACTGATGAAATTCAGTTCAAAGAAGAGAAATGTTCATAACTAGGTTTTATTTAATACCACATTGTCTATAATCACACAAAAGGATAAGCCCATGCCACAGCTACTTTATACTATTGAGGAATACATAGCCAAACACCGTAAAAAAGACTCTATTTGGATGGTGTTCAATACTCGTTACAATGAAATACACGCGCTACACCAGAAAATTTCTGATGAGGAAGCCTTTAGTTTTTATAACCGTCAATTCACAGATGAAATAGCGCGAGAAAACTTTTTAGAATATATGAAAACCAATTTTCCGCAAACAGCACTCTTAGAAGTATTTGATTTAGTAGGTATAGAATGGCTTCAATGGCCCTATCTTGGAAGCATTGCTATTGATACTGACATCGGTAGTGAGGTTTATAATGCACTTTGTGAGAAGTATGGCGATGCCTATAAAGACCCCATATCTACAAACCAAGCACTTTGGGTTATGGAATATAAAGACGCCAAAGTAATCCATGAAAAACGGTGTAAAGCCATTGATGAGGAATTTGGAGATGATGAATGATGTATTTCTTAAAGAATTTTAAATGAATAATATCATCGCACTTATTTTTGACTTTGATATAACCCTCTCACCAGAATTCCAGCAACAGGTCATTTTTGATCATTGGGGTGTTGATGCAGAGACGTTTTGGCGTGAATGTGGGGTATTGGGAAAGCAAGGATACGATCTAGAGCACTCTTATATGCGTAATATGATCGATTATGGTAGACGCGATAGTAAATACGCACTCACCAATGAAAAATTACGTGAATTTGGGCGTCAGGTGGAACTATATCAAGGGCTTAGCCGTAAAGATGGGTTCACCTCGGTTTTTGATGATCTTAAAACACTTCTTAACAAAAAAGAGTTCGCCGAACATAATATAGAGTTAGAGTGCTACTGTATCAGTGGTGGACTTAAACCGATGATAGAAGGCGCTTTTGAAGCACATGATCTTAATGGTTATTTTAAAGAAATATTTGCATGCGATTTTGATGAAGACGACACGGGAAAGCTCGGGTACATCAAAGAAACCGTTGGCCATACCATAAAAACTCAAAAGCTTTTTATGATAGCTAAGGGAGTTTCTCCTAAAAATGGCGATCATCCTTCACTTGTAAATGAAGTGATCCATCACTACCGAGTACCATTTGAGAACATGATCTTTTTGGGAGATGGACAAACGGATATTCCCGCCTTTTCCTTGGTCAATAAAAATGGCGGTAAATCAATTGCCGTATATCGTGAAGAGAAAACTAGTGATGGCTCAATAGATGAAGAACACACCCTTGAAACTTATCTAAATGGCTATAAACTCGCCATCGAAGCCAATCGTGCAGAGCAATTATTGCCTGCTGATTATTCGTTTGGTAAACCGCTAAAAATGGCTTTGCTTGGGTATGTTGAGAGTGTGGCAAAAAATATTATGAATAAATCGAATAGTAAAATTTAAAGGATATATTTTTGGAATCCAACGAAATCATTAAAGTAAAAGATTTATTGAATAAAACTAATCTGCAAATACCAGAATATCAAAGGCCATATAAGTGGGATATTTATAATATCAATCAGCTTATAGATGATATTTTACGTTTTAATGACAAAGAAACATATAGACTTGGTACTATTGTTTTGCACAAAGAGAATGAAAAATTAAATATCGTTGATGGTCAACAACGAACTATATCGCTGTTACTAATTTACCATGCTCTTAAAGAAGTTAACCAAAGATATGTAGGCTCATTGACCATAAATTTTGATTGGAAATTTAAGAGTGATATTTCAAAGTTTAACATCCAAAATAACTACCAAGCTATCAAAAGGAGAGCTAATGAGTTTGATGAGAAAACAATCAAATTTATTTTTGAAAAATGTGAAATTGTTGTTATTACTCTTAATGATCTAACGGAAGCTTTTCAATTTTTTGATTCACAAAATGCAAGAGGTAAAGATTTAGACCCTCATGATTTACTGAAAGCGTATCATTTAAGAGAAATGGATGAAGTTGAGGAGAAAGAAAAAATAAAAATTATCAAAACGTGGGAAGATGTGAATCCTGAAGAGTTAACTAGGCTTTTTGAAGATAATCTTTTCCGTATACGCCAATGGAGCAAAACTCGTTCAGCTCGATTTTTTACTAAAAAAGACATTGGTGTATTCAAAGGATTTAACCTACATGATATGAATGAATACATGTATTCCAAAATACAAGTAATTGCTAATTCCTACATTAATCATTACAATCAAGAGTATATCCATCAAATCGATTCAAATACAATGAATTATCCATTTCAGATAGATCAAACGATTATCAATGGTAAACGCTTTTTTGAAATGGTTACTTACTATAAAAAGTTTAAAGAAAAAATGAAAGAGATTAAAAATGAGATTTTGATACTGCTGGATTCATACGAATCAAAAAGTAGAACAGGTGATAAATATGTTCGTATTCTTTTTGATTGCGCTTTAATGTATTACATTGACAGATTTGGAGAAGTCGAGCTCGACAAAGCGATTGAAAAATTCTTCATTTGGGCATATTCATTAAGATTAAAACAACACTCTGTCCAAATAGCTTCAATGGATAATTATGCCTTAGCCTATATAGAAAATATCAATATTTTTCAACACATAAGAGAAGCAATTAATCATAAAGAAATTATCAATTTACAATTAGAAATTGTAAGCCAAATAGTCGCAACTAAAGTTAAAGAAATAGTAGAAAAATTTGAGGAGTTGGGTTATGTCACAAAACAATAATATACCTAAAGTCTTTTCTATAGAAAAATTGTTTGAAAATGGAGACTACATTATTCCAGTATATCAGCGAAATTATGCGTGGGGTGAAAAAGAGATAAATCAGCTGATAGATGATATTTATGATTATTGCGAAGAAAATGAAAAAAACAATGATAAAAAAAACTATTATATTGGGACTCTGATAGTTTTTAAAAGAGATAAAGCATTTGAAGTGATTGATGGACAACAACGACTTACAACATTATTTATATTGATGAGTGTCTTAAATAAATTAAATGAATCATTTAGATTAAAATTTGAAAGTAGAGAAAGAGCAGAAAAAACGTTACAAGAGATTAGAAGACAAGAGTTTAAATTTGACAATTATTTGAAAGAAGAATTAAATATAAACATTTTAAATGCCTATGTGCTTATTCAAAAAAGATTCAAAAAATTAAATGAAAAATTTATTGATTATTTTCTAGATAAAGTTCAAATATTAAGAATCGAAGTTCCAGAGGACACCGATTTGAATCATTATTTTGAAATTATGAATAATAGAGGTGAACAGCTAGAAAAGCATGAAATTTTGAAATCACGGATGCTTGCAAAATTAAAAGATGACAAACAAGCAACAAGTATGTTCAATACAATTTGGGAAGCTTGTACTAACATGGAACGATATGTTCAGTATGGTTTTTCACATGAACAACGAAAAAATATTTTTGGTAATAATTGGAACGAATTTCAAAAGAAAAGTTTTGATGATCTGCTCAATCAATCAGATCAAATTCAAATGAGCGAAAATGCAAGTACTATAGCGGAACTTATCGGAATTAATGCAAAGAAAATGTCGTCACCTGAACTTGTAAAAGATGATGATAATCCTGAAAGATTTAATGCGGTTATCAATTTTTCAAACTTTTTGTTGCATGTGTTAAGAATTCAAACAAATGAGGATATCCCTCTTGATGATAAGAGATTGCTAGAAACATTTAATGGCAAATATGAGTCAATGGAAGATGTTAAATGTTTTGGATTTAACCTTCTAAAAATGAAGTTTTTATTCGATAACTATATCATTAAAAGAGAATATACAGCTAAAGGCGATGAATGGAGCTTGAAACAATTAATCAAAAATGATCATCCAAGTAAAAATAATTCTGCTTATTATAAAAATAGATTTAATGATGAAAGACAAAACAAAAACATCTTAATTCTTTTATCAATGTTTCATGTCTCAGCACCTACTCTAATATACAAACATTGGTTGAATGCTGCACTAAAATATTTATTTGAAAATAGCGAAATTCAAGATAGTTGTTATATTTCTTATTTAGAAAAAATAGCTAAAACTTACATGAAAGATAGATTTTTAAGTATATCTCCAACTGATTATTACGAAATTATCTATTGTCATAATGGCGAAAGTAAAAATAGTGCAATTGATTGGAATAACTTAAACCAAGGGACAGATGTTGAAAATTATATTTTCAATTATCTTGATTATTTACTATGGAAAAATGAAAATTTTAATCAATTTAAAGAGAATTTTTCATTTTCATTTCGCTCATCTGTTGAACACTATTATCCACAAAAGACAATGAAAAATATAGACAAATTAGATGGTCCGATATTAAATAGCTTTGGTAATTTATGCTTAGTAACAAGTAGTGAAAACTCTAGACTAAGTAATTTTACGCCTAAGGCAAAAAAAGAGTTTTATTCAAAGCAATCCAACAATAGCATAAAGCAACGAATTATGATGGAAAGTGAGAACTGGACTGAGTATGAAATAAAAAAACATCAATCTCAGATGATTGAATTATTAACTAATGAACTGTTGTAATGTAGAGGCGGAGATCAATGATTAAATTCTTGCAAACCCTTTTTATCGCCCGATCCAACGATTCAGCTGACAAGTACCTCTCTAAGCATTCAGGGGCTATAAAAGTCATGACATTGGCTTCACTCCTCTCTTCAGAAGAATTAACACGATCAGTAGCTATGGATGCATTTATAGCAAAGATAATACTTCATCATGCTATTCAAACCCTGAAATTAGATCACTTTGATTATCTATGTAATGCCGAAGCATCAGTCAATGAAGTATATACACATATCCTTGCGTGTAAACGAAACTGTATAGGGCTTGATGTCTTTGAGTATGAGACACAAAAACATATTGAGTTACAACAGATCTGGAATGCATACGAAGAACTAAAAAACAGTTTTGGTCTTAAAGATAGTGCAGATGTTATGATGGAAGCGGTTGAGGCACTGCAACATACAAAGTATTTTACGCAATTTTCAAGCGTGGTGTTAGATGTATTTGAGGAGGAGGGGATTCGATTTTACGCTAATACCTTAGAACACAAAGCACTTGAGATCATTAGGGCTATATCTCATGTGGAAGTTTTAACACCACAAATATCGGATTTAAAATCTATCGAAACATATACCTCTCAGCAGTCATATTTTGATGAGGCACTGTTTGCTATCAAAGCTGCTCGAAAATTGATGGTAGATGGGGTGCAGGATGGTGACATCGCTATTGTCACTGGCAATCTGTTACGCTATCGTCGTATCTTAGAAAGTAATGCTTTTGAATATGGTATGAAGCTTCGCTTTAGCTCAGGAATACCGATACTACAAAGTTCTCTTTTTGCCAAATTTTTAAAGGCTAAGACCTTTGACAAATTTAAAGAAGACGTATCATTCAGAATTACCCAAGATTATCAGCGAGGGTTGATTGATGAGAGTAAATTAGAAGAGGTTAAACTTCATTTTACTCAAATTAAATCACTACATTACCGAACATTAACCATCATTGAAACAGCTAAAAAACTGTTTGATGAGGTACTTGAATATAAAAAAATCATCCTCTCTCTTGCAGAAGAGGCTTTTATTCCACCGTTGAAAGATCAAGAAGGCATTTGGGTCAGTGAACCAAACCAAATACCAAATCACCGTTTTAGGCACATCATTTTTATTGGAACCGATCTTTCGCAATTTCCTCCAAAGATGAGAAGTAATTTCTTAGCAACGCCAGAGCAAAGAGAGCGCTATCTTGGGGTAGATAATGCATACCGCCTTAGTCAATACTACTTTTCTCAAATGCTTAAAAATAGTGAATCACTGCATGTATGCACTGCAATGCAGGAGGGTAAGAAGAAACTATTTATCTCTCCGGTCATCACTAATCTTCCTCACAAATCTTTTACAGACTATGAGTGTGCTTCAGTGCGTGAAGTACTACATGCAAAGTGTCGTTATAAACAAGATGAGTTATTTGAAACATATGTTGAAGCAGCATTATCTCCAGCACGTACTCTTTATGATGGTTTGAGTCAAGATTTTACGTATAAAAGTGGTGTACTATCAGCGTCGAGTTTAAATGAATATGCTAAATGTCCCCTTCGTTATCAGCTTACGTTTCACTACAAGGCTGAAGCCTTAGCCGTCGAAAGAGATGATGATGAGCTTGAAGCAAGCGATATTGGAACTATTTTTCATTCAATAGCAGAACAGTTTGCCCAGGATGTTAAAGCGAATACAATAGCATTAGGCGCATTACCAACTTATAATATCAAAGAACATCTTCACGCAATAGCAACACGTAAACATCAAGAGTATATTCAACAAAAGATTATTGATGAGGGGAAAATACCGACAGTATTTCATGAAATTGTTCTGCATGATTTGACGAAAGGGTTATTTGAAGAGCACCATGAGAAGGGCTTACTGGTACGTTTTTTAGAGTATGTGTATCAAAATGGTAGGCTTGAAGATTTTGAACAAAGTGAACATCGTTTTATGCTTGATAGTGATTTTTGTATTACAACAGAGAAAGACAAAGCGATTATTAAGGGCTTTATCGATCGAATTGATCGCAATCACACCCATCAAACCGTAACGATCATTGACTATAAAACGGGCAAATATGCTAAAGAAAAAGAGATGAAACTCATTGAAGGGATGAATAACTATCAACAATTTCAACTGCCTCTTTATCTTCTTTATGCATCCCAAGCATACGATGATTACACTATAAATTCGCATCTTTTATCGATGCGTTGTGAACAAGGAACGAAAGAGTATGCACACATTAGTACCTCTGCTGAGAATGGGCTTTGTTTTGATGAAGCATATGAACAAGGACTCAAAGAGAAAATATACTCATTTAAACAAGCCATCGAGTCAGGTGAGTTTGCAATGACCCCATCAGAAGAGAATTGTAGTTATTGTCCATATGAAAAAATTTGTCACAAAGAGATACTTGTTCATAAAGTATTAGAAGATGCAATGAGTGGAGATGACAATGAGTAATAAATTTGATATCTTTAACCATGTCTCCATCAGTGCCGGTGCAGGATCAGGAAAAACGTATACACTTTCAAGACGCTACATTAACATCCTCGTAGGATTCAATCTTTTTTTTGAAGGAACGGATAATAGGCCTTCATTTGAAACCTTAAAACCTTCGCGTCCAAGTGAGATTGTTACGATCACCTATACCGAAGCGGGTGCGTTGGAGATGAAAAGCCGTATATACGCCTTAATTCAAAATGTCATTGCTTATACGGATGGGAATCTTGATGCTACGCATAATGATTATGCATCAATTAACGATGCTTTTAAAGCACTACCCCAAGATCCATGTTGGGTCAATCACATACGTCTTGTTCTTATAAACTCTCTTTCTGAGCTGTCATCTGCTACGATCAGCACGATTCACTCGTATTGTCTTGATTTAATTGAACAGTATGGTGATTATCTCAAACTGGATGCAAAACCAAAAATTGTCAAAGACGATGAAAAAATGGTTGCTTATACGGATGCTTATCGCAATGTACTCAATAGCGAAGATCAAATCGTAAAAGAGATCAATCAAACCATCTCTTTATATCAATTATCTAAAATTGCTCAAAAATACAGCTTTAATGCACAATTTCGAGAAGCCTTTAATGCATATGCGATTCTATGTGATGATAACAATTTTTCCTTGAGAGATACGTGGATGGCAACGCTACTCCCCGCGTATCAAGAGCGTATTGAAAAGGGGTTATATGCATTACAAGCACTCAAAGAGCAAGATTCGTTAAAGAGTGATTTATGTGATGCCATACGCGTGAATTTAGAAAGTGTTTTAAAAGGTAAGGGTGAATGGATAGAATATACTGGGCAATTAAGAAAAAATAAGCAGATCGATTTTGAGACATTTGAAGCGGTTAAAGCATTGCGAGACAGTGTCAATAATTTGCGTTGGAGTATAGTCGATCCTGCTGCAGAGCAGCATTATTTACATACGCTAAAAGCGATTCACGCATTGTTTATAAAAGTATATGAGCGATTCCGAAAAATTCTTAGCGAGGATGGTTATACAGATTTTGAGACAATTTTACAACAAGCAAATACTTTATTAGAGCAAGATATTACAATTCTTACACGTTATTTTATGGTGGATGAATTTCAAGATACGAATGGTTATCAATGGGGAATTATCACAAAAGCAGCTTCGAAAAATGATGCAAATCTATTTATCGTCGGAGATGAAAAACAATCAATCTTTTCATTCCAAGGTGCTGATGTTTCCGTTTTTGCTAAAGCGAGCCAATCTCTAGGTCTAGCAACACCAATTTCAATGGAAGTAAATCGTCGAAGTGATCGTGCTATCATCTCTCTTGTCAATGATGTTTTTGCATCTGCGATGATCGAAAAAGGAATGACTACTTTCAAACGAATTGAATGCTGTAATGATGAGAAGCTGAATCGCAGTATTGATCTATTTAACCACTATGCCCAATTTACACCTATCAAAGTAGATTTTGAAGCTAAATATGATCCCCTTAGTGTACCAGCAAATAAGGAAGAGGGCACTTTGTCAATATTAGCGACACCTGTTGATCATACATTGCCTGATTGTGCAGAAGAATGCTCAGAAAGTATTCAAGAGCTCCGCCACATTGCTTCATTTATTAATTCCATTATTCAAGGAGAGCATCCTCAGTATAGTGATGTTATGAACGCGTACAAACGTGGCGAAAAAGCAATAGCCATTTTATTTGATTCACGCAAATTTATGTTGCCTTTGAAACAGTGTTTATTAGAACTTGGCATCCGAGCAAAAGTCAATGATAGTGGAAATTTCTTTGCTACCAAAGAGGTTAATGATATATTTATTGTGCTCAAGCTGCTTTCACTGATGGATACATTGCGTTGGGAAAAGATTTCTGCGAAAATAAAATATGTTATTGTTGGAGCCTTACGATCAAATATCCTGCGATACAATGCTGATCAAATCGAATCTTTTATGCGTACTCAAACATTACCGGCCATACTTCAAAAGTGGCAACAACTCTCATTATATTGTCCCATTTATGAATTGATAGAACGTGTGGTTAAAGAGAGTCAATTACTTCATTTTTATCGTCATATTGCTGGGTATGAACAGCGAGAAGCAAATATTGAGCAACTTATGGACATGGCGTATGACTACTCTTTAAACAAAGGATCAGATCTTAAGGGCTTTGTAGATGAACTCGAAACATTCATTTATAATGAGGATGTGAGCGAAGATGAAGCGTTTGTGATAGAAGAGGGCGTTGGCTCTGTTGAAATTTTAACGATGCATGGCTCTAAAGGCTTAGAATGGCCAATGGTCGTTGTTGGTAGTATGAATCGCTCTTTTTTAGGGATGTCTAAACAAGAAACACTCGTCTATGATCGATTTGATGGTAAAGAGATGATAGGGTTTAAAGTTGGTAATTATGAACCTTTAGTCTATAAATTTATCAAAGAACGTATTAACCAAAAGCATATTGCGGAACGTAAAAGGCTTTTGTATGTTGCTATGACACGTCCAGAGCATCATTTAGTACTTTCAACAGCAATCAATTACTATGGGAAAGAGCCTAAACTATGCCGTAACTGTGGAGATAATAACTACTTTACACTTGTCAATAATGCATTAGGTATTAACTATACAGAACTGTATGAAGGAACTCTCCAAGAGGTGAATAACATAAAGGTGTTTTATCCATCGCCATGGAGAGGTAATAATGTTATTTTACCAACGATTGAAGCCATTGATCCTATTTTAATTCAAAGACAATCCTTTACACCTGTTTCAGTCATTCGGCCAAGTGGAAAAATAGACCCACTTGCGTTCTTAAAAGATGATGTTTTCGATACTGCAAGTGCAGGTACAATTGTTCATAAAATTCTTGAAAAACATTGGCACGAGCTGGAAAGAGATGATATCTTCGAAAATTATTTTACCGCATATGCTGTACCTGAGAGCTTCAAACACAACATCATTCAAATGTCTCGCAATTTTTTAAGCACAACGCATTATAAAAAATTAAAAGAGGGTGCTGAAGCGTATTTTGAATATGATTTTTCAATAAACCATAAAGGGCAGCAAATCCAAGGTTGTATCGATCTCTTTTACTTTGACAAAGAAGCAAATGGATGGGTCATCGTAGATTTTAAAACGACATTGCTCAAAGGGAAAGATCCACAAACCGTTATACAAGAAAATGAATATGATGTACAGTTAGAACTTTATCACGTTTTTATTTCCACCGTAGTTGGTGCTGAAAATGTCATTTCAAAAGATATATGTTGGTTGAACTTTTCTTAAAAATTTAGTTTATTTATTAAATTATGTAAGAGGCTACATTTTATAGCTAAAGATTTATTTGATATTGTATTAAATGTCAGGCAAAGGACAATTTTAGGAATAATGAATTCATTTAAATCCCTATATGAAGGGATTAACTTAAAAGAAACCTGCCTATTTCAACACTTCACCCGACAATAGAGAACTATTCCAATTCAAATATACTCTTTTGTCCTTCGAAAACCTCCAAACAATCATATTTTTTATAATTTATTTTTTCATTGAGAAAGTAAACTAAAGCTCGTTCTTTTTGATTATCTTCTTGCAAAATATCAATTTCACAACGTGTATAATGTTCAGGATAGCCTTCTAGCTCATCAATCTTTAATAGCGTTGGATAATCAATTTGATATAACTCTCCTTGAACCTGTAAGCCTTTTTTGGGTTTATTGATTAAATAGGGAAAAGCTTTATGTTTTAAAATCATAGGATATGAAAGTGCTGTTTTGGCAGTACCTAACAATGTAGCAGTTTCAAGATAGTGATGATTTCCAAACCCTTGTTTTAAAGTTCCATAGACAAATAAGTTAAATTTTAAAGATTTGCTACTTGGTAAAAAAAGAACCATCGAATCTTTTAATAACCTCTCCATTGTGAGATTGCCCTGTATGATGTGCAGTAAATCTATAGGTACATTAGCACTAAAACATGTTTGCATACCACGGGATGAACGTTTTTCAAGAATCTCTTGTAGTGTTAATGGATCTTGCCATGCGTGTATATTTAGTAAGAAAAGAACGGGTGTCTCGGTTAGAAGTAATAAGTCTATTGTAGGATTATGGAGTTCTTTTAAAGTATCATAGAGCATAAAATTTCTGTTTTGTTTTAAAAGCGTATAATGCATTTTCTCTAAAATTGAAGGGAACATAAGGTCGTCTGGGAGAACAAAATAAACCTGCTTATATGTAAAATAATTAGAGCAAAACATCGTTGCTGCCTTATAAGGCATCTCTAGTTCTTGGTGCCAAACGTAGGGCTGAAATGTTGTCATGTGTCCACCTTTTTTTATTGTTTTCGCATGAGAATTATAAAAAGTTAAATGGACAAAAATTTGTCTTACTCTGACCGTATAATGTAATCCATATATCTTTTTATTAAAGTGGAATTTCAAATGCCTCATATAAAAACTTACATCTATTTTTTCACCTTACACTATCTTGATAGTAATGCAGTAATTTTTACTATGTTTTTTATAAAAAGTATTATAATTTTAAAAATTTTTAGAAGTCATGGTCCGCGATTCTGCAAGTGTAAAAGACATTATCATAACTTCTATAATAGTATTAAATCCTAGTGAATATATTTTATATAAACTTGGGGAAAAGACTATCGATCAAGTATGCAACGCGAATTGAAGATGCATGTGAAGTTGAAATTGAAGAATTCTATGATATTTCTGGAAAGGGTGGCGCTAGATTTCAAGCTAATGCTGAAAATATTAATTTTGATATGAAAGTAGAAGAACAAAAAAATAACAGTCGTGTTCTTATCGAAAAAAACCAATGTTGGCCTTCTAAATGACTTTGAAAAAAAGGTATTAAAGAAGATATTGAGTGAATTTGCCAAATACTTATAGATCCTAAATAAAAAAGCTTAGAATATGGTATTTCAGCGTTTATAGCCAATCGCTATGATGATAGCTTAAAAAATACACTAAATATTATTGAGATGAAGATAAAATCTATTGTTCAAACTCATGGACTTCATTTTTTTAAATATGAACAATTAATTCAACACTCTAACAAAGAATGGAAAGCCTTGGCTATCATTTATGGTGCACAATCATGTATGTTGTGATTTAAGTCGTGAATTAACTGTTTATTTTAAATATTATTGTAACATCCTAAAAGAGGCTAATAAATTTATTTTCAATTACAAGGTCAAAAATGGATTATCAAAGAATTGCTAATTATAAATTAATGATTAATTCGCAGTTGCAAGATGGAATTGGCGTGAGAAATTTTAAAAAATTTTTTGAAATTTTTATAGAAAAATTTGCACAAAAAAGTACAAAATATTTTGATATTACAGATGACTTATTATACATATATCGTGAAAAGCAACTAAATACAGTAATTGCACCTATTTTGGATGAGATTGCAACAGCTTTCTTATGCGAATATCCTACTGAACGTAAATTTAGTAAAAAAGAATCTGATAAAAGCCATGGATGGATAGATTATTGGGTGAAGGATAATAGTACAATATATTTAATTGAACTTAAACATTCATACAATGGATTACAAAATGATGATGTTTTAAAATCAAGTGCTATTCATAATTGGAAAACAGCGGTAGATCAATTGATTCAAGTAAAAAACGATAAGAATTTTACATTGAACAATGAAAATGTTTTAAAAATTGCATTAATAGTTGTTGTGACAATAACTTCTTCGAAGAAAAAAATTGTTAATAATGAAGAAAAATGTGAAAAGATACAAGCGTTACTTGTCAAAGAACTTAACTTAAAAAATTCATTTATTGTTGCTAACTTAATTCCTTGTGATACAATGTGCAAACTATATAAATATGCTGATGGTGAATTTAGCTATCCATATATCCACATAGTAGCTCAAATTATTAAGTGATTTGCATAATAGAACGTATTGTAAATATCTATAGGTTGACCCTAAAATCTTATATAAAGAGCATAAGCTAAGAGTATTTTGTTTCTACTCCGCAAGCATAAGATTTATTTACTATTTTTCAGATGATACGCAATAGGAGAAATTTTCATACATGAAGAAGAGTGTTTTATAATCAAGCCTCGCTTTTCTGCAAACCGAAGATAAAGCATTAATCGAAGTTGTTGTGAAAATTTCTTTTTTTCAATCTGAAGGATTTTACAAAGCTTTTGTAGTGTAATAGGTGCACCATAACGAAAACATGCCCTATGTAGCATTAAGTATGTAAAGCTTTCAAGGATAGAAATATTCCACTCTTGTGCCAATAGATTAATACAAGAATATTTAACTACTGTATTGCGCTCCAAAAAGTAATGTTGCGTGGCTTTTTTGATCGTTCTTTTATCGAGTAAGAGTGCTTCACTAAAAATAGTCGAATGTTTCAACTAACACACCTTTTTTATAAACTTTTGAACGAAATTTCTCTCTTTATTATTTATAAACGACAACAACAATCATGTCCATTTCGCAAACTTCCGAAATATCACAGGTATTAGAGCTAAAAAACATATCAGCATCTTCATATGTAGCGTCAATAATTTGCTGCGTTATAGAACTAATTAATGGCAACATTGAAAAATCATTGTTATTATTACTCATAATCTTAAAATGAACCAATACTACTTTCTGTTTTTCTTTTAAATTATTCTCAAAACAAAATTCTTCTACTATTTGAACTATCATTGATGGATCGCTGTTTTGATTGATTTTTAAATGCGTTATATATAATTCTTTGCCTTCCTCTAATATGGTATTAATATCTTCATGGTCAAAACCAATTGATCTGTCAACACTTTATGATACACAGAAATAAATATGTCTAGGCACTCATATCGTTTTGTAACAGTTTATTTTCAAAATCCACTGGTGACAAATAACCATTACTAGAGTGCAACCTCTGTCTATTATAAAACACTTCGATATATTCAAATATAGCTTGATTTGCTTGGCTCCTTGTTTCAAATTTCATATGGTGCGTAAGTTCTGTTTTTAAAGAATGAAAGAAACTCTCGGCAACAGCATTATCATAACAATTTCCCTTAGCACTCATACTTTGGACGATGCCATATTCTTTAAGCATGGCTTTATGGGCATCGGAAGCATATTGACTGCCACGATCGGTATGCCAGATGACACCCTGCGGAGGATTGCGTTTTTTAAGCGCCATAAAAAGCGCATCGTTGACAAGTGTTGCACTCATATGTGCATCCATAGACCAACCAATAACTCTTCTTGAATATAAATCAATGACGACAGCTAAATAGAGCCATCCTTCTTGTGTCGGGATATAGGTTATATCACCTACATACATTTGATTAGGAACTGAGGCATAAAAATCTTGTTGAATTCGATTAGGGGCAATAGCATAGGTATGATTGGAGTTGGTGGTAAGAACTCTAAAACGACGTTTATTGCGACAACTTAGCCCAAGTTTTTTCATAATCCTTGCAATACGTCTACGAGAGACGATCAATCCATAGAGTTGTTCAAGTCTCTTTTTCATTCGGCGTGTGCCGTACGTTTGATAAGTGCTAAGAAAAATATCTTGAATCATGGTGTTTAATACCATATCTTCTTGCCTCTCTATTCGAAGCCATCGATAATAACAGTTACGAGAAACCTCTAATAAATGGCACATGTGCGCAATATTGAATTCATTACGATGCTCTTTAATCCAGGCGTACTTCAATGAGCTTCTTTCGCGAAGAACGCCGCTGCCTTTTTTAAAATATCTCTCTCTATCTTCAACTTTGAGTTCTCTTTACGCAGTCGTCGATTCTCCTCTTCAAGACTTTCTTTGGGTGAACTATTGGTAGTTCGGTTCGGTAATTCAGAAATTAAGTGATGCTTTTTCCTATAGTCTCGTAGCCACGCATACAGTGTTTTATCACTCATCCCTAAATCTTGTGCTATTTGATAGGCTGATTTTTCACTATTGAGGGCTAATTGTATTGTTGAGTTTTTAAACTCTTGAGTATATTTCTGAGCTTTGTTGACCATATTATCAATCCTTCCTTATTATGTAGAAATCTTATCATTTCTGTGTCCTAATAAGTGTAGCCAGATCAAATAGCCAATAGCCAATTACCGAAAATAGAATGTTTATAAATTATTTTTTTATGTTTTGCATTTTGAATTAATATTTTTTTCTTTCGCACATCTATTTTGTTAACGCTCGTCTTGTTGTCTTCCATGGATACTCTTTTATTAAATTTGACAAATTCTATCAATACAAATAGACAAATATATGTCCAGATTACTTTGTAACATGCGACTTATAGTTCAAGGAGTTTGCATGTCAAATAAGCAGTACAGCACAATAGCCCCATTTTATGATGATATAGCCATTGTTAGTGTTAATATTGCAGATCCGAAAAGTCCTGATAAACCACGTACTTTTTACGGAGCAATCAACAAAGAAGGTATTGAAGTCGTTCCACCTATCTATAATATTTTATGGTTATTTAATGAAAAAAAAGCGGGTGTTTGTAAAAATGATAAGTGGGGATTCATCGATGCTGATGGTAAGATAATTGCCGAATGCAAATACAATGAGATATGGCATTTTTCAAATGGCATGGCCCGTGTAAAAGTCAAAAGTAAATGGGGCTATATAAACGCTGAAGGAGAAGAAGTTATTTCTTCAAAATACGACACCGCTTTTGATTTTAAAAATGGCACTGCCATTGTAAAGCAAAATAATTACTATGGGTTAATTGATAAACAAGGCAATGTACTTCTGCCATTTGAATATGAAATGATTGAGCCAAGCATTAATGGAGTGAGAAAAGTAAAAAAAGATGGCAAATATTTATTGCTTCATTGTTGACAATCCCCCATCTAAGAGTAGGGATACGTTAAAATAGCCATTTATCCGTCCATAGTTAACACCATAATAGTATTTTTTATATACAAAAGTAGGTCATTTTTATAATAATCCAGTCTATTCATGTCAGACGAAGTACAAATTTAGCCATAGAAAATTCTTTTAAATGCCTAAAATAGAGCTTATCTTTAAAAATACCTGACCATTTTAGCACTTCGTCTGACACATAATCCATTATTCATTATTGCAGATGAACCAACAGGAAATTTAGATACATATTCAACAGAGGTTATTTGGAATCTTTTGCAAGGTATCAATAAAAATTTAGGTACTACAATTCTTCTTGCGACACATCAAGTTCCAAATTTATCGCAGCTTAGTTTTAAACATTACAATCTCCATGAGGGACAATGCAAGAATGCTTCTTACAGGACATGAATATGTCCATATAAAGTTTTAGAATTTCATTGTTCAAACATTACTCTTTAAAGGTTTATCATGACACATTTAACTCTCTTATCTTCTTTACCTGCTTCTGCATCTTTATTTTTTATTGGAGCAATAGAACAAAAACAAACTTTATTTGTAAAACATTTTTTAGATACTTATTTACCAAATATTCAATACGAACATATAGAAAATTTTAATACGTGGAATCATCATCTCACTAATGTAAGAGATGGTTTTTTTATCCCTGCACCCGAAGCTTCTTTAGCGTATCAATTGATTGTTCAACATATTGGAGACATTGGATCAATGGGTTTTGAAGGAGATTTTGTAGTGGGATATAACACTAAGGAGTACTTTATCAGTCTTCTTGATGCCATGCAGTCTTATGCTGCACAAAATGAGATACCACAGGCCTAAATAAATCTATAAAATAAAAAGGACACATGATGTTAAAAGATGTCATTAAATTAACTACAAGAATTTATAATGAAATACTCAATGAGTCTCATGTCCCATTATCCGCTATCTCTTTGTACGATTCTTATCGTAAGCTAGGAGAAGTGATAGAAAATACACATTTAGTTGCCAACCATTATTTAGCATTACGTTTTGATGAAGGTTTTTTGCAAAACTCCTCGTTTGGAGAGCCTATTGATAAATGGCACTATTTTTTCAATCAAGACTTAGAACGTCTTAATAGTGCTGTTAAAAGTCATTTAATTCAATTGCAAGGGTTAGGCATTCAAGACCCGCAAAATCCAGATGATAGAATTTTCATTCTTGATACGCTTTTTTATGTTAAAAGTTATTATGGTTTTGTTCGAAATCATTACAATGTAGGGTATTTAAACCGCAAAGGAACACACATTAGTTGCTATGTTTTAATTACCAAGTATGATCATCAAACAGTGTATGTTTCAGAAGGTAAAAACATTGATGTATCTACTTATGAAAAGCGTTGTGAACTCAAGGCATCATTGTTAGTCAAACTTGAGAAATTGCGCAGTTTACATCAAAGATTAGGTTTATATCTTAAAGAACATTACACGATCAATGATCTTATTCGGTAAAGAGGTGTTCATCATGATCCTTTTATTCGTGATACCAGTTTTATAAAAATAGAGATTATGAAAAGATTATTGTTTAAAGCTTAATACATTGAGTATTTTTAAAGGACAACTCTTATGATAATTAAACCACTGAGTTTTGATAGGCTAGAAGAATCAAATACTCTTAGAAATAGGGTATTTAAGTATCTTTCATTAGAGGAAAAACAAACACTAAATGCCAGTCTAGATGCTCAAAACTATTCTTCTATTTTGGCTAAATTAGCGTTAATGTCATTAGAATATTGGGTTGCAATCTATGAAAATAAGGTTGTCGGACTTATTGGTTTATATGAAGAGACATCAGACCATGAAGATTCCATTTGGCTTGGATGGTATTGTGTAGATGAAAAATATCGAGGTCTAACCATTGGTAAAAAACTGATTAGTTTTGCGATTGAAGAAGCCAAGAAAAAAAATAAATATTTTTTGAAACTCTATACAACCCTTCATGACGAATATGCGGTAGCAAGGGACTTATATGAAAAATTAGGTTTTTTCGTCACATTCCATAAAGGAAAAACACTTCATTATCATTTAAACTTAGGAAATAAAGATGCTCGCTAATACGTTTCGCACACTTTTAGGGCTTAGCATCGGTGACGCCTATGGCATACATTTTGAGTTTATGAGCCAAGAAGATATTGCAGATAATTATCTTGAGAAACCTCAAACAAGCCTTGGCGGTGGGCCATTTCAATTTTTACCCGGTGATTTTAGCGATGATACGGAAATGGCTCTTTTAACCCTTTACTCTTTAATGCAAAACGGGTGTGTGGATACCCAGCATATCAAAGCACTTTATACGTTATGGTCGTATCATGCTAAAGATATAGGTGTTCAGACACAAAGAGCATTGCAGCAAGGGATTATCGATCCTAAAGGCGAGGGTAATGGTGCCTTGATGAGGATTTTACCAAGCATTGTCTATATGCATGATGTATTACATTGGGATAACGAAAAGATTAAAACCTCTGTTCATGCAATTAGTAGTATCACGCATGATTCTCTCAATATTCATCGCATTAATAATTTCTTTGTTGACCTTATATTGAGAAAAAATATTCTACAGCATGCTCATGCTTCCCTTATAGTAGATTTGTTACGAGCCACTGGTAATAGCGGTTGGGTTATCAATACTGCACGCATTGTTTGGTTTAGATTGATGGAAAGGCATCTTAGCTTATTGGATGGGATGTGGAAGATAATATCTTATGGCGGTGATACCGATACCGCATGTGCCATTTACGGTGCTATCAAAGCGTATAAAGACCCTGAATCACTTCAATCTCTTCAACTGGATGTTCTTTTAAATCGCAAAAGTCAAAAGGTCTTGGAAACATTTTTACAAACACGTCTACATTACTACCAGCCAGACAATCAATTGTTTCCTACATTATTTGCAGGGCAATATCCTGGTTCAAAAAATGCGGCTTTGCATGCTATAAAACTCTATGACCTAGAAATGTTGAATATTGACTGTATAGTTTCCTTGATGGAAGTTTCAGAGAGTAAACGGTTTACTCCTTATCAGCAAACACTCATGCAACAAAATCCTACAATAGAATTTTTTAGCTATCCAATAGTTGATATGGGTATTCCAACACCAGAACAATTGAATATGATAATTCAACATATTCAAACATTGCTTATATCCAAAAAACGTGTTTATATTCATTGTTGGGGTGGGCATGGTAGAACAGGCGTGATTGTGGGAGCGTTATTAATCTATAATGGGTATACTCCTCAAAATGCATTAGTAAAAATCAAAGAAGAACGAATGAACACTCTCTTTGGGGAAGAACCTTCTCCGCAGACGGAAGAGCAAGTAAATTTTATCTATAAGATGTTACAATGAAATATTAAGAAATGACAGATGACAAACACAAAAAAGGTTGCTAAATATGAAAAAAATTATGATTGATAGTATAGATTGGCACTATGAATTATCATTATCAGACGATTCCACCCAACTCTGTATTCAATTTTGCACTCCTGTTTTATTTCCTTGTCAAAAATCCACTGACCAACAAATTATCAATCGTTTTCACAAAAATGACACATTAAAGGATTGGGTAGAAAATAGGCTAAATGCTGCATTTCAATCAAAATACAATAGTAAAATAATGGATAGTTTTGAAACTGTTTGGAGAACGGCCGTATTTGGGTTGTTTAATCAAGATGAAGATCCTACACCAGAGTCATTAAGTAATATAGACTTGAACGGTGTTGATGATGAAGTTGCAAGATTATATGCTGGGAGGTATTTTCAGTATCATAATAGTTATGAGAAGAAGAGAAAAAATATTGATAACTGGCTCTATAGAAGAGCCGATGGGTCACAAGAGATTTTTAATTCCCTAAAGAAACAGTATAAAAATATTATGCTTGAAAGATTTAAATTGGTAGATTTTAAAAAGATGCTATTAACGCAAAAGTGCGCATATTGTGGCATTACACTTGAGCAGTTAAATAAACTCCGAGCTGATACCAAAATTTATTCAAAAAGTGGTAGAGGTTTTAGTTTAGAAATTGATAGAAAAAAACCAAATCAAGAATATACCGAAGAAAATTGTTGCATGATTTGTTACTGGTGCAATAATGCTAAAACAGATGAATTTTCCCCAAAAGAGTTCAAAGAAATCGCACGAGGTATCAATGCCACTTGGAAAGCAAGACTTAGCACTGTAAGCCATAACGAAAAAATTGATTTTGATGGAAATGCAAAAATTTGGGATGTTGACCACGACTCACAATTAGAAAAATAATATATTTTACACAATTTTTTGAAAACTCTCGAACAAAGGGTTATTAACCCTTTGCCTTTATAAATTGCTCTCAATGCAACGCTTCACAAAAATAGGATTATCAATCATCGTAAACTCAAATAAATTACCACCGCGACCGGTAATTTTGACTTTGCCATAACCAAAAATTCTGCCTAAAATTCCCTGCCTTATTTCAACGGTTTCTAGCGCTTTTAAGCTCATTTCTTCACTATTTCGGCTAATGATGCCTTTTTTGACAATAACTCGTTTATTTGTTAAACCAAATTCGGTTGTCTTTAACACAAAAATGTCGTAAATCCCAAAAGGTATCAAAATAATTGTGATCATTTTGATAGCGATAGGAACCCATATGAGCCAATGGTAAAAAAATAGAGCCTGAATCTCTTCATCTTTAGAAAGTGAATCAACAATATACGACATAGTGCCTCCTTAATTTGAATGACATTATAAAAGGAGAATTGGACATTAATTTGTCTAAATAAAAGTATTCTGGAATTCATAAAAAGAGACATATTACTGTCCAACTTTGCTGCTAATCTTTCACGGTAAGTTTATACAAGGAGTTTTCATGTCAACATCTATTTTATATAGCCAACTTATCAAAGAAGTTCCCGATAAAGCTTTTTTATTAAAACCAAAACAATCTAAAGAGTTAAAAAAGCTTATGCAACAATATGACTTGAGCTTGCATGAAGCGACTCTATTTACCTATATTCTGAAACTGTATGTTCAAAAAGGACGTAATGTCTCTTTAGATGAATTAGAAGATAATGAACTTGATATTACAGTTGGCAACGATAACTATTTGAAATTAGTAAAGATCGTTCATACTTTGATTAAAAAAGATCTTTTGATTGTTGAGAATAGAAGGAACAGAAGCAATCTTGTAAATCCTGATGTATGCGTTGATGAAACTATTTTTTCTAAAATCGTTTTGGGTATTGACATGCATAGTCAAATAGATTTTACAAATTTCTATTCTATTGCTCAAGCCGTCCAAGATCTTTTAGAAAAAAGAGACGAAAAAAAATTGAGTGAAGATCGATTTTTTAAAGAATTTGAAATGCTTATTAAAAAAATTGATTCATCTTTGAAGCTGGGAGATTTATTAAAACCATATACACCTATTGAACAAGTTATGTTTTTTGCAATATGTGTTAAAGCGATACAAGGTCATACATCGTTAGAATGTAATCGGTTTGCAACAGATATTTACGATGATCTTTCTAGTGTCGCTTGGTTTATGGAACATATTTTTCAAAACAAATTTCAGATTTTTAAAGATGATATTTTAGAATTAACGGATGAAGATAATTTTAGAATTGATCCTGATTTTAAATTGAGTGCTAAAGTACATCGTGCTATTTTTGGATCATCTCTAAAAAGCAAACAGTGTTTCGAAGCACATTTAACTAAGCATATTTCTTATAAAACATGTAAACAAACACTTTTCCTAGATGAGACTATTGCTAATATCACACATACACTTGCCACTGCTATCTCCAAGGAACACTATAAACGTATTGTAAAAGAACTAAAAGATGCTCAATTACCTAGTGGATTAGTGACGCTTCTGTATGGCTATCCTGGAACTGGAAAAACTGCTACTGTCTATGAAATTAGCAAGCTAACAAAACGAGATATTTTACAAGTTGATATTGCTTCGATTCGTGATAAATATGTTGGAGAGAGCGAAAAAAAACTCAAAGGTATTTTCAAAGAGTATGCAAGAGCTAAAGAAGAATTAAAACATGTTCCAATTTTATTGTTTAATGAGGCTGATGCGCTTTTTGGGCAGAGAATGGATACTAATGATAGTGTAGATGTTATGAACAATTCCATGCAAAATATTTTACTTGAAGAGCTTGAAAAGTTTGAAGGGATTTTTTTTGCTACAACTAATCTTATTAATAATATGGACAATGCATTTGATCGCCGTTTCCTCTACAAAGTAGAGTTTACAAAGCCATCACAACAAACCAGAGCAAAAATTTGGCAATCTAAACTACCTCAATTAGATGCTAAAACATCCCAAATCATTGCGGAATATGATTTGACTGGTGGACAAATTGAAAATGTAACACGTAAATATATGGTTGATAAGATTTTAAATCTCAAAGGTTTTAATCTTGAAGAATTAAAGCAATTATGTCGCAATGAACTTCATTTTAAACAAGAAAACAAACAACTAGTTGGGTTCCGATAACTCAGCATTAAAGAGAAGATGTGTTTCTAAGATAAAAAAACGCTTGTTGCTGTGTAAGCTCATAAATTGATTGATAATACTTTAATGGTGAGATAAAAATGTTGACACGTAGAGATTTTTTTAAGGTACTAACGGTTTGCTCATTACCTGATGAAAAGAGTACCGCCTCAAATAATATACTAGAATATGTTGATTGTGAAATATCATTTCCCTTTGCCAAAGAAGATGATATCTATTCACTTCAGATTTATCAGCATACTATGACCATGATTCAAAGCATGGTAGAGAACCCAAAAGAAACAGTACTGATACAGATGGGAACTCATGATAATACATTGTATGATCATCGAATTGATGAGTTATTGTGCCAATTAAACATATGCGGTATTTACGATTATCTTACTTATCCAAAAATTAAATTTTTTTATAAAGAACAAGAAATAAAAACGCCAAATATCTCTCTTGTATGTTCCTTTGAAAACCCTATTTTTTATTTTACTCGGAATCAACAATTATCTATCAAACCGAGTCTTGATAAACTCTTTACACATTATCTTAACAATCCATGTTATCCTTTAGATGAATTAATCATTCATATGACTGTGGATTTGCACTATTATGATATTGCAAGACCCAATAAAGTATTTGATATCAGATCTTTAGCACAATAAATAATAGACACAAAGTTGTCTTTTTTAGTAGTTAAAATAATATTTATTCATTAAAAAAAATGTGCTTAGTGAAATTTTAATGATGTAGTAAATATAATGATACAAAGGATAATACTATGCCTCAAGTACTTTTTACCATTGAAGAATATATTGTTAAACACCGTAAAAAAGATACCATTTGGATGGTGTTTAATACTCGTTATAATGAAATTCATGCACTTCATCAAATCATTGATGTAGAAGATGAATTTGGTTACTATGACAAACGATTTACAGATGAAAAAGCACGTGAGAATTTCTTAGAGTATATGAAAAATACTTTTCCAGAGACTCCTTTATTAGAAGTTTTTGATTTAGTAGGTCGTGGATGGTTACAATGGCCTTATCTTGGTAGTATTGCTATCGATACGGATATTGGCAGTGACGTTTATAAGGCATTGTGTGAAAAATATGGCGATGCCTATGAAGATCCAAAAGAGACTCATCAAGCATTGTGGGTTATGCGCTATGAAGATGCAAAAGTTTTTCATAATGAGCGTGAAAAGTATATTGATAGTTTTGATGATGAATTAGGAGACTAAAGCGTGCATTTATCCAAATCCCTCTACACCAGAGGACTTCAATGTGTTAAATCTTTATGGCTTAAAAAATATAAAAAAGAGCTTTTAACACCTCCTGATGCATCGGCTCAAGCTATCTTTGAAACAGGTAATAGCGTGGGCGATTATGCCTGTAAACTTTTTCCTAACGGCGTTAAGATTCCTTTTGAAGGCACAAGCTTTGAAGATAAAATCATCCTAACTCAAGATTTAATTAATCAAGGGCAGAGTGTTATCTACGAAGCGACTTTTCAATATGAAGGTATTTTAGTGATGGTGGATATCCTAACCATTCATGATGATGTAATGGCTATTTATGAAGTAAAAAGCTCCACCGAAGTCAAAGAGGTTTATCTCGATGACGCTTCTATCCAATACTATGTGCTTAATGGTCTTGGATATGATGTCAAAAAAGTCAATATCATTCACATCAATAACGCCTATGTAAGAGGTGATGAACTTGAAATTCATAAGCTCTTTAATATTGTGAATGTCACACAAGCTGTCTTAGAAAAACAATGTAATATCCCTTTTTATCTTAAAGAATTTGAGCGTTGTTTAGCCAATAAAGAACATGAACCAGATATTGACATTGGACTGCATTGTAGTAGCCCTTATGAGTGTGATGCATGGCAGTACTGTTGGTATGAACAAAGACAGATACCAGAGTATAGTATTTTTAATATATCTAGATTGAATGCTAAAAAAAAGTTTGAGTACTATCAAGAAGGTATTGTGCATTTTCATCAGTTAAGTGACATCTCTTCTTTCTCCTTATCTCAACAAATTCAAATCACCTCAGAGTTAGACCAAAAAGAAATTATTCATAAAGAAGCGATTCAAGCTTTCTTTCAAACATTAACATATCCCGTGTATCATCTAGACTTTGAGACATTTCAACAATCCATACCCCTATGGAAAGGAATAAATCCTTATTGTCAAATACCGTTTCAATACTCTATTCACATTGACTATGGCGATGGAAGATTGGAGCATAAAGAGTTTTTAGGTGATGAAAACAGCGACCCACGAGAAGCCTTAGCAAAACAGCTTATCAACGATATCCCTACTAATGTCACCGTACTTGCTTACAATATGGGATTTGAAAAAGGGGTGATTCGAAAACTGGCTCAAAGCTATCCTGATTTAGCTCCAATGCTTATGGGTATTCATGACAATATCAAAGACCTTATGACACCGTTTCAAAATAAAGACTATTACCATCCTAATATGAAAGGAAGTTACTCTATCAAGCGAGTCCTTCCTTCTTTGGTTCCTGAAATGGCAAAAGCCTATAAAGACTTAAACTTAGTCCATCATGGAGGTGAAGCCATGCAAACTTTTGCAAATTTGCCACACATGGATGATGAAACTAGACAAGCGTATCGAAATGCCTTGTTGGAGTATTGTAAATTGGATACTTTGGCGATGGTGAAAGTGTTGGAAATATTGAAAGGAACTGTACAATGAGTACAATGATCCCTAATCTAATTGAGTATATTGTAACCGAATTAAACAGATTAACCAATTCTGAACCATTGAATTATCTGTCTCTAAACAGAACAATATGGCTAAACGAGCGCGTAACAAAAGAATTGTTAGACATTATACAAGCTTTTGATTTATCAAATACCAATATATCCCCATTTGAAAAAGATGTGCTTTTGAAATTTGAACTTAATAACCAAATCAAAAACTTAAACGACACAACAAGGCGTCGACAATTAGATAAATGGATTGTATGTTCTTGGGGTGGAATTTCAACACATAGGGATTTTGAATCGATATATGATCTAAAAACCCAAAGATTATATGATCGAATCTCAAGTTGGTCTAAAATACTTTCGTTTGAAAACATCGAAACAGACATAATCTACGACTCCCGTGTAATTTATTCGCTTAATTGGCTGATTTATAAATATAATAAACTTCATGGCACTAATAAAAAATTTTTGTTTCAGCCAGATGGTAGAAATAAAAAACTCAATCTTTTACCGGTCGAGGCAATCATAAATTTTGAGTATTCATCACATTACGACTTGGATAAACGAGGGGATAAGGTATTTTGTGAGTATTTTTGTGATAAAAATGAATGTTATGAATATGCTAGGAAATTAATTTTTGAGATAAATCAAAAACTTTTTGAAAATGTAAAATCAACTCATATTGGAGATAGGGCTATTCTGCACAAAAATTTTCCATTTTTTAGTGAGATGATTTTGTTTGAAATTGCCAATAAAGAGATATTTGAAGATATTAGAAAATTGATTACCGTATCTATAAACGAGATTTAATTAAATACCTAAAATGGCAGTTGTAACGATTTTATCTTAAGCAAATACTTGACCCCATTTACTGAATACCAAGTTTGATGTAAAGATGGTGGAGCTTTTTTCATAGCGTTTGGAAATAATCTGAAAAAAGTGATTGGCTTCCTAGTTACTCATAATTAAAGTAGCCTATTTCATCAATAACCAGATATTTATTTTTTAATATCTAAAAATATCCATGAAATCGACTCTTTATTCAATAATTTTCAAGAAAAATATTGTAAACTAAAAAAAATCAAGAATTTGATATTGATATATTTATTCGAGAGCTAGTCTTGTAAGTTTGTGTTAGACGCAGTAGCAGAATAATCATCTTAATATTTTAAAAATATTCTTTGTTTAGGCTTTTTAATCAACTTAAACATGCTTAAAACTACACTTTGTCTGACATTGATTAGTTGTCACAAGTAGAAAGCGAGAAAAAAGTTATTAATTCTTATACTTCTTCATTTTATTATATATTTATTGTATGGTATATTATACCACTTTTTACAATAATGTATTATACAAGAATATGTGATGATGACTATTTTGACGATTACGATGGATATTTTTTATTTGTTTGTTCTATTCCTATATTTAATATTTTTGTCGCGTTTGTCATTCTTGTTAGGTTGTTTTTTTATTATATAAAAAAAGTTTTTTAATAAGAATTTATAACTTAATCCAAATCGCTCTATTACTGAAATAAGAATACCTCGTAGTTGTAAAAAAGACCAATGGTATCTGATTGGAATAGAATCACATTTTAGTACTCGAACAGGAAGAGTGAATCGATTTATCCTCTCAGATGATGCAATCTTGTTTCTGAGTAATCAACTCTATGCAATGCAGTTAGAACTTTAGTCTTATTTTCCAAGGAGGAGCGCCTCTACTTCTCCTCCAACATTCTGCCTAACTCCATCATCTTATCAAACATTCTAGCCTTAGCATAATTCTCCAACCAACTCCATGCCCAATAAGGAGCTGCTTGTGTAGATTCCCAAGCATTGACACTTTGGTAATTCATATTTAGCATAGTGGCAAACTCTTTTTTAGTAAGACCAGCTTGTTTAAATAAACGATTGAGTTTTTCTCTCTGATAGATCGTTTCCACTTGACTTTTTCCTTGTATTATGTATTTATATAAATATATTTAATTATATATAGATATGTTTTAAAATATTCTTTTGTATTGATTTTATTATGTGATTTTTCTATAATGCTTGTATTCAAAAATACAAAGGAGAACGATCATGCGACACAGAAACATTGAACAAAAACTCATCTATAGAGAACACTTTTTTGCCCTAACTCTTACAAGTCTAGAGCTTATGAATGTTGTTATGCATTGGAGCTAATAGTACAAGCTTCTTCTAAACATTTACATTATCAGATCCCCTAGATAACCATTTTTAGATTATGTGCCTCTTTTTTAAAAGAGGAAAAATAAGCCCTAGTAGAGCTATGCCTAAAAAAAGGAGTGTTATAGCCATGTCAGCCAATTACTTACTCTTAAAAGAAAACAAACAAGAGATGAATACCTCTATGAATCAAACTATTCTCAAAGAAGATGCCAATACCTCTTCTAATCGTTCTACGTTTGAAACCATGGAACTTAGTTTTAGTATCTTTATCATGCTAACCCTGATCTTTCTTAGTATCACTGTCTTTTTTAAACTTATTGGAAAGCTATTGGATTACCTTAGAAAGAAACTACATACCTATTGTTCTAAGACAAGCACTGCTTGTGATAAAGCTAAAGAGAATAACAGCTCTTCATCAAACAACATTCAAAGTGATCTTGAATCTTCAAAGGATTTCCAATGAGTAATAGTCATTATCCAACCCTGTTTATTGCACTTTTAATGATGGTCTTACTCTTTGCATTTCCTCTGATCTATCCAAAAAGAAGCTTTAGATTATCCATACTGTTTCAGGTCTTTACATTAGGTATGGCGCTTTTACTTCTTATCATTGAACTTTACCAAGCACTCATGGAATAGGAGAAGAAGATTATGAAATACGCTTATTCACTTTGTTTAGTATTAGGAGCCTATCTTCTCTATAACTCTGGTATGGATAGTAATGCTCTTAGGATGTTATACCTTTTTTTAATCTTTGCATCACTTAGTGTGCTCTTTGAATATGTAAGTGCGTATGCTTTTTTTAGAGCATGGCTGATCTGTCAACACTTTATGATACACAGAAATAAATATGTCTAGGCACTCATATCGTTTTGTAACAGTTTATTTTCAAAATCCACTGGTGACAAATAACCATTACTAGAGTGCAACCTCTGTCTATTATAAAACACTTCGATATATTCAAATATAGCTTGATTTGCTTGGCTCCTTGTTTCAAATTTCATATGGTGCGTAAGTTCTGTTTTTAAAGAATGAAAGAAACTCTCGGCAACAGCATTATCATAACAATTTCCCTTAGCACTCATACTTTGGACGATGCCATATTCTTTAAGCATGGCTTTATGGGCATCGGAAGCATATTGACTGCCACGATCGGTATGCCAGATGACACCCTGCGGAGGATTGCGTTTTTTAAGCGCCATAAAAAGCGCATCGTTGACAAGTGTTGCACTCATATGTGCATCCATAGACCAACCAATAACTCTTCTTGAATATAAATCAATGACGACAGCTAAATAGAGCCATCCTTCTTGTGTCGGGATATAGGTTATATCACCTACATACATTTGATTAGGAACTGAGGCATAAAAATCTTGTTGAATTCGATTAGGGGCAATAGCATAGGTATGATTGGAGTTGGTGGTAAGAACTCTAAAACGACGTTTATTGCGACAACTTAGCCCAAGTTTTTTCATAATCCTTGCAATACGTCTACGAGAGACGATCAATCCATAGAGTTGTTCAAGTCTCTTTTTCATTCGGCGTGTGCCGTACGTTTGATAAGTGCTAAGAAAAATATCTTGAATCATGGTGTTTAATACCATATCTTCTTGCCTCTCTATTCGAAGCCATCGATAATAACAGTTACGAGAAACCTCTAATAAATGGCACATGTGCGCAATATTGAATTCATTACGATGCTCTTTAATCCAGGCGTACTTCAATGAGCTTCTTTCGCGAAGAACGCCGCTGCCTTTTTTAAAATATCTCTCTCTATCTTCAACTTTGAGTTCTCTTTACGCAGTCGTCGATTCTCCTCTTCAAGACTTTCTTTGGGTGAACTATTGGTAGTTCGGTTCGGTAATTCAGAAATTAAGTGATGCTTTTTCCTATAGTCTCGTAGCCACGCATACAGTGTTTTATCACTCATCCCTAAATCTTGTGCTATTTGATAGGCTGATTTTTCACTATTGAGGGCTAATTGTATTGTTGAGTTTTTAAACTCTTGAGTATATTTCTGAGCTTTGTTGACCATATTATCAATCCTTCCTTATTATGTAGAAATCTTATCATTTCTGTGTCCTAATAAGTGTAGCCAGATCAGGCTTCATCGCTGGTTTTAGGAGAGAGTCATGATACATACCTATACCCTTAAAACACAAAGTCTACGTTCATCTTGGTATCGTATACATCTAAGAGAAGAGATGCGAGTAACACTCTTTAAAGCACTGCGTGCTTATGTACTTCAAAGGAGTCATCATGCCTAAAGAGATCATCACTGCTTCTTTGAATAAAAAGAAGAAACAAACTAAAAGGCAAAAGCTCTCATCAACCAAAGAGAAGAAGACTTCTGTTGATGTCATGGAGAGTATGGAGAAAACAATTACCGACAATGCTTCAAAAGGTAAACACAATACGTTGGATGAAAGTACTCTCAATCCAAAAGCTAAAGCACTCTTAGAAGAGCTAAGCAGTGAACTTGGTGTATCCAAAGAGGTGATAGCAGAACTGGCTATCACACTCTATAGATTTTACAAGGATAAAGTATGAAACACGATCAACAATTATGAATCAATTTCTTTTGAAAAAGATATTCTATCTTGGATTATAAAATGTCAACATGAAGTGCATAATATTACAAATCTTAATCAAGCCTTTGAAAACTACAAATGGATTGTACAAAAAATTACAAAGAAATACAGGAGTCATGTGATGTCTTTTGAAGAATTTTTAGAAAACAATAAGGGGCAAATTAATGAAGAAACCATTAAAAATGTTTTGAATGAAATTGATGCATTGCAAGAATATACTAATCAGAATTTTATTAATGAACTCGCTAAAATTTGTATACCAAAAGGTTTTCACAAAATTGAGTCTCAACCACATGCCATACAAAAAGACTATGATTATTTTTCTATAAAAGTATTGACCAATTTAGCTAAGAAGGAATGTTGTATTCAAATATTTTCTAAGAAAAAATTGGAAGAAACAGAAAAAAATAACTATTTAAAGAAAATTCAAGAAAAAATAAAAGATAGAATATTAAAGAACAATAATTCTGACTATCCTCGCGATTTATTATATGGTATTATACAGTTTGACTATAATAAAAAAATCAACTTTCAGAATAAAGACTTACTTCTGACATCTATTGAAAAAGATTTAGAAATACTTGAAGAAATTTTATAGGTATACCCTCTTTCAATTTTTAGTAAAATCAACCAATACAAGAGAGATATTTTATTCAGATATTTCTCTTTGCTACTCTCAGTTCCTGCACTTCTAAAACAAGATCATTAATCGAAACATTAGCAATTAAATAGGCTTTTACTTCTTCTTCAATCACGATCAATTGCTTCAAAACAGCTAACCCTTCTTTTTTTACATCTAATCGTTTTTCATAGGTCGAAAGATCAATCAAAATAGTCTCAATTGGATTATTTTTAAATTCCTGAAAGTTAATAACTGTTTTTTGCAATGTGCAGGAATTCTCTAGTATCAATCCACAAGAATAATGAGCTAGAAGAGCACCATAAAAGTTTTTATGATTAATATACTCATCCAGAGGTCCTTTTTGCATTACCTGAAATTCTAAATTATCATCTTCATCATCGTAACTTAGATATTGCAATTGAAATAAATAGGATTGAACTTTAGAATTAGCTCGTGTTAAATCTCTATTGAGCACGTCTCTCCATTTTTCTTCTGCTGAATTATACGACGTTGTTTGGACTAAAAATTCCTCTTCAAATGTTAATGTTAAATAATGCTCCAATACGACATGAAACTCACAATTCATAGCATGTAGAGCACGATAAAGATCATAATAAAGTATTTTGCGAATTGATAGTCTTGAATTTTTAATCTCATCAAACGTCATTTGGGTCAGCTTCAAAATATCATCAAATATACCTTGAGTCTTCATCTTGCATTCTCCTTATCTTCTTTTATTGAATTATATCAACAATTAATAGACAGTATCTTGTCCAAATTTTATTATAAACTTTATGATATTTAAAAATAAAGGAGTTAGTGTGAATCTCATTATTGATGATCAACATAAAGCAATGATGCAATTTTTATCAGTTAATCAAAATTTTCATGATACAAACTTTTATTTTTTTAGAGATTATCCATATCTCTCATCTTTTGAAGGGATGACCTTTAATGAGGCAGTATGTCATATCCTTGGTATTAGCCCAAAAAAGGGGAATAAGGCACTCAAAAAAGCTTTTTATACATCATTAAATACTCTTACACACTCTAATACTTCGTATTCTCCTTATGTTGATTTTTTATTAACTTCAATGTTTAGTGATCATAACTATCTTATACCTCTTATTAAATTACCATTTGAGCAAAAAAAGAGACTTATTGATCTTCCTTTGGCTTCAGAGGAACAGATAACCCAATTGTGGTTTTTTCTCAAAAATCGACTTTCAAAAAAAGCACTTTTTACTTTAATACTTGATTTTTATTCGCAAGAAAATATGCACGACATATACAAAAATATTGTATCACTTTATTGTCAATATCAACTTCTATTAGAGGAGAAATTCATTACATGTAAAGCTTCAATGAATGATCTTCTTAGAATATTTACGTTTCTTATTCAAAATCATTATGTTCAAAAAATAACATATTATTATCAAGCACATGCAGTGATGCAAGAGATGGTTGTTGGAGATTTAGAGTTTAGACTTCCTTGCAACTCGCATGAACTTTGTTTATGGGCACAAATACTTCAAAATTGCCTTCTTACGTATATGGAAAAAATTCCTCAGTACTCCATTGTATATGGTGTTTTTAAAAAGGGACATTTATTGTATGCCGTCGAAATCTATAAAAATAGAATGATACAAATGAGTGGGATTCAGAATATGGAAATTCCACCAATGGATGCTAAGTCAATTTATCAGTGGATTGACCAAGGTTATTCAAATAGCCTCTATTTGACATAAGAGGCTATTTGAAATAATAGTAACTTATTCTTCTAAATTCAAAAGAATTTCTTTGGTAATTTTTCCCTGCTTAACTAAATGTTGATAAAGCTCTGCAGCTCGATTATACCCCATGTGTAAATTTCTTTGTAAAAAGAAAACAAATAAATCTTGGTTATTGGATAACAAATCTAGCGCTTGTTTTTCCAATAGTATAGTGTCTTTTTGAACTATGAAATTTAAAATAACCTCTTGTCTGGAAATATCATCATGTGTATACATCCAAAATATATCGTTTGGACTATCACTAGTTTTTTTAGTATTAATATCAGGGATGTCATCGTATAAATATATGTCTTTGTGGTAACCTTCACGTTGTATCATTGTATCGATAAATAGGTATCGTTCGGATGTCTGTTTGTAATTATTTAGAGGACCTCTAATGATAATTGGAGGTTGAAAACGTCTCATGTACTTTTTTACACTATGAAAAACAAATTGCTTGAGGATTGCTCTCACTTTTTTGGATTTCACATATTTTTTAGTCGATAATCCATCGTATTCTTTGTGATTATGTATGTATTGATAGCGAAGCTCTTTTTTATTCCATTGTGATAACTCAATAGAGTAGCCGAAATTTATAATCGGCAAGTACAAATATTTGCTATATGCTTCTACACTAAAATGCGATTCTAAAATAATATTCAAATCTTGGTAGAGGAATGAATAACAGAATTTTCGCTCTAGTTCTAAATTACTATTGTATCTATCTTCTTCATAACATCGCACTAATTTTAGGCCATCTGCCAATTGAAACATTTTCCCTCCTTTTGATGAAAAAGAAAGTATAAAATTAAATATGGACATTAATATGTCCTCATTATAGTCTAAAGTTCTATCTAACAAACACAAAATAGAGAAATGGATGAAGCAAGAAGTATCTCTATTTTTGAATTAATTCTAATATTAAAATGAAGGAGTTTACATGCGAAGAAGAAGTTTCTTTAAAAATCTTGCAATTTTTCCACTTGCATGCCTAGGTGAAAACAAAAAAGACAACGAAAAAAATATTTTAGAAAATGCTACCATCCAAATCTTGCTACCTTTTTCATTAAACTCTTCCCAGAAAAACAAAATAGGTTTATTCGCTATAGATAAGCCAATGCGTGAACTTAGATCAAGATATTTAAACAGTATTTTAGAATCACTGAGACAATGGGAGAATCAAGGGATTATGCTTCATTTTCATGAAGATGAATCTACTATGTATAATGTTGCAGTAGATAAAATGCTTTGCAATGAAAAACTAGCCTCTCAGTTTTTATACTATCCTACTATAAAGTTATTTGATGATCAAGAAGAGTTGTTTTTGCCATCAATGAGTCTTTTTACCACAATGAAATACCCATCGTTTACTAGCACTGATTCAATGATTATAGTTAATGGTGATTTAGAATATTTAGATATGGATAAAATTGGAAAAATAGTGAATTTAAAAAAATATAAACAACCAAAAGAACCAAATTTTCCTTAAATAAGACAGGATGTTGTTGTTTTTTGATTTTATAATACTCTAATTTAAGAATTGAGGTATTACATGGAAATCTATACAGACACTATTATCGAACATACAATCTTCATTCCTTATGATGAGCAGTTAATTATCAGAGATTGCACTGTAAAAATTGAACGTAATGCACATATCATTTGTTTAGGGAAATTTGAAGCCTCAAATGTTAATTTTGAACCAATAGAAGATACTTTTGGTGCTATTGCAATTATGAGTTATAACAAAGAATCTAAAATTTCTCAATGCATTTTTAAAAAAGGCTCTGGTATCCCGCGAAAACATTTTCAAAAATTACCCATTTTTTGGGAAATATTCCCTTTGGAAGATTGGGAATATAATGATAATGAAGAAACTCGTCACACTATTCTTAAGACAAAAATAGCAGGAGCTCTTATCTGCATTGATACTAAAATAGATCACTGTACTTTTGAGGATTGTCACAGTGAGGATTGTGGTGGAAGTCTTTATGCTGTTCGATCCACAATTAAAAATTCAAATTTTATTAATTCACATTCTAAAGGTGATTGTGGAGCAATTTGCGGAAAGGAAAGCAATATTATAAGATGCTCTTTCATAGACTGTATAGCAGATGATTCAGGTGGTGCTCTGGGGCGCTATGATCTTAAAATAGATGATTGTTTCTTTATTCGGTGTCATGCAAAAGAGGATGGTGGCGCTATTTTTTGCTCAGAACAAGGATCAATTCACCATTCTAAATTTATTAATTGTACTGCACGAAGCGGTGGAGCTATTGCTGGTACAAGTCATGTGAGCCATTGTATTTTTAAAAATTGTAGTGTTAAGGATAGAGGTGGAGCAATAGAGTTGTATTCACGTGTTGCTTGTATTAGTGATTCAAAATTTATGAATTGTTATGTAATAAATAAAGATGCACCTTCAGATGTTATTTTTTGTTGTTGTGGTGTAACATTTATTATGGATTGTATGTTTAAAAATACTCAAGAGAGTTGCAAAGTATTTATTTATGGCTGCAGTTTTAAAGTTTTTTGGTCAAAATTTACTTCTAAATGCCAACTTCAAAAACCCATTGATGGCTGTTGTGAAATTAAAGTTATGGCATGTTCTTATAATAGTAAGAATGTAATTTGGAAAAATATTTAAAAGAATTTAGCAGCTTATCTTAGTGTACAGGAAAGTGTGGAAGCACTCTCCTGTATTGATAGAGTTGCAAAAGACGCATAGGTAGTCTTTTGTAATTTGAATTATAATTTTATTACTTCACTCAAGAATTGTCAAATGAATATAGCATTCGAGCACTTAGCGTTATTGCCTGAAATCTTAGAAAAATTAACATTGATTGAAAAAAATATGTCTAATTTTGAATCAAAGCGTTGGATGAATGTGAAAGAAGTTGGAAAATATTTAGGATACTCAACGGATCATATCTACAAACTACGTGACGAAGAATTCACTGAAGGGATTCATTTTCATAAAAAAGGCAAATTACTATTTGACCGTCTTGAAATAGATAGATGGGTAATAGGAGGTTCTAATAATTTACATCAAGCAACGAAAGATAGAGTAAATGAAATTATAGAATCAGTGCTTGAAAATCATAAAAAGCGATAATTCTCATAGATAGAATTTGTTACACTCTCTGGCTGTAACGACCAAGTATTTCGTTGAATATAATCTGCACTTTTATAGCATTGCATCTTGCTTGATAAGTTAGTTTCTTATCCCCTTTTTTAACGAAGGTTAGCGTTTTATATGCAGCTCGTGTGCATAAAAGAGTTGGCGTATGCTCTGCGCATTACAACCCATAGCTTAGTAGCTATATAACAAGAATCTCTAAATTAGAAGATAACGAAAGTATAGCACCAAAAAAAGATACTCTTGCCTTTTTACCCGTTTTGGTATGAAGAGAAAAGAGCAGTTTGTAGTGCCAAAAAATACCACTCTATCGAGCTTCTAAAAAACAGTGTCCGTTGAATTTCATTTTTTAATTCAATGGCTAAATTCAACACTTTTTTCAACGTTTTTTATTTCATTTCAAAACAAAAACGAATAGTAGTATCTCACATTAAAAAAGGATACCGCTATGAAACCAATTTCTTCTAAACAGTTGTTGCATCTGCTTGCCAGAATGCCAGAGCCTCTCCAGCAAGAAGTCATTGAAAAAACATTTGAACGTTTTTATACTTTGAAAAGTAGAAATACTGAAGGTCTTAATCGATCCATACTTTATCATCAAGCATTACTTTTCGTTCTTCAAAACTATCATGATACTTTGACAATGGGTTCAGCTAAAAAGCATTCTAAGGAACTTTATAGCCTGAATGAAAAAACCAAACTGCAACTTAAAATGTTCGATACATCCAAAAAAAGAATTCCCAAAAAACGCGCCAAACTACTTGATCAATATGCTCCACTGATTTATCAGCTAAAAGAGGAAAAGGGACAAAGCTATTCTCAGATCTGCACATATCTTGCAAAATTTAAGAAATTAAAAATTGATAAGACGTATATCTGCAAAATTTACCCAAAAATAAAACAAACGGTTGAAGATATTAAAGCCTTTTCTTCGAAAGAAAATAGCATTTTATGAAATTGGACCATTTCAAAACGAATAGTATATATAAAGCATTATGTTTTATACCAAATTTTATTTATCCAAAAAGGAGTGAAGTATGGATACCGTTATGATTCCTCTTATACACGAGTTATATCTGGAAGCAGAAAAAATTGAAATTCCAGAAAATAGAGTTGTTCCAATATCGATTAGTGATTCTGGGAAAATTCTAAAGGCTCAATTGCTTGTAAAATCTCGAGATCATTTTATTCTTGAGTCTATTTCTTGGGGGCAAACACGCCTTGTAACGGGAATTTTCATCCACCATTTTCATGAAATTATCATGGCATTTGTGCACAATCGTTTACGTAAAGAGCAAGAGCATTTCATTTTCAATAAAAAATATGGATATGGGGTCAATCTATTCTACGGTAAATCGAAAGAGCCTGATCTTCAAATGAAAGTGTATGATAGAAAAACAAATAGCTTTATCTTAGTGCAAAGCTTTTCTAAAATTGAATGTTGCCTCATTGTACGAGTTTTGAATAACTATCTGTATAAAGGTGAAATCAAAGAGGAGTATATGGAAGGTGATGTTAAATGCAACTATAGTGGTAAGAGCTTTACACCAAAGACATTATCATGAGAGGATCCATACATTATCAAACAGGAGAACTTGCGAAAGTTCTCTTTAAGTCTGGTATGTCAAAGTCTGAACAAAAAAGATCTGGCTTCATTGCCAATGCAAAAACACTTGAAACGTATCGTGAAGTTTGGAATGAACTGGGAATATATGTCAAAGAAAATTTTGCACTCAAAGATCTACAGGAATTGAACGAGAAGCATATTGTGCACTATATGTATTATAAAGTGTACCAACAGATTAGCGAACAGCGCTTAGAACTCATCTCAAGTGCTTTGCATAAGCTAGAAATTGCCTTGCGGAAGCTCAATGCAAAATACTCTCTTGAGAGTTCACGCTACAACTTAAACATAGATAGAGAATATGATTTTTCAGTTCGTCATGAAATCCTTAATGAAGCACGTAAAAATCTACTGGTAGCAGAAACCAGTGATGAGCCAACATTTCGTAGAGCCTATGATGATCCGAAGGCTCTAATAGATGCAATTACTGATCCTAGCTTCAAACTTGCTGCAAAAATTCAGTATGAAAGCGGTGCTAGACTCGAAGGAATTGAGCGTATTGATCATTACCTTAGTATCAAAACACAAAAGCTACACGATAATCGGCTGAGTGACAGTATTGACTACATAAGAATAGATGATATCAATAGCAAAGTAGAACAACTCCAAGGGATTGAATATGATAGCTTAGAAGCTATGCAAAAAGGTCGAATATTTGACATTGAAAAAGGTGGAAAGCCGGGAATCTTACTTGTTCATGTCGATACCTACAAACAGCTAAAAGCTCACTTATTAAAACATGATGTTTTTCATATTGATATTAACAAATACAGGACCGCTCTTAAAAAAGCTGCACAAATCACCAACCAGGAATATCAAGGCAGTCATGGCTTAAGATGGAATTTTGCAAGAGAACGTTTTTCAAAGATTCAAATAATTGGCGGGTTGACTTATGATCAAGCACTACAGCAAGTGAGTTGGGAGATGAAGCATGAGAGGGCGAGTATCACAGAGCATTACTTAAGGTAATGCTCTGTGAAAAGTTTTTGCTAGTTAATTCTAGTTTTTTGTATTAAGATCATTTAAGTGAATTGATTTTAAAAAAGGAGATAATGCTTCAAAAATCATTTTAGAATTTTTAAGAATTATGTAACATCCCATGTCATCTATTTTTTCTATTGCATTTATGACTTCATCTTTTGATAAATAGACAAATTTAAAGTGGTCATATAAAGTAACAATGTGTTCGTTTATTGCATTGAGTAATAAATTTCGAGCATTCTCATAAGTTATATTTTCATTATTATTGATATTTTGCAAAGAACGTAAAAGATAAAAAATAGCACCTATACGGTCTCTGTGACCATTTATTATTTTACGCCATAATGGTTTTTCATCCCCCAAATCTCGAAACACAGGTAAGATGTTTTTTTCAATATATGTGAAATAAAGAGATTCCGCAATTTCGCTTTTTGATAAAGATTCTAAAATGACTTCATGTTGTTCAAATGATAATTTGTTAATATTATTCATTAAAAATATAGGTTCTATATTATTAATTAACCAATTTGCCGAGATATGAAGCTTCGAAGAAAGATTATAAATAATAGATAGAGGTAAATCTCTTTTTTTTTGTAAATAGTTCTGATAGGCAGGTTCACTAACTTCAATAATTTTACAAAAATCTTTTTTTGATAATTTTAAATCACTACGTACATTCTCAACACGAAAAATAATAGTTTCCACTAATGCCCCCCCTTTGACAATTAATAATTGTTTTGATAAAGTGTTTAAAACAAAACAATTGTTAATTTTAATAACTTGGATTATTTAATGTATAATAACTATTTGAATTATAACACAAAAGAAACTATTATTGAGAAAGATACAACAAATGATAGATTAGAAATATTAAAAGTACTTTTATTTATAACTAATTATCAAGAGTTATCTAAGTGGGTATCTATAGTTTCATTAGGAAAAAGATTTATGCCTTTCCCAAAATATTCAAATCAAATCGATCGTGAAATTTGTCTCTTTGCAATTCAGAAAATTATTTTTTTAGCGTTGCAAGATATAAAAAAACGACGTAAAAATGGTCGTGATGTTAAGCTTCTTGAAGCTGTAAAAAACAATAATTATTTTGATATTGCTAATATATTAGCTAGTGCTGCTAGGACATTTTGGTTAGACCATGGATTCTCGTATTCTAATAAATATGAAGGTAATAATTATAATGTTTAAAGAATTAGAAAATACACTCAAAGATATAAAAAATGAACTTATTTTATATCGAGAACTTTTTGCACTAAGTTTAGATTCACTTACTACACAAAAACAAGTTGCGAAGTTTCTTGGAATATCACAAAAGACTCTATGTACATACATTAAAAATGGAGTTTTGATTGAAGGAATTCATTTCATTAAAAATAAGAAAAATGAATTTATACCTTACAAGATTATAGAATTCAAACAACAAAATAGTTCTAAAAAATTTATTGTCAATAAAGTTGATCATTGTATCAACCCACTTGTAGCTAAATTTTTGAAACAAAAACATGGCTAAATTTAAATCTATTAAATATATTTATGCAGATATAAAATTCACAATTAAAGATCAGTTTGGATATTTGTACCTTGATTTTTATTTACCAGATGGTAGGCGTAGTCGCGGTAGCACTAGGCTAAAAGTAACAGACGAGAATCTTAAAGTATTGAAAAAAACAATAATCCCAGATATTGTTTTAGGTTTGGGCAAAGAAGCACCACAAATTGATGTAGCTAAAGAATGGACATTGGATGATTTTGCAAGTGAGTATTTTGAATTACAAAAAACACAAATTAGGGCACATACACTTCATAAAAATATCTTAAATTATAATAAACATATTTCTCCTTATTTTGGGTATAAATTGATAAATACACTTACCCCTATGCAATTTGAAAAATGGCAAAATAAATTACTGTTAAATTATAAATATTTAACAGTACAACGATATCGTTCCATACTTTATTCAATTCTTGAAAAAGCATATAAAAATGATATTATTGTTAAAAATCCACTTGTAAAAGTGAATGCTCCAAAGATGCAGCAAAAGGCATTGTTAGAACAAGAAGAGTCACAAGATCCTTTTACTCAGGATGAAATCAACACTATCATGAGTCACGCTACAGGTTACATGGCTAATTTTATTAAAATTATGCTTTCAACAGGTATGCGACCTGGAGAGATTATTGCTCTTAAATGGTCGGATATTGATTTCAATCGTAAGATTATCAGCGTTACAAAAACAAGACTTCGTTCGCCAAGAAAAAACGAAGTAGCTATTGATGGTCCTGTCAAAACTAATGCAGGCAAGCGCAGCATAGATCTTTTCCCTGCTACTGAACAAGCCTTTTTAAAACAAAAAGAGTTAACCGGTTGGCAAGAGTATATTTTTATAAATCCTTCAAAAAGACCATTTTATAATCACGATGTTATTGGTGTTAATTTTAAAAATTTACTTTTAAAAAGTGGTGTAAAAGTTAGAGTAATGTACAATCTTAGGCATACTTTTGCGTCACAATTGATATCCAATGGAGCAGATATTGTGTATGTAAGTAAAACTTTAGGTCATAAAGATGTGTCTATTACACTTAAAATTTACACAAAATTCATAAAAGAAGAAGATACTGTAAGATTAGAGAAAATGAAAATAATAGACAAGTTTATGGTCAAGTTTGAAAATGATGATTGATTAAATACCTAAAACAGGGGCTTTGAGATGAAAACACGAGTTTATTATGATGATACGGATGCGGGTGGTGTGGTTTACCATGCCAATTATCTGAAATTTTGCGAACGCGCACGAAGCGATATTTTTTACGAAAATGGTAGAAGTCCTGCCGTAAATGGTGGGCATTTTGTGGTGCGTCATCTTGAAGCGGATTTTATAAAATCTGCAAAATTAGGTGATTTGATCGAAGTGAAAAGTGAGATGATAGAGCTTAAAAATGCTTCGCTTATTTTAAAGCAAGAAGTGTGGAGAGATGATGTAAAACTTTTTGCGATGACTTCCACTCTTGCGTATGTTAAAGAGGGAAAGCCATGCAAAATCGATGAAGAGACAAAAGCCTTTTTTAAAAGCGCTATTTATTAGTTTCCGCGAATAAATTCATTGCGACCAGGTTGGTATAACGAGGTGTTATAGATAACTTGGTTGCCTGAGATACCTTCTTTAAATGATCGAGAGATTTTGCCATCAAAGAACTGCTGACACAAATAATCTGCACCGATAGATGTCGAGTAGTTGACCCAGTCATAAACAATGTCATGTCCAAACATGGTATTGATCTCTTCCAATGCTGGAGGTGCTTTTTGGATAGAGTTTGCGATATACATTTTATCTCTATCTTCATATTGTGTTAATGTTAACAGCAATGGATTGTAGTTGACTTGTGTTGAAAGCAATGCGTAAGGATGAATGTCATTGGCTCGAAGCTGAGACGCTATAAGGCTCGCTGTAACAAGTTGTGTATTGAGATAGAGTGATGCATTGTTCAGTGAGCTATTGCCTTTGAACATCTGTTTAAAGTTTGCTTTTGGACTCTCTACACGTTTTTCATAAAAAACACGGTTATTATTTTTTTTGACATATCCATTGAGTTGGTAACTAAGACTGCTGCCATCTTCAAATGTTCCAACACGCTCATTAGCTTTTTCTGCAAGCATAGCGATTTGCTGGTCATAGTCTATACCACCAAAGATGATGTTTGAATTTGTACTTCGTACGCTAGAACGGTGAAGTGTTGGAATAAAGACAAGGGTGTCTGTAACACGACTAGCAATGATGTTTGCACCATCAGCAGTTACAGGTGCTATGATGTAGTGATAGCCTCCTGCTTGAATGTCAGAAAGGGCTTTGGCAATAGACTCTTCTCTCTCATCTCCTGAATTAAAGACATTGAGATCAAAGTAGTAGTTTTTATACAAAAGATAAGAAATAACAGAGTTTACAGAAGTAATGGCATATTTTTTGATAGTTTTTTGTGGTACTAAAACAGCGATTTTGATCATTGTGCTGTCATCATTGAGTGGTTTTGGCATTGGCGCTGCAAGAACAGGTGTCACAAGTGTTTCTTGTGAGGCAGATGCATCTGATGGCGCTGATGATGGTGTTGTTAGCTCAACGGTTGTGCTTGGCGTTGGTGTTGCCATTGCAAGTGTTGTTGATTTGATCGTTGTGTCTTCTATAACCACAGGAGGTGTTTCAACACTTTGGCTGGTTGTAGCACTTGGTGTTTTTGTACTTACCTGTTTTTCAGAACCAGGATAGCTTGCAGTACTTTTTTGATTAACGGTTGCGCCTTTTTTAGCGCTTGCTGAAAGGTTATACGTGCTTGGTTTGTAGGGTTCTGGGCTTTGGCTGGTGGTCGTACAGCCTGTAAAAATCAAGAAACTGATGGCTAGGGGCAACCAAAATTTCATAACATGCTCCTTACTTTTAGCATATCTGCAAAAACCTCTTTTTTAGCGCTTGGGTTTCGCAGTAAAAAACTAGGGTGAAACGTTGGAATCAATTTGGCTTCACCAAAATTGAGGACGCTTCCTCGTATTTTATCGATAGGTGTATCATACTCTCCTGTGAGATGATGAAAACTGGTTGATCCAAGAGCAACGATGATTTGTGGTCGAATCGTTTGGATCTGCTGCATGACATACGGCTTACAACATGCAACTTCTTCTGGTGTTGGTACACGATTATCGGGTGTTTTACATTTCAAAATGGTCGTAACATAGACCTCTTCTTTGGAGAGAAGAAGGACTTTTTCGATCATGTTGGCAAGCATTTCACCGCTCTTACCTGTAAAAAGCATTCCTGATTCGTCTTCGCTGACTCCAGGATTATCTCCTATGAACATCACTTTGGCTTTCAGGTTTCCAGCACCAAAAATGACATTTTTACGACTCTTCGCAAGTGCACAAAGATGACACTGTGCGACACTGGTTTTTAGCTCTTCTAAGTTGTGCGAGAGTGCGGGTTGTTTGCTCAAAGAGAGCGGTCTGTACTCCTGAAAGTACTCAAATCCCATCGCTCTATACTGGTATAAAAGTTTTAAAAGTCGTATTTTTTCAATGTGAGTCATTCTTATATGGTAGCCTAGTGGGAGTTAAAGTATCCTTATTTGATATCGCAGTACTCTAAAGAGGGGAGGTTTGGCTTTTGTAGATTGTGGTTATTGGCAATGAAAAGATTTTTAAGATGAACAAGGTTTTTTAGGGAATTTGGAAGCGAGCTTAAGCAGTTTTCTTCTACATCAAGCTCATACAAGTTGTTTAGATTTCCAATGCAATCAGGAAGCGTTTTGAGCTTATTGGCACTGACATCAAGTGAAGTCAGTTTAGTAAGCTTGCATAGGCTAGAAGGGAGAGTTTCAAGTAAATTATTTTCTAGAGAGAGAATTTGCAAATCTTCAAGTTTGGAGAGATCAAAATCGATAGAGCGAAGATGGTTGGACGCAAGATTGAGTTTTATAAGCATATCGTGTGCTTCTAGGGAAGGAAGATTTTGCAGTAAATTGCCCTCCAGAATGAGCGTTTCAAGTTCTTGTATCTCGCTTAGTGAGTCTGGGAGCGTTGTTAATTTATTGAAAGAGAGGTCAAGATAATAAAGCGATTGCATTGTGCTAAAAACATCTGGCAGATGCTCAAAATAATTGGTGTCAAGACTAAGATGAAGCAGTTTTTTAAGGTTTTTAAAGGCTGTATCTAAGTGGCTAAGGCGATTCACTGCAAGAGTTAAACGTGTGAGATTTGTTAAGGTGTAAAAGCTTTGTGGTAGTGTACTTAGTTTATTACCATTAAGGTTTAAAATTACTAACGATGATAGTTCACCAAAATGCTCGGGAAGGCTTTGTAAAAGATTGTTTTCGCACTGTAAATTCCGAAGATTTTTGAGTAAACATATGTTGCTAGGAAGCTCTCTCAAACGATTTCCTGAAATTTTAAGCACGCTGAGATTTTGAAGTGCACCAATGCTTTCAGGCAAACTTTTAAGTTTTTTGCGGCTTAAATCAAGGCTAGTAAGATTTTCAAGTTTGGAGAGTTCACGAGGAAGTGTGTGCTCTAAGCCTTGAGATTTTATCCATTGTGCAAAATCGCGAATACTCTCACTCATCACTCTCTCCTTGGTCTTCAAAACGACTATTTTTTTGATCAATCAAAAAAGCAATCTCTTCGTAGTCAATTTCTCCAAATTCCACCATGTTAAAGAGTGCCATCAATGGGCGCCTGCAACAGGTTTGATTGCATTGCGTAACGAGTTTTTTAGCTTTTTTATAGGGTAGGGTTGTGGCTTTGAAAATCTCTATAGCATCTTGAATGGTTTTTTGTCCGCATTCACAGATGATTTTAGAGGCATACTCATGCATCATTTTATCCTGCTTTGGAAGCAATATAGAGGGCTTCTAGCTCCTTTTTATTGAGCACTTTTTTACGTTTTGTGACCATCTCACGCACATGAGGAAGCATTTTGTTGATGACCTCATTTTCAGGCTCATACCCCATAGCACGAAGATGAAATAAAAGAGTGGAACTGCCTGAATGTTTGCCGATAGGGTAACTTCGCTTCATTCCTACACTGTGAGGGGGAAACGCTTCATAGGCTTTTTCATGCTTGATCATGCCATTAACATGAATACCTGATTCGTGAGAGAAGATGTGTTTTCCAATAATCGGCATCGTGGCAGAAATGCTCTGTTTTGAGGCTTTTTCCACCAGCGAAACTACATGTTTAAGGGCATCTGCATGAATGAGGCGTTCTTCACCAAAGAGATGTACAAGGCTCATTAAGACCTGTTCAAAACTTGCATTTCCAGCACGTTCTCCAAGACCGATAACCGTAGTATTGACACTGATTGCTCCCGCTTCTAGACCACTAATGGCATTTGCGGTTGCCATTCCAAAGTCATTGTGAGTATGCATTTCGATCTCTAAGAGTTTGAGGTTTGAAAGATACGCTATATGCTCATAAATCTGATGTGGTCGCATAATGCCTACGGTATCGCAATAACGAAAACGATGTGCTCCTACACTTTTTCCTAACTCCATCACCTCTTTTAAAAATCCTAGATTCGAACGAGAACTATCTTCTCCTCCAATGCATATAAAAAGTCCTTCATGATAGGCTGTGCATAAAACTTCTTCAAGGTTTTTTAACAGATGTGTTTTATTGCCTTTAAATTTCGCTTCGATGAGAATATCCGATACAGGGATGGAAAGATCAACCGCTTTTAATCCACATTTCAAAGAAGCTTCAAGGTCACTCACGGTGGCACGATTCCAGCTCATAATGCGAAGAGGCAGATCAAGGGCTAATATCTCTTTGATGTCAGCTTGTTCTCTCTCTCCCATTGCGGGTATTCCCACTTCTAGCTCATCTGCTCCTGCTAAGTAGAGTGCAGAGGCAATGGCAAGCTTTTCTTGCGTGTTAAACGCAACATACGGTGCTTGTTCGCCATCTCTAAGCGTTGTATCGTTGATAATCATTTTATGCTCCTTATGAAGCGGATGGAAAAAAGTGCTTTCGCACGCCTTTTAGGACAGATATCTCAATCGGCTCATCCGCAAAACTCTCATCACAGGTTAAATGAATGCTCTCTAACTCTTTTTGCGGGCATTCGCCGATTTTTTGAGTCAGTAAAAGGTTGCAATCAGAGAGAGCATTTTTGATCTCATCGATAGGGTAAGAGCCATCGCATCCCTCTTTACCCATGCAGTACGATTTTTCGACTTTTCGGTGCATGATAAATTTGATCGCTTTATCGCCCGCTTCGTAGATGAGAAACTCTTTGGCGCTTCCGAAATGGTCGTTAATGAGTCCATTGCCACGCGTTGTAACAGCCACTAGCATGGTATTGCCATTGGAGCTTAGTTCTTCTTTGTTGGCGGCTTCTTGGCTGATTTTACCATTTGCCGCTCTAAGAGCTCTTCTCCATGTTTCAATGCTCTCATGCGTTTTCATACGTTGGTTAAGGTTGTAATGATGAGAGAGTTCTTCAAAACTTTTTTCAGCAAAGCTTTCTTTGAAAAACTCATCGCTCCTGTCTTCACCCAACAGTCCTACGGCATCAGCACGACATTGACGGCAGTGTCGCATCATCTTCACGTTGACATCACACGCTTCTTGCGCCTTCATAAGTTGTTTATGGCTGGCACTTGGCACACCATCAAGTCCAAATTTGGTTCCAAATTCGGGCTTTGACATCAGTGGCATTACGTTGAAGATAAAAACACCTAACTCTTTGACTTTGCGCGCAACAAACGGTAGATGTTCTTCATTGACTCCTGGAATAAGGACAGAGTTGACTTTGACCAAAATGCCTCGCTCAACGAGCATCTTAATGCCTAAAAGCTGTTTTTCAAGCAGAAGTTTTGCCCCTTCAACGCCACGATGTTTTTTGTGTTCGTAAAAGACCCATGGGTAGATTTTAGAGCCGATTTCACCACTTTCATCAACGCTGTTAAGCGTTACCGTGACGTGTTCGATGTTGTATTTTGCGATCTCATCAATGTGCTTGTGAATCATCAAACCATTGGTGGAGAGGCAGAGTTTAATATCAGGGGCATATTTTTTAAGAAGAGCAAACGTTTTAAAGGTTTGCTTAGGGTTGGCTAGTCCATCGCCCGGTCCTGCGATGCCCACAACACTAAGTTGCTGTATGAGTCCCCCGACGTGTAAAACCTTCTTTACGGCTTCTTCTGGGCTTAGTTTATAGCTCGTAACCCCTGGACGGCTCTCATTTGAGCAGTCGTATTTTCGGTTACAGTAGTTGCATTGGATGTTACATGCTGGAGCAACCGCTACATGGATACGCGCATAATGTTGATGAGCATCTTGGCTATAACAAGGGTGGTTGTTAATCTTTTGCAAGATGCTGGCATGAAGTTCATTTTGGGTGTTAGTGGATGATGTACAAGAACAACTCATGTGCGATCCTTTAGAATTTCGTTATCCTAAAGTTTGCACAAAGTGTTCCCCTGAAAAGGGTTAGTCTTTTAGCTCCTGATAAATGGTACGAATTTTTTCAATGTTTTCATTAAAAAGGGCAATGAGTGCAGGGTCAAAATGGGTACCACTATTTTCATTGAGAAGGGTATGCGCTTTTTCAAAACTCCACGGTTCTTTGTACGGGCGCACTGAGATAAGCGCATCAAAGACATCGGCGATAGCAACAATACGACCAAAAATCGAGATTTCTTCTCCTTTTTTACCGTGTGGGTAACCTGTTCCATCCCATTTTTCATGGTGTTCAAGTGCAATCAGTGCTGCTGCTTTGAGGTATTCGTTTTCTTCGTCAAAGAGAAGATCGTGTCCTAACTGAGTGTGTGTTTTCATCATCTCAAACTCATTTTTACTCAGTTTGTCGGGTTTGAGTAAGATTTTATCGGCAATACCAATTTTCCCAGCATCATGCATCGGAGCTGCCAACTCTATTTTGGCGATATCTTCTTGACTAAGCCCGTATTTTTCTGCCAAAAGTGCACTATAAAGTCCAACACGTTTGGTGTGTTTTGATGTTTCTTGGTCTTTAAATTCTGCAGCGGAGGCAAGTTTGTTAATGATTTTGGTTTGAGTGTCACGCAATTTGTCGTACAAAATAGCATTTTCTATAGCAGAAGCAGCATAATTGGAAATTAACAGTAAAAGTTCGGCATCGACGTTGGTAAAAATGCCTTGCTTTTTATTGAGTGCTTGAAACACACCAATCGTATTTTCTTGGTTATCTAAAAGTGGTACAGAGAGAATCGTGTGAGTGAGATACCCCGTAGCTTTATCAACTTCACGATTAAAGCGATAGTCATTGTATGCATCCACAACGATTTGAGTCTCTTTAGAAAGTGCCGCATAGCCTGCGAGACCTCTTTTGGCAGTAATACGGATAGGATGAACTTCATGAGCGACTTTTGACCACAGTTCATCTTTGTTTTTATCGTAAATAAAAATAGAACAGCGATCCGCTTGTAAAATGTCTCGTGCAAAATTTGCCATAGACTCTAAAACATCATCCAAGCTTTTGGTTTTGTTGATAACTTTACCAAATTCCAATAAAATAGCAAGCTGTTTTTCTGCTGAGTTCATGGTCGTCTCTTAAATGGAAGATGTATGTGTATTATAACAAAGTTTTAAATTCTTATATGCAAAACTATCTCCTTTATGTATAATACAAAATAATAAATTTTTGGAGTGGTTATCAAAATGCAAAAGAAAATTAAAGTCCTCTTAATAGAAGATGACTACACTGCTGCAAGTCAAGTTGCACAATACCTCGAGAGCGTAGGGTTTGAACTTGATATTTCAGAAACAGCAGTCGATGGTCTTTTAAAACTTTCAGCACAACATTATGATATTTTATTGCTCGACCTTAGTCTTCCTGATTTTAGTGGTTTTGAAGTCATTAAACAGATTAACAACCAAAGTAACATTCCAATTATCGTTTTAAGCTGCCATTCTAATCTTGAAGCCAAAGTGCAAGCATTTCGCTTTGGTGTGGATGATTATTTGTGCAAACCGTTTATGCTTGAAGAGCTTGAAGTGCGTATTTGGGCAATTTTAAAACGTTGCTCAATGATTAAAATGGAATTTAATAAAAACAATCTTGTCATTGATTATAACAATCAAACGATTTTGCTTAACCAAAAACCACTTTCTCTAACAGCAATTGAACATAAAATCCTTTCTTTCCTCATAGAAAACAAAAATAGGGTTGTTTATCGTAATGTTTTAGCCATTCATCTCTCATCTTTAAGCTCGCCACAGTCTTTGAATTATCATATTCAAAATATTCGTAAAAAGCTTGGCGATGACCCAAAAAAGCCACGATACATCGTAACAGAGTATGGAACAGGATACCGTTTAGTGTTATAAAAGCGTTACATTTCTTATAATCCTCATAAAAAACTGATAATGAGCCATATTTTTGGAGTATAATGAAAATATTGATCCAAGAATATGAGGAAAATGATGGACACATCAGCGATGGAGCGTCTGAAATCTCGTTGTAAAAATATACGCATTTTATACATTGAAGATGATGAAGTTACGAGGAAATATACGCATTCGATTTTAAGTGAATTTTTTGATACTGTTGATGTTGCCAGTGATGGGCAAAGTGGTTATGATATGTTTGTTGATGCAGAGATTGCCATTCCTCATTTAGGACTTTCACCCGTACTCAATATCCAAAAATACAATCTTATTATTACCGATATTAAGATGCCCAAGATGGATGGCATCTCTCTTATCTCTAAAATCCGTAAAATCTGCAAAGAAACAGCGATTATTGTGACGTCAGCACATAATGATATTGAATATTTGATCGAGACGATTCGTTTAGGTGTTGATAGTTACATATTAAAGCCAATCGAGCTTGACCAGCTTTTGGATTCGCTTTCATCAACGATTGAAACAATTTTGTTAAAAGAAGAGAGTCACGCTTATACCAATTCTTTAAAACAAACGATTGAATTGCAACAATCTGCCCTAGATGAACAGCTCCATACCGATGCACTTACAAAACTTCCTAATAAAAATACACTCGATAATATCTTATCGCAAATTCAACCCGTAGAAGTTCCCTCACTTTTCCTCATAAACATTGATAATTTCAAAAATTACAATAAGCTTTATGGTCTTGATGCTGGCAATCAGATCTTGCAAGAGTTCGCACACCACTTAAAAGCGATTGCAAGCTCGTTGTGTTACGATGTTTTTCGCATCTCATCGAACGAATTTGTCATGCTTCGCCTTGATACGCACCTTGACCCTGATAAGATTTATGATGACATTACCAAAACACTTGAAGTGCTTAATGGTATTGAAATTAAAATCAAAGGACTGAATGAAAAAATCTTAGTCAACATCTCCATGGGTGTGACGTTTGATCAAGAAAATCTTTTCAATAAAGCCTTTACAGCGCTCGATTTTGCCAAACAAACAGGTAAAACATTTGTCGTGTATACAAGCAACCTCGATGAAACAGAGTCCCTTGCCAATGATTTTTATTGGCAAGATGTCATTGCTGATACACTTGATAAAGACAATGTTGTACCTTTCTTCCAACCGATTTGTGACAAAAGTGGTCAGATCATTAAATATGAAGCGCTTATTCGTATTAAGACAAAAGATAAGCAAGAACAAGAACAATACGTTTCTCCATATTACTTCTTAGATATCGCACGACGTACCAGACAGTACGATAGCCTCAGTCATAGAATGATAGAAAAAGTGCTAGAAATGATGACATTATACCCAACGGTAACATTTTCAATCAATTTTAGTTTTAGAGATATGCTCAATAAAGAGATCAGAGATATGGTTCGCTCTAAAATTGTTGAAATGCGTGAAGAAAATAAGGCAATCAACCTTATTTTTGAAGTGGTTGAGAGCGAAAAGATGACTGATATCAATGCCATTAAAAACTTTTTAAAATACATCAAATACGATGATGCGCCTATTGCTATTGATGACTTTGGAACAGGGTATTCTAACTTTTCTCATTTGATGCAGATGGAGCCTTCTTATCTGAAAATTGATGGTAGCCTCATTAATGAAATTGATACCAACAAAAAGACACTTTTGCTCGTCAAAGGTATTGTCTCATTTGCTAAAGCGTTACAGATCAAAACGATTGCAGAATATGTACATAACAAAGCGATTTTTGACCTACTGGTTGAAATAGGTGTGGATGAATTTCAGGGTTACTACATAGGTGAACCATGTTTGGAGCTACAATGTCAACTATAACCTTCGATACAATGCTTATTATTTTAGGTGGTGTTCTACTCTTAGGCATATTGTGGATTTATCTGCTGACCAAACAACGTCAGAAATTCAAACAGTTGATTGATTTTGCGATTGAAGGCTTGATTATTTCTCATAAAGGGTGTGTCGTTGAAATTAATGCACAAGCCTTAAAACTTTTTGGTGGGACGGATAAAGAAGAGATTTTGGGTAAGTCTATGTTTAAGTTTATTGCTCCAGAGTCTAAAGAGCTTGTGCAACAGCAGTCTGAGAAGAGTCATACCGAAATGTATGAGTGTATGCTTTTACGCAAAAATGGAACTAGTTTCCCAGCATTGGTACGTGGCTCTGATATGATAAGTTTTGGCAAGAAAATGCGTGTTTCAGCTGTTATCGATTTGAGTGAACTCAAAGAAGCTCAATACGCATTGCAAGCACTAAATGACAATTTAGAGATGCAGGTACAAACGCAAATTGAAAAAAATCGTCAACAAGAAATGATGCTCTTCCAACAATCACGTCACGCTCAAATGGGCGAAATGATCAGTATGATTGCGCATCAATGGCGTCAACCGCTAAATGTCCTTTCACTTCTAGCGCAAAATATTGTTTTCAAATACAAACTTCATAAATTGGATGATACCGTTCTTGATGAATTCAAAGAGGACTCTATGCGCCAGATTTTACAGATGTCTAAAACGATTGATGATTTTAGAGACTTTTTTAAACCCGATAAAGCTATAAAAATTTTCGATGTCAAACAGCAACTTTTTCATGCGGTTGAGATGGTAAAGCCTATTGTAGCAAGTCATGGAATTGAACTCACTTTTAATGCAGAAGATAATTTAAAAATAGAGAGTTTCCCTAACGAGTTTGGTCAATCCATCATCAACATCTTGAATAATGCGAAAGATGTGCTTTTAGAGAGTTGTGGCGATCATACAAAGCAAATTATCGTTGAGGCGAAACGTGGAGAAAATTTGGATATTGTTGTAAGTATTGAAGATAATGGTGGTGGCATTGATGAGATTGTTATGCCTTATATTTTTGAGCCGTATTTTTCTACAAAAGGTGCACAACATGGCACAGGATTGGGGCTTTATATGACGAAGATTATTGTTGAAGAGCATATGCATGGGCGTATTAGTGTAGAAAATACGCCTGAGGGTGCGAGATTTCAAATTGTTTTGCGAGGGTTGGAGTAATGGATTTAAGTTTACTAAGGGACATCCGTCCTTTGATTATCGAAGATGAATCTGATGCAATGAATTCAATGTTTTCCATTTTTGATACCGTTTTTGATATTTTTTATACGGCGCGCAATGGTGAAGAAGGGTTATACCGTTTTTACAAAGACACTCCCGATGTTATCATCACCGATTTGCAAATGCCTTTTATGAGTGGCTTTCGTATGTTAGACCGTATTCGCATGGAAAATAAAAATATCCCTATCATTGTAACATCCGCTCATGGGCATAAAGAGCACGTTGAAAAAGCAGATGATCTAAATGTCAATGCATATCTGATAAAGCCTTATGATATGAACATATTGTTTGAAAAAATTTATGAGTGTTGTTATATTAATACTCTAAGCAAGATCGATCTCGACCAATTTACCGTTTAAAATTTCTGCAAACTCAACCCCATAGCTATAACAGCTTTTTAGTTCCTGCTCACTAGGGATCAGTTTGATCTTTAGTGGTGTCAGTGGTGGTACGCGAAGCTTCAGTGATTTGAGTCGCGCTAATATATGATCCACCGCTTCGCCACTCCAACCGTATGAGCCAAAAGCACCAGCACACTTTCCCTGCTTGTCTAAAAACATGAGACATGAAAGCAAGTCCCAGACTGGTTTTGGTGCATCGGCATTGATGGTTGGTGTGCCAATTAAGAAGCCATCGCTCTCCTCAAGAATAGCTATCATGTTTTGTGCTTCGATGGAAGCTAAGTCATACATGTTGGCAACGACACCCTCCACACTTTCGCATCCTTCAAAAATGGCTTGTGCCATCTCTTGTGTGTTTTTATAACTGGTAAGATAAAAGATGGAGAGAATCTTTTTCCCCGCTTTATGCTGTTCTATCTTGTGACTCCATTGGCGGTACAACTCAATGTACTGCTCTGGTTTTTCACGCAAAATAGGTCCATGCAGAGGTGCAATGAGTTCAATCTCAAAGCGTTCGTAGAGCTTTAATGCACTTTTAACATAGCTTTGAAAGGGGCGCATGATGTGGTCGTAGTAGTAAGCAAAGGCATAGGAAAAATCGCCCACTTTATCGTTGAAAAGGCGTTTGTCATAGTAGTGTGAGCCAAAGACATCACCACTAAAAAGGAGTCTGTCTTCATGTACATAGCTGCTCATCGTCTCAGGCCAGTGCAGGTAGGGAGTCGTCAAGAAAGTGATGGTTTTACCACCTAGCGTTAATTGTTTGTTCGTCCAAATGGCCTCAAAGTTGATCTCTTCGCAGTTTGTGAGTGCTTTGAGCATCATGGTCGCTTGTGGCGAGATAAGCACTTTAGCGTGTGGTGCTCTTTGAATCAGCTCTGGCAAAGCTCCCGAATGGTCAGGCTCGATGTGATGGATGATGACGTAACGTATCTCATCGTAAGAACAGAGCGTTTCAATAGACTTGAAAAAGCTTTCTTGAAACTCTTTTTTGACCGTATCAACGATGATGACACCATCGTCTGTTTTGATAAGATAAGCATTGTAGCTTGAGCCATTGGCAGTTCGCATCACGATGTCAAAGGTACGAATATCTGGGTCAAAAACGCCTATATAGTATATGTCACCAGCGATTTTAGGAGGTAGTTGGCGCATGGAGAAACCTTTGCATCCACAAAGGTGGATTGCTGTTTTTTAAGGCTATCAGCGTGTTTAAAAGCGTCTCTATAGGCTCATCTTCTTTCTCTGTTTTGAGCACAAAGATGCCTGAGCTCTTCACCATCAAAGAAGCCCTCGGTCCAATGTGTGAGGCACACACGATGTTCGCATCTTCTAAGCATTGGATTTTATAAGAGAGTTTATCGCCTTCTTCTACTATCTCATTGGGTGAGAAAAGGGCTTTTAAAAACGTAAAGGTATCGTCTTTTATTTCATAGAGATAAAAGCATTTGCACCAGCCAAAATGGTCGTTCACATGAATGTTATCAGTGGATGCAAATGCTATTTTCATCTTCTTACTCCGCTACTGGAGTATGGGCTTGACGTGCAGCGATAGAGATAGCTTCACGGTAAGGTTTTGGAGACACCGCAGGAAACATGATGCCATTTTTTTTGTGTTCACGAATGTTGTAGATGCCACTCTCATGTCCCGCCACATAATAGGCATTGTATTCAGCCGTATATGGCATATCCCAGACGATAGCACCTTCTGTTGGACAGGCATCTGCACATTTTGGCATCGTGCCATCAGAACACTCGATACATTTTTCTGGTTTGACATAAGTTGTCTCACCATTTACGGGTGAATCAGAAGCGCTGACAATCGCGGTTGCTGGGCACTCATCGATACAACTGTCGCAGTTGATGCAAAGGTCTGTAATTTTTACTGCCATGATAAATCCTTTTTGAACAAGAAGTTGTTGTCTCTCAAAAAACCTTTGAGAAGAACCACGATGCACAAAGGGCTTTACACATCGTGGCAGTTGAGTAAGGGTTTTTAAAGGTACACGCTTCTTTCTTTGCAAGAGGTGTTCCGTAGAAAAACGAAAGGCTCTTTTTCGTACATTTGCTTACAAAATAGGAGTTATATTTATATGGAATAGATTATGCAAATTTATCTGCATGGTAAATACAAAACTCATCAAAGATTTGTTAAACGAGAGTGCTTGTTCTCATAACAAAACGAAAAAGAGTAGCTGTGACAAACCAAAGCCTGGAGCAACAAGCGGAGGGTGTGCGTTCGAGGGGGCGCAAATATCACTTTTTCCTTATGCGGACGCTGTGCACTTGGTGCATGGCCCCGACACGTGTCTTGGTGCTTCTTGGGAGACTCGCGCTACACTGACAAGCTATGAAGGTGAAAACAACACGCCACTTGGCTATTGTACCAATGTCACCACGCAAGACATCATCTTTGGTGGGGATAAAAAGCTAGGCGATGCTTTGGCGTACATCGTAGAGCACAAAAAGCCTAAGGCGATTTTTGTCTATGAAACCTGTGTGACCGCCATGATAGGTGATAACATCGACTACACCTGTAAATGTGCCGAAGAGCAGTTTGGCATCCCCATCGTTGTGGTGCATTCTCCAGGGTTCGTGGGCAGTAAAAACTTAGGCTCAAGGCTGGCAGGTGAAGCCGTTTTGGATGCACTCATTGGGAAAAAAGAACCAGAAGAGATTCATCCTTTTGGCATGAATCTCATTGGGGATTACAACGTCACGGGCGATATGTGGCAGTATAAGCCTATCTTAGAGCGCATTGGTATCAAAGTCGTCGCTACCCTCTCGGGCGATGGCAGAATAGAAGATATACAGCAAGCGCACACTGCCAAGCTCAATGTCATCGTTTGTGCAAAATCCTTAGTGACGTTATGCCGTAAGATGCAAGAACGCTTCAACATCCCTTATGTCAGCGTCTCATTCTATGGCAAGCGTGACACATCCAATGCCATTCGCTCTATTGTCAATGCCTTTGGTGATGCGGAGCTTATCGCTAAAGCCGAAGCGATTATCGCCGAAGAAGAGGCGAAGTTAGAAGAGCGTTTGCGCCCGTACCATCTGATGCTCAAAGGCAAAAAAGCCATTTTGAATACGGGTGGCAATAAATCGTGGTCGATTGCATCTGCACTTCAAGACATTGGCATCGAAGTGGTGGCAACCTCCATCCAAAAAGCCACCGAAGAGGACATCGCCATCGCACAAACTTACGTGCCTATCGTCTTTAAAAGTCCTGCCACTGAGCAGCCACGTCTCATTGATGAGCATAAGGTGGACATTTTGCTAGCAGGCGGGCGCAGTCTTTACACCGCTATCAAAAAGCGCATCGCTTTTGTCGATGTCAACCAAGAGAAAAAGGTCAGTTACGGCGCGTACGGTGGGCTTGAAAACCTTGCCATCGATGTGTGTGCCGCTTTGGCAAACCCTGTGTTTAAACTGGTCGGAAGGAGTGTCCCATGGGAGCAAGCGTAAATCTCAAATCCTTTAAAGCAACGACGCTAAAACCGTTGCACATCAACCCCTTAAAACTTTCCCAACCGATGGGCGCAACCTTGGTATTTTTGGGCATCAAAAATTGTATGCCGTTGATGCACGGTGCGCAAGGGTGTGCTTCTTTTACCAAGGTGCTTTTTACACGCCATTTTAACGACCCTATCGCTATTCAAACCACCGCGGTCAATGACATCACCGCGGTCATCGATGGTGGCGATAAAGGCATTTCTGAAGCGGTTGAGAACATCACCAAAAAAGTGATACCTGATTTGGTGGGGCTTTTTACCACAGGCATGACCGAAACCAAAGGTGATGACATCAAAGGTGCAACCTTGCTTTTAAAAGAGAAGCAAAAAATGGTTTATGTGCATACGCCTGATTTTGAGGGTGGATTGGAGAGTGGTTGGAGTTTGAGTGTACAAGCCATCATCTCCCAACTCATCGCTCCTACCGCAGAGTGTAAGCATGACAAGGTACTGCTTATCCCCAATATCAATCTAAGCCCGATAGAAGTCGAAAAACTCAAAGAAGCTTTGGAGTTGTTTGACTTTGATGTGCTGGCACTACCAGATTTAAGTGATTCGCTTGATGGGCATTTGGGTGTCAAACAAGGAGCCCTTAGTAGTGGGGGCATTAGCGTTGCGGATATTGAAAAGCTAGGCAATGCAGGGCTTGTCATTAGCATCGGGCATTCGGTGAAAAAATGCGGCGAACTGTTTAAAGAGAAATTTGCTCAAAGCACGCATTTGCATTTTGACAGTCTCATGGGACTAGAGGCATGCGATGCGTTTTATGCAAAACTGCTTGAATACACGGGCTCAAAAAGTGTACCAAGCTCAGTAAAACGCTGGCGCGCACGGTTGCAGGACGTGCTTTTAGACACACATTTTGTCATTGGGAAATCCAACATCGTGATTGCTGATGAGCCAGATAGTGTGTATGCGATGAGCAAAGCCTTGCAAGAAGTAGGGGCGAACATCAAAGCGTTTATTGCTCAAAGAAGCCCTATTCAAGAGCACTTTACGTGTGATATTGCCGTAGGCGACTTTGAAGATGTGGAGTATGCCCTAGATGGCGCACAGATGCTCATTGCGAACTTTCACGGTGAACGCATCGCACATAAGCACCATAAAGCACTGATTATTCGAGGGTTCCCAAACTATGAGCAGGTCGGAATTGGGCTACGTCACAACATTTTGTACGAGGGAAGTTGTCATTTTTTATGCGAGGTCAACAACCTTTTAGGACATCATTAAATGAGAAATGATAGTATTTTCTAAAAAGAGGGAGTATAAACATTGAACCCTATAGAGAAAATACTTTCAACACAAAAAGTTCTCATTTTAGATGGTGCCTTTGGTACCGAGCTTGAGCGTAAAGGGTATGACATCAATGACTCCCTTTGGTCAGCGAAGTTCCTCATGGAAAAGCCTGAGGCGATTGCTGAGGTGCATAAAGACTACCTTGAAGCAGGTAGTGATTGTGTGACAACAGCGAGTTACCAAGCGACATATGAGGGTTTTATGAAGCGAGGTATGAGTGAAGAAGAAGCCAAAGCACTCATCCAGTCTTCAGTGAAAATCGCTCAAAAGGTACGTGATGATTTTTGGAGTGAACCCAAAAACCATACCAACCGACAAAAGCCTCTAGTTGCAGCTTCCATTGGTCCTTATGGAGCGTATTTGGCGGATGGATCAGAGTTTAGAGGTGATTACGGGTTAAGCCTTGAAGATTTAAAAGCGTTTCATACCAAACGTCTTGCTACACTTATTGAAACCAAGCCTGATTTACTCGCGTGTGAAACAATTCCTTGTCTGATTGAAGCACAAGCATTGTGCGAACTTCTCAAAGCCTATCCAGATGTTTATGCGTGGGTGAGCTTTAGTGCTAAAGATGGTAAGCATATTAATAGTGGTGAGAGTATCAAAACGTGTGCGGCTTACTTAGACGCAGTGCCTAATGTTGTCGCTATTGGTATTAATTGCACCGCACCACAGTATATTGAATCTCTTATTGATGAAATAAAAACAGCCTCAAGTAAGCCTATTATCGTCTATCCTAATGGTGGAGCAACCTATAACGCCCTTACCAAAACATGGGATGGCATTTCAAAAAGTTCATCGTATGGGAAAATGGCACAGATGTGGTATGAAAAAGGTGCGAAGCTGATAGGAGGATGTTGCCAAACAACCCCTATGGATATTGCTCAAGTCGCAAAATGGGTTAGGACTGTTTAAACGTACTCCCTGCAATAGCAATGACAATAAGAAAAATCGCAATCCATTGATGCAGTAACAACGCTTCTCCTAAAATAGCCCAACCACACAGTGCGGCAATCACAGGAGAAGCACTGACGATAATGCTAAAAATGTGTGTAGGTAAGCGTTTTAGCGCGATCATTTCTAAAGGAAAGGGAAGGGCGCTTGAAAAGAGAGCAACCATAAGCCCCATAAACAAAATAGAAGGCGAAAATAAGGCACTTCCCGCTTCAATGATGCCAAAAGGTGCTGCAACACAGGCTGCTATGAACATACCAATCGCAACAGTGTTTAGTGTCGAATCTGTCGAAAGCTTTTTACCTACCAAAATATAACACGCCCATGCAATTGCTGCTCCAATGGCAAATAAGATACCTACGCCATCTAACGCAGCATCGTGTGTTTGCAAAGGAAGAAAAAGGCTCAGTCCCACTAACGCCAAAATAAACCACACAAAATCAATCACGCGTCTGGCACTGGCTAAAACCACGCCTAAAGGTCCTAAAATTTCAATGGCAATCGCAATACCAATAGGAATACGCGCAAATGCTTGGTAAATGAGCAGGTTCATCAGGCCTAATATAACGCCATAGATAGCGATAATTTTGAGGTTTTGAGCGTTGGGAAATTTTCTCCATGGACGACAAATCAACAGTAAAATAACTGCAGCAAAACCGATACGTAAAGAGGTCATACCAAAAGCTCCAATGAGTGGAAAGAGATGCTTTGCAAAAGCTGCACCTGCATTGACACTAATGCTTGAGGTTAAAATGGCAAGTATGCCTAAACCGGTTTGTTGATGTATTTGTGGAGTGTTCATGGGAAAGAAGTATATCTTCTCAAAGCGGTAAGTTGCCTTAACATATTTTTATGAGTGTTTTTCGCTGAGAAGCTTTTATGTTTGGGTGTGGATTACCTGTAAGGAAAACCTTACAGGTAATAGTTTATGCCATTTCTCCTGTAGGAGCAGCGGCTGCAGCCATCGTTGCTTTTTTCTTGCTGCGTTCCATAGATTGAAGGACTAAATATTGTTCTCCAAACTTGAGCATATTTTCCATCTCATCATCAAATTCTGCGAAGTGTCCTTCTTCTTCAAGGACAAGTTCTTCGAACAGTTTTTTAGAGACGCTATCAGCATGCGTTCCGCACTCTATTGCAAAGTTGTTGTACATGACAATGGCGTCTTCTTCACTTTGACGTGCAAACTCAAGCATCGCTTTGACATCGGTAATTTGTTTGACCTCTTCAGAAGCTTTCATCTCAATGGTTCCTTTTAAGAAAAGAACTCTGTCTGCAAGGCGTTCTATATGAAGCATCTCTGCAATGGCGGTACGTTTAAAAAGGGTGGAAAGCAGATCATAACCTTGGTCATCACAATGAAAATGTAAGAACATATATTGGTGTACGGCAGAAAGTTCATCTGCAATAGCACGATTGAGCAACTCGATACTTTTATCTCTTTTCATAGAACACTCCTTTAAGATTTCTTTGAATCAATACTACCATAAAATAGGCTTTTAAACGATTATTTTTTACTATTTTAATGGAGAGTTTCATGCTTTTTTAAAAAGCGATTAGTCAGAGTTTAATGAATTTTTTGTGCCAATGTTTTCATGATTTTTGGATAATCATGCAAGAGCGTTTCTATCTGAGCAATATCGAATGTGTCGATTTTGTCTAGCAATGTTTGGCTATAGTGTTGCAGATAAGAGATATTGTATCGTGTTGATAATTCTAGTAACGTTGACGCGAATTTTGCCATCAGTTGAAGATCATTTTGCGTAATGGCTGCTTGATATAATGGCTCTACATTTAGTTCGTGCAAGAAGTTTTTTAAATCTTCTACATTTTCTACTGAAATGTTCTCTTCATGATGTATTTCTGGTGCTCTTTGTGTATATTTGAGAAATTTTGCAAGCTCATTCATGAGCTCATTTTTTGAAACAGGTTTACGCAAGTAGCCATCAAAGCGTTGCTCTTTGATCTTGGTTAAATCTTCTATCATAATAGACGCAGTCAGCGCAATGATAGGAATGTCAAAAGATTCTTTGATGATTCTTGTTGCACTGTAACCGTCCAACAGTGGCATTCTAATATCCATTAAAATGAGATCAATAGGATGCGTTTTTACTTTTTCAATGGCTTCTTGTCCATTGACAGCTTCAATAATCTCAATAGCGGTATTATCAAAACTCTCTTTAATAAGGTTTCTGTTTTGTTCGACATCATCTGCAACTAAGATAACGGCTTTTTCAAAATCTATTGCACCATAATGCATCATTTGCTCATTTTGAGCATTGATCGCTTGAAGGGAAGCAATATCTAAATTATTGAGTTTGAGGATAAAGATGGAACCTTTACCTACATCACTTTCGACTTCCAATGAGCCACCCATCAGTGTTGCTAATTTTTTGCTTATGGCTAAGCCAAGCCCTGTACCACCGTATTTTCTTGCATCTTGGTTGTCTTGTTGCTCAAACATGTTGAAAATCTTACTTTGGGCTTCTTTAGGTATGCCAATGCCACTATCTTGCACTCTGATAACGATGTCAATTTTACTAAGATGTTTATGGACACGATGCACTTCTACAATGACTTTGATGAACCCCTCATCGGTAAACTTTATAGCGTTACCAATAAGATTCGTAATGATTTCTTTAAGTCTAAAAGCGTCCACAAAAATCACTTTTGGGATTTTTTTATCAATACTCAGCTCTAAATCAATACCTTTTTGCTCTGCTTGCAGGGTAAATGTTGCAATCGTCTCTTCCAATAATTTTTTGATAGGAGTTGCTTTGTTGATAATCTCAAATTTCCCTGATTCGATTTTTGAGAGATCTAAAATATCATTGATGAGCATGAGTAAGCTTTCGCCAGAACTGCGAATAGTTTTAATGAACGATTTGAGTTTTTTATCTTCTATCTTCTCATCTAAAAGTTCGGCAAAGCCTAAGATGGAGTTCATTGGTGTTCGTATTTCATGGCTCATATTTGATAGAAAGTTAGATTTTGCGTTTGTAGCGCTTTGTGCTTCTTGTGTTGCGATAACCAGCTTTTTGTTTAATTCTTGCAAAGCCAATTCAACGGCTCTTCTTTTTTCTATCTCTGCGGAGAGCTTTCGATTCCAAAAGAGTGTGCCTATGAGAATGAGCAACATGATACCTATAATCTCAAAAACGATGGTATAATCGATACTTTTATCGTATTTGACCTGTACCCATTGGTTGTAGATATTGTTTTTTTCATCTTCAGTAATAGAGTCTATTGCTTTATTGAGGACGGATATACCCTCATTCTCCCAGTCATTGCGCAGAGCCATATGAAAGTTTGACTCATATTTGCTAATACCAGAAATTTTTAGATTTGAAAATCCATTTTTTTGGATATAGCTACTTGCTACGGGTAAAAGTTCTACATAGGCATAAGCATCACCTTCTACGACTGCTTTAAACGCCTCTACAATGTCTTTGACGATAAGCGCATGGATTTGGGGATGCTCATTTTGAATGATTTCACTTTGTGCATAGCCTTCCACTAAAGCAACTTTTTTCCCATATAACTCTTTAATGTCCGTTATAAATTTAACATCGTTTCGCGTGATGAAGACTTGAGGCATAGTGATGTAAGGTTGTGTAAAATTGAGAATTTGATCTCTTTGCGGTGTACGTGTGATACAGGTATACATGTCTGCTTCATGCGCATTGAATTTTTCAACACTCTGTGACCATACTTGTGTTGGTACTTTAACAAAGTTTATGCCCGTCTTTTGAGCGATAAGTGCCAAATAACTACTTGCAATACCTCCATGTGTTTTGCCATCTTTTGTGAGGTATTCTATAGGGTCAAACTGGTTGTCAATGACATAACGAATCTCTTTATGTTTATTGATCCAAGCTTGTTCTGCTTCTGTAAAATTCATAAGTCCTTTAGATGCTTCGAGTGTTTTACTCCATTTGCTGTTAATGACTTGTGACTCTTTAGGCGAGATATCTTTGAGTGTTTTTTGAATGATGCTAAAGAGTAGAGGGTTGTCTTTGTCGATAGCAAGGCTAATTGATGTTTGAAATTCTTCTAATTTAGCAACGATTTTGACGTTATTGAGTAAGTACTGATTCATAATATATGCGGTAACGGCTAGATTACCTACATAGGCATCTACTTTACCTAATGAGAGCATTTCTAATGAATCTTCGTTGGATGTAGAAGGCAGAAGTTTGATAGAAGGGTATTTTTCTTGTAACCATTCATGGATGTACGAGCCTTTGTTGATCGAAACAACTTTGCCTTTGAGATCATCCAGTGTTTTGATGTCGGTATTGTTAATATTGGCTACAATGACCATAGGAACGGTAAGATAGGGATCGGTAAAGTTAAGGTATTTCTCTCGCTCATCTGTTTTAACAGCACAGGTTAGTCCATCATACTTTTTATCTTGCATATTTTTGATGGTTTCTGCCCAAACAGCTGGGTAAATATCAAATTTTAGACCACTTTTTTGAGAAATAAGCTGTATGTAGTCATAGGAAAGACCTGTTGGTACACCATTTTTATCGACAAAATCAAAAGGGGGCCATTTATAATCAGAACCTAACGTGACAACAGGATGATTGTCGATATAAGCTTGTTCTTCCGCCGTAAATGTAGGCGTAGCATACAGTGTAGAAATAAGAATAAAAAAGATGGCTAAAAAGCGCATCATCATCATTCTAATTCTTCTCTTCTATGATTTTTCTAAAGCTTTCTAAATTTTCTTCAAAAAGCTTTACAAGATATGGATCAAACTGTGTCCCTTTACGCTCTATAATATAATGTGAAGCCGCATCAAAATCCCATGGCTCTTTATAGACTCTTACATGAGTCAATGCATCTAAAACATCAGCAATGGCTACAATGCGTGCATAGATATGAATTTCTTCTGCTTTGAGTCCTTGAGGATACCCTGAACCATCCCATTTTTCATGGTGTTGGTAAGCGATGATGTCACCTGCTTTCATAAGCCTTCGGCTTGATTTTTTCAGTAAATTATGTGCATTAGTGGTATGTGCTTGCATCACATAAAACTCTTCTTGTGTGAGTTTTCCATGTTTGTGGAGAATCTCATAAGGGATGGTAATTTTGCCTATATCGTGCAGTGGTGCGGCAAAAAAGATATCGTCTATCTCCATGTCAGATAAACTGTGGTGCAGTGTTGCTAATAACTTTGAAATTTCCGCTACGCGTTTAATATGCTTGCCTGTTTCATCAGAGGTGTCTTCCATCAGTTCGGTCAACACGTAAATGATCTCTTTTTGACTATTTTCTAATTCAGATAAAAATCTCTTTTCACTTTGAAGAATTTTGACATGCAAGTCTAAATTATTTTGCTGTAGTACTTTTTTCGCTCTATACAGCTCAATATGAGTTTTAACACGTGAGATGAGTTCATCCGCATAAAAAGGCTTTGTAATATAATCAACTGCTCCCACTTTAAAGCCCTTTGCAAGAGAGTCTAAGTCCGCTTTTGCTGTGAGAAATATAACAGGAATGTCCTGCGTCTGAGGGTCTCTTTTGAGATACTCACAGACTTCAAAACCGTTCATGTGTGGCATCATGATGTCAAGTAACACAATATCAAAGGATTTCGTTTTGATGATTTCTAACGCTTGTTTGCCATTGAGTGCAAAAGAAAAGTTGTAGTTGTTTTCTTTGAGGATATTCATTGCAATTTTGATGTTATCGCTCACATCATCGACAATCAAAACATTATAATCAGCACTCATCCTTAATCCTTCTGCAAAATGTTTTATTCTTGAAATACGCTTTTCACTTTAAATCATTTATAGGATCATGTATGCAAACAATGACTCTTTAAATTCTAGCACAAATTTTTAAAGCTTGGCATACTTTGTACAAAATACTTTTTTGATAAAGCTATAAAATAGGCTCTGATGCGATTTAAAAGTAACCATACCCAACGGAACACTTCTTGTAAATGTATGAATAACGTTTAGCATAGGAGGATACAAAAGATGGTCAAGGTAGCGTTTTTTACGAACGATCTTAAAAACATAGATGCCCATTTTGGCTCAGGTGAACAGTTTGCTGTCTACGACGTGAATGGAGCAGGGTACAACCTCCTTGACGTCGTTCAAACAGGTGAAGAGCGAACAGAAGGCAGGGTTGAGATGTTACAACATGAACACATTGACATTGTCTATTGTGTTGAGATTGGACCAGCAGCCGCCGCAAAAGTGGTCAATAGCAAAATTTTTCCTATCAAATACAAAGAAGTCGTGAGCATAGAAGCAGAGCTGGATAAGCTTCAAAGTATGATCGCAACCAATCCTCCTCCTTTTATCAAAAAAATCATAGAAGCTAGAGGATAGGGCGATGAGCGAACTTGAAACACTGTTCATTGAAACATTAACATCGCAAATTAGAGCACTCGATCAATTTGGTGTTTGGGCAAAAAAGAGCAATGAAGAGGTGCTCTGTGAGAAGTATGTTAAGAGTAAAGAGCAACTCAAAAACATCCCTATTATTGCCGACATTGATGAGATGCAAATCAAAGACATACGTTTGATTTTTCAATCTATCGCTTTAGCGTTTGAGCTTAAAACAGGAGTCATGTGCTCTGTTGTGATGGAAATGAGTCATGAGGGATTTGGACGAGCGGTGGTGTTAGCAGAAAAAATTGCCATCACGAATAAATTTTTTAAAGACGCGCATCGTTACAGTTTTAGAACATATGAAGATCTCATCAAAGAGGGTGGCAAGATGTTAAAAGATGCCATTGAAATTTATGAGATGCATCAACAAAAGGCAGGATAGAACATGTCAAAAGTAGGGATTTTTTACGCAAGTGCGGGTGGTAATACAACCTTGGTGGCAGAAGCTCTCAAAGAAGCGTATGAGCTAGAAGATGAAGATTGTGTCTTGATGGAAGATGATTTTGACAGTATTGAGCAGTTTGAAAACTACGATGTGCTTTTCTTTGGAAGTTCAACCTGGGGACAGGGCGATGTTCATTTTAGTTGGGTTGACGCACTTTTGGAGATCAACTCGGAAAAGATGAGTTTTGAAGGCAAGACCATGGCATTTTTTGGGGCGGGTGATAGCAAAACACATGGAGAGCATTTTTGCAGCGCACTAGGGAAATTTTACCAACAATTCTCAAAAGCAGGTGCGAAGGTCGTTGGTTTTGTGGATAAAGAGGACTACACCTATGAGGCATCTTTGGCAGAAGTCAATGATAAGCTCTGTGGTTTAGCGATTGATAACATCAATGAAAAAGAAAAAACAAGCGAGCGCATTGAAAACTGGATAGAGCAGTTACAAAGCGAGCTTGCCTAAATCAACGAAAGGATAATGCATGAAAACGCTGAATGATTTTTATCAACAAAAAGATGCGGAAGATTATTTTCATTTTTTTGGCATCGACTATGATGAGCATATTGTCTCAGTGAAGCGTTTTCATATGATGAAAGAGTATGGCGCACTCGTTAAAAAGGGTTTTGAAAATTATAACGGTGATGAAAAGTACTTGATGGATTTTTTAAAATTTGCGCTTATTCGTGTCTATATGGATTATAAAAATGGACATTCTCCTAGTGCTGCTGAGGTTTGGGGACTGATCCAAGATGGTAAAGCAAAAGGGTGTTTAGCGTGTGCTATGTCATCACAAGGAGGAAACTGTGCTTGCTAGTGAAGAAGTGGTGTTACATAACACCGTAATGGCAAAACTCTCAGGTAAAGACGAAGCAAAAGCGAAATTTTTCCTTGGTCAAAAAGTGAAATTGTTGGAAGATGTCAAAAATGATGGAACATACCCTTATTTAGCCATCGGTGAAGTGATGATTAAAAAAGGCTCCATTGGGTACATCAGAACCATTGGTGAGTTTTTGCAGGTCATTCGAGTGTATGAAGTCCATTTTTTAGATGCTGAAGCGGTTATTGAAGTGATAGGGTGCAGAGAACACGAGCTTGAAGCGCTTGAACCGTACCGTGACCTTGAAGCGGAAGAGCGCGAGTGGATGATGAACCACTATAAAAATAAATAGTAAATAAAAAATCTTGAAGGAGGAAAGTTATGGCAAAAGTGATCTTTATGCATTTTGATAAAGAAAAAGATGGTATCTACGATGCCAAAATAGGCGAGCCCGTTGTACGTCTAGCAAAAGAGAAGGGGATACCTATCGCTTTTGATAAAGACTATTCAAAATGCTTAGTCAGCGTTGAGCATATCAGTGATGAAGAGCCAACAAGTTACATGGAAGATGAAGAACTTGATGAACTTGTAAAACTTGGTGCGATTAGCCAAGAAGATGCAGATATCTGCCAACAATTTACCGTTAGCCCAAAAGTTCGCATCGCTTCAATGATGATGATTAAGGGTGATGTTTTGATTAAACCATTTAACAAGTAAAGGATACACAATGACAACAAGAGTAGAAATCGTCAATGATTTTTTAGCAATCAATGTAAAGCCAGGTGCAACCATTCAAGACGTTGTAGAAGCAAGCGGTAGTGCACTGCCTTTTGGATGCCGTGATGGACAATGCGGAACCTGTGTGGTTGAAATCGTTCAAGGTATGGAATTTTTATCTCCTAAAAATGAAAAAGAGTTCAAAGTGCTTAAAGAAGTCTGTGCAGGTACATGTTCAGAAAATGCACGCCTTGCATGTCAAATGAAAATTGAAAAGCCAAATGGCGTTGTACGAATTAAATACTAGAATAGATCATAAACCTTTTTCAACGCCACGTCAAATCTCTCTTCATAGTGGCGTTGAGACTCTCACACTTTAAAAAATCTTTTTTATTTGTATAAATTTTAATCAAAAATAGTTCTAAAAAACGTACAACATTTAGGCATAATTTACGCATGAGAAGTATTAACCTAGAATTCAAGCAAAAGCAGAGTTTAAATCTCTCTTTGAAGCTTTGGCTCCCATTGTTACAGCTTCCACTTGGGGAGTTAAGTACGCATCTAGAAACCTTGTCGTACGAAAACCCTTTCTTAGAAGTGAAGCGACCTTTTGAGCAAAACCTAGGCTCTAGCCATGGGATAGTCGAAGAGTTGATTCTTGGTAGTGAATCGTTGCATGAAAAAATTATTGAGCAAATTGTACCTCCACTTTTTCCTACGCCTATCTCTCAAAAAGTTGCACATGAAATACTGTGTGACATCAATGAGGAGGGATATTTTGATGGAAACATCGAAGATATCGCGCAAATGTGTGGAGTCTATACAGAGTATGTGGAGCGCATACGTCAACGTTTTTCCAAGTTAGAGCCTTATGGTATCGGGGCTCTTGATAGTAAAGAGTCGTTTGTATTTCAACTCGATGCCTTAAGCGATGATATTGATGATGAGCTTTATAACTTGGTGCTTAAAATGATCGACCAAATGGCAAAAGTGGATAAATTTTTTAAACATGGACGTTTTGAAGAAGCAAAAGCAATCATCAAAAAATTTGCCAATCCGCCTGCTGTAGAGTATCAAGCGGCGTCAAAACAGATCATTCCTGATTTTTATGTGGAAGTAGGCGATGACATCACACTTCGCATCAATAACGACTATTATCCAGATATCTTAATCAATGATCCATTTTCGAGTAAAAGCGAGCATATCAAAGAAAAGCTCAAAGAAGCACGAGATATTGTCAATCTTTTGGAACTTCGAAAAACCACACTCTATAAGATAGTCCTCTTAGTTGTGGAGCGCCAACTCTCCTTTTTTGTGGGAGGTGAGCTTAAACCTCTTAATATGGCAAACTTAGCAGATGAACTCTCTTTTGCTGAGTCTACCATTTCACGTGCCATTTCAAACAAATACATTGAGTCCAAGCAGGGCATTTTCCCTCTCAAATCCTTTTTTACTAATGCCGTGGCAACCAAAGAGCTTTCCTCTTCTGAGATTAAGAATTTTATCAACCAACAAATCGAATACGAAGATAAAAGCGAACCACTAACAGATGATGATCTTTTAGAGCGTATAGAAAAGCGTTTTAACATCAAGATGGTTAGGCGTACCATCACCAAATACCGTAAATTGATGAATGTAGCGTCATCTAAAGAGCGAAAAAAAATCTATAAGGTACAAGCATGACAACAACCCTAGAAGTTTTACCAAGGCAATACTCTAAACTTGAGTTGATTAAATTGGAACGTGAAGTGATGATTTTTTTACAAAGTTATGCCAAAAATCGTTACTCAAAGTATGTTATAGCGCCTCATATTGCGGCTATGTCCTTGCAGATGAACCATCTTTACGAAGCGATGGGATTTAAAAACCGTGTACAAATGGGAAAATATATGAAATGTCATTTTCCTGAACTTGCAACTAAAAAACCTGTGGATAAACTATGGAAAAAGTTTATTTATGACTCTATTAGCCGTGTAGCACCTTTTTGTTTTAGCTGTAAAGATAATTCTAACTGTTTCGCGTGCGAGCTAGCAGGCTAAACTTTTACCCGTGCTTTTTCTCTTGTTGCTCAAGGAACTCTTTAAGCGCATCATAGCTTAAAGGTTTAGAGTAAAGGTACCCTTGGAAACGGTCACATCCATACTCTTTTAAAAGGTCTTCTTGTTCTTTTCTCTCTACACCTTCTGCCAAAATATACATCTCTAAATTTTTACCAATAGCGATAATATTTTGGATCATCTTTTCAGCGGTAACATCATTTAAAATTGCATCCACAAAGCTCTTGTCTATTTTAAGCTCATCAATAGGTAGTTTACGCAAAATACTTAGTGAAGAGTACCCTGTACCAAAGTCATCCATAGAGATATGAAGCCCCATCTCATGTACTTTTTGCAGGAGTGGTAAAATATAGTCTATATCTTCGATAAACAAACTCTCCGTAATTTCCAAACACAAAGAGATATGGCTAAAATTTTCTTGTTCGATTTTTTGAGTAAGACTATCTAAGAAATGAGTTTCCATAAACTGTTTTATGGAAATATTGATGGAGGTTTGGAGTGAGAGTCCAAGCTCAGTTTGCAAAGATTTCATCTCTTTAAGGGTAGTGCTTAGGATGAATTTTCCAAGTCGAGGCATTACACCCGCAGCTTCAGCGATAGGAATGAACTGATCTGGTGGAACTAATCCCATCTCTGCACTGTTCCATCTTACCAATGCTTCAACACCGTAAATCGTTCCTTCATGGTCAACTTGTGGTTGATACACCATATAAAATTCATGTTTATCAAGTGCTTTATGGAGTGCTTGTTCTACATTGACACGGTTAAGATAGCCTGATTGCATGGATGGTGCAAAAAGACGAACGCTATTTTTGTATTTTTTAGCTTCATACATCGCAATATCAGCAGCACGTAAAAGCATATCTAATGACGTACCATGTTCCGGATACTTCGCAATACCAATACTCGCACCAACAACAAAACTAAACTGTTTGATATGATACGGTTTTGAGATTTCATTAAGTATGGATTGTGAATGAGTAAGAATATCCTCTTCGTCGGTACGATAGGTCAATATAACAAACTCATCACCACCTTGACGAATCACCACACTCTCTTTTCTCACCATTGCAGAGATACGTTTGGCAAACTCCACCAAAAGGATGTCTCCAAATTGGTGACCAAAGCTATCATTGATGTTTTTAAAATGATCCATATCGAGGTAATAGAGGCTAAAAGGTGGTGCTTTGTCATAAATCCATTTTTGAATAGACTGTTGTAGATAACTTCGATTAGGCAGTTTTGTAAGTTCATCATGTGTTGCTTGAAAAATGAGATCTTTACTGCGTTTTTCTTCAGCATGAGAGATGATTTTAAAGAGTAAAAACAAAATCACATGCACGATGACAAAAATAAGCACATAGCTTATGAAGCTTTCAATAAAATCATCCACAATTTGATTATGATCGATTTCTGAGAGTATCCAAAGCTCATAACGTGGTTCATATTTGAGTGCCATTTGGACAGATTTATCATCTATTGAGGTTGTTTCTATCGTGTAGATTTCAGGTTGTTGTTTTATCTCATCAATGGAAACGTGGTACTTGCGCATCACGGTATCTAAAGTGGACATAAGAAAATTGTCTGCAAGTGGTTTCTCATAGAGATTTTTGGGTGTTTCATGATTGGATGATTGGTACTGAACGAATTGGTCGCGGTTTCGGATGAGGGTAACTTTGTTGTACTCTCCAAGCGAAAGATTTTCTGTGAAAATTTTAAAAGCACCTTCTATGGCGAGGCCTGCGGTCATGACGCCAACACGTTTACCTTCATGATCAAAAATACTTTTACGAATTGGTATGCCCCAATGTCCGCTCGTGGCGATAAAATAGGTACGCCCTAACACCATTTTTTCTTGGGTCATAGTATAATCAAAAGAGTCTTTTGTTGCCTCATGTTGTCTTAGATTTGGCAGTTTTGCTTTATTGAAGTTTGAGCTGACATGCTGATAATTTCCATCCAAATCGACAAATCCAAATGCCACAATAGAAGGGTTAAGGATAAGCAGATCATCCATGACGCGAGGGTCTTTGTCTTTTAAAATCTGATTGCCTAAGATATTAAGAGTCGTCTCTTGAGAGAGAAAAAGAGAGTGTGTCGCGTTTGAAACAAGTTTGACGAGATTGGCTTGGTCCGTGGTGTATTTTTCGTGTACACTTTCCCATTTTGTAAATGACACAATGCCTAAAAAAATAAAAGCACCGATCAGAAGAATGTAAAAAATCGTCCAAATATTTTTTTGAAGGATAGCCAAGCAAACCCCCTTTTATTCTTCAATAATCATAGCATATTTTAGTGTTACGGTACTCTTAAGACCACACTATTGCACAGATCATCGCTCTCAAACTGTGTCATATCTCCCGCTTTTAGATGTGGTACAGGGAAAAGTCGTACTGTGAGCGGTTTGTTGAGTCTAAACGCCAGCGTTCCTGTATCGCAACAAATGTCAGCGATTTTTTGTGCAGATGTATTTCCCTCAATAGGTACAGTGTCCAGTCCTATACCGCATACGGCAGAGTACTGAAGAAGGGCTCTTATATCGAACTCATCCCTCGTGGTAGCATCTGCTAAACCTTCATCTTCGACAACCGCTAGCATGAGTCCTGAAAAACCTACAAGATCACATCCTTTTTGTGCTTTAAACACTTTGGTGAGAAGTGCGGAAGCTTCAAGCGTACCTGATGCCCCAAAATAGGGCACTCCAAGAAGTTTATAAACATCAACCATTGAGGAGCAATTTTTTGAAGGTGCTGCGGAGGTATCTATACCAGCAAATTTCGTTTTATAAGGGTGTTCATACGCATTGACAATACTTACAATATCCGTGATGTGGTACTGTAAGGCATCTTTCATAATGCCATACGATTTATGCATCTTAACGTTATGGTCAGTTTCTGGCTTCAAACTCTTTAGTGCTTCAACCAACAAGTCTGGACTTTCAAGCCCTAGGGCAAAACAGTTCTCATCATGACTGTTGTGGTAGGATGCTGGAAAATAGGGGATGTGCGATTTGCAGTTGTAATTGATTGTAAAATTGAAATTACCTTCGCCTCTTGGCGTAATGCGACCGAGCTCAACGACTGATTTAGCACAACAAAGGGTCAGTTCACGATCTACCATTCCCAATTCATCAACATCAATGTTCACACAAGCGTTACAGATATCTCCATAGGCTTTAATCATCTCAGGTAACAGAGCGATTTCATCAGGAGTTTTAGCCTCTCCGATAGCAAAACGAATACGAATGTTTGGCATTGAAGGGCTTTTTAGCACATCTTGAAGGTAGTGCATATCTTTGAGAACAGCATGAAATGAAGATGTGTCAAGGTACTCACCAAATGCATTGGTAACAAGACGAACGGACTGGACATGATAACCATGTGCATGAAACTCATTAGCAAGGTCACCGCCAAATGTTGCTGCTTTGATGATAGCGTCTTCCCATTCACTTATCTCTTTTGAGAGTGTTAAAAACGAGGTGATTGTACGAATTTTACATAAATCTTTATTTTTGAGTATCTCTTTGAGCATCACATTCCCTTGATGACTTTATACTAAATAATAGCCAAATCGTTTATACATGTAAAGGCGCACTTTAGATTAAACACAGAATTTCAAGGGGGTAAAAGAGTATAATTGCACACTAGCTCATAAGAAGGAAATGTATGGTAAAAACGTTTTGTTTCATGCTTGGCTTGGTATGTTTACTTGGTGCGAAAGACGATGTTAGCATTGCTAAATTGTTTGAAAATGAGGCTATCAAAGGAACGATGATCATTGAGTCATTGGATGGCACAGAGCGTTATGTTTACAATGATGAACGCGCTCATATGCCGCTTCTTCCCGCGTCAACGTTTAAAATTCCAAATACACTCATTGCACTCGAAGAAGGTGTTGTGCGTTTAGATTCTCTTATCGTTTGGGATAAGGTAGAACGCAGTGTGAGAGCGTGGAATCAAGACCAAGATTTGCGTTCTGCATTTAAAAGTTCGTGTGTGTGGTGCTACCAATTTTTTGCCCGTCATATTGGGTTTGAAAAGTACAATGCGTATCTTCAAAAACTTCATTACGGCAATGAAAAAACAGGAATGGATGTTGAGCGTTTTTGGCTTGATGGAGAGCTTCGTATCAGTGCGTATGAGCAAATTGCCTTTTTGAAAAAGCTTTATAAAAATGATCTACCGTTTCGCCAAGAACACATTGATATTCTAAAAGCGATTATGGTGGATGAACAAGGTAAAAACTTTACCATTCGTGCAAAAACAGGATGGGCAGTGCCTAATGGAGGTGAACATCATGGTTGGTATGTGGGGTATGCGGAGAGTAGTAAAGGCGTTTATTTCTTTGCTACTAACCTTATTATCGATTCATCCGATGAATTGCCTCTTCGTAAATTATTGAGTGTTGAAGCCCTTAAAACTAAAGGGATTTTAGAGTAAGATTCGCACTGTATTTGTGGTTATGAAGGAGAAAAAATGAAATTAAAACAGAGTTTATTTTCGTTGTTGGCTTTGGGTGCTCTTGTGGCGCCACTAAGCGCAGGTGTTGATTTTGAATGGAGATTAAGCCTTAACAACCGTTATCATGCAGATCCTTATGGTTATCGCTATGGCTTAGCGGATCGTTTTCGCCTTCCGGAGTCCCGTGTTATCGTTATCCTAGATAGCGTACGTGAACCAGCCGATGCGTATATGATTTTTCGTTTAGCAGAACTTTCAGGACGACCTTATGATTATGTGTTGAGTGTTTATAGACAAAATCGCTATTCGACATGGGTAGAGATTGCTTCTTTGGTGGGTGTTATTGTTTCGTCCAATGACTTTAATGAACTTAGACATCATCATGACCTAAGAGATGACTATCGCTATGACAGCAGACGTTATGATCGTTATGAAGATAGACGTGTAATTATCAAACGTGAAGAGATTTATGTGCCTCACGTGTATCAAGAGCAACAAAGAGTTTACAGAGATCCTCATTATAAACATAACGAACACTACGATCAACGAGATGACCGTCATGAAGATAGACATGATAGAAGAGATGATGACGACAGATATGAGGGAAGAAGGCATTAATAGGCGATGTGAGCATCTTGCAAAAGAGCATTTGCAAGATGCTTATGCGTTTATTCTTTACGATTTAAAAATGTTTCGATCTCTTCAATCGCTTTTTTATTGGAGAGGTTAAACTTAATCTCGATGCGACGAGATGCTTCTTTATCTTCCACCCCATTTTTAAAGATACGATCACTGTAAGACCTACCATTGGCACTGAGGTACTTTTGAAGCATTGCCGTGCGTTTCTCATCCCCTAATGAATAAATAAACGCCATGACCGAGTAGGCGCGTTTTTGTGAAAGATCAAGGTTGTGCATATAGCTACCATCAGAGTCCGTATGTCCTTCTATCACGATATGATCGATATTTTCACGTATCGTTGTATCATCTAAAAGTACTTGCAAATAAGGTTGTAACGTCTCTTTGAGCTGTTTTTGCGCTTCTGGTTTTAACTCATATGAGCCTACATCAAACAAAACAGAAGAGGGCAGTCTGATCGCTCCACTATTAGGGTCAATGTTGATCTTTTTACCCAGTTTCTCTTTAAGCTCTTGCACCACTTTGATACGAATACCTGTAAGGTTTTTGATGCGTGATTTGGTGATGTTAAGGTCTTCCACTAACTGCTGATGAGAAGCCGTACTCTCCAAAAGTTTTGCGCTTAAAAGAGCAAGCTCTCCCTCTTTGAGTTTGAGGGTTTGTGTCGTCGTTCCTAGCTCCATTTGGCTTGCTACGAGTTCGCCTTTGACTTCATCGCGTGCGAGTTCTGTGTCAAGTAACAGTTTTTTAAGATTTTCGATTTCTCTGTCACTGAGTTGTAATTGAGCAGTTGCTTCCTCTAAGCTTGCCTCTTTTTGAGAAAGTAACTCTTGTGCGATTTGCAACGATGCACTGGTGACATTCATATCGGAACGTAGCCTTAGAAAGTCGCGCTGTTTTTGTGCTAGTGCATCTTGCGCAAGATGCAACACTCTCTTTTGCTCTTCAAGATCGTTTTTAATGCCCTTAAGATCGGTCTGTACATAGACATATTTTACGACGATAGCACCAATGAGCAAGATAAAAACAAACAACAATCCTGCCATCAAATCAGCATACGAGACCCAGAAGTTTTGGTCGGTACTTCGTGAACGGTTGTAGCGCATTATTTTAACGCATCCATTTTTTGGATGATCTCTTCAGTTTCAGCGTCGATGATCTTCAAGCTCTCTTTGAGGGACTCTACTTCTGGGTTGGTTGTATCTCCTTGAATGCTGCTTGTTTCTTGGAGCGTTCGTAAGAGTTCTTGGTTTGTTTTTACCATCTCTTCGCTGCTTTTAGCAATTTTTATCTGCAAATTGGTTGTGCTTTCATTGAACAGTGTCAGTTTTGTGAGAATGTCCTCATGAATAATGGATAGGTCACGTTGTCTGTCTTGTGAGCGTGAAAGTGCTTCCATGCCTTCTTTGATGTGTTCTGCACCACGTTTGACCGCAAGAGCTTCTAGGTTGAGCATCTCATCAAAGAGTTTGAATTTTGTCTCAATACTTTTACCAAGTCTCTCAAAGAAGTCGTTGGAGCTAAGACGCTCAAACATCTTTCCAATGCGTTCAAAATTTTGGAGATTTTCTTGTAAATAGGCTTGTTCTATCTCTTCTTTGGTCCAAAAGAGGGATGCTGTAGCATTTTGAATGACGGCTACATCTCTATCGAAACGGCTTAGTCCTCTTTTTTCAAAAAAGATCCACCATAACGAAAGCAAAATACCATAAATTGAGACATAAAATGCAGTTCCTACACCGCTTAAAAGAAGGCTTATCTCATTCTCAAGCGCACCTGCATTTTGCGATGAAAAGTCAGGAAGTGTAAGTGCAATGGAGATAAATGTACCTAAAATACCCATCGTTGGGAAGATGCTCGCTGCAACAGAAGCGTAGTTGTCATTGCGAATGCCTTTTGCATAGGTATCGATGAAGTTTTCAAACGAAGCGTTTGATTTTGTCTTTCCACCAATGCTCATCAAGTTTTTAGAGATATACTCATGAAGTTCCGTTTGAAACTCTTTGGCGTAACGCCTAAAAGTGCACACACCAAATTCGCCATTGTGCTTTGCAAAAATGAGGGAAACAATGTAAATAAACCCAATCAGTACAATACTGTGAATACCAACTTTAAAGTGTAAAATGCCTAAGAAGCCCAGCAAAAAATAGACATATGCCAATGTTGGCAACAAAATAAGCTTGAGATAAACCAAAGCGCAGTTACGCTGTGGTGCTTCCAAAGCGGCTAGATTTTGGAGTGTTTCGTTCATATTTTCTTGCATAAAAAGCCTTTGTAGTGTATCTATGTTTTTCTAGCACATTATAACGCTTCTTTTTATACCGATGGTTAACAAGAAGTTAATATTAACGTGAGATTAATCTTAAAAGACTACAATTTTTAAGGTCAATACAAAATGATGCTTCCTCTTAAAACTCCCGTTTAAATTAGATAAAGGTGCTTAAAATGTCTCCTAAAATGCACAAATTGGATCGCCACAGTGTCAAGTCTTTGCTCAAACATACGCTCTTAAAAACGATAGAAAATATTGCAACCTATTTGAGTGATTTTTTAGAGACCAAAGAGCCTGAAAGTTTGCACCAGTACCGTGTGAGTGTGCGTATGGCACGTTCCGTTTGCTTGGAATTTAGCGAATTTATGGAAGAAAAACGCAAATTTACACTAGAGAAAATTCTCAAATCTTTGCAAAAAGAGACGAATGAAATGCGTGACATCGACGTCTTTTTAGAGTGTATTGAAGCGTATAAAACACGTGTCGAGCCATCGTGTCTATATGAGCTTGAAAGTTTAGAAGCAAAACTGATGTTAGAAAAAAAAGAAGCCTACGCCTCTTTTGAGAAGAGATACACCCATGCATTTAAAGATGAACTCATAGCAAAGTTGCAGGCTATACAAAATGATGAAAAACTCTGTTTACCGAAATCAGAAGAAAAACTCTACAAATACATCAAAGAAATCCTTACAAAACGCCTTAAAAAGATAGCAAAAGCCTCAAAAAAATTACATCTTGATGCCCCAAATGAGCGCTTTCACAAGCTTCGACTTCACTATAAAAAACTGCGCTACAATGCGGACGCCGTTGAACTTACGCAATTTTCAAAGAGCTTCAAACCGTTGCAGAATGCTTTTGGAAAAGTACAAGATAAAAATACCCAAATTGAGCGCATTAAACGCTACAATACGTCTCATAGCAGCTGTTTAAAGAGCATTATCGGGCTTTTAGAACAAGAACTGATAGCCGATAAACAAGCCTGCATCGAAAAATCGAGCAAAGAGAACATCGTTAAAATGCATGAGCATTTAGACACAATATTTCCATAACAAAGATGATAACCTGTGCCAAATTTAGAATACATCGCCCATTACCCAGAACACCTCAAAGAACAAATACGCCATCTCATTAAAACCGAAAAACTAGGCGCATACCTGCTGGCAAAGTACCCCACCACACATAGCATTACCAGTGATAAGGCATTGTATGCGTATGTCATGGAGCTAAGAGCAGAGTTCTTGCGAAAAAGTGAACCCATCACCAAAGTGCTTTACGATGGCAAGATTAGTGACATCAATGACGCACTAGGCTTGCATAGAGTGACCATCAAAAACCATGGAGGTCGCCTGCGAAGCAAAAGCGAAATCCGTGTAGCATCGGTCTTTAAAAATACGCCAGAGCCTTTTTTAAAGATGATTTGTGTGCATGAACTCGCTCACCTCAAAGAGAAAGAGCACAACAAAGCGTTTTATGCCTTGTGCGAAAAGATGGAGTCAAGCTACCATCAGTTAGAGTTTGATGTAAGGATATACATGACACATTTGGATCTGTTTGGGAAGTTGTATTAATGTATGATAAATTTAACAATCAATAAGGATTTTATATGAAACTCTCTCAATTTCCCATCTACATCATCGATGCGTTTACCAAAGAACTGTTCAAAGGCAACCAAGCTGCTGTTGTACCCTTAGATAGTTGGCTACCTGAAGGCGTGATGCAAAACATTGCTTCTGAAAACAACCTCTCGGAAACAGCCTTTTTTGTACGAAATGATGTAGGAGTTTATGAGATACGCTGGTTCTCTCCACTGAAAGAGATCGACTTTTGTGGGCATGCAACACTTGCAAGTGCCTATGTCATTTTTACTCATCTTGGTGAAAAAGGTACTATCACATTTTGGGCAAAAGCAGTAGGAAGCATAGAGGTCAATGAACGTGATAATGAACGCATAGAAATGCGCTTTCCAAACCGTGAACCTGAAGTTCTCAGTGAAGTACCAGAAGCCCTAAAAAATGGGCTTTCTATAAAGCCGTTGGAATATCATAAAAACCAACAAGCATACTTTGCGGTCTATGCAAGTGAAGAAGATGTCAAAAACGTTGTGCCTGATCTAGAAAAACTAAAAACATTAGCCCCTCTTGATGTGGTCGTAACGGCTCCAAGTAGGGCATATGACTTTGCCTCACGTTATTTTTGGCCTGCCAATGGTGGTGTGGAAGACCCTGTAACAGGTTCTATCCATGCAGGACTCGCACCATTTTGGGCAAAACGCTTAGGAAAAAATGAGCTTATAGCACTGCAAGCTTCTGCTCGTTCAGGAGTGCTTTATTGTCGTGTGAGTGAAGGGTATATCTTTATCTCAGGAATGTGCAAAGAGTATTTAGAAGGCAATATAACACTTACGTATTAGAAGCTGAGGCATCGTTTGATGCCTTATTTGAGTAGTAAAAATGTCGCAACAGCAGAGATCGCAATGCCCACACATACAGCAATAGAAAGTGTAACACCCTCAAAAAGATACAACAGTAATGCAATGCTTGCAGGACTAAGATAAACATACGCCATCACTTTTTTAGGACCTATTACAACGGTTGCTTTTTGATACAAATAAACGGTAAAAAACGTAGTGATAATCGCCAGATAGAGCAAATAATTAAGATGCGTAGTGTTGAGATGTTCCCACTCGAGTGGAATATGAAAAAGCATTAACGTACTTCCCATCCACAGTGTTCCTCCAACAAGTGTCATAAACACAAGTACACCCATGTCGTCATCTTTACGATGAAAAAATTTGGTACTAATGGAGTAAAGCGCCATACAGAGAATTGCTCCTAAAAAGATAATATCGCCATAACAGAGCGAAAAACTCAAAAAGCGCTCAAGATTGCCTTTAAAGACAACGATCAGTGTACCAATGATGCCACAAATATAAATCACGAACTGTTTTTTACTGATGGGTTCTTTAAAAAAGAAGATACATAATATACCTGTAAGAAGTGGAACGAGAGTGTAAAGTGTCCCTGTACTGAGCGCAGATGTGTACTCAAGCGCTTTAAAAAAAATGATAAAGTAGAGTGCATAAAAAAAGCTGATAATCAGTGTTCTTGGAAGCACTGTGACAATTTTTGCACGCTTGATTGCATTTAAAAGTATAAAGGGGGCTAACACTAAAGAAGCAATGGAGAAGCGAAGTAAATTGAGTGAAATAGGATGAATCACCCCTGCAAGTTTTTTGGAGACGATAAAAGAGCCCGCAACCAAGAGTGTAGCAAGTAGTACCATAAAATGAGCCTTGAGTGTGCCCGACATACAAAACCTTTAAATAAAATGTCGTATAGTAACACAATAAAATGAGCATTTCATTTACCTATGTCAAGATTTTAGACACAGAGTGGTAATGTATGAGTATTTTACACAACATTATCACAATGTTATAGTGTTGATTGTCCTCTTCGAGAAGTGAATAAGTCTATTTTTCAACCACTCTTTAGACAAACGAATAGGTATAATAGCGCTTCATTTATGATACGAGGAAGATGTATGGTAGCGCTAATCGCTCTTGGTTTACTCTCAGCTCTTTTTTTCAGCTCAACCTTTGTGCTCAATCGTCTTATGAGTCTCGAAGGTGGTCATTGGGTTTGGTCGGCATCGCTTCGTTATGTTTTTATGGTTTTGTTTTTACTTATCGTCATTCGCCTTTTTCAGGGCAAAAAACCGCTTCAAGCTCTTTTGAAACTTTTTTGGGAACATTGGCTCTTTTGGATGGTTGCAGGAAGCATTGGTTTTGGTTGTTTTTACGCATTGCTTTGTTATAGCGCTGATTATGCTCCTGCATGGGTTGTTGCGGCTACATGGCAACTCACTATCATCGCTTCACTCTTTGTTTTAATGCTCTTTGGAAGAGTGTTTCCTAAACGCATTTGGGTCTTTTCGACCATCATCGTTATAGGTGTAGGACTCATTAATACATCGCATATTACGACATTTCATTTTATAGAGTTTGTTAAGGGTGCATTTCCTGTTCTCATCGCAGCGTTTTGTTATCCTTTTGGAAATCAATTGGTATGGGAGTCCAAACATGGACATGCACATTTTCCCAAAATCGACTCACCTTTGTTGGAAAATGCTTTCAATAAAGTGTTTCTACTTTCGTTAGGTTCTTTACCATTTTGGCTTGTGCTGGTTTTACTCATAAGCCCTTCAATGCCTTCATTTGGGCAAGTCTTTAATACCTCTTTGGTTGCCTTGCTCTCAGGTCTTGTTGCAACCACACTTTTTTTACTCGCACGTCATAGAGCGCACAAGTCCAGTGAACTTGCCGCAGTCGATGCGACACAAGCGAGTGAAGTTATCTTCGCTCTGCTTGGAGAGATGCTCTTCTTAGGTGCTACACTCCCTAATGCACAAGCATGGATAGGTATGAGTTTGGTTTTTGTAGGGCTTGGATTTTTTATCTATTTTCAAGAAAAAAAGAGTGTTGTTCACGATTGATTCATGAAAATGCGTTAAAATACCGCAAAAGTTTAGAAGGATTTTTTCACAATGAAAACGCTTAAAAAAGCATGGTTAGTTTTAGGATTGGCATTAGGAGTGTGTGTTTATGCAGAAACACCAAAATTGGCACTCCCATTTAACATTACACCAGAGATGTACGCTTCGTTTATGGCGCAAAATCTAGCTGGTAATTTACCTCAGACCTTTAAACATAAAGATCTCTCTTTGGTCGTCAATAAAGTTCATGCAGAGCAAAACAAAGTCTTTTTTGACTCAACCACCAAACAGTACAAACAAATCTTGGATGAGCTCAACAAGTACCACACTCTTCCTGATGACCTCAAAAAGCAGTGCAAAGACTTCTCCAAAATCGCAATGGTCGATAAAGGAGTCGAGTACTATCTAAACGTTGAAGAAGGAACTAAAAAGTTTATGGTGAAGTATGACAAAGAGGCGTGCTCAGAGAGTTTTGACCCTGCTCAAAAAATCTTTATAGGCGGATACAATCGTTACGGTTTTGATATGAATGGACGTACTAAAAATGAAAATCTTGCTAAAAAGGCTTCCAACTAATTAACGTACGCAGTTACGCCCTGCCGCTTTTGCCTCATAGAGCTTTTCATCCGCTTGGATGTAAAGCTCATCAAATCGCTTAATCTCTATACCACTCATCGCATACCCAATGCTTACTGTAAAACTGAGTGTTTTACCATTGGGGAGTGTAACAGGAAATGCGCTGAGTTCTTTGCATAGTTCTTCTAGTTTTACTTTTGCTTGTTCTTTTGTAATATGTAAAAGTAAAAAGGCAAACTCTTCACCACCCAAACGCCCTACAATGTCAGTTCCTCGCAAACTCTGCTTAAAGTAGTCAGCAATCGCTTGAAGAACAGCATCTCCTGCTGGGTGTCCAAATGTGTCGTTAATATGTTTAAAATGGTCAATGTCAAGAACAGCCAAACACAAAGATTTGCCATAGCGTAAAGAACGTTGAAGCTCTTTTTCTGCTTCGTTTAAAAAATGTCCTCGATTATAGAGTTTAGTAAGAGGATCTGTTTGTGCGAGGTATTGTAACTCACATTCTAGTACTTTTCGTCTGTCTATCTCTTCTTTGAGAAGGATTTGCTCAAAACAGAGCGCTTCATGTGTTTGTGTTGATTCTTCTTCGAAACGAGAACGATGGTACTCAATCCAAATGCTAATCATGGTTACAATCATATAAGAGATACAAAAGCGTACTTGAAAGGGCGTATGATAGAGTGCATGGATTTTAGGAACAAAGAGAAAAAGTCCAATAATCATCAGTAAAAATAAACAACTCCATATAAAACCTATACGGTTTCCCAGTAAAAAGATAATGCCTATTGGATAGCAATACGCCCATAAAATACGTGATTGCTCTGTATCTGCATATATAATATAAACCAATAAAGAAAGAAGAATAAAATTAGCGATATGATAGAGAGGATAGATTTTATCTATTTTGGGAATTAAAAGAAGTGTGCCCAATAAATAAAATGAGAAAAATGTAATAGCACCAGCAATGACGAATTCGTGGTTGTAACTATTATAAATACAAAGTCCCATTGAAAGCGGTAAAATCATGATTGCAGCCCACACGTAATGGTTAAGCCTTGCAAGTTCGTCTTTATTTTTTGAGGGAGACTGCGCAACAACAAGATCTACAATATACTGAAGTTTTGTGAGGAGGGCTGTCATCAATCTTCTTTGTGATAAAGTATTACAATTATAGATAATTTAAGCTTGTTTATCTTTAAAATAGCTATTGATTATTCATCAAGTGTTTTTAGCCAGATCTTTTTTAAAAGTTTGATGGCATCAATTATTTCACGTTCTTGCAAGCCTCCAAAACCCATTCTAAGAGCTTCCCATGCCTCACCATAGTCATCGCTTCCTAGATAAATTTTCACACCTTCTTTAAGGGCATTTGCTCTTAATTTTTGAAGATTAATGTCGATGGTTGGTCGTATGATAATGGCAAGTCCCCCGCCTTCGCTGATGATCTCTATCATGTCTTTAAATACAGTTTTGAGAGTCTCTTTCATAAGGTCATGTTTTTTACGATTGAGTGTACGAATTTTACGTAAATGACGTTCCCAATGTCCCTCTTTCATGAAAAGTTCTAATGTTTTTTGTGTGGAAAGAGATACACAGCATCTCAGATGATGCGTTTGACAGATGGTCTTATATCGCTCTATAGAACGATGAGGTAGCACAAGATAACTGACGCGAAGAGCAGGGGCGAGAGATTTGGAAAATGTTCCGATGTAGATGACACGGTCATCATTGTCAAGTCCTTGAAGAGAAGGGATGGGACGATTTTGGTACCTGAGCTCACTGTCATAATCATCTTCAATAATCATGCCACCAGTGCGCTTTGCCCAATTGAGAAGTTTGATGCGGTTGGCAATGGGCATAGTCACTCCCGTTGGATACTGATGGGATGGCGTAATATATACCAACTTTGCATCGGTTGCCTCAAGCTTATCGATCTCTAGTCCATTGTGATTGACATCAATAGGTAACAACGCATAACCATAATCGCCAAAAATTTTACCTGCAACAGGATAACCAGGATACTCGATGGCAATTTCATGGAGCTCTTTTACAAAAAGTGTGGCGATGAGGTTCATAGAGTCAGTAAAACCTCCGCATACCACAATTTGCGAAGCATCACACACTACGCCACGTGATTTGATAAGGTACTTCGCGATTTCATCTCGTAGTCCTTGTTCTCCTTGTCTATCGCCATATGCGCCAAAATCGAGTTGTGCTTCCATCGCTTTGATGAAAAGACGTTTCCAGAGTTTTAAGGGGAATGCATCATTGGTTAATCGTGCAGGAAAAAAATCATAGCGTAGTGTTGATTTTGTCTCATCGTGTGCTTTTTGCATAATGGTAGAATCATGATGGGATTCTAAAAGCGTGTCGGCAACAAAGTAACCACTTTTAGGAATACTCTCGATGTAACCTTCCGCATAAAGCTGTTTATAGGCTAATTCAACAGTGTTTTTACTGATTTTATACTCTAGTGCAATTTTACGAACAGAAGGGAGTTTTGCACCAGCTTTTAAATGATGTGTGATCTCTTTTTTGATGGCATTATAAAGCTGTATGTAAAGAGGCTCATTTATATCTTTATCTAAAACATACATCAACTGTCCCCTAAAATATTTTATAAACTGGCTCTTGTAAAGAGTACAGATTGCGAATATAATACCACACTTATGATTTAAAATAATAGGATGGAGTAGAAAATGATCTCAGAAACACTCAAACGTGTCATGCAAAAAGAAGGCGTTGTTGCCATCGTCGCTCAAGGGAAAGAGTTCCCTCATGTTGTCAATACATGGCACTCGTACGTAAAAGTAGGTAATGACAGTTTTATCGTTCCTGTGGGTGGAATGCAAGGTATGGAAGAAGCGTTACACCATGATGACAGAGTTTTAGTAACCGTTGGTAGTAAAGAAGTAGAAGGCTTGCATGGTATGGGAACAGGGTTTTTACTGAGCGGTCATGCCAAAATGGTCTTCGATGGTGATGCGTATGATGTTGCGAAAGAGAGTTACCCTTGGGCACGGGCTATCATGAAGATTACAATTTTGAGTGCTACGCAAACTGTATAGGTAAAACGATGAGAAGAGCAGAATTTGAAATCAATGACAAAGCCCTTGTAGAAGAGTTATTTGTGACATGCGAACATGGAACGCTGTGTCTTGTTGATGAAGATGAACCTTACGCTGTTCCGCTGAATTTTGTTTGGCATGATGAAACGATCTGCTTTCATGGTTCAAAAGAAGGGCGTAAAATGGAGGTAATCGCTAAAAATCCAAAAGCGAGTTTTAGTGTCGTCAAACCACTCTCTGTGTTGCCATCGTATTTTAGCAACACACGCTCCGCTTGTCCTGCCTCACAACTTTATATGTCTGTGCATGTTATAGGGCGTATTGAAATCGTAAATGATGTGGCTAAAAAAGCAGACGTACTGAATGCCCTCATGCAAAAACTACAACCAGAAGGTGGGTATGAGCCTCTTGAAGCATCCCATCCTATGTATAAAAAAGCCTTAGAGAACATAGGCATATGTAGGCTTCATCCAACATCACTCTCGTGTAAGCTCAAAGCAGGACAGAATCTCAATGAAGAACGTAAAGCTTTATTGATTGAAAAATTGAGTGAGAGAGGAACTCCACTGGATCTTTTAAGTGTAAGATGGATTCAACAAATGAGTAAAAGCGTCTAAAGAGAGAGAAAAAAGAGGCTTAAAAAAGCCTCTTTGAAGATTTAAGCATTTGCCTCTTTTAGGGCTGCTTCAACATACATTTCACGAAGTTTCTTCACCATAGGACCAGGTTTTCCACTACCGATAGGTTTGCCATCAATCTCGATGATAGGTAAAACAAAAATAGTCGCACTTGCCATAAACGCTTCGTCTGCATTTAACGCTTCTTCGATCGTAAATAAACGCTCTTCAACTTTGATGTTATTTTCTTTTGTGTATTCCATGAGAAGTTTTCTACGGATACTTGGTAAGATAGCATTTGAAAGAGGGCGAGTAATGATGACACCATCTTTAACGATAAACGCTGCTGAAGATGTTCCTTCTGTGACAAAACCATCTTCAACCATCCAGCCTTCATATGCACCTTTTTGGTGTACTTCCTCTTTCGCTAAAACTTGACCAAGTAAAGAGATAGACTTGATGTCTCTACGTTTCCATCGAATGTCTGCACAACTGACAACTTTTACACCTTTTTCTGCAAGAGGATTTTTGATGATCTCTTTTTTAAAGGTAAATGCCATAAATGTGGTTGGTGTATTTTCAGGGAAGTAGAATTCACGTGGTGCAACACCGCGTGTGACTTGCATATAAATGCCGCCTTCGACAACCTCATTTTTAGCGATCAATGTATCTAAGATCGTTTCAATCTCAGCTTTACAATAAGGTGCTTTAAGACTGATCTTGCTTAGGCTTGCATTGAAACGCTCATAAAAAGGCTCTTTATCAATTACTTTTCCATTAATAACAGGTACAACTTCGTAGATGCCATCACCAAAAAGATAACCACGATCGAAAATCGATACTTTGGCATCTTCCTCTTTACAAAAATCTCCATTTAAAAAAACAATACTGCTCATTACTGGCTCCAAAAAAAATAGTAATGAAATTGTACCACAAGGTTTCTTAGGCATCTGTGCAATAAGTAGGCAGAAGTTTTTCTTATTTTCATTTGCGTGATGTTTTTAATGTATAATAATTCCATGAAAAAAACATATGTTCATCACAATGCAAATGATGCTGATTTTACATTAAATAATATTCTGGATATTTCAAATCAAGGCTTTTGGGATTGGAATGTCGCAACAGGGCATGTTTATCGTAGTATTGGTTGGTTTCATATGTTGGGGTATGACTATGATTCATGCAAAAATGATGTTTTTACATGGGAAGATATCATTCATGAAGATGACTATCCTCATGTTATGGCTCATTTTGAAGCATATGTTACGGGTAAAAGTGACGTGTACCAAATAATGTATCGATGCCGAAAATGCGATGGTTCGTATTTGTGGATTGAAGATAGCGGAAAAATTGTGCAAAGAAAAGAGGATGGTAGTGCCCTTCGAATGATTGGTGCGCATACAAACATCCATGAAGCTAAACTTTTAAGAGATAGTTTGATTGAAAAAAATAAACTTTTAGCCAATGATAATGCTCAACTTGAAATACTCGTTAAAGAGCGAACAAAAGAGCTCAATCAAATCAATGAACAACTCAATTTACAGATAGAAGAAGCTCATTACAATGCCTCTCATGATGTTCTAACGACTTTATTGAATAGACGCGAATTTGAACGAATACTGGATAAAGAGATAGATCGGGCTAGGCGGTATATGTACCCGCTGAGTATCGTTTTAATGGATATTGATAACTTTAAAATGATTAATGATCAATATGGTCACAAAAAAGGTGATCAAGCATTGATGGATATTAGCGCTTTTGTAAAAAGTATGATTCGAAGTAGCGATGTGTTGGCAAGATGGGGTGGCGAAGAGTTTATGATGATTTTACCCGAAAGTAATCTTACAACAACCGTAGAAAAAGTAGAATCGATTCGAAAAGCGATTGCTCAAAATCTCTTTGCCGAAAATTTAAACATGACATGTAGTTTTGGAGTGACCACTTATCACAATGAAGATACTAAAGATAGCATCTTTTTACGATGTGATCAATTGCTCTATATGGCGAAAAACGCAAATAAAAATAACATACAATTTCAATAAATCATTTACATATAAAAAGAAAAGAGCTCAGGGTTAAACTTTTCATTTTATACTTCAAATAGCTGTCTTCCTTAGCGACCACTAAAATCCAAAGGCTTCTCTTCTTACCTCTATTCTTTCTCCTTTCTATCACTATACCACTTTACTATAACAGATAACTATTTTGTTTCCTATTTGAATTTTTTTCAAAAGTATTTTTCTACGGAACACTATATGCAAAATGTAGAGCGAAGTAAAAACTTACACAAGGAGAACAAAATGTCTGAGCTTCGACAGATTGCTTTTTATGGCAAAGGCGGAATTGGTAAATCTACCACTTCACAAAATACACTAGCGGCTATGGCGCACTACTTCGGTAAAAAAATTCTTATCGTTGGTTGTGACCCTAAAGCAGACTCAACACGTCTTATCTTACACGAAAAAGCACAATGTACTATTATGCAATTAGCTTCTGAAGTAGGTACAGTTGAAGACTTAGAGCTTGAAGATGTATGTAAACCAGGTGCGGCTGAGTTTCACCCAGATGATACAACCATCACAGAGGGTTACATCATGTGTACAGAGAGTGGTGGACCAGAGCCAGGAGTTGGTTGTGCAGGTCGTGGTGTTATCACAGCGATTAACTTCCTTGAAGAAGAGGGTGCATACGATGAAGATCTAGATTTTGTCTCTTACGATGTTCTTGGCGACGTTGTTTGTGGTGGATTTGCGATGCCAATTCGTGAAGGTAAAGCACAAGAGATTTACATCGTTATGTCAGGTGAAATGATGGCAATGTACGCGGCTAACAACATCTCTAAAGGTATTTTGAAGTATGCAAACACTGGTGGTGTAAGACTTGCTGGTCTTATCTGTAACGCTCGTATGACAGACCGTGAGTATGACCTTGCTAAACACTTAGCAGAACAAATCGGCACACAAATGATTCACTTCGTACCAAGAAGTAACCACGTACAACGTGCAGAGCTTCGCCGTATGACCGTTGTCGAGTTTGCAGAAAAATCTGACCAAGCGTTTGAGTACAGAGAGCTTGCAAGAAAAATCATTGCAAACGACCTTAAAGTGATCCCAAAACCACTAGAGATGGATGACCTTGAGGCGCTCTTGATGGAATTTGGTTTAGAAGAAGAAGTCGAAGCAGACGCTATCGGCAAAAAAGCAACCGCTTAATACACTAGGTATAAGGAGTACATCATGTTTATTTGTGGATACCACTTCCCAGCTACTATGGGCAATAAAGTTGAATTTGACAAAGTCATTGAAAAAGTAACAGCAGGTGCTGGTGACCTCTCAGGGGTTAGTTCTATCACTTTAACCAGTGAAACACGTGAGGGTGTAAAACTTGAAGAGATTTCTGTTCCAAAAGGTTCATTTCTTTTCACAGCATTAGTAGATTACTACAAAAACACCGACGTTGAAGGTGATTTCAAAATGATCTATTACACCAACAAATACCAAATCAGTGAGATTTCTAAAGCGGTTGATAGCGGAACTACAGCAGATATCTGTAAAAAACTCGACGATATGAATCTCTATAGGGTTAAAGTCGCTTAAGTAGCGTCTAAAAACATTAAGGAAAGAGCCATGACAGCAGAAACATTGTTAAGCCAGCAACAAGCCGCAATCGCGGAAGTGCTTGAAGCTTATCCTGAAAAAGCAAAAAAAACAAGAGCTAAACACCTCGGCGTTGACGCGCCTGATGGTATTAAAGGTGCATGCGATAGCACAAAAAGCAACAAACAAACCGTTCCAGGCGTCATGTCTCAGCGTGGCTGTGCGTATGCAGGAAGTAAAGGTGTTGTTTGGGGACCTATCAAAGATATGATCCATATCAGCCACGGTCCTATCGGTTGTGGACAGTACTCACGTGCAGGTAGAAGAAACTACTATATCGGAACAACAGGTGTTGACACCTTTGTTACGATGAACTTTTCAACCGATTACCAAGAGAAAGACATCGTTTTCGGTGGCGATAAAAAACTCAAAGCTGCGATGGCAGAGATTGATGAGCTTTTCCCACTGAACAACGGTATCTCTATTCAAAGTGAGTGTCCTATCGGTTTGATTGGTGATGATATTCAAGCGGTAGCAAAAGCGTATAAAAAAGAGTCTGGTAAACCAACCGTTGCGGTTTCATGTGAAGGTTTCCGTGGTGTTTCTCAGAGTCTTGGTCACCACATCGCAAACGATATGCTTCGTGATGAGGTCCTTCCAGACAACTCTTATAAAAAAGATTTTGTAAGCACTCCGTATGATGTTGCCATCGTAGGCGACTATAACATCGGAGGGGACGCTTGGAGTTCACGTATCTTACTTGAAGAGATGGGTCTTAGAGTTATCGCTCAATGGAGTGGTGACGCTACCTATAAAGAGATGACGATTGCTCCAAAAGCAAAAATCAACCTTCTTCACTGCTACAGAAGTATGAACTATGTTGTTCGTCATATGGAGCAAGAGTTTGGTGTGCCTTGGATGGAATATAACTTCTTTGGACCAAGCAAAACAACGGAGAGCTTACGCAAAATTGCCGCTTTCTTTGATGAGAGCATTCAAGCGAAAACTGAAGAAGTTATCGCAAAATATACCAAAATGACTGACGCTGTCATCGCGAAATACCGTCCAAAACTAGAAGGTAAAAAAGTGATGCTTTATGTGGGTGGTTTACGTCCTCGCCACGTTATCGGCGCGTATGAAGACCTTGGTATGGAAGTAATCGGTACAGGTTATGAGTTTGCACACGGTGATGACTATAAGCGTACTAAAGAAGAGTTGGCTCGTACAACGCTTATCTACGATGACGTTAATGAGTACGAATTAGAGCACTTTGTTAAAAAACTCAAACCAGACCTCGTTGCAAGTGGTGTTAAAGAGAAGTATGTCTTCCAAAAAATGGGCTTACCATTTAGACAAATGCACTCTTGGGATTACAGTGGTCCGTACCACGGATACGACGCATTCGCGATTTTCGCAAAAGACATGGATTTAGCGATGAACTCTCCAGTATGGGCTCACACTAAAGCACCATGGGACGCAAACTAAGGAGGGCATCATGCAAGACGTAGAAAACATTGTCAACGGACAAAAACTCTTTTTAAAACCTGAATATCAAGAGGTTTTTAAAAATAAAAAACAATTCGAAGGTCACGCAGGTGCTACCAATCCTGAAAAAGTAAAAGAGATTGCTAACTGGATGACTTCATGGGAATACCGTGAAAAGAACCTAGCAAGAGAGCACATTACCATCAACCCAGCTAAAGCGTGTCAACCTTTAGGTGCGGTGATGGCAGCGCTTGGCTTTGAAAACACGATGCCATATGTGCATGGAAGTCATGGTTGTGTTGCTTACTTTAGAAGTTACTTCACACGTCACTTTAAAGAGCCAACTCCTTGTGTATCTGACTCTATGAGTGAGAGTGCTGCGGTATTTGGTGGTCTTTCAAACATGAAAGAGGGTTTACGTAACTGTAAAGCACTTTACAAACCTGAGATGATCGCGGTTTCTACGACATGTATGGCAGAAGTTATCGGTGATGACTTAGATGCGTTCGTTAAAGGTGCTCGTGCTGAAGCTGAGGGAGAACTCGACAATACTCCAATCCCAGCAGCACACACACCATCATTCAAAGGTAGCCACATCACTGGTTACGATAATATGATGGAAGCGATCTTGAAAACGCTTACACCTGAAGAAGATGTAGCTAAAGATGAAGAGCGTATCAACATCATTCCTGGTTTTGAGACATACTTAGGTAGTCTTAAAGAAGTGAAAAAAATGGCAGCGATGTTTAGCGACAAAATCGTTATGCTTGGTGACCACGAAGAGCAATGGAACACAGGTGCTGGAGAGTACAAACTCTACGCTGGTGGTACTCCAATCGAAGTGGCAAAAGGCTCAAAAGGCGCTAAAGCGACCATTTCACTTCAAAAGTACAGCACACCAACTACAGGTAAGTACATCAAGAATGAGTGGAAACAAGAGTACGTTACATGTAATCCAATTGGTCTTGGTGGAACAGACGCGTTTGTGATGAAACTGAGCGAACTTACAGGCAAAGCAGTACCAGCAGAGCTCAAAAAATTAAGAGCGCAACTGGTCGATGCGATGCAAGATAGCTACCCGTATATGCACGGTAAAAAGTTTGCTATCTGGGGCGATCCTGACTTCTTACTCGGTGTGGTTTCATTCCTTGTTGAGATGGGCGCAGTACCGGTTCATGTTGTGTGCCACAATGCACCACGTAAAAACTGGGAAAAAGAGATGCAAGCCATCCTTGATAAATGCACCTTTAAAGAGGATTGCCATATTTGGGCGGGAAAAGACCTTTGGGCGCTCAGAAGCCTTCTTTTCACAGAGCCAGTTGATTTTATGATTGGTAACGTGTATGGAAAAGAGCTTTATAGAGATACGAAGATTCCTTTGATCAGAATTGGCTTCCCAATTTTTGATAGACACCATCTTCACAGATACTCTATCAGCGGATACGAAGGTGCGCTCAATCTTTTAACGTGGATTACCAATGCTGTGCTTGACGCGTTGGATGAAGAGACAAAAGATATTGCAAAAACCGATTACTTCTTCGATTGTGTAAGGTAAGAAGAGAGCTTAAGCTCTCTTCTTTATTGCTTTTATATTTCACAGCTCTATGGTGACTTGCATACCTTCATCACTATTTTGAATTAAGAGTTTTCTACCATATTTTTCAACAATATCATGGCACATTTTAAGCCCAATACCACTATAGATATTTTTACGCATATTCTCAATAATTTGAAGATCGATTCCCTGACAGTTATCATGAAAATGTATGGAAGTATCGCTTAATGTTATAACGATTTTAGGATGTTCAATACAACGCTTTTGAGCAACATTGAGCGCATTTGAAATAATATTCATCCACACTTGCATCCATTCATTTCGAATCCCCTTTAATATCGTGTGAGCTTTGACATCAAATACAACCTCAAAATTAAGATTTTTTATACGGGTATCTAAAATGCTCAAAACCGCCTTAATCGAATCGTATGCTTCAAAGGCTTGTATGCTTGTTGAGGGCTTATAGTATTCCAAAAAGTTTTGCATGGTTTCTGACATAAAATCTAAAGTTTGCTCAATCTCTTGAGTATTTTTATCCAGAAGTTCATCGGGTATTTTTTTATGTTGAATAATATGCGCACGTAGTGTTAAATTGGCATAACTAATTTTCGTCAGACTCTCTCTCCACTGATGTGATATGTTTGCAATGAGTGAGCCTAGGGCCGCTTGTTTTGATTGTTGAAAAAGCATTTTCGAGTGTTCTAGGTTTTTCTCAACTTCTTGTGCAACACGTTTTCTTAGCTGATAATTCCAAATCAGAATAAAAAAAGTAATCAGAATTAAGCCAAGTAATCCATATAAAATCCAGCGATAGTGACGCTCGTTAGTTTCGACTTTTATATAAACGTGCTTATTAATAATCTGCTCTTTTTCTTGTGGTGAAATAGCTCGAATTCCAAGGTTTAAAATATCACGCAAAAGAGGTTCATCTTTCCTCACTCCTATACGCAAAACGTTGACGTAATCTTTAGGCTGTCCCACAATTTTTAAGTTAAAAATATTCTCTTTTTTGATCGTATACGCCGTTACCATTAAAGAACGTAGTGTTAAATCGGCTTTTTGATTTTCAACCATCCAAAACGCTTCTTCTTCGCTAATAACGGGAACAATCTTTAGGTTGGGAAAATCTTTTTGAAAACGCTCAAAAACAGCGGTATCTTTTAAGAGTGCAATACTCTCATGCTTAAGTTGCGCAACATCTTCTACAAAAGTGTGTTTACTTCGTGCAACAAGAACATTGGGATCTTCTAAAATGGGGTCAGTAAAGACAAGCCATTGATCGCGTTTTGGACTTTGGTTGACCAGACTTAAAATATCGCATACTTTATTTTTTGATTTTTCAATGGTCTCTTCCCATGTTTTTGTGGGAATAAGTTGTATCGTAAGTCCTGTATTCTTAGCCACAAGTCGAATAATATCGGCAGCTATACCCTCATGCTCTTTTTTATCGTTAATAACTTCAAAAGGCGCCCAATCGGGGTCAGCACACATCGTAATTGTTTTTTTCTCACGTATATATGCCTCTTGTTCTGGTGTCAATGCAATGGCATCTCCAAAGAGGTATGTACAAAAATAGGCAACTAAAAAGAGATGTTTTTTCATACAATTAACTTATAACCAATATCGGGGATGGTATGTAAAAAGGTTTTACCAAAACGTCTTCTAATACGCATAACAAAGTTGTTGAGGGCACTACCCTTACCAACCCGACACTTGATGGCTATGCGTATGTAGGCGGTGTGGCAGGGTATGCTGGTGGCGGAAGCTATGAGATGTACGATGGAGAAGCACAATACAGTAATTTTCCGACCATCTCCAATGTCACGGTCAATAACTTTACCTATTCACATACAAAAGAGTTCACTGTAGATACACAAAATATCAACACGGAAGTTAGTAACATCGGTGCGGTTGCTGGATATATTGATGGTGCGACGCTAAGTAACCTCTTGGCAACAGGAAGCATAACAGCAAATCTTATAGCTAACAATTACAATGAATTCGAAAATTCTTATAGTACTGTAGGAATCCATGATATTGGTGGCTTATTTGGAAATATTTATAATTCCTCGCTCAATACAGCAAGTTCAAATGTTGCAATTACAGCGACGTTAACCAATCAAACTGCCCATGATAGCATTGAAACTTATGACATAGGCGGATTATCGGGAGGCGCTGGGAATAGTATATTTCAAAATACTACTGCAAGCGGAAATATTAGCATAACACACGCAAATGATGATAATGGTGTTAGTTATGCAGGATCTATCGGCGGTGCATTTGGGTCTATCTATAATTCATATGTCAAAACTTCAAGCACAACAAATGCTATTACTGTATCCGGTGCTATTACTGAAGGTATTGAATCTGTTGGCGGTTTTGCCGGAGATAGCGGGTATTCTGTTTATGATACAGTATCGACAAGTGGTGTTATGAATATTATTGTAACGGGAAATAATGTTTATAGTGCAGGTGGGTTGCTTGGGACCTCTTACAACGATATTGTAAAAAACGTTACAAGTACACGAAATATTACTCTTTCAGCTGACTATGTAGAATATATTGGTGGACTCATTGGTGGGACTGAATATTCGAATATAGATATGGCTACCTATACCGGAACACTTGATTTGAGTAGTGTGAATAATGGTGAGTCTGTAGGAGGTCTTGTCGGTTATAGTTATGGCGAAATAGATGATCACACGCAAGTTTACTTTAGCAAGGTTGTTTCTGCGGCAACAACACCGGATAATCAAGCCCAAATTGATGCAGTTAAAACAGCACTTTTAACCGCATTCAATGCCAGAGCCGATGTCGTAGCGCTTAAAGCTATGGGTTATACTGTTGAGGATAACTCTTGGGGGAATGATAATGAGCCATATTATGTAAAATTCAACCTCAAATCTCCAAGTATGGAGTGGGGTGTTATTCAAAACGCTACCGCGATAGTGGATATTAAAGCGCCAAATGTTGAAAACGTCGGCGGACTTGTCGGGTATATGGACTCGTATGATGGCGGGCAGATCATCAATTCATCTGTAGCGTCACTCGGAGGCACAGGTAAGGTACTTGGCGGTACCAATGTAGGTGGCCTTGTCGGGTACAACTCTTATGGAAATATTACTGATTCTCACGCGGCTATCGAAGTAGTCGGGAATACCGATTATGATGGTTCTTATGTCGGCGGTTTGGTCGGTTATAATGAAGGGGGAAGCAGAGGACAAGATGTTTATCCATATATACAGGATTCTTACTCTTATGCTGAGCTATCTTTTGCAAATCAATCAGATGCTGAGGCAAAACTAGCACAAATTCAAGACATATTCATTACAAATGCCCTGGCCACAAACCCTGGTTATGAGATGAATTATAATGGACTTTATGTTGCATTTGATGGAACAAATTATGTTGTAGGTGGATCGTTGGGTCTATACAAATCAACATCAACTGGCACGATCACCAACAGTTACGCTACCGGAAGAGTAACAGGCAGTAGCAATGTCGGTGGTCTTGTGGGCTATAACTATGGTGAAGATGGCGGAGCAGCGATTACCAATTCGTATGCCTCAGGAGTGGTAGTTGGTACCGATAATGTCGGCGGTTTAGTCGGATACAATGAGTATGCGATGCTAGATACCGTATATGCTACTGGTACGGTCAATGGAAACAATAAGGTTGGTGGCTTGGTCGGATATGCTACTGGATCAGAGATCATCGACAGTCATCATACGCTAGGCAAAGTGACAGGAACAGAGAATGATTCTGCAGAAGGAGGACGTATTGGTGGTCTTGTGGGCTTATTGGAAGAGTCGTCACTGAGCAACTCTTATGCAACTAGTGAAGTTGTAGGTGAAACAGTTGTGGGTGGTCTTGTGGGCATAGCTATGGGCTCTCAGATTGTCGATTCGTATGTGACAGGTAAAGTAACCGCAAGCGGTGGTACAGGAAATGATCTTTCTACGTATGGTTTTGATGCCAATGAATACATCTCTATGGCCGGTGGTTTTGTAGGTATTGCTAGTCAGTCATCTATTGAAAACTCGTATGCGACAGGTGAAGTGGTCGGTAAAGGGATATTGGGTGGATTTGCAGGTGGACTCCAGGTAACTGAAGTATCTGGTTCTCATGCGACAGGCAAAGTGACTGGAACTAACGGTCTTGGCGGATTTGTAGGGTTCTCGATAATTTCTAATATCAGCCAAAGCTACTCAACTGGTGTCGTAGACGCGACAGCCGTCACAGGCGTAGATAGCGTTACGGCTGGAAATATGGTCGGTGGATTTATTGGTCGCTCATTGGCTGACACTATTAGTGAAAGCTACACCGCAAGCAATGTCACGGGTGCTACAAATGTCGGTGGATTTGTCGGTAAGGTCAGTGATGCTGCGACTATCAGGAACACTTATGCAAGAGGCGGTGTAACGGCAAGCGGCAATAATGTTGGAAGCTTCGCAGGCTCACTCGATGGATCAACCGTGGAAAACAGTTATGCAAGCGGTAAAATCAACCAAACTGGCTTAAATCAACTGAGTGTAAAAGGATTTGTGGGTAATCATGATGGTGATATCATAAATAGCTTCTATGACAAAACAGTCAATGCAGGTCTTACTGATGATGGTAGCAACGTAGGTAAAACCACCACCGAACTCAAAACACAATCAACGTATACAACTGCTTTGGGAGATGGTGCATGGAACATGGGTGGTGAAAATGGACACTACCCTATATTGGGATTTCAAGTAGATGGTGCAGAAAGTATTTGGGTAATGGCCGAAGGTCCAATGCCAGTAGACCCAACACCAGTTCCAACACCATCGACTCCAATAGTAGAGACGCCAAAAATTATTGATGCAATAGCAAGTGGTATTGCCGTACAACCTCCTGTTGTTCCAAACTTTACACCACCTCCATTACCGTCTATACCACAGCAATTTAGCTTTGGAGGGCAAGCGGTACAGTTGATGTCTACACCATTAGGTGAAATCCCAACACAGATAATTTCTTTGGGTGAAATTCGACAGATGCAACAAGAAAATGCGAGTGGAGCAGAAGGTGTCAAAAGTCCTGATATCCGTATACCATTAGGTCAGAATTCATTGATTCAACTTGTGAATGGGGGATTAAGGCTTCCTGAGGGTATTGAACAAGAATTTTTTATGGCACAAAGATAAAAGAAGGCAAAACTGATGAAACATAAACTTATAACTCAAATTATTACATTATCGGCAGTAGCTGCAAGCACTCTTTTTGCAGCACCTCCTACCATTGGGGATATTGAAAAACAAATACAGCCTCCAAAAGAAGTCCAAGAAAGCCCTAAAAATGCGATACCAGCTATTCCTACGGAACCGCTAAAAGAAGTGATGCAAGAAGAGGGTGGAAAAACACTTTTTATAAAAGGCTTTAAATTTAGCGGTAATGCGCACATAAGTGAAAATGAGTTACTTTCACGCATCCAAAGTTATACAGGAAAAGAGTACAGTTTCAGTGAAATACAAAAAATTGCTTCATTGATTACAAAAGCATATCGTGAAGAAGGGTATTTTGTTGCGCGTGCATACCTTCCAAAACAGAATCTTAAAGACGGTATTTTAGAAATTGCAGTCATCGAAGGAAATTATGGAGCGTTTCATATCAAAAATAGTTCTTTAGTTTCTGATGAAAAAGTTCAAGGAATGCTAGATGATGTAAAAGGTGATAATGTCGTCAGCACCGATACTTTAGAACGTGCTATGCTTATTATCAATGACACACCAGGAGTAAAAGTAACAGCTGCTGATGTTAAACCAGGGCAAGAAATAGGTGCGTCTGACTTTGATATCGTTACAGAAGCTACCAATCCATACAGTGCATATGTTGTTGCCGATAACTATGGCTCTAAATACACTGGACGTTATAGAACGAGCCTTGGATTGTCTGCAAATTCACCGTTAGGGTATGGTGATAAATTGGGCATCAATGGCATCCTCTCAACAACCACAGATCTGAAAAATGGAAAGATCTACTATAACTTTCCACTGATGTCCAATGGCCTTCGAGGTGAACTTTCAGCTTCTCGTACAACATACTCTTTGGCTGAGGATTATGCTGCATTAGATGCACTTGGAAACTCTACGACATTGGAAGCTTCTTTGACATATCCTGTCATTAAAACAAGGCTTGAAACATTAGATATAACATTGGCATACGCACATAAGGCTATGAAAGATGAGGTTCGTAGTACAGATACTGTCACAAAAAAAGACTCGGATGCTCTCAATGTTACATTGGCATATATGCGTAACTGCACACTTTTTGGATTGGATAGCACTACACGTGCTAATATCACACTCACACAAGGTAATCTTGGTTTTAATGATGCTAGTGACCTTGCTGTAGATCAATCTGGCGCAAAAACAAATGGTGATTATACAAAAGTCAGTGGTAGTTTAGAAAAAGCTATTCAGTTCAATCCTCAATATGCTTTAACAACAAGTTTACGTTTCCAAAAAGCTCTTAACAATAAAAACCTAGATGGCTCTGAAGACTTTTCTCTAGGAGGCGCTTATGGTGTGAGGGCATTCCCCGATGGTGAACATTCTGCTGAAAATGGCTATATTCTTGGTGCAGAATTCTTTTATACACTTCCAAGTTATGAGGGTATAACCCATAAAGCAAGTATCTTTGCCGATACAGGGTATGCAAAAATGGAAAATGCAACAGGAGCCACAGAAGGTAGGCAGCTAAGCGATGTAGGATTAGGCTATCAGGCGAATTTCAAACAATTCTTTACAAAAGCTCAAGTTGCACGAGTTGTTGGTGGAGAAAAGGTTGAAAGTGAAACCAACCACTCTACCAAGTTGCTCTTACAAGTGGGATGGTTGTACTAAATAAAGGCTTTTTGTGCCTTTATGTTGGAATGAGAAGGAGAGTATATGCTCTCCTTCTTATCTTCCACCACCACCTCCTCCTCCACCTCCACCACTACCATGTCCATTGCTATTCCCTGCATTACCTCGCGAACCACGACCTGTTAATGCATTGATTTGCTCATTTGCTGTTTCTTCCGCGTTTTTTTCATTAAGCATTTGCATAACTTGTGTTCTTCGTTCTTGATTTTCTAACAGAGTACGTTCTTTAATTGCTTGGATATAACGATGACGGTATTGTTTAGGCGCTTGGTACATTTTGTGTGTTAACTCATCGATACTTTGTGTGTTTTGGATATCGCTGTCTATTGCATCTTCACAGTGAAGAAAAAGAACACACATGATGATCGTAATAAAAACTCTCATACATTCTTCTTTTGTGGAAATATCAAATGAATGGTTGTCCCTTTTAATTTGGTACTGTGCAGTTCAATAGTAATTTCAAGCATATCACATAAAGTCTTGACAATATGCAGTCCTAGCCCCAGTCCCGTGGCGTGCTCTTTATAGTAGCGTTCAAAAACGCGTTTTTGATCATTGATCCCTATACCTGTATCGCTGATAGTTACGATATTTTTAATATTGCCAATAATGACGTTACCATTTTTTTGATTATATTTGCAGGCATTAGAAAGTAAGTTATCAAAAATACGAGCAATTGCATCTTCGTCATTATGTATGATGTAAGGTTCCGTTTCAAATGCAAAATGCAATTTGGGGTAAAGTTTTTGATAGGGCTTTGTTCTTGATTGTAAGAGCTGTGCTAAATCAATGCGATTTTTTTTAGGAATAAACCCTTTTTGTAAACTCTCTAAATTACGATAGAGTGATGCAATAGTCTGCGCCGCAAGTTCAATACGTTCAAGTTCGTCGTTGGTCTGTTTTTTTAAAAGTGTTTTAACATTGAGTAAAATAGATGTTACTGGTGTATTAAGGTCGTGAATAACATCTTTTAAAAATATTTCTAATACATCCAGAGCTTTTTTCAAAGGATAGAGTGCATAAAATGAATAAAAAAGTGCAAATAAAGCAATTGCACAGATGATGAGAGCATATAAAGCAAGAACTTTGTAGATAATTCCCTTTTTTAGGAGATCGTACTCTTGTGAAGGTAAAATAACTTGAAACATTGAGTTTTTGGCAGTAGGAATTGAAAAGTAACCACACATGCCTTTGTTACATGGTACAAGGTTGAGTTGGTCGATGGTATCGCTGTAGGTAATGACATCAATTTCAAAACGATTGGATTTAAAATCATAAGTGTAGTCTTTCATTTGTGAAAAGATTTGCTCTTCTAAAAAATGTTTTTGCTCGTTATAGTAAAAGGAAGCTACGATACTCACTAAGAGTGCAAGTGATAGAAAAAAGATAGTGAAGGTTTTAAGAAAAGCCTCTTTTTCATACTTTTTCAAGGCGGTATCCTATCCCTTTAATATTAGTAATAATCAGGGAAAAACGTTGTTTGAGTTTTGTGAGATGAACTCTTAAAGCAACATCACTTGGCTTTTCCATAACATCAAAAAAATCATCCTTATGAACAGTTTGTGCAATGTTGCGTATGAGAAGATCAAGTATTTCTTTTTCAACATATCCTAAATCAACCTCTTTGTTATTCATAAAGACACGTTTATTGAGCATATCATAACGCATATCACCATAGGAAAGAAGGGGATTTTGCTTGTGAATGTGAGCCTTAATACGTACCAGCAACTCATCAAAATCAAACGGTTTTTTTATATAGTCATCGCATTTGCTATCGAAAGCTTTTGTAATGGTTTGAATGTCTTTGTAAGCACTGATAAAAAATGTTGGAGTTATGTCATTGTTATCACGTAGTAGTTTTAATAAATCGATACCATTTAAGGTAGGTACGTTGATGTCAAAAAGGTACAAATCAAAACGTTTATCATAGATAAAAGCTAATGCTTCTTCTCCATCACTGGCATGTGTAATTTCAAATCCTTCTGATGTCAAAAGAGAAATGAGCGTTTGGCTTAGCAAATAATCATCTTCAAGCAATAAAATTTTTGACATAATACTCTCCTTTTCAAAGGATAACACATCAGTGTTAATGGTTCATTAAGGTTAAATCTTTTTTCCCTTAACACTTAATTAACACTAAAATTATATAGTTTCATTATAACAAATATCAAAGGAGGCTATGATGAAAAAGAGTTTAATCAGTATGTGCTTTATCGGTATGAGTCTTTTTGCAGCTGATTATTCAGCTATGAGTGCAACGGAGTTAGCAGCGATGAGAGGAACCGTTCCTGTGGAAGACAGAGCGGCTTTTCAAGCAGCAATGCAAGAGAAGATGCAAACGATGACACAAGAAGAGAGACAAGCCTTAACACAAGCACGAACATCCAATCCCGGAACTGGTAATATGGGTGGAACAGGTGCTGGAAATGGAAATGCAGGTTCTAGTGGAGGAGGATTTGGCGGAGGCGGTGGTTTCGGTGGAGGTCATGGTCGAGGTGGTCGCTAAAAGCTTGAGAAGAGAGCAAATGCTCTCTTCTTATCCCCTTCGTTTTTCATCAAAAAATTTTATCATCGCTTCTAAACACATCTCAGGTTTTTCTTCAGGCACAAAATGTCCACAATTGGGCACGCCAAAGCCTTGAACATCCTCGGCAAACTGTTTCCAACCCGCTAAGACATCCCAAAGTTTACCTACAACCCCATTGGCTCCCCAAAGAGCGAGTAGTGGTGTTTTTATAGGGCGTGTTCTATCAACTTTATCATGCTCTAAGTCGATGGTCGCTGCTGCTCGGTAATCTTCGCAGATGCCATGCACACACGCAGGGTCACTGTAACAGCGGATGTATTCGTTTAACACCTCCTCAGGAAAACGCTGTGCGGCTTCGGGACCTACTTTATTGAGAAGGTTAAAACGGATAAAAAAGGCAGGGTCAGCTCCTAGTGCTTGCTCTGGAAAAGGGTACTTTTGGATGTAAAAAAACCAGTGCCAGTACTTGGTGGCAAATTCGCGACTGGTTTGTTCGTACATGTCATACGTTGGTAAGATGTCCATCATGGTGCAGGTGAGCGCTTTTTCAGGGTAGTCTAGTATGAGTCTGTGTGCAACACGCGCTCCTCTATCATGCCCAACGACGTGAAATTGTTCGATGCCAAGCTTTTCCATAACACTGACTTGGTCGCGTGCCATAACGCGCTTGGAGTAGTTGGAGTGGTCTTCCAAACCTTTGGGTTTAGAGCTATCGCCGTATCCTCTTAGGTCGGTTACCACGACACGGTAGTGTTTTGCAAGCTCTGGTGCGATGTCTCGCCAGATGAGATAGTTTTCAGGATGCCCATGCAAGAGTAAAATAGCTTCATCACCACTGCCACCCACAAAGGTGTTGATGAAGATGTCCTTTTCAACTTCAATGCTTCGTTGCTCAAAACCCTCAAAATATCCTTTAAGCGCCATGATGTAGTCCTTGCTCTAGTAAAAGTTGCTCTCGAATGAGTGGTTTTATACCACCACTTTCTAAGATTTTAAGCACATACTCAGACAGTGGTTCTGCTGTTTTGATAATGCCTTTTTCATTGCCTATGATACCACTGCTCAAATCTAAACTGATGTTTTCTCCTGGCTCAATGAGCTTTAAAATGCGAGGAGCGACGATAAGCGGTAAGCCTAGATTGATAGCATTTCGGTAAAAAATGCGTGCAAACGACTCCGCGATGATGGCACCAACACCTACTGCCTTAAGCGTAATAGCAGCATGTTCCCGACTACTGCCACATCCAAAGTTTGTTCCTGCAACGATGATGTCACCTGCTTGCACGTCTTTAACAAATTCAGGGTCTGCCCCAAACATAGCATACTTTGCAACATCTTCGACGTTGGTATACTCGACAAAACGGCCAGGATAGATTTGGTCGGTGTCGATGTTATTTCCAAAGACAAATGCCCGTCCTTTGATAAAGGTTTTCATCCATTCTCCTTTACGATATATGCTGTGGGGTCAACGATTTTACCTTCCAGTGCGGCTGCTGCAACGGCCGCAGGCGAGCCTAGAAAGATGCGTGCTTCTGTGTGTCCCATGCGCCCCGGAAAGTTACGGTTAGTGGTGGTGATACACGTCTCACCAGAGGCGATCATGCCCTCATGGGTTCCTAAGCACGCCGCGCATCCAGGGGTTACAAAGGTCGCTCCTGCTTCGACAAGGCTTTGGACATAACCTTTGCTCATGGCTTCTAAAAAGACACCTTTGGATGCAGGAACGATGACAAAGCGTGTGCGAGGGGCAATGTGTTTTCCTTTGAGGATGCCAGCGGCGATGCCGATGTCCTCAGCACGTCCGCCCGTACAAGAACCAAGATAGGCTTGGTCGATAGGTGTGCCTATAAACTTGGTGACATCATAGACATTGTCAACACTGGAAGGTGCGGCAAGTTTTGGGCTAAGATGGGTGACATCAAAGCTTATCTCTGCGGCATAGCTAAAGTCCTCATCGGTATGGTAGATTTCATACGGGCGGGTGACTTTTTCATTCAAATATGCCATAGTAATGGCATCGGGTTGAATATAGCTTGTTTTTGCACCCATTTCGGTACTCATGTTGCACAAAGCCATACGCTCTGAAATGCTCAGGTACTGCAAGGTTGAGCCACAAAACTCAACCGCCTTATAGACCGCAAAGTCAGCTCCAAGCTCACCAATGGCATGTAAAATCATATCTTTTGCATAGACCCCATGCGGTGGCTTTCCCTCAAAGGTGATCTTGATGATTTCAGGTACTCTTAGCCATAGTTTTCCTGTCGCTAGGATGATGGCAAGGTCAGTTGCTCCTACACCCGTTCCAAAGGCACCAAAGGCTCCATGTGTGGTTGTGTGTGAATCGGTGATGATGATGATCTCACCAGGATGTGCCAAGCCTTTATCTGCAACGACTTGATGGCATACGCCTTGGTCGATGTCCATGAGCATCTCGATGCCTTGATCCCAACAAAACTCACGAAACTCTTTTTGGTTTTGTGCTTGCAGGATGCTTGAAGCTGGGGCGTAGTGGTCTAAAAACATCATGACTTTGCTTGGTGAATGCACCTTCATTCCACCCATTTCATAAAATGAACGTAGTGTTTGAAGGTAAAGGTCATTTATACCTGCGAGGTCTATCTCACAGTTGAGAATTTCCCCTGTCGTGACATGCGTCTTGCCTGCTTTTTTGGCGAGCAGTTTTTCAATGGCATGCATTGCATCTCCTTGAAATAATTTTAGACGATTGTATGATAAATAATTATATAAAAGCAAATAATGTATAATCATAGACAATATAATGGAGGATAATATGGATTCAAATCTTCTCAAAGTGTTTGTGGCTGTCGCCAAACAAAAAAGCATCTCTCTTGCGGCACAAACGCTTGGTTTTACGCAATCCAACGTCACACTTCGCATCAAACAGTTGGAAAAAACACTGGGGTATGACCTCTTTCATCGTGTGCCAAAAGGGGTCATCCTCACAGAAGCAGGTGTTACGCTTTTACCGATGGCTGAGGAAATTGTTCAAAAAGTTGAAAATGCCATCATCCAGATGAAAAACAGTACGCATCAACGCCTTCTTCGCATAGGAACCAGTCAAGCCAATGCGACCATTCGTTTGTTGCCTTTTATCGAGAAGCTGCAACAGGACTTTCCTGACATCCACTTTGAACTTTATGCCAACGGCACACCGCTTGTGCTTGAACAGCTTTTAAACTACAAGCTAGACATCGCGTTTATCACGGGTGATCCAGAGCACAAAGACATTATGGTGCTTAATCAATTCGATGATGACTTATATATGATAGAGCCCAAAAATAGGGCATACCCGAACACGCTCATTGGGTATAGAGAAAAAAGTACCCATTTTGACTTTCTTAAAGCTTATGAGGAAGCAGAGGGCAATACCCACTATAAAACGATGATACTCGAAAACTATGAAGTGATGCTTGGATGTGTAAAAGCGGGGATGGGCAAAGCCTATCTCTCAAAAAAAATCATTGATAAATTTGGCTATGAGAAAAGTTTAAAGCTCACAAAATTGCCTCAAAATGCGTGTGATGTGACGTGCTTGGTGTGTAGAAAAGATAATGTGCCCTTCATCGCGGAGTATTTAAAGGCACTCTCCTAAAAAGGAAGAAGAGAGAAAAAACTCTCTTCTTTTAGACCTTAAATTCATTCAGTTTTTCATGAAGCGCAACACCCCAATTATCGAGTACGGTTGTTATTTCCATAATCTCTTCGCTTTTGGTGTAGTTGGCATGAAAGATACTCTCTATCGTGTGTGAAGCCTCTTTAATTTGCTCTGTTTCATGTTTTAGATCAATCGATTTTGCAGCAATAGCACTGGAGAGCGTTATGTTCTTATCGGCTACATGAACGAGTTGGTTGAGCACTGCATTGGCATTGGTTGAAACATCTTGTAAAATGTTGATCTCTGAAGCGTTCTGTTTCATCTGTTGGCTGATTGACGTGATAGAGCTTACGATGCCCGTGATAGTTCCATTGATCTCTTCAAGACTTTTTTGTGTCTTCTCCGCCAAAAGTCTTACTTCATCGGCAACAACAGCAAAACCACGACCATGTTCGCCTGCACGTGCTGCTTCAATGGCTGCATTAAGCGCAAGTAGGTTGGTTTGATCGGCAATGTCATCTATAACACTTAGGATGTTTTTGGTCTCTTGTGTGTCTTTGCTTAATGCATTGAGTTGTGTAACGAGAAGGTTCTCTTTTTGAACACTTTGCGCAATTTTTTCACCTAAATCGATGATGTTTTTTTGAGTATCGCTAAGGTAATGTCCGATTTGTTGCATCTCTTCTTTACTGGTTTGTGCATTGTTGCTGATATCATCGAAAACTATCTGCATATTTGTGACATGTTTTGTACTCTCATCGATCATACGCTTCTCTTTTTGTGTTTGCGCATGGAAAAAAGAGGCGATTTGTTGCAATTGTGCTGAGATTTGACTGTGTGTTGTGGCATGGGCTTGGAAACCTAAGATAGCATGTCTTATTTTCTCTTTGAAAAAGACAACAGAGTCAAGCATTTTGGATGATTCTTGGTTAAAGCTTGTGTCGATTTTGATCTCTTTTGTAAGATCCATAGATGCTAAAGCTTGGTTGATTTTAACACTTAAGTCAACACCCCATTTTTTTTCATCCACATCATGAATGATGAGAATAATAGCAATGGCGTACTGGATGATGGCACCAAGTGTGTTAGTGGTAAAAAAGAAAGCATTGAGTGGGAGTATCAAAAAAGCTGCGATGTGTATAACTCTCATTCTAAGAAATAGAGATTTCATTATTGTTCTCCTGTATGAAATAGAATTCGCATTCTACTTCATAGGAAAAAATAAAGGATTGATCTGTGTCAAAAAATAAGATAAATTTACTCTCTTTTTAAAAATTTATCGATTTTTTCTGAAAAATAGGTTTTTGTGGAAGAAGAGAGCATACCATACTCTCTTCTTAATGGAAGTTATCTGTCGTACTTTTTAGCGTATGCTGCGTCGTTATAAATAGCTTCGCCATAAAGTTCTTTTCCAAAGCTTCGAATGATGTTTTGACCTTCACCTTTAGCCACAAAGTCAATGAATTTAGCGCTGATATTTTTTTGAGGTGTATCTAAACCATTTTGTTTAAGGGCATTGTAGGTATTGACCAAGAAGATATCTCCTCTAAAAAGGATACTTTGGTTTTTAAGTTCTTTTTTTGCCGCTACCCATGTACTGCTGTCTGTCATAAAGTAAGCACCTGTCGTGTCTGCTTTTTTAAGAGTTGCAAGCATGAAGTCTTTATTGATAGTATACCAGTTACCTTCAGGTGTAATGTTCGCTTTTTTCCAAATTTCAAGCTCTTTTTTATGCGTTCCAGAGTTGTCGGCTCTTGTGTAAAAGAGTGCTTTTTTTGCAGCAATGCGTGAATAAGCTTCTACCACACTGGTTGAATCTTTAATCAATGCAGGGTCGTTTTTAGGACCTGTAATGTAAAACTCATTTGAGCCAATAAGAGATCTATCATCACTTGCCCATCCTTCTTTAACAGCTTCTTTTTCGCCTTTAGGCGCATGCACCATGATGAGATCTACGTCTTTGTTTTTAAGCAACGAAAGGGATTCGCCTGATCCTGCTTTAATCCAGCAGAGTGTTATGTCGTTTGATTTTGCAAACTCTTCGGCTAAGACTTTAACAAGACCTAATTCACCAGGGCTTCCTGTAGCAAGTTTGATTTCCAATGAACCTTTACCATATCGTTCAGTACATTCCGCACCAAACATGAAGCTACATAAAGCAAGCGTTGTAATAAGAACTTTTGAAAGCATAGAAACTCCTTTTGTAAGTGTTTCTATAAACGTATCGCAAAGTGACTAATCTTTGAGTTAAAAAGAAGGAAAGAATGTAAAAAAAAAGACAAATATGTAAATTTTACATATTTGCCGAGAAAATAAAAGCCAGAGGCTTTTACATATAAAGCTTCTGGTCTTCCACAACGCCCAGTTTTCGTGCAATCGCTACAGCAGCATTTCTTCCATCAAGTGCTGCGTTGACGACAAGGTTTGCACCTCGTACAACGTCTCCACCTGCGAAAACAAATGGGTGAGAGGTCTCTTTGTTTTCATCAACGATAAGTGTATTTGAACGCCCCACGGAGAGATTTAGTTCATCGTAAAAGCTAAAATGTTTTGCTTCAAACCCAAGAGCTAGGATGATACTATCGGCAGGAATGGTTTTAACGCTATGTGGCTTGGTTTGTAGCTTTTTGTTTTCATCCATATAGGTTTCTAAGATTTCAAGTCCAATGACACGGTGTTCGTCATCAACAAGCGCTTTTTTAGGCAGTGCGTTAAAGAGAAACTGTACACCTTCTTCTTTTGCATTCACAACTTCAGCAGGGCTTCCTGGCATACTTTTTTCATCGCGTCTATAGACACAAGTAACACTTTTTGCTTTATGACGAATCGCTGTACGAAGGGCATCCATCGCAGAGTCACCGCCACCGATAACCACAACGTGTTTGTTGCGTAAAATAGACTTTTGAAGTGCATGGTCAAAAAGGTTTTTTTGAGTTTGCGTTAGCAACGTCATGACCTGATACACACCCGTTGCATCTTCATTTTCCATATCAGCACTGCGACCTTTTGGTACACCAAGACCTAAAAAGATAGCATCAAATTTCTCTTGCAGTTCGGACATCGTGATGTCTTTACCCACTTCGGTGTTAAGATGTACTTTCATACCAGCAGCTTTCATCCACTCAAGGCGTCGTAAGATGACACTTTTTGGAAGTTTGAAGTTAGGAATACCATACATCAAAAGTCCACCGACACGGTTTTCTCTCTCAAACATTTCGACTTCAATGTTGGAGCGTAGTAAAAATGTTGCACAGCTAAGGCTTGCAGGTCCACTACCTACTACAGCCACTTTAAATTTTCGTCCCTCTTTTTGACCATAATCAGGAATAGCGCCTTGCTCATACGCTTTTTCATTTAAAAAGACTTCAACATTGCCGATAGAAACAGCATGATACTCGGTTTTTTCTAAGGTACATGAACTCTCACAAAGTCCTTTTTTAGGGCATACACGACCCAAAATTTCAGGGAAAGGGGAGCGTGCATTGGAAAGTTCAAACGCGCTTAAATAGTCGTTTTCATACGTTTTTTTGAGCCATCTTGGAATGTTATTGTTTAAAGGGCAGCCTGTACGGCAGAACTTAAACTCACTTTCAAGACCTCGGAGAAGATCAATAGGACACTGAAGACAACGACTGGCTTGTGCTTTTGCTTCACTCTCTTCAAAATTATGATAAATAGGGTAATAATCCTCAACACGCTCATCTGCAGGGCGTTTTCTTGGATAAGCTTTTGCGATGGTCTTATAGCTTCTCATCTTTCATCCTCTATGATCTCTATGCTTTTGATATGTAACTCTTGCCCACCAATCATCTTGACATCTTCACTGTGACATTTTGGGCAGATAAAATGGTTCTCTTTTACAACACTTTTTTCATGACATGAGGCGCACTGAAGCACGACCTCACACACATTGATAGCTAAGGTAGCATCATGACAAATGGTCTCTTCTTTGAACGTGTTAAAACACTGTTCTAAAAAATGAATTTCAATGCCACTGAGTCTTCCAATGCTTACTTCAAGACGTTTGATAGCTTTTGCATGATGCTTTTTCGCCTCTTTTTCACACACATCAATGAGTGACGCGACGATGGAGTACTCATGCATTGTAATCTAGCCTTTTTGTGCCATAAGCTTAGTGTATTCATCATAGTCCACGACTGAAATAGCACTGGTCGTACAGACTCGAATACACGCAGGTCCTTCAACACGATTAAAACAAAGATTGCATTTTACGGCTACTCTTCGCTCTTCTTGTTGCCTCATGGTGATTGCACCATACGGGCATACGAGTGAACAACAACTGCACCCCACACATGCCTCTTCATGAATCTTGATAAAATCGTCCATCTTCTCAATGACGCCATGCGGGCAGAGTGCTAAACATGAAGGCGACTCACAGTGCATACATTGAAGTGGAGCAGTTTTTCCATCAATCTTAACAACACGGTTACGCGAAATAAGCGGTAACTTTGTGGTATAGGCCTCTTCAAAGCTAATGCCTGCGTATGCCGCAGCACAGGCTAACTCACAACTTAAACATCCGACACATTTGGTACTGTCTGCAAATATAAAATGGTTTCGCATCTTAACGCTCGGTACAAGAGATACAAGGATCGATGCTGTTAAAAATTAATGCAACATCATCAATGCTATTATTGGGCATCATCACTTTGAGTGCTTCCCAGTTCATATATGTGGGAACACGCCATTTCATGCGCTCAGGTTTTTGCGAGCCATTGGTTTTAAGGTAATACACCAACTCGCCTCGTGGTGCTTCGGAGCGAGAGATCGCTTCGCCTTCAGGGATAAGTGAGCGTGTTGGAAGAACAACATCCCCCTTTGGTAGCATATCTAATGCTTGATGAAGGAGTTTCATTGACTCTAAAATTTCATAAAGCCTTACTTTCGCACGAGAAAGCACATCGCCATCTTTTTGAAGTACTACATCAAATGAAAGTTTGTCATAAGCGGCGTATGGAGAACGTTTTCGCACATCATTGTTAACACCGCTTGCACGTGCAACTGGTCCTACAACGCCTAATTTTAGAGCATCTTCATAACGTAGCACTCCCACGCCTCCAATGCGAGCGATCAGTGTAGCATCGGTTTCAAAAAGAGCGATAAAGGCTTCAATTTTGCTTTTATTTTTATGTAGAACTTCTCTGATAGATGCAATCAGGATTGCATCAAGGTCAAACTTGACTCCGCCGATGGTATTGGCACTTAGATCCATTCGGTTTCCCCAAATGGCCTCTTTAAGGTCTTGAAAATCTTCTCTGGTTTCTAAAAGCTTGGTCATCAGAGATTTATTGTGAATGAGATGCGCTAACATACCAAGGTTAAAGAGATGGCTTGCAATGCGTTTGATCTCATCAGCAACGACTCGAAGGTATTTTGCACGCTCAGGTAACTGAAGTCCAGCGATTTTCTCTACTGCCATACAGTAGGTAAAAGGGTGGTTGTTAGAGCAGAGCGCACACACTTTTTCAGTAATGATAAGATTTTGTAAAAAGTTTCTTTGAAGCACAATAGACTCGATACCACGATGCACAAAACCATTGATCATATCGACGCTTTTAATGGTTTTACCATCATCATTTGGTTCTATTTTAAAATAAACAGGCTCTTCAAGTGCTACGTCAAAAGGTCCTAAAATCACTTTTGTTTTATCCATGAAGGACTCCTTTTTCAGCTTTAACCTTGTCCCATAATTCTTGATTGACCTTACCACTCATTGCAAAAGAGAGTGAGTAATACTCTTTGACAAGATCCTCTTTTAGGGCTTCATCTAAGAAGAGACGTTTTGGATTAGGATGGTTTTCAAGGGTGATACCATAAAGTTCACTGAGTTCTCTCTCCGTCCAGTCTGCACTTTTAAACAAAGGTGTAATGGAAGGAACAGAGGCGTCACTCACGTGTAGTTTCATATTGAGCATGATGCCATCTAAATCAAAGTGATAAACCAATTCATGGGCATCTTCTTTTTTATAGGCAGTTATCATGCACACTCGTGCATTCAATGTTTGCAAAATTTCAGCAATGCGAAGAAAAAGCGTTTTGTCATCGATGGCGCACCAAAGACTATCTCCTTGCGTCTCAAAATGACAACTTAGTTTTAAAGTAGTGCAAATATCATTCAGTTTTTGATGTAAGGCTTTCATTTAGAGGGCTCTCTTTGCAAAAGTATGGTCACGCCTGCATGTGGGGCAGAGGTTAAAAAGTGCTGTGAGCTCTTCATTCACATTCTTAAACCCTTTTTGAAGCATGTTTTTTGGAACATTTATCATTGGTTCATGGCATTTTGAACAGGTCCCGTACTCGACGATATTTGTTGTAACTGAGGTGTACTTTTCACTTTGTGGTGTTGCCTCTGCCAGTGTAGAACTGAGTGTTATAGCCCCTGTTGGACAAAAGTATGCACAGTTTCCGCATAAGGTACAGGTATTGTGCCAGATGAAAAAGTCGTAGCTTTGTTGTGGCGTGATACACGAGATATTAATTGCACCAGCGGGGCAAACAAAAGCACAGGTTTGGCACAAAACACACTGGTCTTTTTGAAATGCAACTTTTCCTTTATAGGTATTCATGCGTTCACCTTCTCTTTCCAAAGTGCACAGGCTTTAACAAGTCCATCGACAATACTTTGTGGTGGAGGCGGGCAACCTGCGATATTAACATCTACATTGACAAAACGATCTAATGGTCCTTCGATGGAATAACTATCTCGAAAGACACCACCCGTTACAGGACAAATCCCCATAGCGACAACTACTTTATTTTCAGGCAAGCGTTTGAGGGTTGCTTCTAAGAAAGGTTTGGAGCGTGTGGTGATAGATCCTGTAACGATGACGATATTTGCCTCTTCAGGAGTGTTCGTGTAGGTGCATTGAAGGCTATCGAAGCCAAATTTTGGAACAAGGATGCTGGCTAAAAGCTCAACATCACAACCATTGCAGGAACCTGCATTGATACGATAAACGTTGATGTTATCTACCATAAAGGGTCTCTTTAGTTTATAGTTTATGACTAATATTAATTCAACCAATAAAGATTGATTTAAAGTTGGTATTGTAACACAATTATCAGTGATAACATCACAAAAAATGGAACTTTTTTTCAAAGAATTTCAGATGCAAAGCGGTAAAATAAATTATTTATAGCTAAAGGATCAAAATGCCAAAAAGAGAGGAAGCCTTTGCATTACTAAGCGCATATAACGGTGATGCGCTTGTGACACATGGATTAGCGGTTGAGGGAACGATGCGGTATATGGCGCGCAAAGCAGGAGAAGATGAAGAACTGTGGGGTATTGTTGGGCTTTTGCATGATTTGGATTATGAAAAATTTCCTGAACAACACTGTCATAAAACAGCGCAAATTTTGCGAGAAAAAGGCTATAGCGAAGAGATTATCCGTGCTATTATGTCGCATGGCTGGGGCATTTGTACGGATGTTGAACCACAAAGCAGAATGGAAAAAACCCTTTATGCGGTCGATGAACTGACAGGACTCATCACTGCATGTGCGTTGGTTCGCCCAAGTCGCTCGGTCATGGACTTAGAGCTTTCATCGGCTAAGAAGAAATATAAAGATGCGCGTTTTGCCGCAGGAGCGAGTAGAGAAGTCATCCAAAAGGGTGCTGATATATTAGGTGTTAGCATCGATGAACTCATCGTGGATGTCATTACAGCGATGAGAGAAATTGCGCCTAGTTTAAGGCTTGAGATGAAAGCTTAATTACGCTTTTGCTCTTTTGTAAATATAAGGAAAAAATAGCGCGATAATCAACAGTGCAGCGCAACCCTCCAAAAGAAGTGTTTGGGCTGCTCCAAGATAATGCGAAATGGTTCCTATAAGAAGTGCTCCAAGCGGTTGCATTCCAAAAAATGCCATCGCAAAATAGCTGATAACTCTGCCTCTCATATGCGCATCAGATGTTGTTTGAAGCAGTGTATTGATGATGGTGACATGAAGCATCATACCAAAGCCTGCGATGGTACAAAAGAGATAGGAAAAAAATAAGGTAGACGAAAGCGAGAAAAAGAGTATACCGAGCCCAAAACATGAAGTGGCAATGATAAGTAGTTTTCTAAGGTTGCTATTGGCTTTTAACGAAGCTAATAATATCGCGCCACTCAATGCTCCAAGACCCACAAAACTATTCAAATACCCATAAATAGTAGCATCCCCACCCAATGTTTCTTTAGCAATAATTGGAAATAAAGTCGTATAAGGAAGTACGAGCAAGCTCATAAGCGAGAGAAGCACGATAAGAATGCCTAACGAAGGTGTTGATCGTAAATAATGCAACCCATCTTTAAGGTCAGCAAGCATTTTTTGTGTACGTACTTGCGGTATATGTGCTGGTAGTTGCATCATCAGTAATGAGACGATCACAGCAATGAAACTAAGGGAATTGAGCATAAAACAGATACCTTCACCAAATGTTTCGAGTATAAAACCAGCAAATGCTGGACCAAGCAGGCGTGCAAGATTGACCATCGTTGAGTTCAGCGCTATGGCATTGCCAACATCTTCTTTTTTTTCAACCATATAATGCACTAAAGATTGTCGTGCTGGCACATCAAAGGCGTTGATGATACCCAAAAGAATACTAAGAACGATCAATTCAACAACAGAATAATCCGTAAAAATAACAATTAATGTGACAACAATGGCTTGAAGCATGGATGCAAACTGTGTAAAAAGTAATACTTTGAAGCGATCATAACGATCGGCGATGGCTCCACCTAGAAGTGAGAGGAGAAATGAGGGAAATTGACTTGCAAACACACTAAGACCGAGGATAAAGGCAGAATGTGTTTGCATGTAGATAACCCAATATACAGCTGTTCTCTGCATCCATGTTCCCATCAAAGAGACAGATTGCCCTGCAAAAAAGAGTCGATAATTACGGCTTTGAAAAGCTCTAAAAGTGTGAATGTTCATAGTGTAATTATAGCGGAGTTCGTCTTTGAACGTGTTTGAGAAGTGAGGGTATTTGATGAACGAAACAGTGTTACTGTATCAGAAAGTAAAGTCCCCTTTATTTCTTTTTTCAATCTTCATAATCTCATACATTCATCATTCGTGTGAGCTACAATGTTTGTATATTTGGATTAAATATAATAATTTATGTTTAATTAAGATTTTCAATATGCTTGTAAATAATATTTCACAATACAAGGAGATACGCGTATGTTTGAGAATTTTAAAGCAAGAGCTGAAAACTCAGGCAATACTGAAGTAAAACGCTTTGCAACAACGGCTGGGGCGCTTGACTTTATAGAAGAGCTTTTCAAAAAAGAGGAGATAAACAACGAAGTAGGCTCATACGCTGTTTGGGCGGATAGTCCTATTTTAAAGCAGTTTGACAACCAAGCTATGGCGCAAAAGTTTCCTGGTCTTTATTTTGAAGTTAATAAAGAGCTCGCCAAAGGCGCAAAAATTGGCATTACACAGTTGAAATGGGGTTTAGCAGAAACAGGCAGTATGGCACAAGATTCAACTGACATTGCTCAACGCTTAGCATCTGCGCTTGCGTGGATTCACGTAGCCATTCTTCCAACATCAAAAATCATTGCGGATATTCCTGCTTTGATGACAAAGATGCACCCAAAAGATGATAAATACATTACGCTCATTACAGGGGCTAGTAAAACAGCAGATATTGAACGTGTACTTGCCATCGGTGTTCATGGTCCAGAGCGTTTGGTTATAGTGTGTGTCGATGATTTAGAGTTAGAAGGAGTAGCATCATGAAACACGATATGTCAGAATCCATCCACAAAGCCCTTGAAAATCAAAACCTAGCAGGTATTTTAGACAGATGGAATTACCCAGCAACACGTGCAAAAGCGTTTGAAGGTGTTGATTTTGAGGCACTACGTACTCAAATTGCAGATATTAAAGGTGAAGCAGCTGGTCATCTTCGTGAACTTGCATACACCTTTAAGAAAAATGCCGAAGCCAATGGCATAAAAGTTTTCATCGCCAACAGTCCAGAAGCTGCGCGTGAATACATCGCAAATTTGTGTCAAGAAAAAGGTGTTAAAAAAATCGTCAAATCAAAATCAATGGCTACAGAAGAGATCCATCTGAACCATTTCCTTGATAAGTTTGACATCCAATCTGATGAAACGGATTTGGGGGAATGGATCTGTCAGCTTGCGCACCAAACACCCTCACATATGGTTATGCCTGCACTTCACTTAACCAAAGAGGAGATTTCAGACCTTTTTGCAAAAGAGACCAAACAACCGCTTGACAATGACATTCAAAAACTCGTTAAAGTTGCACGAAAAGCGATTCGCGAGAAGTTCTTTGAAGCCGATATGGGAATTTCAGGAGCGAATATCGCGATTGCAGAGACAGGCTCTATCGTCATCTGTACCAACGAAGGAAATGCACGTTTGGTCACAACGCTTCCAAAGATACACGTTGCATTGGTTGGTCTTGAAAAACTCGTACCTAACTATACCGATGCTGCACCTATTTTAGCAGCACTTCCACGAAACGCAACCAGTCAGCTTCTTACCAGTTATGCTTCTTTTATCTCTGCACCAACGTTGAATGATGATGGTTCAATGAAAGAGGTACACATTGTTTTGATGGACAATAATCGTACCAAAATGGCAGAAGATCCAAAGTTTAAAGAAGCACTTCAGTGTATTCGCTGTGCCGCCTGTTTGAACGTGTGCCCTGTTTATCGTTTGGTTACAGGACACGTGTTTGGCGACATCTACACAGGAGGTATTGGTACGATTTTAACCGCATGGTTCAACAAATTAAAGTCTGCCGAAGACATCCAAGCGCTCTGTATCGGTTGTGATAAATGTAAAGAGATATGTGCCGCTAAAATCGATATCCCTGGGCTTATTTTAGAGCTTCGTCATCGTGCGGCGGATAAAGAAGGATTGCCATTTATCTATAAAACTGCACTTGAAGTCATCAATAACCGTAGAGTCTTTCATGGCATGTTGCGTGCGGCTTCTGTACTTCAAAAACCATTTGTCAAAGAGGGTTTCATCCGCCACTTGCCGATGTTCCTCTCTGGTTTATCTGAGTACCGAAGTTTACCTTCTGTCGCCCCTGTACCATTCCGTGATATCTTTAAAACCATTGTACAGCCTAAATGCGAAGAAAAAGCAGTCTTTTACGCAGGCTGTGCACTTGATTTCGTGTATCCAGATGCAGGTGTTGCAATCGTGAAGATTTTGAACAAAGCGGGAATCGAAGTGCTCTTCCCTGATGAGCAATCATGCTGTGGTATTCCTCATTGGGGAAGTGGCTCGTTTGATATGGCAGCGGACGCGGCAGAACGCAATATCTTGCCTCTCTTAGAAGGCGATCCTAAATATATCGTGGTCAGTTGTGCAAGTTGTACCACCGCTTTGAAAAAAGAGTGGGCAAAAATCCTCAAAGAGCAACACAGAGAGGCATTAATTCCTAAAGCAAATGAAGTCTCGTCACGAACGTACATGTTCACCGAATTGGTTGACAAACTCATTAAAGAGAAAAGACTCACTCCCAAAGAAGGCGTGGAGCTTCATACGCTTACTTACCATGATTCTTGCCATGCAAAACGCCATGTGGGTATTTTCAAAGAGCCTAGAGCTGCACTGAGTGCTGCTGGTTATGAAATCAAAGAGATGAATGAGTGTGATACGTGCTGTGGTATGGGTGGTTCATATACCCTTAAACAACCAGAAATTTCAATGCAAATGCTTAAACGAAAGCTTGAAAACATTGAAGCAACAGGAGCAGAGTTTGTCACTGCTGAATGTCCAGGCTGTTTGATTCAGATACGAGGAGGGCTTGATAAGTCAGGTTCTAAAATTAAAGCGATTCACCCAGCTGAGCTGATGGTCGATAAGTTCAAATAAATCATATATTAAAGGAGGAAGAGCATTACGCTCTTCCTTTTTTTATTATCGTGCGTATTGCTCTTTAATCTCTTCTTTGGTTGCTTGACGTACATCGGCTACAACACCGTGAAAGACAACATCAATACCCGCAAAAGGGTGATTGCCATCAAGAACGACATGCTCTTTTGTCACTTCTTTTACGATATAAATAATACTCTCTTCTTCACCACTGAGTTCATCTTCAATAATCTCTTCAAATTGTTCACCAACATGGATGTGGTCGTCAAATTCACTACGAGGCTGTGTAACGACTAAGGTTTCATCGTACTCGCCAAAAGACTCTTTATGGCTAAGTGCTACTTCGATTTCATCGCCTACCGTTTTGCCTTCAAGTGCTTTCTCGACTTTTGCAAAGACATCATTGTATCCGCCATGTAAATATACAAGTGGTTCATCACCTGTATCAAGAGGTGTTCCTTTTTTATCAAGCACACGGTAACTAAGAGTTACGACGCTATTTTTACCAATTTTCATTTTCTATCCTTTAAGTAATGTTTGAGTCTTTTGACACCTTCACGCATGTGTTCGATATTTCGAGTATAGGCAAAGCGAAGATAGTGGCTTGTTCCATTGCTCCCAAAATCAATTCCAGGAGTGGTTGCAACATGGATGGTTTCTAGGAGTTCTTTTGCAAATGCAAAGCTATCATTGGAGTATTTTGAGATGTTTGCCCAGATATAAAAAGCACCTTCTGGTTTTGCATCGATCTCAAAAAGCTCTGAGAGTTCTGCATATAAAAAATCACGTCTTGCTTTGAATTCTGCTTTGATCTTGGCAAGGTAACTCTCATCAAATGCTTCAAGTGCCCCATATTGGCTCAGTGTTGGTGCTGAGATGAAAAGATTTTGAGCGACAATTTCAGCATGACGAACTTGCTCTTTTGGCACGATAACCCAACCTAAACGCTGTCCTGGCATACAATAATATTTAGAAAAACCATTGATGACAAAAACATTTTTTCTTCCAAATTCAAGTGCACAGTTCGCCTCTTTTTCATACGTCAAACCATGATAAAGTTCATCGGAGATAAATGCGATACTGTGGGCTTCGCAGTGTTCAATGAGTGCTTTTAGGTTCTCTTTGGTGTAAATATTGCCTGTTGGATTGGCAGGAGAAGAGATCTGCAATGCATCAAGAGAATGCGGTTTTAGATCATCCACATGCAATTCAAAATTATCCTCTTTACCAATAGGCATAAAATGCGGTTTGATATCAAGAAGATGTGCAAAGTTTTTATAACACGGATACGAAGGATCACTCATGCCAAGTGTTGCTCCGCTTTTAAGCGTAAGTGCATACGCAATTAAAAAAGCACCACTGGTTCCTGGTGTTAAAAAGATTTGATCGATGTCTATATGAACGCCATAGGTTGTTGCATAATGTTTCGCAACTTTTTCACGAAGAACAATAAGCCCATGACTTTGGGTATAAGAAAAGCGATTTTCATCAATGCTTTGATGTAATGCTTGTTTGACTTTAGGGGAGGGTGGAAGATCGGGTTGACCGATTTCAAAGTGGATACTATCGTCATATTTTTCAGCTTCTTTGACAATATCCATAACAATAAAAGAACTCATCTCATTGCAACGCATACAATAACCTTTGGGTGTTTAACCCTTGTTTTTTTGCGACATTATAGCCAATTAAAGAGAGAAACTTCCCCACGAAATGTGGGGCTAGGAAGCTATGGTTTGAAGAAATTGTGTTTTGAGCTCTTCATAAGGCAAATAACGCCCGATAACAACAAGCAGTGATTTTCGTTCACCTACAAAAGGAGAACCAAAGTCAAAACCAACAACTTTATGCACACCTTGAACAATGAGACGGCGCTCATCGCTATCTACAGCTAGGACACCTTTGTAACGAAGCATATCGTTACCATAGACTTCAACAAGATTTTCCATAAAGGCACCGATCTTTTTAATGTCAAGCTCTCCTGCTTCAAAGACATAGGAAGTGATATCATCGCTCCATGACTGCGTAGGCTTTTGAGCACTAAAGCTTTTGAACTGAATATTTTTGGCGTCTTTGGCTTGATAAAAGCCCTGATTGACATTGAGTGTATCACTTAGATCAAATGCACCAATCCCAATCCAAATCTCTTTAGGAAGTTCACCTTTGCATGCTTCAAAAATTTCTGCTTTAGAGTTAATCGTATTGATACGTGAAAGAACAAGCTCTTTTTGTGCCTCATCCACACAATCTGCTTTTGTAAGGATGATACGATCTGCAAAGCCAATTTGTGAAGCAGCAACGCGGTGTTCATCGAGCTGTTTAATAACATGAATCGCATCAACAAGTGTTATTACCGCATCAAGCATGATGCGTTCACGAATGATTTCATCAACAAAAAAAGCTTGAACAATCGGTGCTGGATCAGCAAGACCTGTAGTTTCTAATAAAAGACGATCTGCCTTAAATGCGCCAGAGTCCATTTTAGCAAGCAATTCGTGAAGTGCTTGGGTTAATTCTCCTCTAATGCTACAGCATACGCAACCATTGCTCAGTTCGACGATTTCAACATCTTCTGTACTTTTTAATAGAGCTCCATCCACATTGACCGCACCAAATTCATTTTCAATGATGGCAATGCGCTCACCCTGATTGTGTTCTAAAAGATAATTGATAAGGGTTGTTTTTCCCGCGCCTAAAAATCCTGTTAAGATCGTAACAGGAAGCGGGGTAGTGTGGTTTAAAATCTCATCAGCAACAGCGTGAGCTGCCATTTTTCCCTCCATAGCGTGCTTCAACACGTTCTCTGTAAAATTCTTCATAACTCATAGGTGTTTGTTCAGGATGGGTAAGACGCATATGTTGCACATAGGTATCGTAGTCAGGTACACCCACCATTAAACGCGCAGCTTGTCCTAAATATTTTCCCGCTTTTGCAAGATTCTCAAACATCTTCTATCCTTGTTTTATTAAGATGATTTGACCAAGAGGAGATCCTCTTGGTCAAACAATTTAGTGTGCAGTACCTCTAATAATCTCTTCTGCATTCGCAGGCATAGGAGCATATGGGACTTCAACAGCTGTTGGTTTGTCAGATTGAAGTGCTTTACGGCATGCTTGAACCGTGAAACCAATCATAACGACGACAACGATCATAAAGAAAACAATCAAGATACCATCGAGTTGGTTATTGAAAATAACGCGCTCTACGGCTTCTTGAGATTTAAAGACAGCATTTGGTTTAAAGTTACCACTTGCAAGAAGTGTTTGAAGTTGATTTGCTTTAGCAAAGAAGCTAACCGCTGGATCAGAATTAAATGCTTTCAACCAACCTGCACTGAGTGTACAAATAACTAACCATGTTGCTGGAACGATAGAAACCCATGCAAAAGCTTGTTGTTTCATTTTGAAAAGAACAACAGTACAAAGCATTAAAGCAATCGCTGCAAGCATTTGGTTTGTAATACCAAAGAGTGGCCATAAGGTATTGATACCACCTAATGGATCAACAACACCTACGTACAGGAAGTAACCCCATGAAGCAACAACAAGAGCTGTTGCAAGCAAGTTTGCAAACAATGAATTGGTTCTTTTTAGGCTTGGATTGATAAGACCAAGTAAATCTTGCAACATAAAGCGTGCTGCACGAGTACCAGCATCAACTGCAGTTAGAATAAAGAGTGCTTCAAACAAAATTGCGAAGTGGTACCAGAAAGACATAGAACCAAGTCCGCCTAATGCTTGATGAATGATTTGTGCCATACCAACAGCAAGGGTAGGAGCACCACCAGCACGAGAGATAATACTTTTTTCACCTACATCAGCAGCAATTTGTGTTAATGCGTCTGGTGTTACAACAAATCCCCAGTTACTTACTGTTGCAGAAGCTGCCATTGCTGCATCCGCTAAGCCTGTTGGGTTCAGTGCACCCATAGGGCTGTTCATCGCAAAGTAAACACCTGGATCAATGATAGATGCAGAAATAAGTGCCATCATCGCAACAAAAGACTCCATCAACATACCACCGTAACCGATCATACGTGCTTGAGTTTCATTTGCAAGCATTTTAGGTGTTGTACCTGAAGAGATAAGTGCGTGGAAACCAGAAACAGCACCACATGCGATGGTAATAAATAAGAATGGGAAGAGGCTTCCTGACCATACTGGTCCATGTGTATCAAAAGCGTATTTAGTAACTGCTGGCATTTGCATCATTGGCATTAACACAACAATACCAATTGCAAGACCAATAATCGCACCGATTTTTAAGAAGGTTGATAAATAGTCACGAGGTGCCAAAAGTAACCATACAGGAAGTACAGCAGCAATGAAACCATAAATGATAAGTGCCCATGTAAGTTGTACACCTGATAGATCAAAATAAGGTGCTAAACTTGGGTTAGCTGCGACATCACCACCAACAATAATTGCAAATACAAGACCCACAATACCAATAATAGAAGCTTCAAGAATACGACCTGGGCGAATAAAGCGTAAGTAGATTCCCATGAAGAATGCTAATGGAATGGTAAAGGCAACAGTAAATGTACCCCAAGGGCTGTGTGTAAGTGCTTTAACAACAACCATTGCAAGAACTGCCAAGATAATGATCATAATCATGAAACATGCAATAAGTGCAATGATACCTGGGATGGTTCCCATTTCTGTCTTAACGAGATCACCTAATGATCTACCATCACGACGTGTAGACACAAATAAGACCATATAGTCTTGTACCGCACCTGCTAAAACAACACCGATTAAGATCCAAAGCATACTTGGCAAATAACCCATTTGTGCTGCTAAAACAGGACCAACTAATGGACCTGCACCCGCGATCGCTGCAAAGTGGTGGCCAAAGAGAATAACCTTGTTGGTTGGGACATAATCAAGTCCATCGTTATGACGAAACGCTGGTGTCATACGTGTTGCATCTACTTTTAAAACCTTGTCCGCAATGTAAAGGCTGTAAAAGCGGTATCCAATCAAATAAACACACACTGATGCTGTAAGCACCCACATAGCATTGATCGATTCACCTCGATTTAATGCAATATAGCCAAACGCAATAGCGCCTAAAATGGCTACAAATACCCAAGCTATCCTTGAAGACGCGCTTGTACTGTTCGCTGTCATATCTTACCTCCGTATAAAATTTACACTCGTAGAACACAAAAGTTATTACTTAGGAAACTCTCCACTTCCTAAGACGGTAAAAGTTAGCATATCTTCTTTTAGATTAGCTTTAATTGGAGGCATCTTTAATAAAAGATAATGTATTTGTTTCAAAAAGTGGTAAATGCGATAAATAGGGAACTTGAACCAAATTGAGACTAAGCTAAAAAATGTTTTTTAGGGCGTATATTTTAAGGTTTGAGAAGATAATCATTTTATGCACGGAACGTTTCTTGTATAGACGTAATTGAAGGTTGTTTTTAAAGCACATCAATTTTATGTGAGGTACACAATGCGTTTTACTCATGCTACGCCTGAAGCAACGTATGGTTTTGCTAAACGTTTCGCGCACTATAAGGATTTTTACACAAAATATGATGGGCTTATTTTTTCTAAACTTGGTTTTGGAACGTTTAAAAAAGAGCCTTACAAAGAGGAAAATTATACATTTGATTATAAAGATGCCCTAAAAACAGCCATTCGAGGTGGTATCAATGTCATTGACACGGCGATTAACTACCGTTACCAACAAAGTGAACGTGAAATTGGCGAAGTTCTAAAAGAGTTGATACACAGTGGTGAAATCAAAAGAGAAGAGCTGATTATTTGTTCAAAAGGTGGGTTTATCCCCTTAGATTTTCCTTTTCCAGAAAATCCCTATGAGTGGATAAATGAGCATATCATTCAAAAAGGTTTAGCAACTTCTATGGATATTGAGCTCGATCAACACTGTATGACACCGGCTTTTTTGAAAGCCTCTTTAGATCGCTCTCTTGCAAACTTACAGGTAGAGTGTTTAGATGTCTATTTTTTACATAATCCAGAAACCCAACTAACACGTATAGGATATAGACAGTTTCTGATAGATTTAGAAGCTATTTTTACTGTGTTTGAAAAGAGTGTGAGCGAAGGCAAAATCAAATCATATGGTATCGCGGTATGGAATGCTTTTATCTATGATGAAAACAATAGCGAGTACATTAACCTCGAAGACGTTTATGATGTTGCACAAAAAGTAGGTGGTGCAAACCATCATTTCAAATACATACAGATACCTTTTAATCTTGCCAAAACACATGCATACAGTGTCGCAAACCAAAAAATGTCTGATGACAACTACTACACGCTTTTACAAGTTGCCTATAAATTGGGGATTGGCGTAATGAGTAGCTCTTCATTGTTGCAGATGCATCTTTTCAAAAAACCATTTAAGCCTGAAATTGGGTATTTGCTTGATTCTAAAATGGAACTGCAAAGCGACATACAGCTAGCTTTGCAGTTTGTACGCTCAACCAGAGGGATCGTAACATCGCTCTTTAGCACATGCTCAAGTGAGCACGTCAGCAGTAATCTTAGCATCGCTTCTGTGAATGCGACCAATACAACCAAATACAATCTTCTTTATAAAGTGGAGCGATAACATGACATACGACGTAATAGTCATTGGCTCAGGCATTGCAGGTCTTATGGCCGCGATTGAAGCAAAGAGCGAAACCAACAGTGTTGCCATCATCACGAAAAGCAACATCTTTAAATCCAATAGTGCGGTAGCCAGTGGCGGTATCAATGCTGTTTTAGATGAAAATGATGAGGCAGAGATTCAAAAGCATTGTGATGACACCATGAAAAGCTCTAAAGACTTAGGGGATAAAAAAGCCATTAGCTATCTATGCCATCAAGCACCATGTATTATAAAAAAGCTTGTTGAATACGGTGTTGAATTTGACCGTGATGAACATGGCACGATACTGCAAAGAAGCTTTGGCGGTGGAAGTTCTAAACGTACCTGTTTTGTAGGCGACAGTACGGGCTCAGCCATTACTCAAGTGTTAATTAAAAAAGCCAAATTAGTGGGTGTTGAATTTTTGGTGAATCATTTTGTGATGGATATTACCAAAATAGAAGAGTATGTAAGTGGTGTGGTCGCACTTAAAAAAAGTGACTCAACAGTTACGGTGTATCCTGCCAAAGCGGTGGTGTTTGCTGGTGGTGGATATGCTGGGATTTATCGAGGGTTTAGCACGAACGCTCAAGATTGTACGGGAGATCTTTTAAGTGTGGCACTCAGAGCTGGAATGAGCCTCAAAGATATGGAGTTTGTTCAGTTCCATCCAACAGGATTTGCTAAGACAAGTTACTTGGTTTCCGAAGCCGCTCGTGGTGAAGGAGGGCATCTTGTTAACTCTAATGGTGAGCGTTTTGTCGATGAACTAGGCACTCGCGATGTGCTTGCACGAGCCATTTTTGAGCAGATGAGAGCTGGGAAAAAAGTCTATCTTGATATGCGGCACATCTCAAAAGAGATACTAGAAACACGCGTCCCCTCTTTGTATAAAAATGCGTACAATCAAGTAGGCATAGACCTTTCCACCGAGCTTTTAGAGATTAAGCCTGTAGCACATTACAGTATGGGTGGTATTGCTTCATCGATGACATCAAGTGAACTAAAAGGACTTTTTATTTGCGGCGAAAGTGCTGCCCTTGGAGTACATGGAGCAAATCGTCTTGGTGGAAACTCTCTTTTAGAAGGAGCTGTTTTTGGTGAACTTGCAGGGAAAAAAGCAAAAGAGTATGCCTTCAATAAAGAATTTCTACCAATTGACTATAGCGTAGTGATCAAAAATATGGATTTAGTGCAGCGCATTTTTGATGGAGATTGTACGAAAAACTTTAATGCCATGCGTATCTCTGTCGGAAAAATCATGTTTGATAAAGCAGGTATTTTTCGTAATGAAGTCTCTTTACAAGAAGCCTTTGACTATATGAAATACCTCCGCTTAGAGTCAAATACCTTGCACTGTATCGATAAAGGAAAGCACAATAATGTGGAATTAATCTCTATTCTAGAGCTACGCAATGCACTAGAGCTTAGTGAAGCCATCATCCTCTCTGCGATGAAACGGTGTGAAAGTAGGGGTGCGCATTATAGAGAGGATTTTCCTTTTATACTTAAAGAAGGAAATGCGCATGTTCTCATCAAAGAGCTACAAAAAGGCTTCTTTAAAGTCCACTATGAAGAGAGTGGTTTAACAAAGTGGCTCAAAAAAATCTTAACATAAGGAAACAGCATGGCAAAAGTAATGCTCAGAGAAGAAGGTGGAGAGACCTGTTTTTATATCGCGAAAAAAGATATGGAAGAAACTATCGTCAAAATGGAATTTGAAAGTGACGCGATGTGGGGTGGAGAAGTGGAGTTAAGTAACGGAGAAATATGGTGGATACAACCTGGTCCTAAAAAACTTCCTAAAGAAGAAGTCTGCAAAAAGTTGTCTGATTAAAATATAAACATAAAAATTGAACATTAATTGTTCATCTTTAACTATAATATTTTAAACAGAAGAAGGAGTGAAAATGGTTGCGTTTGATGCTAAGTGTGGGGACTGCCTTACCACCAGAGAACTGATGACACTCTATGAAACAGCAACAGTGGTCTCAAACTCCTTGGATTTGGTTGCTTCTCTTGAAAAAGCTCTGTTGATTTTAAAAAATCGTTTACACTTGGAAAAATGTGTCATTCATACGTTAAACGATGAAAATCTTTTAACGGTTTATGCCTGTATTGATTTTAGCAAGCATCAAAAAGAGCTTGCAACGTATAAATTAGGCGAGGGTGCGACAGGCTTCGCAGCGGAGAGTAAAGAGCCAGTTGTCATTGAAAATTTACATAACGATATGCTTTTTCTTAATAAATCAGGCAATCGTGACCAAAATGCCATCTCTTACATCGCTGTACCTATGCTGGTCGATCAAGAAGTGATTGGCGTTTTGGGTGCGAGCATCACCAAAACAACAGCGATTGATTTTGAAAGTACGATTCGTGTTCTGACCATTTTAAGCTCTATTTTTGCGCAATCTATAAGATCGCACGACATTAATCTCAAAGAAAAAGAGCGCTTAAAAGAGCTGAAGCTTTACTACAAAATGGAATGGGACTCAAAAGTTCACAATTTCGGTGATATCATCGGTGAAAGCCCTAAAATGAAGCAAGTCTATAATGTGGTTGAGCGTATTGCGGAGAGTAATGTTACGGTTCTCGTTCGAGGCGAAACAGGCACAGGAAAAGAGCTAGTCGCAGCAGCCATTCATAAACGTTCCAAACGCAAGGATGAGCCCTTTGTCAAACTCAACTGTGCAGCAATTACCGATACGCTTATAGAGAGTGAGCTTTTTGGGCATGAAAAAGGGGCGTTTACCGATGCAAAAGAGGCACGAAAAGGTCGTTTTGAACTAGCCGATGGCGGAACACTCTTTTTAGATGAGATTGGCGATATTTCGGCCTCTGCACAAGTGAAACTGCTTCGTGTCTTACAAGAACGAGAGTTTGAGCGCGTGGGAGGGAGTAAGACCATCAAAGTCAATGTTCGCTTGGTAGCAGCAACCAACCGAAATCTTGAAGAAATGGTGAAAAATGGGACATTTAGAGAAGATTTGTATTATAGGCTCAATGTCATTCCTATAGATTTACCACCGCTTCGTGAACGTGGAAATGATATAGCGCTTTTGGTGAATTTCTTTTTGCAAAAATCGATGAGTAACCATAAAAAACGGGTGATTATCACGGATGAAGCGATGGAAATACTCTGTCAATACACATGGCCTGGAAATGTGCGTGAGCTTGAAAACACCGTGGAACGCATTGTTCTCATGGGAAGTGAAGATGGTATCAGTGCGGATGAGATGTTACTACTGCTTCCAGCCTTTAATCAAAAATTAATGTGCCAACGAAGGATTATGAGTGAAGAAGAGTGATTTAGAAGCACACATTAAAAGTGGCAATGTAGTTCCTTTCCTTGGAATGGGCGTTTTTAAAGAGACAAAAACAGACGATGGTGATCAGATCCCATTTGACAGTGACTCTATGATCCTAAGCCTTAATGGTGGACGTGCGATGTCGCCACGATTGATGTATGAGTACTCTCGTGCCGCGATGAGTTTGGAACAGCGAAAAGGTCGTGCTTTTATCGAGCAGATGACACATCATATTTTCACGCACAAGCCTTATCCTATGCCAGAAGCATATCAATGGCTTCAAACATTAATGCCCCAATATGTCGTTGATCTTAATTTGGATGATTCGCTTTTGAAACTTTATGCCGATGTCAATCACTTTTTAATTACAGGGGTCAGTCGCATTATGGCAGGGTATGATCGCTTTATTGTCTATGCGTATACGGCAAGCACAAAAGAGTATCACCCTGTTGAAAAAGAGATGCTTAACCCTTTGCTTCCCATTTTGTTTAAACCATTAGGGTGCACAGTGCCTGATAAAAATTTTATTATCTCTGATGCAGACTTTGTAGATTGGTTGACTGAAGCTATGGGTGGTTATGCATTGCCTCCTTTTCTAAAGACCTATAAAAACAGTAAAAGTTACCTTTTTTTAGGCATTGATTTTAACAGAGATACATATCGTATGGTTGCCAATGAGATCACTTTAGGGCTTGAGGGAGGATATTTGGTCAACGATAAAGAAAAAGTAAGTAAAAAAGAGGAAAAGTTTCTAAACTCTCATAGTATCGAAAAGTTAGATACTACATTAGAAGCGTTTTTAAGGGGTGAGTAACACCCCTTAAGTGTGTTACTCTTCGATAGCAACTTCTACAGGATCGCTTTCCCAAATACCATGTTTTGTACAGTAGCTTTGTGCAACAAGTGTAAGTTTTTTACCACTTGGAACAATGGTAAATGTTACTTCTGCTTGTCCTTTTTTATCTTGTCCACCAAGTGTTCCAGAAACAAAATCAGCACGTGCTAAAAGAACATCTCCATTGTACAGTTGGACGTTTGCAATGTAGTGATCAAAATCATCTGGATGTGTATAAGCATTACCAACTTTTACAGTAACTTTAAAGGGTGCATATTGTTTTGCAACTTTCTCACAGGTGATAAACGGAGAGTGTCTATCGATATAATCTTTACGTGCTTCTCTTTCAACAGTGTCAATATCAACATAACGATTGATTTTTGGCATTTAGAACTCCTTTTGAATATTAAGTTTTGAAATGATATTAAATTCTCACACAAATGTCTCTTAAGAAAGAGAGAGAATATGTCTTATTTAGATTGATTTAAGGAGTAGCGGTAAACTACTCCTAGAAAGATGTTTTATATAAGGGAAATAGCCACTTTGTGTTGATCGAGTCCAATAGCTTTTTTACTGGTCTCGCCAAAGGCTAAGAGAAGAAGTTCTGCAAGGCTTAGGACACTTAATCCAATTTCTCTTCCAGAAATTTTCTCAAGCTCTTTTTGGTAAAAGTCGAACATAATAAAGCTTCTTGCATCACACACGAGCACAAAATCAGCGGCGTTGTCAAACATATCTAGCATTGCTTTTGCAGCTAGTTTTTTTGCAAGCGAAGAGGAAGCATCATAGACTTCAAAGCCATCGCTCTCATGGCTACTTTCATGCTTGACGCATTTAAGTTGTACAGAATCAAGTAAGCGTGTTACAAGTTCTTCTTTGCGGTATTTTCTAGCTCTGCATGCATTCGAGCCAAAGAAAAGAGCTGCTTGGAAATTTCCAAATGGATGTTTCACTAAACTTGTTAGTTTTTCAGTATCCATTTCCTCTAAAAGAAGTTGTTCTAAAGAGATCACTTGAGTGTCTAAATTAAGAGAAAGGTTATGTTTTTCCAAACGTCCAGCAATTTCAAATTTGAGATTTGCATCGTTGATGAGCATATCTTTGGTTTGCGCATGACTGATAAAAGAGCTTTGCTCAAAACAGAGAATATCACGTTTTTGGTCAGCTGCAAGGGTAAGATTGTACGCATAATGCTCTAGAAATTTTAGTTTATCTAAGCCCATAAATTCGCTTCCAAGATCTGCTTTCGCCCCTTTGAAAGAGGGTGCGTCAATGCCTAAAAGTTCAATGAGTTTTCGAGCAGCAGTTATCATTGGAGCTGTTTTTTCACGCTGGATCAGCGTATCAAAAAGAAAATAATTTTTCATGGCTTCTCCTTACAAAAGTTCGATGTGATGTGAAAATTTTTCAACAAGTGTGTTTGGATAAGGTTTTAGTTTCATCACTTCATTTTTAAGTTCAGTGATTTTCTTTTCTACATCCGCACCACAAGGGTAAATTTTCTTACACAACTTCACATGTAAAAAGATGCCAGTGTGTTCATTGGCAACAACTTCAAGGATCTCACGTTTACGTTCAGGATGTTTATGAATCATGTCATACGCAAAAGCAAACAGGGCGTCACCTTGGAAACCTTCATGCAAATCAAGAACGCTTGAAGCATAATGATAAATCATATAGTGCTCAAACAATGGTCTGTCTTTACCATCAACATAAGCGTCCAAAAGATCAAAACGCTCATAAAAATCGTCTGTATTGATGATCATATCTTTTGTTGCACGTTTAGTGCTTAATGGCTCTAATGTAAGTGAGTTACCAAAAGAGTTAATGATACCATCTAATGAAACATTGCTAAAAAGCGCTTTACCATTGATTTTTAAAGCAGCAAGGTCACCTTTTGGATAATCAAAACTGCCATCTTCTGTTTTTATTTTGGCTAAAAGATCATTAACACTAAGACTACGATCAATCGTAATAAAATGTTTTTTATAGTAGGGCAAAAAATCCGTTTTAGCGTCAAAACGAAAGACGCTGAGGGCGAGTTTACACTCCATAACTTAGGGCTCCTTTTAGATGTGTTACTTGATTCTAGCGCAAGATTACTTGTAAGATTCTGTTACTTAAAAGTTAACTATAACACGTATTGAGCTAAGTGTGTTCAATGTTACATTTTTGTGATGATAGAGCCTAATGGCTTCTTAATGCACAACATCATACAATAAGAAATTCCTATACGAAGTTTAAGAGCGGAGTAACATGTCAAAAGAGGCGTTTTTTATCTCTGGATTTTCGAGTAAACATATTGGCGATGATGGGGCTATTATAAACAATAATCAGGTCTATTCTAAAGACCTTTTTTGTGAAGATATACACTTCAAACGCTCATGGATGCGCTTATCGCAAATTGCTGAAAAAAGTATGTTGGTCAATATCTCTGATGCGATTGCAATGAATGCAAAACCTAAATGGGCGATGATTGGTGTAGTTATTCCTAAGCATTTCAGTTATGCAGAATTGCAAGAACTTTCCGCAAGTTTTCAAAATACAGCTAAGCAGTATGGCATGGAAATTATTGGAGGCGATACAACCGCTGGTGAAAAGTTAATGATTTCTATCAGTGTTATCTCTGAACTTCAAGGCAAAGCGCTGTATCGTAAAAATGCAAAAGTGGGTGATTTGGTAGCATTTACAGGTCAACTGGGTGCGTCATATAAAGAACTCACTCGGTTGTTACGTGGAGGAAGCATCAGTAAACAGTCACGTTTTATGAAACCTGAGCTAAAAGCTGATTTTGTGTATAAGGCATCGAAACATTTACATGCTGCTATGGATATTTCAGATGGACTATCCAAAGATCTCTCGAGACTTCTTAAGGCAAGTGGTAATGTAGGCTTAAACGTCAAGCATCCTATGTCTAAACGCATACTGTGCAGTGGTGAAGAATATGAGATGCTCTTTAGTTTTGATGCCCGAAAAAAAGGCATTATTAAACGTATTGCCAAACAGACACGTACCAAAATCACGATCGTAGGAAAAATAGCACGCAAACGTTATGTGTGCCATTGTAAAGAACACCATTTTTGATTTTTACACGCTTTGCAAGCCAAGCTTGAAAGCTACGTAAAGCTAGCCTCTGTGAGGCAGAAACATTTGAAGGACAGTTATGATTAGACAATTTTTTCTCACCCATTCGCCTATTAGTGCGATGTTTACCAAAAATAGCAGTGATTTCGTAGTCAATGAAATTCCTCTTTATCCTTTTAGTGGTGAGGGTGAGCATTTGGTGGTGCATGTGCGCAAAAAAGACCTTACCACATGGGATATGTTGCAGTATTTAAGTGAAGTAACAGGGTGTAAAGTACGTGATTTTGGCTATGCAGGTTTGAAAGACAAAGATGGTATGACCACACAATACATTTCGCTTCATAAAAGTTACGAGCCAAAACTAGCAAACTTTACACACGATAAAATCAAAATTTTAGATAAAACGTACCATAACAATAAAATCCGAACAGGGCATCTTAAAGGTAACCGTTTCTTTGTTCGCCTCAAAAAAGTCAATCCTATTGATGCTAGAAAACTCCAAGATGGACTTAAAAAAATTGCAAAAGAGGGTTTTCCAAACTTCTTTGGGTACCAGCGTTTTGGCATTGATGGCGATAACTACCTTAAAGGAAAAGCGATTTTAGAGGGTAAGCGCAAAGAGAGAAATCCTAAAATGAAAGAGTTTTTCATCAATGCGTATCAAAGTTACCTTTTCAATAATTGGCTCTCAAAACGTATCGAAATTAGCCGTTTACTTGAAGAGTTTAATCTCTCCGATGCAACACGAGCAACGAATTTACCAAAAGAGATGGTAGAGAGTCTCAAAAAACAACCGCAATTTTTTAAACTCATGCATGGCGATGTTTTACATCATTATCCAGCAGGTAAAGCCTTTGTGTGCGAAAATGTGGAAGAGGAATTACCACGCTTTTTAGAGCGGGGTATTACTATCGCAGGCTGGCTTGTGGGTGGTAAAAACATTAGAGCTGAGTACGAAGCGGGTGTTATAGAGCAAGAAATGTTTAAAGAGAGTGAGCCTTTTTTAGACAAAATTAACGGTTCAAGACGCTTTGCATGGAGCTTTGCAGAGGATGTTGAAGGCGTTTACAAAGAAGAAGAAGCATGGTTTGAAATGCATTTTTCATTGCCTAAAGGCTCCTATGCAACCGTCATTATAGAAGAGCTAATAAAAGTTTCGCTATAATCTATCCTTCAAAAGGTACAGTAGGTGATTGCTTGAGCATTTTGCTTAAGAGGAAAGTCCGGGCTGCATGTGAGACATGGTTCCGTCTAACGGACGGCTAGGGTAACCTAAGGGATTAGTGCAACAGAGAGTAAACTACCTAGAATTTTCTAGGAAAAGGTGAAACGGTGGGGTAAGAGCCCACCAGTGCTTTGAGTAATTAAAGCAGCTATGTAAACCCAACCTGCAGCAAGAAGGGATGGTTTTGGTCTCACACACGATAAACCCTTCGCTAGAGGTCTATCGTAAGATAGATCGTAGATAAATAATCACCCACGACAGAACCCGGCTTATCGCTGTACCTTTTGTCAACAAAGCCTAAAAAAGGATGTTATTGGAAAATCTTATCTTTTTAGCGCATGTTGTGCTTTTGATGGTTCTTTCTCCTATCATTTCTAGAATCTTTCGTCTTCCAACTCCCGTTGTTGAGATTTTACTTGGCTCGCTAGCCGTTTGGCTAGGCATTTTGCACGTGGGCAATGAAGTGTTTAAAAACCTCGCAAAAATTGGGTTTTTCTATTTGATGTTTCTTGCAGGTCTTGAGATAGATATTCAACGTTTTTTACACTATCGTGATCGTTTTTTAAAAAAAGCAATTTTATATTTCATCTGTTTATACAGTATTTCCGTCATTCTTTACATCGTTTTTGGGCTTTCACCTGTATACATTGTTGCAATTCCTATTGTTTCCTTAGGAATGATTATGGCGCTTATTAATCAGCATGGACGTGAACATAAATGGTTAGAACTCTCTTTAATCATTGGTGTTATTGGAGAGCTGATTAGTATTGGTGCGCTGGTTATTTTCGATGGAGCTATTACCCATGGCTTAGGATGGCACTTTGCTAAAAGTATTTTGATGCTTATTGCGGTTCTTTTTTCCTCTTATTTTCTCTATCGTTTACTCAAAATTATCTTTTGGTGGTATCCAAACCTAAAACGTATCATCATGCCACATAATGATACGATGCACCAAAGTTTACGCTTTAGTATGGCACTCTTTTTTGTACTCATTGCTACAATGCAATGGCTTGAAATCGATATGGTTTTGGGTGCGTTTATCGCGGGTATATTTATCTCTAACTTTTTTGCGCATAAAAAAGAACTTCCACACCAACTTTCCATGTTTGGTTTTGGCTTTTTAGTACCACTCTTTTTCATTTTTGTAGGCACAACACTTGATCTCAATTTGGTTTTTACTACACATATTTTAACTCATGCACTGTGGATTGTTATTGCTATGGTGGGTGCTCGTATGGCAAGCTCTTTTGCTGCGTATTATAGTTATTTGGGCTTGCGCAGTACGGTTTTATTTAGCCTTGGTGATTCCATGCCTCTTACGTTTTTAGTAGCCATTGCGACAATTGCAGTAAAAAATGGAGCTATTGGTGATGAGGAGTATGCTTCATTCATTGTGGCAGCTTTGATGGAAGGTATTGTTATTATGACATTGATTCAAATCTTGATGTATCTTTTTCAACGCTTCGATAGGAAAAATGAAGAAAAATTATAGCTAAGGGAGTACAATGGACTTGCATAAAAAGTTGAGTGTGTTTCACTATTTTCATAGCATAGCTCTCATTTTACTCTTAACATTTGCAGCTACATTTGGTGCACTTAGCTTTTACAATGCCAAAGCAAAATATGAAAAAGAATCTGTACAGCTTCAAGAGGCGTATCTAGAGTCTAAGAAAAAGATATTGATCACGGAAGTAGATCGTTTTGTTCAACAGATTGAAGAAAAACGCCGAGACTCCTACGCAAAGACTCAACAGCTTGTTAAATCACGTGTTTATGAAGCACATGATGTTGCAAGTAAACTCTATGAAAAATATAAAAAAACCCACACTGACGCTCAAATCAAATCGATAATTATTGAGACCTTACGCTTATTACGCTATGAAGACAACAAGGGATATTATTTTATTACCGATCTAAATGGTATCGAAGTTCTTTTTTCTGACCGCCCAGAAATGGAAGGTAAAAATATGCTTGAGCTTGTTAACAGTGAAGGTCGATGTGTTGTTAAAGGTATGTTGGATATTGTGCATTCTATCAAAGAGGGGTACTATGACTATACATGGAGTAAACCTTTTGAAACTAAAGATACGTTCAAAAAAATAGCCTATGTGAAAGTGTTTGAACCTTTGGGGTGGATGATAGGTACAGGATTTTACCTTGATGACATGGAATCAAAGCTCAAAGAAGACATTCTAAACGATGACAAACATCTCATTCTCGATAAAGAGAGTGGAAATTACCTATTTATTGGAACGTATGAAGGTCTATCTCTTACTTATCCTGCTAAAAATAAAAATATGTACGCGATGCAAGATAGCTATGGTAAATTAATTGTGCAAGAGCTCATTGAGAAGGCTAAGAGAGGTGGTGGCTTTGTTGAATATGTTATGCCTCCGCTAAAAGGACAACGTCCCCTTTTAAAAATGAGTTATGTTCAGGCGATTGAGGATTGGCAGTGGTATATTGGTGCAGGTATTTATATTGATGATCTCAACCATGAGCTCCAAGAGCTTAAAAGAACGATTCAAGAAGAGTTAAAACGAACATTGTATTCGATAGCGTTTTGGATGTTCCTCTTTACCCTTTTTATTGGTGGGCTTTATTTGCTCATTAGCCGTAAAATTCGTAAAGATTTTGAGATTTTCATTGAGTTTTTTGATTCTTTGGTTACAAAAGATCAGATGATTGATATTTCAAAAGTAAAGTTTAAAGAGTTTGAAGAGCTTGCAAATCATGCAAACGCAATGCTTAAAGCAAAAATTTTTAGCAATAAACATTTAGAACAGTACAAAAAAATTGTTTCTAGTTCAGATGATTTCTTAGCTCTGATTGATCGAAATTATACATATTTAGCGATTAGTGAGGCGTATCAGAAATTTTTCAATAAAGAAAAAGAAGAGATATTGGGACATACCATGCCTGAGCTGTATGGTGCGCAATATTTTGTTGAGAATCTAAAACATTTAAGTGATCGCGTTCTTGCAGGCGAAACATTTGAGCATGAATTTTGGTCGTATTCTGCTCTTGGAAAGCGTTTTTTACACACGAAGTATTTTCCGTACTATGAAAAGGAAGATGACCCTTTGCCTATGGCGTATGTGGTTTCTGCCCGCGACAATACTGAAAAAAAAGCTAATGAAGACCGTTTAATTGCTTCTGAAAAAGAGTTAGAGTACCTAGCGCATAATGATGCTCTCACAGGACTTCCAAATCGTCTTTTACTGACAGATCGTATCTCTCATGCCATTGAGAACAGTAAACGTCAAGGCGGCATGATTGCGGTTTGTTTTATTGATTTGGACAACTTTAAAAAGGTCAATGACAGTTACGGGCACTCGTATGGTGATGAGATATTGAAACAATTTGCACTTCGTGTGCAAAGTAAAATTCGACATTGCGATACGCTCTCTCGTATTGGCGGTGATGAGTTTATTTTGTTAGTTGAAAATATCAAAGAAAAACATGAAATTGAAATTATTCTTGCAAAAATTCAAACTATTTTTGAAGAACCATTTATCAATAAAGCTCAGAAATTTTTCCTATCCGCCAGCATTGGAGTAAGTGTGTATCCAGATCATGGTACGGATGGTGAGATGCTCATTAAAAATGCAGATACCGCAATGTATAAAGCCAAAGAAGCAGGGAAAAATACGTATGCATTTTATACACTCGATATGACGGTGGCTTCTTATGAACGTGTCGGTATGGAAAATGCCCTTAGAGAGGCAATCAAAGAGAAACAATTTGTAGTTTATTATCAGCCACAGATAGATCTTAGGACACGTAAGTTGATTGGACTTGAAGCCCTTTTACGATGGAATCACCCTTTAGAAGGTATATTGCCACCAGGCAGATTTATCGCTTTTACAGAAGAGACCCATTTGATTGTTGAAATTGGAGCATGGATACTGAAACAAACGTGTATCGATCTTGTAGGATTACGTAAAGAAGGGTTGTTTGAGGGTACCGTTTCGATCAATATTTCAGGTGTACAAATTGAATATAGTGATTTTCTCACTACTTTAAAAGAGACGATTGCTGAGACAAAAGTTGATCCATCGATGCTGGAAATGGAAGTAACAGAGTCATTTATTATGCATGATCCTGAAAGGTGGATTGCACTTTTAAAAGAGATGCAAAATTTAGGGATGAATATTGCCATTGATGATTTTGGAACAGGGTACTCTTCTTTGAGTTATTTACGTAAATTGCCTATTAATAAACTCAAAATAGATATGTCTTTTGTCAAAGATATTCCTAAACTTGAAGACGCATGTGCTATTGTTAACTCTATCATTACGTTAGCTCAAACGATGAAAATTACCACTTTAGCAGAAGGTATTGAACACCAAGAACAAGAGACATATTTGTTTGAGAATGGGTGTGAGCAAGGGCAAGGATATCTCTATGCTAAACCGATGAGTCTTAGAGACCTCAGAATTTGGATTAAAAAACAGTAAAATAATGTTATATTTCGCATACAAAAGTTAAAAGAGTTCCTAATTTTGAACTAATCGTTAATATGATAGGATAATTAGCAAAAAAATAGTTTTATGTGGGGTGTTGATGCGGAAATGGCTTTTTGTCTCTTTGTCTTTACTTGGGTGTAGCATCAATGCCTTTGGTGATAGCTCTATTGAAGGGTTATTAAATACCATTGAGAAAAAAAGTGATCTTTCTGAAAAAACAAAGCTAGAAAACAGCGGTTTTTCAACAATCTATACGCGTAATGACCTCGATATGATGCAGGTCAAATACCTCAGTGATATCTATAAATACACTATGGATGGCTATCGCACAAGCCGATATGGCTTGCCTGACCCCCTTACATACGGACCCGTTCCTTTTTCTTCCAGCATGATACGTGTTTTTATTGATGATCAAGAGATTACCACTGCAATGTACGGTAGCGGTATGGTTATTCTGGGTGACTTGGACTTAGGATTTGCAGATCATATTGAAGTGTATAATCTTTCTACTTCGTTTGTTTATTCGAGTGAACCGACATCAACACTGATTCGTATTTTTTCTAAAAAAGCTGACAGAGATGCTGGCGGAAGTGTGAAGGGCATTGTAACAAGTCGTGGAGGATCTACCCAAAATGTTCAGTATATTGGGAAAGAGAATGAAACAGATTATTTAGCGCGTATCTCTTCTTCATACGATAAACGTAAAGAGTATGAAACAAGTAAAGAGGATCTTGATCGAGATGTTAAACGGTACAACCTCTTTACGAGTATCAAAGACGACACACAAAGCGTTCTTATCAATGCCTCAAAAACCAATAAAGGTGGATGGGTCGGTCCTAGCGCAGATGCGAGTTTAGATACTTCCAAAATTGAATCAGAAGATTCCCATATAGGGTACTCTAAAACATTTGATGATCTTAAATTTTCACTTGCCTACGATGGACTTAAAGATCATGCACGCTATAAAGACTCGCTGTTGTTCTATCAAAAAGGTGTTCCTATCAATAGCATTGAGAGTAAAGCCACAAGTTCAGCACTCTCTGCAGAATTAAAATACAACACAACATTGGGAGATCATCATATTATCACGGGAGCAAAATACCGTTATAAAATGATCAAATTTGATTTTTTACAGATGAATGGAGTTGATGTACCACAAGATGGGCATACTAGACAATCCATTGGTTCCCTTTTTGTTGAAGACAGCTACGCATTTGCCGATAACATTGTCGGTACTTTGGGTGCGCAAAGCAGTAATGTTGATAATAATGGTGGTTACGAGAATGAAGATGTCCAGATGTTGCGAGCTGGCATCACCTATACGAACGATCAGTGGACATCAAAGAGTTTTGTATTTCATACAGAGAGTTATATAGAGCCCTATCTGATTGGTTCATTTTACATGAAATCAGTCTATCCAGAAAAGATGACACTTGATTCAATAGCGCAAGAATTCAAATACGAAGACGGTCCGTCGCTTTATGAATTTTTTATAAGTTATGCTTGGATTCAAGATGCACCTTATGTCAATGCTAATATGCGAGTAGATACAGCAGATGCGACAACAACCCATTTAAGTTCATACCTTCAGTACACATACCAGTATGATGCCATCAATAAAATCACCTTGGCATATCGTTATAAAGAGATTGATCATGCTGGTTATCATCAAGAATTTAGAAATCATCAAGTCATACTTCGTAACCAAAATCGCTACCATAAATTCGACTTTTTTGAAGAGATGTTTGTAACACGAAGCGAATACTATGACAACGCGGGGTTTGATCTAACGCTTGGTGTACGCTATAACATTAGTGACAATCTTATCGTTTCACTTAAAGGACAAAACCTACTTAATAAAGCAGAAAAACAGACTCTATCACGTTTTGATTTTACAACATTTACGCCGATGGAGCCTTTAAAAATACCTATTCAAGAGCGAATCGTGATGTTAGGGGTTGAATGGCTTTTTTAAAACCGCTTATCTTGCTGGTATTTTCATTCACGATTAGTTTTGCAGAAACGCCTGAACAAGAGCTTATTGTAAAAGTATTTAAACTCTTGTCTATTAACAATACACCTGTATCTGTTTATGAACACAACCCTTCTATATCGTTACGAGGAAGTACGTTTACATATGTCATTGAACAGTGTAGTCATGCTGATATGATTTATGGCTCACGTTTTGAGACATTACCACAAGCGTGTAAGACGTTACCACGTTTTACAACCGAATATGAACTTTTTCAAAATGATGAACATGTCATTGGTGCCTTTTATTGGCGGAAAGGTCGTCCTCAGTTACGCTTTAGCAAAGAGCGATGTGAGAAATTTAACATTTTTCTTCCACCAGAGTTGGTACGCTATGTTCAATAAGATGACATTCTCACGTTTCCTTACTTTTGTTACGGTACTCCTTTTAGCAGCAACATTACTTTTTTATCTTTTCTTCTCACATACAAAAAATGAGATTGCGACAAGTTTTGAGAGAACAGGTGTTGAAGAAGTTGAGGAGATATCCCAAAATATATCACGTTATATTTTAAGTTCTAATGACTCGATAAATCTCTATACAGCATTAAGAGAAAACCCCAAGTTAAGAGAAGGATTAGAGCGCTTTCTTACTACGTTTAAAACACAAAAAATTCAAAATATTTTTATCATAGATAAGCCAGATACAGACTCTATTTTGTTTCGAGTTCTTCTTGATGGTGGACAGGAAAAAAGTGACAAATTTCAGTTTGAAGAGCTTTTTGAGCCAGAAGATACTTCATGGGAAGATGTGATTCGTTTTCGAGAAGCAAAAGTGATTTATCAAAAAGATAGAGTCGATGCTCTTTGGGCAACGCTGTTATATCCTATCGTTCAAAAAGATGGTCGTGTCGCTATTTTAGCACTGGATTTTTCTAAAAAACATTATCAAAAAGTTATTTCATTTCTTGTGGGTTTAGAGAGGTTTCTCAAAGCCATGGTTCCTTTCTTACTTTTTATTTTCTTGGTGATGCTCATTGTAATCCGCATTGACAAAGAGAGGGAAAAGGAGAAAATTAAGGCTCAAAAAGCTCTTGAAGAACTCAACCTTACATTAGAAGAGCGTGTTGTTCAAGAAGTAGAAAAAAATAGGCAAAAAGATCAACAACTCATTCAGCAATCCCGTCTTGCTTCAATGGGTGAGATGATCAGTATGATTGCGCATCAATGGAGACAGCCTCTAAGTGCTATTAGCTCAACTGTGCAAGGATTGCATTTAAAACTTACTTTGAAAAAATTTGATGAGACACTCTTTATTGAAAAACTGAACGATGTTAATCGTTACGCACAATACCTTAGCCAAACAATCGATGATTTTAGACAATTTTTTAAACCAAGTAAGGCAAAAGATAAAGTAAGTTTAGAAGAGGTTATTGAGAAGGTTTTAGGAATTATTGGTGTCTCTTTAGAAAACAAAAAGATTAAGTTAATCATGGAGTATAACTCTAATGAATACATAATGACATATGCCAATGAACTGATGCAGGTTTTGCTGAATCTCATTAAAAATGCAGAAGATGTTCTTCTTGAGAATAAGATAGAAAATCCTTGGATTAAAATAGCAACGTATAAAAATGATGGTAGTGTGATTGTGTCAATCAGTGATAATGGCGGAGGAATTTCAAGTGCTGTTATCGAGCGTATTTTTGAGCCCTATTTTAGTACAAAAAACAAAAAAGACGGTACAGGATTGGGGCTTTATATGAGCCATAAAATTATTGAAGAGCATTGTGGTGGAAATTTATGTGCATCAAATGGTTTAGATGGTGCTATTTTCACAGTTACTTTACCCCGCTCATCGCTTGTAAGTTAAAGGACAATAAATGGAATCAGTTTTCAAAAAATGTATTGTAGATGCCAGAAATTTAACACTTTTATACGTTGAAGATAACGTTGGGGCACGCGCAGGTTCCATGTTGATTTTTGAAGAGTTTTTTGGACGTGTTATCGAAGCAGTTGATGGTGAAGATGGTTTGGAAAAATTTAAAAATTATCATATTGATTTAGTTATCACCGATATTACAATGCCTCAAATGAATGGTTTAGAGATGGCAGCAGCGATTCGGAAGCTAAGTCCTCAAACGCCTGTTTTGATACTCTCAGCGTACAACGAAGCTGAGTATTTTATAGAGAGTATTCGTCTAGGGGTTGAAGGGTATCTTCTGAAACCTATTGAAATAGGGCAATTTATGGATGTTTTAAGTCAAGTCATTGAAAAAATTCGCCTTAAAGCAGAACACGATAAACTCCAAACACTTTTAACCCAATACCTAGAAGTTACCGATAAAAGTGCCATCGTTTCTAAGACTGACAAACATGGAGTCATTACCTACGTGAATGATGCTTTTTGTACTATTTCTGGTTTTAGCCGTGATGAAATCATTGGTCAAAAACACAGTATTGTACGGCATAAAGATACACCACAAGAGCTTTTTCAAGATTTATGGAAAACAATAAGCAGTGGAAACTTGTGGCAGGGTATTATCAAAAATCGATGTAAAAATGGTAGCAGTTATTACATCAAAACAGCTATTAAACCTATTCTCAATAAAAAAGGCGAAGTGGTTGAGTATATCGCGCTTTACAATGATATCACGGAAGTAATGAACCCTAAAAAGCAACTTTTTGACTATATCCATAGTACCGAAGAAGCCGTAGTGGTACTTCTAAAGATAGAAGATTTTGCGACTGTTGAAGATTTTTATAGTAATGAATTAATTGAGCTTTTAGAGCGTAGATTAGGGGATAAACTTTTAGAAAATATCGCCAAAGCCTGTCCTTTTGAAAAAATTTATACGTTGGGATTTGGTGAGTATGCGTTAGCTATTGATAAAAATAAATGTCCTTTAATCGCTCTTAGCTTGGGTCAAAAGATTAAAGAGCTTCTCAAAGAGATTGAAGAAGAGATCATTCATCTCAATCAAATCGAATACAGTGCTTCGTTAATAGCTAGTTTAGCATTTGGTGGGAAAGAACCGTATCAAAGTGCACATTTTGGTATTAAAAAAGCAGAGCGCAAAAAGATTAATTTTATTCTTGCCACAGATTTGATTTTAGAGATGCAAGCCCAAGCACAGGTCAATATGGGAATCATTGTTGCGGTTAAAAAAGCGTTAAATACGTCAGGCATTATCTCTTATTTTCAACCTATCATTGATAACAAAACGAAAAAAATAGCAAAATTTGAGTCTTTAGTCAGACTTGTTGATGAAAATCACAACCTCTGGTTTCCCGCAGATTTTCTAGATATTTCTAAAAAAGGGCGTTATTACACTCAAATTACGCAAAAAGTATTGGATAACTCATTTCAGGCGTTGTATCAAACATCAGCCGACATTACGATCAATATTTCCGCTATTGATATTGAAGAGCAGGTCACACGTAACAAACTGATTAATCTTTTAGATACCCATAAAGAACATGCCCATCGCATCACGTTTGAACTACTCGAAGATGCAAGCATTAAAGAGTTTGATGTGATTAAAACGTTTATTCAAGAAGTGAAATCGCGTGGTGTTTCTATTGCTATTGATGATTTTGGAAGCGGCTACTCTAATTTTGAGCGACTCCTTGATTATGATCCAGATATTATCAAAATTGATGGCAGTTTGATTAAAAATATTGCTACGGATGATTATTCTATCTCTATTGTTAAAACGATAGTGAGTTTTGCCAATGAACATAATATCAAAACTATTGCTGAATTTGTTGAAAATGAGACAATTTTTAATATTCTTTATGCACTTGGTGTGCATTATTCGCAAGGGTATTACTTTGGTAAGCCACAGTTATTAGAAGAATACAAGGGAATTTCGGGCTTTTAAACCTGCATTTTTTTGTGCTTGAAAAAACCTATAAATCAGAGTACAATTGTCTTTAATAGTTAGTGCTAGGAGGGCTGGTAAACCAGCTGAGATAAAGAATGGTGATTCTTTGATCCTTGTGACCTGATCTGGGTAATGCCAGCGTAGGAAAGCTCAATCAAAATAACACACATCTTCTCTAAATCCCTCTGCTAACTTTTTATCTCAACAGATTTGAGGAATGATTTATGAAACATTGTTTAACGATTGCAGGCTCTGACAGCTGCGGAGGTGCAGGTATTCAAGCCGATCTAAAAGCTTTTAGTGCCAATAGCACCTATGGCATGAGTGTTATTACTGCCATTACCGCGCAAAATACTCAAGGTGTCTTTGATGTCCAAGACATTACCCCATCCGTTATAGAACATCAAATTGAAGCGATTTTTGATGACATTCGTGTAGATGCCGTAAAAATTGGTATGGTTTCTCGTCCTGAAACCATCGAAATTATCGCACAGACACTTAAAAAATACTCCTTGCCGCCTTTAGTGATTGATCCTGTGATGATCTCGAAAAGCGGATATGACCTTTTGCAACCCGAAGCCAAAAGAGCACTTATTGACATTCTTTTACCGATGGCGACACTTATTACCCCCAATCTTCCAGAAGCAGAAGTGATCGTGGGTTATAAAATCGATACGATTGAGCTTATGAAAAAAGCAGCGCTTGATTTGCATAAACTTGGTTGTAAATACGTTCTTGTTAAAGGAGGGCATTTGGAAAATGATGCCACCGATGTTCTTTATGATGGTGAGACGTTTCATCTGTTACATTCAGCTCGTCTAAAAACCATCAATACTCATGGAACAGGCTGTACCCTTTCTTCTGCCATCGCAGCAAACCTTGCAAAAGGACTACCAGTAAAAGAAGCCGTTGAAGCAGCAAAAGCGTACATTACAGAAGCGATTACGCATGGCTTTAAATTAGGACATGGCGTTGGTCCCGTGCACCATTTTTACGCACTTTATACAAAAGCAGGAATTGAGTCATGATGGAAGAAAAAACAACTTTAAGTGGTTTTGGGCTCTTTGCACTTTGGTTTGGTGCTGCTGTTTCAATGGCGGAGATTTTTACGGGTGGACTTTTAGCGCCATTAGGGTTTGAGCAAGGATTAAAAGCTATTCTGTTAGGGCATCTGATTGGTGGATTGATTTTAATCTTAGGTGGTTATATTGGAGCTCAAAGTAAACTTCCAGCCATTATGTCCACACGCATCTCTTTTGGTCATTATGGCTCCTACCTTTTCTCACTTCTCAATGTTTTTCAACTCATTGGTTGGACGGCTGTGATGATTATTTCTGGTGGACGTGCTGCTAATGAACTTGGAGTTGCACTTTTTGGATTTGACAGTATCAATACATGGGCAATTGCTATTGGGATTTTTATAGGTCTGTGGATTTGGCTTGGAAAAGTAGGGTTCCAAAAACTCAATGTTGTAGCTGTTGTTCTTCTTTTTGTTCTCACACTAATTTTATGTGGAGTTGTTTTTAAAGAAGGCAATATTTTACTAGCTGCACCCACAGATGAAATGAGTTTTGGAGCTGCATTAGAGCTTAGCATCATTATGCCTCTATCATGGCTTCCTCTGATTTCTGATTATACACGTTTTGCTAAGAGTAGAAAATCTGGCCTTGTTGGTAGTTTTATGGGGTATTTTATCGGTAGTTCATTGATGTATGCGATTGGCTTAGCGATTGCATTGTATGCAAAAGACGCAAGTGTAGGCTCTATGATGATGACGCTCAATTTAGGATTTGCTGCGCTTGGAATTGTACTTCTTTCTACCATTACAACAACATTTCTTGATGCGTATTCAGCAGGGGTGACATTTACCAATATTTTCCCGCAAATGAGCGAGCGAAAAATTGCTTTTGCAATGGCTATTATTGGGCTTTTGATTGCTATTTTTACTCCTATTGAGCAGTATGAAACCTTTTTATATGCTATAGGTTCAGTTTTTGGACCGTTATTTGCCATTTTGCTAAGTGATTATTTTATCTTTAAAAAAGAGCAAATTGAGCCTTCTTTGTCGTTGCACATAGGAGCACTCATCGTTTGGGCGATTGGAGTAGGGCTCTATTATTGGTTTATGACGTTTGATTTACCACTCGGTTCAACGCTTCCTACGATGCTTGCAACAAGCATGATATTTATTATTACGAAAAAGGTTATGGCAACATGGACATTCAAGATCAATTGAACGAAGTTTTTGTAGCACTCCAAACAAAGCGAGCTTTGGTACATCATATCACCAACTATGTGACGGTCAATGACTGTGCTAACGTCGTTTTAGCCATTGGTGCTTCTCCTATTATGGCAGATGAAATAGACGAAGTAGCAGAGATGGTTGGCATTTGTGATGCACTTGTTTTAAATATTGGAACGGCAAATGAACGAACCCTTGCCTCTATGGTAGAAGCAGGTAAAGCGGCAAATGCTAAAGGGATTCCTGTAGTTCTTGATCCTGTAGGAGTAGGGGCAACATCTTTTCGAAAAAAGAGTGTTGCAGAACTCATGAATACAATCTCGTTTAGCATTATTCGTGGCAATATGGCTGAGATTAAAACCATTGCGGGGCTTGAATCTAAAAGCGCTGGAGTTGATTCGTTAGAAGAAGAGAGTGATGGTGCTATTATTGCTTCCCATTTAGCTAAAAAATTAGGATGCGTGATTGCAATAACCGGTAAAACTGATATTGTAGCTGATGCAAAAGAGTGTTATATTCTAGAAAATGGTGATGTTGCTTTAACAAATGTCACCGGTACTGGATGTATGACAACATCTTTGATCGGTAGTTTTTTAGGTGCTTCAAAAAAAGCACTTCCAAGCGCAATTGCAGGGATTTTGACGATGTCTATCTCTGGTGAAATAGCAGATAAAAGTAAAGGTATGGGAACATTTCACACAGCTTTGATTGATAGAATTAGTGAAATGAATTACATGACATTAATCGAGAAAGCTAAAATAAGTTTATATAAATAGGAATAATTATTATTTAATATATATTTTAGTTTGATAGCTGTATGATTTCTTCATAAACAATGATAAAGGAGTCAATGATGGCAAGAGTTGGAAATTCTATTATCAAAGGTATTGAGGTTCAAGAGATCATCACAACACTCAATCGTGCTTATGCTGACGAGTGGTTAGCGTATTATCAGTATTTTATTGAAGCTAAAGTGGTTAAAGGGTTGATGAAAGATGCAGCGATTGCAGAACTTGTTCAGCACGCAGCAGATGAACTCAGACACGCAACTATGGTTGCAGATCGTATCATTCAATTAGGTGGAGCTCCACTTTTACATCCAGCGGATTGGCTCAAACAGACCAATTGTGGTTATGATGCACCTAATGATTTTGATGTGGTAGCTGTTTTAAAAGATGCCATTAAAGGTGAGCAGTGTGCCATTGCAACGTATTCTAGTATCGTAGATCTTACACGTAACAAAGACATTGTCACATATGACTTAGTTTCTCAAATTTTAGCTGATGAAGTTATGCATGAAGAAGATCTTCAAAACTTGCATGACGATATTACCGAATTTATTGGCGATTTAAAGAAATCAATGCAATAACACTAAGGAGGCAGGTATGGTCGATGTTAGCTTAGAGCAGTTCATACCTGCTTTTCTTCTCACACTCTTTGCAGGGTTAAGCACAGGATTTGGAGCTCTTTTAGCCTTTTTTTCAAAGAGTAAAAGTCATACTTTCTTATCCATAGGATTGGGATTTTCAGCAGGTGTGATGGTCTATGTCTCATTTGTTGAGATTCTTTTTAAGTCAAAAACAGCCTTTAGTGCAATTTATGCAAGCCCTATAATAGGGGAGTCTTTAGCTTTACTTTGCTTTTTTGGAGGCATTGGTATCAGTGCGCTCATTGATCGGTTTATCCCTGAAGATGTCAATCCTCACGAACCAAAATCCAACAAAGAACTAAGTGTCCTCAAAGAAGGGCATGAGCACTCTCTTCTAAAAGATTCCGCACTCAAACGCACAGGTATATTTACAGCCCTTGCTATTGGTATTCACAATTTTCCCGAAGGCTTTGCTACATTTATCGCTGCACTTGATAATGTTCACATTGGTCTTACGATTGCCTTAGCGATTGCTATCCATAATATCCCAGAAGGTATGGCAGTTTCTTTACCCATTTATCATGCAACAGGAGAACGAAAAAGCGCTTTTTGGTACGCTTTTATATCAGGACTTGCTGAGCCCATTGGCGCATTGGTCGGTTTTTTCCTTCTTTTACCTATTATGGGTGAGCTTACACTGGGTATTACTTTTGGTATTGTTGCAGGTATTATGGTGTATATCTCTTTTGATGAACTTTTACCTTCAGCAAGAGTCTATGGAAATGCCCATACAACGATCTTAGGTATCGTCCTTGGAATGATGGTGATGGCTGTTAGTTTAGTTGCATTTAAACTCATTTAAGAGACATTATAAGTATTTACTGACGAAATATAAGGACTTTTAGGGGATGTTTAGGTAAACTTTTCATTAAACTATTATGAAAAGGGCACAGGAATGTTTGGAAAGAGTAAGGCGATTTTAGAAGAAAGTAATGAACAGTTCCGTTTAGAAAACGAACGTTTAAAAGCTGAAAATGAAAGCTTAAAGCAAAAGTTAGACATGCTACAACAATCTGAAGCTTCATCACAGATTACACTGAGTGAAAATCGTTTGAAAACAGCGCTAATTAACACAATGTTGGGCGGTTGTGGCAATAGCGTTAAAGAGATTCAACATGACATAGAACAGAACCTTGAGGCATCTAAAGAGATTGTCGAAATAAGTGGTTCTACTGTAGAAAGTATTTCAAATCTTAATGCTATTTCTAACAACCTATTAACCTCTCTGAGTCAAATTTCAAATTCTGCAGTTGAGTCACGTCACATGGCGGAAAATCTTCATCATAGTGTCGATGAAATCGCAAGCGTCATCAATCTTATTAAAGATATTTCAGATCAAACAAATCTTTTAGCACTCAATGCTGCGATTGAAGCGGCACGTGCTGGCGAACACGGTCGTGGGTTTGCGGTTGTTGCTGATGAAGTTAGAAAATTGGCTGAGAGAACACAAAAAGCAACAGCTGAAGTCGAGATGAACATCAATGTTCTTAAGCAAAATGCTAATTTGATGTTTAAACAAAATGAAGAAGTTGAAAACATTGCATTAGAATCAAATCAACATATTGAAAACTTCAAAGTTGAATTTGATGCATTGCAACACAGTGCGACAACGATTCAGTCTGACTCTCAAAACATCAGTTTTGAAGTCTTTACCGCTCTTGCAAAGCTTGACCATGTTCTGTTCAAAGTTTCAGGTTATGGTTCGGTGTTTGATAAAGAGCATAAAGAGCTTACTGATCATACCAATTGTCGTTTGGGTAAATGGTATGCGGGGGTAGGGCGAGAAAACTTTAGTGCAACATCAGCGTTTAAAGCATTAGAAGAGCCACATAAAATTGTACATGGTGAGATCAATCAAGCAATTAAATGTGTTAAAGAAGGAACGTGTCTCAATGACATTAATGTTGTCATTAACCATTTTACGAAAGCGGAAGAAGCTTCTAAGCACCTTTTTGGTTTACTTAACCAAATGTTAGAAGAAAAACAACATCATCATTAGGAAACGTGTTTGAAATTTGAATTTTTAGGAACAGCCGATACTGGGGGCATTCCTCTTCATCAATGCCGTTGTATCATATGCGAAGAAGCCCGCCAAAAGAGCATTCATAATCGCTCAACAAGTGCGTATTTGGAGTTAGATGATGAGAGTGTGATTCTTTTTGATGCGGGTGATGATCTTTTAATGGAACGGTTTAACACAAAGCGTATTCGAGCGGTTTTTTTGACCCATTTTCATGCCGATCATTGCTTGGGGTTGATTCGTCTACGAAAGTCAGTCGATACGATTGTTTGCTATACGCCGAATGATACACAAGGCTTTGGTGATCTTTTTGTGCATAAAGATTCGATTGACTATAAAGTGCTTGAACCGTTTGAATCAATCGAAATTGAAGGTGTTCGTATTGTTGCAGTGCCACTGCTTCATTCTAAACTCACACATGGGTATGTCGTGTTTACTCCAAAGAGTGTTGTAGCGTATTTAACCGATTGTGCAAGTATTCCTGAATCATCACTCGATTATTTAAAATCTCAAACGATAGATCATCTCTTTCTTGACGCAGCATATTCACCATGTTTTGAGTCAAAAAAGCATTTAAATTGGCAAAGTGCAGAGGAATATATCGATAGTATTAGCCCTAAAAAAGGCTATTTGATTCACGCGAGTTGTAAAACGATCTTGCCACTTCATACAAGTGGCATCGTTTTAAAATACCCTTATATTGATAAGGGGTTTTGTATAGAGGGGTGAAGAATTACTCTTCATCCTCATCGTCTTCAAAGGCTTCTTCGCCGTCTTCATCTTCAAAGTAAATATTGTCTTCATTACCATCGTAGTTATAGTCACTTTGATAAATCGGATCATCCTCGTCTTCATCAAAATCTTCTTCGTCTTCTAAATCTTCTTCATAGTCATCTTCGTTCATTAAAATTTCTTCAACTTTATCGAGGAACGCATCGACATCACCTGTAAAAAGGTGTTCATAACGCATTGCATCAACGATAAATTCACTCGAACAACCATTTTCAAGAAGGAGTTCTTTCAAGTCACGCATACTTTACCTTTGCTTTTTTCGCAATTCTACACTAATTTTAGATGTTTTTCAATTGCTCTTCATAGGACTCAAAAAGTTCATCGTGACTATGATGTAAGCTCTCAAACTGTTCATAAAGTGTTTCAAGTGCTTCTTCATCGCTTTTCAATTCTTTAGAGAGTCGTCCTAGTTCACCTACATCATTACTCGATGAGTAGGCAATCAAAGCTTCATTTTTAGTTTTTATTGCATCTTCCAGTTTCATAATTTTTGCTTCACACTGTTCAATCTGTTTTTTAAGCGGAGAAAGCTTAGCACTTCGCTCTTGGATGAGTTTTGTGCGAAGTTTTTTACTCTCATTATAATCATTTGAATTTACTTTTTTAGGTGCGGTTTCGATTTCTTCTTCCCAGCCCATTTTTTCTAAAAATTCATCATACGTGCCTTCAAAAAACTCAGCTTTATCATGATGAAAAACAATCAGTGCATCGGCAAGTTCACGAAGTATCATCTCAGAGTGGGTAACCAAAATGGTTGAGCCTTCAAACTCTTTTATCGCTTCACAGAGCGAGTCGATAGAGTACATATCAAGATGGTTGGTTGGCTCATCTAAAAAGAGAAGGTTAGCAGGTGTAGCGATGATTTTACCGAGCATAACACGGCTTCGCTCTCCACCTGAAAGTATGTTGATCTCTTTCTCTGCCATCTTACCACTAAACATCATACCACCACAGATACCTCTCACACGTGTAATACCAAGCAATGGATCAACCTCATAAATTTCATCGATGATGGTGTTTTTAAGGTTTAGGCGTTGGATATTGGTTTGTCCAAAGTGTGCAAATGCTGTCTCAGGATGAAACGAGAGTATGCCTTGTTGTAGGGGTAATTCGCCTGCTAAAACATTGAGGAGGGTGGACTTTCCTTTACCATTTTTTCCAATGATAGCTAAACATTTCCCTTTTTCAAGTTTGAAGGAGAGATTTTGGAATAAAGGACGTGCGGGGTCATACCCAAAGCCAATATTTTGCGCATCAAGAACGATTTTCGCAGGTGTTTTTTTGTAATTAAATGAAAAATGAAGATTGGCTTCTTCTTCGAGATCATCCATTTCACCCATCTTTTCAAGCTGTTTAGCTTTACTTTGCGCCATAACAGCTTTGGAAGCTCTTGCTTTTTGGCGTGTCACAAAATCTTCAAGTTCTGCGCGTTTTTTATCGAGATTGGCTTTTGTTTTGAGATAACGTTCATCATCTTCTTCGAGCTTTGCATAGTATTTTTCACTATTGCCCTCAATTATCATTAAACTTTTACGTCTAAGTCCCATGGTGTGCGTTGTGACTGCATCCATAAAATCACGATCATGCGTGATGAGAATAATCTCACCTTTGAATTCCTTCAAAAATGTTTTAAGCCAACGCATGGAGACGATGTCAAGGTAGTTTGTTGGCTCGTCTAAAAGGAGTAGGGAAGGGTTTGTCGCCAAAAGCTTTACAAGGTTGAGCCTGATTTGATACCCGCCAGAAAAACTCATAGGATCTTTGTCTAAATCTTCTTGCGAAAAGCCAAGCCCAAAGAGCATTTTTTCAATTTTATAGACATTAAACGCTTCATCGCCTTGTAAGGCGGATGCACACTCTTCACGAACCGTTTTATGCGTGAAAGCAATATGTTGGCGTAATGCTCCAATAGTATAGTTCTTAGGAATGAGAATATCGCCAGAATCAGCTTCTTCTTCACCGAGAAGAATTTTAAAAAGCGTAGATTTACCTGAGCCGTTTCTTCCAACAAAGCCTATTTTATTACCACGAGAAAGTGTAAAGCTAATGTTTTCAAAAAGGGTTTGTGCCCCAAAATGTTTTGAGAGATTTGTAACTTGAATCATAAAAAGAACTCATTATAAATAAAGATGTATGCCTTTAAAAAGGCGAGTTGTATTATAAAAAAAGTTTTGCAAGAACTTGATTAAACGGAGTGAATAGTTTTACCTCAAAAGAGGAAAACTATTCTGCTTTTTTATTGATGGTATTAAGCGTATCTAAAATGGACTCTTTTTTAGCAGAGCTATCAGGACCTGAAATGCGCATTGTAAATTCAACACGACCATTCTTTTCGCGGCCCTCTGCTGTATCGTTACTTGCAAGAGGTTTTGTGTCACCATAACCTGCAGAGCTTAAACGATCTCTTGCAATGCCATTGCGGATAAGAACACGAATGACAGCATTGGCTCGTGCGCTTGAGAGCTCAAGGTTATCTTGAAATTTAGAACCACTTGGTACAGGCGTTGTATCTGTGTAACCTTTGACAATGACTTCTACATTTTTAGGAAGCATCGCGATGATGTCAGAAACACGTTTTAAGAAAAGCATCGAATCACTGTTGATAATGTCAGCAGAACCAGGTGCAAAGAGCATTTTTGTTGGAAGTTTTAAAATAGCTCCATCGATTTTTTGCTCTAATGAGCCTTCACCGATATTCATTTTTTCAATCATTTGAGCCAAACGAGCGATCTCTTCAAGCTGTGCTGAAGATCCACCTGCATTACCTTTGTCTTTATCTTTGGCAGCTTCACCCGATTTCACTGCCATACTCATAACAGGCGTTGCTTCTTCGGGTTTTGCACTATAGTCATAAATTTTAACGAACTCTTCTTTGAGTGCTTTCATTTTTTCAGTATTGACAGAAGCAAGAGCGTAAAGAGCGATGAAAAGTGCTAGGAGAAGACTTAAAAAGTCGGCATAAGGTACAGCCCATTTCTCTCCAGCAGGACACTCGGTTGGTTTACACTTTTTCTTACCCACAAGGTTTCCTTATGCTTTATCGAATTGGCTTTTTTTCTCTTCAAGTGGAGAGAGGTAGTTAAGAAGTTTCATCTCAAGTGTACGAGGATTGTCACCGTGTGAAATTCCCAAAATACCCGCTAAGATAACATGTTTCTCTTTGATAAAATCATGTGATTTTGCTTTGAGTTTATTTCCCCAAGGTCCCATAAAGATATACGCACCTGCGATACCTGTAACGGTCGCTGTAAACGCACCCGCGATACCTGCTGCCATCTCTGCTGGGTTGTCCAATTTTTGAAGCGCAAGGATCAGACCCAAAACCGCACCGATAAGACCGATAACCGGACATGATTCACCCGCTAGTAGCCAGTAGTGTGCCGCTCCATGATAATACTCTGCTGTCTCTTCAATGAGAATTTCCAATGTCTCTTCAATCTCATGAGCCTCGACGCCATCAACCGCCATACTAAGACCTTTTTTGAAGAATTCATCATCCATCATGTTTGCATGAGATTCAAGGGCTAAGATACCATCACGTCTAGCGATAATCGCAAAATCAATTATTTGTTTGATACGTGCATGTAAATCAACAGGGGATTTTTTGAAGACAACTTTAAATTCTTTGAACGCAGCTCTTACGTATTCGGGTGCTGTTCCCGTCATTGCTGAAGCCATCGCTGTTGGTACAACGATAATAAACGAAGTGATGTGAAGTACGTGTAGAGGATTTCCGCCCTCCATAATATCTCCAACGGCAATCGAGGTAACGGAAATTACCATGCCCAAGATGACGGTTAAGTCCATACGGTCTGCTCCAAAAAATAATATTCAAAAACACTTTTCTGCATTATCGGTAAAAATGTAAAAAACTTTAATGCCAAAACAATAATATAACATTATTTCTTAGATGAAATAGTTATATTACACGCCATAAAGTGAAAAAATCAATTTGTAGTATAATGGCAAAAAAGTTCAAAGGAGGTCATGTGATGGATGAGCAGAAGTGTTGCGTGAGTAATTTTTTTAAACGATTAAGCGGAAAAGCAGAATCACGATGTACAAAAATTATTGATGTGGCACACCGACTTTTTTTAGATAGAGGCTATGAAAATGTGAGCATGAATGACATCGTAAAAGAGTCAGGCGGTTCTTTAGCAACTGTCTATAAGCATTTTGGAAATAAATCGCAACTTTTAATTAAAGTATTAGAACACAAATCAGAAGAACTCTTTGGGGACTGGGCACGTCAACGCTCAAACTATGAAGGGCGTTTAGAAGCGTTTTTAATGATGATTGGTGCATCTTACTTAGACTTAGTTGCTGATAACGATGCCATTTTATTTAATCGTTTAATTGCGACTTTAGGATACTTAGAAGAAACACGATCCGTTAATCAAACACTTTTAGATGTTATGATGCATCCAGTCAATGTGATAGCAGAGTATTTAGAAAATGAAAAACAAAATGGTCGTATTTGTGTTGAAGATACAACCTTATGTGCGCATCAGTTTTTAAATGCCCTTGAAGAGCCATTTATGTTTCCACGTATTTTAGGTGTTGAAACAGACATTTCAGAAGCAACTCGCCATAAAGCACTGACGCAATTGGTGCAAATTTTCTGCCGCGGATTGTGCGTTTCCCAATAATTACTTTTTTTACGGTAAGAGAGAAAGAGCTTGACTTATTCATTTTTTGCGACTATAATTCGCTCACAAAATGTAATGTAATGTACATTACACTAATCAATGGAGTTCAAAATGACTGAAAAAAGAGAGTATATGACGTATGCAAAATACGCCTTATTAGCAACATTAGGGGCTTTTCTTGTAGTTGGATGTTCAAGCCAAGATAAAAAAGCTGCTGGTGGTATGCATGCGATGCCACCATTGCCTGTATCCACCTATAAAGTGATTGCTTCAGATGTTCCTGTTTCACTTGAATACCCAGCCAAAGTTAAGAGTGTACAGCAAGTCAATGTTGTGGCACGTGTGAGCGGTATTTTGGAGAAAAAATACTTCACAGAAGGAAGTTTTGTCAAATCTGGCGAGACACTTTATCAAATTGATTCAGATCGTTATGAAGCTTTGATGCAAGAAGCACAGGCTGATGTGGGTGTCAAAGAAGCAACCCTAAAACAAGCAACACGTGACTGGGAGCGAACCAAAGTCTTGTTTGAACAAGATGCTGTATCTCAAAAAGAGAGAGACGCTGCCTTATCTGCCTATGAATCAGCAGTTGCTTCTTTGAAAGCATCCAATGCAGCGCTTAAAAAAGCAACCATTGACTTTAACTACACAAAAGTTAAAGCACCTATTTCAGGGCTTACGAGTCTTAATACACAAGATGTAGGCAGCTATGTAGGTTCTAGCAGTGATACGATGGCACTCACAACCATTACTCAAATGGATCCAATTTATGTTGAGTTCTCACTGCCTGATATCGAACTTTTGAAAAAACGTTATGTGATGGGCAATGGAAATTGGAACAGTATCGCGCAAGCCAAACTTCCTGTTGGGCTCTCCACCCCAGATGGTTCAAAGTATGCAAAAGCGGGAACACTGGACTTTTTAGACAGTTATGTTGATGCTGAAACGTCTACTATAAAAGCCAGAGCAACCTTTGCTAATCCTAACAATATCTTAATTCCAGGTCTGTTTGTACGTGTGAATGTTGAAGGCTTGGTCTATAAAGATGCGATTAGCATTCCTCAAGCAGCACTTCTTCAAGATGCAACAGGTTCTTATGTCTATGTTGCTAAAGAAGCGAAAGCGCATAAAGTACCTGTAAAAGCAGGAACCGCTCATAACAATACATATATCATTGAGAGTGGTTTAAATGCCGGTGATGTGGTCATTACCAACAATTTAACCAAGCTTCGTCCAGGTTCTGACGTCATTGTTGCAGAAGCGAAGGAATAACCTATGTTTTCAAAATTCTTTATCAACAGACCCATTTTTGCAACGGTTCTTTCGATTGTTGTGATTATTGCGGGTCTGATGAGTATCAAAGCTCTTCCTATTGAGGAGTATCCTGAGGTTACACCTCCGCAAGTAAGTGTTGAGGCTACGTATGCAGGTGCAAGTGCTGAGACGATTTCTAAAACGGTAGCAGCTCCACTTGAGCAGCAGATCAACGGTGTAGAAGATATGATTTATATGTCTTCAACGGCGTCATCAACAGGAACATTGACGATTAATGTCTATTTTAAAATCGGAACCGATCCTGATCAAGCGACGATTAACGTTAACAACCGTGTACAAGCCGCTTTAAATAAGTTGCCAAGCGAAGTACAAGCGCAAGGTGTAGGGGTTAATAAACAGTCGTCAACCATCTTAAAAGTTATTTCTATCATTTCTCCAAATAACAGTTATGATGAGATTTATATGGCAAACTATGCGCTGATTAACGTCATTGATGAACTCAAAAGGGTTGAAGGTGTTGGAAATGCCGCACTCTTTGGCAATCAAAACTACTCCATGCGTGTTTGGATGAAACCAGATCAGCTTGCAAAATACAATCTGACTCCAAATGATGTCATTAGTGCTATCTCTGAGCAAAATGCTCAGTTTGCAACAGGAAGGTTCAATCAAACGCCTTCAAAAACATCTCAAGCGTACACTTTTACGGTTACGACACAAGGACGTTTTGATAAAGTCGATGAGTTTGAAAACATTATTCTCAAATCAAATAAAGACGGCTCAACACTTCGTTTAAAAGATGTAGCGCGCTTAGAATTGGGTGCAGAATCATACGATGTTACAGCAACGCTCAATGGTCAAACGATGGTACCCATTGGTATCTATTTACAATCAGGCGCAAATGCCCTAGATACGGCTAAAAGAGTCGATACCGTGATGGCAAAGTTGGCTAAGTCATTTCCTGAAAATATGGAATACCGCATCCCTTACGATACAACGACGTTTATCCAAATTTCTGTCAATGAAGTTATCAAGACGTTTATCGAAGCACTATTATTAGTTATTGCGATTGTTTACTTGTTCTTGCAAAATATTAGAGCGACGATCATTCCTGTTCTTGCAATTCCCGTTTCTATCATCGGAACGTTTGCTGGGATGTATGCACTGGGTTATTCGATCAACCTTTTAACCTTGTTTGGTCTTGTCCTTGCTATTGGTATCGTTGTGGATGATGCTATTATCGTTATTGAAAACGTAGAGCGTATTCTTCACTCTAAAAAAGATATCTCCGTTAAAGATGCGACCATCCAAGCCATGAAAGAGGTTACCGGTCCTGTTGTAGCGATTGTCTTAGTCTTGTGTGCCGTGTTTATTCCTGTTTCATTTATGGGTGGATTTACAGGTGCGATGTACCAGCAATTTGCCATTACCATTGTTATCTCAGTGGTGATTTCAGGTATGGTGGCATTGACGCTAACACCAGCACTCTGTGCTATTTTCCTGAAAAAGAAAGAACCAAAACCGTTTTGGTTTGTCAAAAAGTTCAATGAGTTCTTTGATGCCTCAACCAATTGGTTCACAAATGGTGTAAGTTTGGTTGTTCGTCATGGAGTCATTAGCATCATTGTATTTGCAGCACTAATGGGTATGACCTATCAACTTTTCCAAAAGGTCCCAAATGCACTTGTCCCAATGGAAGATAAAGGCTTTTTGATTGCGGTCACTTCTTTACCTCCTGCATCATCACTGAATCGTACAGAAGCAGTGAGTGCACAAGTCAGTAACATTACCAATACCATGCCAGACATCGAATATAACATCGCTATTTCTGGTTTTGATCTTTTAAGCGGCGCAGCAAAGACCAATGCAGCAACCACATTTTTATCGCTTAAAGATTGGAGTGAGCGAAAAGGACCACAACAACATTCAGAAGCACTTAGCGGTGCGCTAAACGGTGCGTTGTTTGGTATCCCTGATGCTACGATTTTTGCACTCAACCCACCGCCTATTATGGGACTTAGTATCTCAGGTGGTTTTGAGATGTATTTACAAGATAGAACAGGTGGTAGTTTACAAGAGTTAGGCAATATCGCCAATAAAATTGTCGAAAAAGCAAGTCAACGACCAGAACTGATGATGGTGCGAAACTCGCTCAATATGAACATCCCTCAATACAGGGTAACGCTAGATCGTGAAAAAGCAAAAGCTTTAGGCGTTTCTATTAAAGATGCATTCACAACCATGCAGTCAACATTTGGCGCATACTATGTCAATGACTTCAACCTTTTTGGAAGAACCTATCAGGTCAATGTTCAGTCTGAAACGGATTATAGAGAAAAACCTGAAGATCTAAAAAATGTTTTTGTGAAATCAAGTTCAGGAAAGTTGGTACCGCTGAGTTCTCTTATTAGCTATGAGCGCACAGTAGGTGCAGATGTTTTAGAGCGTTTTAACGTCTTTACAGCTGCTAAAATTGAGGGTGAACCTGCTCCTGGGTATACATCGGGTGATGCACTAAAAGCTATCGAAGAAGTTGTAAAAGAAGTTGCTCCAGAAGGGTATGCGACTGGTTGGGCAGGAACATCGTTTCAAGAAAAAGAGATGAGTGGAAGTGGCTCACAAGCTTTTATCTTTGGTATTGTCTTTATCTTCTTAATTCTTGCGGCTCAGTATGAAAGATGGCTTATGCCACTGGCTGTTGTAACAGCGGTTCCATTTGCAGTCTTTGGAGCGATTATGGCAGTCTATCTAAGAGGACTTAGCAATGATATCTACTTCCAAATTGGTCTGTTGGTACTCATTGGTCTTTCTGCAAAGAATGCTATCTTGATCGTTGAGTTTGCGATGCAAGCGCAAGAGAAGGGTAAGTCCATCTTTGATGCAACACTCGAAGCAGCACGTCTTCGTTTCCGTCCGATTGTGATGACATCTCTTGCCTTTACCATTGGCGTTTTACCACTAGCACTTAGTTCTGGTGCAGGTGCAGGAAGTCGTCATGCGATTGGTACAGGTGTAATTGGTGGAATGATTGCTGCAACAACGATTGCGATCTTCTTTATTCCACTCTTTTACAATTGGTTAGCACAACTTAATGCCAAATTTTCAAAAAAAGGAGAGCGTCATGATGCGTAATATCTATGCCCTCTCATTATCAGCATTTATTTTCGCTGGATGTTCACTCTCCCCAGAGCTGAACATCCCCACAACACAGTTTCCGCAGGCGTATCGCTCTGATGTTAAGAGTGAAACAAGCTATGTGGATGCGGCATGGTGGAATAATTACGGTGATGCAAAACTCTCTTCTTTGATTGAAGAAGCATTGGCCAATAACCATGATCTGCAATCAGCTATGGCAAACATCTCATTGGCACGTGCGACACTTTCAAGCAGCACGTCCAATCGTTACCCAAGTCTTGATGTGCAAGGCTCAGGTCAGAGAATCAGAAGCAGTGCCGATACGTTTAATTCACAAGCGCATAACACGTACAATGACTTTTCTTTAAGTGCCGTTCTTAGTTATGAGCTAGACCTATGGGGTAAATACAAAGAAGCAGAGGCCTCATCTAGGGCATCTTTGATCGTAACCTATGCAGCAAAAGATACTGTAAAAATTTCACTAGCTGCAAGTGTAGCTGAGAGTTACTTTACCCTCATTAGTTTGTATGAGCAGTTTGACATCACTAATGAAACGATAAAGGCTAGAGAAGAGGGGCTTAAACGCAATGAAGCTAAGTATACTCTTGGTGCTATCAGTAAAACAACGCTTTTATCAGAACGTGCGGAATTGAACAATGCTCAAATCACGAAAGACGCATTAGAGCAGTCTATTGCGTTACAACAAAGTGCGCTTGCTGTTTTAGTGGGTAAGTCACCTGAAGCGATTGCTGCTTTTAGTAAAGAGAGTTTACCACGTACCTTGCCAAACGATGTCACTGTACCTACAAATTTGCCATCAGAGCTTCTAGCTAAACGTCCCGACATTAAACAAGCAGAAGAGAGTCTCAAAGCTGCCAATGCGAACATCGGTGTAGCACGCGCGGCATACTTTCCAAGCATTAGTCTCTCTGGTGCGCTTGGATTTGAAAGCACACAACTCTCCAATCTGATGAAATCGCAATCAGGCATGAACAGCTTTGGTGGAAGCCTTGTCTCACCACTGTTTAATATGGGTAAAACGAGTGCAAATGTGGAGAGTGCAAAAGCCAATAAAGAGTTAGCTGAAATCAGTTATGCAAAGAGTGTTCAACAAGCATTTCAAGAGACCTATGATGCTTTAAACAAACGTCATACATTGACTCAAAAGCTTGAACATCAACTTGCTTATGAGAAGAACATAGAGCAAGTTTATACATTGGCTAAAAAACAGTATGAGAGTGGTTATGGTGATTACCTAAGCCTTTTAGATGCAAAACGAAATCTTCTTTCTGCAAAGCTAGCAACCTCTCAAACCAAACAAGCATTGCTTAGTTCTGGAGTTTCCCTCTACAAAGCACTTGGTGGTGGTTGGGATAAAGAGGTGTTTGAGCGACACGCTAAAGAACTATAAATTGATATATTAAATGCGATTGCAATAGGGCATTTGATTATTATAGATGTGGATGATCCGTATTGTTCTAAAACTAATTGATGAGGCTAGGAGGAGTTTGTACTCCTAGCCTCATTGTTGTATTTCTTCAGTTCTACACAAAGGTAATGTATATTTTATATACAACTTTTGCCTATTACTACAAAATTATTTGAAAAAAATACAAAAAAGTCTCTTTGTATGCAAAAAAGACTCTTTCAAGAACCTTTGATTTATTATAATTTTTGTGATAATTCAAATAAGGATAAGAAATGAAATTTAAACTTTTTGCTTTTTGTCTTCTTTCTGTTTGGTGTTTTGGTGTCAATTTTATTTTTAATGGACAAACACCTAGATATGTTAATATCGTTGAGTTTCATGCTCAAGAGATATTGAATGCACACGCACAAGGTAAGCTTGTTTTGAACGCCTAAGTTTCATACACACACTGTAACGGTGGTGTCTATAGATGTCGCCGTTATGCTGTGTTAAAAAGCTCTTAAAATATCGGTAATAATGTTTTAGCGTATATATCGCATTGTTTCAGAAATGACATCTCTTTAAAATAAATGATGTCATGAAATGAATCACAGCAATGAAGTTCCTAATTCATAAAATTGCCTAATCCTACAAAAGTAAACTCATTCAAACTCACTCATATACGTACGATACAAAAGAGGAACCCAGCTTTTTTGAAGCTTTGGATTGTATCTGCTCTCAACGGCTGCTGATTTAAAAAAGGTTTTCCATAGCGCTTTAAATTTTTCCTCATCATCAGAATAGGTTGGTGCATCAAACGAGGCGATAGAGCGAATCTCTCTTATGTCATGATTTTTTATAAAGGCTAATGAGCGCTTAACATCGTGAATGATAAACGGAATGTTTCCCAAACGCTTAGCAAAGTGATCCCCTAAAAAAGGTACGATGTTAAATTTGGTCTCTATCTTTGCATAGAGTGTGCCATCTTCTAGTTCCTCAAACCGTGTAAAACCGTACATCTTATGTACCAAACTCAAAAGCTCTTTTTCAAGGTTTTGGATATAAAAAAGATTGGTATTGGTGATATTTCGAAGCTCTTTTTGGTTTTTAAATCCGATGCGTATGTACTCTAACAGTGCTAACTCATGTTCTCTGCTGTCGCACAAAAAGATATTGCAAATAGTGCGTTGCTGCTCTTTTGTAAAGTGCTTTGTGATGGCTTCAAGCACTTTTTTTGCATTTGTTTCATCAGTAAAGACTTCGTGGAAGCGCTCAAACAAAAGTGTTTTTGGTAGCTCTTTAACAATGGCATCGACACTTAGTTTTTCATAGTACACTTCATAAACCAAGCTCAAAAATCCCTCAAAGCTACCATCATAGAGTAAAACCATCACAGCTCTCCCGTGTAGATGGAAGTGTCAAATAGGGTGGGTTGAATGACGTTTGAGCCTTGATGAATGAGGGCTAGTTTGATCTTCTCTTCATACAGGCTTGTGCTTCTATGAAAATCTTTTCCCGCAATGATGAAGTAGCGTGCTTTCTTGAGTGAAATTTTAAGCTTAACAAGGTCTTCAAAGCTTAGTTGTTTAAAACGTCTTGCTTGTAAAATCTTCAAAGCTCCTCTGATGCCAATGCCTGGGATGCGCACAAGTATCTCTTGTGGTGCCTTGTTTACATCGATAGGAAAAAGATGAAGGTTTGAAAGTGCCCAAAAGGTTTTTGGGTCAAACTGGATATCGAGGTTTTGGTTTTCACTGAGTATCTCATCGTACGAAAAGCCATAAAAACGCAGTAACCAATCTGCTTGATATAGCCTGTGTTCTCTAAGTAGTGGCGGTTTTGAAAGCTCAGGTACAGGCAGATGCTTGTGGTTGTTCACTGCGATGTATGCGGAGTAATAGACTCGCTTTAGCAGTGCTTTTTGATAAAGCGATGAGGAGAGTTTGAGGATCTCAAAGTCACTCTCTCCTGTAGCCCCGATAATCATCTGTGTACTCATAGAGATAGGCTTAGCATTTCTTTGCATCGTGATGTCACGCGCGTGTTTAAGTGGTGAAAGGAGCTTTTCTTTTGTTTTATCGGGTGCAAGAAGGGCGAGGCTCTTGGAGCTAGGAAGTTCGATGTTAGAGCTGACACGATGTGCTAAAAGGGTGGCTTCTTCGATGAGTTCCTTGGATGCACCAGGGATGAGTTTTACATGAATGTAGCCGTTAAATCGGTATTCATGACGCAAAATACGCAAGGTTTGAAGCAGTAAACTCATCGTATGGTCTTCATTTTTGATAATGCCAGAGCTTAAAAACAGTCCTTCGATGTAGTTACGCTTATAAAAATTGATGGTTAAGTCGGCAAGCTCACGAGGCGTAAATGCAGAACGTGGAATGTCATTGCTCACACGATTAATGCAGTAAGCACAGTCGTAGATACAGACGTTGGAAAGTAAGACTTTAAGAAGCGATACGCAGCGTCCATCACTGGTAAAACTGTGGCAAATGCCACTGTTATGGGTACAGCCAAGTTCGCCCGTTTTGTAGTTGTTATCACTGCCACTGGATGAGCAGGAAACATCGTACTTGGCACTGCTGGCTAAGATAGAGAGTTTGTCTTGTATCGTCATTTTCATACAGTAATAGTATGATTTTTTAAAATGAGGTCACGAAAATATTTCAAAATGAAATATGAAAGGCAAAAGAAGTGGTAGAGCCTAATAGATAGGCTCTGTAAGTGTTTTATTTGATAAATTCAACCGCTTCGTTAAATGGCACTCTAAGTTGAGTAGATTGTGGGTTGATGCGGTAGCCAAAAGGCAGTACGAGTGCAAGTTGGAATTTACTGGTATCGAGTCCTAAAACATCTTCAACTTTCTCTTTCTCAAAGCCTTCAATAGGGCATGAATCAATACCGATATACGCTGCTGCAGTCATCATATTGCCCGCTGCGATATAACATTGACGTGCTGTCCATGCAAGAATGTTTTGATCTGAACTTAGGGTTTCTTTTAGGTGGTTTGCGTAGAGATTGATGTAAAAGTCTTTTTTTTCTTGTGGCATGTCACGTCTTCCAAAGCGTTTTTGTGGGATGCCGCTTTCTACTTTTACGGCGTCAATCGCTGCAAGAACAAGGACAAGGTGTGAACATGTTGTGATTTGTGGTTGGTCCCAACAAAATGGTCGAAGTTTTGCTTTAAGCTCTTTATTGGTAATCACTAGGAATTTCCATGGCTCCATACCAAAAGAAGAGGGTGACTTATGACCAGCTTCTAGGATAAAGTTGATTTGCTCATCGTTAATTTTTTTTGTATCGTCAAACACTTTACACGCATGTCTAAAATTCATCGCTTTTGAAAAATCGTTTTGCATTCTAACTCCTTGTGATGTTGTTGGAAAATTATAGTGACTTAAAACTTTATTTACCCTTACGATACTTTTGGTAAGTAATGCATTAAGCAAAGCAAGATAAGAAACGTTTTCGTGCGCTGTCATGCCCTATAATAGGTCTTGGATAACCTGCAATATCTTGTGTCATGAAGTACGCTTCTTTATGCAGTAATGCTGCTGGAATACTTTGAAGCTGTGGCAAAAAGCGTTTGATGTAGCGCGCCTCTTTGTCAAACTTCAACGACTGAGAGTAAGGGTTAAATATCCTAAAATAGGGCTGTGGGTCTATGCCTGTACCCGCACACCATTGCCATGAAAGAACATTCGCACTCGCATCATAGTCCAAAAGGTGTTTTGCAAAAAACGCCTCGCCTTGTTGCCACGGCAGCATCAAGTGTTTTGTAAAAAATGAGCCTACGACCATACGAGCACGGTTGTGCATCACTCCCGTTGTTAGAAGTTCCATCACCGCAGCATCGACAAGTGGGTAACCCGTTTGTGCATTGATGAAGCGCTTATAGGCTTCTGTGTCGTTTGAAGTTGGCGGGTTGTATTTGTAATTCTCCCAAGCAAGCTTTGGAAAGTGGTAGAGCAAATAGGCATAAAACTCTCTAAAAATAAGTTGTCTAAAGAACGGTTCTGTCTCATGCCCTTGTGCTTTTAGCTGAACTAGAAAACGTACCACTTCACGTATGGAGATGGTACCAAAACGCAGGTGAACACTCAGATGAGATGCGGCATCGATGTCTAGAAAATCTCTCTCTATAGCATACTTGTCTATCTTCGGTGCAAAGCGTTCAAGTGTTTTTTGAGGGCTTAAAAGCTCTACATTTGTACGCTCAAAGCCTAGCGCATCTAGCGTAAGAGGTAAGGAAGTTTTTACTCCATCTTTTATACTCCAAAGTACGCTATAGTCGAATGTAGAAAGGCGTTGTTCACCTCTTTTATAGCCCAATACATAAAATTTTGTGTAAAGTTCTTTGCAAGCCCTATAATAGGGCGTAAACACAAGGTAAGGTGTACCATCTTTTTTAAGCACTTCCATCGGCTCAAAAAGGTAACAGTCATTGAGCGGGTAAAAGCTTAGTAACTCCGCTATCTCCTCATCACGCTTTCTTGCATAGCTATCATAGTCCACACTCACATACACCTCACCAAAGCCTAAGGCTTTAAGGTAGGTAAAGACTTCAAGAGGTGTGCCATAAAAGATGGCAAGATCAAGCCCTAAAGCTTGAAGCTCTGCTTTGAGCTTAGTTACTTGCTCAAAAATGAATGAAATTCTTTTATCGTCCTTTTCAAGTGTGTTTAAAATGTTCGTGTCAAAGATAAAAATAGGCAGAACTTCGCCCTCTGTGGCTAAAAGCATCGAGTCATCAACACGCAGGTCGCGCCTAAACCATAACACTTTTTTCATGCTTATTTGCCTTCTTGTATGGTTGATCGAAGCGCTAAGTCTTTAGGGTAGGGGTTCAAAAACTTCTGCCCAAGAAGATAATGTATTTCATACTTTTTAGCTAAAAATTCGATGGTATTCATAACTGCTATAAGCGGAACTATCTCATCTCTAAACTCTTCAATTTGCATATGTAGTGCCTGTTTCTCAACACTTGTAAGCTCTTTTTTAAAGAAGCCCACCATGTGTTGCAGGACATTGACCGTTTTGGCGATGGTGCTTTTATGTGCGATAGTCTTTTTAAAAAGTGTGATGTACTCTTGTGTGAGCTCACTAAGGCTTTTTTTCTCATGGTTGGCGACTATCTTTCCTAAAAGACGGTAATTGCCCTCATGCTTGCTTTGCAGTAAAAATTTATAAGCGGTATGAAACGCCACAAGTTCATTCATGGTTTTGATGTGGTTTTGAAGCCTCGTAGCATCATGGTACGCAAAGAGTTGCATCACAAAGTTTTCCCTAAGCCAAGGGTCTAAAAGTCGCGCCTCTTCTTCTATAGGAAAGTCTACAAAATGCTCCTTGCAAAGTGCGGCGAAGAGTCCATCTTTTTTCCCTTCGCTCATCTCTTTAAAGTAGTACTTTGTACTTCCAAGTCCACAACTCGGTGACTTTGACTTTAGGATGATGCCACAGAGCTCTTCTTGCTTGATTTTTGCTAGTTCATGTTCCATCGCTGTGTTCATAGCACTTGTAACATCTGCTTTTGAAAAAACGGTGATGACTTTTTTTTGCTCATTTTCAAGCACAATGCGAATCGTCTCACGAGGTGTTCCAAAGGCTAAATGCTCAGGGCAAAAAGGAATAAATGAAGCATATTTGCCAAGCTTATCGGTGATAAATCGATCTCTTTGACCCGTTTTATCGTAACGGATTTGCTCGCCTAGTAAACAGGCTGAAACGGCTATCTTGAGCATGAAACTCCTTTAAAAAAAGCTATAAGTATTATAGCTATTCTTTTGATAAAAGGCTTATTCAGATTGAATGATTATAAAAATTTAAAGCTTTATATGATGTGATTAGGAAATACCGTAAATTACATTATTATGTGAGTAAATAAACAAATATAATAATAGTTGAGAATGATGATTTTATTAAAAGATAAAAGGGAGTAAGGATTTTGACCTTACGCCCTTTTAATTTACTTCGGTCGTTTATCGACCACTCTCACTGCTTTTCCCTCACTTCGTTGAAGCGATTTTGGCGCAACGAGTTTGACTTCAACATTGATGTAGAGGTTGTTTAAAAGAGCGTGCTCAAGGTTTTTCTTGAGACTTCCCAAGTAGCTTACATCATCGCTTATAAGGTGTTCATCAAGTTCGATATCGATTTCGAGTTTATCGAGGTAACCTTTTTTATCGGCGATGATTTGGTAGTTCAGCGTGATGCCTTCTTGTTTGGAAAGTACGTGTTCTATTTGTGATGGGAAGACGTTCACTCCGTTGATAAGAAGCATGTCATCACTTCGTCCTACGATGCTCTCAATGCGACCGATGGTTCTACCACAACGGCATGGAATGCGTGTGAGAGAGGTGATGTCACCCGTTCGGTAGCGAATGATCGGCAAGCCTTGTTTGGTCAGCGTGGTGATGACAAGCTCGCCACGTGTGCCCTCTGGTAGGACTTCACCAGTTTCAGGGTTGATGATCTCAGGGTAGAAGTGGTCTTCGTGAATGTGAAGCAGGTTTGAGTGCTTACAGTTACACGCCACACCCGGTCCTATGATCTCGGAGAGTCCATAAATCTCATGGTAGTCTATGCCCCAAATATGGGCTATCTCGTTTTTAAGCCCTTCGCTGGTTGGCTCAGCCCCAAAAAATCCCACACGTAGTTTGAAATCTTTTTGGATGTCATACCCCTCAGCTATTGCCACTTCTGCCATATGTAGCGTAAACGAAGGCGTTGCAGTCAACACGGTTGCGCCAAAGTCTTTGAGGAGCAAGAGTTGACGAGAGGTAAAGCCAGTGGAGCTTGGAATGACGGCGATTTTCATACGTTCAGCGGCATTATGAAAGCCAAGACCACCCGTGAAAAGCCCATAACCATGTGAGTTTTGCATGATGTCTTGACAGGTTACGCCACCCATCGTAAAAGCACGCTCCATCACTTCTGCCCAGATGTCCATGTCGTGCTCAGTATAGCCCACAACGGTAGGCTTTCCTGTTGTTCCACTGGAACTGTGGATACGTACGATTTGGTCCATATCGACCGAAAACATACCAAAGGGGTAGTTGTCGCGCAGGTCTTTTTTCTTGGTAAAAGGAAGTTTAGCAAGGTCTTCTAAACTCTTGACATCCTGTGGTAAAACACCGTGCTCGTCAAACTTTTTTTTGTAAAAAGGGACGAGATGGTAAACCCTAAGAAGCGTCTCTTTGAGATGTTTGAGTTGCCACGCTTGAAGCTCATCACGGCACAAGCTTTCATTTTTACTAAACGTCATGACTTACTCGTAAAAATGTTTAGCTTGAACGATCTCAATGTTTTTGGCTTGCAATGCAGCAATGGCATCGTTAAAGCGATCTTTGTCAACACTGAAGATAAAAATACCCGTGCTTGCTTCATAGAAACTGTAGGTATAAAGGATGTTAATGCCTTCATTTGAGAGGGCACTGACCGCCTTGTCAAAGCTTCCTACCACGTCTTCGATTTTAACACCAAAAACATCGGTAAAGCGCACGCTAAAGCCTTCATCTTCAAGCACAGCTTTGGCTTTTTCAGGATTGTCCACGATGGTTCTAACCAACCCAAAATCGGTTGAATCTGCAAGTAAAATAGACTTGATTGAGATGCCATTTTTAGAAAGGATGTGAGTTAAAACAGAGAGTTCACCCGCTTTATTTTCTAGAAAAATCGTAAGTTGTTTGATGTTGCATTTCATTAAAGACTCCTTTTATCGATGACACGCACGGCTTTGCCGACACTGCGCTCTATAGTTCTTGGCTCAACAAGTTTGATCTCTGCGTTAATGTAGAGGTTATTGAGCAATTCATGTTGAATTTTTTTCTTCAAGGCTTCAAGCTGTCCGATACTGTCTAATGGCATATCTTCGGTGACTTCAACCATGATCTCGAGTTTATCGAGGTAGCCTTTTTTATCGGCGATGATTTGGTAGTTCAGGGTAATGCCTTCGATGTTAGAGAGGACATGTTCCACTTGTGATGGGAAGACATTGACGCCATTAACGATGAGCATGTCATCCACGCGTCCCATTACACTTTTCATGCGCACATGCGTTCTACCGCACCTACATGGTGTTCTATCCAAAGAGGTGATGTCACCTGTGCGGTAGCGGATGATCGGAAACGCTTGTTTGGTAAGGCTAGTGATGACGAGTTCACCTTTTTCGCCAAACGGCAAGACTTCAAGTGTTTTAGGGTCGATGATCTCAGGGTAGAAGTGATCTTCAAAGATATGAAGGTCTTTACTCTCAAAACAGTTTGCAGAAACACCAGGGCCTATGATCTCAGAAAGACCGTAAATCTCGCAGTAGTGAATGCCCCAAACACGGGCTACTTCTTCTTTGAGTCCTAGACTGGTTGGCTCAGCGCCAAAGATGCCGCATTTGAGTTTGAAATCGTTTTGGATGTCATAACCCTCTGCGATGGCAGCTTCCGCCATATGAAGTGCAAAAGAAGGTGTAGAAGTAAGGACAGTTGCTTCAAAGTCTTTCATAAGCATCAGTTGTCGAGAGGTAAAACCACCTGAACTTGGTACAACCGTAGCGCCTACCGTTTCAGCACCGTAGTGAAGCCCTAGACCACCTGTAAAAAGACCGTAGCCATAAGCATTGTGCGATGTATCTTCGCTGGTAACACCTGCCATCGTAAAGACACGCGCCATGACTTCATTCCATGTGTCAAGATCGGCTTTGGTGTAGCCAACAACAGTTGGTTTCCCTGTTGTTCCGCTACTGCTATGCACACGTACAACTGCATCTTTTTTTACAGCAAAGAGTCCAAAAGGGTAGTTGTCACGCAAGTCTTGTTTTTTCGTAAACGGCAATTTTGAGATGTCCTCGATGGACGTAATATCAGCAGGTGTAATGCCAAGCTCTGCAAACTTCCTTTGGTAAAATGGTACATTGGCATAGACACGTGCAACGGTGTCTTGAAGCCTTTGCGTTTGAAGCTCACTTAGCTTATGGCGTGGTAATGTCTCTTCCTTTGACCAGATCATTTCCCAGCCTTTGCATCATTAATGCCTTGGTGAAGTACCGCAATGTTTTGCTCCGCTACTTTAGCATTCATTATAGTAATTGCCTCCTCAATTTCTTTTTCTGAAAATGGAAAATGAGGATCAAGCGCGAGCGTAGCTCCTAGCATATAGACGTTTAGCGCATCTATAGGAAACTCTTTCGCTTTTGCTTTTTTGAAAGCATCAATGGTGTGTGTTTCAAAGTCAACTTTTGGAAATTTTTTAGTTGCGTTAACAACAATCGTTCCTTTGTCTTTATTAAGGTACTGAATGTTACGAAGCGCTTCGTTCCCCTCTAATGCTATGAGAAGATCTGCTTGTCCTTCATCAATCGCTGGAGCGTAAAAATCGCCGATTTTGACATAACACGAAACGGAGCCACCACGTTGACTCATACCATGATTTTCCGTACCTAAGCATTTTTGGTTTTTAATAGCAGAGGCGATACTCAAAACTTTAACCAAGAAAACAGCACCTTGCCCGCCGATACCTGCGATAACGATTTGATATTTCATGGTTATTTCTCCTCTATTTTTACAAATGCATCGGTTGGACAGACGACATCAAGACAAGCGCTACAGCCTGCACATAAGAAGAGGTCGATTTCCATTTTGCCTGCTTCGTTGTAGTGCATTGGCGGACATTTGTAGTTGGTGATACACGAATCACACGCAACACATTTCTCTTCATCAACTTCTACGCTCACTTTTCCTAGACGACCTTTTGCGTTTTCTTTATCTAAGACACAAAACTCACGTACAACAGCAACAACAGGTGCATTAGCCGTTTTATAGGCTTCTTGAAGCGATTTCATAAAGTCAACGGTTTTGTTTAGGTCTGGCTCATAGATGTACTCATGACAGGTAAGTCCACAGCCTTCAACAATGCGCTTGATGTCGATTTGATGAGGATTGGTACGCTCTGGTGTCGTTTGACGTCCTGTCATCGCTGTGGTGGAGTTATCCAAAATGACCAAAATAAATTTGTGATTTTGGTAAGCTGCATTGATAAGTGGTGCAACACCAGAGTGCATAAAGGTACTATCGCCGATGGTCGCTACAACGGTTTTGTCTGGGTCTGAAATGCTAAAACCACTTGCCATAGATACACTAGCACCCATACATAAGATGGTGTCAATCGCCGCTTGATTGAGGCCAAGTGTGTAACAGCCAATGTCAGAAGTATAGATAGACTTTTTCTTTTTAAACACTTTAGTAATGGCATAGTGAACATCACGGTGTGGACAACCTGGGCACATATTGGGCGGGCGTTTTGGAAGTTCTTCTGTGTATTTTTCACTTTTATAAGCATGACTTTGAGCAATGACACCTGCATTTGCAAAAGCAGTGACAACTTTATCTTTTGAAAATTCATCAATTTGGTGGAGGTGTTTTGTCAGTTTTCCATACAGTTTTGGAGAGCTTAATTGCTCTTCTATACAAGGATAACTCTCTTCAAAAATGATGACTTTGTCATAGTTAGTAAAAAGCTCTTCAATTTTTTCTTTTGGAAGAGGGTATGGCATGTCGAGTTTTAAAATATCGGCTTTAATGCCTAGTTCTTCTACAGCTTCTCGTACATATCCATCGCCTGTACCGCTGGTGAGACAAAGCACATTCTCACCTTTAAAAGCATGTGTTTTTGGCTTGATGAGATGATCCCAGTTCCACATCTTAATCGCTTCTAAACGATCGAGTTGTTCTAAGCCTTGTCTATATCTTCCTGCAGGTGGGACAGCGCCCCAACGTGGGATATTGCGTTCAAAATCACCTTTATTGGCAGTTACTTTGATCTCATCATCAACATCGCAAATCTCTCTTGCATGACTGACGCGCATAACAGGGCGTAACATAACAACGGATTCAAATTCGTGGGAGAGTTCAACACCTAGTTTTACCATATCATAGGCTTCTTGAGGCGTACTAGGGTCAAGCACAGGAATACGTGCAAATTTTGCGAAGCTGCGGCTATCTTGTTCAGTTTGAGACGAGTAGAAACCAGGGTCATCACAGGAAATAAGGAGCATTGCGCCTTTAAGACCAATGTATGAGGCACTCATTAAAGCGTCACTCGCGACATTAAGCCCCACTTGTTTCATCGTAGCACAGGTGCGTTTACCCGAAATCGCTCCCGCATATGCTACTTCAAAACCTACTTTTTCATTAGTAGCCCATTGTGCATAGGCTTCAAGTTTGTTTTTATCTCGAAATTTTTGGAAATTTCCCAAAATTTCACTTGAAGGCGTTCCTGGGTAGCCTGAAACCATATCAACCCCTGCGTGAATCAAACCAAGGGCGATGGCATCATTTCCCATCAAAATCTGTTTCATATCGTTGTGCTCCGTTGCTGATAGATAGTAATGGTTTAAAGGGTATTGAAACTTACTTTATAAAATACTTATCTAAGCCTTTGTGTCGAAAGTGTTACACTCAAAGTGAGCATTTTTGAAACTTCATCATTTTTTTATAATCGATTAAGGATATAACTAAAGTTTCGTTAAAGCTTTTTATATTACTTTTAAGGAACTTTTAAAAAGAGAGGGGTTGTATGGGAACATTTGATCTTGGTGTGGGCTCGGCCTTTTGGCTGATGAATGCAAGTGCTCTATTGTGCGTTATTTACGGCGTCATCAACTGGGATAAAGACAAAGAAGAAAAGGTGCTTGAACGCAAGACGTGGGATAAAAATGAAGCTAAAATCAATGAGGATTTATGATGAATTTAATTGAAAATATTGTCATCATTCTCTATCTTGCTGTACTTGCATATTTGGGTTATGTTGGGTACAAACAGACAAAAAGCTCAGCAGATTACTTAATTGCAGGAGGCGATACACATCCTTTTGTAATGGCATTAAGCTATGGTGCTACATTTATTTCCACAGCTGCCATCGTTGGTTTTGGTGGTGTTGCAGCATGGTTAGGAAATTCGCTTCTTTGGCTTACATTTTGTAACATCTTTATAGGGGTGTTTATTGCCTTTGTTTTTTTAGGCAATCCTACCCGTAAAATGGGCATTCGCCTCAATGCACATACGTTTCCTGAATTATTAGGACGACGTTTTAATTCTAAGTTTATTCAGGTGTTTGGTGGTGTTCTCATCACAATTTTTATGCCTTTGTATACTTCTGCGGTTCTCATTGGTGGTACAGAATTTTTAGTAGCATACTTTAAAGTGGACTATCATCTTGCCCTTTTGGTCATGTCAGTCATCGTTACAGGTTATGTACTTGCAGGTGGACTAAAAGGTGTTATGCTCACTGATGCCCTTCAAGGTGTCATTATGTTTGTTGCAATGATTATTCTTTTAGTGATGGTTTTTGATTCTGTAGGTGGAATGGATGTGGGACTCTCTAAATTAGAGATGGTTTGGGATAAAACAGTTACACCTCTTGCAAGCGTTAATATAAAAGATTTGGCAGCGGGCAGTCCAGATTTTTTAATGAAGCTTTCAATGAACTGGGGTTTCCAAGGCTGGAATAAAATGCCAGTTTTCCTCTCAGAAGGATGGCTCTTTATTATCACAACTATCGCTATGGGTGTTGGTGTAGGCGTTTTAGCTCAACCACAACTTGTTGTACGTTTTATGACCGTAAAAAGCAAAAATGAGCTTAATCGTGCTGTTTTAATCGGGGGTATTTTTATCATTGCGATGACAGGGATTATCTATCTTGTAGGTTCTGTCACAAACGTTTGGTATTTTGAATTTAATGAGGGTAAAAATGCGCTTCAAAGTACGGGTAGCATTGGTAAGGTTATTCCTCATTTCATTAATGCAGCGATGCCAAAATGGTTTGCATTTATCTTTTTATTTGCACTTATTTCTGCGGCGATGAGCACACTTTCAAGTCAATTTCATGCAATGGGTACAGCAATAGGTCGTGATGTATTTGAGCAACTTGCAGGTAAACATAACCCAAATTCATTGCTCATTACACGTTCAGGCATCATTATTATGATCGTTATCTCCGTCTCTTTAGCCTATGTGTTTGACAAACAACCCGCTATTATCGCGCGCAGTACGGCTATCTTTTTTGCACTGTGTGCAAGTATCTTTTTACCAACCTATTTTGGTGGACTTTTTTGGAAACGTATGACTAAAAAAGGTGCCATTGCTTCTATGTTCGTAGGTACGATTGTAACGACATTTTGGTTGCTTTTCGTTCATTTTCAAGAGGCAAAAGAGCTTGGAATTTGTAAGATGCTTTTTGGCGTCAATACGCTTTTGAGTGGTAAAGTCACCTTTGTAGATGCAATGATTGTAGCATTACCACTTTCAGCATTGACAGCGATTGTTGTTTCATTAATGACAAAACCAGAGAATCCGGCACTCATCAAAAAGTGTTTTGAGGATTAAAAAAGAAGAGGGTAGTCACTACCCTCTGTACTCTTGAATGTAGGATTCTGTTGACGTATCAACAAATTTACGTGTTTTTTTAAGCTTTTGCATTGCATCAAATGTATTTGCTTTTTCTCTTTCCATAATGACTAAAGCTTCTTGTATAAGTGCACAAACAGTTTGTGCTTCCTCAATAGTTTCAAATTGAGGTATATTATCGATCAGTTCACCGATGTTTGTATGGTTTTCTTCTACAATCGCAATTGTAAAATCTTTAATCCATGACATACTCAGTCTCTTCTTTCCATGCCTGTAATAATTCTTTAGCAACATTAATGACTTCATCAAGTTTGGCTGTATCATTGTTGAGATTTGCTTCTGCAAGAAGTTTCACTTGATGAATGTAAAGACCGCTCAAATAGTGTGCGATTTGACCACCATCGTAATTAAGGGAATTAATAAGCTCTGTAAAAATCGCTGATGTTCTATTGATCCAATAGGTTCTTTTTTCAATATTGCCATCTTCAATAGCTTTTTTTGCTTGTGATGCAAAACGTAGAACACCTTCATATAGCATTCTAATCAACTTTTCAGAAGATTCAATAGAGGCGTTGTTTTGTGAGTAAGTTGAATATGCTAAGTTGGTATACATTTTAAATTCCTTTAATTATTTGCTAACGTAAGATTGTTTAATCATAGATGAGAGTGAACTAAACTCGGTATTTAGTTTACTGATGATGCTTTCATAAGCAGCAAATTTTGTTGCCATTGCATCGTATTTTGTATCCAATCGAAAAACTGCAGTTGCTCTTGATTTAGTTAATGCCGTTTTTTCAGTTGTAAGACTTTTATTGTATTGAACCAATGTACCATCTGTAGTGTTGACATAACCTGCCATCATGGTATTGAATTTTTTGAATAAACCATCTTTTGTTTTTGGCGATGAATAAACATTACTTGTGCTAAGACCCAAAGAGGCTAGGGCTGTACTCTCACCTGTAATCACAATGTCTGCACCTGCTGCGCCTTTTAGAACAATATTATTATTAGTTCCAATACTCGCAGTAATACCTGTAATACCTGCATTGTTGATCGCTGTTTTAATAGCGTCCAAATTTTCTGCTACTGTTGATGTTGAGAGTGTTGTAAACGTAATTGCTTTACCATTGATGGATAATGCATCCGCACCAATACTCAAGCCGCCCGATGAAACACTTGTACCTTTATACGATGTGCTACTATAGGTTGTTGAGCCTTGAAAATAGTCTCTAACATCAGCAGGGTCAGCTGCTACTTTTGCATTGAACGTTGTTGCGCTAAATTCAAGTTTTCCTTCTGTGGTCATACTGATACCATAGTCACTAAGGCTTCTGCCTTCACTGTCAACCCCTAAAACTTGTTTACGAATATCTGTACTTAAGGAGTTGATTTGTGTAACACCTTGAAATGTACCAGCTGTTTTTGTGGTTGTATCATAAGCTGTTGCAGTTTTCAATTTTGTCATAATATCATTGTATGAAGAGACAAGTGATTTTAGATTGGTTGTGATATTTGTCCAGTCTTGTGTAATAGAAACTGTTGTATTGGTCGCAGCATCGGTTTGCTCTTTATTTAATGTAATCGTTGTTCCAACAACAAGATCATCAATCGTATTGGTAGAGCGTGTTACATTAACGCCATTATAAATGATAGAAGCATCTCTTGCTGTTTTAAGATGATTTGCGCTTTGGTCAAGTCCTAAGTCAGTAAGAGCCGTTCCTGTGGAAGATAATGTAATGGCATTATCAGCTCCAGTTGAATTTGATTTAATGACAAGTTTATAAGGATTTGTACCACCAACATTCAAAATCGAAGCAGTAATTTTACCGCTTGCTTTTTCATTGATCATATCTTGCAGTTCTACAAGGGTAGTTGATGATGTTACGGCAATATCGTATGTGTTCGTTCCAAGTTTTAATGTCAGTGTATCATTTGAAGAGGTAAATGTACTTGTTTTACTTGTAAAACTTGTTGACTGATAAATATCTTGTTGCGCAAGCTTATCGACATGAAGTGTAAAGCTATCTACGTTTGTTCCAGATTTTGTTGTGACAGAAACAGCATCATTTGAAACCGTTGTGGTTCTTTGAAGATAGTTATTTTCTTCTGACAAAGCAGACGTTGAAGCTTTTAGAGTATTTGCCAATGCTGTAAGCGAAGCCAAATCACTTTGCTTATTGGTATTGGTTGTTAGCTTCGCATCAATTGGATTAAGTATAGCTTTTTCATCGACAGCTCTTAATTTATCAATAGTATCGTATGAAAGTGCTCCGTCACTACCTAGTCCCAATGAGCTTAAGCTTGAAGTTGCCATTGTCTATCCTTTTTTGTCGAAAATTATTCCTACGATTTCTTTCATTTTTGCAGAAAGACTCATCGCTTCTTCAGTAGGGAATTTGCGAATGACTTTTCCCGTACTCTTTTCAATTACATTGATAAACATTTGATTAATTTTATCGTTATATCCAAATGTAATATTTGTATTGAGAATATCCATTTGTTTGTTAAGTTCATTGACTGTTTCACTTAACGCTTTTGGATCTGTCTCCTCTTTTTTTGCCTGCTCATTGACTTTGTTGGTGTCAGCAGTCTGTTCTACTTGTCTTGTTGGAGCCGAGTTTTCTACTTTAGGAGAAGTTGCTGCTTCAACTTGTTTGCTGGTCGCGCTAAAGATGTCCATAATTGCCTCCTTGTCATTTTATAAATTTCCTACAAGCTAGATCGACACATATTTTTTTTTGTTTAATTATTTAAACGAGAATGATGATTGTATGAGTATATCTTCTAACTTCGCTCAAACGTATAGGAAGTCTATTAAGATTTAGTGTGTTACTATTTCATTACTATACACAGAGGAATAAGATGAAAATAGCGTTAGTTTGTCAATCATTGCTGTTAAGCCGCGCACTTAAAAGTTTTTTAGGAGAGATGGTCGTTCCTTATAAACAGTGTGATTTTGTTATCAGTGATAAAAAAATCGAACTTGATAAACCTATTTTCTATATCTCCTCAAATGAAGGAAATTTAGTCATTCCTTTTTCTAAATCCTCGCTTCTTATAGAATTGGATAAGTTTTTCCAACATCTTGTCCTAAGACAAGGTAATATGGATGATATGATGCCAAGCGCTAAAAGCACGCAAGAACTCGAGGAAAAGATTACCGCACTTACAGAAAAATTTAGAGCTGAGTTGATTCAAACGATTCGAGGTTACTATGGTAACTAAGCCTTTGTTTACAACCATTAGTGTAGGAAAATATAAAGGTAAAAAGATAGCGCTTCCTTCACTGGACAGTACACGGAGCACAAAAGCAATTCTCAAAGGTTCTCTTTTTGATAGCCTTCAATACGATATTATAGATGAAGTTTTCGTAGAAGTCTTTGGTGGCAGTGGTTCCATGGGACTTGAAGCATTGAGCCGTGGAGCTAAACATGCCTATTTTATTGAGAAAAATAAAGCAGCATATCAAACACTAAAAAGTAATTGTAAAATCATTGACGAGGCGCACACAACACCGCTTCAAGGAGATAGTTTCGTTCTTTTTCCAACATTACTATCTAGCCTTTCGTCCAAAGCCTATTTTTATTTTGATCCACCTTTTTCTATTCGCGAAGGTATGGAAGACATCTACCAAAAAGTGATTGATCTTATCGCGTCTATTCCTGTTGAAAAAATGCATTTGATTGTTATAGAGCATATGAGTACATTGACACTGCCTGAGCAGATTGGTGTCTATACACTTCAAAAAACGAAGAAATTTGGGAATAGCTCTTTAAGCTATTATCGATGAAATAATGGAAAATAGTACATTTATTAGCGATATTTCACACAAGGCTTTTCCTCTTTCTGAACGTATTTCTGCAACAACGATTCGTCATTCTATTTTAAGAGCCATACAAGAGCAGTATCCAGATTTTCGAGAAGAAAGCTATTTGTCTGTAAGCGAAATCAATGCTTTTCGTGAAAAATATATTGCTGATTATTTGGCAAAAGAGTTAGGAGAACTTTCAGATCTAGAACAACGTGTTCTTGCTTCATTTCGCAATAATTCAACATTAACAGATAAAATAGCCGATAGTGGTGACGAGAGTGTTACGTTAACATTTGGTCAAAAAATAGCCGACAAAGTAGCTGCTTTTGGTGGTAGCTGGACGTTCATTCTTTCATTTTGTTTTTTCCTCTTTGTATGGATTGCTATTAATGTGGTTTGGTTTCATAATCAAGGGTTTGATCCTTATCCTTACATTTTACTCAATTTAATTTTGTCTTGTGTTGCAGCGTTACAAGCTCCTATTATTATGATGAGCCAAAACAGGCAAGAAGAAAAAGATAGAGCGCGCTCTAAAAACGACTACATGATTAATTTAAAATCTGAACTTGAAATTCGTATGCTTCATGAAAAAATAGACCATCTCATTATGCACCAACAAGAAGAACTCCTTGAAATACAAAAAGTTCAAATCGATATGATGCAGGATATTTTACAACGCGTTAATCAAAAAGAATTGTTGGAACATTAATTGCTTTAATTTGGCACGAATGTCAAATTTAAAGGAAATTGATGAAGATACTCACATTATCTTTAATACTCATTTCAACACTCAGTTCACTCTATGCGCAACGATTAGGTGATATCGCCAATGTTATAGGTGTACGTGAAAACCAATTGATCGGTTATGGTCTTGTTGTTGGTCTTAACGGTACGGGTGATGGTTCTTCTTCTCAATTTACACTACGATCACTCTCAAATCTTTTACAGACCGTGAATGTCAAGATTGATCCTGCAGATATTAAATCTAAAAACGTCGCTGCCGTTATGGTTACTGCAAAACTTCCTCCTTTTGCTAGACAAGGTGATAAGCTTGATGTTTCTGTGTCGTCTATTGGTGATGCAAAATCTCTACAAGGTGGAAATCTTCTTCTTACAGCACTCAAAGGTGTGGATGGAAAAATATACTCTTTAGCTCAAGGCTCATTAACAATTGGTGGTATGAATGGCAAAGAAAAAGGCCAACTCAATCATCCATCTTCTGCGAATATTTTTGGTGGGGCTTTAGTTGAGCGTGAAATTGAAAATGACCTGCATGAACAAGAATTTGTCAACCTTTCTCTCAAAGAAGCGAATTTCAATACAGCTGTTTCTGTACAAAATGAACTCAATAAAAAATTTGGCAGAAAAATTGCCGTGGCAACAGACTCAAGAACCATCCGTCTTATGCGACCAGAAGGACACTCTACAGTTGAGTTCTTAGCAAAGACTTTAGATGTGGATGTTCTGTATGAGAGAGAAGAGAGAATTGTCATTGATGAACGTACAGGTACGATCGTTTCTGGTGTCAATGTCAGAGTTGATCCAGTTGTTGTGACACACGGAGATATTACGATAAAAATTGAAGCGGCTGATGTAGCAGCAGATGATAAGAATGTGGATATCGGTGGAGATGTCAAAATCGCTGGTGCAGAAAATCGTATTAAAATTAAAGAAGAGAGCATGACGGTTGCGAATATTGCGCGAGCACTTAATAAACTTGGTGCAAAACCAAAAGATATTATCTCGATATTAGAGAACATCAAACGCTCAGGTGCCATCACTGCTAAATTGGAGATCATCTAATGCAAATGGATACAAGTGTAGCACTTTTAAATGCTAATTATAATTCGCCTAAGATGGTTTCAAACAATCAAAGTGATGCTCTTTTGAGAGAACAGACAGATAAATTTGAAGCTTTTTTTGTTAAACAGGTTTTGGATATTGCATTAAACAATGAGGAAGAACATTCTTTGTTTGAAAAAGATGCTGGAGATAAAATTTATAAATCAATGTATAACGACACAATGAGTAGTGCTCTTAGTGGAAAATTAGGTTTGAGTGAGATGTTATTTAATTATTTGAAAGAAGGTCGTTAAAGTTTTATCATTTTGGACGATATGGTTGTAAGCAACTACAATCAAAACGAAAGGGTTTAAAATGATTTCAAAAGTACAAACGTCTAATGTGGCGTATTTACAACAGAGTGCTCCCAAAGATGATTCATCTAAAGGTGTCTCAAAAACAGAAAAAAGCGAAGGGATAGATAAAGTCTCCGCACTGAAAGAACAGATCGCTAATGGAAGCTATAAAGTTGATCTGGCAAAAACTGCACAAGCAGTAGCGGAAGAGTTAATCTAAATCCTTACATTTAAAGGATAATAAGATGTTGACACACTATTTGCATAATGCTATTAAAGATATAGAAAACCTCATAGAACTAACACACAAAGATATAGCTGACATCAAAGTAGCGAAACATAGTGAGGTTTTTGAGAGAGCAAAAATTAAAAACGATTTAATCCAATCATTCGAAACGAAAAAGTCTCTTTTAGATAATGAATTGATGAAAATACTTAAAGAGAGTGGTCAAACCTCTTTAGAAAATCTTTTAAGTGTTGAACAAAAAGAACTTTTAGCTCAAATGAAAGTAAAACTCTCAGAACTTAAAACGTACAACAAGCAATATGCAAAATATGTGGTGACTATCAGTCAATTTTATAACGTTTTGCTTGACAGTATTTTTCCACGTGATATGGAAGGTTACAAAGTATCAAATCATAAGCCGGCTTCTTTACTTAAAGTAAGGGCTTAGTTATGAGTAACTTATTTGGAATTTTTAATACAGGTAACTCAGGGCTTAATGCTGCTCAAGTTGCCGTTGCTACCACCAGTCAAAATATTACGAATGCCAAAAATGAATTTTATTCACGCCAGAGAGTCAATTTTTCAGCAAGTCCAGCACTGAGCTCTCAAGGTGTGAGTGTAGGTTCTGGTGTTACTATAACATCTATCGTACGTATTCATGATGAATTTGTTTTTTCAAAGCTTCGAAATGCGTCTTCAAATCTCTCTTACGATACCTATTCATCACAATCTTTACAAGAAGTTGCAAAATATTTTCCAGATTTAAGTGATGCAGGTATCGCTCAAGATTTAACAGATTATTTTAAAGAGTGGAATAACCTTGCTTCTAATGCAACAGCAGGTTCACAAAAAATAGCACTTACACAAGCTGCTACAACCCTTAGTGGTGATATACGCTCTACCAGAGAGACTATTCGTGGGTTACAAGACTCGATCAATGCGCAACTTAAAACGGCACTTGATGAGATTAACAGCCTTGGTGAAAGAATTGCAAATATCAATGGACAAATTGCGAACATTGAAGCTGATAAAGGCAACTTCGCAAATGATCTTCGTGACAAACGTGATGAATTAGAATTAACATTATCAAAAATGCTTGATGTTTCTGTTGCGAAAGGAAATATCACAAGCAATACTACCGTTGATGCAAATATGACAGACTCTGGAACGCAATATTATCTCAATATCGCTGGAGCCTCTTTTGTTGATGGCTCAACATTCCATCCTCTTGTTATTGACAATACATCCAATGGAAGTAGCTATTATTCTATCTACTCTGAAATTCAAGATGGTACACGTTATAACGTCACTGAGCAATTATCGGGTGGAAAATTGGGTGCGATGTTGGACTTGCGTGGTCGTGTTATTACTTCAGGTGTCAATGGTGGTTATCCTCAAGATGGTACTATTCAAAGTTATGTAGATAAACTTGATAGCCTTTCACAAACAATCATCACAGAAACCAATAATATTTACGCAAGAAGTGCACAAACAAGTATGCAATCTCCTAATTTAGACCTTAAAACAAACACTGCTTTACAAAATGCCTATAATAACATTGAAAATGGATCATTTGATCTTATCGTTTATGATAGTGCAGGTAAAGAGGTCGCTCGTAAAACCATTACGATTGATACAGCTACAAGTATGGGTGATGACACTTTTTCAAAAAGTATTTTGACGCAAATTAATACCAGTACAGATGATAATAAAGACAATAATGCACTCAATGACGTTGATGACTACTATAAAGCAACATTTATGGACAATGGAGCGTTTTCACTTTCTCCTACTTCCCTTAATAATGGCTACACTATAGCGATTCAAGACAATGGTACTAATTTCCCTGGCGCAATTGGTGTAAATCAGTTTTTTACAGGAACCAATGGCTCAAATATCGATGTAAAGACAGAATATAAGAAAAACCCTCTCTTGATTCAAGCCTATGGCGCACCAGTTGTTGGTAATCACGATGTTGCCAATGCTATGCTTCAGCTCCAATATAACTCATTGAATTTTTATGGAAAAGATGGAAGTTCCTCTAAAGAGACTATTGCAGGTTATTACAGTGCATTGACAACAAAAGTAGCAACAGATGCTTCTGCATCGAGCACAAGCTATGATACAAACGAAGCGCTACACAATACGATCAATACACAATATCAATCTATTAGTGGTGTCAATAAAGATGAAGAGTTAGCGAATTTGATACAATATCAAAGTTCATACAGTGCAGCTGCAAAAATTATTACCACTATTGATGAAATGTTAAATACTCTCTTAGGAATTAAATCTTAGTGAAACGATTTCCTTTTATGAGCATCACTCTGTTGGTGCTCATCTTCTTTTTTTGTTTTATCATGCCTTATTTTTATCATGGCTCTGCCTATGATCTTAATCCATCTGCAATTTTATTACCACCCAGTTTTGAACATTTATTAGGAACCGATAGACTAGGGCGTGATCTGTTTGCGCGCTTGATGATTGGTGGTCAAGTTTCTCTTCTTATTGGTATTTTGAGTGCTTTAATCTCAAGTATAGTAGGTCTCATGATTGGGATTAGCGCAGGGTTTTTTCAAAAGGGAGTCGATAAATTTATTATTGTACTTATCGATTTGTTTTTGACATTTCCAACATTCTTTCTTTTATTGGCTCTCATTAGCTATATGAGTGCATCTGTGTGGGTATTGATTTTTATCATCTCTGTAACAGGCTGGATGGGCATGGCTCGTATGATACGTAGTGAGAGTTTTGCCATCTCAAATGCTCCATTTATTAAAATTCTCAAACTCTCTAACGTTGGTACATTTAAAATTATTTTTAAGTACTTCGCACCTCTTTTAACGCCTATTTTTTTCATTAGTTTTACATTTGGCGTTAGTGGTGCCATTTTGGCAGAAAGTGGGCTTAGCTTTTTAGGCATTGGTATTACACCTCCCCAAATGAGTTGGGGTGTGATAATTAGTGAAGGGAAAGAAGTCATTGATATTGCATGGTGGTTAAGTTTTTTCCCTGGTTTTCTTATCTTTTTAGTAACCTTTTCACTGATAAATCTTTCTGATTACCTTCAAAGTAAAAGTAATGAAAAAGATGTCTTAAATGACATTTGAGGCACTTGCAAAACGTTTAAACGAAGAGGCTCATAAACGTAATCACGCAGATGAGATTAGCGTGGATCGTCCAGATCCTCTTTTAATTGCTTCTCGTCATAACGATGAATTCATCGCTCTCATATGCGCACTTTTTGCGTATGGGAATGTTTCTTCAATCATTCAATTTTTGGAAAGTTTAGATTTTTCTCTACTGGATGCAGATGAAAGTAACATTGAACAAGCCTTAGAAAGCCATTACTATCGCTTTCAAAATGCGCATGATATTCAAGCGTTATTTATTACGTTGTCACGTTTTAAAAAAGAGATAGGCTCATTAGAGTCTGTTTTCCTTCCAGCTTATCAAAAACGCTCTCATGTGATGGATGGTTTACGCGCATTGATCGCAATGTTGTATGATATTAATCCCTACCGTTCACGTGGTTATCAGTTTTTATTAGGTACAATACCCCAAGCAAACCCACACTCTCCTTATAAACGATGGCATATGTATCTTAGATGGATGGTACGTAAAGATCATCTTGACCTTGGTCTTTGGCATGACGTTGATACCAAAGATTTATTGATACCACTTGATACCCATACTTTCGCGTTGGGAAAAAAATTGGGCTTGATTCAGCGAAAATCGTATGATTTTAAGGCTGTGTTAGAGTTGAGCCAAGCGCTCCAAAAGATTGATCCAAGTGATCCTGTCAAATACGATTTTGCACTCTATCGCTTAGGACAAGAGAAAATTCTTCTTTAAGGTTCACAATGAATGTGAAGTATTGGCTCCCTAGAAGCTTTACGATTTGGAAGGAAGGGTATGATCTTGCAAAATTATCATCTGATATTGTAGCAGGTTCTACAGTTGCGATTATCGCTTTACCTTTAGCTATGGCATTTGCCATTGCCAGTGGGGTAAGCCCTGAAAAAGGGCTGTTTACAGCAATTGTTGCTGGGTTTCTTATCTCCCTTTTAGGTGGGAGTAGGTATCAGATTGGAGGTCCTACAGGGGCTTTTGTTGTGGTACTCTATGCGGTTATTTTAAAACATGGATACGATGGCTTAGTGATAGCTACGTTTTTAGCTGGAATAATGCTGTTTTTGATGGGTGTTTTCAAATTGGGAAATATCATCAAATTTATTCCTTATCCTGTAACGGTTGGGTTTACGACGGGTATTGCACTTATTATCTTTTCATCACAAATTAAAGATTTTTTAGGCTTACCGGTTGCAAAAATGCCAGCAGAATTTACAGATCAATGGCTTTTGTATTCTAAAGAAATTTTGCATGTCAATTACTATGCCCTAGCCATAGGACTTATTAGCATTATACTGCTCATAAAATTACGTCATAAATTTCCACGCATTCCTGCACCTATGATTGTTATTGTTTTATCTTCCATTGTCGTTTGGATGTTTCATTTACCTGTTGAAACGATAGGTTCAAAGTTTGGCTCTTTGCCATCAACATTGCCTACCCCAACATTGCCTCCTTTGTCATTTGAAAAGATACGTGCCGTTTTTCCTGATGCAATTACGATTGCGATTTTAGGGGCTATTGAGTCATTACTTTCGTGTGTTGTCGCGGATGGTATGACAGGAGATCGTCACCATTCAAATAAAGAGCTTATGGCACAAGGTTTTGCCAATATTGGCTCTGTTTTATTTGGTGGTATTGCAGCAACAGGTGCTATTGCTAGAACAGCGACAAATATCAAGTCGGGGGCATACAGTCCATTATCTGGAATGATTCATGCTTTAATGTTGCTGGTTTTTATGTTTTTGTTCTCAAAATTGATCATTTTGATTCCATTAGCAGCTCTTGCAGCTATTTTAGTTGTTGTGGCTTGGAATATGAGTGAATTTCACCATTTTAAAGCTATTGCTCTAAAATCTGAGCGTAATGATGTCGTGGTATTACTCATGACTTTCTTTTTGACAGTATTTATTGATTTAAATACAGGTGTTCAAACAGGTATTATGCTTGCAGGTTTGCTCTTCATTAAACGTATGATTGATGTTACAGGTATTATTGATACCAAAGAGACTGTTGTTATGCCTTTTGATGAAGCAGATGAACCTGTGGATGTGGATGATGCACATGCCATTAGTAAAAAGATCGTTCCTTCGGGTGTTGAAGTCTATGAGATTAATGGACCATTCTTTTTTGGTGTCGCAGATCGTCTAAAAAATGTTTTAGGCGAGCTTGAAGAAGCTCCTAGAGTATTTATTTTACGTATGCGCCATGTTCCTATGGTTGATGCAACGGGATTGCATGCTTTGGAAGAATTTTTTGATCTGTGTAAGAGTAATGGAACAATTCTTGTACTTTCAGGCGTGAATGAACGCATTAGGCTAAAAATGCAACGTCTTGGTTTTGAACAAAAAGTTGGAAAAGAAAATATTGCAGATCATATCGACACCGCATTAATTCGAGCGAATCAACTTTTAGACAAGGAGTAAGTATGCCTTATGTTAATATCAAAATCACCAAAGAGGGTGCAACGAAAGAGCAAAAAGCTGAACTTATTGAAGGCGTTACAAACCTTTTAGTCAGTGTTCTTGGTAAGAATCCAGCGACAACTGTTGTCACTATTGACGAGGTTGATATGGATAATTGGGGTATAGGTGGGCAACAGGTAAGCGAACTTCGCAAAAAACCGAAGCCTTAATGAACTATTAAATGATTTATAGATACAATCACGCAAAATTAATTAACGAAGGAAATGTGTAATGGGCGAAATGTTTACATTTTTAGGTCTTATTAATCACACTCATGACTTCATCTTTGTATCCCATATTATTTTAGTTGGTGTAATCAGTTTTGTTTTAGCGAAGCTTGCAACATCTAAAATGCAATTGGTACCAAGTGGTGTTCAAAATGTCATGGAAGCGTATCTTGAGAGTGTCATCTCTATGGGTAAAGATGTCATTGGTGAAGAGTTGGCGCGTAAATATCTACCACTTGTAGCAACACTTGGTTTAATGGTATTTATTGCAAATGTTATTGGTATTATCCCAGGTTTTGAAGCTCCTTCAAGCAATCTAAACATGACTTTGGCGCTCGCGCTTATGGTATTTGTGTATTATAACTTTGAAGGTATCCGTGTAAACGGTGTTGTTCATTACTTTGCACACTTTATGGGACCATTGAAAGTTTTAGCTCCACTCATGTTCCCAATCGAGATCGTTTCACATCTTTCTCGTATCGTTTCTTTGTCATTCCGACTTTTCGGTAACATCAAAGGTGACGATCTTTTCTTAGCAGTTGTCTTGATGCTTGCTCCTTGGGTAGCACCACTTCCTGCTTATGCACTTTTAACATTCTCTGCATTCTTGCAGACATTTATTTTTATGATTTTGACATACGTTTATCTTGCGGGTGCTGTTTTAATTAGTGAAGAGCACTAAAAAGTACCTACTTGTTGAAACATCAACGAATGCGTTTTGAAAAACTTCTCAGCTTTTTGCAAGGAGCCTCTTGGGCTCTTGCAATCGCTGGAGGATTTTACACTTTCTTACTTTTTCTCCCTTTTGGTTTAATCATTGCATCCATTGTGGCTCTTTTTATTTTTTTAAGCGGTTGTTTCTTTGCCATTTTATTTGTAATGGCACAAATACAATCTGATAAGCTTGAAGAGTTGAAAAAGCAGACACAACTTTTGGAAAAACTCTCATACAATGATCAAACGTTATCTCATTACTGATCCTTCATTTTATACATCTGATTCCGCAAAATTTGTGGAAAAACTGCTGTCTATTAAGGCAAAACATACACCTGATTATATTTGTTTGCGTGATAAACAAACAGCAGACTATAAAACACTGGCACAAGCTGTTGTAAAGGCTGGCATTCAAGATCAACACACAAAACTCTATTTGCATACTGATTTTGAACTAGCTCATGAACTAAGATGTGATGGTGTACATTTACCTTCACACGCACTTGATAAAATTGAAATGGCTAAAGCATTCGATTTAGAAGTTATCGTGAGTACTCATACATTTTCGGAAATAGAAGAAGCACAAAAAAGAGGTGCTGATGCCATTACATTTAGTCCTATTTTTGCGACGCCAAATAAGGGCGAACCGCTTGGTTTAGAGAAGTTAAAAGAAATAAATGATAGAATCCACATTAAATGTTTCGCGCTTGGTGGCATCATCAACACGGATCAAGTCAACGCTTGTGAAGATGTTGGAGTATATGGTTTTGCCTCAATTCGCTTTTTTTTAGATTAATCCCAAAGGCTATTTATGCAATTTGAAGTTGTGATTGGACTTGAGGTTCATGCTCAGTTAAATACAAAAACCAAGATTTTTTGCAGTTGTCCAACCAGTTTTGGAGATGAACCTAACACCAATGTCTGTGAAGTTTGTCTAGGGCTCCCTGGCGCACTTCCTGTTTTAAACAAAGAAGCTGTTAAAAAGGCTATTGCCCTAGGAACGGCTATTAATGCAACAATCAATCAAAAGTCTATTTTTAACCGCAAAAATTACTTCTATCCAGATCTTCCAAAAGGCTATCAGATCAGTCAATTTGAGATTCCTATTGTTGAAAATGGTGAGATTATTATCGATTTTGAAGACGGGGTTAAAAAACGTATTGGTGTCACACGTGCGCACCTTGAAGAAGATGCGGGTAAAAATATCCATCATGGCAATGTCTCTCATGTGGACTTAAATCGTGCAGGAACGCCGCTTCTTGAGATCGTCAGTGAACCAGATATGAGAAGCAGCGAAGAGGCTGTGTTGTACCTCAAGAAATTGCATGCGATTTTACGCTATCTTGACATCAGTGATGCCAATATGCAAGAGGGAAGCTTCCGCTGTGACGCAAACGTTTCTATCCGTCCCAAAGGCGATACAAAGCTTTATACAAGAGCGGAGATTAAAAACCTAAACTCATTCAAATTTATTCAAAAGGCGATTGATTACGAAGTACAACGTCAGAGTGAAGCATGGGAAGATGGCGTTTATGAAAGAGAAGTAGTTCAAGAAACCAGACTTTATGATACAGAAAAAAATGAAACACGAAGTATGAGAGGCAAAGAGGATAGTGCGGAGTACCGTTATTTCCCAGATCCTGACTTGCTTCCTGTTTTGATTCCAGATGATATGCTCGCAGAGTGTGTTCAGATTCCAGAGCTTCCAGACCAAAAGCGTGATCGTTTTTTAAAAGAGTATGGCATTAAAGAGTACGATGCTAATGTCATTACCTCAAGTGTTGAAATGGCACATTTTTATGAAACAATGATCAATGAAGGTGCTGGTGCCAAAAACGCTGTGACGTGGCTTACTGTTGAGCTTCTTGCACGTTTAAATAATGGTATGACACTTCTTACCTCACCTGTGGATGCGATTAAATTAGCAGCAATTGTTAAGAGGATTGAAGATGGAACCATTAGTGGTAAAGCAGCAAAAGAAGTACTTGACTATTTGATGGAAAATAAGATCAGTGTTGATGAAACAATTGAAAAACTGGGACTTAAGCAAGTAAGTGATGATGGTGCTATCTTAGCTATTATTGATGCCATTATCGCGGCAAATGCAGATAAAGTGGCAGAATATAAAAGTGGTAAAGATAAACTCTTTGGTTTCTTTGTGGGTCAAACCATGAAAGAGAGTAAGGGGACCGCAAATCCTGCTAAAGTTAATGAACTTTTAAAATCTAGACTTGATGCATAAGTTGGCTCGCGTGAGTATAGCAGTCATTGGAGCAGGCAAATGGGGGCAAGCACTTCAATTTGCCATTTCTCGTAATTTCCCTTGTAAGATTACCTCACGCCAATTCAAAGATATTGAAAATTTTGTCAGTCTTGAAGAAGCTTTAAAGTGTGAATATCTCATCTTTGCACTTCCTGCACAAGTCGTACGTGGCTGGTTGGAAGAGCATTTTACATTTAGTGGGCAAAAAATTCTTGTGGCGGCTAAAGGTATAGAGCAGGGCAGTGGATCTTTTCTTAATGAAATTTTTGCGAAGCATATTCCAGAAGATCATCTAAGCTTCTTATCGGGACCTTCTTTTGCAAGTGAGGTCATGCAAGGACTTCCTACAGCCGTCGTTATTAATTCAACCAATGAAACGCTCTCAAAAGAGTTTGCTTCTTTTTTCCCTTCATTTATGAAAACCTATACATCAAAAGATGTGATTGGCGCAGAAGTATGTGGCGCGTATAAAAACGTTCTTGCGATTGCCAGTGGTATCTGTGACGGGCTAAAATTAGGCAATAATGCAAGAGCGAGTCTCATTGCACGTGGACTTGTCGAAATGCGTCGTTTTGGGAAGTTTTTTGGTGCACATGATGAGACTTTTTTAGGCTTAAGTGGCGCAGGCGATCTTTTCTTAACAGCTTCTAGCACACTTTCTCGGAATTACCGTGTCGGGCTTTTCTTGGCAGAAGGTAAAAAACTCGAAGATATTTTAAACACACTTGGTGAAGTGGCTGAGGGCGTCTTTACCTCTGAAGCAATTTTTGAGCTTTCTTCTAAATACAGTATTTACACCCCAATTGCACATGAAATAGCGCTTATTTTAAAAGGCAAAGAGCCAAAAGTAAGCGTGAAAGATTTGTTGGCTGATTGACAATGCTAAAGCTTCTTTTCTCCTGCTTATTTGTTTTTTCTACGTTGGTTCATGCAAAAACTCCTTCATTAGAAGAGATGATTGCGCAGATGGTTATTATCGGTTTTGATGGAACAAAAGAGGGCGATAAATGGGTTGACCAAATCGCAAAAGATATCAAGCGTGAAAAAATCGGTGGTGTCTTTTTAAGTGAAAAAAATATTCAAAATATAACACAACTCAAAAAGCTCAATGAGTATCTTAAATCCAATGCCCCTAAAGAACTCCCGCTTATTGTTGCAGTTGAGCATGAAGGTGGTGATAAGAGTATATTTGATGCAAAAAAAGGTTTTACTGAAGTTGCATCTGCTTATGAACTAGCCAAAAATAAGGATATTGTTGAAACAGAAGCACTCTATCAAAAATTAAGCACTGAACTATCAAAAAGCGGTGTCAATGTTAATTTTGCTCCTGTTCTTGATTTGCAACCTAAAAAAGATATCTATGAGAGTTCAAAGTTACAACGCAGTTATTCGAGTTATGAAGAAATTGTAACAACTTATGCGATGCTGTTTATCAATGCTCTTTATGCAGAAGGTGTGATGCCTGTCGTGAAATATTTTCCAACAGCAGGAGCCAATCTTTGGAATAACTTCTCTAGTGAAGAAGATGTCACCAAAACATGGCGCTTTGAACAATTAAAGCCTTATTATGATTTGATTGCTTTTGGTAAGATGGATGCTGTTTTGATGTCGCATGTGATGCAAAAAGAGATTGATCCTAAAAATCCAACCTTGTTTTCAAAATTAGTGATTCAAGGATTGCTCCGCGATAAAATGCATTTTGAAGGTGTAGTCTTCGCTGATAATTTACGCACCAATTCTATTGCAAGCAGTGTTGATTTTAAACAACGCGTTATTCGCTCTATCGATGCAGGAGCTGATATATTGGTATTTACAAACTATTTTGCAGATAACGCAAGTATGCCTTTTACAATTAATAAAATTATTATCGATGCCATAAAAAATGGTGAGCTAAAAGAGGAACGTATAGCGCTTTCGTATGAGCGTATTGTGAAGTTTAAACAAAAACTATCAAAGAGGGGAAGCCATGTTAATTAAAAATGCTTTAGTGTCAACACCTAAAGGAGTTGTGAATCAAAATGTCTTGATTGATGAAGGTAAAATAGTTGCGATCTCAGAGCATCTTGACGCATCTAATCATGAAGTTATCGATGCACAAGGGCTCTACTTGCTTCCAGGCCTCATCGATCTTAACGTGCGCTTTTCCAATAGCTGTCTCAATCAAGAACATATTGATAAACTTTCAAATAGTTGTCTTAAAGGTGGTGTCACTACAGCGGTTGTTATGTCTGACTTTATGCCAAGACTTGATAGCGCGACACTCTTAGAACTTGTTAAGTTTAAAATTGACCAAGCAAAAATAAACCTTCAAATCAGTACACCTCTCGCAGATGAAAAAGAAGATCAACTCCATAATATTGCAACACTTCTTAATAATGGCGCAGCAGCGATATTAGCAGATTCACATCGCAATGCCAATCTGCTTAGACGTGGTATGCAATATGCAACAATGAAGCAAAAACCACTCTTTGTACAATGTTATGAGCCAAATTTGGATGATAATGGATTGATGAATGATGGCGTAATTGCTTCTAAACTTGGCCTTTCTGGAATTTCAAAAATCTCAGAAACAGCTGAAGTTGCTAAGGTTTCAGAGCTGGCTTATTTTTATGGTGCCACTGTTGTTTTAAAAGCGCTTTCAACCAAACGTTCTTTAGAGATTGCAAAAGCGCATAAAGCACTTAAAGGTGAGCTTTATACAGAGGTTTCCATTCATCATCTATGTAAAAATGACAGCAGTTGTGATGGATTTAATACCTATGCAAAGCTCATGCCGCCATTACGCGAAGAAGAAGAGCGTAAAGCTTTAGTGCATGCACTTCAAGAAGGAAGTGTTGATATTCTTACTTCAGCACATTCCCCGAAATCAATTTTATATAAAGATGTGGCATTTGAAGATGCAGCTTTTGGTATTGGCTCAATTGAAGAATTCTTAACACTTGCTCATACATTCCTTGTCAAAAATGGAGTGATTGATCTAAGTACATTGATTCGTATATGCTGCAAAAATCCTGCTAAAGTATTAGGACTAAACACTAAAGGAAGTATCGCTGTGGGATATGATGCGGATTTGGTACTCTTTGATCCTAAAGAAAGCTATGAAGTTACCAATACACACTCACTCTATTGTGGTGAGACTTTGTATGGAAAAGTGAAAAAAGTTGTTGTCGGTGGTCAGTTAATTCTAAACTAATCGTCTAGTAAAAAACACGTGAAAGATAAAGTCCACACGCTGGAATCAGTGTTGTGGATACTTTCATTTTACGATCTCTCTGTGCAATGAGATCTTCAAAGCTTAGTGTTCCATCGCACACTTTCAGTAAACTTGAGCACATCATGCGTACTTGAGAACGTAAAAAAGCATCTCCTAAAAAATAGATGATAATAAGATTTTTATGACGATACGCTCCTGCTTTAAAAATAGTACGTTCATCCTTTGTTGTCCCACCACCAAGCTTTTTAAAATACTCAAAATTATGAAATCCAACAAATGCTTGGGCATACTCATTGAGTTTTTCAACATCAATTGGTTGTACATGTAGCGCATAATTAGCCAAAAAAGGCTGATAGCCTCCATCATAGAGCACATAACGATACAGCCTTTTTTTTGCATCAAATCGTGCATGAAAAGTGGAATTTATAAGTCTGATATTGTGAATAAAGATAGAAGGTTGCAAAAAACCATTGAGATGCGATTTTAGCTTTTCGAGATCTTTCCAAAAAGAGGGTATGTCTATATGTGCAATTTGATGAGTAGCATGAACACCTGTGTCAGTGCGTCCACTGCCAACGATGCATCCTTCGATGTTAACACGTTTGAGTGCACAGGCGAGTGCTCCTGCAACACTTTGTGTCGCTTTTGTTTCATTTTTTTGAATTTGGAAGCCATGAAAAGCGCTTCCATCGTAACTTAGGGTAAGTTTAACACGCATAAGAGTTTAGAACATAGCACGAATGCGCTTTTGATAAATTTGATACGCAATCAAAAACGTTGCAATAAAGACAATAATTGGTGCACTTTGAGGATTCCATGTCGATACAAGCGTTGTGAGCGTTAGATAAATGGCAATGGTTGAAAACATAGCAATATAAATACCACCTTTATTATAACGATACGTTACAATCCCAATGCTCAGAGCGATAAGTGTTGAAGCAATTGGGAAAAGGGCAATAAGCAAGAAAAATGAAAGATCATAAGCACGTCTTTGATCTGTAAAAACTCCATTCCAATACTCTTGAATAGTTTGAATGGCCCCTACAGGTGTTTTAGGCCTAGAGTTAATATGCATTCGCTCAAAATCAGTTTGTTGAATATCTTCTTTTGTAAATTCAAAAATCTTTCCCTGATCAAGGTTAAGTCTGAGTGTTCCTTTCTCATTATCAATAACAGCATTGGTAGCGACAATAAGCTTTTCATCCTCTTTTGCTGTTGGTGCTTGATAGAGCGTAATGCCACTATAGAGTTTATTTTCATCACTGTGCTCAATGTATACAAGCCAATCAGAGAATTTTTGCCCAAACTCATTGGCTTTAATATTAAATTTCGCTTCTGCTTTTTTATATTCTAAAAAGTTTGTATTGAGTTGCTTTGAGATAGGAATAAGTACAAAAATATCTAAAACTAGAACCAATGAAAGAATACTCGATAATCCTAAAAAGAGTTGTGCTATTTTCTTAGGATTGTAGCCAAGGGTGAAGAGAACAATGGTTTCATTCTCTTTTGAGAGGTTAAAAAGCGTAATACAAAGCGCAATAAAAAATGTCAAAGGAAGTGTGTAGATAAGCGTACGTGGCAACAGATAGATGTAGAGCGTTCCCAGTTCTAAAAAGTTCATCTTGATGATGGCGGTCATAGCCGTTAATTTGATGAAAAAAACCACAGAGGTAATAAAAAAGAGAATAAAAAATAAAGAGCTAAAGAGCTCACTGAAATGTTTTAAAAGATAACGACTTACTCTATTCATAGATTAATTCCATTATGTGTAAAATTGGTGTTTCAAAAAGCCACGTGAGCAGGAGCCCAAGGGCTAAAAATGGGATGAACGCAAGCTCATACCCTTTTTTTCGTATAATCATAAAAATGATCAAAGCAATAACAGCACTGATATAAATTGCCACAAGTCCGAGTTTGATACCTAATAATGCACCTATAATACCAGCGATAATAATATCGGCCTCTCCCATCACTTCTTTTTTAGCAAGAGCTGAGATAAAAAAGCGTAAAAAAGCAAAAGCACCCATAAATAAAAGACCATTTTGTAACGATACAAGAGGGTCTCCTGTACAAAAAGATAGAATCAAAGCAGGAAGACTTAATGCATCAGGAACTGCTTTATAGCGAAGATCAATAATACTGAGCGCTAATAACAGAGCAAAAACAGAAGCGATCAAAAGAGCTTGAAGTGTATTTGCTAAATAAAAATAGATAAATGCATAAAGAAATGCAGAACTTAATTCTACCAGTGGATATTGAAAAGAGATGTGGCTTCTGCAAAAAGCGCATTTGCCTCTTAAAAAAATCCATGAAAAGAGAGGTACGTTATGGTACCACGCTAAAGGATGTAAGCATGTAGGGCAGTGTGATGCAGGAAGATTGATACTTTCATTTTTTGGTAAACGTATAATCGCAACATTAAGAAACGATCCTATACATAAACCAAAGAGTGTCACTAAAACGCCTTCCATAACTTTTTAACCCTTCACATCTAGTACCAAATCACTCAAGTCAAAAAGAGGTTTAAGCTCTTTTGTAAGAGTAAAGTGTGTAATCATACCCAATTTAGGGCTTTCTTTTTGCAAATAATATAAACTTTTTTCATACATTACGGTAATTTGAAGCTCTGATGCACTCATCATCCCTAAAAGAGGACCTAAATGTTCAGATGCGATATAAAAATGAAGTGAGGTGTCTGTTCTTTTTTGAAATTGCACCATCACTTTTTTCCCTTGATGAAGCAAAGGAAGATGAATCGTTGCTTTTGAAAGGGCTAAGAGCATATAGGTATAGGTTTTAAAGGACTCTTTTGAGAGCTGTTCATCGCCTAGTTGTTTCAGTAAAAAATCTCTAAAATCGCTATAACTAAAGCTCTCTTCATCTATGAATTGATCTAGAGAAAATGGTAAAAAATAGGCTTCATCTTCAAAAAGAGTAGGTTGTCTATAAAGATTGGAGATTGTTAAAATGCCACCTCGACCTTCTGAAAAGTTAGCCCAGTATTTTTGTCCTTCAGATAGGTTTTTACTGCTTTTTGTAGTGAGCTCTTTGCGTCCAATTTTTAGACGGTAACGTCCTGCATCCATATGTTTTATGACTTCAATACTAACAGGTAAATTGGCATTAAAATTGATACTTGAACTGCTTGTATGTTCAATATCAGAGCCTATGCCTGCTAGTTTTTGAAGTGTAGAAATCATAGGTGTGAACATTGCTCCACAATGTGTTCTGCTATCTCAAATTTACCAGCGAGGCTAAATTTTTGCACAGAAGCATTGGTAATAAAATGAATTTCGTTTTTACTGCTTCCAAAACTGTTTTGCTCTTTGAGCACATTAAGGCAAACGGCATCAAGATTTTTAGCGATAAGCATTTTACCTGCATTCTCTAATGCTTTTTTCTCATCCATTTCTGCTTTAAAACCGATCATTTTAAAGCCTTTCTTTGGGAGCGATGAAAGAACATCGACATTGCGCTTAAGCTCTAGATTATAGGTTTCACCTAATTCTTCTTTTTTGAGTTTTCCTTCATGTGTTGTAACTGGAACATAATCACTCACTGCTGCTGCCATGAGCAGATATGGGGTTTTATCATTTTTGGTGATGTATTGCATTTGTGAAAGGAGTGCTGCTTGTAGTTCTGCTGTACTTTTAACATGCAACGTATTGATAGCATGGATGTTGGGTGTTTCGCCACTACTGATAAGGGTGACATTTGCGCCTCTTAAATAAAATGCAAGGGCTAAAGCAGATGCTTGTTTTCCACTCGAAAAATTTGTAAGGCATCTGACATCATCGATTTTTTCCATTGTACCGCCACCAGTGATGATGACTTCACGTTCACTCCAAAATGGCTCTTTAAGCAATAAGCGAGCGCAGGTATAGAAAATCTGTTCAATATCGGCAAGGGCACCCACGCCTTCATCATTGCATGCAAGTAATTTGGATTGCGGAGCAACGATCTCATAGCCTAAAGAAGAGAGTTTACTAAGGCTCTCTTGTGTGATGGTATTTAACATCATGTTGGTATTGGCAGAAGGCGCTAGAACAATCGTTTTTGTAAAAGCAATAGCCGTTTGCGTCATGAGATTATCTGCAATGCCATGAGAGAGCTTGTTAATGGTATTCACAGAAGCAGGTGCTATGACGAAGAGATCTGCCCATTTGCCGGTGTGAATATGGCTTAGCCCTTCACTCCAACTTTCTGTATCTGCATGTAAAACTTTGTTTTGGCTAATGGTCTCAAATGTCAGTGGAGCAATAAAACGCTTTGCATCTTCGCTCATAAGTACTTTAACTTCTGCTCCTGCTTTAACAAAGAGGCGAATCAGCTCTAGAGCTTTGTAAATGGCAATGCTTCCAGTGACGCCTACAAGAATTTTCTTTCCTAATAATTGATTATTTCGCATCTTTTTTTCCAAAAAATTTGTAGAAGAAACCTTCAATGATTTTAAGAGGTTCTCTATTGATAGCCAGCGCACCTTGTGGGATGTCTTTAGTAACGGTTGTTCCTGAAGCGATGAGTACATCATCTGCGATGGTAACAGGTGCAACCAGTTGAGTGTCACTTCCCACAAAAACATTTTTACCAATGATCGTTTTGTATTTAGCTTTACCATCGTAATTGCAGGTAATGGTACCGCAACCGATGTTCGTTCCTTCATCAATGCTCGCATCGCCTAAATAACTAAGGTGTCCTGCTTTAACACCTTTGAGGGTAGATTTTTTGATCTCAACAAAGTTGCCAATATGCGTATCTTCGATGAGTGAGTCTGGTCGAACACGCGCCATTGGTCCAATGTCAGAATTTTTAATACTACTTTTTTCAATAACAGAATGTGCCTTAATATGGGCATTCTCTAAACGTGTTCCTTTAAGCAATGTCACACCATTTTCAAGTTTGCATTCACCTTTGATTTCTACATCTGCTTCAATGTAGATTGTGTGCGGTAAACGCATACTGACACCTTGCTCCATAAAACGACGTTTGATACGATCTTGCATCAGCTCTTCTGCTTGTGAGAGATGGTATTTTGAGTTAACGCCCATAAAGGTAGCTTCATCGACAAAAAGAGCTTTAACCGTTTTGTTCTCTGCGTTAGCGAGAGCTATAAGATCAGTGATGTAGTACTCTTTTTGACTGTTATTATTGGAAAGTTTTGGAAGGTTTTCTTTTAAAAAATCGGTCTTGAAAAGATATACGCCTGCATTGACTGCAGTCACTTTTTTTTCTTCAACACTTGCATCTTTTTCTTCTACGATTTTTTCAACATTATAGTGAGTATCCATGATGACACGACCATAACCAAATGGCTCTTTACACGTAAAAGCGCTCATCACAACATCAGCGTCCAAATGTGTAAAATTTTGCATATTTTCTGCTTCGAGAAGTGGCATGTCACCATTGAGGACAAGTAAACGCTCATACTTTGGTCTTACGCCACGGATGGCTCCACCCGTACCAGGGAAGTTTTGATGGTCTTGTATGATATAGTGAATGTTGGAGAAATAACGATTCATCCTCTCTTGAACAAGGTCTGCTTGATGGTATAAAATGACATGAATGTCATCGCTGATTTTTTGTGCTTCTTTGATGATGTGATATAACATCTCAAAACCGCTAATCTCATGAAGTACTTTTGGCAGAGTTGATTTCATACGTGTACCAAGTCCTGCAGCCATAATTGCAATCGAAATATTCATAAATAGTGTTCCTAAGCGTCAGATGAAATCTATTTTAACGAAAAGTTGTTTAAAGATTAAAACGTTTTTAACGCAAAACCAACTAAAATCATACGATTATATTGAAGGAAGCCATTTGAAAAACCTAAAGAGAATTTTACTTTTATTACTGATTTGTATGACGCCAGTGGCTTTTGCTGCCGATACAATTCCAACAGTCAACCTCTCTTTAAGTGCTCCAAACTCTCCGCAGCAACTGGTAACCAGTATGAATTTAGTACTGGTGCTAACCATTTTAGTATTGGCACCTTCACTCGTCTTTATGATGACCAGTTTTTTACGCCTTCTTATTGTTTTTTCTTTTCTTCGCCAAGCTTTGGGAACACAGCAAATGCCCCCATCTCAGGTTATGGTTTCTTTAGCGATGATTTTGACGTTTTTCATTATGGAACCAGTTATGAAAGAGTCGTATGAAGTAGCCATTAAGCCTTATTTGGCGGAGAAAATGAGTTACCAAGATGCCTTTGAAAAAGGTGCGGCCCCTTTTAAAGCCTTTATGATTCGCAATACCCGTGAGAAAGACTTAGCGCTTTTTTTCCGAATTCGTAACCTTGAAAATCCTAAAAATATCGAAGATGTGCCTTTAACCGTAGCTATGCCTGCATTTATGATCAGTGAGTTAAAGACAGCGTTTGAGATAGGCTTTTTGCTCTACCTTCCTTTCCTTGTTATTGACATGGTTGTAAGTTCTGTTTTGATGGCAATGGGTATGATGATGCTACCCCCTGTTATGATCTCTTTGCCGTTTAAACTGCTGATTTTCGTTCTTGTAGATGGTTGGAATTTACTGGTACAAAAACTTGTGGAGAGCTTCCATTAATACGCATTTTCTCACAACGACAGAGATAGGCTTTGAACTTCACCATCCTCTGTTTGATGCTTTGATTTTAAAGCAAGGTGCACAACTTATCTACTTTCAACCAAAAGGAGAAATGCCACTTTTGTGGAGTGCTTCTCTTTCTACGTATGAGAAAGGTAAAGCATTTCGTGGAGGCATTCCTCTGTGTTGGCCTTGGTTTGGGAAAGTTGGTAGTCCTGCACATGGTTTTGCGCGTATTGTTGAATGGAATCTTGTAAATCATACAGAGACGAAAGAGGGAGTAACTCTTGTATTTGAATTGTGTGATTCTCCTCAAATCCGTACACTCTGGCCTTATGCGTTTCTAGTAAGACTTGAGATGCGTTTAGGACGTGATGTCACACTCTCCTTGCATGTTGATGCTAAAAGTGAAAGCACGGCGGCACTGCATACCTACTTTGCGTGTCAAAATAGTGAAGAGGTTGTAATTTTTGGACTTGGAAATAGTTATAAAGATACATTGAACAATGGAATATCGTGTGAGAGTCAGAGTGAAATCTTATATATTAACCAAGCGATTGATCGTATTTATACTCAACCAGAAAGGAAGACGAGTTTTCAAGAAAACAACCGTAGGATCATTATTTCTCACGTAAATCATAGCGATGTTGTGGTGTGGAACCCTTGGAGAGAGGGTGCAGAAAAACTTACCGATATGCAAAATGACGACTATAAACAAATGCTATGCATCGAGACGGCTCGAATCTCAAAACCTCTTAGTACGTATGATCATTTAGAAGTAACAATAGCCATTTCCTAAAATCACACTTTGTTGGAGAGCTTAGGCTCGCAGACAGCTCCTTCACTGAGTGTACCACATGTTTTAACGTAGTCAATACCCCAGTCAAACATCTCATTGAAAACAGGACGTAGCTTTTCTCCAATAGGGGTTAATGAATAAACAACTTTTGGAGGAATCTCAGGGAAAACTTCACGCGCAATAATTCCTTTTTCTTCGAGTTCTCGTAGTTTTACAGTTAGCGTTTTTTGGGTAATTTCGCAGACTTCTTCAAACAGTTCTTTGTAACGTTTTTTACCTTCTAATAAATGCCAGATAATTCCCAATTTCCATTTATCATTAAAAATATCTTGTGCGATGGCAATGGCGCATTTATACTCTTTCCCATTGACTAAATACATGATATGTAAACCTTTTTTTATTGAATTATACCATAAATACAAAAATATATCATTACATACTAAAAGTATCGTAAGGATATATTAAGGGCATAGCCATTATAATTTTCCAAAACAAATAGATTATAAAGGAAAAAAATGAAAAATGTACTTATCATTAATGGTCATCAAAAATACCCTTTTGTAGCAGAAGGAAATCTTACTCAAGCGTATATAGATACAGCAACTGAGTTCTTTAAAGAGAATGGATTTAATGTGAAACATTCTGTTGTTGAGAGTGCGTATGATATTAAAGAGGAGCTTGAGAAATTCGCTTGGGCTGATTATATTCTCTTTCAATATCCTATTTACTGGATGGGTGTGCCTTGGATAACTAAAAAGTATATTGATGAGATTTTTTCTATGGGAAAAGATACTGTTACCTATGTAAGTGATGGAAGAACCAGAAGTGATGCTACAAAGCGTTATGGTAGTGGTGGATTAATGCAAGGTAAAAAGTATATGCTCTCTTTAACTTATAATTGTCCTACAACAGAATTTGACAACAAAGAGGGCTTTTTCAGTGGACTTAGCCTTGATGAAGCCAACGTTGCAACCCATAAAACATTCCAATTTTGTGGCGCGGAGCCATTAGAAACGTTCTCAGTGCATGATATTTTTAAAGGTGATTTAGATTTGGAAAAAGAGAAAGCACGTTTTAGTGCGCATTTGGCTAAAAACTTCAAGTAATTATAATGGTGGTATGAAAGTACCACCACTTTCTTATATATAAAGCTCAAATCCCTTTTGTTGTTTCAAAATGCTATCAAAGAGTTTTTGTGCTTCCTCAAGTAGTTTTTCATTTTGTTTTTGTGCTTTTTCTAAAATTTTGTCAAAACTTTTGAGTATAGAATCATTGGCATAGTTTTGTGTGTTCAGATCTTTAAAAGTTGGCAAGAGCGAATTGATATCATAAGCGGTATTTGTTGTTTTGGCTTGAGAAGTAGATGTTCCACTTTTTTCTACATTTTTAAGGTATTCATCCATCATAGGTTGAATTTGCTTCATAGCTGCATCGATCTCTTTTTGGTCTTGCGCATCAATCCCATTGCCTTGGTAGTGAAAACTATAGCCGTATGCATGGGACAAAGAAAGTGATGTCGTAGTCGTTGTTCCACTTTGTTCATGAGAAAATTCTACAGAGCGTTCGTCATACATACTAAGATCAATAGTATCACCACTACTGGTTTTAAGAGAAAAATCTAAACTATTGTAACTGTAATTGTTTGCGTTTATACTCTGCATGGTAACTCCTTTGTTGAAGCTACATCGGCAGAATAGTGTTTTATTTTAGATGGTGATAAGAGCGTCTAGCTTATTTTGAACCGATTCTATTTTCTGGTGCATACCATCTTCTCTATTGGGTCTTATGTCAAACTTTAAGCAGGCATAGACTCTTCCAGATGCTTCAAGAAGTGCGTACGCATTTTCAATGAGCTTTAATGCTTCAGGCATAGTAGGTGTTTCCACGACAGTACTCATTGGTGTAAGCTTATAGCTATAGCCACTCTCATGAATCATCTGCACAATACGCGCAACATCGGCACTTTTACTTCCCGTTCCTTCAAGAGGGAACATACTAAATTCCATTAAAACGCTCATTCCTGCTCCTTTGCTTTAACTGTCAAAACCACTGTGAAATTTACGCTCTTTTGCAACAACGATCTCTTTTTGACGTTCTTTTTTATGCATATCTTTTTCAACAAAAATGGGTTTACGTGTAATAGGGTGTAATCCTGTATAGTACATCAGTGTCGCGTACGTTGAAGGGGTAGGTGTAAAGATTTGTGCTTGCTCAGGATTGATTTTAAGTACATTGCTGGCAAACTGTTTAAGCGAGTGCATATGTTTCTCTTCACAACCAGGATGAGCGGCGATAAGATAGTACGTTAAAAACTGTTTCTTTCCAGACTCGCGGCTCAATCTATCAAAAAGAGCTTTAAACTCAACCAATGACTCTTTGCCTGGTTTTCCCATCAATGCTAAGATTTCATCATCAATATGTTCAGGTGCAATTTTCATTTGACCACTAAGGTGATGTTCCACAATCTCTTTTAGATACTCATACCCATAGGCTTTATCATCACTGATAAGATCATAACGAATGCCTGAAGCCACAAATGCTTTTTTAATGCCAGGAAGCGCTCTTACTTTTCTGAGTAAATCCAACTGTTTTTTATGCGTTGGTTTAAGGGCCTTACAGAGCTTTGGAAACATACAACTCTTCTCTTCACAGGTTCCTTTCGTCACCTTCTTATGACATTCATAACCGTACATATTGGCTGTCGGACCACCAAGGTCAGAGATAATACCTTTAAAATCTTTGTAGGTTGTAAAGTGTTTGGCCTCTTTAATGATAGAACTCTCGCTACGGCTTCGTATGGTCCTGCCTTGATGCACACTAATGGCACAGAAACTACATTCTCCGTAACAGCCTTGATGAGTTGAAATGGAAAATTTAATCGTTTCAAGTGCTTTGATAGCACCATCTTTTTTATGGTAAGGGTGAACATCTCTCATAAAAGGAAGCGCACTGACCTCATCCATCTCTTCTGTCGTAAGGTAGAGAGCAGGTGGGTTTTGAATGAGGTAGCGATCATCCACTTTTTGACAAAGTCCTTTAGCTGATATAGGATCATTATTGTGGTAAAAGATGTCAAACATATCCATGAATTTTAGTTTATCATCTAGTGTCTCAGCGTGACTTGGAAGAGAAAGATACTCCTCTTTTGGCTCTTTGGAGATATAACAAAGTCCTCGAATATTTAAGGGGGATATGCCCTTATTTAGGGCATCTGCAAATTCTAAAATACTTTTATCAGACATTCCATAAAGAAGATAATCTGCTTTGGCATCAAACAAAATAGGCTTTCTAAGTTTGTTGCTCCAAAAATCATAATGCGTTACGCGTCTAAGACTCGCTTCAATGCCACCCAACATAATAGGGACAGTGTTTTTAAAGTGTTGTCGGATGAGGTTGGTGTAGACAAGGCTGGCTCGATCAGGACGTTTGTTATTGATGCCACCAGGGGTGTAATCATCACTGTTTCTAAATTTTTTTGTTGCAGTATAGTTCGATACCATAGAATCAACACTGCCTCCACTCACACCCCAAAAAAGGCGTGGTTCTCCCAAACGTGTAATGTCAACACCGCTTTTAACATCAGGTTGACCGATGATGCCTACTTTATACCCAGCATGCTCTAGCACACGACCGACAACGGAAACGCCCATATAAGGGCTATCGATATACGCATCTGAGGTGATAAGTATGATGTCCAGTTGCGACCATCCTCTTTGTTTCATCTCTTCGTGTGTTGTAACTAAAAACATGCTTTTCCTCTATCGCTAATATAGATATAAATATAGCACAACACCTCTATGTTTTGGCTTTTTTAAGATTGTTAGTAGTAATATCACAGCAATTATCATTTGGAGGATAAGTTTGAAAAATTCACTCTATTTTAACATTAAAGTAGAAGAGGGCATCTTCGATAAAATCGTAGCTGAACAACAAAGCATTGGTTATTATACATTGCCAGAACAAGATATTAGCGAGCTTGTAAACTACTTAGAAGATTTTAAATCTAAAAACGATTACGATGCGATCAAAGATATCGCCATTATTGGTATTGGTGGAAGTTCACTAGGACCTAAAGCGATTTTTAGAGCATTGCAAGGTATTCGTGATTTTGACAAACGATTGCACCTTTTTGAAAGTACTGATCCTGCATCGATTCGTTCAACACTCAACAAATTAGACATTAAAAATACGCATTTCTTTGTTATCAGTAAATCAGGTACAACCATTGAGACAATCTCTGTGTACAAATATGTTCTCTCTTTATTGAAAGCAAAAGACATCTCTTTAGATTATCGTTTTACGTTTGTAACAGATAGTGGTTCAAAACTTGAAGCACATGCAAAAACGTTTAACTCTTTTGTTCTTCACATTCCTGTCAATGTCGGTGGACGTTTTTCAGTACTGAGTGCCGCAGGACTTGCGCCATTATTCCTTGTTGGTGTCGATATTCAACGATTATTAGATGGTGCAAGAGCAATTAAAAAAAGCTTCTTTGAAGATGGTTATATCAAAGAAACTTTGATGAAAAAAGCAACCTATTATGCTAAAAACTCTATGCATTATAATATCAATACACTTTTTGCTTACTCTGAGAGCTTAGACTGTTTTACAGATTGGTATGTACAACTTTGGGGCGAGAGTTTAGGTAAAAAGCAACGCCATAGTAGTTTCAACGTAGGTCTTACACCGGTTGGACTCATCGGTCCAAAAGATCAGCACTCCTTTTTACAGCTTATTGTAGAAGGTCTACGTGATAAGAGTGTTACTGTTCTTAAGATTGATAACTTTGACGATAAAATCAAAATTCCTTCTATCACACTTAAAGAGCTTGAGGGATTAGATCTAATGAATGGCATCGCATTCTGTGATCTTATCAATATGCAAGCAGACTCAACCATTGAAGCACTTCTCGATAAAAAAGATATCCCTATCGACACCATTACATTGCAACACATTGATGAAGAAAACATTGGTAAGTTGATTTTCTATTATGAGCTTCTCACATCACTTGTTGGTCAAATGATGAATGTTAATACGTACGACCAACCAGGTGTTGAGAGTGGTAAGAAAATTTTAGAGGGTAAATTAATCGAAGAGAAAAAGAATTTTCCTAAAAAAGGAAAATAAATTGCTATAAGGCTGGGAGAATATAACTCCCAGCTCTTATTATTCTGCTATAAAAACAAGCGCTTGTTCATACAAAGCTGAACCCATTTTCCCCCACATTGAAAAGAGATGAACTTCTTGTTCGCTTATATTAAAGTGGTGTGCGATTTTATCAATGATTTTATGTTCATATATGCCAAACTTATCATCGACATGCACCAAGACCATCAATGCAAGTAGGACAATTCTTTGACTTTTTGATGATGAAAAAATGGCTAAAATATCTTCCAATACGAAATTTTTTACATCAATCTCAATATTTTCAATGCCCATTTCCGTGCAGTATTCATCAACAACTTCACGCTCTTTTGGTCCATATTCTCCGTCAAGTTGGGCGACATATTGTGCAAGTTGTAAAAAAGCAAATTTTTCTTCGGTTTTGAGTTTCATAAGTAACAATTTGTACTCCTTTGATATTAAATCCCCATAATTATAGTAAAACATTTTAAATGAACATTAATAAACATGGTAAAATGAATGAAAGTGCATTTTGAAGGAAAGACCGTGGATAAAAAATTACGTAAAAGTGAAAAGATTTTAGACGCAGCATTGATGCTCTTTTCAACGCAAGGCTTTTATGCAACGACGATTCCTGATATTGCGAAAGCCATGGGGATGAGTGTTGGAAATATTTATAACTACTTTTCTTCTAAGGAGATGCTTGCAAAGGAAATTATCAAGTATTCTTCCGATATTTTAGGCTCCGAAATTCGTAAAGTCAATGAAAGTGAGGGGAGTGCAAAAGAAAAAATTCGTAAAATTGTAGCACTCTATTTTGAGATGGCATCTTCAAAACCACAACATATTAACTACTTTTTACGTGTGTATCTTGCCAACAAAGAGGTATTTAAAGATGGTTGTGAAGGAATGGTCTGTGTTTCTTCCTTTATAACAGAGCTAATGATTTTCTTTGAAGAAGGCGTTGCAAAAGGAGAACTTCGCAATCAAGATTTCTTTTCTGCCTTTGGGCTTTTTATGGGGTATTTAGGCGGTTTTGTATTTTTAAGTGGCGAGGGAGTGCTTGATAAGCCATTAACCCATTATGTGGATGAAATTTCACTTAATATTTATAACGCACTCAAACAACAATAATGTCTCATAAATCTTCTATTATTTGGCTTCAAGGGCTTACGTGTAATGGCAATAGCCACTCATTTTTAAATTATACACATATGCCAAGTTTTGCGGCATCTTTTGATATGTTATACCATCCTTTATGGTGCAGTAATGAAGAGTTTTTATCACTTTTAAATAGTGAAAAAACATTTGATTTTCTTATTCTAGAAGGCGCTCTTAGTCACGATGAGCGTTTACTTCAACGCTTTAATCTTCCTTTCTTTGAAATTCTAGATAACCTTTCTGCTCGTGCAAAACATATTATATGTGCGGGGAGTTGTGCAAGTTTTGGTGGTATCTTTAGATTGCGTGACCCACAAAAAATTACAGGAGCACTCTTTAGCGGTAAAGAGAAGGGTGGTTATTGGTTAGAAAAAAACAATGTGATTAACATTACAGGTTGCCCCGTACATCCGAGGTGGTTAGTAGAAACACTGATGACATTACATAATGGTGAACACGTATCCTTAGATGAGTATTTGCGTCCGAAAGAAGTCTTTTCATATTTGGCGCATCATGGATGTTTGAGAAATGAATACTTTGAATGGAAAGTCGATAGCAAACAGCTTGGAGAGCGAGAGGGGTGTTTATTTTATGAACATGGTTGTTTAGGACCTATGAGCCATGCCAATTGTAATAAAATTCTATGGAATGATATCAGCTCAAAGACACGAGCGGGATCTCCTTGTTTAGGGTGTACTGAGTTTGATTTTCCACGTCGAGCGCTCTATGAAACCCAAAAAAATATGTCCTTACCACAAACACCTTTTGGGATTAGTAAACGTGCTTACTACACCCTTGCAGGTGTTGCAAAAAGTTTTAAGATAGATAGACTTGAAAAGAAGTTGATTGATGAAGATAACTAAAGAGATTATTGAACGTATTGAAGGTGAAGCAACCTTAGAGTTGGAATGGGAAAATGAGCAGGTCAGTTTTGCCAAAATTAAATTTTTTAATTACAGAGGCATTGAAGAGATTTTAAAAAAACGTCCACTGCTAGATGCATTAGCGCTTACTCCTAGAGTATGTGGTATATGCTCACATTCTCATGCTATCGCTTCTGTTTTGGCGATTGAGGCGTGTTATAAAAATGCTGGAGAGCTTTTAACGATAAGCCAAAAAGCAAAAGACATTCGAGAAATCGCACTGAATGCCGAGAAAATTCACAATCATATTAAATGGTATTTTTTTACCATACTTCCTGAACTCAAAAAAATTAGCGATACATCTTATAAAGGGAATGCTTTTAAGGACAAACAATGGTTTGAGGCTCAACAAGCTGTCATTCAAACACTTAAAATGGGTTCTCATTTTACCGGACAATGGCCACATGGCTCTTTTGTTATGGCTGGTGGAGTAACGTGTGATCCTCTAAAAAGCGATATTATAGGTGCATTAGGTTGCTTGGATGCTGTCATCGCCTTTTGTGAAGAGCACTTCTATGGAATGCACTTAGAGGAGTTTTTGAGCTTTGACTCAGCACTGCAAGTTATGTCAGCTCCCTCTGCTTTGTCATATGGCATTGATGAAATGATTAAGTATGGCTTTGATCGTTTAGGACGAAGTTTTGATCGTTTTTTAGCTTTAGGAGAGTCGTATCGTTATGAGGGAAGCCTCAAGGCGGCTAAGACAACAGTTTTAGGAGCTGATCTTAAATACGTGCATGAGAGTACAGAACATACATTTTTTGAGGACAAGCACAAAGGTTATACCTATTCCAAGAGTGCGATGTATCGAAGGAATTATTGTGAAGTTGGACCTTTAGCACGTATGATGGTCTCCAAAGATGCATTGATGCGTGATTTTCATCGAAGATTTAAAGATGCAGCATTGACGCGCGTTGTAGCACGTGCTGTTGAATGTGCACATCTATTGTTAAGAACAAAAACACTTTTAGCGCAACTAAATCTTAAAGAACCTTCTTTGATTTTACCCAAAAGAGATATTTATAGCCTCAGTGGTGAAGGCATTGGTGTGATTGAAGCACCACGTGGCTCTTTGATCCATTATGTAGTAGCACAACAAGGCGTTATAGAATCCTATGACATTATCACTCCAACTGTATGGAATTTAGGAAATGGTGATAAAGAGAATCCTTCTACTGCTCAAAAAGCTATAATCGGTCTAAACTCATTTACCAAAGCAGACTTTATTCTCAAAAGTTTTGACGTTTGTTCTGTGTGTACAACCCAATGAACGTATTATTTCGCGTGTGACAATTTAGCCATTTTTAATATAATACACTTTTTATCCTCTTTTTTTGTTACTTTTCTACTCTGTTGAATTAAAATACCCTTAATTATGTGCCTTCCTGCCATATTGTGAAACATTTTTTGATTTAATTCTAAATGAATACTCATTCAGGTAAACAAATATTGTCTGTTTTCTGAATAATGCCTTAACTTTTTGATCTTGGAAAATTTACACAGGAGAGATTTATGGAACACGCTAAACTGTACGAAAGGCTTGCTGAGAGACTTAGCAATCTTGAGAAGTTCCCCCGTATTAAGGAGGACAAATCTATTGCGGCACTGATGGAAGAGAATGGTATCAGCCGTAGAGATTTTATGAAGTGGGCAGCAGGTGTAACTGCAATGTTGTCATTACCTTCAACATTTACACCGCTAATGGCACAAGCTGCTGAGCTTACTGACCGTTTACCAGTTATTTGGTTACACATGGCAGAGTGTACAGGTTGTAGTGAGAGTTTGTTAAGAACAGATGCTCCAACAATCGATAGTTTGATTTTTGATCACATTTCACTCGAATACCATGAGACACTAATGGTTGCCTGTGGTTGGCAAGCTGAGCACAACTTAGAGAGTGCGATTGAAAAATACAAAGGTAAATACATCTTAATGGTAGAAGGTGGTATTCCTGCAGGTAGCAGTGAATTCTTCTTAACTGTTGGACCACACGGACAAACAGGTCAAAAAAGTGCACAAAAAGCGGCTGATTCTGCAGCAGCTATTTTTGCTATTGGTTCTTGTTCAAGTTTTGGTGGTATCCAAGCAGCTCATCCAAACCCAACCAATGCACAACCTCTTAGTAAAGTAACCAATAAACCAGTTATCAATGTTCCAGGCTGTCCTCCAAGTGAGAAAAATATTGTAGGCAACGTTTTACATTATATTCTTTTTGGCACACTTCCAGCACTTGATGCATATAATCGTCCAAAATGGGCATATGGCCTTAGAATTCATGATCTTTGTGAAAGACGTGGACATTTTGATGCAGGTGAATTCGTTCAAGAATTCGGTGATGCAGGTGCTAAAAAAGGTTTCTGTCTTTATAAAGTGGGTTGTAAAGGTCCTTATACTTTCAATAACTGTTCACGTGAGAGATTTAACCAACATACTTCTTGGCCAGTTCAAGCAGGTCACGGCTGTATCGGTTGTTCAGAGCCAGGTTTCTGGGATAACATGGGACCATTTGAAGAACCATTAGGTGATAGATTGTACCATACAGTTTATGGCGAAGGTGCTGATAAAACTGCTGATAAAGTAGGTGTGGCACTCTTAACTGCAACTGCAGTAGGTATTGCGGCTCATGCGGCGATTGCTGCGGTTAAGGGCAGTGGAAAAACTGAAGAATAATTGAAGGATAAGATAATGAGTAAAAGAATCGTAGTAGATCCAATCACCAGAATCGAAGGTCACTTAAGGGTAGAAGTTATTGTTGATGATAACAATGTTGTTACTGAAGCATACTCTTCTTCAACACTTTGGAGAGGTATCGAGACTATCCTTAAAGGCAGAGACCCAAGAGATGCAGGCTTTATGGTACAAAGAATTTGTGGTGTTTGTACATACTCACACTACAAAGCGGGTATTATGGCAGTTGAAGACGCTCTAGGAATTGAGCCACCACTTAATGCAAAACTAACACGTACATTGATGAACAATGCACTTTTCTTACACGATCACGTTGTTCACTTCTATCATCTTCATGGTCTTGACTGGGTTGATGTTGTTTCAGCTCTTAAAGCTGATCCGCATAAAGCTGCAGCTGAGTCATTCAAATACACAGACGCTCCAATCGCGTGTGGTGCAGATGATCTTGTAGCAACTCAAAAAAGAGTAGCTGAATTTGTTAAAAAAGGACACCTTGGACCATTCGCTAATGCGTACTGGGGACATCCAACATACAAATTGACACCAGAGCAAAACCTTATCGCGGTTTCTCACTACCTTAAAGCACTTGAGCTTCAAAGAACAGTTGCTCAAATGATGGCTATTTTTGGTGCAAAACAACCACACCCACAAAGCTTAACCGTTGGTGGTGTCACATGTGTTATGGACCTTCAAACACCTTCACGTTTAGGTGAGTATTTAACTAAATTTAAAGAGATTGCAGATTTCGTTAACCGTGCATATTATCCAGACGTTGTTATGGCAGGACGTGCGTACGCTGGCGAGCCAAGTGTTACAGGAGGCTTGGGTGTACCAAATCTCTTTACACAAAAAGAGTTCCAAATTAACGCGAAAGAGTTCTTGTTTGAGAGCGGCGTAATGTTGGGCGAAGATGTTGTTAACTTGATTACAGGTAAACCATTTAAAGTTCAAACATTAGATGAGAGCAAAATTACAGAAGAAGCGACACGTGCATGGTATAAAGACAATGCTGCATATCATCCATATGAAGGTCGCCAAGAGCCTAACTATACAGGCTTTAAAGACGCTCAAACGATCAATGACAAAGGTGTTCTTGCTCCTACAAAAGTTATTGATGAAAACGGTAAATATACTTGGATTAAAGCACCTCGTTACGATGGTAAACCACTTCAAGTTGGACCATTGGCAAATATCGTTGTTAACTATGCACTAGGTAACAAACGTGTAAAAGTGGTTGTTGATAAATTCTTGAAAGATACAGGTCTTCCTATTACAGCTGTTGCTTCAACACTTGGTCGTACAGCATGTCGTATGATCGAAGCTAAAGTTATTGCTGATAATGGTTTAGAAGCATTTAACGCATTGATTCAAAACTTAAAAGTTGACGATGCTACATGTACAAGTTACAAAATTGATAAAAACAAAGAGTACAAAGGTCGCTACATTGGTCACGTACCACGTGGTGTTCTAAGTCACTGGGTTAAAATCAAAAATGGTGTGATTGAAAACTACCAAGCTGTAGTTCCTAGTACATGGAATGCAAGTCCAAAAGATGCTAAAGGTGTTAGAGGATCTTATGAAGAATCTCTCATTGGCTTGAAGATCACAGATCTTTCTCAACCGCTTGAAATTGTAAGAATCATCCACTCTTATGATCCATGTCTAGCATGTGCTGTACATGTTATGGATACAAAAGGTAATGAGATGAGCAGTTATAAGGTCAATGTTAACGGCGCATCTTGCTAAAAGCGAAAGGGAGTCTAACAATGAAAAGAGATATAGAATTTGAGTTCTCGGCAGGGCTTCGTTGGACGCACTGGCTTAGAGCAATTGCTATTTTTGTATTAACGGTGACAGGTTTTTATTTAACCTATGTGTTCATCGCTCCTGAAGCATCAGATGAGCCTATCCTCTTTTTGAATGCAAAATTCAGAATGTGGCATGAAATAGCAGGATTTTTGCTAATTGCAATTACACTCTACAAAACATACCTCTTCTGTGTTGATAGCATCAGTTCAAAAGAGAGAATATCGTTTTTAGATTTTGTAAGTCCAAAAATATGGATTCAACAGCTTAAATATTACCTTTTTATGGGGGAACACCCTCATTTAAGAGGTGTTTATAATCCGTTGCAATTTGTAGCATATGTTGGTCTTTATGCAATGATTTTCATCATTAGCTTAACAGGCCTTATTTTATATGTTCATTGTTATCAAGGTGGTGGTATTGGTCTTTTCTTATATGACTATATGCGCCCAATTGAAGCAATGCTTGGCGGACTTGCAATGGTAAGAGAGATTCACCATATCGTTATGTGGGGTATCTTGATCTTCTTACCAATTCACATCTATATGGCAATCTTTAACTCTATTATGGGTAAAGAGGGTTCAATGGATGCGATTATTAGTGGTTACAAATTTCATAAACAACACAAACACTAAGAGAGCCTTTTCTTGAAAGTGTTGATTTTGGGCATTGGCAATGTGATGTTCTCCGACGAAGGCGTCGGAGTTCATCTTTGCCGCCTTGTTGAACAAAAGTATCAGTTTTCTTCGCCAGAACACACCCTCACATTTGTTGATGGTGGAACCCTCGCACAAAGATTAATCCCTATTATTGCTGAGTATGAATATCTCATCGTTCTTGATTGTGTTGATGCCCATGATGGAGAGATTGGTGATGTGTACTTTTTTGATTTTGAAAATGTACCTAATACCATTACATGGCAAGGCAGTGCACATGAAGTGGAGATGCTTCAAACACTCACAATGATGGATATGGTAGGAGATCGTCCTCCTACAAAAGTTGTTGGTATTATTCCAGAAGTTGTAGATGACACCACATTAGAACTAACCCCTGCCGTTTTAAAAGGTAGTTCTGTAATGGAGAGCGTTTTACTTAAACATTTGGTAGAATTAGGATTTTCGTATCAGCAAATCAGCGATATTGATATCCAAAGCGTTGCCAATATGTCCTGTTTGGAGGATCGATGATCTTAGCATTCGAATTTAATTACGTTTCCAACAATGGTATTTTAGAAAATTTACTCAAAGAAATTGCGAATGATTTTGACATTAGTCATAAAATTATTCGTAAAGACTCTATCGTTACACTTTTTGTAGAAGAAGATGAGACACGCTTGTGTACGTTTGCCGATACGCTTTCTGCATCTCTTCCATTGTCAATCTTTTTTAAATCCTCTAGCGTAGAAGTTGTAGATACGATGTCTGATATTACTGAGGTTATTCCACCTCTTGCATACACCATCGAATTTACCCCAAAAATCTTAGCTTCAGTAGATAATCCAAATTCTGAATACTATCTTGCACCTTTCATTTCTTCGTCTCGTACCAATGTAAAGTTGTACCAAAACGAAAACGAACTTTTACATGGTAGTGATGCCAAAGCTTATGAAGCGGTGTATGACAGGTTAGCAGAATTGATTGCAAATGGTGAAAATGTAACTATTCAAACTAAAAATGGATCATATGTCTATGGAAAGATAGAAAATATCGCTTCATGTACACAAACGCTTGAGGTGATTGCGACCGATCTGTCTGTTGTAGAGCGTATGGTCGTTTGTAGAGAGAATGAAATTAAAGCGTTAGCATCACTTGAGCGTCCAGCCATTCGTTTTAAAGTTAATGCATTGTTTTCACAAAAAGGTATTGTGAAAGAGTCTCGCGTTATATTGAGACTTGCAGATGATCTTTTTATGTATCAGCTTTCAAAGCGCCTTTTTAGTAAAGGAGTCCAGTTCCTTTTCAAAGCAACGACGCAAAACTGTAAAGCATCTTATAGTGTTCAGTTTGATGCCAAGTTACAAGCTATTGAGCCACTATTGGTTAGTGTTCTTGAAAACGGTGCTATTTTGATTGTAAAAGGAAGCGATTATGCCTCTTCTACACTCAAAGCCAGTTTGGAAAAATTTGATGAGCCTTCTCATGGAGCATTTGCTTCTATCATGCAAGAGCATCAGCTTTTTGATGCAACGACAAGTTGTTTTTATCTAAGTACGCTTCATAATGATCGTATTATGCACTATTCGAAAGAGCATGGTATGCTCAATCTCATAGAGATTTCTCTACCGTCTTCCTTTGAAGAGCTGTTTGCTGAAATTGAGAGAAGTAGCCCGAATGCAGAGCGTTTGGTTGCTAATTATAAAGAGCAATTTCCTGAAATTTACGCTAAAGCGATTGAAACGATTATTCCAAGTGATACACCAAAAAGTATTTACTCTCTTTGGAAAATTGTTGCGATGGTCTTGGGTCTTAGTGAAACATTTGAGAGTGCTGCTGAACAATTGATCGAAAATGCTGAAGATTTTGGCGGTCAAAAAGGGCCACGCATTGACTATTTCTTGCAAAAAGAAGATGCGTTAAGCTCTGATATTGACTATGTAAGATTAGTACGTAGTGGCATTAGTTATAAATTAGCAGGTACAGATAACACAACATTGAGCTTTGGTTATATGGAAAGCCTCTCTTATTTTATCTCTGATCTTTGTGACACACATAAGGAGAATTTGCTAACAAGTAAAATTGCGCTTGGTGGTTCTTTATTTGGCTACAAACGATTTTCTGAGATGATTGCTAAAAATCTTAAACCAAATCATACGATTTGCTTTAATAAAGAATTGCCGATTGACCAATAAATCTCGTCTGATTTATCATATCGAAGGTATTGTCCAAGGGGTTGGGTTCCGCCCCTTTGTCTATACCATAGCTCTGCGTTACGACCTAAACGGTTTTGTTCTCAATAATTCTAAAGGTGTTTTGATTGAGATAGAAGGATTTAAAGAGAGTCTTGATGCATTTGAAAAGGCTTTGTTTAAAGAACTTCCGCCCTTAGCAAGAATCGATTTCTGGACTAAAGAGGTCATCACCCATAAAGGTGATACGACATTTGAAATTCGCCATAGCGATGAAGCTCATACAAAATCTTCACCTGTTTTGCCTGATATGTCTATCTGTGATGAGTGCCTTACTGAGCTAAAAGATCCTCATAATAGACGCTATCACTATTTTTTTACTAACTGTACTAATTGTGGTCCTCGTTATTCTATCATCAAAACAGTTCCTTATGATAGACCTTATACATCAATGCAACCCTTTGTCATGTGTGATAAATGTAAAGATGAGTATACCAATCCGCTGGATCGTCGCTATCATGCTCAGCCCATTAGTTGTTCAAAATGTGGACCAACACTTGTTTTACGCTCCATGCAAGGTGACTTACTAAGTAAAAACGAAGAGGCTATCATTAAATTGGCTGAGTTAATTAATGCAGGACATATTGTAGCAATGAAAGGCATGGGTGGTTTTCACTTGATGTGTGATGCGACCAATGAGATCGTTGTAGGACGTTTACGTGAGCGTAAGCATCGTCCGACAAAACCTTTTGCTGTAATGTTTAAAGATATCGAAGCGATAAAAGAAGTGTGTGAGCTAAGTTTTAAAGAAGAAGAGGGCATATTATCGCTACTTCGCCCCATTGTTCTTGTTAAAAGAAAAAGAGGTCTTTCTAAGATTAGCTCCCTTATAGCACCGCATATTGATCGCCTGGGTGTATTTTTACCCTATACTCCTTTACATATCATGTTATTTGAGTACTTGAAAAATCCTATCATTGCAACCAGTGCCAATAGAGCAGGTGAGCCTATCATTAGTGATGTACAACTCCTTGAGCAGAAATTAGATGGTGTGATTGAGTATTATTTAGATTATAATCGTGAAATTGTCAATTCCAGCGACGATAGTGTTTTGCAGTATATTGGCGATAAAATGCTGTTGATGCGTTCTTCTAGGGGAATTGCACCGCAAAGTTTTCGAGTCGATACTCAGGATAAGCGAAAAATTTTAGCAGTCGGTGCACATCAGAAAAATGCCATCGCTATCTACTTAAATCATCAAATTATTGTAAGCCCTTATATTGGCGATTTAGATAACATCGCTTCCAATGAACTGTTTGAAAAAATGATAGAAAGTTTTGCACGGTTTTATGATTTTACTCCAGATTTGATTGTGGGTGATTTGCATCCAAACTATATCTCAACACAGTGGGCTAAAAAACAAAATATACCTTTCATTCAAGTGCAACACCATTATGCACATATCCTTTCAACTATGTGTGAACACAATCTCAAAGAGACTGTGTTAGGTATTGCTTGGGATGGTACTGGCTATGGTGATGATGGTACGATTTGGGGTGGTGAGTTTCTAGCGTGTACACAAGAGAGTTATGAGCGTGTTTGCTCTTTTGAGCCTTTTTTACTTTTAGGCGCAGATGCAAGCATTAAAGATATTAAACGTATTTTAGCCTCTTTATTATGGGATGAAATGGGAGATAGTGCAGATGGGCATTTACTACACTATTTTGATGAGAAATCCCTCAAACTTCTCAAACAAATCTACACTAAAAAGATGAATTCACCTCGCTGTTCTTCTGTGGGAAGGCTCTTTGATGCTGTAGCTGTGTTGTGTGGTATGGAAGGAAACGTAAGTTATGATGGTGAAAGTGGACTCCTCATCGAATCGCTTTATGATGCAACTATTAGTGAGCATTACGTTGTTGAAATTGACGATACAATAATTCAGTATAAGTCTATGTTTGTTCAAATGCTTCATGATAAAGAACCACGTCTTATTGCTTCAAAATTTATCAACACGCTAGTGCATATTATTCTTCGTTTAAGTGTGCAATATTCTTATCCTATTGTCTTCTCCGGAGGCGTGTTTCAAAATCGCACATTAGTTGAGCAAATTCTTCAAAATGTCACACAAAATTTTTATTTTCCGATACAATTAGCTATCAATGATGGCGGAATTTGTGTCGGACAACTCTATAAAGTACTTGAAAAATAATATTAATATTTTTCTCTTTCAATATTTAAAGATTAGTCTGATTAGAATGTAATCTAAGTATATTAATCAAGGATTTACTATGGATAAAATTATTCGATTTAGTGTGTCACTTCCTGAAAAACTTTTAGAAGAGCTGGATAAAAAAGTCGATGCTCAAGGGTATGCTTCACGTAGTGAATTTACAAGAGATCTTATTCGTGAGAAAATTGTCAAAGATGATTGGCAAGATGATAATAGTGATGTGATAGGTGTTTTGACAATGATTTATACGCATCATCAAAATGAACTTGTTCAAAAAATCTTAGAAATTCAGCACGATGCGAAAGTCAACATTATGTGTAATACGCATGTTCATGTAAGCCATGAAAACTGTTTAGAAACCATTATGGTAACGGGAAAAGTTTCTGAAGTGAAAGATTTTGCACAGAAAATTGCGGGACTTAAAGGCGTTAAATTCTCTAAACTTGTTGAAGCTTCAGTTCCAGCTTCCTAATCTTACATAAAAAAGTTTTTCTTCCACAGCGTCTCTAAGATGAGGCGCTGTTCTTCTTTTGTGTAATTGAATTTGAACTCAGCTTCTTTTAGATAATAGATAAAATTCTCTTTTTTGATACCTTTAAAATGCTCCAACCATGTTTCTAAAAAATGCCAAAAATCAATTAATGCATTATCAAAACTCTTATAATGGGCTACTTTATGTTGATTGAGATAGCGTGCATACGTCTCTTTTTCGATAGAGGTGTCTTCCAAATTTTTCAGATGAGCAAATTGATCTGGAAGTAATAACGTATGGATACTTTTACCATACATCATCCCTAAAATGCCTATGGCATCAAAAAGATATTTGGGTTTACCTCTTTTTGACGTAGGGAGATAGTAGTACTCATCATATTGTGAAAATGTTTCTTGTTGATTTGTATAGAGTTCTTCTGAATATTTTATAAGAAGAAGTCGCAATTTCTGATAGACTTTTTTAATGGTAAGATAATTTAAGTGCAATTGCAAAGCACATTCATGAGCGCTTTTATTTTCTACAAATGCATTTAATATCGCTATTCCTTGAGCGTATTTATCATAACTGTATGTACGTTTACATGAGATACAACGATACTGTGAAGAGGAGACTTTATAAAGCTTTGTATGTCCGCAATAGATGCATACTTCTTGATGATTTTTCATCTCACCATTTTTCCTAAAAACAACTAAGAAACTTCTTTTTTTATTTCGCATTTAATCATTTGTTCTATAATAGTTGAAAATTATAGTCAAGGATATAAAAATGTGTAAAGATTGCGGTTGTTCAATCACTCCTTCTCAATGGTCAGCACATGCACATGAGCATTCTCACGATGGTCACACGCATACGCATTCACATGACCATGACGGTCATACTCACCATGATCATCCTCATGCGCATGATCACCATCATCACGACCATCATCATAAACATGAGGAGATTCATGCAAATCCTCAACTTAACGATAAAAAAACCATAGCGGTTATTACAAAAATTTTAGATGCTAATGATACACAAGCTGCCCATAATAGAGCGCATTTTGAAGAGCATGGTGTACTTGCTATTAACCTTATGAGTAGCCCAGGCAGTGGAAAAACAACGCTTTTGGAAGCAACCATTGATACGAAACAGATTAAACTGGGTGTTATAGAAGGTGATCTTGAAACGAATCAAGATGCTGATCGTATCATTGCAAAAGGTGCTCCAGCACATCAAATTTCAACAGGTCAAGCGTGTCACTTAGATGCCTTTATGGTTCATGAGGGACTTCATCATTTGCCTATAGATGGGCTTGATGTTGTTTTCATTGAGAATGTTGGAAACCTTGTTTGCCCTGCAAGTTATGATGTAGGAACACATCTTAACGTTGTGCTTCTCTCCGTTCCTGAAGGCGACGATAAACCTGCAAAATATCCTGTGATGTTTAGAAGTGCAGACTTGTTCTTAATCACAAAATGTGACTTATTGCCATATTTTGATTTTAGTGTTGAAAAAGCGATTCGCGAGGCTCGAAAACTCAATCCAAAAGTGGATGTTATTGAGATTGACAGCAAGTCTGGAAAAGGAATTGATCAGTGGATCAACTACCTTAAAATGAAAAAAGCATTGAGATAACTATGTGTTTGTCTATCCCTTCTAAAGTCGTAGAAATCGACGAAAATAATTATGCAACGGTAGATACCATGGGTGTTAAGCGTAAAGTAACGCTTGATTTGATTAGTGAGCCTGTATATGTTGGCGATTATGTATTGATTCATGTTGGCTTTGCTATGAATAAGATTAGTAAAGAGCACGCGGAAGATAGCATCGCTGCGTATAATGAGATTGTTGAAGCCATGAAAGATGGAAGCATTGCTGAAGATGAAGGCGAGAGTCAGTATGACAGAAGTTGATCTTATCGAAGGGTTCCGAGACCCAGAGCATATGAAGGCTTTAGCAGCACTCATTAAAAAAGAGTGTAAGTCTAAGATCAACATTATGGAAGTGTGTGGTGGGCATACACATACGATTATGAAATTTGGACTTTCACAAATTTTACCTGATTTGATTGAGTTTGTGCATGGTCCTGGGTGTCCTGTGTGTATTATGCCTAAAGAGCGCATTGATCATGCTATTGCATTAGCGTCTATGCCAAACACCATTTTAGCTACACTTGGCGATATGATCCGTGTACCTGGTAGCAAAACCTCTTTACAGAAATTGCGTGCTGAGGGTAAAGATATTCGTTCCCTTTACTCACCAATGGATGTTATAAAAATTGCACAAGAAAATCCAGATAAAAATGTTGTCTTTTTTGCGATTGGCTTTGAGACAACAACGCCGATGAGTGCTGTTTTAGTTCAACAAGCCATAGCACTTGGTTTAAAAAACGTCTTTTTTCATATTAACCATGTAACAGTGCCTGAAGCTGTTGATGCCATTATGAGTGGCGGCGATGCAAAAATTGATGCTTTTTTAGGACCTTCTCATGTGAGTGTCATTACAGGATATAAAATTTATGAACCGATTGCTGAAAAGTACCATACTCCTGTAGTGGTTTCAGGGTTTGAGCCAACCGATGTGATGGAGTCTGTTTTACGCATTGTGCGTCAAATCAATGAAGGCAAAAGCGTTGTTGACAATGAGTATGCAAGAGCAGTCTCCCGAGAGGGCAACCTTAAAGCACAAGAGCTTGTGAATACTTATTTTAAAAAGCGTGAGCATTTTAGATGGCGAGGCATTGGAGATATTCCTAAAAGTACTTTGAAACTAAGAGCCCAGTACGCGGCATACGATGCTGAGATTGTCTTTGATGATGTGCTTCCAAAAGAGGAACTGAATGATCATAAGATGTGTATTTGCGGTGATATTTTAAAAGGTAAAGCAAAACCATTTGATTGTAAAGTTTTTGGAAAAGCATGTACGCCAACGAATCCTATGGGATCATGTATGGTTTCGAGTGAAGGTGCGTGTGCGGCGTACTTCAAATATGGCAAGTTAAGCCTCAAAGGAGCAACAGCGTGAGTAAACAAATCCTTCTCTCTCACGGAGGTGGTGGCGAAGAGACCCAAAACCTCATAAAAGACCTTTTTTTCAAACATTTTGAGAATGACATTTTGCTTCGTATGGAAGATGCGGCAAGCCTTGTGATGAATGACCATAAAATCGCTTTTACAACCGACTCTTTTGTTGTGTCACCACTCTTTTTTAAAGGTGGAAACATCGGTAAATTGGCTATTGCTGGAACAGTGAATGACCTTTCGATGATGGGTGCAAAGCCTCGTTATATGACCTGTTCGTTTATGATCGAAGAGGGTTTTTTAGTCTCTCATCTGGAAGATATCGTCATGACGATGCGTGATGAAATGGCAAAAAGTGGTGTTAAAATCGTTGCGGGTGATACCAAAGTTGTACCTCGTGGTGGTGTTGATGGACTTTTTATTAACACAGCAGGCATTGGTGAAATTATGTGTGAGAACATCTCTGCACACAATTTGGAAAATGATGATGTCATTATCGTCTCTAACGAAGTGGGCAATCACGGTGCGTGCATTTTAGCGACTCGCGAAGAGATAGAACTTGAGAGTGACCTTCAAACAGACTGTGCAAGTCTATGGAAACCTGTTGAAGCATTAATAGACGCTAATGTAAAAATCCATGCATTAAGAGATGCTACAAGAGGAGGGCTCAGTGCTGTTCTTAATGAATGGGCAAGCACGTCTCATGTGTGCATTGAAGTGGATGAAGCAAAAATCCCTGTGGCAAAAGAGGTGCGAGGTGTGTGTGAACTCTTAGGGTTTGAGCCGTATGAGTTTGCCAATGAGGGCACGATGGTTATCGCTCTTCCAAAAGCAGAAGCACAGAGAGCACTCGACATTCTTAAACAGTTTGATGAAACAGCCAAAGTGGCGATGATCGGCACTGTCAGTGATAGATTTGCTGATAAAGTTGTGTTGCATACACCATGGGGAAGTGAACGCTTTTTAGAACCACCTAAGGGTGAATTATTGCCGAGGATTTGCTGATGCATGAGTTCTCCATTGTTAATGCACTCCTTGAGATGTGCGAAAAAAATGCTAAAGAACACAATGCTTCTAAAATTACCAAAGTAGAGATCAAAGTAGGTAAACTCAGTGGTGTTGAGGCACATTTGCTAGAAACAGCATTTAATACGTTTAAAGAAGAAACCGTATGTGATGGTGCAGAGTTTGTCATGCACCTTCAAGAGATTGTTATTCATTGCGAAAACTGTCATAACGAGGCAACACTGAGTCAGAATGAGTTTATTTGTCCAACGTGTCAAAGTACAGATCTTCGAGTTATTGATGGCGAAGAGATGTATTTGATGCACTTGGAAATGGAGTAAAGAGAGCCTAAGAGTCAGTAATGTATAATCAGTGATTATATATTATAAGCTCTTATAGGGCTTCAACAAGGATAACAATGCTAAATGAGCTAAGACGAGCGACTCTTGAAGATTTACCAGAAATTATTAAAATATATAATGAAGCGATAAAAGATGGTATCTCTACGGCTGATAGTAAAGTTGTAAGTGTTGAAGACAAATTAGAATGGTTTAACTCGCATGATAGCTTACATCCTATCTTAGTCAAAGAGTATCATGGGCGTATCATCGCATGGATCAGCCTACAGCCTTTTTATGCTAATTTGATGGCATACCGTCATAGTGCTCGTATCAATATCTACATTGATAAAAACTTTCAAGGTAAAAAATTAGGTCAACAATTCTTAAGTGAAGCCATTGAACAAGCAAAAGGTTATAACATCAAAACGCTTTTAGCGCTTATCTTTTCTGAAAATGCACCAAGCTTAAAACTTTTCAAAAAATTAGGTTTTAAAGAGTGGGGCAATCTCAATAGAGTTGCCAATATTGAGGGTGTGGATAAAGATCTTTTAATTCTTGGTCTTCGTATTCAAGAGTAACTATGAGAAAAGAAGCATCGATTATTTTCGATATGGATGGAACACTGATTGATTCAAGTGCAGCAATGACGCACAGTGTCAATTACGTACGCAATACATTAGGACTCTCGCCTATTGATAAAAAATATTTGGAATATCATATCAATCAACCCGATCAACATTTACCAAAAATTTTTTACAACACTGAAGAGTATGACCCTGCGCATCGTGCCTTATTTAAAGAGCATTATATGCACTTTTCTCCATCGATGATAGCGCTTTATCCTGATGTCAAAGAGATGTTGCATCTGCTTTCTCAAAAAGCGTATTTGGCAATTGCAACCAATGCGAGTGATTTTTTTGCGCGTCATATGTTAGAGCAAATGGGTGTTTTAGAGCATTTTTCTGCCATTATTGGTGCGAATAATGTTGCCGAACCAAAGCCAAGCCCTTTAATGGTTTATCGTCTCATGGAAGAGTTAGGAAGCGATGCTTCCAAAACCGTTTTAGTAGGGGATAGCATTAAAGATGAAGGCGCAGCAACCAATGCTGGAATACCTTTTATTTTTGCAGAATGGGGTTATGGAACAAGTCAGAGTGCAAACCTACGCGCTCATAATGTTCACGAACTTGTAGGTTTACTTAATACGCTTATTTAAGAAGTTCTAGTGGTAGCTCAAGCGTACGCTTGATGATATTAACGGGGCTTTTTAGCGTATCCATAATAAGATGTGTCTCAATCTTTGGATCTGTTGTAGGACCTGTAACATCCACATTCGTTGATATTCTTTTATCATCTCCTAAAATGATGCCACCCACTAATGGAATCATATCAATTGCTGAGCTAAAGGTTTTAAGTGTTTTGATTTGTAGTTTAAGATCAAGCGTATTTGGGATTAAATTTACTTTGCCTGCTCCTGCGATGTCTGCACTTTTGCCTCTAAGCTGTATCTCTTTAATATGCATCTCTTCTTTGCTTTGATTGAACTCTACATAGCCATTTTCGACAAAATAGCCTTCGGTATTAAAATTAGGGTCATTAAAGACGAGTAATGAAGGGATAGCATTAATTGTAGCCATAAGATTGTTGAAAAATTTTAGATCTTTGATATACGTTTTATGCATGATAAATGTACCTTGCATATTATGATTATCTACACCATCAATACTGAGTGAAAAATCGCCTTGATGAAAATAATGTCGATTGAAAAGAGCATTGATGGCATCGGAATCTAATGATGTTGCTTGAATGCCAAGAATTCCTTTTCTTTTTTCATATTCAAAGGAAGATTTACCACGTTTTGAATTTAGATGAACTCTATCTTTAAAGAGTGTTAATGTATAGCGTTCGCTGAGAACGGTTTTATTATTATCCATATCAAGGAAAGAGGAGTTTTCACCAAATATAGTCGTTTTTATAGGCAAATCTAAAGGATCATCTCCTTGTGGGATTGAGATATTCATATCTTTAATATGCAATGTAATTTCTTTATCATAATGAAGAGAGAGTTTATTATTTGTTGTGCTTGCATCGAGAATTTTGGTATCGGTTGTAAGTGCAACTTCAAAATCTTGAACAGGTACACGGTTTTCCAGCAGAGGAGTCTCTACATTGTAAAGATTAATTTTTGCATCAAAATTTTCAAAATCTTTGGTTTGCACACTTACTGAGCCTTCAGAAAGGTTACCATCACTCATAAATGGAGAAAACGCGGCTACTTTTGTAAGATCAGTAAGAATAAATTGATTGATGTCCTTTGCAAATGAAATTGTTGTCTCAAGGCTTGGAAGTGCCATTTTAGTTACGCCATTTTCAATTGAAAAGGAAGCATTTTGATCGGCAAGATTGTTTATTTTTAAAAGTTTTGTTCCACTAAAATCTAATAGTAAATTATTGATGTCAATTATGCCTTCATAATTACTTTTTTTGGCATCAAATGTACCAGTAGCATTAATATCAAAGAGATTTTTATAACGTAAATTGGCATTATCTAGCATAATTTTAAAGTTATCAAGTCTTACTTCACCATATTTTGTGGACATTGGAAGACCACTGAGGGTAAAATCACTAGGGGAGAGCTTGAATTTTCCTGTTGCATTAATGTCAAAAGGAAGAAATTTTATATCAAGTCTAACGTTAGCATCTGTTTTACCTGAGGTTTGTGTAATGGGAACATCAATTTTAAAAGCATGTAAAATTTTATGTATTGGTGCATCAAGTTTCGATGTAGCGTTTAAATCAACAACAATACCAGTGCCTTTCCCGATAAGGTTGTAGATATAAACATCAGCTTTTTGAATGTTTTTTTGCTCATATGTTGGCTCATGAATATCAAAAAGAAGCTTATCATCTTTAAGTTCAATTCCAATCTCTTTTACATGCGCTGGTGGCACGGTAGGCTCAAAACTGACCGTTGCATTTTTAACCGTTGCGCTTCCTCTCATCTGCATTGGAAAATAATCTAATGTAGCAAGGTCAAATTTACCTTCAAAAAAATGCAGGATATACTCTTCACCAATAATGTTTTTATCAATCCAATCTTTTGCAATTTGATCGAGTTCAACATGCGAAACAATAAAATCCATAAGGTCTTTCAGATTTTTATTTTGAAAAGGATCACTTTGTAGATGATAGGTTAAAAGCGTGTCTTTAATATCAATAAGTGCAATGCCTTTTAATCCAAATGTCTCAAAATCACCTTCAAATGAATGGTTTTTCGTTTTGAGATCAATGCGTGCTTTGCCATTTAGATGTAATGCAAAATCTTTTAAAAAAGCTTCTTGAATGTCAACTTCAATACTCCATTTTTCAATGGGCGTAATCATAAGATCGACACTGAGGTGTTTACTATCGAACTTAAAGGTATTGTCTTCATAATGAAGTGAAATGGTTTCATTGTCATAAATGATCGCATTGATGCTTATTTTGCTAAAAAATTGGTTGATATACGGAAAATTTTTAATCAGTTCAGCGGTCTCTTCTAAAGAGGTGTCTGTTTGCGTTTCTTTCTTAATATCAAGTGTTTGGATACTCACAATCAATTTTTTATCTAGTTTTATATATAATTGATCAATTTTTATCGTCGGTAATGTAAGATTATCGATTGAAATGCCATTTACTAGGGTGCCAATTAATGCTACGACAGAAAGAACTATGAATAGAAAAAATATCCAAATATTCCTAATGGTATGTGATGTTGCTTTAATAATCATATATTCACTTCTCTTTCACTTATCCAGACCAATGAGCTCAAGCTCGGTCGCCTTTGTGCCACAAGGCTCAATAGGGCAAATTATATCATATATGGTTGAGAAAAATTTTGACCTCAATGAGAAAGTTGACAAATACCTTCTCTATATGATTGGTCAACCACAATCAGGCTGGGTCAGCATTAATCAAAGTCCATTAACACGGGGTGATTTTCTCTATAAGCTTTCTCACTCAAAAGCACCTTTAAAAGTTATCACGTATATTCCAGGTGAGACAAAAGAGCTTTTATTTGTACAGATTGCATTAGCATTTGATCTTTCGTATGAAAAGCTTATGCAAGAATATGCTCAGGCAACGCCTTATGTTGATGGGTTTATTGTGCCTGAGACCTATTATATTCCTGTAGGTATTAGTGAAAAACATTTGGTTCATTTTTTATTAGCGCATGCAAAGAAGTACCACAAGGATGTGTTTGAAAAGATTTTTGGCGAGTTTAATGAGACCAAATGGCAAAAGTTTATTATCATAGCTTCGATTATTCAAAAAGAGGCTGCAAATGTTGAAGAGATGCCTCTTGTTTCATCGGTTATTTACAATCGCTTGAAAAAAGATATGAAGCTACAAATGGACGGTACGCTCAATTATGGGCAGTATTCTCATGTCAAGATTACACCACAGCGTATTCGAGAAGACACATCTTCTTACAATACGTATATGTATAAAGGGCTTCCGCCAAATCCTATTTGTAGTGTCAGTAAAGAAGCAATTTTTGCGGCCATTTTCCCAAAAGCAACGAATTATCTTTATTTCGTGAAAAATAAAAATGGCACACATACGTTTTCCCAAAATTATGAGACACATTTAGAAAATATAAAAAATTAATGATATAAATTTAATAAAGAAGCTGGTAGCATTACTAAAATTTAGTTCACAAAAGGGGTAAACATGGCTCAAAAAACAAGTAAAATCATTTATACTAAAGTAGATGAAGCTCCCGCTCTCGCAACATATTCTTTATTGCCAATTGTCCAAGCATTTACAGCTACTGCAAACATTGAAATCGAGACGAGAGATATTTCTCTCTCAGGGCGTATACTTGCAAATTTTCCTGAAAATTTAACTTCTGAGCAAAAAATCAATGATGATTTAACCTATTTAGGTGAACTGGCTAATCAACCTGAGGCTAATATTATTAAATTACCGAATATTAGTGCATCACTGCCTCAGCTTCAAGCAGCAATTAAAGAGCTCCAAGAGAAGGGCTATAATATTCCTAGTTATCCTGAAAATCCAACAAATGAAGCAGAAAAAGAGATAAAAGCACGTTATGCAAAAGTTTTGGGAAGTGCTGTTAACCCAGTGCTTCGTGAAGGAAACTCTGATAGACGAGCTCCTTTATGTGTCAAAGAGTATGCACGTAAAAATCCACACCGTATGGGTAAATGGACACCTGATTCTATGTCGCATGTTGCGTATATGAATGAGGGAGATTTTTACGGTAATGAAAAATCGGTAACAGTACCTGAAGCAACGACTGTTCGTATTGAACTTGTGAGAAAAGATGGTACAACAGCTGTATTAAAAGATAAGCTTGCTTTACTAAAAGATGAAATTATTGATGCAACCTATATGAGCAGCAAAAAGCTTTCAGCATTCTTTGAAGCGCAAATGGAAGATGCAAAAAAAAGCGGTGTTTTACTCTCTTTACATCTAAAAGCAACGATGATGAAGGTTAGCGATCCTATTATGTTTGGATACGCTGTGAAAGTCTTTTTTAAAGATGTATTTGAAAAATACGCAACCCTTTTTGCTGAGATTGGTGTGAATGCAAACAATGGTCTTGGTGATCTTTATACCAAAATTGCTACATTGCCAGCAGCACAAAAAGAGGCTATTGAAGCAGATATTAAAGCATGTTATGCAAAACGCCCAAAACTGGCTATGGTAAATTCTGACAAGGGTATTACCAATTTACATGTTCCAAGTGACGTTATTATTGACGCGTCAATGCCAGCGTGTATTAGAGAATCTGGCAAAATGTGGGGTGAAGATGGTGCCTTACATGAAACAAAAGCACTGATCCCAGATCGCTGTTATGCTAGAATTTATGAAGAAACGATGAACTTCTGTAAGAAAAATGGCGCACTTGATCCTAAGACAATGGGTTCTGTTCCAAACGTAGGGCTTATGGCTCAAAAAGCTGAAGAGTATGGTTCTCATGATAAAACATTCCAATGTGATGCTGATGGTGTTGTACGTATTGTTGACATTGCAAATGGTCATGTTTTAATGGAACATAGCATTGAAAAAGGCGATATCTATCGTGCATGTCAAGCAAAAGACGCACCGATTCGTGATTGGGTTAAACTTGCAGTGACTCGCGCACGTCTTAGCCATACACCAGCCATTTTCTGGCTTGATCCTGCACGTGCTCACGATGCCCAGATGATCAAAAAAGTCGAAAAATATCTTAAAGATCATGACACATCTGGTCTTGATATCAAAATCATGACACCTGAAAATGCCATTCGTGAGTCGTTAGCTCGTATTGTAAAAGGACTTGACACTATCGCTGTAACAGGAAATGTTTTACGTGATTATCTCACCGATCTTTTCCCGATTTTAGAAGTAGGAACATCCGCTAAAATGCTCTCTATTGTTCCATTGATGAATGGTGGTGGACTTTTTGAAACAGGTGCGGGTGGATCTGCTCCAAAACATGTTCAACAATTTGTTGAAGAAAACCACTTGCGTTGGGACTCTTTAGGTGAATTTATGGCATTAACAGCTTCACTTGAACATCTTGATAATGTTGTCGGTAACAAAAAAGCCTCTATTTTGGCTAAAACACTCGATGCGGCAACAGGTAAATTCTTAGATAACAACAAATCACCATCTGCAAAAGCAGGCGAGTTGGATAACCGTGGAAGCCACTTCTATTTAGCGATGTATTGGGCGGAAGCTTTGGCCGCACAAAGTGAAGATCAAGTGCTTGCAGAGCAGTTTAAGCCTCTTGCTTCAACACTAAAAGCAAATGAGCAAAAAATCGTTGATGAATTAAATGGCGTTCAGGGTAAACCTGTTGATATGGGTGGGTATTATATCCCTGATTTTGACAAAACAAGTCGTGCAATGCGCCCAAGTGCGACTCTTAATAAAGCTTTGGAATTACTCAAAGCGTAATTTGATTTATATGTAAAGAAGGAGTCTCTTTGTCACAAGGAAAAAAAGTCTCAATTATTGGAGCAGGAAATGTGGGAGCAACGATTTGCTATTGGTTAGCCATGCGTAAAAGTTGCCGTGAAATTGTGATGATAGACCTCGTTGAGGGCGTTGCCATTGGCAAAGCCCTTGACATCTCGCAAGCGACTAGCCCTGAAGGTAGTCACACTCTCATTAGTGCGTCTAGTGATTATCAACATATTGCAAATAGTGATATCGTGGTGATTACCGCAGGAAGCCCTAGAAAACCGGGTATGAGCAGAGATGATCTTTTAATGATCAATGCCAAAATTACCAAAGGAATCATAGAGCAAGTTAAAACCTATGCACCAGAAGCTATTATTATTACTGTTTCAAATCCATTGGATGCCATTACCTATGTTGCGTTAAAAGTTGGAAACTATCCGCGTAATCGTGTTATTGGTATGGCAGGAATTTTAGATAGTTCTAGAATGGAGACATTTATCTCTGAAAAGCTTGGATTTGGTTATGGACAGATTACTGCTAGCGTAATGGGCGGACACGGCGATGATATGGTTCCACTTCCTCGTTACTCTTCGGTGAATGGTGTGGCGCTGACTGATTTGCTGAGTGATCTTGAAATTGAAGAAATTATCGAAAAAACACGTCATGGTGGTGCTCAAATAGTAGGTTATATGGGTACATCAGCCTACTACGCCCCTGCAAACTCAACAGTCAAAATGATTGAAGCAATATTGAGTGATTCACGTGCTATTTTCCCTTGTGCTGTATTGTTAGAAGGTGAGTATGGTTACCATGATACTGTCAATGGCGTACCTGTTGTTTTAGGGGCTAATGGAATTGAAGAAATTGTCGAATTACCACTTAATCTCAATGAACAACACCAATTTGCAAAAAGTGTCAATTCTGTTGATAAACTCTTAGAAACACTCCGTAAAAATAATTTCTTTAACGCTTAAACTTCGATATGAGTCATTTCCGATCAGGCGATGACTCATATTTATTCTACATTTAAAAAAGTCTTAAAAAAAACCTCCAAATCAATTACAATATAGCATAACGATAAATGGTGATAATTCATTAAATCTGACCATTTGTCAGAAATCGTATATAAAAATATAAGGAGTCTGCATTGTTAAGAGGGAAGAAAGTTTCGATTATTGGTACGGGAAATGTAGGTGCAACAGTATGTTATTGGCTTTCAATGCGAAAGAAATGCCGTGAAATTGTGATGATTGATAGGCACGGCGTTGTAGCACATGGAAAAGCGTTAGATATCTTACAAGCAACGAGTCCAGAAGGAAGCCATACGCAAATTTACAATTCGACAGATTATGCCATGATTGAAGATAGTGACGTTGTTGTTGTAACAGCAGGTGCAACTCGAAAACCGGGAATGAGTAGAGATGATCTATTGCTACTCAATGCTACTATTACGCAACAAGTCATTCATGAAGTACGAAAATATGCACCCAATGCCATTGTTATTATGGTGTCCAATCCACTTGATGCAATGACGTATGTTGCCATTAAAGCAGGGTGTTACCCAAAAAATCAAGTCATTGGCATGGCAGGCATTTTAGATAGCTCAAGAATGGAGACATTTATATCACAGAAACTCGGTTTTGGATATGGACAAGTAACCGCAAGTGTCATTGGTGGACATGGTGATGATATGGTACCGTTACCACGCTACTCATCTGTAAATGGTGTGGCATTGACTGATTTACTCAGTGATGAAGAAATTAAAGAGATTATTGAGTTAACAAGGCAAGGTGGGGCAGAAATCGTAGGTTATATGGGAACATCCGCATATTACGCACCTGCAAATTCCATTGTGAAAATGATTGAAGCCGTTTTAAATGATTCTCGTGCTATTTTTCCGTGTGCAGTATTATTAGAAGGAAAATATGGATACAATAATACTGTAAATGGCGTGCCTGTTGTTCTAGGAGCAAACGGGGTTGAAAAGGTTCTCGAATTACCTTTGAATTTAGAAGAGCAACAACAATTTGCAAAAAGTGTGAATTCTGTTGAAAATTTATTGGATACATTACGAAAAAATAACTTTTTTGCGTCATAAATATGTCATGTTAACTTAAAGTAGAAACAAAAAAAAGATATAGTTAAGATTTTTATTGATTATGATGTTCAGATAACTATAGAGTCTTGGTATCGAAAGTTTAATTTAAGTCAAGCAGGGAGGTTTTATGAATATTCATGAGTATCAGGCAAAAGAGATCTTTAAAAGATACAATGTTCCCACACCCAATGGTTACGTGGCCTTTAGCGTAGAAGAGGCTGTTGAAAATGCGAAGAAGCTTGGTGGCTCTCTCTGGGTCGTCAAAGCACAAATTCATGCAGGTGGACGTGGCCTTGGTGGTGGTGTAAAACTCGCCCGAAGCTTGGAAGAAGTTAAAACATTAGCTGGTCAAATTCTTGGTATGACTTTGGTGACACACCAAACTGGTCCTGCAGGTAAATTGGTTCAAAAGATTTACATTGAAGAGGGCGCTGATATCGCTGATGAACTTTACCTCGGTGTCGTTTTAGATCGTGCCCGCGAAATGCCTGTTATTATGGCATCACGTGAAGGTGGTATGGAGATCGAAAAAGTAGCAGCTGAGTCTCCTGAAAAAATTATCAAAGTTGCAGTTGATCCATTTATTGGTTTTCAAGCATTCCATGGTAGAGAACTTGCTTATGGACTTGGTCTCGCGCAAGAAGAGATTAGTAGTTTTATTAAATTTGCAGCAGCCCTCTATAAAGTCTATATGGAAAATGACGCTGAGATGATTGAAATCAATCCTTTGGTTAAAACAAAAAGCGGTTCATTCATTGCGCTTGATGGCAAAATGGGTTTTGATGATAACTCATTATTCCGTCACCCAGAAATTGAAGCAATGCGCGATGAAACAGAAGAAAATCCAATAGAACGTGAAGCTTCAAACTATGGTCTTAGTTATGTAAAACTCGATGGAAACGTTGGCTGTATGGTCAATGGTGCTGGTCTTGCTATGGGAACCATGGATACTATCAATTATGTTGGCGGTACACCTGCTAACTTCTTAGATGTAGGTGGTGGAGCAAATGCTCAAACGGTAGCAAAAGGCTTTGAGATCATCTTAAAAGATCCAAACGTCAAATCAATCTTTGTCAATATTTTCGGTGGCATTGTACGATGTGATCGTATTGCAAATGGTATCCTAGAAGCGACAAAACTTGTAGATGTACATGTTCCTGTTGTTGTCCGCCTTGATGGAACCAATGCCAAAGAAGCAGCCGAAATTCTCAAAAATGCAAATATCAAAAATATTATTACTGCAAGTGATCTCAACGATGGCGCTAACAAAGCTGTCGCGTGTGCTAAAGGAAACTAATTATGAGCATATTGATTGACAAAAATACAAAAGTAATCGTTCAAGGTTTTACAGGTAAAGAGGGTAGCTTTCATGCCGAACAATGTTTAGCATATGGTACGAAAATCGTTGGTGGTGTCACACCAGGTAAAGGCGGAACAACGCATCTTGGAAAGCCTGTCTTCAACACTGTTCGTGAAGCTGTCTTGGCAACAGGTGCAACCGTAAGTATGGTTTTTGTTCCACCTGCTTTTGTTGGAGATGCAGTTTTAGAAGCTGCCGATGCTGGCATTGAACTCTCTGTTATTATCACAGAAGGCTCGCCCGTACGTGATATGCAAAGAGCAAAGGCTTATGCAGTTAAAAAAGGCATGAAAACCATTGGACCAAACTGTCCTGGAATTATTACAGCTGAAGAGTGCAAGATCGGTATTATGCCAGGAGCTATTTTCAAAAAAGGTAACATCGGTTTGATTAGTAAATCAGGAACTTTGACCTATGAAGGCGCAAACCAAGTATGCAATGAAGGCTTTGGTATTACCACAGCAGTTGGTATTGGCGGTGACCCTATTATAGGGCTTTCGTATTTACAACTTTTACCTCTTTTTGAAGCAGATCCTGAGACGGAAGCGATTGTTATGATCGGTGAAATCGGTGGCGATCTTGAGATTCAAGCAGCTAAATTTATTAAAGAGCATATTACAAAACCTGTCGTTGCTTTTATTGCAGGTCAGACTGCACCTAAAGGAAAACGTATGGGACATGCAGGTGCTATCGTCAGTGGAAGTGCAGGCACTGCTGCTGAGAAGATGGAAGCACTAAGCAAAGCAGGCGTACATGTTGTTAAATCCCCTGCAGAGATAGGTAAAAAAATAGCAGAGGTTTTAAAGAAATCATAATAATTAAGTGAGCTAGATGGTGTACTATTGTACAATCTAGCCACTGTATAATATTATTTTTGCAAAGAAAAGATATGATAAAGGAGAGAGAATAATGGGTTTAATTACCGCTCCAAGTAATACACCAGTGTGGGTTAACGTCGCTAGGTGTAAAGCTTGTGATATTTGTGTCAGTATGTGTCCAGCAGGTGTTTTGGCAATGGTTCAAGCACCAAACTCGACTTTAGGATCAATGATAGAGGTTGTTGTACCAGATGCCTGTATTGGATGTAGGGATTGTGAATTGCATTGTCCTGATTTTGCTATTTACGTAGCAGACAAAAGTGAATTTAAGTTTGCAAAACTTTCAGAAGCTTCAAAAGAGAGAGCTGAAAAAGTTAAACAAAACAAATTTAGAAAATTAAGTGCATAAGGAAGCAAGATGGCAAGAGAAGTAATATCAAGCGGTAATGCACTTGTAGCAAAAGCGGCTGTTGAATGTGGCTGTAAATTTTTTGGTGGGTATCCAATCACACCATCGAGTGAAATTGCAGAGGATTTAAGTAGTTTACTTCCAAAAAATGGTGGTAAATTTATTCAAATGGAAGATGAAATTGGTGGTATTTGTGTAGCTTTGGGTGCATCTATGAGCGGAACAAAGTCTATGACTGCTTCATCTGGTCCTGGAATCTCTCTTAAAGCAGAACAAATTGGTTATAGCTTCATCGCTGAAGTCCCATTAGTCATTGTTAACGTTATGCGTGGTGGTCCATCAACTGGTCTTCCAACACGTGTTTCTCAAGCAGATATTGGACAAGCAAAATACCCAACACATGGTGACTTTTCTTCTATCTCACTTTGTCCAGGTAGTTTAGAGGAAGCCTATACTGAAACCATTAGAGCATTCAATATCGCTGAAAAATACATGACTCCTGTTTTTGTTCTTTTAGATGAAACACTCGGTCACATGCATGGTAAAGCAATTCTCCCTGATCTTGCAGACGTAGAGAAAAGTATTGTCAAACGTGCAGAGTTCACAGGCGATCCAAAAGACTATAAACCTTATGCAGCAGCTCCAACAGAACCAGCTGTACTTAACCCTTTCTTCAAAGGCTATCATTATCATGTAACGGGACTTCATCACGGTGACATGGGCTTCCCAACAGAAGATGGTGCAGCATGTGAGTATAACATTGAGCGTTTGACCAACAAAATCAAAAGTAAGTCTGATGATCTAGTCAAATACGAAGAGTTTATGCTTGATGATGCTGAAATGTGCATTATTGCTTATGGAAGTATCAGTAGAGGGGCTAAAGAAGCGGTTATGAAACTAAGAAACGATGGCATCAAAGCGGGTCTATTTAGACCAATTACACTTTGGCCAAGTCCTGTAGCAAAACTCCAAGAAATTGGTAAGAAATTCAAAAAAATCATGGTAACTGAACTTAATATGGGTCAATACCTTGAAGAGATTCAGCGTGTTATGAAACGAGATGATTTTGCGACATTGCACAAAGCTAATGGTCGTCCAATCGCTCCACTTGAAATGGTAGCAAAAGTTAAGGAGATGATGTAATGGCATTTAATTACGATAAATATCTACGTGTAGATAAAATGCCAACCTTATGGTGTTGGGGTTGCGGTGATGGTGTTATTTTAAAATCTGTGATTCGTGCTATCGATGCAATGGGTTGGGATATGAACGATGTATGTGTGGTTTCAGGTATCGGATGTAGTGGACGTTTTAGTTCATACATTGACTGTAACACAGTCCATACAACACATGGTCGTGCCATTGCATACGCAACAGGTATTAAGCTAGCAAACCCAGATAAACACGTCATCGTTGTAACAGGTGATGGTGATGGTTTGGCAATTGGTGGTAACCATACCATTCATGGATGTCGTAGAAACATCGATCTTAACCATATTTTGATTAACAACTTTATCTATGGTTTAACAAATTCTCAAACCAGTCCAACAACACCTCAAGGTATGTGGACATCAACAGCAAATTACGGTAATGTTGATCCAACGTTTGATGCCGCAAAATTGGCTGATGCTGCAGGTGCAACCTTTGTTGCGCGTGAGTCTGTGTTAGATCCACAAAAATTAGAGAAAATGTTTGTAGCAGGTTTCTCACACAAAGGATATTCATTCTTTGATGTATTCTCAAACTGCCATATCAACCTTGGACGTAAAAACAAAATGGGTGAAGCAGTTCAAAACCTTGCATGGATTGAAAATCGTATCGTAGGTAAAAAGAAGTTTGATCTCCTCAGTGATGAAGAGCGCGTAGGTAAATTCCCAACGGGTATCTTGAAGCAAGAAGAGGGCAAACTCGAATATTGTGAAGCGTATGACAAAGTTATCTACGCAGCACAAAATAAAACCACAGTACAGTTATAAGGAGCCCTTGATGAGAAGACAATTACGTTTCGTAGGTGTAGGCGGTCAGGGTGTTATCTTGGCGGGTGAGATTTTAGCGGTTGCAAAGATCAAAGAAGGCGGGTATGGTGTTAAGGCATCAACTTATACCTCTCAAGTTCGTGGAGGGCCTACAAAGGTTGATATTTTGCTCGATGAGAGCGAGATTTTATTTCCTTATGCCAATGAGGGTGAAATTGAGTTTATGATCGCAACAGCGCAAGTAAGCTTCAATCAATTTAAAGATGGCGTAAAACCAGGCGGTATTATCGTTGTTGAGCCAAATCTCGTTAAGCCAACCGAAGATGATCGTAAAAAATGGAAAATCATCGAAATTCCATTGATTACCATTGCAAAAGAAGAGGTTGGTAATGTTATTACTCAGTCGGTTGTAGCACTTTCAATAACTGTTGAGATGACAAAGGTGCTTCCGCATGAACTTGTAAAAGAAGTTATGCTTTCAAAAGTTCCTGAAAAAGTACATCCAGAAAACAAAAAAGCATATGAACTTGGCGTTAAATACGCACAAGAGGCGCTTGCAAAACTCTAAAAATAGTAAGCTCTTTGGAACTTTCCAAAGAGCTTAACTCTTTCTTCTTATCAAATCAAAAACTAATATTACTAAACTCAGAATTTGTCAAACTTGCTGCAACCATAGGCGGTTTTGCAACGCTAATGCCTTCAACAAGTGCTGAAACGTCTTTCCCACTATTTGGTAAAAAGAGTGGGCACACAGTTACATTTGCACCTGCTTTGATGAGACCTTGAAGTGCTGCTTTTGGGTTTGTAGCTGTTCCATCTGGTTTTTTCACTGTTTCTGCTGTAAAGTCTTTAAGAGCCAAGTTCCCTGCAGGACCACATAATGTGATGTTTAAAGCTTTCTTTTGGTCATTCAAAACACTACCACCTAGTACCATCCCCATCATTTGAGTTTGGGCATCTGCTGATGTCATTAGAACATTTAATCCTTTCAATTCCGCACTACACAAAAAGCTAGGGACTGCAATAGCAGCAACAAGTAAGGCACTCTTCGTAAATAGTCTCATGAATAACCCCTTAATAAGATGTATAGATTAGCTTCAGTCATTATGAAGATAATCTATAACAATTATAATCTAAATATATCTAAATTATAGATGAGAAGACGGGTGGAAGAATAGGTATGTTAGAAAAACAACCACACAAGTAACACAATGCCAATACTAAGGTTCAACCAACTGACACCATCCTCAAAAAGCTTGATGAGGAGTTCATAGTTATAGCGTTCTAGGGTTGCAGGATGTAAACTTAGTGCATTTTGCGCATAGTGCACAATGTCAGATGCCCAAAAATAGGCAATGATTTCAGGAGCGATGAAAAAGAGTATAACGCCTAAGATTCCCCAAAGAGATTTTTCGGGTTTCATATCGGAAAGTACTTTTTTTGTCGCAGGATGTCGTACAATTTTCTGGAGTTTTTCTCTCACTAAAAGACCTTTGGGAAGTTGAAATGTGGAGCGGGTGACGGGAATCGAACCCGCTACTTTCAGCTTGGGAAGCTAACACTCTACCGATGAGTTACACCCGCATTTAAAAGTGGCATTATAGCACACTCATCTTTTGCTGGCACACAAAACGTTGATATGTAAAAGTAAACTTTAGCTTTTACAGATAGTTTTAAAAGTGTTATTTTTTTCAAACTTTGCTGTGCCATAATGACCCAAATATTATCAAGGAGTCATTATGGAGTATAGAATTGAAAAAGATACGATGGGTGAGATAAAAGTTCCTAATGATCGTTACTGGGGTGCACAAACAGAACGTAGCCTAGAAAATTTTAGAATAGGCACTGAAAAGATGCCAAAAGAGCTCATTCGTGCATTTGCACTTTTAAAACGCTCTTTGGCTGTCGTCAATCAAAAATTAAACAAACTCGATACCAAAAAAGCAAATGCCATCATACAAGCGTGCGATGAAATTCTAGCAGGAAAATTTGATGGCGAGTTCCCTCTTGCTATCTGGCAGACAGGAAGCGGCACACAGACCAATATGAACCTCAATGAAGTGATCGCCAATCGTGCCACAGAGATATTGGGTGGTGACTTTAGAAAAGAGAAATTAATTCATCCAAATGACCATGTCAATATGTCTCAAAGCTCAAACGATACCTTCCCAACAGCAATGCACATCGCAAGTGTCATTGAAATCGAAGAACAATTGCTTCCTTCATTAGAAAAACTCAAAGAAGCGCTTGAGCTCAAAGAAAAAGAGTTTGCAGGCATCATCAAAATAGGACGTACACACTTACAAGATGCGACACCTCTTACCTTAGGGCAAGAATTTAGTGGGTATCGCAGTATGCTAGAACACTCAGCCTCTCATATCTTGCAAGCCCTGGAGTCTTTACGTGAACTTGCCATTGGTGGAACGGCTGTTGGAACAGGTCTCAATGCGCATCCAAAGCTGAGTGAGTTTGTGAGTGAAGAGCTCAGTAAGCTTACGGGAAAAGCATTTATCTCTGCCCCCAATAAATTTCATGCCCTCACATCGCATGATGCTTTAGTATTTGCCAGTGGCGCAAATAAGGGCTTAGCCGCAAACTTGATGAAAATAGCCAATGACATAAGATGGCTAGCTTCTGGACCAAGATGTGGTATAGGTGAACTTTCGATTCCTGAGAATGAACCGGGTAGCTCCATTATGCCAGGTAAAGTCAATCCAACGCAAGCTGAAGCAGTGACGATGGTTGCGTGTCAAGTGTTTGGCTCGGATGCTGCCATTGCTTTTGGTGCAAGTCAAGGTAATTTTGAACTCAATGTCTTCAAACCTGTCATCATCCTCAACTTTTTGCAACAAGTAAGACTGCTTGCAGATGTGATGGAGTCATTTCGTATTCATTGTGTGGAAGGCATTGAAGCCAATAGCGAGAAGATAGCACATAACCTGCACAACTCGTTGATGCTTGTAACCGCACTCAATCCTTACATCGGTTATGAAAACGCCGCAAAAGTCGCAAAATTAGCGCATAAAGAGCATTTGAGTCTTAAAGAAGCGTGCGTCAAGCTTTCACTTTTAAGTGCTGAAGAGTTTGATCGTTATGTTATTCCTGCTGAGATGATTCATCCTAAAGAGTAAAACGAAAAAGGGTAGCGACAGAGTTTGTCGCTACACCTTAATACTGCAGAAGTGCTTTTTTCTCAAAAACATTCCATCCACACTCTAGCCATAAACGGGCACTTTGATTAAAAAGTTCACTCTGTAATGTTGCTACTTTAGCTTTCGCACTGGCCAGATTTGCAATGGCACGGCTGAGTTCATCTGCACTAATAAGTTGGTTATCGAAGCGTCCTTGTGTGAGATGGGTATAGGATTCGCTCGCTTTGGCTTCTAGAAGCGCACTTTGGAGTTTTGCTTCAAAGGTTTTGAGTTCAAGTCCAGTATTTTCTACCTCTAAGCTCACTTGTTGTTTATACTCTTCTAGATTGAAAAAAGCTGACATTTTAGCAGCTCTTGCGGCATCGATAGCATGAGCATCACTGAAGCCATTAAAAAGATTCCATGATGCGCTGATGCCTACATAGCTTTTATCGGCATTGGTATAGCCATCGCCATTGAGCTCTAAAGAGTCTCCTTGACGTTTGGCAACGCCTACAAGGGCAATATTAGGATAATTTTTACTTTTTGCAAGTTCTATAGTGCTTTGCGCTACATCAATGGTTTTTGCCATCGCTTGTAGATCTTCACGCTCATTAAGTGCTATCGTTGTTACTTCACTCAGCTCTGGAGTATCAAACGCTTTGAGTGAGGTGGATTGTACGGTTTCAATTTTGGTATTGAGAATGTAAGAGAGTTGATTAAGAAGTTGTTGTCTCTGATTTTGGTGGTGGAGGATTTGTGCATCAATGTCATATTTTTTTGCCTCAATAGCGTAGAGTTCGCTTTGTGCTAAAAGACCATTGTCATAAAACCCTTTAGCTTTTTTATACGATTGATTGATAGCAGATTGTGAACTTTGAAGCGCTTCTATCACTTTTTCTTCTGCGATGATGGTACTATAAAGCTGTGTAACATGCATAGCAAGGTTTCGTTTGAGATTGGTCATTTTTAGAGAAGCTTGTTCACTCTCCAGTTTGGCTTTATCGATGCTCGCTGAAATAGCAAAGCCCGTAAATAGGGGGTAACTTAAAATAAGTGCGCCTTCAAGATGTTTACGTGTTCCGACATTTGCTGTTGTTGCTGGAAAGGAAGGCAGATGCAGTGACATATTGGGAATTTCATTAAACTCAATAGCACTGAGCGTTGCATCAAGAGAAGGAAGGTTCTTACCTTGTGCGGCAAGATAGAGTGACTGGGATGCACTCTCTAACTCTTTGGCACTTTTATAGCTGTTATTTTTTTCAAGTAAATTCAAAAGCTCGGTATACGTTTGTGCACTAAGACACAAAGGCAGAAGAAAAAGGAGTAAATGTCGCATGAAACGTCCTTGCGAAAGATCATGATTTCAAAATTTATAGTATTGCTTATCCTATTAATTTGCTCTTAATTAGGTAAAAATATAACAAATAAGTTATATAATAAACTACTCTTCATCCAAGGAGCGTGTATGTTAGAACAAATTAAACAGTATCGTTTAGGTGTGGCTATCTTAGCCTTGGTCGTCATTGCATTAGGACTCATCGTCAATAAACTGAGTGCTCCTACATTAGCCGCCAATCTGGTGCAAGGTTCAGGTCGTATGGATGGCGATTTGATCAATCTTAATGCTAAGTACGCTGGGCGCATTGCATCTTTAAATATAGAAGAAGGGCAGCGTGTATCGGTAGGGCAGAGTATTGCTGTGCTTTCAAGCGAAGAGTATGAGGCACAAAAAGCCCAAATTGAAGCGCAAATCACTGCGAGAGAACAAGAGCTAAGCGCTAAAGAAACGGAGCTAGAGATTGCTTCTAAAACCATTCCTGAAACACTCTCAAAAGCAAAAGCAAATCTTTCCATTAAAAATCATCAGCGTGAAGAATTAAACAAAAGTATTGCTTCACAAACGAGTGTTCTTTCACAAGACAAGCGTGATTTAGAACGTATGAAAAATCTTTATGAGCAAAATCTTATTGAAAAACGACAAGTTGAAGTCGCAGCTTTGAAACATCAAACCAGTAGTGATCTTCTAGCAGGCTTAGAGCAAAAACGTGAGCAGATGAATCAGCTCATTCGTGTTGCTGAAAGTGAATTGATAGAAGCAACTGCTCATCAAAAAACATTGTATGCCATGAGCCAAGGGATTGAAGCGTTAAAGTCCTCTCTTAAAGCTTTAAAAGCTTCAAAAACTCAAATAGAAGCAGTCTTAAATGAGATGACACTGCGCTCATCTATCGATGGAGTAGTCGTGGAAAAAATAGCCAATCAAGGTGAAGTTATAGGGGCTGGAAGTGTTGTTGCGACCTTGCTCGATCCAAACTCACTCTATCTTAAAATTTTCATCGATACCAAGCAAAATGGAAATCTTCATGTGGGGAATGATGCAGTCATCTTTTTAGATGGAAAACCCAATGAAGCCATTCCTGCGAAGGTTATACGTATAGAACAAAAGGCAGAGTTTACTCCTAAAGAGGTCAGTGTGCCCAGTGATCGTATACAGAGAGTTTTTGCTCTGCACATTAAACCACTTTCTCCTCAAACAACCCTAAAACTGGGTATTCCTGCTGTGGGTGTTGTCTCTATGGATGGAAAAGGGTTACCAAAGAGTTTGAAAAACGTTCCAGAATGAGACCATCATGGAATTGAATGTTGAAAATGTCAGGGTTTATCATAAAAAAAGCTTGGGAATTGAAAACGCAAGCTTATCTGCAAAAGAGGGCGAAATCATTGGGTTTATCGGTGCAGATGGTGCTGGGAAAAGCTCACTGATTCACGCCATTGCAGGGGTCATCCCTTTTGAAGGTAATGTCACATTCGATGGTGTGACGTATCATTCTCCCAAAGAAGCGGAACCACTCAAATCTTCTATTGGTTTAATGCCTCAAGGTATTGGACTCGTACTTTATGATCTGCTCTCTGTTGATGAACATTTACGTTTTTTTGCCAATATTCACAACATCAAACAAGATGCGGCATTTGAAGCCTATAAACTACGTCTTTTAAAAATGGCGGGTTTAGATGCTTTTCAAGATAGACAAGCAGGTAAACTCAGTGGTGGTATGATGCAAAAGCTCTCACTCATTTGCACCTTATTGCATCGTCCAAAATTGCTTCTTTTGGATGAACCAACCACAGGTGTTGATCCACTGAGCCGCATCGAGCTTTGGGAAATTCTGGATGAAATACGCAAAAGCGAAGGAACCATTTCGATCATCAGTACAGCGTATATGCAAGAAGCCGCAAAGATGGATAAGATCTTGCTCTTTGATGAGCAAGAGATCATCGCACAAGGTACGTCAAGCGAACTTATAAACTCTGTTCGCTCTATGAGTTATATTGAAAATGTTCAAACAAAAGAGTCTTGTATTCATACACTTCATGCAACCTATTGTTTAGCTCCATTAGAAGCTGAACACATTGAGCCAAGCCTTGAAGCACTCTTTTTTGTCAATGCCCTTCAAAAGGGCAGAAAAATGCCACTGATTGAGATAACACCAAAAGAGCAAACGATTGATCTACCTAATATCGTTATGGAAGCAAAGGGGCTTACCAAGGTTTTTGGCAGTTTTGTTGCGAATGAAAATGTCGATATGACACTCCATAAAGGTGAAATTTTAGGCCTATTAGGAGCAAACGGTGCAGGGAAAACGACGTTCATCAAGATGCTTTTAGGGCTTTATCCTATTGATGGGGGAGAACTTACACTGCTTGGAAAAACCATTCAAACGCAAGAAGACCGACAAGCTCTTAAAGCGAGCATTGGTTATGTCAGCCAGCATTTTGCTCTGTATAATGATATGAGTGTAGAGGAGAATTTACTCTATTTTGCCTCTATGCGAGGCATCGCTTTGGATGTTGCAAAAAGTCGCATTTCTCGTTATGCCCTAGAATTGGGCTTTGATGAGTACTTAAATGCTATGCCTCATGAGTTGCCTTTAGGAATCAATCAGCGTTTTTCTTTGGCTTCTGCTTTGTTGCATGAGCCTGTTATTTTATTTTTGGATGAGCCAACCTCGGGCGTAGATGCTATCGCAAGGGCTAAATTTTGGGAACTACTTAAAGCACTGAAAGAGCGCTGGGAAATTTCTATCTTAATTACCACACACTACATGAGCGAAGCAGAGTTTTGTGACCGTGTTGTTCTACTCAAACAGGGGAAAAAGATCGCCGATCATGCCCTTGAAGAGTTTTACGCAAAGCATCCTCATGCAAAAAGCTTTGAGGAGATTTTCTTGGAGTACTACCGATGAAACTAGGTGTTGTTAAGGCGTATGTACTCAAAGAGCTGACAGAAATCATACGATCACGGCTTATCATCATGGTTTATCTCATGCCAACCATGGTACTCGTACTGTTTGGATATGGCATCCGTATGGAAGTTACGAGTGCGCGTACACTTATCATTGACAATGACCAAAGCCACTACTCACAGCTTCTCATCAGTAAATTTGAACACTCCAAATATTTTGATGCAACGATTGAGAAAAGAGGTGAAGAAAAAGCACTGGATGAAATTCATAAAGCAAAAAGTGACATACTCATCATCATCCCTGAGAGCTTTGAAAAACGTCTTTTACATGGGCAAAGTACACAAATCGGCGTGTTTGTGGATGCTGCTTTTCCGATGCGTGGCTCAACCATGGAAAGCTATGTGAAAGGTGTCGTTTTAGATGCTGCAAGTGAGATGTTAGAGCGCTTAGGCGGAAAGATGCCTACTATTAGTATCAATCAGCGAACACTCTTTAATCAAGCTATGCGCGATGAAGATGCCATTGTTCCGGGGCTTATTGGCTTAGTGTTACTCATTGCTCCTGCTATCTTAGCGGCTTTATTGATTGTGAAAGAAAAAGAAAAAGGGACAATTTTTAATTTTTATGCTTCGCCTGTTTCAAAAGGTGAGTTTATCGCCGCAAAACTCATCCCTGTTTTCTTGCTCCATTCTATCAATATTTTCATTTTGTTTTTATGGGCAACCTATCTGTTTGAAGTGCCATTTCGTGGGAGTTTTTTGCTGTATTGGTTGACATCAGAGCTGTATTTGATCATTAGTCTTTCGATTGGTATGATTATCTCCATCATTACACGCACACAAATTGTAGCAGTGGTTTTAACAGTCATTGTTACCATCATCCCAGGGTTTTTATATTCAGGTATTTTGATGCCTATCTCTTCTATGGTTGGTGTTTCACGCTATGAAGCCCATATTTTCCCTGTAATGTACTACAATCATATTCTTTATGATGTTTTTTTAGTCGGAGAAGGGTTAGCATCTTCTAAAACAGAACTTTACATCTTCATCTTGGCGTTTTATGCGTTTACTATGCTCACCCTTGGCAGTTTCTTGCTTAAAAAGGAGCTACGATGAAAGTCTTTTGGGCAGTTGTGGGTAAAGAGTTGCTCAGTTTTATACGTTCATGGCAACTTGTTTTTGTCGTTCTTTATGCTTTTAGTTTTGAAGTCTACATCGCAGGCAGTGGCATTGAACTCAAACCTCGCAATATTGCCGTTGGCTATGTTGATAGTAGTGGAGGAGGACTTAGTTCAAAATTTTTGAGTTATTTTCATGCGCCAGAGTTTTTAGAGCCTATCTTGTTTGAATCTCAAGAAAAACTCTCTCAAGCAGTCTTTGATAAAGAAATTATGGTGGGGCTGGTATTTGATGATACGTTTGAGCAAAGTTTTCGTAAAAATAAACAGACCACACTGCATCTTCTTCTTGATGCAACAGCTGCTTCACAAGCGTTTACAGCTTTGAGTTATTTACAAAACATCGCCATCAACTTTACGGCACGAAATTTTCCTGTAGAGCTTGTAACACACAAACTCTTCAATGAAAATGCAGACAATCACACGTTTATGGCGCTCACGGAGCTGCTCTCCATCGTCACGCTTTTATCGGTCATTCTTACTGCTGTGGTGTTTGTAAAAGAGAAAGAAGATGGCACGTGGGACATTATGCTGCTTATGCCAGTCAATGCAAAAATTATCATTTTAGCGAAGTCCTTTTCGCAAGTGATTATCGTCATGGTAGGGATTGTCATCTCAGTAGGGTTTGTTATCTTTGGTGTGTTTGACACACCCATCAATGGCTCTTTCTTCGCTTTTATGCTGCTTAGTTTTCTCTATGCGTTTACTGGGGCAGGTATTGGGCTTTTTATCGCTGCGATTGCTAAAGATGTGATGCAAGTAGCTCAACTCTCCATTGTCATCATGTTACCTCTTATTTTCTTAAGTGGTGCATGGACGCCCATTTATGCGATGCACCCATGGCTACAAACGTTTTCGCTTATTTCACCACTACGTTATTACATCGAAGGAACGGAGAGTATTTTCTTTAGAGGAACGCCTACATTGGAGCTTTATCCCTATTTTCTAGGGATGACATTGGTTGGAAGTGTTGTGTATATGATAGGATTTCGTAAAATCGGGCGATTGTTTTAACCGCCCAATGAAGGTTAATGTAGAAAGTTTTTAATACCTGTAAAGACAAGTTGTGCTGAAAGAGCAGCTAACACAAGCCCTGTGACTTTACTCAGTACAATAAGCCCTGTACGTCCGATGAGTCTTTCAATATGTCCTGAGAGATACAGTAACAACCCTATACTAAAAATAGCCGATAAAAGCGCACTTGAACCTAACATCAAATCTTCAATGCTATCCATGTCCGCACCCATAACCATCAGCGCACCTACTGTTCCTGGTCCTACGGTTACAGGAATGGCTAAAGGAACAACGGCATGTTTTAAAATGTCTGTTTTACAGGTTGGCTCTGCATTGATCTCTTTTTGTACCAAATCAACAGCTGTTAAGAAAAGAAGCGCTCCAGCACCGATTCTAAAAGCATCCAGTGTGATGCCAAAGAGTTCAAAAATGTATTTACCGAAAAAGAGAATAACAAGACATGTGATAGAAATAGCAAGAGTTACTTTAATGGCAAGGCGCTTTTTATCGCTTTCTTCAACACCTTTGGTCATCGACAAAAAGATAGTCGTCACAAAAAAAGGCGTCATAATAAAAAAGAATTTGACATAAATTGCAAAAAAAGCTGAAAGATGAATCATAGTGCCTCCTTAAAAAGAGTTGGCATTATAGCACTTTTTCAGTTCTGCTTTGGCAGAATGGACTTTATGAAAAAAGAGATACTTTACCTCATTGAATATTTAGCCAAAAGTGAAAGCGCTCAAGAGAGCGCTTTTTATACAGTGTTGATGCAAAACCTTGCTTCGCATGAACTCTATACTCCTACAAAATTTACACATGTACAAATTGGCTCTTTGATGCAACGCCAAGGCATATCTCTGCCCATAACGTTTGAAGAGGGTGTAAAAGCGTTAGACATGGCATTAGACCAAGAGTTGCCAAAACCTTTGCAAGAAGCAAAAAAAACACTTTTTATGACTCTTTTACATGCCAATTTTCCTAAAAAGAAAAGTTTTTTAAGCGTTTCATTGGATATGTTTCTTTCTCAATTAGAGCCTGTAGAAAAAAGTATCTATGAAAATCTTTTAGCCTATATCTCAGGACTTAATCGCTCTCTAGCACTCTTTTTTGTATTGGCAAGAGAAGATGCTAAAGTGTTTACACCTGAGCGTTTAGTATGTTTTGGTGAGTTATTGCATGAAAAACTTTTAAATCTCCTCTTTAACGAAGAAGAGAAGATGCATTTGAGTCAAGGACTTAAAGAATTACTTGGTGTTTATTTGAGTTTATATGGCAAATACCTTTACATGTAGAAGGGAATGTAGATGAAAGATGAAGAAGAAAAAGAACTCAGTTGTGCTGAGTGCGGGACATTGAATTGTCATAAACATGAAAGCCGATATCCTAAGTTTTGTCTTACCACAAATGTCGATGAAGAGATGCTTGAAGAGTCTCTTGAATGCTATAAAGATGAAGAGGGTATTGATAGAAAAATTGCTCTTGCTGCAGCTGATATTGAGGGTGAATACTATGGCAAACTTACGCGCGTAGAGGAAATTTTAGCCTTTGCTAGACGTATTAGTGCAAAAAAAATCGGCATCGCTTCTTGTGTAGGACTAGCTCAAGAGTCTAAAATCTTTGCTGAAATTCTCAAAAACAACGGATTCGATGTTTTCATGGCGATTTGCAAGGTAGGCTCCCGCGATAAATGTGAGATAGGACTGAAAGAAGAGCAAAAAATTCGCCCAAATACGTTTGAACCTATGTGTAATCCTGTACTTCAAGCCAAGTATTTAAACAAAGCCAAGACAGACCTCAATGTCATTATGGGGCTTTGCGTTGGACATGATTCACTTTTTATCAAATACGCAAAAGCTACCACAACCTATCTTGTTGTAAAAGATCGTGTTTTAGGGCATAATCCCGTTGTTGCACTTTATACAACAGGCACGTACTATAAAAAACTGTTAAGTCCAAAAGAGTACTAATCGATTATAGTGTTTTGTATCTATTATGTAAATTTTGATTGAGCGTAGGGAGAAGAGTGGTAATGAAGCTTTGGTTACTATGTATAGTGTTTATACCATTCTCTCTTTTTAGTCTTGATTTAACTCCTGATGAAAAACTTTACCTTGAAAAATTAGGAACGATTAACGTTTGTGTTGATCCAGATTGGGAACCTTTTGAAATGATGGATAAAAAAGGTCACTACACAGGTATTGGAGCAGACCTTTTACACTTAGTGGCACAAAGAGTTGGTATAAATGTTACTGTATTACCGACAAAAGATTGGGATGAAAGTGTCGCATTTTCAAAAGCGGGCAGATGTCAAGTCATCAGTTTCTTAAATCAATCACCTTACCGCGATACATGGCTTCTTTTTACACAACCTCATTTTAGTGATCCTAATGTTTTTATAACAAGAGAAGAGCATGCATTTATTGGTGATCCAAAGGATTTACGAAACGAAAGTATGGTTTTCCCTACTGGTACTGCGATGGAAGAGTTTATACGAAAAGAGTACCCTCATTTTAAAATAATGACAACATCTTCTGAGTTGGATGCTTTTAAAATGGTTTCAAACAAACAAGCAGACATCGCTATGCGCTCTTTAGTAGTTGCAGCATACACGATCAAAAAAGAGGGAATGTTCAATCTTAAAATTGCAGGGCAACTTCCTGATTATACCAATCAATTACGCATTGGAGTCATCAAAACGGAACCAATGCTTCGCAATATTTTAGATAAAGGAGTCGCAACGATTACTTCAGAAGATCGAAATGCCATTGTTAACAAGTATGTTTCCATTAAAGCGCAGTCAGTCTATGATTACCGTTTGGTTATCAAAGTGATCTTTGGTTTTATTTTGATAGGACTTCTTCTTTTATGGCGATACTATGAGCTTAAAAAATACAATCAAAAACTGCTTTATCTCTCCGAAACAGATCTCTTAACCCAGATTTACAATCGCACAAAGATCGATCAAGCATTACATGATAACATCGATACTGCTAAAAAAACACGTGAACCATTGTCTCTTTTACTGATTGATGTTGATTATTTTAAGACAGTCAATGACACGTTTGGGCATCCAGTAGGAGATCAAATCCTAATCGAGATGGTTCAATTAATTAAAGAGAGTATTCGTCGTTATGATATACTTGGGCGTTGGGGTGGAGAAGAATTTTTGATTTTGTGCCCAAAGACAACACAAGATGAAGCGTTAAAGGTTGCAGAACGTATCCAGAAGAAAATCAAAAATGCTGTTTTTACCACACAACAACGTCACAGTGTTAGTATTGGTATTGCTACATTGCGTTTAGATGACACACCTCATACATTCATTTCACATGCAGATGCTGCATTGTATCAAGCAAAAAAAGATGGTCGAGATACCATATCAATTGCTCCTCACTAAATTTTAGACACTAATCTTTACACATCGGTATAAACAAATTTACCAAAAAAAACAATCTTTTCTCTTTTTTAATTAAAAACTCCCATTTTTCTCCCTTTTTCTTGCTATTATCACAGCCAAAATGTCACATTATTATAAAATTAATCTTAATTTAATTATGTAACTTGTACTCTTACGCTTTTTAAAATTTTCGAGATTTCACCCGAAAGAATAAAGTGTTTCTTTGGGGTGATCTCTTTAAAAAATGAATGAGATCAAGATTAATAAGGAGGTGCTCGATGAACGAAAGCAGACGTGGCTTTGTTAAAAAAGCTGCTCTTGTGGGTGCAATTGGTGCAACAGGTGTTGTAAGTGTACAAGCAAGTGCTTCGGGTTCAAAAGGTTCAAACGGAGTGGTAAAAGGTAAATCACCAAAAAAAGAGATTACCTATACTAAAACACAGGCATGGGAAGATTATTATAAATCTGCCCTGTAAAGAAAAGAGAGGATAACGCGTAATGGAAAGTACAACGGCGCGTGCTCTTACTACGACCGTAGGTCGAAGATCATTTTTAAAAATGGTAGCATTGGGAAGCGTTTTTGGCGCGACTTCAAGCTTTGCTAGTGAAAAAGTGACAAGAGCCGCAACAGAGGAAGAGATCAAAGATCCATTTCCTGGAAGTAAAAAAGTAAAAACTATCTGTACATCATGTTCAGTTGGTTGTGGTGTGATCGCAGAAGTTCACAATGGTGTATGGGTTCGTCAAGAAGTTGCTCAAGATCACCCAATTAGCCTTGGAGGACACTGCTGTAAGGGTGCTGATATGATCGATATGGTTAGATCAGAAGTACGCCTTAAGTATCCAATGGTCAAAGAAAATGGTCAATGGAAACGTTTATCATGGGATGAAGCCCTCAATAGAATTGCTAAAAAACTCAAAGAACTCAAAGAAAAAGATGGTCCAGATGCTGTTCAGTTCTTAGGTTCAGCAAAAATGAGCAATGAGCAAGCATATTATTTTAGAAAGTTTGCTGCATTCTTTGGAACAAATAATATAGATCATCAAGCGAGAATCTGACACAGCTCCTCAGTCGCCGGTGTGGCGAATACATTAGGATATGGGTCTATGACAAACTCGTTTGGAGACATCCAAAACGCAAAATCTATTTTTATCATTGGTTGTAATCCAGCGGTAAATCACCCTGTAGGTTTTGGTCATATATTAAAAGCAAAAGAGAGAAATAACGCAAAAATTATTGTTATTGATCCACGTTTTACAAAAAGTGCTGCTAAAGCAGATTATTTTGCACAAATTCGTCCAGGTACTGACATCCCTTTTGTTTATGGTATGTTACATATCATCTTTAAAAATGGTTGGGAAGATAAAAAATACATTGAAGATCGTGTTTATGGTATGGATGAAATCCGTGCAGAAGCTCTCAAATGGACACCGGAAGTTGTTGCGGATGTCACAGGTGTAAGTGCTGAAACATTGATGGAAATTACAACCGTATATGCGAAAAATTCTCCTGGTACGCTTCTTTGGGCGATGGGACTAACCCAACACACTATTGGTACAGGCAATACACGTATTGCTCCAATTCTTCAAATGGCGCTTGGTTACATGGGTAAAGCAGGTGGTGGTACAAACATTCTTAGAGGTCACGACAACGTTCAAGGTGCGACCGATATGGGCTGTTTGGCAGATACACTTCCAGGTTACTATGGCTTGATTGAAGGCTCTTGGAAATACTATGCTCGTATGTGGGGTGTTGAGTATGACTACTTAAAATCACAATTTAAAGATGCTTCATGGATGGGAAAACCAGGCTTTACATTAGCTCGTTGGTGGGCAGGTGTACTTGCTGGAAAACCAGGTGAAGATGCTATTGAAAATGCAGGTACTAACCTAAAAGCACTTGTTGTTATGGGTTGTGGTATTACATCAACTTCACAAAACCTCAAAATTCAACAAGGTCTTGATAACTTAGAGCTTCTTGTACTCGCAGATCCGTTTGTAAACGAAGCAGCTATTTTGACCAATAGAAAAGACAATCTCTTTATCTTGCCAAGTGCAACACAATTTGAGAGCAGTGGTACCGTTTCTGCAACCAACAGAAGTGCTCAGTGGCGTTCTAAAGTTGTTGAACCACTTTATGAGAGCAAAGCCGATCAAGACATTATGTTTGAACTTGCAAAGCGTTTAGGTTTCTATGAGCAATATACCCGTTCAATGATGATGCACCTCAAAAGCGATGGCTACCTTGAGATGACACCAGATAAAAAAACATTCCAATGGCCTGAAGATGCGACAATTGAGATTTCACGCACGCTTAGAACCATCGGTATGATGGGCTGGACACCAGAACGTATCAAAAAACATACCGACAACTGGCATATGTTTGATGAAGTAACAGGTGCAGGTAAAGGCGAAATGAAGGGTGAATTCTACGGACTTCCATGGCCTTGTTGGAGTGTTAAACACGGTGGAACGCCAAATCTTTACAATGTAGATGTTCCTGTAAGTCAAGGTGGTATGGGCTTTAGAAATAACTTTGGCTTAGAAAAAGATGGTGTAAGCTTACTCTCTGGTCATGGTTCAGCTCCAATTGGCTCTAAAGTCGATGGTGGTTACCCTGAAATTACGAAAGAAAATATCGAATCATTGATCGGTAGAAAACTCAGTGATGCAGAAAAAGACCTTTGTGGTGCAAACTGGAAAACATGTACGAGTGGTAAATTGGTTGATTTAGCGCTTGAAGCAGGCTTGACACCTTATGGTAACGCAAAAGCACGTGCGGTTGTGTGGAATTTCCCAGATCGTATTCCACTTCATCGTGAGCCACTCTATTCACCACGTCCTGATTTAGTTGCAAAATACCCAACGTATGCGGATAAAGCAAATCACTTCCGTGTAACAACAAAATATGCATCTATTCAAAAAGAACAAGACTACACCAAAGAGTTCCCAATTGTTATGACAACAGGTCGTTTAGTAACAATGATGGGTGCTGGTTTAGAAAACAGAGCTTCTAAATACATTTGTGCACTCACACCTGAGATGTTCTGTGACATTCATCCAGAACTTGCAAAAAAACACGGTATTCAGAATGGTAAGATGATGTGGGTACACTCACCAGCAGGTACAAAAATCAAAGTTAAAGCGAAGTATTCTCATACTGTTTTACCAAATATGGTTTTCTTACCATTCCACTTTGGCGGATATATGCAAGGTGTAGATATGACGGGTAATTTCCCAGTAGGAACAAAGCCGTATGCAAGTGGCGAATGTGCCAATACGGTAGTTAGTTATGGTTATGACATCATTACGCAGATTCCTGCATCAAAAGCTGGCTTATGCCGCGTAGAGAAAGCGTAGGAGGTTGATGATGGAAAACGCTAGAATGAAATTTTACTGCGATGAGAGCAGATGTATTGAATGCGATGGTTGTAGTATTGCATGTGCAGAAGCACATGAACTACCTGCAGGAATTGCACGAAGAAAAGTCATCACCATTCACGAAGGAATCCCTGGTAAAGAAGTCTCAACTTCAGTAGCATGTATGCACTGTACCGATGCACCTTGCCAGCAAGTATGTCCTGTTGATTGTTTTTACATCAGAGCTGATGGTGTTGTTCTTCATGATAAAGAGAAATGTATCGGTTGTGGTTACTGCTTGTACGCATGTCCATTTGGTGCTCCACAGTTCCCAAGAGATGGTGCGTTTGGTACTAAGGGAGCAATGGATAAATGTACCATGTGTGCAGGTGGTCCATTAGCAACCAATTCACATCATGAATTTGAACTCTATGGTCAAAACCGTATTGCAGAGGGAAAAGTGCCTGTATGTGCAGCAATGTGTTCAACTAAAGCGCTTTTAGTAGGCGATGCAGAGTCTGTATCTAATGTCATTAGAGCACGTGTTATGGCTCGTGGCGGAAAAGAAATGAACTCATCGTATGGCTGGAATATTGCCTACAAAAACAAATGAAAGGAATAGCAATGAGAAAGTATATCTATGCACTCATTGCGCTTCTAGGTTTAGCTACTGTGGCATTTGCTGCTACAGATAGCCAAATCTGGGGTGAAATGCGCATTCAAAATATTTTAGGATACGGACAAGAAGAGACGCTTAAATTAGGCGCTTGGTTTACATTATTGCAAAGTAAATACTTCGCATGGGTATTTTTAGGTGTTTTAATAGGTGTTCCAACGGTCTTTTTCCTACACTATAAAATTGTAGGACAAAAAGTATTTCCACACAGCCATAAGAAACATTATGCTTTTAACCTGTTTCATAGAACAGTTCATCAAATAGCAGCAGTGAGCTTTTTGGTCATTATTCCAACAGGTTTTATCATCGTTTTTGGTGACTTCTTTGGTGGTGGTACACTTGTAAGAATGGCAAAAAACCTTCATGGTATTTTCACTATTCCTTTTGCTATCGTGATTCTTCCAATGGCACTTATGTGGATTAAAGAGGCTATTTTTAATCTTGAAGATATTAAATGGTTCATGATCTTAGGTGGTTACCTTTCTAAAGAGAAACGTATCATCAATGCTACACAATTTAATGCTGGTCAAAAAATGTGGTATTGGGTATGTGTTCTTGGTGGATTAGTGATGATCTTAAGCGGCGCCATGATGTTCTTTATGGATTTTAAAATCGAGATGTTACATAACCTTACAGGTCTTAGTCACATTGATATGTTAAGAGCTTCTGCTATTGTCCATAATGTTATGGGCTTTATCTTAGTAGCAGTGTTTTTTACCCATATCTATATGGCCGCAGTTGCTATCAAAGGTGCAATTCACAGTATTATTACAGGCTATGTTGAAGAAGAAGAAGTTAAGTTCCTTCATAATGCATGGTATAAAAAACTCAAAGAAAAAGGTAAATTCTAATTCTTTGATAAGTTGAAGCCCTACATTAGGGCTTCTCTTATTTCATATCCGCTAAAAGCTTTCCAAAATAGCGTGACTTAATCTGCTCACTTGCCATAATTTGTTTAATAGGTGGAAGTTTCAAAAGTACCCCTAAAATAGCTGCCATTGCTCGATGATTCCAAAGGGCTTGGTTGTCAAAAATCAAATCCTGCAATTTACCGCGCTCTATGGCCATCATCACTGTTTTATGCGCCGAGTTAATCGGTGTAATGATGCGTTTAGCACGCTCTTTGAGCGAAATAACACTATCTTTACACGCCGTGACACAAACGCCACAGCCTAGACATCTACTTTCATCAAGCAAGGCTTTCATTTTTTTAGGTTTTTGAGAATCATGGGCAGATACCATCGAAATAGCCTCAACAGGGCAGGCTTGAGCACACTTGCTACACCCATTGCAGGTAAGGTCTATTTCGGGTAAAAAGTTCGTTGTTTCGACGGGATTTAAAAAGGCAAAACGCCTTGCCGCCGTAAGTGCTTCACAACAGCAACTACAACAGTTACAGATAAAATTAACTCCATTTTGTGCATTTTCGCCAAATTGCACAAGCTTATGTTCTCTTGCTCTCTCTAGCAGTTCTAATCCTTCACTTTTTTCTACAAGGCGTGTATAGCCATGTTTTGAAAGCGAGTGGGCTGTGTTTCCAAACGTCATACAAATATCCATAGGTGCATCACACGCCGTGCCTAAGTGTTGCTTTTTATGTCGGCAATAACACATGCCAACACCCATATACTTGGAGCTTTCTATAATGTGTGAAGCGCGTTCATAATCGAGTACATGTAAGCTATTTTGAGGAGAGAGGGCATTTTCATTGACAAACGTTCGACCTGGTTTTGTATCACCCACAAAGAGGGCTTTAATAAACTCTTCTTCGACACTGAGGTATTGGTAAAAGAGTTCAGAAATCAGTTTTTGATCAACATGCCCACCGGTTCGCATCAAGCTAAACTCAAAAAAACCTGCCATCGGAGGAGGGAGCACATAGGTAGAACTTCCCTCTTGCTCAATGTCGATAAGAAGGGCTTTCGAGCATAACGTATCGAGCATCTTTTGTGCTTTAAGAAGCGACACTTTCCAGTTTTGTGCGGCAGTTTCTGCTTTAAACGGTTTGATGGGAAGTAACGAGACGAGTTCCGCTTCTTTTGGAGTGAAGAGGAGGCTTAAAATTTCATAGAGAGTTTTAGAAGGAGGCGCACCTAAAGGAAAGCGGTTAAGTCTTTCAATCAGATGCGTATAACCTTCTCGTGAAGTAAGGTGTGACATGTGATCATCTCCTTTAAAAAAGGTAGAGAACTTATTTAAATAAAAGCACCAAAGGTGCGTGAGCCTTCTGCTGAAGAAAACCCAGTGTTAACGTAGTCTTTAGAGCTTTGCTTTAAAGACGTGTCAAGAGAGTTCTTACAGAACTCTACTTAAATAGTATACTACCTAAGCGAATCATATTTGAACCACAGGCAATAGCAAGCTCGAAGTCTTGGCTCATACCCATTGAACAGTGTTTTGCACCTTTATTTTGTAGTGCATCAAAAATTTTATAAGTCATCTCAAAACTTTTTTTGATAATTGCTGTATCTTCACTATGCGCACCAATGCTCATAACGCCTTTGAGGTGGAGGTTCTTACAGCTAGAGCTAATGTTTTCATACACTTCAAGTGCTTCTTCTGGCAGAACACCCGCTTTTTGCTCTTCATAAGCGCTATTGATTTGAAGTAGCACATTCATTGTCTTACCTTTTACCGCTAACCGCTTATCAAGCTCTTGAGCAAGTTCAATGGAGCTTAGTGAGTGCATTAAAAAAGGATCAAGATCGATGAGTTGGTTAATTTTATTGGTTTGTAAACGCCCAATAAAATGCCATTCTAAGGGTAAGTGAGCCAGCGCGTGAACTTTCTCGCTCATATCTTGCACTTTGTTTTCACCAAAAGAGCGCTGACCAATGTTGTACATTGCTTCAATCATATCGGGTGTTGCGCTTTTACTTGCAGCAACAATCTTTACAATGCGGTGTTGGTCAACACTCAAACGCGCTTTTTCGATGCGTGTAAGAATTTCATCCATAGTGGTTACAAAATTTTTAGTTTCCATTGGTTAACCTATAAATGTCATTGAAAATACTTAAAGCCATAAGACTAAGGAGTAGGAGCCAGCCAGCTGTTGTCATACTTGTTAATACACGCTCACTTGGCGCTTTTTTGGTAATAAGTTCATACGCATTAAACATAATATGCCCGCCATCAAGGGCAGGAATAGGAAGTAAATTTAAAACTCCCAAGTTAACAGAAATAAGTGCAGTAAGAGCAAAAAGTGCCACAATACCCGCTTCACTTGCTTCTGATGTTACTTGAACGATAGAGATAATGCCACCTAGTTCTTTAGGTGAGACAACGCCTTCAACCAATTTTTGAAGACTTGTTAAAATCAATGTCGTAGCTTTGATAGTTTGATCGTATGCAAAGCCTATAACTTTATCTGCGCTATAGCTTACTTCAATCATTTTACCACTTGGAGCTATACCAATCATTTTTTTCTGTTTGATTTCACCAAACATATTTTGGTATTCATTAATTTTAGGTGTAATGATAAGTGTTTGGACACTTCCAGCACGTTCAATTTTAAGTTCAAGTTTTCCCACACTTTCTTGTATATGTGTACTTACATCTTCCCATGCTTCAATAAGTACGCCATTAATCATGACTATGCGGTCATTCTCTTGAATTCCTGCTTCAAAAGCAGGGGAGTTTTCACTGATTTTACCGATGATAGGAGCGTATTTATTCACACCCATGCTTCCAACAGCAATGAAAAGTAAAAAGGCGAGTAAAAAGTTTGCAAAAGGACCAGCAAAAAGTATGATAATACGTTTCCAAGGGGCTTTTGTGTTATAACTGTCTTGATCATAGCTTACTTTGGTTGGATCCATATCGTCTTGACCTTTCATCTGCACATAGCCGCCAAGAGGAATAAGGCTTAAACAATACTGTGTATTACCAACCACTTTTGAGAAGACTTTCTTCCCAAAACCAATGCTAAATACTTCGACATGAACGCCAAAAAAACGAGCTGCAAGAAAATGGCCAAGCTCGTGGAAAAAGATTAAAAAAGAGAGAACCAAAATGGAGGTAAGTGTTCCCATTAATTGGTCCCTTTTTTGGTATAGCCGATAATGTATTCATAACCAGAGTAAAGTGTAAGGGCAACAGCTAACCACAATAGAAGATTTGCAAAAGGCCAGTTCATCATTAAAAAGCCAATAGCAATCATTTGAAGAACAGTTTTTACTTTACCTGCCATACTAGCAGCGATATCTTTTCCTTCACCTATAGCTGCCACACGAAGTCCAGTGATGAAAAATTCACGTGTAAGAATGAGAAAAATTGCCCAAGCATTTGCACGATCAATCATCATAAGCCCTAAGAATGCAGCAAGTGTGAGCATCTTATCTGCTAAGGGGTCAAGAATAGCACCCAGTTGTGTTTTTTGATCCCAATTGCGTGCAATATAACCATCAAAAAAATCAGTCGCACTGGCAATGACAAAAATAAGCGCAGCAAAATAGTCTAACCAACTGACATGGATGCCTTCAAAAATTGTTAAATCACGGTTGACTAAAAAGACAAACATGAGTGGTGCTAGACCTATGCGTAAAGAGGCTAAAAGATTAGGTAGGTTCATCATTTAAATGTTGTTCCACCATCAATAAGCATGGTATGACCTGTAATCCATGATGCTTTATCAGAGCATAGGAATAAACAAGCACCTGCTAAATCTTGTGGTTGTCCCATACGACCTAGTGGTGAAAGTTTTGCTGTAATATCACGTACTTCTTCATAATTTGTAAATGCTCTTAATGCATCTGTTTCAATTGGACCACCACTGACTGCATTTACACGAATACCAAGAGCGCCAAGCTCTGCAGCTGCATAACGTACCATTGTCTCAACAGCAGCTTTTGCTGTACCGTGTCCTGCATAGTTCTCAATATAGACAAGGTTCCCAGTGGAAGAAAGAGAGATGATGCTACCACCACCTACTTTTTCCATACGTTTTGCTGCTTCTTGAGCGCCAACAACGAAAGCATTTACGGTTGCTGTAAAGATATTGTTAATACCTTTTGGCTTAAGTTTCATAAATTTTGTGTATCCACCAACAACTGGGCGACCCGAAATAATAGCATTAGAAATGAAAAAATCAACACGGTCAAAATCTTTATCGATTTCTAAAAAAAGATCTTTATAAGTCTCTGGTTCTAAAATATTAAGTGGATACGCTTTTGCTTTAATGCCATAATTTTTTTCTAAATCTTTTACTTGCTCTATAGCTAATTCTTCATTTGAATTATAGGTGAATGCAATATTGACACCTTCTCTTGCAAATTCGTAAACGATGGCTTTACCGATACCTCTTGTACCGCCACTAATAACAAGTGTTTTGCCCTTCATTAAAATCCTTTTATTGTATATTTTTTGAGTGTATTTTCAATACGTTTCATATTCTCATTACTTGGCGCACAAAGTGGCAAGCGATATTCTAAACTTTCAAGAAGTCCTGCAATGTACATTGCCGCCTTGATTGGAATAGGGTTACTTTCACAGAAAAGTATTTTATTGATCTCGTACAATGAGTCATTAATCGCTTTTGCACCGTGATAATCACCTTCAAGTGCCAAATGTGTTAATTCTGAAATTTGATCAGGTAAAATGTTTGATGTTACAGATATAACACCTGAACCGCCATTAGAAAGAATAGGGTAGTTAATAGCATCTTCACCACTAAACACTGCTAATTTTGGTTGATGTGCCAATAAATCAACACAACGATCAATAGAGCCTGTTGCCTCTTTGACACCAAAGATGTTTGGGCATGCTTCAAAAAGTCTAAAGATAGTGTCTGGTAACAAATCACATCCTGTACGACCTGGTACATTATACAAAAGGACAGGAATATCTACAGAGTTTGCAATCGCTTTATAGTGTTGAAACAAGCCTTCTTGTGTTGGCTTATTATAGTATGGTGTTACAGAAAGTATACCATGTGCGCCATGTGCTTGTGCAAATTTTGCCAAACCAATTGCTTCGTGTGTAGCATTGCTACCTGCGCCGGCAAGTACTTTAACATTGCTGTTTGAACAGACATCAACTGCTATTTCAATACAGCGACGGTGCTCTTCATGATCAAGTGTAGCACTCTCACCAGTTGTTCCTACAGGGACAACCACATCGATACCATTTTTTATTTGTCTTTCTATCAATTTTGCATATTGTACTTCATCGAGTTTGCCATTTTTGAATGGTGTGATAAGAGCTGTCATCGCTCCTTGTAACGCATGTTGCATTTTAGTAATCCTTTCTTAATATCACAGTAGTGGATGATTGTTGAACTAAATATTTATTAACAGCCTTGATTATATCTTCTTTTTTTAATGCATTGATACGCTCTTCATAATTAAGTAACGGGGAGATGTCTCCCTTCGCATAGTATGAACCAAATAGGGTAGCAAGTTCGCTTGAACTTTCTAAATTATGAATAAAATCAGCTTTTGTGTTGATCTTAATTTTTTCAATATCTTTATCACTGACATCGCCTTTTTTAAGGCTTTCGATAATTTTTAAAATTTCTGCTTCAACATTTTCTGCTTTAACACCAGGATTACATACTGCTAGAAATAAAAAGACAGAAGGGTCTTTTGCTTCCATCGCGTAACCATAAATTTGGTTGACAAGTTTTTTCTCATCAACAAGAATTCTCTGAAGTTTGCTACTTTTGCCACTGCTTAAAAGCTCACTTAATGCAGAAAGCGCTGCTTGGTCTTCATGCAAGAAGTTAGGAATTTTATAGGCAATAGCTACCATTTCCACTTCGCTTTCTTTTTTGATCATTAAACGTTTTGCGCCATCTTGTTGTGGTTCAATTTGGTGATGTGCACTTGGGATAGGTGAAGCATTTTTAATAGCGCCAAAATATTTAGTTACATTTTCAAAAACAACTTCTGGTGTTATATCACCTGCTACAACAACAATGGCATTGGCAGGTTGATAATACTTTGAGTGAAAACTACGAATATCCTCAATACTCCAATTTTTAATGTCATCTTTAAAACCAATTGGTGTCCAATGGTATGGATGGTAGGTAAATGCATTATTGAACAGTCTAAAGTACAGATACCCAATAGGTGAGTTGTCAGTTCTCCATAAACGCTCTTCTAAAACAACATTACGTTCAGGTTGGAACTCTTCATCGGTTAGTTTGAGGTTTTGCATCAGTTCTGCAAACAACTCTAATGATTTTGGCAAATTTTTTGATGAACTTTTGATGTAGTAATGTGTATAGTCAAAGCCAGTAGAAGCATTATTTACACCGCCAAAACCTTTAACGATTTCGTCAAATTCACCTGCTTTTAGGTTCTTTGTCGATTTAAAATTAAGGTGCTCTAGCATATGTGCAATACCACTTTTTCCCATAATTTCATTACCACTACCCACTTTATAAAAAATATCTGTAGTGATGACATCACTTTTATTGTTCATGGGAATAACAACAATTTGAAGACCATTTTCTAATGTCTTGGTGAAATGCTCAGGTAGTGAGTTAGCCATCAATGCTCCTAAAAATGTTAAAAATAGTAGTACTTTTTTCATACCTTATCATCTCCTATCGCTTCCTATTACTTCGCTGATATGTGCAAATCCATCTTTTTCCATACGTTCCAAAATTCCAAGATTGATAGCACGATTAAGTGATGGACCTTTGAAAATAAAGGCTGAGTAAATTTGAACAAGGCTTGCTCCCGCTTTTAATCTTCGGTATGCTTCATCTGCTGAGTCAATACCACCGACTGATATAAGCGTCGTTTTTCCAAAAAACTCTTTAGCAAGTGCTTCAAACATTGCAAAACTTTTCTCTGTTAATACTTTACCACTTAGTCCTCCAAAATCTTTTGCATTTGGTAGGAGTGAATAATCGATTGTAGTATTAGTTGCTACAATACCTGCTGCACCATTGTCAAGAGCTGTAGAACAGATTGTAAGGGCGTCAGCAACGGCTAGATCAGGTGCAATTTTTAAAAGCACAGGTTTTGTCGTTAACTCTTTTGCCATTACAAAAAGATCTTTGATAAATTGTTCATTTTGTAAATCTCTTAGTCCTGGTGTGTTAGGAGAAGAGATATTAACCACTAAATAATCACTTAAATCTTTAAAACGTTTAATAAGTTTTTCATAATCTTTTAGTGCATTTTCTGCAGTTGTTGTTTTGTTTTTACCAATATTTGCACCTAATGGTGTTGCAAAAGGGTAAAGCGCCTCAACACGCTTAGCGATTGCATTCATACCATCATTATTAAAGCCCATCGCATTTTGAATAGTTTCATACTCTGGAAAACGAAAACAACGTGGTTTTGGGTTGCCACTTTGAGGTTCTGGCGTCATTGTGCCATATTCAATGTGTCCAAATCCAAGTGCTGTAAGCATTTTAATCATGGTTGCATTTTTATCAAAACCCGCACCAATACCTATTGGATTCAGAAATGTTTTTCCAAAAAGTTCTTGTTCAAGACGTTTGTCATGAATAAAAAATTGCTCTGCAATAGGAGAGAGAATAAAAGGTGTAAATTTAGCGCCATTTTTGAAGAAAAATTCTGCAATCGTGTGAGCATTCTCTGGTGAGAAGTTAAACATCAATTTTTTCATAATGGCATAATAATCAAACATCTTTTATTTCCTTCAATATAAAGTACGCGATTATACTCCATAAAAGATAAAAGATGGTTGATTTTAGGCTTTCTTAGTGTTGTAAACCTTTGAGCTTTAGATACTCTTTGGATGTTTGCAGTAGCTCTTCATCACTGCCAATAGCACAAATTTTGCCGTGTTTTAACAGAGCAATTTTATTGGCTTTTTTGATGGTACTTAAGCGATGTGCAATCACAAACGTAATTTTGTCTTTAATGAGATTTTCAATAGCTTCAGTAATTTTTTGTTCACTATGAGAATCAAGTGCAGAAGTTGCTTCATCCAAAATGAGTACTTGAGGATTCGTATAAATAGCTCTTGCAATTGCAATACGTTGACGCTGGCCTCCTGAGAGGTTTGTACCAAACTCATCTAAATGTGTATAAATTCCTTCGTTCAAATTTTGTACGAATTCATATGCATTTGCTTTTTGTAACGCATCAATCACTTTTGCTTCATCAATTTCTTTGCCATATGCGACATTGGCTGCAATGGTGTCATGAAAAATATAAACGCGTTGAGTAACCATTGCAACGTTATAACGAAGCTCATGAAAATTGAATGTTTTAAGATCAATATTGTTAATTTTAATACTACCAGAGGAAGGATCATAAAAACGCATGAGCATATTCATAAGTGAGCTTTTTCCGCCACCACTATCACCAATGAGGGCAATCATTTCTCCTGCTTTTGCTTCAAGACTTACATCGTGTAATGCTTGTTTATCACCGTAAAAGAGGGAAACCTTATCAAACGTAATGGATTCAATTTTTTCAGGTAAAGAAGTCTTACCGTTGATGATAGAAGGTTGTTGATCTAACAAAAAGAAGATACGTTCACTTGCAACTAATGCATCTTGCATTCTGTTGTAAAGTCCTGATATCCTTTTAATAGGCGTATAAAGCATAAACAAAGCTGTTAAAAAAGAAAAAAATGCTCCAACACTCATACTTCCTTCAATAACCTCTTTACCACCTACTAAAATTACAACAGCAACACCAATTGAACCTAATGTCTCCATTACTGGGCTAACAAGTTCATTGACTTTGACTGATTTCATCGTCAGTTTGAAAAAGCGTTCATTGTCTTTTTTAAAAAGTCCATGCTCAAATTTTTGAGCATTATTGGCTTGAATAATTTCAATATTATTAAAAATTTCACTCAGTTTTGCAGTAATATCAGAGATTTTTTCTTGCGATTGACGTGAAACTTTTTTCATTTTTTTTGAAAGAACGCTCAATGGATAGATAGCCAAAGGCATGACAACTAATGCATAAAAAGCAAGTTCATAACTTTGATAAATAACAACACCAATAAGACCTATAATAGTGAATGATTCTCGTAAAAATTCGGGAATCAAATTTGAAACGACTGTACGGACACGTTCAACATCGTTGGTGTTACGGCTGATAAGTTCACCAGTCCTGTATTCATGGAAAAAAGAAAGATCGAGTTTGAGTAAATTTTCCAAAATATTTTCACGAAAACGTCTAATGATATCATGTCCAATATATGCAGTATAATAAGCTTGCATGTATCTGCCAGCTTCTTTGATCGCATAGACGGCAATAATAGCATAAGGCAAAAGCTCAAGCATTGTTCTATCTTTTGCGATGAAAATTTCATCTAAAAGAGGTTTCACAAGATATGCAGAATAAGCGGTACCTCCACTTGCAAGTCCCATACCAATAATCGTTAAAATGAAATAAGGTATGTAATCTTTGTAAAAAGGAGAAAAACGCTTAAATACATCTTTGAAGCTATACATTAATTCACCTTTTCCCATTGTGTGCCTGTCGCCGTGTCCATAAGCTGAATATTTCGAGCTTCTAAAAGTGTGCGAATTTCATCAGCTTTGGCAAAATCTTTTGCTTTTTTAGCCTGTGTACGCTCAACAATTAGTGCTTCTATCTCTATTTTTTCAACATTACTGATACCAATTTGAAAGTAAGCATATGGATTGTAAAGCCCAATACCAAGTAATGCTTCGATCCATATGAGATTTGCATGTGTCGTAGCTTTAAACGCTTTATCTTTAGGATTTGCATCAAGCATTTCATTGGCATAAGAGATCATTTCATCCAAAGCAGCAAGTGCTTTGGAAATATTAAGATCATCACTAAGTGCTTCAAGCATCGTTTCTTTAAAACTTGATGAAATTTCACTTGGCGTGCTTTCAAATACTCTTTTTTTCAGGCGATAAAGCTTATCAAGTCGTTTTTTTGTATTTAGTAAGTCTTCTTCTGCAAAGTTGAAATTAGCCCTGTAATGTGTTGCAAGCAGGTAAAAACGAAGCACTTCACCACTGTAAATAGCAAGAGCGTCTTTTAGGAAAAAGCTATTGCCCAGTGATTTGCTCATCTTCTCTCCACTGATGGTTACAAAACCATTATGCATCCAGTACTTTGCGAGCTCTTGGTCACTTTTACATCTGGTTTGTGCAGCCTCATTTTCATGATGTGGGAAAAGAAGATCTGCGCCTCCCGCGTGAATATCGATCTGATAATCTCCACTGCTTGCAAGGTGTTTTTCAATCATTGCAGAACACTCAATGTGCCATCCTGGTCGTCCAATTCCAAAAGGAGCAGGGTAACTTGGTTCATTGGTTTTTGAGAATTTCCAGAGTGCAAAATCCTTTTGATCTTTTTTTTCTTCTTTTTGTTCTACTCTGGCTTGTGTTGCATCTTCATCAATGGCCCGATGGCTTAAAGAGAGGTATTTTGTATCTTTTGAAGTATCAAAATAGATACCATCACTGGTAGCGTAAGCAACTTTTTTACCTAACATCACATCAATAAAAGAGACAATCTCAGAAACAGTCTCTGTGGCCTTTGGTTCGATGTCCGCATCATTCACATGTAAAGCATGCATCTCGTTTTTATAACGATCTATATAAAATGAGGTAATTTCTTCAAGTGATTTGCCACTCTCTTTCATTTTATTGATAATTTTATCATCGATGTCTGTGAAGTTTTTAACAAATGTCACAGTATATCCGAGCGCTGTAAAAACACGGCGTAAAAGATCAAAAGCGATAGCACTACGAGCATGGCCTAAATGTGCATCATCATAAACAGTTGGTCCACACACATAAATTTTAACTTCGTTTTCCTTGATGGGGATAAACGGTACTTTCTTCTTTTGTACCGAATCATAAATAACCATGAATAAGTTCCTTTACATAGCTTAAAATTCCCCATTCGACAAGAAGGAGTGCTACTAATATGAGTGTTTTTTTACTATATAGTATAGCAAAAAACTTTGAGAGCCCAAAAGAGCGTAATGTAAAAAAGAGTAAGACAAAAGCAGATAAAGAGCCTGCAAGTGCAAGACCAGCAGCACCCATAGGTTTAATAAGAGCAAAAGAGAAGATAAGATTGGAGGCTAGCGAATACATGGCAATAATTGCCGCTTCTTTTTGGCGCATACCTGCATAAAGCCATAGTGAAAAGAGCTTTGCTAAGCCAAAGGGGATAAGTCCTATCATATACATTGCCAGCACAAAGCCTGTCATTTGGGTATCTTCTTTAGAAAAAGAGCCATGTTCAAATAAGAGCCAAACAATTTCATGACTGAGCATATATCCACCAAGTGTCGAGGTCGTCAGTAAAAATGCTAAAACCCAAAAACCTTGTGTTAGAAGTCTAGAGGCTTCTTCTTCGTTATTGGCTTTAAGAAGTCTTGTAATCTTTGGAAAAATACCTGTTGTAAGAGCAATAGCAAAAAGTGCGAGTGGAAGCTGAAAAATACGGTTTCCATAGTACAGATAACTAATGCTTCCTGTGACCAAAAAGCTTGCTAATGTTGTATCAACAAATGAGACGATTTGTGGTGTTGAGTTACCAATAATAGAGTGCCAAAAAGAGCGATTGAAACTTTTATTGCTCACTTCAAGGGCACTGTCTCTTTTATGACGGTGTTTGAAACCAAGCGCAAAGAATTTACAAAAATTATCCTGCTTCAAAGCAATAAGATGGGAAATAACTTGAAGCAGTCCACCTACTAAAACACCATAACTTAGGGCATATACAATTGTTTTTTTATCGTAACCTTGATATAAAAGTAACGCACCTATCATTCCAATATTCAGAAGTGCCGTAGAAAAGGCAGAAACAGCAAAGTGATGTTTATACTGTAATAATGAACCAAAGAGTGTTACACAGAAAATAAGAGGAAGATAGTAAAAGTTAATAGCCACAAATGGTGCAGAAAGAGCTACGGTCTCCTCATCAAAGCCAAAAGCGATTATTTTGGCAAAAAATTCACTAAAAAGAGTGACAATCAATGAAAAAAGAATGAGGAAAAGGAAAAAACGTATAAAAATCGTATAGGTAAAGAGCGCTTTACGTGGTGTTTTAATAAAACTAGGAATAAAACTTTGTGTAAACGCCCCTTCTGCAAAGATTCGGCGAAAAAGATTGGGAAACTTAAATGCCACGAAGAAAATATCACTATAGATATTTGCACCTAAAATAGAAGCGCTCAACATGTCTCTGATAAAGCCAAAGACGCGTGAAACAAGTGTACCGATACTGTTTGTGAAAAATGATTTTATAAGCATTTGGAATTTTAGCCAAATAACGTTTAAACGAAATTTTTATCTATTTTTCGCTAAGATAAGCAACATTTATATAACTTTCAGCCGATATACAAACACATGGGTTCAGAAACTCACATAAATTTATTTAGAGGTGCACATTGGGATTATTTGACAAAATAACAGGAAATAATACGGATGAGGCAAAACTAAGTGATGGTGGTACGTCTGAATTTAAGTCCATCGTCATTGATACTACAAATGTGATGAAAGAGCTCAAGAATGTTGCTATATCGCATCATCTTAAGCCAACAGATCTTGCTTTTAAACTTCTTCGTACAACAACATATTATAGTGATGAGAAGAGTGAAAACAACGAAATGACAGAAGAAGAATTAAAGTTGCTTCTTGATGATAGTTTTTTACTCAATCCCAATTTGAAATTAACCCAGCATTATCGTGTTGAGATTTTTAGGGTTGAAGATCAAGAAGATGATCATACAATTCTTCCTGATATTACACTCAGTGGCAATAAAAGTCTTACCAAAATTATTGCTATGGTAGCGCAAAATCATGATGTAAAATATACTTCAAAACTTGAAGAAAAAATGATTGAAGATATTCAGATCAAAAAAATCAAAGCAGGTATTTTAGTTGGAATTCGCGATCAGAATATGTACAAGGAGATCAAAAAAATTGTTGCGAATATTCGCGTCAATGGCATCATAGATCAAAATCAAACCTTTGTTGTATGTCAAGGTGTTGATGAAGTACCTTCCGTAAACGATGATCTTATTTTCCATTACAAGAAAAAGATAAATCCAAAAACAACCGATGGTAAAATAGATTATTCTAAACGAGGATTTGTATTAGCTGTGGATAAAGATGAGTGTATTATCGAATACATTAAGCCTCAACTTGGAACTCCTGGACGAAATTGTAGAGGAGCATTTTTACCAATTAAAGAACCTCGAAAAACAAATGATGCACCTATCTTAATTACTGCAAATTTGATCAAAAAAGAGAGTGAAACGAGTATTAAGTATATTGCAAATCGTGGTGGCTATGTTAATTTTGAAAAAGGAACATATGATATTCAAGACCAAATGGAAATTAACGAAATTAGCTTTAAATCCACAGGTTCAATCGATGCGAGTTTGGGTTCAAATATCAAGATAAACATTAAAGAAAAAGACATACTCAAAGATGCCATTGGTGCAGGTATGAGTGTCGAAACAACTGAAGTTCATGTTCAAGGAAACATTGGCAGTGGCGCTAGAATTAAGGCTAAAATTGCTGATATTGGTGGACAAACCCATCAAACTGCTTATATTGAAGCCGATAAAATCATTATAGCAGTACACCGTGGAGAAGCCAATGGTGCTGATGTAGAGATCGACCGTTTAGAAGGTGGTAAGGTCATTGGAGATATTGTTCATATCAATCATATGATTGGTGGTGAAGTTATTGCCAAAATTGTTAAAATTGAAAATTTGATGTCAAATGCCAAAATAACAGCGTCTGAAATCTTGGAAGTCACTGAACTTAAAGGAAATAATAATAAATTTATTATAGATCCTAGTGTCACTAAAGAATTTAATGAAATGATTGACTCAATTAATAAAAAAATTGAAAAATTAGAAGAAGAACTTAAAGCATATCCCAGACAGCTGAGTGCAAAAAAAGAGTTTATCGATAAAAATAAACCTATGGCTGAAATGGTCAAAGATAAAATTATGGAGCTTAAACGTACAGGTGTTGAGCCTCCCGTAACACTCTTTGCAAAGATTAAAGATTTTCAAGAAAAAGTCATTGATTATAACAATGTATTGCAAACATTTAAAGATAAAAAAGAGGAATTACAAGAATATCGTGAAGATCTCAATCGCATTCAAAATAAAGTATTTTCAGCAAAGATCATTAATCATTCCTCATGGAAAGAGTTTAACGAAGTGCGTTTTAGACTGATTTATCCACCTAAAGATATCACGTATAATCCAAAAGAGCGCGAAATTGCTCGTGAAATTACGCTCAAAGATATGGGCAATGGTGAACACAGAATTATTCGATCAGGTGAGTATAGTAGCAAATGATAGTAGGTATTGAAGGTAAAGTAGTAAAAAAAGAGGTGACATTTGTTCATATCAAAACGTCATCAGGATTAACCTATAAGGTTTTTGTGTCATTGTCATGTCTTGGCAAAATAAGTAGTGATGCCATTGCTCTTCATGTTACTCAGATTATTAGGGAAGATCAGCACAGTCTGTATGGTTTTATCGACGAAAATGAAAAAAAAGTTTTTGATACACTGATTAAACTGAATGGTATTGGCCCTTCTACGGCACTTGCCGTTTGTTCGACGCTTAGCCCAGATGATTTTGCTGGTGCACTCCTTTCTCAAAATATTCAAGCATTTCAAAAAGTGCCAGGAATTGGCCCTAAAAGTGCAAAACGTATATTAGTGGAGCTTAGTGATTTTTCATTGCAGTTACACAATGAAGAAAGCGCAAGTGGAAGTCTTCTTGAAGCATCTATGGCACTTGAGAGTCTTGGATTTAAAAAAGAGATGATTAAGAAAGTCCTTAGTACATGTCAAGGAAATGATACTCAGACGTTGATTAAAGAAGCACTTCGAAAACTTAGCTAGAAAATAATCAAAATTAACAAAACAGTAAAATAATTATAATAAAGGAAAAAGATGACTATAGCCGTTTTATTTGGCGCTCAAAGTTTTGAACATGAGATAAGTGTGGTCAGTGCCATTGCGTTAAAAAAAGTTCTTAAAAGTGATATTGTTTATATTTTTTGTGATTATGAACGTAATTTTTATTTAATACCAACAGATAAAATAACATCAAAACGTTTTAGTAGTGGTGAGTATAAAAAAGATAAACCTCTTTACCTTAAACAGGGTGGTTTCTTTGCAAAGAAAATGTTAGGCGAGGAAAAAGTGACATTTGATGTCATGATTAATCTTATCCATGGTCGTGATGGTGAAGATGGAAAAATCAGTTCAATGTTGGATTTTTTCAATGTGCCATATATTGGGCCAAGAACAGAAGGTAGTTGCATCAGTTACAATAAACTTTTTACAAAGCTTTATGCAAAAGAAGTCGGTGTCAATGTTTTAGATTATCAAGCGTTGCGTAAAGGTAGCAATGAGTCGATTAGAATTCCTTACCCTTTTATTGTAAAACCTCTACGTCTTGGTAGCTCCATTGGAATTGGTATTGTTAAAGAAGAAAAAGAGCTTTCTTATGCACTAGATGTTGCGTTTGAATTTGATGATACTGTACTTATTGAACCGTTTATGAGCGGAGTCAAAGAGTATAATCTTGCTGGTTGTAAAACAAATACTTTTCATTTTTCAATCATTGAAGAACCACAGAAAGAAGAATTTTTAGATTTTGATAAAAAGTATTTAGATTTCTCTCGCACAAAAAGAGTCAATGAAGCTACTCTTGATTCAAAAACAGAAGAGGGTATTCGTGAAGCATTTGTGAAGCTTTATGATCCACTCTTTTTAGGTGCTCTGATTCGCTGTGACTTCTTTGTAATTGATGAGAAAATTTATCTTAATGAAATTAACCCAATTCCTGGAAGTATGGCAAATTATCTTTTTGATGATTTTGATAGCATTATTACAATGCTTTCAGGGTACTTACCTAAAAGTATCACTATGAGTAAAGAATACCGCTATATCAATTCCATTCAAGCTGCTAAAGGGAAGTAAAAGTCTTCTTTATGTAGGATATTACATAAAATTTTGCACAAAGGTTTGCTGTAATGACCTATGCCAAGAATGAAATAATGACTGCTACCGACATGGTGCGTAATTTTAGCTCTGTGTTGGGCAGTTTAAGTAAGGGTGAAAACAAGCGTGTTGTCATTGTGAAAAATAATCGCTTTGAAGCGGTGATGATCACAGTCGATGAATACGAAAAAATGAGTGAAGCAGTTCAAATTTTAGAAAAAATCTATGCCAGTACGAAAAAGAAGAGTGATGGCTAAGAAAGAGATTTTATTCCAAAATAACACATATGCTCTTGCATATGAGATACTCAATTTTGGTCAACCCAAAACAATTCTTTTTTTACATGGTTGGGGAAGTAATAAAGAAATTATGAAACAAGCGTTTGGTAAAACGTTTGTTTCGTACCAACATGTTTATCTGGATTTGCCTGGATTTGGTCATTCATCTATTGATTCTGTCATTGATACTGATGTATATGCTGCAATTGTTCAATCTTTTTTAGATGCTTTACAGATAAAGCCTTTTATGATTGTAGGGCACTCTTATGGTGGAAAAGTTGCAACACTTCTTAATCCTGAAGTTCTTGTTTTGCTCTCTAGTGCTGGAATTGTTGCACCAAAGTCGTTGAAGGTTAGAACAAAAATAGCACTTTTTAAACTATTAAAACCTTTTGCACCGCGATCTTTCTATCGCTTTTTTGCAACAAAAGATGTTGATGGCATGAGTCAGGTAATGTATGAAATTCTCAAACGTGTTGTTAATGAAGATTTGAGTGAAAAATTTCATGCACGAAAAGCAAAAACATTTATCTTTTGGGGTAAAGATGATAAGGCAACACCTCTTTCTAGTGGTGAAAAAATACATAGTTTAATTCATGGGAGTCATTTTTATCCTTTAGAAGGAGATCACTTTTTCTTTTTAAAACAATACCGGTGCATTGAGAAAACGCTTTTGGAGTTTGGGTTTTGAATACATACAAGTTAATGGTTACAGGTCGCGTTCAAGGTGTAAATTATAGACGTTTTGTGGTTGAAATGGCAAAAGCGTTAGATTATGTTGGTTACGTTACAAATCTCAATGATGGTAGCGTTGAAGTGGTTATAAATGCGACCTATGAAGAGGATTTAGAATTTTTTATCAGCAAGTTATATGATGGCTCAATGTTTTCGGATGTTCATGATGTTACATGTGAAAAAATTGGTCATATGATTTTTGATGATTTTGAAAAGAGATAACATATGGAACAAATACTTTTAAGCATAGTTCATCTAGGTTTTATATTAGGGATAGGTTTTTATTTTATAACGGCTATGCAATGGTATAGTTACAGAGTGGAGCGTGTTTTATTTCACTATAATCGTTATGACTGGCATGCTTATTTCTTTGGATTGCCTCTTTTAGGGTATTATGCTTTAGAAGGCGCTTTGTTTTATGGTTTTGTGATACTTTTTTTAATCTTGCTTTTTATATGGCACAGAAAGATGGACAAAAAGCTTGTTTGGACAAGTAGAATTAAACGCTTTTTTCTTTTTTTAGTTTTAGCAACACTGTTTCAAGATCTTCTATGTGGATTCTTCGCTTCGTGTTTAAAACTCGGTGTTATTATTCCTCTTGTGATTGCACAGATAATGAGCATGCTTTATGAAAAACTACTTTTTATGAGTTTTCAAAAAGAAGCACAAAAAAAACTCATGTCAAATCATGCGCTTAAAGTTGTTGCCATTACAGCAAGTTATGGAAAAACAAGTATTAAAAACTTTTTAGCACACATTCTTTCTACAAAATTGAATGTCTATAAAACACCCAGAAGTGTCAATACTTTAGGGGGTATTGTTAAAGACATTAATGAATCTTTGCCTGCGTTATGCGATGTGTATATCGTCGAGGCAGGTGCGCGTGCGCGTGGTGATATTCATGAGATAGCACAATTTGCCAATCCTCACATTGCAATTGTTGGGTGCATCGGAGAACAGCATATAGAATATTTTAAAACCTTAGAAAATATTCGCAATACAAAAATGGAGCTGATACACTCTTCAAGGCTTGAAAAAGCTTTTGTGCATGAAAGTGCCCATATTAAGGGTACAGATACCATTCTTTCTTTTGGCGATGAATTAGGCGATGTTGAGTCAACATTACAAGGTCTTTCTTTTACCATGATGTTGGATGGTAAAAAAGAACATTTCCATTGTAACCTTTTGGGTGCTTTTAATGCTATCAATATTGCGGCAGCGATTCATGTCGCTCGAACTCTTGGCCTTAGTATAGAAGAAATTAAAGAAGCTGTAGCTACGCTCAAAGGTGTTGAACATCGTCTTCAAAAAATTGAGGCAGGTGGCAAACTGATTATTGATGATAGTTTCAATGGTAACCTAGAAGGTATGATTAGCTCCTATGCGTTAGTGGCAACTCATAGTGGTCGTAAAGTGATTATTACTCCTGGCATTGTAGAAAGTACTGAAGAAGCCAATACGATACTTGCTAAAAAGATTGATGAAGTGTTTGACCTTGTCATTATTACAGGAAAAATGAATGTAAATATTTTAGATTTTTCTATCAAAAAAGCACAAAAAATTCTTCTAACAGATAAATCCAAGCTACAAGAGACCTTAGCTGAGTATACACATGCAGGAGATGTGATACTTTTTTCTAATGATGCACCAAGTTTTATCTAAAAAAAATATTTTATTATACGAATGTTATACGATCTAAAGTATCATGAGGGACAAATTTAAAAGGAGTGGGATGAAAACGAAGAGTTTGTATATCTCATCGCTTGAACAAGCAGCGGGTAGTTTGATTGTTGCGATGGGTATTATGGAGCTGCTAAAAGGGCGGCTTGGTAAAGTGGCTTTTTTTCGTCCAGTCATCTTAGATACGACTGAGAAGGATAAAGATATTGCATTTATGCAAGAGTATTATGCTCTTAGTATGAATGAGGAAGAGATGTATGGTTATACTGTGCATCAAGTTGAAAGTTTGATTGCTGAAAATAAATACAATGAAGTTTTGGAAAACCTCATTGATAAATGCAAAATCTTAGAAAGTAAATATGATTTTGTTCTTATTGAAGGGCTTAATCAAGCTAATTTTTCGCAAACCCTCGATTTTGATATTAATCTCTCTATTGCTAAAAACCTTAGCAGTCCTTTTATTAGTATTCTCAAAGGTAAAAATAAAAGTGTTAAAGAGGTAATCGATGAGATTCATATTGAAGCAGAAGCGATTAAAGCTGCTGGCTGTCAACATTTTGCAACATTTGTCAATCGTTTAGGTGAAGCGGAGTTTGAAGAGTTAAAAATACTCAACAAACAAGAGCCATTGCATAATGCACCTATTTATTTCTTACCAGAAGTTCCAGAACTTGATACACCAACCGTTGCTGAAGTAAAAAAAGCGCTTGGATGTATGCATATTTATGGTGAAGAAAAAGACTTAAGACGTGTTGTGAAGCAAAGTAAAATTGCTGCAATGAAATTGGATAATTTTCTTGAGTATATTGAAGATGGTGATTTAGTCATCACTTCTGGAGATAGATCTGATATTATTGTTGGTTGTCTTAGTACGGTCTTCTCCAATAATTATCCTAACATTTCAGGTATTTTGTTGACTGCCGGTATGATGCCACACAAGTCTATCAATAAGCTCATTGCTGGTTTTAAAGATCTTTCGATTCCTATTTTAAGCGTAGAAGATGGTACCTTTAACACTGCTGTTAATGTTGCCAAAGTGCCAGCAAGAATTACGCCTCAAAGTGTGAGAAAAATTGCACTTGCAATGGGTCTTTTTTCGGCTAATGTAAATGTCTCAGAAATAGAGCAATCAATCAATACAGAGTCTTCAACAAGCTCTATTACTCCTATTATGTTCGAATATGCACTTTTTGAACGTGCTCGAAAAAAACGTAAGAAAATTGTACTTCCAGAAAGTAATGATGAGCGAATTTTGCGTGCAACAGAAATTTTGTTACGCCGTGATGTTGCTGATATTATTCTTTTAGGTGTTGAAGATGAAGTTCGACAAAAGAGTGCAAGCCTTGGTCTTGATATTAGTAAGGCAACTATTATTGATCCATTATCATCACCATTGATGGAAGAATTCGTAACATCTTTCTATGAAATGCGTAAAGCTAAAGGATTAGCGCTAGATGTAGCACGTGATAGTATGATGATGAAAAACTATTTTGGTACGATGATGGTTTATTCTGGTTATGCTGATGGTATGGTCTCAGGTGCCATTCATACGACGCAAGAAACTATTCGTCCTGCGCTTCAAATCATTAAAACAAAACCGGGTATTTCTATCGTTTCAAGTCTCTTCTTTATGTGTTTAGAGACTAAAGTTCTTGTGTATGGAGATTGTGCCGTTAACCAAGATCCAAACGCAGAAGAACTAGCGCAAATCGCTATTTCATCAGCTGATACTGCTAAGATGTTTGGTATTGAGCCAAAAATTGCAATGCTCTCTTATTCGACAGGAGATTCTGGTAAAGGCGAAGAGGTTGAAAAAGTCAGACTTGCGACAAAAATCGTTAAAGAGACGCGTCCTGATCTTCTCGTTGAAGGACCTATCCAATACGATGCTGCTATTGATCCAACTGTTGCAAAAACCAAATTACCTAACAGTAAAGTAGCTGGTGAAGCAACCATCTTTATTTTCCCAGACCTCAATACGGGCAATAATACCTATAAAGCAGTTCAAAGAAGCTCTGGAGCTGTGGCAATTGGACCTGTTCTTCAAGGGTTACGTAAACCAGTGAATGACCTCAGTCGTGGTTGTTTAGTTCCTGATATTGTCAATACTGTAGCTATTACTGCGATTCAAGCACAAACCAACGATGGAGCAAATAAGTGAAAATTTTAGTCTTAAATGCAGGTAGTTCTTCCGTAAAATACCAACTCTTTAATATGACTAATAATGCTGTGTTAGCCAGTGGTATTATTGAACAAATTGGCGAAAAAGAGTCAATGGCTAAAATTAAATACAAAGATAGCAATGATGTTGAACAGAAAAAAGAAGAAAAATGTTCCATCAAAGATCATGATGAGGCTTTGAAATGGATGAGTGAAGCCTTAATTCAATCAGGTGTGATTCATGATCTTAATGAACTCGATGGTATAGGTCATCGTGTTGTTCAAGGTGGCGCTTCTTTTCAAGAACCTGCTATGGTCAATGAGTACGTTATGTCTGAAATTGAACGTCTCATTCCTCTTGGACCACTACACAACCCAGGACATTTAGCTGGAATGAAAGTATCTGTACACCAAAGCCCAAATGTTCCTCAAGTAGCAGTTTTTGATACAGCGTTTCACTCGACGTTGCCAAAATATGCTTATATGTACGCTATCCCTTATAAATATTATGAGGATTTACGTATTCGCCGTTATGGATTTCATGGAACGTCCCATTATTATGTAACAAAAGAAGCAGCTAAATATTTAAAAAAAGAGATGAATACACTCAATGCTATCACTCTTCATTTAGGTAATGGTGCAAGTGTTACAGCAATTGAAAATGGTAAAAGTGTAGATACTTCTATGGGCTTAACACCGTTAGAAGGTTTAGTTATGGGAACGCGCAGTGGCGATCTTGATCCAGCAATCCTTTTCTATCTTGCTCGTAAATGTGGGCTTGGTATTGATGAATTGGATAAAATGCTCAATAAAGAGAGTGGACTCAAAGGTATATGTGGCAACAATGATATGCGTGAAATTATGCGCATGTCAGAAGAGGGTGATGAAAAAGCCACATTAGCTCGTGAAATGTTCATTTATCGCTTAAAAAAATATATCGGTTCATACAGTGCTGTTCTTGGACGTGTTGATTGTATTGTTTTTACAGGTGGTATTGGTGAAAATGATAGTGGTGTACGTCTAAAAGCTTGCGAGAATTTAGAAAATTTAGGGATTAAAATTGACCCGAAATTGAATGAAATGCACTCAAGTGAAATTATGCAGATTAGTACACCTGAGAGTAAAGTCAAAGTTTTAGTTATTCCAACAAATGAAGAACTAGAAATTGCTATTGAAACGTTGGAAATGATTGAAGCACACCATACAAAATAAGTATGCTTGAAGACATGTAGAGAAAAGTTCTCTACATGTCATTTACGATAAAAGTTCTTTTGCAATCGTATTGATTCGTTTTCCATCAGCAACACCTTCGCATTCAGCAAGAACACTACCCATAATTTTACCAATCTCTTTAAGAGATGTTGCACCACTTAATTCTATGTGTTTTTGAATAATAGCTTTAAGAGCTTCATCACTGAGTTGTTGTGGTAAGTATGATTTCAAAATAGCTGCTTCTGCAACTTCTTTATCATATAAATCAATGCGACCAGCCTCTTTGAATGCTGTAGCTGCATCATCACGTTGTTTAAGTGATTTTTGGATGATTTTTAAAATATCAGAATCACTCAGTTCTTTACGCTCGTCGACTTCAATTTGTTTAAGTGCGCTCATTAAAAAACGAATAGCATCACGTTTGAAGTTGTCTTTATTTTTCATAGCATCTTTAAGGTCATCTTGAAGTTTCATTTTGAGTTGTGACATGTGTTTCCTTGGAGCTTAATTTGCTTTAGAGAGGAGTATTTTATAGTATAATGGTAAAAAATAGAATAAAATGGAGTTATATGAGAGTTTTTGCATGTAGCTTTGTGGCAGTTTTAGTTTTAGCAGGGTGTTCAGTACATCCAGCCGATCCAAAAATTAGCATGAAAGCACCTGTTTATGTTGATGAAACACCTTCTAAAGTAAATGAAACGATGGCTCCTAACCCTGGTAGTCTTTTTGGACAAGGAGATAACCCATTATTTTCTGACCTTAAAGCAATGCATCTTAATGATGTCGTTACTGTTACTATTACAGAAAAAACAGCACAATCGTCAACAGGTAAAAAAGCTTTAACAAAACAAAGTTCAGATTCTCTTGGTGCAGGTATCACAACAGCAGCAGGAGGAGGCGTTTTAGGAGCAGTTGCAAAAAACTTAAATGAAGTTGGCAATATAGGCTTCACAACAGGTTCTAATAATGCATTTACAGGAAATGGTAGTAATACACGTAACGAAACATTTACAACGACTATTTCAGCACGTATTATTAAAATTCTTAATAACGGCCATTATTTTATTGAAGGAAGTCGTGAGCTTCTTATTAATGGAGAAAAACAGATTATTCAAGTGAGTGGCGTTATTCGTCCATACGATATTGATAAAAACAACAATATTGACTCTAAGTATATTGCAGATGCAAAAATCTTATATAAAACAGAAGGCGATATTGATCAAACAACAACCAAACCATGGGGTGCCAAATTTATGGAAACCATTTGGCCATTTTAATGTATTTATTGTAAAGGATAGTTATTGGAAAACGTTAATCAACCTAAATTTATCGAAAGAGATAAAATTTTTAAAGCAAAAGATATTATTGTTCCTCTCAAATATTTTGGAGCAAGCTTTGATAAATTAAAAACAAATGCCCCTGAGCGTGCACGTGCTATTGTCTTAGGTTATAAAGCATGGAAACTAGGTTTAAATGAAACACAACTACGTTCTGTAATTGAGCGCAAAGTTGATGATAAAGAAATTATTGAAGTGTTAGGATACAAAGAAAAGAAGAGTATTCGTAGCTGGAGTATTTATACAAAAGTGAAAGAAGATGATTACCGAGTTAAAGTAGAGCGCTTATGGTGTAAAAAATTAGGTGCTTTATGTTTAATTGGAAAATTTGGCCAAAAAGAGCTCATTGAGCTTGCAAAAGACAAATTTAAAGAAAATTTGGATTGTACAATTCCTAAAGAGTTTTAATAATTGACTTTGCCTTATGCATAAAAACATAAGGCAAAGTACCTTATTACTTACGTTTTGACAGCTTTTGCCATATCCCACATTGGCATAAAAATTCCAAGTGCCATTAATAGAACCATAGCGGCGATAAAACCTAATAAAATAGGCTCAATATAACTAGCGATATTATCAATAATTTGGCTAAAGCGTGATTTGTAATAAAGTGTGACTTTCTCAAGCATTTTATCGAGTGTACCACTTTGCTCACCTGCTTGTATCATTTGTATGAGCATACCTTCGAAGAGTTCGGTATCACGAAAAGATTCCGTGAGAGAAATACCTCTTTGAACAGAAATTTTAACAGCAGAAAGCTTTTTTTTAAGATGCGTATTGTCAAGAGTCAATAAGGCTGTATCTAAGGCATCGGCAATAGGAATACCTGCACGAATTAATTCTGTAAAAACAAGGCAAAAACGACTAAGCGTAGCATAGAAAATAATATCGCCAATGAGATAAAGTTTTAGAATATATTGATCGTATTGCTTTTTAAATTCTTCATTGTTGTTCAGCATATACTGGAATAGTATAATGATTGCAGCAATAGCAGCGAGAAGATAAAGACCATAGTTGTTGATCAGATTTTCCATAAGAAGAAGTATTCTTGTTGGAAGTGGAAGTTCTGCTTTAAATTGTGTAAAAATATCTTTGAATTTTGGTACAACATAAATCATAAGAATAGAAAAAGCAATAGCGATAGCAACAACAACGGTAAGAGGGTAACGCATTGCTTTTTTAAATTTTTGTCTATTTTCTTCTATTTCATCGAGAATCTCAGCTAATTTTTCCAAAGACTCTGCCATATTTCCAGTACTCTCGCCAAGTTCTACCAAAGCGATAGTAACATCACCTACTTTATCTCGGTAACTCATAAGTGACTGTGTTAGACTTAGGCCAGAGTTTAAATCATCATTAACACTTTTAAAAATCTCTTTTAGTGTTTTATCGACTGTAGCGTTTGCAACCTCTTTAACACTATCATGGATTGAAATACCAGCATTGGTCATAACACTTAATTGCCTAATAGCTGCTATAAGGTTCGGCATTTTTATTTTTTTACGAAAGAGGGCACCTAAAAGTTGCGATTTTAATTCACTAAGCTGATCTTCAAGTGGTGCAGAAGTCTCTTTAACATTTAAAATAACGCCTGGTATTTTAACTTTTGCAATGGCTATTGCATCACTTCTATTAGGTGATTTAACAATTGTTTTTGTTTTTTGGCCTTTAAAAAGGTAGTTCACTTCGAAGTATTTCATCCTTTTGCCACCCTTGCAATTTCATCCAATGAAGTAATTCCATTGGCTGCTCTTGTTATACCATCTTGGTACATATCGATAAAGCCTTCTTTTATAGCTTGCTCTTTAATATCACTCTTTGAAGCACCTTGGGCAATCATACTTGATATTTTTTCACTTACTGGTAAAATCTCAGAGATCATTTCACGCCCTAAATAACCTGTCTGAGAACATTTCTCGCAACCATTATTTTTATAAAATTGATAATTCTCAGGTAGCATATCTTTTATTTCATCATAGGCAGTTTTAGGGAGTGTATATTTTGTTTTACAGTAAGGGCAGAGTTTTCGCACGAGTCTTTGTGCTTCAATAGCGATAAGTGAACCACTGATTAAATAAGGTTCAATTCCCATGTCTACGACCCTTGTTACAGCACTAATAGCATCATTTGTATGAAGTGTTGAAAAAACCAAGTGACCTGTAAGTGCGGCTTGAACGGCAATACGAAGTGTTTCAGTATCGCGGACCTCACCAATCATGATAATATCAGGGTCTTGTCTTAAAATAGAACGAAGCGCAGATGCAAATGTTAAATTCGCTTTTTCATTGACTTGAACTTGCTGTGTTAAGGTTAATTGATACTCAACAGGATCTTCAACGGTAATAATTTTACTTTGAACGCTTTTAATTGCATTGAGTGCCGCATAGAGTGTTGTTGTTTTACCGCTTCCTGTAGGACCCGTAACAAAGATGATACCGTATGGAGTACGCATTGCTTGAGCAAATTTAGCATAAGTAGCAGGTTGCATTCCTAAATCTTCAATCTTAATCATAACTTTTGATTTATCAAGAATACGAATAACGATGGATTCTCCATTGATCGTCGGTAATGCAGAAATCCTGAAGTCATATTCTCGACCTAAAATAGTAGCTGAAAAACGGCCATCCTGTGGCTTACGTTTTTCGGCAATATCCATATTTGAAAGTAGCTTCATACGAGATGCTAGTGGTGGATAAATGTCTTTATCAAAAATAAATGTCTCCGTCAACATTCCATCGATACGGCTTCTAACAATACAGTTGTTTTCTGTTGGTTCTATGTGAATATCGCTAGCACGCGCTAAAATAGAAGTCTTCAAAATAATTTCAATGAGTTTTAAAATACCAGAAGATTCTTGTGGATTTTCTGCGGCACTCGAAGTAATTTCCTTACGGATTTCACCAATAAGCCCTTTAATACTTTCACCAAGTTCCATCTTTACAAGATATTTATCGATTTGAGTAGGTTCTGCGATAATCACTTTAAGAAGTTTACGTGGGAAAATTCTTTGAACACCTTCTTGTGCATTGATATCCATAGGATCTTTTAGTGCAACAAAAATATTAATTTCATCTTCACGGATAGGAAGTGCTTTATATTTTTTTAGTTGAGCAAAAGGAAGCTTTGAGGCTAAACGGTAGTCTATATCAATAGAGTCTAAATCGAGATATTCATAATTAAGGTTTTTTGCAAGGGCTTGTAAAAATTTTTCATTGTCAATAGCAAAATTGGTATTGACATCTTCTAAACTAAGATAACCTTTTTTAAAAAATTCAATCACTAAAATAAGCAAATCTTCTTTAGTAAAAAAGTTATTTTCTAGTAAAATTTCACCCAAAACTTTATGGTTGTTTTGTTTTGTCTCTTCTTTTATTTTAGCAGCACTATTTTCGTCGATAATACGGTTATGAATAAGGTATGTTAATAATGTTGTTGTAATATCGCCCATGTTTTACCAATGTATATAAATTTTTACTATTGTACCATTTCAAAACAAAGAAACAAAATCTACTTAATCAATCACTTCACCTAAAGTAATTTGGTTTAAAAGACTTTGTGCTGCTTTAGATTTGTTGTTTTTCAAATAGGCTTTAAGCGCCAAAATAGCATCTTCTTTATGTCCTAATTTTAGTTTTGATTTGGCAAACCATATCCAACTTTTTTCATTTTCAGAATCAACATTATTGGCGATAAGTGCCCATTTATTGCTTTCATTATAATTTTTTGTAAGATAGTACTCTTCTGCGAGCATGAGTGCAAATACAATATTGTGTGTTTTTTCAAATTTTTCTTTGAGATATTGAATAGAATTGACTTCATGTGTTTCAATTTTAATAATACCCTTCTGTTTTGGTTCCTCAAGTAAAGGAGGAGGGAGTAGGGCAGTATCAATTTTATCTTCTTTTGAGCGATAAAAATTTTCTTCATTAATATTTTGAGTTTTTCGTGCAAGAATTTTATTTTCAAGTTCTTCTTCTTGTATACCAAAACTTGCTTTTTTTTCTAAAGATTCAGGAACATAAGAAGTTTTTTTATCAGAATTATTTTTATTACTAATGATAGGAAGTTGAAGCAGTAATGTTTCATCTGTTTTTTGTTCAATAATAGAATCAGGAGAATATTTGACTGAGTTATTTGTTTCCAAAGGAGTGATGATTGTTGTATTATTCTCAACAATAGGCTCAGTTTTATTTTGTAATATAAGGTCTGGTTGTTTTTGTACTTCTTCTGTAACGCGATTAAAAGAAGGATAGAAAATAAATCCACTGACTAGTAGCGTTACAAATAAGAAAGTGAGAATAAAATAATGAATACGTTGTTTGAGTCTGTATTTAAAGACTTTTTTTTCTAGTTCTACAATTTCAACAGCACTAAGCATGGAGCATTCCTAAACTAATACCTGCCATCTCAATATACTTAACATGTAAAGCATTTGTTTTAATTAGTGATGGTTTATGGATATCGTAATATTCAAGAATTTCAAATAATTTATACATAAGCTTATTGATTGTTCTCAAATTGCCACCTGTAATTTTTGCAATAAGCTTGTAGTGTTTATCTTTAAAGAGATTAAGGTACTCAAAGCGATTATGGAATAGAAGTTTCTTTTCAATATATGTTTTAATTTCGTTTTGTGACGCATTGTCGATTTCAATCGTTTCCCAAATACGCGTTTGAAAATAATCTTTAGCCAATACATCCTCTTTCTCAGTTTTATGTACTGTGAAGAGAAATTTGAAAAGACGTGAATCTGCCATAAGGCGAATTTTTTCAATAAGGTCTGTTGGATAGAGCTGTGCTTCGTCAATTAAAACAGTAATCGCTTGATCTGTTGAAGTGATATGTTTGCTTAATAGAGCTAAAAATTCGTTATAGTTAGAAAATTCAGGAGACTTTCTCCCAAAAATATGTTCATAGAGTGCTTTGATAAATATTTTTTCTTCAAAGAAAGGTCTTGGAAAAAATATAATACGCTTTTTTTGTCTCAAATCATTATAGATTTTTTGGAGTAAAAACGTTTTTCCAGTACCGGGTTTACCATAAAATAAAATCAATTTTAATGGTTTATCTAATGTCTGGACTAATTTATCATAAGTCATTGCAGACTGATCTAAATTGACATAATCAAAAATTTCACCATCAACAAAAATGGTTTTTAAATCGCTATAATTGCTATTCATATACTTTTTGACTGTAACCAAGATCTTTAAGTGTTGCTTTGTCTGTTCCCTTTGTTCCAATGATACGTGGTGTAATGACAAATACTAATTCATTTGTTGAAATAGTATCCGCAGAATGTTTGAATGCTTCACCAAGAAGAGGTATACTGCTCAGTAATGGTACGCTACTTTCTTCTTTACCTTTTGTATTTGCGATAAGTCCACCTAAAATAATTGTACTTCCATCTTTGACTTTGACGACAGTTGAAAGCTTTTTCTCTTGAGTATCTGGTGCAATTTCTCTTGGATTAGTTGTTTTGGCATCGTCTGATGAATATTTAAAGTTACTTACAGAAGGGTTGATCCTTAAAATAATTTCATTATCTTCAGAAATTTCAGGCGTAATATTAAGAAGTACACCAATAAAGATAGAATAATTAGTATATGTTGTTGTAAGTGTTGTTGTTGTTGTCGCTGTATTGGTTGTATCTTCTGGAATACGATAATTAATGTTGTCACCTACTGTAATAAGTGCTTGTTGATTATTCATCGTCAAAACTTTTGGACTTGAAACAACTTTTGTATCTCCACTAGAACCTAAAAAGTCTATAAGACCAGAAATTGAAAATACCGCATCATTAACAACTGTTAGATTATTTAAGTTATTAGAAACTGAACTTCCTGTGCTATTATAAAGCGTTTGAGGATTTGAATTTGAAAGAGTACCTTGGTTACTATTATTAAACAAAGCATTGCTATTAATGTTTAAAGAAAACTTGCTCCAATCTACTCCTGTTTTATTACTACTACTAAGAGCGACTGAAATGATAGAAACATCAATGAGAACTTGTCTATGGAGTCTATCTTTAAGAAGATCAATATAATCAGAAACTCTGTCTAATTGTTTTTTTGTTGCAGTCACAGTAATCATGCCTGCATTAGCATTGATAATAGGAGCTGCTGCTTTATAACTTTCTCCTCCTGTATTAAGAACGGAGGTTAATTCTGCTGAAATTGTTTTCCAAAAGTCAAATGACTCATTAGAGGAAATAGTATTTTGGCTTTGTAATGCAGTGTTTTTTGTGCTTGTCCCAGTGGCCTCTATTGGTGTTGCATCTACTGAAGCATTAATAACAGCCTTTCCTTCACGAATTGAAGAAATGTAATCAACTTTAAAAGATTTTGTATTTAATGCAGAGATTTTTAAATAATTTTTGTCATACGTATAAAAGAGGTCATTGTCTTGAATGACAAGTTGAAAAACTTCATCTAAAGAGAGATTTTTAATGTTGATACCGTTTAAATTTTTTGCGAGTATTCTTTCTGCTTCAGTATCTTTAACAACGATGCTAAAATCACATACTTCTGCAAGTTCGGCTAGAAGTTCAGCACCTGTTGCCTTATTATTCGTTTTAATATTAAACGTACGATATTCACATGTTTTATTTTTTTCAGCAGCTTGAATGGGCGAAAGGGCGATCATTACTATCGCTGCAATTGCAATAATGTTATTTGGAAAATATTTTAACATTGCTCTCATCTTTTGTCCTTATTTCAAGTTCTTTTTTTTCAATTTCATTTTGGAGAATAACACTGTTTCGCGTAATTTTAACTAATTTAAAACTCCCAACCGTCTCATTCTTTTTGTACCAGATACCATTGATTTTAGCTTTTTGGTCGAATGTAGCTTCTAAAATATAAACAGAAGATTCAGTTGTTTCATTATTGTCTGCTTTATTTTGATCGATATTATGAATCACAAAAGGGTTTTCAAGCTTATCAATCATAATCATATCAGCACCAGATCTTTTTTCCGCGATACGTTCAAAAATTTTATCATACTCTTTAACTTCGCCACCAAGTGACAAATTTTCTTTGGCATTGGTTATCGTCACAAAAAGAGATGATATTAAAAGTATTTGGCATAATGTTTTCAATATTTCATCCCCCATACTGCAATATTGAATTGTCCTTCTATATTTTTTTGACCGGAACAATTGAGTTCATAAATATCTACAACAAGTTCACTTTCTTCAATTGCATTCATAAATTTCATTGTATTCGCAAAAGAACCACTAAAATCAACTTTTAAAGTTAAAATTTGTTCTATTTTTTGAATACTTGGTTCATTGATTTTATTTTCAATTACTTTGATACGAACAGAGTATTTTTGCGCTAATTGTGTAATTGAATGAAGGAACTTTGCCCAGTTCTCATCATTAAAAAGAAGGTACGATAGCTCTTTTAGTTTATTATCAACATAGGCATTTGTATAAGTTGTTTTTTCCAAAAGAAGTTTTGCGTTTTCAATATCTGATTTTGCTTTTTTAATAAAAAATTTATCGTCGCCATCTCTTGATACAGAAGCTAAGTAAGATTGTTCATCTTTTAGTTTTTTTTCAATTTCTTTTGCATGACGCATAGTTTGGTTGAGCATCTTTTCGGTAACAGGAAAGAGGTAGCTATAAAAGATAAAACCAATTAGGGCGAAAACCATAGCAAAGACAAGGTATGTTTCACTGCTCTTTTTACCTTGAAAATAGAGATCAATTTTATCTAAAAGAGTATCAATACTATTCATCGTTCAATCCTATAGAGATTTTACTGGTATAGAGTTTGATTTTATCATCCTGTTGAATTTTTTCTGTATTGATTTTGTATTTTTTTAAAGCTGTTAAATCTTTAATAAATTCAGTAATTCTTTTTTCACTTTGGTTACGAACGAAGAAATTTAGTTGTTTTTTCTTAAATTCTATAGCTTCAACTTTGCAGCCATTTTGGTTTGAAAGTTGAAAGATTTCCAAAAGCATTAAAGCTTTCATTGGATAAGAGATTTTTTTATGATAAATTTCACTTAAAAGTTTTTTTCTAAATTCAAACTTAGTTGTTTCATTATTGACTAAAGCGTCTACTTTTTCTTTTTCAGCTTTTAACTGAGCCAGTTCTTGTCTAATAGCAGAGGTTTTTTGAAAAAGTTCATTGTACTCGCTCGTTTCTTTAGCTGCTTTAATGCTTAGAAAAGTATGATATGCAAATTGATAGGTAGGATATGCAAGACTTACAATAATACTAGCAGCTAATATACCAAGAAGTTTACCTGATGCTCTGTATTTAAGAGGAGGGGGCCTTTTGTAGATTGAAAAGTTCAGATTATCATCTGGATTTTCCATATAAAGTTGTGCGCTTAGCATCATCAAAATATGAATTTGATCGATGTACCATTCTTTTGAATTAATAGCAATACTGAAATTAAATTCAAATGATTCTAAGCCAAGATAACTCTTTCCATACTCTTCAATACCAGAAAATGCACCAATCTCTGATCCGAGATAGATACGATCAATAAAATCAATATTATAAGAGCGTTTTGTGAAAACTAAAACATCACTAATATATAAAAATATCTCACCGAATAGTTGCATCAAATGTTGCTGATATTGACCATTAGACGTTCTAAGCCCTTCAGTGGTTAAAAGCTTATAAAAGTCTTCTTCATCTATACGTTCACCGACGAGTTCACAAAATTTTTCATTAATTTCTTTAAGCGAGTAGTGTAAAGATTTTGAATAAATATACTCTCCACCTTTGTAAATTGCTAAAAAAGCATCTGATTTTTGGAAATATACAAAACAATGAGTTCCATCTGGCTCAATGAAATTTTTACGATATAACGCCTTAATAAGGAAAGGTGCAGTAGTTACATAGTCAATATATCGGGTTTTTTCTTTAATAGGAGTCAGTTTTGAATGGATAAGTGTTGCGTCGATGATAAAAACATTGAAAGATCGATTTTTTGTGTCTTTTGAATCTGTTTCAGTGTAACTAATGACATATTCAATCGCTGAATCAAGGGCTAATTCATCATATACTTTAATTTCTATAGCGTCTTTTAGATCGCTGTCTGGAATATTACGGCTTATATCAATGGTGGCACTAATAACGTCACGTGTTTGAAGATAAGAAATAAAGAAAGCATTTTTGTCGCTTTTTTCTAGTTTATTGAGTTTAATTTCATTTTTTGAATAAGCATACGAAACAAGCGACAAAGGGTCTATAGATACAATTTCTGAGCTATAACGTCTATCCTCAGGTGCGGCCATTTTTAAAACCCCTTTATTTTAAAAATTATCATAGCAATAACTATAAGTAATTATAGTTACTTTATTCTACTATATAACCAATTTTCTTCAACATTTCTTTATCTTGACTCCAACCTTGCTTGACAACGACGACGAGTTTCAAAAAGACACGTTTTTGTGACAAGGATTCAATTAATTTTCGTGCACTTGAGCCAATTCTTTTTATGGTTTGTCCCTCTTTGCCGATGACAATTCCTTTTTGACTCTTTTTATCAACAATAATAGTAGCATAAATATTATCGATTGTGTCTTTTTCGTCGACTTTATCGATGATTACATCAGCAAAGTAGGGTATTTCATCACTTGTATTCTCAAAAATTGCTTCTCGTATAAGTTCTTTATAAATATCGCGAGAACGCTCCGTTGTAAGAATTTCAGGGTCATAAAGGTATGGATGTTCGGGCATATATTTTGAGATAGTTTCTAAAAGATAGGATTGTGAGATTCCTTTTTTTACTGAAACGGGAATGAGTGCTGCAAATTTATCTTGATACGTTTGATATTCTGTAATTTTATCAAAAAGTGCCGTTTGAGAAACACTATCTGTTTTTGTAAGTAAAACCATATGTGGAATATTGGCTTTATTGAGCGATAAAAAGTCAATATAGTTTTGAATACTATCACTTGCTGGCGCTAAAAACAGGATAAGATCGCAATCTCCCATTGCTTTCATCGCTTCTTCTAGCATAAACTGATTTAAGAGGCGTTCTTGCTCATGAATACCAGGAGTGTCAATAAAAATAATTTGGGTGTTTTCATGCATAGCAATGATATTGAGGCGTTTTCGAGTGGCGTTGGCTTTGTGTGACACCATTGCCAGTTTTTCCCCAACTAACCAGTTAAGAAGTGAGCTTTTCCCAGCGTTTGGTCTGCCAATAACGGCAACGTATCCTGTTTTTGTTTTTTCGTTCATTTTGCTTCTTTAATTATAAAATATAGCGACTGCTATCTTCACTCTCAACAATGGCATCAAGTTTTGCATGTACAAGTTCTTTTGTAACATGTAATGTTTCGCCAGTATGTTCATCTGCGCTATAGCTAATATCTTCTAAGACTTTTTCTATAATGGTATGTAGTCTTCTTGCCCCAATGTCTTCTGTTTTTTCATTGGTGATTTGTGCAATTTTTGCGATTGCTTTAATGGCTTCATCTTCAAAAACCAATTCCACACCTTCTGTTTTTAAGAGAGCTTGATATTGGCGTAGTAAAGAGTTTTTAGGCTGTGTCAATATCTGATAGAGAACTTCTTCTGTTAGAGAACTTAATTCTACACGAAGAGGAAAACGCCCTTGAAGTTCAGGAATAAGATCACTTGGTTTACTAAGATGAAACGCACCTGCAGAAATAAAAAGGATATGGTCCGTTTTGATACTTCCATACTTAGTATTAACATCACTACCTTCAACGATAGGAAGAAGATCTCTTTGTACACCTTCTTTGCTTGGATCACTTCTATGGGATTGTGAAGAATTTACAGCAATTTTATCGATTTCGTCGATGAAGATAATGCCACCATTTTGAGCGCGCTCTCTTGCTTCGCTTTTTACAGCTTCCATATCCAAGAGCTTTTCGCTTGCTTCCATTTTTAGCGCTTCTTTGGCATCTTTAACTTTCATCTCTTTTTTGATGTTACCTTGTCCAGAACCTAAAATTTTGATGAAAGATTCTTGCACTTTGATCATTTCAGGAGGTAGTGATGAATCGCCTAGATCACCGCTGTTTTGAGAAATTTCAACTTCAATTTTAAGCTCGTCCAACTCTCCATCACGGAGTTTTTGACGCATTTTTTCGAAACTTTTTTCATAATCAGCTTTTTTTTCTTCACTCACACCTTTTGGAAGAGGAGGAAGTAATTTTTCTATGATAGATCTTTCTACATGTAAAGCAATATCTTCTTGATTTTTTTCTTTATGCTCAGCTTTCACTAAATTGATAGAAGCCATCATAAGATCACGCACCATAGACTCGACATCACGACCAACAAAGCCAACTTCTGTATATTTACTTGCTTCAACTTTAACAAAAGGTAAAGAGAGCATCTTTGCCATTCGGCGAGCAATCTCCGTTTTACCCACACCTGTAGAGCCAATCATAAGAATGTTTTTTGGCATGACTTCTTCTGCCATTTCACCTTCAAGTTTCAGTCTTCTATAACGATTTCGAAGCGCAATAGCAATGGCTTTTTTTGCGTTAAATTGACCGATAATATACTCATCTAAATAGGCAACGGTTTGTTTTGGTGTTAAGTTCATGAATTATCTCTCTAAAACAAATGTTTTGATGTGATCATTGGTATAAATACAGAGCTCACTAGCAATTTTTAAACTCTCTTTGACAAGATGTTCTTCATCTAAGCTAGCATGACGATCAAGAGCACGTGCCGCAGAAATGGCATAGTTTCCACCACTACCAATCGCGGCAATTTTCCCATCTTCAGGTTCCACAACATCACCAGTACCACTTAAAATAAAAATATGTTCACAGTTTAAAACAATCATCATCGCTTCTAGACGGCGCAACATTTTATCTTTACGCCACTCTTTTGAAAACTCAATGACAGATTTATATAAATCACCTTTTTTCTGCTCTAAAATACTTTCAAACATATCAAAAAGATTAAAAGCATCTGCCGTACTACCTGCAAAGCCTGCTAAAATTTTTCCATTATAGAGCTTACGGATTTTTGTAGCATTGTTTTTAAGAACTGTATTGCCGAAAGTGACTTGTCCATCACCGCCAATGACTGCCTTGTCTTTACCTCGACACGCTAGGATGGTGGTTGCTTCAAACATTGTGTTTATTCTCCAATAATACTAAGTTTTAGTACAGCGTGGATACCATGACCTAATTTTATGCTGACATCAAAATCGCCTGTTGTTTTAATGGCATGTTCAATTTCAATAGTTTTTTTGTCAATGTCAATGCCATGTTGTGCTTTTAGTTCATGTGCAATTTCATCTTTAGTAACAGCACCAAAAAGGCTACCATTTGCACCTAATTTGCGTTTTACAACAAGTTTCAACTCAGCTAATTTTTTTTCTATTGCTTTGAGATTAGCGATTTCTTCAGCTTCTGCAGCAGCTTTTTTACGTTGGTCTGATTCGTATTTTCTCATCACTTCATTTGTTGCAAGAAGTGCAAATCCTTTACCAATAAGGAAGTTTTGACCGTATCCGTCTTTAACTTCTTTAATTTCACCTTTTTTACCTAGATCTTTAACATCTTTAATCAATAAAACTTTCATTTTTTATCCTTAAAATCGAATATTTTTTGGAAGCGGAGCATTTTTTAGTTTTTCACCATGGTATTTAGCAATGCCTCCACTAAGGTGAGCAATATTTAAAAAGCCCATTCTACGTAAAATAAATATCATTTGTGCCGTACGTCCAGCAGTATGACAGTAAAAAATCAAAAGTTTACTCGAGAGTTTTTTTAACTCATCCATATGAAGATGAATGGTTGAAGTAGGTAAGAGCATGTCAGTACCTTTAATACTTGATTCAGAGTATTCAAACATCTCTCTAATATCAATCAATATAAAGTCAAGTCTCTTTTGCGATCTTAGATTTAGCATAACATGTAACTCTTCACCGCTCACTTCACAGCTTTTTGTTACGGTTTTTACTAAATTCATAATTGCTTCTTCATTCCATTCATTCTCGTATGGCTCATCCATAAGGATTAAGCTTTACCTTGATTTTTTCTATTTTTACCACTAATAATAAAACGTAGTGCATTAAGCTTAATAAAGCCTGCAGCATCTTTTTGATTGTAAACTTCATCTTCTTCAAATGTACAGAATGCCTCATTGAAGAGGTTGTTTGTTTTTGAATCTCTACCAATGACAGAAACATTGCCTTTGTAAAGCTTCAATTTAACAGTACCGTTGACAGTCTCTTGTGATTTATCAATTGCTGCTTGCATCATCTCACGCTCTGGAGAGAACCAGAAACCATTGTAGATGGTTTTTGCATAGCGAGGCATGATCTCATCTTTAAAATGTGCTGCTTCACGATCCAAAGTAATACTCTCGATGGCTCTATGAGCTCTTAGCATAATAGTACCACCTGGTGTTTCATAACATCCTCTACTTTTCATACCTACGAAACGGTTTTCAACGATGTCGATACGACCAATACCATGTTTACAACCAATTTCATTTAGTTTTGCAAGCATGTTTGCAGGGCTTAATTTAACACCATTAAGTGCTACTGGGTCACCTTTTTCATACGTTAATTCAATGACTTCTGATTGGTCTGGTGCTTTTTCAGGGCTTACTGTCCATCTCCACATATCTTCTTCTGGCTCTGCAGCTGGATTTTCAAGTACTAAACCTTCATAAGAGATATGGAGTAAGTTTGCATCCATAGAATACGGTGATTTACCTGGTTTCTTTTCGATGCTAATACCATTTTTTTCTGCGTATGCAAGAAGTTTTTCGCGAGAGTTCAAATCCCACTCTCTCCATGGAGCGATGATAACAAGGTCTGAATTCATGCTGAGATAACCCATTTCAAAACGAACTTGGTCATTACCTTTACCTGTTGCACCATGACTTACACCATCTGCGCCAACAAGAGCTGCGATTTCAGCTTGACGTTTTGCAATAAGAGGACGTGCGATTGAGGTACCAAGAAGATATTCGCCTTCATAAATTGCATTTGCTCTGAACATTGGGAATACATAATCTTTTACAAATTCTTCTTTTAAGTCTTCAATAAAAATATTCTCAGGTTTAATGCCTAAAGAGATGGCTTTTTTACGTGCAGGCTCTAATTCTTCACCTTGTCCGATATCCGCTGTAAAAGTAACAACTTCACATTTGTACTCGTCTTGGAGCCATTTTAAAATAATACTGGTATCAAGTCCACCTGAATATGCTAAAACTACTTTTTTGACATTTTTTTTCATGACACGAATCCTCACAGAATTTATAGAATTTCGTGATGGTAGCGCAAGTTTGTAAAAACTTTGCTTATGCTTTAGCCGCATCTTTACCTACAGGGGTAAAAAAGCAAGTTTAAATATTCTTTTGATAGAATGAGCGTTAAATCCTGAGGATGGGGTATGCGAGTCGATAAATTTTTAAACAGTGTCAATATTACAAAACGTCGAGCAGTGTCAGAAGATATGTGCAAAAATGGCGTAGTAAGTATCAATGGTGTGGTAGCTAAGCCCTCTAAAGATGTCAAAGTTGGCGATATTATTACTATTCAGTATCTTGAAAAAGCAGTTAAATACGAGGTTTTACAAATTCCTGTAACCAAAACCATTCCAAAAACAAAACAAAATGAATACACAAGGGAAGTTTGATGAATTACCAAGATGCCTATAAACAGTTTAACGCGCTCTTTGAAAATGAGCTAAGCGTTGAAGAAGCAGCACAATTTTTAGTAGAACTCTATGAGCGGGGAGAGAGTTTTGAAGAAATTGCAGCAGCTGCAAAAGTTATGCGTGAACATAGTGTTAAGCTTGATATTCCAGAGCAATTAAAAGAAGAAATTATTGATATTGTAGGCACAGGTGGCGATAAAAGTGGTACATTTAATATTTCGACAACAACATCTATCGTTTTAGCATCTCTTGGTTGTAAAGTTGCCAAACATGGTAGCGGCTCAGCAACATCACTTTCTGGTAGTGCGGATGTCTTAAAAACATTGGGGTTAAATCTTATGTTAACACCAGATAAGCAGATCAAAATGCTTGAAGAGTGTGGTTTTGTTTTTATGTTTGCCATGAACCATCACCCATGTATGAAGCATATTATGCCTATTCGAAAAAGCCTTCCTCATCGTACTATTTTTAATATGTTGGGACCTCTTGCAAATCCAGCAGGGGCACAAAAACAGATGGTAGGTGTTTTTCATGTAGATTACATTGAACGCTTTAGTAAAGCTTTACGTGAACTTGGAACAACAAAAAGTATGGTCTTAAGCTCACTTGATGGACTCGATGAAGTTAGTATTTGTTCACCTACACGTTTTACAATGATTGAAAAACAAACCATGACTGATGGTGAAATTGATCCTCAAGCATATGGTTTTAAACTCGCTCCTCTTGAAGCGATAAAAGGTGGCGATAGTATTCAAAATGCTGAAATAACACGTGCGATTTTGCGAGGCGATGAGAAAGGTGCAAAATTGGATGTTGTCCTTTTAAATGGTGCATTAGCACTTATCATTGATGGCAAAGCAAGAGATATGCAAGATGGTATAGCAATGATGAAAGAAGCTATTGAAAGTAAAAAGGCTTGGGATAAGCTTGGCGAGATTATCAAGCTTTCGTACCTTATATGAGTAAAAGCTATGAAAAAGTGTGCGATTTAGCACACTTAGATGCCTTTGCAGAAGAAATCAAACGCGAACTTGGTCATTCTGGTGTACTTCTTTTACGAGGTAATCTAGCCAGTGGTAAAACAGCCTTTGTAAAGGCTTTCGCAAAAGTTCTCGACATAAAAGAATCGATATCTTCGCCAACTTTTTCAATTTTACATGAATATGAAGGCAAGCTATTTCATTATGATATCTATCAATGTGGAACAGATGGTTTTTTAAAAAGTGGACTTATTGAAAAATTAGACGTAGATGGGTATCATCTGATTGAATGGGGAGAAAGCGAATTTGAAAAACTCTTGCATCATTTTGGTATAGCTTACAGTACAATAGACATAGAAACAATGGATTTAAAACGCAAATACAAGGTTCATATTAATGCATACGCTTAAAGTTCAAGAATTACAAAAAGTTATTAAAAAAACTGAGATTATTAAAGGCGTTTCACTGAGTGTGCAAAGTGGTGAAGTCGTCGGTCTTTTAGGACCAAATGGTGCTGGTAAAACAACAATGTTTTATATGATTTGTGGACTTATTTCACCAAGTGCTGGTGCAGTCTATTTTGACAATCAAGATGTCACGCAAATACCTTTGCATGTGAGAGCAAAATTGGGTATTGGTTATCTTCCTCAAGAATCAAGCATCTTTAAAGATCTAAGCGTTGAAGAAAACATTATGCTTGCTGCTGAAATTGTTTATCCTAACAAAGAAGATGCGATGAATCGTGTTGAAGAGCTTCTTAATCTTCTCAATATCGAGCCTATTCGCAAGCGTAATGGCGTAAGCCTCAGTGGAGGGGAGCGACGTCGTTGTGAAATTGCACGTTCACTTGTTTTGCAGCCTAAATTTCTTCTTTTAGATGAACCTTTTGCAGGTGTTGATCCTATTGCAGTTTCTGATATTCAAAGTATTGTTCAAGAACTTGCAAAGCTCGATATTGGTGTTTTAATTACAGACCACAATGTTAGAGAAACATTGGCAATTTGTGATAGAGCTTATGTTTTAAAAGATGGTGCATTACTTGCGAGTGGTAGTAGTAGCGAAGTTGCGGAAAATAAACTGGTCAAAACCTATTATCTTGGCGAAGATTTTAGATTTTAATTATAGGGGAGAGGGTTTTTGAAACTTAGAGTTTCTGGCACACAAACAACCAAACAAAAGTTCTCCTCAACACTTCGAGGTTGGCTTCCTATACTTCAAGCTAACCTCGATACTTTGGTAGAAACGCTTGAACCTTTTGTACAGGAAAATCCTTTTATTAGCGTCAAATCGGGCTCTGAAACACCTGATAAACGTTTTGAAAAGAAAAGCTTTTTTTCAGAAGTTGCCAAAGCATCAGTTTCAGATACCATTGAAGCACTGACACTTGATAAAAAATCTCTTTTTCAAACTTTGCATGAACAGATCAATCCACCTCTTTTTCCTACAGAAAAATCCCAACGAATTGCATATGAAATTATTGAGAACATTAACTCTGAAGGTTATTTTGAAGCTGCTTCTTTAGTTGAAATTGCAAAAAAACTTGCAGTTTCAACTGAGGAAGTCGAAAAGATAAGACAACGTTTTGCGTATCTTGATCCTTTAGGCATCGGCGCATTAGATATCAAAGAAACTTTTTTATTTCAATTACAAGACCTCTCTTTAGAAGACACGCTTTATGCAATGGTTGAGAAGCTAATTATCAATTTTGAAGCTATTGAATCATTCAGTAAAGAGCCTCTTTTTCATGAAGCACTGAGTGTCATAAAACGTTTTCGCAACCCTCCAGCCATTGACTTTTTAGAAGATGAAAAAGAAGTGATTCCAGATATTTTCATCTATGATTTGGCAGGTGCTATTGAAGTCAGACTCAATGATGCTTACTACCCTGAAGTCATCCTCGATACGGAAGGACTCGATGAAAATCATAGTTTTGTTTCTCAAAAAATAAAAGATGCGAAAGATCTGATCGATGCTCTTGAAATGCGAAAAGCGACTCTTTATAAAATTGGATTAATGATTGTAGAGTACCAGTATGACTTTTTCTTTGGTAAAGCTATCAAACCTATGAAGCTAAAAGATTTAGCAGATGACTTAGGACGTAATCCTTCAACTATCTCACGAGCCATTGCAGGTAAATATCTTTCATGTTCACGTGGAGTTATTCCTTTAAAACAGTTCTTTGCAACTGCAGTCGAAGAAGACATCTCGAATAGTGCCATTAAAGAGTACATGCTTGAGTTGGTGAAAAATGAAAGTAAAATAAAACCACTCAGCGATATAAAACTTTTAGAACTTATTGAAAAAAAATTTAACATCAAAATGGTTCGTCGAACCATTACAAAATACCGTCAACAGTTCAATATAGCAAGTTCATCTGAACGGAAAAAACTCTATACTTTAAAATTCTAAGCGATTTGAACATCTGCATGCTTGAAATGCATTTTGAGCATTTCATAGGCATTTTGAACTTCTTGGAATTTTGCTACATATTTAACGTGCAAGTCACCATCGTATAAACCACAGCTATCAGGATGGTATTTTTTAACAAGGGATAGATAATTTCTACGAATAATTTCAAATGAGTCTTCAACTTTACACCCTAAAATCCCAAAATACTCCTCAAGAAGTGAGAATAGGGCGTTGTGACGGCTTCGTTTTGCTCGTTTTGCTACAAAACTTTTTTTGTATGCTAGTAAATCTTCTTGAATATAGGAAAATTCTACAAAACAACCAAATAGCTCTTTTTGATCCAATAATTTTTCTAAAAGACGAACCGTAATATCAGAATTTGGATAAAGAGTGATTGTGCCGTTTTTTGGACGAATTCTTACTAAATGGTCTTTAAAATAACTTTTAAGATAAGATGCAAACAACGTGTTGTGCGAACCCATATTGAAAATAACAGCATAATTGTCTTCAATAGAAAGGTTAATATTCATTTTTTGAAGAACTTGATTGGATTTTAAAAGGGATATTTTGATGCTCTTGTCAATCGCGTTTTCAATGATATGTGCTTGCTCAGTATTGCCTGTTTTGCGAAGATATATTTTACTAATCAATTTTAAAAAATAACGGCGTTGAACTACCTCGTCTTGTTCTTTAAAGATGATCATTTTTTCTTTACGTCCGATTTTCTTTTGGAAGTTTTTATCGGCAATATTTTGTAAATAATAAAATGTTTTAGAGTCTTCTTGTATCGTTATGGCAAGCATGTCATGAGAAAGTGAAAGGTGCATCAATTCATCCTTTTGTATCAAGTTATTAACTTTAAAGCAAAAAGAATTCCAATTTTAGAAAGTCATATCCAAATAGCATCTTCATCTAAGTTTGGATAACCTTGTAGTATTTGATATGGCTGGTAAGAGGCTTTGTATTTGAGGCTTTGACAATGTTCCACATAATAACCCAAATAAATCCAATCAAGGTCATACTCTTTTGCTAAAATGATTTGCTCATAAATAGAGAGTCTACCAAGAGAGAGCTTTTCAAAATCAGGGTCATAGAAAAAATAAATTGAAGAGATACCATCACTTAAAAAATCAATCAAATCAACACCAATGAGCCTATCTCCATGAAAATAGAGCACTTCTTTACCAAAATTATGTGCACCACTAACATAAAGCTCATGATAGCTTTGTGGCTTAAGGTTGTAATATTGCCAACCTCGCTTTTGTTCCATAAAGCGATGGTATTTGTCATAAAGTTCTAAATGTTCATTGCTGATGGTAGGGGACTGAATGACATAGCGCAATCCCTCAGCTTTTTTAAATGCTCTTTTTGCAGAGCGAGAAAAATCATAATTTTTTACATCGATTCGTAAACTAAGACAGGATGTACATTTTTGACATTGTGGGCGAGAATAGTAGTGCCCAAAACGTCTCCATCCTCTTTCAACTAGTGCTTGATTGAGTTCCATTGTTGCATTTTCAATGTATTTATACTCCATACGTGTTCTACAACCATCAAGATAAGAACATTTGGTTTCTAATGTTGAGAATTCAATCATGCGTGAAAAAGAAGTCATGGTTTAGTGTAGTTTTTTAACTCCAGAATTTTGCATAAATTTTTCAAATTGCTCGTGCAGTTTTTTTTCTTTCTCTTTTTTTTGCTCTTCTAGAAGTTTTTCTTTATTGTTGTGTTCATCTTGGTTCATTTTTTCTTTAAGAGATTTAAGATCATCAAATAGATTGCTTTGCATTAAATGCCTTTTCATGTAAATAATAAATAAGGTCGGATTATAGCAAAATTTATTACAAACAAGATTAGTTAAGATGGTTATATCTAGATATTTTTAGGATAAAAAAGAAGTGTGGTACCTGAGGCCGGACTCGAACCGGCACATGTCTCCATACTAGATTTTGAGTCTAGCGCGTCTACCAATTTCACCACTCAGGCACTATAAATTAAGAGTTGGAATTATACAAAAAAAAGCTTAAACATCAGTAAAACTGAATGTCTAAGCTTTTCGAGGTGAAGAAATTATGCTTTTGCTACAGCATCTTTAAGTTTTTTACCAACTTTAAATTTAACAGCTGTTGTTTTTGCAACGTCTACGACTCTGTTTGTACCAGGAACTCTAGCTTTTCTAGCAGCTCTTGTTGCAGTACTGAATGTACCAAAACCGATAAAGCTTACATCTTTGCCAGCAACTAGTGCTTCGCTGATTGCTTCTAAAGCTGCATCAACAGCTTTTTGACTATCTTTCTTTGAAAGACCAGCTTTCTCAGAGACTGCTTGGATAAATTCCGCTTTTTTCATTGCTCATTCCTTAAAATAAAGTGTTTGTGCGAGGATTGTACAATTTTTTTTAAAAAAAGACAATAATATTTTTTAAAAAGTTAAAGAATATTCCCCAAAAGACGATATTTTGCACAAGGAATTAAAATTGCTTGTACTTGAAGAATGAAAATTAATGGAGTAGATTATGAGAATTACAAATTCACTTTTATTCAACACATCAATTCGTAATTATAGAAACGCAACAGAAAGAATGTATAGCGTTAATCAACAAATTGATACTAAATTGAAAATACAAAATAGCTATGAGAATACAAGTGTATATATAGATGCTATGCGCCTAAATAATGAAATTGAAACTTTGCAACAATCTTCTGATAGCAGCTCTAAAGCTAAAACTTTTGCTGACAATACAGATACAGCATTAACGAGTTTCAGTGAAAAACTAGATCAATTTAAATCTAAACTCAATCAAGCATCTACTTCTTCAAATTCTCCAACAAGTTTACAAGCGCTTGCAAATGATATGCAAGGAATTAGAGATTATTTAGTCAATTTAGCCAATACTTCCATCAATGGTCAGTTTTTATTTTCAGGTTCTGCACTATCTCAAAAACCAGTTAATAGCGATGGAACATATAATGGTAATGCAGAGAGTCTGACTGCTATGGTAGGCTCAGGTGTTGAATTACCTTATAATATCTCTGGACAATCTCTTTTCTTAGGTAAAGATACAGATTATAATAGAATAGTATCTACCAATGTGACTATGTATAATCAATCAAAATTAAATCCTTCAATTATGACTGCCGATCAAAATGCAACTTCATCGAAAGTCTTTTTAAAAGATACAGATACGATTAGAGACCTCGTTGGTGATAAAAACAATGTTAGCACTGATGACCCTAAAGCTGTGTTCTATCTTTCTGGTAAGAAGAGTGATGGAAAAACATTTTCAACTACTATCGAAATGGATACTAGCTCAAAAGTCTCAGATTTGCTACAAAGTATAGGCAATGCATATGGCAATACAGCCACCAATAAACTTGTTGATGTAAGCATGAACGCACGTGGGCAGATAGAAGTTAAAGACTTGAAATCTGGCAATCAACTTTTAGAAATGAATATTTTTGGCGCTGTTGATAGAAGTGCTCTTCCTGGCACAACGGGTAATGCAAAACAAATCATGAACGTAGATAATTTATTGACAAAACCCAATATTGATATTATTGCCTTTAATAAAAGCAATTACGAAACAACGGCTTCAAACTCAGATTTGACGATGCGATCAGTAGGTTTATCAGCAGGTACGTTTGCTATAGATTTTCCTTTACAAAATGTATCCAATTCAAACATGACATCAACAACACTTTTAAGCGGTATTTTCCCCTCAGATGTTGATCATTTAGACTTTGGAGCAACATCTTTTTCTATAGCAGGAAAAACTGTACAAGATTTAATGACAGCGATTGAAACAGAATATGGACTTGGTGCAGGTAATGTTACATTATCTGGTGGACGTATGTATGTTAATGATCCTACAAATACATTTAGTGCGTCTTTACAACCAAAAAATGTGAATAATGCGATTGCTCATGGTGAAGCACTGCCTGATGCAATGAATTATTCAAGAAGAGGCTTTGAAAAAGATGGCAATACCCTAACAGGTAATGTATCACAAGTCGTTAAAAGTACCAGTGATTTTGCGACAGCAAGTACAAAACTTGTTGATGTTGCAGGTGTTGATAGTTTAAATGGTAAACAAATGGTTCTTAATTATACAGATAAAAACGGTAACAAAAGAACAGGCACTCTAAATCTTGATACAACGAATACAACATTTTCTATTGATTTAGATGGTGATGGAAATACAACAGATCCAAACGAGACATTCTCTATCTACAATGGTAGTGGTGATCCTTTGAATTTAAATACAACTGCTGATAATATGACATATCAACAACTTAACGATCTAATCAGTATGGCAACATCTGGTACCTTACCAAAGCAGGGTGTTTCAACAACAGCTCAAACAGCGATTAATAACGCCATCGCTTTTGGTGTTGCTGGTAATGCTGCTAATCTTGCAACACAAACAGCACTAGCGAAAACAGGTGTCTCAACTGAAACAGCAAGCTATATTCAAAAGGCTATTGATGCGGGTATTATACGCGATAATCCTGCTTCATCTGCTGCACAAGTTGCGCAAGCAACACTTGATTATAACAATGCGATTGGTAATGCCAACCTTGCAGAATATAATTATGCTGTTAGTACCGCAAAGAATAGTGTTGAAGTGAATTTAGATTATCAAGGGAAAATGACAATTAAAGATAAAACAGCGTCTGAGTCAAAAATTGACTTTACGATGTATGATGCAAGTGCGACTAATTTTACAGGTGTTGGAAGTACAGCACTGACATTCATGGCAAATAATTCTGTTACGATTTCTAATCCATCTATTGATATGTTTAAACAATTGGATGAAATGATAGCAGCGGTTCGTTCTGGTAACTTCCGTATGGATTCAACATCAGATGATCCTCGTAATATTGGTATGCAAAATGCCATTACTCAACTTGATCATATCGCAGATCATGTTACAAAGGCTCAAACTAAGATTGGTGCGCTTACCAATGCACTAAGTGATGCTAATACCAGATCTGAAATGCTTAGTGTAAATGTAAAGACTGTTCAAAACAGTGTTATTGGAGTTGATACGGCAGAAGCATATTTAGAATTGCAGTCACTTCAGACATCATATCAAGCGATGTTATCGACAATGGCGTCTATTAATAAAATGTCTCTTTTAGATTACATGTAATAATCTGTTATAATATCAACTCTATTATTACATGTAAAGGATCTGCTATCTTAAAAGAGACTCTTTTTATTATTTTTATTGCTATTGCACTTTTCTTAGGCGTAGCAACCATTTTACCAGATGCTTCCGTTGTCGGAAAATTTGGCGCATTTCTTGGAAAATCAAATCAACATGTGTTTGGTTACGTAGCTTTTTTGTATCCATTTGTATTGATCTTACCAGCTTTTGCTCTTTATAAAGAGAGCACACTAACAGAGCGTCGTATTGGTGTTTTCCTTGCATCTATGATACTTCTCTTTAGCTTTTTAATGGCACAGTCAATTATTGTAAAGAGTGAATTAAGTGGCTCTTTTGGTCGTTCAATTGTTGATATGCTCATTGCATCGATTGGTATTATGGGTGTTTGGCTCTTTATAGTGGCTATTTTTCTGCTTTCTATGACACTACTTGTCGAATCAAGTATCAGTGATTTTTTAACCCTTATTAAACCGACTTTTACAAAAACAAAAATCAAAGAGTACAAAGCTGAAGTTGAAGAAAATGAAAGTCCAAGCCCTATTATTGGAGAGAAAAAACAAAAGAGTGTTAAAAAACAAAGTAGTGTAGTTGAAGAAAAGAGGGTGTTAGATGATGACACTCCTGATGAGAACCCTGCTATTCTTGAACCGCTTTATCCTGAGCAAAAAGAGACTAAAAAGCCACTCGTACGATTAAAAAATGCACAAAAAGTTGAGATATTAAGTGAAGTTGCAGAAAATACTAAACTACTCTCAGAAATTGACCAAGGTGAATGTGACAAGCCAAAAGATTTCAAACTTCCACCACTGACATTTTTGGCAAATCCTCCAACAAAATCAGTTCATGTCAATGAAAATGAGATCGACCAAAAAATTCAAGATTTACTCGAAAAACTACGTCGATTCAAAATCGAAGGCGATGTCGTACGTACCTATTCAGGTCCTGTTGTTACAACGTTTGAGTTTAAGCCAGCACCACATGTTAAAGTTTCGCGTATTTTAACCTTACAAGATGACCTCGCGATGGCGCTCAAAGCGAAAACAATTCGTATTCAAGCACCCATTCCTGGTAAAGATGTTGTAGGTATAGAAGTTCCAAATCAAAAAATAGAAACCATTTATCTCAAAGAAATTTTAGAAAGCGAAATTTTCAAAAAATCATCTTCGCCTCTAACTATTGCCCTTGGTAAGGACATTGTAGGCAATGCCTTTGTTACTGACCTTAAAAAACTTCCACATCTATTGGTTGCTGGAACAACAGGTAGCGGTAAGAGCGTTGGTATCAATGCGATGTTACTCTCTCTTTTATACCGCAACTCACCTGATACATTACGCTTTTTAATGATCGATCCAAAGATGTTAGAGTTTTCAATTTACAATGACATCCCACACCTTTTAACACCAGTTATTACAAAACCAAAGCAAGCGATTGTCGCACTTGCAAACATGGTAGGTGAGATGGAGCGACGTTACCAGATGATGAGTCGTTCAAAAACTAAAAATATTGAAAATTACAATGAAAAAGCAAAAAGTATTGGTGTTGATCCGCTGCCGTATATTGTCATTATTATTGATGAATTAGCAGACCTTATGATGACCAGTGGTAAAGATGTTGAATTTTACATCGCACGTCTTGCTCAAATGGCACGAGCGAGTGGAATTCACATCGTAGTAGCTACACAAAGGCCTTCGGTTGATGTTGTAACTGGTCTTATTAAAGCAAACTTACCTTCTCGTATTAGTTTTAAAGTAGGGCAAAAAATTGACTCAAAAGTCATTTTGGATGCTATGGGAGCTGATTCTTTACTTGGAAATGGCGATATGCTTTTCACGCCTCCAGGCACTTCTGGGCTCATTCGTTTACATGCTCCGTACACCTCTGAAGATGAGATTGACAAGGTGGTTGAATACCTCAAGAAACAGCGCCCTGTCGTATATGACGAGAGTTTCTTGAAAGAGAGTGAAGAAGGTTTTTCAGCCTCTTCAAGTGGTAAAGATAGTGGCGATTTGGATGAGCTTTTTGAGGACGCAAAAGCCATTGTCCTTAATGAAAGAAAGAGCTCAATTTCTTATATTCAAAGAAGATTGAATATTGGCTATAATAGGGCAGCGACGATTGTCGAGCAACTGGAGGCTATGGGAATACTCTCTTCTCAAAACGCTAAAGGGCAGCGTGAGATCATCGTATAAACTTACCAACTATAAGGAGTCAGTCACAATGAGTTTTTTCCAAGCATATGAAGCAGAAGTGAATGAAAGAGCAAAGTTAGGTGTTCCTCCTTTACCTCTTGATGCGAAAAAAACAGCAGAGGTAGTAGAGCTTTTGAAGAAAGAAGAGGGTGATCAAGCCTTTTTAAAAGACTTATTGGCAAATCGTGTTCCACCCGGTGTGGATGAAGCAGCCTATGTAAAAGCAGCTTTTTTAAATGATGTAGCACAGAAAAAAGTGACCTGTAAAGCTATAAGCCCTGTTTATGCGATAGAGCTTTTAGGAACGATGTTTGGTGGCTACAATGTTCAGCCGCTTGTAGATGCTCTTAGCTCAAATGATGATTCAGTAGCTCGTGCTGCATGTAATGCACTTAAAAATATTGTCCTTGTTTATGGCTCATTTAATGATATTGAAACCTTAGCAAAAACCAATGGTTATGCTAAAGAAGTGATGACTTCTTGGGCGAATGCAGAGTGGTTTACAACAAAGCCTTCTATGCCAGAAAAAATCACGGTAGCTGTTTTAAAAGTAGCAGGTGAGACCAATACAGATGACTTAAGCCCCGCAAGTGAAGCATTTACCAGAAGTGATATCCCACTGCATGCCAATGCTATGCTTGTCAAAAGACTTCCTGGCTCCATTGAAAAAATCAAGGAATTGATTGCTAAAGGATATGAAGTTGCTTATGTTGGTGATGTTGTAGGAACTGGTAGTAGCCGAAAATCGGGCATTAACTCAATCCAATGGTTTATGGGACGTGAAATTCCTAATGTACCAAACAAAAAAACAGGTGGATTGATTTTAGGATCAACCATTGCTCCTATTTTCTTCAACACAGCAGAAGATAGTGGAGCACTTCCTATTGAAGTAAATGTTGAAGGTTTGGAAACAGGAGATATTATCGATGTTTATCCACTGGCTGGAAAAATTGAAAAAAATGGCAAAGTTGTTGCAACATTTAAACTCTCTCCAAACACATTAGCTGATGAGTACCGTGCTGGTGGTCGTATTCCTCTTATTATTGGTCGTGGTTTGACTACCAAAGCTAGAGCAAGTCTAGGCATGGGCGCAGAGAACATTTTTGCTAAACCAGAACAACCAGAAGAACAAAAAGGTGTTGGTTATACGCTTGCACAAAAGATGGTAGGTCGTGCGTGTGGTGTTGAAGGTGTGCGTGCAGGTATGTACGTTGAGCCTCATACATTAACCGTTGGTAGCCAAGATACAACAGGACCAATGACTAGAGATGAGATCAAAGAGCTTGCAGCCCTAGGTTTTAGCGCAGATCTTGTGATGCAAAGTTTCTGTCATACGGCAGCGTATCCAAAACCGAGCGATGTTAAATTACACCATACATTGCCTTCATTTATAACATCTCGTTCAGGTGTAAGCCTTAGAGCGGGTGATGGCGTCATCCACTCTTGGTTAAATAGAATGGTTCTTCCTGATACTGTTGGAACAGGAGGCGATAGCCATACACGTTTCCCTATTGGTATCTCTTTCCCTGCTGGTTCTGGACTGGTTGCGTTTGCGGCAGTTACAGGAAGTATGCCTCTTAATATGCCAGAATCTGTTTTGGTACGTTTTAAAGGCGAAATGCAACCAGGTATCACACTTCGTGACTTGGTAAATGCGATTCCATACTATGCCATCAAAAAAGGGCTACTGACTGTTCCTAAGAAAAATAAAAAGAACATTTTTGCAGGGAAAATTCTTGAAATTGAAGGACTTCCAAAACTTAAAGTTGAACAAGCGTTTGAGCTTAGTGATGCTTCGGCTGAGAGAAGTGCGGCAGCATGTACTGTAGCACTCGATACAGAACCTGTGATTGAGTATCTTAAATCAAACATTACATTGCTTGAAGCAATGATTAAAGCAGGTTATGCTGATGCTAAAACATTGCAAAGAAGAGCTGATAAAATGAAAGCATGGATTGCAGATCCAAAATTGCTTAAAGCAGACACCAATGCACACTATGCGGAAATTATTGAAATTGATTTGAATGAGATAAAAGAGCCTATTTTAGCGTGTCCAAATGACCCAGATGATGTTGCAACCTTAAGTGAGGTTTTAGCAAACCCTGAGCGTCCTCATAAAATCGATGAAGTGTTTGTAGGAAGCTGTATGACTAACATTGGACATTACCGTGCACTTGGTGAAGTTCTTCAAGGTGAAGGTAAAGTACCAACCACACTTTGGATCGCTCCTCCAACAAAAATGGATAAAGACCAACTTACTGCAGAGGGCTATTATTCTATTTTTGGAACTTCAGGTGCTCGTATTGAAATCCCTGGATGTTCACTTTGTATGGGTAACCAAGCCAATGTAAGAGAAGGTGCAGTTGTATTTTCAACATCAACCAGAAACTTCGATAACCGCATGGGACCAAATTCTAAAGTCTATCTTGGTAGTGCAGAATTAGCAGCACTTTGCGCACTGTTAGGAAGACTCCCAAGCGTTGAAGAATACATGAGTTTAGTACCTAAAAAACTTGCTGGTAAGACAGATAAAGTCTATAAATACCTCAATTTCAATCTTATTGAAAACTACGAACTCGCAAATTAATGCGTTAAAGCCACTCTTATAAAAAGGGTGGCTTTTTTTACTTTAAATATCTAAGGACTCTTTTGATTATCACTAAAAATTGCCTCGTAACCCTTGACTACACTGTTTTTGATACAGAAAATAACCTTTTAGACAGTGGCGCACAACCCCTTATCTACTTACATGGTGGATATGGTGATGTTTTTGAAAAAATCGAAAAAGCGCTGGAAGGGAAAAGTATAGGGGAAAGTATTCATATTCAACTCTCACCAAAAGATGCCTTTGGTGAATACAAACAAGAATTTGTGCTTATCGAAGATCGTAATCAGTTTGAAGATGATTTAGAGGTCGGTCAGAATGTTGAAATGGTTTTTAGTGAAGGCGAAGATGAGGAAATCGTCTTGACATATAGTGTTGTTGAGATTTTAGAAGATAAAGTTATTCTTGATGCTAATCATCCGCTTGCTGGAGTGACAATTATCTTTGATGGTACTGTCATTGGTGTAAGAGAAGCAACAAGCGATGAAATTGAAAAAAGGCTCTTAGCACATGAAGAGCCTTTAGTTGTACAACACAATTAAGAGAGTTTTTCTTCTAAGCTCTCAATGACTTGGTGCATTTTATAGAGTGAATCGGGATTAAGTGAGATAGAGTCTATACCATTTTTCACTAAAAACTCCGTGATTTCAGGGTAATCTGATGGCGCTTGCCCACAAATACCGATGTATTTTCCCCTGCTTTTACACGCGACAATCGCCATTTTCAGCATTTGCGTTACAGCAGGATTTCGTTCATTGAAAATATGTGCAATGAGTCCACTTTCTCTATCAACACCTAAAACAAGTTGTGTAAGGTCGTTTGAACCGATGGAGTATCCATCAAAGACTTTTAAAAACTCATCGGCGATAATGACATTCGCAGGAATTTCACACATAGCGTAGATTTTAAGACCATTTTCCCCTTGAATCAGCCCTTGTTCATTCATAATACGAATGACTTTCTCTCCTTCTTCAGGGGTTCTGACAAAAGGAATCATAATAATGACATTGGTAAGCCCCATGTCATCTCTTACACGTTTGAGAGCTTCACATTCCCACGCATATGCCTCTTTATAACTTTCATCATAGTAACGACTAGCACCACGAAAACCTATCATTGGGTTTTCTTCTTCTGCTTCATAGGCAAATCCACCGGGCATATTGCGGTATTCATTACTTTTAAAATCACTGGTACGAATGATGACAGGTTTAGGATAAAACGCAGCAGCAATCATTCCAACACCTTCACTCAGCTTTTGTAAAAAAAATTCTTTGGCATCGCTGTACGGAGCCATGAAAGAACGAATATTTTCTTCATCTTTGACACGGTTACCTTTATGCATATTAACAAGTGCCATTGGATGGGCATTGATAGAGTGCGTCATAATGAACTCCATGCGCGCAAGTCCTACTCCATCATTGGGCATTTTAGCAAGATGAAAGGCTTCAGCAGGGTTGCCAACATTCATCATTAATTTCGTTTTTGTCTCTTTGAGAGAACTAAGGTCTATGGTTTTACAGCTAAATGCAATCTCGCCATCATAGATATGTCCTTCATCCCCATTGGCACAACTAACAGTAACTTTTTGTGCATTTTTTAGAACTTCTGTAGCATTGCCACATCCTACCACAGCAGGAACACCTATCTCACGTGCAACAATTGCTGCATGACAGGTTCGGCTACCTCTATTGGTGACTACTGCCGAAGCTTTTTTCATGATAGGTTCCCAATCAGGGTTGGTTGTATCTGCGACCAGAACATCACCTGCTTTAAAGAGAGAAAATTCAGAGGTATGATGAATGACTTTAACTTCGCCACTCCCTATTTTATCGCCTACCGCACGACCTGAGGTGAGAAGTTTTAAATCTTTGGTGCTATTTAAAGCATATTTTTCAATGGAAATGTTATTTTGGAGCTTGCTTTGAACGGTTTCTGGGCGTGCTTGCACGATGTAAAGTTTGCCATCAAAGCCATCTTTTGCCCATTCAATGTCCATAGGACGTTTGTAATACTCCTCAATAATCAATGCTTGACGTGCGAGACTCATGACCTCATTATCACTAATAGAAAAACGTTGTTGCTCTTCTGGAGTTGTTGCAACATTAACCGTATGCCCTTCGTCGCTATAGAGCATTTTCTCTTTTTTGCTTCCTAGTGAGCGTTTTAAAATGGTACTGAGTCCTTTTTTGAGTGTAGGTTTAAATACAAAAAATTCATCTGCATTAACTCTACCACTCACCACATTTTCACCAAGCCCCCAAATGGCATTAATCAATATGAGATTTTCAGAGCCACTTTCGGTATCGATGCTGAACATAATACCACTACTGGCTTTGTCACTTCGTACCATTTTTTGAACACCTACGGAGAGGGCTACCTTAAAATGATCAAATCCTCGACTGGTTCTATAACTAATGGCTCGATCTGTAAATAAAGAAGCATAACACTGTTTCACACTTTGTAAGAGTTTTTCAGGTGTTTGAATATTTAAAAAAGTCTCTTGTTGACCCGCAAAACTGGCATCAGGCAAATCCTCTGCCGTGCCTGATGAGCGCACTGCTACATCGCAATTTTCAACACCATACTCTTGTGAAAGCATATGATAAGCACTTTGAAGCTCTTTAATAAGCTCTGCGGGGAGGGTGGAGTTTAAAATAAGTTCACGAATAGCATGTCCACGCTCTTGTAAACTCTTTGTATCAGAAATATCAAGATTTTCTAGAATTTTTTTAATTTTTTCTCTAATACCATTTTCATCAAGTAGCAAATGATACGCTTCACTGGTTGTTGCAAAACCATTTGGAACATGAATGCCTTTTGTCGATAATTTTTGGTACATTTCACCAAGGCTGGCATTTTTGCCACCTACTAAAGGAATGTCGCTAAGATGGAGTTCATTGAAGAAACGAATATAACGCATAATAACCTCCCATAAGAAAAGTTACATCTATGATAGCACAAAAGAGAATCAAGGTAGCTATAAGAGAAAGATTAAATTAGGAGGAAATAAGAAAAAACGAGTACCAAATGGTCGGAGTGACGTGATTCGAACACGCGACCTCTACCACCCCAAGGACCGACGGTTAGGGCATTTGCGAGGTCTTTCGAGGTTTTTAGAAGCTTTGGTTAAGGATGTTTTCGGACAATCTTGAGACAGCCTTGAAGAGTTGTTAGACTTAGTCAAGTCCATAAACTATTACACAGGATAGACTCTTTTTTGAGGGTCTATATATGTTAAATGTTACAAAAAGCCAATATGGTGTCTATAGATTTCGACAAAGAATAGACACTAATCTACGTAAATATTTCAACCGTTCAGAGATAAGTATAAGTCTTAAAACAAAGTCACTTCCTGAAGCACAGGCTAAAGCTTCCATCTATCACAAAGAGTTTTTAGCTATAAGGTTTCATGCAAGTATTCACTTCATAGACCCTTCAGTCGTTCAGAAGTTAGTCGATAAATTCTGTGAGGATGTCTTAGGCGTTGTTACAAAGCCTGTGGAAGTCCCAAAAGAAGAGATGAGCTTCAAACAAAGCATAGAAGATTTTTGTTACTACTATAAGGCTAAAAACATCGGCAAAGGCACGAGAGATTCTGTTACACACTTTCTTAGCTCTATCTTTCTTGACATTATTGGAGCAGAGACCAAAGTCAAAGATACAACTGTCAAAGACCTAGTGCGTGTCAAAGAGCAACTCTTTAGACTCCCGCGTAGGAATATCCCAAAGTATCAAGATAAATCAACAAAGCAACTGCTAAAGATGAATATACCTGAAGAAGATAGATTGTCTATCAACAGGGTACAGGGCTGTGTCAACTACATCAAACGATATTTCAACTATTGTTTTGCACAACAGCTCATTCCTTTTAACCCTGCTAACTTTATCTCAGTGACATGTGAAGAGACAGCTATAGACGAGCGTGAGCCATTCTCAAGGGACGAGGTGAGGGAACTCCTACAGCTCACTGATACACTCAACAATAAACATGCTAGAACTATTTATTATACATTGGCATATACAGGCATGAGGCTTTCAGAGTTGTGGAAATGTACAATAAATGAGATAAATGGTATCTACTGTTTTGACCTTACAAGTAAGCGTATCAAACTAAAGACTAAAAGCAGTCACAGACTCATACCTATACACGACAAGCTTATTGAATTAGGAGTGCTTGAAAGCTTTGCACAGGCTATACAGGTCTATAAATCTAAATCAATAGGATGCCACTATAAGAGAAATCTAAGAGGACGAGTTACAGACAATCCTAAAAAGGTCATGTACTCACTAAGACACTCCTTCGCCACTGAGCTAAAGTACTCTAAAGTAGACCCTTTAGTCATCTCTGAGCTTATGGGACACTCTCACGAGGGTATGACGATGGGGAGATATGCAAGTAGGTATCCTGTTGAGATACTCAAGGAGGCTATAGACCATCTTAACTACTCGTAATGTTTAACAGTTTTCAAGTCTGTTCTCTTAGAGCTTTTTAGTTAACATATCAAAACAAGAAAAAGGAAGATTTTATGGAAGATATATCGTTACGCATACAGTTTGAAATGGATACATCGCTCCCTCAAGATAATATGACTCCTGAGGAGTATGTAACGTACATAAGCGGTAAAATAGAGATATACAATGAAATGAAAGACGATTTTGTTTTAGCAGGAAAAATACAGCTCTACTTTTGTGATATGTTGTCAGCTTATGACAATCATTGTAGTTTGTTTGACGTTATGGATAGTCACTCTTCAACCTTGGAGGAGTTTTTCACAATACTTTATAATCCTTCAACTGAAGAGCTAAGAACATCTATAAGTAAGTTATTAAATCTTGATGAATCTGATTGTGACAAGAACATACTTATCTTCGATAGAATAGAGCTTCTCCCCGAATACAGAGGGCTTGGTATAACAAAACGAGTAATTAATCACAGCATCAAACTATTTTCAAATCAGTGTAACTTGATAGTATTGCAGTGTTTTCCTTTGCAGTTATCAACTAAAGAACAAGAAAAAGAGATTCAAAATATTGAGTGGCATAATAGCTTACAGCTAGATATACTTGAAAAAGATAAGAAAAAAGCTACAAAATCTTTATCCAACTACTATAAAAGTTTAGGGTTCATTAGCATACCTCGTACAAACTTCATGCTAATCAAAAATCCATTCAATAACTGGTAGAACATTTTATACCTTTTTTATCTTTTGTTATGAACCATTCTTGTATACTAAGTAACACAATGATTTAAAGAGGTATCATCACACATGGGCGAAGAGCAAAAGAAACTATTAGAGCAACAACTATGGAATATCGCAAACACCTTGCGTGGTAAGATGGATGCCGATGAGTTTAGAGATTATATCCTTGGGTTTATTTTTTACAAGTATCTTTCAGAGAAGATGGAAGACTATGCCAACACCTTACTTATCGAAGATAACATCACGTACTTTGAGATTATCGGTTCAAGTGATGAAGAGAGCTATATCGAAGCTATCAAAGATGCGTCTATCCAAAAGTTAGGCTACTTTCTAAGACCTGAAGAGCTTTTCTCAGAGGTTGCCAAACGAGGCAATGGAGTTACAAACAACTTTATCCTTGAAGATTTAACAACGATTCTTAGAAATATCGAACAGACTACTATGGGTACTGAGTCAGAAGATGACTTTGTACACCTCTTTGAAGACCTTGATTTAAACTCTACGAAACTGGGTAAAACCGTTGAAGCACGTAACAAGATTATCGTTCAAGTGCTCACGCACCTCGATAAAATAAACTTTGAACTTAAAAACCATGACAGAGATGTGCTAGGCGATGCCTATGAGTATCTCATCGCTCAGTTCGCTGCAGGAGCAGGTAAGAAAGCAGGAGAGTTTTACACGCCTCAACAAGTCTCTAAAGTCCTTGCCAAAATCGTCACCAATGGCAAAAGCAAACTAAAATCTGTCTATGACCCGACATGTGGGTCAGGCTCTTTGCTTTTACGTGTTGCCAAAGAGGTCGAAGATGTCTCTAACTTCTACGGTCAAGAGCTGAATCGTACCACCTATAACTTATGCCGTATGAATATGATTATGCACGATGTTCACTATAGAAAGTTTAGTATCAAGCAAGAAGACACTCTTGAGCACCCTCAGCACCTTGACCATCGCTTTGAAGCCATCGTTGCCAATCCTCCTTTTTCAGCTCAATGGTCAGCACATGACCTCTTTTTAAATGACGATAGATTCTCACAGTATGGCAAGTTAGCACCATCTTCTAAAGCAGACTTTGCCTTTGTGCAACATATGATTCACCATTTGGATGAAAACGGTACTATGGCTATCGTACTGCCTCACGGTGTTTTATTTCGAGGAGCCAGTGAAGGGCACATAAGACAGTACCTCATAGAAGATAGAAACTACCTTGATGCGGTCATAGGTCTACCTGCCAATATCTTCTATGGTACAAGTATTCCTACGTGTATCTTGGTCTTTAAGAAGTGTAGAGAAGATAGCGCTAACATCCTCTTTATCGATGCTTCCAATGAGTTCGAGAAAGTCAAAACACAAAACTATCTTACTGAAGAAAACGTAGCGAAGATAATCACTACCTACGCCACACGTAAGGTCATAGAGAAGTACTCTTACTTGGCATCACTGGATGAGATAAAAGAAAATGACTACAACCTAAACATCCCCCGTTATGTCGATACCTTTGAAGAAGAGGAAGCCATTGACCTAGATGTGGTCAGTCAAGAACTACAAGCCCTTGAAGTTCAGATGAAAGCCACAGATGAAACCATCGCAAAGTTTTGTGATGAGCTTGGCATCGCTAAGCCATTTTAAGGGATGATGATGAGTCATGTACCAAAACTTAGGTTTAAAGAGTTTAGTGGGGAGTGGGAGGAGAGACAGCTTATAGATATTTCACAATGGCTATCTGGAGGAACACCCTCTAAAGATAACCCATTATATTGGAATGGTAATATCCCTTGGATAAGTGCTTCATCTATGAGAGGACACTACTTTAGTACGTCTGATCTAATGGTAACAAATGATGCTATTGGTAATGGAACTAGGCAAGTACCTGAAAATACTATGTTGTTACTTGTAAGAGGAAGTATGCTTTACAACACTATACCTGTAGGTTTGACAACTAGAAATGTAACGTTTAATCAAGATGTTAAAGCCATTAGTTTTAAAGAAGGTATTTCTAGTAAATTTATGCTTGAGTGGTTTCTTCATTCACAGAATAGACTCTTAAATATGGTAACAGGTACAGGTATTGGAGCTGGAAAATTAGAAACCAGTGAATTGCATAGTATGCCCATATTAATACCCTCAAAACCCGAACAAGAAAAAATAGCTTCATTTCTCACTTCAGTCGATACAAGAATAGAACTGCTCGTCAGAAAAGAGGAGCTTTTGCAACAATACAAAAAAGGCGTGATGCAAAAAATATTTAGCCAAGAGATACGATTTAAAGCAGATGATGGTAGCAAGTATCCTGAGTGGGAAGAGAAAAAGTTGGGGGAAGTAACAAAGAAAAGGTCTTCCAATATATCAGCAAATACTTTAGAAGAGAATAATGGTAATTATAAAATATATGGAGCTACTGGTCATCTAAAGAATATTGATTTTTATACAGAAGATACACCTTATATCTCAATAGTTAAAGATGGTGCTGGTGTTGGAAGAGTACTACTTTGCGATGCTAAAAGTTCTGTTTTAGGAACGTTGGACATTATTCAAAACAATCAGAATATGAACTTATACTTCATCTATCTGTCATTATTTAGAATACATTTTGAAAAGTATATAGTTGGCAGTACAATTCCCCATATTTATTACAAAGATTATTCTAGTGAAAAAATATATGTACCTTGTCTCAAAGAACAAACCAAAATAGCCAACTTCCTATCATCTATCGACAGTAAAATAAAGCACATCCAAAAACAACTAAACGCTACTAAAGCGTTTAAAAAAGCACTGCTACAGCAGATGTTCGTGTAAGGGAAACGATGAGTAAACAAAGTGAAGCCGTCCTTGAAGAGAACCTACTCAAGCAGTTAACCTCTCTTGGGTATGAAAAAGTCCTTATTAACGATGAAGTGGCACTCCTTGCCAACCTCAAAGCCCAACTGGAAAAACACAATAAAACAACCATTAGTGCTGCCGAGTTCAGTCGCATCTTGAATCATCTCAATAAAGGCAATGTTTTTGAGAAGGCAAAGATACTTAGAGATAAATACGCTTTAATCAAAGATAATGGCGATACCTCTTACATAGAGTTCCTAGACTCAGAACACTGGTGCCAAAACCTCTTTCAAGTAACCCATCAAGTTACCATCGAAGGGCAGTACAAAAACCGTTACGATGTCACCATTCTTATCAACGGTTTGCCACTGGTACAGATAGAACTGAAGCGAAGAGGCTTAGAGCTCAAAGAAGCCTTCAATCAAATCAACCGTTACCAAAAGCACAGTTATGGCTTTAACTCTGCTCTGTTTCACTACGTCCAAATCTTTGTTATCTCCAATGGTGTTAATACCAAGTATTACTCCAACAACAAAAAACAAACCTTCAAACAGACCTTCTTTTGGGCTGATAAAGAAAATAACAACATTAAAAATATTGAAGCCTTTACAAGTACTTTTTTGGAGCGATGCCATATCTCTAAGATGATATGCAAATACATCGTCCTTGCTGAAGTGCCAAAGATACTGATGGTACTAAGACCCTACCAATACTACGCTGTTGAAGCCATCGTTGATAAAGTGAAAAACACAAATAAAAACGGCTATATATGGCACACGACAGGCTCAGGTAAAACACTGACCTCCTTTAAAGCCTCTCAGATTCTTACCAAGCTCCCTGAAGTGGATAAAGTGGTCTTTGTGGTCGATAGAAAAGACTTAGACTACCAAACCAGTAAAGAGTTCAACAGCTTCTCCGATGGCTCCGTCGATGGAACCGATAACACCAAAGTGCTTGTCAATCAGTTCTTAGGAGAGCACAAAGATAAGAAAGGTGCCCTCAAAGAGAGCAATCTCATCATCACCACCATTCAAAAGCTCAACACTGCCATCTCTAAAGCGCATTACCTCAAAGATATGGAAGCACTAAAAGATAAACATATCGTCTTTATCTTTGATGAGTGCCACAGAAGTCAGTTTGGAGAGACCCATAAAAACATCACAGGCTTTTTTACCAATGCTCAGCTTATCGGCTTTACAGGCACACCTATCTTCCCTGAAAATGCTGTAGGCAACAGGTACGGTAAACGAACCACCACCGAGCTTTTTGGTGAGTGTCTGCACCGTTATGTCATCACCGATGCGATAAGCGATGATAATGTTTTAAAGTTCTCTGTAGAGTACATAGGCAGATACAAAAAGAAAGAGAACGATGAAGTCTTCAAAGACTTTGAAGTCGAAGGCATTGATATCAAGGAGTTGATGGATGATGAAAGAAGACTGGAGCAAATCGTAGACTACATCATCACGCATCATGACCAAAAGACCCACTCTCGTGAGTTTACAGCGATGATGTGTGTCAGCAGTGTGGATGTGCTGTGTAAGTACTATGAGCTCTTTAAACGTAAAAAGCACCCTTTAAAAATAGCGACTATCTTTAGCTACAGTGCGAATGAAGAAGATAAAGATGCCAACGGTATCTATGACTTAGATGAGAATGATGGGGCACATGTCGATGAAGCGCATATCAATAAACACTCACGAGATAAACTAGAAGAGTACATCCAAGACTATAACAAACTCTTTGGCTCAAAGTTCACTACCAAAGATACTCAAAGCTTTTACAACTACTACAATGACATCTCCAAGAAGGTGAAAAACAGAGAAATCGACATCCTTCTTGTTGTTAATATGTTTTTGACAGGCTTTGATAGTCCAAGTCTCAATACCCTTTATGTCGATAAAAACCTCAAGTATCATGGGCTCATTCAAGCGTTTAGCCGAACCAATAGAATCTTAGGTGAGAAGAAGTCTCAAGGCAATATTGTCTGCTTTAGAAACCTCAAAAAATACACCGATGATGCCATAGCACTCTTCTCCAATAAAGAAGCGAAAGATATCATCTTAATGAAGTCGTATGCCTACTATGTTAAGGTGTTTAATAACAATGCTCAAGAGATGTTTAAAATCGCTCCAAGTGTTTCAAGTGTTGATTTACTTCCTGATGAAGAAGCACAGGCACAGTTTGTTGTTGCCTTTAGAGCGTTGATACGAACAAAGAATATCTTAGAAGGCTTTAGTGAGTTTAGATGGTCTGATTTGGAAATGAGTGAGCAAGAGTTTGAAGACTATAAATCCAAATACCTTGACTTGTATGACCAGATGAAAGGTCAAGGGATGGGCAAAGTAGGCGAAAAAGTCTCTATCTTGAACGATGTTGACTTTGAGCTTGAACTCATCCATAAAGATGAAATCAATGTCGCTTACATCTTGAAGCTTTTAGCAAAATACGCAGAGGCAACACCTGAGGATAAACCAAAACAGCGTGAGAGTATCGTCAACATCATTAACTCTAACCCTCAACTACGAAGTAAAAAAGAGCTGATTGAAAAATTCATCGATACTACGCTTGAAGGCATTAGTGCCGATGATGTCGAAAATGCTTACGATACGTTTGTGGAGAGTGAAAGAGAAAAAGCATTTGATGAGCTTGCAGAGAAAGAAAACCTACACAAAGAGGAGCTACGTAACGTCATCGATACCTACATCTACGATGGACGAAAGCCCCTTGATGACGACATCGCTAAAACACTTCAAGTCAAACCTAAACTGTTAGAGCGCAATAAAATCTTACCTCGACTGTTGGATAAGATTATAGGGTTTGTCGAGACGTTTTATGAGAGGTAGATAAAAGCTGTCTCTCACAATCACAAAGCCATAGATACTATAGCTCCCGTAATAAGGGTAGATTTTAGGTCTGCTCTGATAATAACTAGTAACCTCTGATTTTTTTATTAGAATATTGATATAAAAATGCCCCTGGAGCTATCATTATTATCATGGTAAGATAGTTAACAATATTGAATGGGTTTAACACACTTAACATAGCACTAAAGCCTTCAGCATACCATATTCCACCTAATCCAATAATAATACAAAGCTCACCGAGTATGACTAGTGTAAGTCCGAGCCCTCTTAATATTTTCCATATTGACATTAGTTGATTCCCTTTATTACTAAAACTGTAGTTTGATGAATCGCCTCAAACATTTGTAATGACTCGTAGTAACGTTTATTTTCTACAGCTTCTTCAATAATAAACTTACCAGCACTTTTTCTTAAAGGATTATTCACAACTAAAACAAAAGCCAAAAGACCGACTGGTATCCATCCACTAAAGCTATTGTCAGTAAAGAACCAAGCAATACCCATAATACATCCTATATACAAACATCCAAGGTATGAAAATAGCGACAAGTAATGAGCGTATTTACGAGCTTTAAACATATGGTCTATAAGAGGACTTCTAGGGTTCATTAGATTCATAGCTAAAGATAAATCTATGCTAATAGTTATCTCTTTATTTTGATATTTTGATTTTAATTCTTCCCATTCCAAGACATTCTCCGATATGATTTAAAGGTAAGATGATATGATTTTATATGTCATATCATGCTTAAACCGACTTATAAAAAATACTAAAAATATCTGAAAGGGCATATCAAAACGTCACCAATAGGAAATACCCCCGTATGCCCTCCCGTTTCATCCAAAAGTGTCTCTGTGGTGGACACTATGGAGAGGCTTTAGCATTTCAAGACGACTCATAAGTACCTCTAAACATCTCCACAGGCTCTCACAGAGCAAGGTTACACCAACACAGATGATACTTCATCAAGTGAGTACCATAGTATCTCTTTGACCTCTACTTCATCTCATCAAAGGTTTATCTAGTTTATTAACTCTTAACCATCGTTATACATGATTGTATTTGTATTGTCTTATACTTGACATAGTATTTATAATCTGATAAAGTTTCAAGCAATAAATACGTTAAGTCTTAAAGGGTGTCACATGATAGTAGGCTACATAAGAGTTTCAACAGATACACAGGTCACATCTAACCAAAAGAATGAGATATTAAACTACGCCCATGAGTTACATGTAAAGGTGGATAAGTTTATAGATGTCACCATGAGTTCACGTAAGAACATGAGAGACAGACTCATAGATGACTTATTCACCTCTCTAAGCTTGGGCGATATGCTTATCATTAGTGAACTCTCACGACTTGGTAGAAGCACTCAAGAGGTTCTACAGACCATTGAGAAGCTTATGAGTATTGGAGTAGAACTTCATATCATCAAACAGAAGATGGTTATTAACCCCAACAATAAGAATGATTTTGTCTCTAAGGCTATGATAACCCTTATGAGTCTCTTCTCTGAGTTAGAGCGTGACTTGATTAGTCAAAGAACCACAGAAGCTCTCAAGGCGAGGAAAGCTCAAGGGGTTGTATTGGGTAAACCAAAAGGGACAACTCAGAAGTCTAAGTATGATGCACATGTTGATCGTATTGTGGAGCTTCATACGCTAGGTTTATCTCTCAATAAGATTGTCTCAAACCACTTAGAACCTGTCATGGGTAAAGGGAATTGTAGTGTGGCTAGTTTATCTGTCTATCTCAAACGAAGAGGATTAGTTAAATAGACCAATCCTCAAAGCCTACAGAGAGCAAAAGGGGTCTTAAGGTGACTCGTAGCTCTCCTTGTGGTACTTCTACAACCTCACACATACTTTACACATTATTTTACATACTATTTCTAAAAGTGCCTATTTTAGGGCTCTCGTTGAGTTCACCCCCTATAGGAGAAATAAGGGCTCACGTAACAGACGAATAGAGTATCTCTCCAAGTGCCTATTTTAGAGCTCTGAGGAGGTGGTCGTGCTATAGGAGTAGAATCTATTAATCCTTCTATTTTCAATCATAAACTATTTATCCTCTCTAGGAGTATCTTAGAGCCTCTTTACATCTCATCTACACAATGAAGCAGTCATTTATCGTTTGTCTCTCTGTAGGCTCTCACAGGGCTATAAGTGACACCTATGTAAGTAGGAATAGTCTGTATCCGTTATAGTGTAAATGGGGACTGCCACCTATAGGGGAGAATCAAATATCACCTCATTTAAAGGGTGCTACAAAAGTGCCTATTTTAGGGCTCTCGTTGGGACTACCCCCTTATAGGAGTAAACACCCATCAAAACACACACTAAAAATAATGCTAGAGGTGAGTCTATTATCACGATAGATTGACCTGTAGTCTTCTTTCATAAACACATAATCAAAAACATGAAAGGAGGTTCTATACAATGGAACTAAAACACACAATCACTATCTATGATGCTGTCATGGGTAGTGGCAAGACTACACACATTATTCAACATATGAATAGTAACACACAGCACAAATACATCTATATAACACCCAACTTAGAGGAGTGTCAGAGGATTGCTGAATCCTGTCCGAAGTTGGACTTTAAGCATCCTAGTGATCTGTCAACACTTTATGATACACAGAAATAAATATGTCTAGGCACTCATATCGTTTTGTAACAGTTTATTTTCAAAATCCACTGGTGACAAATAACCATTACTAGAGTGCAACCTCTGTCTATTATAAAACACTTCGATATATTCAAATATAGCTTGATTTGCTTGGCTCCTTGTTTCAAATTTCATATGGTGCGTAAGTTCTGTTTTTAAAGAATGAAAGAAACTCTCGGCAACAGCATTATCATAACAATTTCCCTTAGCACTCATACTTTGGACGATGCCATATTCTTTAAGCATGGCTTTATGGGCATCGGAAGCATATTGACTGCCACGATCGGTATGCCAGATGACACCCTGCGGAGGATTGCGTTTTTTAAGCGCCATAAAAAGCGCATCGTTGACAAGTGTTGCACTCATATGTGCATCCATAGACCAACCAATAACTCTTCTTGAATATAAATCAATGACGACAGCTAAATAGAGCCATCCTTCTTGTGTCGGGATATAGGTTATATCACCTACATACATTTGATTAGGAACTGAGGCATAAAAATCTTGTTGAATTCGATTAGGGGCAATAGCATAGGTATGATTGGAGTTGGTGGTAAGAACTCTAAAACGACGTTTATTGCGACAACTTAGCCCAAGTTTTTTCATAATCCTTGCAATACGTCTACGAGAGACGATCAATCCATAGAGTTGTTCAAGTCTCTTTTTCATTCGGCGTGTGCCGTACGTTTGATAAGTGCTAAGAAAAATATCTTGAATCATGGTGTTTAATACCATATCTTCTTGCCTCTCTATTCGAAGCCATCGATAATAACAGTTACGAGAAACCTCTAATAAATGGCACATGTGCGCAATATTGAATTCATTACGATGCTCTTTAATCCAGGCGTACTTCAATGAGCTTCTTTCGCGAAGAACGCCGCTGCCTTTTTTAAAATATCTCTCTCTATCTTCAACTTTGAGTTCTCTTTACGCAGTCGTCGATTCTCCTCTTCAAGACTTTCTTTGGGTGAACTATTGGTAGTTCGGTTCGGTAATTCAGAAATTAAGTGATGCTTTTTCCTATAGTCTCGTAGCCACGCATACAGTGTTTTATCACTCATCCCTAAATCTTGTGCTATTTGATAGGCTGATTTTTCACTATTGAGGGCTAATTGTATTGTTGAGTTTTTAAACTCTTGAGTATATTTCTGAGCTTTGTTGACCATATTATCAATCCTTCCTTATTATGTAGAAATCTTATCATTTCTGTGTCCTAATAAGTGTAGCCAGATCACAGGGCTACAATATGGTCTTATGACTAGAGCCCTTGTAGATAAATTCCCTATGAAGACATCACAGTGGCTTATCCTTCGTATGGGTAATCGTATCAGAGACCACATCTTAGGTGAAGGTCAAGACTGGAACAATGCCACTACAGCACAACTTGAAGAAAGACTAGCACTGCAATCAAAGATTATGACTGCATGTGAGCTTTTAGATGATGGTATCAGTGAAGAGGAGTTCTGCAAGAAGGTGTTTAGAGTAAAGGAGCTTGACAGAAAAGAAGTACAAAGAGTAGCATAATAAAAACCTGTGGTAGCTATGGGAATCCCTCATAGTTACCTTGTAGTTTTTCTATCTCTCCACAGGCTCTCAGACACTTATAATCACCTATTTGTTTTCATTAGTTTTCTATAGTACGACCTCTAGTCTACTATTACACAAACCATTACACAAACTAAGGATTTTTTAGGTTTTTAGAGGGTACTATTCGTCTAGCTATCTTGTGTAAAGAAAGTCTTAAAGACTCCCTAAAATAGCCACTTATGAAGCATAAAAATGGTCGGAGTGACGTGATTCGAACACGCGACCTCTACCACCCCAAGGTAGCGCGCTAGCCAGGCTGCGCTACACCCCGACGCATTCAAGAATTTGGATTTTAACCAAGATAACCAAAAAGTTTTATTATAATAAGTGATCTATAATTAACGACACGATCGAATCATTTTAGAAAAAATCAACACTGGTACTCTATGAAAGAAATTCTCTTAACAACGTTTAACGCACGTTATACACATACCTCTATTGCGCAACGCTATCTTTTTGCAAACCTCGAAGAGCTCAAAGACAAAGCTAAGATTTTAGAGTTTGTCATCAACTCTCAAGTGGCGGATGCTGCAGAAGAAATTTTGAGGTATGAGCCTAAAATCGTGGGCATTGGTGCATACATTTGGAATGCGTTGGAAGTACAAGAACTCATTACCATCCTTAAAAAAGTAGCACCACAGGTTCTTATCATCTTAGGCGGTCCCGAAGCGAGCCATTTTCCACATCGTGTGGATTTTAGTGGTGCAGACTACATTATTCAAGGTGAGGGTGACATCGCTTTTTATACGCTCTGTAAAACACTCCTTGAGGGCAATATGCCAAGTGAACGTGTTATCAAAGCACCCATGGTTAACTTAAGTGCCATAAAATTGCCATATGATTACTACACAGACCATGACATCAAAAACCGTTACTGCTACGTTGAAGCGAGTCGTGGATGTCCTTTTACGTGTGAGTTTTGTCTCTCATCGGCCGATAAAAAAGTACGTGACATCGAAATAGGGCGTTTTATAGGTGAACTTGAAAAGCTTTGGCAGCGAGGGGTGCGTAATTTTAAGTTTATAGACCGCACGTTTAATCTTAGCATTGAAAATGCGACCAAACTGTTAGACTTTTTTCTCTCAAAAACGGAAGAGTATTTTGTACATTTCGAAGTGATACCAGATCATTTTCCTGCTATCCTTCGTGAAAAAATAGCTCAGTTTCCACCTGCTGCATTGCAACTTGAAGTGGGCATCCAAACACTTGATCCTGAGATTTCTAAAAACATCCATAGACGTTTAAATATCCCTAAGATAGAAGACAACTTGGCATTCTTGCAAGAGCAAACGCATGCGCATTTACATGTTGATCTCATTATTGGCTTACCAGGTGAAAGTTTGGAGGGGTTTGGACACAATTTAGATAAACTTTACTCCCTTACACAGTGTGAAATTCAAATCGGCATTCTTAAAAAGCTTTCAGGAACGACTATCTCAAGGCACGATGAGATCTATGGGATGGTGTATTCCGATAAACCACCTTATGATATTTTGCAAAATGATTTAATTCCATTTAAAGAGATGCAAAAGATAAAGCGCTTTGCCCGTTTTTGGGATATGGTTTATAACAGCGGTAATTTTAAAAAGAGTGCTACATTGTTATGGAAAGAGGGCAAAGTCTATGAAGGTTTCTATGCTTTTAGCGAATGGCTTTATAACCAAACTGAATCCACATGGCAAATCTCACTTGATCGTTTAGCTCAGCTTCTTTTTCGTTATCTTTGTGAAGAGATGGAACATAGTGAAGAGGAGATCAAAGCGCTTCTCATTGAAGATATTATGACGGTTCGAGGACGTAAAATGCCTTCATTTTTACGTGAAAACTATGTGCCTCATGAGGAACAAAAAGAAGGCTACGCAAAACTCAATAAACGCCAGTTAAAACATGCCACAGTATAATGGCGCTTTTTTATAAGGAGGAAGAATGAAAATTGATAAAAGTTGGTGGACTGACATCATCAGTGTTGGACTTATTGGTCTATCATTTGTGATTCCAGAGCCGTATGCACATTGGAGTTTACTTACAGGTCTTTTTGCTTTTTCAGGGGCAGTAACAAACCAAATCGCTATTCATATGCTATTTGAAAAAGTACCATTTTTGTATGGTAGTGGTGTTATTCAGCTACAATTTGAAGCATTTAAAGCTTCTATCAAAAACTTGATGATGGAACAGTTTTTTACTAAAGACCAGTTGGATGCTTTCTTTGCGAAAGAAGAAAAAAAGCTCGATTTAACGCCTATTATTGCAGAAGTAGACTTTTCACCTGCGTTTGATGCATTAACAAAGACAGTTATGGAGTCATCATTTGGTGGAATGCTTGCTATGTTTGGTGGAGCAAGCGCTTTAGAAGGGCTTCGTGCGCCATTTAGTGAAAAACTAAAAGATTCTATACTTGATATTAGTGAAAGTAATGTATTTCAACAAAAAATAGTACAAAGCATACAAAATTCATCACTTACAGATGATATGCTTATAACCATAGAACAGATGATCGATGCGCGATTAAATGAGTTAACACCACAGATGGTAAAAGAGATCGTACAAAATTTCATTAAAGAACATTTGGGATGGCTCGTTGTTTGGGGTGGTTTTTTTGGTGCGCTAATAGGTTTACTTTCAACATTAGTTCTATAATACATATAATTTTACATAAAATAATTAGTAATAAAGAGGTTTCATGGAGTGTTCTTATTTTGGAAAATGCGGTAGCTGTACGCTTTATACATTAGACTATGATGCACAGTGTGCCCATAAAAAGGCTCATATGTATGCTTTATTTGAACCTTTCAATGTTAAGCATTTCGATTTCTTTGAGTCTGTTTCTGAACACTACCGTGGACGCTCTGAGTTTCGCATTTGGAAAGAGGGTGATACGATCAGTTACGCCATGGGAGCTGTCGATAAGAAAGGTGCTGTCTGCATCGAAAACTGTCCAAAAGTCGAGATGAAAATCTATACACTAATGCCAAAACTTTTACAACAGATCGAAAGCTCGCCCATGCTTCGTGAAAAGATTTTCGCCATAGAATTTTTGGCTTCTTCAGAGCATCTTTTAGTCACACTTATTTATCACAAGCCTTTAAATGAAGTATGGGAAAGTGAAGCAAAAGAGCTTGAAAAAGCATTTCGCATTTTTATCATTGGTCGAAGTCGTGGAATGAAAAGGGTTCTTAGTCAAGATTTTGTAGAAGATCGTTTTGATATTGCTGCTAAGACTTATCGTTATAACATCATTGAAGGTGGATTTTCACAACCAAACCGTGCTATGAATCAGAAGATGATCAGCTGGGTTTTAGGTCATCTTGAGAACTGTGAAGATTTATTAGAGCTGTACTGTGGCTATGGTAATTTTACCATTCCAATGGCTGGAAGATTTAAAAAAGTTTTAGCAACTGAGATTTCTAAAACATCCATTGCATCGGCGCTTCAAAACTGCGAACTCAATGATACGCATAATATCACTTTTCTACGCATGAGTGCCGAGGAGCTTACTTCTGCACTGAAAAAAGAACGCGAATACAACCGTTTAAAAGGCATTCATCTTGAAGATTACCGCTTTAGCCATGTCTTTGTTGATCCACCTCGTTCAGGTATGGATGAAGCAAGTTTAGAGTTTATCTCCCAATTTGAGAACATCATCTACATTTCATGTAATCCTGAAACGCTTAAACGTGATCTTGAAGTGTTAACGAAGAAGTACGCCATCTGCCATTTTGCACTATTCGATCAATTCCCGAATACGGAGCACTTGGAGTCTGGCGTTATTTTAAAGCGAATCTAACCCTAAAAAGAGGGTTAGATTTTAAAGAGAGCAAGTTTAGACGCTAGGGTTTCAGAGAGTCCTAAAAGTTGTTGTGAAGATGTGTTTAGATTTTTGACATCATTGCTATTTTGCATAGATGACTCGTAAAGTTCACCGATATTTTTTATGATCGTTGCGGTGTCATTTGAGAGTTTTTGTGACACATTAGAAGCAATTAAAGAGGCATCAGATGCTTCTTTGATAATGGCTTCCGTATTACTGATTTTAGCTTCTACTTCTTCAGAATTATGTGCCATTTGTTCGATAAATTTATAATTTTTACTCATTTGATCGCTTGCATCCATGATATTTTGAACAATCACATTGATCGTTGCATTAATTTCTGTCAAGCTTTTTTGTGTTCTCTCAGCTAAGTTTCGTACTTCATCTGCAACAACGGCAAATCCACGTCCATGTTCTCCTGCTCGTGCAGCTTCAATAGCAGCATTAAGCGCTAAAAGATTTGTTTGATCTGCGATATCTGAGATAACCGTAAGAACATTTTTGACTTGATTGGCATCGTTGCTGAGTTGTTGGAGGCGCTCAGACGTATGAGATTCTACTTCTGATGCTTGTTGAATATTATTAACTAAGTTTTTAATCTCTAATGCAGTGGTATTAAGCGTCTGGGAAGCATTTAGAATATTTTGGCTTGTTTGAGAGGCATTGCATGTATTTTGCTCTAGTGTTAATTTCATGGCATCGCCCAAATCTTTTGTTTTCTTTACAAAATCACGCTCTTCCGCCATACGTTTATCGACATCATTGGAAATTGCTGAGAATTGGTGTGCCATTTGGGCACTTTGTGACGATGTTTGTGTCGATGTAACAACGGTTGTGTGAATTTTTTCGATGAATTGATTGATGTTGTCTGATAGATCAGCAATCTCATCTTTTGAATTAATTTGAATACGTTTGGTGAGATCTCCACTTCCTTTTGCAAGATCAAGTGTAATGGCAAAAAGAGCATCTATGGAGTTTGTCATACTTACAATCATAACACGTGTAAAGACGAAGAAAAATATCATACCGCATATGGATCCAATAATTAAAATCAATCGCTCAGTTCCTGTAATGAGAAAAGAGACCAAGATAATATTGGCCATAAAACCACACAAAACTCCAATGGCTAAAAACCAGCCCTTGGTTTTAATCTTAATTTGATTAAGAAACATTAACCCCTCCTTATGTATGTAAACCCCCTGATTATAACAAATTAACATGACAAAAGCCATGGATAATCGAGGCAAAAGCTATGAAGTGCTAAACTTCTAACTTAATTTATTTTAAGGAGCCAAAATGGAATGCGACATTTCAAACATTAGCATGCCTGGTGATGCAGGCATTAAAGACATTTTTTCGATGTGTAAGAGCATTGCCATTATTGGACTATCTCCTGATCCTACCAAAGATAGCCATAGAGTAGCGCGCTACTTACAAGGACATGGGTTTAAAATTTATCCGATTTATCCGAAAGAAGAGACAATTTTGGGTGAGAAAGTTTACCGTAGTCTTTTAGACATCCCTGGGCAAGTGGATATGGTAGATATGTTTCGCAAACCTGAAATTGCAGATAGCTTAATCGAAGAAGTTTTAAAAAAAGGTGACGTTAAAGTCTTTTGGTTACAAATAGGTATCATCAACAATAAAGCATGTGCTAAAGCACAAGAACATGGCTTAATTGCCGTGCAGAATCGATGTACCAAGGTAGAATATGAAAGGTTAATGAAATAATGATATCTCTTAGTGAAATTGTAAAAGCAAAACGACAACTGGGAAACGTTGTCACAAAAACACCTTGTGCATTGGCTCCACATTTAAGTGATGAAGTAGGTGCCCAAGTCTATTTGAAAAAAGAAAATCTTCAAATTACAGGTGCCTATAAACTTAGAGGTGCTTACAATAAAATAGCCTCTTTAACGAAAGAAGAGCGTAAAAAAGGTGTTATCGCAGCCAGTGCTGGCAATCATGCGCAAGGCGTTGCATACTCAGCACGTAGTTTTGGAATCTCAGCAACAATTGTTATGCCTGAAGCAACCCCTCTTTTAAAAGTAACAGGAACAAAGGCTTTGGGTGCTGAAGTGATTTTACATGGTGATAATTACGATGAAGCTTATGCGTATGCGTTAACGTATGCAAAAGAGCATGGACTGACTTTTATCCACCCTTTTGAAGATCCTACGGTGATTGCTGGACAAGGAACGGTAGCACTTGAGATGATTGATGAGATCAATGATCTTGATATCGTAGTTGTTCCTATTGGTGGAGGAGGGCTTATCAGCGGTATGAGTTCTGCCATCAAACAGATCGATCCAAAAATTAAAGTCATTGGTGTTAATGCTTCTGGTGCACCTGCTATGTATGAATCATTTTATGCCAAAAAAGCTATTAACTCTAAAAGTGTTCGCACCATCGCTGATGGTATTGCTGTACGTGATGTCAGTGAGTCGAATTTAGAGCATATCCTAGAGTGTGTAGATGAAGTGGTAACCGTTGATGATGAAGAAATCGCTGCTGCAATTTTGTTTCTACTTGAGCGCCAAAAACTGGTTGTTGAGGGTGGAGGAGCAGCGAGTGTGGCTGCTATTATGCATCAAAAATTTGCTTTTACGAAAGATATGAAAATTGGAGCTGTTTTAAGTGGTGGCAACATCGATGTGCAGATGCTTTCTGTCATTATCGAAAAAGGTTTGATTAAATCACATCGTAAAATGAAGTTGGTCATTACACTTATCGATAAGCCGGGCTCACTGATGCGTCTGACAGACCTATTTAAAAATGCTAATGCCAACATTATTCAAATTGATTATGATCGTTTCTCAACGAAACTTTCTTATGGAGATGCACAAATTACGATTATGCTAGAAACAAAAGGGTTAGAGCATCAACAAATGATTCGTGGACTTTTAGAAGAAGCTGGGTATCCATTTACAGAAGAAGTTTAAAGAAAGAGTGAGGAGAAAAGCTCCTCACTTGTGTTTAATCTAGTTGTTCGTATGCTTCCAAAAGACTTTCTCGAAGCACATCTGCAAGTGCTTCTCCATCGACACAATACTCTTTAAGAAATGTATCTAAGTGACTTAAAAGCTCAAAAAGCTCTGCTTCAATTTCTTGTGAACTTTTTTGTTTTGCCATGAGTGTTTCAAAAAAGACTAGTTTGCGAATGAAGTTAGAAAGAAGCTCTAACGCTTCTTCTTCATTTTTTCCTTCAAGAAGTTTAAAAGGACGCTCATTAGGCGTTTTAGAACTATCAAGGCTCTGTTTGATTTCACGTACACGCTCTTGGATGATCGCTGAGAACTTAGCATAACGTTCATGTGAACTTTCATCAACAAAGGTATCTAACCTGTTTGTTAATTTACCTATCTGTTTTACCAGTACAAAAGCTACCATCGCTACAATCATCAAAACAGGAATCAATTGCTCCATCTCTTATCCTCATCTTATAACAAAATCAGTGCGATAAGATTTGCTCCAAAAAGAGTTTAAGTCGATCTGACTCAGGATTTTGGAAAAACTCTTCAGGTGTGTTTTCTTCAACGATTTGACCTGCATCCATAAAGATAATTCTATCGGCTACCTTTTTAGCAAAGCCCATCTCATGCGTTACACACACCATTGTTTTATCTTCGCGTGCTAATTCTATCATAACATCCAAAACTTCAGCAACCATTTCAGGATCAAGCGCAGAAGTTGGCTCATCAAAAAGCATAATTTTTGGATTTTTACATAAACTTCGTGCGATCGCAACGCGCTGTTGTTGTCCGCCTGAAAGCTGATTTGGGTATTTGTGTGCTTGATTTGCAATACCTACGCGCTCCAAATACTTCATTGCCATTGCTTCTGCCTCTTTACGTGGCATTTTTCGAACCCAAATAGGCGCAAGTGTAAGATTGTCTAAAATCGTTAAATGCGGGAAGAGATTAAAGTGTTGGAACACCATGGCAACTTCTTCACGAATGGCTTTGATTTTTTTAACATCGTTAATAAGATCAATGCCATCCACGGTGATGCTACCTTCTTGAAACTGCTCTAAGTAATTGATACAACGAATAAGTGTTGATTTACCTGAACCTGAAGGTCCACAGACAACGATGATTTCACCTTTTTTAATTGTAAGGTTGATGTCTTTTAATACATGAAAATCACCATACCATTTGTTTAAGTTTTTAATTTCTATGATATCTTTTCTATCTTTCATCTTCTATTCCTATCTCAAATTGGTATTAAATCGTTTTTCGAGCTTTTGGCTAAAGTTAGACATAGAGTAACAAAAGAACCAAAAGATAAAGGTAACAAACACATAACCTTCCGTTTCATACCCTAACCAGTATGAGTCTGCAGCACTTAAGCGAACCATCGCAAGCAGGTCAAATAGCCCAATGATAAGCACAAGCGTCGTATCTTGAAAAAGGGCAATGGAGACACCAACAAGATTTGGAATGGCTACTTTTAATGCTTGCGGAAGAATGACTAAAAACATTTTTTGCCAGTATGAAAGTCCTATGGCATCAGCAGCTTCGTATTGACCTTTTGGAATAGACTGAAGTCCACCACGAATGTTTTCTGCAATATATGCAGCTTCAAACATCGCAATACCAATAAGAGCTCTGAGCAATTTATCAAATGTCATGCCCTCAGGAAAGAAGAGTGGCAAAATAATCGATGACATAAATAAAATTGTAATAAGCGGCACACCCCTGATAAACTCAATATACGTAACACTGATACTTTTAATGATCGGTAAATGTGACGCACGACCAAGGGCTAAGAGTACACCCAAAGGAAATGCAGCGACAATACCCACAGCCGCTACCATAATGGTCAGCATCAAACCGCCCCATTTATCGGTAGGCACTGTTTCCATACCAAAGAAACCACCATGTACGAGGAAAAAGCCAGCAATAAAGTAAATATGGGCTAAAGCCACTTTGAGTAAAGGACTTTTAAGGTACTTAAACGCGACAATAAGGACAAAGAAAAGTCCATAAACGCTATTAACCCTCCATCTCAGATCAGAAGGGTAAAATCCATACATAAACATATCGATTTTCATACGTATAAATACCCAACACGCTCCGCCACTGACACAATCTTCACGTGTTGAGCCCGCAAAGTTTGCATTGATATAAGCCCATTTGACAAACGGTGGAATAATCCAAAAAAGAATCATCACACCTAAGAGCGTTAGAGCAACATTAAGCGGTGATGAAAATAGATTTTCTCGAATCCAAAATGTCGCACCTTTTGTATTAGAAGGCGCTTTACGTTCTTGTTTTTTTTCATAGGTTGCCATATTAGCGCTCCTGAATCTTCATTTTATGGTTGAACCAGTTCAGAAGTGCCGATACGATTAAACTGATGATGAGATAAACGAGCATCGTCATCGAAATAATTTCAATCGCTTGTCCTACTTGGTTCAGTGATGTTCCTGCAAAAACAGTAACAATTTCAGGATACCCTACAGCCGTTGCTAATGAAGAGTTTTTAATGAGATTGAGATATTGGTTAATAATCGGTGGAATAGCAATACGGATTGCTTGAGGTAAAATAACCAATTTTAGAGATTGATACGGACTAAATCCCATAGAGGCAGCAGCCTCTTTTTGACCGTGACTGACCGCTTCAATACCTGAACGAACTGCTTCTGCAATAAACGTTGCTGTATAGATAGTAAGTGCAAATGTCAATGCTAAAAATTCAGGAGAGAGTGTTTTCCCCCCTTTGAAGTTAAAACCACGAAGCTCTGGAAAACTAAAGTTTAGATGTGCTCCACCTATGAAATAGGCAAGAACAGGAAAGAGTATAAAGATTCCTATTGCAAATGGGAAGACGATAAAATCTTCACCCGTGGCTTCTTTACGCTTATTTGCCCAAGCATTGAGCGCGATAGCAGCAAAAAGAGCACAAAAAAGACTTCCAACCATCATAAAAAACGTTGTATTGTATTCAGGAAGAGGGAAGTAAAGGCCTCTGTTATTGATAAATATCATATCAAAAAAGTTAAAACTCTGTTTGGGATTTGGCATAGCGCGAAGTACTACGTTGTACCAAAAGAGTATTTGAAGCAAAAGCGGTATATTTCTAAAAAAATCAACATAGGCTTTTGCAAGTTTTGCGATCAACCAGTTGCGAGAAAGTCTCAAAATACCAATAATGAGTCCCACAAGTGTTGCACAGATAATACCAACAAAAGCGATAATGATTGTATTAAGAAGTCCTACAATAAAAACACGTCCATGTGTGTTTTCTTCTGTGTAAGGGATAGGTGATTGATCAATACCAAATCCAGCTGTTCCATTCAAAAAGCCAAAGCCTGTTTGAATGCCCCTTTGTTCTATATTGGCGACAGTATTGGTGCCAATATACCACAAAAAAGCAACCAAGCCAATAACGGTCAATAATTGGAAAATAATTCCTCTAATCTTTTGATTTCTCAAAAGTGTTAACATACGTATTCCTTTATGCTTTAAGATTAAGGGCAGAAATCTGCCCTTTGTATGACTTAATATCTAATCTATTATCTAAAAGGAGGTGCGTATTGGAGTCCACCATGTGTCCAAAGAGCGTTGTAACCTCTTGAAATTTTAAGAGGAGAGCCTTGTCCTACAGTTTTTTCGAAAGATTCGCCATAGTTACCAACTTGCTTGATGATGTTATAAGCAAAATCTTTTTTAAGCCCTAAGTTTTCACCCATCTGTCCTTCAACGCCTAAAAGACGTTTGATGTCTGGGTTGTCAGATTTGAGCATCGCATCAACATTGGCACTTGTAACACCTGCTTCTTCAGCTGCCAACATTGCATAAGATGTCCAGCGAACGATGTCAAACCATTTACCATCGCCCTTACGAACAACCGGTCCTAAAGGCTCTTTTGAGATAACTTCTGGAAGAACGACAGACTCATCAGGTTTTAAAAGTTTGATTCTCAAACCGTAAAGTTGAGATTGATCTGAGGTTAAAACATCACATCTACCGCTTTCATACGCTTTAACCACTTGGTCATTCGTATCGTAAGAGACGAGTTTGTATTTCATTTTGTTAGTTCTAAAGTAGTCAGCAACATTTAGCTCTGTTGTCGTTCCTGTTTGAAGACAAATAGAAGCGCCATCAAGTTCTTTTGCACTTTTAACGCCTAACTTTTTAGTCACCATAAAACCTTGACCATCATAATAGGTTACACCTGTGAAGTTGAGACCTAAAGAAGTGTCACGTGTCTGAGTCCACGTTGTGTTACGTGAAAGCATATCGATTTCGCCTGATTGAAGCGCTGTCAAACGCTCTTTTGCATTAAGGGCAATATATTTTACTTTCTTTGCGTCACCCAAAACAGCTGCTGCAACAGCGCGGCATTGGTCAACGTCAATACCTTTATAGATACCATCACTGCCTACTTCTGAGAAGCCAGGGAGTCCACCATCAACACCACATTTTACAAAACCTTGTTTTTGTACCTCTGCGAGAGTATCTGCACTGAGTGTTGTTGAGCCAAGACCCAAAACTGTAATGGTTGCTAAAGAGATCTTAGCAAATTGAGAACGTAACATCATTATCTTCCTTTCTAAGTTGATATGAAAAGAATTTTACACACTAAATTTTATTTTTCGGCGAAAAAACTGCCTATTTATTAATCAATATGACATAGTGTGTAAAATTGCTATCTTTTCGCTTATTTTCACTTTTTTAATAAAAACTGATTAATTTTTAATCATATCTTGCATTGAAAGAGTTTTCACATTTTTGTATAGTTTATCGTTGTTTTTTTAAATATACAAAGCTTTAAAAAGACGATATTTCGGTGAGTTTTAGTTTGATAACACTTAGTGTAGGTAATGCGTCAATGTCGCTTTTTTATTACTACATTTAACGAAGTGTTTCGTATTACATTATTACTCATTACGATAAATATCATTGCATGATTAAAAATTAATCAAATTAAGGCATGAAGGAGCTTTCTTTTGTTCTCATTTAAAGATAAATGTATCATCCTACCAAAATGGTTTAGAAACAAAGCGATGTTGAGCGCAGTAGAAACTGCCTTTGATGGTATTGCACAAACACGAAAACGTATTATGATTGAATGGGCAAATGAAATTTGGCGTGAAGTTGAGAATAGTGCAATTTTATTAGAACAAGAAGAATGTGACGTTGTTTCTATATTGAAAGAGCAAGAAAAACTGAGTGAAGCTATCTTAGAATACTATGTGCTTAATTCTGCAAAGAAAATGCTTTTTAGTTCAAACAACCGACCATTAAAAGAGTACAAATACGATGAAAGCGGTTTTGGTGAAGCACTTGACTATGTATTACTTGGATCATCTCAACTTTTATTTGGTCCTTATATCGATGATGATACGCTCTTTTTTAAACCAAAAGCTTCAACATTTCATGACCGAGTCACACTTGCGTTTATGAAGAGTTTTAAAATCAACAATGAAAGTTGTGTTTTGGTAGCACGTGTCTCCAATGACACTCTTAGCGATCTCATTCAACGCGAAGCAGGGCATATTTTCAAAGAATCGGGCGATAACTATTTGTTCATGATAGAACCTTATTTTAATAAAAACATCAAAACAGGTACGGCACTTTCTCGCTCACGTTTTGAAGACAATACCTTCAGTTTTGGAGAAAACCTCAAAGAGGGTGTGCATACAGAGCAAGGTATTATTTCCATCAAACAGCATACCGAATTTGAAATTGTCTTTAATGACCCTTCCACTGGTGCGCTTCATCCTGGAGTTGCCAACACTATAAAAAAAGGCTCAAACCTCTTTTGTGCATATCCTGGATATCCTGATTATAGGGGTATTCCTGTCATCGGAAAAGGAATTACGGTCACACTTCCTTACAGCTTAGATAAATGGGGAATGATGTGCGAGGGTGATCTTTTAGAGGTTTATGACATTATGCAGTTTCGTCATAAGATCTATTTTAAAATGGCGATTTTAATTGGCTTATTTATTCCGAGTGCTTATTATGTAACACTTAGTTTTATGCCATTTTTAGGCCGTATTCAAGAGGTCGGATTAATAACCATAGCATCCCTTTTGATGATACTAGGTATGATGGGCAAAGAACTTTCTGATTTTTTTGCCAAATACGCTTCACTGCGGGCCCTATTGCAAGGATTTGTTGAGGGTGATGGCGACATTACAAAACGAGCAGATCTTAACAGATTTGCCAAAGATGAGAACAGACGTACTGCCGTTTGGATTAACAGTGTTATCGACATCTTTGATACCATTTTGAAAAAAACCAAAACATCACTTATCAATCTTCTCAATCTCAACCAACATCTAACCAATACCATTGTGGTGACAGGGAAAAAGATCGAGCAAATTGGTGTGAGTATTCAAAATATTGTTTCACACATCCAAACACAAAATAACTCTATTCAAAACTCAGTCAATAAAGCAGATGCTATGAGCCAAAAGATCGCTCATACACAAACGCAAGTTGCCAATAGTCTTGGTAATGTTGAGTCATCCATAGGCAATATTAAGGCTATTGCCAGTGACACAACAAAAATTATCTTTACACTAGAACAAAATGTGGCAGAAGTCTCTTCGATGATAGAAACCATTAAGGATATCACCGATAAAACCAATCTTCTCTCTTTAAATGCTGCGGTTGAAGCCAGTCGTGCAGGAGAACAGGGGCGAGGATTTGCGGTAGTGGCAGAAGAGGTGAGAAAACTTGCAGATATGACCGATAAAGCAACCGTTCGCATTGAAGCGATAGTCAATAACATCAATGGAAATGTCAATGAAGCGCTTTCTAGTATGCAAAATGTTAACAATACAGTCGATAAAGGCATTGAAATTTCAACACATTCATTACAAACAATTGATGCTATTTTAGTGGATCAAAAAGAGGTTATCTTAGAGATGAAAGAGGATGTGTATAAAATTTACGAAGACTCCAAAAATACAATGATGCATGCCAATGCCATTAGCAGTGAAGTCAGTGAGTTAACACACCTTAATCATCAAGTCAAAACCATCTCAGATAGCGTGACACACCATGTTAATTCACTGAGCAAAACTGTAGGGCAGTTTAAAACTTCATGATTTTGTTTTGCTATTCAATTGTCTTTAAAGCCAATCGCATTATAATAAGTAAAAATTCTATTAAGGGTCATTTATGAGTTCTTGGACGCGCGCATCATGGAGAGAAAAACCAATCAAGCAACAACCAACTTATACGAACCAAGAGTTGTTGAAAAATGTTGAGCAAGAACTCAGCAAATATCCACCGTTAGTTTTTGCTGGAGAAGTGCGTCAACTTAAAGCATCGTTAGCAGATGTTGTACACGGTAAAGCTTTCTTGCTTCAGGGTGGTGATTGTGCTGAGAGCTTTAGTGAGTTTAACGCTGTCAATATTCGCGATATGTTTAAAGTCATGCTTCAAATGGCTGTTGTTTTAACATTCGCTGGTGGTTGTCCTATCGTTAAAGTAGGACGTCTTGCTGGTCAGTTTGCAAAACCTCGCTCATCTGACTATGAAGAGTTAAATGGTGTAAAACTTCCGAGCTATCGTGGTGACATCATTAATGATATTGACTTTACAGAAGACGCAAGGGTTCCAAATCCAAAGCGAATGCTCAAAGCCTATAACCAATCAGCAGCAACAATGAACCTCCTTAGAGCGTTTTCACGTGGTGGTTTGGCAGACTTGCACCAAGTTCACAAATGGACACTTGGCTTTGTAAAAGAGAGTCCATTGGGCGACCGTTATGAACACCTTTGTGAGCGTATCTCTGAAACATTGGCATTTATGGAAGCGTGCGGCATTACTTCTGCTAATACACCAAATATCAATGAAACAGTCGTTTACACATCACACGAAGCACTTCTTTTGAACTATGAAGAGGCACTTACTCGCCAAGATAGTTTAACCAATGACTGGTACGACTGTTCAGCGCACATGCTCTGGATAGGTGATCGTACACGTGATGTCGATGATGCGCACGTAGAATTCCTTTCAGGGGTTAAAAATCCTATTGGCATCAAAGCTGGACCAACTATGACCGCTGAGAGCTTGATGAAACTCATAAACAAACTCAATCCTGAAAATGAAGCAGGTCGTCTAAACATCATCGTTCGCATGGGTGCAGATAAAATTGAAAAAGAGTTCCCAAAACTCGTTCGTGCAGTTAAAGAAGCGGGTGCAAATGTTTTATGGAGTATTGACCCAATGCATGGCAATACCATCAAAGCTTCTAACAACTATAAAACACGTTCATTTGATGAAGTACTTCGTGAAGTTAAAGGATTCTTTAAAGTTCATGAACAAGAAGGTACCTTCCCTGGTGGTGTTCACTTAGAGATGACTGGTCAAGATGTCACTGAGTGCATCGGTGGTGCACAAGAAATTACAGAAGAAAACCTTGCATGCCGTTACCACACACAGTGTGACCCACGTCTAAATGCAAACCAAGCACTAGAGCTTGCTTTCCTCATTGCAGATTCTCTTAAAGCTGCGCGACAAAGATTTTTAGCGCACTAAAAATAAACTTCTTCCAAGTAAAAGAAAAATCTTTACTTGGAAGATACCTCTTGAAATGTATCAATCTAGCCTACAAAGGATTTAAATGTCAAAAAGTGTTAAAGCTGCATTATTTGCTAATGGTGTCATTGCATTATCGAAAGGAGCAGCAGCATTTTTTACAGGTTCTGCATCAATGATGGCAGAAGCTATCCATAGCACAGCAGATTGTGGCAATCAGGCATTAGTAATGCTGGGTGAAAAGCAAGCATCAAGGGGGCGTTCAGAGTATCACTCATTTGGACAAGGAAAAGCAAACTTTTTTTGGTCTTTTGTTGTAGCCGTTGTTCTTTTTTTGCTTGGTGGTTTATTCTCTCTCTACGAAGGATTTCATCGTATTCAACATCCACAACCTATTGAAAATCCTTTACTTATTTTAGGCATCATCGTTTTATCGATTTTACTTGAGGGCAGTGCTTTAAAAGTTGCTCTTAAAGAGAGCAATTCTACGCTTAAAAATATGTTTTTAACGATCAAAAACAGCTCATCATCTCATATTCTTGTTGTCTTAATTGAAGATACAGGTGCGTTAATCGGTTTGATTATTCTAACGTTAGGACTGGCTTTATCGGTTTTTGTTCATCCTATTTTTGATGGTATCGCAGCATTAATGATAGGTACGCTACTTATAGGACTTTCTAGTATTTTATTTATTGAACTTAAGAAGTTGCTTATTGGTGAAAGCCTCGATAGAGAAACAATAAAACAGATAAAAAATGTGATTAAAAGTGAATCGAATGTATTGGTTCACATCAATGCTGTGCGCAGTATGTTCGTTGGCTCTAATGAAGTTTTATTGATTATCTCAATGAATGTCAAAGATGATGCAACAGGATATGAGATAGAACAAGATATTAAAGAGTTGAAAAATAAGATTCAAAAGATGCTCAAGCACCATAAAATGCAAATTTATGTAGATGTATTTGAATTTTAACGCTTATCGTCCACTCAGCCAATCTTTTAATGAAAAATAGGGATTTTGCTTTTTAAATTCTGCTTCATCAAAATCAAAGCGATAATTTTCCATATACTCTTTAATTAAACGGTACGCATCGTTGATTTCTTGAAATTTGGAAGTATCCCCATTTGGTGCGTCAGGATGAAATTCTCTTGAAAGCGAGAGATAGAGTTTATGAAGGGTCTTTTTATCAGTTTTGGCGACAACGCCCAAGGTTGAAAGTGCTTTTTCAAAATCACTGTACTCTAAACCTTGGAACATTGCCTCTCCTTTAGAACTTTTTTGACTTTCGCTTGTGTTCTTTTTTCTTGTGCAGCCAAATATAAATGACACCGGCAACAACAATAAACGCAATCACAGCAATCGTGATCGTATGTAAATGTTCATTGAGTAATGCTTCGTTTTGTCCAAAAAAATAGCCTAAAAAAGTCAATATACTCACCCAAATTCCAGCACCAAAGCCTGTATAAAAACAAAAAATGCCAAGGTTCATACGTGCAAGACCTGCAGGAAGAGAGATATAATGGCGAATGACAGGAATAAGTCTTCCCGTAAACGTTGAAAAGGAACCGTGTGTTTTGAAGAATACTTCTACTTTTTCAAGAGTTTCTGGCGTAAAAAAAACATAATGACCGTATTTTAAAATGAGTTTTCGGCCCAATTTTACGGCCAAGTAGTAGTTTAATAATGCTCCTGCGATACTTCCAAGCGTACCAAGTGCAATCACTATCCACAACTCCATTTCACCCTTAGCACACAAATACCCAGCAGGAATCATAACCACTTCACTTGGAAGGGGAAAGATACTGCTTTCAATTGCCATCATCACAAAAATACCAAAATAACCTAATGCTCCAACCGTTTGAACAATCCAATCAATAATAACGTGCATTCTATTCCTAATCTAAGATTTTAATTCGATCATGCGATCACTACACCATGAAGCTAAATGTTTGTCATGTGTAATAAGCAATATACCCACTCTGTCTAAAAATTGCATCAACAGCTGCATTACGTGAAGTCCTGTGATGTTATCAAGAGCAGAAGTCGGCTCATCTGCTAAGATAAGATCTGGTTTCATCAAAAGTGCTCTTAAAATTGAGCATCTTTGAAGTTGCCCACCACTGAGTTGATGGGGTTTTTGAGCCAAAACATCGGGATCAAGATCGAGTGCGTGGCAGAGTTGATGAAGGCCTTCTAAGTGTGCTACATCACTGATTTGATTGATGATGGTGTAAGTTGGATGAAACGATGTATAGGGGTCTTGAAAAATCTGCGAGAGTTTCATCGCCCCAATAGTGCCACTTTTAGGTTTGAGATTACCTGTTATCAGCTCAAAAAGCGTGCTTTTACCACTACCGCTCGCTCCTAAAATAGCAACAACTTCTCCCACATTAACATGCAAAGAAAAATTGTTATATAAAAGCTTTGAATTTTTATATCCAAAGGTAAGGTTTTCTACACGTAAAACCTCTTTATTCATTCGCGAATTTGCCCTTTACCGTAAACTTTGAACTTGTAGGTCGTTAAATCATTAATACCCATAGGTCCACGTGCATGAAGTTTGTTTGTACTGATGCCTACTTCTGCACCAAAGCCAAACTCACCACCATCGGTAAAGCGTGTCGAAGCATTGGCATACACACACGCAGCATCGACTTCATTCAAAAATCGTTCAACTAATGTATAGTTTTCACTTAAAATTGCTTCAGAATGAGAAGAACCATACTCAGCGATATGTGTAATCGCTTCATCCATGTTTTCTACAATTTTGATATTTAGGGCATTACATAGATGCTCTGTATGATAATCTTTATCTTCTGCAAGTGGTACATTCAAAAGTTCATGTGTTTTTTCGCACCCTTTTATCTGAGCACCTGTAAGTAAAAGAGCCTCTTTCATACGTGGTAAAAAATCTTTTGCAATGGCTTCATGGACTAAAAGGGTCTCAAGTGAATTACACGCACTTGGACGTTGGCATTTTGCGTTTAAGACAATCTCAATAGCTTTTTCCAAGTTAGCATCTTTATCGACATACGTATGACACACACCTTTATCGTGTTTGACTACAGGAACGGTGGCATTTTCACTCACAAAACGAATGAGTGCTTCTCCTCCACGTGGGATGATAAGATCTACATATTTGTCCATTTTAATGAGCTTTGCAACACCTTCACGACTTGCATCTGGTAAAAGTGAGATAATTTCTTTTGGCAAATGATGTTTTTCTAAGACCTCTTGTAACAGTGAAGCGATGATAGCATTGCTATGAAATGCCTCTTTTCCGCCTTTAAGAACACATGCATTGCCACTTTTGAAGCAAAGTGCAGCAGTATCACTGGTAACATTAGGACGACTTTCATAAATAATGCCAATAACTCCAATAGGAATAGTTACTTTTTCAATCTTAATACCGCTAGGAACAACCCATCCCTCTAAAACTCTTCCAACAGGTTCTTTCAAGCTCGCAATCTCACGAATTGCTTTTGCCATCTCTGCAATGCGCTTGGAATTGAGTAAAAGTCTATCCACCATAGCCGAGCTTAAGTTGTTTTTTTTCGCATTGTCTAAATCTTTTTGGTTTTCAAAAATTATACGCTCGCTTTGTGATTCCAAAGTACCTGCCATGTCTGCTAAAACATCATTTTTTGTTTTCGGATCAAGTGTCGCGATAATACGACTGGCAGATTTGGCATGTTTTAAGAAAGTTTGCACGTTAATTGTTCCTTAGAATGGCATTTGATGGGATTTTACACTTTTTATATTTAATGTGTCATAAGTATGTTCAGAGTATAATAGTTAGCATTAAAAGAGAATAATAGTAAGGATAATAAAATGCAGCAGATTTACGATTTAGTCATTATCGGCGGGGGACCTGGTGGTATTGGTGCAGCAGTTGAAGCTAAAGTTCTTGGTATTAAGCATATTATGATGATTGAGAAGGGTGACAACCACTCACAAACCATCCGTAAATTTTATAAAGATAACAAAAGAGTTGATAAAAACTACAAAGGTCAAGAAATTGAATTAAGAGGTACAATTGACTTTCGTGATGGAACAAAAGAGAGTACACTCAATTATTTTGATTCACTCTTAGATTCAGGTGAAATTGACTCAGCATTTAACAGCGAAGTTGAAAGTATCACACAAGAGGGCGATGAATTTCATATCGTTACAACCAAAGCAGGCTATAGAGCTAAAAACGTTGTTGTAGCTATTGGTACGATGGGTAAACCAAATAAGCCTGATTATACCTTACCGATTTCACTTAAAGAGCGTATCAATTTTAACCTCGACAAATGTTCACAAGGAGAAAAACTTCTCATTGTCGGTGGAGGAAATTCAGCAGTAGAGTATGCTATTGAGCTTTCCAAAACAAATAATGTTACACTGAATTATCGCCGCGATACCTTTAGCAGACTCAATGAAATCAATCTAAAAATGATTCACGAATACAATGGTCAAGAAAAATTACGTTTACGCCTTGGTATGGACATAGTCTCCATTGAAAATGAAAATGGTTTGGTAAAAGTCAACTTTACTGACGGTTATTACACCGTTTATGACCGAGTTGTGTATGCTATTGGTGGAACAACGCCTGTTGACTTCCTCAAAAAATGTGGTATTACATTTGATAGTGAAGGGAAACCAGAGTTTGATGAGCATTTTGAAACAAAAACCAAAGGGCTCTACCTTGCAGGTGACATTGCAGTTAAAAGTGGTGGAAGTATCGCTATTGCACTTAATCACGCATATGAAATTGTAACACATATCTTAAACGCAAAATAATTAAGGCATTGTATTAATGGCAAAAATTGCTCTCTCTTCTTCGCAGATTTTAAATATTGCACTTGGATTAGTCATCGTTGTCGGAGGCTTTGCCTCCGTCCAATATGGTAATTTTGGTGGTGTCTCTTTTGATGAGCTCACAGAAAAATACATCAGTAAAAATGATGTGAAATTCAGTGACTTACCCCTTGACGTACAAAAACAATACATAGATAAAGAAGCGACACTTGAGCAGAGTAAAGATGGTAATTTGTTTGAAGATACCTATTATGATGAGCAAGGTAAGCCAATTGCAGAATCTGAGCTTACCAAACAAGATTTTAAACGTATGATCAATCGTCTTCAAAAAACGCTTCTGTTTGTTCAACATGATAACCTTTTATTGGCAAATGAGAAGAATGAGCTCTCTAAAAAACTTGATGAACAGCAAAACGAACTTGAAGAGCAACGCAATCAATGGACCAATAAAAATACTGAACGCCTTAACGAAGCAGAGCAACAGCATTATCGCAACATTAGCGATTTAACCATGAAAATCAATGAGCTTCAAAAAGAAAATGTTGTTATTGCACAAAAAGCCAATATTGAGGCAAATACATTAAGAGGACAAATCGAAGAGCTAAAAGCAAAAGCTGTCGAAGATGAAGAAAAAAAACAAATTGCTATTAAAAAGGCTAGAGAAGAAGAACAGGCAAAGCTGACAGATTATAAAGAAAAAATCAAATTTTTAAATGATCAGATAGTCCTTTTAAATGAGCAAATGAATACCAATAATGAAACAGCAAAAACAGCGTTTGCTCGTAAGCAGGATGAGATCAATAAGCTCAAAGAAGAGATTGTTCAAGCAGCTAAAGAAAAAAATGATCTTATGAGCAAGCAAACACAAACATTGGTTTTAAACGAACAAAAGTATAAAGAAGAGATAGCAAAATATACAAAAACGATTGAACAACTCAAAGTTGATACGGAAAAACTCATTGCTAAAAATCGTCAAGATATGGTTTTACAAGACGAAGACCATGCTAAAAAAATGGCACAGCAAGAAGAGAAGATAAAAAATGTAAATACTGAACTTGCAAGTGCTAAAAAACACATCGATGCTTTAATGCTTGAGAATGAAAAAGACTTCAATAAATTTAGAACGTATCTCGAAGATGAGAAAAAACTCAACAAAGAGCTTACTGCGGCGAACAAAGCACTTGAAGAAAATGCTCAAAATAATGAAAAAGCCCTTAATGTGTCTATTTTAAAGCTTAAAGAAGAGATTGCTAAAAAAGAGAGCAACATTAAAGAGTTAAGCGATAAGATTGCATCCTTAAACAACGAAAAATTGAACTTTGAAGCAGAAGTAAAAAAACGTGTCGATGAAAATGACAAAGTTCATAATAAAAACTACAAAGCCTTCAATGAAAAAATAGCTAACTTCGACGCATCAAAAAAAGAGTTTGCTGATAAGTTTGAAAAGCAATTGAACGAGTACAAAGCAACGGTTAAAGAAAATAATGAACGCATCCAATTCCATGTGAATGAGCTTACAGCTTCTAACAATGATTTCAAACTCAAAAATGATGAAAAAGAGAAAGAACTTCAAGGTTTAAAAACACAATTAGCTTCTATTCGAACTGAAACGCAAAAATCAAAAGAGGGCGATGAAGCAAAACTAAAAGAACTCCGTACAGCATTGGAAGATGTGAAGTCGAACAGCAAAACAAAAGAGAATGATTACATTGCAAAAATTCAGCTTCTTCAAGCGGATATAAAAGAGAAAGAGGGTGCAATTGTTTCGGCGAAAAAAGAAGAAACGCTTAAAATTGCTGCACTAGAGAAAGAGATTAAAAGCAAGGCTATTGAGCTACAAAAAATTCAAACCGAAAATGCGCGTCATGAAGGAACCATCCAAACACTGACTGTCAAACTAAAAGACGCTGAAGAAAATGCGACGAAGGCGATAAACAAACAAATTGAAGAGCTAAAAGCGAAAGTAGCAACATTTGAAAAAAATCGCGTCAGTGAAGATGCAAAAATGGTAAGTCTAAAAGATGAGCTTCGCCGTAAAGAAATTGAATATCTCGATATTATTAAAGAAAAAGACAAAGAATTAAAAGCAAAAGAAGCTATGATCGCTTCAAATAAAGAAGGCATCAAAAAAGTGGAAGCATTGAAAGCTTCTGTGGAAGAGAATCTAACAAAAACAAAAGAAGAGTTCAAACAAAAAGAGCTACAACGCTTAGCTGAGATTAAAGCACTTCAAGGTGAAATCAAGTCAAAAGATAGTCAATTAAACGCTTCTAATAAAGAAGAAACACTCAAAAGTATTGCCCTTGAGAAAGAGTTAAAAGCGAAAGAGGCAACTATCGTTGCAAATAAAGAGAGTTATAAAAAGACAGAAGCACTGAAAGCTTCTTTAGAAGAAAACTTAGCAAAACTCAAAGAGGAGTTTAAACAAAAAGAGCTCCAGCATTTGGAAGCAACCAAAGCTTTACAAGCGGAGCTAAAAGCAAAAGAGACACAACTTGGTGCGAGTAAAAAAGATGAGACACTTAAAATCATTGCATTGGAAAAAGAGTTAAAACAAAAAGAGAGTGCATTCGCACAAAGTCAAGATGAGTTGAACAAACGTATTGCATCTAATGAGCAAACCATCAAAACACTCAATGAAAAAATTAAACTCTTAGAGACAGCAACACCAAAAGTTGCGACAGCAAAAGTACCTAATACTCCTGCACCAAAAGGTCAAAAATTAACAATGATTGATAAAGTAACGTGTACCGATATGGGAACCGGTGTCAATGCAATCTCTGAAACATGTAAAAAAGAGGTACAAACGTTCCTCGCTAAGTATGATAGTAGTTACTTCTTTGAAGTAGCGCCGATTGTAGACAATGGTGGATTTGCTTCATTGAAACTCATTAAAAGTAAAAAAGTGGGTGTAGAAGACAGTGAGATTGATCGTATCAGTGGGCTTGCAAACATCGGTTTAGGGAAAGCACGTGCAAAAGCAGGTGGTGAGCTTGTTGAATCATACGTAGGAGAAGGTGCAAAAATCAGTTATGCGCTTTCTAATATCGAGCAAGATAAAGCAAGAGGCTTCCAAATCAGGGTATATCATTAAGCTATGAATTTATTTCAACTCGACAAAGGCTATCGATACAACAGCGATACACTACTCCTTTATGATTTCATCAGTACATTTACGCCAAAAGGCGAGGTACTTGATGTGGGGTGTGGCTGTGGTATTTTGGGATTATTGCTTAAACGTGATTTTCCATCTTTAAAAATGCATCTTTTAGATATACAAGAACAAAATTGTACGATTGCATATGCCAATGCAGAACAAAATGGTATAGAGATTGCTAGTGTTATATGTCATGATTTTTTAAGTATCCGATTTGAATGTAAATTTGATATGATCGTTTCAAATCCTCCTTTTTATCACAAAGGCGGAGTAAAGAATGAAGATACATCTCTCTTCTTGAGTCGTCATAGCAGTGCACTCCCTTTTGATGCTTTTGCAAAAAAAGTCACAAAAACACTTAGCAACCGTGGGTATTTTTGTTTTTGTTATGACGCTAAGCAACTCGATCATCTTATGGCAGCCTTACTCGCTAATGGGCTCAACGTTGAAGATATCTGTTTTGTTTATCCAAAAGAAGAAAAAGAGGCATCATTGGTACTTATTCGTGCTCGAAAAAACTCGAAATCACTTTGTAAAGTACATCCACCATTGTTTATATATACTGGTGAAGTCTTTAGTGAGCGTGTTCAATCTATTTTCAAGCGATCTCAAACACAGAGTGTAACATGGAACAATTAATGCGATGTGATGGATACCCTTATGCGTTTGATCCAAAAGCATGTCAAAATTGCTCAGGGAAATGCTGTGTAGGGGAGAGTGGATACATCTGGGTGAGCCCTGAAGAGATTAGCGCAATAGCGCTCAAACTTTCACTGAGTAAAGAAGAATTTATCAATAAGTATTTACTAAAAATTCGCTATCGTTTCACGATCAAAGAGATCGCGTACGAAGGCGGCTATGGTTGCGTCTTTTTTGATATGGAAAAAAAGATGTGTCGTATCTATGACGTACGACCTTCACAGTGCCGTACCTTCCCATTTTGGGAATATTTTAAAGAAAACATTGACGAGGTAGTTTCAGAATGTCCCGGTATTATTCGCTTATAGTCGTTTTATTTTTTTTGGTAGGATGTACCACTAAAGAGGTTGTTGTTACCAGTGAAAGCACTAAAAAAGTTTTTGAAGAGGAAGACAATCTTATATTACAAGCATTAGATTATCAACAAAATGGTGATTATGTAAACGCACGTAAAATTTATCATACACTTTATGAACAGAGCCAAAAGAAAATATACTTGACTGAAGACGCTGGACTTGCTTTTGTTTTGAACGATCCTGATGCACGTGATCTTATTATGCAAGGTATCAAAAAGTATCCTGATGAAAAAAACTTCAATCGCCTACTTGTAGGTCAGCTTGTCAAAGACAAACGTTATGAAGAAGCAGAAAAAGAGATTTTAAAACTTATTGAATACGATAAAACCGTTCAGCATCTTAGTATCGCAGGAAATCTGTATTTACAAATGAAATCGTACGATTTGGCACTTAAATATTTTGAAAGTGCTTACAAACAAGAACAGAATGAAGACCTATTGCTTAACATTGTTGAATTGCTGTACCGATTTTTAGGTCGTAAAGATGATGCAGTAGCTTATCTTGAAACATATGCCAATATGGAAGGTTGCGGTAATCATACTTGTTTTAAATTGATTGAAATCTATGGACGAGATCGCAATGTTCAAGGACTTATCGCTACGTATAAAAAGCTTTATAAAGAGCAGCAAAGCGATGAAATTGCTAAAAAAATTGTAGAACTGATGTTATACATTAAAGACGTCAAAGGTGCTATAACATTTTTGGAAAAAACAGGTTTCAGCCAAGATATGCTGCTTCAGATCTATGCAACACAAAAAAAGTTTACAGAAGCTTATAATTTAGCTCAAAAACTTTATGAAGAGAGCAAAAATCTCGATTATTTAGGCAAAATGGCTATTTATGAATATGAAATCAACAAGACAAAACTTACAGCTGAAGTACTTGAGTCTATTTCTCAAAAATTTGATGAAGTCACAAGTTTACTCAAAGATTCTGTCTATCTTAATTACTATGGCTATTTATTAATTGATCATAATATTAACATTGAAAAAGGCATTACTCTAATCCAAGAAGCCCTTAAAATTGAGCCGAACTCACCCTATTATCTTGATTCACTTGCGTGGGGTTACTATAAAAAAGGACAATGTGAAGAGGCCTATAATATTATGAAATATTTTGGTGAAAACGTTATAGAAGAAGAGGTTGCAACCCATATTGATGCGATTAAAAAATGTTTGAAAGAGAAAAATACTCCATGATTTTAGATGAAATTATTAAACGTACACGTGAAGATTTAGAAAAAAAGAAAAAAGAGTACACCATCGATTGGCTTGGTCGAAGTCTTGCGTTCAATCCTTTTATGCCTCGCGATGTTAAACCATATTTAAAATCGACACCAGACAATCCTTATCGTATGATTGCTGAAGTAAAAAAAGCAAGTCCTAGCAAGGGGATTATTAAAGCAGATTTTGATCCATTGACGATCGCTAAAGCCTATGAATTAGGTGGTGCTGATGCTATATCTGTTTTAACAGAGCCTCACTATTTTCAAGGAAATCTTGAGTATCTAACACAAATCCGCCGTTATGTACCGACACCACTTTTACGAAAAGATTTCATTGTTGATGAATATCAAATCTTAGAAGCCCTTGTTTATGGTGCTGATTTTATTTTATTGATCGCAAAAGCGCTTTCAAAAGCTGAATTAAAACATCTTTTAGAATATGCATTGCGACTTGGACTTGAAGTTTTAGTCGAAATTCATGATAAAGAAGATCTTGTTAAAGCCATTTTTGCAGGTGCAAATATCATTGGTATCAATCACCGCAACTTGGAAACATTTGAAATGGATATGAGTTTAACAGAAAAATTAATGCCACTCATTCCTCAAGGAAAGATCATCGTAGCAGAGAGCGGACTTACCGACAAAGAAACTATCAAACACCTCAGTAAAATTGGTGCTGATGCCTTTTTAATTGGTGAATATTTTATGAGAGAACCTGATATTCAGGCTTCTTTGGAAGCTATCAAAAGAGTCGATTAATGAATTATATGTACGCACCTTGGCGTGATGCTTATTTTAGCGAAAAACCAGAGGGTTGTGTGTTTTGTAACATTTCAAACCATCCAGAAAAGGATGCGGAGCATCATGTTTTATACCGTGATGCACTCTGTTTTATTGTTATGAACCGTTATCCTTATGCACCAGGCCATTTTATGGTTATTCCACATCACCATACCGATGCTATAGAGACACTTGAGCCAGAAGTGTGGCTACACATCTCGTATATTGTTCAACGCTGTGTCAAAATGCTCAAAGAGGGTATTGGTGCGCAAGGCGTTAACCTTGGTATGAATCTTGGTAAAAGCGGAGGTGCAGGCATTGCTGAGCACATTCATTATCATCTCATACCTAGATGGTTGGGTGATACGAATTTCATTACAACCATTGCTGATACAAGGGTATATGGAACGGATTTTGAAAAAATCTATACACATCTACAAGGACTTGTTTCTGAGTATCTTTCATGTTAATTGATTTAGCAATCGATGATTTTATTGCACAAAAATCGACTTTTGACCTTCTTATTGATGCGCGTAGCCCCAAAGAATTTCACGAATCACACGTTTTAAATGCCCAAAATTTTTACGCATTAAATGATGCTGAGCATCAAGAAGTAGGAACACTTTACAAACAAGTCTCACGTAACGACGCTAAAATTTTAGGGGCGCGTTATATCTGCCAAAATATGGCTCTTCACCTTCAACAAATCGCAAAGACGTACAAAATAGGCTCAAAAATTGGTATCTATTGTGCTAGAGGAGGGCTTAGATCTAGTTCTATTGCCATTATTCTCTCACATATTGGTTATCAAGTCTATCGACTCAAAGGTGGCTACAAAAGCTACCGTTTTTATGTGCTTACATATCTTGATCATTTTCCACACAAGCGATTTATCGTTCTAGGTGGTAATACAGGATGTGGAAAAAGCGAACTAATCCAAGTACTCAAACCTTCCATCGATCTTGAAAAATTAGCAAATCACTTAGGTTCTAGCTTTGGCAGTATCAAAGGTGCACAACCCAGCCAAAAAGCTTTTGAAAATATTTTATGCGAAATTTTATGTAAAATTGATCCAAATGACTATATATTCATTGAAGCAGAAAGCAAGAAAATGGGCAAATGTACGATTCCAGCCCTCTTACATGAACGTATCTTGCAAGGCTATCGTGTCGAAATCACAGCACCACTTTCTCAGCGAATAGAGCGCATTTTGAAAGATTATAACTGTATAACTCCAGAATTTTTTTATCACGCTATCGAAATGATTTCGCCCTATATCAAAAAAAGTGTCAAAGCAGAAGTGCTTCTTGCATATGAAAAAGAAGATTTAGCTGAAGTCTCTAAAATACTCCTAGTTGCGTATTATGATCTAGTGTATAAAAAACCACACCATATTGATATGATTCTCGATAATTCAAATCAACAGGTCACGCTTGAGGCACTACATACCTTACGAGAAAAACTTTCTCATCTTTAAATTAAAAATGGTGCATATGGTAGTGGGAATGATGAAAATCTTTGTGTTTATGCGCATGGATATGCAACAAATTTCCCTCTATTAAAATCTTTTTATTGCGCATTAATGCTTCAACTTCACCATTATAGATAAGTTGATGTTTATCGTTCAATACAAAAGCTCTATCGCCTAATTCATACGCTAAAGAGATATTATGCGTTGAAATAAGTGTAGTAATTTTCATCTCTGATAGCAAATCCACGAACCAACCTGTCGTTTTAGGATCCATATTGGCTGTTGGTTCATCTAAAAGTAGAAATTGTGGCTCCAATGCTAAAATAGCACATAGCATTACTTTTTGTTTTTCTCCACCACTAAGTTTCAACGGAGAGCTTTGCAAATGCTGTTGTAAAGAGAATTTTTCTGCCATTGCATGAACTCTCTCATCGACATTTGCAACATCAAATTCTCTCAACCCAAAAGCAATCTCGTCGTATACGGTTGGATTGAACATCATTGTTTCAGGATTTTGAAATAATATACCTATTTCTTTGCGAAAAGATTTATCAACGCTCTTTTTCGTAATCAAACGCTCTTTATAGGTGTAGCTGCCTTCTCCAAAATAAAGCCCTGCAAGAATACGAAGAAGTGTACTTTTTCCACTGCCATTATTTCCAAGGAGAACAACTTTTTCACCTGCTTGAATTTCAAAAGAGAGTTTATCTAAAACACATTTGCTTTCATATTGATACGTTAAATCTTCAATTTTGATCAAAAAATCCCCTTGCCTTGAGCGCTAAACTTTTTTCTTCGCTATCATACAACGCTTTCGTAAAAAAATAACCAAAGACAGAGGTAATAAACTCTTTTTTTGCACGTTCATTCATTTTTTTGATGAGTCTGCTTTTAAGGGCTAGCATAAAATTTTCGTAACTTTTTTGATAACTGTAAATTTGGGAAAGAGAAATACTGAGAAGAAAACTGAGTGTTTTAGAAAAGGAGAGGGCAAGAGCAATATTGACATAATGAGAGAAAAGAAGTGTTGTTAATGTCAGAACAAAAACACGCAGGTTAAATAGGAGTATGTACTCTAACCACACTCTTTCTTGCAATACAGCAATAGCTATATAACCGATGCTAATTGCAATATTGAAAAAGAAAATAGATTTGAGAGCTTTTTTAAGTATCTTTAACCATGATGATCGTGCTAAACATAACAGGGCAATAGCAAAAAAACTTAAGAGATAAAAGGAGTGGCTAGAGAGAATTATCACTAGCCCTAAAAGATAGAAACCAAGGAGGATTCTATCGCGCAAGTTTTTTTCCTAAGAGGTAAAAAATTCCAAAAATAAGGGCAACGCCTAGCATGCCAGAAAGATAGTACGCCACAATACCATTCATACCTTCTATCGTATAATCAGGTGCTAATACTTTAACGTGAAGGGCATTTTCAATTCCTTTAGGAATAAAACCTAATGCTTCTTGGTAATATTCGTTATCCCACTCAGCCCATGCAGGATTTTCACTAATCAATCCCAAAGGAATCAATATAAAAATAATGAGCATTGGATAGAGAATTTTTTTCATGCATTCACTCCTTTATAGATACGATTCTTGACGATATAACGATAAGCGATACCCGTAAATATACCTTCAACCACACCAAAAAAGAGGATATGTGAACCCACAACAGCAGGGAAAGTCACATCAAAGCCAAAAGGGAAATAAAGAGGTTGACCATCTAAAGTCGCAATAAGTGGTTGAATACCTAAGAAAAGCGTCAACACCAAAGACGAACATACAACACTCACCCAGCCGCTTACATAAGGTGCAAACGACTTTGTTTTGAGTATCTGAAAGATATAGTAAGAAGAGAAAGAAGATGCAAAAGCCATTAAAAGGGCATTCGCACCAAAGGTTGTTACTCCTCCATCACCAAAAACAAGCGCTTGGATAAAAAGTACTAAACTCACACATAATGAAGCAATCCATGGACCAAATAAAATAGCGATTAACGAGGCCCCAACAGCGTGTCCACTTGTGCCACCAGGAATGGGGATATTAAACATCATGATAATAAAGCTCAAAGCGCTTAACGAAGCAATCAACGGCAATGTTGTTTCATTGAGATCTTGTTTGAGTTTTTTGAATGCAATGACCCATAAAGGCAAAGCAGCAGCATACGTTGCAATACATGTAATAGGGGAGAGATATCCATCTGGAATATGCATAATTCAGTAACCTCCAAAAATGTAAATCCAAATAATAATTGAGTAATACTTAAATATTACTCAATTTAATTTGGTATTATTATTACATTTCTAGTCTTAGTATTACTTGAATTAAAATGTTAAAAGTGCTTTGCCTGTTGCAAGTTTGACAGCTTCTTTTACAGCATTAATATAACTTAAACATGAAGGATTACCATCTTTGTAAGCGATGTCAAAAGCGGTTCCATGATCTACTGAAGTTCGTACGATGCCTGCATTAAGGCTTACATTGATGCTCTCTTCAAAATAGAGTGTTTTTAAAGGAATTAAACCTTGATCATGATACATACATATATAATACGTAAAATTTTCACGATTCATCTTTGAAAAAGCAGTATCTGGTACCAAAGGACCTACAAAGACCTCACGCTCTAAAAAGTGGTTAGCTTTTACAATCGCCTTTTCAATCTCTTCATCTTCATCACCAATGACACCATGGTCACCTGCATGAGGATTGAGCCCTAACACAGCAATACGCTCAATGCCAAGTTCTTCATAGACTTTCAGTAAAAAAGGCTTGAGTTTTTTTGCTTTTATTTCATGCGGAACATCACGTAATGGAACATGATGTGTGTAAAGAATGGTAAACATCTCTTCACATCCCAACATCATAATCGCTTCGCATCCGAGTAAATCGCTCAAAGCATCAGTATGCCCTTTGTATTCTAGCCCAGCTAATGCCCATGATTCTTTGTTAATAGGAAGGGTCACTATGCCACTGACTTCATTGCTTTTAGCCAGTGCTACTGCGGTAATAAAAGAGTCATACGAACTCTCACCCGCTTCAGCAGAACAAACACCTGCTTCAATTTCAAAGACTTTACCACAATCACGGATTTCAAAGTCAGTAGGAACATCTAATCCCAAAAGAGCAGCACCCCACGCAAGCATATTTTCGTTAATACAATAAATAGGTTGACAATGTTTTTTGACTTCCTCATGTGAACGTAAGGCTATTTCTAAGCCAATTCCATTGAGATCTCCAACACTAATGGCTATTTTTTTCATTTAAGTAATCCTAACATCTCTTTTACCGCTTGTTCAAAACCAGTAAATACAGAACGTGCAATAATACTCTGACCAATGTTTAGCTCACTAATCTCTTTAATTTCTAAAATGCGTTTAACATTTTGGTAGTTTAAACCATGTCCTGCAGCTACTTTAAGCCCTAATTGATGAGCAAGCTTTGAAGCATGTTCAAGTTCATGCGTTGCTTCAAGCAGTTTGATAGTGAGTGTTTCTCTATCGACTTCAAGCTCTTTAATGCTATGACGAGAGCGAGAAAGGTTAGAGTAAAGCATCGCATAAATATTGGCATACAAACCTGTGTGTAGTTCAACCCATTGTGCTTTGATCTCATGGGCAGCTTCAATCATCGCACTGTTTGGATCGATAAAAAGAGAAAGTTCAATATGCTCTTTTTTGAGCCTTTGTGCGATCTCTTTCATTATCTCTTTATTTTTGAGCACATCAAGGCCACCCTCTGTGGTTACTTCTTCACGCTTTTCAGGCACCAATGTAGCGCGGTGAGGGCGAAATTCAATGACTTTTTCGATAATTTCAGGGGTAATCGAACACTCCAAATTGACAGGTAATTGAGAGATTTCAATAATCTTTTTAGCATCATCATCATTAATATGACGTCTATCTTCTCTTAAATGGATGGTAATTTGATCCGCACCAGCACGTTTTGCTAAAGAGAGGGCATCAAGAGGATCTGGGTCATTAATCTTTCGTGCTTCTCTTAACACTGCAATATGATCGATATTTACGCCTAGAAGCATCATCGTATCCTTCGTTTTTAGGAAATATTATAGCTAAAATATAATTTCTAAAAAGTTTCAGCGCTTATTTTGGGATGTGAATGCGTGTATTATCTAAAATTCCATATTCAAAATCAGGATGACAAACAAAACAGTTGGACGCTTTTTTAATAGGAGAAGTTTTAAAAATAGCTTTATCAATACTTTTGTGAGATTCACGCCAGTATGGTACTTTACTCATCGAGATTGGTCGCATATCGCCTAAAGAATCTAATGTTTTAAAGGCTACTTTGTGTGTTGATGACTCCGCACTATGCGTAAGAAGATACTCTTTTATACTGGCTTGTTCACTTTTTGTAATGTTGTTTTCCATAATTTGCTCACCAAAGTGATTATCAAGCCCATCCATAAGGCGTATCCATGAGTCATGAGGTAACATAAAAGGAGGATACGTTTTATGACATTTACTGCATTTTTCATAAAAACTAGGATTTTCTACTTGAAAATTTCGCTTCTCAAATCTACTTTTTGTTAAAAATGTTTCATCTCTTTGAGCAACAAAGTAGAGTGTCAAAATTGACAATACAATGACAGCATATGCAAAAAGATGCCTTACAATAGAAACTTGAGCATCGTTACCTTCTGCTTTTTTATAACCTGTAATCATTGCAAAAAGCATATGTGTTTTATGATAAAACTGCTCAATCAAAACACCAATAATATGGATAATTGCCCATGCAAAAAGCACATAAGAGAGTAGGGAATGAATTGTAAAAAGCGTAGAAGAGAGATAAAAATAGTGTTGATTAAGTTGCCCTAAAAGTCCACTACCTTCTTGAATGCCTTGCAAAAACAATCCACTAATAACACTCCAACTGCCTAGTCCTAGAACAATCAAAGTAAACCAACTGGATGCGGCATTGTGACCAGCATGAATTTTACGCCACCTATTTTTTACTTTTTGCGCAAAATAGTCTTTGAGTTCATGTAAGCTTAGTTTGAATGTTTTGAATGTTGCATAGTTTGGACCAACAAATCCCCAAATAAGGCGAAAAAGTAACACAATGCCAAAGATAAGCCCAAAAGCAAGATGCCATCTAAAGAGATTATGATAAAAAGAAGTGACAAAAGAGAGGAAAAAAGAGCTGGCTATAATCCAGTGAATAATGCGTGTACACAACGGCCAGACAAAAACTTCATGAGCTCTTTTATTCATTGATAACTTTCAGATGTTTTTTGATGCATGAAAGCACCAAAAAACATCATATGGAATTTTATTTAGCGACGTAGAATGTATTGTGCAAGTAGCTTGCCATCATTTTGATATCGTAGTCATAACCTTTTTCAGCCAATTTCTTCATGTTATGCTCCATAACATCATGCTCAGTAGCTGTTGATTGTCCACCAATACCACCATTTTTAATATCAAAAAGTGACATCTCAAGCTCTTGTACACTTTGTTTTGTAAGAGCTGGTGCTTTTTTCTCAGCGATACCTTCACCTTTTGCACCATGACAATGAGCACATGTCTCTGTATAAACTTGTGCTGGGGTGTATTTATATTTGACAACATCTGATTTTGGTTTATCACCACATCCACTTAAAGTAACCAAGAGGACTGCAAACGATAATGCTAAAGTTATTTTTTTCATGCGTTTTTCCTTTTTATGTATCATCAACAAAATTAGGCTCTACCAGAGAGCATACCATACACGGTCATTGGTTTAAGTGCATAGACTTTGAGTAACCACCAAATCCATCTCTCTTGTGTTGGATCAAGAGGGAATGAAGGCGCAGGTTTTGCTGTCCAGTTAAACTCTAAGAGTGCAACGGTTCCAATACTGGTAATTAAAGGACATACGGTATAACCATCGTATGCTGCAGGAAGTTTTTCTTGTTTTTCCATAACAGCGATTAAGTTTTCAGCAACAACATTGTATTGTTTACGTGCGCTTCCTCCTGTTTTTCCCATAGGAACAGCTGCAACGTCACCCAGTGCAAATACATTTTTATACGTAACATGTTGGAGAGTCTCTTTAACGACTGGTACCCAGCCTTTACTTGAGCCAATAGGCGATTTACCAACAACATCAGGCGCTTTTTGAGGAGGGGTAATATGAATAAAATCATATTTTTTCTCAACATTTTTACTCATTGAAATCATGGTGTATTCTTTGAGATCCTCGTCGTATTCACCTTTTTCGAGCCATTTTTTCTCAAAAGTCGCTATCTTTTTCTCTGTATCAATCGCTACTAAATTGGTTTTAAATTCCCATTTAAAATCTCTCGCTTTAAATTGCTCGAAGATTGCTGTGTTGTACTCAGGTACACCAAACATTTTATCGCCTGATGGACAGAATGTTAACTCAACTTTATCGCGTACACCTGCTTTTTTGAGTAAATCATGTGTAATGTACATAATTTTTTTAGGAGCACCTCCACATTTAATGGCTGTATCTGGGTCAGTGAAAAGAGCTTGTAATTTTTCAGGTCCCTTATGTGCTTTTGCTTTTGCGATCAGCTCTTCAATACCTTTTTTTGTATCGACAGCACCATCTGCAAAATAGATAGAATATACGCCATCTTTGCCCACTTTTTTACGGACAACATCATTTGCTCCACTTGAGGTAATTTCACCTTCTAAACCTTTAATCGCAGCAAAATTAAGCGTTAGACCTGTAGCAACAACTAAATAATCATAGCTGATCTCTGTACCATCAGATGTTTTGACTTTGTTATTTTGTGGATCAAAACTTACAACAGAATCTTTAATCCATTTGACACCTTTTGGCATAAAATTAGCAGTTTCATACTCAATGTCACTTTTTTGCCATACACCAGCCGCAATCAACGTTTGCCCAGGTTGATATGAAACTGATTTTGGATTTGGCTCGATGAGCGTAATATTAGGATTTGAAAGTCTACTTGTAAGTTTTGCAGCTGTTGCAACACCTGCTAGACCACCACCAACAATAACAATTTTGCCCGTTGCATTAGAACTTGCAGCATGAGCCTCAGTTGCCGTAGTTGCACTTGCCAAGACACTTGCAGCAATTGGTGAAGCTGCTAACAACTTCATTGCATTACGGCGAGACATTCCACCTTCATGCTTCTCAATCTCAAAGAGTATCTCCTCAATGATTTTGTCTGATTTCATAGTTTTCCCATCCTTTTTGGTTGTATGTTCTCCCCATTCTACTTCCAACAATCTGAGGCTTTCCTTGGTTAAAAATATTATACTTGATTATTTTAGTTGTTTATAATCTTCTGAAATTGTCCTCATAATGTAATGTTATCCAAACCTAACATTAAGTTTCTTTTCTCTAAAATCATCTATTCGATTTTAGAACAAGTAGGGATTATGTTTATACGAGAAGTCATTATTTTTATCGCCATTTTTTTGTTCCTCGCGTTAGGGATGCACATGAATCAATGGCTAACTCACCCCATAGAGCATCTTCAGCAACTTTCAATTCATAAAATGCCTTATCACCCACTTTTGTATTCTACAATTGTCTATATTCTTCTTGGCATCATCCGCGCCATTTTTAATACGTTTATGAAACTCTTTAGACGAAAATAGAGCATACTGATGATTGGCTGTGATTTAGGCTCAAACACCCTACGTATCGTTAAAATAGACTGTCAAAGCAAAGCCCGTATTTTGGCATTTGAACGCATTGTTAGAACAGCAAAAGATTTGCATATTACAGGTAGGATTGGAGAGCAAGCAAAAGAAAACATTTTTAATGCATTGCATGAAGCTTCAGCATTATTTGATTTTAAAAATGAACGCTGTTTTTGTGTGACAACAGAAGCAATGCGTGTCGCTTCTAATGCACAAGAGATTCTTAATGAGATTGAAACTACTTTTGGTCTTACTTTTAGAATTATTACAGGAAAAGAGGAAGCTTTCCTCACATCACTTGCTATTGAAAATGCTTTAAAACGTGAAGGTTTTGACCCTACAATATATGCGCTATTTGACCTTGGTGGAGGTTCAACAGAATTTACCTTTTGTAAAAATGGTGACAAACAATCACAAAGTTTTCCCTTTGGAATTATTAATGTCGCAGAACGTTACAAAACAGATCTTGAGCAAAACATAGCATCAATTGTAGGTTCAATTGATGGATTTATTCAAAAACAAAAAACAACAATTCCTTCTAATTTTTTACAATTAGTAACAACCGCAGGTACGCCTACAACTGTTGCTGCATTTTTAGAAGGTTTAGATTATAACCATTATGATGCAAATGTCGTAAATGGAAAAGTATTACATATCAATGATTTTGAAGAAGCTTATGAGCGTTTGACCACAATGAATTTAGATGAAGCAGAACGTTATACAGGAACAAATCGTAGAGATTTAGTCATCGTGGGTATTTTAATTGTAAAGGCTATTATGAAAAAACTAGGCTTTGAAACGTGTATTGTTATTGACGATGGGCTTAGAGAAGGTGTCGTGTTAGAGCAGTGTTACAATTTGTACAAATCATAAAATATGCCCTAAAAATGAGCCTTCTTTAATCTTTATTTGCTATAATAACCCACTTTTTTTAGAAGAAGTATCATCAACAATATGAAAGGAGAGGTCATGGAGTTAAGCGGTTCCCAAATGGTCATTGAAGCACTACGCAAGGAGAACGTCAGCGTCGTCTTTGGCTATCCTGGTGGTGCTATAATGAATGTTTATGACGAAGTTTATAAACAAAATTATTTTAAACATATACTTACACGACATGAACAAGCAGCTTTGCATGCGGCAGATGGTTACGCCCGTGCAACAGGTGATGTAGGTGTTGCGTTTGTAACCAGTGGTCCTGGATTTACGAATGCTGTTACAGGTCTTGCAACAGCCTATATGGATTCTATTCCGATGGTTGTTATCAGCGGACAGGTTCCTATTAGTATGATTGGTACCGATGCATTTCAAGAGATTGATGCTGTTGGAATTAGCCGTCCATGTGTTAAACACAACTACTTGGTTAAAGATGTTAAAGATTTGCCACGTATATTAAAAGAGGCATTTTATATTGCACGTAGTGGCAGACCTGGTCCTGTTCATGTAGATATCCCTAAAGATGTTACAGCACAAATTGGTCATTTTGCATACCCTAGTGAAATTAAAATGCAGACCTATAAGCCAACCTATAAAGGCAATCCGCGTCAAATTAAAAAAGCAATTGAAGCAATTGCTGCTGCAAAACGTCCTGTCCTTTACATCGGTGGTGGTGCAATCAATTCAAACGCAAGCGCTGAAGTAAGAGAATTTGCCAAAATCTGTGGCATTCCTGCGGTTGAAACATTGATGGCACGTGGTGTTATGGGTGATGAGAATCCATTGCTTCTTGGTATGCTTGGAATGCACGGCTGTTACAGCGCCAATATGGCAATGAGCGAAGCTGATCTTATGATAGCATTTGGTCCACGTTTTGATGACCGTGTTACCGGTAAACTCAGCGAATTTGCGAAACATGCCAAAATTATCCATGTTGATATCGACCCAAGTAGTATTGGTAAAATCGTTCCTATCGATTATCCAATCGTAGGTGATCTTAAAAATGTTGTTGAAGCGATGATTCCTCTTGCAAAAGAGCACGTTGAAGCAGACAAGTACAAGCCTTGGCGTGATCTTCTAAAACGATACAATGAAATCCATCCGCTCAAATATGAAGACTCTAATGAAGTCATTAAACCTCAATGGGCAATTGAGCGTGTTGGACAAATTCTTGGCGATAAAGCCATTATCTGTACTGACGTTGGTCAACACCAAATGTGGGCAGCACAATTTTATCCATTCTCCTATCCACGTCAATGGCTTACTAGCGGTGGCTTAGGAACGATGGGCTATGGACTTCCAGCAGCTATTGGTGCAAAAGTTGCCGTTCCAGAAAAAACAGTTATTAACTTCACGGGCGATGGCTCAATTTTGATGAACATTCAAGAGTTAATGACGGCTGTTGAAAACAAAGTTGGTGTTGTCAATATTATTCTCAATAACCAGTTTTTAGGGATGGTTCGTCAATGGCAAACCTTTTTCTATAATAAACGTTACTCATCAACCGATCTTTCAATGCAACCTGATTTCGTAAAATTAGTTGAGAGTTTTGGAGGACGAGGTTTTAGAGTAAAAACAAAAGAAGAGTTTGATAAAGCTCTTAAAGAGGCAGTTGAAAGCAACACTGTCTGTATGATTGACGTTCAAGTCGATCGCTTCGAAAACGTTTTACCAATGGTTCCAGCAGGTGGAACGCTTTACAATATGATGCTTGAGTATAAGGAGTAAGAGATGGAACATATCAGAAGAGTTTTATCTGTTATCGTTTTAAACGAAGATGGCGTTTTATCGCGCATATCGGGTCTCTTTGCAGGTCGTGGGTACAATATTGACTCATTAACAGTAGCTCCTATACCTAAAACAAATTTATCTAGATTGACTATTGTTACATCGGGTAGTACGCCTGTTTTAGAGCAAATTGTGAAACAGTTGCATAAACTTATTCCAACATATAAAGTTATAGAGTCAGGCCAATTTGTTGAAAAAGAAATGGCACTGGTTAAAATACCACTGAGTGAAGATTTTAATGGTCTTGATGCAATGCTTAAAGCCTATAATGGAACGATAGCAAGTAGTGGTGAAGATTTTATTGTTGTTATGGTAGCAGATGATTATGATCGTATCGATAACTTTTTAAAAGCAGTTAAAAAATACAATCCAACTGACATTGTAAGAAGCGGCTCTGTCGCGATGGACATCTAATGAAACTTAGCCTTTTAGCTCAAGCGATTTCGCTTGAATTTTCAGGTACCGATATGGAAGTCACCTCTTTTGCAACACTCAAAGAGGCGACTTCCTCGCAGATTGCTTTTTTTGAAAATCCTAAGTTTTTAGCTGATTTACAAGCAACACAAGCAGGAGTCGTGATTCTTTCTCCTGCTTATAAAGAGTATCTTCCAAAACATTCACAAGCACTTTTAAGCGACAACCCTCATCTTAGTATGGCATATGCAAGCGCATTTTTTGCCAAAAAAGCTTTTGACACTTCAATCCCTGCAACTATTTCAGATAAAAGTTCAATCGCGCAAAATGTAGTTATTGGGAGCAATAGTATTGTAGAAGAGGGTGCTCACATTATGCCTAATGTCACCATTGGTGCAAATGTTCATATTGGCAAAAATGTCAAAATTTTCCCTAATGTCGTTATTTACGATGATGCCATTATAAAAGATGGATGCATCATTCAAGCAGGTGCCATTATAGGAAGCGATGGTTTTGGCTATGCGCATACAAAAATGGGTGAGCATATTAAAATACATCATAGTGGGAATGTCATTCTTGAAGAAGATGTTGAAGTTGGCTCTAACAGCACTATAGATAGAGCTGTTTTTGGATCTACCATCATTAAAAAAGGGACAAAAATAGACAACCTTGTTCAAATCGGTCATAACTGTGAAATTGGACAAGCGTGTATTTTAGTGGCACAAACAGGTATTTCGGGTTCAACAAAACTGGGCAGAAATGTTGTTATGGGTGGACAAAGCGCAACAGCTGGACATCTGGAAATTGGTGATTTTGCAACCATTGCAGCACGTGGTGGAGTTTCAAAATCGATTGAAGGCGGTAAAATTTACGGCGGTTTCCCTCTTACTTTACAGAACGAGTGGTTAAAAACGCAAGCAAAACTCGCAAAATTTTTTAAAAAGAATTAAAAGGATTACGTCATGGGCGGAAAAAATACAATACTCACAAAATTTCCATTAGCAGGAACAAAAAACGGAATGATTTCTGTTTCTCATTTGGAAGAACCCTATGGAAGTGGATCATTTCCTGTTGTAAGCATTGGTATTGCTTTGAAGAAAAATGGGGAAGAACCAGATTGGAAAGCACATATTCCTTATGAAAATCTTGATGAACTCATTGCAGCACTTCAAGATGCAAAAGCACGTTTCGGAACAGAATCAAAATAAATACGTTTTATGAGTTTTACATGTAAAACATACATGTAAAACTCATCTTTTTTTATAGTGTACCTACATATTCTTCAATAGCAGTAGCAACTCGCTTTGAAAAGGCTACCGCTTCTACAACGGTTCTTGCACCAGTAACAACATCGCCTGAAGCAAATACACCTTCCATCGTGGTACGTCCACTTTCGTCTGTTATAACTAAACCTTTACCGTCTACTTCAATTTGACGTGCAGATTGTACGATATTATTATTTGGACTTTGACTGATAGCGACTAAAATAGAGTCTGCTTCTAAAAGACCTACTTCTTCACTTCCGTCAGTACAACTATATTTAACGCCTTCTTCGGTGATCTCAAGCGGTTGTTTATAGAGTTCAAATTTTACACCATCGATCTTAGCACATTCGATCTCATGTTTGGAAGCAGGCATATCATCCATACCTTTACGGTACATTATAATCACTTCTTTTGCATGATGACGTACAGCGGTTCGAGCAACATCCATTGCCACATTACCAGCACCTAGGATAACGACACGTTTTCCCAATTGATAAACATCCGGGCTTTTGAGATAATCGATCGCAAAATGAACATGTCCTAGACTCTCACCTTTGATACCAAGTTTTTTCGGTGCCCAAACGCCCGTACCAATAAATACAGCTTTGAAATCATCGCGGAATAGATCACCAACGGTGATATTTTTGCCAATGGTAATATTAGGACGAATTGTTACATCTAATTGTCGTAATTTACTCTCAATCGTATCGAGTATCTCTTTATTCAATCTAAAATCGGGTATACCGTAACGAAGTACGCCTCCAATTTTATCGTGAGCATCGTACATTGTTATTTCATATCCTTTAGAAGCAAGAATAACAGCTAATGCAATACCCGCAGGGCCACTACCGATAATAGCAACTTTATGACCATTTTTGGTTGGTTTTTCAAATTGAACGTCATGGATATACAAATCGGAAATATAGTTCTCAATGCTTCCTACACTAACTGCTGTTCCTTTTTTAGTGAGAATACAATGACCTTCACAATGTTTTTCATGTGGGCATACCATAGAACAGATAACAGAAAGAGGATTGTTCTCAAAAAGCATTTTTCCTGCTTCTTTAATATCACCTGCCAAAAAAAGGCGAATCATCTCAGGGATAGGTGTACCTACAGGACATCCTGTACGACATGATGGCTTTTTACAGCCTAAGCAAGTTTTTGCAAGTGTGATGACATATTTATTCATTTGTCTTTAAGCCTTTATCAATATATGTAAAAATAATGTCAGAATTGTACCAAAACTGTATGACTTTTGTAGAATTTTTTAGAAGAGAAGGGCATTTTAAAAATGCCCTTGTAAACATTACTTGTAGTTTTCAACAAACGTACGAATACGTTCAATTCCATCTTTAATGGTTTTATCATCTGTTGCAAAAGAGAGTCTGAAGTAACCATCACTTCCAAAGCCAAGACCAGGAACCACCGCTACACCAGTCTCTTCTAGAAGTTTTGAACAAAACTTCATTGAATCTTCTTCAACTGCTTTGATATTCACATAAAGGTAGAAAGCACCTTCTGGTTTCATGACTGAGAGGCCTTTGATGTTATTGAGCAATTCATAAGCCATATTGCGACGTCTCTCAAATGCTACGCGCATTGCTTCAATATCTTCATCCACAAGACCATTCAATGCTGGAAGTGCCGCTTTTTGAGTAATTGTGTTGATATTAGAAGTACTTTGTCCTTGTAAGTCAACAATCGCATCTACAATCTCTTTAATAGGACATGCTAAATAACCAAAACGCCAGCCTGGCATAGCAACTGATTTACTTAGTCCATTTACAGTAATGGTACGATTGTACATATCTTCGCTAATCGAAGCAACTGAGGTGAATTTTAAGTTATCAAATAAAATCTTTTCATACATCTCATCTGAAACAACTAAGATCTTTGTTCCTTTAAGAACTTCCGCTAAACCTTCAAGTTCAGCCTTTGAATAAACTGATCCTGTTGGATTTGATGGAGTATTAAAAAGAAGGACTTTTGTTTTAGGCGTGATAGCTGCTTTTAGTTGTGCAGGCGTAATTTTAAAACCTGTTGATTCATCTGTCTCAATATAAACAGGAGTACCACCAGAATATTTTACAATTTCAGGATACGTAACCCAATATGGAGAAGGGATAATGACTTCATCACCTTCATCAATAATCGCTTGAAAAATGTTAAACAATGAGTGTTTAGCACCAACATTGACAACGATTTGTGAAGGTTTGTAATCGAGGTTATTTTCACGCTTAAGTTTTCCAGCAACTGCTTTAAGAACTTCGGGTGTACCTGCTACAGCAGTATATTTTGAGCAGCCTTCTTGAATGGCTGTAATAGCAGCATCTTTAACACGTTGTGGTGTGTCAAAATCTGGCTCACCAGCAGAAAAGCTAAGAATGTCTCTTCCTTGAGCTTTAAGATCTCTTGCTAAAGCAGTAATTGCTAAAGTCAAAGAGGGTGATAACACTTGGATTCTTTGTGATAGCATGAAACTTTCCCCTATAAAAATATCGTGCAGATTATAGCGAAAAATTAATCATTTCTTCCCAAAAAATATTTATTCTTTGACCGATTCAAGGTAGCATTTATAAATAGCTTCTAGTTCATCATCTTTGATTTTCAGATCTTTATTGGTTGCCAATACTGCTTCTTCCAAAATCTTAATACGTTTAAACATATAGATAAAAAGCTCTTTATTGATATCAGGAAGTTTATTGTGTGCCATTGGGCTTTTATCACGCCCTTTTTCGATAATACGAGCAGGAATTCCAACTGCAGTAGAATCATCAGGAATGCTTTTAACCACAACAGAATTAGAACCAATACGGCAATTCTCACCAATGGTAATATCGCCCAAAACTTTTGCGCCAGAACCGATAACCGTATGATTTTTGATGGTAGGATGACGCTTCACACCACGCTCTAGGCTCACACCACCGAGAGTTACCCCTTGGTAAATTAAAACATCATCACCTACAATGGCAGTTTCACCAATAACAACACCAAAAGCATGATCAAAAAAAACTCGACGACCAATGGTACATGCTGGATGAATATCTATGTTAGTAATAATTTGTGAAATGCCCATAATAGCGCGTGCAAGGGTTTTGAAGCCCTTGACGTGTAATGCATGAGCAATACGATAATTTACCAGTGCCCAAACACCTGGGTAATTAAAAAAAAGCTCTATTTTCGAGTTAATTGCAGGATCATTCAAAATAGGCTGTGAAAAATCCTCTTTAATTTGTGCCCATAACGAAATATCACTCATGTGCGATAGTGTCCTCATTATTGATAGTTTTCAAATAACCATTGTCATTTAAGAAAAGATAGATCTCACCTAAAATATATTTTTTCTCTTTGTCACTGATAATATCTGATGCCTCGATACGTTCATTAAGGTTCTCTTGTACCTCACGAATATCATAGTCAAGATCTTCTAAAATATCACTAATACTTTGGGATTCAAGCATATTTTCAATCTTATAGCCATCATCATCAATGATAATCGTAGCTTCTGTTGGATGTGTAAAGAGGTTGTGTTTCATACCCAATACTTCCTGATAAGCTCCAACTAAGAAAAAGCCCAAGAAATAGTCACGGTTTTTAATGTCCACATCATGTAAGAAGAGAGGAGTCTCTGTATTAAACCCTATCTCTCCATCACTATCACACGTAATATCCCATAATGAAGCAGAACGTGTTGGTACTTCATCTAAACGATCCAGTGGCATAACAGGAAACGTTTGTCCAATGCCCCAAAAATCAGGCAAACTTTGGAAGAGTGAGAAGTTAACCAAATAGCGTTCTTGCACACGATCTTGAATATCTAAAATCTCGCTAAATTTTTTATCTGCAACAAGTCCAACGGCTTTTTTAATAATAAGATTGACTAAAATCTCCGTATTAGAGCGATCTTGTAAATCAATATAACCCAAATCAAAAAGAGTGAGTAATGATTCCATATGATCAATACTATCGTGTAAGAACTCTAAAGCATTTTTACGGTTCATTGTGCCAAGAAGGTCATACAACTCTTGAACCAATGGAGGATTTTTCTCTTTTAAACGTAATTTCAAGTCAGTATATTCTTGTGAGAAAAGCTCTAAAACAGGCGCTATCAATACGGCATGATGCGCAGCGACAAAACGACCTGATTCGATAAAAATATCAGGTTCATGAACGCCTTTTTGAGTTGCAATGTCTTTAAGTAAATAAACAACGTCGTTAGCATACTCGCTTAGGGTATAGTTTTTATGCAGTGTCGTTTTATGTTGAGAATACTCAACCGCCAAACCACCACCAAGATTAATGGCTCTAAGGTTTGTTGCACCCATGCGGCAAAGCTCAGCATAAATATTTCCAGCTTCACGAAGTGCTTTTTTAAGAGGTGCGATATCTGTAATTTGTGAGCCAATATGAAAGTGAATCATCGTAAATTTATCAAGTAAATTAGCATCTTTAATCATATTTACGGCTTCTAAAAGCTCTGTGGATGTCAAACCAAACTTGGAGTTAATACCACCACTTTTTGCCCAAATACCAATACCTGAACTATGCAGACGAATACGTAAGCCAATATTTGGTACGCAACCAAAACGATCTTTTGCGATGGAAATAATGCTCTCAAGCTCATTAAGACCTTCAATCGTTAAGGTTATATCGTGCCCCATTTCTGCAGCAATAAAGCCTAATGAAATCATCTCATTGTCTTTAAAACCATTAACCGTAATAGGAGAACCTGGATTATTGTACGCCATTGCTAAAATTAGCTCTGCTTTACTACCTGCTTCAAGTCCATAATGATATTTTTGGCCTAAAGAAACAAGATTTTTTACAAAATTAGGGAATTGATTGACTTTGAGAGGATAAACCGCACTAAAGTTACCTTCATATCCAAACTCTCTTTTCGCATCAGCAAAACTCTTATAAATCATACGGATCTGTTTTTGAATCAAGTGAGGAAATCTCAAAAGAATAGGACCACGAATACCGTCTTTGCGTATTTGTTGTATGATCTCTATTAAAGAAGGCTCGCAGCCTATGTTAACTTTTACTTTACCATCTTCGATAAAAAAGTTATCGTTCCCCCAGGTTTTAATTCCGTAATCCAATGTTTTGCTCCTTAAAAATGCGCTATATTAATAATTTTTTCTTCTTTAGTTTCTAGGTCTTTTACCCAAACTGTTTGATTTGAAAGTTCATCTTCCCCAACACATACACAAAATTTTACATTATTTTTATCAGCATTTTTGAGATGATTTTTGAGAGACTTTGCATCATAATCCGTTAAAACTTTTGCTAATTGGCGTTTACGATCAACAAGATCAAATACGACATCTAAAGCTTCATCGCATAATGCACCAATATAATAACCTTCACGCCCAATTTCAGGCATTTTTACCAAATCCATCAAGCGTTCAATTCCCATTGCAAAACCAATACCAGGTGTCGGTTTGCCATCTAAAAATTCTACTAAACGATCGTAACGTCCACCACCTGCAATGGCACTTTGTGCACCGATTTCATTGCTTACAAATTCAAAAGCTGTTTTGGAGTAATAATCTAATCCACGAACCAGTTTTGGATTGACAGTATAGGAAACACTAAACTGATCTAAAATCCCTTTTAATGTAGCAAAATCCTCTTTACACGATGCGCATAAATGATCTACAATGAGTGGAGCATCAGCCAACAATGTCTTACAGTGTTCGTTCTTACAATCAAGCACACGAATAGGATTAGTTAGTTTTCTTCTTTCGCAATCTTCACATAAACCTTCACGTGTCTCTAAAAACTTTACAAGTGTTGTACGATACTGTGGCATACATGCTGGGCAACCAAGAGAATTGATTTCCAAACTATACCCAATACCTAAAGCATCAAAGATCGCTCTAAGCATTAAAATAATCGTAGCATCTTCTCTAACATCACTCTCGCCAAAACTCTCTACACCAAATTGATGGAATTGACGTAAACGACCTTTTTGCGGTCTTTCATAACGAAACATCGGACCATGATAAAAAAAGCGTCTATTGCCACCAGCTTTATCAAATTTTTGTTGAATAAACGCTCTTACAACACCCGCCGTACCTTCAGGACGCAAACAGACATCATTTTCACCTTTATCGATGAATTGATACATCTCTTTACCCACAATGTCACTGCTTTCGCCTACACTGCGTTTAAAAAGCGCTGTCTCTTCTAAAATAGGCGTTTCAATAAATGAAAATCCGTAATTTTGTGCAATACGAGTGCACGTCTCAATAATATGCTGATAGATTTCACTGTGTGGAGAGAGAGTATCTTTCATTCCACGTAATGCATTAATCATTTAAAAATTCCTCAATTCGTGTATAAATTGTTTCAATATCTAATGAAGCATCGACTTCTAAAACCTGAATCGGTAAGGTCTTAACAACGCGACGCATTATATCTTGAATACGTAACAAATAGCTTACACCACGTTCTTCAATCACATCATGTTCTTTATTTCCAAGTCGCGATTTTATAAGTGCTTCATTCGTTAAAAAAAGAACAATTTTTTCGGGGTAAGACTCTTCAAGTGCTAAACAATTCATTTGCAATAAAAATTCACCATCAATATCGCTGTGATTGGCGCACGCATAGGCAATACCTGATAAAAAACCACGATCACTTATGACTAAACGCTCATGTCGTGCAGGTTTTACAACCGTATCGTAGTGCAATGCACGATCCGCTAAAAATAAAAAAAGCTCCGCATTAAAAGAGCTTTTAAGCTCGCCACCTAAAAGCATCTCACGAAATTTAAGACCAGTGGGTGTGCCACCAGGCTCTTTGGTTGCTAAAACATTTTTATGACGTTCGGCAAAAAGTGCAGCTTGTGTGCTTTTGCCTGTCGTATCAATTCCTTCGAAAATCACATACATGTAAATCTACTTTGTAAATAAGGTAAAACAGCACATGGTACGAGATGAGAAACATCACCACCATGTTTTGCGATAGAACGCACTACAGATGAGCTAATAAACGCATTTTTAAGGCTTGGCATAAGATAAACCGTCTCAATCTCACTCCATAAAGAGGCATTCGCATAGCCCATTTGAAGCTCAAACTCAAAGTCACTTACCGCCCTAAGACCTCTAATCATGACACGAATATTTTTCTCTTTAGAAAAATTCACCAAAAGATTATCGAAAGGCTCAACTTCAACCCCATCAATATCTGCAATGGCCGCTTGGACCATCTCAACACGTGTTTTTATATCAAACATAGGACGTTTTTCTTCTGAAATCGCAACGGCAACCAAAACTCTGTCAAAAAGCTTTTTTGCACGCTTGATAACATCCATATGCCCATTGGTAATAGGATCAAAAGTCCCTGGATAAATGGCAACTCTCATGCTCCCTCCCAACGTTGAAAAAGATTATGTTCGATTCCTAGAAGATCGAACCACTTACCAATTAAAAAATTCTCCATATCTTCAAGGGTCCCAGCCTTCGCATAATAGCCCATAACGGGTGGTGCAATATGTATGCCTAGCTGTGAGAGCTTTAACATGTTTTCTAGCGCAATAGCAGAAAAAGGCATTTCACGAGGAGCAAGAAGAAGAGGGCGTTTTTCTTTTATCATCACAGCAGCAGTACGCGTTAAAAGGTTATCTGCAATCCCATGAGTAATCTTAGCCAACGTATTCATACTACAAGGAATGATCGCCATAGCATCTGTTTTAAAAGAACCCGAAGCTGTCACAGCTCCAATATTTTCATCATCAAGTAAAAACGTATTGGACTCTTTTTCAAAAACGATTTTTGCATGATCTGAAACGATAATGTATTTTTCGATTTCTTTTGGGAGTGCTTTAATAAAAGAAAGACCAAGTTCTACACCACTAGCACCACTAATGCCAACAATGATGCGCTTCATTCGAGGATTACCGCTTCTTTTAAAGATACGATTTTTGCATTCAAAATTTTGCCTTGTTCTGTTTTAATCTTGACAATATCTCCGATATCCGCGTCTTCGATAAGTGTCGCTTGCACTTCTATCACCAAGCCACTCTCTTTTAGTAAGGCTCTAATAGTATCTTTTTTAGAGAGTGCTTTTTTCACATCAAAATGATAATCTGTTAAAATTTGTCCCTCTTTTATGGTACTTTTCACCATTGCGTTTTGAGGTATATCCTGAATAACAGCCCTTGGAGGAACACTTTCAAAACTCATCCAAATGCTTTCGTAGTCATCATTTGTAAGGATTTTACCGTTAAGCAAATTACGTTTTGCTTTAAACACCATAACCTTGGCATTCATCTCATAAGTAAAATAGAGCTTTCTTTCTTTATCGCCTACTTTAAAAATAGCGATAAATGAGCCGTTATTTTTTTTAAGCGTTGTTTCTGGAATACTAACACCAACTAATTGATAACGTTGGAAATCAGCAGGAAGTGAAGATTTAACAGATATACGCGGTTTTTCTTCAATAAGAACAGAAGGAGAGACTTCTTGAAATTTTTTCAAAAAAGCTTCTTCAATAGCATCAGCTTTTCCCATTAATGTACAGTTACGTTTAAAAACAACTACACCATCGCTGCTATCAATGATTGTGACATTGTGCTCACTAAACGCAGATCGTATTGAATTAGTCGGAACACTATAATACATACGTTCTTTTGGAATTTGGATAATGATAGGATCAGTATTGCTTTTATAGCCAAAGAAAGAGGCTTTGAGCGTATCTTCTTCAATACAATATGATTTATCGATATAAATAGGTTGAGAAAAAAGTGAAGAAATAAAAAGAAGTATAAAAAGAATGGAGCGGGAAACGAGGTTCGAACTCGCGACCCCAACCTTGGCAAGGTTGTGCTCTACCACTGAGCTATTCCCGCAAAACGGACGGAATTCTATCAAAAAAAACCCTTTATGTCAATCTTTTTGTTCACTAATTGTAGCACAAATAGATTTTAAAGGGCTTAGATAGGAATTTTATACCTTGAAAATAGTCAATTCTTGCTCTAATTCTGCTGATGAAAGATTGAGATTACTGGACACTTCTAATAAATTATCTGCAATCTTTTTATTTTCATGAGCAAGTCCTGTTGCTTCTTCAACACCTGCAGTAAGGTCATCAATTTCTTTTGTAATACTCAGTGCTTTTGCATAAGCAACATTGGTAATTTCTAAACTTTTTGCTGTTTTTTCTTTCGTTTCATTCGCTAATGATGAAATTTTGATAGCATTTTCGTTCAAATCGATCACTTTTTGACTATTTTCTTTAATATTATCACTTGCGGTAGAAACACTTTGTACAACAACACTAATGGTCACATCGATTTCAGCGAGCGATTTTTGCGTTCTTTCAGCTAATTTTCTTACTTCATCCGCAACAACAGCAAAACCTCGTCCATGCTCTCCCGCACGCGCTGCTTCAATCGCAGCATTAAGCGCTAACAAATTGGTTTGTTCAGCAATATCTTTAATCATCTCGATAATTGAACGAATTTGCGCTGTTTGCTCTGCAAGAGTATTCATTTGAGAAGATATATGCTGTTCATCTTGACTGACGCGATTGATACTTTCAACAATATGATCCAATGTTAGAATCATTTGATCTAACATCGCATAATCTTCTTTCATGTACGTTGCTGATGTTTCAGAAATGTTGCGTGATTCTTGTAACTCAGCGTTAATTTTTGATGTCAATTTTTTAACATTTTCAACAATACGGTCTTGATTTTCTGCAACATTTGTGATGGTATGCGCAAATGTTTGCATACTTTTATTGATCTCTGAATTTGAATTCATCGTCATTTTTGCTTTAATCAATGCTTGTTGAAGAGTACTGAGTAGTGTATTGAGATTCTCACTAATATGCCCAATCTCATCTTTGTTTGCCACAACAATAGGGCGGTTTAGCGCTAAATCTTGTGTAATGTCCGATAAATGATCGCCAATGCGTGCAATACGCTTAACAATATAACGGGTAATAGCAAATAAAAGACCAGAAGTAACCACTAAAATCAGTGAAGAAATTACTATAACGATATACAGGTTTTGTTTGAGCTTCGCACTAATTTGTTCACTAATATCTTTCACTCGTTTGGTCGTAAATTTAGACATATTATCAAAACGCTGTGCGATATATTTGCAATCTGCTTCAATTTCAACTGCCATATCACCGATGTCTTCACGATTATCTTTAACATAAAGCTCATAAATACGTGAATATTTTGGAGCAATTTTTTGACTGTAGCGTTCATACGCTTCATTGAGGTTTTGCTTTAGCGTTGGTTCTGCATAAAAATCACTTTGAAGTGCTTTTTCAAAAAAGTCTTTCATATTTTTTTCAATAAGAGGAAGACGATCTTTTGCTTGCCCCGTAGGCAAGAATTCACTTGTAACATGAATCAGATCATTGAGAACCATCTCAAAATTATCACGTGCTGCAGTAATTTCACTATCGGGAACAACATTTTTTTCATAGATTGTTTCGAGGGAATTCTTACCAATAAGACTTGAATTGATACTCACATAGGAGAGAACAATTAAACCAATAACCGTTACGATTGAGATAAAAAGCAGTTTCGTCGAGATCTTTATTTCGTTTAACATCACATACCTTTAAAGTAGCAGTTGTCATTTTTCGTTTTGCCATGTTAGCGAAAAAAACATCAAAAGGTCAAGTTTTTTGAACTAAATTCAAAAAAAGCCTTTTGAATGTTAAAATACTCTCTTAAAAGAGCAAAATACGAATCTCATCTCCTGCTTCAATGCGACTAGTTTTTTCGTCACTAACCCAGAGTGCATTACTATTTATGAGTGGTTTTACCATTCCTGAACCATATTTATTGGCACCAAATACATGAAACATTCCATCCTTAAATGATCCCAAAACTAAGTTTACACGACCTGATTTTAGATTGAATGGTTCAGCATTAGGAACCTTAATGGTATCTAAGTTAAATTTTTTTTGACCTTGAAGTTTTTTCAAAACTGGAATTAAAAATAAAAAAGCATTTACATAAGCGGCCAGCGGATTGCCAGGCATAGAAGCAACGATCGTTTCACCCATCTTACCCATCATCGTTGGTTTGCCAGGTTTAATATTGATACCATGAAACGAAGCTTCAAAGCCATTTTGAATCAGTGCGCGTTCAACAAAATCAGCCTCACCCATACTGACTCCACCACTGGTGATTAAAACATCGTACTGTTTCATACGTGTAAAGTACTCTGTTGCAGCTTCTAAATTATCAGGAATGACCCCACAGTTATGTGCAACAAAACCGTGTTCAGCAAGCAAAGAAATGAGCGCAAGGGCATTGATGTCATAAATTTCATTTTCATTGGCATTTTCCCAAGGTGATTTAAGCTCATCACCAGTTGAAAAAACAGCAATTTGAAGCTTTTTATAGACTTCTACCATGCTAATACCTTGAGAAGCAAGGAGCGCAATGTCACGTGAGTTTAAACATGTACCTTCTTCAAGCAAAATAGACCCCACACGCTCTTCTTCTCCCATTAAACGTAACGCATTGCCTTTTTTGATAGAGGAGGGAAGAACGATTTTGTTTTCATCATACGATACACAATCTTCAAAAGGGATGATGGTATCGGCATCATCAGGTACTTTTGCGCCTGTCATGATTTTATAACATTCAGTCTCACGCAAACAAGGCTCAACAATTTGACCAGCAAGGATGGTTGTTTTAATGTTAAGTTCGCCTAAATTATCGCCATGTTTAAATGCAAAACCATCCATTGCAGCATTATTGTAAGAGGGAAGATTTTTTTTGCACACAATCTCTCTAGCCAACGTGCGTCCTAACGCATCAAATATACTTACCCATGCTTTATGTGGCTTTGACGTAGCTAGGCTCAGACTTAAATTGACGGCTTCATCAAAACTAACGGCTTGCTCTTTGTTCATCTTCTACTCCTCAAGTCTCTCAATACGAGCACCTAATTTGGAAAATTTACCCTCTAAATCTTCATATCCACGATCAAGGTGATAAATTCTGTGAATTTTAGTCGTACCTTCAGCAACCAGTGCGGCTAATATAAGTGCCGAGCTTGCTCTAAGATCTGTTGCCATTACATCCGCAGCATTCAGTTTTATTTTGCCTTCAACTGTTGCGCTGTGCCCTTTAAGCTTGATGTTTGCACCCATACGAGAAAGCTCACTTACGTGCATAAAACGATTTTCAAACAAGCGCTCATCAATGATACTTGTGCCTTTTGCTTGTGTACAAAGTGCCATAAATTGAGCTTGAAGATCGGTTGGAAAACCTGGATATTCTGTTGTTTCAATATCTGAAGGAAGGATTTTCTCCGCAGGATGTATGGTTAAAGTATCTTCTTTTTCATCAATTTTAAAGCCCATTTGCTCTAATTTTAAAATAACGGCATCAAGGTGTCTTGGATTGACATGTTTAAGTGTGATTTTGGACTTTGTGATAGCTCCTGCACACAAGTAGGTTCCTGCTTCAATACGATCTGGAATGACACGAAAATCAGGAATATCTAAAAGCTTTCCACCACTACCTTTAATGACCAGTTTTGAGGTACCAATACCTTCAATACTCACTCCCGCTTCTGCTAAAACTTCGCAGACTTGTACCACTTCAGGTTCTTTTGCAACATTGAACAAAGTCGTTGTTCCATGCGCAAGCGCTGCTGCCATAATGATATTTTCACTTCCAGTGACGGTTACTTTATCAAAAATAATGGTCGCACCTTTAAGGCCTTTTGGTGCTTTAGCTAAAACATATCCTTGCTTGATTTCAATCTCTGCACCCATTTGCTCTAGTGCTTTTAAATGAAGATCAATAGGACGCTGTCCAATAGCACAACCACCAGGAAGTGAAACTTCACAGTGCCCAAAACGAGCCAGTAATGGTCCAAGTGTTAAGATTGAAGCACGCATTTTACGGACAATATCGTAATTTGCACACGCAGAGTTAACGGTCGTTGAATCCACTTCGACAATATTTTTATCTTTATTGGTAAAGCTTGCGCCTAAATTAGTAAGAAGTTGTAACAAAGTTTTAACATCGGCAACTTGAGGTATATTGGATATCGTGATTTTTCGCTTTGAGAGGAGGGTTAACGCTAAAAGAGGGAGTGCGGCATTTTTGGCGCCTGAAATGGTGACGCTTCCGCTAAGTTTTTGTTTCCCTTCGATCGCTAAATAATACATCATTAGAGTGTTCCTTTTAAAAGATGATGTATTGTAGTAAAAAGATGATTAAATTTTCTATGAATTTTGGTAGAATTTGAATTACTATGATTGTGAGGATTTTAGATGCTCTTAGAACAGTTTTTGCATGAAACACGCTATTTGTCTATTGTTCATCTCTCCTTTGGCGAAGAAAAATTAACAATTTTTAATCGTGCAAAAAAAGAACATCCAAACTTTCACTCTTTTGATCTCAATAATGACATCAAATCTACCCCTATGGCTGATATATTTTTTATCGAAATTGGCGAAACAACCAAAGAAAAGCTCAAACTTCTTCTTGGACTGTTTGCGAAGCACAAGCCCATTATTACGTATCTTTTCGCTGATGATGTTGAAAATAGGCTTTTACTAAAGTTTGCACTTCACTTTGGCATTACCGATGTACTTCCTCTGAAAAATGAAGAAAATCTTCTCTTTTCTGTTTTCTCTAAAAATGCCAATAAACTCGATGACAAACTCTATACATTCCAAAAAATTGAGCTTGAGAAAAAAATAGAACATTTTTTTCCATTTCTTGTTTTTCAAGGGGAAACACTTATCTACGCCAATGCCAAAGCAAAAATGCTCTATGAAACCAATGATTTGAATGCTCTTCAAGCAAAAATCAACCGTGATGAAGAGCTATGTGAAGCGCTAAAAGAGAATGAAGATGCACAAGGCAGTATTGTGATAGAAACAGCTTCGTCACAAAAAGAAGTCTATCTGTGTGTCATCAAATCGTTTCCACAAAGCAATGAAAAAATTGTCACACTCATCCAATACGATCCTGAAAGCGAATCTAAAAATTGCTCAACAATTCTGAACCGCTTTGATTTTGTCGATAAACTCAAAGACCGTCTTGCCCAACAAAGTGTGACGCATGCTGCAATTTCACTTATTTTTATCAACATTTCCAATCTTGATAAACTCAGTAAAACCTTTAAAAGTACAACGCTTTATGACGCATTCAAAAACCTTGTAAATAAAATTTTTCAATTTAAAGATGAAACTCAAGATGTCATTCAATGGAGCCCAAATCTCTACATTCTCATGGGCGAGGAAAACAACTTTGAGCATGCGTGTGAACAAACAAAACATCTGCAACAAGAACTTGTACATGCAACAGCGAGCGAAAAAATAACACCTATTATTCTGACTTCTGCATTTCATGTCGAATCAAGTGATCTGAATGAAGTCATTGACTATATTGAAAAGATCAATACCAAAAAACTTTTGCCGCAAGATATTGCTAAAATAAAATATTTTGAGCTTGAGTATTTGGACCATGTCATCGAAGAGCAAGAACAGATAGCCTATTTGATGCACAACTGCGTCAATAACAAAATTCCTATCAAACTGCTCAATATCTATAAAGGGCTTTGTATTAACACAAACTCTTACATCCTTAAAATGGCAGAAGGCACGTACCACATGAGTTGTGAAAACTTGCAAGGTTATGCGATGCAGTTAGAAGGTGAAACTGTCTTACAAGCACCAAATTTTCCAAAAGACATTAAGGCTGAAATCTCTTTAGTCGATATCAAACGCTCTTTAGTCATTATTAAGAATCTTAAATTTATGCCAAATAGTGCAAACAATAGACAACATACCCGTGTTCAAACCAGTATTCGCACACCTGTACTCATCAAATATGCACATCGTTCATCCGCACAAGGCGATATTCTTGATATTTCTGTCAATTCTGTTGCGATGAAAGTGAGTAAAGTTTTCCGTGAAGAAGAGATGCTAAATCAAACAGTACGTCTTAATTTCTCGTTGCCAAATGAAGAGGGCGAGAATGGTTATGTTATTATGGATATAGAGGCTAAGGTCACGCACATCGCTCAAAGAGAGGATCACACCAAAATCGTAGCAATGCTCGACAACCTTCCAAAACCATACGATGACTATCTGTTACGTTATATGTATAACCGTCAAAAAGAGCTTATTTTCGAGATTAAAAAAGCCACTAAAGCCTATAATTAAGGGCTTAAACCCTTAATTATAAATGGTTGATGATACTCGCATTATATGCAGCACCAAAACCATTGTCGATGTTCACAACACTGACACCACTCGCACAACTATTGAGCATAGAAAGAAGTGCCGCAACACCTCCAAAACTTGCACCGTATCCCACACTGGTTGGAACAGCGATGACAGGTTTATCGACCAAACCACCGATGACACTCGCAAGTGCACCTTCCATACCTGCTATGACGATAACGACTTTGGCATTTTGAATGTCATCAAGATGTGCAAATAAACGATGAATCCCCGCCACACCAACATCAACGATTTTTTTAACATTATTGCCTAAAATTCGAGCTGTTTCATACGCTTCTTCAACCACATACAGATCTGAAGTACCAGCTGCGATGATAGCTATATAGCTTGAAGGAGGGGTGACGGTTTCTCTCTCAATTGTAATTGTTCTACCCATAGCGTTATATTTAGCTTCTGGTGCTATCTTTAGAACGGCTAGATACGCTTCTTCATTTGCTCGAGTAATCAGTATATTATTTTCCTTATCCAAAAGCTTTTGGGTAATTTGAGCAATCTGCTCAGGTGTTTTACTCTCGCCGTAAATCACTTCAGGGTATCCCAAACGAATACCTCTATGATGATCAATTTTTGCGAAATCAACATCTTCAAAGGGAAGTGCCTTAATTTTTTTAAGTGCATCAGAAATACTTACATCACCATTTTTTACTGCTTCTAAGAGCTTTTCTATCCCTTGTGCACACATTTTATACTCCTACATTCAAAGATTCCATCACTGAGGCGTGACGATACCCTTCTAAATCTAACGTAACATATGAAAATCCAAGTGATTTTAAATATGAACATATATCACCTAAGCGTTTATCATTTATGAGATGAAGACTATGTTCCATTGGTATTTCAAGTCGTGCTAATCCTTCTACGTAGCGAACACGAATATTTCCATACCCTTGATCAATCATATATGCCTCAGCATGATCAACCATACGAAGTGCCTTTTCATCAATATGCTTATCGTATGGGAAACGCGTGAGCAGACACGCATAGGAGGGTTTATCCCACGTGCTCAGTCCCAATGCATTTGATAAAGCTCTTATCTCTTCTTTCGTAAGCCCTGCATCTAAAAGAGGGGTTTTTATACCCAGTTCTCCTAGTGCCACACGTCCAGGCCTATGCTCTTTGGTATCATCCACATTACTTCCCTCTGCTACAACACTAAAACCTTTTTGATGAGCGACATCGAGCAAAGAGGAAAATAAGGCATGTTTACAGAGATAACATCTCTCTTTTGGATTATTACGAATGGCTTCAATCCAAGGTTTTTGAACTATTTCATGCTTTGCACCAATCTCACGTGCAATGCAGATGGCATCATCGATTTCCCATGTAGCAATATAAGGCGTTGAAGCTGTAATACCTATTGCTTTATCTCCTAAAACATCGTAAGCTATTTTGAGTAAAAATGTGCTATCAACACCACCTGAAAATGCTACAACAAGGCTCTCATACGATGCAATAATTTCTTTTAACTGTTCATATTTTTTATACATCATGTCCTCATTGCCATAGCCACACATTCATAAACCTGCGCAATAGGTACATGATGTGTTAGTGCTGCTTTTTTACACTCTTCAAACTCTGCTTTATACTTCACGATTTTTCCATTTAAAAAAGCACATTTGACACTTATCATTCCATAAGGTGTTGTCACTGTTTTAATTTCACGATTCAATGCAATTTTTTGTACCGCTGAACGTCTAAGCCCAATAGATGAGCTCTCTAAAAAGATTATATCCATCACGTTTGCCTCATTCTCAGCACTGACTAAAACACTAAGCTTAACACCCAAACGATTTTTTTTAGTCGTAATGGCGGTAGTATAAACATCTTTAGCGCCGGCCTCAAAAAGACGCTCTTCCACATAAGAGAGTATTTCAGGGCTCATATCATCGATATTGGTTTCTAAAACAATCTCTTCAGGCACTAAAGAGATAGCATCTTCATGCCCTAACATGACACGCAAAACATTAGGAATTGCAAAATCTTTATGACCAATACCATACCCAATTTTTTCAATCACAAAAGAGGGCTTTTCTTCATACGCTTCAACATTTGCTTTAATGATGGCTGCACCTGTGGGTGTTGTGGTTTCAAATGGCACACGACCTAATGTTACAGGTACATTTTTTAAAATTTCTACGGTTGCCGGAGCAGGGATGGGAAGGGTACCATGTTCACATTGCACAAAACCGCCGCCTAGCTCTATTTTAGAAGCGATGATTTTATCAACTTTTAGGGCTTCTAAACAGATAGCAGCGCTCACGATATCGACAATAGAATCAACAGCACCTACTTCATGAAAACCAACATCCAAAGGCTCTTTTCCATGTATTTTCCCTTCTGCCAAGGCCACTTCCCAAAACATTTTCAAACTTCGTTCTTTAATGGCGTTTGTAAGTGTACTATGGGTGATAATGGCTTCAATATCTCTAAATGTACGATGTTCATGTGAATGATGATGCGTATGTGGATTAGTGTGCCATGTGGAATGCTGATGCGTTAACGTTACATCAACTTTTGTTCCACAAATGCCCATTTTACACCTCTTTTGAATGACAAGCTCAAATGAAGCATCCAAAGAGAGTTTTGAGAGTTCTCGCTTTAAGTAGTCCTCTTCAACACCTAAATCAAGAAGAGCTCCTAAGTGCATATCGCCACTTATACCGCTAAAGCAATCGTAATAAAGAACTCTCATTATTCTCTCCCTTTTCTTAGTTATTTACCAATTTTGGAACCGTAATAGAACCAAATGGCAGCACTATAATGCTTGCATCTTCACCTTTTTCTTTAATGGCATCTTCTAAAGCGATATGCAAATCATGGTATGGTTTGAGATGAACTGCTTTCATCTCTTCATCACTCAGCTCACTCACTGCCCAGCTTTGTGCCCAAAGATTAATTTCTGCCATTTTGGCTGCTTTGTGATAGCCTAATTTATAACCGCATTTGATTTTATTGAGCACTTCTTGCGCGCAGTGCGCAGAACTCATGAGTTTAAAGAAACCTTCTTCACCAATACCGGTTCTACATTTTGCAACCATGATTAGAATACCATTCTCCTTAAGTGCTAATTTGCCGTTATCTAGGGATTTTTGTGACTGATAAAGGTCAATATCCATTGGATAAGGAGCTACAGAGATCACAATATCCGCTTTTTGAGGAATGTTCACACAAAAGACTTCATCCGCTTTATCGATGGCTGCATAAAAAGAATCACTTAAATCACCCGCTCTTACAGCGCAAATATCATGGTCACTATCCAGTACCGTCATGATGGCAAATACATCGATATGTTTAAGCACACCCATTGCATCCATCATATCTTCATGCACTGGATTACCTTTTAAGGAAAGAGCTTGTGCATTGGGATGAAGTGCTAAAAGATGATTTTGCTGAATCGTCTCGTACGCTGCAACACCTGGTAAGAAGGCTTTACGTCCACCTGTATAACCTGCAAAATAATGTGGTTCAACAGAACCGATAGCACACACTTTTTTCGCATTGGCAACGATTTTATTGAGGTACATCTCTGTTCCATTGCTTGACTTACCAAGATAAACCATCTCATCTTTTTTAGAGTCATGGCTCCAAAGACGATTTTTAGCGTTTAAATCTTCGTAAATCTCTTTGCCCAAGATAAAATGCCATTCTTCCTCAGTAGGCGCTCTATGACACCCTGTTGCAACAATAAAATAAATGTCTTTATCTTTGATTTTTGGATAGATGCGCGCAAGAACCTTACGAGTAGGAGTAGGGCGTGTACCATCATTGACAATGAAAACAATACGCTCATTAGTATCAATAAAATGATCAAAACTCTCTTTACCTATTGGTTTTTCTAATGCAACATCAATCGCATGGTTATAATCAATTTTTGCAACACTGTTAGGATTGTAAACACCTACAAGCTGCTGCTCACGAATATCTAAATCAAATTTTTCATCTTTTCCATAACCAACTGTAACTTTCATACATTATCCTTTATCACCGATATCTAATTTGTAAACATATTGAAGGCATAAATACAGCAACAACCTAAAATAAAATATATGTGATATTTTATCACGGATGTAAGACTTTTTTGAAACCTTTATCAAAAGAGTAATGCATCTGGCAAATAATTTTGATAAAAATTTTACGAAAGAACATAAGAGAGTCTAAAATATAGACTCTCTTGCTTTATTTTTAGAGTAATTACAATACTTCGTACTGTGCACGACCAATTTTATAAAGGTCTGCACCATAAGTATCGTTAATAACAGTTAATGGGAAGTCTACAACTTCAAGTCTACGAATTGCTTCAGGGCCTAGTTCTGGGTATGCGATAACTTCAGCACTTTTAATTTGGCGTGCTAGAAGTGCACCCGCACCACCTGTTGCACCAAAGTAAATTGCTTTAGATTTAACACACGCATCAATAACGTCTTGATTACGTTTACCTTTACCAATCATACCTTTAAGACCTTGCTCATTGATAAGTCTTGGAGAGTAAGAGTCCATTCTATAACTTGTTGTAGGGCCAGCACTACCGATTGGATCACCTGGTTTTGGAGGAGTTGGTCCAACAAAATAGATTACTGCGCCATTCATATCAAATGGGAGAGGTTGACCTGCATCTAAAAGATCGATTAATTTTTTATGTGCTGCGTCACGTGCTGTATAAACAACGCCTGTTAAATAAACAATATCGCCTGCTTTAAGTTGTACTACGTCTGCGTCACTAAGTGGTGCTGTTAAATGATAAGTTTTGCTCATAATGTTCTCCTTATAACGTAATATGCATATGTCTAGTACTGTGGCACTGGACGTTAACGCTTACTGGTAAACTTGCGATATGACATGGATTTTTCTCAATGTGAACACCAAGAACAGTTTGTGTTCCGCCCATACCCATAGCACCAATACCTAAGTTATTAAGAAGAACCATCAATTCATCTTCCATTGACTGGAGAACTGGATCTGGGTTTTTGCTACCAAGATCTCTAAAAAGTGCGTGTTTAGATGAGATAACTGCTTTTTCAAATGTACCACCGATACCAACACCAACAGTAAGTGGAGGACATGGATTTGGACCTGCATCAGAAATAACTTGTTTTACGTACTCGATAATACCTTTTCTACCTTTTGCAGGAGGGAATACTGTAGCACGTGAGACGTTTTCAGAACCGCCACCTTTTGCAGCGTATTCAATTTCAATTTTATCGCCTTCAACAATGTCAAAGTGAATAATAGCTGGTAAGTTATAGCCAACTTCATCTTTTAGGTTAGCTCGTGTATCCCAATGACAGGTAGACGCTCTTAAATAACCCTCTTTATAACCTTGTTCTGTTCCTTCGTTGATTGCTTTTTTAAGGCTTCCACCAACAACTTTTACATCTTCACCGACTTTAACAAAGAAAACAGCTAAGCCTGTATCTTGGCAAAGAGGTCTCTCTTCATTTTTAGCGATATCTGCATTCTCTAAGATTTGCTTCAAAACTGCTTTACATACTTCACTTTTTTCATTGTTGTATGCATCTTGCATTGCTTTATAAGCATCTTTAGGCAAGTTTGTTGCACTATAAAGGATCATATCCTTTACACTCTTGACGATGTCTTCGTACTTGATTTCTCTCATTTTTCCTCTCCGAAAAAGTTGGTTTTTGTCACACATAGTACTAGGTGGCAGAGGTGCTTTGTTGAGTTTACATTTAAAAGGAGGGCACCTCTACAAATCTTTACGAATAAAGATTTGTAAAAGTGTACATCCCAAAACTGGGATGTACCTTTCGTATTATACAAAAATGAATACGCCTAAAAGTAATACTGCAAGATAAATAGCAGCAAATAGTGCGCCTAGTGCCCACCAACGTGCTTGGCTGATATAACCAGCACCATACCAAATTGGTGAAGGACCTGTACCATATGGAGTGATAATTCCCATAATACCAAGGCTACCTGCTAAAAGAATCATAAATGCTGGTAATTGATCTGGAGCAATGAATTTAACTGCGATCAAAGCGAAAACTGGAACTAACGCAGAAACGTGCGCAGTAACACTCGCAAAGAAATAGTGTAATAAGAAGAATACTACAATCATCGCAATCATCAATGAAAGTGGAGCAAGTCCTGTTAATGAAGACTCTGCTAAAGTACCGATCCATTTAAGAATACCAACTTTTGCCAAACCACCTGCAAGAGCAACAAGAGTTGAAAACCATACTAAAACGTTCCAAGCACCTTTGTTACCGATGATGTCATCCCAAGAGATAACGTTACAAAGAACCATTAAACCAACAATAGAGATCGCTGCAGTTGTAGCATCAATGCCAAGTTCTTTACCGAAGATCCAAAGAACAAGTGCAAGTACCGCAAACAATAACATCATAATCTCTTTAAAAGTGATAGAACCCATTTTTTTAAGTTCATTCGCTGCCCAAATAGGAGCTTCTGGAGATTGTTTTTGTGTTGGAGGATATACAATGTATGCCAAAAGTGGTGTTAATAAGAAAAGTGGCAACATTAAAGGAATCATGATTTTTGCCCATGCGCCCCATTCAATACTTACTTTAGCACTTTTAGCGATAAGATCGATTGCTAAAAGGTTTGGAGCAAGTGCTGTTAGGAACATAGAACTTGTAACACATGTTGCAGCCATCGCTACCCATGAAATATATGCACCAAGTTTTCTTGGCTCATTTTCTGGAGTAGAGTTAAAAATTTGTGGGATGTTAATTGCGATTGGGAAGATTGTACCACCACTTCTTGCTGTATTTGAAGGCATAAATGGAGCAAGAAGAAGGTCAGCAAACGCAACGGCATAACCAAGGCCTAATGAGCTTTTACCCATAAATTTAACCATGATAAGAGAGATTCTTTTACCAAGACCTGTTTTTTGATAACCAGCCGCAAACATAAATGCAGCGAAGATTAACCAAATAATAGAGTTGGAAAAACCAGAAAGTGCCCATTTAATGCCCTCAGCAGGTTTTGGGTCAATAATGCCCATTAAGGCAACTAAACATACGCCAACCCAACCAACAAGCGCAGCAGGAACTGGCTCAAGAACAAGACCTACGACAACTCCTAAAAAGATTGCCATAAAGTGCCAAGCATTCGCACTCAATCCCTCAGGAGCAGGGATAAACCAAACAACCAACACTACCAATACTGGAATCAGCATGGATATTGCTTTTTTCGACATCGCGAAACCTCCATCAATAAATTTTACTCAACATCTCATAATTAAGACTGCTGTAATTATATGGCGATAAAAGAGATATAAATGAGACTTTTTTGATAAAATTACGAAAAAACATGACATTATACTTACAAAAATCTTAAAAAATATATGTGAACTGTTTTTTTATAGATAAATTTTATATTTGGACTTTTTTGGTAAAATTAAAAAAAAGAATATGACTGGATTTTTATGAAGATATTGAAAATTATAATGGTGCTATTTTGTTATAGCTCATTCTTATATAGTAATGAAATTTTATTGCTGCATTCCTACAATAAAGGTTTAAAATGGAGTGATGGTATTTCACGTGGCGTTGAAGATGTAATGTTAAAACATCCGCATTATGAATTGACAACAGAATATATGGATAGTAAAAAGATAGAATCAGAAAACTATTTTGAAGAACTTCTAGATTTATATAAGAAGAAATTCAAAAATAGAAACTATAAAGCTATCATTGCAGCTGACAACTATGCCTATGACTTTGTGCTTAAATACCATCGTGAACTGTTTCCCAACACACCTGTGGTTTTTTGTGGTGTAGAAAACTTTAACCCAAAAGAGTTAGATACGTACCTTAAACAGTATGTCACAGGCGTCGTTGAATACAAAGATATTCGTAAAAACCTAGAACTTATCTATCAACTTTTCCCTGCCATTAAAATGGTTTATATTATCAGTGACGATGCTTATTCATCGCTTGTGATTAAAGATCAGATCATTGAAGAGTCTAATTATTTCAAAGATAAATTTCGTGTTGTTTTTGACAATCAGATCGATTTTAATATGATTGACGAAAAAATAAATAAACTTCCAAAGCATAGTGCCATATTATTTACCAGTTTTTATCGCGATATGTATGGTGCTTATATACCTTATTATAAACTTCAAGCTTTTTTTCAACGCTCAAAATATCCTGTGTTCGCACTCAATCACATTCACGTAGGTGAGGGGGTCATTGGTGGATTTATGATTAACCCTTATGAGCAAGGCATGCTGGCTGCCAAAAAAGCGTTTGAGATCATAAATGGAAGAAAAATTAGTTCCATACCCGTTGAGACACCTTCAGGAAGCTATTATTTTGATAATAACGTCTTGCGTAAATTTGGCATTGCATTAACCGATGTTCCTAGCCCTTCAGAAATACTCAATGGCGTTGAAAGTTTCTATGAGAAACACCGAAAATTTGTTGAAAATGCTTTTGCACTCATGCCACTGCTTCTTTTACTAACAACCATTTTGGTACTTAACATTATTAAACGTATTTCATTGGAAAAAGAGTTATTGCGACAAGGAAAATTAGACTATGTTCTTTTAAATAACATCCAAAGTGCCATCTTTTGGAAAGCGAATGATGGAAAAATCTTAGGATGTAATGATCTTTTATGTCATATCTTAGAACGTGATAAAATAGATATTATTGGCAAACACGTCAAAGAAGTCATGCCAGGAATTTGTGATGCTATCCAAGAAGTGCCACTTGATTGTCCTAATAGTTCTGAAATAGAGATGCAAATGCCGTTTAAAGATAAAATCATTTTTGCTGTGAGACGTACTTACTATACCGATGAAAACAATCAAGAAGCAGGCGTTGTAACCGTTCTAACAGATATTACTGAGAAAAAGCGTATCGATACAGAACGTAAACGTCACGAACAATTTGTCATTCAACGTTCAAAACAATCTGAAGTAGGCGAGATGATCGCAAGCATCGCACACCAATGGAAAACGCCACTGGTTGAGATATCGGCTATTGCGCAAGAGCTTATCTATAAACGCAGAAGGAAGCCTTTAGATGAGGAAGATACTCAAAAATTCGTTGATGACATCATGACACAAGTCAAATATATGTCAAACACTATCGATGATTTTAGACAATTCATCAAGCCATCATCGATGCAAACAGCGTTTGATGTACGAGAAGCCATCGATACACTCTTAACTGTTGTCAATCATAATGTCAAATATAACTATATTACGATTCATATTCTTCAAAAACAACCAGAACAACTCTTAGCTTTTGGCTATCCTAATGAATTTAAACAGTGCGTTTTAAACATCATTAATAATGCAAAAGATAGTATTGTGAAAAAAAGAGAGACTCAAAGTACAGAAGGTGTGATTGACATCGAACTTGACAGCGATGAAAATCATATCTATCTTTCTATCAGTGATGATGGTTGTGGTATTGAAAAAAACAAACTAGAGTCTATTTTTGATCCGTTTATGAGTACCAAAGCAAATGGAGATGGGTTTGGTCTTTATATGGCTCGTTTGATTATTGAAGATAAAATGGGTGGTAAAATTATCGCAAAACAAAAGAAACATGGTGCACAAATTTGTATTACAATTAAAAAAGCTAAAGGAGCTGCATGAAAATATTGATACTTGAAGATAATGAACGTCTAGCCAATCTCATTGTTGAAGCTTTGGAGCAGAAAAAATACCACGTTAATCTCTTTAGTGATGGTAAACGTGCCCTTGAAGCAATCGATAACGGCTATGACTGTTTTATCTTAGATATCAATGTTCCTGGCATTGATGGACTCAGTCTTCTTAAAGAGATTCGTAGTATGGATGATTCCACTCCTGCAATTATCATCAGTGCCAACGTCGAGCTTGACACTATCCAAGAAGCTTATAGTAAAGGATGTGATGAGTATCTCAAAAAACCTTTTTATATGTATGAACTAGAAACTAAAATTGAAAAACTTTGTAAACCAAAAATCTGCCTTGTAAATTTGCCAGAGGGATTTACGTATTCGATGGAGCATGAACAACTGCTTGATGGAAATGGAGAAGAGGTAAAGTTAGCTAAAAAAGAGATTTTATTACTGAACCTTTTTACGAAAAATCTTAATAAAAATATCTCTTTTGAGCGTATTGAACAGTATGTTTGGGGTGGAGAGCTTACAACAACTGAAAACATTCGTGCCTTAGTAAAAAGACTACGTAAAAAACTTCCTGAAGACACCATCGAAAATCAAGGTGGAATAGGGTACCGACTCAACTATGAACATTAAAGCCTCATTTTTTGCCTCACGTGAGCAGCTACTCTATCTTCTAGCGGCTGCCGTTCCCATTGCATTTACTGCTTGGAACGCTTTGCTCAATAACTTTGTGGTTGAAGTAGCAGGCTTTAATGGCGAGAAAATTGGTTTACTCCAAAGTATTCGTGAAATTCCAGGACTGTTAGCCTTTAGTATTGTTTTTATTCTCATGATTTTTAGGCAACAAACGGCTGCGTATGTTTCACTATTTTTATTAGGATTAGGAACACTTTTAACAGGTTTTTTTCCTTCAACAATTGGGCTCTATGCAACAACGCTGCTTATGTCTGTTGGATTTCATTATCTTGAGACGTTGCATAGCTCACTCTCTTTACAGTGGATTCAAAAAGAACAAGCCCCTTCTTTTTTAGGTAAACTCTCAGCCCTTCGTTCATTTATGGCACTCTTTATTTTGGGGCTTCTCTATATCATGATGCAAATTTTAAATATTGGCTATATCGCTGTGTATGTATTTAGTGGTGGCGTCACTATGCTTTTGGCTGTCATTGCATGGATGGGATTTGAACATTTTAAAGATGATGTAGTACAAGAAACCAGGCTCTTTTTACGTAAAGAGTATTGGCTTTTTTATATCTTGACATTTTTAGCAGGGGCACGTCGCCAAATCGTCGTTGTTTTTGCAGGGTTTTTACTGGTTGAAAAATTTCATTTCAGTGTTGAAAATATGTTACTGCTACTCATAGCCAATACTATCATTAACATGATTTGTGCACCCTATGCTGGTAAACTGATTGAGCGTTTTGGAGAAAATCTCTCCTTGAAATTAGAATATATCTGCATTGTTCTCATTTTTATCCTCTATGGTTTGGTACAATCTCAAATCATGGCAGTGACTTTGTATATCTTAGACAATCTTTTTTATACGATTGCGATTGCTTTAAAAACCTATTTTCAAAAAATAGCCGATCCAAAAGATATTTCAGTGACATCAGGTGTTGCTTCTGCCATTAACCATATTTCTGCGGTTTTTTTACCGTTTACATTGGGTATTATTTGGATTTACTCCACGAGTGCAGTCTTTTTCATAGGCGCTGCTATTGCGATGGTGGCATTTTTGTTAACATTTTTACTACCGAAAAAGGAGTCCGTATGAGTTTGCGCATACAAGAAGATTTTTTGCAATTTGATGACTATCAACACGATGATACTACGTACAATGAAGCCACTTTTTTTGAAGCTGAAGGCAGTGAAAAATTCGATAAAAGTTCTGCAAAACAGATGGTTATGATGATGAACCGTGTTGCGTATGATCTAAGGCTTGATGAGTACTCTATGAAGAAGCTTGAAATCGTCCTTCGTGAAGAGCTTCCTTTCTTTGCGGTCAACCGAAGACTCGTCTTAAATTGGGTCAATGAAAACTTTTTATTTTAATCTCATACTTTCTCGTCTATAATATGAATTGATGAAAGGGTAGTGATGAAAAAGATTTATTTAATCAGACATGCAAAATCAAGCTGGAAAGATGAAACACTCAGTGATTTTGAACGACCACTGAATGGTCGTGGAAAACGCGATGTTGTCTTTATGGGAAAACGTTTAAAAATGTTTCATGTTATGCCTGATCTTATCTATACAAGCCCTGCAAAACGTGCTCTTAAAACAGCTAAAGAGATCGCGAAAGAGATAGATTGTGAGAAAAAACGCATCATTAGCTCAGATGCACTCTATGAAGGCTCATACGAAAGCTATCTAGATCTTATTCATCAAACAGACAATAAACACTCATCTATCTTCATCATTGCACACAACCCTGCTATTACAGAAGTTGGTGAACGTCTAAGTGGTGCCATTTTGAGTAACATTCCTACGTGCGCTATTGTGTGTATTAGCTTTGACGTCTCACATTTTAAAGAGATTACAGAAGAGAGCGGACATATTCTCTTTTTTGACTACCCCAAAAAACATCTCAAAGATAAAGAAGATTAAAGCCTTCTTTTCAAAAAGAGAATCAATCCTGTCATCACTAAAGCACATCCTGCCATTATAAGCGTTACTAAGCTTGTACCATAAGGAATTTCGTTAAAAGGAAGTCCTTGAGAGTTCATACCAAAATAGCCTGCAACAAAGTGTAGTGGTAAAAAAATACCAGAGAGAATGGTCAAAAGATAAATCGTACGATTCATTTTTTCATTGCTACGACTGGTATAAAAGTTGTAAAGGTTGTTCAGCTTATCGGTAGCAAGAAGGGCAGAACGATTTGTTCGGCTGATATGTTCATGAATATCTTTAAAATGAATTGCTAAAAAATCTTCTTCTTTAAGGTAGGTTGTAATAAAAGTATTCAAGACTTCTACGCCTAAATTCAAGACTCTGTGAATTCTACTCAAATCTTTTTTATTTGAAAGCCAATAATGCATAAAATTGGAAAAACGTGTATTGTCATACAGCTTTTCTTCCATCATATCGATGCTTTCATGCATCGTTGCAACCATTTTCATGACATTATTTGTTTTTTCATTAAGAAATTCATACACACGTTGCATCGTTTCAAAATTGACAAACTGAGCTGCTTGTTTATCAAAATAGTAGTATGACTCGTGATCAAACACAAAAGCATGAGATTCCATTTTTAGAGACAAATCCACCATACTTGGAAGCGATAAAATAAGAATATCATATGCTTCTTCTTCAATGAAAATAGAAGGATGTGTAGGGTTTTTGATGTCCGATAGGTGAAAACTATCTACTTTTTCAAAAAGATTTTTCATGAGAGTCCATCCATTGTATCTGCTGCAATTTTTAGTCGTTCTTTATCAAAATGGGTATAAATACGTGACGTGTTCAAATCAGCGTGCCCAAGAGCTTCTTGCACCAAAATAAGATCACGATTTTTTTGGTAAAGCAGTGTCGCAAATGTATGACGAAGCATATGCGCTCCATTTTTTTCTTTGCGTATGCCTGCACTCATAAGGATTTTATCCATAATGTAACTCACATACGCTTGAGTAAGAGGCTTACCGGTTCGGCTTTGAAAAAGAAGCTGACTATCTGAACTGCGATACTCCATCCATTCATGCAAATCATGTTCTATATGCTCACATTTAATCATGGCAGTACGTGGCTTATTGCCTTTGCCTCGAATTTGAAAGACAAAATACTCTCCATCTTTCACCATGTCTTTCACTCTAAGTCCTAATGCCTCACTGACACGCATTCCAGTAAAAATGATGAGTTTAATCAGCAGTCTATTTTTAGCTTGTGCATAGGGCTTAAACTCAGTTTCATCAATGGCTTTAAAGAAGCGAGAAAGTTCTTCTTTGTACATATGAGCAGGCAATTTTTCGCCTTTACGCCCCCCAAGTCCACCCCAGTTTTTCAGCTCAATGCGAAATTGATGAGAATTGCCTTTTTCATCCTCATTTTGTTTATCCATGAATTTAAAAAGTCCTAATAATGCAATTCGGTAGTTTTTTTTCGTAGCATCAGAAAGTGAGCCTGTTTGAGATGCTAAAAATTCACTCAAAAGCTCTTCATCAATCTCTTTTAATGATGAAAGACCCATAGGAACAATGTAATAATAAAACTTCTCCAAAGGATTAATAAAAAGATTAATCCCAATAAGCCCTATATTTCGGGCTTCTTTCGCTAGTTCTTTGAGCTCTTCCATCGTTTTAGAGCCATGATTTAAAGAGCCTATGATGGAAGAGAGTTTGGCATTTTCTTCAACATGGCGGTTGGATAAAGAGGTGAGCTTTGACTTGATGAAACGATCAAGCCAAAAGAGCAAACTTTGCTCAAAACTCTCTTTAGCGTCCACCTTGTAGCGCATTATTTGCCTCGTTTCCTATAGAATTCTGCTTTGAAAGCTTTGAACTCGCCTTTTAATATAGCCTCTCTCATCTGCTTCATCAAAGAAAGATAGTAGTGTAAGTTATGAATAGATGCTAGCCTAAAATAGGTCAGCTCTTTGGCACGGAAAAGATGATGTAAATACCCACGTGAATAGTGCTTACAGGTATAGCAATCACATTCAGGATCAAGAGGACTTTCGTCACGAGCAAATTTCGCATTTTTGATACTTAGTTTGCCAAAAGAGGTAAAGAGTGAACCATTGCGAGCGTTGCGTGTTGGCATAACACAGTCAAACATATCAACACCACGTTCAACATTTTCCACCAAATCCTCAGGCGTTCCAACGCCCATCAAATAACGTGGTTTATCTTTTGGCATCAAAGGAGTGACAAACTCAACGGTTTCATACATCAAATCATTACTTTCACCCACACTAAGACCACCAATAGCAAAGCCATCGAAAGGAAGAGCACAAAGCTCATTTGCACTGATGTGTCTAAACTCTTTATCGGTTCCACCTTGAATAATCGCAAAAATATTTTGATGTAAGCCAACACCCTCAGCTTGTTTTTGTTGATGATACGTTATCGCTCGTTTTGCCCAATCGGTTGTGCGTTTGATGGAGAGAGCAACGCGCTCTTTGGTTGCAGGAAGTGCGACTAAATCATCTAAAATCATCATAATGTCAGAATTGAGGTTGTACTGAATGTCAAGCACTTTTTCAGGTGTAAAGTAGTGCGTTGAACCATCAATGTGGCTTTTAAACATAATACCGTTACTGTCTGCTTTTGAGATATCACTCAAACTAAATGCTTGAAAACCACCACTATCTGTTAAAAAGCTGTTAGGGAATTTTGTAAAGCCATGAAGCCCTCCAAAATGTTTAACTACTTCATCATTAGGGCGCAAATACAGGTGATAGGTATTACCTAAAATAATCTTAGCACCTAGCATTTCATTCATATCGACGGCGTCTAAGCTTTTAACACTGCCAACCGTTCCTACAGGCATAAATACAGGGGTTTGAATGGTACTGTGTGCCGTTTTTATCGTACATGCACGAGCTAATCCATCGGTTTTATCTATCTGAAATTCCATTTTAGTTACAATATCCTCTCGTAATTTAGGAGCAAAGGTAAACCTTTATAATGAAAAAAATTTTAATCATCGCTGATGGCATTCTAGCAAAACAATTTTTAGAAAAGGTTATGGAAACCGAAGCAGGGGAAAATAGCTATACTATTGTGACCTACAAAGAGGAAACTTTACCTAAAAAACGTCCTGAAAATTTCAAATTTTTCGAGTTTGACCCAACCAGTTACGAAAAACTTGCCGTTATTTTGAATGAGCAATTTTTTCAAGTAATGATCATTATGTCTAATGAACTAGACGTTAAAGCAACCTATACCAATATCAGACGTGTCGATAGCAAAGTGCGTATTGTCATCATGGACAGATGGGACTTACAGATCGAAGACAAACGTCTTTTAATGCTCAATTCACGTGAAATTCTCGCTTCTCGTTTTACCGACCATCTACCAAATACACCGATTGTTGCACAAAATATCGGTCTTGGGATTGGTGAAATTATGGAAGTCTCTGTTCCTGTTGGAAGCTCTTACGCCTACCGTCATCTTGCTTCCATTGAACAAAGCAAGTGGCGTATCGCAGCGGTGTACCGTTCAAACACACTGATTTTACCTAGACCTGCACTGATGCTTTTACCAAACGATCTTTTACTTCTTGTGGGTGATCCAAAAGTACTTCAAAGTGTTTTTAAAAGTATTAAACGAGAATTAGGACAATTTCCTTCACCATTTGGTAGCAGTATTTACTGCCTTGTCGATATGCTACGCATGAAAGATGATGAGATTGACGTACTGATTAATGATTCGCTCTTACTGCATTCAAAACTCAATAGCAACAAATTACATATCAAAATCATCAATCCAACCTATTCAAAAACACTTGAGAAAATTAAAAGCTATAGCAATCATCACATCAATGTTCTTATTGACTATTTTGAGACAAATCCACGTAAAGTTTTGCGTGATGATACGGAGAAAATGGATATCGGTCTTATCGTTGTGATGAATACCTTTTTTCAAAAGAACAAACGTACACTGTACAAAACAAAACTTCCTATTTTCAAAATGGGAAAACGTGGCTTTGGTAGCCTAAATCAAGGTGTTGTTCTAAGCAATGATGCTCATGAAATTGAGCAAGAATCTTCTGTCATCTTTGATGTTGCAACACAACTTTCACTAGAGCTGAAACTCTACTCATACAATCCAGATCATGAAAATGAAAAAAATAGCCTCATTGAACACTTTGATAATCTCTCTAAAATTTTTGGACGTGAAGTAGATGTCGTACAAAGTGATAAAAACCCACTGATTAAACTTAGAAATCGCGACAATATTTTGCAATTTTTACCATTTAGCCCAAAAATCTTGGAAGCGAATTTTCTCTCAATTTTTTCAACTGATATGGAAAAACTACACTTTAAACTTGCCGACAATTACCAACTATTCATCCCAATCAATGCATAATTAAGTGCTTTTTGAGTATTATAGAATAAAAAAATTTTGGATAGCGCATGCAAGTCAATGTTGTCTTAAACAAACAGAGTTCGAAAGATTATAGTGTTCATATTGGAAAATTAGAAAAACTTGTATTTGACACAAAAGTTTTAGTCGTAACAAACTCCACCGTTGCGGCTTTGCACCTTGAAACACTCAAAAACCATATTGCTGCAAAAGAACTTCATACCATCATTTTACCTGATGGGGAAATGTACAAAAACTTTGAAAGCCTAAATCTCATTTTAAATGCGTGTTTTGAACATCGATTGGATCGTCAATCCCTGCTGATTGCTTTTGGCGGTGGTGTTATCGGCGATATGACAGGTTTTGCCGCTTCAATTTATCAAAGAGGCATTAACTTTATCCAAATTCCAACAACACTTTTAGCACAAGTCGATGCTAGTGTCGGCGGAAAAACAGGTATCAATAACAGTTATGGCAAAAATCTCATCGGTTCTTTTTGGCAACCACGCGCGGTTTATTGTGACAGCACATTTCTTCAAACTCTACCAAAACGTGAATTTGCTGCAGGTGTTGCTGAGATTATCAAAATGGCAGTAACGTTTGATAAAAACTTTTTTGAATGGCTTGAACGACACGATTTAAGTGATGAAACAAATCTTAAAATCGCAATTCATAAAAGCATCGCGATTAAAGCTGATGTCGTTTCACAAGACGAGACAGAAAAAGGCATACGTGCTGTTTTAAATTATGGTCACACGTTTGCACATGTCATTGAAAATCAGACCCATTACAGTACCTATCTGCATGGAGAAGCCGTTGCTATTGGTATGGTCATGGCAAATACGCTTGCCATCAAACTAAACCTTCTTAATGCGGAAGATGCTTTACGTATCAAAGCTCTCTTAGAGCGTTACGAATTACCAACACACTATAAAATTGATTCGCTAGAAACATTTTATGATGCATTTTTCTTAGATAAAAAAAGTGCCAATGATAAAATCACATTTATTTTCGCCAAGGGTATCGGCGGTAATGAAATGCGTAGTGATGTCCCTAAAGAGACGGTTTTAAAAGCACTAGGAGAAAGCCATGCTTAAAAAAATTCTTTGGCTTGTTTTACTCTCATCGACTCTTCTTTTCGCAACAGATAACAATAGCACCAAACTAGAAGATGCCATCAAAACAGATGCCATTCATCAAAAAATTGCAGCCATTGATGAAGCTATCAAAGATAATTTATGGTTCAAGCGTTATGGAAATTATCTGAGCTATCAAAAGCTCATTGAAGAGCTCTCAACGGTTGATGCTGAGATTAAAAAATTTAAAAACACCAAAGATAAAGTTACTCTTGAAAAATACGAAAAATTGGTCTCTAAACAAGAATCTTTAGAAAAACAGATTGAATTATTGCAAGAGTTCAAAAACTCTCCATTTAGCAAAATGGTTGAGCCTGTTGAGCTTGAAAGTTATCCAAAAATCACCAACCCTTTTGCGATTATTTCAGCACTATCATATGTTAAAAAGATCAAACAAGACAGCATGGATTATAAAGTACGTCTTGATCGTTTGGACTTTTTGGTCGGAAAACTCAAAGAAAAACTCTCGTTACTTGAAGAGTTGTACCAAATTGAACCTATCATGATCAATGAAGATATGGTCTATGAAGCACAAAAAGAGCTCAATGCCTTTATTGCTGCCCAAGAAATAGCCAATACCAGTTACACATTACACGTTAAAAAAGTTGAAGAAGCAACCATCCGTGTTACTCAAGACATTACGTTACAAATGAAACGTGCCTTTAACATTGGTATTTTCATTGTTGTCGTCATCGTTTTCACACTTTTACTCAAATTTGTTGCAAAGCGCTATATTAAGGACAATGATCGTTTTTATACTGCCAATAAAATCATTAACTTTGTAAACGTCACTTTAATTATTCTCATTTTACTTTTTTCTTACATTGAGAACGTTTCCTACCTTGTTACAGTATTAGGATTTGCTTCTGCGGGTATCGCGATTGCAATGAAAGACTGGTTTATGAGCATTCTTGGATGGATGGTGATCATCTTTGGCGGTAGTTTTCATGTTGGCGATCGTATTAAGGTCAAAAAAGATGGTCTTTCATACGTAGGTGACATTGTCGATATCTCTTTGCTTCGTATGACAGTTTTAGAAGACATCACTTTAACAAGCTATCTTGAAAATACACGTGCAGGAAGGATTTTCTTTGTTCCAAACAATCTGATCTTTTCCTCTGTTATTTCCAATTATACGCATAGCACTATGAGAACGGTTTGGGATGGCATCAATATTTATATCACGTTTGATTCAAATCATAAAAAAGCAGTTCATATTGCACGTGAAATTACCAAAAAATATTCAAAAGGTTATACCGATATCGCGAGAAAACAGCTCAATTTACTTCGCAGTCAATACAGCCTTAAAAATACAAATGTAGAACCTCGTATTTTTGCCTTTGTTGAACAACAAGGTTTTTGTATCAATTGTTGGTATATGACCAATTCATATGCGGCGCTTTCTCTTAGAGGTACTATCGGATGCGAAATCATCGATGCATTTAACCAAGAGTCCGATATCACCATTGCTTACCAAACTCAAAATATCAATTTTGGGAAACAAGAAAAACCTGTTCCTTCTGAACCACCAAAGAGTCCCGATGAAAAAAGTCTTTTTTAAAACGTTTGGCTGTCGTACCAACATTTACGATACCCAAGTGATGATGGAAAATCTCACTGATTTTGAAATCACCGAAAATGAACAAAATGCTGACATCATCGTTGTAAACTCATGTACCGTTACCAATGGAGCCGATACGGGTGTGCGTAGCTACATTAACCATGCAACAAAAGAGGGAAAAAAAGTCATCGTTGCAGGCTGTGGCGCGATCAGTAAAGGGGAGAGCCTTTTTAATCAAAAAAAAGTTTTTGGCGTTATGGGGCACTCTGAAAAATCGCAGATCAATACACTCTTAAAACAAGATACACCGTTTTATCAAATCGGTGACCTTACCTCGCTTGATGAAACCATTGTGCATGAATACACAGGTAAAACCAAAGCTTTCATCAAAATCCAAGAAGGGTGTAACTTTAGATGTAGTTACTGCATTATTCCCTACGTTAGGGGTAATGCACGAAGCCAAGACGAAGCAAAAATTATCGAACAAGTGCAAAAATTGGCACTGAATGGCTATGGTGAGTTTGTTCTGACAGGTACAAACATCGGTAGTTACGGTAAAGATAAAGGAAGCTCTCTTGGAAAACTCGTTCAACGCTTAGGCGCTATTAGGGGTGTTCGTCGTATTCGTCTTGGGAGCATTGAGCCTGTACAGATTGACGATAGCTTTAGAGAGATTTTGAGTGAGCCTTGGTTGGAGCGCCATTTACACGTTGCACTTCAGCACACTTCTGAACGTATGCTAGAGCTTATGCGAAGACGCAATAACGTTAAGCGCGACTTGGAACTTTTCACAGAACTTAGTGAGCGTGGTTTTGCTTTAGGAACCGATTTTATCACGGGACACCCAGGAGAGAGTGAAGAAATTTGGCAAGAGGCATATGCCACTTTGGAAAAGTTTCCACTCACACATTTGCATGCTTTTACCTACTCAAAACGTGACGGAACACCTTCTGCGACCATGAAACCAGAAGTCAAAGGCGATATTGCCAAAGAGCGTCTTAAAAGTATTGAAGCGCTTATAGAGTCGAAAAACATAATGTTTAGAGAAAAAAATAATGCAATACCTCTCAATGTCTTAGTCGAAGAGTTCAAGGATGACCACTACATCGGTTATGACCAATTTTTTAATAAAGTCATTATACAAAGTTCAAGAGACCTGCTTAAAGAGTGGGTGACTATCGAAAAATACGAAGTAAAACAGGAGGGAAACTATGCACATTTTTAAATCCCAAAAACTGATGCTCTCTTTAATGGCACTCAGCATTTTTATCGTTTTACTTGCTTTTGGGTATGTGCGAGATTCTGCTAAAATTATTGACCTACCAACCTACCATGCACTTTTAGAAAGTGGTGGCATTAAAAAAGCAAAAGTCGAAGATAACGAAGTATGGTTGTATGGGCTTAAAGATGAATTTGTCATTATCAAAGATGGCATTGACATTGGTGAGCTTCTTAAAAAAGTACCTATTGAAGTTAAAAAATCCAATCCTATTTTTGAAGACCTTATTATTTTAGGCATGCTTGGTAGTTTACTGTTTGCACTGCTTATTTATGCACGCAAAAAACGCGCAGAAGATCTTAAAAAAGAACAAGACAACAACCAAAAGGCTTATGCAAGCTACGATCCTTTTATGAGTAGCATCATTCGTCCAGTTCGTGCACAAGTGAGTTTTAGAGATGTTGCAGGCATCAAAGATGTCAAAGAAGAACTTGAAGAAATCGTGGACTTTCTTAAAAACCCCGCACGCTACAAACGTTATGGCATAACTCTTCCAAAAGGCGTGCTTCTTGTAGGTCCTCCAGGTGTGGGTAAAACGATGATCGCCAAAGCAGTTGCAGGGGAGGCGAGTGTGCCTTTCTTCTATCAAAGTGGCGCTACGTTTGTGCAGATTTACGTTGGTATGGGCGCTAAGAGGGTTAAAGAGCTTTTTTCTCAAGCGAAGGCTCATGCACCATCCATCATCTTTATCGACGAAATTGATGCCGTAGGACGTGCGCGTGGCGGTATGCGTAATGATGAACGCGAATCAACATTGAACCAGCTTCTTACCGAAATGGACGGCTTTGAAGACAGCAGTGGTGTCATCGTCATCGCTGCAACCAATAAAATCGACATTATCGATGAAGCACTGCTTCGCTCAGGACGTTTTGATAGACGCATCTTCATCCCACTTCCCGATAAAAATGACCGCTTAGAGATTTTGAAAACCTATATGCGCAACAAACCGACAGAAGTCGATTTAAACGAGCTTGCCAACATGAGTGTGGGCTTTAGCGGTGCAGCACTGGCAACCTTTGTCAATGAAGCTGCCATCAATGCGCTTCGCCGAGGCTCAACCATCCTAGAACTGGGCGATTTTGTAGCTGTACGCCAAAAAGTCTTGATGGGTAAGAAAAAAGTACTCAGTTTCTCCGATGAAGAGAAGAAAATCCAAGCGTTATACCAAGCTGCGAAAGCGCTGTGTGCGTACTGGTTTGAGATAGACTTCGACAAAATCACCATCGTCAATGACCGACTCAAAGATATGGATCGAGAAATCGAGTCAAAAACCCAAATGCTCTCAAAAATCAAAGTCTATCTTGCAGGTATGGTCGCAACCAAACTGGCTTATAATGAAAAGTTTACCAACGCTACAGAAGATTTGAGTCGTGCGACGGCCATCGCCAAAGAGATGGTCGAAGTCTATGGCATGGGAGAAAAACTCATACCATATGAGAGCGATATACTGCTTATTTTAGAAAATGCACACAAAGAACTGGAGCACTTTTTAGAAGGGATGAATACTGTACTAGAGAAAGTCTCTCATGAGCTTTACACCGTAGAGAGCATCTCCAAAGTGCGCTTAAAAGCCATCATTGATGAAGTTCTTTAGTGGTTTTTGCCTTGCCAATGAGCAAGAACTCTTTGCTCCATACCTCATCCGAAGCGACTTTACCGTTGCTGGGTTTAGTTATGGAGCAATAAAAGCCCTAAAATGCGCTCTTTCCTCTACTACACGCATCGACACACTCCAACTCTTTTCACCTGCCTTTTTTCAGGATAAAGACGCCAAGTTTAAAAAGCTTCAAACCCTCTCATTTTCCAAAAACGGTGAAGCTTATACACAAAATTTTATGCAAAATATTGTGTATCCTTCCTCTTTTAATATGCAACCATTTTTCAAGCAAGGAAGCCTAGAAGAGCTACATGAGCTATTACACTACACATGGGATGAAGCAGCATTAAAGGCTTTAAAAGAGCGTGGTATAAATATCGAAGTGTATGTGGGCGAATGCGACACTATCATCAATGCTATGGCAGTCAAAGAGCTTTTTGTGCCTTATGCTACGGTCTATTATTTCAAGCGTGTTGGGCATATACTTAAAGATTAAAAAGGAAATTTTCATAATGAAAAAATTAGTTTTAGTGGCACTTTTGAGTTTAAATGTTTTTGCAGGTACACCACTGTGTGACTCTGGTAAAGTTATCAAACTACTTAGTGATGACAACGTAGGCAATCGTCACCAACGCTTTATCGTCAAACTTGCTTCTGGCAAAACACTCCTTATAGCCCATAACATAGACCTTGCACCCAAAGTGACGACGTTGCAAGAGGGTGGAGTAGTAAAATTTTGCGGTGATTTGGAAACCAACGATAAAGGCGGCGTAGTACACTGGACACACCGCGACCCACACAATAAACACGTTGCTGGGTACTTAGAATACAATGGGCAGAAATACGAGTAAGATAAAAAAATCCTAGTTCTTCTTGATAAAAAATAAGGATCTTCAATGTTAGGTTATGTAGGAGCACGTCCTTTTGAATTATTTGAACATTTAAATAATGATGTTATAAAAAGCTTACAAATGCTAGAAGATGATAAAGAAAGCCAATGTTTAAGAAGATTTTTTGTGAAAAGTGCTTTTTCTTATATTGAATGTATTCCATATTGTTTAAAATATCATTTGAGAAGAAAATTACATAGAGTATCATATGAATTAAACGAAAAAGAAAAAGATTTATTGTATGAAACTAGTGATTTTAAAATAAGTCTCCTAGATAACTTTAAACAAACGTTTAAATTAGCGAAAAAAATGCTAAATAAGGTAAATTTTGATTTAAAAACCTCAGGACAAGAATTTCAATTATTAAGAAAATCAATTCATGTTAGAGATAAAATAACGCATCCAAAAAAATTTAGAGACATCGAAATATCTGATAAAGAAGTCTATTATGTATTAACATCGGTTAAATATGTTGAAGAAATTTTTTTAGATTTTCTAAGTTACAAAACAAAATAAAGTCAGCTATTACCCCACTCAGTATGATAGCTGACTTTTTAGGGTATGCCAACGCCAAGGCATCATTCGAATGAATAAACCACCAACCCCATCCAAAGAACTACTCGTTCTCAACAAACCTAAGGGCTATGTGGTAACGCGTTCGGATGACCTTGGGCGAAAGACGGTTTATGAGCTGTTACCCCTGTGGGCGTATGATGAGGGGTGGATGCCCATAGGTCGGCTTGATTTGGAGTCAAAAGGGCTTTTACTCTTTACGACCAACAGCAAACTAAACCACGCACTCACCACGCCTAAAAAGTGCATCAAAGTCTATGAGATTTGGGTGAGGGGGCATGTCACAGATGAGCACATCCAAAATGCCTTAAAAGGAGTGCAAAGCCCTGTGGGATTACTTCAAGCGCTAGAGGTTAAGAAAATAAGTACGGGTGGGGCAAAAACAAAACTTCGTGTAAAGATAGACGAGGGAAAAAACCGACACATTCGCCGTCTTTTTGGAGCACTGAAAGACCCAAAATTTGGCACGCCTTTAAAAGTTTTGGAGCTAAGTCGAATCAGCATCGGGAGTTTTAACCTTGACATCCCAAGTGGTGAGTGGCGTTACTTAAGTGTCGATGAAGAAAAGATGCTCATAAAGAACCTTGTTTAATACAAAATGTTTAAGTGATTTAATATTTAAACAATAGAAATTTTTTATGAGAAGAAAAGGCTCAGAGTTTACCTTTTAACCCTCACTTTCTTTAGATGTAACATTTCTCTTTTTGAACACTTTTTATATAATATCTCAAAATAATGTTAAAGGAGGGCATAATGATACTGTTGGAGAACATCAGCAACGATATACTAAAGCTACTAGGTGAATTAGAAAGTATCTTAAAACATGCAAACATCAACGACATTGCGACAAAAACTAACACACAACATCGTACCGTGAAGCAGATCGTCGGTCACCTATGCGATTCGGCATCAAACAACACACACCGCATCGTTCATTTGCAGTATCAAAACAGCCCGCTCATCTTCCCAGATTATGCAAATCTTGGCAAAAACGATCTTTGGATAAAGCTCCAAGACTATAATAACTACGATTGGGAAGACTTGCAAGCACTCCTTAAAGCCGTGACCAAACACGTTGCCCATGTCATTAGAAATATCGACAACTCAAAGCTCCAAAATAAATGGATCAGCGCATTAAACGAGCATATAAGTTTAGAAGCGATGATCGTGGATTATCCACGTCATTTTAAATTGCATCTTGATGAAATCGTTGATTTAACGCATTAAACGATTATTTTAAAGGAGTAAACGATGCCACAACACTTAGAGATCTTCCAACTAGGCGCTCCCATCATCCGCATGGTAGCAAAAAGAGTGCCTGACATCAAAGCAGTAGAGATTCAAACGCTCATCGATGACATGATCCAGACGTGTGTGGAGTCTAAGGGTGTTGGCATCGCAGCGCCACAAATAGGGCATTCTCTAGCCATCATGATTATGGCCTCTTATCCAAATACACGCTATCCATACGCGCCACAGATGGAACCAACCGCGTTGATTAACCCTAGAGTTATTGATTATACGGAAGAACAAGTGAAAGACTGGGAAGGGTGCTTAAGCTTACCTGGCATTAGAGCTCTTGTACCAAGACATACGTATATTGAAGTTCAGTACTTCGACAGAGAGGGCAGGGAACAAACGGTTGTCTTTAGAGACTTTCTTGCACGTCTTTTCCAACATGAATATGACCATCTTATCGGTAAAGTATTTATCGACAGAGTGGAGAGCACACAAGACGTCATTATGGAGAAAGAGTATCAACGTCTTATGCGAAAAGAAATTGACTAATTTTTTTCTTACCCCATATAAATAATTTTAAAATCCATTGACTTTCAAATTGAAAAGATGTAACATTTCATAAAATAAATGACTGACGGTCATTCATTATTGGAGTATTATGGCTAGAATAATAGATAAAGAAGAAAAGCGGTGCGACATAGCACTCTCAGCTATTAATCTTTTTTGCGAAAAGGGCATACAACAAACCAGTATCGACGAAATCGCAAAAAGTGCTGGGGTAGCAAAAGGCACAATTTACCTCTACTTTAAAAACAAAGAAGAGATTGTCTTTGCTATTTGGGATGTAATTGCGGGGCGTCATCGTGAGGCATTTGCAAAACGTGTAAGAGCTGATATGAGCGCTAAAGAGAAAATTTTAGAGTTCTACAACTTTACAGAATGTGAAGAAGAGCAAAACAAAGAACAAGTTCTTATGCTCTATCAACATTTCGTAAGTTCTATGCTCATCGATAAAACAGGGTTATACACAGCATACTTTGAAAGCTTTTTTCAAGAGGATTATGACTTTATCATGAATGCCTTAAATGAGGGCATTGCGCGAAAAGAATTTTGTGTTGACAACATTGAATTACTCACCACAACAATCATTTTACTCTTAAAAGGCGTTTTAATCAGAGCCAAAGCTAACAATATGGGCTTTCATGAAGCTCAAACATCACTCATCAACCATATTACCTATTTACTTGATATAGGAACAAGGAAAGTATCATGAAAAAATTAAGTCTTTTATGTCTCTTTCCACTGCTTGCGTTCTCAGGAAACCTACAACAGCTTCTTACTCTTGCAGAACAAAACAAACACGTGGAATCTTCACGCTATGAGCTTGAAGCAGCAAAAGAAAAAGAGTATGCCACTAAGAGCGGGTATATGCCAAGCCTCAGTTTTGGAGCCAATCAAACATACAATCAAGAAGAGAGTATGCTTTCTCCAGAAAAAAGTCGTACAGGCGCAGCAACACTCTCTTTTACCATTTACGATGGTGGAAAACGTGAAGCACTGTTCAGTCAACAAGAAGCCCTTGTCAAAGCTGCCACATTTTCTCTTGCATCTGTTCAAAATAACGTCTCATTAAATGTCATCTACTACTATTTCAACTACATCAGTACACTTGCAAGCAAAGAATCAACGCTGCAAAAGATGGAACAGTTAGAAGCAGAACGTTATAGACTCGAAAAATACCTTTCAGTAGGCTCCGCAACGGCAGATGAACTTCAAAAGATCATCTCATCCATTGAGCAAACGAAAGTCGATCTTTTAACCCTAGACAACACGCTTAACAACATTTCCAACACCTTAGAGTACTTAACAGGAAAAGAAGTAAGTGTTGAAGCGGGTTCATCCGTTAGACTGCAAGAAACACAAAGTAGCGATGATGCAAAACGTTTCGACATCCAAGCGCTTGAAGAAAGCGTACAAAGTGCTAAAGCGGAAGCAGAAGCTGCAAAAGCTCCTCACTTGCCAACGATCAAAATAGAAGATACATACTCTCGTTTCAAATATGACTATGCTAATCCATTATGGAATTCAGATGCAGATCATCAAAATACTGTGCAACTGAGTATGCAATGGAAAATTTTTGACTTTGGTTCAACCTCAGCCTCTGTACAAGCTGCTCAAAAAAACTATCTTGCTAAGAGCAGTGATTTAGCCTATGAAAAACAAAAAGCCAAAGCAAGTTATAAGAGCGCTCAAAACAGCTATAAAACAGCACTTGCAAAGATAGATGCCGCAAAAGCAAGACTCTCTGCCTCAGAGATGACGTATGAACTTGTTAAAAAGAAATTTCAACAAGGCATTGTCAATAACGTTACGTATCTTGATGCATTGACGGACAAATTCAATGCAAGGTCACAACTTCAAACAGCATTGAATGAAGTCGAATACCAAAAAGCCGTACTACTCTACGAAATGGGTAAAGAAATAAAAGGAGCCATCCAATGAAAAAAACGTTAATAGCCACACTACTTATGTTTCAAGCCCTTGTTGCAGGGGAAGTTTACGCAACATTTGATGTTGTCAGTGAAAAGAGCTCCGAATTAGGACTTTCTATATCAGGTGTTGTAGGCACACTTCATGTAGAAGTGGGAGACCGTGTTAAAAAAGGAGACTTACTTCTTTCTTTACAAAATGCTCAAGAAAAAAATGAGTATGAAATCGCACGCAAAAATGCTGAGCATTCTGTAAAAACCTATGAACGATACGCAAAAATATCAGATGTAATCGATAAAGAAAAGATGGAAAACTATCTCTACGACAAAGATATACAGCTTTTAAATGCCCAAAACAAAGAGATTATCTTCAAAAAAACAGAACTTCGCGCACCTTATGATTTGGTCGTTACAAAGAAAAATACCGAACTTGGTAACATTGTTTTAGGTTCTCAAACCAAACTTTTAACCGTTGAAAGCACACGTGATGTAAAACTTGTTTTAAAATTTGATGAGAAATATTGGACCAAAGTTAAAGTAGGGCAAAAATTTACCTATAAAGTCGATGGAAGCGATAAAAAATATGAAGGTGTCATTAGTAAAATCTATCCTACTATTCTTCAAAGTACACGAGAAATGCAAGCTGAAGTCAAAGCAACAGATCTAATGCCAGGACTCTTTGGTAATGGCATGATTAGCGTGGAATAACCCATGTATAAATTAGCCATCAATCGTCCCATAACCACCCTTATGGGTGTTTTAACCTTTATTGTTTTTGGTTTGATGTCGTACAACACCATGCCAATCAACCTCTACCCAAACGTAGATTTTCCTATTGTTACGGTACAAACAACCTACAATGGGGCAGATCCTTCTACCGTTGAGACAAAAGTAACCGATAAAATTGAAGAAGCGGTTTCTGGAGTTGACGGCATCGATAAACTCATGTCAACCAGTTATGAAGGTCTTAGCGTAGTCACCATTCAGTTTAAACTGACTAAAAACATCGATGTTGCGACCAATGACGTCCGTGATAAAATAGGCGCACTGAACCTTCCTAGTGAAGTTGAAAAACCTGTGGTGAAAAAGCTAGGTGCAACAGGCGGTGTCATCAACCTTTTTGTCGCAAGCGATGGAAAAAATGATATTGCCCTCATGCGTCTTGCCGATGAGAAACTCAAACCAAAACTCCAGAGAGTTAAAGGTGTTGGTGAAGTCAATATTATCGGTTTTCAAGATCGTGAAATTCGCATCTTCCTTGATCCATTTTTACTAAATAAGTACAATCTGAGTGCATCTGATCTTAGTGGCATTATTTCAAGACAAAACGTTAAACAAGGCGCTGGAAAGATGATCAACAAAGATCAAGAGATCATCATCAAAGCCGAAGGAGATGCTGCAAACATACAAGAGATCGAAGAGTTACTTGTCAAGCCCGGTGTTCGTCTTAAAGACATCGCTACCGTTGTAGATGGACTGAGTGATGCTAAGAGCTTTTCTTCTTACAATGGACAAAGAGGTGTTACACTTGAGGTCAAAAAAATCGCAGGTGAGAATGTTTTAAACATTATCGCTGGTGTTAAAAAAATCTTGCCAGATCTTCAACTCTTAGCAGGAAAAAATAACGAAATTAAAATCTTGCAAGACCAATCTGAAAAAATTATGGTCAATATCGACAATGTTCGTTTTGACCTCATCTTTGGTGCATTTTTATCGATTGTTATTGTATTTGCATTTTTACGTAATATGACAGCTACGATTGTTTCTGCCCTTGCAATTCCAACATCTGTTATTGGAACATTTGCCATTATGAATTCACTAGGGTATGACCTTAACCGTCTTACACTTATTGGTCTGACACTTGCAATTGGTATTTTTATCGATGACGCCATCGTTGTTATCGAGAACATCATGAAAAAGATGGAAGAGGGGCAAAAGCCTTTCCAAGCCTCATTTGAGGGTATTAAAGAGGTTGCATTTTCGATTCTCGCTATCTCATCTGTTTTATTAGCTGTATTTATTCCTGTTGCCTTTATGGATGGTATCGTTGGTATGTTCTTTAACTCATTTGCGATGACAGTAGCTTCAGGTATTGTGATTTCATACCTTGTAGCGGTTATGTTTGTTCCTTCCATTGGTGCAAGGCTTTTAAGTGCAAAAGAGAGTAAGTTTTATTATGCAACAGAACCCATTTTAAAAGCCGTCGATAAAGGGTATGTTTCTATCTTAAAACCATTGCTTCGCTTTAAAACACTGACAGTTCTAGCAACGTTTGGATTCTTGTTTGCATCTATGACACTCAAAGTAGGTATGGACTTCCTTCCTATGCAAGATAACAGTGAATTCCAAATCACGATTAAAGGACCCGTAGGCATTAACCTTGAAACAATGAAACAAAAGGTTATTCCTATTGATGAGATGTTAAAAGGCGACCCATCTATCTCTTATTCTATTGTCTCGGTAGGATATGATTCGGCAAAAAGTATCCATAAAGCGCGCATTTATGTAAAACTAAAACCTGTTAAAGAGAGAACCGTTTCACAACTTACACTCATCCAACAATACAGAGAAAAAATGAAAAACATTGAAGGGCTTGTTATCGCTGTTGAAAAAGTAGATGACTTTAACACAGGCGGAACAACAGCACCACTTCAAATCGTTCTCACAGGTGATAAATTTGAAACGTTAGATGAAACTTCAACCAAGTTGATGGAATTTTTAAAATCAACACAAGGCATTGTTGATGTCGATAGAGACTATGAAAGTGGCAAACCTGAGATGAAACTCAGCATTCTTCGAGAAAATGCCCAAAGAGTAGGGGTGAGCGCTAAAGAAATCGCTGCAGTCGTAGGTTCAGCATATTCAAGCGATAGCGCTATCTCATACTATGAAGACAATGGTAAACAATTCGACATTACTGTGCGTTTTAGAGATGACTTTAGAATGTCTCTTGACGATATGAAAAAATTACAAGTTAAAAATGCCAATGGTGAATTTGTAGCACTTGAAGGCTTGATTGATTTTGAAGAGAGTTTGGGAACAGCTTCTATTAATCGTTTCGACCGCGAACGAAAAATCCTCGTAACAGCGAGCACCGTAGGGCTATCACTCGATAAAGTTGTTGTAAAAGTCGAAGAGGAAATGAAGAAAATCTTACCTGAGGGGTATCATTACCGCTTTACGGGTGATGTTGAAAATATGAGTGATACAGGCAAAGCCTTTGGTGCGGCTGTACTTCTAGCAGTTATTTTAATTTACCTGATTCTAGCAGCACTTTACGAATCACTCATTCAACCATTCATCATTATGATTTCTATGCCACTTTCATTAACAGGTATTATGGTTGCCTTATATCTAAGTGGCAATACCTTTAGCCTTTTTGTTATGATTGGTATTATCTTACTCTTGGGTATGGTTGGTAAAAATGCGATTTTGGTTGTTGACTTTGCAAACCGTGCTATAAAAGAGGGCAAAAGTATTGATGATGCCCTACTAGAAGCAGGCGAAAAACGTCTTCGCCCAATTTTAATGACAACCTTTGCGATGATAGGCGCTATGATGCCTCTTGCCTTTGGCAGTGGAGCAGGGCATGAAGCAAACGCGCCTATGGCGCTTGCTATTATTGGTGGTCTTTTAAGTTCTACTATTTTGACATTACTCGTTGTCCCTGCCATCTATAAGTTTATGTACCCTATGGATAGTTGGTTACGTAAATGGTATGAAAAAGGCACGGTTCACTAAACACTTTTTTGAAATGCAAGAGGTAATTTTTCATCAATGCCTCTTGCAAAAACTCCTATTTTCCCTCATTTATTCCAAAATCGGCATACTTTTTGCTTTCATCTTTCCGTATTTTCAATTGTTGCGGTTCTTGGTTATCACACCAAGCGGATAAAAGAGTCTAACTCTTTTTAGGTATGAAAAAATCTCATACCAGTGTCTGAGTTTTCAGGCATGCCTTATTATTGTTTCAAAGGATGAAGATGAAAAAGGTCTTATGTTTGGCTTCAATTGCAGCAGTGCTTGCGTTGAACAGCTATGCGAAAGATTATGGTGAGTATGTACATGGTAGCATTTCTAGTGCCAGTGTTGATGGTGAGCATAAAGCAGCGTACACTATTGGTTATGGTATCACGAAAACTCTTGATAATAAAGTCTTTTTTGGTGTTGCATTTGATGGTGAATATTCCAATTTATCGGATGGTTCACTCTATGGTGCAGGAACTGATTTTAAATTAGGTTACAATGTTTGGGACAAAGTGAATGCTTATGGTATTCTTGGTGCAAAACTCCAATCTGTTGATGGTAATGCAGGTTATGGTTTAGGATATGGACTTGGTGTTGACTATCCAATTACACGAACAATTTCAGCAGCTGTTGAGTATAAAAACTACAATATGAATGCAAGCAACATTCCAGATTATGACTATAAAACTTTAGGTCTTAATCTTAAATACGCGTTCTAAAATTCTTGCAGGGAGGTCAAATCCCTGCACATCTTCTTATTTATTTCTCTTTCTATCTTTTTTTGCTTGCTTTGCTTTTGCTTTTGCCTTTGCTTTTTGGGCATCACTCATTTTGGCTTTGTCTGAATTGACAGCACCAACATTGGTTTGCTTGCCTTGGTACGGAACTGTGTGTTTTTGTTGCGTTGCTAAAGCTGCCATTTTATAGCCATTTTCCATCTTTACACTATTATTAATTAATCCACCCATTATGTATCCTTTCTGATGATTTAAAAGAGTATTGGAGAAAAATCGTTGAGAGTTTTATAACGATATAGTTTTATTATACTTGAATCTTGCTTCAAACCATGTAAAAATAGCTAATACATTTAGCCTTGTTTTCAGCCTAGTTGATTACAATAGCATCTACAATTTACAGCCAAAGAGGGAAATGTATGTTAGAAGAAAACCTACTAAGCATCCAACAATATGCACTCAAACATAAGATGAGCACTTTTGCTGTTGTCAAACTGGTCAATGCAAAAAAACTTAAAACTGTAAAAAAACGTCATGATGGCGAAGAACAAGAATACATCATCGACGATACATTACCACGTCGTAAAGAAACAAACAACGATACGATAATGACAGCAGAATTGGAGCAAAATACAAAAATTGACTACGAAGCCGAATTTCATAAACTTTTAGCAAAATATATTGAAGTTCAAGAAAAATACACCAAATTGATAGAAGAAAATAAAAAAGCTTAAAAGAAGAGGGCATATGTGTATATGCCCTGCAAACTGTAGAAATTTAATGATTTAGAATATCAAGTGTTTTCTCATACACACTCAATTTTTCAAGCTCTTTGTTTAACTCATCGGTTAAACGAGATTGAGATCGAAGTTCATTGGAAATTGTATGACTTTTACCTGCCAAATTCTCCATATCAGAAGAGAGTGCATTACTTTTTGAAGAAACTTCCAGTAACCCACTACTGACACCACTCATCGTTTTACTGATGTTCTCAACCGCTTGAATAATCGTACTGACCGATACATTAGTTTCAGAAAGACTTTTTTGGGTACGTTCTGCTAGCTTTCGTACTTCATCAGCAACGACAGCAAACCCACGACCATGTTCACCTGCACGGGCTGCTTCAATAGCCGCATTCAATGCTAAAAGATTGGTTTGATCTGCGATATCAGAGATCACACTTAAAACAACACGAATATCACGAACGTTATTGGTAAGGTTTTCTACTTCAATGGCAAGATTTGCATTGTCAGCGCTTCCTTTTTCCATACTTGAAGAGAAGATCACAAACTCTTTTTCAACCGTAGAAAGATTTGTTTCTATTGCGTCTATGGCTGCTCCAGCGTGTTGCAGTGTTACGCCGATGGTCTGAAGAACTGGCATACTTTGTTTCATTTGTTCAAGCATCGCTTTGTTGATATTATTGATCATATCTTGGCGATTAATCTTGCGTTGTAAGAAATAGCTTTTAAATCCAGCATATTTTTGAACAAAATTATCAATGTATTCATCTTCAAAATTTGTTCCATCTACCTGATAAAAAAAGATCGCTGTTAATGTTTGGTTGATATTAACACCTAAAAGCTCCCCAAACGTTGAAAAGCCTACAACAGGTATCTCTTTAAATGTAAACAGTTTATTGATCTCTTGGTTATTACACAAACGCCTTAAAACACAATCATTAAAAATTGCGCCAATGCTCTTAGGTTTATTGCGACTAAATTCAGCATAATCATGATTTGTCGTCTGAACAAAATCTGTTTTTTCAAGCAAAATAAGCTCTTCACCAGATTCGATATCACAATAAAAATGAATAGTATCGTTTGCTACATCTATGGCTGCAACAGAACGAATGTAAATCTCTCCATTAATTTCAATACCAAACGTATAATTGGTAAGTTTTGCATTTAATTCATTAGCAGGACACCTAAAATGCTCACTTAAAGCACTCACAACACCGATACCCATATTTGTTTTATGGTCTAAAAAAGCATGAATAGTACGTGCAATCGGATTGGCTGCTAACACAGTAAATGATGTTGATGTTTTTCTGAAATTTTGACTTTTAAAGACACCAAAACGATACTCTGGTGCCAATTTGATGAATGTAACAACTGCATGATGACGTAACGTACGTGTTCCATCATAAATATAAGTGTTTTGAAAATCAAGTTTACCACCAGCACTACCACCAATCAGCAAACAGGGGAATTTAGCTACATTGTAAACGGCTTCCATAAAAAAGCTCTCACTAGCACTTAATCCATCGATGAGTGTATAGCCCAAAGTGTCATCAGAACGCATTTTAAATGGAACACGTACTTTTTTGACCTCTTCAGCAATCATAGCTGAACGCTCAGCTGCTGTTTTTTTACTTGTTGCCATATCTTCGCTTTTTAATGGTATAGAAGCGACATAAACATCACTCACCATGGAAGAAGAAAAAAGCATCAAAACTATATTATCGCCTTCACCAGCATTTGCACCTGAATAGAGGGAGGGAAGGGGATTTGTACCATTAAGACTACATAATTCGCCTGCTGTTGTTGAGAGAATTAGCGTGGTATCATTTGGAAGAACATTTTTTAATTTTGATGAAATTGAATTAAAATCTAAAGAGGACGAAACAAAACCTAAAACAACTTTCGGTTTAAAAGAAACGTTTTCAAGCAACGATGTAATCATAGCTTCTTTTAATGCTAAAGTTACAATGGCGTCATTTGCATTTGCTTGAGATTTATGGAAGGCTGTTTGTTCTTGTGAACGAAAGAAACTTAACATTGGGCTTTCCTTTTTGCATATTGGTATAACTCATAATCTACACAATTATTCATCCTAACTTGGGAATAATAAAGATGTTCTTAAAATCTATTTTCAAAGTATTTTGAAATCACTTAGCTCACATCAGTGTTTCAAAATCGCTTATCTAAAATATAGTACATAAACTGCATAGCATGAAAATAGCGTTCATATCGTCCATAGGTGTTTATAGTTATATTGAAGTCATTGAAAGGAAGTATGGTTACATGCAGTTTATTTAATTATTGAAAACTGTAATTTTCAAAGTTAAATAGATAAAAGAAAGGGTATATAGAGTCAACCATTCTGGCAGACTCTATACAACAAATTAAATACCTAAATCTTGACGTTTGAAGTATTCTTTTCCAACTTTACATAATGGACAAGCATTTGGTGCTTTTTTACCTCTGTGAATATGGCCACACACTTCACATACCCAAATTTCTTCTTCTTCATCAGCGAAGAATCCATCTTCTCTCATTGCGTCTTGAAGTGCTTTGTATTCACGTTCATGTTCAACTTCAACTTTACCAATAGCATTAAAAAGACGTGCAAGTTCTTTATGACCTTCTTCTTCTGCAATTTTTGCAAAACCAGGATACATCGTTTCATGCTCATAATGTTCACCAGCCATTGCTGAATCAAGATTTTTAAGTGTTATTTCTGTTTCTGCACCATCTACTAATTTATGGTATGCTTTAAATTCTGCACGTGCATGCCATTTTTCATTTTCTGCTGCTTCTCTAAAGTGACGTGCAACTGCATGCCAACCCTCTTCTTGTGCAATATCAGCAAATAAGTCATATTTGTTTCGTGCTTGAGATTCACCTGCAAAAGCTTTCATTAAATTGACAGCAGTTAGATCTGTAGTAATACACTCCATTGCTTGTCCACAACAGGTAAGCTTACCGCCACCTACATTTTGAACCTCTACTTCGTTACCGCATTTACTGCACTTATAGGTCTCATACTGTCTCATTTTTTCTCCTTAAAATTTATGGTGTTATTGTAATCAAGAACTACTTAAATAATAATTAATTCTAAATGATAAATTTTATTATCTATAATATCTCTTTTATAGAGAATTATTTTATTGAGAATATTTTTTGCCTTTTACAAGCTTTTTTTTGAGATTTTTTGCTATTCCATACAGTGTAATAATAATCCAAAAGACCTCTATTAAAAATGAACCTAGATTAAAATGTACCAGTAAAGAGATAATTAATGCAATAGCACCTAAAAGATTTAAAAACTGATAACCGATGGAATGTATATCGTATTTGCCTATTTGTAACAAAAAATAGGCTAAAACGATACAAGCCATTCCTAAAAAACCAAGCCACTGATAAAAATCCATCTCAATAGGTGCCATCATTGACTATAAAATTCCTTTTTTACTAAAAAAATCTTCAATTGCTTTCACTGAAAACGCTTTATCATACATATAAAGCTCTTGCCATGTTTTTCCTTCTAAAAACGTCTTTGTTTCGATTTGGTATTTGTGTTTAGTGTATTGAACGAACTCCAAAACAGTGCTAAATAAAAGTGCATACTGTGCAGAAGTAAACTTTTTGAGAAGATCAAATAATCGATAATAATTTACCATCTTTTTACTTGACTCTTCACCCATTCTTAGAGACCAAATGCGCCCAGCAAATTCATGTTGGTACTCAACGCCACTGCGGATTTCTAGAGAAAATTCTCTTAGTCCTTGTAAAAATGTCTCTTTGGGTAAAAAATCTGTAGTATTATGGAAGAAAAGATAGATACTAAACAGAAAGAGATCTTCAGCGCATGGTGCATATGCTTTAATTTCTGCATATGTCTCTTGTTCAACACCTAACTGCATTCGAAGATAGGCCAAGTGTTTTACACGCCAGTTATCTTTTTGTTCTGCCCTCTTCTGCCACTCTATCAATGTCGGTCTTGGTATATCATAACGCTCAACTAAAGGCTTGTAAGACGTCTGCATAGCTTACTCCCAAGTCAGAATACATTATTCTATTACATTTTGTTAAATATTTCAATACTTTAGAGGTGGGTGTGAAAGGTAATGTCAAAAAATGTATATCATTCCTCATCATGAGAAATGATATACAAAAATAGAGAGCTTAAATGTGGAAATGTTTTAAAAATTGTGGATTATTTTCAATCAAACCAAGCTCTATTAAATGACTTATAACAGCCTGATCGCAATCAGTATCTTTTGGCCACTCTCTTGTATAGCCATCCAATGCATTTTTAGTGGTTGCATCGATACCAATAAACTCATCTTCAACAAAAATATCGCGTAGTGCATCGATGTTATTGACCACGCGCCAAATAAGCATATAAGCATTATCGACGTCATTACCATTTTTATCGACAACAACTAAAAGTTTCATATGCTCTTTAAGAGGCTTCAATGCTTCGTAAACCTCTTTTCCTGCTCTTTGTTTATCAATCGTTATCACAGTAATAGGTGTTTTTGTTTCCGTTTTGTACTGTTTTAGTGTACACACTTCTGGAACCAATGTTGTAACTTTTAAGAGTAGTTCTCTATCACTCAAAATGGCTTTAGAAGGAGCATCTACAATCTCACCTGTACAATCAACTCCTAGCTTTCCACCAAAAAGCGCATTCGGAGAAGCATGATCGAGTGCATCACATACGCCTTCGCTGATTAAGAGACGTTTTGCACTGATTCGATTTAAAATATAATCGCTTAGCTTTTCATAATCTTCAAGCTCTGGAGCATTTTCATCGACAAAAATAGCATGTTTCACAAAACTCATCTGTCCAACACCCCAAAATGCGTGCATAAATTGCTTCGCATGCCCTGGATACAGTACATTCATTTTTGCCAAAATCAAGTTATGGAATACCCCATTTTCAGGCATGTTGTAGTCAATCAAATCCGGTGCTGTGGTTTTAAGAAGCGGTAAGAAAATACGCTCTGTCGCCCACCCCATATATTTGTCTTCCAAAGGAGGTTTTCCTACAACGGTTGCTTGATACACAGGCTTTTCTTTACTGGTAATGCACGTCACATCCATTACAGGATACGGCTCTTTTAGTGTGTAATAACCCGTATGATCGCCAAATGGTCCTTCTATTTCCATCTGACTTGGATCAACCCACCCTTCAATGACAATATCTACATCTTCTGGTACGTAAATTGGATTAGTAAGTGACTTCACTAAACGCGCATTTTTATCTTTGATAAATCCATACAATAAAAGCTCAAACATACCAATTGGCATTGGCGCTTGACCACACCAAATGTAGAGCGGATCACCACCAATTCCAATACTAACAGGCATTTTTTTACCTGCTTTTTTATATTCGTGGAAAAAGTGTGCACTGTCTTTATGAATTTGCCAATGCATACCTAAACGGTTCTTATCGTATACTTGTAAACGATACATACCTAAGTTTTGTTTGGTACCATCTAGGCTTTGCGTATATACTTGTCCCATTGTGATAAATGGACCACCATCTTCGCTCCATGTTGTCAAAATCGGAAAATCATAAAGATTTGGCTCTGTATATACCTTTGTTTGGCAAATCCCCTTTCCTGAAAGTCGCTTTGGAAGAGCATTTTTGAGATTGAAAAGTGTACCAAGCATGCCAACCTTATCCATAAAGGATGTTGGGGGCTTCATATGCATCAATGCCTCAATTTGTTTTGAAACATCATTAGGACTTTTACCAAAGATAAGCTCTGTTGCTTTGGGAGAACCAAAAACATTCATCAAAACTGGCATATCAAAATGTTTACCTAATCTTTTACTCACGGGTTTTGTAAAAAGAAGAGCTTTAGAATCTTCTTTTTTAACTTCAACATACGCTAAATGAGGAATTTCTAAATCAATATCTAATTCAGTATCTATGACTCTCAGAAGATTATGGTTACGTAAAAGTTCTATGGTTTTTTGCATATATTCCCTTTAAAATACTTCGCTTAATGCCATTTTTTCAGCACGCTCTAGTAAGCCTTTTGCACCTTTGTCAACAACTTTTTGTGCTAATGTTTTACCTATAGTCAAATAATCTGTACGTGTGCCATTCATTGATTCTGTCATAATTTCAGAACCATCAGGAAGTCCTAAAATAGCCTTCACTTGTATTGAATCGCCCTTCACTTCTGCATTAACACCTATTGGAACTTGACATCCACCTTCTAGAACGGTAATAAATGCACGCTCAACCATCGTCTCAACAATCGCATCTGAATCATTCAATACAGAAACAATACGCTCTACTTCTGGATTATCTACAATCTCAATTCCTAATGCGGCTTGTCCAGAAGCTGGAATCATAATTTCTTTTGAAATAGGACTAAAATAACGCACTTCACTTGCAAGACCAAGACGGTTAATACCAGCACTTGCTAAGATAATTGCGTCAAATTCGCCTTCTTTAAGCTTACGAATACGAGTGTTGACATTACCTCGAAGATTTTTGATGATTAAATCAGGACGTATTTTTAAAAGCTGCATTCTTCTTCTTAAACTTGTAGTACCAACAACGGCACCATTTGGTAATTCGTCAAGGCAACTATATTTTTCAGAAAGCATTGCATCTCTGACATCTTCGCGCTTGGTTATGACGCCTAATTTTAATCCTTCTGGAAATTCCATAGGCACATCTTTTAGACTATGAACTGCGATGTGTGCCTCGCCTCTTAACATTGCTTCTTCAAGTTCTTTAGTAAAAAGACCTTTCCCACCGATTTTTGCTAAAGGGGTATCAAGGATTTTATCACCTTTTGTCATCATTACAGACAACTCAACTTCTAGACCAGGATGCGCTTTTTCAAGCTCAGCTTTAACATGTTCTGATTGCCAAAGAGCAAGTTTACTACCACGTGTTGCAATAACTAATTTTTTCATTTTGTCTCTTTTATAAAATTTCTGTAACTTCGTTTACTATCATCTTTTTTGCCATCAAAATAGATGGTAGGTGTGCCATTAACCATTAAGTTAGTAGCGAGGTCTTGGTCATCGTTTAATTGTTTGAGAATATGTGCTTGATTAATTTGCTCAACCGTAAAGTTTTTATTGAGTGCTTTGTTAAAAATGTCTAGAACGACTTTCTCATCGCTCTCTTTGATATCAAAAAACTCTTTATACACTTTTGCGACAATTTCTTTATCGCCCTTCTCTTCTGCTAGGATCATTGCTTTTACAAGCGTTGGAGCCGCAGGATGAATATTGAGTGGGAAATGATAATAAAAAAGAGCAAATGTTTCAGGATTTTTCTGTACATCCGCAATAACTTCAGGAATAAAATCCATACAGAAAGGACACAAAGGGTCACTGAAAACAACAATTTTATGAGGGGCATTGAAATTTCCAGCTAAAAGATGCTCTTTGTTATACGCTCGGACATCCATATCAAGCGAATACCTTCCTTTAAGGCTTCTGCCACTATTAATGTCTGCAAAATCTTTACTCAAAATCTTTCCATTGGTAAATACAATGTCATTAACAGACAGTTTTTTCCCCTCTTGCTTTGTCAGCATAAGATCAATACGCACAAAATAGACCATCCAACCAGCGAGATCTTTCATCTCCTCTTTTTTGAGAATGACGACTTTATCGAATGTATAGCTCTCGTTAGGTGCAATTGCTTTTTGTAAAAATGTCGTTACTTTTTGATCGAGTTCAGCATTGACATCAGCCGCAAATAGAGAAAAACTACTTAAGGCGATGATTATCGTCAATAACTTCAACATCAATGATCTCATCTTCATTTCCTTGTCTAAAATGGTGTGGAGGATTTTCCTCTTTATCGTGAAAAAATTTTGAAACAAACAACGTTACAATAGAGCTAAATTGCAGCAAAAGACCTACAATATCACCTAAAAAACCAGGCAATATCAATAAAATAGCTCCAACAATCGTCCACAGGTTTAAGCGTTGAAATGATTCAATACTAATCTCTCCTTGCATCAATGCATTAAGATTTTGCATAAGTGTTATACGCATATTGGCAAGTAATATAAGTCCTATAACTGCAGATAAGACAAGTTCAGCAAAAGTTGCAACTGCACCTATGGCCGAAGCCATATTAACACTTACCATCACCTCAAAGAAGAGATAGATCAAAAAGTATTTCACGCTAAAAGTTCCTTCAATTTTGCAAGAGCTTCTTCTTTTTTGACAACTATTTTTTCTAATGTTTTACGCTCAACGATCTCTACAAAACCCTCTTCAAGTTCTTTACCAACAATAAGCGCATACGGTAATCCGATAAGTTCATAATCTTTCATTTTAAAGCCAAAACGCTCATTTCTATCATCAAGAAGTACACTTAATCGCTCAGCTTTTAGAACGTTATAAATACTCTCAGCATAGGCACTCTGCGCTTCATCTTTGCTGTTTGAAACAATGATATCAAGTAGATATGGAGCGGTTTGTTTATTCCAAATACATCCCTTCTCATCGTGACTTGCTTCGATCATTACCGCAACTAAGCGACTCACACCAATACCGTAACATCCCATATAAAACGGCTGTGCTTTACCATTTTTATCTAAAAAGGTTGCGCCCATTGCTTTTGCATATTTTTGTCCGAGTTGAAAAATGTGCCCTACTTCAATACCTTTAGTGATTCCAAGTTCTCCGCCACAACATGCACAACGATCACCTGCTTTGACACTCACTAAATCTTTATAACGATCCTCTTTGAAGTTGAACATTGAAACACCTACCATATGGAAGTCTGTTTCATTGGCGCCACAAATAAGGTTTTTAGCCTCTTTTAATTCTAAATCTATGTAAAATTTTACACATTCTAATCCGACAGGCCCAATAAATCCTGCTTTTAAGCCTGCACGTTCGACTTCCTCAAGGCTTGCATCGACAAGATCAAGTGCACCACATGCATTTTGAGCTTTCGTCTCTTGAAGTTCATCATTACCTCTTACAAAGAAGACAATAACATCTTCTTTATCGACATAGATTGCTTTTTTTACGACTGCTTTAATACTATAAAATGGGTCAACTTTGAAAAAGTTACAGACATCTTCAATCGTTTTCATATCGGGAGTTTTAAATTTAGAGAGATTTGCTTCAGGTGCATCCGCACTTGTTGTTTTAGGAGCACGTTTTGCTGCTTCAATATTGGCAGCGTACGAGCATTGTTGACACACAACGATGTCATCTTCTCCATTTTGTGCCAAAACCATAAACTCTTTACTACCACTACCACCGATAGCACCACTATCTGCTTCAACAGCTCTAAAGTTCAGTCCTAAACGTGTAAAGATTTTGGTATAGGTTTTTTCCATAACGTCAAACTCTTTTTTCATACACGCTTCATCTTCATGAAAACTGTAACCATCTTTCATCGTAAATTCACGACCGCGAAGTAGTCCAAAACGAGGACGCGCTTCATCACGGAATTTGGTTGTTATTTGGTATAAATGAAGAGGGAGTTGTTTGTAACTATTGATACGATTGCGAACAACATCGACAACAACCTCTTCATGTGTCGGTCCTAAAACAAATTCGTTCTCTTTTCGATCTTTAAAACGGCATAACTCTTTGCCAAATACATCATAACGTCCACTTTGTTTCCAAAGTTCAGCAGGTGTGACCACATCCATTTGGATCTCTTGAGCACCTGTTTCATCCATCTCTTCTTTGACAATATTTTTGATTTTGTCAAAAACGATTTTTCCCATCGGCAAAAAGTTATACAGTCCACTTCCTACTTGAGAGATAAAACCGCCACGCACCAAGTATTGATGGCTTGGAAGCGTTGCATCTTTAGGTGCTTCCTTTGTTGTTGGTGCATACAGTTTTGAAAATCTCATTTTATTCCCCCCATTTGGTATTCACATTTATACATATTGATTCGTTTTGTTTGGTCTTCATTAATGTTAAAAATATATTGAACGGCTTGAACAATCGTATCTGCTTCTGGTTTTTCTGCAACTTCTTTGAGATTTTTTGTAGCAGAGTGTAAAAAGGAGTTAAACGCATGATGCAATACTTTAGAAACTTGATCTTGTAATTCTTCAGGAATGTACCCTTTTTTGACTGCTTTTTCTAACTCTTGCATAGAACACTCTTTCGCATGATCACGGATCTCTTTAATGATTGGATCAACACACATGCTTTGCAACCATTTAAAGAAGTCCATTGTTGAGCGACCAACAATAGAATAAGCAATTTTTGCTTGCTCTTCACGAAGTGACATATTTTTATTGACAATTTCTTCAAGGTCATCAACTGCATATACATGCAAATTAGCATGATCTTTGACATCAATATCGCGAGGTACTGCTATATCAAACCAATAACGTGAGAACTCTCTCTCTTCAACCATATCATCTGTAATAACACTATGAGGTGCACCTGTAGCACTAAAAACTAAACGGTAACGGTTGATAAACTCTGTAAGCTTAGAATACGGAGCTGTTGTAGCAAGCTCTCCTAATTCTGTTGCTAAAGCTTGAGCATGCTCTAAATTACGATTAATAATAATAACATTGACACCGTTTGAGACAAGGTGTTTTGCCGCTAACTGACTCATTTCACCAGCACCAACAACCAAGGCGCTTAGTCCACCAATGCTACCTAAGAGATCTTTTGCTTTATTGACAGCTACACTTGATACCGAAACAGGACTTTTTGAGATATCAGTACGGCTGCGCACTTCAGCAGCACAGCGAAACGCATGGTGCATTGCTCGACCGAGTTTTTGTCCACAATAATTGTTTTCAAACGCAAATTTAAACGCTTCTTTAAGTTGTCCTGCGATTTGAGTTTCACCAATAACCAAGCTGTCCAATGAAGAGCAAACGGTAAAAAGATGGTGAATCGCGCCATTATCCTCATAAATATCTGCTCTGCCTTCTAATTCCTCACGCTCTATTCCCGAAACATGACTTAAAAGATCAAACGAATCGCTTAATGCTGAGGCACATTCTGTTACACTTGCGATCACTTCAACACGATTACAGGTTGAAAGTAAAATCACTTCATTTACAGCAGCACAGCTTTTCAATGTTCCCATAAAGTGGCGACATTTTTCTTCTGAATTGAATGCTAATTTTTCACGAATGCTAATATCTGTATTTTTGTGTGTGAAACTAATAGTGAGATAGTGCATATTAAAAATTCCTCTCGATCATCTCTTTTATAATGGAGCTTAAGCCAACATCTTCTTCTTTCTCAATCACTGCTAATGCTTCTAACCCTAATTTTCTTGCATAGAAAATGGAGTCTTCCAATGCTTTTGTTTCATGCATTTTTGACTTAATCCACTCTTTTTGTGCATCGTTAAGTTCTTGTTGGAACAAAGACAGAAGTTGTGTTTGGTCGCCATGAGAAAGTCTTTGATAAAGATAAAGATATGGAAGCGTTGTTTTTCCTTCTTTAAAATCATTAAGTGAAGGTTTACCAAGAGTCTCGCTTGATTGGGTAATATCTAAAATATCGTCTATGATTTGGAAAGCAAGCCCTAAATTTTTGCCGTATAAAGCGTAAATATCGCCATCTTTTCCTGCCAATAAAGCAGCGGCTTTTGCAGAAGCTTCAATCAATGAAGCTGTTTTTTTGTAGATCATATCAAAATAACGCTCTTCACTATCGTTAAATGTATTTGAGAGTTCAACATCTAGAAGCTCACCTACTGAGAGTAACGCAACCGCATGAGAAATGCTGTAAGCAACATCTTGAGGCATAAAAGTAAGTTCACTAAAGCCTTTTGAATACAAAATATCACCGAGCATAATCGCTGTTTTATTGCCAAAAAGCGCATTGATCGAATCCTCACCACGTCTTGTGAATGCATCATCAATCACATCATCATGAAGCAAACTTGCCGCATGAATCAACTCAACAATCGCTGCTAATTTCAACGAAGCATCGCTCACTCCAGCAATTTTCAAAATTAACTTTGCGCGTAAACGTTTACCTTTAGGAACTCTATGAAAGAGCTCAACACTGCGTGCGTCGCCTAAAGAAGCGACCATCTCTACCATTAAATTTTCAACTTTTCCTAGCACCTGCAATCCTACGGTTTCTTTTTAGGTTTAAACTCAACTTCTAAACGTTGCTGATTATCTTCTATAAATATATCTAAAATTGCCTCTTTATTTCTTTTATCGAACTCAGTAAAGACAATTCTTGCATATGTTTTAGAAAGTATCTTATTCTCTCCATCTGGCAAAAGAGGTATAACAATACTCTCTAAAGGGTATTTCTGCTCTAGTACATACTGCGTTGGGTAACCTCTATAGTTGACAAGAAGCGTCAACATATTATTGGTAAAGAGTGTCCAACGAAGTTTGAGCAAATACTCATTATTAGGGTTGTCTGCTGTTGGTTTTTTTGTAACCTCTTTGTGGTTGATTAAAACCAGCCCTACTTCATCTTTTTTGAGAACGAACTTATGTTCGTATTCATACTCAATTTGTGCAAACAATGAAGTTGAACACAACAATACCCCAAAAAACAAACACCGTATTTTATTCATTTTGAGTTAATATTTCCCCAACAGAACTGATAAAAAGATCATTATTATGCTCAACAACAGTATCCAAATCTTCTGTCAGCACTGTGCGAATCATTCCTTCTAAGGCATCAACTCCTACTTGCTTTTCAAGTAAAATTTCCATAGCGCTGTAACGATCGACAATTTCTAAAAGTTTTGTCTTTACAAGTTCGCGGTTAGCATTAAAGAGGATGTCAAAGAACTTGCTCTTAGGGCTCCCCATAAAAAAGTCATCTTCATCTTCATATAACATCAACTTCTCCTATACTTAAAAAAAATGATTATAGCACAGTAAAACTTGCCTCATCTGAAAAATGGACGCTAGATTTGAGAATTTAAAAGAGATTATAGAGCTAACACAATGTTAGTGAGAAAAAATATATCACATAAAAAATAGTTAAAAATATGTCCTAAATATCGATATTTACATATAATTTTATGTATAATAATCTCTATAATTTTTTCTGTTAGTTTCTTTATATTTCATTGGGATTTGCGTATTATTTTCTATTTAATGCGTTTTTTATATTCTATAGATCATTATTCATTTTGCCCTCCTCTTTCTAAAAAATCAATCTCTACTTTTTTAATCATTAGTTTTTTGATAAAGTTACTTGACATTAGAAAAAAAATAGTCTATACTTTCAGCAACAAAACAAAAAAAGGATTTGAAATGAATCAAGAAACTCTCGCTTTACATTATGGATATGACAAGCAACAGTTTGGAACAATGTCAGTTCCTGTCTACCAAACAACAGCATATGATTTTGGAAGCGCAGAGACTGCTGCAAATCGTTTTGCTTTAAAAGAGTTAGGACCTATTTATACACGTCTTAATAACCCAACAACAGATGTTCTTGAAGCTAGAATAGCAGCTGTTGAAAATGGTGAAGCCGCTATTGCTACAGCGAGCGGACAAGCAGCGATCTTTTTTGCCATTGCAAATCTTGCTGAAGCGGGTGATAACATCATTGTTGCTAAGAAAATTTATGGTGGAGCTACAACGCTTTTAACACACACCATTAAACGTTTTGGCATTAAAGCTAAAGTGTTTGATAGTGATAGTGCTGATGACTTAGAAGCATTGATCGATGAGAAAACAAAAGCAATTTTCTTTGAAACACTTTCAAACCCACAAATTGCAATTCCAAATATCGAAAAAATCGTCGAAGTTGCTAAAAAATATAACATTATTACCGTTGCAGATAACACCGTTGCAACCCCTATTCTCTTCCAACCACTTAACCATGGCATTGATGTAAGCGTTCATAGTGCGAGTAAATACATCTCTGGTCAAGGAAGCGCCATTGGTGGTTTAGTCGTTGAGGCAAAAGGGCTTAATGCAAAACTCATTGGCAACCCACGTTACCCACAATTCAACGAACCAGATGAGAGTTACCATGGATTGGTCTATGCAACATTACCATTCCCTATCTTTTCACTCAGAATTCGTCTTTCACTGATTCGTGACATTGGAGCAACGATTGCACCGTTTAACTCTTGGTTACTCATTCAAGGACTTGAGACACTTTCTCTTCGTGTGAAAGAGCATTCACGCAATGCTTATAAAGTGGCATCATTCTTAAAATCGCACCCAAAAGTCAAAAAAGTCTCTTATCCTGGACTTGAGAGTGATCCTTTACATACAAGAGCAAAACAGTACTTCAAAGATGCTCAAACATCAGGACTGTTAAGCTTTGAAGTGGAAGATTTTGAATTTGCAAAACATATCTTAAATTCAACAAAAATCTTCTCAGTCGTTGTGAATATTGGTGACTCTAAGTCTATTATCACGCATCCAGCAAGTACTACACATCAACAGCTCTCTGCTGATGAGTTAGAAAAAGCAGGTGTCAAAGCTGGACTTATTCGCCTTAGTATCGGTCTTGAAAATGCAGATGATTTGATCGAAGATCTTAAAATCGCGCTCGGGTAAGGAGAAAAGTATGTCACTACTCTCAACCAAAGGAATGTATGGCTTAAGTGCCATGTACCAGCTCTTTTTATCGAAGAGCAACAAACCATTACAAATTAAAGAGATCTCAGCACGTGCTGAGATCCCACAAAACTACCTTGAACAACTTTTAATTCTACTACGTCAAGCAGGCTTGGTCAGTAGCGTTAGAGGTGCTTATGGTGGCTATTTGTTAGCAAAAAATGCTGAGGATATTTTGATCAAAGATATTCTTATCGCCCTTGAAGGCAATCTTGTTGTTACAGACGTTGACGTAAAAGACCCAGTTCTTCGTATTTTCTATGAAGAGAGCAATCATAAAATCCAAGAGATTTTCAATGTGCCCTTATCAGAATTTGAAGTCTATTCACAACGTCTTAGTAACCAATTAAACTATAGCATCTAAATCTAATTAAAGGAGATTCCTATGTATGCAAAAAACGTAACAGAACTTATCGGTAACACTCCACTTGTAAAACTTAACCATGCATCAAATGCATCGAATGCTTTAGTGCTTGGAAAATGTGAATTTTTGAATCCATCACATTCAGTAAAAGATCGTATCGGTTTCAACATGATTAAAACAGCCCTAGATAAGGGCTTAATTGATAAAAATTCAATTATTATTGAGCCTACCAGTGGAAACACAGGTATTGGTTTAGCAACCGTGTGTGCAAGTCTTGGTTTAAAACTTATTTTGACAATGCCAAGTTCAATGAGCTTAGAGCGCCGTAAACTCTTAGCAGCACTAGGTGCAGAACTTGTTTTAACAGAACCAACATTAGGCATGAGAGGCGCTGTTGAAAAAGCAACTGAGCTTTCAAAAGAGACACCGAACTCTTTTGTACCACAGCAATTTGCCAATGAATCAAACCCAGCAATCCACTATGCAACCACAGCAGAAGAGATCTGGAAAGATACCGATGGTAAAGTTGATATTTTTGTTGCAGCGGTAGGAACAGGTGGAACGATTACAGGAACAGGAAAAAGACTAAAAGAGCTTAATCCAAATATTAAAATTATTGCTGTTGAGCCAGACACTTCACCCGTTCTTTCAGGAGGAAACCCTGGACCACACAAAATTCAAGGTATCGGTGCAGGATTTGTTCCAGCTGTCCTTGATACAAAAGTGTATGATGAGGTTGTAAAAGTCAGTTATGAAAATGCTATTGAAACATCACGTAATTTAGCGAAACAAGAGGGCTTATTGGTTGGTATTTCAGCAGGTGCCAATGTCTATGTTGCGTCAGCTATCGCACAAAAAGCAGAAAACAAAGGTAAAACTATTGTTACCATTTTATGTGATACAGGCGAGCGTTATTTAAGTGCAGGCTTGTACGAATACAAAGAGTCGTGAAAACGACTCTTTATTTTTTTACCTCTACTTTTTTTACTCTCCACTTTAACAGATTTTATGGTACTATTTCCCCAATACAAAAGGGGTATATAAACTCATGAAAAGAGTACCTAGCATTTTGCTTAAAAAGCCTATTTTACTAGGAACAATAACCTTCATAGTAAATCTTTTCATTAGTACAACACCTGTTTTAATCTTACATGAAAAGCATCTTGATCAATACAAAAACACTTTTGCTCTTTTTGATTTTTTTGATACAAAATTGCTCACGGAACAGCAAGAAATTGTTCAAAGTGCACTCATTTATTCTTTTGTTTTTTCTCTTATTCTCTCTATCCTTATTACATTTTTGGCTATTTTTTTAAAAAAATCTTACCTTGAAGTCGAAAATCTTTCACATTTTGATGGATTGACAGGACTTTACAATCGATTGATGTTTATGACGATCTTCCAAAAGGAGATTCATAAAGTTAAACGCAACCAAGAAAACCTCTTCTTAGTCATTCTTGATATTGACGATTTTAAGCCTATTAATGACACGTATGGACACCTTGTAGGAGATGAGGCCATAAAGACCACTGCACATACCTTGCAACATCTTTTACGTACCTCCGATACCATTGCTCGTTTTGGCGGTGATGAGTTTATTATTAGTATTGTTGATCAGGACAAAGATGCCGCTTCGATCATTGTCAATCGCATATTGAATGAATTTAATCATAAAGTTATTCCTGTGTCACGAAATCATGAACATCAAGAGTTACAAATCAACCTTAGTATCGGCTATACAGCGTATAAAAAAGATGATGATTTTAAAACAATGTTACAACGTGCTGACCAAGCACTTTATATTTCTAAAGAAGCAGGCAAAAATACCGCTACTTACCTTGCTTAAACCAAGTCTTACCCCTCTTTTTGTATAATCCCCTAAAAAATTTATAAGGTATATAAACCTATGAGCGAAAAAAGTACTGTTTACAATCCAAAAGAGATCGAAGAGAGTTACTACAAGATTTGGGAAGATAGAGGCTACTTTGAGATTGATGGAAATAAAACAATCCAAGAGAGCGGTAAAAACTTCTGTATTATGATGCCTCCTCCAAATGTTACAGGAAGCCTTCACATTGGTCACGCCCTCACCTTTACCCTCCAAGACATCATTACACGTTTTAAACGTATGGATGGTTTTAAAACTCTTTGGCAACCAGGAACTGATCATGCGGGTATTGCTACACAAAACGTTGTTGAAAAACAACTTCTTGCACAAGGGATTAAAAAAGAAGAGCTTGGACGCGAGAAATTTTTAGAGAAAGTTTGGGAATGGAAAGCGTACAGTGGCGGACAAATCGTTCATCAGATGCGAAAACTTGGCGTTTCTCCAGCTTGGAGCAGAGAGCGCTTTACGATGGATGAAGGACTCAAACACTCTGTTAAAAAAGCATTTGTAAAATACTACAATGAAGGTATGATCGTTCGTGGCAACTACATGGTTAACTGGTGTACCCACGATGGTGCGCTTAGTGACATCGAAGTAGAGTATGAGCAAAACAAAGGCAAACTCTACCACCTCAAATACTTCCTCAAAGACTCTAACGACTATCTCGTCGTTGCAACGACACGTCCAGAGACTTACTTTGGTGATACGGCTGTTATGGTTCACCCTGAAGATGAGCGCTATAAACACTTGATCGGTCAAAAAGTGGTTCTTCCACTCATTGGTCGTGAAATTGAAATTATCGCTGATGAACACGTTGATATGAGCTTTGGAACAGGTTGTGTTAAAGTAACCCCTGCTCATGATGTTAACGACTACGAAGTTGGCAAACGTCACAATCTAGAATTTATCACTATTTTTGACTCTAACGGTATTTTAAATGACTATTGTGGTGAGTTTAAAGGACAAGAGAGACTAGAGGCGCGTGCTCCTATTATGGCTAAACTCGATGCTGAAGGTTTTGTCGATAAAGTGGAAGACTATGAGAATCAAGTTGGTCACTGCTACCGTTGTAAGAACGTGGTTGAGCCGTATATCTCAAAACAGTGGTTTGTAAAAAAAGAGATCGCAGATGGTGCAATTGCTAAAGTCAATGAACACTTAGCAGAGTTTTATCCTAGCCATTGGATCAACTCATACAATGCATGGATGAAAGACCTACGTGACTGGTGTATCTCGCGCCAACTTTGGTGGGGACATCAAATTCCTGTATTTTACTGTGATGCATGTGGTCACGAATGGGCAAGCGAAAAAGATTGTGAGCATGAATGTCCAAAATGTAAAAGCGCTAAAATCCACCAAGACCCAGACGTTCTAGACACATGGTTTAGCTCGGGTCTCTGGCCATTTTCAACACTGGGTTGGGAAAATGGAGACGCTTATAAAGGCGAGAAATGGAATGAGAATGACTTAAAAGACTTTTACCCAAATACGCTTCTCATCACGGGTTTTGACATCCTTTTCTTCTGGGTTGCGCGTATGATGTTCTCAGGCGAACATACACTTGGAGAACTTCCATTTAAAGACATTTACCTTCATGCCCTTGTTAAAGATGAACACGGTCAAAAAATGAGTAAATCTAAAGGCAATGTCATCGATCCTCTTGACACTATCAGCGAATACAGTGCCGATACTTTACGCTTTACACTTGCTATCTTAGCTGTTCAAGGTCGTGATATTAAACTCAGTGGTGAGAAACTCGAGCAAATTAGAAACTTTACCAACAAACTTTACAATGCGTCACGTTTCTTGCTCATGAATGCAAACTCATTTAAAGATTTGGAAAATATCGAGATTAAAACAGCCCTTGGTGCGTATATGAAAAGCCGTTTAGCTGTTGCGATGGAAGAGGTACGAGCTCACTTTAGCGATTACCGTTTCAATGACGCCGCAACCACCCTTTACCGCTTCTTGTGGGGTGAATTTTGTGACTGGGGCATTGAGCTTAGTAAAGCCGATAAACCTGCGATTTTAGAGTTAGGTTCTATTTACAAAGAAGCGATGAAACTAATCCATCCATTTATGCCATTTATCTCAGAGTTCCTTTACCAAGAGCTCTCAGACACGACACTCGAATCAACAGAGTCCATTATGGTGAAACGCTACCCTCATGCGCTAAAACGTGATGAGCAAATCGAGAAAACCTTTGAACTTGTTATCGAAGCGATTGTTGGCATTCGTCGTGCAAAAGCAAATATCGACCTTGGAAACAAAAAAATCGAACATGCTTACATCAAAGTACCAAATGCAGAAAATCTTAAAGATGCTATTAAATACATTAGTTTATTGGCAAAAGTTGAGAAAATCGACTTTACAGAGACAAAAATTGCAAACTCTGCAACCGATGTTGGCGATAATGTAGAAGTGTTTATTCCTCTTGAAGGCGTTGATCTTAGCCCTATTATTGAGCGTTTGAACAATCAAAAAATCAAACTTGAAAAAGAGATCATGAAGCTTTCAGGTATGCTCTCAAATGAGCGCTTTGTGGCAAATGCCCCAAAAGAGGTTATCGCAGAAAATCAAAAAGGTTTGGATGACGCTAAATCAAAAATGGCAAAAATCGAAGCAGAACTTAACTCTCTTGGAGTGTAAGAATCTCTAAAGAGTAGGAGCTTTTTAGCTCCTACTCTACCCTATTTTAGGCCTTTGGACGAAAAGGCTTAATCACCTCTTCATGACACGTTAAAAATGGTCCTTCTAAAAGATCGATACAATATGGAACAGCTGGGAAAACAGCATCCAAACACTCCCGAATCGACTTTGGTTTTCCAGGAAGATTGATAATCAAACTTTTACCCCTAATTCCTGCAGTCTGACGTGATAAAATGGCTGTTGGCACATACTTAAGGCTTACTTGACGCATCAACTCTCCAAAACCTGGCATCATCTTCTCACATACCGCTTCTGTAGCTTCAGGTGTGACATCACGAAGTGCAGGACCTGTTCCTCCCGTTGTAACGATCAAACAACATTGATCGTGATCTGCCATATGCTCAAGGGCTGCCTCGATTAATGGCTGCTCATCAGGAATGACTTTATAAACACTTTCCCATTCACAACTCAGATACGCATTTAGTGTCTCAATAATCGCTTTGCCTGAGAGATCTTCATACACACCTGCACTTGCACGATCAGAAACAGTTAATATTCCAATTTTTGCTTTCACACTTTTTCTCCCAATTTAAATTCAAGCAATGCCTTAATCGTTTTTGTATAAGGTGCATCGACACCTATTTGATGAAGTGCTCTTATCACAACACCACAGATTTCTTCTATCTCTAATGATCTTCCATGTTCTAAATCTACAAGCATTGATGGCTTAATAGAATCAAACTGTTTGATAAGAGTAAACATTGCGTCAACATCTTCTTGCGAAATCTTAATATGCAAGCTACGAGCTGCATGCGCTGTTTCTTGCATCAATCCATATACCACATCAGCAAGAGAATTTTGCTCAAATAAAACACCTGTTTGCACACGAAGCAAGGCACACAAAGCATTGACACCATTGTTAATGATAAGCTTTTTCCAAAGCTCTTGTTTGATATCGTGTGTTGTTTGTGTAGGAATTTCTGCTTGATTGAAAATCAGCGCGAGTTCTTCTAAAAAACGCTCATTTTCCATTGATGAATGCATCATTCCTAAAATAGTCTCAGCAGTGCCCACAGCCTCAATATAGGCTGGTTTGTTAACATGTGCACCAATTTTGCGTGTCAATCCACCGATGATATACTCCTCAGCAAAGTAATCACACAAAATCGCTTCATTTTCGACACCATTTTGCAATGAAAGAATATAAGGAGGCTTCATTTGGGTACGCAACCATTGTGCAAGATGCATAGACATCTCACGCGTAGCAATGGATTTAGTTGCGAGAATTATCAGATCTATCGAAGTGGCATCCAAATCAGCTAAACTATCAAGATCAAACGCCCTGATTTTTTCTTCAAATTCAAAATGTGGATGCTTGACATGCAAGCCTTCAGTTTGAAGAGCTTCAAGATGTGCGCCTCTTGCCACAAAAGCGACATTATGACCTGCTTGGAGCAGGCGCGCTCCAAAATAGCTACCAACGCCGCCCGCTCCTAAAATAATAATATTCATGGCTGTCTATTTAGAAAGACGAACGCGAACACTTGCTTCGTGTGCGCCAAGACCTTCTGTATGTGCGAGTAATGCACATGCCTCACCAATCTCATCGATGCCTTGTTTACTCATACTAATGATGGATGAACGCTTCAAGAAATTCTCTACCCCTAATGGTGAGTAAAACTTAGCTGTACCGCCCGTTGGAAGCGTATGGTTAGGTCCAGCGATATAATCCCCAATAGGCTCTGGCGTGTAAGAGCCCATAAAAATAGCCCCCGCATGGCGAATTTTAGGCAATAAATCAAAAGGATGTGATGTCACTACTTCTAAGTGCTCTGGCGCAATTTGATTCATTAAATCAACCGCTTCATCCATCGTTGACGTTACAATAATCGCTCCACGCTCTTTAATAGAAACTTCTGCAATCGCTTTTCTATCTAGTTTTTCAAGCCATGCATACACTTCTGTGCGTGTTTTCTCAGCAATTTCTAACGAAGGTGTAATGAGAATAGAACTTGCCATCTCATCATGTTCTGCTTGAGAGAGAAGATCAATCGCTAAATGGTGAGGATTTGCACTCTCATCCGCTAATACGCCAATTTCGCTCGGTCCAGCGATCATATCAATGTTTACTTCACCAAAGACCAACTTTTTAGCGGTTGCAACGAAAATATTTCCTGGTCCTGTGATGACATCAACTTTTGGAATGCTCTGTGTACCGTATGCCATTGCAGCAATAGCGCTAGCCCCTCCCACTTTGTAAGCTTTTTTAATGCCACACAGATGCATAGCAGCAAGCAACAATGGATTGAGTTCATTATTGGGTGCTGGCGTACAGACAACAATCTCTTTAACACCTGCAACAATAGCAGGAATAGCATTCATTAAAAGACTACTTGGATACGCCGCTTTACCACCAGGGATATAAAGGCCTGCACGATCTACTGGAGTAACTTTTTGTCCTAAAACAGTACCATTATTCTCAAAATCAAGCCATGATTTTGGGATAAGTTTTTCATGATATGCATAAATGCGTTTGTACGCAAGCTCTAACGCTTCTTTGAGTTTCACATCAAGCGCATCATAGGCTTTTTTCATATCTAAAGTTTTTACTTCGAGCGCCTCATCACTCTCTACACACCATTTATCGAATTTTTCAATGTGATTTTTTAAAGCGCCATTCCCTTCGGCTTTAATCTCTGCAATTATGTTTAAAACGATCTTTGAGACATTTTCCATATCCATATGTCCACGACGCAAAAGTTCGTCAAATTGGGCTTTGAAATTTGGTTCATTCGTTTTTAAAAGTAACATTGTTCATCCTCTTTATAAGTGCTTTATTATAGTTTTTTTTCGCTTATAGCGTTCTTCCATTGAGCTATTACCCAAAATTCCACCTTGGTGCACGTAGATAGGCGTACCATGAAGATGAGGTAAATGCTCTAAAAGAACACTCCATCCTACAGGATCATACACCAAATCAAACACCACATCCATTTCGTGTTTCAATCTTTGCCAGAGTTCAAACAGCTCTGGATAGAGTTTCCCATAATGAAATTTTTTAGCTGCTGTAAGTATGATGGGGAAATGAGTAGTTTCTGGTTCAACCATCGTCCACTGTTTTTGCAAATAAGTACTATCCCCTACGGTAGGACACGTATATACAGGGAAAGGTAGATGCTTTTGCAAAAAAAGTGCTGTTGTTCCTGTGCCAGAAGGTAAGAAAAGGTATGGGTTTTGAATGTTTTCTCTTTGAATATCAGCTAAGAGCTCTCTCGCCAATACAGCGACACCTTCTTCAGCTTCTTTTTGTCTGCCACCCTCTTCAACATGCACTGTTTTCTCATCACAGTACATTAAAATTTCATCTTCACGTGTATGGGATTCTATAACCTTCATGCCATTCTCACAAGCAGCTTTGTAATTACCTATAGGATTTTCTTTAAGAAAGCTTGGAATATGGTCACACACATAGATAAATTCCCACCCTTTTAGACGCGCTAGTACAGAAAGAGAATACATAGCGTTTGATTGGTTTGATCCTGAGCTCACCACGCGTTTGATAATAGGAAAATCATGCGTCAGAAAGTAGTGAAATTTTCGAGCTTTGTTACCTGAAAAATCTTTATATAAGAGATCATCACGTTTAAGATAAAAAAATTGATTTTGAAAAGAACGTCTCTCAAAAGGGGATGAAGGAAAAAGCATTTAAATGTATTGGAGAAGAAGCCCTATTTTAGGGCTTCTTATAATTAACAACGGTTTAAACAATTCAGATCTTCAAAGGCTTTGAGAAGACGACTTTTGACAGCCTCTTCACCAGGGCGAAGCCATTTACGTGGATCATAATATTTTTTATTTGGTTTATCGTCACCTTCTGGGTTACCAATTTGTCCTTGAAGGTAAGGAGCGTATTTTTCAATATACCCTTTAACACCTTCCCAAAATGCCCATTGAGTGTCGGTGTCGATGTTCATCTTAATAACACCGTATCCTACTGCTTCACGAATGTCAGCAAGTTCACTTCCGCTACCACCATGGAATACAAAATTCACTGGTTTTGCATCGGTTTTAAATTTTTCTTGAATATATTTTTGAGAATTATCCAAGATTTTTGGTGTTAAATGAACATTACCTGGCTTATAAACGCCATGAACATTACCAAAAGATGCTGCTATCGTAAAGTTAGGACTTACTTTCATAAGCTCTTCATACGCATAGGCTACATCTTGAGGTTGTGTGTAGAGGGCAGAGTTATCCAAGTTGGTATTATCAACACCATCTTCTTCTCCACCTGTACAACCAAGTTCAATTTCTAACGTCATACCCATTTTGCTCATACGTTTTAGGTAAGAAACACATGTTTGAACGTTCTCTTCCAAAGACTCTTCAGAGAGATCTAACATATGTGAACTGTAAAGTGGTTTACCTGTTTTTGCAAAATGCATTTCACTTGCACTGAGTAATTCATCAATCCAAGGAAGAAGTTTACGTGCTGCATGATCTGTATGTAAAATTACAGCTACACCATAGGCTTCAGCCACAGTATGAACATGCAATGCACCACTAATAGCGCCAAGAACACCTGCTTTAAGTCCATTGACGCCTTTTCCTGCATAAAATTCAGCTCCACCGTTAGAGAACTGAACAATAATAGGAGAGTTCGCTGCTTTTGCTGCTTCTAAAACTGCATTGATAGAGTTAGTTCCTACAACATTTACAGCTGGGATTGCAAACTGATTTGCTTTTGCGATTGCAAAAACCTTTTGCACATCATTTCCTGTCACAACACCTGGTTTTATACAATCAAAAATTTTCGCATTTACCATAAAATACCTTTGAGTTAATCTGGAATTACTTGATGGTTACTTTTGCATTTTTTCTAAGTGTTTGTGCTTTATCCGCTACTTGAATACGGAATTTTTCCATTTTCAAGCCATTTTCAATTTGTGGTTTAACCGCTTCAAATGTTGCTTTTTCTGCTGGTTTTGTGTCTTCAACTAAGATTACGTGGAAACCAAATTGTGTTTGAACTGGAGTTTTAGTGATTTCACCTTTTTTAAGTGCAAACGCAGCATCTGAGAAAGGTTTTACCATTTGATTTGCAGCAAACCAACCAAGTTCACCACCGCCTTGTCCGCTTGGTCCTGTTGATTTTGTTGTTGCTAATTCAACAAATTTGTCATTAAGTTTTTGACCTGATAAACCATCAAGTTCTTTAATAACATCTTTCGCTTCTTGCTCAGTTTTAACAAGAACGTGTCTTGCTTTTACTGTTGCTGGTTGCATAAATTTGTCTGCATTTTTGTCATAGTAGTCTTTAACATCTTTTGCATCTACTTTGACTGCATCGTAGATTTTCTTCATCCATACTTCAAGGGCAAGGTCTGCTTTAATACGTTTTAACGCTTCAGCATACTCTTTATCTTTCTCTACACCGCTTTTTGTTGCTTCTGTTGTCAATAATTTTCTCTCAACAGCTTGCTCAACGATTTTTTGTTTTGCATCTGCAGGAAGTTCTTCAAACTTTGCGCCTTGCATAGCACGCATAAGAACAGCGATATCTTGATCGTTAACATCTTCACCGTTTACAGTTGCATAAACTGTTGCATTTAAACTTACACCTAATACTGCCGCAGCAATACTACTTAGAATAACTTTTTTCACTAAGATCCTTTATTGAAGTAATTCGCGTATTGTACCCCAAATCTTATTACTATTTCTTAAATGAAATGTTAATTTTAAGGATTGTCGGTATAATTTTTCAAAACGAAGCAAGGTTTGAGATGAAAAAAGCAACCCAAAAAGAGATTGCAGCCATTAAAGCTCTTTTTTTAGAACATTATCCAATAGCGGTTACGGAACTAAAATACACCTCTTTATACGAGCTATTAGTCTGTGTGATGCTCTCAGCACAATGCACAGATAAACGTGTCAACCTCATCACTCCAGCACTTTTTGAGCAATATCCTACGTTAAAAGCGCTTTCAAATGCCAACCTTGATGACATTAAGTCTTTTATCAATTCATGTTCATTTTTCAATAACAAAGCGGTCAATCTTCTCAAGATGGCACAAAAAGTCGTGGAACTCTATGATGGAGAAATTCCTTTAGATGAAAAAAAACTTATGGGACTTGCAGGCGTTGGGCAAAAAACAGCCCACGTTGTGATGATTGAGTATGCCAATGCCAATTTAATGGCGGTTGATACACATGTCTACCGCGTTGCGCATCGATTGGGACTCTCAAGTGCTAAAACAGCGATTAAGACGGAGGAAGATTTAACAAAGATTTTTAAAAGTGAACTGCATACGCTTCACCAAGCAATGGTACTTTTTGGCAGATACACCTGCAAAGCAGTCCATCCCTTATGTGAAGCGTGTTTTTTAAAAGCGTATTGTAAAACGACACAAAGCTTTAAAGTCTGATCATCCAGTAACGGTATCAATCCATTTTATAGAACATCCTTGTGATGGATGCTGAACTTTAGGAGCTTCTTGTTTGCTAAATAAAAGCATGATCGCCTCTCTAAGATCTTCTTCTTTAACGCTACGTGCATCTTGCCAATTATCATCCAAGCGTCCATGATAATAAAGCTTTTCTTCCGCATCAAATAAAAAGATATCTGGTGTACAAACGGCACCTAAACTTTTAGCAACCATTTGGTGCTCATCAATGAGATAAGGGAATTCTATCCCCATCTCTTTAATCTTATCAAGCATGTGAGACGGTGAGTCTTCTGGGTAATTTGGATGAATATTTGGGTTGATAGCAACAGCGGTAATATCGAGTTTTTTAGCAAATTCAGCAACCGCATTAAGACGTTTCCAAATTGCATTGGAATAAGGACAATGATTACACATCACTGCAATTATGAATCCACCTTTACCAAAAAGATCTTTACTTTTGAAAATTTTTCCATTTGGGTCTTCAAGTTCAAAATGTTCTAATGTTTTACCAAGTTCAAGTGAAGCAGAATGTATCAGTGCCATAGCTTAATCCTTATATGTATTAATAATTTTTTGAACAATAAATGCTGTATTGTTAACAGAATTCATATCGCACTCTTCTCTTAATGAATGAGGATAACGAATGGTTGGTCCAATAGAAACAGCTTCTATTTTCTTTGGCTGACGCAAGATTAATTCCCCACATTCAAGCCCCGCATGAATCGCTTTAAACGCGGCATGAGGGTAAAATTCTTTCATCACACCATACACACTCTGTGCAAAAGAAGTCATTTCAGGGTTCCATGCACCATGCCACCCCTCTTGTTTTACATCAAAACCAAGTGCCTTAAAAAAAGCCATTGTTTCATGTGTTAGTATAGCCAAATTTTTATCATCCATAGCACGTGCAGCACAATCAAGTCTAAGAACACCTTCAAAATCAGAAATGATCCCTAAGTTAATACTCATAGAAGGAATATCAAGTGTTCTATCCCATTCACGGACCCCTTGTGCAAAAGCACCAATTGCTTTGATAATAGCGTTAGATTGGACAATAGCACTTGTGTATGTTCCTTCTTCTAAGGCTTTTACACTCAAACGCGTATCTTCAACTTGTAAAGGTGCTTTAGACGCAACAATAGCCTTTGCACTTTTTGGAATAGCATTGCGTCTCTCGCCTCCTTGGAGACTGACCAAAGAGACATCGTGTTTTAATAACTCATACCCCAATGCTTTAATCGCAGAGGGAATTTTTTTATCGATATCTACACCAGAATGACCACCAACAAAATCAAAAGCACTAATTTCATAGAGCTTTGCCTGTTCATCAAGTGGTACATAATGTAATGCTAAAGATGCGATGACATCTACACCACCTGCACAGCCGATATAAATTTCACCCTCTTCTTCGGCATCTAGATTTAAAAGATAAGAGGATTTTAGTGGTAAGCGAAATTGCATAGCGCCAATAAGCCCTACTTCTTCATCTGAAGTAAAAAGACACTCTACGTTTTCATTTCGCTCCATAGCCCAAAACATAATAGCCATACCCATGCCATTATCTGCACCTAAAGTAGAGTTTTTTGCCTTTATAAGGGTATTTTCTAAGACAATTTCAATTTTATGTGTCTCACCAATACACACCATATCGTAATGTGCTTGTAAGCACACCTTAGGTGATCCTTTTTGACAAAGGATGTTTCCAGCATGATCTTCTTGTACTTCAAAACCCAAAGAGAGTGCAAACGTTTTAATATAATCTTTCATTTTAGTTGTATGATGACTACAACGTGGAATTGCCGTTATGGCTCTAAAATGCTCTAATATACGCTCCATCAAAACCCTTGAAAATTTAATAAATGAAATGCTATTATAGCTACTATGAAAACAATATTAATCCTTTTAACAGGTCTTCTTTTTCAAGGTTGTCTCTATTTTAATGACCGTGGAGTATCGGGTCGTTACTATAATGATTGCAAAGAGTACTACGATGGCATGGGTATTTACCATAAAGAATGCGACGAAAATCTTGTTGACTACAAAACAGTAACTGATGGTGTTTCCAAAGGAGTTGACAAGAGTGTTAATGCTACCAAAAGCCTTTTCGAATAATCTTCCATGTCTTTAACTACGATTCGCCAAGAGCGCTTGGCATGGCTTAACTGGAAAGATATTGCACCGATGCGACAAGCTCTCGCGTCTTTGCCTTCCATACAAAATATTCACTACACACTAGGCAATACCGTTACAATAGACTCCTCGCAAATCAATGATGCCGAAAAAGAGGCTATCAAAGAGTGTGCCTTAGCCCTTCGTCCTTGGCGCAAAGGTCCTTTTGAACTTTTTGGAACCTTTATCGATACCGAATGGCAAAGTTTTATAAAATACAATCTTTTAGAGCCCCATTTTAATCTAGAAGGTAAAATTGTAGGAGACATTGGTTGTAATAACGGCTACTATCTTTTCCGTATGCTTTCACAAAACCCAAAAAAATTAGTTGGGTTTGATCCTTCGGCATTGTATAAAACACAATTTGATTTTATCAACCATTTTATGAAGAGTGATATCGTTTATGAAATGCTAGGTGTGGAGCATCTACCTTTATACGAACATAAATTTGATACTCTTTTTTGTTTAGGAGTACTCTACCATCGCAGTGATCCTATTCAAACACTTAAAGCCCTCTACCAAGGACTCAATCCAGAGGGTCAGCTTATTTTGGACACTTTTATGATTGATGGAGATACACCAGTAGCCCTCTGCCCTTCTAAAACGTACTCCAAAATTCCCAATGTCTATTTTGTACCAACAATTCCTGCATTGTATAATTGGCTAGAGCGTGCAAAATTCAGAGACATTGAGCTTTTGGAAATCAAAACAACTGACACAGATGAGCAACGAAAAACAGAATGGATTTACGGAGAGAGTTTGGAGCATTTTTTAGATCCAAACAACCCTGAACTTACTGTCGAAGGCTTTCCTGCACCAAAGAGAGTCTATATTAAAGCAAAACGCTAAATCAGCCGATTTGCACACAATAAAACGAATTAACAGCAAGGATGCTAAATGGTTAAGAGTAAAGCGGGATTAGTCAAAGAGATGATTGATAATACCAGCAATTTTGATGATGAGTTGGAAATATCAGATGACGTCTCACTCGATTCAACCAATTTTTTAAATGATGACATCAAAACACATCAAAAAGTTAAAAGTACTCTTGTTGGGAATCTTGTTGAACTTGCTAAAAACACCTCTAAAGTTGTTTTACAAACTACCAATGACATGAGCGTTGATGAATTTGGACTCATTCACAGTGGTTTTCTTTTTGGCTCGGCAGAATACGCAGCTGTCGCGGCTGTCAATGAACCTAATGTTGTTGTTATTGGATGTCGCACCAAATTTTTTGCCCCAGCTAAAGTGGGTGACTTAGTCAACTTTGAGGCAAAAGGTCGTTTTGAAGATGCAAGAAAGCGAGAGATTAAGGTTATCGGTATGATCAATGAGATTAAGGTGTTTGAAGGTATTTTCCAAGCGGTTATTCTTGAAAGACACATTCTTCAAACACAGATCGATGAACTCCAAGCGAGTTTCAATCCTAAAGATTTTTCATAAAAAATTGAACCAATAAGGTACATTTTTTTGCTCAGCTTTGAGCGTTGTACTGCTTCCATGACCTGGAAAAATTTCCCAATCTGCTTTAATTTTTAGGAATTTTTCCAAACTTTGTCGCATTTGTTCACTGCTACTGTATGGAAAATCATACCGACCAATAGAATTTTTAAAAATAAAATCCCCACTAAAAAGCGCATTTCCAATTAAAATGGCACTACATCCTGGGGTATGCCCTGGGAAATGGAAAAATGCAATATCAATGCCTTCTATCGTGAAGGTTTGATCCCCCTCAACTGCGATATCAGCATGACTCTCTGGTGTACCCTGCGTAAAAGGGTCATTTTCTAGCATAAAACAATCATCTTTTGGGGCATAAATAGGAACATGAAGTTCTTGTACAAGTGCTGCATTACTCCATACATGATCAAAATGGCCATGCGTATTTAAAATAGCTACAGGATGATTGACATTACGCAAAACCCATTCTGTAGCTTCCATACCAGGATCAATAATAATTTCTTTTCCATCAATACTTACAATATAACAATTTGTTCCATAAGCACCACATGCTCTACTTTTTATCTGCATTTATCACTTCTTTCTAGTATTTCTCAAATTTTAACACATCTCATCTTATTTTGCTTTGGAAGCTTAAAAGATTGCATTAATTTTAAGTTTAGTATAATTGAGTCGTTGCTCAAATTGCTTATGAGGTTACTGTCGTGAACAAATACCAATCTATCGAAAATTATTTAGTTAAGTTTCTTCAAGATGAGGTGAAAAAAGCTGGTTTTTCCAAAGTTGTTCTAGGTATTAGTGGTGGTATAGATTCGGCAGTTGTTGCGATTCTTGCACATAAAGCTTTTAAAGACAACCTCTTAGGTATTATGCTTCCCTCCTCTACATCAAGTCGTGCCAGTTTAGAGCATGCAACTGAGCTTTGCCAAAAATTTGGTATCAAAACTGAAAAAATTCCTGTTGGGCCACTAGTAGACACCTATTTCCATGACAAAAAAGATGCTTCAAAACTTCGCATCGGTAATTTTAGTGCACGCATGAGAATGTCTGTCTTATATGATATCTCTGCACGTGAAAATGCTCTTGTCTTAGGAACAGGAAATAAAAGTGAAATCCTTCTTGGATATGGCACTATTTTCGGGGATCTTGCATGTGCGATCAATCCTATCGGCGAACTCTATAAAACTGAAATATTTGAATTTGCAGCCCATCTTGGTGTTCCACACTCCATTCTTACAAAAGCTCCATCAGCGGATCTTTGGGAAAATCAAAGTGACGAAGATGAGTTTGGATTTAGTTATGCTCAAATCGATCAAGTCCTTTACGCTCATATGGAAGAAGGTAAAAACAAAGAAGCTTTATTAGCTGCTGGATTTGAAAGAGCACTTGTCGAGATGACACTTGAGCGTATTGCAAACAATAGATTTAAAGGTAAACTCCCAACCATAGCTGATTTGACAGCGATAAAATAAAGGATAAACATGAAAGAAATACCATTTTATAAACCATTTATCGACCAAAGAGAAAAGACACTTATCAATGAAGTTTTGGATTTGGAAAAAGCAAATAAAGTTGAAACCCTTGAAAAAGAGTTCATAAAATACATCCCTTGTGGCGATGCTATTTCGACTGTCAATGGAACAGCCGCAATGCACCTTGCGATGTGTGCATTAGATCTTAAGCGTGGCGATAAAATTATCTGTTCTGTCAATGCCTTCCCTTCTGTGGCTGAAGTCGTTCGCCACTTTGATGCTGAACCTATTTTTGTGGACATTGACAAAGATGATTTTAATATTGATGTTGAACAACTTGAAAGTGTTTTGAAAAACAATAAAGCAAAAAAACTAAAAGGTGCGTTTATCAGCCATATCGCAGGACAACCTGCAGATCTTGCGCGCATTTATGAACTTGCAAAACTCTATGACATTAAAATTGTTGAAGACGCAACAGCAGCTCTTGGATCAACCTATAATGGTAAAAAAATTGGATCGCTTGATGCAGACATCACAGTCTTTCGTTTCAATCCACAAGCCAACAATTCTGTATCCAGTGCAGGAATTATGACCACAAAAGATCCTGAGCTTGCAGCACGTGCAAGACTTCTTCGTAATCATGCCCTTGTAGGTGAAGGTTGGGATAAATTTGGTAACCTTGGCTATGTTTATGATGTTGTCGATATTGGTCTTAAATATGATCTTAATGAACTCAATGCTGCCTATGCGATTGGTCAATTAGAAAAAAATGAAAGTTTCATTGAAAGACGCATTGAAATTGCAGATATTTACAATCGTGAGCTCGCATCATGTCCTCACGTAAGCACACCTGTAAAAAAACGTGATCATACATATGCTCAGTACATCATCAAAATAGACAAAAACAGAGATAATTTTGCTAAAGAGCTAAAAGAACGTGGTATTTACACAGGTCTTCACTATATTCCATTGCATTTATTAAGCTACTATAAACATAAATACAATCTCCGTGTTAATGACTTTCCAAAAGCACTGAGTAATTATCAACAAATACTATCACTTCCGATTTATTCAAGTCTGAGCGATAAAGACATCTTACATATTTGTGAACAAATCAAAGAGATAGCAAAGAACCGTGTTTAATCGTTCACGTATTGTTCTATGGGTAGAGGCCTATCTCTTCTACCCTACTTCTTTCATACAGCGACTCTTGTCGTATGTTTTACTGCCACTGAGTGCTATCTATTGCGCTATTGTGTTAAGTAAACGCTTTTTTGGCAAAAAGCGAAAACTGTACTTTACTGTTCCTATTGTAAGTATCGGTAATCTTACAGTCGGTGGCAATGGCAAAACTCCTTTTTGTATAGCTTTGGCAAAAGATTATTCAAATATTGCCATTGTTCTAAGAGGCTATGGACGAAAATCACATGGGCTCATTTTGGTTTCAGATAATGGACAAATCATGTGTGATGCCATGGCAAGTGGTGATGAAGCGATGCTTTACGCAAAATCATTACCTGATGCAACCGTCATTGTAAGCGAAGACCGTGTAGAAGCCATTCGTTTTGCAAAAAAAAGAGGTGCAAAAATTATTTTTTTAGATGATGGTTTTTCAAAAAGTTTTATCTCAAAAATTGATATTCTCATGAAACCAATTCCTGAGCCAAAGAACTCGTTTTGTCTTCCAAGTGGCCCCTATAGAGAACCTCGTTTCCTCTATAAGTATGCAGATGTGATTATTTCAGAAGGTGCAGACTTCAAACGTCATGTTGAAGTCCTGAGTCCAACAGAGAAAATGCTCTTAGTCACTGCTATCTCCAAACCAAGTCGTTTGGATGCTTATTTACCAGAAAATGTGATTGCAAAAGTAAGCTTTGAAGATCATTACATGTACAATGAAAAAGAGCTTGAAACACTCTTGCATGAACACAATGCAACCTCCATTTTAACAACACAAAAAGACGCTGTAAAAATGTCTACTTTTGACATTCCACTCTCTATTCTCAAACTCGAAGTAGAAATCTTTCCTGAAACAAAAGCAAAAATCAACGCACTTTTAGCTCCTAAACGCTAAAATAAGGCTTTAACCTTTAACGAAGGATTTGCTGTGCAACATAAAATACAACAAGCACAAATCTTGATGGACGCACTGCCGTACATTAAACACTTTAACAAAAAAACCATTGTCATTAAATACGGTGGAGCCGCACAAATTAACCCAGAACTTAAAGAACAATTTGCAAAAGATATCGTTCTGCTCTATCTTGTTGGCATTAAGCCTGTTATTGTTCACGGTGGTGGTAAAAAAATCAACTCTCTGTTGGATAAACTCGAAGTTAAAAGCAATTTCGTCGATGGACTTCGTGTAACAGACGATCAAGTCATGGAAGTAGTCGAGATGGTTCTTAGCGGAAGTATTAATAAAGAAATCACCACTCTTTTAAACCATCATGGCGCAAAAGCAATTGGTATTACCGGTAAAGATGCTAATTTTATGCGTGCAAAACCAATGGATGATGGAAAATACGGTTTAGTGGGTGATATCACCAAAATCGATAAAAAAGTACTCAAAAACCTTATTAAAGAAAAATTTATTCCTGTGATTGCACCTATCGCAGCAGGAGATGATGTTGATCATCCAGGATATAACATCAATGCTGATTTAGCGGCAAGTAAAATCGCTGTTGCACTCAAAGCAAAAAAAATTATTTTTCTAACAGACACACCGGGCGTACTTGATAAAGAAGGTAATCTTATCTCAAGTCTTGATAAAGCAAAAATCAAAGCGCTTAAAAAAGATGGAACGATTAGCGGTGGTATGATTCCAAAACTAGACGCATGTTTAGAAACCCTTCGTGGTGGCGTTGAACGCGCTCATATTATCGATGGTAGAGTTGAACATTCCATTTTATTAGAGCTCTTTACCAAAGATGGTATTGGCACCATTATTAAAGAATAAGGACAAAAGAATTATGTTTATCGAAACTCGTGGAAATGATGGTGTTAAACCAAATAAAGTTCCTTTTTCATTTGCTATTTTAAATCCAAGTGCAAGTTTTGGCGGACTTTATGTACCAGAGAATTTACCAAAAATAGATACTGCTTTTTTAGAGAGTGCTTCTAAAAAGAGCTATAAAGAGATCACGCTTGATATCTTAAAACTTTTCAACATTGATATCGAAGAAGAAGTCATGAAAAAAGCAGTCGCACTCTACGATGCTTTTGATGATGCAAAAGAGCCTACCCCTCTTTCTCAAATTGAAGATGACCTCTTTGTAAATGAGCTCTATCATGGTCCAACACGTGCATTTAAAGATATGGCATTACAACCTTTTGGCTATATCCTTTCTCATCTTGCTCAAAAACTAGATGAGCAATACCTCATTTTAGCAGCAACCAGTGGTGATACAGGTCCAGCGACACTTGATACTTTTGCAAATAAACCAAACATCAAAGTTGTCTGTTTGTACCCTGATGGCGGTACAAGTGATGTCCAACGACTTCAAATGACCACACAAAAGAGTCCAAATCTGAAAATTATTGGTATTCATGGTAATTTTGATGATGCTCAAAATGCGCTCAAAACACTTCTTGCATCACCAAGTTTTAAAGAAGCACTCAGTAACAAGCATATCAAACTGAGCGCTGCAAATTCAGTTAATTTTGGACGTATTATCTTCCAAATCATCTACCATATTTATGCCTATGTAGCAATGCTCAAACAAGGAAAAGTTGAGCTTGGGAAACCTTTTTACACCATCATTCCAAGTGGAAATTTTGGTAATGCTTTGGGTGCTTATTATGCGAAAAAAATGGGATTACCAATCGAAAAAATCTTGATTGCGTCTAATATCAACAACATTTTAACAGACTTGATAACAACAGGTGTTTATGATCTTCGTAACCGAAGCCTGCTACAAACAACATCTCCAGCGATGGATATTTTGATCTCATCAAACGTTGAGCGTGTTTTATTTGATAAATTTGGTTCAACTCGTACCAAAGAGCTTATGGAAGCACTAAAAGAGCAAAAAATCTATACACTGACAAGCAGTGAACTAGCAAGCTTACAAGAAGATTTTGAAGCCGTTTACTGTGATGATGCTTTTGGCAAAGAGCAAATCAGACATTATGCACAAAAGGGCTATGTAATGGACCCTCATACGGCGACATGCCTTAAAGCCTATCAAACACTAAAAGCAAAGCCACTTCCATGCGTTCTTTGCTCCACTGCAGAATGGACAAAATTTGCTCCAACCATGCTCAACGCCATTAAGCAAGATAGCATCAAATACAGCGATAAAGAGGCGCTTGAGGGCATTAGTAAAGCGCTTCATGTGAGTATTCCAACATGTATTAGCGATCTGTTTAATGAAACTGTTATTCATGATAAAGTGGTCGATAAAGATAAAATTGAAGCGGAAATTTTTGATTTTCTAAATAAGGCAGCGCAATGATCATTATCCCCGCACGTCTTGCTTCAACACGTTTTCCTAATAAAATTTTAGCAAACATTCATGGTCTTCCTATGGTCATTGCAACAGCAAAACGTGTACAAAATCTTGATGATGTTGCCATTGCAGCTGACACGGAAGAAGTGGTAACCCTTGCACATGATTATGGGTTTAAAGCCATTCTTACTTCGCAAAATCATCAAAGTGGAACAGACCGTATCAATGAAGCAGCATCAAAGCTTTCTCTCACAGAAGATGAAATTATTGTCAATGTTCAAGCAGATGAACCCTTCATCGAAGAAGCTGTCGTAAAAAGCGTGATTGAACGAGCTAAAAACACCGATGCGATGATTACCAGTGCGTGTAAGAAGATTGATCTCTCACACGTAAAAGATCCCAATCTTGTCAAAGTTATTTTAAATGCTCATGGCAACGCTATCTATTTTTCAAGAAGTGCAATTCCATATGACCGCGAAGGTGGATTTGATGGATACTTTGGGCATTTAGGCATCTATGCTTTTCGTAAAAAATCGCTTGAGACATTCTGTGCACTTCCTTATGCACCAATTGAGCATATTGAAAAATTAGAGCAATTACGCGCCATTTACCATGGTTATAGCATTGCGATGGTCGAGGTAGAAAGCCAGAGTTTTGGTATTGACACCAAAGAAGATTTAGAGCGAGCACTTACGTTTTTTAAATAGTTTTTTGATACAGGGTAAGAGGAGTTCTTCTTACCCTCCTCTTTCTTAAACTGCTACTTGTTCAAAACTATCGCTTTCAAGATTAAAACGATACGCTTCCATAGGATTTTCCCCTACTTGAAATATGATTTTACATGACTCAAAACCTGATTTTTTAAGCCCTTTGCTAACAACTTCTAAAATAAATGTTCTAGTGCTAAACATATGCGTTGTCGTCTCACCTTCATAGGCAAACACTTCCCCTTCTATAGGCGTAATACCTTCTTTTTTGAGGTGTTTCTCAAAAATAGCTTGATCTTGTAAACCTTCTACTTCAACAATCAATACAACTTTCATTTAAATCCCTAATTTCTCAAGATGTGCTAAAAATTCATCAGCATTTTTAAAACCAACCAATCGTAACTCTACAATTTCTTTTCCCTCTTTAAAAAACAAAATGGCAGGAGGACCATAAATATTAAATGCTTTTTGCAGTGCTTTATCTTCTTCGCTATTTTTTGTGACATCTGCTTTTAAAAGTGTTAGCTTTTCAAGCTTTGCTTTGACACGAGCATCACTAAACGTAAACTGCTCAAATTCAACACAATTAACACACCAGTCTGCATAAAAATCTAACATAACTGGCTTTTGTGCATTTTTCAATGCAAGAGTGAGCTCATCCATATTTTTGATTTTATTAAACGCGGATGATGATGAAGCAGTTGCAACAACATTTTCTTTAGCTGTAAATTTTTCAAAAGGAGTCAGTGGATTGCTCGCGCCACTTAAAAAACCAACAAAAAGTGCTACGCCGTACACTAGAGCCATAAACAAAAAGCTTTTAACGATTTTATGCCACCCTTTAGCGTACTCATGACATGATTCTAATGCACCAAAATAAATAGCACTACTGATGATTAGAACAGCCCAAAGAACCATGCTTATAGAGCCTGGAATAACGCGTGAGAGCATCCAAATAGCAACACCGAGAAGCATCACACCAAAAAATGCAGTGATGTTTTGCATCCAAAGACCCGGGCGAGGCATATAACGACCCGCTGTTGTTCCTATGAGTAAAAGTGGAGCGCCCATACCAAGGCTCATCACAAAGAGTGCTGCCCCACCCAAAATGACATCACCACTTTGTCCAATATAAATCAAAGCACCTGCAAGAGGAGCTGCAACACAAGGACCAACAATAAGCGCTGATAAAAAGCCCATAACGGCAATGCCTAAAATGCCCTGAGTTTGGGCTTCACCTGTTTTTTTGTTTACTCTATTTTGAATGAATGAAGGCATTTTTATCTCATAAAAACCAAACATAGACAGTGAGAGTAAGACAAAAATCGTACTAAAAATACCGATAACCCAAGGGTCCTGCATAGAGGCTTGGAGATTTGCACCAAAGAGTGCTGCAAAAATACCTGCGATAGTATAAGCAAGAGACATTGCTAAAACATAGACTAATGAGAGCCAAAATCCTTTTTTTGCGTTCATAGAAACCGATGGTTGTGAGACAATAATAGAAGATAGAATAGGAATCATCGGGAAAACGCACGGTGTTAGAGAAAGCAAAAGCCCAAACCCAAAAAAACTAAGAAGCACTAACGCTATATTTTCGTTCATTAAACGCGCAGCAATACCATCTTGTTCCGATAAAGGTACTCCATTTTGTACGCTTCCACCTTTTAACTTATAGGTAAACTCTTTACTTTCGGGCTGATAGCAAATACCTAATTCTGAACACCCTTGATACGAGAATTTGAGGGTAAAACTACCTTTTTTGACTTCATTTTCTAAAAGACTCTGTGGTACAAAAAGCTCAAAAGATTTACGTTGTGTCATTGTATCGTGGAAGTATTCGGCTTTTGGTTTTTCTACCATAGCTGAAATATCAATCGCTTTTGGTTTTACAAGTTCCAAAGTAATTTTGTCATCATACAAGTAGATACCTTCACCCAATACAACGCTGATAATCACACCTTGCACATTATGTATTGCTGTGACTTTAAAAGCCTCTTCAGATGTCAAAAGTTTTGGTTTTTCAACGCCAAAAAGTGAAACCACAAGTAGAAAAAATAAAGCAGAGTATCGAAAAATATGTTGCACAAAATCACCTTTGGTAAAATAATGTTTTATTGTAGCAAAGAAGTCTAAATGTTTTTTAAATTACAACGATTTTTAGGGTATGATTGAATGTAAGATGTCAAAGCAGGAGTACGCTGTGGGTAAAAAGAAAAAAGAGAAATTAGTACTACAAAATGAAGAGCTTGTTATGGCAAAAGAGAGTCCAAAAGAGAAAGAAGAAAAAGTTCAAATTTGGGTCAAAAAAAGTGAACTCAAATATGAAAAAGAACTCAAAAAACTTCAAATAGAACTTCTTAAATTTCAAAATCACGTAAAAGACAAAGGATTGAAAGTTCTTATTATCATCGAAGGTCGAGATGCTGCAGGGAAAGGTGGAACCATCAAACGTATCACTGAGCACCTCAATCCAAGAGGTGCACGCATTGTAGCCCTTCCTAAGCCTTCTGATACCGAGCGTTCACAGTGGTATTTTCAACGCTACACACAATACCTTCCCTCAGCTGGAGAAATCGTACTTTTTGACAGATCATGGTATAACCGTGCAGGTGTTGAGCCTGTGATGGGCTTTTGTACGCAAGAAGAGCATAAAGAGTTTTTACGAGAAGTACCAAAATTTGAAACCATGCTTGTAAATGCAGGTATTATTCTCTTTAAATTTTATTTCTCTGTGAGCAAAGAAGAACAAGCAAAACGATTTCGTGAGCGCAAAACAGACCCACTAAAACAGTTTAAACTCTCACCAGTCGATGCAAAATCACAAGAGCTTTGGGATCAATACACTGTTGCAAAATACTCTATGCTTTTAGCGTCAAATACGCCACGCTCTCCTTGGACTATTATTCTCTCTGACGATAAGAAAAAAGCACGTCTCAATACGATAAGACATATTTTAAAGAATGTAGACTATCCTGAAAAAATTAAAAAGAAACACCTAAAAACGGATTCGGATATTGTCCGAACAGCGAAACAAGAGATAGAAATTATGGAGCAAAATCTACCGAGTGAAAATCTTTCACATCTTAACGGTTAAACCGTAATTATCTTAAATGCTTGATTAAGAGCTTGATATAATCAGGATCAAGCCTATTTTTATACTCTTCACGCATAAGAGATAATGCATTATAGGTGCTATATGCCCCTCTGTAGGGTTTAATTGTAATCAATGCATCAAACATATCGCAAATTGCAATAATCTTTGCAAAGGGACTAATTCGTGAACTATCAATTCCATGAGGATATCCACTACCGTCTAATCGTTCATGATGCTGTTTGATAGCATTTAAAACGATTCTGTCTTTCAACCCACTTCGCTTCACTAAATAGACACTTGTCTCAGAGTGCGTTTGGATTTTTCTCTTTTCATCCTCATTCAAAAAGTCAGGTTTGTTTAACAGTGATTCATCCAATTCGCATTTTCCAACATCATGTAACATAGCACTGACTACAAGCTTTTTTTGGTCTGTCATATCGATGCCAATTCTACTTCCAATAATAGAAGCAAAAAATGCAACTTTAACAAAGTGAGCAGCTAAAGAGTCATATTCGTCTAAAAAGTCATTGAATTTTGAAAGCGTTATACGTTCTTGATTGACGACGGAAACCAACTCTTCTGAAAGAATATCAATCGCTTCAATAGGAATATATTTTTCTTCTTTACTTTTTATCCAAGTATCGAAAAGATATTTTGCACTCATATAAATTGCTTTTAATTTTTCGTTGATAGATTTTGCACGTGAGACAATTTGATAAATATTAATACAATTTTTAACTGCATCCTCAAAACTCATGGTTTCATTTTCTTCGAGATGATACGTTTTGGAAAGAGACTCTTCTCGGTATTTTTTATATAAATCATAATTTTTGTTTTCGACATAAATTTGTAAATCACGTTTAATGAGCTTTTGATAAATATCATCGTCAATAAATGTACCACTCTCAATTAAGATAGCAAAACCATTAAATCTTTGAATATAACAGTCAAAATCCAACAGAGTTCCACGTCTGAAGAGGCTATTATCGATAGGTGTAAACCCTTGATTTAAAAATATTTTTACAACTTTGCCCATAATACAACACCTTAAATCAACATGCTTCGTTAAGAAATATTTTTGATAACGTATATTGTATCATCTCAAAGTGAAAAAAATAGGATTATTTGTTTTTAGAAGAAATTTATAAGAAAAAAGGCAGTTCTAGCCAGTTTTGAAACTGGCTAGAACGTGGTATATTATTCTACTTCAGCGTCAATGACATCGTCATCTTTTTTTGCTTTTGGTTTTTCACCACCAGTGCCACCTGCTGCACCTTGATCTTTTTTGTACATTGCTTCAGCCAATTTATGACTTGCTTCGCTCAAAGATTTTACTTTTGCATCGATTTGCTCTTTTGTAGCACTCTCGTTCGCAAGAACCTCTTTAAGGGCTTTAAGCTCTGTTTCAATTTTTGCTTTTTCTTCAGCACTAATCGCTTCGCCCATTTCACCTAAAGATTTCTCTGTTTGGTGAGCCAATGCATCTGCTTGATTTCTAGCATCAACTGCTTCTTTACGTTTTTTGTCTTCTTCTTTGTGAAGCTCAGCATCTTTAACCATTTTTTCGATCTCTGCATCATCAAGTCCTGAACTACCAGAGATTTTAATCTCTTGTGCTTTACCAGTTGCTTTGTCTTTTGCAGATACAGTTAAAATACCGTTCGCATCGATGTCAAAAGAGACTTCAATTTGAGGTACACCACGAGGTGCAGGTGGAATGCTCTCAAGGTTGAACTGTCCTAAAGATTTATTGTCTCTTGCAAATTCACGCTCACCTTGGAGAACATGAATGGTAACTGCTGGTTGATTGTCTTCTGCTGTTGAGAACACTTGTGATTTCTTAACAGGAATCGTTGTACCCTTCTCGATGAGTTTTGTCATAACGCCACCCAAAGTCTCAATACCAAGGCTAAGAGGTGTAACATCTAGAAGAAGAATATCTTTGACATCACCTTTGATAACCGCACCTTGAATTGCTGCACCAATTGCTACAACTTCATCAGGATTTACAGATTTGTTAAGGTCTTTCTCAAAAAATTCTTTTACTTTTTGTTGAACTAAAGGAACACGAGTTGATCCACCAACCATAACGATCTCTTTAATTTCAGCTTTTTTCAAATCAGAGTCATTAACAACTTCTTTGATTTTTTTGATTGTAAGTTCTACTAAATCTTCGATCATTGACTCAAATTTTGCACGAGTCAATTTTTTAACAAGGTGTTTAGGACCTGTTGCATCTGCTGTAATAAATGGTAAGTTTACCTCTGTCTCGTTAGAAGATGAAAGTTCTTTTTTCGCGTTTTCAGCTGCTTCTTTAAGACGTTGAAGAGCCATAACATCAGCTTTAAGATCAATGCCATTTTCATTTTTGAATTCAGTAACTAACCAGTCAATAAGACGGTTATCGAAGTCATCACCACCAAGGAACGCGTCACCACCTGTTGAGAGAACTTCAACGACATTATCACCTGTCTCTAGAACAGTAACGTCAAATGTACCACCACCCAAGTCATAAACTACGATTTTCTCTGCTTCTTTTTTATCTAAACCATAAGACAAAGCCGCTGCAGTAGGTTCGTTGATAATTCTTAAAACATTAAGACCTGCAATTGTACCTGCTTCTTTTGTTGCTTTTCTCTGAGAGTCATTAAAGTATGCTGGAACCGTAATAACCGCATCAGTTACCTCTTCACCAAGGAAAGCTTCTGCATCTTCTTTGAGTTTCATCAAAACTTTTGCGCTGATTTCTTGTGGAGTATACACTTTACCATCAATTTCAATTGCACATGCACCATTTCTATCAACAACTGCATATGGAAGACGTTTTTTAGCCTCATTTGCTTTCTCTTCATTGCTCATAAGACCCATAATTCTTTTGATAGAATAAATTGTTCTTTTAGGGTTTGTTACGGCTTGACGTTTTGCAGTATCACCAACAAGAACTTCTTCTTTATCTGTAAATGCTACAACAGATGGAGTTGTGTTTTTACCCTCTTTATTTGGGATTACTTTACTCTCGCCTCTTTCATAAACACATACACATGAGTTTGTTGTTCCTAAATCTATACCAATTACTTTTCCCATTTTTTATCCTTTGTCATTTTGATTTATTTTACGATACTAACCATTGCTGGTCTTAAAATACGTTCTTTGATTTTATAGCCTTTTTGGAAAACCTGTAAAATCTCGCCCGATTTTTTTTCATCACTCTCTAATTGCATTACCGCTTCATGGAAATTTGGATCAAACGTTCCTTCAATATCAACAAGTTCAACACCATGCTTTTCAAATGCTTTTCTAAACTGTTCAATCGTAAGCTCTAAACCCTCTTTTACTTTTGAAAGAAGTTCACCACTTTCAACATCCGAATTGCCTCCTGCAAGAATTGCCATCTCTAAAGAGTCAATTACAGGTAAAAGATCACGTGCAAATACTTCGTGAGCATAAGAAATGGCTTGCATTTTCTCTTTCTCTAAACGTCGTTTCATATTGTCAAAATCAGCATTTGCTCTTAAATATCGATCTTCAAGTTCAGCAATTTTGGAGTTTAGCACTTCTATTTCATTATTTTGTTCACATTCACACTCTTCATTGTCCCCACAACACTCAGGAACAATTTCTGCAGAGGATTCAGAAATACTCTGCTCTTCTTTTATTTTTTCATCCACATGTTACTCCTTAACTTGATTAAAAAAATCTTCAAAATCACTCTCGATGCGTCCAAAACAGAAGAAATCAACGGTTGTATCTTCATCTTTGAGTTGTGCCTTTTGCTTGACTGCCATGCATCCACGAGGAACAAAACCATCAAAATAAAGCCCATCACGAATAGATTCTACAAAATGAAGCGTTTGAAACCTTTGTATAAACGTATCATTTTGGAGATCTTGAGCAATGGAATACATCTCTCTTTCGCCCTCCTTTAAAATAGGTGCTTGAGAAAAAATTGCAGAGAGTTTTTCGTGCAACTCATAAAGACCTACTTGCGCTGAAATATCTTTCAACTCTCGCATTTGGCACCCTACAAGACGCTGTAAAAACTGTTCTACTTTAGCATTAAACTTTAAAACAACCTCATGTCCATCAAAAACTAATATCAAAAAACGATTCTCTACAGTTACTAACTCTTTAAAAGTTTGCATTGCTGTCTTTTCAACAATACAAAAAAGATTGTGTTCATGTGTAGAACGCTTAATTTTATCAATATTTTTTATCTGCAATGGATGTGTTAAATCTAATTTTTCTTGCCAATATCCCATGAGAGCGCGGTGCGTTGGAACACGTCCACTACTAACATGGAGTTGTTCTAAAGAACCAACATCAGAGAGTTTTTTGAAATAAATGCGTATAGTAGAAGGAGAGATGCCAAGTGTCATCTTCATCTGTAGCTCAGATGAGCCTATAGGCATTCTTGATTTTAGGTACTCTTGGATGATGGCATCTAAAATCAACTCTTGCTTTGAAGGTTTTTTCATTTTTAGCACTCTTAATGTTTAATTGCTGATAAAATTATACAACATTGAGTGTAGTATTGTCAAGCAATAGGCAACAAAAGAACTCATTAAATAGCTATCTGTATTAGAAATGCCATTATATGGGCATTAGTACTTTAAAATTGAAGGAATAGGAATAAAAAAAAGAAAGATGAGTTTAACGGACAGGATGTTTGAGACGTTTTTTATTTCGCATGAATAGAAGTTTTAAAAAATGTTTGATATTACTTTTATTTTCTTTGAGTTTAGAGAAGAAAGTCTCTTTTTCAGTAATAGCAGTAAAGATGTCGTTTAAAGCTTGTCTTTCATTTTGTGACAACGTACTCATTTTTCATCCTTTAATTCTTGTGCTATGCGTCGAATCAAACGTAAAGCATCAACCTCTTCGAGTTCACCTAGCATTTTGAAAATTGCTGATGCTGCTTGAGGTTGAGAATTACCAAGCTTCCAATCTTGGTATGTTCGCATTGATACGCCCAATTTATCTGCCATCTCACGCTGAGAAATCTTCTTGCCAAAAAATTTTGACTCAACAGCATTATGAAGGAGATTAAAAATATCGTTTGTTTTCATGTATAAGATTCTAGCCAAGGCTGGTTTAATTATACATAAATACGATTATTTTATAAGTTATTATATCTTAAAAATAACAATTTACTACATATTTAATACAATAAATTGATATTATTAGTATATTATACATTTTTTTACTCACTTTATGTTTATTTTTATACAGAAAAACGTATAGATTTATTTTGTCTATGGTAATATAGATAAAATGATAGAAAAATTGTGTGTTTAAATTTTAAATAATGTTGCTATGAATGAAGAATAAAAATTAAGATTGAAATGAGAAGTAAAAAGGAAGAGATACGAGATGGCAATTACCATCTCGTATCGTAAAAAAGCGCTGACTATTTATCTCTAATAGAAAGTTCTTTAATAACTTGGCTGTATTTTGCAAAATCTTTTCTTTTAAGATATTGCATCAATCGTTTACGTTGACCAACAAGTTTAAGAAGTCCTAATCTTGAAGAGTGATCTTTTGCATTACTCTTAAGATGTTCTGTCAAATCACTGATTCTTTTAGAAAGAAGTGCGATTTGTACTTCTGGAGAACCTGTGTCTCCTTCTTTTCTGCCAAACTGACTAACAATTGCTTGTTTTTGCGCCGAACCTAAAGCCATGATGACCTCCTGATTGGTATATGAATTTACTTTTAAAATAAAAGCTTGGAATTGTAGCTAAAAAAAGAAAAATTGTCTATTGTGCTTTTACAATACTTCACAAGCATGGTAAAAAGCCTTCTCAACAAAATCAAAGACATCCATGTCTTTAGGAACTATCTTTGTAATTAAAGCTAAATATAACGTTTATTTAGTACAATATTTCTCTTATTTAACCTGATATGTTGAGGAAAACGAATGTTATTAACCAAAGCAAGTGAATATGCACTGCTATCATTGATTATTATTTCTCAAAAAAACACCCCACAAGATGTCGATACACTTTCCAATCAACTTGGTATTTCAAAAAGTTTTTTAGCAAAAATCCTTCAAGCACTTGCTAAAGAAAACATTCTTAGCTCTTTTAAAGGTGCCCATGGTGGTTTTATGCTTGCAAAAAAACCTGAAGAACTTACCTTAAAAATGATCGTAGAGTGTGCAGAAAAAAAACAAACTATGGTTTTTGAATGCTCCCCTTCAACACAAAAATGCCCAGGAGGCAAAGGTACGTATTGTCGTGTTTGGCCTATCTTGAACAAGCTTCAAACGAAAATTGATCTATTTTTGGATAATATGACACTTAAAGATATAATAGAAATTTAAGGGTGTTGATTGGCTAAAAATCAAAATGCGCTTCTAGCTAGAGTTATTCCTTACCTAGAGCCTATTGTCAAAGCAAAAGATCTTACTGTCGTTATTTTTATTGTCGCTATTATGGCGATTATTATTGTCCCTCTTCCTAGTGGTATACTCGATTTCTTCCTAGTTATATCCTTGTCTGTATCAGTGCTTATTATTCTTATATCACTTTATATCCCTAAACCAACGGATCTATCAACGTTTCCAACACTTATTCTGATTATTACACTTTTTAGGCTTTCGTTAAATATCGCTACAACAAGAATGATTCTTACCAACGGTCACTTAGGTCCAGATGCTGTAAGTGACATCGTCTCTAGCTTTGGACAATTTGTTGTTGGTGGTAACTATGTTATCGGTGTTGTTGTCTTTACGATTCTTGTTTTGATTAACTTTATGGTTATTACCAAAGGTTCAACAAGGGTTGCTGAAGTTGCTGCACGTTTTACACTTGATGCGATGCCTGGTAAACAAATGGCAATCGATGCTGACCTCAATGCGGGTTTGATTGATGAAAAAACAGCACGAAAAAGACGTGAAGATATTATTCAAGAAGCAAACTTTTATGGTGCGATGGACGGTTCGAGTAAATTCGTTAAAGGTGATGCTGTTGCTGGTATTATCATCACTATTATTAACATTATCGGCGGCTTCCTCATTGGCTCGTTCCAACATGGACTTGAACTTGGTGTAAGTGCTCAAACCTATACCATTTTAACAATCGGTGATGGTCTTGTATCTCAGCTTCCAGCGCTCATTACATCAACAGCAACCGGTATCTTAATCACCCGTGCCAATAAAGCAGATGACGTTAGCTTCTCTGACGGTGCTGTACAACAACTCTTTGGGGAACATAAAACCCTCTTGATTGTTGGATCTATCTTGGTGCTTTTTGCATTGGTTCCAGGTCTTCCTACCCTTTCACTGATGTTTGTTGGATTTATCTTCTTAGGCTTAGGCTATCTTGTTAAACAAACCAATGACGGTAGTTTCTCTTTACAAAAATTCTTTTCATCGACACCTGCTTCTATGCAAAAAGCAAAACAAGAAGCTGAGACAAAAGCACAACAAGCTAGCACGGCGCCGAAGAAAAGCCCTGAAGAACTCCGTAAAGAAGAAGAGACAACACTTAATGATATTCTTAAATTGGAAATTTTGGAACTCGATTTGGGATATCAGCTCATTAAACTGGCAGATCCTGCACAAGGTGGAGATCTTCTTGATCGTGTTAAAAGTATGCGTCGTAAAATTGCAGCTGACTTTGGTTATCTTATACCACAAGTACGTATTCGCGATAACTTACATCTTGCACCAAATCATTATCAACTTTTGCTCAAAGGTATTGAGATTGGTAGTGGCGAAATCTACCCTGATAAATTTATGGCGATGGACAGTGGACTTACGATCGATAAAGTACAAGGTATTCCTACAAAAGAGCCTGCATTTGGGCTAGATGCTATTTGGATTGAAGCATCAGCCAAAGAAGATGCAATTATTAAAGGTTACACTACGGTTGATCCTGCAACTGTTATTTCAACACACCTTAGTGAGCTTATTAAGAAATATGCAGAAGAGCTTCTTACGCGTCAAGAGGTTCAAAGCCTCATTGATAAGCTGCAAAAAGATTATCCTGTTGTGGTTAATGACTGTCTTAAAGTGGCAAATGTCGGACTTATTCAAAAAGTACTTAAAGCGTTGCTTCATGAAAAGATTCCAATTAAAGATCTTCTTACCATTGTTGAAACCATCAGCGATGTGGCAGAAGTTACCAAAAATATTTCTATTATTGTTGAACAAGTGCGTGCTAAACTTTCTCGTGTTATTACAAAACAATACAAAGATGACAATGGCGTCTTAAAATTATTGACTTTTAATGCAGGAACAGAGCAAAAGCTTCTAGATTCACTCAGAGAGCGTGATGGTGTTCGCGACCTTGTACTCAATATTGGACAGATTAATACCCTAGTTAAGGCATGTAGTGACGAAGCAACCAAGCTTCTTCACAAAGGTATCGCGCCTGTTGTTATTATTGTTGATCCTCTTCTTCGTAAATCACTCTCTGATATTTTCGAAAAATTTGGACTCGATATTGTCGTTCTTTCACATGCAGAGATTGACTCAAGCTCTAAATTTGAAGTCATGGGCTCAATCGAAATCGAAAAGCTCTAAACCAAACATACCCTATATATCACTAAGCATTAAGGATTTTTATGAATTATACATTACACCACCTCTCGCACACAGATTTAGATGGCTACAGTTGCCAGATGGTGAGTGCACACTATTTTGATTCAATTCAATTTTATAACTCTAACTATGGCAAAGAGATCAACGAATGTTTTAATCAAATTTTAGCATCTATTCAAACCTCCACGTCCCAAAAACATGTTATTTTAATCACGGACTTAAACCTTACGATGGATCAAGCAAAAGAGTTTGAATCTAAAGTCAATATTTGCGATAAAGAAATTATGATGTTTGTCTTAGACCATCATAAAACAGGTCAAGAATGCGCAGATGCTTTTGAGTGGTATTTTCTTGATTCTAGCCGCTGTGCCACAAAAATTACCTATGATTTTTTCAGCGCATTGTATGGAAAAGATGAGAAGTTAAGTAAATATGTTGATGTCGTCAATGCCGTCGATATTTGGCTTGAAAATGAGCCGGAATTTGAGTTGGGTAAAGTCTGTATGGGACTTGTAAGTGGTGCTAAAGAAGTTAATAAAGTGATGTTTCCTGATGAGAATAGTCAGTACATCTTTTCATTACTGAATAAAGCACAAGAGTATTTTTCATGCCAAGAAGCACATATCGCTTTAGATGATGCTATACATAGTATGAAAAAATCATTTTTTGTATCCACTAAAAATGACACCTTAAGCAACCTCGTCTCTGCTTATAATGTCATCTTACTTACTCAAAATAAAGAAAAAATGCAGATTAGTTATAAAGAGTATAAAGGCATTTTAACCTATAACATTGGTAATGTCTCTGTCATTGGTAACGACTTTTTAACAGCAAATCCTGATATGGATTTCTTTATGGATATTACCTCCAAAAAAACGATTAGTTTACGCTCTAATGGTAAAGTGGATGTCAGTAAAATCGCAGCACAAATCGCGAACGGTGGCGGACACCACAATGCAAGCGGAGGACTTCTCAGCAACTTCAAAGATGCTTTTATCTATGATAACATCAAATCACAAGTGATGAGTATCATCGCGAATAAAGGATAAAACATGGAAGCCAAAGAACTCCAAAAAGAGCTAGAACGCGCTGAGGTTGAGATCGAAGAGATGGCAATGCAACTGGCTGACATGCTAGGAGCTGCACTCTATTTTGCGGGCGTAAAAAAAGAAGATCTGCCTAAAGCAATTGATTTATATCTCAAAGGACTTGATGAAGTCTTTGATGATGAAGATGAAGACAGTGAGATGGGATTTGAAGAGATAATCGAAGTTATTGAGTTTCTTAAAACCAAACACCCAAAATTATTTCATAAATAATATCTGTGTAGAGAAAACTTTCTCTACACCCTCTTTTTCGCGATGAATGTCGCGAAATTTCCCCATTTAAAAATGGTTTCAATCGTATTAAATCCCGCATTTTTTAACATTGCTTTGTTCTCTTCTTCCGTATAAGGAATCAAAACATTTTCAAGTGCTTCACGTTTTTGAGCGATCTCAAAGTCACTATATCCTTGTTGTCGCTTAAAATCATAATAAAGGTCAATCATCTGTTTGTTAAGCTCTTTATCTTCAAAAACGATCTTTTCACTAAAAATAAAAAGTCCATTAGGATTTAAGGCTTCATAAATTTTAGCAACAAATTCAGGACGCTGAAGTGGACGAATAAATTGAAGCATATAATTAGCAATAATTGCATCGTGCTGGCTTAGTTCTACTTGGGTAATGTCTGCATCTACAAGTTCTATAGAGGCACCATACGCATGTACCTTTTGACGTGCAATGTGTAACATCGCTTCTGCATTATCAATACCCAATAAATGATAGCTTTTATTGCTTTTTTTGTGAAGAGCAAGCAGAGTATTAGCGGTTGAACACCCAAGATCAACAACACTAGATCCTTCTTTTAGATGCAGACAAATCGTTTTACAGGTTAGATCAATCACCTCTTTATAAAAAGGAATTGAGCGCTCTAGCATGTCGTCAAAAACAACGGCAACGTCTTCATCAAATTCAAATTGTTTCGTGATAGGCTTACTAAATACTTTATCCATTACAATACGCTTCCATAGCTTTAAATTCTTGGGGATTATAACAAAATATTAGTTACTATTAAGCATTCTCTTTTTATACTGTGGATATTTACATACAGGTCTTACCATGAACAAGCAACTCCAAGAACTAACTGATCTGACTATCAAAGAAATACGAAATCTTGAAATTGTTTTACCAGAGATCTACCGTGATATTTTTTATACCAAGGCAAAAGAGCTAGGTATCAAACTGAGTGATATTGACAAAGAAGCAGCTATGCTTTATGCCTTGCGAAAAATTCAATTTTTAAAAAATGAAACTGAACGCTCAGCATCGGCACTTAAAGAAAATGTCATCAATGCACGAATAGCCATTACCAACAAAGATAATATGGCTCTTCAGTTTATCGAAAACAACATCATTGAGCTTGAATCAAAAATTATATCGCTACAAGAAGAACTATACATTGATGAGTTAACCCGTTTGTATAATCGAAGGTGGCTTTTTGAAAAATTTCTTCAAGATGACCACTTTAAAACAAATGGTCTTTTAGCCTTTATTGACATTAATGACTTTAAAGAAGTGAACGATCAATTTGGTCATATCATTGGAGACAAAGTCTTACATGTCATAGGAAAAGTTCTCAAAAAAGTTAAAAATACAACAGCAGTTCGTTATGCTGGTGATGAGTTTTTAATTTTGAGTGAAAAACATAACGAAGAAGAAATACATAAAATTTTACATACTGTGAATCAAAATCTTATTAAAACACCTTTTAAACACAATAAAGAAGTCTTTCGCATTGATTTTTCTTTTGGTGTTGCGGCATTCAAAGAGAAAGAAAATTTTAAAAAGGTTCTTGAAGAATCTGATCTTAAAATGTACAATTATAAGAAATCATTGAAATAAAGTTTACACGTTTTTAAATATTTTCTTGCTTCTTTGATATCTTTTTCTATTTGCTGTTTTAGCTCTGTAAGACTACTAAATTTTTGATTATCGCGTAAAAACTCTACAAAAAAGATTTCTACAGCACCTTCAATCGCATCAATAGTTTCATCTAAAATATGAGTTTCTACGGAGAATTGATGGTCCGTGCTTTTACGAACACCAACAAAAGAAACCGAGTGATAAACCTTCTGTCCTATACGTGTACGTGTTGCATAAACCCCTTCACGAGGAATAAGATATTCTAAGACCTTGAGATTGAGTGTAGGAACAAGTTCTTTTTTCCCTAGTCCTTGACCAGAGATTACATCACCTGTAATGGCATATTCGCGCCCTAAAAAACGGTTGGCTTCTTCTAAACGACCTTCTTTAAGGTATTCTCGAATCAAACTAGAATGAACGGAAACACCTTGGTAACTGAACTCTTCAACGATAATGACCTCTCCATCAAAAAGTCGTTTCAGGTCATACGCATTACAGGAACGATGCTGGCCAAAAAAGAAATCATATCCAACAACAATTTTTTTAAGATTGATAAACTCTTTTTTTAGAAGTGCAACAAACTCTTCACCACTGAGATGTTTAATTTTTAAAAAATGAAAAAACATACACGGATAACCCGCATATTCACTGCGCTTAATTCCAGGTGTTAGATTGGCTTGGTCTTTGTCAACGACAAAAAGCGCACCATTTTCACCTAAATGATTAAGAAGCTGTCGGTGTCCTACATGGATGCCATCAAAACTACCAATGGCTAATGTATCAACACTCTCTTTTTTTAAAATAGTAGAACGTCTCAACATTCCCCTCTTTCCCTTTTACAAGTGATTCTCTTTTATCGATTAATTGCCAGCCAAGACTTATCGTTTGTGCTTCAAACTGATGTTGTGCGCGCATAATAGCCGAGCCATCTTTAACGACACCTTTAGTTGTACGTTTAACATCTTTTCCCACTTCGAACTGCGGTTTAAATAAGATAATAATCTCTTTTTTCGCAAGACAGTCAATATGTTCTAAAAGAGCACCTATACCGATAAATGAAACATCACAACTGACCACATCATAGGTTTTTTCAGGTATAAAAAGTCGAATATCAGTATTTTCATGTAAAATAATTCGGTTATCGACTTTTAGGCTTGGATGTAACTGCTCACTTCCCACATCAACAGCGGTCACACTTTTGACATTTTCCTCTAACCAAACCTGTACAAAACCACCTGTACTACTTCCAATATCAAGCACATCAGCATCTTTTACATTCAACGCTAATTCATTAATAAACCCACGAAGTTTTAATCCTGCACGGCTGACGTACTGTGCAATTTTTTCAACTTCAATAGTATCGTTTTCGCCAACTTCTGCAGAGTTTTTACGCTCTACTTTACCATTGAGCCAAACGCTACCCTCTTTAATAAGTTCCGCTGCTTTGTTACGGCTTTGCGCAAAACCTTTTTCAAATAAATAACTATCTAATCTCATAAAATCATCTCATTTAATTCATTTTCACTTAGAGTCTTGACGCCAAGTTCCATTGCTTTATCCAATTTACTGCCTGCTTCTTCACCAAAAATAACAAAATCAGTCTTTTTGGAGACACTTCCACTTACTTTTGCGCCTAATTTTTCAAGCATCTCTTTAATTTCATCACGAGGTTTACTCATTGAGCCTGTAAGGACGACTGTTTTACCTGTGAATACAGACTCCGTAATCTCTAGTTTTGAAGCAATCGGTTTGATAATAGCCATGAGTTCATAGGTTTCTTGTTTATTTACATGAATAAACTCTATGAGGCTCTTTGCCATCTCTTCGCCAAAACCTTCAAGCGCTATAATCTGCTCATAACCAATTTCTAGCCATTCAAGCCCAAAAGCACGTGCAATTTTTTTAGCAGCCACTTCACCGATATGTTCGATTCCCAAAGCATTGATAAATTTTTCTAAACTTACCCCTTTGCTCTGTTCAATGGCTTCTAAAAGGTTGAGTGCTTTTTTCTCTTTAAACCCTTCTAGTGCTAAAAGCTGATCAAGTCTTAGTGCATACAAATCTTTTACATGCAATACAAGTTGTTGTGCATAAAGTTGTTCGACTATTTTATCACCAAGACCGTCAATATTTAGGGCTTTTTTGGATGCAAAGTGAATAATTGCTCCAACAACCCTTGCGTCACATGAGAGATTTTGACATTTGATCAGTGCACCATCATCTAATAGCTCACTGCCACAAACAGGGCAAACTAGCGGTCTTTCTACACTTTTTTCTGTACCATTTCGTCTTTCATGAAGCACTTTGATAATTTTAGGAATCACATCACCACTACGGATGATAATGACACTATCCCCTATGCGAATATCTTTACGTTCTATCTCATCAAAGTTATGCAGCGTTGCTCTCTCAACCACTACCCCTTCGATATTTACCGCTTCTACCTCTGCTACAGGCGTTACGACACCTGTTCGTCCTACTTGAAGGGTAATGTCTTTTAGTATTGTCACTTTTTCAATTGCGGGAAATTTAAAAGCAACCATCCATCTAGGGTACTTAACCGTATAACCTAATTCTTCTTGTAAACTTACATCATCAACCTTAACAACCATGCCATCCATCATCATCTCGATCTCATCACGTTTGGCAATGAGTTCTGCATAAAGCGTATGGACATCATTTACATTTTGTGTTACCACAATTTTAGGGGGTTGCAAGAATCCAAGATGGTAAACAAAGCGCATTTTTTCACTCAAAAAGCTCTGAGGTAGCGTGTTAACGCCAATACCCCATGGATAAAACATCAATTTTCGCTTTGCCGTAATGCGTGTATCAAGTTGTCTTAGACTTCCAGCTGCTGCATTTCGAGGGTTAGCAAAAAGCGGCTCATTACTTAAAAGTCGTTCATGGTTAAGCTTTTCAAAATCTGCTTTTTTAATAACTACTTCACCACGAATTTCAATCAACTCTTTGTAATCAATTTGCAAAGGAATGGAGCCAATAGTTTTGACATTTTCAGTAACATCCTCACCAATACTTCCATCGCCTCTTGTAATCGCTTGTTTCAAAGAGCCATTTTCATAAATGAGATTAAGACTTGCTCCATCAAATTTTGGTTCACAGTAAAATGTAAAGCTCTCTTTGACTTTTTTAACGCGTTCTATCCATGCATCAAGATCAGCTTCATCAAACACATCTTCCATACTCCACATACGTGCTTTATGTTCTGCTTTATTAAAACCTTCAAGTACCATTCCACCGACACGCCTACTAGGGCTATTTTCGTCTGTAAAAAGTGGATTTTCTTGTTCATATTTTAAAATTTCATGATAAAGTTTATCGTACTCTTCATCACTCGCGATAGGCGCATCATTCACATAATACGCCTTTGCCCATGCATTGGCTAAATCAATTTTGGCTAAGTACTCTTCGTGTGTCATGCGATATAGCTACTATAGATCAGTTTTAAAAGTGTTAAGGCGACCATCGTTAAGAAGAATGTGCGGATAAACTTCACTTCTTTTTTAATAACCATATTTGAGCCCATATATGCTCCTATAAGTTGACCAAACCCCATCAACAATCCTACGACAAAAAGAACATTACCGCTCCATAAAAAAACGGCTAGAGAGACAATATTGCTTGTAAAATTCATGACCTTTGTTTGAGCCGTTGCTTTTTTGAGATTAAGTCCTAAAAGTGTTACTAATGCTATCGTCCAGAATGTACCCGTACCTGGACCGAAAAAACCATCATAAAAACCAATGCCAAGTCCAAATATAAAAAAGAAGAGATGTGTACTTAAGTAAGCATGGCGATCATTTTCGCCCATTTTTGGCGATAAAAGCGTGTAGATAAAAATACCTACTAACATCAGTGGAATAATTTTTGAAAGTATGCTTGCATCCATCAACAAAATCGCGTAAGTTCCAAGCGCTGCACCTATAAAGGTATAAATGACACCAATGTACACTTCAGACCATTTTATAAAGCCTTTACGTATAAAATTGATAGAAGCCATACCACTACCAAATGTTCCTTGAAGTTTATTGGTTGCAAGAGCAATATGAGGAGGCATTCCTGATGCTAGAAGCACAGGAATCGTGATAATTCCCCCACCACCTGCAATCGCATCAATAAAACCTGCGACCAGCCCAGTAAGAAGAAAAATAAGATAGTAATAAAACTCAAACTCCATCTTTTTTTATCTCCTTCTCATCTTCATCTATGACTGTCTGTAGTTCTTCCGTACTACGTTCTTCTTGTGAAAAATGATGTTCATGAGTAGAGTTGGTTGTTTCGTTTAATTGATGATGTGTCATTGTAACAGCTTCTGTTTCTGGAGATGGAGTATCATTGTTTTCTTCAGAAACGTCTTCTACAGAACCTTCTAAATGCTCAACTTTTTCTTCTAAAGAGGCTAAAACTTCAGCTTTTTCCTCTGTTTTTTCTTCCTCTAACTTTGCGTAAATATCAAGTGCTTCTTTTGTCGCTGTTGCAACTTCATTATAACTTCCATCACGAATATGTCGCCAAATATCACGTCGAACGAGACTTAAAACATAACGTCTATCGCCACCAATAACACGACCAAGTTCATGACCGCCACATTCAGGGCAAACAAAATAGGTAATTTTATGCTGTAATGTCTCTTCTGAACGACAATTTTCATCATCAACCATCAGCATATTTTGACATTTTGGGCAATAACACCAAAGACCTATGACATCGCCTTTTTTATACTTCCAACGCCACAATACTTTAAATAAAATCAGTTCACGAAACTTATGGTACTTTGGACGCATCAATACACGTGCGATAAATGGAAACGAAATTAAAATAACACAAATAGCAATGGCACCACTGTTGACAATCCATTGGGGAATAGCGTAAAGTTCACTTATACGCGTAAGAAGACTAAGAATTTTTTCCAAAGGAACGTCCTAAATAGTAAGATTAAGTGCTCTTAATACACTAAGAGCTTGTACATGTGCTTTCACATCATGTACACGTAAAATAGTTGCACCATGTTCATATGCCTTTAAATGAAGTGCTAATGAGCCAGCTAAACGCTCAGGAATAGGTGTAGGAATAATTTTATCAATCATTGATTTCCGACTTGCTCCAACAAGCAATGGATAACCAAAATGTAAAAAATGTTCATGATGCTTGAGAAGCTTCAAATTGTGCTCTAAACTCTTTCCAAACCCAATTCCAACGTCTAATACGATTTTTTTAATTCCAAAGCTTTTTGCTTTTGCAATACGTTCTTCAAAAAATGCATCAACCTCTAAAAGGACATTTTCATAAAAGGGTTCTTGTTGCATACTTTGAGGATCTCCTTGCATATGCATCAAAACAACGGTTGCATCGTATTTTGCTGCTACACGAGCAACATCATCATTTGCAAGTGCAGTGATGTCATTAACAATGCTAAAACCTCTTTGAAGAGCATACTCTAAAGACACGGGAGAGTAGCTATCGAGAGAAAAAAGAGCTTTATCAAAAAGCTTATGCTCATAAATAAGATCAATAATAGGCTTTACGCGAGCAAGTTCTTCAAAATCACTTACACCAAGACTTCCTGGTCGGCTTGAGACACCACCAAGATCGATGATGCTTGCACCCTCTTCTATCATTGTTTCAATGTGTTTTAATGCATTCTCACCACTAAAACGACTCCCTTGAAAAAAGCTATCTTCATTGGTATTGATAATACCCATAACATGGAAATCATCTTGAGGACTCACAACAAATTCATTTAAATGTGCTGCGAACTCTTTTAAACCAAAAGGTTGCACTTTTTCTTTGCGGGCTAGCTCTTTTAGCTGTTTATCATTTGCGATTAAAATAGCATCAACCAAAGGGTTTTTACACGTAATCGTCTCTTTAGGCACTGCCAAATCTGCACCTATTGAGAGGGCATCTTGCTTGAGGATGTTGGCAGCTGGGGATTTAAGATCTTTAATATAAATAAAATTAAGATGTGACTTTTGCTCCAAAATAGCACTACCCTCTTTGGTAACACCTAAATTTTGGAACAATGATTTTACATCACTGTTAGAATTGAGTTTATAAAGTTTCATCGGTATTTTCTCAGCATAATTGAAAGTAAAAGGGATGTTAAAATAGTCTGTGCTCTGGTATTAAGCTCAACCAAATGGAGAAGCTTTTGAAAATGCTCTAGCTCTTTTTCACTAAAGCGTAAGTGGTGTTCATTGATAGCTTCAAAAACAATAGCTTGTACAAGCTCTTTGAGAAATGTTTTTTCAACACTTTGATGCTTTTGAATAAAAGGATAAATATCACTAAGATCAAGCTTTGAAAGATTTAGTCCGCTATGGATCACCTCTTGTTCGACCAATAACTCTTTATGAAGTAAACGTGAACGAATGGTTGGTAAAAAAGCTGTTTTGGAAGGTGCAACAACAATGAAAACAATATGCCTTGGTGGCTCTTCAAGAATTTTCAGAAGAGCATTTTGTGCTTCTACACGATACCCTTTAGCAATAAGAATCAGATATTTATTAGCAGATTCCGCAATGTACGCCTCTTTGATAACCTCTTTGGCATCATCAATCAAAAACTCATCTTTAATAAAAAAAAGATGACGCTCTTTAGCGTACTCTTCTTGCAGACTCTCTTTGGCCTTTTCCACATTTTTACAAATTAAAATATGGCTAAGAATCCCTTCATCACTCATTTTCAAAGGTAACCTCAGCAAAAAGTACGGCATCAATACTTTTATCAAGAAGTCTGAAAAGCTGAATTAATTTAATATCTAAACTATCGTCATCACTTAAAAGATAAAAGCTATTTTGAACGTGTTCATCCATAATCCACATAAAACTATCATCTTTACGTTTAGCAATCTGCATTTTTATGTCGCTATTCTTTCCTACATAAAAGAATGTATAACCACTTGGGAATGCTTGTGAGAGCATATTTTCTAGAAGCTCTATATCTTCTTTTGTTTTTACTTGATACAAGTTAGGATAAAGCGTTTGCAGCGATAAAAATGGCAAAAGCGGTCTATTTTTATGGTGATTATTGATGGCTCTAAGCATATAGTGGCAGAACCATGCTCTATCATCGTCCGTAATCACAATAAAAGTATGTCCATCGAGAAGATTTTTCAGCATGGAAGCAGCAAGAGGTACCCATTCGAACCTCTTCTCTTCCATCCAACTCATCGTAGAGCCGTCTTTGCGGATCTCTTCAAGTGTCCACTTTAAAAATTGTTGCATAAATTATTTGTCCAATTGGTATGCGCTATGAAGTGCACGTACTGCTAACTCACCATATTTTGCTTGAATAACCATAGAGATTTTAATCTCGCTGGTACTGATCATTTCGATATTAATTCCCTCTTTAGCCATAGTGTCAAACGCTTTACACGCAACACCGCTGTGTGATTTCATACCAACACCGACAACAGATACTTTTACGATGTCGCTATCGTACTCCATAACATCACTTGCTCTAAGTTCGCTCATAGCAGCTTTTGTCATTTCAAGTTCGTTTTGAGGTACAGTAAATCCAAGATTGGTAGTACCATCGTGTCCAACATTTTGAATAATCATATCAACGTTAACGTTACAATCAGCCAATTTCTTGAAAATCTCAGCTGCAATGCCTGGTTTATCTGTAACACCACGTAAAGTAACTCTAGCTTGATTTTTATCGAGTGCAATACCGCTAACTAATGGTTGTTCCATAATATTATCTTCCTTTGTTATAAGTGTTCCTTCATTGTGGTTAAAACTGCTACGAGTGACCAAATTGACATTCAATTTTTTAGCCATCTCAACAGAGCGACTTTGGAGTACTTTTGCTCCAAGGCTTGCAAGTTCTAACATTTCGTCATAACTGATTTTATCAAGTTTTTTTGCTTTTGGCTCAATACGAGGATCGGTTGTGTAAACACCATCTACATCGGTATAAATCTCGCAAAGATCTGCTTCAAGAGCACCTGCAATTGCTACAGCAGAAAGGTCACTTCCACCACGTCCCAATGTCGTAACTTCACCATTTTCTGTTACACCTTGGAAACCAGCGACAACAATAATCTTGCCCGTTTTTAATGCTGCTTTCATCGCCGCTGTATCGATGTGTTCAATTCTCGCTTTTGTATGTACATCATCCGTTACAATACCTGCTTTACGACCACTCATAGAAACAGCTTCATACCCTTTGGCTTCAAGAGCAATGGCTAAAAGTGCACTGGTTACACGCTCACCTGCACTAAGAAGTACATCAACTTCGCGTTGGTTAGGTGTAGAGCTGTAAAATCCTGCAAAATCTAAAAGCTTATTGGTCTCGCCACTCATCGCTGAAACGACTACAACAAGATCATGCCCTTCTTTTTTGCTCTCAATAACTCTTTGAGCAACGGCATCGATACGCTCAACATTGCCAACACTCGTTCCTCCGTATTTTTGAACGATTAACATCTTAAAGGTACCCTTCTTTCTTGAAATATTCTAACACCTGTTTATATACTGGGCGCTTGAAATAGGTAATAAAATCAAACACCTCTTCTAAACTGACAAATTTAAAGTCGCAAAACTCTGGCTCTTTCGTTGCAAGATTAATCTTGGCATCTTTTTTGAGTCTTACTAAAAAATATTTTTGGCTCTGACCATCAAAAGGGTACATTTTTTGAGCAATTTTTTGAGGAAAGTCATATTGTAGCCATTCAGGATACTCTGCAATAATTTCCACCTCACCTGTACCAATCTCTTCTTCTAATTCACGGTAAAGCGCTTCTCGTGGTGTTTCACCCTCGTCAATTCCTCCTTGTGGGAATTGCCAAGCACCTTCGATATCGCTACGACTCGCAATAAAAAGTTGACATTGAAAAGGGTATTTAGCAGAGACCACCACGGCAGCAACATTTGGTCTGTATCGTTTTGGTGATTCCATAATTACGCATTACCTCTATATTTTTGTTAAAATAGTATCAAAAAAGTCATTAAACTTGCTTGATACAAGGAATTTCGTGTTAGCCTACCTTCATATCCCCTTCTGTGATAGTAAATGCCACTATTGCGCTTTTAACTCCTATGATAATAAATCTTCACTCAAACAAAACTATATGCAACGTATTACAGAGCAACTTCAGTTTGAACTTGAAAAATTTGCTTCACAAAAGAAAAGCATTAGCTCTTTGTTTATTGGAGGAGGAACACCTTCAACCATTCCAGCGTCATGGTATGAGCCTTTTTTTGACATCATTAAACCTTATTCACAAGATGATGCAGAAGTCACGTCAGAAGCCAATCCACACTCAGCTACCCATGAATGGATAGCACACATGCATGCTTTAGGCGTTAATCGTCTTAGCTTTGGAGTTCAAAGTTTCAATGAAAAAAAACTTACTTTTTTAGGGCGCAATCACACACCAAAAATTGCACTTCAAGCCATTGAAAATGCTGCCAAAGAAGGCATTGAGAACATCTCTCTTGATTTGATTTATGGAACAACGCTCGATACTGAAATATTATTGCAAGAAGATTTGCGTATAGCGTCTTCTTTACCCATTAACCACATCAGTGCTTATGCGCTGACTCTTGAAGAAGAAACGCCTTTTTACACGAGAAAAGACGTTGCAAATGGTTCTGAAGAATTAGCACGAAATTTTGTGAAAAATATTATTGAGTCAGGCTTTCCTCAGTACGAAATATCCAATTTCGGTAGATATCAAAGCAAACACAATAAAGGGTATTGGGAACATCAAGACTATCTTGGGATTGGTGCAGGCGCTGTTGGTTTTTTACATAACAGACGTTTTTATCCAACAAAAAGTATAGAAGCATATACACAAAATCCTCTTATACAAGAGACTGAACTATTAAGTAACGAGGACTTACATATAGAGAAAATTTTCTTGGGATTGCGTAGTGTTGTTGGAATTCCTATGGAACATTTCAGTGTTAAAGAGAAGGAAAGAGTCAATCTTTTAATTACAGAAAAAAAACTCATATGGCACGAAAATCGTGTTTTCAATAACGACTATTTTTTAAGCGATGAAATAGCCCTGTTTATCACTCAGTAGGATTTTCTTCTAGTGCCACATGTAGAAGCGCTTTTGCCGCTTCTCTTCCTTCATTAACAATATGTTTTACCTGAAGAGCTTTAAGCAATTTTTTCTCATCATAATCACTGGCTTTAGCGACGATTTTAATTGGTGCGTCAAATGATTTTAAGACTTCACACAAAAGAATCAGTTTTTTTTCATTATTGATCGCAATGATGACCGCTTTTGCATTTTCAACAAATGCATTTTTCAAAATACTTTTCTCAGCGGCATTTCCAAAATAAACAGGCTCGCCCCTACTTTGTCCAAGTTTTACAAGATTGATATCATGCTCTAGTACTAAGTAATTAATATTCATTTTTTTAAGACGATAGACAATCTCTTGTCCAAGCTTTCCATAACCACACACAATGATATGATCTTTAATCCCAGAAGAGTGGATCATAAAGTCACCGTTATTTGGCTCTTTCGTGATAGCATCGACAATTTTCTTCATATTTTTCAAAATAAAAGGCGTTAAAATCATCGATAAGACAACGGTTACAATTAAAATTTGTGATGTTTTAGCACTAATGAGATGGGATGAGCTTGTAAGGGCTAAAATAGCCAAAGAAAACTCACCACCTTGACACAAAGCAAGACCTGTTTTTAGCGCAACTCTACCACCAACCGAGAAGAATAAAATGGCAAAAACAACCAGTGTTTTAAATGCCATCATCGCACCAAGAAAAAGTAAAATCGTCCCATAATTTTGAGCAATAAGGCTTAAGTCTATTTGCATACCTACCGTAATAAAAAAGAGTCCTAAAAGGAGATCACGAAACGGTACAAGGTCGGCTTCAATTTGGTGTTTATATTGCGTTTCTGACATCATCATACCTGCCAGAAAAGCACCTAGCGAGTAAGAAAATCCTAAAGTATGGGCTAAAAATGAAGCACCCACCACCAATAATAAAACAGAAGCAATAAAAATTTCTTGTGTATCTGCCCACACAACTAATGATAAAAAGCGATTGAGAAGGTATTTGCTCACAACATACATCAACCCTAAAATAATGACGGCGCTATAGAGTGTTTGCAACAACAAAGAAGAGAGTGAGCTCGTTTGATTGGAAAAAATATTAATCATCAATAAGATGGGAATAACAGCAATATCTTGAAAAAGAAGAATTCCCAGTGCTTTACGTCCATAAACAGTATGAATCGTTCCACTATCATTGAGAATTTTAAGAACAATTGCAGTCGATGATAGTGCTAATGCGTAACCAATGACAATCGCACTCTTTTTTTCTATGCCAAAAAAATACTCAGAGCCTAATGCAATAACACCACCTACGAGTGAGACTTGCAAGAGACCGTAAAAGAAAACATCTTTTTTCATTCCTAAAAGATGTTTAATGGAAAATTCAAGCCCAATAGTAAACATCAAAAAAACAACGCCAAACTCTGCGATATGGGTGAGAGATTCATTATTACGACCTAAATTATACATATAAGCAATAGCAAACCCAGTGATAATATAACCAATAATCGTTGGTATATTAAAACGTTTCAATAAGATATTGAAAAGAGTTGCTAAAGCGGTTGCACTTAAAATGATCGCTAATAAATTATCCACATTTACTCCCCAAATAAAATAATCTCGTAACTGTTTTTATGTTTTACCAATGGATTTTTAGTTTGTGTACTTTTTTTAGAAAGACCACTCACTTCTAAACGAAGGGTTTCAATCAATGCTTCATATTCATCGATTTTATCTTTGAGCTGCATAATGATGTCAACACCTGCTAAATTAACACCCAAATCACGAGTAAGACGTTGAATCATTTTGATCTTATCGATATCACGTTGTGAGTAAAGCCTCATTTTTCCATCTGTCCTTGAAGGTCTTACCAGCCCTTCTCGTTCATACTGACGAAGGGTTTGAGGATGAATCGTTAAAACCTTTGCTACAACACTAATCAAATAAACAGGTTCTTCATATCCGTGATGCATGATATACTCCTCTTTAATTTAGTTTGGTAAATGTGATTCCATCATTGCTTTCAAGGAACTATCTAATGAAGCAACTGGAGGAAGAACAATATTGGCCACTAAGTATAAATCGCCTTTTGTTTGTGTTTTACGATTTAGTGCACCATACTCTTTTACTCTAAATTTTTGTCCATTTTTTGTATCTTCTTTTACTTTCAGTGTAATCTCTTTGTAAAGTGTATCTACAGTGATTTTACCGCCGAAAAGTGCCGTTTTTAAAGGAACATCAATGGTTTTTATCAAATCATCACCTTCTCTAGTATATTCAGGACTTGAAGCCACTTCAACACTTAAAATGAGATCGCCTTTTTGTCCTTGAAACGATTTTCCTTTATCTTTGACACGCATTTTTTCGCCATTTTTAATACCTGCTGGAATTTTGACATCAAAACTCTCGTTGTTATAAGAGAGGGAATGTTTTCCACCTAAAATAGCGACATTGAAAGGAATAACAATTTTAGCGCTAACATCTAAGTCTGGTTCACCAAAGCCACCAAAACCACCACCGCCAAAACTCGAACCACCAAATCCTCCAAAACCACCTCGACTGCTACTAAAGCCGCCAAAGCCACCGCCGCCACCGAAGATACTACGTAAGATGTCATCGAGATTTGCGCCACCTTGAGAATGTGCAAAGTCATGGAAATTTTGACCACCAAACATACTATCGCCATATTGATCATACTGACGACGTTTTTGTTCATCACTCAAAATTTCATACGCAGCGTTAATCTCTTTGAATTTTTCTTCCGCGCCTGCATCTTTATTGATGTCTGGGTGGTATTTACGCGCTAATCTTCTGTACGCTTTTTTTATTTCATCTGCACTGGCATCTGGGGAGACATCCAATGTTTCATATAAACTTTTACTCATGGGTATTAACCTTATTGTGGACGGTGTTCTGTCCATTAATATTTATAGTGATTATAACATAAAAGTTTAGTCTAGGTCAATCAACTTATATGATTAATTCCTCAATATTTACTATATATTTACCTCTGTTATCTATAATTTCATTTATAGAAACTATCAAGGAGTTTAACAATGAAAAAGATGATTTTTTTATCCCTTATCGCATCCATTTCACTGTATGCGGCTACTATTGAAATAGCCCAAATGCCCAAAGACTCAGAACGTCAAGATGCTACATCTCAAAATGTGATTCTCTCTTATCATAATGCTATTAAAGATGCTAAAAAAAGTGTTGTTAACATTGCAACGACTAAAAAAAGTAAGCAAAATGACCAACTCAATGAGCTTATGCAAAATCCGTTCTTTAAAGAATTTTTTGGCAACCGTTTACCTGAGCTCAAACAACAAGAACGCAAATCTCATTCACTAGGATCTGGCGTTATCATCTCTGCAAATGGTTACATTGTAACTAACAATCACGTTGTTGAAGGTGCCGATGAAATCGTCATCACATTACCTGATGATGAAAAAGAGTATAAAGCAAAAATCATTGGAGAAGACCCTAAAACAGACCTTGCCGTTGTAAAGATTGAAGCAAAAGATCTGCAAGTCGCTAAATTTGGTGACTCGTCCAATCTGCTTGAAGGTGACGTCGTTTTTGCCATCGGTAACCCTTTTGGTGTAGGTGAAACGATTACACAAGGTATTATTTCAGCACTCAATAAAAACAATGTTGGACTAAACCAATACGAAAACTTCATTCAAACCGATGCTTCCATCAACCCTGGTAATTCGGGTGGTGCACTTGTGGATAGTCGTGGTGCTTTGATTGGTATTAACAGTGCTATTCTTTCAAAAGGTGGTGGCAATAACGGCGTTGGTTTTGCTATACCTTCTAACATGGTACAAAAAATTGCTACTTCGTTAGTCGAGACAGGTAAAATTGAGAGAGGTTTTATGGGCGTTTCCATCTCCGACTTGACCAATGATCTTAAAGAGTTGTACGAAAATAAGCAAGGTGCACTCATTTTGATGATAGAGAAAAACTCACCTGCTGAAAAAGGCGGATTACAAGTATCAGACCTCATTCTTGAGGTAGATGGAGTAAAAATCAAAAACTCTAATGAGCTTAAAAACACTGTCGCAAGCATAGCGCCAGATAAAACCATTACGATTACCTACGAGCGCGATAAAAAAGTAAAAACCACCAAAGTCAAACTGGCTAAGATGGATGCTGAACAAGTTGTTGCGAGTGATGGAAAAAGCACAAGCCCTATTGAAGGACTAAGCCTTTTAGATATCAATGATAAAACAAGAATGCAATACCAAATTCCAAAAGAGATTGAAGGTGTACTTGTTTTAGAAGTGAAAGATGAATCAAAAGCTGAAAAAATAGGCTTTAGAGAAGGTGATATTATTATTCAAGTAGAGCAGACACGTATCACATCTCTTAAAGATTTGAATACTGCTTTAAAAGAGTATAAAAACAGTAAAAAACGCGTTATTATCAATCGTCAGAACTATCGCGCTATCCTTGTTATGCCTTAACCTTTAGGAGGCAAATGCCTCCTAAATAGGCTATAATATCCTTTATCTGAAAGGAGTGTGAATGACGAATGTTTTGATGATTGAAGATGATTTAGAACTTGCTGAAATTTTAACGGAATATTTAGAGCAATTTGATATAACCATTACCATTGCAGACGACCCTTATTTAGGACTTTCTACACTTGATACCAAAAAGTTTGACCTTGTGATTTTAGACCTTACGCTTCCAGGACTTGATGGGCTTGAAGTATGTAAAGAGATTCGCAAACGTCATACCATTCCTATCATCATCTCATCAGCACGTACCGACATTACAGATAAAGTCACAGCGCTTGAAAATGGAGCAGATGACTATCTTCCTAAGCCTTACAACCCAAGAGAACTGCAAGCACGTATTATGAGTTTATTGCGTCGTCAAAAAGGCGTTGTTCCAACAGAACAAAGTGTTCAAAAAACAAAAGATCTGATTTTAAATGAAGACCAGATGATTATTTTATTGCATGGCAAAGAGCTCCACCTCACTGCAGCAGAATATGGAATTTTAGGCTATTTGATGAAAAAAGAAGGCGGCGTTGTATCGAGGGAAGAGCTTATTTACAACATTGAAGCTATTAGTGAAGAAACAACCAATAAAAGTATCGATGTTATCATTGGTCGAATTCGACAAAAACTCGGTGAAAACCCTAAAGAACCAACATACATTCATGCCGTTCGTGGTGTAGGATATAAGTTTTTACAATGACAAAATCTTCCATTTTTTACAGTATTACCTTCATCTTTGCCATCAGTATCGTTAGCATTTTTTTGGCCCTCCTCTTTTTATTGGAATATGATAAACAGACCTATACGGAAAAACTCAATACTAAATATTCTATTATTGCTCGAGCAACACTGTTTCATCTGAATAACTTTATTACCAATGATGAACTAAAGCGCCAGGTACAAGGGTATCAAATGCGCGAAATTACCGACAAAGAATCTCAAATACATATTCTTAAAAATGCACAAATTATTCAAAAAATTGTCGATCGTATCGGAACAAGTGCAATTTTACGTTATGACAATGACCACTATTTACATATTGAAACTAAATACTCCTCTCTTCTTCTAAAAGATGAAGATTTTCAACCTTACCGATATGATCTCATTAAAATGATTTTCGGGGTTGTATTTGCCATTATTATTATTGCCTATATTCTAACGATTCGTAAACTCAAACCACTTCGTAAACTCAAACGACAAATGGATCGTTTTGCAAAAGGGGATCTTGATATTAACTGTAAAACTGATGGGGAAGATGAAATCTCACAAGTCGCGAACTCATTTCATAATGCGGTTGAGCAAATCAACAAACTCAATCACTCCAGACAGCTCTTTTTACGTAACATCATGCATGAACTTAAAACACCTATCACCAAAGGACGTATAAGTGCTGAAATGCTTGAAAATGGTAAACAGCGTGATCGTCTGATTGGGACATTTGAGAAGCTTGAACTTTTGATTAATGAGTTTGCTTCTATTGAACAAATTACATCAGGAGAAGGGCTCAAAAATGTCAAACCGTATCGCTTGGTCGATATGCTCGATGAAGCAATTGACCTAGCAATGATTTCACCTTCTCAAATTGAGATCGAACTGGATGATGAGATTATTTTACATGTCGATTTTAGACTCTTTACCACTGCCATGAAAAATGTCATCGACAATGGTATTAAATATTCCATTGATCAGACCATCAAGATTGTGGCAACAAAAGAGAAGATATCGTTTATCAGCCAAGGAAAACCGCTTAAGTACGAACTTGAGCACTATTTGGAGCCTTTTGTACAAGAGAAAAATTCGCATCAAAGTTTCGGACTAGGACTCTATATCGTGCATCATATTGTTAAAGCACATCATATTAGTTTTACCTACGAACACAAAGATGGATATAATTATTTTAATTTTGAAAAAATTGAGTCGTTAGCATAGATTTTAGAGTACAATTAGAAGAAATAGGTACACAAAGGAGTCTCCATGTCAGGTATTGCTTTTTCAAAAATCAATCTTGCCAATCTGATTGATCACCATATTGCTCTTTTAGAGCGTTTTGGTATTAAAGACGAAGTTCCTTTTTCTCTTATCTTTTTTTCATTAGAAGATAGAGAAGAGATGGATAGTTTGGAGATGTTCCAACGCATTCTTCGAAGAACAGATGCTATTTTTAATCACAGCAATCACTATGTTGTTATGCTTACAGGTACAGATTGGAATGGTGCAACAGAAGTACTCTCTGGAATTCAGAATTTTTTAGATCAAGAACCATTTGATAACGTCGTTACGTATCCAGATGATGGAACGGATTCTAAAACACTTTTACATAAACTACGTGAACTCGTCGAAGAAAACTACAATATCACTACTGATTTATTGAAGTAGGCTTTTATAAGCCTACTTTCTACTCATTTCGTAATGTATCTAAAACGTTAATTTGTGTTGCCTTGTAGGCAGGATAGTATGAAGAAAGCGCTACAATGACACTTGTTCCTAAAACAATAAGAACAAAATCGAGCATAGAAAGATCAAGTGGTAACCTTGCGGTACCATAAACATCTGCAGGCAATGAGATAATATCAAAAGAGCCTAAAACAAAAAGTGCCAATGAACCTAAGATAATCCCAAAGAGCATTCCTCCTCCGCCAATAACTAAGCCAAGATAGAAGAACGTATTTTTGATCTCTTGTTTATACGCACCTAAAGAGAGTAACAGAGCAATTTCTTTACGTCTATTCATTACTGTCATTAAAAGTGAGCTAATAATATTGAGTGATGCGATTAAAATGATGAGCATTAATACAATGAAAAGTGCACGTTTTTCAAGTGCTAGCGCAGCAAAGAAATTCCCATTCATTTGCCACCAACCAACAATGCCCAAATCATCAGGAAGTGCTTTTCGAATTTTTTCGATATCCGCAAAAGGATCATCAGAGTAGATATGAATACCATCAAAATGACCTTCGTCATACTGCATAACTTGTGCTAAAGAATCCAGTGTGGTATACATATAGGCTTTGTCATACGCATTCAATCCAGAACGAAATGAACCTTGATAATTAAAGCGTTTCATTTTTGGGATAAGACTCATACCGCCAGGATCATTTTTTGTGAAAATAAGAGTTGCTTTTTCATCGGATGAAAACTGATGATTTTTAGCGATTTCACTACCTGTAATCAGGTCATATTTATCAAGAGTTTTACCCTTGATTGCTTCTGCAATAATGGAATTAATCTTTGCCTCTTGTTCAAAATTAACACCAAATAACATGCCGCCTTCCAAACGATTGCCCTTTTTGATAATCACTTGGGTTGAAATATAAGGGCTAAATTGGAGTTTTGGAAACTGCTCTTTTAATGCATTCAGTTGTGTCTGATTGACAGGGGAAAAACTACGAGAATAAATTGAGAGAGGATAATTCATGGTAAAGAGTTTTTTTTCAAACTCTTTATCAAATCCATTCATAATTGCCATAGCGACCATAAGTACGGTTAAGCCAATAGCAACGCCAAAAAAGGCTAAAAGAGAGATAACCGTAATAAAGGGTTGAGACTTGTCAAATCGTAAATACTTTTTGACAAGATAGATACTAAGATTCTTTTGCACTCAAAACCCTTACGCTAAAAGCCCTTTTTTAGGACCACTCTTGCCACAGCACTGCTTGTATTTTTTGCCGCTTCCACATGGACATGGCTCGTTTCGTGCTGTTTTTTTATCTTTATCATCTTCATCTTCGTCATTGTATGGACTTTGATGTTGTAGTGTTGCATTGGCATTTGCTGCTTCCATTCTACGAATCATCTCTTCCATAGCACGTCTTTCTTCTTCTTCTTTATTATCACGCAATTGAACAATATGAAGTGTTCTAAAACTTTCAAACTTGATCTGTTCTACGAGTTCAATAAAGAGGTTATAACTCTCTTTTTTATATTCAGTCAATGGATCTTTTTGGTTATAGCCACGAAGACCAATACCTGTTTTTAAAATATCCATCTGATACAAATGTGCTCTCCATGCATTGTCAAGTACCTGGAGATATAAAATACGTTCAATTTCTTTACGTTGTGTTTCATCAACAACAGACATTTTTGCATCAAAATTTTTATCGAGAGTATCAACAATCAATGCACGTAAATCTTCAAATTCTAGGCCTTGTAGGGCATCAATCTCAAATGTTTCATTCAAGTCATCTTGAAGAATAGAAATGAGACGTTCGATGTTGTATTCACTTTGAGCAATTCCCTCATAAATTTCCGCTTTAAAGAGCAAATTTGTTACAAATTCAAAACGAATTTCTTTAATTTTGCTGTCAATATCAAAATTTGGATTTAACAATTCATTTCTAAAATTGTAAATTGTTTTACGTTGTTTGTTAGCAACATCATCATACTCTAAAAGGTGTTTACGAGATTCAAAGTGCAATGCTTCAACTTTTTTCTGAGCATTTTCAACAGCACGTGTAACCATTTTTGACTCAATGTGCTCACCTTCTTCAATTCCTAAACGATCCATAATCGATTTAATACGATCACTTCCAAAAATACGTAATAAGTTATCTTCTAGGCTTAAATAAAAACGGCTTTTACCCACGTCACCTTGACGTCCTGAACGTCCACGAAGCTGGTTATCGATACGGCGGCTCTCATGACGCTCTGTACCAATAATATACAGACCACCCAGTGCTTTAATTTCATCCGTAAGCTTAATATCTACACCACGGCCTGCCATATTTGTTGCAATGGTTACAGCACCTTTAACACCTGCATCTTTAATGATTTGAGCTTCTTTTTCATGGTTCTTAGCATTCAAAACAGAGTGTGGCACTTTCTCTTTTTTGAGAAGTGCGTGTAAAAGTTCACTTTTTTCAATAGAGGCAGTACCAACAAGAACAGGTTGTCCTTTTTCATGGCATGCTTTAATATCTTTAATAACCGCTTCAAATTTCTCTCGTTCTGTTTTATAAATGAGATCGTTCATATCTTCTCTACGCATTGGAACATTCGTAGGAATAGAGATAACTTCTAGGTTATAGATTTGTGCAAATTCTGTTGCTTCAGTTTGAGCAGTACCTGTCATACCTGCTAACTTTTTATAAAGTCTAAAATAATTTTGGAACGTAATGTCCGCAAGTGTTTGAGACTCTTCTTTAATCATAACGCCTTCTTTAGCTTCAAGCGCTTGATGTAAGCCTTCGCTAAAACGTCTACCTTCACTTAAACGACCCGTAAATTCATCAACAATAACAATTTCGCCTTCTCTTACAACATAATCAACATCAGCTGTAAAGAGATAACGTGCTTTAAGGGCTTGATCAAGGTGGTGTGAAAGAACAGCATTTTCGAGGCTATAAAGGTTGTCTACACCAAAGAGTTTTTCAGCATTGCTGATACCCTCTTCTGTCATTAAAACGGTACGATTTTTTTCATCAACGGTAAAATCAACCTCTTTTGTTAATTGTTTTGCTACACCATCTGCAATTTTATATCCATCAAGTGTACGATTTGCTGGTCCTGAAATAATAAGAGGTGTTCTTGCTTCATCAATTAAGATAGAATCCACTTCATCGACGATAACGAAGTTATGTTGACGTTGAACTTTTTCATCTAAAGAATAACGCATATTATCGCGCAAATAATCAAAACCAAATTCGTTGTTTGTTCCATAAGTAATGTCTGCATCATACTGTTCTTTACGTTTAGCGTCATTTTCCAGGTCATTGGTTACAACACCAACGCTGAGTCCTAAAAAGTTATAAATACGAGACATATCCGCAGCATCTCTTTTTGCAAGATAATCGTTGACCGTTACAACATGTACACCCTCACCTGTCATCGCATTTAAAACAACAGGAAGTGTTGCGACAAGTGTTTTACCCTCACCTGTTTTCATTTCAGCGATATCTCCACCATGAAGTACTAAACCACCAATCATTTGTACATCAAAATGACGCATACCTGTTGTTCGTTTACTTGCTTCTCGTGTTAGAGCAAAGATATCATTTAAAATATCATCTAATTTTACGCGACCGGCTTGTACATCTGCTTTAAATGCATTAAAGGCTTCTTTTAAGGCTTCATCACTCATCTTTTCATATGTTGGCTCTAAGGCATTGATCTTTTTTACACGCCCCTGCAGTTCTTTGACAACGCGATCGTTTTTAGTGCCAAAAATTTTACGAATAATATTACTCAACATCATGTGATTCCACCTCGATTTTCTTTACTTTTATACGTTTGCTTTTTCTTAAAGCTTGGGATTTTATCATACTTTTACTATCTATTTGATAAAACTCCATATCTTATTATCTTAACAAGGAGTTTTTATGCGATTTTTATGGATATTTGCTTGTTTAACGACGCTCCTTTTTGCCAAAATCGAACATTTCAAGACTATTCAAAGCGATTTTACACAAAAAGTAACTAACGATCAAAATAAAACTATTATCTATCAAGGTACTTTCTTTGCTACAAATGACAAAAAAGCACTCTGGATTTACGAAAAACCTGTAGCAAAGAAAATCTATTTTAACAACACACGTGTTTTAATCATTGAACCTGAATTAGAACAAGTCATTATTACAACACTTGAAAATACGCCAAATATTGCGCAATTACTCCAAGAGGCAAAAGAAGTTTCTCCTCATAAATATATTACAAAATATCAAGAGACAACCTATACTATTTTTACGCAGAAAGAGAATATTGAAAAGGTTGTTTACCGTGATAAACTGGATAACGCTGTCGAAATCCTTTTTTCTAATCAAACAACCAATCTTTTCTTAGATGACGAACTGTTTAAAGCAGAAATCCCAAGAGGATACGACATCGTCCGTGAGTAATCTCTTAAAGCGATGTTGAGGGTGTCGGTTTTCCAAAGAAATAGCCTTGGAAATTCTGACATCCCATTGCTTTAAGTCTTTCAAATTGCTCTTCTGTCTCTACACCTTCAGCAATCACTTCCATATTAAAATTCTTGCCAATTGAAATAATTGTCTCAACAATCAGTGCATCACTACGATTTAACATAAAGTCACGTACAAACGACTGATCGATTTTAAGTTCATCCACATTAAGACATTTCAAGTATTGCAAACTTGAATATCCTGTTCCAAAATCATCGACAGAAAGGGATACACCCAATGCTTTAAGTTCTCTAATTTTTTCTAATGCTTTCGTACTATCCCCAATTAAAAGGCTTTCAGTAAGTTCTAGACGAATTAGTGCAGGATGAATGGCTGTTTCTTCAAGTGTGCTACGTACACTATACACAAAATCTTCGCGCTCAAACTGCTTGGTACTCACATTGATGGAGACTCTCCATTGCGATTTTAGGGCATCATTTTCCCAAAGTTTCACTTGCATCATCGCCTCTTTTAAGACCCATTGACCAAGTGGGACAATAAGCCCTGACTCTTCACACAAACGAATGAACTGCATAGGTGGTATAAGTTCACCATTAGGTTTAGCAAGCCGTATGAGTGCTTCAACACCTATAATATGGGCATTTTGATCAACTTGTGGTTGATAATAAAGCAAAAATTGTTTTGAATCAATAGCATCTCTTAATTGTTGAAGCATTAAAGATTTTTCTTCCATCACTTTTTGAATATAAGGATCAAAAAAGCGAATCGTATTGCGTCCATCAGTTTTAGCCGTATACATTGCACTATCGGCATGGCTGAGTAGTGTAGCGACATCTTCTTCTCCATCAAAAAGACCAATTCCAATACTCACAGTCACATAAAAAGGATGATTATCGATCATAAATGGCTCTTTTGTTGCAACCAAAATTTGCATTGCGATCTCTTCAGCCTTTTTTGCCGCATTTTCAAGCTCAGTATCTAAAGAAGGTAATAAAAGAGCAAATTCATCTCCACCAAAACGTGCGATGCTATTATTATCTTGTGTATAATTCAATAATCTCTGTGCCATCATAATAAGCAATTGATCACCTGTCGCATGCCCTTTGAGATCATTAATAGATTTAAAATTATCCAAATCCATAAATAACAATGCACCATAAGTTTTACTACGCTTATTTGCATGAATACAAAGTTTTATTTGCTCAATAAGCAATGATTTATTGGCGAGATTTGTAAGAGAATCATAATAAGAGAGTCTTACAATGCTCTCTTTTTGCATAAAAGAGTTAATTGCAAATCCAATATCACCTGCTAATTCTTCTATCATAGCACGTTCTTCTGGACTAAATCCCTCTTCCATCGTTGTACAAACGGTAAGAATACCTAATGCTGAACGTGCGAATTTATCACTTTTTAAAACAGTAATATAAGCTTCACTTACATGATAGCGCATCATTGTCGCTTGACAAGTTTGAGGAATATTCTCACTTTTAGGTTTGATAATTAAAGAACCACACTCTTCAAAAACTTTTTGTTCTAAACTATTGACGTCATGTTCTTCATCAAAACCACATGACTCTTTTACCTGTAAAGCGTCTTTATCCCATAATGCTATTTTGACATGAGCAAATGAATCATTAGCAAAAAGACATCGTGCCGTTTCATAGAGTAGTTCATCTAACGTTTGTGTCGTAATCAAAATTTGGTTGCTATCTGCAACTGTACGCAAAACAGAATAAAGATGCTTTTGATGTGCATATGCATTTTCAAGCTCAATACTTTTTTGGGCTAAGTTCTTTGTACGCTCTAACACCAACGCCTCAAGCTCTTTTTTTTGCTCAACGTCACGTTTTGTCAACTCTCTAATAGCAATATACATGAGGCTCAACAAAAGGAGCATCACAACTGAACTAAATAACATCTCTTTCCAGAAAAATGCAATCACTTCATCAAATAAAGTATTTTTGGGAATCTTAATACTTGTTAGACCTCTTACTTCGCCTAGTTTATAGCCATATGCATGTTCGTAACGTTTTGCAATGTATGGTAATACTTCATTTTTTTCACCATGACATACTAAACAATAGGCTTGAATTCGTAAAGGAGAAGCGAAAAAGAAAAATTCTTCATCTCCTTCTTTGACAAGCTCAATGCTCTCATTTTTATCAGGATTTTGATTAAAATAGGCAATGGATTTTCTTTCTAAAGCATCTGCTTGATTCACAGGGTTACGAGGGCGATCAGAAACATTCTGAATGCTAATACCTTGATTTGAGCGTTTTAAAAATTCTTCACTAATATGCGCAGAAGCATGTGCAGGCAAAAATCCAACAGTAGAATCATTAAGGTCAATTCCACTTTCTAAAAATTGTTTGTGGTACACATAACGCATAGATAAAAAATAATCTTGGAGGGTTTTTGCTTTGGAGTAAGCACGCATTTGTGCCAAATTTTCTGCTTGATGATACAGATACAATACCACAAGCCCGTGCGATATAAACACGCAAAAAGCGATGATCCAAAAAAGACGCTTACTGAGGTTAAGTTGTCTCACAAAGTTGATCCCTTTATTTAGACTACAAGACTTTTAGAGATTGTAATCTCTCTTAACTTAGAATTAAGTTATACCGCTTTGAGTGTACTTTTTAAAAAAATATAACCAATAACACCTGAAAGAAAAGAACCTAATAAAATAGCCAATTTATCAGCATAATAAAACAAATTAGTGTCATTGTACGCTAAAGTATTTACAAAAAGACTCATTGTAAAACCTATACCTGTAAGTATTGAAACACCATAGAGTTGTTTAAAACTGCTTCCCGTTGGTAAAGAAGCAAAGCCTAACTTAATTGCAAGAAAGCTAAAGCCAAAAACACCCAGTTGTTTACCCAAAAAGAGCCCTAGGATAATGCCCAATGAGACGTCAGAAAAAAGAGCCATAGGTGAAAGTCCTTTAAGATCGACACCTGCATTAACGAAGGCAAACAATGGAAGAATAAAAAAGGCAACCCAATAATGTAGATCATGTTCCATCTCTTTTAGCATGGAAAAGCGCTTGCCGTTTCTGTTTGTAGAATACAGAGGAATACAAAAAGCCAATACAACGCCTGCAATCGTTGCATGAACGCCTGATTTTAAAACACTGATCCACAGAACAATGCCAACGAGAACATAGGCTGCTTTTTTAATGACTTTTAAATGATTCATAACAACCAGAACAATAATAGCACCAAATGCAACTAAAATGGATACGAGCGATAAATTGCTCGTATAAAATAATGCAATAATCACAATGGCACCAAGATCATCAATGATGGCTAATGCCATTAAAAAAATTTTGAGTGATGCAGGGACACGATTTCCTAATAAAGAGAGAATACCTAAAGCAAAAGCAATATCAGTTGCTGTTGGGATTGCCCAGCCATTCATGGAAAAAGAGTCTTTCAAATTGAAAAAAGTAAAAATGAGAGCGGGTAAAATCATACCACCAAGTGCAGCGATTGCTGGAAGCGCCACTTGCGTCTTAGAAGAAAGCTCACCTTCTAATACTTCACGTTTAACTTCAAGCCCCACTAAAAAAAAGAAAATTGCCATGAGTCCATCATTGACCCACAAAAAAAGTGGCTTTGCAATACCAAACGTTCCTATACTTATTTGAACTGGAGTACGCAAAAAATCAGAATAAAAATCTGTAAAAAAACTATTTTGTAGAAAGAGTGCCAAAAGTGTCACAGCAATGAGTACTACCCCAGATGAAGACTCTTTTTTTATAAACTCTTCTATTGTTGAAAGCATCATAACCCCTTTTTATAGCTCTTTTTATCGTAGCATACCGAGGTAAATAGTTTATAAATGAAGATTATTTACCTAAGCAGAAGTTACTAAACATTTTCTCTAAAATCTCATCACGCTCAAAAGCTGTCGTGATAGAAGAGATACTCGAAATTGCTTCATTGATATGGAAAGCAAAAAGCTCTAACTCCCCTTCTCCTAGGAGTTGATAAGAACTTTGTACATTTTCATATGCCTGTTTTACGGCATCGATTTGGCGCATTGATGTAAGCATAAGGGTATCTTCAACAGCCGTTTGATCTAAAATTGCTTTAAGCCTATCCGTAAGTTCACGACTATGTGTTTGACACGAAAGAGCAATAAAATCTTGATCTAAATGCTGTGTATCAAAGTGGTTAGGAAGGTCTATTTTATTTAAAACTGTAAGAATTTGTTTTGAAGATGCATATTTTTGGAGCAAAGAAAGCATCTCTTCATCTTCATGGTCACAAGGCTTGCTATTATCAAACATTGCAATAACAATCTCAGACTCTTCAATCGCTGCAATAGAACGCTCAATTCCTATTTTTTCAATCACATCATTTGCTTGTCTAATACCAGCAGTATCAACAATGCGAACCAGATGTGAACCAATGCGTAGTTCTTCTTCGATAGTATCACGAGTTGTACCTGCTATATCACTAATGATAGCCCTATCATAACTTAAGAGGTTATTTAAAAGAGAGCTTTTACCAACATTTGGTTTACCGACTATGGCAATTTTAAAACCATTGATCAATCCTTGTCTGCGCTTACTACTTTCATATGTTTTAAAAAGTTCTTTAGCCAATACATCAAGTTTATCTTTGATTTTCTCAATCATATCAAGAGGTAAATCTTCTTCAGCATAATCGATATTGACTTCAACAAAGGCAAGGATTTCTATCAGTAGTTCTCTAACATGTCCAACAAAGTCGCGAAGCTCACCTTTGAGTTGACGGGTTAACATTTTAGCAGCATCAACACTTTTTGTCTCAATAAGAGCGGCAATGGCTTCCGCCTCACTAAGATCAATACGACCATTTAAAAAAGCACGTTTAGAAAATTCACCAGGATTGGCCAATCTTGCACCATGATGAAGAAGTGTTTCTAACACAAGTCCAGCAACAACACTACCACCATGGCATTGAAACTCGACGACATCTTCGGCAGTAAAACTGTGTGGCGCTTTAAAGTAAATAACAATCGCTTGATCAATAGCATCATTCAGTTTGTCATGTAAAAAGCTGAGTGTTGCAAGACGCGGAGTTAATGTCTCTTTTTTTGAGAGTTTTAAAGCCAAGGTAAGGGCATCGGGTCCACTTACACGAACAATCGCGATGGAACCGACCCCTGCACTTGTGGCAATCGCAGCAATAGTATCTATGCGTTTTTCCTATTAAAATCGTTAACAACGATGAATTTACCACCATCTTTCCCTGACTTAATCCCAACGTATTTTTCAGGAAATTCTGTACGGAGTGCTTCAAGAGCAATTTTGATAAGAACACCATCTAAAATTTTGGTCTGTCCTTTACCACTGTTGCGAATACGCTCAATGACAGGAACAAGGTATTTTTCGATCATCTCTTCTTGATTTTTCAAAAATTCAGCAATTTCAAGACGAATATTCAAACCATACTTGAGGTTAATCCAATTATAAAGCAAATAAGAGAGTGCCTTGTAACGATACCCTTCTTTTCCAATCAATAATGCTGCATCTTCTCCACTAAATTCAATTAAGATAGTGTCATCACTGTATTTAGAAACAAGAGGTGTATCTAACGTAAAACAGCTGTATTTAAAAAGGTTTTTGATTTGTAAACGTACTTCATCAATGATATCATTGATTTCGCGTTTTTCTTGATGAAAATTCTGATCAATCGCTGTTGGCGCAATAGTGTGTCTTGGCTCTTTTGCTGGAACAACTTTAGGTGTTTCACCCTTCACTTCTGCCTTTGGTGTTACAGGAGTTTCTTTAACGACCAATGGCTCAGGACGTTTATTTTCAGAAAATTCATTTTTCGAAAATTCTTTATTTCTATTTTTGTTGCGTCTATTTTTAGAACGGCGATTACGATCTCTTCGTTCTTCGCCATTTTCTGTATCTGTTTCATGACGCTCATCTTCTTTACGTGAACTAACAGATTCTTTACGAACATGCTCTTCTTTAAAAGGCTTTGCGCCTTTTCGCTGCACTTCAATGATAGCACTTTTTTTGAAAAGCCCAAGGAATCCGCTTGAGCCATTTTGAATAATATTAATATCTAAATCTACGACCGAACAAGACAACTCACTCGCCGCTTTGGAGTAAGCTTCTTGGAGTGTTGCTGCTTCTACTTTGATCATTTTTCGACCTTTTGCTCTTCATGTTTTTTTGCGAAAAGTTTATTGACGTAAAACTGTTGTACGATAGATGCTAAGTTATTTGTAAACCAGTAAAGTGTTAAACCTGCTGGGAAAGTTACAAAGAAGAATGTAAAGATCAATGGCAAGAACTTCATAATCTTCTCTTGCATAGGATCCGTAAATGTTGTTGGTGTAATACGCTGATGCAAGAACATGGTAATACCCATCAACACAGGAAGAATAAAGTATGGATCTTTAATTGCTAAGTCTTGTACCCAAAAAATCCACGCAGCACCTTTTAACTCAATCGCATTTTGTAAAACACGGTAAACCGCAAAAAAGACAGGAATTTGTAAAAGAATTGGTAAACATCCACCCATTGGGTTTGCGCCATGCTTTTTATAAAGTTCCATCATATGCATATTTAGTTTTTGCTTGTCATCGCCATACTTTTTCTGCAATTCTTTCACTTTTGGTGCTAGCTCTTTGAGCTTGTTCATAGAAACCATACCTTTGTATGTCAAAGGATAAAGCACTAAACGAACGATGATTGTCATTGCAACAATCGCCCAACCCCAGTTTCCAAAAATTCCATGCAAGTATGCAAGTAGTTTGAAGAGTGGTTTAGCAATAAATGTAAAAAAGCCATATTCAACAACATCTGTTAATTCAGGATTAATGGCTTTGAGTTTAACATGCTCTTTTGGTCCAATATAACCACTGAGTTTAAAATCTTCATTACCTTTTACAAATAAAAGAGGATCTTTGTCTTTACCAACAGAAACAACACTCTCTAAACCTTTATCTAGTTCATAGAAAAATGTGGTGTAATATTTGTCAGCGCCAGCGACAACTTTAGCATTTGAAAAACGCTCATCTCCCTTAGCACTACCATCATCGATTGTTTTCACAGTACCATCTGATTTTTTAATAAGTGCTCCATGGAATGTATAACCATCTACAGCTACACTTGGACGGAACCCTGGAGAAACAAAATATTCTTTAGGTGTTGAGAGTTTAATGTGTAAATCATATTTGCCTGATGGGAAAAATGTTAAAGTTTTGGTAATATTTACACTACCAAGTGTTTGTGTTAAAACAACACTACTTCCATTTTCAGTGACATCTACATTGCTTTTATCTGCACTATAAGACATTACAAAGGCATCAGCATTAACGTTTTTATCGCTAAAACGAATTTCAAGTGGTAAAAGGGATTGAGAAGCATCGATAAGCTGAAAACGCTCACCTTTGTCATCTTTGTACTTACCTTCTTCAAGATAAAACTTTGCAATTCTACCAAGTCTGTCGATTTGTACTTCGTAACCCGCAGCTTTGATTGTTGTAATAATTTCACTCTCTTTAGCTGAGCCCATAGGAGCTGATGCAACATCTGCACTACTTGCTGATTTCACTTCAGGCGCACTTGTTGTCGTTGAAGGGGTAGCATTTTGTTCAAGAGATGTGTTTTCAGTCAATGGAGGGTTTTTGGGGATAAAAAAATGATCATACAGAGCAAAAAATAAAAATGATAGTACAGTGGCAAGAATGATGCGCACTTGAGGAGTAAGTTTATCTGTCACGAGATTCCCTTTATTTCGTTGTTTTAAAAGATTTTACCACGTAAAAACTTTGCTTATCTTTTGGTACAAACCAAAAAGTTATAGAATGTGGGTGTGAATGTTTGGGAGACAAAGGAAGAGGAGATGCAAAACACTTTTTGATAACAGGATAATCAATTCCTCCAGCAAAAAGCTGATTACATTTCAGAATGCGTATAAAACTATAAAAGATAGCTTTTAAAAAACTATTGTGTAGAAGTTGTTCTTTCGTATATTGAGAACATGTCGGATAATACCTACAACTTCCATAGCCAATCAGTGTAAAAAACTTCTGATAAAGCTTTATCAACAACAGTGCTAAAGATTTCATTCTTTAACACAGTTCAATTTTTTCATAGACCATATAATCCCTTTTTTAAGAGCATCATACGATATGTGATTGATCTTCTCTTTTGCTACAAAAACATACACGCCATCATTTAAAGTGTGTTGAATTTCTAAAAAAATAGCCCGAAGTCGCCTTTTGGCTAAATTTCGCTTGATAGCATTACCGACTTTCTTGCTCGCCGTAAAGCCAACTCTTTTTGCTGTATCGTTATTGTAAAAGACTAAGGCACCATCAAAGTGCCATTTTTTAGCATGGTTATAAACGTATGAATACTCTCTCGTTGCCTTGAGAGTATCATAATCTTTTAAGCGGCCAATCTGCTTCTACCTTTAGCACGACGTGCTGCAATAACTTTACGTCCGCCTTTAGTTTTCATTCTAAGTCTGAAGCCATGAGTGCGTTTTTTAGGTGTACTATGTGGCTGATACGTTCTTTTCATCAAAAATTCCTTTAACAAAAATAATTTTAAGGTATGGATTTTACCTTAGCTTTACTTAAAATTGCATAAGCTTCGATTAAGCACTGCTCTTAATGTCAGCACTTAGCGAAGTTCCATAACCATCTTCTTCAAAACTTCTTTATCAATTTTTGCTTCACTTGGGCTCGTTTGAGGAAGCTTCTCTTTATAGACAATGATAGAAGGTATCATATGATTTGGTAAATGTTTTTTCAGTTCAAAGACAATTTCGTTTTTCGTCACTTCTCTGATTGCACTATAAACCATTACGATTTCTTCTTCTGTTTTCTCGTTTTCGATTGAAAAAACAGCACATTGATCAATTTGTGGAAGTTTATCGTGAACAACACTCTCAATCTCGTATGGACTGATTCTAAAGCCACTTACTTTGATCATATCATCCTTGCGGGAAACAAAGTAAAGATAGCCCTCTTCATCTCTGTAAACAAAGTCTCCACTCGCGACAACGATTTCATCCGTCAAATCGCCCTCTAAATTTACTACTTTATCCAAGATGGCAATACTTTTATAACGTTTTTGAGTATCTTCTTTTGATTTCCAATACCCTTTATAAATATACCCACCACGATGAATTAACTCACCGATTTCGCGAGGTTTACACTCCAAACCTTGTTCATTAATAACATGGATTTCAACACCAGGAATTGGCTTACCAATTGAATTTGGGCGAATTTTAAGTTGTGCAGGATCAAGATACGTCGAACGAAATGCCTCTGTTAATCCATGCATCGAGTAAAATTTAGCATTAGGGTAACGTTCTTCTATATCTGCGATCATTTTAGGCGTAATTTTTCCACCTGAAGAAGTGACGATACGTACATTTCCTAAAAGCTTGGCATTAGGAATGCGTTTAGGATCACTTTCAAACATCTGCGTAATATGAGGTGGCATCAGTGGAAGAACGGTGACACCATCATTGATAAGATGATTGAAAAAATCTGCTGGAAGCACTAAAGAGTGAAGCGCTAATGTCGCATGATTGTAAATGGAACAAAAGAGTTGGTTTAAACCATAATCCAAAATGAAAGGAAGTGTTCCAGAAATCACATCACTCTCTTTGAGTTCTAGATAATTTGAAGCGACCCTTGCACTATCAATAAGATTTCGATGCGTAATGACAATACCTCTTGGGAAACCTGTCAATCCAAAACTATAAGTAATCGCAGCATTTTTATAATCACCAATGTTACATAAAAAGGCATCACTGCAACATTTATAGATCTCTTCAAATGAGACGATGTCGCGTTCACTCGCTTCATAAGTAATGATTTTGCCGCTAAATTTAATTTCATCAATGCTTTTTATTTTTGATTTGTCAGTAATAATACATGCAATTCCACAATCATTGATAATGTGTTCTACCTGCTCAGGTTTTAACAGCCTTGAGATGGGAACAAAAATATATTCCGTTGAAAGAAGTGCCAAAATAGCGATAATTTGTTCGCTGCTTTTATGTGAATAGATACCGATACGTGAACCACTTGGAAGGGATAATTCACTTAAATAATGAGCAATTTGATTGACTTTGCGAAACAGTTCACTATAGGTTAATTTTTTGGCTCCATCGATAATAGCGACTTTATCAGGACATGTTACTGCCGCTTTTTCAATGAGTGCACGAATACAATTAATTGACATATTAACTCCTCGTATCAGTATTGTTTTCCATTCCTAATGTCCAGATTGCGTAGTCGTAATCCATCACAATGTTTGGAATAGCATGTAAATTCATCACTTTTTTATAGAAGAATTGCATAATCATCTCAACTTCTTCATAAGAGAGCACCTTGGTAATTCCACCCGTTAAAACAATCGTTTTTAAAAGCTCTAGGTGCAATGTAACATACAAAGGATGAAGTCTTGAAACCTTGTAAAGTACTAAAAAAATTGAAAGTTGCATCAAAATACGTAATGCTTTCTCATTCTCTTCTTCTAAAATATTTTCTGTTACATTTAGATATGCTAAGAGTTCATACACAAATTCATTGTTCTTTGCCGCAAAAATAAGTGTTTCTCTAGATTTATAAACACCCAATTTTTTAAAGACCAATCTGTCATAACCACTTTCACTGACAATGTTATCTCTTACTAAATCACGACTGTAGTGAATGTCCGTTGTAGCCCCTCCAATGTCAACGACAATAAAAGGATTTACCACTTCAAAATTTGCATCAATAAGAGGAAGTGAACGGTTAACAATGTAAGGGGTTGAGTAGATTTGATTGGCTGTGATGGCATAGAGATGTTTGATATCTTCTTTTCCAACAATGTCAGCCTGATAGAGGTTTGTGAGGTACTCTTTAAGCTCACCACCATTGACATGCAATTTATCGGTAATGATATTTCCAAGCACTTTTAAATCAGGGATTTGAGCACCTAAAAACGATGCATCTTGTTTTGTACCCACATAAACGATATTGCTGTACTGTACATTTTTGAGATAATCAAACAATTTCTCATCAAATACATTGCCAATACCATCAATGCCACCGACGATAATCACAACATCCACAAGTTCACTAGGAGCTCTACACTCTTCTATTTTGCTGTACAAAATCGTATCGATAATGTTAATGCCTGAATTAAAGGCTATATTCTTTGCAAATTTCAGACTAAATGAGTTCGTAAGCCCAATAATAAGCGTACTTAAGCCACCATTGGCAGAAGAACAGATGAAAATATCTTCTTTCTTATAGTTTGCAAAAATATTGCCGCATTTGGTTACTAAATCATCGTAAATATCTTTTTTAAAATCCCTAAAATATTGGCTAATGCCACTTTCTTGGCATACCTTAAAGTAGGTGCTCCCTACATCAATGAGAAGTTTACTCATAGCATTGCCCCTATGTCATGGATAATTTTATTAATGACTTCTGTTTTGCTCTCAGGTAAATTGACCTTTGATTTTTCATAGGCAAAACAGCGTTCTGGTAACGGTAATTTACCTTTTTCGATGATGCGGATATTACCATTATCATCACGAATCGTAATGACTTCATTGTTATTGATGATATGCGGTGAAAAAGGTACATCGATCAAACCACTTTTGATGGTATTGAACACTTTACGCCATAAAGTATCGGCAGGATCGTTAAAGACAGCATCCATAATTGAGCGTACTTCTAGTTCCAAGTTTTCCTCTTCCTCTGCGTCATGAACAACAGGAAGTCCCTTTAGCGTACGTAGTGTGTACTTGGTATTTGCCACAGATTGGGCATTGCATTGCATTGTTGGAATACCAAAAGCCTCATCACGAGTTTTGATAATAATTTTATCGGCTCTTACCATTGCGGCGATGACGGTATTCGTGTTGATCAGTTGGTCTGAGAGATTTTTATCTCTTGGAAATGCACCCATCCATTGGTGATACACAAGATTGATGATGGCATCGCTTCCACCAAACATATCTGCATATTCACGTGCTAATTTTTTCAGTACATTTGATGTAACAATGTCTTGCATCATAGAACCATTTTGAGAAAAGCTCACAGAGAAGGACTTCACACCCTCTTCAATAGACAGAAGCATTTCAATGAGCTGAATAACAATAACAATACATGGAGGAACAAGCGTTGCGGTCAAAGGACCAAACGACTCTCTATTGATTGGCTCATTAAGCTTTGAGTAAAGCGCACAGACTTTATCCACATACTTCCAATATAAAAAGGCTTTATCGAGTGGAAAGTTTTTAGAGTATGGGAGCATATACGTGATTGGTCCACCCTCTATTTCAAAAATACCAGAAGCTAAAGCCGTCTCAACCAAAAGCCTTGCATCGGGCGTTCCATGACGAAGACTCACAGGTTTGTTAAAATGTGTCATCATCTTACGTGTGGTACGGTAGCCGTGATTAACGAGTGGATAACCATTGAGCATGTCCATCTCATTCTCTTCAGAGAGAGTGAGCATCTTTTTTGCCATAGCATAGTCATTAAGACGGGTGTTACTATCGATTGTAAGAGGTAAGACATCGATGTCCGCTTTCATAAATTCTTCGTAAAGCTCGAACATTTTTTTGTAGGTTGGGAAGCCACCGCGAGGTTGAACTAACAGACGATCGCGCTTTTTAAAATGATGAGAGATGAACATCTCTTTTGGAGCATTGCGTATAAAATTCTCAATCTCATCAAAATCAAAATTATCCGCATATTCATTGCGAGTGATAACATCACGCTCTTTTTGGAGTAAACTCATGCTCGATCCTTTACAAAACGCTCTATTTCATCAAGCCCTGTATTAAGATCGATTTGGTGAAAGACAAGGTCAAACCCATAGGATTTGTATTTGGGAACAATGTCACTTTGAGCCGCTTCACCAACTGCCAAATTGCCACCAATGACGAAAATGACATCTTTCAGTTCGTACTCAGAGCGTAAAAATTGTAAATCCCTACACCAGCCCTCGGCTTCGCCATTAAGCGAAGAGATGAGCAAAATGTCTGCATCCGTTTCAACAACGGCGTCAATAAACTCCTCCAATGAAGTATTAACGCCTAGGTTAAATACTTCAAAACCTCTAGCTTGTAATGATATATCAATAAGTCTGTTAGCGACTACATGAATGTCATTACCCACGACACCTGTGACTACTTTCATGGACTGACCTAAAATTTGAATGATTTTGCATTCTATCTTAACGTTATTAAAGGTATAATTAACACAAATTTTCTAAAGTGGATTCATGTCAAAAAAAGCCTTTTTGTTCCTTATATTTCTCATTTTGAGTTTTCAGAGCATGTTAATTGCGTGTGGAGGAAGCTGTTTGGAGTGTCATTCAAAGCTTCAACCTTACATCAATGACCAAAACCATGTGATTTTAAATGAGTGTATAACCTGTCATAATAAACCTTCTGAGCAAGGACAATGCGGAAAAGACTGTTTTGATTGCCACTCGCGCGACAAAGTCTATGCTCAAAAAGATGTTGTAGCACATCAGGAGCTTAAGATTTGTGGAACATGCCATAAAGAAAAAGTCGATTTTACGATTCCAAAACGCTCAGCCATTTCTAATCAACAAAATTTAATACAACTCTTCAAATAAACTAGGAGCTCTCATGAAATTTTATACCGCAGATCTTTGTGACAAATACCCAGAACATGTTCAGGTTTTAGATCCCATTATGAAATCGTACGGTGGATCAAAACGTGTTATGGGACAAATCGTCACCATTAAACTACCAGGTCACAATAAAACATTAGTCGAACTACTTAAAAGTGAAGGTGCAGGACAAATCGCTGTGGTTGACGTCGATGCCAAATATACCGCTGTCGTAGGTGACAATCTTATGAAATTTGCATATGAGAACAACTGGGCAGGGATTGTTATCAACGGTTATGTACGTGACACGAAAAATACAAAAGAGATTGATGTAGGACTTTTTGCGTTAGGAACATGTCCGAAAAAAACAATGGAAGTTAAAGAAGGCTCATTGCATGACACCGTTAGTTTTGGTGGTATAACGTTTAACGAAGGTGATTATCTTTATGCCGATCGTGATGGCATTATCGTAAGTGCTATGCCTTTGGAGATGTAACAAAACACTTTTGCATGATCTTTTTCCAGTCCACATCAAAGTGTTTACGTATGTAGGCTTTGGTGTGTGGCACACTACACGCCGAACAGTCCAAATGGGAAACCTTCTCGTACACAAAATAGCTACTCTTTTTAGAGTGAATAGAGCATTCGCTTTTATAATTTATACCCTCTTCTACGCTCAATCCTTCATCGTTAAAGCGAAAATGAGGGCATGCACACAAATAGCAATTTAACGCTTGAAGATTGTGGCATTTTTGTTTTTTTGCATACAGTAAGCAAAATTCAGGCTCTTTTTCAACCATATTCTCAAACAAAAAATAGTCAATAATCATCTCTTGTGTATAATTTTGAGTACTCAATTTTTGAACAATAACACGATGTTTGTTAGCATGTGTTTCAAACCATTCCAAATAGCTCATAAAATTGTATTTCCTTTCAAAAATTGGCACCTATCTTAAATATTTTATTGTAAAATTCCGACAAAGGAATGATATGAAAAAGTTTTTAACCATTTTAGCACTTATCTCTAAACTCATTGCTGATGATTCAAGCGATTTAGATGAAATCAAAGAAGAAGACATCCCAAAAATTCTCTCGATCATCAAAGATGGTACAAAAGAGCATTTACCAATGATGTTGGATGATTATACAACGCTTGTAGATATTGTCAGTGTGCAAAATGCTATCGAATACCGTAACCGTATCAATTCCGCAAATGAACATGTCAAAACTATTCTCAAAGCCGATAAAGGTACACTCATTAAAACCACATACGAGAACAATAAAAGTTACCTCTGTAACGACTATGAAACACGCTCACTTCTTAGAAAAGGAGCTGTGTTTATCTATGTTTTCTATGATCTTAACAATGTAGAGCTTTTCAAATTTTCTATTCAAAATAAAGATTGCCAATAATTTCTGGCATGTTCTTTAACATGCCAGAAATATCGCTTTATTACTGTTTATTGATAACGATCTCTCCATTTTTCGCATCAATAACAATACTCTCTCCTTCATGGAGTTTTTCTTCCAAAATAAGTTCAGCCAATTTATCTTCTACCAGCTCATACAGAGCCCGTTTGAGTGGACGAGCGCCATAAACTGGATCAAACCCAGCTTCGGCAATGAGGCTTTTAGCGGCTTTTGTAAGCTCAGCTTTGATCTCTTTGTTAGCAAGCTTCGTCTCTATGTCTTTGAACATAATGCTTACGATCTCACGCAATCCATCTTCTGTGAGTGGATTAAAGATGATGATGTCATCAAGACGGTTCAAAAATTCAGGTTTAAAGTACGCTCTTAGCTCCTTCATCACCTCTTCTTCGCGTCTCTCACCTTCAAATTCCATGATTTTCGCACTTGCAATATTCGATGTGAGAATAATAATAGTGTTTTTAAAATCAATCGTTACACCTTTATTGTCCGTCAAACGCCCTTCATCGAGTACTTGAAGAAGAATGTTAAAGACATCAGGATGCGCTTTTTCGATTTCATCAAATAACACAACACTGTATGGCTTCCTTCGCACCGCTTCAGTGAGTTGACCACCCTCATCATAGCCTACATAACCTGGAGGTGCCCCGACTAAACGACTGACTGAGTGTTTTTCCATATATTCACTCATATCGAAACGAATGAGAGCTTTTGTCGTATCAAACAAGAAATTTGCAAGCGCTTTCGCACTTTGTGTTTTACCAACACCCGTCGGACCTAAGAAAAGAAAACTACCAATCGGTTTATTTTGCTCACTCAGTCCTGCTTTATTACGCTTAATAGCTCTACCTATCGCTTTAATGGCTGCATCTTGACCTACGACTTCTTTTCTTAGATGATCTTCTACGGCTAAGACTTTGGCTTTTTCACCTTGGAGCATTTTATTGACAGGAATGCCTGTCCATTTACTCACAATCGTCGCGATCATCTCTTCATCAACACTGTTTTTCAAGAGTGTTCCGCTCTCAACCATTTTTTCCCATCTGGCTTTAAGATCCTCTTCTTGTTTGACTAACTCAGGTAATTTACCATATTCAATTTCAGCCGCTTTATTGAACTCACTGTTTTTCTTTGCGGTTTCTGCCTCTCTACGAAGGGCTTCTGCTTTTGTTTTAATGGATGCGATGTCGTTAAAAACACTTTTTTCAGTTTCAAATTGCACTTCAAGAGAATGCATCTTCTCTTTTGCATCTCCCAGCTCTTTTTCAATGGCTTTTAGACGCTCATCATTCTTTTTATTTTTCTCCATCAAGAGTGCTTCCTTTTCAACCATCAGTGTACTAATCGCACGTTTGATGCGGCTAAGCTCTGTTGGTTCACTCTCAATCTGCATTTTAAGCTCAGCTGCAGCTTCATCAATAAGGTCAATTGCTTTATCAGGCAAGAAACGATCACTAATGTAACGAGAACTGAGTTTTGCAGCAGCGATCAAAGCAGAGTCTTGAATGCTCACGTTATGGTGCGCCTCAAGATGCTCTTTGATTCCTCGTAAAATCTGTAAAGCTTCGTTAATGCTTGGTTCATTCACCGTTACTGGCTGAAAACGGCGCTGTAACGCGGCATCTTTTTCAAAGTATTTTCGGTACTCTTTGAGTGTAGTTGCACCAATTGTATGAAGCTCACCACGTGCAAGGGCTGGTTTTAAGATGTTTGCAGCATCCATGCTACCTTCACTAGCCCCAGCTCCAACGATGGTATGAATCTCATCGATAAAAAGAATGATATTGCCACTTTTCTTGACTTCATCAATAACGGCTTTAAGGCGGTCTTCAAATTCACCGCGGTATTTTGCACCAGCAATGAGTGCACTCATGTCAAGCGCTACAACACTTTTATTTTGCAGACTCAAAGGCACATCGTTATGCGCAATTCTAAGCGCCAATCCTTCCGCAATCGCTGTTTTACCTGTTCCTGGCTCACCGATTAAGATAGGATTGTTTTTCGTTTTACGAATGAGGATTTGCATCATTCGCCCAATCTCTTCATCACGTCCAATGACAGGATCTAGCTTTCCTTCGCTAGCTAATTTTGTAAGATTAATGCCGTATTTTTCAAGAGATTCAAGGTTTTCATCAGCACTTTGTTTATCAATTTTTTTCCCACCACGAAGCGCTTCAAGATTTTTCTTGAAATGTAAAACATCTAAGTATTTTCCTAAAATCTTCTTCAATGGATCACTATCGATATTAGCAAGTAACCATGTATCTACGGAGAGATAACTATCTCCTTTTTGTTTCATTAAGCCTTCAGCTTTTTGCAAAGTCTCAACAAGGGAGCGAGAAATAGAAATATTTTCTTTGCTAACGTGTGATGCGGTAGGCAGTTTTTGTACTTCACTTTTGATTTCAAGCTCTATAGCACTCTTATCAATATTCATTTTATTAAAGACTTGATTGAGAATGGAAGCTGAGTTTGTAATCAATGCCCAAGTGACATGTAAAGGCGTTGCTTCTTGATTTTTTGAATGCAGTGCAAGGCTGATAGCGCTCTCTATAGCTTCTCGCATTTGGTTCGTTAATTGCTCGAAAAGTGAGTTCATTGCAGCTCCTTCATAATTTTTCTATAATTTTACAACTTTAGTCTATTGATGTCAAGTTTATTTAGCAATAAGGCATTACTTTTATTAAATCACAACTGTCATCTAAACCCTAATATGAGTTAAATTTTTCATACTACATCTTATGCTTTCATAGAAGTTTTAGGGAAACTCCACTATAATCATCCTCCAAAGAATACGCATACCATGCGAGGAGCACATATACGCTATGAAACATCTACCATTTGCTACGGCAGGCTTTATTGCTACGTTTTTGGGTATCACTACCTTTTTTTCATCAACTCTTTTTGCAGCAGACAATGCTGAAGGTGAGAAGAGTCGTCTTGCTTCTTTGGCAAAATTCACACGAGTTTTGGCAACTATCGAAAAATATTATGTTGATGATATCAAAATTGATGACATCATTAAAAAATCAATAGAAGGTCTTTTAACCAATCTAGATGCACACTCTTCTTACTTAGATGAGAAGCATTTTAAAGATCTCAAAATTCAGACAGAAGGTGAATTTGGTGGTCTTGGTATTACAGTAGGTCAAAAAGATGGCGCACTGACTGTTATCGCACCAATGGAAGGAACACCTGCAGATAAAGCAGGCATCAAAGCTGGTGACATCATCCTTAAAATCAATAAACAATCAACACTCAATATGACCATTGATGAAGCGGTTAACTTGATGCGTGGTAAACCAGGTACTGGTATTGAACTTACCGTTGTGCGTGAAGGCGAAACAAAACCTCTTACAATCTCTATTGTACGCGACATCATTAAAATTGAATCTGTTTATTCTAAAATCATCGAGAATGAAAACATCCTATATGTTCGTGTTGTTAACTTCGATAAAAACATCGTTGGTGATGTTCAAGATGCCATTACAAAAAACAAAAATGTTAAAGGTATCGTTTTAGATCTTAGAAACAATCCTGGTGGACTTTTAAATCAAGCAGTTGGACTTGTTGACATCTTCATCGATGAAGGCATTATCGTCTCTCAAAAAGGACGTGTTGAGTCTGAAAATGCTGAATACAAAGCAACCAAATCTGGAACAAACACCAAACTACCACTTGTCGTTTTAGTTAACGGTGGCAGTGCAAGTGCAAGTGAAATTGTCAGTGGTGCATTGCAAGATCATAAACGTGCCATTATTATTGGTGAAAAAACCTTTGGAAAAGGCAGCGTTCAAGCCGTTCTTCCAGTCGTTGACAATGAAGCGATTCGTTTAACCATTGCTCGTTATTATCTCCCAAGTGGACGAACCATCCAAGCAGAGGGTGTAACCCCTGACATTGTTGTATATCCAGGTGATGTTCCACATAAAAACAATGAGCAAGCACTTAAAGAAAAAGATCTTAAAAAACATTTAGAGAGTGAACTCAAAAAAGTAGACGATAATAAAACAGACACAAAAGAGACAAAAACAAAAGCGAAAACAAAAGAGACAACAAAGAGTGACAAAGAGATCGTGAGTCAAGAAAACTTATTCAAAGACTTACAGTTAAAAAGTGCTGTTGATGCTATCAAAGTACTTGCTATCAAAAAATAATTGAGGAGACACAAGTGAATAAAGGTGCTATGTTATACGAAGGCAAAGGTAAAAAACTATTTTTCACAGAAGATGAAAATCTTTTAATTTCTGAATTCAAAGATGATTTGACAGCATTTAATGCTGAAAAAAAAGGTAATGAAGCAGGAAAAGGTGCACTAAACTGCAAAATCAGTACACAACTTTTTCATCTTTTAGAAAAACACGGTATTAAAACACACTTAGTTAAAACACTTGATGACACACATCAATTGATCAAAAAAGTGAAAATTATCCCTATCGAAGTGGTTGTTAGAAATATTGCAACAGGTTCTTTAGCAAAACGCCTTGGTATTAAAGATGGTACCGTTCTTCCATTCACACTTGTTGAGTTTTATTATAAAGATGACGCTCTTGGCGATCCTATTATCAATGATGAGCACTGCTTACTTCTCAATCTTGTAAAAAGCGAATCTGATCTAGAAGAGCTTAAACGTCTTGGTCGTGAAATTAACGTTATTATGAAAAGCTTCTTTGCTGAGCGTAAACTCAAATTGGTTGACTTTAAAGTAGAATTTGGCGTTGACGTTGAAGGCAATATTCTTCTTTCTGATGAAATTAGTCCTGATAGCTGCCGTTTCTGGGATATGGATACTAACGAGAAGTTGGATAAAGACAGATTTAGACAAGGCTTAGGCGATGTTAAAGTTGCTTATGAAGAAGTCTTAAAACGTATCTTAGCTCATTAAAATCAAAGGAAAAAATAAACGATGAAAGTTATTGTCAATATTCAGCTCAAAAATGGCGTTTTAGATCCTCAAGGTAAAGCAGTTCATCATGCACTTGCTTCTTTGAAATTTAACGAAGTCAATGAAGTTCGTATCGGAAAACAAATTATTCTCGACATTGACGAAAGCGATAAAGCAAAAGCACAAGAGAGAGTAACGATCATGTGTGATGAGCTTTTGGCTAACACCGTTATTGAAGATTACACTATTGAGTTCCCAGCATGCTAGTAGCTGTAGCTGTATTTCCAGGCACAAACTGTGAAATCGACACAAAGTATGCTTTTGAAAAACTAGGACAAGAAGTTGTTCTCGTTTTTCATAAAGAAGAAAAATTGCCTGAAGGTACAGATCTTGTTGTACTTCCTGGTGGCTTTAGTTATGGCGACTACTTACGAAGTGCTGCCATTGCTAAGTTCTCTCCTATTATGAAAGCAGTCATTGAATTTGCAAATAATGGCGGAAAAGTTCTTGGAATCTGTAATGGTTTTCAAATGCTTGTTGAAGCACGACTTTTACCAGGAGCTATGAAACGCAATGAGAATGTTCACTTTATCTCTCAGTTTCATCACCTTAAAGTAGTTAATAATGAGAATACGTTTTTAAAGAAATACTCTATTGGTGAACTTTTAAATATACCTATTGCGCATGGTGAAGGAAGTTACTATATTGACGATGCAGGACTTAAAGAACTCTATGCAAACAAGCAAGTCTTATTAACATATTGCGATGAAAAGGGAAATCTAAAAAATCCAAACGGTTCCGTTGATTCAATTGCAGGTATCTGCAATAAAGAAAAAAATGTCTTCGGGCTTATGCCTCACCCTGAGCGTGCAATTGAAAAGATTTTAGGCTCAGATGATGGTGTAAAAATGCTTGAGGGTTTTATAAACTAACGTGATGAAGCAATTTATCACTCTCATTCTGCTCTCTTTAGCACTCTTAGTGCCTAGCTTCGCTGCTGAAGAGAGCGCATTTTCTGGACGCTCAAAATCCCTTTTCCTTTCCGTTGAAGAGACTCCTTCAAAAGTTTATGTAGGTCAAGTATTTTCTATCAAACTTAAAGCCATTGTCGCTAACGATAAGATTGATGCTCTTAGCAATACTTTCTCTAATGCATCCGGTGTTGAAGTTTTAAATCCGCAAAATCCATGGGAACGTTCTCGCGATAATACGTATTACAATACGTTTTATTTTAAAATCAATTCAAAATCAGTTGTAATGCCGAGGTTAAGTGTTTCATTGATTGACCGTCAAGAAGCACTTGAAAGCGAAGTGATTGCACTCAACACTCCTTCACAGCTGATTCAACTTAAAGCTGATCCTTTTTTTAGTAACGTTATAGCACAAAGCTTAACTGTTAATAAGTATAAAACAACAACCTTTGATGCAAAAAATGTCATTGTTGTTCTAGAGATAGAAGCAACAGGTGCAAATCTAAAAGATTTTGCACTTAGTGGAGCACCTAAAAGTGGTATTGACTCTTTCTCCGATAATGGAACCAGTCAAAAAATCTACTATTATGCTATTTTGCCAAACTATCAAAAAAGTTTTGATTTTACCTATTTTGATCTAACCAGCAACAAATTCAATAAAATAGCACTTCCAATGACCATTGAAAGTGATGAAGTTAGTACGCAACTTGGGCTGAATCCAAAAGAGAGTATTTTTGAATTTTACAAAACTGTGGGATATGGTGTTCTTGCATTTATCTTTTTCATCATTCTCCTAAGACGTCGTAAATGGTATTATTTTGTTATTTCATTGATTTTTTTGGCTCTCTTTTTCTTAGACCAAAATCCACTCAATAATGCTAAATTGAAAAGCAATAGCACCATTAGGATTCTACCAATGGATCGTTCAACAGTATTCTTTACAAACGATAAAATCTTAGATATTGAAAAACTAGGCGAAAGAGATAACTATATTAAAATCTTGCTACCAGATGGCAAAATCGGATGGACTGAGCGTGAAAATATTATCAAAAATTAGAGGTTTTTATGTGATGATTGAATTCGTCATCACTGTACTGATTACAATTGTTTTGATGTATACTTTTCGCCAGAACACCCATCCAATCAGACGTGCATGGGGGAAAATGCAAACATTTCTCATGGGCTTCAGTATCAAACAAATAGGTGAAGTAAACCCTAAAACTACGCTTTTAGTTATGAACCATCAAAGCCTTATTGATATTGTTGCTTTAGAGACAATTTACCCAAAAAATCTTTGTTGGATTGCTAAAAAAGAGATTGAAGACATTCCTCTTTTTGGCCATATTATTCCAGCGCCTCGTATGATTTCAATTGACCGTAAAGATAAACGCTCTATCATTAAGATGATTAAAGAAGGTAAAGAGCGTATTAGTGAAGGACGCGTTCTAGCGATGTTTCCGGAAGGAACACGGGGACGTGGTGATAGGCTTCTAAAATTTCAAAGTGGGGCAAAAATCTTAGCGGAGAAATTAGAGCTTATCGTTCAACCTGCTATCATTGTAGGAGCGAGACATATTCTTGATTCTAAAAGCCTTGATGCACATGGTGGAGAAGTTAAAGTTATCTATCTTGATCCTATCGATCCAAAAGAGGATGAAGAGTGGTTTGAAAAAATGTATCGTACCATGGAAGAGAGACTCACTCTCGAATTAGCATCCAAATAATATCCTCGAAAGTCACAAAAGTGGCTTTCGCATTCTCTCATTTTTGCTACAATAACGCGATTTTTTGGATTTATCAAAAAATTTTTGATATAAAACCTTTTGATAAATCCAAATTATACATACATTAAAGGATAGACCATGTCAAAACATCAATTTCAAACCGAAGTTACACAGCTTTTAGATCTGATGATCCATTCGCTATACTCTAACAAAGAGATCTTTTTACGTGAACTTATCTCAAATGCCTCTGACGCATTAGATAAGCTGAACTATCTTACATTGACTGATGACAAATACAAATCACTTTCGTACACTCCTCGCATTGATATCGCCATCAACGAAGAAGCTAAAACATTGACTATTAGCGATAGTGGTATTGGTATGAACGAAGAAGATTTAGTTGAAAATCTAGGGACCATTGCAAAAAGTGGAACCAAATCATTCTTGCAAAACCTTAGCGGTGATAAAAAGAAAGATTCAAGCCTTATTGGCCAATTTGGTGTTGGTTTTTACTCTGCGTTCATGGTTGCAAACAAAATTGAAGTAGTAAGTAAAAAAGCTGGTGAAGAAAATGCATTTATGTGGAGCAGTGAAGCAGGTGCAGAATATGACATCACACCTGTCACAAAAGAGAATCACGGAACGTCTATTACACTTTATCTTAAAGATGATGAAGATGAATTTTTAGAGTTTTACCGTATTCAAAACGTTATTAAAAAATATTCAAATCACATCCCATTCCCAATTTTTATGGATAAAGAAGTCAAAGAATACGATGATGAGGGCAAAGAAAAAAGCAAAGAGATTAAAAATGAGCAAATTAATAAAGCAAGTGCGCTTTGGACAGTAGCAAAAAGTCAAATTAAGCCTGAAGAGTACAAAGACTTTTATCAACAAATCTCTCACGATAGCACCGATCCACTTCTTTGGAGCCATACAAAAGCAGAAGGCAAATTCGAATATACAACCCTTTTCTATATTCCATCAACACCTCCAATGGATTTGTTTAGAATGGACTATAAACCGGGTGTTAAACTCTACGTTAAGCGTGTATTTATCACGGATGATGAGAAAGAGCTTTTACCAACCTATCTTCGTTTCGTTAAGGGTATTATTGATGCGGAAGATTTACCACTTAACGTCAGCCGTGAGATTTTACAACAAAATAAAGTATTAGAAACCATCAAAAAAGCCTCTGTGAAAAAGATCTTGAGTGAACTAAAATCACTTAAAGAAAAAGAGAACGATAAATACCTAGAGTTTTATAAAAACTTTGGTCGTGTCATTAAAGAAGGTCTTTACAATGACTGGGAAAACAAAGAAGCACTTCTTGAATTAGTACTCTTTAAATCTTCAAAACGCGATGGTCTAATAAGCCTAAAAGAGTATAAAGAGGCAATGAAAGAAGATCAAAAAAGCATTTACTACATCACGGGTGAAAATGAGAAGCTTTTACGTAATTCTCCGCTTATCGAGCAATTTAAAGCAAAAGACATTGAAGTCTTGCTGCTTGATGAAGAAGTGGATGCTATCGTCTTCCCAATGGTTGGTGAATACGATAAAACGCCAATTAAACCAGTCAATAACTCAGACATTGATGAAGAGATCAAAGAAGACAAAGCCAAAGTAGAAGAAGATGAGAAAACCTATAAAGAGATCTTGGTCAAAATGAAAGAAATCCTCAAAGATGATGCGAAAGATGTCAAAATCTCTAGCCGTTTGAGTGATTCTCCTTCATGCCTTGTTTACGATAAAAATGACCCTGATTTCCAAATGCAACAGATGCTCAAACAGATGGGACAAGACAATCTCCCAGCAATCAAACCTATCTTAGAGATCAATCCTGAGCATGAAATCTTCAAGAAACTCGGTGCAAAATCTGATCTTTTAGAGCTGAACGATGTTGCTTTCTTACTTCTTGATCAAGCTAAGCTTCAAGAGGGCATGAAAATCGAAGATACCGCAGCGTTTGCAAAACGTTTAAATCGCTTTATCGCAAAAGCACTTTAAAACACTCTCTTTGCCTGTAAGGAAAATCCTTACAGGTAAAGCGCAACTACCCTCACCGCTTCGGGATAGGCATGGGCATACTTTTGAATGCCTGAGCCAAAACTCTCCAACATATCTTTCACTCGAATAGAGAGCGCCATATCATCTTCGATTTTCGCTAATTCAAAGAGATTTTTTATCATGGTTGAGAGCGGGCTTTTGTAGCTGTTATCTTCTAATACTGCTTTTGCCCGAAACGCTTTATCGGAGAGATACCATGTTTCATCTTTATAAAATTTATGCTCTGAATCATGGCTTAGTTTTTTTGCCAATTCTAAGTAGTGCGCTTCTTTGGTATGTGCATAACCACACAGTAATGCCTCAATCACAAAGGCATAATCTTCAAGTAAACCTTCTACTTTAAGGTTTCCACCTAAAACTATTTGATGATATAACAGTCCATTGACATAAAGAGTATCCATCAAAATATCAAGCGTTTGTTTTGCCTTTTCAATCTTTCCAGATTCAAAAAGTGCTGTAATCATAAGTGCATTCCACGCCGTTAAAATCTTCGTATCAATGAATGGATATGCCACTTTTTGGCGCTCCTCTTTTAAAGCCAAAACTGCTTCTTCTAGACGTAAAGGCTTTTCATCTTTGGCAATAACTGGATTGGTTGTTTGATGCTCAAAATTACCAAATTTAGTGATGCCAAAATAGTCCAAAACTTCTTTTGCTTCAGCTTCACTCAGTCCTTTTTTTAACAGAACTTCTTTTGAATGAGCAAATTTAAAAACAAAGTATTTGCCCTCTTCTCCCTCGGAGTCAGCATCACTGGCACTGAGGTAAAGCCCCTCTTTTAAAAAGCGCTCATCCATCGCTTCAATCGTTTTAGTGACAATCTCATCAAAAAATGGTTTTTGAGTCAGCTGATAAAGCTTCGCATAGACTTCGATCAGCTCAGCATTGGTGTAAAGCATCTTTTCAAAATGGGGAATCACCCAAGCTTCATCGACACTGTAACGGTAAAATCCACCTTCTATTTGATCGTTGATGCCCCCTCGTGCCATCGCATTTAAGGCATCTTCACTCATATACAAGACTTCAAGATTACTCGTTTTTTGATAAATATCTAACAGAGCATTCCATGTCGAAGCATGCGGAAATTTTGGTGCACTTCCCACACCTTTTGAAACATCGTCATAACTTGCTTTGACATTGTTGACAAATGCCTCAAGAAGGGCATCTTTATCAATGCGCTCTTTTTGCTCAAAACTGCGTTCATAATGTTTAATAGCCGCTTCTATACTTTGTGCGCTCTTTTGTACTTCCGCAAAATCATCGTCAAACTTACTTTTAATAAAACTCACAAGCTCACGAAATCCCATACGTCCCTGTGCACTTTGTGGGGGAAGATAGGTTCCTGCAAAGATGACCTGCTGGGTTGGTGTCATAATGATACTCAGCGGCCAACCACCACTTCGTTTAGTAAGAAGATAATGCACGTCTTGGTAGTATTTATCCAGATCGGGCATCTCTTCACGATCCACTTTAATGCTGACATAGGAAGCGTTGAGAAGTTTTGCACTCACTTCATCTTCAAAGGTTTCTCTCTCCATGACATGACACCAATGACAGGTGCTATACCCAATAGAAAGAAAGATCAGCTTGTTTTCATCTTTGGCTTTTTGGAGTGCCTTGTCGCTCCATGCCATCCAGTTTACAGGGTTATGCGCGTGTTGCAAGAGGTAAGGAGAATCCTCGTGGATAAGGTCATTAGTGTGCATTGTTTTGCCTATGGTTTATAAGGTTCAGGAGCATAACCTTTAGACATCAAAGACTTCATACCGCCTTTGAGGTTGACAACTTTGTAACCTTGCTTTGATAACAGCTCAGAAACAGCAGAAGTGCGATTGCCTGTACGACAAATAAGTGCAAACTCTTTATCTTTGCTTACATGCTTATCAAGCTCTTTGATAAAAGACTCAGCATCGTATCTACCTTGTTCATCAAAGAACGTAATAGGAATAGCATTTGCAACCAATCCCGTCTCTTTCCATTCAGGCAGCGTTCGTATGTCGATAATTTTTATGCCACTTTTAACGACGTCTTCACTTGCTTCAACATGGCGAAGTTCTGCAAAAAGAAGGGTTGAAAGTAGTGTTATGAGTAGTGAAATTTTGAACATGGAAACTCCTAATATTTTTAGGAGTTATTCTATCTCTTTTAAGTTAGTCGAGACTTAAAAATTAATGTACCATTCCCGCTTCAACTAAAAATGGAGAATGCATGTAGGAAATCTTCTTAATTTTATCGTATTTGGCATAAGAGAGGTAAAGCATATCTTTTGCACGTGTTGTTGCAACATAAAATAAGCGACGCTCTTCTTCAAGGCTTCCACCTTTTTGCATCAATTTACGATTTGGAAAACGTCCATCCATAAGGTCAATGACATATACCTCTTTAAATTCAAGACCTTTACTTGCATGAATACTAAGTAGGTTAACACCTTCGCCTTCGCTCATCTCATTGCTACCAAGGGTCAGCGCATTTAAAAACCGTTCACTTGAAGCATAACCACTTGCCAAATCTTTGAGCAAATGTCCTTTTCTAAAAATGCGAGCACGTGCTTCTTGCTTCATTTTGTCATCTACACTGCCATCTTTTTTAGTAGAACGCTTTATCGCTAACACTTCAGCAATCGCACTGAATACTTCCGAACTTAACACGTGATTGATAAGGCTTTGAGGTGTTTTAATACGTGTTGCGTGCTTCATAAACTTATAAAACTGATGTAGGAACTTCGCACCATCCGTTGTAAGTTTTGGATGTTTTAATATAGGACTTGATAGAAATTGCTCTTCAAAACCAAAATTGTAAAAACGACTTACACTTCCAAGATCGATCACATCATCAAAAAGTCCTAATTGATGGTTTTTTGTGCGCTTTTTAAAAATATCATCAACATCTTCTCGTGGATGAAAAAAACCTTGATAGATATTGCCATCTCCCAGTTTAAAAAGCCCATCAAATAGCTCTTTGGAGAGTGAACTACCTACCCCTCTAGCGTATTCAAAGGTATGAATAAATGCCATCATATCTTTGGGATTGACGACAACGCCCACAAGATCAAGCATGGCTTTGACTTCGGCGGCGTCAAAAAAACTAATGCCTCCTTTTCGTCTACAAGCGATGCCCTGCTCTCTTAATGTTGCTTCAATACCATCTGCGGTTGAATTATTGCGAAAGATAACAGCGATATCTTGGTGCTGATGAACAGAGTGTTTAATGAGCGAAGCAATAGACTGATATTGAGCGAAAAGCTCATCATAAATGAGCAGTTTTGGCGGTTCAAAAGCACCATCACGCGTTACTTCAAGTCTTTTTTCATACAGTCTTGGATTTTTTTCAATGACACGATTGGCTAAAGAAAGAATCTTATGGCTTGAACGATAATTTTTATTGAGTGTAAAAACATTGGCATTGGAATAACGTGTTGCAAATGAGCCAATAATATCAATATTGGCCCCATTAAACGCATAAATACTTTGGTCATAATCGCCCACACAAAAGAGTGATTTCGAGCGAAATGCGTCGATGAGTGAACCTTGAAGGGTATTTGTATCTTGGTACTCATCAATGAGTACTTCATCAAAACTTAACTCTTCACTTGTTTTAAGCGTATCTCGCATGAGAATTAAAAGGTCATTAAAATCCACATAACCAAACTCCCGTTTGAGTGCTTGAAATTCTTCAAAAATATCTTCATAAATATCAAAAAACACACCATGTTCGCTGTCATTTGACTCAAGCCACTCTGTAAAACTTTGCGTTACTGTGCTGTTTTGATACAGTGAGAAAATGTCATAAAGGTATGCCGCACTATAGGCTTTTACCCCTGAATCTATATGGTCAAAACGGCGTCTATCGTGAATACTTTTGAGTAAGATTTTAAGGTCTTTTGGTTGTTTTAAAACAATATTTTTACCCATTTTTTTGAGCAAACGGTAGCTTACCGCATGAAATGTACCTGACTCGATTTGTGAGGTTATATTTTTACCAAAGAAAACACCAACACGTTCCAACATTTCAGCTGCTGCTTTATTGGTGAATGTAAGCAGTAAAATGCGAGATGGTTGTATACCTTGATTTAACAAATGAGCAATACGAGCTACAATCGTAGAGGTTTTACCTGTTCCTGCACTGGCAATAATAAGGTTGTGACCTGAGGGTGCTGTTGCAGCACTTTTTTGCTCAGTATTAAGTCGGCTAAGAGGCATTGATTTCCTAGAGTAAAAAAATTAGAGGTGGGATTGTAGTCAAAAACACCCTAAAACAAAGTAAAGCCTCACAGATACCAGTGACGTTTAACCAACTTGCCATCTTTATTTTCATCAATGTAGACCTTTTTAGGATCATCATCTGAGAGCCATAATAGATAGTTCATTTCAGGAGTTGTAATCTCTATGCGCTTATCAACGACTTCATAATTGCCTTTGGATAACTGTTCAAAGACACGAGAAAGTACATGATTTGTTCGTGGCAGTTTGAGTTCTTTGAGGTTAATAGAATCATTCATAAACTGATAAATAAGCTTTTTTTGAAGGACTAAGGTTGCGAAGTATGAACCACTTTCTCGATACTCTTTTGTACTGACAAGATTTTTTGCAACATTACCCAAAGGGTTTATCGCATCGACCTTAGCACACGCATCACCAATAGCAACTAGGATTTGCTCATTTTTATCGTTTTTGATAAGAAAAGCAGCTCCTTCATTACACACTTTTTCAAAATTTTTTGCCTCATAATCTCTTAAAACATCGTTATAAGAATAGGCATACATGGTACTACATAAAAGACCCAATAATGCTAAAACAACTCTCATTCTTGTCCTTTGTAAAAAATTAGTAGTTCTTCTGCTTCTTTAGAATTAATATAGCTTAAAAATAGTTCCAAAGACCTTATAGCTTCTGCTCGATCACCTAGATAAAATTTTGCTTTTGCATAGAGTATCCATGGTTTTTCAGAGCGTGAATTATGTCGGCTTGCCTCTTTTGCCCATGCTACGACTTCAAGATATGATTTTTGTTCAAAATAAAATTGTGCCAAAGCATAAGCATTATCAAAATTTTGCATAGTGTTATAGCGTTTTAGTAATTGCTGTTCATGGCTCAAGGAACGTGTTGCTGCTTGTGTCTCATCTAAAGGTAATTTTGCATCGTTTTTATAAATGTGTGGAGCAAGAAAAAGTATTTCATCGTCTGTTGATTGCGATAGATTTTGTTCTTCGTTTGAGATGCTTTCATTACTTTCATTGTTTTCAACGACAGGTGCTTGTACAAGAACTATTTGTGGCATAGGGGCTACAGCAGGCACCAAAGACTTGCTTGTACTATGAGACATCCAATAATAACTACCAAAACCTATTAAAAATAAAGAAGCAATGATAAAAACAATACGAATAATACGTGTCTTCTTAAGCTTTGCACAACGTTTTTCTAGCTCTTCAAATCGTGCACTAGTCATGAATAAGTCCTATATCAAGTGCCGCCATCGTTAAAAGACAACTGTTCAGTTTACGATACTTTGATAACCCCTTCTTTTGGGCATAATCAAGTAATTTCATCAATGTATATAAAAACTTTTTAATCATGCGAAAATTACCCTTAGCATACCGAGCGATGACCCTAGCCTCATTTTTAGAAAACATCATAGCGATCTCACCATGCGTGTGTCCCATAAAAAGGGTATGAATGTAGCGAAGTATCTCATTTTCATCAAGATTACCATACTCAATGACAAGTTTAGAACGAGTTTTAAACTGTTTTTTTGCAAGCAGTGCCATTCCTTCATCTTTATGCATGGCAAGAACAAATTGGAACAATTTGGTATCACTTAAAATACGCAAGAATTCAAATTGATCGTCATTTAATAGCTGTGCTTCATCAATAAAAATCGTGCATAATGTTCCCACATACGCCTCAAAAAGCTCATCCATAAACTCGCCTTGAGTTTTATTTTTATCAAAAGGCATACCTCTAGCCTCATATAACTCTTTAAAAAGGTCTCGTGGGTCAAAAAAAGGATGTTCGATAAGTACACTATTGGCAGCCACAGCTGATGAGTAATGCATCACACGCATAATGTGACTTTTTCCAACACCTGGATCACCTATGATAAAAATAAGAGGAATAGAAGGATCGCCGATAGCTTCTTTAAGGTTATTGCGTGCAATCTCAGCGCTGATACTATCAAAATAAAACGAAGGATCAACCGTGTCTTTAAAAAACTCTTTTGCGGCTTCAAAATCTTTCATTCAGACTCTTTGTCAAGCATACGCTTGGATTTATCTTATTTTAGCATATCTTTTTCGATTTTAGCGCGTTAAAAATTAACGGCATTCTCTTCAGGTATAAGTGAACGCTTTGGAAGTGGAGGAGCAAGATTGAGTTGTTGAGAAGGTTGATACTGCTGTTTTGGAGCAGCTGTTTGCTGTTGTTGGAAAACACCCTCTTTTTTAATGGCTTCAACAATTTCTTGTGTTGTTGGATTGGTTTTAACAGTCAATTCTTTAATATAAACAGAATCAATCACTAAACCATGTGTTTTTTTAGCATATGCGATTACGGTGGATTTTAATATCTCTTTACCACGAGAAGTTACAAGATCTTCTGCAAAATAACTACCAATGACAATATTTAGCGCATCAACGACTTTATACTCGTAAAGCTTAACTTCTTTGCCTTCAAAAATAAGACCAACAGTCACTTCCACAGGCTTTTTATCAGATTTTGCAAAGACATTGGCTTTAAAATGCTCCAATGCCAATGTCTCCGCAAACAGGCTTACGTGTAAAAGAAAAAATGCTATCAAAATACGTCTCATTTGAGCCTTTATTAAACCGATGTATCGAGCACACTTCCACCAAGTTCTGCAATCCGTGCATCTACTTTTTCAAGTGCTTTTTGCATCGTAGTATAACTAATTTCAGGTAATTTTTCACCCCAAAGCTTTTCTGCTTCTGCAAAGCCTTGAAGCATTCCAGAGCGTCCTGCTTGCAGTTTAGAGAGGTCATCTCCTGCTCCATTGATGACAAAATCTGCAATACGTGCGCTCGTTTGAGCAATACCAAAAAAGCCATCTTCAGCCACTAATGCTTTTGCCTCATCTTGAGTCAATTCACCTATAGGTTTACCTGTATAGCCAATGTCTGCAAGTGTAAAGGTATTGGCTTGTGTACTAAAGGTTGATTTAGACTCTTTTATGGCTTGTGCCATATACTCAGCAAGATAGCTATTGGTGATCTGCTTGCCTGTGAGCTTTTTATCTTTGCCAGTAATCTCTTGATTGCTTTGTGAGTAGGTTATCAAGCCTTTCGATTCGTATGAAATTTCCAGATTCATGTTTGCCCCCTCTATCTGTTTTCTATATTCTAAATCGTCAAAATTCACCAAAAAGTGAATCGCTCCTAAGCTCTTCTATCTTCAAAACATTCGATTTTGCATAAAACTCTCCAACCTTAGGCGATACCTGCACACAGCGCACCAAATGCTCATGAAAACGCTGATAGTGATAATCCAACAAAAGCTGATTGGGGTAACGAGCACGTGAAATAGCCACATAAAACTGACTCTTTTCAAAAATAGTGTTAATGTTGCACACCAAAGAATCAATACTCATTCCTTGCGACTTGTGAATCGTAATAGCGTACGCCAATTTCAAAGGAAACTGCTCAATGGAGACAAGTGGTTTTTCTTTGATTTCACCTTCCATTACCACATTCTCATGCAATGTATATTCTTGGCGTTCTACTTTTATAAGCTCACCTTTTTTCTCTACCAACACAGTATCGGCATCAATTGACCGCACGATTCCCGTCTCACCATTGTAGTATTTACCCCATTTATTGGTACAAAAAAGCACTTTTGCGCCTATTTTTAGGGTTAAATCAACGGGAATAGGAAGCGCATTTTTCCACCCTTCTATTTTGTTGACATGCAATGTTTTTTCGTGTAACTCTTCCTTGGCTTTTAATACAAACGATTCACTCTCAAGCTCAGCAAGCCTTTTTAGATTGAGTGCTTCAGCTTCCCTATTTCGTCCAAAAAGAACAGTTGGGTCATCTTCCCATACGCTAACATTAGAGCGCAGTGCTTCAAGATAGTCAAACGTATCGCCATCAAGTATACCGCGTCTGATTTTTCCAAGATGTCTAAAAAAAAGCTCATCATGTGTACGTTTGGTAATAGTAAGCTCAACCACCACAGGATCATACGCCTTCCACGAACTACTCTCAAACGCATACTCAAACCCACCCCAAAGGCTATCTGTTTTCCCTTTAGAAACAGGAGGTAATTGAAAAAAGTCACCTACAAAAAGTACGCTTCCTTCAAAACCAGCATTGCGAAGACGATAATAAATCATATCAAGCAAATCAGCTGAAACCATGCTAATTTCATCGATGACTAAAAGATCACATCTAGTGAGTACTTTTTTGATTTCTGCAAGCCTCGCTTTTGCGTAACGATCATGACGCATCAGTTCATCAAGATGGTTACAGATACCAAACGCAAAAAAACTGTGCAGAGTTTGCCCGCCTACATTGACAGCGCTCACCCCAGTACTTCCCAGCACTACTACTTGTTTTCCAGCGTTACGAAGCTCACTCACCACTTCACCGACTAGATAACTCTTGCCCACACCTGCGCCACCTGTGAGCAGAACATTGTCTTTTTTTAAAATGTCGATGAGTTTTTGTGCTAAATTCAAAGAGGCTTCCTAAGTTGTTTTTGGTATTATAGCATTAAGAAAATTCAAGGTTTCAAATATGTCAATACGAAATATTTTTCTGTGCATATGCAGTCTCATTATCTTAACAGGATGTGCCCCAAAAGAGCCCTCATCTGAAGCATTTATTGCTCAAAAAATTGCTTCAAAAGAGATGCTTATCTACCCACAAAACGTAGACTTTTTAGCTCAAAATATTACACCACAAAAGGTCGCACAAGAAGACTTTACGTATCGTTATTACTCTCCGTGGTTTAGAACTCATGTAAGTACAAAAAAAGATGACGCTTTGTGGGCAAATAAATCTTATGGACTTAAAAGTCGCTACTATGGTGAAAATCTTCAACTGATTTCTGATGCAGAGATCGATGCCATTATCAATGAGACCAATCCTGATGCGTATGGTAGTATCAACGCTCATGCCATTATGATTCATAATGCACAAATGCGTAATCTCCCAACAGAAAAACCTTTTTTTAAAAAGACGACACTTCCAGGAGAAGGGTATCCGTTTGACTACTTACAAACCTCGCGCATTCATGTAGCAGAGCCTCTTATTATCTCACATTACAGTAAAGACGGTGCTTGGGCATTTGTAGAGAGTTCGTTTGCTTCTGGTTGGCTTCCTGTAGAAAGCTTTGTTATAGTAGAAGCTAAAGAGCGTATGGAGCTTATCAAAGCAAACAAAATTGCTATCGTAAAAGACAACATCCCTCTTTACAACACTAAACAACGCTTCATTACCTATGCGAAAGTGGGAGCCATTTTACCTATCGTAAGTGAAGATGATGACTTTTTTCACGCCTATATGTACACCAGAGATGCCACATTTAGCGCACAAAAGCTAGAACTGCGCATTCCAAAAAGCTTTGCGCAAGCTGTACCTATAGCGTTTAGTAAAGAGAGCATTAGTAAAATTGGCGATGCGCTTTTAGGCGAAAAATACGGCTGGGGTGGATACCTCGCTAACCGTGATTGTTCTGCTATGACGCGCGATTTTCTCTCCCCTTTTGGTATTTGGATACCACGAAATTCCGCTGCACAAAAAAATTTTGGAGAGTATATCTCACTCAAAGATTTAACACCCAAGGAAAAAGAAGCCATGATTTTGAAAAACGGTATAGCCTTTTTAAGCCTCATCTACCTTAAAGGTCACATTATGCTTTATGCAGGTGAATTTGAAGGCAAACCTCTTGTAATGCACAACGTTTGGGGTGTACGAACAATGGAAAATGGCAATGAAGGACGCAACATTATCGGTAAGGCGGTTATTACAGACTTGTATGTTGGGGCAAATCAACCTAATGTGCCTGAAAACGGACTGCTCATCAACCGTGTTGAGGGCATAACTGTCAAACCAGCAAACCCTAAAAGCAACAATCTTGTTCAAAAGTACCCTAGCATCAAAGTCATCAAAGACAATACCGTCTTTTTTATGGATGGAAGCTCACTCCCTTATGATGATAAAAAAGTAAAAACTTTTGATGAAAAGCTCGAAAATGCAGACATCGAAGATATGTTCGCCCAAGTCTACCCTGCTTTTGCACCTATCACAGATCCCGCACTCAACGATGATCCAGGACGTTTCCGTAATGATGCTTTTTTGAAAAAACTCTATGGCTCAAACAAAAGCGAGATCAAAAAAAATCTAACCACGGTAAACTGGCTTCCAAAACACGGTGGAAAAAAACTGCAATTTAACAAAAACGAAAATGCCGCGCGCCAGCTTCAAAAAGTTTCTGATGAGTTAGACAATCTACCTGAAGAGTTCATGAAGTATCTCAAAAAAGTCGATGGTACTTACTACTTTCGTAAAATTGCAAAAACAGAACGTTTAAGTGCCCATAGCTACGGCATTGCCATCGATCTTGATACCAAATATTCACGCTACTGGCAATGGGACAAAACGCACAATTTTCACAATGAATTTCCTAAAGAGATCGTCGATATTTTTGAGAAATATGGCTTTGTATGGGGTGGTAGATGGTACCACTACGATACCATGCATTTTGAGTATAGACCAGAGCTTTTTGAGAGCATAGACTAATAAGAGCTTTATATAAAGCTCTTATTTCGTAAATCCACACGCCTTAACGTCTTTATCATCCTCTTTCACAACCACTTGCGCTGCGATGACAGTTTGTCCATTAAACGTGACTGATGGGCTTCCATGTAGTTTCCAGCCATTATTTAAAAACTCCGTTACCCTCGCACAAAACGTTGAGTCATCCGGTCCAGTAATAAGTTTATATTGCATACATACTCCTTCATAGATTTACTAAGAAGCAGTATAGCGCATAATCTTTTTAAATGACAAAGTCGTTTTCCTCATAACAAATCACACGATTACGCCCCTGAGACTTTGCTTGATACAAACATTTGTCTCCCAAAACAACTAAGGTGTTAAAATCTTCGATCTCTTCACTGTTACGAATTAAACCAACACTAACGGTAACACGAATCTCTTCTGTATTGTAATGCATTGTCGTTTCTTCGATTTTTATACGTATGCGCTCTGCTATTTCTCTTGCTTCAAGTAGTGTTGTTTGAGGTAGCAAAACACCAAATTCTTCTCCTCCAAGTCGTCCTATGATGTCATATTCTCGCGTCTGCTCCAAAAGAATTTTCGAAACCGTTTGAATGACCATATCACCACATTCATGACCATACGTATCATTGACTCTTTTAAAATGGTCCACATCCAGCATCAAAAACGAACTTCCTTTATCGACTTTCCATTTACGGCGTGACTCTTCATACTATGTACGACGATTTAAGAGGTTAGAGAGACTATCTAAGGACATCAAAACATGGTTTTGCAAAGCATTTTTGTAGGCTTCTTTGCCATTTTTACGGTTCAACCAAACAACAGCAAAAACATATCCCAATAGAGGGAATGCCAAAGAGAGAAATACAGCAATATCTTCTTCTTTTTGGTTAGTCCATATCATCACAGCAAACATAAAAGCAACTTGATACCCTTCCATAATGAAAAAGATTTTTTTTGTAATTAATGGCGTAAGCATCATTGTTGCGATCAAATAAAAAAACCACGAATACACTACAAAGTGAATAGGATTTCCAAATAAAAGATAGGTCAGAGTCACTGCACTAAACCCCATGGTTCCAAAAGTGGTAATTCCTAGAACATTTCGATGCTCAAAAAAAGGATGAGCCGTGGCAAGGACAACCATAATAGCAAAGAAAAAAGTGGTCATTCGTCCACCTAAAATATAATGAAAAATTGGGCTATCGCTATGGAGTTGATAATCAAAAGGAATATAGATAATGGTAAGAAGAACTCCAAACCAACTAAATATCAAAAAATTTTTTGATATACGTTTCCAAAAGTAATCTTCAAAAGAATCAAAATGAACTAAACGGTTCGGAAGGATTTGTGAAGTTTCCATATAAAACTCCTAAAAAAGGGCTTTTCTATAATTTTGTACGATACAGTATGATCTAGTATATCAAAAAAACTAATAAACTACATAATTAAATTCCTAGATGTAGATCAAGGTTTTTTATTTTTAAATGAGATAAAATGACTCTCATATAAAACAATTGAAAGGATACTCATGACGTTTACAGCAAAAATTGACAAAACCGCTCTTAAGGGCACACCCGTAAAGTTGGAAGGAAACTTCCAAGAAGTAGGTAATTATGCGCCTATCGTAAAAGTTGTCACACCAGACTTACAAGAAAAAACCATTGGTGGTGAAGGTAATAAAGCACAACTCATCATTGCAGTACCTTCTTTAGATACACCTGTTTGCGACGCAGAAGCAAGACGCTTCAACCAAGAAGTTGCTAAACATGAGAACATCGATACAACAGTCATTTCAATGGACTTGCCTTTTTCAGCAGCAAAGTTCTGTAACGTAGCAGGTATTGAAAATATCACGGTGGGAAGTGACTTTAGACATAAAGCCTTTGCACGTGCGTATGGTATGCTCATCAGTGATGGTGCACTAGAAGGTTTATGTGCAAGAGCACTCTTTGTTATCAGTAAAGATGGCAAAATCGTTTACAAACAAGTTGTTCCAGAAATCACCGAGGAACCAAATTATGACGAAGCGTTAAATGCCGCTATCGATGCAGCCAACCGAGGGGCTAGTTGTTGTGGTTTTTGTCAGTAGTTTAACCCCACCGCCGCCACCAAAAACGACGGCGCTTCAAAACCTTCAAGCACAACCACACCGCATTTTCTTTTTTGCGGGTGTGGTTCAAGGTGTGCTTTTTGTTTCACTTTTAGGTCTGCATTATGCAGGACTTATCAGTCTCAATGCCAGTGTGGGACTTTACCACGCTTACGCGATGACATTCATCGTCTTTACACAGTTTTTTGCAGGCTTTTTACTCACGACATTCCCACGTTACCTCTCACGCCCTGCTCCTAAACAAAGTGAGTATATGCCTGTTGCATGGTTAATAAACGGCGGTGGTCTACTGTTTATTGTATGTTCTTTTATCTCTGAACTTGCTCTTATAGCAGCCATGATTGTTATCTTGGCTGGATACATCAAGCTCTGTTTACTCTTACTTGATTTTCAGACCAAAAGTACAGTCACTAACAAAGCCGATACCACATGGATGCTTCGTTCTTTTGCTCTAGGAGCTGTGGGACAAGTACTTTTCATCACCGATACATTTGCCCCAACATATGCTATTGCATTGGGCATTAGTTTCTATCTTTATTTGTTTTTTATTGTTCTTATCGTTTCTCAAAAGATGATGCCATTTTTTGCGTCCAATTCCATAGTTGGCTATACGATCAATAAAAGTAAACACTTTTTACTTTCAGTCTTTATAGCATTGATCGCAAAAGTGGTTTTGGAGGCATTAAGTATTAACGCTTTTGTGGCAGATAGCGCGCTTTTTGGCATCATCACGTATGAGCTTCTCAAATGGCGTCTTCCCTTTAAAAAATCACCACCAATTTTATGGGTGCTTTTCCTCTCTATTTGGTGGACACCTATCGGCTTTGGACTTTTTGTCGTGCAAGACTTTAGTTCGCTTTTAGGTCATACGATTTATCTTGAAAAGTCACCATTGCATGCTTTAGCACTAGGGTATTTCACGACAGTACTCATTGGCTTTGGAACAAGGGTTATTTTAGGACATTCAGGACGTACTCCAAAAGCAGATGCGTATGCCATAACACTCTTTGGTCTTATCCAAATTATGGCACTTATTCGTATCATTGCTGGTATTTTCCCACAGTTTGGCTACTTACATGCTGTTCTCACGGTGGCTGGTTTGTGGATTATTATCTTTGGATTATGGTCGAAGCGGTATATTCATATCTTATTTGAGAAGTAATATTAGAAGAGCCCTATTTTAGGGCTCTTTACTTTAAATGCAGTCTTATGAAACGACTTCAAAGCCTGCTTCATCAATCGCTTTTTCAAACACACTGATATCAATCGGCGCATCATACTCAATGATTGTTTTGCCACTAGCAAGGTCAACATTCACACTTTTGACCCCTTTAATACCCTCTAAAACACCCTTGACACTCTTCACACATCCCATACAACTCATACCCTTAACAACTAACGTAATTGTTGCCATTTCTTTTCCTTACGATTATGATTTTATTTTTTCATTTTCCAACGTCTTAACAATAGTGAGTTACTCACCACAGAAACTGAACTCATCGCCATAGCACCACCTGCAACAATGGGGTTTAGCATACCCATAAACGCGAGTGGAATGGCTAAGTTATTATACACAAAAGCTAAAAAGAGATTCTGCTTAATTTTTGACATCGTAGCACGGGAGAGTGCTATGGCATTGACCACAAACAGTGGATCATTTGCAATTAAGATTAGATCAGCGCTTTCAACGGCGATATCGGAACCATTGGACATCGCGATTGCGACATCAGCCACAGCAAGGGCTGGTGCATCGTTGATGCCATCGCCCACCATACAAACAAATTTTCCCTCATTTTTGAGTCTACTAATCGCCTCTGCCTTACCATCAGGTAACACTTCTGCAAAAAAATGTTTAATGCCAAGCTCATGCGCTACTTTTTGGGCACAACGCTCATTATCACCTGTGAGCATATAGACGGCAATACCATCATTTTGCAGCTTCTCAACCGCTATTTTTGCACTTTCTCTAATGGTATCGGCTAACGCGATATATCCTATAATCTCCTCATGTGTAGCAAGAGCTACAATACTGTTGCCCTCATTTAAAAATAGCTTTGCTTTGCTTGAATGCTCCAATGATGTAAACTGCGTAATGAAAGCAGGAGAACCTGCGAAGTAAACCACACCATCAATCTCTCCTGAAACACCAAGCCCAGAATAGTTCTGAAACGTTTGTACACTCAAGCGAGACGTTGTAGGTGCCGCTTTTATAATTGCTTTTGCCAAAGGGTGTTTAGAACCCTCTTCTAATGCTGCGGCGAGTTCTAAAAAAGACTCTTTATCCATACTATTTTTTTCGATGAGTGTATCAACAACATGAGGGTCTGCATATGTCAAAGTTCCTGTTTTATCAAAGACAACTGCAGAGATTTTGCCCACATTTTCCAATACTTCAGCATTTTTAATGAGAATGCCCTCACTAGCGCCTCTTCCAACACCTACCATGATAGCAGTAGGTGTCGCAAGACCAAGTGCACATGGGCACGCGATAACCAAAACAGAAACAGCATTAATAATCGCTTCTTCAAAATTTCCCCCTACCATCCACCATATGCCAAACGTAATGACAGCAATGCCCACAACAATCGGTACAAAGATGCCTGAAATCGTATCGGCAAGGCGTTGGATAGGTGCTTTTGAACCTTGTGCTTCTTCTATGAGTTTGACAATGGCACTTAAGAATGTATCGGCTCCTACTTTTGTTGCTTGGCATTTGAGCATGCCATCGCCATTCTTTGTCGCACCAACGATAGAATCTCCCACCGATTTAAGCACTGGCAGGCTCTCTCCTGTCATCATCGACTCATCGACCATACTTGCACCCTCAAGAACAATGCCATCCGTGGGGATGCTTTCTCCTGCTTTAACGACAAAAACATCATTAACTTTTAGCGCTTCAATGCTAACTTCTTCAAGCTTACCATCTCGTTCAACAAAGGCTTTTTTAGGCTGTAAATGCAGTAATTTTGCAATGGCAAAACCTGTCTTTGCTTTTGCTCTTACCTCTAATAGTTTTCCTAAAAGCACTAAGGTTATAACAGAAACAGAAGCTTCAAAGTAAAGATGTAATGGTAGATTGAAAAGCATCACACATAGGCTTAAAAAGTACGCCGCACTGGTACCAAGAACAACCAATACATCCATATTGGCACTTCCGCTTTTAAGGCTTTTAAGAGCACCCACATAAAATTTTCTACCACAGTAAAACTGTACAATGGTGGCAAGTGCTAATTGAATAAGCGATGAAAGATGTAAATGAATATTCAAAAGCATTGCTACCATTTCAACTAAAAAAGGCAATGTTAAGAGTGCTGAGAGAAGGAATTCTTTGAGAAGCTTTTGATACTCTTGCTCTTTTTCTAAGCTTTTTTGATTTTGGTCAACCTTGGCAGATTCTGTTGCACCAAAACCTGTCTTTTCGATGCTTTGTATGATTTGGGGAAGATCAATTGCAGGATTGTTTGAACTCACAAAGGCTTTTTCAGTTGCTAAGTTGACATTGGCTGTCACACCTTCAAGTTTTCCTAGCACTCGTTCGATACGCGCTGAACATGCAGCGCATGTCATCCCTTTAATGTCAAGCTCAAAATGTTTTTCAGACATTTTTTGTCTCCATTTTTTTTGACATTCTAACGCTTCGTTACTTGTGTCAAGATGAAACAAAAAATGTAAGGTGTTTTAACACAACTGTTTAGAGATATTGAGTTATATCCACCTCGTCTATCTGTTCAGGGCTAAGGTACATTTGGGCGTATTTCATATAAACACCACTTTTTAAAAAAAGCTCAAAAAGATCGCCATCAATATGCTGATCTTTTTTCATCGAGTACAGTATGTTTATTGCCTCTGAAATGGTTTTAGCTTTTTTGTATGGGCGATCATTAGCCGTGAGTGCTTCAAAAATGTCTGCGATAGCGATAATACGCGCAGGTAACGAGATTTGCTCTTTAGTAAGCCCTCTAGGGTAACCTGTTCCTTTCATCGTTTCATGATGCGCACAGGCGTATTCTGGTACTTTTTTAAGATTATCCATAAAAGGTAGCTCAGAAAGCATACGAATACTCATAATGATATGTTCATTGATCTTATAGCGCTCTTCATCGTTAAGGGTTCCTTTTGTAATGCTAAGATTGTAAAGTTCACCTAGATTATTGTAATAGTGTGGAATTTTCATCGTAATACCAAGCTCTGAATAGATATGTTCATCTATTTCATGTGAACGAACAATCAAATGTTCTGGTTTATCTTCTAAAAGTCTTTCTTGACACGGCAAAGGTTTAGCATCAATCTCTTTAAGGCGTTTATGTTCAGCTTCGCTCATACCAAGCCTATCATCAAAATGACATGTCCATGTTATAGCGGCTATTTCTTTAAGGCATTCTATTTTTTTGGCATCCATAAATTCACCACCAATGTTACATTCTGCTAAAAACGCAAAATCATCAAACAGTTTCGCTTCAGCCTCTATGCGTCTTTGTCGTAATAACGCTTTATCCTCTTTTCCTTCTAAGAGTCCCTCTAAATAAGCAATTTGTGCATCTCTCAGCAGCACTTCAAAACGCGTGCGAATCTCATGAATACGGTTATGAATGCTCTCTAGCTTCGTTGCTTTATCGACGACATATTCTGGCGTTGTCACTTTGCCACAATCATGCAAAAGAGCCGCTATACGAAATTCTCGCCATGCATTCTCATTTCGGAAATGAAACTTTTTAAAGATACCCTCTTCACTTTTATTCGCCTCTTCTGCTAACATAGAAGCCAGTTCAGGAACTCTCTCACAATGTCCACCCGTATAAGGTGACTTTTCGTCGATTGCACTTGCGATCAGTTTTATAAAAGACTCCATCAAATTCTCTTGCGCTTTTTCATGCGTTTTGATAGAACGTGCCATCAACACCATCGAATGACTCAGTGCATAAAATTCTTTGATGCGCGTTTTGATATGATGAACCGCATCGTATTGTTTTGCAGCGACACTATCGCTCATGTTTTTTAGTAGATCCACAGGCTGAATGATAATATGCCTTAGTACAAACCACGTCACAACAATGATCATCGCCATAATAAGAAGCGAAATAAAAATCGTCTCAATCGCAATCTCATCTATCTCATGTGTTACCTTTTTCTCTTCTAAATATGTTCCGATATACCACTGTTTACCAAAATCAGCAGGAAATTCAGAAAAAGCAAAAAGATAATTTTCATTATGTGCATTTTGAACACGCCCACGTTTGGTTCCATTTAAAAACTGTTCATAAGATGCTTTTATCTCTTTTGGAAGCTGCTCAATCTTTATCTTTGACTCTTGAGAAGGCAAAGAACTCGCTATTACATCGCCATGTGGATTTACAATAACTATAGGTCCATCAATCACTTTACTTTGTTCTTGCAGTAATTTTGTAATGGAAGCAATTGTCAAGTCAATACCCGCTACTTTTATCTTTTCTCCATCCTCATTGAAAAAAGGATAAGCCACAGTGATACCAATCTCATTCGTTGAAGCAAAAGCATACGGTTCGGACCAATAATAATTTTTATGAGAAGTCGCCTCTTTAAACCATGTTCGTTCACGAGGGTCGTATGTTGCTTCTTTATATTCAAGGCGCACTGTATCAAAATCATTATTTTTATAAGCCCATTCATCAACAGGTTTTTTTACTCTTCTATCAATCGTACGCATGACAAAATCTGGCGTACGCCTTGCTTGAAAAAAATCGCCAAATTTGTCAGCTATATAGATACTCGCAATCTTATCATCAGAAAGTAGCATCTCCCACATCATACGTGTAAAGATTTCTTTTGAAGCAAACAAGTCATCATCTTGTTGGCTGTGTACGAGAACCGTTAAATGCGCTGAAGTTCTTTGCAGAGAATTGGAAATAGTATCGATAATGTTTTTTCGGACTTCAGCATTACGCTTTTGAATCATGCTGTAAGAATTTTTGGAGCTTTGTAGATAATTATGCCCAATAAGAGAGAAAGAAAGAAACCCTGCTAACCCAATAATCAAGGTTATAATGCTAAATGTGAATGTATATCGTTTCGTGTTTTTCATAGCTACTCTCCTAACATAGAGGCGTGTAACGACAGATACCTTAAACAAAGGGATTGTAACACGATTTGACTAAATCATCAACACTGTTATCAAGTTATTCTTCTGTTTTATCCTCTAAAAGAGTTACTTCTTCAATGTCTGTATTGAAGTCTTGGTATTCCAGCTTAGCATCTTTAAGGTTTTTAGTAGCTTTCGCCCCTAAACGTTTTAAATTTTCAACCCTGCCTAAGATGTTACCCGTACCTTCAGTTAACTGTTTTTGAGCATTCTCATAGCTGTTGTTAAGGGTTTGAAGCTGTGTACCCACTCGTTTAAAGCTTTCAGCAAAACCGACCATTTTGTCATACATTTTCCCCGCTTCATCAAAAAGCTTTGTTGCTAAAGTACTAGACTGTTCACTTTGCCAGTAAAGATAGATGGTACGCAGTGAAACTGTTAACGTCGAAGGATTGACAATGGCAATGTGCTTACGAAGGGCATACTCATAGAGTTTTGGGTCTTCATTGATAGCAACAGAAAATGCACCTTCAATAGGAACAAACATAAACACATACTGCAAAGTCCCTTGTTTGTAGTGAGCATAATCTTTACTATCCAAGATATCAATATGTTCACGAAAAGCCTGCATAAGGGCTTTTGAAGCAATACGCTTTTCTTCTTCACTCTCAGTTCTTATAAACTCATCATAACTGTTGAGTGAAACTTTAGAATCAATAATAATGGTACGATCTTGTGGAAGTTTAATGACAACATCAGGACGTTTAATACGCCCTTCTTCATCTTTATAGCTTTCTTGCGTTTCGTAGTGGACTCCTTTTATAAGACCGGAATACTCCAAAACACTCTCCAAGATCATCTCTCCCCAGCTACCTTGACTCTGTTTTTTACCCTTCAGTGCTTTCGTGAGATTTTCAGCCTCTTTAGAGATGTTCATACCTGCTCTTGCGACCAACTCAATCTCTTTAGAAAGTTCAGCGAATTTTTTCGTACTGTTTTCTTGTGAATTTTCAATACTTTTTTTGAAGTTATCAAGATTTTCTTTAAAAGGTTTTAAAAGTGTTTCAAGTGATTTTGTCGATGTTTCATCGAGTTTTTGAAGCTTCTTTTCTAAATGCTGTTCCATGATGGCATTGAGTTTTAGTTCTAGTTTTTTACTTTGTTCTTCAAGATCAAATTTGAGCTTTTGATTGCCCTCTTTTTGAGCATTCAGCTCTGCTTGAAGTTTTGCACTTTGCATATTAAGGGCTAAATTTTCAGAACTTAATTGTTCATTTTTAGCTCTAAGGTCAACTAACTCATATGTTTTTTCTTTCAAAATGGCTTTAATCCAAAGCCCAAAGACAAACAGTCCAATACAAAATATCGCTAAAATAGCTAAAAATAGCATCTCTTTTGGCATTACAACTCCTAATTGGACTTAAAACTATTCGATATAAATGGTGTCTAAAATCTGGTTTTTGAAACGAATATTTTCCAAATTTTGTTTTAAAACGCGGTTCTCTTCTTTAAGAATTGAGTACTCACCATACAGCTTACTAATATCTCGACTCATATAGTAGATTTGATTTTTGATATAAATTTTAGGGAGTATGACCAAAAAAGCAACGAACATCGCCATGTACACAAGCAATAAAAAACGAAAATCAAGGTTTTTTTCAACCTTCTGTTCGGCATCATATTGGTCAAGTAGTTCGTTTTTATCTTCCATTATGCCCTCTTAATTTCAAAGACACGAAGCTTAGCACTACGACTTCTTGGGTTCTTTTTCACTTCAGCATTAGTTGCTTCAATCGGTTTTTTACTAATGAGTTTACCTAAGGCATGGTTATTTCCACACATACAACGCATCACGTGTGCTGGACAAATGCAGTTTTGGGACCAAAGCTTAAATGTCTGTTTTACAATGCGATCTTCTAAAGAATGAAACGAGATAATCCCTACGATACAATGCTCAAAATGTGCATTTTTGATGCTTTCAAGAAGTTCTGTAAGAACACCTAATTCGTTATTGACCTCAATACGAATGGCTTGGAAAAGAAGTGTTGAAGGGTGTATAGTCTTTTTCCCACCAACTTTTTCAGCAATTTTTGAAAGTTCTTTTGCACTGTGCAAAGGCTCTTTAGCTCTTGCTTCACAGATAAGCTGTGCCAATTTTTTATACTCATGAATTTCACCATACTCACGCAAAATAAACTCTAATTCTTCTTTAGAATAGTGATTGACTACTTCGTAAGCACTCAATTCTTGCTGTGGATTCATACGCATATCTAACACATCAGAATCAAACGCAAATCCACGCTCTTTTTTATCAAGTTGCAAGGATGAAACACCAATGTCAGCAAGAATGCCACGAATGGGAAGATCAGTGTATTGTGAAAGAACAGAAGCAAAATTGCCATGATGAAATATAACACGATCACCAAAGCGCTCTAACCTTTTTTTGCTAAATGCTAACGCCTCTTCATCTTGGTCACACCCTATAAGCTTAATGTGAGGATTTTGTTCTAACAAAGCCTCACTATGCCCACCATACCCCAGTGTACAATCCACAATAAACCCTTCTTTAAGGCCAGAAAATGCCTCTTTTACTTCTTCTAAAAGTACGGGAATATGGGGTATGTTCACTGCGTTTCCTTGCTTAAAATGGCTCTATTATACTCAACCAAGACTTACAATCGCCTCATACGCAACGTCCATCATTTTTTCAATCTCTTCATGTGTAATGACATAAGGTGGCATGAAATAGATAACATTCCCAAGAGGACGCAAGATAACACCCTTTTTTAGGGCATAGGTAAAGATCTTCAAGTTTACACGAAAATCCAGAGGGTACTCTTGTAATTCAACCGCTGCTATCATTCCTGTTTGACGAATTTTATTCACAGTTGGGAGAGTTTTAAAACGTTCTAATTTAGAACCAATCAATGCAATTTTTGTTTGGTTTTGCTCCAAAATAGACTCATTTTCAAAGATATCAAGTGTTGCGTTAGCTGCACTGCACGCTAAAGGATTTCCGGTGTAGCTGTGAGAGTGTAAAAACGCCTTAAATTCGGCATAGTCACAATAAAAAGCATCATATATCTTTTGCGTGGTTAATACAACAGAAAGGGGTAGATAACCTCCTGTTAGTCCTTTTGAAAGTGTCATAAAATCAGGACTAACATTGGCATGTTCGCATGCAAACATTTTACCTGTTCTGCCAAAGCCAACAGCGATTTCATCGGCTATAAGGTGAATGCCGTATGTATCACACAGTTTGCGAGCAAGTGAAATGTAGAGTGGATGATACATATTCATTCCGCCAGAGCATTGTACTAATGGCTCAATAATAAATGCTGAAATTTGCCCCGCTTTTTCTTTAAAAATTGTTTCTAACGCTTGAGCTGCCACAATAGCACTTTGCTCACTTTGATCTTTTGGAACAGGCGTTTGTATCGTTTGCAGAAGAATATCTTCAAAAACTTCTTTATACAATTTAACATCACCAACAGCGAGAGCTCCAATAGTTTCACCATGGTAACTGTTTTCCAAAGAAACAAAGAAAGGTCGTTTTTCTCCTCTATTTTTGTGGTATTGAAAGCTCATTTTCAAGGCTACTTCAATCGCACTTGAGCCATTATCAGCATAAAAACATTTTTCAAGACCATAAGGCGCTAAGGCACATAGCCTTTTAGAAAGTTTAATAATTGGTTCATGCGTAAAACCAGCAAAAATAACATGTTCAAGTGTTTCTAATTGCTCTTTAACTTTTTGATTAATGTACGGGTTGCAATGTCCAAAAAGATTGACCCACCATGAACTAACACCATCAATATAACGGTTATCTTCAAAATCATGCAAATAGACCCCTTTCCCACTTTTAATCGGGATAAGTGGAAGTGTCTCGTGGTCTTTCATCTGCGTACACGGATGCCATATATGCTTTAAATCATCCTCAATTAACATTTTTGTGTTCATTGTTACATTTTGCCTTTTTTTGTTAGGAGTTTCACGCGATTTATGGTTATTTAATAACTATGTAGATAGAATTATAGCAAAATACAAAGTTCTCAAAGGGCAAGAATGATTACGTGGATGCAACGTCACAAAAAATACCTGGTCGTCACTATCTGGATTAGCACAATAGCGTTTGTTGGCGCTGGTTTTGTGGGATGGGGAGCTTATGATCTAAATCGAGATCGTGCTGCATCTGTTGCTAAGGTAGGTCACCGAACTATTTCTGTGCAAGAATTTCAATCTGCTTATGCAAACCACTACAACTTCTACAACAACCTACTAGGCGGAAAACTTACTCAAGAACAAGCTGAGCAAATGGGTCTGAATAAGATTGTTATGAACACATTGGTCAATCAAACACTTCTTTTAAATTATGCCGATGAAATTGGTCTTGTCGCTACAAAAGAGGATGTTAAAGAGCGCCTTATCAACAATCCAAATTTCCAAAGCGATGGCGTTTTCAATAAAGATCTTTACTATTCTATCCTTAAATCAAATCGTATTAACCCTAGCGACTATGAGAATGGTCTTGAAAGAGAAATTTTAAATAGTAAACTTGAAAACTTTTTCAAATTAGCACCATCCACAAAAGAGATCGATCTTTTTACCTCTGCTTTCTTTATGGAAGATCGTCTTTCTATTGCAGCAGTTACACTTGATGCTAATGAAGTAACAACCAATGAAGAAGGAATTAAATCGTATTGGGAAAAAAATAAATCAAATTACTTGACTAAAAAAAGTTATACCCTTGAGCTTCTTAATCTTCCTGCATCTCAAACAAAATTTGATGACAAAACACTTGAAGAATTTTACACACAAGAAAAACATAACTACAAATTTGAAGATGGAAAATTGATGACATTTGCTGAAGCAAAGTCTAAAGTCATTGTTGATTTAAGACTAAAAAATGATAAGAAAAATGCATTAGAAGCTTTCCTTACTTTCAAAAAAGGTGAAACTGCTCCAAGCGAAACTAAAGTTATTTATGACGACGATACAACATTCCCACTTGATAAAATCCAAGTTGCAGCAAAAGATGAAGTCCTAAAACCTGTTGTTATTAAAGATAGTTACGTCATTATTAAAGTAAAAGAGATTAAATTCCCAGAGCCTATGTCATATGAAATGGCAAAAAAAGATGCAAGTCGTGATCTTTTGGAAGAATTGAAACAAACAGCCTTAGAAAAGAAAGCTGAAGCAAAGCTTGAAAACTTTGCAGGTAGTGATATTGGTTTTGTTAGTAGAGATTCAGTAAAATCAATTGCAGGACTTAGTGAAGCTAAAAGTGCAGAGTTTTTAAGTCACGTTTTTGATAACACTGCAAAAAAAGGTTATAAAGTTATTGATGGGAAAGCCATTGTTTACGAGATTTTGGAACAAAAGTTGCTTAATAAGGACAAGGCTAAGCAGTATGTTAGTATGATTAGTGAAAATGTTTTACAAGTGAAACAAGCTGAATTAAACCAAAATCTTATTAAAAAGCTCGCTACTGCATACAAAGTCGAGCAATACTACAAAGGAAAATAGTTGAGCACTACGATTTTAGGTATCGACATTGGTTCAACCAAGATTTGCGCTATTATCGCTCAAAAAAACGATGATGGTGACGTCAAGATTTTAGGCGCAGGTATTGCAAAATCTCAAGGTCTTAAAAAAGGTATTATTACCAATATTGACCTTGCTTCAAAATCGATTCGTAATGCACTCAATGATGCAAAAAGAGTCGCTGGTACACAGTACGAGAGAGTGATTGTTTCAATCTCTGGTGCTTACACGAAAAGTGTTGATAGTAGTGGTATTGTCAACATTCCAAACCGCGATATTGGCATCAAAGAGATTAATCGTGCTATGCAAATGGCAGATCATAATGCAAATATCCCAAACGAGTATGAAAAACTGCACGTACTTCCATATAACTTTAAAGTTGATGATCAAGAGTTTATTGAAGATCCACTTGGAATGAATGGTGCTCGTTTAGAAGTACAAGTTCATATTATTACCGCTCAAAAATCATCACTCAGCAATCTTAAAAAAGCTGTCAAATCAGCAGGTGTTGAAATTGACAATATCGTTCTTGGATGTTACGCTTCAGCAATCGCTGTTTTAAACCATGATGAAAGAGAATTAGGTGTTGCCGTTATCGACATGGGTGGCGCTACCTGTAATGTCATGATTCACGCTGGCAATTCAATGCGCTTCAATGACTACTTGGGTGTTGGCTCGCTGAACATTACGAATGATCTTTCAACTGCACTTCATACACCACTTGGTGCAGCCGAAGAGATTAAAATTAACTATGGTTCACTTAAAAGCAATTCCAATGAACTTATTGAACTTCCTGTTATAGGGGATGATGGTTCAACCCATGAGGTATCACTCAATATTGTTTCTAACGTTATTTATGTTCGGGTTGAAGAAACACTTATGATTCTAGCAAAAACACTCGAAGACAGTGGTTTTAAAGAACAAATCGGCGCAGGTGTCGTGTTAACAGGTGGAATGACAAAATTGGATGGTATTAGAGAATTAGCATCTGCAATTTTCGACAATGTTCCAATCAGGATTGCCAAACCAAGAGAGATGGACGGACTTTTTGAGACACTCAGAGATCCAAGCTATTCAACAGCAATTGGTCTTGTGTTATACGGTGGAGGTCACTTTACACCTTATGAGATTGATTCTAATAAAAAATTAAGATATAAAGATGAGACAATAGAACCGACAACGCGACATCATCATCAAGAAGTATTTGATGACGTTGAAGACGTTGAAGAAGGCGAAGTTGGAACACTTCCTGCTTCTGATAATAATGCAAAGGAAAAATTAAAAGATCTTGCAAATATTCAGGAAGAAAATAGTGAGGGTTTTGGCTCAAAACTATGGAATAGACTGACACAATTATTTTAAAGAGGGGTACGAGGTATGAACGGATTTAGCATAGAAGAATCAAAATGTGTTTACGGAGCTAAAATCAAAGTTATCGGTGTTGGCGGCGGTGGTGGTAATATGATTAACCACATGGTAAGAGAAGGTATTGGTGGTATCGATCTTATTGCGGCAAACACAGACGCTCAGGCCCTTGAAAACTGCTTGGCTAAAACAAAAATTCAACTTGGTAAAAAAGGTCTTGGTGCAGGTATGCGCCCTGAAATTGGTAAAGAGTCTGCATTAGAGAGTTATGAAGAAATTAAAAGTTCGTTAGAAAAAGCAGATATCGTATTTATTGCATCTGGTTTTGGTGGGGGCACTGGAACAGGAGCAGCACCTGTCGTAGCTCAAGCGGCTAAAGAAGTAGGTGCTTTAACAGTAGCTGTTGTTACACGTCCTTTTATGTTTGAAGGTAAAAAAAGAGCTAAACTTGCTGAACTTGGTATTAATGAGCTTCGTAAAGAGAGTGATTCTATCGTTATTATTCCTAACGATAAACTTCTTGCGATTGTCGATGCAAAATTTGGTATCAAAGACAGCTTTAAAATTGTTGATGACGTTTTAAGTCGTGCTGTTAGTGGTATGAGTTTAGTTGTTCTTTCATCTGGACAAAGTGATATCAACGTTGACTTCGCTGACGTACAAACCGTTATGAGTCACAGAGGTATGGCACTTATGGGTATTGGCGAAAGTACCGGTGAAGATGCTGCTATGGAAGCTATTAAAAGTGCTATCGAATCTCCTCTTCTTGACAATATGTCTATCAACGGTGCGCTTGGAGTGCTTGTACACTTCCACATTCCACCTAGTTACCCTATTACAGAGATTAGCAATGCTATGCAACTTATTCTTGATTGTGCAGATGAAGATGCTGATGTTATTTTTGGTACAACGACCAGCGAAGATATGGAAGAAAATTCTGTTCGTGTAACAATTGTTGCGACAGGATTTGAAAATAAAATTGAAGCAGCAAAAGAGCTTAAAATGCTTAATAGCAATCAAGAATCAATCAAAAAAGAGCGTATTTTACGCATGAAAAAAGTAAGTGGTGGCTATGAGGGACAAGATGATTATCTTGATATCCCAACATATATCAGACACCAAATGGATTAATAACCCCTCTATCTCTTCTTCTATGCGAAGAGGAAGAAGCTAAAAGCTTCTTCCTCTACTTTTGACTTAATAAACCTCTTCTTACTAACAGTCCAAATTGAGCCAACATCAAAGCTTTCATGACCCATTCACTTTGCTTGTGCATTGTGGCAAATGCTTCTGTTGTTGTTTCAAGAGCACCTAATTGTTGCGCATGAACAATAAATGGCGTATAGTAAAATAAAAAAAGACCTGTTAAAATGATAACAAGAATAGAAGCGATGAATGAAAAGAAATCATAATTTTTTCGCATCATAAAAACTTGCACTTCATAAATAATACTGTACAGTGCTACAAACCCGATGAGAAGATTCATCTTTAAAAAGACTTGTGTCATTAAAATACCACTTTGAAAATGTGTTAATACACCCTCTCCCAAATACTTTTGTGGGAAAAAAATTACAGGGGCAACAAATGCACCTGCTGCAATTTCAACTCCTATGGCAATACCAAGTATTGCTAAATAAATTACGGTTAAACTTCTCATTTTTTCTCCTTAATCCAAAATCCACGATCTAAACTTGCAAGATCTTTATAAAACTCTATTTCGAGTCCTTTTGATTGTGCATACAGACGCATAGGTTCACGTTGGTCGTACCCCATTTCACACGCAAGTGCTTTTGCTTTTCGTTCTTGGAAAAGATCAACGATATGGCATAACATTTCATCCCCTCTACTTCCACCATAGAGTGCTAAAGATGGCTCATATGAAAGTCCAATACCTAAAGGTTCAGCATTTGCAATATAAGGAGGATTTGAGACAATCATATCGATATTTCCATCAACATTATCCAAATAGCTACTTTCAATAAATGTAATATTTTTGTCAACGCCATGCTTCTGTGCATTTTGTTTACTGACATTTAGTGCATCCATAGAAATATCAACGGCTGTCAGTTTTGCATCTGGGAGCAATAAAGAAAGCATGATGGAGATAATTCCACTACCACAGCCAATTTCAACGATATGAGCATTTTGAGGTAATTCTCGTGCAAGTTCTACTGCTTTATCAACAAGAATTTCTGTCTCAGGGCGAGGAATCAGCACGCGAGAATCAACATTGAACTCTTTACCGTAAAAACTAGCTTTTCCTAAAATATACTCTAACGGTTCATGACTAACACGACGTTTGAGTAACTCAAAAAAATGCTCATCAAGTTTTATTTCATTATGACTATGAGTGAGAATCCAACTCGTTTCACAACCTAATACATGAGCTAACAAAATCATCGCCTCTTTTTGAGGAATATCAGTTACTTCTCGTAATTGCTCTGCGCTATATGACAAAAGCTCTTTAATGTGCAAGAGCTTCTCCTTCATTAAACTGCATTCCCAGTTTTTTCAATCTCTCCGTCAATGGTGGATGCGTAAAATACAATGTAATGGTTAATGGATGAGAGAATGGAAAACTCTTATTTTCATCAGCAAGCTTTACAAGAGCAGATGAGAGAGCCTCTTTACTTTCACATTCACTGCCATATTCATCCGCTTTGTATTCATTATAACGGCTTAATAACCCAAATAAAGGCATTAAGACAAATGAAACAAGTGGTGAGAGCAATAGAAAGAGAACCATGATACTACCTGCAGATTTGTTCATATGCAAGGAGTCAAAAAGCTCTTCTGGAAGATTGCCAAAAAGTGCAAACATAATAAAAAGCATCAAAGCACTAGATGCAATGTTTTTAAGAATATCTTTGTGTTTAAAATGCCCTAATTCATGTCCTAAAACTGCAAGCAATTCATGTTTTTCAAGTTTAGCGATAAGTGTATCAAATAATACAACGCGTTTAGAACGCCCAAGACCACCAAAGTAAGCATTGAGTCTATTATCACGTTTACTAGCATCTAAACTAAAAACGCCACTACTTTTAAGCCCTGCCTTTTCCAAAAGTGTTTCAATAGAGCTTCTAAGGCTTTCATCTTCAAGCGGAGTAAGTTTGTTAAAAAGTGGAACAATAACAATAGGATAAATCATATTGATAAATAAAATAACGACAAACGCAAATAAAAAACCAAAAAACCACCAATATTCATATGCCATTACAATAGCACTCATTGCTGCAAAAAAAGCTCCACCAAACAGAATAAACATCAATGCTGATTTTATTTGATCTAAGGCAAAAGTCTTTACATCAATCGTAGAAAAGCCAAATTTCTTATCTAATCCAAAGGTATGGTACAGATCAAAAGGAAGTGATAGAAGATAGTTGATTGCAATAAAGCTCATAATAAACGCAACCGATCGCACTACTTCATTCTCAATCATTATAGTAGTGTCAAGATAAGAGAGTCCAAATGTTATCCAACCAAAGAAAAGAACAAAATCAAAAAATGTTGTCAATATTAAAAGCTTTTGTGAAGCTATTTTATAAGCGGCAGCTTTGAGATAATTCGATGGAGAGAGAATAATCGCTTTTTGACCACGTGCTTTCATCACATAGCCAATTTCCATAAATGCAGCATAGAGTTTAATAATAAGATATACAAGGTAAAAGAGCATAATAAGTTCTAACATAAAGTGTCATTCCTTTGTCAAATTGAAAAACGTTATCATACCAGTTTTTCATCAATATTGCCTAAACGAATACAACTCATTTACAACGATAGAGTGTTATGATTTACACATTAAAGAGCTTTATCGAATGTTTCAACACTTTACAAAATATCTTTAAATATTTTATTAGGAAAATGAGTTTAGAATGAGAAATCAGCACAAAAGGAGTCTACTATGACAATATCTAAACAACTGATGGTTATGTTGGCCATCGCAATTATCGGTACTTGTACGATATTTGGTATCAGTATGAAAAAAATGGATCAAGTTTATGATCAAACAAATTATAGTAACGTCAACTCATTGCCAAGTATTCTCGCTCTTAATGATATCACTGTAAATGCGCTTAGACTTCGTCTTGTGTTATGGGAGCATATTTCCCAAGAAGATAAAGAAACCAATGCAAAAACAGCAGAAGGTGTCAAAAAAGCCCTGGATGAAATTGCTAAAGCATTAAAAGACTATGAAGCTATGCTTACAGATGCGAAGGATAAAGAGTTGTTAAACAAAGACAACGATACCTTTAAGCAATATACAGCAATTGCACAAGAAGTAATGAAGCTTTCTGAAACAGGACATAAATCAGAAGCTGGGATTTTACTCAACAAAAGTAGACCAACATTAAAAAATTTCACGGCAGCTCTTGATTCGCATATGTCTTATAATGCAGAAATTGCGAAAAATTCAGCGATTAGTGCTGCAGATGCAAAACAAAATGCAAATTATATGTTGATTATTCTCTCTCTTATTATTATTGGTTCTACTATCTTCATTAGCGTTCTTATCCGCAATAACATCATGAATGGTGTTCATCTTGTACGTGATGGCATTGGTAATTTTGTACGCAATAAAGATTTGAATTCTCGCATCAATTATGACAAACAAAATGAAATTAAAGAGATGGTCGATAGCTTTAATGAACTCATTGTAACCCTTGAACATACCATCGTTGATGCAAAAGCCTCGTCTAGTGAGAATGCCTCTGTTTCACATGAACTAAGTACCACTAGTATGCAAATAGGTCGTAATGCAGAGCAAAGTTCAAGCATCGTTGCAAATACTATTCAAGAAATTGAAACAATTAAAACCTTTGTTCAAGAAACAGCAACACTGTCTGACAATATGAAACAAAGCATTGCAATTGCGGGAAATAGACTAGATAGTGCAAAAAATGAAGTCATCACACTTCGTAATGAAGTTGAATCAGCAAGTCAAGCCGAAACGGCACTTGCTCATAAACTCGAGCAGATGAGCCACGATGCTGAACAAGTCAAACAAATCCTTACTGTTATCTCTGATATTGCTGACCAAACGAATCTTCTTGCTTTAAATGCGGCTATTGAAGCGGCACGTGCAGGAGAACATGGACGTGGATTTGCGGTTGTTGCTGATGAAGTTAGAAAATTGGCAGAGAGAACACAAACATCATTGACTGAGATTAACGCAACCATCAATATCATTGTACAATCCATTGTAGATTCTTCTGAGCAGATGGGAAGAAACGCTAAAAACATTCAAAGACTCTCTGATGTTTCGAATGGCGTTGAAACGACCATCTTAGGAACAACACAAGTGATGCAAGAAAGTGTTAGTGCGGTCACTACAAGTGCTGAAAATTCACGAAAAATATCACAAGATACTGATAAAATCGTGGATATGGTTTCAAACATCAACACCCTCACCTCTCAAAATGCAAGAAGTGTTGAAGAAATCGCAGCAGCGGCAGACCACCTCTCCCGTTTGGCTGAAAATCTTAACAATAAACTCAATCAATTCCGCTCGTAATTCTCCTTCTTTTGGGGTAAAGCGTAAACGCTCTACCCCATTTCTATACATCTTTATCTTAATGGTATAATACGCGCAAAAAATGAAATAAGGTATATCTTGGCACTCTTAGATTTAATTGGCATTAGTAAAGCATACGAAACACAAAAAATTTTAACAGATATTGATTTTTCGCTCCACGAAGGTGAACGTGTTGCCATTATCGGTAAAAATGGTGGTGGAAAATCCACGCTGATGAAAATCGTTTATGGCACATTAGAAGCAGATGAAGGAAGAAGAATTCTTCAAAAAAACATCAAGGTTGGAATGTTAGATCAAACACCTCGTTTTAAAGAGGGAATGAACGTTAGAGAAGCCATCGAAGAAGAGTTAAGAGAACTTAAAGCAGCAAAAATGCGCTATGAAGACGTATTAAAACTTTTAGAACATGACTATCACAATGAAGCTCTTTTAAGCGAACAAAGCCAACTTGTCTCCTTCCTAGATGTACATGATGCATGGAGCTTGGATGAAAAAATTGAACAAGTGTTACAAGAGTTTGATCTAAAGCAATTTGAACAAAGCGATGTCAACCTCTTAAGTGGAGGTGAGCAACGTCGTGTAACCCTAGCAGGACTCATTCTTCAAAAACCAGATATATTGCTTCTTGATGAACCGACCAACCATTTAGACGTTTATATGGTTGAGTTTTTAGAACAGATGATCCTAAAATCAAAATTTACGCTCCTCTTCATTTCACACGATCGTTATTTTATCGACCATCTTGCAACACGTACTATTGAAATTGATGATGGGAAAGTCAGAAGTTTTGAAGGTGGCTATGAAAATTATCTTACCTGTAAAGAACAGCTTATTCTCTCTTTACAGAAACAGCATGAAAATCTCCTCAAATATCTTAAAGGTGAAGAAGAGTGGCTAAGGCGTGGCGTAAAAGCACGTCTCAAACGTAATGAAGGACGTAAACAGCGTGTTTTTGAACTGCGTGAGTCTGCAAAGAAAAATCCTTCTTTGGTGAAAAAGCTTAAACTTGAATTGGAGAGGGAAAAACATAATTTTAATGGTGAGAAAATTATCAATAAACAAAAAATGCTTTTTGAAATGTATAACATTCATAAAAAATTGGGAGATAAGCTCCTTATTAAAGATTTTAGCACACGAATTTTACAAAAAGATCGTATCGCAATCGTAGGGAAAAATGGTGCAGGAAAATCAACACTGCTTAAAATATTACTCGGCGACATGAGTGTTGATAGTGGTAATTTTAATAAAGGTGAATTTAAAATCGGTTACTTTGATCAACAACGTACCTCCCTTGATGACAACAAAGACCTTATTGAAACTTTTTGCCCAAATGGCGGGGATAGAGTTGATGTCAAAGGTAGAAATATGCATGTCTTTGGCTATCTCAAAAATTTTCTTTTTCCCAAAGAAGATCTCAATAAAAAAATTGGCATCTTAAGTGGTGGAGAAAAAAATCGTGTTGCATTAGCCCTCCTCTTTGCACAAGAAGTCGATTGTTTGATTTTAGATGAACCAACAAATGATTTAGATATTCCTACCATCAATATTCTAGAAGAATATATTCAAAGCTTTGGTGGTGCTGTCATTTTTGTAAGCCATGATCGTTACTTTGTTGATAAGATCGCAAGCAAGCTCTATGTCTTTAAAGGCGAAGGTTTGATTGAAGAGAGTTATCAGAATTACAGCGAATATTTAGAGATTGAAAAAGAGATTAAAGAACTTGAAGCTATGGAGTCAAATCAAGATCTACTTTCAAATGAAAAAGAAGAGCCAAAAGTTCAAAAAACAAAAGAGAGTGCTCCTACTAAATTAAGCTATAAAGAACAACGTGCTCTTGAAACGCTTCCAACCCAAATTCAAGCCTTAGAAGATGAGATTGCTTCTATTAAAAAATGTCTTGAAGATCCAGAGTGTTATCAAAAAATTGGGCTGAGTAAACTAAGTCAAAACCTTGAAGAGAAAGAAGCGCTTTTAGAACCGATGATTGAAGAGTTATTAGAGATAGAAGAAAAAGTTGAAATGATGCAAAGAGGCTAAAGCCTCCTTGCTTTTTATGCTTTAAATGTTGAAAGAGTTGAATCGAGGCTTTGAGAAGATTCTAACATTCTTTGAGAAATGTGAGAAAGTTCAATAGCGATTTTTTCGTTGTTATCCGATAAACTAAGTGTTTTTTTCATCTGTTCCATCATTTGATTGGTAAGATGTGAAATTTCAACAACTTTCTTAGAAGCTTTTTTAGAAACTTCAATGGATTCAATGGTACGATTTTTAGTCTCTTCTGTCGCACTTTGAACCTCGAATGCATTTTGAGAAATGAGGCTGATATTTTGTGCATTTACTTCCATATTTCCACTAAGTTGTGTTACCCCTTGAACGATAACACTAATCGTTGCATCAATCTCAGCAAGTGATTTTTGAGTACGCTCAGCCAATTTTCTAACTTCATCGGCAACAACAGCAAATCCACGTCCATGTTCACCTGCACGTGCTGCCTCAATAGCTGCATTTAAGGCAAGAAGGTTGGTCTGGTCAGCAATATCTTTGATCATTGCCAAAACGCCCTTGATTTGATCCGTTTGAGAAACAACATTTTGGATTTGATGTGCCATCTCTTGTTCTGACTCACTTGCGCCATTAATCTTTTGAACAACTTCATTAAGCGCAATACTCATTTTTTCGAGTACACTAAACGAAGAGTGATTGTCTTCAACCGTATGAATGGCAAGTTCTTCAGAAAGGTCTAAATCTGTCTCAATATCTTTCATCAAGTCAAATGACATCTTAATCTGCTGAGCTTGTTCAACCACACCTTTGGAAAACTCTGACGCATTCATATTCAATGTTTCGCCTGTATGTTCAACATTTTGTGAAATTTTTTGTGAACTTAAAATGATAGATTGAATTTTTTCGATGAAAATATTGATATATTTTGCGATATCACCCATCTCATCTTGACTACTAATCTTAACACGTGCTGTCAAATCACCATTTCCACTTGAAAGGTCATGTACACGTTCCATTAAAATGCCCAATGGATCGCCAACAACGCGTTTTAAAACCCACATAATCAGCACAGAAGTCAAGAGCAATGAAAGAGCAAAAATGCTAATCAATTCCCAACTAACATCTTTAATATAGGCATCAATTTCATCAAACGAAAATGTCATATCCATAACGCCTAGAACATCTCCTTTTTGAGATGTTGCGTGACAGGCTAAACAATCTTGTTCTGCAACTAATGGTTTAAGAAGTCTCAGACGATGACCTTTGTCATCATCCAAAGTAATGTTATGTTGCTTTGGATTTTTGAAGATATCCACAACTGCAGGATCAGTGGAAGGTTTTGCATTGATTCCAAAGGTATCGAGTACAACTTGAGATTGATGAATTTTGAGCTCTTTTATCCCTTTCATTTCACCAGCGTCTTTTAAAGACTTTTCAATGAGGGCTCTATCACCTAAATTCATTGCCGCACGTACGGTTTGAAAAACCGATTGACTGAGCAAATTGAGGTTGTTTTCGCTTTGAATTTGAGAAGATTTTTTGAACTCCCCTACAATAAAAAACTGTAAAATGATAAAACTACCCAATAACAAAGGAATGAGTGTCAAACCTATCTTTAAACCTATTCCTTTACGCATGTGTAGCCCTTTCGTACATTCATAACTTCTATCAAATTCATATCATCTAACATTGTGTAAAGCTCTTCAGAACCTACGTTGACATATAGATTCATTTTATCCATTTTGATTGACTTCATAAGAAAGCCTATCACCGAAGAAGTAATGATGAAAGAGTCTTTAATCATAAGATTTATGATGGCATCTGGATGTTGTTGGTGCGCTTTGTTCACTGCCTCTTTAATCGCTTGTGCATTTGCTATTGTTTTAATTGTCCCTGTGACGATAATCTCTATATGTTCACGGTGCACTTTTGTCACTAAATCCATTTCGCCTCCAAAATCAAAAATCAGTTTTTATTATAGTATATATTTGTTTGATTTTGAAATCAATATATCTTTAAAATGACACAAATTAGCCACACAGTTCCTTTTTAACACGTTCACTAGCCATTGTTATATTCCAAGCTGGCTCCCAAACAATTTCAATGTCACAATTTTTCACACCATCAATTTTTAAAACTGCATCTTTTGTCCACTGCTGAATAAGTTCATGCAATGGGCATCCTTTAGTTGAAAGTGTCATCGTAACATGTACAGAGTCATCTTCAATTTTAACACCATAAATAAGTCCTAGTGAGACAATATCAAACCCAACTTCTGGGTCAATCACGGTTGAAATTGCATTGTATACATCTTCTTCTGTAATCATCATTGGTTATTCCTTAATTTTATAATTAAATGCAAAGACTGCATTAAAAGCCACTAATACTAGTGAGATCAGTAGCAACACACTTCCTATAAAAAATACTTCAGCTAATTGAAAAATGACACCTAAGCATAACACGATAATAGAGATAAAAAGTATCCATGTCTGCGCATCTGCAATTTTCGTATGAATCATTTGATGCAAAAGTGGTACTTTTTGTTTTCCAACGAGCGGTGAAAATTTTTCATACCAAATTAAAAAAGGTAAAATCTTATAAATATGTCCAACAATAAAAGAGAGCAAAAATCCAAAGAAGAAAAGCACTCCTGCAAGCATCCCCATAAAAGGCGTATCTAAAATAAAATAAAGTGTACACGCAACCACAGAAGCTACAAGGCACGTTAATGCAAACATCACATTTTTAGCCCAATAATCATTCTGTTTTCGTGCTCTTTGTTTAAAGATAATGACTATTTGTACGATAAAACAACCAATACCTGCTACCATTAAAACGAGTGCAACTGCTTTTATAAACAATGGAAATTCCGCAATCAAAGAGATCATGCTCAGTGCAACACCGAAACTTTGTAAATATAATGCAGCCTTAATCCACTTCTCTTCAAAACCATGAGAGAGTGAGAACATCGGAATGAGCACCATAGCAACACCCATGACGATCATCATAACAAAACCGCCAAGAGTTCCTATAATGTGGGCTTTAACCCACGCATCTATATCAATGGCAAGGAGTCCATGTCCTAAGCTCATCCCTATCAGTAAGCCTAAAGTAACAGAAATAAATAAAAAGATAGTACCGATCAGTAAAAACTTACTCACAAGCGTAATGTTTTCCAAACGATAAAAAGTGATAAAAACATTAAAACAAAAGATCAACATAGAAAGGTACGTAATGACCGCACCGTAAGGGATTAGCAAATGAAGATCACTAAAAGTAAATCCACTTACCATCAACGAAAAACCAACGATGTACATGTAAAACTGTACATATGCGAAGTCTTTAGAAAAAATGGGCGCTTCAAGAACGACTGGTAAAAGCTGATACATTGCACCAAAGATGACCATCATCACAAAACCAAGTAGATACAAATGTGAAAACGCTGCGAGTGAGGATGAGATAATATATCCTGAAATATCAGAACTCATCATCAAAAGAGCAACACCGCTAAGACTTAAAAAGATTATTCCAGCGATAAAGAAATGAGCAACCAACACAAAGGGAGGAGCCATTTCAGTGGCAAGTGAGACTTTCATGAACTCATCCTGCACACTGTTTTTGACTTAAATCCACTTTATCGCTGACACCTTCTTTGTATGAAAAAATGAGTTGAAGTTTTCCACCTTCAAGTTCTGTAACAGCAATATCATAAAATGATTGTACTTTTGCGAGTAAGCCTACTGGCGAGCGATGATTGATCATCACTACTTTTTTTTGTGCACTATCAAGAAGCTCAAGTGCGATCATAGCATTGACCATTGGTTCTGGTGGCACACACATAGACGTATCAAAGCTTATATATTCGATACCATCTTGTACATATGAGAAAAAAGGAACTGTTGTATTTTCTACATGTAAAAGTTTTGCGTCATGAGGATAATTGTCTGGAGTCATCATAGTTTCATCCTTTTAAATTTTAATGAAACTATAATGCAACAAGAAACAATTTTCCTTAATCTACATCAAGAAAAAGAGAAATATTGTCTTAATTAGTTTTAAATCACTGCTCGTCTTGAAACACCGATCAATTTTTCATTTGGAAAATTATAAAAACTAACAAAACTTGGAGACATATCCTTAATGAGCGCATAGAGTTTCCACCAAATAGAATGTGATACGATTTCTTCATCACCATAAAAGATCGTTCGCTCGTTAATACCTTGGCTTTTCAAAATCTTTTCCATATTGAAAACTTCCATATATCCTACAAAAATGACTAAAAGATCAAGACCAGGCGCTAAATGAGAAAATTCACACTCAATACCTAAAGGCTCACTGGTTGGCTTCATTTTCACAATGACATTTTGCTCATACATAATCCCGTTTTGAAACATGGTTTTGGGAATATACGCAGGAATATTCTCTTTTTTTCGAGCAAAGAAAAGCGCAGTTCCCTCTATATGGGACTCTTTTGCGTATCGCACCTGATACTCCTCTAAAAACGCTTCCTTGTCAACGGATAGAAATGAAGAATAAAGACGCTTTTGACCTTCCGTATATAAAATAATAAGACCTAATGGTACTGAAGCAATCAGCAAAGACCAAAAACCACCGTGAGGAATTTTTAAAAGACATGAAGTAAAAAACACAAAACTGGTCATCGCTGAAAAAACAGCAAATGCCATTTTTATCCATGATTGACGATAGAAAAAAATCATACTCATTAAGGCACCGGTAATGCTCATAGCGCCTGAAACTGCGAGACCATAAGCCGCTGCTAACTGGCTGGATTCTTGAAAAATAAACAGCATCACAATGACACAAAAAAATAAAAACCAATTCACAGAACTCACATAGATTTGAGAGCGAAGTTCATGAGAGGTATATTCCACCCTAAAATGAGGGAAAATACGTGTTGTCATGGCTTGATATAGAACTGAGAAAATACCACTAATCATGGCTTGAGATGCAATGATAGTGGCAATAATGGTTAAAATGAGAAAAGGAATGTACAACATAGGAGCAAACTCTTGCATCATCTCAAATAAAGGACTTCCTGTTAAGTCAGGATGTGTCAGCAAAAATGCACCTTGTCCATAGTAACAAAATACCAATGCTAAAAAGGCAAAAATCCATCCTTTCAAAATAGGCAATCTTCCTAAATGCCCCATATCGGCATACAATGCTTCACCACCGGTAGTTGCAAGGACAATATCTGCTAATATAATAAACGTAATCAGAGGATAATTCATCGCAAAATGAATCGCATACATGGGATTCATTGCCATTAAGATACTCTTTTCTTGTAAGATGTACCACAAACCTACATAACCAAGCGTTAAAAACCACAGTACCATAATAGGACCAAAGGCAGAAGCAACTTTTTCTACACCTTTTTTTGAACAAGAAAAAGCCCAAAAGCAATGATAGAAGCAAAAATGAGAAGATAAAGGCGTGGAGTCTCTTCATAATGAGGAATCAACAAAATACCCTCAACTGCACTTAAAATACTAATGGCAGGAGTGATAACACCATCACCAATCATTAATGAAAGCCCTATAAAACCTAATGCTGAAACAATAGCTGTCATACGAGCATTTTGAAGATACGGTGTTAAAATTTGTACCAAAACAACTGTTCCACCCTCACCTTTTTCACTCAAACTCGTTGCGAGCCATGCATATTGGATAGTTACTAAAACAATTAAAGCCCAAAAGACAAATGACAACATCCCAAAAATACTCTCTACCGTAGGAGGAACAATTAAAAAAATAACCGTCAATGTATAAATAGGACTCGTTCCAATATCACCATAAACAACACCCAATGCCTTGATGACCATCATTTCATTTTTTATGCGTTCGCGTAATGTCATACAACTTCCTCTTTAATGTAAACTAAGCACAAAAAAGATTATAAAGCAGATGGCATCAAAAAAGTATCAAAATTTCAGCAGGAAAGGAGTCTCAAAAAAAGGAGGAAGGAGCATTTTCATGCTCCTAAAAAAGAGTATATTAATGTAAAAAGTGACGTACACCTGTAAAGTAAAGTGCCATTCCATGCTCATTTGCAGCCGCAATAACATCTTCATCACGAATACTACCACCTGGCTCAATGATCGCTTTCACACCAGCTGCTGCTGCTGCATCAATGCTATCTCTAAATGGGAAGAATGCTTCACTCGCAAGTGCTGCACCACTGACATCAATGCCCATATCTTCAGCTTTGCGTAAAGCAGCTTTTGCTGCATCGACACGACTTGTCATACCCATACCAATAGCCACCATAGCGCTATCTTTTACATACACAACACAGTTTGATTTGGTAAGGCTTGCCACTTTATACGCAATTTCAAGATCCGACATCTCTTGTTTGCTTGCTTGGCGTGTTGTTAAACATTTTGCATTTGTGATCTCATCATCACTGACCATATCACTCTCTTGGAATACAAAACCACCATCAACGTGTTTGAAGTCATATGCATCTTCACTAAGAACGAGGTATTTACTCTCTTGTGTAAAGATTTTGATACGTTTTTTATTATCAAAAACATGTAAAGCATCTTCATCAACATTCGCTGCAATAATGACTTCTACGAAAATCTCATTGATTTTCTCAGCGAGTGCTTTATTCAGTGTTCCATTGATCGCTACAACACCACCGTACGCTGAAACAGGGTCACATTTTAGAGCTTTAACATAACTATCTAACAAATCACCACCGATGGCAAAGCCACATGGATTAGCATGTTTGATAATACATACCGCTGGAGCTTCACCAAAAGAAGCAGCAATTTGAACAGCACCGTTAATGTCAGTCATATTGTTGAAGCTTGCTTCACCTTTAAGTGTTTTAAAGTTGTTGGTAAAGAAGTAGTCAAATTCGTATAGAGCACCTTTTTGGTGTGGATTTTCACCATAGCGAGTATCAAATGCTTTGGTTCCTACGATAAACTGTTTATCCCCAAAACCATTGTTAAAACGCTTGTTCATATAGTTAGCAATCATGCTATCGTACGCACCTGTATGCTCAAACGCCTTAATCATCAAATCTCTTCTAAATTCTAAGGTATTTTCTCCAGATTTAAGCGCTTCGATGACTCTGTCGTAGTCTAAAACATCTGTCACAATCATAACATCTGCAAAGTTTTTAGCCGCACTTCTTACCATCGCTGGACCACCAATGTCAATGTTCTCGATGATGTCATCAAAATCATCAGTCTTAGCAATGGTCTCTTTAAACGGATACAGATTAACACATACAAGATCAATACCCTCGATGCCATGCTCTTTTGCAACTTGAACATGTGCAGGTAAGTCTCTTCTATGCAAAATTCCACCATGAATCATAGGATTGAGCGTTTTTACACGTCCATCAAACATCTCAGGGAATTTCGTTACTTCACTGATTTCAAGAGCCTTAATGCCCTCTTCTTTTAAAAGTTTGTATGTTCCGCCCGTTGAAATAATCTCAAAACCTAATGTCGCCAAATCCTTAGCAAACTCAACAATCCCCGTTTTATCGCTGACACTAATTAACGCTCTCACACTTTTCCTTTTTAACGTGTTAAATATTTGTTTATTTATTTATTTTACAATACGTTGGTTTTAGTAACGATTAAATACCATACCCAAAAATTTGGAGCCTTTAATGTCCCAACCACAAAAATCGTCAAATCTTCTCTGGGCAACACTCTTTTTATGTTGGCTTACAGCGATGATTGCGACACTTGGAAGTCTTTTTTTCAGTGAAATCATGCTCTTTCCACCCTGTGTTATGTGCTGGTATCAGCGCATCTGTATGTACCCATTAACAGTTATTTTTCTCGTCGCACTTTTTAGCAACGATAAAAATGTTTTCAAATACGCAATGCCAATTGTTCTTATAGGGCTTTTCTTTGCAATTTATCATAATCTGCTCTATTATGGCATACTACCAGAAAGCGTTGCTCCTTGTTCTCAAGGTGTTTCATGTACCAGTGATTATATTAACTGGTTTGGGTTTATTACGATTCAGTTTCTATCGTTAGTTTCATTTGTTATTGTTTTTGTATTACTACTATTTTTAAAACGAAAGGCTTCTTAACCCATGAAAAAACAGACCATTGTCATTGCGTCTCTTTTTATTCTTCTCCTTCTTTTTGTAGGAGGAAGTTATTTTTATAAAAACGCAGATCACAGCGTTACAGGAGAAAAAACTACGGCACTGATGCGTCCTCATGCTTTTGTTCTAGGCAATCCAAATGCTAAAACAACAATTGTTGAGTTTTTTGACCCTGCATGTGAAACATGTAGAAGTTTTTATCCATTTGTGAAAAATATTCTCAAACAAAACCCAGATAAGATCAAACTCGTTTTTCGTTATGCTCCTTTTCATACAGACTCATACTATGTTGTAGCGATGATTGAAGCGGCACGTTTACAAGGAAAATACCTTGAAGCCATTGAAGTCATCTACAAGTACCAAGACAAATGGGCAAGTCATCATACGCCTAATATCGGGCTTATTTGGAGTTTTTTACCTGAAGCGGGGATTGATATTGAAAAACTAAAAGATGATATGAAAAAACCTGAGATTGATGCACTCATTAAACAAGATATTGCCGATACAAAAACTCTTGGCGTTAAAGCAACTCCAGAGTTCTTCGTCAATGGCAAACCACTCCTTAAATTTGGATTTAAAGAGCTTCAAGCGTTAATCGAATCTGAACTTTAAAAGAAGCCCTTTAACAGGGCTTCTTCTCTTCGTGACATTCACATCCATGCAGTCTTATATCTCTTCGTTTTTTTGCCTCTTTAAAGCGTCTAATTTCATCATCTGTTTTTGGTGCTAGTGGAGGAACAGGTACTGGTTTACCGTGTTCATCGACGGCAACCATTGTAAAAAAGCAGCTGTTTGTATGGGTTGCAATTCCTTTTTGGATATTTTCAGCGATAACTTTAATGCCCACTTCCATAGAAGTACGCCCTGTATAATTTACACTTGCTAAAAACGTCACTAATGTTCCTACAGGAATGGATTGTTTAAAAATAACCTGATCTACGGACATTGTTACAACATAATGTCCACAATAACGTGATGCACACGCATACGCCACTTGATCGAGAAGTTTTAACAAATCTCCTCCGTGAACATTTCCTGAAAAGTTTGCTTTATCGGGTGTCATTAAAACTGACATACTTAAAATATGTTTTTCAAAAGGTGTGGATAACATCTAATTTCTTTCCTTCTTAATCATTTCATAGGCCTCATTAATCTCCTGAAGCTTTGTGGTTGCTGCATCAATAATACTTTGATCTTTTCCCTGCCCCATAAGAATATCAGGATGATACTCTTTAACAAGAGCGCGATACTTCTTCTTAATGCTTTCCATATCCTCATTTTCATCTGCACCTAAAATGGCATAGGCATTTTTGATTCCCATTTGAGTTTGTGTTGCTTTATTAGCGTAAAATTGTTCAAAAGCAGAGATCAATCTTTCAAAATCAGCTCGCTTAATCTCTAAAGCATTGGCAATATCCTCAGTAATCATAAACTCCGTTTGAGAAAACTCATTGTCAATAAAAGCAAGATTGAGCAGATACTCCATCACTTTAAGGCGTTTGGTATAGTCATTTTTAGTAAGTTTGAGATATTTTTGTGAAACAACCAATGTATTATCAAAGCTTTGCATCTCTTGTTGATAAATTGCTTTTAGTTCATCACGCACGGCATCGCTGTTTTCAAAGACACGTGCAATATCCGTAAAAGTATGCTTTAAGAGTTCAGCTTCTAGTTCACACACTCTGCCATCCGCTTTTGCCACTTTTGCCATAAGTGAAACCAAAAGCCCCGCTTCATGTTCACGTAAATCACCTTTTAATGTCTGTTTTACATCGACATTAATATGCTGGTACGCTTCTGTTTGATAGTTTTTTGTAAGCAGATAAAAGACAACAATAACAACTGCAATAATGACATAGGTCATTTTTTCACCTTTAATTCTAAAGTTCAAATTGGGAAAATATGTTACAATCATTACACTAAAAAACAAGACTTCTTTTACAACTCTTTGCATATGTGAGCGTTTAAGGTTTGGTAAAAAGCAAGAAGATGTGACAAAGGACTAGCCAAAGCTAATTCAAGGAGCATCGACACAGCTTTTTAGCAAAATTTAAACGCCCAAAGGGAAGCATGCTCTAAAGACTATCTTTAACCAATGATTTTTTCGCCTTAGCTTTGGCTAGGGCTTCAAAAATTCTTGGCTAAATCTAGCATCATTTCATGCTTCTCACACTGTAAAGAGCTGTAAAAGAAGTCTAAAGGACAATTTGTATGTTTAATTTTGATGAGATCGTCGATAGAACCAAAACTCCCTGTGAAAAATGGAATAAATATAAAGGAGCGGATGTTATCCCTGCATGGGTAGCTGATATGGATTTTAAATCACCTCCATGTGTTATAGAGGCATTGCAACAAAGAGTTGCTGAGGGTGTTTTTGGCTATACCGACATCGATAATGAAACGTATGATGCCATCATTGCTTTTCTTAAACACCATTATCAATGGGAAATTAAAAAAGAGTGGCTTGTCTTTACACATGGTGTTGTAAGTAGCATGAATATTGCATGCTTAACGATAGAAGGACAAAGCGTTATGACCACAACGCCTATTTATCCGCATTTTATTAAAGCTCCTCGTCATGCCAATAAAGAAGTATTAGCGGTTCGTATGAAAGAAGAAAATAATCGCTGGGTTTTGGATTTTGAAGCCATGGAAAGAGCTATCAAACCTACGTGTTCACTCTTTATGCTGTGCAATCCCTACAACCCTGCAGGAACTGTTTTTACAAAAGCTGAGCTAGAACAATTGGGTGCATTTTGTCTGAAACACAACCTAACGATTTGTTCTGATGAAATTCATGCTGATTTATTGTTAAATTCATCAGCAAAACATATCCCTATCGTTTCATTAAGTGCTGATTTAGAACAAAAAAGCATTACGCTCATGGCTCCTAGTAAAACCTTTAATATTGCAGGACTTCAAGCCTCATTTGCTGTAATTCCTAATGCTGAACTTCGTAAAAATTTCAAAAGAGTTATGGGAAGTATGGTCGGAGGTATCAATCTTTTGGGCATTACGGCACTTAAAGCAGCCTACTTAGAGGGCGATGCATGGCTAAGTGAGTTACGTCTCTACTTAGCAGAGAATCTTAAAATGGTACAAGCTTTTGTAGCGCGCAATCCAAAGTTAAAACTTCTAGATCAAGAGGCTACATTTTTAGCATGGATCGATGCGTCAGCTCTTGGGGTAGAAAGCCCTTATGAATTTTTCTTGAACTACGGTGTAGGTCTGAGTGATGGGGAACCTTTTGGCGACAAAAATTTTGTACGATTAAACTTTGGAACACAAAAAAGTGTTTTAGAAACCATCTTAAATCGCATGCAAAAGGCAGTGGACAGCGTATGTTAAAACAATTACTCTTTGGGCTTTTAACCGCCCTTAGTCTTTATGGCGGAACACACATTGTGGTTTTGGGAGATCCTCATCTCCCAGGAAAACATCCTCAAATGAAAGAGGAAGTTTTAGAGCATATCAATGAATGGAAAGACGTTGACATGGTTGTGGCTATGGGTGATCTCTGTTCTAAAACAGGCACTGTTGAGGAATATACTTATATAAAAACCTATTTTGCAAAATTAAAAAAGTCTCTTTCTGTCATTACAGGCAATCATGATTTTATCTACATGGACGAATTAGACAGCAATGACAAGCTTCAACACGCTTCAAAAGAAATTCAAGAGGCAAAACTAAAACGCTTTCAAACAACATTTAATTTGCCAAAACTTTACTACAGTATGGTTAAAGAGTCCTATCTGCTTCTTTTTCTCTCAGCAGACGATCCCAACCATCTTGCAGAACTCTCAAAGGAACAGTTGGCTTGGCTTGAGCAAGAGCTTCAATCACACCCTAAAATGCCAACAATTGTCTTTTTTCATGCACCTCTTGATAATACCTTAGAGACGTATAACCGTTGGGTCAATACTCCTAATTTTGTTGCTCAACCTAAAAAGAAAATTCACGAACTTCTCCAAGCAAACCCACAACTTTTTTTATGGGTGAGTGGACATACACATACTTCTGCGAAAGAAGCAAGTTTTGCCTCAAAAGTCAATCAGTATGAACATGTCACCAACATCCACAACAGTGACATGAATAAAGATATTATTTGGACAAATTCGTTGTTTTTAGAGGAAAATTTTGTTAGCATAAAAACATACGATCATAGCAAACAAGAGTGGATTGATACGCTTGATCGTCATATTGCTGTACCAAAATTTTAGGTAAAAATAGCTAATATGCCGCACATTTTTATGAGGATATGAATGAGACTGTACCTATTTGCCTTATGCACATGCTTGTTTTTATTGAGCGGTTGTGCTCAAAAAGAGTTTACACAAAATGCTCCTGAAGTACCACAAGCGAAGGATGATACTCCAAAACGTCAAGAAATCATCAAAAATGCAATGAAACATCAAGGTAAAAAAGATGGAGGCGATTGTTCAGGCTTTGTCACACTTGTCAATCAAGAAAGCACTCAGCCCTACTTTACAACTGCTGAGCTGAACGGCTATTTTGAAGATGCAAGACGCTCTTTAGCCATCTATAACCTCCTTGATGACCAAAATCGTCTTTATCAAGAAAAACCTAAAGTTGGGGACTTAATCTTTTTTGCAAATACCGTAAAACGATACGCAAAAGCAAAAAAGAGTATTGACAATATCACTCATATTGGTATCATTACTAAAATTGATCCTGATGATACGGTCTATTTTATTCACCACACAAAAGGAAAAAATTTGATTAGCCAAATGAATCTTAACTATCCGACTGTTGCAATGTATGATAATAAAGTGGTCAACTCCTATATGGAAAAATGCCCTAAAAATGAAGGACATCAATGTTTAGCACCTGCCTATTTCAGTGCCTATGGAAAAATTAAATGAGAATTATTTCACTTAGTTTAGCAGCGTTATTATTATGTGGTTGTGCACCAAAAAGTGTCGAAGTTTCTCCTGCCGTTGCTGGGATGCAACAAGAGCATCTAGAACCTAAAATGTATCTTGAAGAGAGACCAACAAAAGAATTTGCACTTAAAAAAGAGCGTGAAAGTTTTGACTTACGTCCAGTTCCTGAACTCTCCAAACGTGAAGCCATTGTTGAAAATGCCATGATGTATCTAGGTAAACGTGATGGAGGCGATTGTTCAGGCTTTGTCAATCTTGTCAATTTCAAATCAGGACTTCCTTTTTATGACAATAAAGAGTTAAGCCAAAGTTATGACAATGCTCGCAAATCGCGTGCTATGTTCAATCTTATGAACAAAAAAGGCAATGCGTTTGAAGCAAGACTCCCTAACATAGGAGACCTTGTCTTTTTTGAAAATACGGAAAGACGCCCTGCTGTAAAACCGCAAAAAACAAAAGGTGGAAAAGAGAAGGCACCTGCAAAGCAGCCTGTGGTCAATGTAACTGAAAACATAACACACGTTGGTATTGTTACAAAAGTAGAGCCTGATGGAACCGTTGAATTTATCCACCATTCAAATGGAAAGAATATCTTAGATTATATGAACTTTAATTTCCCAATGCTCACTCATAAAGATGGCAAAAAAATCAACACCTATATGAAACGCTGCCCTTCTAAAGGTGGTGCTGCTCAGCCACAGTGTATGAATATCGCTTTCTTTGTAGCATATGGAACGTTTTAAAACCTTACATGTAAGGTTTTAAAACATCTTTCTATAACGCCTTAATCCACAAAGCCACTTCTTCCATACTCTCATTCACTGTTCCCATATGGTCTGCATTAACAATTGAATAATGACTTTTAGATGTTTTAGGTAGTGCATCAAAAATTTCCATACCGTTTTTTCAGTCAGTGGATCTTGTTTTCCGACTACATATAAAACAGGTGTATTTTGAGGTAATTGTTTAGCTCTTAATGACATGGCACTTAACCCATCAGGTGAGAAAAAGCTGTAATAAACATCTGCACGCATCTGCCTTGTAAATTGTTTGCCAACGTTAAGATCAGCAAAAGATGCTGTTTCAGAACCTTTCCCCTCATCTATCATTGATTTAGCTAAATCAACACTTGATTTATAAGGAGCAATTGTTTTATCGGGATTATGTCCTGGTGCTAATAATACTAAAGCATCAACGGGATGAAAACTCGCATACGCTAAAGCAACGTTAGAGCCCATACTATGTCCAATAACAACGATCTGCTTCACACCTTTAGCTTTAAGCTCTTTGACACAGTCATCAACTTCTTGTAAGGATGCTTCGTACGTTTTATCAATATACCGATTTTTTGACCATGGCATATCTTTAGCAAGAACAACAAAACCAGCTCGTTCAAAATAACTTTGAAAACTATCCCATGACTTTGATGCTGTTCCTGTTTTGCCATGAAGGAGTAAAACACCTGTCGTTTTGGGTTCAAAAGCAAACAAAGATACACTCAAACACATCATTAAAAAGAACAACTTACGCATTTTTATCTCTCCGTTATACATTTATATCCACTATAACGAAAGAATTTTGAAAAAAATCTATAAAAAAAGAAGTAGCTAAGAGGTGCGCTTGCACCTCTTTAAAGATGGTGTATATTTCGAGGAAAACTAGACTTTTATACTTAATAAGTTTTAATAGCAGGAGCGACAAATCCGAGCATTTTATGAATTAATTGCTCATAGTTATCATCAACATAAAAGACATTTCGTGAGCGTTCTTGCAGAAATTTCTCACGTACCATATGATCAAACAACTCAATGAGTTTATTGTAATAACCATTGATATTTAGAACGCCACAAGGCTTTTGCAATATTCCAATTTGATTCCATGTAAAGACTTCAAAAAATTCTTCCAACGTCCCTGGACCTCCGGGTAAAGCGATAAATCCATCGGCTAATTCCATCATTTTTGCTTTGCGTTCATGCATTGTTTCAACACGAATAAGTTGCGTTAATCCTTTGTGTGCAATTTCTCTTTGCTCTAATAGTGTAGGGATAACACCTATAACCTCTCCGCCTTCAGAAAGTATTGTATCTGCGATTGTGCCCATAATACCAACACTTGCGCCACCATAAATCAATGTAATATTATTTTTGGCTAAGAACTTTCCGAGCGCTATAGCCTGCTCTTTATAAATTTCATGTGCTCCTAGACTTGAGCCACAATAAACTGCAATACGTTTCATCAAAATCCTTTAAACATAAAATACAAGCAACCATAGTATTCTTTTCAGAATTAATAACTAACAAAAAAATTGAAGTGATTTAAAAAATGAAGAAGAGGTGCTTTCACACCTCTTGAAGATCAATTAGATATCTTGCTCAATGACTTCAGCAAAACGGTTGAAGTAACGCTCACAAATGGCTTCTACTGATTTTGAAACATCATTACATGTGAAGTTTGCTCCACCAACTGTACCAATTTTTGCAACATTTAAACCAATAGTCTTTGCCATTGCTTCAAAGCCAGCTTCGTCATTCACTTCAACGATAGCACGAGAGAAACTCTCTGCAAAAATATCTTTGGCATCATTAAGCGCAATCTTTGCTGTAACACCTTTTTTGCTTTTTGCTGCCATTTTAGCAAGTGCAATAGCGATACCACCAACATTGACATCTTTAGCAGCATTGAGGAAGCCTTTTTTATTTGCTTCAATGACAAGTTCCCATAATTTCAACTCTTTATCATAATCAAGAGGAGCAAGTGTACCTTCAACTTTGCCAAACAACTCTTTCATATACAAGCTTCCGCCAAAATCACTATTGGTATCGCCGATGAGATAAAGGCTAGCACCCTCTTTTTGGAAACTAGATGGAAGCGTTTTGTTTGCATCATCGTTTAGTCCTACCATAACAATCGCAGGCGTTGGGAAAACACCAATACCATTGGTTTCATTGTAAAGCGATACGTTACCACTAACAACTGGTGTGTTTAGTTTTGCACATGCCTCTTTGATGCCGTAACATCCCTGTGCAAACTGCCACATAACTTCTGGATTTTCAGGATTACCGTAGTTTAGACAGTCTGTAATAGCAAGAGGTCTAGCACCACTCATTGCAACGTTTCTTCCACTTTCCGCAACAGCTGCTGCTGCGCCCATTTTAGGGTCGATGTAGTTATAACGTGGGTTACAGTCACTACTCATAGAAAGTGCTTTACCATTCTCTTTAATACGAATAACGCTTGCATCTAGGCTACCAGGTGCTTTAATCGTATTGGTTTGAACGGTTGAATCATATTGGTCAAAAATCCATGATTTATCGCTGACTTCTACAGAATTTAACAGGGTATCAAACGCTTTTTGGTTATCTACTTTTGCAAAATCATTAATCGTTGTGTTTTTAATAGAAGCTAAGTAAGCTGGCTCTTGTGTTGGTCTGTCATAAATTGGTGCTTGCTCACTCACTGGTTGTACTGGCATATCGGCTACTTTCTCACCATGCCAGAAGAGCTCCATATGACCTGTATTGGTTACTTCACCGATGATTTCAGCGTTTAGATCCCATTTTCTAAAGATCTCAACCACTTTATCTTCATACCCTTTTTTAGCACAGATAAGCATTCTCTCTTGAGATTCTGAAAGCATAAACTCAAATGGTTGCATGCCCTCTTCACGTGCTGGAACTTTATCTAGGTGCATAATCATACCGCTGCCACTACGTCCTGCCATCTCAAATGAACTTGATGTAAGACCCGCAGCACCCATGTCTTGAATACCCACGATATAGTCTGTTTTAAAGAGCTCTAAACACGCTTCAAGTAAAAGTTTCTCTGCAAATGGATCACCAACTTGAACCGTTGGACGAAGGCTTTTATTCGCTTCTGTAAAGCTATCGCTTGCCATAACCGCACCACCAAGACCATCACGACCTGTTTTTGAACCAACATAAACAACAGGGTTACCGATACCCTCAGCACGTCCGTAGAAAATTTCATCGCTTTTTGCAAGACCAAGGGTAAACGCATTAACCAGAATGTTTCCGTTGTAGCTCTCATCAAAGAATGTCTCACCACCGATGGTTGGAACACCCATACAGTTACCATAACCACCAATGCCCGCAACAACACCGCGCACAAGGTAGCGTTGGTGATGTGAAGTATCGTCATTATTTGTAACATTACCAAAACGAAGAGAGTTCATGTTCGCAACGGGGCGAGCACCCATAGTAAAGACGTCTCTTAAAATTCCACCCACACCTGTTGCTGCTCCTTGATAAGGTTCAATAAAGCTTGGATGGTTGTGAGATTCCATTTTAAAGACAGCAGCCATGCCGTCACCTACATCGATGACACCCGCATTTTCACCTGGTCCTTGAATAACCCATGGTGCTTTCGTTGGAAAACCATTGAGGTATTTTTTGCTAGACTTGTAAGAGCAGTGCTCACTCCACATGGATGAGAAGATACCGATCTCTAGCATATTAGGCTCACGTCCTAAAATGTTCAAAATATTTTCATATTCGTCTTTTGTCAACTTATGTTTTTTTAACACTGCGTCTAAATTTTCCATGGATTGTTGCCCTATGTGATGTAATTAAAATGGGCTTATTGTACAAAAAAGGAGCTAAAAGTTAGTTTTGACGAAACGTTTCCTCCAAAACTTCGCAGCTAAGAGGCTTTGCAAAGAGGTAGCCTTGCATACTATCACATCCATTTTGAATAAGAAATCTTTTTTGTTCTTCTGTCTCAACCCCTTCAGCGAGCACTTCTAATTCAAGTGTTTTGCCTAGAGCTATAATCGCTTTTGAAATTGCTTGATCGTCACTATCATAAGGCAAATCTTTGATAAAAGAGCGATCAATTTTGAGTTTATGTAATGGTAGTTGTTTGAGATAACTCATAGATGAATAGCCTGTTCCAAAATCATCAATTGAAATTTTATAACCAATGTTCTCTAACTTTTGTAGCGTTTTCGAAACATGTTCAGGATTACTCATAAAACAACTTTCTGTCACTTCTAACTCAATTCTTTGAGCATTGATGCCTACTTCTTGACGTATAACTTCTATTTTTTCAACAAACTCTTCTTCTTCGATTTGAACATTAGAGATATTAATGGCCATAATTCCATCAAAGAAAGCATGTTCATCCCAATATTTCATTTTTTGCAATGCTTTTTTAAAGACAAGCAGACCAAGAGGTATAATGAGGCGAGTCTCTTCAGCTCTTGGTATAAAATGGTTAGGTAAAACCAACCCATCGATAGGATGTTGCCATCTTACTAAAGCTTCTAAGCCTACCATTTTGTTATTATGAAGATTGATTTGAGGCTGGTAATAAATTACAAATTCATCATTTTCAATGGCACGTTTAAGTTCATTATCAAGTTTTGAGATATTTAAAAGCTGTTCTGTCATAGATGCCGTATAGAAAACATAACTTTTTTGTAGGTTATTTTTAGCTTCATACATTGCTGTATCAGCGTTTTTGAAGAGTGTTTCAAAACTACTTCCATCTCTTGGCGAACATGTTACACCCATGCTAGCATTGACTTTAAATTGTTCATCTCCTATCTCAATTGGCACTTCTAAGCTCGCAATCAATTTTTTACATAAAAGTTCAACCTCTAAATTTTCACGTGTTAAGATAACAAACTCATCTCCACCTACACGTGCAATAAAATCAGATTCATGCAATACAGACTTCAAACGCTCAGCAACGACTTGGATAACTTTATCGCCAGTGGTGTGTCCATACATATCATTGATGGTTTTAAAACGATCCAAATCTAAAAATAAAAAGCAAAGTTCTGGCTCTTCAATCAAACGTTTTTCGAGTTCTTGTTTTAAATACACACGATTAGGTAACTTTGTTAAAGGATCATTGAGTGCTAAAAAAAGCATCTCTTTTTGTGCATTCTTACGACTACTGATATCACGATGTGTCCCCGCCAATCTTAATGGCTCACCCGTGTTTTCATCGCGTTCAACCACAGCACCTGAGCCTTCAATCCATACCCAATGGCTATCCGCATGACGCATACGAAACTCTATCACATAGGGTAAATTATTTTTAATAGTATATTCAACTGCTTTTTGTGCAATCATCCTATCTTCTGGATGAATTCGCTCTGACCAATCTGTATCCAATTGCTCGATATCTTTACGTTTTAAGCCTAAAAAAGAGAGCCATGTATCATTAACAATATGCTTATGATTGACATAGTCCCAGTCCCAATATCCAAGATTTGCCCCTTGTATAACGTACTCTAGACGTTGTTCATGTTCCTTCAGTTTTTTTTGCATCGATACGATTTGGAAAATTTTTGCTTTAATAAGCCCGTAAAGAAGTAAGGAAGTAATAACAACAAAGAAAAAACCTTTATAGGTTGAAAGCGTTGCAAATACAGTTACATTATCAACAAAATATTCAACTGCATGATCGGAAAAGAAAATCCACAACGTTGCGAAAAGCGCATAAATTAGAACTATTCGCCATGGACTCACACTAATACGACGCATCACTAAGCTCCCACTTTTGAGTTTTCAGTTGTATTATACTGTACGTTCGTGACATTTATATTATTTTGATAAAAATTCAGATAAAATCCAACCTTAATTTAACTTAGAGGCGGTACCTTTTATGTTTGGTATGGGAATAGGAGAAATCCTTGTTATCGCAATTATTGCAATTATATTTTTAGGGCCAGAAAAGCTTCCTGAAGCTATGGTCAAAGGTGCAAAATTTTTCAAATCATTTAAAAACAGCATCAATGACGTCAAAAGTAGCTTTGAGCAAGAGATGAAAATTCAAGAGCTTAAAGAAGAAGCACTTACGTATAAGAAAAAGTTGGATGAAGCTACTAGTAGCGCTCGTAAAGTGATTACATTTGATGAACTCGAAGAAATCAAGAAAACAACGCAAGGTGTTAATGACTCTTTAAAAGAGTTGGAGAACAGTGTAAAAGAGAGTGCATCTCTTGAAGCACCAAAACCTGTAACAACACCAGAGACAATTCAAGTGCAAGCTGTTGAAAAACCAAAAGAGACAAAAAAAGAGGAAAATGTATAATGTTTGATGAGTTAAAACCCCATTTAGCAGAACTTCGCAAAAGACTTTCTATTTCCTTAATCGTTATTCTTGTGATGTTTCTTATGTGTTTTGCCTTTTGGCAACCCATTTTAGCATGGATGATTGCACCACTTAAGGCAGTTTTACCAGAAGGTAGTAATGTCATTTTCACAGGCGTACAAGAGCCTTTCTTCACCGCAATGAAAGTTGCTTTTTTTGCAGGATTTATTCTTTCTTTACCTGTTATTTTTTGGCAATTTTGGCTTTTTGTAGCTCCAGGTTTATACGAGAACGAGAAAAAATTAGTTATTCCGTTTGTCTCTGCTGCCACGATGATGTTCCTTATGGGTGCATCTTTTTGTTACTATGTTGTTGTACCACTTGCTTTTGGCTTTTTGGTTGCATTTGGTAGTGCCCTTTTTACAGCACTTCCTAGCATTGGCGAATATGTTGGCTTTTTTACAAAATTCCTCGTTGGATTTGGCCTCTCTTTTGAAATGCCAGTTGTCATCTTTTTCTTTGCTAAATTAGGACTTGTTGATGACAAAGGGCTCAAAGATTTTTTCCGTTATGCCATTGTTATTATCTTTACACTTTCAGGTATTTTAACGCCTCCAGATATTCTTTCACAATTTTTAATGGCAGTACCTTTACTTATCCTTTATGGGATTTCTATCTTGGTAGCAAAAACCGTTAATCCTTATATCCCACCAGTGGAAGATGAAGAAACGACTGAAACAAAGAGTGAGGAATAAACAATAGACCCGCTTTTAAAATCAACCTACGACTATGTACTTCCACCAGAACTGATCGCCACTCATCCCATAGAACCTAGGGATGAGGCGAGACTTTTGGTGTATGATCGTAAAACTAATACGATTACCCACACTCTCTTTAAAAATCTTTTCGATTTTTTACCTAAAGACATTGGTGTTTTGCTTAATAATACTAAAGTCGTAAAAGCACGTATTTTTGGTAAAAAAGAGAGCGGTGGAGAGATAGAAGTTCTTCTTAATGCTCCACTTCAAGAGAATTTGTATTCTGTTTATATACGAGGGAAAGTTAAACAAGGAACACTCCTCTTTTTTGATGAAAATTTACAAGCAGAAGTGATGGAACTCAAAGTTGATGGCACGCGTGTTGTTGCTTTTAGCCAAGAGGGAAAAGCACTGCATACTAAAGCCCTTTTTGATGTGTTAGAGAACATTGGGCATATTCCACTTCCTCCATACATTAAACGCGAAGATACGAATGATGATAGCGTAGATTACCAAACCGTCTTTGCTAAAGAACAAGGCGCAGTTGCAGCCCCAACGGCTTCATTGCATTTTACTGATGCTATGTTTGAAGAACTTAAAAAGCGCTATGAAACACACTTTTTAACCCTTCATGTAGGAGCAGGAACATTTAAACCTGTCGAAGCTGAACACATTAATGATCATGTCATGCATTCAGAAATTTATGCCATTCCAGAACAAACATGTACGCTGATAGAGAGTAGTAAACATATTTTGGCAGTGGGGACAACTGTAACCCGAACAGTCGAATATTTTGCTCGAACAAAAGAGCCTCTTGGGAAATGCGATCTCTTTTTGCATCCTCACAATCTACCTATACGAGTCAATCATCTCTTGACCAATTTTCATCTTCCAAAATCAACGTTGATCATGTTAGTGGCATCATTTGTAGGGATTGAAAAAACGCTAGAACTTTATGAAGAAGCCGTCAAAGAGAAGTATCGTTTCTTCTCTTACGGCGATGCAATGTTAATTATTTAATTTAGTCTTACAACACTCACAATATCACACTACAGTTGTTGCAAAATTTATTTTGCAACAATGTACTTAAGCTTTCATATCCAGTAAAGACCCTAGCATTTGATCTTGTGTTTGAATAGGCTTGGTATTGGCTTCAAAAGCTGTTTCAAGAGCTATTTGATCTGTCATTTCTGTTGCTAAATCTGTACCTTGTTCTGTTTTACTGCTTTGTGCAACAACTGTATTACCTTGATTTTCAATGGTTGTTTGTGTTGCGTTGTACTTTTCAGTATTTACATTTGCGACATTATTTGCACTATTATTCATCCAATTGGACATAGCCGTCAAGGCATTAGCATTAATTTGCATGATAGCTCCTTTCTCATATTTGCGAACTATACTCTACTTCGCTTGAAAAAGATATAAAGAATTTTTTTACTCTATTTTATAAGGGTTTTGAGGGTTTCATTCATGGCAGTAATGGTTTTTTGATTTGTATCTTTATGAAAAGCAAAGTAGAGATCACTCTCTTTGAGCACATACACAACTTCATAGTCTAATGCATTGCACCCCATCTCTTTTAAGAGTGAAAATGCACCTTCAACACTAAAAGCAATCGCATCAATGCGATTTTCTTTTAGTTTTTTGAATTGTGATGAAACATTAGCAAAACGATCTAACTCATCGGTACGAAAACCAAGCGATAAAAGTGCTTTTTCAGATGCTGTATCAGGTATGGTTCCAATTTTATAACGATGCAGAATGGTAGGTGATGAAACATTCAGTTGTGTGCTTTTCTTCGCAATAATGGCTAACGTCATTTTTCCAATCGGTCCAACCCACTGAAAAAGGGCTTCTCGCTCAGGTGATCGCGCCATACTATACAACATCGTATTTTTCTCATTTAATACTTCATGATAAGCTCTTGCCCAAGGTAAAAGTTGTATCGTATTTTCTGATACTTGATGTCCACATTGTGAAAAAAGTGTTTCAACAAGAGTCGTAGAAATACCCGATACTTTACCTTCATCTATATAGTTATAAGGAGGATTTTGTTCTGTGTAAACTTTAAAAACATCTGCCCATACACTAAAAACAAACAATGTTATAAGCAGAAAATATTTCACTGACTATTCCTTGAACGTTGTAAGGACTTCCACGTGTAAATAAACATATCAAAATTTTCTAGCAAAATATCGGTAATCACAGGATCAAATTGCGATCCTTTCATCATCACAAAATAGTCTCTGACAACCTTTTCTTCCCATGGCTCTTTATAAACCCGTTTATCTAATAACGAGTCAAAAACATCCGATACTGCACAAATTCGACCAACCAAAGAGATCTCATCTCCTTTTTTGCCATACGGATATCCTTCGCCATCCCAACGCTCATGATGTTCTAAAGCAATCATCGCAGCTAAGCGCATAAGTTCAAATTCAGAGTCAATGAGCATTTCATAACCCATGAGAGAGTGTTGTTTCATTACTTTCCACTCTTCATCGTTCAATTTTGCAGGTTTATTAAGAATATCATCACTAATGCCCACTTTGCCGATATCATGCAAAACTGACGCCATTTTAATTTTTTCACATTCGGCTTCATCTTTACCTAAAAACTTGCAAAATAGATAACAAAACTCAGCAACACGCCTTAAATGTTGTCCTGTTTCTTTGGATTTCAACTCAGCAATCGAAGCAGAAAGATAGGTCATTTCATGATTTAATTTACGAATCTCTTCCGTTTGACTATCCACCTGAGCTTGCAAATTGGATTGAAGTTGAAACAATGAGACATGTGTCCTTACCCTTGCCTTCAAAAGGGCAGCATGGAAAGGTTTAGAGATAAAATCGACAGCTCCTAAATTAAAACCTATCTCTTCATAGTCACTTCCATCGTTAGCGGTTAGAAAAATAACAGGAATATGACGTACTTTTTCTATTTGTTTGAGTCTGCGACATACTTCGTATCCTGTCATAAGAGGCATATTAATATCGAGCAAAATAAGATCTGGCTGGACTGTTTCAGCTAAAAGAATCCCTTTTTTTCCCTCTTTAGCAGCATAAACTTCGTATTCACTCAAAATAGAGCTAAGCATTTCGATATACTCAGGAGTATCATCGATTACTAAAATTTTAGCCATTCTTCATATCCTCACTTAAACGCTCGACATTCTCTAAAGCTGTATCAAAATCAAAATTTTTACAAGCAAGCAAAAGTGTTTTAAATGCTTCATGATCACGAAGTGCTTCGTGTGAGGCTAGTTGTTCTAAAAGAACATTAATTTTTGAAACATTGGAAAATTCTAGAGCAGCTTTAAGTTCTTGCAAAATGTCATTTTTTAGTGGTTCAGTTGCATTATCTTTCTCTGTCGCTACGGCAGTATTGAGTTGTGCATGCTCATCTTTGAGTACGTTTAAAAGTGCATCATATTCACTTTGAATAGCGGACAATGGAAGCTCTTGAAATGTTTGGTGTTCTTTTAAAAACTGCTCTAAATCGCTTAAATACTGCTCTAAACGTAAAAGACCGATGGTTCCACTTAACCCTTTGACCGTATGTACGTAATCAATCAAAAGTGTTAACTCTTTTTTCTCAATCAACTCTTTTAGTTTTTGAGGCATTTGCAAATACGTTTCATAGAAACTACTAAAGAGTTTTTGCCATAATGCCGTATTGCCACCCAATTTTTTAATCGCCTCTTTTTTACCAAAAGAAGATTTTGTACGTTTTTTTGCAGTAGCGTGTTGCTTTGGAGCAATAGTAAGACTCACATGCAAGACTTCTAAAAGCGTACCATAGAAATCTTCTACCTCAAAAGGTTTGCCAATATGTGCATCCATGCCTGCTGCTAAACATTTTTCAATATCTTGGATCATAACATTGGCAGTCATAGCAACAATAGGCGTTAAAATATTGAGCTCTTTTCGGATAATACGTGTTGCTTCATAACCATCCATCAATGGCATTTGCACATCCATCAAAATAAGATCAAATGGATGTACCTGCTCCTGAATGATTTCAACGGCTTCTAGTCCATTACGTGCAATTTCAATTTTCGCATGAGTCTCTTTTAGCAGATAGATTGCAACTTCGAGGTTAATGTCATTATCTTCAACCACCAAAATACGCTTAGAAGAAAGATCAATTTTAGAAGGGTCAAAGAGTGGTGTTTGTGCACTAAGGGAACATAAAGAGACTAATTCATCATAAAGCATTGAAGGGTTGATTGGTTTTTTGAGTAACGATTTAATGCCTGTTGCAAAAATGCGGCTCTTAAGTTCAGCATCATCATTAGAAGCAATCATTAAAAAAGGTGGCAATACATCTTGAGAGGCTTGTTGAAGAAGTTGCATATAAAAATCAACGCCATTCACTCCCTTAGCAAGTTCATAATCAAGAATTGCCATATGGTAAGGTTTTGTTGCATCCTTTATTTTACTGACAATAGCTTCATTGCTTTTATGAACAGTAACGAAGAAACCAAAAGATTTTATGAACTCACAAAGTGTGTCACTGACTTTCTTTTGATCTTCAATCAAAAGAATCCGTAGAGGCTCATAAGCGTTTGCACTGTTCTCATGTTGAATGTCTAAGCCTTTTACAATAGGAAGAGTTACCGCTAGACTAAAAAGGCTCCCTCTACCCTCCTCACTCTCTAGACTAATCGTTCCTTTCATCATTGAAGCCAGTTGTGTACAGATAAAAAGACCAAGCCCAGTGCCACCATGTTTGCGTGTGATGGATGCGTCAAGTTGTCCAAAAGCTTTAAAAAGAAGTGATTGTTTCTCTTTTGGAATGCCCATGCCGCTATCTCTAACATTGAACGTTAGGGTTGAAGTCTGTTCTTCTTCATGAATCTCTTCTACAACGCTTAAAATAACAGCGCCCTCTTTGGTAAATTTAATCGCATTACTTAAAAAGTTGTTGACAATTTGCATAATCTTGCAAGGATCACCCTTAAAAAAGCGATTTGTTTCTACAAAATCACATTGAAATTCTATACCCTTTTCTTTCGCGAGCACCGAAAAAATCGAACAACTTTTTTTAAGTTCTTTGTGTAAATCAAAAGCGATAGTTTCGATCTCCATCTTACCCGCTTCAATTTTTGAAAAATCCAAAATATCATTGATAATACGAAGTAGCACAGAAGAAGCTTCTTTGATTTTTCCTACATAATTGGATTGAGTACTATTCATCGCTGTTTTACTCAGCAAATGAGACATACCCATAATCGCATTCATTGGAGTTCGAATTTCATGGCTCATATTGGCTAAAAATTCTGACTTATAACGGCTTGTATCTTCCAGTTCTTTCGTGCGTAATTTTACCTTCTCATCTAGAAGCTCATTTTCGTGTTTGAGTGCTTCAAAAAAGCCTTTAAGTTTAATACGCGTTTTCTCTAAAGCCAAACCAAGCGTACCAATTTCATCGTTTTCATCCCAATGAAAAGGCTCATCCAATTTTTGCTGTGCCAAGAGATTTGAATGCCCCACCAAACGCCTAATAGGACGAATGATTTTGTAATAGTAAATCCATGAGATTACAAGGACTAAAAAGAGCACTTGAAAAAAGAGCATCGTTCCAAAAAGAGTCAAATCCGACATGACTGAATCCATCAGATCTTGACGTTTAAAACCCATCTCTAATGAACCCACAACTACATTATCTTTTTCTAATGTTCTATGCAAAAAGAGTGTGTCATCGTTATTCGCTTTTCTCTCTTTATTTTCCCAACCTAAAAAAAGTTTATCGTCACTGTCTTTCACATAGACAAATTGTACATTAGGGTCTAAAAGAAGTTGATCGAGCATCTTTTGCCCAAGTTCTGGGTAAAAATTCCATAAGGATTCTACAAAAATAGCAGAAGAGAGGTTAAATTTTTTAGTATTGAGCGTTGTAAAAGCTTCTTGCTTGTTTTTATAGGTGCTATTGACATACGTTAGCATTAAAAGAGGCAAAGGCAGCAATAATGAAATAATAATCATCACCGCCAATGCTTGCAGTAAAGATACGCGATATAACATTGCTCTAATCATTTTCTAGGACTCTTTCTAAAGCTATTTTAACGGGCAACCCACCATAAAGGCATTGAAGCTTATAGACCCTATTAGGAAGCAATAAACTAAGTTAAAATAAACTATAACATTTTCAAATTAAAATTACAATTTTAAAGATAAATGGACTCAGCTTTTTTAACAATATGAACCTTACTCTCAACATTTTCTTTCAAATAGGCTTTAAAAAGCTCTAGTTTGTCTAACTCACCATGAATCAAATAAATCGTATTCAATCCTTTAATCTGTTTCACCCAAGAGAGCATATCTGCGCGATCGGCATGGGCTGAGAGACCATTGATGGTATAAAGTTTGGCACGTACTTTAATATCTTCTCCGTAAATGCGAATAAACTGTTCACCATCGATAATATCACGTCCCAATGTCCCTTGTACCTGAAAACCAACAAAAATAATCGCATTTTTTGGATTCCAAATACGTTGTTTAAGATGGTGCAAAACCCTGCCACCATTACACATACCGCTTCCAGCAATGATAATAGCACGTTTTTCTACCTCATTAATTTCCATCGAGTCTTTTTTACGAGGTGTGTAATGAAGCTCCGGAAACGAGAAAGGATCATCGCCTAAACTCACACGTAATCCTAAAGTTTGATTGAGTTGGGCAGGATATTTTTGGTAAATTTTTGTTGCTTCAATGGCTAAGGGGCTGTCTAAAAAGACATGACAGTTACGAAGTTCGCCAGCTTGGTGCATCTGATGGAGGAGCCATAAAATCTCTTGTGTACGCTCTAATGCAAAGGATGGTATGACAACATTGCCACCCTCAGCAATCGTTTGCGTTACTGCTTCTTTAAACTCTTTGATACTCTCATCCAATGCTCTATGTTCACGATCACCATACGTTGATTCAATGAAAAGTGTGTCGGCATGTTTAATGGTGCTTAGAGGGTTGAGTAATAAGCGGTTTTTACTTCCAAGATCGCCTGAAAAAACAGCTGTTTTATGCAGCGTATCTTCTTCATAATTCACTTCGATAAACGCACTTCCCATAATATGTCCTGCATTATGGAAACGAAGCTTCAAATAAGGCGCAATTTTAATGGTTTCATCATACTTAACGCGGCGTATTTTTTTTGTGAAAACCTGTTCAACATGCTCTTTCGTATAAAGAGGTTCTTGTACACTATTTTCTTCACCTCTGCGAAGTGCCTTTCTGAGCTGTGTTTCATACTCTTCTTGAAGTAAGCCAGCACTATCTAAAAGCATTATATAGGCAATATCAAGGGTTGCATCGGTTGAGATAATTTCACCACGAAAGCCCTCTTTCACTAACTTAGGAACTCTACCAATATGGTCGATATGAGCATGTGTTAAAATCAAATAGTCAATCGAACTCACATCAAAAGGGAACGGTTCGTAGTTACTCTTCCAAAGCTCACCTTGAATCATTCCGCAATCAATTAAAATCTTGATTGATTGAATTTCTAACAAGTGACAAGAACCTGTAACCATAGAAGCTGCACCATACGATGTGACTTTTGCCATAATAGCCCCTTTTTAATGAATAAATTTGTCGATAATCTCTTTGTATTTTTTCTCTATAACGTGTCGTTTCTTTTTAAATGTATTTGTCAGTTCTTCACCTACAGTAAACTCTTTTTCTAAAAAATGAATATTTTGTAATTTTTCAAATGGTTTAAACCCTTGTCCTTGATGCAAAAGATCATTCATCTCACTTTTAATTTTAGCGACGATCTGTTTATCTTCCATCACTTGCTCAATATTATGTACAGCTTTATTAAAATGTACAGCGACATACTCTTTAAGTTTTTCAAAATCTGGCACGATAAGTGCGCCAAGTCCTTTTTTAGTGTGTCCTACAAGGATTGCATCGGTAATAAACGGCAACATCGAAATGGTAGATTCTATGCGACTTGGATCTACGTTTTCGCCACTAGCAAGAACAATAATTTCTTTTGAGCGTCCTGTGATAACAAGTTCACCTTTAAGAGTTAACTTACCAAGATCACCCGTTTTAAAAAAGCCATCTTCACTAAAACTTTTCGCATTTTCTTCTGGGTTTTGGTAGTACCCATGCATGATCTGTTCACCTTTTACCCAAATCTCGCCGACTTCACCTGCACCGACTTGGTCGCCCTCTTTATTGACGATTTTAAGTGTCGTGCCATTTACAGGAAGTCCTAAAGTTGAAAATGTATTGCACTGAAGAGCACGTCCTGCAATTGTTGGAGCGCATTCTGTCATGCCATATGCATTGACAATACGAATGCCAATAGCATCAATCCACGCATCTAAAAAATCAGGTAAAGCTCCACCACCACTTACAGCAAGACGTAATCTTCCACCAAATTTTTCCTGCACAAGAGCAAGTTTTTTCTTTGCTAGTGCATTTAAAGGAGTGAGCAATAAACGTTTTATAAAAGCAATCGTTTTATCTATGTATCGAAAAAGGAAAGAGCGCTTTTCAAAACAAGGAAGTTCATCTTTTATAACACGATCTGCCCTATTATAGGCAGCTGAGATGGCGACTAATTTATTAAATAATTTTGCCTTTTTGGGATCTTTCTTCTCTAATGCGGTATTGATTTTGGTGTACATTGACTCCCAAAGTCTTGGAACCGTAGCAACGATCGTTGGTTTATACTCTTCTAGATCGCTTGCAAATGTTTTAATGGTCGAGTAAACCGTACAACATCCTTTTGAAAGGGCTACATATTCGGCGGCACGCTCAAAAATATGCCATGAAGGAAGAATGGAAACCCATACATCACTGCTTTGGAGTGCGATCAGAGGAGGAAGTTCTCGCACATTATACATAATGTTTTTATGGCTTAGAGGAACGCCTTTGGGGGTACCTGTCGTGCCTGATGTATAGATGATTGTAACGATATCTTCTTCATCCAATGTCTCTTTGGATGCAATGAACTCTGCTACTTCATTGGTATGAATGATGCGATCTTTCAAAATATCTTTGTACGAATAGATATTGCTTAAAAAAGAGTGTACTTTAGGTGCTTCAAGAATAAAAATAGCTTTGAGTTTCAGATGCTCCAACATCTTCTCATGACGAATATAGATATGCTCATCTTCAACGATAAGAAACTCAGCTCCTGAATGAGAAAGGATGAACTCCAGCTCTTGTGTAGGTGTATCACATCCTCTTGGAATACCAATAGCACCCAAAGAAATCAGCGCTAAATCTGTAACCATCCACTCATAACGATTGTCACATAAAAACATGACTTTTGAGCCCTTCTCAATCTTTTTTGCCTTAAAGGCACGAGAAAGGACTAAAACATCTTCAAATAATTTTTCATAACTAACTTCAAATTCTTTATCTGCTACTTTATAAATAAAAGCTTTTCTCTCTTTATGCTGTTCATAGGTCTTGATAAACATATGAAACAACGTGTTTTCTTCACGATGCAAGCACAATCCTTAACAATTCAAATTAGCTTTATTGTAATCTTTATTCCTGAAAGAGAAGCTTATCTTGAGCGAAATGCTTTAAAAATGCAGTAAATAATTACGATTTGAACAATTAAAAGCCCTACATGTAGGTAATACACTTGACTCTCTTTATTGATAACACCAAAGAACTCGATGATTTTATAAAAAAGATAAGAAATAACCATCCCTGCAAGATAACCTTGTTGTTTTATGACATCGGCAAATGAAAGTAAAGCTGTTCGTTTTAAAGCAAGTGTTTCCATACGCATCAGGTAGTTTCCAAAAACAAACGTCAGTTGATAAGAGATATAGATAAAAAGTACATTCTGGTAGTTGTACTGAAAAATAAGAAAGCTTATGACGATTAGTAGCGAGAGTATCTCTACTAAAAGTGTTATGCGGTAAAAGACGAGAAGATTCATCATCTTCTCGTACATTTTTGCCACAATCAATAAGCCTACTGCTAACCCAATGCCTCCAAGTGAAAACACGGAAGGCTCAAGTGGTGTATACAGCACAAAAACACTCCCCACTGCAAGCCCAAAAAAGAGGGAATTGAGTAGCTTATACCAAAGGTAAGGTCGTAGGCTAATTGTCATTAGAATTTAGCTTCCATGCCTAAGTAATAACTGCGCTGTGCAGAAGCGAAGCCATAGGCAGTTTGATAGTATCGATCGAAAATATTATTGACTTTAACATATGCATTCCACGTTGGGTCAATTTGATAACTCACTTTTGTATTGGCAACAAAATAGTTTCCTGTATCGACTTTACTAGCTGGCCATGTTGAAAAATCTTGATCTGCACGAGAACCAATATACGTACCATTAAGATTCCATGCTAATTTTTTGATTGGCATATACGTTGTATAAAGGGTACTCTGATAACGAGGTCGTCTTGTCAAACGTGTACCGTCTTCTTTTTTAGCATCCACATAGGTGTAATTTCCACCCATTAACAAAGACTGCATCAGCTGTTGTTCATAGGAAATTTCAACACCCCGCATAATTGAAGTCCCATCAATATTGACATTTTTCGACGTTGCACTGTCCCAGTCGATCATATCTTCAATCTCATTTCTAAAAAAGTTGATCGTTAAACCAGCATACTGTAAACCCACATTAAAACTTTTAATATTTTCAGGTTTTAAATCAAAATTACTTGCACCCCAAATATTGATCATGTCAAGCATTGAAGGTGTTTTGTATGCCGTTCCATAGTTGGTATATAGATTGAATTGATCGGTAAAAAGATATTTCGCGCCGACTTTGCCTGTGACTTTATCCTCGAATGCACTAAACTTATCGTATCGAAGGGCTTCTGTTAGCACCAGTTGAGAAAATTGATTGGTGTTATTGATATACAGTGCTTTAGCATTATCGTCACGTTCTTCTTTCGGAGCACCTACTTGCGTGTATTCAATTTCACGTTTTTCATACGAAGTTCCTAAAACAAGCGCACCTTTATCATAATATTTCCACGTATCTTTCATTTCAATCGAAGGTATTTCACCTTTATAATCGCTCACCCCATAAGCAGCATCTAACTCTTTTTTGATGAAACTACTTTGTGTGAGTGTCGTTTCAAGCGCATGATTTCCCACAAAATATTTATAGCTTACATATCCCGAACGATTTCTGATATCACTATGTTGTTCATCATTGGGCGTATTTTCATCATAGCTATTTAGCGCGTTCACATCATGGTATCCCGCTTCAATACGATTATATGGATTGATCCAATAGCCCGTTTTAAAATTCACTGTCGTATTTCGGTAAGGGTCATCTTCATATTGTTTTATATTTTTTTCACCCCAAGGCGCTTGACTGGTAAAACCATCTTCTGTAACGCGTTCAACAGAGAGCATCACATCAAATTGATCAGTTTTATGAGAAATCGACGTGTTGGCACTTCTACGGCCATAGCTTCCCATTTCAATACCCGCTGTTCCATGTGTCCCATTTTGTGCATTTTTTGTAATAATATTAATGACACCCGCTGCAGCATCAGCACCCCATACACCGCTTTGCGCACCTTTAATGACCTCAATACGTTCGATATCACCGATCAATAATTGACTAAAATCGGCTCCAGAAGTATTGCTAGGATCGTTATATCGAACACCGTCAACAAGAACCAAAATATATTTATTTGACATACCTTGCATAAAGACACCCGTTGATTTACCAAGTCCGCCATTGGAAGCAAAGCTTACGCCAGGAATGGTATTAAGAGCGTCTGTAACAGAAGTAATGCCTTTGAGAGAGAGTTCTTCGGAGGTGATAATGCTGACATTATCGGTAATATTGGTCGCACTGACCAAGGATTTGGAAGCGGTATAGACTTCAGACTTTTTTTCTTTGATCTTCTTTGAGATCACCACAACAGGCGCAGCACTTTCTTCAAGTACTTCTGTTGTTTCAGAGGATGCTTCTGCTTTTGGCGTATACAATTGCTTCTCATTATCTACGACACTTTGTCCTTCACTCGCAAGTGCAATCGTAGCATTTAAAGCAAGTATTGCCGCTAGGCTAAAGTACTTTCCTCTAAATCCTTTCAGATTTTTCATTCATTCTCCTTAAAATTTGGGAAAATTATTTTATCCTAAAAGTAGCCATTTTGATAACTTTTTGATGCATTCTGCTCTATAATAAGAGTAAATTGATCATGAGGATGTGTCTTGCTCCATCGCTACAACTACATTCTAACGGCATTCATTGTTTTAATGATCATTACGCTTATTAGTATGTTGTTTCAAGACTACTTAGAGCTTGTCAACATCGCACTCATTCATCTCATTCCCATCATTGTAGTAGCTCTTCGTGGTAACTTTTATGCCACTGCACTAATTGCACTGATAGCCATTTTATTTTTTAATGTTCTCTATGTCCCGCCTATTTACAGCTTCAGTGTCCATGATGCCATCTACTTATGGAGTTTTGCTATTTTTTTATTGGTTGGCTACATTATCACAGCGCAAGCAAAAAAAATTCAAACCAATGAGATTAGAGAGATTTTATTAAATACCCTTTCACACGATCTTAAAACACCTCTTTCATCTATTTTAGGTTCTATTACACTTCTTTTGGAAGATCAAAAGATGAGTGCTGAAACGAAAAGCATTTTATTGCATGACATCAAAAATAGCTCCGATAAAATGCATAGACTTATCAACAACCTCTTAGACAATGCCAGACTGAAAGACAAACACCTTAAGTTAAAGATGGAATGGTGTGATCTTGAAGATATTTTGGGTGTTGCTTTACAAGACTTTGATGAAGCGCATATCCAAAAAAGACTTACATTGCATGTTGATCCAAACTTGGAACTTTTCTGGGGTGATTACAACCTTTTGGTGCGCCTTTTTGCCAATCTTTTAGATAATGCGTTCAAATACTCTAATCAAAACAAACAGATCAGCATTTCCATTTCACAAGAAGAAAAAAGTGTAAACATCACTTTTTTTAATGAGAGTACCCCATTAAAAGAACAAAACTTGGAAACTATTTTTGATAAATTTTATCGTTTTGAAAATGCTAAAGATATTTCGGGGAGTGGTATCGGACTTTTTATTTGCCAGAGCATTGTAAAAGCGCATAATGGAAAAATTAAAGCCTATAACCTAGATAATGGCATATGCTTTGAGATACTCTTCCCAATTACTAAATTACCAACCAAGCTTCAAAAAGAGTATGAATGAAAACGAATGAATTGATCTTAATTGTTGAAGATGACGATGCTATCTCAAAACTCTTAACCATTTCACTCACAGAGTATGGTTTTAAAACACGTCATGCCAATGACCTTGCTATGGCCAAGCGAGAATTTATAAGCTACAACCCTACGCTTATTATTCTTGATTTGGGGCTCCCTGATGGTGATGGTAAGAGTCTCATCAAAGTGGTTCGCAAAGAGAGTAAAACACCCATCATTGTACTTTCAGCACGCAATGATGAAAAAGAGATTATTGCAGCGCTTGATTTAGGCGCAGATGACTATGTCACAAAACCTTTTTCAACCAGTGAGTTACTCGCGCGTGTGCGTTCAACACTCAGACGTGTAGACCATAACATTTCACACGAAATCCTTACATGTAAAGATATTTCTATTGATTTTACAAAAAAAGAGGTAACGCTTAGAAACGCTCTTTTAAAACTCACTCCAACAGAGTATAATTTACTGCGCTATCTCATGCAAAATGCCAATAAAGTCCTGCCCCATCAACAAATCCTCAAAGAGGTTTGGGGTGTTGGTTATCAAAATGAGATGCAGTATCTTAGAACGTATATCAATTCTTTGCGTAAAAAAATTGAAAAAAGCTCTACACGACCAGAATATATTACAACAGAGTCTAGTATAGGGTATCGTTTCTCTTGCCATTATGAACATGAAAAAGGACTTGAATGAATCAAAAGACCTTACGGATTATCTTTTTTAGCTATTTAACGGTTGTTTTCATTGGGGCTGTTTTATTGATGCTTCCTTTTGCTCATATCGGAAAATTAGCATTTATCGATGCACTCTTCACTTCAACATCCGCAACATGCGTGACAGGGTTAGTTGTCAAAATCACACCTGAAGATTTCACATTCTTTGGGCAATTTGTTATTCTTGTACTCATGCAAGTCGGTGGCGTTGGTTACATGAGTATTGTCACTCTTTTCTTCTTATTTATGAAAAAGAATCTAAACATTCATGAAAAGAATATGGCAAAAGAGTCGCTTAACTACTCTACCAACCTTGACATTCAACACTTTTTAAAAAAAGTTTTTCTCTTTACGCTCATCATCGAAACTTTAGGTGCACTTATTTTAACCATGCGTTTTGCCACACATATGCCTTTCAATAAAGCTATATGGCAAGGCATCTTTCACTCAGTCGCCGCCTTTAACAATGCTGGTTTTTCAACATTTAGAGACAACCTTCTAGGCTATCAAACAGATTTCACCGTTTTAGTTACCATAGGATTACTCATTATTTTAGGAGGTCTTGGTTATTTAGTCTTAGTCGAGATTCATGCAAAAGCAACGCATAAACGGTTTATGCTCTCTGCACATACTAAAATTACACTAGTAGGTACTTTGATTTTAATTGTCTCTGGAACACTGCTGTTCTTGGCGATTGAATGGGACAATGCCGGTGTTTTTAAAAACATGTCTTTATCCCACAGCGTGCTTAATAGTTTCTTCCTCTCAGTCAATTTTAGAACGTCAGGTTTTAACAGCCTTGACCTTTCTCAATTAAGTGACTCATCACTCTTTTGCTCAACCATTTACATGATGATTGGTGGTGGAGCGGGAAGTACCGCAGGTGGTATCAAAATTACAACCGTTGCAGTTCTTATCATTGCCACAATTCATACCATTAAGATTAGCAATCAAGCACCAAATGCGTTTAAACGCACGATCACACAAGAGGTCATCAACCGCTCTTCTGCGATTATCCTTGTTGCTTCATTTATAGCCATTACAACGACTATTATTTTGGTCGAAACCCAACACTCCAACTTTATGAAAACACTGTTTGAAGTCGTATCTGCTTTTTGTACCGTAGGTGTTTCTGTTGGAAATGGCGATGTGCTCAGTCTTTCAGAAAAATTTAGCCCTTTTGGAAAATCCATCATCATAGCACTTATGCTCATTGGACGTATGGGAATTTTTGCTTTTGGATTTCTCATTATAGGTAAAGAAAAAATCAAACATATACAATACCCAGAAGGAAGGATTTTATTATGAAAACATATGCCGTTATAGGACTTGGAAAGTTCGGCTTTCATATCGCAAAAGGATTGGCGGAGCAAGGTATGGACATCATCGCCATCGACAACGACCCTCATAAGATCCAAGTCATTAGCGAATACATTGAAGATGCCATCATCTTAGACAGTACCGATATCAAAGCACTTCAAGAAGCGGGTGTTGTAGGGCTAGATACGGTTATTATCAGTATTGGTGAAAACATTGAAGCGAGTATTTTAACACTGATGGCGCTTAAAGAACTAGAGAACAAAACCATCATCGCAAAAGCAATTACGCTGACACACGGCGAGATATTAGCGCGTCTGGGTGCATTTAAAGTCATCTATCCTGAGCGAGAATCGGCTAAAAAATTAGTGGAAAATCTTGTTGGAAATGTTGTCATTGACCAAGTTGACTTTAGTAGTACCATCAAAATCGCTAAATTTTCAGTCACTCAATCACTCATTGGCAAACAAGTCAAAGACATTGAAGCCATGTTCGAAAATGAAATCCATCTCATTGCATGTAAAACCCGTGATAACTGGACATTTGATGTTGAAAAAACCTATAAAATTCGCGAAAATGATATGCTTGCCTTTATCGGGAAAAAAGCTTTCATTGAGAAACTAAGAAATCTAACAAAATCTGAGAACTAATCTCAATACCTCAAGCCTCTTTTAATGAAAAGGTGTTATAACATTCTCAAAAAAAGAGGCTTTTTATCTAAAATACAAAACCTTCATGCCTCTTTTTTCACCATCGCATAAGGAAACATCATGAAGTTACATCCTCTCACACCTGAAGAAGAGCGTATTATCGTACACAAAGGTACAGAGATGCCCTATTCTGGGGCATATAATAGCTTTTATGAAAAAGGAGTTTATCTCTGTAAACGCTGTCATACTCCACTATATACATCAAATGACAAGTTTAACTCTGGCTGTGGATGGCCTAGTTTTGATGATGAGATACAAGGAGCGATTAAGCGTGAAACTGACCGTGATGGCAGACGCACTGAAATCCTCTGTAACGCCTGTGGAGCGCACTTAGGACATGTATTTGAGGGAGAAGGATTTACCCCTAAAAATACAAGGCACTGCGTGAATTCTCTTTCACTCATTTTTGTCCCTGAAAAAGGGTAGTTTTTGGTTTATGCTATAATACACAATAAATTATTTTAAAGGAATTTTGAATGTCCCCCAGTGAACCGGACTCGTGTAGCTTACTTCTTTCTGTTCTAGGAGTAATCCTATGACCCTACTCATTGTCTATCTTAGCCTTACGCTTATCATTACGTTTATGAGCTCTATATTAGAAGCCGTTCTACTCTCCTGCACAAATTCTTACATTGAAACGTTGCCAAAAGACCTCAATGAAAATGCTATTGCAAAACTAAAAGAGCTTAAAGCAAACATTGACGTGCCTATTTCATCTATTTTAACGTTCAATACTTTTGCCCACACAATGGGTGCCGCAGGTGTTGGTGCACAAGCCCAACTTCTTTTTGGAAATGAGTGGCAAACAGCTGTTGCCTTTGTCGTTACACTATTAATTTTATACGCATCAGAAATTATTCCTAAAACCATTGGTGCGATTTATTGGAAAAAACTTCTCATTCCATCAGCATACCTTGTCTCATTCCTTGTGACATTGACGTATCCATTTGTATGGGTTTCATCTTTGCTGACAAATTATATTTCGCGCAATAAAAAAAGCCATCACAACTACTCTCGTGATGAAATTATGGCTGTTGTTGCGATGGGTGAAAGAGATGGTTCTATTTTAAGTAAAGAGAGTGATCTGATCGAAAACCTTTTAAAACTCAAAAATATTAAAGCTAAAGATATTATGACTCCTCGTAGCGTTGTATTTGCATTACCTGCAACAACGACGATTGAAGATGCGATTGAAGATGACCGTATGTATATACACTCACGTATTCCTATTTTTGGAGAAACACTGGATGATGTTGTGGGTATTGTCTTTAACCAACGCATCCTTGAAGAGAGTGTCGAAGACCATGATAAGATTACACTTGAAAACATTGCGCATGAAGTGCATATGGTTTCTGAAAATCTTCCTGTTCCAAACCTCATCGACCAGTTTGTAAAACGAAAGACACACCTTTTCATAGTATTTGACAGCTATGGACAAACAGCAGGTGTTGTTACTCTTGAAGATGCCATAGAAACGCTTCTAGGCGTTGAAATTGTTGATGAGATGGATGAAGTCGAAGATATGCAACTCTTTGCAAAAGATAGAAGTAAAAAATTCCAAGACCGCATGAAAGTCGAGCGTAAAAAACTCGAAAAAGCAAAAGTAAATTAATAACACTAAACACTAAAGAGGCCTCTAACAATGAGCCTCTTTAGAAAACTCTCTTATTATCCCACTGTACTTTTTTTGCATTCCATATCAGCTCATTTACACAGGCATAAGGCTGTTCTATACAAAACATTTCATTGATTGAAATGCCCAATATATTAGCAAGGATTGTCCTATTGACACCTGCATGAGCAACAATGAGTATCGTACCTGTTGCATGATGTGTAATAGCATCAAAAGCATACCTAGCACGTGTAGCCACATCGTGAAAACTCTCACCATGGGGTGGTGTAAAATACTCCAAATTATCCCCTCTTTTGGCATACAATTCAGGATAGGCTGATTTTATCTGAGTCATAGGTACATTTTCCCAATCACCCATATCGATTTCAGTAAATGCTTCTACCCTTTCATAATGTCCACATTTACCTTCGCACACAATTTCAGTAGTTTGTACACAACGCTTCAAGGGGCTTGTAAAAACAGCGTCAATGGGAATGGTTTTAAAATACTTATGCAAGGTTTTTGCTTGCGCTATACCCGCTGCATCCAAAGGGACGTCAGTACGACCAAGATACCGCTTTTCGTTTCCATTTGCAACATGCCCATGACGCATCAGATACACTCTATAAACCATAATGAAACACTTTCCCTGTTAAATTTTCAATCTTCTTTATAATCATTTTAGTCGCATTCAAACGCTTCATAATGTTTTTTTGCGCATCAAAATTCCCTGCACACTTTAAAAACGCCTTCTCAAAGCGCTTTTCAAAACCACATACCTCATCTTCGCTTACCAATTTATCGGCGAGAAAAAGCAGTTCATTTTCATTCAATGGTACATTTTCATCCACAACAATATCCATATGTGTCGCAATGATATTGCCTATAGCTTCATAGCCCAATGTTTTTAGTTTTAAAGCACCCACATCAGCATGATTTTTCTCTTTGCGCGCGATGTCATGCAACAATGCAGCAGCCAATAGCGCATTTTTATCAAGCACAATTTTTATGCAAGAGAGTTCAAAAAGAATGATCTGTACCATTTTTTCAACTGCTTGACAATGCGCGATAATATGTTCATCCACACCATTTTCATACATCAAAGCCAAACACTCTTTTTCTGTTGGAGCAGTTCTTTTTTCATACATACAAAGCGTCTCATAATCTTCTTTGGTATCCATATCCATCAGTACGGTTTGATCATAAACAGGGACATAGAGTGCATCATCATTAAAGGCTTCTAAAACTCTTTTAAGCCCGCCTTCTCCATCGCTTGAGAGAATATGCTCTTTATACTTCATATCAATGAGTGGAGGATGCCCTTTATGTCCTAAAAAAGTGGGGTAAATCACCCCTTTTTTTTCTCTTACATACGCTTCAAACAAACGCTCAAGGCTTTGCCCTTTAACGAGTGGTATATCCACAGGATTCATATAAAATGCACTTATCCTTCCATCGATATCGATAGGACCAAGCCCTTTTTGAATGGAGCTAAACATCCCTTTGTCATACGCTTCGTTATAAATCACTGTCACATGCTCATCTTTTAAAACCTCTTCGATCTCTTTGTGACGATGCCCCACTACCACATAGATATGGTTTAAACCATGCGCCTTATACGTCTCTATGAGTCTTTGTAAGGCACTGGTTTTGCCTAAAGGTAAAAGGGGCTTAAACTCATGCATCCTTGAAGAATACCCAGCAGCGATGATAAGAACAGCGATGTCGCTCTTTTGCATGGGTTAACTTCTTCTTGCTTTGATAAGCTCTGCTACGATGCTAATCGCAATTTCTTCTGGTGTTTGAGCATTAATCGAAACACCAATAGGACAACATACTGCATCCAAATCTTTTTGATCAAATCCCTCATTCAGAAGCAAGTTGTACACATAATTGCGTTTCGTTTTACTACCGATCATGCCAATATATTTGGCTTTCATGGTGAGTGCTTGTTCTAAAACGATTTTATCAACTCCTCGCGTAACAATGACAATATAGCTATTTTTAGGGATATGTACTGTTTGTTGCAAATTCTCATAGGTTGAAGAAACCACATGCACCTCATCGGCACTTGGGAAACGCTCTTTGTTCGCAAAAGCTTCTCTGTCATCAATGATAACAGTATAAAAGCCTAACGTTTTGGTCAAAGCCGCTATTTGTTGAGAAACATGCCCTGCTCCAACGATGTAAAGTCTTTGGGTATCGTAAAAAGGCTCAATCATATAGCGCTGTTTGCCCAAATAGAGATGAAATTTTATATGATTAAAATTCTCTCGAAGCTCCCGTACAATGCCCTGAACTTCTTTATCTTCTTCGCCAAAGAGATCATCTTCGGTACAAATCCATTTATGCTTACCCGTAATACGCTTGCTAGCATCTGATACCTTTGTTATCACCACAAAATCTGTTTCAGTGGCTTTGAGCTCTTTGGCTTTGTGGTAGGTATTGAGCTGGTGAATGTCTAGGGCGTTTAAATACTCTAAAAGAACACTCACTTCGCCACCACACACCATACCAGCCGCTCTTGCGTCATCATCTGTCAGCTCTATATCTTCGATAGAACACTTTTTCGTTTTAAAGATTTCAGGCGCTAACTGCATCGCCATCGCTTCTAGTGTCCCACCACCAATCGTACCCTCAATGAAACCATCTTTGCGAATCACCATCTTTGCACCCGCTTCTCTAGGCGCTGAACCGCTTTTTTGTAGTATCGTAGCGGTCACAATCTCATTTTGTTCATTTAAACTATCGACAATATGTTCAATGATAGTTTTCATCGCTTATCTCCTCTGCTGTCTCGTAATTTTCGTTTTATCATGCTATTGGTAATTTTTGGTGAATAGTCGTCTTCCACATTTTCCAAAGAGAGTGTAAATCCAAAAGAAAAACGCTCCCTTATGTGCCTAATCATCTCTTGTTCACTCTTTTCATACGCCTCTTTGCTACTCACAATACATGTGATATGCACAACATCATTCTCACTCACATTCAGCGTATAATCCACTATAGGCGCAAACCGTAAAAGGATTTCATCAAAATCTCTTAAATGCATCTCATGCCCATGAATGCATACTTTATTTTCAATGCGACCACGCACTTTTTCCATTGTTCTCAAAAATGTGCCACACGCACAAGGTTTTGTGGAAAAACGCGCTATATCACCTGTTCGGTAGCGGATGAGTGGCATTGCTTGACGGCTAAACGTTGTAAAAACAACCTCGCCATACTCGCCATCACTTACACATTCACAGGTGATGGGGTTAATAATCTCAAAATAGAGATGATTCTCTCTTACGTGGTAACCATGAAGACACTCGCACTCAACACCACCACCATAGCCCATCTCTGTCATACCATAATGGTTATAGACCTTGCACGCTCCATCCTTTGAGAGTGCCTCAACTAGGGCATCAGGTACATAGTCAGTGCTTAAAAGCACTTTTTTGATGTGCGTATAAAAAAGCTCTGGCTTGAGCTTGCTTAGGTAAAGTACCTGCATAGGAATACCCACGATACAGGTAATCTTATGCTCTTCAATGCACTGCGCGGTTTTTTCCACATCATTTAAAAGACCATGCACAACACACTCAATGTTTGAACGTGAAAGTGCTTTTTTGAGCAAGTCCCCAATGCTTGCTTGCGCTACGCCCGGAAGCAGTACCATGACTTTATCGTTCTCATCCACCAAGCAGTTCATTCCATACTGAAAAAAATCTATCGTCGCTTCTAAATCTTCATGGGTAAAAAAGAGACGCTTTTCATCACCTGTGGTGCCTGAGGTATTGAGCGTGACGATGCGTTCTATATCGCTGCTTGGCACACAGACAAAATCATGGGCACTTTGCTTAATATCCTCAGGCGTTGTAAACGGGATACACTCAAAATCTTTCAGTGAATTGATAGAGTGCAGATCAATGTCACTGAGTGTGCGTTGATAAAACCGACTCTTCTCTTTCGCATACGTAAGCGTTTTTTGAATTTCTCCAAGCTGATAAGCTTGCAGTGCCTCTTGGGTTGAGCTCTTTAACGCTGTACGCTCAAGTATCCAACGCTCTAAAGGTGTAGTATGCATCATCATAACCTCTTTGAACCTCTATAAAGAGATTCGCCTTCGTTATTGGTAAGGTTGTAAGCACAAAAAGGGATCAACTTCCCTTCCAATGTCGAGACATGAATACAACAATCCTTTATACGTTCTAAATTGACATTCCACGCATCCTGAAACGCCATACCTGAAATGCTAAACGCATTGTTGTAAATAGTGCTTAGTATGGCATCCCAATCAGAGAGTTTTGCATCGGGTGCTTGTTTTTCATACGACCAGTTTCGAGCCACAAAGGCTTTGGCTTTTTCTGCACCCACTTCTGCTTTTTCATTGCCACTTGAACAGCAAGAGCGTTTGTTAACAGGCTTTAACACACCCTCTTCTATGAGGTAATTGCCATGAAACGAACAAAGTGCATTTTCACATCCTGGGGGTTGCATACTCTCTAAGGAAACCATACCATCCGTTTGTGCACAAATATGCTCCATTACCTCAGGCAAAGTGATACGCTCCTCATCCTTAGGCGCTTTTGGAATACGCCCAAAATAACTCACTGGCTGAAAATGCACCCCTCTTACCGTAGGAGAGTGATCGATGCCAAAACGGATGATTTCACCGATGCTACACACATTGACATGGGGAACAATGGTAGGAACAAGCACCACGCCAATGCCAAATTTTCGGCAATTTTCAATGGCTTTGCATTTAACCTCAAACAGCGCTTTTCCACGTAAATGTTCATAAATCGCATCATCGACTCCATCAAATTGTAAAAAGATTGAGTTAAGACCTGCCTCTTTTAGGGCTTTCACATAGGCTTCATCTTTAGCCATGCGAATGCCATTGGTATTGACCTGAATGAAAGGAAAGCCAAGCTCCACACCCATACGCACAATCTGGGGCAAATCATCTCTAACGGTTGGCTCACCGCCTGAGAGCTGAATGTTGCATTTACCTGATGTTTTTAGGATACTCTCAAATTGAAACTGTAACTGTTGTAATTTTGGATCTTTATTTTTCCCATCCATTGCATCTGCAAAACAAAAACGACAGCTTAAGTTACAACGATTGGTGACTTCAATGAGTGCGGTACAGGTATGTTGTCTATGTTCACTACAAAGCCCACAATCATAAGGGCAGCCTTGATCCACCTGTGTGCGAGGATTTTTGATGTATGCTCTTTCTTTAGTGCGTATCCACTCATGTATCGGCGTTTTGCCACGCCACACGATCGTTTCAAATGATCCATGTACCAAACACGTTTTAAGCATCAAGGCTTTATTGTCCTCTTCGACAATAAAAGCATCAAGTTTGCGTAAACAGATAGGACAGAGGCTTTGTGTCTGCATTACAGGATTTGATGTCATTTTATCTACTCTCTATTGCCATATTCATAGCCGTGTGCTTGCAAAATCTCATAGACTTTGACATACGCTTTTTGAATGATGCCAGCACAAATAGGCTTAAAGCTCTGATCTCCACTAGCAAAATCTCTCTCTTCAATGAGCGCAACACATTTGGTTGAGCCAAATTCAGCTTTAAACCACGTATGGAACTCTTGAATCATCTGTAAAAAATCATCTTTACAAGCTTCATTTTCATTGCCTTTTGCACCATAAAGCCCTAAAACACCGATACCACCTGTAAGTACCCCACAGGTTTTTTGAGTATCTGCGATGCCTCGGCACAGCCCTTGTGCGGCACGAATCAGATCATCATTTCGTGAGCCTTCGTCTTCAAGAGCAAGCTTATACATAATCTGCGCACAACAAAAACCCTCTGATGAGAGTTTAAATAAACGTAGAGATAAATCATCCATTGGTATTGCCTCCTTTTTTGGCGATTAACATAAAGTAACCTGGTTTGCACTGTTTGATATTTTCTTCAAAAGAACAGCATGTTTGAGTCGCTGCTCCTTCAATGGTTTTGCCCCAAAAAGCCTTCATTGAGCCATGAGAAAAGATAATTTTGACCATAAGCTCTTTGAGTAACATAGAGCAATCTTCTAAAAGCATGACGGTAAAACCTGTCATCTCGAGCTGTTCTTGCAAAGAGAGTAAATCATGCATTCCACGCATACATGAGGTCATGGAAAATGTGTCCATTAAGTCTAGTGTTTCTGGATTTTTGGCATACACATCATTGATGACAAACCAACCCTCATCTTTTAAAACTCTGTACAACTCTTTTAAAGTACGTGGCAAATCATGCATCAATGACATCGTACACTCTGCCAATACACACTCAAAATGATCATCTGTAAAAGGAAGAAAATCTCCCGTTCCTTTTACAAACGTTGCAAAAGGATTTTTTTCTTTAGCGATTTTGAGTAGCTTCTCGGATGGGTCAATGCCTACTAGTTTCATTCCATAGTTTTGGAAAAGGTACGAGGCTGTTGCGCCCATGCCACAACCAAGGTCAAGGACACGTGATTGTTCATTAAGAGCACAAAAATGAACTGCTTGCTCGGTCAGTTTAAACCCTCCTGGACGTAGGGTTTCTCCTGTCGCTTCTTGCATACAACAGCTCTCATACACATTGACCATCTTACTTATCCTCCAGCCCTTTTTCGACTTCGAGCATTTTTCCCATCGCTAGCTCATCGCTGATAAAAACCATCTTACAGATTGGGCATTTTAAAAGTTCAACTTCAAAACTGCCCTCCAGATAGCACACTCTTACTTTTTCGACTACAAGCGCTTCATGGCACTTGTCACACATCCATTGTGCTTCTTTTGTTTGATTTTCCATTGTTATTTTTCCACCACTTCCATTCTATGGCTGTAGACATCTTTCACGATAATGTCACTGCCCTGCTGCTCCTCATACTTCACCCAAAACGTCACATTTTGGACTCTAAGACGTGCGAGATAATCCGATGTTTGGGGGTTATAAAAACGCTCCTTATGCGTTAGAGAGTTTTCAACCACTTTTTCAATGTCACTTTGCAAGATAAATCGCTTTTCCATCAATGCTATAACTGCATCAGGAATCGTCAACGTAAAGTTATACGATGGATTCATATCACTCTCCTCTTCATTCCATATCTCTTTAAGAAGCTTGTATTTTAGGCGTTTACGATTGTTTTGTCGCTCCGAAAGCGTTGGCATTTTTTGAGCTGTTCCTTGGTTTACTTCATTGCCATAAATGATGTCTAAAATATGATAGGTTCGTTTATTGCCCTTCACTAGGGTATCTTTACACATCGCACAATAAACTAAAACATCGTCTTCACACTCAGCAATGCGGTCTTTTACAAAGTCCTCTGCTTGTTCAGGGTTGGCATTGGAGACTAAACCACCGTAACCACAGCATTTTGCTTTCTCTTTGGAGTACTCCAACTCATGGACGCTGTAACCTAAGGTTTTAACGATGTTTCGTACACTTGCATGAAGCCCTGCATTGTGTCTTGTCGCACACGCATCGTGGATGCAAAGCTCACGTTTTCCTTTTTTGATGTCCACCGCTGGAAGACCATAGGTGTCAAAGGCTTCCCACAAAGAGATCGTCTTAATCATCGACAAATACTTCTCAAACGTCGCAGCACAACTCGAACACGCTAAGATGAACGTAGGCTCGCCCATCTCTTGCCATGTTTTATAAATTTTTTCTATACTTTCAGGCATCAAATCATCCCGTCCTGCCCAATCTGCAGGAGCGCCACAACAGCCCAAATAAAGCCCTACATCATTGTCCTCGTCTTTGTCTTTAATCGCTCCTACTAAATGCTTATAAATATCTCCGATATACTCTGTATGCGTAGAACTAAGTTGACACCCTGGATAAAAGAGATACCCTGTTTTCCCAGAGCCCTTGTAAAGCCCTCTCGCATATGCTGAAAAGGCAATCATGGGGTAATAAAAGAGATTTTTTGACGCTTCTTTGCTCGGTTGAGCGCGAATTAGCGAAAAAGCATCGCTGTTGCTAAATTGCATATCTTTAAGCGCAAAATCATGCGCAGAAATAGGCATTTTGACCTTTTCAACCATACTTCGGCGTGTTTCATGAATGATGTCCGCCATACCAATTCCCACAGGGCATACCGCTTTGCACAAACCGCACTCCGTACAGGAGTTGATCATTTTGTTCGCATGGTGTGTGCCTAGGATTATGCGTTCATTTTGATTGATGGTACGGATGTAACTATCTGGGGTAATGTTAAAGCGTTGTAAATGCACACACGCATTTATACACTCATTGCATTGGCATTTAAGGCATCGTTTTGCCTCTGCTATCGCCTCATTTTCATCATACCTATCCGCATGTTTTACCGTAGCTTCAAGAGGTTCTACTTTTTTAATGTTAAATTCTAATTTTGTTTTAAAAATGCCTTCACGCTCTCTGGAAGCGAGCATGGAGGTTTTAGTAATATAACGATCTATCGAAACGACTGCGCGTTTAGCTGAACTAATCGCATCAATAATGGAATTGTTTTTTGTTTGAATTTTTCCTCCGATAAATAAAGAGGATTCATTGGCTTGGAATGTATGAGGATTGATCTCATAATCTTTATCCCAACTACCCGCTCCTAAGTAGAGCGCATCATAATTTTTACAGTAATTTTTTAGATCATCATCTGATATTTCGGCATTATATTGCACCAAAATACCTCTTTTTTCTACCGTTGAGAGCTCTTCTTCGAGAATGGAAACCTCAAGCTCTTTTCCAGCAGACGACCAAAGTGAACCGCCCAAACGGTCTGTTTTTTCAAAAATAGTAACTTTATAGCCCTTTTTATCGAGCTCCGTTGCGGCAACAATGCCACTGAGCCCTCCACCAATGACTGCAACAGAACCCTTGTTTTTAGGTAAAAGCAGTGGTTTTTTAGGGGGCATATAGCCTAAATCAATCACGGTTTTTTCAAGCTCGCTGATGCGAATACTCCCACCGCACTCTTGTCGCATACACACCGATTCACACGGATGATCACAAATCTTTCCAATCAGCCTTGCAAAAGGGATTCTGTTTTCCATGATTTTGTACGCTTTAGCAAAATCACCTTTTTCTATTTCGTGAGCAAAGGCAATCACATCCATATGTACAGGGCAGGACGCCACACATGTGGGAGGTTCTGAATGAATACACTGATTGCCAATTTCCAATAATTTATCTAAATCCATTCTTTCTCTCCTCGTTTATTAAAAGATGAGTGAGACACCCTCATATCTCACCCATCACTACATTATGGCTATTTAGTTAACGCTGCTAAAACTTTTTCAGGACGTGCTGGCAAGTGAGTCACTCTTGCTCCACACGCATTGTAAATCGCGTTAATAATCGCTGCATGAGGCGCTGCCAAAGGCATCTCCCCAGCACCAGAAGCACCATAGAAGTTATTGGCTCTTTTGGTTTCTGTGTAGATAAGGTTGAGACTATCTGGTACATCTTTGATTTTTGGAATACCACAACCTGTGAGTGTTGTATGTTTTTTCAAATCATCAAAGTCTTCGCTCAGTGCCAAACCGATACCTTGAACCAAACCACCATACATCTGTCCATCAGCTGCTAATTTGTTGATGATAGTACCGATGTCAGAAGTGAGTGTCATTTTTTCAACATTGGTTTTACCTGTTTTGACATCCACCTCAACCTCAGCTACACATACACCATACATATAACCTGCAAATGGGTTACCTTGTCCGCCTGTTGGAGGTGTGTCTGTACATGGCGCTGTCCATTTACCCATGTATTTAACCTCACGACCTTCTGCAACCATCTCTTCGTATGTTCGGTATGTGCCATCTGCTTTTTTCAAGCCTTCAAGGAGATTTTTACACGCAACGGTGATCGCATTACCTGTCATAAGGTTTTGACGGCTACCACCGGATGGTCCACTGTTTGGAGTTTTAGTCATGTCGTTCATCACAAGATCAATCTGATCTATGGTAAGGTTAAGTGGTCTTAGTGTTTCATGCGCATACGTGAGTGTACCGATGTCTGCACCTTGTCCATGGTCTTCCCATGATGTACCAATCGCAACACCTTTTGGTGTGATTTCTGCCCATGCCTCAGAAGTATCTGGACCATCCAAACCACAACCATAGATGTTCACTGAAACACCAACACCGTATTTTTTAGTGCCATCGCTGGCTGCATTTTTACTTGCAGCTGTTTTTTTAGCAAGTTCATAGACTGGGCGTGATTTATCAAAGAGTCCTTCTAAACAGTATGCATCTGGTGCACAACCTGTTGGAGTAGTAGAACCCTCACGATAGATGTTTTTGTATCTGAAATCAAATGGATCCATTCCCACTTTTTCTGCAAGTTCATCGATGAGTACTTCAGAAGGGAACATGATTTCAGGGGCACCGTATCCACGAAATGCTGAGCCCCAACCATGGTTGGTACAAACAGTACGTCCATTACCACGGATATTAGGAATGTTATAACCAGCTCCACCAAATTGGAAACCACGTTGTGTAAGAAGATCACCAAATTCAGAGTATGGACCATGATCAACGCTCCAATCAGACTCAAGCGCTAAGATTTTTCCCTCTTTATCAGCAGCCATTTTCATGGTTGTCCAGAATGGTGAACGCTTTCCTGTATAGGTAATTTGTTGGAACATATTGAACTCAAGGTATACTGGTCTGCCAGTCGCTAATGTTGCAACACCTAAAAGTCCTTCCATCGTTGGACTAAATTTATAACCAAATGTCGCACCAATGTTGTTTTGAACGATAAAGACATCCTCAGCTTTCATACCAAGACCTTCAGCGATCATCAAGGCATGGAAGTGAAGTGCGATACTCTTAGAGTGAATAATGAGTTTTCCTTCATAATTAACATACGCAAAACCAACATCTGGCTCGAGTGGTAAGTGTGGTTGTCTTTGAGTATAGAAGCTATCTTCTGCTACGTATGGAGCACTTTTCATGATCGCATCTGTCTCATTACCTTTAGCGATATAGTTGGTAAAATAAACGTTAGGAGTGCCAGGGTGAATCTCAATCGCATCTTCTGCCATCGCATCTGGAGCGTTCATATACGCTGGTAACTCTTCAATTTCAACTTTCACTTTATCCACACCTGCATGAGCCGCTTTTTCATTTTCTGCCAAAACAATCGCGATAGCATCACCAAATTGGAAGATTTTTTTATCATTTAAGATTGGTCTATCTAAACCATCGCCTTTGTTAGATGGGAATGCCAAACCGTTAATGCGATTTGTTCCTTTAACATCTTTATAAGTAAGTACCGCAACGACACCAGGAACTTTTTTAGCCTCTTCGGTGTCGATAGAGATGATGTTCGCATGAGAAACTTTTGCTTGAACGATTTTTGCATGAAGTGTGTTAGAAGGAAGTTTAAGACCAAGATCCGCACCAAAGTCCCATGTTCCCATGACTTTTGCCATTGCAGATGGGCGTACAAGCGATGAGCCAATTAAAGAAGCACCCTCAGGAATGGTTTTCCAGAAGTCTTTCACACTAAGCTCGCCACGAATAATTTTTGCTGCATCCATAACCGCATCAACAAGAGGTTTATAACCTGTACAACGGCATAGATTTTTATTTTTTTGGAACCAGTCACGCACCTCTTCACGGGTTGGGTTAGTGTTTTGCTCTAAAAGTGCTTTTGCTGAGACGATGAAGCCTGGAGTACAGAAGCCGCATTGTGCGCCACCGTGTACCATCCAAGCGATTTGAAGTGGATGAAGTTTGTCTTTCGTACCAACGCCTTCAATGGTGATGATTTCATCATTATCTTCCACTTTTTTCATCTTTGTAATACACGCACGAATAAGCTTACCATTATGAATGACGGTACACGTACCACATTCACCGCTACCACAACCTACTTTTGTGCCTGTAAGACCCAACTGTTTTCTAAGCACATCCGATAATTTTTCTTCCGCTTCCGCAACTAATGTTGTTTTAACCCCATTGATAATTATTGTTCTTTTTAACATGTTTGTACCTCGACAATATAGTTTTTGCAAACATATATGCAAAAAAAGCATATTTATAGACATAAGCTTTCTGAAAAACCATATTTACTTTATTTAATATGCTATTTTTGCATATCATAAGACATGAATTTTCAAAAATCTCACCATTTTAAAACCGCCACACATTTCACAACTCACTGCATCACTCATGTTTTGTAGAATCTTTGTTTTTCCTCCCGTAAGATATGTATTTTTTACTTTAATCTCTACGAAAGATAATATAGTACGAATGTAGCATGAGTATAGCAAGGGGGCCTATTCAAAATCACTATCATCAAAAAATTGGCTAATGTGTGATATGGTTACATACTAAATCGTATTCATTTTCCTTCTTGCCTTTACTTTATAGCCTCTAAATGGGAGATGCCTTTTATGAGAACCTACAACTTTTGCTATGAAACAGGTGTACTGCAAGACATCATTGATTTTTCGTTGTTTGAGCATGAAAACAACGTGTTGGTGCAGATCTTTTGCGGTCAAGATAAAGAGGTATTGACATACCTAACGGGGGTTATTTTAAGTCACATTCCAAAAGCGATTTGTATTGGTACAACGACTGATGGTGAAATTTATGGCGACTCTATAACCACACTACGTAGTGTTATCTCCATTAGCATTTTTGAACACACTTTCATTAAAACTGCTTACATACAAGATAAAGACTCATTCCAATGTGGCGTAAAATTGGCATCAGAGTTGGTTACGCCAAACACAAAACTGCTTATTCTTTTTTCTGATGGCACACGTATGAATGCCGAAGAGTTTTTGCATGGTATCGAGTCTTTCAATGCGACTATTCCTATTTGTGGTGGTATGGCAGGAGATAATGGCAAATTTGAGCGAACTTTCATCTCCTCACAAAACACGATTCTTAGTGAAGGAATCGTAGGGGTTTCGCTCAATTCCGATATTTTGAAAGTAGCGACCGATTATAAATTTGACTGGAAACCTATAGGACTCAAACATACCATAACAAAAGTTCGCGATAACAGAGTCTATCTTATCGATGACATGAAAGCAGCCTATTTTTACGATAAATACTTAGGTTGCAATTTCTCACGCATCGAGTTTCCACTCATTCTTGAAAAACATGGTGTCATCATGGCACGCGCTGTCATTGGCAAACACGAAGACGGAAGCTTGAGTTTTAGTGGAAACCTCGAAGAAGGTGACCAGGTGCGTATTGGGTTTGGGGATGCCGAATCTTTGATAAAAGACCCCATAGAGGTCTTAAAAAACCTACATGCCATCGATATAGAAACCTTTTATGTTTTCTCCTGTATGGCACGCAGACGATTTATGCCTTTTCTAATCAAACTTGGCATCGGCTCCTTTTCAAAAATGGCACCAGCATCAGGCTTTTTTACCTATTCTGAGTTTTACCACTACAACGGACATAATAAGCTTCTCAACCAAACATTGACGGTTGTTGCACTAAGCGAATCTGAAAAAAATGTGTGCACTTTAGCGAGCGCACGCAATGATGATGCAAAGAAAAACCCTTTTTATTCTAAAACGATCGAATCTTTAACACATTTGGTTGAACAAAGCGCACGTGACTATGACAAACAGTCTAAGCGCCTAGAAAAACAGATGAACTACTCAAATAATTTGCTGACCTCTCACAGACAATTTTTGCGTTACACCGTTCATGAGATGAATACACCGCTTAATGCCATCATGAACAACATCGAACTCTATGAGATGGAATTTGGTAAAAATGCTTATTTGGAAAACATCGAAGTTGCTGTCAAAAATATCTTTTCTATGTACGATGATTTAAGTTATTTGGTAAAAAAAGACCATATTACCTATCTTAAACAAAACATCGATTTGGTGGACTATGTTCGTAGTCGTATTGACTTTTTTGCACAAGTGGCAAACAAAGCAAAATCCATGTTTGTTTTTGAAACCAATGCGGATGAGATGTTCATCCATTTTAATGAGACAAAATTACAACGTATCATCGACAACAACATCACCAATGCCATCAAATACACGTTTGAAAATGAAAAAATCGTTGTATCTTTATATAAACATGAAGAGAGTTGCCGTTTTACCATAGCATCTCATTCACGTAAAATTCAAGAACCTAAGAAAATCTTTGAAGAATACTACCGTGAAGAACAATCTCAAGATGGCTTTGGACTAGGACTCAATCTCGTTAAAAGACTTTGTAAGGAAGAAAACGTGAAAATTACAGTGCATTCAGATGAAAACATAACGTCCTTTTCGTATCAATTTAAAATCGAGAACGCATGAAAATACTTTTATTAGAAGACGACATACTTCTTAACGAATCTATCGCAAAGTACCTGACAACCATTGGTCATGTCATCACGTCTGTACGAGATGGCAACGTCTGTTTAGAAATCTTGGAAAAAGAGAAGTTTGACCTACTCGTTTTCGATATCAATGTTCCCAACATCGATGGACTCAGCATTTTAGAAAAATTACACGCACAAAAGAAAATCATACCTATTATTTTTATTTCAACGCTTATCGACATTGAAGACATCTCAAGAGCGTTTGAACTTGGGTGTTATGACTACTTGAAAAAACCGTTTCATCTCAAAGAGCTTGGTATCCGTATTGACCGCATTTCAAAAACTGCTAAAAAAGAGATGCACCACAAAGTCCTCTCTTCTGCATACAGCTTTGATTGTGAGACGATGACACTTTACTTTAACAAAGAACCTCAAGTACTCTCAAAACGACAACTTCAAATCATAGAGTTTTTAACACACAACCGAGGTTTTGTCTGTAGTTATGATATGTTTAGAGAAAGTGTTTGGGGAGATTGCGATATGTTCGTAGATGACGCTACCATACGAACAGAGATCAATCGTTTGAAAAATCATCTTAAAGAAGATTTCATCGTGAATGTGAGAGGCATTGGGTATATGGTAAAAACGCCTTGTCTTTAAACGCTTCTATACACCAATATCTTCATTCCACAGTTCTGGATTTTTTTGTATAAAAGCTTCCATCAGCTCACGACATTTTGAGTCGTTGAGGACATCAACCTCAACCCCTCGTGACCTGACATACGCTTCTGGTCCACGAAAAGTTTGGTTCTCACCAATCACCACTTTTGGAATGCCATAGAGTAAAACGGCACCACTGCACATATCGCACGGCGATAACGTCGAATAAAGAGTAGCTTTACGATAATCACGCGCACTCAAACGCCCCGCATTTTCCAAACAGTCCATCTCCGCATGTAAGATAGCACTCCCTTTTTGAACCCTACGGTTATGCCCACGCCCTACGATTTTACCGTCTATCACCAGCACCGAACCTATGGGTATACCGCCCTCAGCCAAACCTTTTTGGGCTTCTTCTATGGCCGCTTCTAAAAATTTATCCATCGTTTTTGCCTTTTTCGTGTGTATATTTTGTTCTATGAAAGCCAAAAAGCTTGCTTCTCTCTTAGCTATTCAAGTTTTTAAAAACCTCTCCACATCCACAACGATCTCATCTATCGCCTCAGTCGCTTTTTTATAAAGTACTTTAGTATAGACACGTTCATTAATGGCATCACTTTTTTCTAAATTATTGAGGATGGAAATTTTAACATGACGGGCGAAATGATCCATAGCAACAACATTGCCGCTAGAGCCGATGATGGCTAGAAACTCGCAGTCTTGCATAGCGTCATAAAGGTGTTCATACATGGGAGCGGCTTCGCCAAAGAAGACGATGTCAGGGCGAAAGGAACCACCACAGTTTTGGCAACTTAGCTCTCTTTCTTGTTTGGTATAGCCTATAAGATGGGTTGCGCCGCACTCTTCGCAGCGAAGTCTTGGTAAAAAGCCGTGCAAGTGTAAAATGTCTTTGCAACCTGCTCGTTCGAACAAGTCATCGACATTTTGGGTGATGATGGCGATATCTTTTGAGTATTTTTCTTGAAGTTTTGCGATAGCATAATGCGCAGCATTGGGCATTACAGAGTCTAATTGTTCACGTCTAGCATCGTAAAATGTAAGGGTGTTTTCCCTATTCCAGTTCAAACACCCTGCCGTACATATCTCTTCGATGCGGTACTTTTCCCACAGTCCATCAGCATCTCGAAATGTGGAAAGCCCACTCTCAGCACTAATGCCTGCACCTGAGAAAATAACAACTTTTGCCATCGTTTATGTACGACTATTTTTCGTCTTTATCTTTTTTCGTTTTATCTTTTACTTTTTCTTCTTTCTCTTTTGCTTTCGACTTGGTCGCTTTTTCAGTCTCTTTTTTCACGTCTTGTTTAGTGTCAAGTTGGCTTTTTTTCGTCTCAATCTCTTGTCTTTGAGCATCTTGGCGAACCTGCACTTCTTGTTTAACCTTTTCATCACTGACACCACCGCTAACAGCAAATACCAATGAAGCTAATGCCATTGAAGCAACTAAACTTTTAATCATTTGACCCTCCTCAAATAAATATGAAAATATTATAACTCAAACATTAAAATAAAGTGCTTCTTTATGATGCATCACGATAGCCGTTGTACTTTGCTCTGGGTGGATTTGGAACGTCTCACTCAAATGAATTCCAAATTCTTCAGGCTTAAGAAGATCAAAGATCACTTTGGTATCTTCCAAAGCAGGACATGCTGGGTAACCAAACGAGTAGCGACACCCATGATAGCGCTTCATCTGTACATCACGAAGACTATGTCCCTCATGCTCTGCTATACCTAAGTCTAGGCGTATCTGTTTATGCACGATCTCTGCTAACGCTTCTGCAAGCTCAACACCTAGTCCATGTACAAAGAAGTACTCGGTAAAGTTGCCCGCATCGTACAACTCTCTTTCATACGCTGAAAACTTTTCACCCGCACTGACACATGTCAAAGCCAAAACATCATGGCGATCAGGGCTTATAAAGTCACTCAGAGAACGATACGGAGCTCTGTTTTGACGTGGAAAATCAAACACTTTGATGGCTCGTTCTTTAATCGTCTCAATGCCCTCACGGTTGACCTGAGCGTCACTAAAGTACCCCTCACTTTCATCAAAAAGATAAAGATGGTTTTCATGAGAACGTACAGGATAATACCCATAAATGATAGTCGGCTCAAACAGCCCGAGTCGCTCAATGTCCGCTTTCACGCGCTCAAAAGTCGGCCACAATACCTCATCGAGCTGTTTTTGCTTCTCTTCTTTGCTCTGCCCTTTTCCACTGTACCCCCAACGCTGAGCAAAGAGGATTTTGTGGTTGATCCATGAGTACGCCAACTCTTTAACGTCCGTTTTAAGCACACGTCTGCCCCAAAATGGAGGTGCCGGAATGGCAATGTCACGACTAGGCATTTTAAGCTCATCAAATGGCGGTATCTCTTTGGCTTCTTTATTGGCTTTAGAGACACTGTTTTCAACGACTTTTCGGTTAAACGAGGTGTCGTAATTCTTCGCCTCAATGCGCCCCATCGCCTCAAGTCCCTCAAAGGCATCTTTACAGTAGTAAATCGGTCCATCGTAAATCGGACGGCAGAAGTCCTCCACAAAGCTGTCGGTAAGGGCAGCACCGCCTAAAATGACAGGGATTTTAATGCCCATCTTTTGCATCGCTTCAAGGTTTTCTTTCATGACATTCGTTGACTTCACCAAAAGCCCACTCATACCGATAGCATCGGCATTGTGCTCTTTCAGTGCTTCTAAAAACTGTTCAAGTTCTGCTTTAATACCGATGTTAATGACCTTAAAACCATTGTTACTTAAGATGATGTCCACAAGGTTTTTACCAACATCATGCACGTCACCCTTTACCGTTCCGATGATAAGTGTCGTGGTTGTACTCTTCTCTGTTTTTGGAAGATAGGGTTGCAAATAGTCCACTGCCGCTTTCATAACCTCAGCCGACTGAAGCACGAACGGCAACTGCATCTTGCCACTTCCAAAAAGCTCACCCACGACTTTCATCGCATCTATCAAGATTTCATTAACAATGAGTTCCGCTGCTATCTCATCTTTTGCAGTTGGTAAAAGAGTTAACATTCGTTCTTTGTCACCATCGATGAGAAGCGTAGAAATTTTCTCTTTTGTGCTCATTGCCTCATACGCGGCATCGCTCTCATCTTTGTTTTCAACAACGCCTGCAAAATGGTCAATAAATTTAAAGAGCGGGTCACCCTCTTCTCGTCTGTTGAACAACAAGTTTTCACAGATTTTTTTATCTTCATCACTGATTTTGTGCATTGGAAGCGTATTTTTAACATTGACGATTGCCATGCTAAGCCCTGCTTCAACACAATGGTGTAAAAAGACAGAGTTTAAGTATTCACGGGCGTGTTTTGCCAAACCAAAGGAGATGTTTGAAATACCAAGTACAAAGCCTACTTCTGGGTGCATTGCATGAAACTCACGAATTGCCTCAATCGTCTCAATTGCCGCTGTGTGGTACTCAGGATCACCACTTCCCACGGTAAATGTAAGAAGATCAAACACCAAATCACCCGCGTTAATACCATGCTTTGTAGTAGCAAGCTGGAAAATACGCTCCGCCACAGCTATTTTTTGCTCTTTACTCTTTGCCATTCCCACTTCATCGATCGTTAAACAAACGAGTGCCGCACCAAAACGCTTTGCTAAAGAGCACACTTTATCAAACTTTTCGATGCCATCTTCAAGGTTGACTGAGTTAATGATGGGCTTTCCGCCGATAAGCTTGAGCGAAACTTCAAGTGCTGGTACTTGCGTGGTATCTGGCATGAGTGGCAATGCTATCTTTTGCACATAACGGCTCATGACCTCTTTGGTGTCTTTATGCTCATCACGCCCTGCAAAGCCCACACTCACATCGATGCCATGCGCACCGCTTCGTACTTGTTGTTGTGCGACACTGAGCGTACCATCGTAGTCTTCTGCTAAAAGTAGTTCTCGAAAGGCTTTTGAGCCTGTCGCGTTACTGCGCTCTCCGATGAGAAACGGCGCTGGGTCTTGTTTTAACGCTCTTGTCTCAAATAAAGAGGCGATGCTACGAGGCATCTCACCCTTAGGCGCAAGAGGCTTTTTACCCTCCACTCTTTTGGAAAGTTCTAAGATATGCTGAGGCGTTGTACCACAACAGCCACCGAGTATGGAAACTCCCGCAATTTCTGTAAATTTCTCTTGAAGCTCCGCAAATTCACGAGGTCCCATTGGGTAAAAGGTGTAACCGCCACGGTTTTGAGGAAGTCCTGCATTGGCATGGACACTGATAGGCTTACTCCAAACAGAACTAAGCGTCTTCACATGCTTTTCAACTTGTTCTGGTCCTGTTCCACAGTTGAAACCAAGACTTAAGATATCAAACGGCTCTAAAATCGCTGCAATAGTCGTAGCATCGGTTCCAATGAGCATCGTACCACTTAGCTCAATCGTGACTGAAACCATAATAGGAAGTTTGACCTTTAGCTCTTTTTGAACATCAGAAATAGCATGTAGTGCCGCTTTGATTTGAAGTGGATCTTGCGCTGTCTCAATCAAGAAAAGATCACATCCACCATCAACAACACCTCGCGCAGCAATTTTATACCCTTCATACATCTCATCATAGGCTATATGCCCTAAAGAAGGTAGTTTTGTTCCTGGTCCAAACGCAGCGGCACAAAAACGTGGCTTTTGTTCCGTTGCAAAATCAGCACACGCTTCTTTAACAATGCGCGCGCCTTCTTTGGCGAGTTCATAAGTACGTTCACCTATGCCATAATCTTCCAAAACCCATGGCAATGCGCCAAAGGTATTGGTTTTGATGATGTCTGCTCCTGCAAGCAAGTAGCCACGATGAATTTTTGAAATTTCTTCACGAGCGGTCATATTGAGCAGTTCATTACAGCCTTCTTTACCTTCCCATTGTTCAGGCGTAAGGCTTAGTGCTTGTATCTGCGTGCCCATTGCACCGTCGATGACTAAAACTTTTTCTTTGATGAGTTCTTGAAGTGTTGCCAAGTCGAATTCCTAGTGTGTTATAACATGTATATATGGTATCAAAACTTTGGTAAGGAGAGGCTAAAAGGTTTGGAGTAGTCCAAAGAGGCAATGTGCCTCTTTGGTTTTAGATTTTTTAATATAAATTAAGGGTTAACAGTAGATTTGTACACCGCTTTGCCATCTTTAATCTCTTTGATAACAGCAGAACGGGTTGCATTTCCTTTATCATCGATGCTGATAAAGCCTGAAACACCTTCAAATTTTGATGTTTTTCGGATTTCACCATTAACACAAACGCTATCTTCTGGGTTTGCACAACGATTCATCGCATCAACCATGATGTTATACGCATCTGCACCTAAAGCTGTAAATGAGTTCAACTCTCTTTTACCTGTTTTTTTCTCATACGCAGCGATAAAATCTTTTGATTTTTGTGTTGGAGGTGCGCTGTGATCGAATGCATCAGTAAACATATATCCTTCAACCGCGTCCCCGCCTAAGTCAATAAACGTTTGATTTGCGACGCCATCGCCTGAAAAGAACGGTTTATTGAAATCTGCTTGTTTCGCTTGACGCTTAATCATAGACGCTTCAGTATGGTAAACTGGTAAGAACACAAAATCAGCATTAAGCGCTTTTATTTGAGAAATGACCGCTTTAAAATCTTTATCACCAGAACTGATACGAACTTCTTTAAGCACTTTTCCACCATTTTGAGTAAACGCTTGTGTAAAGGCTTTAGAAAGTCCTAAAGAGTAAACTTGTGCTTGGTCAGTCACAACCACAGCGGTTTTAAGCCCTAAATCTTTAGAAGCATAGTTTGCAACAACAGCTCCTTGAAATGAGTCCATGAAACAAACGCGATTTGCATACGCTCTGTTTTCAGTGAGTTTGTCATTTGTTGCAGCAGGCGCAATCACAGGGATCTGTTTTTTATCTGCGATAGAGATAATTTGAGCGGTATTTGTACTAATCATTTCACCTACGATACCAACAACTTTATCGGATGTAATCAGTCTCGTTGTAGCATTCGCAGACTCTACTTTATCACCTTTTGTATCGACTAAAACCAGCTTAACAGTGTCACCATTTTTAAGTTTTGGCTGCAATGTATTGGCAAGCTCAATTCCTTCGTATGCCACTTGACCATAGCCCGCAAGTGCACCACTCATCGGTAAAATAACACCGACACTCACCTCTTTTGCTAAGACGCTTGTTGCCATAATAGCTGCAAGACTTAACAATGTCATAGAAAAACGCATCTTGTCTCCTTTAAAAAATTCCCAAGAAAGTGTAACACAACCAAGATTATGATTGCCCAAAGGCTAGCCTAAAAGTGCTATTTTATCCAGTGAAAGTGACAAAAAAAGGATAGGATGAAGAAACGAAGAAGCAAAACGATGCTTCTTCGTTTGAAGTTTAGTGATAGACTTAAGGGTTTACGGTAGATTTGTAAACTGCTTTGCCACCTTTAATCTCTTTGATGACAGCAGAACGTGTTGCATTGCCATTTTTATCGATGGATATGAAACCTGAAACACCCTCAAAGTTGACTGTTTTTTTAATCTCATCATTGACACATACAGTGTCTTCAGGATTCGCACAACGGTTCATCGCATCTACAAGAAGATTATACGTATCAGCACCTAATGTTACAAATGAATTGACATCGCTTTTACCTGTTTTTTTCTCATATGCAGCAATAAACTCTTTTGACTTACTTGTTGGAGGTGCGCTATGATCGAAAAAGTCTGTAAACATATGTCCTTCTACGCTATCGCCACCAAGTTCAATAAATGTTGGATTTGCTACACTATCCCCTGATAAGAAAGGCTTATTAAGTCCAATTTGTTTTGCTTGACGTGTAATCATCGAAGCTTCAGCATGATATATCGGTAAGAAAATCATATCAGGATTAAGTGATTTTACTTGTGCGACAACCGCTTTAAAGTCTTTGTCTCCTGAACTTACACGAATCTCTTTAAGCACTTTACCGCCGCCTTTTACAAAGGCTTCGCTAAATGCTTTTGAAAGACCTAACGAATAAACTTGCGCTTGATCTGTCAGAACTACAGCTGTTTTAAGCTTTAAATCACGTGTTGCGTAATTCGCAACAACGGTTCCTTGGAAAGAGTCTGTAAAACAAACACGGCTTGCATACGCTCTATTCTCTGTCAATTTATCATTGGTCGCAACAGGGGCGATGACTGGAATTTGTTTTTTATCAGCAATAGAAATAATCTGCGCTGTATTGGTACTTGTAATGGCACCTAGAATACCAACAACTTTATCAGACGTGATTAATCTTGTAGCCGCATTGGCAGATTCGACTTTGTCACCTTTATTATCCACTAAAACAAGTTTCAGAGTATCACCATTTTTCAGTTTTGGTTGTAAGGCATGAGCCAACTCTACACCTTCATAGGTTGTTTGCCCATAGGATGCTAAAGAGCCACTCATCGGCATCACAACACCAACATTAATCTCTTTTGCAAGCGCAAATGTCGCGATAAGACTGGTGATGGTTGTGAGTGTAACGATGTGACGCATAATATGCTCCTTAAAAATTTTGATGAATTCTAGCAGAAAGAAACTATAATGTCAAGTATTCTTATCTTTTTAGTAGTGTATAAAATACTAAGGGGAGTGAAGAGGCAAAAAGCCTCTTCTAAAGGTAGTTAAGCGTGTTGATTTTCAGCGACATTCAATGCTTGAGAAACATCGACGATCACTTGAAGTTTTTTAATAATTTCATTCATAGCTCTACTCTCTTCTTGCGCAGCGATACTAATGCGCTCGACTTCAGATTGTGTTTTAATGATTTCATCAACCGTTCGCTGCAAAGCAGGAACAATCTGATCAACCACTTTTTGTACATCCATAATAGAGAGGCGAATATTATCAGTTGATTTATTACTTTGGTCTGAAAGTTTACGTACTTCACTTGCAACAACCGCAAAACCACGACCATGATCTCCCGCGCGCGCTGCTTCTATGGTCGCATTGAGTGCTAACAGGTTTGTTTCACTTGCGATGTATTTTATTGCCGTTGTAATATTGCCAATTTGTTCTACCGCTTCGGTTAACTCTAGCGCCATGTTATTGGTCACTTGAACATTTTGTACTTCTGCAGCAAGTTTTGAATTGACAACAACGATAGTATTGGCAGTGTCTTCGATAGATTTTGAAGCGCTTTGTGTAATGATGGAAATTTCTTTCGTTTGTTCTGCTAATTTTTTAGAGATATCGCGTGCTTCTTGAAGTGCTTTATCGCTATTGATCGCTGTTACAATTTGCGCTAAACCACTGACACTCTCAGCGGTTGCTGTACGAGGAGGACTTGGCATAACCGTTACATCAGGGCGTAAATAATTGCTGTATTTGGTATAAAGTGCTTTTCCCGCTGAAACATAACCATCGGTTCCAATAATATATTTTGCTTCACCTAATGCTTCTCGTGTTTCACCATCGCTACACTCATCAAATGCAACAATGCGATAGGTTACATGATCTAATCTATAAAATTTTAAAAATTTTAAAAGGACACTTGCACCGGATGTACTGTTGTTAAAAATAACAACTTTTTCACCAGCAGGAATACGACTAACAGCAACAAAAAAATCTGTTGGCGGCACAAATTCAACGGAGATCACTTTTTCTTTGCCATATTTTTTTACCATTTCGTCATAACGATTGGCAAAACAGACAATTAAATCATAATTTGCAGCATCATAATTTTGATAGTTACTTAAAGTAGCTTTTTGATAAACAGCCGTCGTCGAAAGTGTTGCATCAACTAAGGAAACCAACTCCTGTGTTGTTGCTTCATTTGCTCCGATTAACAGTAGATTCACACTCATGAACTTCCCCTTACCCCGTAATAGTATCGATGAAATCACACGAAAAACGCTTTTTTTCTAGCGCCACATTCTATTTTATTCTTAATAAAGTCATGCTTTATTTGTTCATTATAAGAAAAATGTATGACAAAAAAAGGACTAAATTTAAGCAGTCCCTTTTTTTAAATCATAGTATAATGAACCCAAATTTAAAAAAGGCATGAATATGTTTGATATTCAGAACTATTACAGCTTTATTGGAGCCATTTTACTGTTTCAATTGATTCCAGGGGCAGGAACCATTGCCATTTTAAATGCAACCGCTCGAAATGGCATCAAAGCAGGGCTTGGGGCAGTTTTTGGAACACTCCTAGGTGATTTTGTATTTATGATAGCTGCACTTGCAGGGCTAGCAGCCATTATGCAACAGAACCCTCTTCTTTTTGAGCTTTTACAGTACTTTGGCGCAGCGTATTTGTGTTGGTTGGGTATTGGTTTACTGCGCACAAAAATAACATCTGATTCAAACAATCAAGAACCCAAAAAAGCCGCTTCGTTGTATTTGAAGCAAGCCTTTTTTGTCAGTATCACCAATCCAAAAGTCATACTCTTCTTTGTCGCATTTTTCCCACTCTTCTTACGTCCTAATGCTTCTACAACTACGTTGGTTGCAATGATTGTGCATGTTACGCTTATTAGCCTTCTTTATCAAACACTTTTAGTGCTTTTAGGCAATTCACTCGCACTCAAACTCAAAGCATTTCCATTTGCAAGACGTATTGCTACTCGTTTAGCGGGAATCGCGCTCATTGCATTTGGTATAAAATTAGCTATCAACAATCGCTAGAGTATTCCAAATGCCTTTTAAATACATTTTACTAGCACTCAGTGTCGTGGCTATTTGGGGGATTAATTTTGTGGTCATTCAAGTCGCACTTAAAGAGATACCACCCTTAATGCTGACATTTTTGCGTTTCTTTTTTGCCGCTTTTCCTGCGGTCTTTTTTCTCAAACGTCCTCAAAATACCTCATGGAAAATGCTTTTTTATTACTCTTTAACCATGTTTGTACTTGATTTTTCGCTTCTTTTTTCAGGCATGTACGTAGGAGTAAGCTCTGGTATTGCATCGCTCAGTCTTCAAACGCAAGTCTTTTTTACCGCCATTTTAGCCGTTATTTTTTTGAAAGAAAAAATGAGTTTACCTAAAATAGTCGGTGCGACAGTCGCTTTTTCAGGCATCGTTTTTGTAGGGTTTCATACGGGAGGCGATGTTAATTTACTAGGCTTAGTTCTGGTAGAAGGAGCCGCACTCTCATGGGCCATGGGCAATCTTTTTTCAAAACAGATTGGTAAAGTTGATATGCTTAGTCTTGTGGTATGGGGAAGCTTACTCTCCCTTCCTTTTTTGTTGGGACTTTCGTTTGTATTGGAAGTTGATTATTGGAAAGTTGAAACGTTTAGACATCTTTCATGGCTAAGCATTGGTTCTATCGCGTATTTGGTTTATCCTGTGACACTCTTTGGCTTTGCCATTTGGAGTTTTTTACTCAGTCGCTATCCTGCTACAACCGTAGCGCCTTTTACACTGCTAGTCCCTGTTTTTGGCTTCTCTTCTTCGGCTCTTTTAGTAGGTGAAGCGCTTCCAAGTTGGAAGCTTATCGCTGCTTTTTTAATCGTTTCAGGATTGATCATCAATCTTTATGGGGAGCGTTTTTTTAAAAAAGAGAAGTAGAAGTCTACTTCTCTTTAATGCTGGTTAAACCTTCTCTTCTTCGTACCGCTTTTTCATCTTCATAAGGGAGTGTGAGTGTTTGATTGAGAACATCCAACGTGAGTTTTTTCTCAGCATTTAATCGCTCAATTGTAATATCTCCACCAAGTTTTCCTAGGGCATAACAGAATTTATTGCTGCTTTTCACGCTATTGTTATTCTCAGGCTCCAACGTAACAATACGCGAGCATTTATCTACCCACAAAAAGGCATCGTCGGCATGATAATCATGCAAATATCCATACAATTTAGCTGTTTCAAAAAATTTGAGCTTGACTTCAAAGAAAGGGCTGACTTCTAAGTTATCACTCAAACGAAGTAGTATAGGAAATTTATACAGAGTTGTGCCAATTTTCAAATTGTTTTTTGTGGTATCAAGGACCAAATCTTGCTCGATTTTTGGGAACTCCCAAAAACGACTGATCTCCTTTGACCACGCACTCAAAATCGCATCAAAATGATCTAGTGAGGCTTCTAACGACGCTGCTTCACCTAAAAGGTTACGACCAAGTCCAAGTTTTGCTTCATAGCCTAATAAAGGTAAAAGTGTCGCACCAATATCAAGTGTCGTACCTACATTCTCAACTTTTTTACCACCAGTAGTCCTTGGGTCTATAATCATAAATTGATTACGGCGTTCGCCTTTCATGAGATCATCTATCGCCATATTGTGCATCGCAAGATGGTCTGATCCAACAACGATAATCGTATTTTTGCCGTACGGTGAATCTTGTATCTGTTTAATAAAACGAGCAATCAATTCATCCGCACATGCAACAGCGTTTAGCATTGAATTGGCACCATCTTTGTACTGCTGGGCCTTACAACTTTTTGAAACGTGTCCATAAGGATGATGTGTATCCATCGTAGATATAAACATCGCAAATTTTTGTTTGCTTTTAGAGTACTTTTTAAAATCATTTAATGAAATTTCAAAGAGTGTATCATCGTATAAGCCCCATGGTGTCTGATACCCTGGATTTTGAAGTAATGGCTTAAGCTCTTTGATACCCTTAATATCATCGAATTGATGGGTTTTGTACAGTTTATCGACACCTGCAAATTCAAGTGGTGAACCACTGCGATAAATCAATTTATATCCCTCTTTGTGCAGCATATCGCTCATACACACAGCACCCGAATAAAATGTACTCATTTTTGACATCGAGTTACCCTGTGGAGAATGAGAGTTGGTTGATGGTGTCACCAAAGGAATACCACACTGCACTGCTGTCATTCCAGCAATCGTCCAACTCGTACCAAGGGCTTGTTTGATCTCCGTAAAGGAGATGCTTTGCTCTCTAATAGGTCGTAACTCTTTGACAAGCGAAGGGAAAATTTTCTCATCAAAATAGGTATCTTCGAAGCTTTCAGCAAAGATATAAACAACATTAGGATGATCTTCACTAATAGATGTAAGCGAAGGATCTTGGTAATAATCACTAAAACTGTATTGAAAGCTAAGTGGATTTTCTATACCAATAGATTTTAGTCCACTTTCACCCAAAAATCTGATGGTAGGATGTACGATAAACGATACGATCAACGCTACAATAGAGATAATATGCTTTAATTTTTGATGGTGTTCAAATACATCATTTTTGACTAAGCGATAGTAAAAAATAGAAAGTGCCAAGCTTGCAATAAAAAGCCCTACTCCAACCGCAATGATTAAATAATAATCACCAAAGCCTGAACCATCAAGTCCATAGCGGAGATGGAAAATAACTGCATCATTAATTCCTTCTCCTGTAAAATAGTTAGAGACAATATAAAACGCACTAAGTAGCACATAGATGAAAATACATCCCGCACCAAGCAATGCGCTCTTATGCGTTCGTGTTCGATTTTTAGAGGTAAGTAAGGCAAGTATAAAAAGTCCTGTGGATAACCATAGCATGTTATTCATTGTTGTTTTGAGTCCTCTGTGATTTTAGGATGGTATTATAGCTTGTTGTTAAATATTTGAAGAAAAATTTGCTCTTTTTTCAAACTGATTAAATTTTAATCAGTTTATTGCATATATTAAAATCCTCTAAGTGATACAATTTCATCAGTTCAACATTTTAGGAGGATTTCATGAGAAGTAAACTACTCTCACTTGCAACATTGTTGCCTGTATCAGCATTGTGGGCTGCAGAAGAAGCGGCTACTGAAGCGGCAGAGGCTGCTGAAAAAGTGTTAACCCTTGACGTAGGAAATACTGCGTGGGTTTTAACAGCAACTGCATTAGTTATGCTGATGACACCAGCAGGATTGGCACTTTTTTATGGCGGTATGTCTCGCTCTAAAAACTTACTCAACACAATTGCAATGAGCGTGATGGGTTATGTTGTCGCTGCCGTTGTGTGGGTCGTCGCAGGTTATACCTTAGCATTTGGTACAGATATAGGTGGTGTTATCGGTTTTGATAGCCTCTTTCTTAGTGGTATCAAGGTAACAGACCTTTGGGCGACAGGTAGCATTCCTGTACTTCTTTTTGTTGCATTCCAGATGACATTTGCGGGCATTACCGTAGCACTTGCAAGTGGTGCTGTTATCGAAAGATTGAAGTTTTCAACATGGATCGTTTTTGCCGCGATGTGGATTATCGCAGTCTATGCGCCTATCGCTCACTGGGTATGGGGTGGCGGATTTTTATCAAAGCTTGGTGTTCTTGACTTTGCGGGTGGTACGGTTGTTCACATCAACGCAGGTGTAGCTGGCTTAGTGGTAGCACTTATGTTAGGTAAACGTGCAGATTTTGGTAAAGCGATGTTCCCATCTTCTGTAACACTCACCGTTCTAGGCGCTAGTATGTTATGGTTTGGATGGTTCGGATTTAACGCTGGTAGTGAGTTAGGTGCAGATGGTATTGCAGCAAGTGCATTCCTTGTAACCAACACAGCAGCAGCAGTTGCAGCGCTTTCTTGGATGGTTATCGAGTACATTACCTATAAAAAGTTTACATTGCTTGGTATCGCTTCTGGTATCGTAGCAGGCTTGGTTGCGATTACTCCAGCGGCAGGTTTTGTTGACACAGGTGCTTCACTTATCATCGGTGCGGTTGCAGGTATCGTAGCGTTTTACGGTGTAAATGGCTTGAAAAAAGCACTCAAATACGATGACTCTTTAGATGCATTTGGTATCCATGGTGTTGCTGGTATCTGGGGTGCGATTGCAACCGGTATCTTTGCAAACCCAGAGGTCAATGAGTTAGGTACTGGTTTATTGTACGGAAACGCTGAACAAGTTATGATTCAAATTGAAGGTGTAGTGGTGACTATCATCTATACAGCGATTGCTTCAGCTATCGTCTTTAAAATTGCTTCTATCCTAACAGGTGGCGGAAGAGTAAGTGCGGATGCAGAATCACAAGGTCTTGATGAAGTAGAACACGGCGAAAAAGCCTTCAACTTAAGATAATAAGGATCTAAAATGAAAAAAATTGAAGCAATTATCAAACCATTTAAACTTGAAGATGTCAAAGATGCTCTTGCAGAACTTGACATCACGGGTATGACAGTAAGCGAAGTTAAAGGGTATGGAAGACAACAAGGGCATTCTGAGCTTTACAGAGGTGCAGAGTATGTGGTAGATTTCTTACCAAAAATTAAAATCGAAGTGGTCGTTGTTGACGAACTCGTTGACAAAGTCATCGATGTGATTGTAAAAAGTGCGCGTACTGGTAAAATCGGTGATGGAAAGATCTTTGTTTCCAATGTCGAAAAGAGTGTTCGTATCAGAACAGGCGAGCTTGATAACGAAGCGGTATAAAGTTTTACAGTGGGCAGATTTACGCTTCTGCCCACATCTCTTGTTCTTCTTTTATCGCTTTTTCTTCTTTCATTCTATAGGTCATCACCAAATTAAAACAGAGTTCACTGAGCATCAAAAGATCCCACATAGAGAGTATCTCTAAAAAAGGCATTCCCTCTTCAAGTTGTTCAAAATCAATTTTACAGGTAAAGATATACGCATCATTAGGGGCGCCTAATTCGGGGAGGTTAAGTGAGTATTGAAAGGCAAAGGTCATATCGGCGTTTCGTCCCATACGGCGAATGCGTTTGAGTGTACCGTCAAAATCTTTTTCACTAAGGCGAATTTCAGAGTGAATGTTATGAGAGAGGACATTGCGTACAAATGAGACGATGTCAAAAAAATTCTCATACTGTTCTCCAAAAAGCTTTTGCATAAAGATTTTAAAAGGGCTATCAAAACGAAGACTCTCTACCATCGCCATGCAAATGCCACGAAAAGCGTTAAACTCTACAAAATACTCAAAAAGAGAAATCTCCTCTTTGTTTGTTTGACGAGCATTCGCTAAAAGCTCCTGAATGATCTCTGCATTAAAGTAATATGCTTTATCATTTTCGTATTTTTTGACCACAAAAAGGCTTCTATCCGCCAAATCTTCTGTTTTGGAAAGCTTGCCTAAAAACTCACCCATATGTAAAAAATAGAAATTTTGTTCTACGAGTAAAAGCGCATCATCCAATAAAATCTCAGTATCTGTCATTGTACCTTTTCCAATTTCACTTTCATTTCTTGGTATGTAGCACAGTTGCCCTCTTGGCTCATCGCATAAGGAGTCAATTGATTTGCATTTTTTGCACCACTGTAGAGCAATAAACAATCATCTCGTAATTTATCACTTGGCATCACTGAGTATTCAGCACTTCCATAGCGATTTGTAAGTCTTACACGTTCTTCTTGTTCAAGTCCTAAACACAGAGGAACATAAAGATAATCATCGGTCACAAACTGTGAGTTAAGCGATTTATTTTGCTTAGCAGCAATCAGAAAAAAGCCCTCTTCGTCGTCAAAATCGTCGTCAAACTCCTCTAAAAATTCAAACTTACCACTTTTTGTATAAAAGGTCTTCTCATAAGGGTACTCTTCATACGTTTTCGAGATTAAAAAGCCATCTTTTTCACTACTATTGGAAGCAATTACACCTTCAATAATGCTCTCTTCACTTGCCAATGCTTCATAGCCAAAAGATGAGAGAAGTGCCTGTGTTAAGGCGTATTCACTTATTCCGCCTTTGCCATCAACGAGCTTTGGCATACGCCCTATAAAAGGATGTCCATAGCTCAGTTTTAGATCTTCTTTTTCTAAAAAGCTAAGAGCAGGAATGACCAAATCTGCTTTTGAAGATGTCTCATTTTCATGTAAACCAAAGTAAACCACACATTTTGCTTTATGAAGACCTTCTTTGACTTTTGAAGTACATGGCATTTGATTTAGAGGGTTGCCTCCTTGGATAAATACAAGATCATACTTACCAAAGTTGACGATAGGCAAAGGCTCTGTTTTAGCATTGACTTTAAATGGAGAGGTAAATCCAAAACCGCTGTTGGAAAGATACCCCACGCCACAGCCTTTTTTCCCAAATAGTCCTAACATAGCGCCAAATGCATCTATGGCACGTAGCACACTGTGTCCAAAGCTGTATTTTTGAACACCAATGCCTACCAAAATAGAGACTTTTTTGCCTTTAACCAGATGTAACAGTTCTCCTACTTCATCTAAATTTACATGCGATTTATCAAGGAGTTTTCGCATCGGAATACCATTGATAAACTCTAAATAATCTTTGTAATTAAGCGTACGCTCTTGTAAAAACGTTTGATCTTCCATCTCTTCCATCGCAACCAAACGACACAGCAAAAGCGCTAAATACAAATCGCCTCGTGGCTTTATCTGAATATGAAGTGCTGCATTGAGAGCTAAGTCAATTTTAACAGGGTCAATGACGATGAGTGTTTTGCCTTTTAAAGAAGGGAGCATATGCGAATTGGTCACACTGGGATTCCGCCCCCACAATATCACCACTTCAGCATCTTTTACGTGCAAAGGAGAAAGGCATAAATTTGCACCTCTTCCCTCAGATATTCCAGCATCTCCTGCTTCATCGCAAAGTGAACCAGATGCTAAAACCGCTTTGTGCTCTGCAAAAAAACGCTTCGTTACGCCTTGCATAACACCTAAATTTCCGCTTCCTTTAAAATAGAGTGTACGAGATGGCTCATACGTGCGTAATTTTTCACTCAAAATCGCTAAAGCATCATTTATTTTGATACTTTGCCCTAAATAACGGGCTTCTTCAATGCGTTCAAACGTATGGTAGTGGTTGAGATGATGACAGAGGTAGCCTTGTGTGATAGGGTGAGATTTATTGCCTTTGAGTTTAAGATCTTTGCTCACAGCAATGCTGCACCCATCAAAACAATCTAACGGACAAGTAGTAAAACGCATAGAACGCCCCTCTTCTCATAGAGTTAATAGGTGCAATTATACCTCGTTCTCTAAATGAAGTAGTTTATCTTCTAAAATTTCTAGTGTTAATGTTTCATTCGTATCAAGTTCGATGTGTTGATACTGCATTACCAAACCATACTGACTCAATAATTGATCTACAACAGCATAATTTCGTTCGTTTTCTTTCATATGTAACACTAAAAAATTATCACTATAAGCTCTGACAATAATTGCTTCTGGATAAATAGATTGAATGGTTTTTGCAATTAAGCATAAGAATTCATCACCTTTTTTCCAACCGTATTTTTTATTATACGTGGCAAAATTAGTGCAGTTAAGATGATCGATACGAAGCATTCTATACTGACAATCTCTTGCATGTGTGAAAACAAATTTAAGATAGTTTATATTGTAAAAGCCTGTCAGTTGATCACGGAAGTAGTATGAAAAACGCATCTCTTCTAGTAGATCTTTTGGCATTTGCGTTGTATGTTCAGGAAGCTTCACATCTGCAAAAACCTCTTTAGCGATTTTTACAATAAACGGATGAAACTGTTTGCCACTCTCTTCTTCTAAAATGGCAAGCGCTTCTTCACGACTTAAACTTTTTCGGTATGCCCTATTGGTGGTCATCGCATCAAATGCATCTGCAACCGTAATAACCTGAGAGAAGAAAGGAATTTGTTCTGCTTTTAAGCCATTAGGATAGCCTCCTCCATCATAGCGTTCATGATGATGTAAAACAACCGTTGACAACAAAGAAAAAGGCTCTCGTGAGAGTAATTCATAACTTGCCGTAGAGTGACGTTTGATTAAAGAGTATTCCATTTCATTCAGCTTATCGGGCTTTAATAAAATAGCATCAGGAATTTCAATTTTACCGATGTCGTGAAGCATGCCCGCTTTATAGATAAAGTCAACATCATCACCGCTATACCCCATTTCCATAACCAGCATTTTTGAGTATTCTGCAACTCTTTGACTGTGTCCTGCAGTATAGCTGTCACGTTTTTCTACCATATCGATCAGCGCATACATACTCTCTTCATACATTTTTGTTTTTTCATTCAGATAGTTACGTCCCCTGGCATGAATCCACCATATAGCAAAAAGCCCAAGAAGCCATGTTCCAAGATAGGTTCCAATAAGAAAATAAAAGGTTTGAGGGTTGGCTTCTTTAAAGGTTGGAACCTTCATTTCCAATGTTGTATAACCTATAAGCTCGCCAACTTTTTTATCATTATGCACATGGCACATAATGCACGCATTATTTGCAGGCATAGGTTTGACATAAAAAAGATGCTTTTCTCCCTCTTTTTCAAACAATGCAAAACGATCTTCTTCAGACTCTTTCATCTGTGTCAATGCTTTTTTAATCGTCGGTTTGAGAGGAAATGCGTGCAAATCTTTAGAGATAGAAGCGATGTCTAGCTCCATATCACTGTGTTTTGCGAGAACGGAAAGAAGTTCTTTGAGAGAAAAATTACTACGAATACTGTACTTTTGTTCATCACTGAGCGCTCTGGCTTTTTGCTCATATGCCCAATAAACAAATGCTACTGACTGTTCAGCAACGCCTTTTATCTTTTCTAGCGAACTCTCTTCAATATGTTTTTCTTCATTGTAAAATTGATAGACAACAAAGATTGTTGTAAGGAGCGTCCAAAAGAACGTTAATAAAATAGCAATTTGTTTAAAGTACTTTATTCGTTTACTGACTGACATCTTTTTTGGTAATCTTTTCTTTATGAGGTTAAAATAATTTAACTTAGTATGCCAAAAATAAACTTAATGCACTCTATTGTCTTATGAAATGCGTAAACACCGTGCAAAGTGTTTACGCATATTCATGAATTATATACTAATTTCTTTGATATCCGCAATGGATTTAAACGCATTATAAACAGATGCAATAAGATTTTGACGATTTGCTCTGACGCTTAAATCTTCTGTGTTAACCATAACATTATCAAAAAATGCATCAATTTGTGGTTTTAGTGCAAAGAGTGCATCTAAATTTTCTTCAAATGAATCGTAATGTTTTGTAATGGTCGTTTTAAATGCGCTATAAAGATCTTTTTCATAGCTGTTGTCAAAGAGTTTTTCATCTACTGAGATTTGCGCATTGACTTCCATATTTTTGATGATGTTAGCAACACGTTTAAATGTTGAAAACATCTCTTTAAAGCCATCATCTTGAACAATTGCTGCAAGTGCTTTAATTTTTTGAGAAAGCTTAACGATATCTCTTTCACCACTGCTAATCACCGCTGTAATGATAGAAGGGTTTACATCAAAGAATTGGTACATTCTCTCCAAGAAAAATGTCTCTAAAACAGTAAAATCAAATGCTTTGTAGCTCTGTGCAAGCGCTTTAAGATCTTTTGAGATATCAAAAGCAATACCTTGATCTAATACGATTTTGACAATACCATTCACAGCTCTACGAAGTGCATAAGGGTCTTTATTGCCGGTTGGGATTTTATCGATGCTAAAGAGAGCAATCAATGAGTCAAGTTTATACGCAAGCGCAACAATGGCACTAAAAAGAGTACTCGGAAGCGCACTCTCTTCTGAGTTTGGCAAATACTGTTCTTTAAGCGCTAATGCAAAAAGCTCATCTTCTCCAGCCGCATTGGCATAGTAGTAACCCATCAAACCTTGTAGCTCTGTAAATTCATACACCATCTCGCTTAAGAGATCGCTTTTACTAAACATCACTGATTTTTCCATCAGAGCTTGCAGTGTTGAAGCATTAAGACGATTATTTTGAGCAAGAAGAGTCTCTGTGTATTTGTTTGTCAAATACGTTGCAATCTCTTTTTCACGAAGCTCTTTATCAAGGAGTGAACCAAGACCATCAAGATACGTGATATCTTTAAGACCTTCATAATGAAGCCCTTTTTTAAGGTCATTGTCTAAGAAGAAAAGTGCATCAGAAAGACGTGCGCGAAGTACTTTTTCATTACCTCTAACAATTAAGTCATAATCATCGCTAATTGCATTTGATACTACGATGAAACGATTGGTGAGTTTACCCTCTTTAAAGACAGGGAAATAGCGTTGATTCTCTTTCATAGACGTAATAATGACTTCTGGTGGAAGGCGTAAAAATCGTTCTTCAAAACTACCAATAAGTGCTTTTGGATACTCTGTAATTGCAATAACTTCTGCTAAGAGGTCTTCATCGATTTCAATATGCACACCCTCTTGTTTTTCAATCACTTTAAAATCATTTAAAATAATCTCTTCACGTTTAGTTGGGTAAAGTACAACACCGCGTTCAGCAAGTCTATCAAAATAATCTCCCGCAAACATATAAGCAAATGGTTCATACGAAATCGTTCGGTGTGGGTAAGAAAAAGGTGTAGATTCTACGCCAAAGAGAGAAAAAGCTACATGCTCATCACCTAGCATACAGCCAATCCAACGAATTGGACGAATGAAACTCTCTTCTAAAAAGCCCCAACGCATAGACTTACCAAAATTAAGCCCTTTGATAAAACTCTCTATCATTAATTGTAAAAGCACTTTAGAACTTTGACCTGCGATGGTTTTTTTATAGTAAAGTACTTCTTTACCATCTTTTTGCGCACGAGAAACCTGTGCAAAATCAACACCACACTTTTTTGCAAAACCAAGAGCAGCAGGTGTTGGTTCCCCATCTTTGAGTGCAACACTAAGAGGTGCTCCAAAAAATTCTTCTTCACGTTCATTTTGTTGTGTTGGGAATGCCTCATGCCAGAGGACCAAACGACGTGGTGTATAGTAGAACTTGAACTCACACGCGAGGGCATTTTTTTCTAAAATATCAAGCCATAATGTTTCAATATTGGGGAGTTCTTTTAAAAAAGGGATTGCAGGAAGTTCTTCGACGCCTATTTCTATCAAAAGAGGTTTGATCATTGATTGACCTTTACATGTAAATAATTTGACTCTATTTTAACCAAAGAGAGGTTAAATCGTCCTTTCACATGTAAAGGATAAAAGGTGTTAATGGCTACGTTTGCAGTGACCGAAGAGCTTTGTGAAAAGCCAAATAGAAGGACAAAAATCGGTAATTGCCCAAAGTACAATCATTGCGATAACAAATCCTAGCAATACCGTACCATAGATTGAGCCTGCACTCATTAAACAGCATGCGATAAACAAGACAACAGCCATCATTAAACGTTGAAGTTTTTCAGCACAGATCATTTCGAGTCCTTTATGATTAATATAATGTATAACTATAAAAGTAAAGGGCTTAAAAACGCGTTAGATTTACGATCTAATCATTCAGTGTATGGAAAATTGCAGTTAGGGGTAAGTGGTCTGAAAAGCCTATACCTTGGTGTTCGCCTCTGCCTCTATTGCTGATTTGCCATCTATTTGGGTGACCATTTTCATCCAACATATAAGGGCGAATAAAGACATTTAATGAGCCTGACTTATACTCAATTCCTTTTCGATCTAACAAGGTTTTAGGAATAATGATATGGTCCAAAGTCACTTTTTCTTTGCCATAACTATGAGAATAGCGTCTCTCTTGAGGAAGTTCATACCAAAGATTATACAAAGGGGCATTTTTATCGCCTGCTTGTAAAAACGTGACCAAGCCCATCCCCCAATGCCCTTTTTGTTCTTGGTAAGGGGAGTTGAAGTCACCTAAGAGAATGTATTCGCGCTTACTCTCTTTTTCTAAAACATTATGCAATGTTTTCGCATACACTAAACGTTCATCCTCTTTTTCTCTATAAGCAGGCCAATGGTTTAGATAAAGATCTAATGGTTTGTTATCTATGGTAACCGTCACACGATGAATGCCTCTTGCTTGATCTCTCATGGTGATAGTGGAAGTTTTTTCGATAGGAAAACGTGAAAGCAGTGCTGTTTCAATGTTAACACGCTCTTTTTTGTTAGGATAAAACAGATAGGGATACGCCTTACTCCCCAGTGCGGCATTGAGTCTTTGAAGCACAGCCTTATTTTCAATTTCGGCTAAGACGATTATATCAGCATCAATGTCAGAAATGACTCGTGCAATATGCGCAATTTTAATCTGAAGCATCGTTTCATTCCAGCTATGCTTATTATTAGGGATATACTCTTCGTATTCACTACCCTCTCTTTGCGCATCGAAAAGGTTTTCTACATTATAGGTGGCTACTTTAAACTCTAACGCGCAAAGGAAGAAAGGAACAAACAATAAACCCCAACGGATCAATTTTCACTACCGATCATTGGTTCAAATTCACCTGATTCGGTATTAAAATACTCAAGTTCACCTGTTTCTAAATGATAGTACCAAGAACGAATGAAAAGCTCACCTGCATGAACACGACGTTCAACATCAGGATAAGTTAAAAGGTTTTTAGATTGAAAAAGAAGTGAGATTTTCTCAGTAAGTTCAAGGCGTTCTGCTTGAGAGACATGCTGACTGATCAATTTTTGTGTAACATAATTTTTAGCGCCAAGCCCTAATTCAAGCCATTTTTTAACATGTACTAAATTGATATCCGTAATTTTTGTATACATCGTTTCAATGGCTCCACAATGAGAATGCCCGCAAATAATAATATCTGTGACTCCTAAAACCGAAACGGCATACTCAATTCCAGCCGCAGTTGCGTGAAAGTCATTATCGGGTGCAAAAGGCGGAACAAAATTGCCAATATTACGAAGGACAAAAAGCTCTCCAGGAGCAGAATTGGTAATGAGCGCAGGATCTACACGAGAGTCGCTACATGCGATAAATAGAACCTTAGGATGTTGACCATTTTTTACAAGATCCAAAAATTTATTTTCATATTTTTTGAATTTAGTATCTTTAAACTTTTCATATCCACTAATAAGCTCAGCTATTTTCATCAACTGCATCCTCCAAAGTTTTAGATGGCTAATTATAGTGAATCTGCATGAAAAAGAAATTACAAGCACAAAATTAATATAATTACATCAACTCTTTGAAACACAAAAAGGAAAAAAATGGAATTTAAAAATGTAGCGGTAAAGAAAAAAGCAAACGTCTATTTTGATGGTAAAGTGGTAAGTTATACCCTTACGTTTGAAGACGGTTCAACAAAAACACTAGGCTTCATGCAAGTAGGAGACTATACGTTTAACACAGGTGCAGCAGAAATTATGGAATTTTTTAGTGGAGAGCTTACAGTAGAGCTTCCAAATCAAAAAGAGCCTCTTGTCATTCATGGACAAGCAACGTTTGAAGTGCCTGCAAACTCAAGCTTTACTTTACATGTAACGTCTATTGCAGATTACTGTTGTTCTTTTGTGAAATAATCTCTGGCTCTCGCAGCAAAGCTTCTAAATCGGTGACACTTAAGGGTTTACTAAAATAAAACCCTTGAGCTTCATCGCATCCATTCTCTTTTAAAAAGTCCAATTGCTCTTTTGTTTCAACACCTTCTGCAATTGTCTTAAGCCCCAAACTTTTACCTAATGCAATAATCGTTTTAACAATTTCACGGTCTTCTGGATCAATGCTAATATCACGAATAAAGCTCTGATCAATTTTAAGTTTATAGACCTTAAAACGCTTCAAATAACTTAACGATGAATACCCTGTCCCAAAATCATCAATGCTAAGACGTATCCCTTTTGCCGAAAGCTCATTCATTGTCTCGATCGCATGTACGGGGTTTTGCGCAGCAACACTTTCGGTAAGCTCGATCTCCAAATACCACGGTGGAAGTTTTACTTCATCAATAATGGTACTTACAAGCTTTGAGAGATGCGCATGGTGAAATTGCACGGCTGAGAGATTGACAGAGACACTCATCGCAGGAAAGCCCATATCTATCCACTGTTTCATACGTGATGCAGCGGTACGCATTACCCATTCACCAATAAGTAATATTTGTCCACTGTCTTCAGCGATAGGGATAAACTCAACAGGCGATATCGCACCAAACTCTGGATGCTGCCATCTTATCAACGCCTCAACACCCACTATTTTTCCATCATGAAGTGAAATTTGAGGCTGGTAATATAAGCTCAACTCACATCTAGTCTGTGCATAACGAAGGGCATTTTCAAGGCTTAAAATGCGAGCAGACCTACTTTGAATTTCTGAAGTAAAGAAGCGATAATTGTTTCTACCATTTTGTTTTGCCAAATACATCGCAGCATCCGCACATTTAAAGAGTGTATCGCAATCTTTACCATCGCTCGGATACAGTGCTATACCAACAGATGCCGTAATAATGAGTTCATTCTCTTCTAATTTTATCGGTTGCTCAATCACTTGAAGAATTCTTTTTGCCATATGTGCGGCATCATCAACACTGACACCCGGTAGAATAACCACAAACTCATCACCACCTTGGCGTGAGAGTGTATCTACTTGGCGTAAGAGTGTCTTTAAACGCTTTGCGACTTTAACGAGTAATTTATCTCCTACGGCATGACCTAGTGTGTCGTTGATGTTTTTAAAATGATCAAAATCGATAAAAAGAACGGCTAATTGTTCATTTTGTCTCTCTACAATACTAAGATCATGTTCCACACGAAGGCGTAATTGCAATTTATTTGGGAGTGCAGTGAGGGGGTCAAAATACTCTAATTTTTGGATTTTTTCTTCATTTTCCCTGCGTACCGTAATGTCACGAGAAATACCAAGCACACCTATCAGTTCGCCATTTTGATCATACATAGGCGTTTTAATTGTCTCAAACAAACCATTGTAACCATCTTCTTTAAAACTAAGCTCTTCTTCATTACGTACAGGCTCTTTTGCATCCATCGCGATAATATCATGCGTTCTAAAAAAATCTGCCAACCGATACTCAACAAAATCATAATCACTTTTACCCACGATATCTTTCTCTTTAGCACCAAATAGACGCTCAAAAGCACGATTGCAAAAAAGATAAATACCATTAGGATCTTTGAGCCATATCAGATCGGGGATCGCATCTAAAAGTACGTCTAATTGACGCTCTAACATGTTTTTTTCATCTGTCGTTTGAATGACTTTTGATTCAAGAGCAACTTTCGCGATCTTAAGGTCCATCAGTAACTTCGCTAAATACGCTAGCATCAATGCAAACACTAAAGCAATTAACTCTCGCAGCATAAAGACCATAGGGCTACCCCACCCTTTTGTAGGGGCTACGGTAATTGTCCATGAACCGTTTGGAACATCAAATGTGTACTCGATAGGATTGATTAAATGAGGCTTGGAAGATTGAAATATAATCTGTTTATCTTTACTATCAGGATGCATTCGCCATACGATGTACGAGAGTCCATCGTGTTCAAGTTGCGAAATTTTTGCTTCATCTAAAATCTCTGAAATACGAATAACCGCTAAAGCAAATCCCCAAAAGGTCTCTTTATTGGCACTATTCTCATAAATAGGCAAACGCCCCACTAAGCCAATGCCACCTTGTACCAAGTCCAAAGGGCCTGCTAAAGTAAGTTTTCGACTCTCTTTGGCTAAAAAAGACTCTTTATTTTGCGTTTTTGCTTCAAAGAGATTAAGTCCTAATGCTTTTTCATTTCCATGCAATGGTGCAACTTGCTGAATGATACCCCTAGGAGCAATTGCAAATTCAATAACACCAGGATAGGAAGGCAAAATTTCTCGCGCGATTTCTTCAAAATTGCGAATAAATGCACCGTCATTCTGAGTCAATAATGCTTGAAGTGTATAGGTCGATGAAAGCGCTCGATCGATGTTAAATTTGATATCGTAACTGTAATTTGCTGCGGTATTATAAACTTGTGCACGTTCTTTTTCAAATTCAAGTGTATGCAAATTAAAGATAACAAAAGAGAGCAAAGAAAAAGAGAGAGCAAAGACAGTTACTAAAATCGTTTTAGGATCGCGTAATTGAAATATTATAAAACGTTTCATACACTCTCCTCTTCTTAAGTTACACTTATTGTATCAAAAAATGAATCCCTTTACCAAACGCATGGCAGAAGCGAATGCCCATTGAAAATTAAAACCACCAAGTTCACCTGTCACATCAAGCACTTCACCAATAAAATAGAGATCTTTACACTTTTTACTCTCAAAAGTTGCCCCATCAATTTCATCGGTGCAGACGCCACCTTTTGTAACTTCCGCTTTGGTATAACCAAAATTTCCTGCTGGTGCAAAGGTATACGCTTTAAGACTCGAAAGAAGCTCACGCTCATGAGGGCTCAGTTTTGAAAGTACTTTATCTTCCATTCCTACAGCATCCAAAAACGCCTTAATCAAGCGTCTAGGAAGCCCAAGTGCCGTAATAATCTGCTTTTTACTTTGTTGTTTAAAAAGAGTATCCATACTGTGAATATGTGGCAGAAAATCGATGGTAAGATTTCCTTTTTTCCAATACAACGATGCACTCAGTACAGAAGGCCCACTAATGCCCTTATGTGCGAACAACAGGTTTTCAGTAAAGCTTTTACCTTCCACATAAATCGTAACAGGCAAAGCAATACCACTTAGCTCTTTCATCCAAAATTGTTCTTTTTGAAGGGTTAGTCCAACAAGTGCAGGAGAGGGAGTGATGATAGTATGCCCAAACTGTTCAGCAATTTTATAGCCTATATCGCTTGCACCAATGCTCGCATAGCTTAATCCTCCACTTGCAACAACCACTTTTTTTGCATGAATCTCGCTCTTGTCTGTATAAATGACAAAGTGGTCTTTTTTTTCGATACGATTGACTTTCGTAGAGAGATAAAAAGTACAAAAAGAGGTGAGTCTTCCAAAAATAGAGATCAGCTCTTTTGCACTATTGGCACAAAACATTTGCCCATGTGCGCGTTCTTCAAGGTTTAGTCGGTGTTTTTTAACAAATGAGAGCGTGGAGCTAGCATCAAAAGCTTGAAGTACAGGCTTAATGAAAGCCTCATCTCCCAAATAATTCTGCTCTGTTGCAAAACGGTTGGTAAGGTTACATTTTCCACCACCCGATATAAGCAGTTTTGCTCCTATCTTAGGATTGGCATCGACAAGAGCGACATCATGCCCTTCAAGATGACTGGCTGCCATCAAAGCGCTTGCACCCGCCCCAATAAATAAAATATCGTGAATTTTCAAACTAGTGTACTTCCACTTCTATTTTTCATTCACACATGTGTAATTCACGGTTGCATCCAAAAAAAGTGTTTCATCACGTAAGATAGGTGCTTCTGTAGGTGTTGCCTCCTCTTTGAGAGGAGCGTTTGCTCGTGAAAGCATACTTTTCATCATCACAGGGTGGGGAGGCTCACTCCCTTCAAAAGCAACAGCACTTATATCACAACGCATTTTTGTCTCTTTTGAAAAAAACAGTGCTTGCTCGTTTGCCATACGCAACAATGACGCACGCATAGCAAGACGTGCACTATTTTGGGCTTTCAAACTAACTGCCCATGTAAGAGCACTTTGATTGATGAGAACACTGGATGCTTTGATTTTATGGATCGCTTCTAAAAGGGCATTGTAATGGTCTATGGATTTAAAATCACACTCAAAAGAGAGTGTACCTCCATAACCATTAAAAATCTGCTTCTGATCTTTATAACTGTAGCGAGGAGAGAGGAAATAGCCACCGCCATGGCAAAATTCACCTTTTGGATCAAATTGTTTGACAGAAGCGACAATGGCATTAAGGTGTTCTTTAATCACATCAGCGCTTTTATGTTCTTCTGTAAAACCAATTTGAGCACGCAAAACATCCGGTGTTAAGGCTTCAGAGACATGCTCGTTCGTTGTAATTGTCATCTGTGCGTTGAGTAGTAAAGGTACAAGAGTTAACAAAAATAGGATTGTTTTCATACAAAGCTCCTTTTTAGGCTAAGGATGTCGCTTTAAACGTTTCAAAATTCTGACGAATTGCATCGTAAAGAATGATACCAGCAGAAGTGGCTTGATTGAGGCTTCTGCCATTTTTCCCCATAGGAATCGTAATGGCATTTTCCCATTTCATTTGCATGAGTTCCATCGGAAGCCCCGTGGATTCACCACCCAAAAAGATGAAATCACCTGCTTTAAATTCCGCTTCAAAATAAGGTTTAGTTGTTTTGGTTGTTGCAAAGAAAAAACGCTCTAATTTATCACCATGTGCTTTTAAAAATTCTTCTAAATTTTCCCATACCGTCACATCCAATAAATGCCAATAATCAAGTCCTGCACGCTTTACGGTCTTATCACTAATCTCAAACATCGTTGGTTTGATGATGTGCAATTTACAATCGGCATTGACGCACATTCTTCCAATACTTCCCGTGTTTTGTGGAATTTGTGGATGAACTAAAACGATATTAAACATAAAAAATCTCTCCTAAAAAAACTGTTGGCTTTTTATTTCTGCCTCGCAAGAGGCTAGCTTTAGTGCCCCAGTAGCTAACGTAGTGTGTTGGGCTTTGCCCAACACTCGTGTCTAAATCAAAATATAATTGTCTTATTATCGTGAACAAAAATACGCTCTTCAAATACTAAATCAAGAGCATTTGAAAGTACATTCTTTTCAACATTTCGTCCTGCACGTTGCATGTCTTTCCATGTCATTTCGTGATTGACATGAATAACATCTTGTGCGATGATTGGACCTTCATCAAGATTATTGTTCACAAAGTGTGCTGTAGCACCGATGATTTTAACACCTCTTGCAAAGGCTTGTTTGTAAGGATTCGCTCCAATAAATGCAGGAAGGAATGAGTGGTGAATGTTAATCATACGCTCTTCATAATGGCTCACAAATTCACTCGATAAAATACGCATGTATTTCGCTAAAACAATGTAATCAACACTGTAGCTTGCTAAAACTTCTAAGACTTTTGCTTCATGTTCTGCTCGGTTAAGTCCTTCATGGCTTACGCAATGATAAGGGATATTAAATTTTTCACTTAAACTTCTTAAATCTTCATAGTTAGAAACAATAGCGAGGATGTTCGCATTGAGGTCATCGCTATCATGTTTGAGTAAAATATCACCCAAACAATGTGTCTCTTTTGTACCCATTAAAATGATATCTTTTTTACGCTCTTCCGCAACATAAATATCAGAACGTGCAGGGAGCATCGCTTGAAGTGTGCCTTTAAATGCGCCCATATCAACCTCACCGCTCAATTCCGCACGCATAAAAAATTTGCCATTTTCTCTATCAACGAACTCATCGTTTTTGATAATATTGAGCTGATATTTAAATACCACATCTGCAATACGGTAAATTAAGCCTTTTTCATCAGGACAATCAATCTTTAAAATATAATTTTTTGTAACTTCCATCTTCTATGCCTCACACAGTTGTTTGATTTTTTCAATTCGTCTTCTTCGTAACTCTTCACCAATATCCCGTCCAACGAAACCATCACGAATGACTTCTTGGACGTTTACACCGCCTGTAAATATTTCATCCCAAATCCCTAGCCTGAGCGCTTGTTGTTTAACCCCTTCTTTGTAATGCCCTAGCCAAAGTTTAATTGGCATCTCAAGACTTACCTGTAATAGCATTTCATCACTTATCGCTCCTTCAAAAAAAGGTTGATTTTTGAAAGTTTGCAAATAATGGTTAGGGGCATCAAGCTTTTTTAACCACAACAATGGTTCTTGCTTGAGTTTATTGGCTACGATATAAACAAAATAGTAAGCCATCAATGGCTCTTCAAAATTTTGCTTAGAACGTATCAATTCACGCGCAATCTCAAAAAAATGCTTCTCCACGCACGCATCAAAACACTTCTCAAAAAGATCTAACGCATACATATAAAATAACCCATAGTGCAGATAAGATGCCCGAAATAGCTTCTCAAATTCCCACAAGATACGAGGTTTACTCAAATCTTCCAAAGAGATACGTTGCATCACTCTTAAGCTGTTTTGCTCTATCTTAAATCCAAGGCGCGCGCTAAACTGCATCGCTCGAAGTACTCTTAGGCTGTCTTCTTTAAAACTTTTTTCATCAATGATAGCAAGCACCTTTTGCTCAATGGCCTCTTTACCGCCCCAAAAATCGAGCAGCTCACCATTGAAAATGTTTAGCATCATCGCATTGACACTAAAGTCACGACGTCTGGATGCCTCTTTTTCATCCTGACATACCTGCACTTCAAAGGCTGCATGTCCAATGCCGCTTTTACGCTCAACGCGAGGCAATGAAAAATCGATATTTCCTAACTTATACACAAAAAAGCTTTTACCCACACCCACAGCTCCCACACGTTGCATCAACGCTTCAAATGCTTTGGGTTCTATGTCGTACACTTCAATATCTAAATCGTGCAAAGCCTCGTTCAAACAGAGGTCTCGCACACTTCCCCCCACTAAATATGCTCGGTTGGTATAGGGTTTTAAAAAAGCGATTGCTTCATTGATCTGTCTATCAAAATGCGTGGGGAAAACGCAGTTTAGTTTCATTTTTTGGGACTATCCATTTGCTCCAACTGCTCATCAATAGTCGCCAAAAGGTATTCTAAAAAATTAAGCGTTAAATCGATTTTTGCTTCAATATTTTTGTTATTGGGTGATTGGAACCCTTCAAAAAGTACCAAAATACGTTCTCTAAGATTGAGATAAAATTGTTTTTGACTCTCATGCGTTGACTCATCTTCTACTTCATGAGGCATAGCATACGCTTTGAAGGTGTTAATCTCTTCAGTGATCTCTAAAAGAGGTTCTGGTTCAAATGAAACGTTTTCAGGTTCACGTTTACGCGGTGGTTGTAGTGTTTGCTGTTGCTCTTCTTTTGGTGCTACCTCTTCAAGCTCTTTGAGCGTTGAGAGAATCATATCTTTTAATTCCATAGCTTTACCAACCACCTTTCAAATTCTAAAAATTCCACTTCTGAGTTCATATTTAAAAAAAACTTCTTCATCTCTTCATCTACACCCAAATACTTTTTACGAATACCTGATAAACGCTTAATAGCAATCTTTGCCTCTTTGTTATCAGGATTTTCGCGTAAAAGTTCTTTGTAAATCTCCAAAGCCTCATTTTTGAGACCTTGAAGTTCATAGATTGAAGCGAGTGTTAGGGTTTTCATATGCGAGCTACGTAATCCGCGATAATAGAGCCCATTTGTGTTGTAGAACACACCTCTTTTGCTCCAAAATTTGCTAAATCTTTTGTACGATAACCATCTTTAAGTACTTGTTTAATTGCATTTTCAATACGATCAGCTGCTTTACTCTCGCCTAAGGCAAAACGAAGCATCATAGAAGCACTTAAAACAGTCGCCAATGGATTGGCAATGCCCTGTCCTGCGATATCTGGAGCGGAACCATGAATAGGCTCAAAAAGACCAACTTTTCCACCAATAGAAGCAGATGGTAGCAAGCCAATAGAACCACTGATCATACTTGCTTCATCACTTAAAATGTCACCAAAAATGTTACCAGTTAAAATAACGTCAAATTGGCGAGGATTACGTACAAGTTGCATTGCGGCATTATCCACATACATATGTGATAATTTTACTTCAGGATACTCTTTTGCAATTTCGTTGACTGTGTCTCTCCACAGTTGACTGACTTCAAGAACATTTGCTTTATCGACAGAACAAACTTCTTTACGTCGTTTCATCGCAGATTCAAATGCTACACGAGCAATGCGCTCAATTTCAGGCTTAGTATACACCATAGTATTGTAACCTTTGAAACCGTCATTTCCACGAGGCTCTCCAAAGTAGATACCTCCTGTTAACTCACGAACCACAAAAAGATCAACACCTTTAAGGACTTCAGGCTTAAGCGTACTTGCATCTAAAAGCTCATCAAAAACAGCCGTTGGACGAAGATTTGCAAAAAGTCCTAAAGATTTACGAAGTTTTAGAAGTCCTGATTCTGGACGAAATTCACGTGGTAATGTATCCCATTTTTCACCACCAATGGCACCAAAAAGAACAGCATCACTCTTAAGACACCCTTCAATCGTCTCATCAGGCAGTGGAGTACCTTTAAAATCATACGCTACACCACCCATAAGGTAGTCTTCATAGCGAAGTTCAAAATCTTCTTTTGCACATACACTATCAAGTACTTTTATCGCTTCATCAATAATCTCAGGACCAATACCATCGCCTCTAATAACCGCTATATTGTAGATTTTTTTCATTTCTTCATCTCTTTTTGTGCATAATTCATAAGTCCACCAGCTGCAAGAAGTTCTTGCATGAAAGGAGGAATTGGGCTAAATTTATAGGTTTTTGCACCATTGTTAACTTCGCCACTCTCCATAGAAATAGCAATAGTATCGCCTTCATTGATAGCATCTGTTTCAGCAAGTTCAAAAATAGGAAGTCCCGTGTTAAACGCATTTCTATAAAAAATACGTGCAAAACTTTTGGCAACAACAGCACTAACACCCGCAGCTTTCAGTGCGATTGGAGCGTGCTCACGACTACTGCCACAACCAAAGTTTTCACCTGCTACAATAATGTCGCCTGCTTTCACTTTTTTAACAAACTCAGGGTCTGCATCTTCCATCACGTGCTTTGCTAGCTCTTTAGGATCGGAGGTGTTCAAATAACGTGCTGCGATGATAAGATCGGTGTCGATGTTATCGCCAAAGCACCATACTTTTCCGCTAATCGTACTCATTGCTTATCCTTAGTAGGTCTCTTGATTTCTTAAAATTTTACCGAAACAGGGTTGTGAAAAAGTTTAATCACCAATACTTTGAACAAAATAACGCCCTTTTTCACACTGAACACGTAAAGGAATATCAAAAACATGAGAGAGATGAACATCATTTAAGAGCTCTTCTTTTGGACCTTGCGCATAGATAGAACCTTGTTTTATGAGCACCACATGGTTTATCTCTTCAAAAATTTCTTCTAAATGGTGTGTGACTAAAATGATGGTTCGCTCCTGTGCAATTTTGCGTAAAAGCTGAACAAATCCCAGCTGTGCTTTGATGTCAAGCCCAACGGTAGGCTCATCCAAAATCATTGCTTTTGGATTATGAACAAGCGCTCTTGCGATGATACACTTTCTTAACTCACCCGTTGACATCTCTGAAATTCGCTTATTGCGCAGATGGGGTATCTCTAGAAAAGCTAGCACTTCTTCCACTTTGGTTGTATGCTCTGGTTTAAAGCCTTGATGTTCATAAAGATGAAAACTACTAAAGAAGCCTGAAAGAGCCACTTCAAAACCACTTAAATCGGGGGCTCGTTCACTAAATTGATAGTGTAAGTCATTGGTGATGATGCCAAGATGTTTTTTAAGCTCCCAAATATCCCAGACAGTTTTGCCAAAAATCTCTTTTCGCATACTATCGCTGTAACGAGGGTATAAGTCATTGGAAAAGAGCTTTAAAAGAGTCGATTTTCCTGAACCATTTGCCCCTAAAATAGCCGTATGCTCTCCTTCTTTGATACTTAGATGAATGTCGTGTAAAACATTTTCATTTTCATAAGCAACATTTACATGTTCAAAACGGATAATTTCCATAATTTCAACTCCTCATACAATCGAGCGATTATATCACATCATTCTTCACAAAATTTCGTTAAAATGTAGCATCTGTAATCACGTTAAAGGTAGTGCATCTAGATGTTTTCTAAATTTTTCATCAACCGACCCAATTTTGCTATCGTTGTCTCGCTCATCATTATCATCGCTGGTATCATGGCGATTCGCACCTTACCTGTGCAAGAGTATCCCGATGTCGTTCCTCCACAAATCATCGTTTCAACGACCTACCCAGGTGCTGATGCGATAACCCTTGAAAAAAGTGTTGCTTCTGTCTTAGAGGAAAAAATCAACGGTGTTGAAAATATGCTCTATATGATGTCCACAACTTCTCCAAGTGGACTTCTTACCATGAATCTCTACTTTGAAGTCGATACCGATATGGCACAAGCAAAACTGGATGTCAACAACCGTGTACGTCTGGCGGAGAGTAAACTTCCCGATGCCGTAAAACGCCAAGGTATTGAGGTCGCTGAGCGCTCTAACGACACTTTGCGTGTTTTAGTTTTGTACTCTGATGACAACCGTTATGACACTGTTTTTATGTCTAACTACGCCATCAACAACATTCTTGAAGAGTTCAAACGTATCCCTGGTGTTTCAGAAGCCGTTGTTATCGGAAATCAAGAGTATTCCATTCGCGTATGGATAGACCCACATAAACTATCGTTTTATAATTTGACTGCCACAGATGTTATCAATGCTATTAAAGCGCAAAATGAACAGTACCCTGTAGGGCAAATTGGGCAAGAACCACTAGAGAAAAATCTCGCATTTACCTATACCGTAACGTCTTCAGGAAGACTTAGTTCTCCTGAAGAGTTTGAACAAATCCTCGTTAAAACCAATTCAGATGGTTCATCTTTAAGACTTAAAGATGTTGCTTCTTTAGAGCTCGGTTCTGAGCGTTACTATTTTAAAGGTATTTTCAATAAAAAACCAACCTCAATGATTCGTATTACGCTCACGTCCAAAGCCAACGCTTTAGATGTTTCAGACTTACTGGATAAGAAAATTGAAGAGATTAAAAAGAGCTTTCCTGAAGGGCTCAAAGTTGATGCGACGTATGACCCTACTCAATTTGTAAGAGCTTCCATCAAAGAGGTGATTGAAACGCTTTTAGAAGCTGTTGTATTGGTCGTTTTTGTTGTCTATCTCTTTTTGGGAAATATCAGAGCGACCATCATTCCTGTACTTGCTATCCCTGTTTCGATTGTAGGAACCTTTGCAGGTTTCTATGCCACAGGTTTTTCCATCAACCTACTGACTCTTTTTGGCTTAACGCTCGCCATCGGTCTGGTGGTCGATGATGCCATTATTGTTATTGAAAACGTTGAGAGGATTCTGCGAAAAGAAGCACTCAGTGTTAAAGAAGCGACCATTAAGGCGATGCAAGAGATTACAGCACCTGTTTTAGCCATCGTTCTTGTATTAAGTGCTGTTTTCATCCCTTCCGCATTCATGGGAGGGCTTAGTGGAACGATGTCACGTCAATTTGCCATCACCATTGTTATCTCCGTTGCCATTTCAGGTCTTGTTGCGCTTACACTGACTCCTGCTCTTTGTTCATTGCTTCTTAAACATGAAGAAGAAGAGCCTATTTGGATCATTCGTAAATTTAACGCTATGTTTGATTATATTACGCACCATTTTGGACAGATCGTTCAAACAACCATTCGTTATAGCCTTTTGAATCTTCTTATTTTTGGCATTATGATTTTTGCGATTACAAAGCTTATGCACGTCATTCCATCAGGACTCATTCCTAAAGAAGATAAAGGAACCTTTTTTGTGGTCAGTAGCCTACCCGCTGCGGCTTCACTCTCACGTACCCATGAAGTAAACATCGAAGTTGGCAACATTGCATTGCAACATCCAAGCGTCAAAAAAGTCGGCGGTTTTTCAGGAAGTGATTTTAGCTCCAAAGCATACACAACGGAAGCTGGATATAGCTATGTTAAACTAGCACACTGGGATGAGAGAAAAGAGGCAAATCAAACAATTGATGCTATCTCCAAAGAAGTTATCCAAAAAATTTCTACCAATAAAGAAGCACGTGTTGCAGCGGTTTCTCCATCAACCATTAGCGGTCTTGGCGTTGCGGGTGGTTTTGAAATGTATGTTCAAGATAGAGGAAGCGGCAATTACCATCAACTTGAAACCTATGCAAGAGAGATTGTACAACGTGCAAATGAACGCAAAGAACTGCGTTCTGTAAGAAGTACACTCAGCTCCAGTACCCCACAGTATCAACTCATTGTCAATAACCAAAAAGTCAAAGCATATGGCATTGACATTGCCGATGTTTATTCAACGATTCAAGCTGTTTTTGGTAGTGTCTATGTGAATGACATTAACCTTTTTGGGCGAAATTATCGCGTCAATGTTCAAGCCAAAGGCGACTTTAGAGAGGACAATAAAAATTACAATGATGTTTTCATGCGTTCAAGCGACGGAAACCTTGTCTCGTTAGGCGATCTTGTTTCATTTAAACGTGTGGTCAATCCAAGCATTACAAAACGCTTTAACATGTTTCCATCTGCGCAAATTTTAGGGGAAACCAATGTAGGATACTCCTCAGGAGAGGGACTTAAAATCATGGAAGAGATCGCAGCTGAAGTTCTTCCAGATGGTTACTCTATCGCATGGGGTGGTGCTTCGTTGCAAGAAAAGAAATTGATGGAAACAGGCAATCTCTCATTTGTCTTTGCTATTGTTTTTATCTTCCTCATCTTAGTGGCACTGTATGAAAGCTGGATGATCCCTTGGGCAATTGTTTTAGCCGTTCCATTCTCATTACTGGGAGCAGAACTGTTTATCTGGCTCAGAGGGCTTCAAAACGACATCTATTTCCAGATTGGTCTTATCACTCTTGTTGGACTTTCAGCCAAAAATGCCATCTTGATGGTGGAATTTGCATTGCAAAAAATCGAAGAAGGTTACAGTCTCATTGATGCAACTATTGAAGGGGCAAAAATTCGTTTCAGACCCATCATTATGACCTCGTTTGCATTCATCGCAGGAACATTGCCCCTAGCGCTTAGCTCAGGTGCAGGAGCCAATAGCCGCCATGTTATAGGTACAACCGTTGTGGGTGGTATGGTCACACTCACTCTCATCGGCGTTTTTTTTACACCACTCTTTTTCTACTTGCTTATGAAACTAAAAGAAAAAATCTCACTTGCGTTCAAGTCCTAAAAGCCCAAAGCCAAGAGCGATGAAAATCGCTCCGCTGATGCGGTTAAACCATAAGGCTCTTTGATGGGTCATAAACCACGATTTTAGGCGCTTTGCGAAAAAAGCATAGCTCATTAATGTTAAAAATGAGAGTATCATAAACGTCACTGTTAAAATGAAAAACTGCTCTAAAAGGGGTGATTCTGGGGTTAAAAATTGTGGAAAAAGTGCAGTAAAGAAAATAATCGGTTTGGGATTGGTAATGCACACTAAAAACCCTTTTTGAAAAATTTTCGCATAGTGTGCAACACTTTTTTTATGTGTGAGTTCAACCTGTTTAAAAATATTACTCAATGTCCTAAACTGCTTCATTCCTATGTAAATCAGATAACAGGCCCCAAGAATTTTAAACGCTAAAAAAAGCACCAACGAGGTTTTTAAGATAACGCCCAGACCAAGCATAGCAGCACTAGAAAGCACAAACAGCCCTATGACATTTCCAAACGTTGAAAATGCTGTGGCTTTGAGATCATATATCACAGAATTGTTGATAGCCAAAAGTACCGCTGGACCAGGACTTATAATAGCAATAAGTGCAACAGAAACATACAATATCCATGTGTGCAATTCCATCTTAGCCTCTTTTTTTCTCAACATTATAACTTATTAAATACATCAATATATCTTGATATGAAAATTCTATTGTGCTATACTTTTCAAAATTTAACTGTGAGAAGTTCTATGGAAACCTTTTTAAAAACTGTCGGTGCACTCAATGACGAAACACGCTTACAAATTCTACGCTTTATACATAAAAATGGTGAAGTGTGTGTTTGTGAAATAGAAGAAGCCTTTTCAATGATTCAGTCACGTGTATCAAGGCATCTTAAAATTCTTAAAGATGCGGGCTTTCTAAGGGTTGACCGTCGTGGAAAGTGGGCGTATTATCAGGTTCGCTCACCATTAGATCGTTTTAGACTCGAATGTTTAGAAGAGATCAGTTATTTAGAGATGCCCTTACTTACCTCTTTGTGTGCCTGTAAAGATACAAAATGATCCTTGCCTTTAGCCTTTTTCTTATCACCCTTCTTTGTGTTATTATTCAACCACGTGGGCTACAGATCGGTACGTCTGCCATTATTGGAGCAGGTGTTGCTCTTCTTTTGGGCGTTGTGAGTTTTTCCGATGTTTTAGTAGTCACAAGCATCGTTTGGGATGCAACACTTGCTTTTATCGGCATTATCATTCTCTCATTGGTTCTTGATGAAATCGGTTTTTTCGAGTGGTGTGCGATCTGGATGGCAAAATTTTCTAAAGGCAATGGACACTTGATGTTTGTCTATTCGCTTCTTCTAGGCTCCATCATCTCCGCTTTTTTTGCGAATGACGGTGCGGTGCTCATTCTCACCCCTATTTTGCTCGCTAAAATGCGCATCTTAAAACTTGAGCCTAAAACCATTGTGGCTTTTTTACTCGCGGGTGGATTTATCTCAGACTCGGCTTCGCTTCCATTTATCTTTTCAAATCTTACCAACATCGTTACCGCCAACTATTTTCATATTGGTTTTGCTCAATACCTCAGTACTATGTTGTTCCCTTACATTATAAGTACCTTTGTATCGGTAGCTATTTTATGGCTTTTTTTACGCAAGGACATCCCTTCGTATGTCAATGTAGAACTGCTGCATAATCCTGATGATGTGTTAAAGTCTAAACCGCTTTTTTACCTCAGTTGGTTTTTTATCGCAGCGTTGATGGGAAGCTACTTTGTGGGTGAACTTTACCATGTCCCTATTAGCTTTATTGCCCTAGGTGGGGCACTTCTTTTTCTTGCCATTGCGACCTATTTCAAGGCTGCAAAACCATGGATAACGATTAAAACTGCTCCGTGGCAAGTGGTATGGTTTAGCATCGGACTTTACATCGTTGTGTATGGACTTAAAAATGCAGGGCTTACAGAGTACCTGACTCACATTCTCAATGAGCTCAATGCACAAGGCAACACTATTGCTATCGTCGGAACAGGCTTTATTGCAGCTATTTTGAGTGCTATCATGAATAATCTTCCAAGCGTGATGATTATGGATATAGCCCTTCATGACATCCCAAACTCTGCCCTAGCCTACGCCAACATCATCGGCTGTAATCTAGGACCAAAGATGACTCCTTTTGGTTCTCTTGCAACCCTTTTATGGCTTCATGTCATGGCAAAAAAAGGGGTAAAAATCAGCTTTTGGGAGTACTCAAAGTTTGGGCTTATCGTTACACCACCAATTCTTTTGATCGTACTTTTGAGTTTGGTTTAAAAGGAAAACTATGGAATTAATACTACGTAAAGCACAGGAAAATGAATACCGAGCAATCATTCATCTGCTCGCATCCAACGATCTTCCAACAGCAGATATCTATGAGAAAAATATCACACTTTTTGTAGGAGTGCATGGCTCTGAAATCATCGCTACTATCGGGATAGAAACATACGGAAATGTGGCGCTTTTACGTTCATTGTGTGTAAAAGAAGGATATAAAAACCAAAAAGTGGGCGAAAAGATGCTCTCTTATCTTATCACCCTGTGTAAGCATGAAAATATTGAAGCGCTTTATCTACTGACCAGAACCGCAGAGCACTATTTTCTACGTCATGGATTTGAGAAAATCACACGTGAAAACACACCTTTACACATTCAACAAACACGTGAATTTAAAGATATCTGTCCTTCATCTGCTGTTATTATGTGCCTTAAACTTTAATGTTTAAGGCTTTATTCTTTGTTGCTTATACATTTCCAACGTGGTTCTAAGTTCATCGATATCGGTATGCGTTCCTACAACTTTTGTAGGATATCCATTTGGATTGTACGCAATGACTTTAGCTTGATCAAGCACCCATTTATAACTTCCATCTTGGCAGAGCATACGATGCTGATGTTGGTAATGCTTTGTTCGACCACTTAAAAGGGCAGTAAGTTCATTCAGACAATAGGTCAAATCATCAGGGTGAATGAGAGACATCCACCTATCTTTCGTCTGTTCGAATTCTTTTACATCATAACCTAGCATTGTAATCCATTGTGGCGATAAAGAGATCAGATTTGCGATAGGATTCCACTCCCAAAATCCGTGTCCTACGCATTCTAACATATCGATATACTCTTTTCTCATCGTCAAATACCTTTCATTCTACATGTTTTTACGATGGGATTGTACACTGCCAATGTGACATTTGCGTTATATTTATTGCGATAGAAAAATTTTTACCACCAATACGTAGGATAATGTCTTTGGCTGTTTGAAGAAAGGTTATTGACAAGAAGAGCGACAAAAAGCATAATCACTGCACCAAGCCCAATAGGCGTAAATGGATAGAGCCAGCCTAAAGAATGAATATGTTCATTTCCCATGATATAAATCAGTGCAGTAGCACCGCCTGGTGGGTGCATTGTACGACTAAAATGCATCACCATAATCGAAAGTGATACACTCAGTGCACACAAGAGTTCTATGGAAAAAAGTGGTGAAAAAAACTTCATCAAAAAAACAGCAACAAATGCTGAGAGCATATGTCCACCAATGATATTACGTGGTTGCGAAAAATCGGCTTGAGGCGCACCATAGATTAAAACAGCTGACGCACCAAAAGATCCTAATAAAAAAAATGTCTCTTCAATGGCGAAATAATATCCGAATATTGCGACAAAATAGATACCTAAAAAAGCACCAACACCTGACCAAAGGATTTTGCTTAAAGGTTTTCTAGATGGTGGTTTTGACTTTGCTTTCATTCTTTCAACATAACTTTTTACCACTCTTTTACTCCCCCAAAAAAATTTGGTTATTGTAAGAAAATTGACGATTTTTTGGCATGACTCACATCAAGCTTTTTTATCTTTGTTTTCTTAATTTTTCTTTTAAATTTACATATAATTTACACAAGTTCATTACCATGCGCCCTTAAATTTCTCTATATAAAAGGAATCGCATGTCATTTTCGACAATTAAAGGTAAATTAACACTTCTTCTCGTTGTTTTAGCATTAGGATTTTGTGCGCTAGGGTATGAAATCATTAAAGAAGGAAACGATGCAAAAATGGCAGCTACAAGGCTTGTCACGATAGCCAACATTGAAAAACTGACATTAGAGCTTCGTATTGAACAGCGAAACTATCAAGTAAACTTTCAAGCCAAAAATCTAGAGCAGTATGAGAAGATTCATCAACAACTTTTAAAAGATCTGGACGATCTTAAACGTATGCTTCTTAGCAAAGTCAATCATGACCGCATAGACATCATCAAAAAACTTCTTACAGAATGGCACACCATCAATGCCCCTCGTATGGCACTCTATACAAAACACGGTAAAGAGATTTATGATGAACACTTTGCACAAAATCATAAAGAAGATGCCAAAAAACTAGAAGAGCTCTACAAACCAAGTACGGAGGCATACAATCTTCTGCTTGATAAATTTGAAGAGTTAGCTGAAGAGGTTAAAAAATCAAACTTTAATCGCCTCAATACGAACAAACTTATGTCTGAAATCGCACTTACAGTGGTTATGCTCATTGTTTTCACGATCTTCTTTTTTGTGACACGCTCTATCAAAAACTCTGTAGCCCGTGCAAAAGAGAGTTGTGAAATCATGCGTGAGAATAAAGACCTCAGTAGCCAGATCACGCTTAATACAAAAGATGAAATCAATGAGATCATGGACTCTGTCAATAGTCTTATCAATGATGTTGCACGTGCGCTTAATGCGGCAAAAGAGAACGCCATAGAAAATGCTTCCGTTGCAGAAGAGCTTTCAAGTACCAGTCTTCAAATTGGCAAACGTGCTGAAGAAGAGGCGAAGGTAGTTTTTGAAACAACAAATGACGCTAAAGAAGTTGCTAATGCTATCGTAGATGCCAGTGTACAATCACAAAATGTTAAAGAAAGCACATCGCACGCACAAAAGAGTCTTTTAAGTGCACAAAATCTTCTCAATGAAACGATCGCACAGCTCTCTCAAACAGCTGAGGCTGAGGCTGCTATGAATGAACGCCTGAATCATCTCTCCGTTGAAGCAGAACAGGTCAAATCGGTTCTTGATGTTATCGGTGACATAGCAGACCAAACCAATCTTTTAGCGCTGAATGCTGCCATTGAAGCGGCAAGGGCTGGAGAACATGGTCGTGGATTTGCTGTTGTTGCAGATGAAGTACGAAAACTAGCGGAGCGAACGCAAAAAAGTCTTATTGAAACCAATGCAACGGTTAATGTCATCGTTCAGTCTATCAGTGACATCAGTGGCGAAATGAATCATAACGCTAAGCGTATTCATGAGCTCTCAGAGTTTTCTCACCAAGTGACTACACAAACCAACAATGCAGCAACCATTCTAAACGAAAGTGTTCAGGCTACCGATGAAGTCGTCAATAAAGCCAACAGTAACGTTAAACTTATCAAAACTGCTGTCATTGAAAAAATCGGAGAGATCAATACCCTTTCAAGCTCCAATGCAAGAAGCGTTGAAGAGATAGCAGCTGCGGCAGAGCACCTCTCTAAACTCTCTTCAAACCTTAGCCATACACTAGCACAATTCAAAACAGCATAATAATAAAATGACCAAAGAGAAAACCTCTCTTTGGTCGCTTCTTTAGCATTTGTTTGCTATCATATGATATCTTATTGGGAAAGAGGTTTTACATGCTCAATCAAAGCATTTCAATCAAACTAACCCCTGTGTTTAAACCACGTGATGACGTATCGAGTGTTTTGTTGGGTTTTTGTGGCGATGCCCTATTGATGGCTATGGATGGTTCATTGCCTTCTGCAGAACTGTTCGAGCGTTTAGGCAAACCACGTCATAGTTTCCATATCGGTGAGATAGAGCAAGAGCTCTACACTCTGCTTATTTGGGAAGAGAACATTACGCTGCCAAACGAGCTTGTCAAAACAAACCTACGTCAATTTCTAGACTTTCATCCGCCTCATCTTTTTGCGATGTTAAGCCGAGCAAAACAACTCGCACATTGGCTGTATGACAACCAGTATTGTGGACGTTGTGGCGACCCTATAGGATACTCTGAAAAGTTCTCTTCACTAACTTGCCAAAGCTGTGGTTTTACCATTTTCCCTCGCCTTTCGCCTGCGTGTATTGTGCTCATTACCAAAGGCGACGAGATCCTTCTTGCACGTTCTCCTCACTTTGAGAAAGGCATGTACAGTTTACTGGCTGGCTTTGTTGAAGCGGGCGAAAGCGTTGAGGATGCTGTACATCGGGAAATTTATGAAGAAGTGGGTCTGCGTGTTAAAAATCTTCACTATTTTGGGTCTCAAGCATGGCCATTTCCACATTCGCTGATGTTAGGCTTTTTTGCTGAGTATGACAGTGGTGAACTTGTCTTGCAAGAAGAAGAGATTGAAGATGCAAAATGGTTTACAAAAGACAACTTACCTCAACTTCCAAAACTTGCAACTATTTCAGGCATTATGATTAACCATTGGTTTAAAAACTGTTGATAATTTGTTGATCTTTTTTGGTTAAAATTGGCAAACTTTGCACGAGGAGTTTGCCATGAACATTACCCCTGAAGCACTTTTTAATGCACGTCGTCATTTCTTAAAGCTTGGTGCTGGAGCACTGGTGAGTAGTTCTGCTATCTCCCAGCTTTTAGCGGAACTTCCAAAAGACTTAAGCCTCAAATACATCCCTGATTCTAATCCACAAAATCTTACACTTAACACATTAGAGCAGGCAAGCAATTATGTCAATTTTTATGAGTTTTCTACCGACAAAGAAGCGCCTGTCAAACTCTCCCAAAAGATGAAAATAAGCCCGTGGAATGTAGGATTTTTTGGAGAGATCAAAACTGAGCAGATGCTTGAAGTCGACGACCTCATCGCTAAATTTGGACTGGAAGAGCGCATTTACCGCTTTCGCTGTGTCGAAGGATGGTCTATGGTAGTACCTTGGATAGGCTTTCCCCTTTATAAACTGCTTGATTATTTAGAGCCCAACAGCAAAGCCAAATATGTTAAGTTCACTACGCGCCATGACCCAGCTATGTTCCCCGACCAAGCCAAAGGTATTTTTGCATCCATCAAACACCCTTATGTAGAGGGATTACGTATGGATGAGGCACGCCATCCACTCACGTTCATCGCCGTGGGAATGTATGGCAAACGCCTGCTTCCACAAAATGGAGCGCCTATTCGACTTGTCGTACCGTGGAAATACGGCTTTAAGTCCATCAAATCCATTGATCTCATCGAGTGCGTTGAAAAGGAACCACTGAACACGTGGCAAGAACAAAACCCTAAAGAATATGGCTTTTATGCCAATGTCAACCCTTCTGTTGATCATCCAAGATGGAGTCAAGCCAAAGAGCGACTCCTTGGCAAACTTACCAAACAAGCCACGTTGCCTTTTAATGGCTATGAAAAAGAGGTCGCAGGGCTTTATGCTGGTATGGACTTAAGGAAATTTTTTTGAAAGCCTTGCTTGTTTTCATTGCCTTACTTCCACTAGGATTTGCCTACTACAAGCTTGAAAGTGCCATAGACCCCATCAAGATGCTCTACTCAATTACAGGCATTGGGGCGGTGGTACTTTTACTGCTTTCACTTGTACCTTCAACATGTAAGCAAGTATGCCATAAAAATTTTCTCTCATACCGTAAAACCATTGGACTGTTAAGCTTTCTTTACGCCCTACTACACGCAAGCGTATTTGTGGTACTCGATAGCGAATTTAATTTTGTTACTATCTTTGAAAAAAGCCTCAAAAAGCCCTTTATTTACGTAGGTGTTATCGCCTTTATAATCCTTCTTTTTATGGCTCTCACCTCGTTTAAAAAACTCTTCACACGTTTTTCAAAGTACCATAAAGCTGTTTACATCGCCCTACTTTTAGCCCTTTTGCATAGCTTCTGGGCACAAAAAGTGGCTGGCGTGTTTGAGTATAGTGTGATTGGTGTTGGTGCGGTGTTGCTCATTGAAAGATTATGGAGTAAGCGCCGTTCTTACATTTAAAAAACGACGCTTCTTCGTTTTAAAACGAATAGTGCAAATTAATATATGCGTAACGACCTGGTTCGTTTAGAAGCATTACATCCCCACCACCTGAAATCAATGTTAGATCACGATAAGTATTAGAAACGGCATAGGTTTTATCGAAGATATTATCCACACCGAGCGTCACATCAAAGCTCTTTGTCACCTGATAGTTGTATTTCATATTTAACACTGCATAGCCTGGGAGTGCTTGTTCACCATTATCGCTATCATAGTTATTCCAACGTTTTGCTGCAACAACTTCGGTTTGAATCGTATGGGCAGCTTGATGGTATTTCAATCCAATAAGCGCTTTTAAAGGCACGATATCTGCCAAGTCGGTATCGCTTTGTCCTACAAGCGGATCGTCTTTTTTACCTCTAAGATAACTCATACCATAATTAAATGTCCACGCCTCATTAACGTTATAGTACGCATCGAGTTCTGCACCGTAGATAGTAGCATCAACGTTGACATATTTAGCCGAGTTGTAATAAATGTAGTCTTTCAAGATCGAATAAAAGAGTTTACCATTAACTCCAAAACTGCCGTAATGCGCTTTAAACCCAATGTCCGTCTCATAGTTTGTCGTTTGATCTACATCACCTAAAGCATTTGTTCCCAAGTAAAGCTCTTTTGCGTCTGGAACACGAGAAGCTTTACCAAACCCTATAAAATAATCGACATTCTCATTGGCTTTATACGTTGCCAAAACATTCGCAGACAGTGCATCAAAGTCATTCTCAACACGTGCAGGACTACTTGAACTTAGGCTATGGGCTTTGATTGTTGTATCGTCATAACGAGCCCCCATTTGCACTTTAAGTGCCTCAATACTCGCCACATATTGTGTAAATAATGCTTTATTGGTTGTATCTACATCAGGCAAGAAAACCGTATGGGCACTTTCAACACCCGTTGCGACAGTTGTCGTATAACGTTCTCCGTCCCAATTTCGTCGGCTAACATCCACACCGTAGCTTAATGTTCCACCTGCTAAATTCATACTGTTTTTTAGCTTAGCACCTTTCATTTCGGTCTCCATCTTTACCGTAGAATAAGTTGTAGCACCCGAAACCCTATTTTTTGTCGACATAGGATGTGTCACTTTGGAAAAATATGTCTCCAAATTCAACTCTTTTGAAAAAGGCGAAAGATCATACAGCGAATAACCCAATGTCACAATGTCACTGTCATCATAATCTGCGTCCATCTGACGTGATGGATACAAAACGTTATCGCTGCGATTAAGCGTGTAAGAGAGTCTTAACTCTTGATTATCAACGGGATTAACAAAAATCTTACCCATAAACGTTTTTTTCTCATATGCTTTCAAATTGCTATCGATATAACGATTTCCCGCCATTCCCATACCTTGCACGATAGCATTATCCAATTGTTCAGATAACGTCTTTCCATTACCGTCTTTGTATTGATCGCTCTGCTCACTTGACGCGCTAATTAAAGCCCTTACATAGTCATTTCCACCACTCACACCTGCTGATGCTTTTTTATATCCGTAGCTTCCCGCGTTAAGATTGACGTCACCGCTTAATTCTTGTGTTGGATTTTTCGTCTCCGCAATCACAAGACCACTCAAGGTTCCAAAATGCTCCACATCATAAGGTCCTTCAATAATCGTTACTTTCTCAATATTATCGCTATGGATATGTGACGTCGGAGGATCCATACGATTAGGACATCCACCGTAAATTTTTGCCTCATCCATTAGAATATTAATGTTATCCTTTTTTTGACCGCGCAAAAGAATATCATCAGCAACGCCACTTCCGCGAATCAACGTAATCGAAGCATTGTTACGTGAAAGTGCGTCCGCTAAATCCGCCGATTTTAGCTCAACACCACGAATATCGTTCACCTCTTTTGAAAGTGCTTCCGCCACAACAGAAATCTGACCAAGATCAATCGTTTCTGCCATTAAAAACGATGAAACAACTAAAGACATTCCTACAATTTTATTCATACATCCTCCCTTTTAATAAGGCTTTGAGTATAAAGTTTCACTGTTAAATCACCGTTAAATAGCTTTTTTTGACCTTTTATTTCCCATATCATCGCCAAAACTACGAATACCTACGAAACGCTTACACATAAAAACAAATTTTTTGAAAAATTGCATTCGTCGTTCTTTTGTGTTACCATAACCCCTTATTTTTACCACAAAGAACACTCATGAACGCATTTATCTCAGGTTTTAGTCTTGGTTTTTCACTCATTCTTGCCATTGGGGCACAAAATGCGTTTGTACTCAAACAAGGCATTAAAAAAGAGCATGTATTTATCATCTGTTTTGTTTGCGCACTCTCAGACGCTATTCTCATTTTTGCGGGTGTTTCAGGATTTGGGTACTTAGTCGAGCAGTTTCCATCTTTGCAAACAGTGGCAAAGTATGGTGGCTTTGCCTTTTTATTTATCTATGGCTTGAAAAGTTTTTACAGTGCATGGAGTATGTCTCATGAGCTTACTCCTCAAGATATGCCAACCCCTACGCTTACAAAAACCATTTTATTGACACTGGCATTTACATGGCTCAATCCTCATGTGTATCTTGACACCGTCATCTTACTGGGCTCTGTTTCTACCAAGTTTGGTGAGCTTGCACCGCTCTTTGGACTAGGCGCTATGACATCGTCTTTTGTGTTTTTCTTTTCACTGGGCTATGGAGCAAGAATTTTGACACCTATCTTCCAAAAGCCGATCTCATGGAAAATTCTTGAAGTACTCATTGGTATCGTTATGCTCTCTTTAGCATTTATGTTATTAGGGCTTTAAAATTATCACTTTTTAGAGAGGTTGCGTTATACTAAGCTACTCGATAGATCGAAGTAGCAGAAGTACACGATGCAGTCAAAAGATGGCTATGGGAAACTCGCTCAACACCTCGAAGAGACACTAAAAGTTCATCTCTTCGATCAAAATTTTGCCATTGAGAGCATAATCAAAACATTGGTGCAAATGCGCCTTGTCCACTCTAAAGTAAGAGCTCTTTTTACGTTTATAGGACCACCAAACTGCGGTAAGCGCTATCTTGCGGAGCTTCTTGTTACTGCTGACCCACACATAGAGCAACTCAAAGCATTTCAGATGGATCAGTACAACGACACCTTTAACGCAGAACAACTCTCTGCATCAAGCATTGAAAACGATGTTACAGAGTTTGTCGCAAAAAATCCAAATGCCATCTTACTCTTTGAAGACATCGACAAAGCCGACACACAAGTGCAACTCTCTTTGTACACTCTCTTTTCAGATTCAGAGAAGAGCAGTGTTGATTTCTCGCATGTCATCGTTATTATGACGACAACGCGTTTGAGTTCACTCTTAGGACGACAAGATTTACTAGAGCTGTTTAAAAATGACCCTCTGCAAGCCCATACCTTTTTGATGGAGCGATTGGGACAAGAAGAGATCATCATCAGCGGTGTCAAAGAAAAAGTGTTTGATAAAAAGCTCCTCTCACTGCTTAACGAATGCACCCTCATACCCTTTAATCGTCTTAGCCTTACAGCACTCATCAAAATCGGCGCGCAAAGCTTGCATGGTATGTCACAAAACTTTATCAAAGAGAGTGGCGTTGAGATAGAGTATACCAACATAGATGTGCTTATCTCACTTTTAACCCTCTCACTAGCACCCTATCTCAATGCTCGCCATATTCGCAAAAAACTTCCCGAAGTGGTCTTTAACCGAATCTATGAGATTTTGAAAGATAGAAATGATGTCACCAAGATACGCTATAAAGTAGCCAAAAAAGCCGCTATTTTTGTCAAAGAAGCACTCAAAGACCAACCTTTACTGCTCAAAAAAATTAGCAAACAACATGAAAGCATTGAACTTGAATGGAGTATACGTGTCGTAAAAGGTGTGGCTGAATGCACCATCAAAAACGCTTTTTTCCGTAAAGAAAAACTGCATGTAAGCTCTGAAGATGCTCTTCGTATTTCAGAGATAACCTTTGATGCTATCGCAGGACAACAACGTGTTAAAGCAGAACTCATGGAGGTGTTAACACTTCTAAAAGAACCAAATCGTCTGCAACAATTTGACATGCTTCCTCCAAAAGGAATGATTCTCTATGGGCCTTCGGGTATGGGTAAAAAACTCCTTGCTCATGCTTTTGCCAATGCTGCAGATATGCCGTTTACCGTTGTGCGCGATGCGGACTTATTTGATGCAGCAAAAATTCACAAAGCGTATGCTCAAGCCTACAGTGCAGCACCTTCCATCGTGCTTTTAGAAGACATTGATGTTCAAGGACTTGTGGGAGGAGTGATTGCTACAATGAGCATACAACCCTTAGTCGATGAGATAGACGCTATTACACAAAGCTATGATGCGCCTATTTTTACCATCGTTACCATCGGCGAAAGTAGCCCTATTCCTGAACAGTTAGTGCAAACCGGACGAATAGATATACGCATCGAAGTACCAAAGCTTGATATGGAAGCACGTCGCTTTTTTATCGAAGAGATTTTAAAAAAGCCTCACGATGCACGCATTGACATTGAAAAAGTAGTACGTTACATCTCAGGGATGGGTGGGGATGAGCTCAAACGCATTGGGCAAGAGGCAGCACTGTTTGCTGCACGTAAGGGGTTAAAAGAGATCACCGAAGAGATTTTGCTAGAACAGATCAACATCATCAAATACGGCAACAAACTTGAAAGTAAACAGATACGTGACATCGAAACCTCTATGGCAAAAACAGCTTACCATGAAGCGGGACACGCCGTGCTCTCTTACATACTCTGTCCACACATCAAGATAGAGCAAGTCACCGTAGCACCTCGAAGCGATGGCCCTTGGGTTTGTCTCTTACCATAATGATGATTACATCGATGCGATCTCTAAAGATGAACTTTTTGCCAACATTTGTGTGCTTCTAGGTGGACGCATTGCCAAAATGCACAAGTATGGCAAAGCAGGCATGGAGACAGGTTCTATCAACGATCTTGAAGTAGCCAGTATGCAAGCCTACTCTGCCATAGCCCTCTTTGGAATGGATGAAGAGTTAGGCTACATCAACATCAGTGGTATTGAAGACGCTTTTGACAAAGATCTTTTAGCAGAAAAAATTGAGAACAGACTTCTTACGTGGTTGGAAGAAGCTAAAAAGCAGACAGAACACGAGGTAAAACGACTCTGGCCAGCGATTGAGGCAGTGGCAAAGGCACTCATTGAAAAAGAGGTCATTGATGGATTAGAGCTTAAAAAAATTATTGAAGAAAAGATACCAAAGAAGAGCGTTTCTAGGGCAAAAAAGCCCTAGGAACCCTTGTTATTTTTTAATGAGATACCGAATGGTTGGTCCATCTTGGATAATCTCTAAAACCGTATAACCATAGTTTTTTGCATCATGAGGAATGTTGTTAATGGACTGAGGACAGTCACTAATCACCTCTAAAATCTCGCCTTTTTTAAGTGTAGGTAATGCCTCAAGCGTCGCAATCGCTGGGTATGGACACGGCTCACCACGCATATCGAGTGAATAATCAGGTACGATAACTTCTTTCATAACCTCTTCCTTTTATTGATGATTGTTTTGGTATTGGCTTTTTTTGGCAAGGAAACGTCGCTCCCACCAGACCACCAGCGCAAAAGAGAGTGCCATTAAGGCATAGTTCATATACAAACCACCATAGGTTCCAAACATTTTGAGCATATTGATTTTTTCATATCCATTGACCAATGTTGGCGCTAAGCCATCCCAACAAAGCGCTAGAAGCAGTGAGCCAAGAACGTTACCGATGCCAACCCACCAAAAGTGAATTTGACCTTCCATCGCGCGGTACATCCAACCTGTCTCACATCCACCTGCGATAACGATACCAAAGCCAAACATCAAACCACCGATGATGGCGTTTGGACCTGCCCACATGATTTTTGGCTCCATTCCTGTTTGAACAAATGCAAAGATACCGATGGTGCTGACCGCCATACCTAAGATGATCGCTTTAGCGAGTAATCCACGCCCTGTGATCCACATATCGCGAAATGCGGATGTAAAGCATACTTGCGCTCGCTCAATACAAATACCAAAGCCCAAACCAAAGAGCATTGCCATGCCCAGTTTTGGTGCATCAAAACTTCGTGTAATCGCTGTAATTGCCACTGCGAAGAAAACGATACTTCCGATGATAAATTTCATCTTAGCACTCTGTTTGTTCTTCTCCAATGGTGTTGCTTCACTGACTTTTTTCATCTTCAAAGGAATACGAAACATCGGTAACATAGACACTTTTGCGCCTGCAAAACAACCAATAGCCGTAGCTACGGCAAAAAACCATGCATGCAGTGAAAACTGAGGAATACCCGTAAAGAAAGCTGCCAAGTTACACCCCATTGCCAAACGTGCACCAAAGCCAGCGATCATACCACCAATGACTGCTTGGAAAATACGAATGCGTGTTGAAGGAAGACGAAGCTTCACATTATCCGCCCAAAGTGCTGCTGCAAGAGCACCACCAAACATACCGATGATCATCACACCATCGATACGATCCCAAGGTGTACCTTTAAATCCAAGGATTTTGAGGTACGTCCACTCAGCAGGGTTTGCACCAAAAAGCTGAGCCAAATGCCCACCCCAACGGGTAAATTCACCTGTAACTGCCCAAAATGTGCCGAGCAATCCAAAATAATAGGTCGATAAAATTCCAAGCGCAATTACCGCAGGAATAGGCGACCAAAAACGAACGAGATAGTGTTGTTTAAATTCACTCCACCATGACATAAAAACTCCTAAAAGTAATAAAATTGAGTTTTGATTGTGAAGTACATTTTGGGTATTAGTATAAGAACTAAGAAAGAGCAACAAAAGAGGTATTTTTGAGCATTATGTACTCTTGCGACCGCAAGCAAATCAAAAAAAAGACTTTAGCAGAGGTTCTCTTAAGATTTGTTTTTCTGACGAAAAAAGTCAAGATTAATTACTTACGCATACCTCTAATCAGTTGTGAAAATGTAGAGCGTTTTTTATCTTCTAAAGGAAAACTAGGATCACTCGCATGTCTAACATCTTCGATAGAATAAACGGCTTGAGGATTATGTTTTGCAATCAGTTCTCGAACACGCTCAATGTCGGAGCGTTTGATGACGGTAAAGATGATGTTTACAGCACCCGTATTGCCCTCTGCATCAGCAACCGTCACGCTATAACGAAGCGCACGTAAAGCAGCGACGAGCACATGAGAATCTCGTTTAGTAATGATTCGTACGACCACCATTCCAAGCGCTAAACGACTTTCAATAAACATCCCAATGTAATTGCCCAGTGAAAAGCCAAGTGCATAAGCGATGTAATTAATCGGATTGGTTAGATTGGCCATGACTTTAGAGATGGCCATAAGCCAGATGCTTACTTCAAAAAAGCCTAAAATTGGCGCCCAAAGTCTAAGCCCTTTTGAAACAAAGATAATACGAAGTGTCCCAATGCTAACATCGGTAATGCGAGCAAGTGCAATGAGTAAAGGTATGCCATAAAGTGAAAACCACTCTTGTTGAAATATCTCACCCATTTTCCATCCTTTAAATCTATAAACCATTTTTTATATGCTAGTTAGAAAGTCTATTATAACACCACTTCTTTAAAGCGTACAAAAGAGCCACAAAAAACGCTCTTTACTTCTTATCCTCAAATATTATGATAAAATATAAAATATAATCTGATAGATAAAATTGGGAATTGCATGCTTCTACGATTGGTTGTTTTTTCTTTTTTTATTTTTGCATCACTTCATGCGAAAGAGTATATTTTTGCAACCTATCCTTCCAATACACCTTCAAAAATTATACAAGCACTCACCCCTCTAATGGAATACTTGAGTGCACAAAGTGGCGATACCTTTAAATTGGTTGTCACAAAAGATTATGACGAGTTAACAAAACGCATTGAAGAAAAAAGCGTTGATTTTGCATGGGTCAATACGAAAAACTTTGTGCTTCTTACAGAGAGAATTCCTTCCCTTCGCTATCTTGTGACCTACTTGGAGCACTCAAAGAATGGGCAGATTACTCCGTATTACCAATCGTTTATTGTGGCGATAAAAGACGCTAATATAACTTCTTTAGAAGAAGCAAAAAATAAACACTTTGCTTTTACTGACAAAGAGTCAACTTCAGGGTACGCTTATCCTATGATGATTTTTGAAGCGCATCACATCAATCCTTATACCTTTTTTCAAAAAGTCTTTTTTCTCAAAAAACACAATAAAGTCATTGAGGCACTCATCAACCACTCGCTTGAAGTGGGTGCTATCTCAGATGGTACCTATTACAACGCATTAGAAAAATATGGCGATCGTTTTACGATTCTTGCTACATCTGAGCCTATCCCACTTGATGCCATTGTAGCATCGGAAAATGTCTCACATCAAGAAAGCCAACGCATAGCACACTTTCTTGAGAATATTCCACTGAACTCGCCCGCAATCAAAGCATTTGAAGAACATCTTGGATGGTCAAGCGCAGGCTTTGTAAGAAAAAATGAACGCTTTTATGAAACCTTCAAACGAACCCTGAAAGTGCCACTGTATGAAACTTTACAATAAAATTCTCTTTCTAACGATTCTGCAACTTGTTGCTATTTTTATTTTCGGAATCTATGAAATTCAGTCTCTATATTTGACCCAAAAAACAGCTTTTGATCAAAAAAACCTGATTCAGTCAGAGATGATTCAGAAACGTTTTGAAGAAAAGCTCGAAGTACTTCAAAAAACGGCTCAAATTCTCATCAACTCTCAAGAGGTTATTACAGGCATTATCAGCAATGACACCGATATGCTCTACAATTGGAGCAAACTTTTTCTCTCCCCTTCTACCGATAAAATTCATTTTATTGATTTGGATGGAACCGTCATCAGCCGAGGTGAGTTAGAATTTCGTTTTGCCGATGATGTTTCAAAGCGTTTTTATGTTCAGCAAGCCCTTCATAACGACACGTTCCTAGGTATAGATATGGTAGATGGCGAAGAGTGCTTGGTTTATGCAAAGCGCGTGAAACAGTACGGACAAAAAACCATTGGTATCATCAGTGTAGCCCTTATTATCGATGATGCCTTTCTTGCTTCTTTAGTAGAAGGTACAACGATGGGCATCGCTTACCACTCTCAAAATCAAACACTCTCAACAACCAAAGAAAAACTTACCAACGCCGCATCGTTACATGTCATGCTTCAAGCAGGGAGTATTAAAGAGGCAGGATTTAACATCGGTTTTACATCAGAAGAAGAACTCAATGCCCTTAAAAAAGCACGTACCAACCTTTTTGTAGGCATTGGTTTTACCCTCATTGCCTTAGTTCTTGCCCTTCATTTCACACTTCTAAAGCATCTTAAAGAGTATAAAGCACTCTCTCAAGTTCTGATTGATTTTTACGAAGATCGTTTGAATATCAAAGAAGTTATGAATACCATTAAGCAGGCAACCACAGAACGTACCACACCTGAAGTCAAAAAAATTGCGGAAGCGCTTTTCAATATGAGTCAAAAAGTCGCCGATACTCAAAATGTACTCGAACATTTAAGCAGCACAGACCAACTCACTTCCCTTTCAAACAGGCGCAGACTAGAAGAGTCTTTGGAGCAAAAACTTAAAGAGAGCAAGAGAGAAGAAAGCTTTTTTTCAGTGATTATGATCGATATTGACCGTTTTAAAACGGTCAATGATACCTATGGGCATGAAATAGGTGACCATGTTTTAATTCATACCGCACATCTAATGCGTGAATCGATTCGAGAAAGTGACATTCTAGGACGATGGGGAGGAGAAGAGTTTTTACTGATTTTACCTCACACAAGCCTTGAAGGAGCACTTAGTATCGCAGAAGAGATACGTTCAAAAATTTACCACTGTACCTTTGAGCATTACCCGCAGCGTGTCACTATGAGTTTGGGTGTCTCCACTTACCGTATAAGCGATACGCCCAATAGCATTTTAAGACGTGCCGATAATGCACTGTATCGAGCAAAAAATAACGGAAGGAACAGGGTCGAATATGAAAATTAAAAAAATTATAAGCATGATGCTTCTTTTTTGCTTTTCACTTTTCGCCAATGAAAAACTTGTTTTAGGAGTTAATCCTTATAAAAGCACGACAGAACTTCAAGAAATCTATGCAGAGTTGGTGGAGTATCTTGAAAAAGCACTTGATAGAGAAATTGTTTTTGTTGTTTCTAAAGATTACAATCAGCTTTTAACGCTTATCGAACAAGGCAGTGTCGATATAGCATCCATCTCTCCAAAACTTTTTGCAACATCAAGACAAAAAGAGATTCCAACAGAGTATTTAGCAACACTTCAAGTCACCGATGATCAAAACAATGCGAGAAGTGCCTACCATGGACTTATTGTTACGCATAAAGAGAGTTCGATTTATACCATGGCTGATTTAAAAAAGAAAAGTTTTGGATTTACAGATCCTGATTCAACATCAGGTTACTTCTATCCGCGCCTTATCATGAAACAAAATGGCATTGACCCAAAAAATGAGCTTGGGAAAGTCTATATGCTTAAAAAGCACTCTAAAATCATTGATGCTATTTTGGAAAAATCAATCGATGCAGGGGCACTTTACGACGGAGCTTATATCATTCTTCCAAAAGAGAAGCAGGAGCAAATTCGCATTCTTGCAACATCAAAAGAGATACCTTATGATGCCATGATTGCCTCAAATAAGTTAGATAAAGCATTTGTAGCAAAAATTCGCACGCTTCTTTTAAACTTTCATGCAACAAAGCACTTTCCATCAAGTATTGCAGGGTTTGAAGAAAAACCTCTTTCTCTTTACGATCAACTAAACCATTTAGAATAATTTTTTTAATTCACGCATCAACGTGAAACTCTTAGAGAATAATCTCTTTTACACGCCCTACTTCACCACTTTCCAAACGTACTTTTATGCCATGAGGATGATTCGCAGAATTTGTAAGTATGTCTTTCACCACGCCAGAGGTGAGTTTGCCACTGCGTTGGTCTTCTTTTAACACAATTTGTACTTTCAGACCTTTGTGAATATTGCTTCTAATTTGTCCTGCGATCATACCTAATCCTTTAGAGTTCTATCTCAGCTCTCTCTTTACCATCGCTTGGGAACCATTCATCTTCGATAAAATCATCTTCAACAATTTGCGTGACACTGCGCTTCATATAGCGCCCTGATGCACTGACTGCCACTTCGCCATCTGGAAGTATCAGCTCACCCGTACCTTCAAATATACGTCCTTTATCATTGATGATGCGCCCAACGACTTTTAGTTCAACACCCAAAGGCACAGGCTTTTTATATTTGAGGTTGAGTTCTATCGTTACTCCAAAGCTCTCTTGTCCATAATGCGCCATAATGGCACGTCCTATGGTTTCATCCAAAATGGTTGCAGAAATTCCACCATGCAAAATACCTGGATAACTCTGATGATACGTATGCGGCGTAAAATAAGCAACGACTTCTTTATTTTCCAGTTCATAAAACTTTGTTTTTAGTCCAAAAGGATTTTCGATACCGCATACCAAACAATTTTTAGAGATGTGTTGTTTGCCAGTTACTTTAAACTTCACTTTTGCTCTCCATGTACCTTTTCAAGCTCTTTGCGTACTTTTGAGTAAAGTTTGAGATCGACAATTTTATAGCTTTTAAGAAGCCCATCTAACAAAGCAGCTTCTAGCTCTTTTTGATCTTCTTTATTGGCTGGAACGATTTTATCTTTAACAGCACAATTATTGCAAAAGTCATAAAGGTATGTAAGATCAATCTGATAATCCAAACGATGCGTCAACTCATTTTTAAGCTTACGTGTCTCATTCATGATGACAAATTCTTGCTCATTAATCGTTTTAAGAGCGCGTAACTCTTCTAAAAGCTTAAACTGAGTCATACTGCGAGACGTTCCAGGAATAAGTATTTCTGCGACAAATTCATAGTACGCTTCAACTGCGAGTACCATCACATAGAGGTTTTTACCAATAGGATTTTCCTCTTGTTCGATAAAATCTTTAAAATAGTGCAGTTTTTGCATCTCAATCATCATTTTTTCATTCCTTTTGTTTTTCCTTGTTTTTTGAGTTTACCCTCTTTAAAGGTTGCTCTGTATTTTTTAATGGAAAGATTTTTTTTATTCGCTTTTTCATATTCGATTTTTGCTTTAATCGTTCCTTTTTTTGCCTCTTTCTCTAACCACTCTTTGGTTTCAAAACCTGGGTAAAACTCCGTTTGGATTGTATATTTTAAGATTTTCTCAATCTCTTTAAATTTGTTTTTTTCTTCTTTACAGACAAGGGAAATAGCACGCCCTTCTTTACCCGCACGCCCTGTTCTTCCTGCTCTGTGCAAGTAGTCTTCGGCATCACCTGGAAGCTCATAGTTAATGACATGCGGCAAATCTTCAATGTCTAAGCCACGAGAAGCGATATCGGTAGCAACTAAGACACGAATGGCATTTTCTTTAAATGCGTTCACCGCTTTGGTACGTTGAGAGTGCGCTTTATCGCCATGCAATACAAGTGTTTTTAAACCACTTTTAGAGAGATAATCACCCACTTCATCGGCACTCTGTTTGGTTTTCGTAAAGACCAACACCTGATGCCAGTTTTGAGAGCCTATCATAAAAGAAAGCAGTTCGCATTTACGCTCTTTATCCACCACATAGATGGTTTGTTGCACGTTCTTAGCAAACTCGCCTTGGTTGTTAATCGCCACTGTTATAGGTTTTTTCAAGCTTACCTCAGAAAGGCGTTTAACCGACTTCGAAAGCCCAACGGAGAAAAGAAGTGTTTGGCGTTTTTTTGGCAGTAGTGAAAGCAGTGTCTCCACTTCTTCCCAAAAGCCCATGTCTAAAATGCGGTCAGCCTCATCAAATACAAGCATCTCGACACGAGAGAGATCAACATTGTTCAATTTGATATGCTCTAAAAGTCTTCCTGGAGTAGCGATAAGAACATCAATACCTTTTTCTAATTTCTTCACTTGTGGTGTAAACTTTACACCGCCATAAATGGCACCGATGGTAAGCTCAAGATTTTTACCATACGCTTGTACATTCAATGCGACTTGTGAAGCAAGCTCACGTGTTGGCACTAAAATAAGGGCACGGACAACTTTCTTGGTAGTCGATTTTTGTGTTTTTTTGCTCAAAATTTGTAAGAGTGGAAGTGCATACGCCGCTGTCTTACCTGTTCCTGTTTGCGCCGTTGCCATAACATCTTTACCCTCTAACACTAAAGGGATGACCTTGCTTTGCACAGGCGTTGGTTTCGTGTACCCAAGTTCAGTTACTGCTTCTTGTATCGGCGCAATCAAGCCTAGCTTTTCAAATAACATCTCTATCCTTTATCTATCTTAATAGCTCTATTGTATCTAAGTTTTATTTAAAGGATTTAGTAGGTCCTTTTTCAACAGGCATCAATCACTCTCTTTGAGGTACTAAAAACCTCTTGTGTTACCAATAAGAATATTTTATACTAAATGAAATTTTTTAAAATAATTTAAGTCTATTTTTATACTTCCTCTTATATGATTTGTGTGACAAAAATGCAACATAGTAGGTTGATCATGCGGCGATGTACGTGCCTTTTTATAGCACTTTTCATCTCTTTTTCATTACATGCACGCCCTCTTGTCTTCGCACCACTTCCTTTTTTCAATTCAAACCAAATTCTTGAAGATTTTTTTCCAATGGTAAATTATCTTGAAGAGGCTTTGGATGAAAATATTGCTTTTCATTATGAGAAAAAATACGATGACATAATCGCTGCTTTCAAAGCCAATAAAATTGATATTGCTTATTTTGGACCTTTACCATTTTTGACACTTCAAAAAAGTTTTCCATATGCACTTCCTATCATCACGTTTCATGAAAGTGATGGAGAGCGAGGATATCGCTGTGCCTTAGTTAAATTTGCAGGAGACACACTGTCGCCTAAAGCAACACTCAAAGTTGCGCTAACACAACCTCTTTCAACATGTGGCTATACCAAAACAAAAGTTCTTGTTAATGATTATTTACACACCAATTTAGATACGATGCTTTATCGCTATGTAGGCACTCATGATGAAGTGGCACTTTCTATCATTAGAGGTGATTTTCAGATGGGCGGTATGAAAGAAAGCATTGCTAAAGAGTATGCCTCACTGGGTCTTGAAGTTATCCAAACAACATCTCTCATTCCAGGCTTTTCACTAGTTGTGAACACTCAAACGCTTAGCCTAGAACAAATCGAAAAAATTAAATCTATTTTGCTTGCAGCCCCTAAAGAGGTCTATCAAACATGGGGCAAAGATATCCGTTATGGGATGAGTGAAACTGACATGGAGATGTTTAAGCATCTCAAAAGTGAGATTGAAACCTTTAATATTCCCCAAAGCGGGAGTTTTTAATGCGTAAATTTCTAATCACAGCATGTGCCATTCTTTTTTCTTATACACTTTTTTTCATCTATGTACATTCAAAAATGGTTGAAGAACGAGATGTCTTACTGCAAAATGAAAACCGCATCCTAGAGACCTCTTACAAAGCGGTAACACAAATGTTTACTATCTCTATTGAAAACTATTTTCGCTATGCCATTATGCAGCCTTCGGTTCTTCAAATTCTTCATGCAGTGAATGATACTAATGATACACGCGAAAAAGCGATTCTTCGAGGCTCTCTTTATCGCCTTCTTTATCCATTTTACAATGAAGAACTCAAAAAGTTGGGTATAAAACAATTTCACTTTCATACTCCTCAAGGAGAGAGTTTTTTACGTTTTCATTCTCCGAGTGAAAATGGTGACAATTTGATGAATATACGTCCATCAATTCAAAAGGCTAATATCGAAAAGCAATTTGTTGCAGGCTTTGAAGGCGGACGTGTGTATCCAGGCTTCCGCTATGTTTTTCCTATCATTGATAATAAAGAGCACTTAGGCAGTGTCGAGGTTTCTATAGCCTATGAAAATATAGAATTTGAACTTGCAAAACTTCTAACGTGGAGTGACCACATTCTTCTTTTCAAAAAGTCCATCACAACAGATTTGGTATTTGATTCCCATAAGCATCACTTTATGCCATCTGTTTTAAGCGATGACTTTGTTATTGAAAATCAAAAGATTTCCAACGTCACCGCACACTCCATAGAGTCTGAACTTACCAAAAAAATCAATGCCATCTTAAAAAAACGCTATAACATTGAAGCAAAACTCCAAGAAGGAAAAAACTTTTCTATACCATTGGTCGAAAATAATCAAGGATATGTTGCTAATTTTCATGCCATTTATGACCTAAGTAACACGCTTGCAGCTTATGCAGTCACCTACAGTCATCTTAATGATTTGGTCACGATAGAACACAAGTACATCACTTCATTGCTTTTTGGCTTTTTAACCTTTGTACTTTTGGGCATTGTACTGTACCTTTTGGTTGAACAAAGCCAAAAAACACTAAGAGAAAAAATACAATTTGAAACCATTGTTGAAAAGACGATTAATGGTGTTATTTTGTTAAATACAAAAGGCGACATTACATTTATTAATGCCTCAGCTACGGCTATTTTAGGGTACAGTCTTGAAGAGGTTTTGGGGAAAGATGCGCATACACTCATTCATGTACATCAGCTTAATACAACAAAAGAAGACTGCCCCATCCTAAACTCCATGCGTTATCAGCGCACATACATTGGGGAGGAAATTTTTCGAAAGAAAAATGGAGAGCATTTTATCGTGCATCTCAATGCAACACCTTTTGTACAAGATCATCATAACATCGGTTCTGTCGTCATTTTTAGAGACATAACCCAAGATAAAGAAGCACAAAAGATGATCGAGCATTTGGCGTATTATGACTCATTGACCGAACTGCCAAATCGAAAACTTCTGCTTGATCGCCTAAACTATACCGTGGCAAATGCCAAACGCTCCCAAGAATTTTGTGGAATTTTATTTATAGATCTTGATAATTTTAAAGTTCTCAATGATACCAAAGGACATGAATACGGTGATATACTGCTCAAACAGGTCGCAAAACGCCTCACATCAGTACTTCGCTTATGTGACACTGTTTCTCGCTTTGGAGGCGATGAGTTTGTTGTGCTGGTCACTAAACTTGGAGAAGATGAAAAAGAAGCCAAAGAGAAAATGGCACAAATTGGCTATAAACTTTTACTCTCCATCGCAGAGCCATTTCACCTCATCAACTTTGATTACACCTGTACGGCAAGTATTGGGGGAACTGTATTTAAGGATGATGACAAAACCATCAACGATATTTTAAGAGACGCAGATATGGCGATGTACGAAGTCAAAAAAGAGCATAAAAACGAAATTAAGATCGTTTAAAACCTCTTCCAGCCTTTTGATTGTATCTACACAATTCCACTCTATTTATCAACGGTTTAAACATTTTCTTTATACTGTGGCTACTCAAATTATTTAAAAGCTTATCACTATGATTATGAAAACATTTTCGATTTTAGGAGCGGGGTGGTTAGGATTAGAACTTGCCAAAACACTCAAAGATCAATTTACTATCAAATTATCTGCGCGTAATGAACTGATACAAAAAACACATACAAAGTTAGGATTTGAGTCGTATGTACTCACGGAAGGTATCTATAACAATCTTGATGCCCTTTTCTCTTGTGAGTATCTTTTTATAAACTATCCACCATCTAAATTTAATGATTATCTTCAGTTTATAAACACACTCTCTCAACATCCTCGTTTTTCAACCATTGAAAAAATATTTTTTGTGAGTTCGTCTTCGGTGTATCCGAAAGTTTCTGGAGTGTACGATGAAAAGAGTGAAATCGTCTCTTCATCCAATCCATTATACTATGAAGCCGAAACAAGCCTTCATGGAAAAGTCCATATCATTTTTCGTTGTGCTGGATTGATGGGAGCAGATCGCATCGCAGCGAAATACTACACGAATAAACTTGTTGAAGATGGGAAAAGCCGTGTCAATCACATTCATCGAATCGATGTGATTCGCGCTGTTTTATTTACGATAGATAAAAATCTCAAAGGTATTTTTAACTTATGTGCACCAAAACACCCTACAAAAGAAGAGGTGTTTTTATACCAAAGTGAGCGATGTCATCTCACGCCTCCAAGATTTACAGACAACCTAAAGTGCACACAACGTATTATTGATGGAAGTAAACTTGAACGTCTTGGATTTGAGTACCAGTGTACCGATCCAAGAGAGTTCATCAACTCATCATAGATGATATGAAACTTATTTAAAAAGTACTGAAAAGCTATTCCATCCATTTTGACACGTAAGTCTTAACCTAAAGCCATGCTTTTCAACGATTTTTTTGACAATGCTTAGCCCCAAACCAAACCCTTCCACACCTCTAGCCGCATCGCCTTGGGCAAATGGCTCGCAGTAGTATTCGAGTGGATGTTCAAGCGCTTCTCCCCTGCTTTTAACGCTGATGGTGCGCTCTTTCACTTCAAGGAGTATAGGCTTTTCTATGCCGTATTTTAGGGCATTGTCTATGAGATTTTTAAGCGCAATACTTAGGTAATTAAGATCGCCTTTTATCTCAAAGCTCTCTTCCACGTGAAGCTCTACCAAACTTTCATCTTCAATGAGTGCGCGAGAGAGTGACTCTGAGATGAGTGTTTCTGCATCAAAAGTGGCTAAAGTTAACTGTTCCATATTGGCATTGAGTCTTTCAATGTCTAAGAGTTCTTTGGTAAGCTCATCAACTTGAGTGATGGCCTTTTTAAGGCTTTGCTGATACTTACCCTCGCCTAGCATCTCTAATGCCAATTTGGACTTAGCAAGCGGCGTTCTTAGCTCATGCCCAATGTCACGAAGTAAGCGTTGACGCGAGAAGATAAGTGCTTCAATGTTAGAAGCCATCGCATTAAAGGTATTGGAGAGTGTGTCTAGCTCTTTTGAGCCAAAGCGTTTCATACGCACATCTAAAGCGCCTTCACCAAAGGATTTTAACGTAAGGTTGATCTGTTTTAGAGGAAGAAGAAGTCTTACAATGAGCAAGAAAATCACAACAAGCACGAAAATATCGGCAACGATAAAGTAGGTTACCATCCCTTGAGCGAAAACGCCCTCTTCTTGGTTTTTATCGCGTATGAGCAGGCTTTCATCCAAATAACTCAGCAACAAAAAGTATTGACCTTTGGCATCGACTATGATTTTGACTTCACCAAAAGAGCTACTTTTTTCATACACACTTCTAGAAGTTTCTAATACTCGAGAAGGCTCTGGTATCACTTCAAAGTTAAAGGTTTGAAGCCTTTTGGTAAGGGCTGTTTGATCGTTATTGGCAAGGTCGCGAAAGAGTTCAGTGGAAGCTTGTAGGTACTTCTCTTTTAATAACATTTCCATTTTTGATTGAGTGAGTTGACTGGTTTCGCGTGAGACAAAGAGCATCAATGAGAGGCTGACTAAAAAGAGTAAAAAGAGCTTCGTAAAAATGGACATTTTAACCTACCATTTTGTAGCCAATACCCCAAACGGATTTGATGTATTTTGGATTTTTCGGATCATCGCCTATTTTAGCGCGTAAGTTGCTGATGTGCATATCGACGGTGCGATCTTTGGAGTTGTAACCGATGCCATTGATGGCATTAAAAATCACTTCGCGTGAAAAAACTTTGCCTTGATTAGAAAGGAGTAAAAGCAAGATGTCAAACTCTATTTTGGTAAGATCGAGCGCATAGCCTTCCAAAGAGACTTCCATTTTCGCTTCATCAATTTCAAAATCCCCTATTTTCTTTTTTGCAGGAACGTTTCTTCTAAGATAGGAGTTGATTTTTAAAACGAGTTCACGTGGTTCATAAGGCTTTGCGAGGTAATCATCGGCTCCCACGCCATAGCCTAAGATTTTATCGCTGAGTTCATTGCGAGCGGAAGAGATGATGATGTGCGCATCACTCATGGAGCGAATCTCTTTGCAGACATCGAAACCATCCATTTGAGGAAGCATCAAATCCAGCACGATGATTTTATACTCACTTAGATGGTTTTTAAGATATGCAAGTGCCTCTTTAGGTTTGTCAAACGCTTGAACATCAAAGTCATAGTTTTGCAGATAATCTGCTATAAGTGAGCTCATCTCCAAATCATCTTCAATAAGTAGAATTTTTTCGCTCATTCGACTTCCCACTCTTCAAGATTGTGTGCAAATTTTTTGCGTTGCTCGTTATTTAAGAGATTGTGCATCTGGACTAAAAAACGACTCTCTATGGCATTGGCTTTTTGGAAAATCGATTCATTGATTTTTTGAACATCTTCTTCATTTAACACTTCGCGTGTTAGCAAACGCTCTTTTTCATCTTCCATTTTCTCTTTAAACTCACGAAAAGTCTTAATCTCCACACGGTACTGTTTTATCATACTTTTCGCGATCTCTTTTTGCTCCGATGTCAATTCCAAATAGGAGAGATCTTTGCTCAAATGGTGCTCTTTTTTACCATCACTGGCATACAAAGAAAATGCAAGAAAAAAGATAAGAAGTAGTTTCATTTACAACCTTTTGATGTCTCGATTATTTAAGAGTCCATTTTCAATATTAGCATGGCATGCCTTACAATTGGATGGTTTACCAATATCTGCCCTCTCATAAACAGCCTTATCAATCTTTTTGTGTCGATTTTTCCAAAAAGGTGTTTCGGTAATAGCGAGATACGTTTGATCACTCTTCAAACTTGCCATAATACGCAAAGAAGACTCTTTAGTGGAAGACTCCGCACTGTTTTTCACTAAAAATTCTTTGATGGAGAGTGTTGTTTTTTCATCCAAAGAAGCATCATCACCAAAGTGATTTTCCAAATTATCCATCATGCTTACCCACGACTTTTGAGGCAATAAGAAGGGAGGAAAGAGCGTATGACAACTGATACACTCTTTGTAAAACGCATTGTTCTCTTTGGCATAGTCCATTTTAACATTGCCATCAGCGATCAAAAGACTATTGGGCATTACCAACATATAAACAAATGCAAAAAGGGAAAGTCCAAGTGCTAGAACACCATAAATTTTTTGAACAAGAGTGAGTTTTAATCCCTCTTCATTGCTTGGTTTATAGCCATCGACCATCGACTCTAACGCACGTGATTTATGCATAATTTTATCGAGTAATACTCCTGCGATGTGCGCAAAGATAACCGCCATAAGGGCATTGGAAAAAAATTCATGTACCTCTTTAAAAAGCTTCATATCACGAAATAGCGTGTGGTTCATAAAAGCAAACACACCCATACCCTCTTTAACACCATACGTTAAAGCCCCTGTAATGACCGCTAAAAAGGTTAAAACGATCATCGCAATGATGGCATAACTAGACGCTGGATTGTGTCCGATGTACTCTTTTTTGTTGCCAAAAATGGTGAGCATATACTCTTTGAGATCTTTGAGATTGAAATTAAAATCTTTAAAGTTTGAGTACTTTACATCCATCAAGCCCCATACGATTCTAAAAAGAAAAAGTAGTGCTAGCGTATAGCCTAAGGCTACGTGTAAGGTAAGGAGTCTTTTGACTTCAGGCGTTAAAAACACCGCCAACATCATGACCATTAAAAGCGCATGGGAAAGCCTTGTATAAAGCCCCCAAACTAAGATTTTTTTCATTTCCAACTCCCGTAATTTGGAATGACTATAGCTCGTTCGCTGTAACTGCCTTTATCAGCCGTCGTATGGCATGCCATACAATTTGCAAGTGAGCCAACCTCTTTTTGCTCTATCAGATTGGGTGTGATTTTACGGTGCTCTTTAATAAAATAAGGCGACTTGGTAATTTGCATCGTGGTGTTATTTGCCGTTATTTTACCACTTCCTGCATTGGTAACAAGATAGTTCAATATCTGCTCACTCTCTACTTTGCCCAAAGAAGCGTCTGTTCCAAAGTGATCGCTCAAGTTTGTCATCACTTTTTCCCAAGAAACTTTATTTAAAAGAGCGGGTTGATAACCAAAGTGACAACTGGCACACTCCTTTTGATACTGTGCATTATTGGCGGGTGCGACACTACCCGCAAAGGCGACGCTTAGTCCAAGTGCTGTCATTAAAAGTATCTTTTTCATCTTTATTCCTTTATTGAATTCTGCCGATGCAATCGGCAAGCTTTAGTACCTCAGCGGTTAGCGTAGTCAAAAGAGCTTTGCTTTTTTGACGTGTATAGACTTTGATAAAAGTCTATTGTGTGATGATGTAGGTTAATACATCACCTTTTTCAAGTGCCGTTCCCTCTCTGGCAAACACATCGTTAAAGTTACGTCTGAGCCACTTTTCGACCTCAGCAACATCGGTTAGTCTGGTTACATTTACAGAGGGAGCCAGTGCGGTAATGGGTTTATTGGTATTGATATTTTGCCCGCCTTTTTTAAGGTCATTTGAGTGGCATGTCACACAACTCATTTCTGTTCCTTTTTTGCCTGTATGTTTAGAGAAAAAAAGCGCTTCGCCCCTTTTTGCATCAAAACCTGTAAAGTTTGGATTTGTTGCTTTTGCTTCTGCATTTAAGCCCTCCATATAAGCTTTCATAGGGGCATTAAATTCCTTTGCATGGCTGAGTGTGAGTGCCAAAAGTATAAAACAGAGTGTTTTTTTCATGATCTCTCCTTGTTTATTAACAGTGAAATGTTAAAATAACTCTGTCAATTTCATATTGACGTTATCTTGACACTTTCTTTACAAAAATTAAGGACTCCTCATGCGTCAAACATTGTCGATACTTCTTTTTTTTCTCATGCTCATTTTCAGCGGATGTGCCCCAAAAGAGGTCAATTTAGCAACAATTAATCCCGTCTTTAAACCTATGCCAAATCAAATCATTGCTGTCTATAATCAAGACCAAGACACCATTATATTTCATGAATTTTCATTGAAAAATGCTGTATTGGTTGAACAAACATGGGGAAAGGTACTTCCATTCCGTGTAGAATTTATGGATTTATGGGTTACGGGATTGGGTCACGATATTCGTCGTCTCACCAATGGACATGCTGAAACCATCAAAGATGCACTCATGTATGATGCCGCCTTACAAGGGATGCAAACACTTCATATCAACCAAAGAGACTATATTATTAACTACGAATTTGCACGAGACATGGTCACAGCCATTGACCACTATGAAGAGAAAATCAAGCGCTATGAAAGAGACAGAGAGTTTCCGTATCTTCTAAGACGCTAAAAGCTGTTTAGCTCTTTTTGAGGCAATATAAGGCATACTTATACCAATCATATAAAAAAAAGAGAGAATACGATGCAACTACCTGCTTGTCCTAAATGTAATTGTGAATATACTTATGAAGATGGTGAGATGATTATCTGCCCTGAATGTGCTCATGAATGGTCTAAAAATACCGCTTCAAATGAAGAGTCCGCTAGTGTTATTAAAGATGCGCATGGCACAATCCTTAACGATGGTGACACCGTTGTAGTCATCAAAGATTTAAAACTCAAAGGCTCATCTGCGGTTATTAAAGGCGGCACCAAAGTTAAAAATATCCGTCTGAACTATGAGAGTGACCATAACCTCGACTGCAAAGTTGATGGTATTGGCGCAATGGGTCTTAAATCTGAGTTTGTGAAAAAAGCATAAGGATTTTGAGACGAATTTGCGAAGGTTTAGTGATTCTAAACCTTCACAAATTCAACGATAAAAGCGTTTAAAAAACCTTTTGAATTAAGACCATATAAGTTAGTGTTGCGACAAAAATGCTTAAGAGAGCGTTTTTAAACTTGACGTGTAAAATAATCGCAACACACACACCAATAATCTCAGCCAAACCATACGGATAACTCTCCCATTTAACATCTTTGAGAGCATAAAACACTAAAATCACCATAATCATCAAAGGCATATTGAGCTCAATGTACTTTATAAGCGGTGAAGGTTCACGCGTACGGAAAAGTAAAAATGGAATAATACGTGTCGCATACGTCGCTAATGTTGCTACGATAATGCTTCCGATGATATAACTACTTTCCATTTTCCATACTCCTTTTAAACACAATCAATACAAACGCGGCTAAACACAATGATAAAATCAACATCTTTTGTGGTGGAAATAAAATCATACCAAACAACCCGATGATAAGGGCAACAAAAAAAGGCTTATGCAGTCTATTTTTCTTATACAGTTCGATAGAAAGTACCACAAAAAGCGCCGTTAAAGAGAACTCTATCCCTTCATAATTAAAAGGTAAGACATTGCCTAAAAGTGCACCTACAACACTTCCTATAATCCAATAACACTGATTTAAAAATGTAATCCAAAGGTATACTTTTTCACGATTTGCTTCTGGAACATCACTCGTTTTTAAGAGAGCAAAGGTCTCATCAGTAAGCCCAAAAATAAGATAGTTCTTTTTCCATGAAAAATCTTTAAATGCAGAAATCATTGAAAGTCCATAGAACGTATGACGAAGATTGAGTAAAAACGTCGCAATACCTATCTCTAAAATGGTGGCTTGTGAAGCAAAAAGAGTCAGCGCTAAAAACTGACCTGATCCCGCAAAGATAAAGACACTCATAAAAAAAGCATAATACCATGGAATGAGAAGCTTTGAAAGCAGTAATCCAAATGCCATACCAAGGGGGATATATCCCATCATAACAGGAATTGTAAGTTTAAAAATAGCCAAAAAATTCATAGGTTTTCTTTTAGGTGTAAATTATTTTTTAATATAACGATCCAAATACTTCTGTGTCGCATTCGTATCGTTTGCCTTTTGATGTTTTTCAGATGGAGAACTCATATTTTTTGCAGTTGGATCATTAAAATAGAGCTGATCGATCGCGACAATAATCGCGACCAAGATCAGAATTGGAACCAGTATCAGCATATCAAACTTATTGTTTCAAGGCATTAACAGTTTGAAGCATTTCATCACTGGTCGTAATCGCTTTTGAATTCGCTTCATAAGCACGTTGCCCTGTAATAAGATCTGTCATCTCTTCAACCAACTGAACGTTACTCATTTCAACAAAATTTTGTCTGGTTTGTCCTAAACCATTAAGACCTGGATTACTTACAATTGGATCACCAGATGCTGTGGTGTTAATAAAGTTATTATCACCTAAAGAGTGTAGACCTGCTGGGTTGATGAAGTTTGCTAATTCAATTTGTCCAATTTGTTGTGTCGCTGTTGCTCCTGCTTGAAGAACAGAAACCATACCATCCACACCAATCGTAATTTGTGTTGCATCTGCTGGAATAACAAGCTGAGGAATAAGTTGGTAACCATCGCTGTTGATGACATTTCCATCAGCATCAAGTTTAAACGAACCGTTTCTGGTATACCCAGTTGTGCCATCTGGAAGCAAAATTTGGAAAAAACCATTTCCAGTAATTGCCATATCTAAAGAATTACCTGTCTCTTTAAAGTTACCCTGTGTGAACATCTTGGCAATGGCCGTTGGACGAACACCAAGACCCACTTCAATACCTGTTGGAGAAACAGATGTACCACTGGTTGATGTTCCAGCATATGTCATGGTTTGATACATCAAATCCGCAAACTCAGCACGTTGTTTTTTATAACCAATCGTATTTACGTTTGAGATGTTGTTTGAGGTCGTATCGATTTGCGTTTGTTGTGCGATCATTCCCGTTGCAGCAGTATACAGTGATCGAATCATTTTTCTTCCTTCTTTAGTTTCTTAATTATTTATTAGGCTTTAGTTGAAGCTAGTTTCGAAATAGCTTCTGAGTTAAGATCGTTCATATGTGACTTCATCACTTTTTGATACATATCTACAAATCTATTGGTTTCAATCAAATTAACCATTTCACTCACAGGATTGACATTGCTGGTTTCAAGAAAACCTTGTGAAACAAAATTACCATCTTCTAATTGGGTGACTTCTTCAAGACTTTTGTATTTATAGAAACTTGTTCCCTCTTTTAACAATGACTTAATATCATCGCTTCGAACAATCATCAAGTTTCCAATTTGATCTTCTCGGTTATAAAGACCGCCACTTTGATCGACTCTTAGCTCGCCATCATCTGGGATTGTTATATATTGTTGATTTTGAAAATAGGTTGCTGGCAATACTGGATAACCTTCTTTAGTGGTTAAAACACCTTCATTGTTGAGCGTAAACGAACCATTTTGTGTTAGGCGAATACCATTAGGAGTCTCCACCATAAAAAATGCATCTTCACGTTTGAGTGCAAAATCAAAAGGGTTACCTGTATTTTTAATACCACCTTGTTGATACTTCACATATTCTTCTACAACTTGAGGTACTCTTACCCCTACAGCATTGATAAATTTACTTGCCTCTTTTGTGTTGTCTTTGATAGGCATTTCATCTTTGTATTCTTGAAAAATACGTTTGAAATCACCCACAACAACATCATCTCTTTTAAATGCTGTGGTATTTAAATTGGCAAGATTATTAGAAATTAGGTCGAGTTTATTAAACTGTGTGACCATCGCTCCAGTAACGCTATAATAGCTGCTTTGCATTGTTTTTCCCACTATTTTTAAAATCTTTCCCTAGTTAAAGCAACTCCTGTTCCACTTTATAAAATAACCGTATTCAATGATATTTAAAAAAAAACTCGGTATAATCCACATCTTTTATTAGAATTTAATGAAGAAAATCTAATCTCCAAACACACTCACTCAAGGAGAGTTACACTTATGGCTTCAAAAGAACTCTATACATTACTAGAAGAACTTTTTGCGGAAAATGAAAAATCATACGTTACGTATGAAAACGTTATGGACCTTTTTGTAAAGCCTCCAACCCCTGCAAACGTCAAAAAATTGATGAGCCTTTTAGAAAAATACAAAGTTACACTAATCTCTTCTGCTGAAATTGCGAAAATGCGCAATAAAGAAGAAGCAAGAAGACGTGAAGAAGAACAACAAAAAATTAAAGACGATGCCCTTGAAGAAGAGTTTGATCTTGCTAGCGAAAAAGAACTCCTAGAATGGTCACGCAGTGACAGCCCTGTTAGGATGTATCTTCGTGAAATGGGACAAATTTCTCTTTTAACCAAAGATGAAGAGATTGACATCAGTAAAAAAATTGAATTTGGTGAAGATATTATTATCGATGCGTTCTGTTCTGTTCCTTACTTGATTGACTTTATTTTGGATTACAAAGAAGCGCTTATCAACCGTGAGCGTCGTGTCAAAGAGCTTTTCAAAACCTTTGAAGACGACACCGATGATGATGGTGACGATGAAGAATTTGATGATGAAGAAGGCGAAGAAGGCGAAGAGAAAAAAACCTTCTCTAAAAAAGACAATACACGAACTGAAAAAGTTATCGAGAGCTTTAAGTCTTTAGAGAAAGCAAAAAAAGATTGGCTCAAAAGTCTTACAAGACCACCAGAAGAGAACTTGGATGATCCTGAAGAGATGATGAACTACGATCTAGGTCTTGCATACAAAAAGAAACTTCTTAAAGACGCACTTATGGATCTTGGACCGACAAGTAAACTCATTAATGAGCTTGTAAAGTCTATGGAGACAGCGCTTAAGAGTGACTTTGAATTTGACAAAGAACTCAAACGTTTAGAGTACCGTTTACCACTTTTCAATGATACACTAAGAGAAAACCATGCAAAACTTTTAGGAAACATTGTTGATCTTACAAAAGAAGATATCACAACGATGGTTCCAGAAGCTACAATGGTTTCTACATACATGGAAATCAAAAAGCTTTTTCAAACAAAGGAAGCCAGTAAACAAGGTTTTGATCTTGACCCAGAAAAACTCAAAGAGGTTTTAGAGCAAATCAAACGTGGTAAAAAAATTGCTGACGAATCAAAAACACGTATGGCAAAAAGTAACCTTCGTCTGGTTGTTTCTATCGCTAAACGTTATACCAACCGTGGTTTACCATTCCTTGACCTCATTCAAGAAGGTAACATCGGTTTGATGAAAGCGGTTGATAAATTTGAGTACAAAAAAGGCTATAAATTCTCAACGTATGCCACATGGTGGATCCGTCAAGCAATTTCTAGAGCGATTGCAGATCAAGCGCGTACCATTCGTATTCCGATTCATATGATCGAGACGATTAACCGTATCAATAAAATCATTCGTAAACACCTTCAAGAAGAAGGTAAAGAGCCTGATATTGAGACCATTGCACAAGAAGTGGGACTCAGTGCTGATAAAGTCAAGAACGTTATTAAAATCACAAAAGAGCCTATTTCATTGGAAGCACCAATTGGTAACGAAGACGATGGTAAATTTGGAGACTTTGTTGAAGACAAAAGCTCTGTTGCGCCGATTGATCATATCTTAAAATCTGACCTTAAAGATCAAATTGATGAAGTTTTAGATCAACTCAATGACAGAGAAAAAGCGGTTATTCGTATGCGTTTTGGTTTAATGCACGATGAGAGCGATAGAACGCTTGAAGAGATTGGTAAAGAACTCAATGTTACACGTGAGCGTGTACGCCAGATAGAGAGTTCAGCGATCAAAAAACTTAAACATCCTAAAGTTGGACGTAAACTTAAAAACTATATCGAAAGTTAATCATGAGTAGTTTTGCTGAAGCATGGATTGAACACGACTACAATCCTTTTATTGTTTTTGACAGCACAGGCAAGATCATTTCCCTCAACCAAGAAGCGCAATACCTTCTTGGTGAGGTCAACCATAAAAAAATCTTCGACATTGCTCAAACTTATGCCAGTATGACATACGGTTTTAAGACAACGATTGTTGATATCTCCTTTAGTTCTTATAAATTTTATGCGATTACCGTTGGGTATGATGATGAAAGTTCTATTGGAATAAAACTCTATAAAAGTGCCACAAAAAAATTTGCCAATGTTGAAGAATATGGCGAAAGCGTCAATATCTATGCACTCTTAGATCTATGTATTAGCGCTTCCTCTACAAATGCAAATATTAAATTTAAAAAAGAGTTTGACCCAACGTTCCCAGATGTTCGACTGAAAGTTGAAGACTTTATGAAGCTTCTTACAAAAGTCTATCAGTCACACATCAATTCTCCTGTCATTATTACACGTTTAGCCCTTATTACGGGTGAATACATTCGCTTCAACAATAAAAAATACCCTATTTTTGCCATATCAATTAAAGGTGATTATAGAGATAAAAGTTATGAAAAAAGTATTGAAGAGATTGGTATTAAAAGTAACTGCACCATTCATTTCGAGCACGACGAAACACTCATTCACGCAGCATTAGTTTCCTAGAAATTTGAAAGAAGTGACCTACGTTTTAGTAGGTCACCATATAGTATTAAAATTCGATGAGATTTTGAATTTTCTCAACGATGCTTGGATCTTCAAGCGTTGAGATATCTTGAGTAATAGGCTCTTTCTTCGCAATAGAACGTAAAATTCTTCTCATGATCTTACCGCTTCTGGTTTTTGGAAGACCTGGTACGAAACGGATGGCATCAAGCTTAGCGATATTACCGATCTCTTTTACGATGAGCTTGTTGAGCTCTTGAATCATGTAAACCTCTTCGCTTAGGCTATCCATACCTTTGATAACGATGTAAGCAAAAATACCCTCACCTTTAATTGGATCAGGACGTCCAACAACAGCAACCTCTGCAACGTTCTCATGGTGTGCAAGAACGGCTTCAATTTCAGCCGTACCAATTCTATGACCTGAAACGTTGATAACGTCATCTGTCCTTCCTGTAATGATGATATAGCCGTCATCATCATACATCGCTCCATCACCGGAGAAGTAAACAGGTTTACCATCTTTTTTACAATCCCCGAAATAGGATTTTACAAAACGGTCACTATCGCCCCAGATATTGCGAATCATCGATGGCCAAGGTTTTGTGATACATAAAAATCCTTTTTCACCTTTAGGTGTTGGATTACCATGCTCATCAATAATCTCTGCTTTAATTCCTGGAAGTGGGAATGTAGCAGAACCTGGTTTAATCGGTGTTGCACCAGGAAGTGGTGTAATCATGTGACCACCCGTTTCTGTCTGCCACCATGTATCAACGATTGGACAGTTTCCACCACCAATCTCTTCATAGTACCACATCCATGCATCTGGGTTGATTGGCTCACCAACGGTTCCAAGAACTTTAAGTGAACTTAGATCATATTTTTTCGGTGCATCAGCGCCTTCTTTATGTAACAAACGAATCGCTGTTGGAGCCGTATAGAACTGATTAACTCTGTGTTCCTCAATCATACTCCACCATCTGCCTACATCTGGGAACGTTGGAACACCCTCATACATAATCGTCGTTGCACCCATTGCAAGTGGTCCATAGACAATGTATGTATGTCCGGTAATCCAACCAACGTCTGCTGTACACCAGAAGGTATCGTTCTCTTTTACATCAAAAACGTGCTCCATCGTGTATTGTGCCCAAAGAATGTAACCAGCACTTCCGTGTTGAACACCTTTTGGCTTACCTGTACTTCCTGATGTATAAAGAAGGAATAATGGATCTTCAGAATCCATCCACTCAGGATCACAGTACTGAGACTCGTTCATGATGATTTCGTTATAAACATAGTCACGGCCTGGAACATAGTCGATATCTTCAAAGTTTCTTTGAACGATCAATACTTTTTCACAGCACTCACACCCTACTTTTAACGCTTCATCAACCACTGGTTTTAACATATATGGTTTACCACGTCTAAATGCACCATCGGCAGTAATAACGAGTTTTGCCTGAGCATCTTGAATACGATCACGCAATGCTTCAGCGGAGAAACCACCAAAAACAACAGAGTGAATTGCACCAATTTTTGCACATGCTAGCATCGCAAATGCAGCTTCTGGAATCATTGGCATATAAAGGACAACACGGTCGCCCTTTTTAATGCCAAATTTATTGCGCATAAGATTTGCTAAACGATTTACTCTATAAAAAAGTTGAAGATAGGTAATGATACGACGCTTACCATCTTCACCTTCCCAAATAATAGCCGCTTTGTTTTTTCGTGTCTTTAAATGACGCCCTAAACACTGATGCGTAACGTTTAATTTGCCACCCTCGAACCATTTATAAAATGGAGCGTTATCCTCATTCAAAACTCTATCATAAGGTTTAAACCACTCAATTTTTTCTCTCGCAAGCTTATCCCAATATCCCTCAAAATCCTCGTCTGCTTGGATGCAAAGCTCTTTGTATTCGCACATATTTTTAATTCTGGCTTCTTTACTTAAAGCTCTACTTGGTTCAAAAAGTTGTGACATTGTTACTATCCTTTTTTATAATTTTCTCATAATGTAATTAGTGGCTTGAAGCGCCCTCTGCTCCAATTCCTGTTTGGCTTCTGATAAATTGATGATCATACGCCGCTATCTCTTTTGCTGCATTTTCGCTCTTATCCATTAAAGAGAAGATCCAAATACCTGCAAAAGCTACTGTCATCGAGAACAACGCTGGGTTACCATAAGCGTAGATTGCTGTTTTATTACCTAAAACATCTACCCATACCGCTTTACTTAGTATTACCAAAACAATCGCTGTTAAAAGTCCTAAACTACCGCCCCAAACTGCGCCTTTAGTTGTAAGCTTTCTCCAGAACATTGAGAGGAAAAGAATCGGGAAGTTAGCACTTGCTGCAATCGCAAACGCAAGACCAACCATGAACGCGATATTTTGCTTTTCAAACGCAATGCCTAAGATAATCGCTACGATACCAAGAGCAATCGTAGAGTACTTAGAAACTCTCATCTCTGTCATTTCATCTACTCTGCCACGTGCAAAAACGTTTGCATAAAGATCATGACTTACCGCACTTGCACCTGCAAGTGTAAGACCTGAAACAACCGCTAAAATTGTTGCAAAAGCAACCGCTGAGATAAATCCTAGGAATAAGTTTCCACCAATTGCATGTGCTGTGTGAATCGCAGACATGTTACCACCACCAATGATACCACCCTTGACTGGATCAAGATACGTTGGGTCATTTGTAAGTAATACGATAGCACCAAAACCTATGATAAAAGTTAAAATATAAAAATAACCTATAAAACCTGTCGCATAAAAAACAGATTTACGAGCTTCTTTTGCATCACTAACGGTAAAGAATCTCATCAAGATATGTGGAAGACCAGCTGTTCCAAACATCAAGGCAATTCCTAAGCTAATCGCAGAAATTGGGTCACTTACAAGTCCACCAGGTGCCATAATAGAAGCACTCTTCTTTGCAGCTACGGCTTGAGAGAAAAGTGTCTCAAAGCTAAAGCCCACTTTGTACATAATCATGATTGCCATGAACGATGCACCAGAGAGGAGTAAAACCGCTTTGATGATTTGAACCCATGTTGTTGCCAACATGCCACCAAAAGTAACATATAAAATCATCAAAATACCCACCATGATGACCGCATACTCATAATCAAGACCAAACAAAATTTGGATTAACTGACCAGCACCAACCATTTGAGCAATCAAATAAAGTGCTACCGTTGCCAATGAACCAAATGCAGCAAGAGTTCGAATCGGTGTTTGTTGTAAACGATACGAAGCAACATCTGAAAAGGTGTATTTACCCAAGTTCCTAAGTTGTTCAGCGACCAAGAAAAGGATAATTGGCCAACCAACAAGGAAACCAATAGAATAAATTAACCCATCAAATCCTTTGAGGTAAACAAGTCCTGAAATACCAAGGAAGGATGCAGCAGACATATAATCACCTGCAATCGCTAAACCATTTTGGAAACCTGTAATTCCTCCACCTGCAGTGTAGAAATCTTTAGCCGTTTTAGTACGACGTGCTGCCCAATACGTAATGCCAAGCGTTGCAAGAACGAAAAGCAAGAACATGACAATCGCAGAAACATTGATGTCTCTCTTGCCACTAAACTGAGCATCAGCAGCCCATAAAAAATTTGAAAGCGTTAAAAGTAATAAGCCCCATTTCATTTTTCGCCCCTTGCTTCTTCTTTGATTTGGTTGGTTAAGTCATCAAATTCACCATTCGCTCTTTGAGTATAAATACCCGTAAGTACAAATGCGATAATAATGACGCCAAGCCCAACAGGGATACCGACTGTGGTAACACCTTCTCCAAGTTTTACTGCAAATGTTGCAGGGGAAAAAGCAATTACAAGGATGAAAGAGTAGTAGACAACTAACATAACAATCGCTAGTTTCCATGCAAAACTACTTCTTTTTTGTACGAGTTCGGCAAATTTTGGATTGGCCTGCACTCTGTCGTAGATATTCTGACTCATAAATGCTCCTTCAATGTGATTTGGTAGCCATGGTGACATTGTAAAGAAGTAACGTAGCATTATCGTAGCATTTTGAGCCTAGGAATATAAAGGAGATTTTTTTGAAAAAATATGAGTAAAAATGTAACTTTTAGCGACTCTTTTCGGGAAAATACTTCTCAATCTTATAACCAACCCCTTTAAGATTGATAATAAAATCTTCCTTAAGAAGCTTGCGAAAACGGCTTATTTCAGCCCTAATTGAGGCATTGTCGATAGGTTCATCATTCCAAACATAACTACGGAATTTTTCAAAGTCAACAACCACACCTATGTTCTCACAGAGTAATGTAACTATTTGTAACTGCTTCTTTGTAAGTACTTGCACGTTGTTGTTGTAAAAAAGCATTTGCTCTTCTTTCGAGAAAACATATTTTGGGCTTAAAATGATATGTTTGAGCTTTTTGATTTCATACTCTTTCTTGATTTTATCGATGCGAATGCCTAGCTCTTTGAGATGGAATGGTTTTTTGAGATAATCCGAAGCACCAAGTTCAAAAGCCTTGCTGATATCCTCAATGTCCACATTGGCACTAATAAAAATCGTCGGAAATGCATGATTCATTTCATTGAGAGCTTTGAGCAAATTCAGCCCATTCATTTTAGGGATGTTGATGTCTAGAAGCAGCAGATCAAACATATCTTGTTTAATAGCTTCAAAGGCTTCTTCGCCATTGCCAAAAGAGATGACTTTATGACCCAGTGCTTCTAAATACTCTTCAATAGAGCTTCGTAACATCAATTCGTCTTCAAGTAGTAGTATTTTCATGCTTATCCTTTAGCAAATCGATAACGGAAAAGTGTTTTTGACTCATCGGAAATAACGGTAATGGTAACATCATTTGCATCGCATATCTCTTTGACAATATTCAGTCCCAAACCAAATCCCCCACGTGCTTCATCTTCACGGTAATAACGATCAAAGAGCTGTTCTGGCGCTTTAATCTTCTCTCCGCAATTTTGTACCTCAAATACAATATTCTCTTGTTCTGCGTAAAGCCTGATGTGTACAGGCTGCTTTTCATAGCTGTATTTGATAGCATTAGAGAGATTATTGTCGCAGATACGCTGAAGCTCGATCTCATTAAAAACAATGAATAAATCTCGTGTAATGTCTGTAATAATATGCAGTTTATTGCCCTCAGCTACGTCTTCAAAATACTCCACTCGCTCTGTGACAAATTTTGAAAAATCAATCATCGCCTTTTCATAAACTACTCTATCTTTTTTCACCACATACGCTAAATCTTCATAAATGTTATCCAGTACTTTAACAGCAGCCTCAATTTTGATGAGATACGGATTTTTTTCAAATTTGAGGTTATAGAGATCAATGTTCATCAAGATAATTGAAAGTGGTGTATTGATCTCATGAATGGCATTTTTCACAAAGCGGTCTTGCTTTTCAAGCAACTCTTGTGTAAAGTCAATAGAACGTTTAAGCTCTATAGTCTTTTGTTCAACAATCTCTTCAAGATTGCTGTTAAGCTCCACTAGAGCACTGTTTTTATTTTTAATCTCTTCAATCATCACATTTGCATGGGTTACAATCTCTTGGAACTCTTGAAATTTGATCTTTTCCATATCGATAAATTCATAGTTTTGAGACGCTTTTTTGAACGAATAGACAATAAAACGAATTTCACGCTTCATAATATCGCTGACATAACGATACTCAACCGTACTGACCAAGTATAAAAAGAGCGTAAGCATATAAATTTTCAAAACAAAATTGATGATTTTATCTTCATACGCTTTTTTCTTCTCAGCCAAAACATCTTCAATACTATGAGTACTGACGCCACTGCCTAAAACAAGTCCTAAGGGTTCATATGTTTTTGTCAGAACAATGTCTTTACCCACATCTTCAAGACTCAGCGCCGCGGTACGGTAAAAGACGACCCCTGAACTATCTTGTAAAAAGAGATAGGTTTGCATCTCTATATTGGAGGTAAGGGCATTAATATCCTCTTTAAGCTTTTGGTAGATCTGCTCTTTCGGAAGATTTTGGCTCTGTTTGTAGCGATATTCTGTGATATTGTAAAGAAGATTGAGTTGTGTTTCTACACTTTTTTGCTGGGCTTGGATATACCCTTCTTCGATGATTTTGATCTCTTTTTTAAAATCCAAATACTCGTTCACGATAATCAAACATGCCGATATAAAAGCAAAAAGACCCGCAAAAAGTATCGCCATAAAATTAATTTGGTTGATGCTTTTATTATCTTTTCTTTTTTGTAGCAAAAAAATCCTTTACCGATAAGCTCTTGGTGGCTATTTTACCCATTTTATACCCAAAGTAGGAGATATAAAATCCTTTTTGGTATAATTTACGTTTAATACACGCTACATGGAGTTACACAATGAAAATCAGAATACCAGCAGAATGGGAAGAACAAGAAGCACTTATTGTCGTTTTCCCTCCCAAACAGAGTGACTGGGCACACTCCATTGAAGAGATTCATCAAACGTATCTGACATTCATTACTACCATCGCACGTTTTCAAAAGTGTATGGTTATATGTGAAGACAAAAAGGCTCTGGCAAATTTACTACCAACCTTGCAAAACATCGAACTCATCCAAATGCCAACAAATGATACATGGATTCGAGATTTTGGTGGTATCAATATCTATAAAAATCATAAACGCCGTACCTATGACTTCATCTTTAATGCATGGGGCAATAAGTTTGAGGCAAACCTTGATAATAGTGTCACACGACAACTGTTTGAAGAAGGTTATTTAGAAGGAAAACTAAAAAGTTTTGATTTTGTACTTGAGGGTGGAAGTATCGATAGTAATGGTCATGGTGTTATGCTTTCAACAGCCTATTGTTTGTATGAGCAAAACCGCAATTCTCACCTCTCTAAAAAGAAAATCAGACAAACACTCGTAGAGCTTTTTGGACTCAAAGAACTTATCGTGCTTGAACATGGAGCACTTATGGGCGATGACACAGACTCGCACATCGATACATTGGCCCGCTTTATCAATAAAAATACCATTGCTTATGTTAAGTGCTATGACAAAAACGATGAGCATTACAAAGAACTACGCAAAATGGAGAAAGAGCTTCAAAAAACAGATTTTCATCTGCTTCCTTTGCCGTTGCCATCAGCTAAATATTTCAATAACCATCGTATTCCTGCAACCTATATGAACTTTGTACTCATTAACAATGCCGTACTGGTTCCAACCTACTCTGATGCTTACGATAAAGAAGTTTTAGCGATTTTTGAACGCTGTTTCCCTGATCGTGAAGTCGTTGGTATCGAATCTTCTGTGCTGATTCGTGAACATGGAAGCCTTCACTGTGCTTCAATGAATATTTATAAAGAGAGAGATGACGCCTAATGACTTTACAAAAAAAAGCGACCATTATTTCAAGTAGTACCGCTACTTTACTCATTGTTATCAAGTTATTTATTGGTATTTTAAGTGGTTCTGTGGCTGTTCTTGCTTCTGCGATTGATTCTGTTTTAGACTTAATTGTTTCAGCCTTTAACTATTTTGCGATTACTAAGGCGGAACAACCTGCCAATAAAAAGTTTAACTACGGTAAAGGGAAGATTGAAGCATTAGCCGCAGTTATCGAAGGTACTGTTATTACGGTTTCAGGCCTATTTATCTTTTACAGCGCTATTAAAAAAGCAATCTATCATGAACCGTTAGAGCACCTTGAAAACTCCATCATCGTTATGATTGTCTCATTGGTCCTTACAATTGCTTTGGTTATTTTCTTGAATTATGTGGCTAAAAAAACGCGTAGCATGGTCGTTAAGTCGGATGCTCTGCATTATAAAACAGACGTCCTTAGTAACGGTGCTATTTTAGTCTCATTAATACTTATCCAAGTGACAGGATTTGAGTTGATTGACTCCATTATGGGTGTTGTTATCTCAATTTATATTATCCATTCTGCCTATGAAATTATCAAGGATGGTGTTTACATTTTGCTAGACGCTTCACTGGATGAAGAGATTGTAGAAGGTATTAAAAATATCATTCTTGGAGAAAAAGAGATCAGCGATTTTCACTATCTTAAAACACGTAAATCTGCCAACACAAACTTTGTCGATGTGCATTTAGTTTTTAGCCCTGGTATCTCTCTTATGCGTGCACACCATGCGGGAGATCGTATTGAGGAGAAGATCAAAGAGTTAATTCCAGATGGAGAATGGGTTATCAACGCACACCTAGACCCATATGATGATTCTGAGATGAACGATAAAACAGCAAAGAAGATGGACTAAAATCCATCTTCTCTAATTTAACAATAATGCTACTCTATACCCCACGAACGATAATGTCCAAGCAATCACTGTCGTAAAAATAGCAAGATAAAACAGATACTTATAGCTACCACTCTCTTTCGTAAAGACGATAGATGCTGCCATACATGGTAGATAAAACATCACAAAGATGATAAATGAAACCGAAGAAGCAAACGAAATTTGCCCTTGAAGTGCGCTTATAAGACTCTCATTGCCCTCATCGACTTCTGAGCCAAGGGCATATAAAACACCTAAAGTGGAGACTACAACCTCTTTTGCAGCAAGACCTGATTCTAGGGCAATCGTCATTTTCCAGTCAAAGCCAATCGGCGCAAAAAACGCATCGGTTGACTTACCAATAATGCCTAAAAAACTCTTCTCTAAAAGTTGTTGTGCTTTCTCATTTTCAAGAGCCATTTTTTCTTCCGCACTTTGAGCCAACTCAATCTTTTGTGCAAAACTTTCTTCGATACTTGGGTATTTAGGGTAGTTACTTGCAAACCAAACAAGCAATGAAGCCCCTAAAATAAATGTTCCCGCTTTTTTAAGATACATAATTGCTTTGGTAACAACCGTATGCCAAATCAGTTTTAATGAAGGCAATCGATACTTTGGCATTTCCATAACAAACGGCTCATCTACACCTTTAAAAACAAACTTTTTCAAAAGTTTTGCCGCAATGAGCCCTATAAATGCCCCTGCAATATAGATGATAAAAAGAACATTTCCCGCATTTTGTTGACTAAAGAATGCACCTGCAAAGAGAACATAAACAGGAAGTTTTGCACCACAGCTCATAAATCCAATGATGAAGAGCGTAATGAGTCTATCTTTATCATTTTTCAGTGTTCGAGCACTCATATAAGCAGGAACCGAACAACCAAATCCCATGACAAGCGGAATAAAACTTTTACCATGCAAGCCAAAACGATGAAAAAAGCCATCCAGTAAAAATGCAACGCGTGCCATATACCCTGTTGTCTCTAAAAGTGCAATACCAAAAAAGAGGATGACGATGTTTGGTAAAAACATTACAACAGCACCAACGCCAGAGATTGCACCATCGGCGATCATGGAGCCAAGTTCACCTTCACCAAAAATTGTTTTTGCGTAATTTCCAAGTGAAACAAAAAAAGCATCGATCCAATCCATAGGGATGGAACCAAGCGCAAAGGTTAGTTGAAAGAGTGCCCACATCAAAAAGATGAAAATTGGAATACCGAAAAATTTATGAATTAAAAGTGCATCGATTTTTTCGGTCATATTTAAAGAGACACTTTTTTTGCATGTCAATGCTTCTGTTATTGCACCCTTTGCAAAAGAAGCTCGCTCTTCTGCAAAAATTTCACTGACATCTTTAGTGTCATGATGTAAATAAAGATGCTCTAACGACTCCTTAAGTAATGGTGAAAACTCCAACCAGATGGGTTCATCATGCATCTTATGGTAAATTTTTGGATTTTCTTGCAGTAACTTTATTACCAAGTCACGGTACGCTAAATCTGTTTTATAACGCTTTTGTGTTAAGAAAGAAGAGAGTTTTTCGATCTCTTCTTCAACCACATCGCTGTAAATAAGCTTTGATTTTTCATGCGGAAAATTCGAGATATCAATCGTACGATTGAGAAGCTTCCCTATGCCTTTTTTAGTCACTGCAGAGACTTTCACACAAGGAACACCTAAGATAGAACTTAGAAGTTCATGATCGATGCAGATACCCTCTTTTTGGGCTTCATCCATCATATTAAGCGCTACAATCATTTTTTTGCCAAGCTCTAAAAGCTGTGTTGTTAAGTATAAATTGCGCTCTAAATTGGTCGCATCAACCACGTTGATAATGAGATCGTAATGTTCATTTTCCAAAAATTCTTTAGTGACGCGTTCGTCCTGAGTATAATCATTGAGAGAATACGTCCCTGGAAGATCCACAATCTTAATAGCATGTTCTTGTGCTACAAAACGCACTTCTGCTTTTTCAACCGTTACGCCTGAAAAATTACCTACTTTAAGCCGTGCATCGGCGATGGAGTTAATGAGCATACTTTTGCCAACATTAGGCTGCCCCACAAGGGCAATGATGAGCTCTTTCATGCTTTTTGCACTCCAATGCGTTTTGCTTCTTCAAAACGAAGGGCAAGAAGCGTACTTCCTACTTCAATTTCCATAGTACTTTTTGCGATACTTGTAGCTTTGATTTTAAGATGGCTTCCTTTACGAAGCCCTAATGAAAAAAGTCTCTGTTTTAATTCGCCATCAGCTTCTATACGCGTTACGATAGCTTTTTCTCCAGCATTCATTTCAGATAGTGTTATCATAATTGTCCTTAATTGATAATGCTCATCAAGATTGTAGATTAAAACGGATTAAAAGCTCATTAAGGGATTAATGCTTTCTTAATTACAATATCACAATAAACAAGGTGTTTCTATTCCATTTACACCCTAAAATAAAACTGTATAATTAAGAATGTGGTAATTCATCTTGGCACAAATTTGGCACAATATTTACTTAACACATCTCCAATTCTTCAATAGGCAACATCGCTAATTCAATCTTTTTTCACGATCATATTTGAAGCCATAATAGTTACGTTACGTTTTCCCCTAGTTCCAACTTGAACATACCATGAGCTATCTTTCATCTCACTACTTGCCGTTGTATAGTCTCTATCTCCCAATGCAAACCACATCTTTTTAAACTTCATTAATCCACTGTATCCAATGTTAAAACACATATCGAGCAACACCGCTTTTCTAGTATCGCTTTGCTTTTGATAAATGATGTTTTGAAGTAGTTTTTCTTCGCATTCTTGTAGCTCTTTAAGCGCCCATTTTGAAGCAATAAACTCGCTGACTGTTCCATCTTGATTTAACTCTAATCTTTCTTCTTCTGTTAGAGGATGTACTTCAAGGTTACGTCCATAACCTTGTGTAAGTTTACCGGCAGGACAATGATATGTATTTGGATAAAATCCTTCTGCTTCTTTGACTAATTCTAGAGCCATATTCATTTCTAAATTCATTTGCACCCTTCAAACGCTTTCTCTAGCGTTTCGTAATTTGCTTGACCATTTTCATAGTTTTCTGCTACGCACTGCATAAATCCAAGATCACTCTCAATGTTTCTACAATCTAAAATAACGAATTGCTTTGGCTTTTCAACTAAGCATTTTTGAGGAACATACACCACTTCTTTTTGAGCACATCCACTAAAAAAAACTGCGAGCAAAAGCCATAGCATTTTGACAATCAGTGAGGTTTTCATCTTTTACGTACTCCTTTATCGTTTTTATTTTAATTTCTGTTTTCCATTTGATCTTTTCTACTTCTTTATCAACGTAAACGATCTTCTCTTCTTGCTGTTTTTGACCGATAGCAATAGCATTTTCATATCGTGCTTTATCGGTAAGTAAGTATCCGTTTTCATCTTTGCATGTAGATAGATTTCTTTCTAAACTCCATACGTCCATTTTCAATGAAGCGGACCAACCTAAAGAGGCAATGAGCGCAGCAATTAGGATGTATGAAAGCGTATTAAGCTGATTGCCAAGGAATGTTTTAATGGCTGTAAGTGCTATGGCAAACATTAGCTTGCCCTCCTGCAATTTTGCAAACATTGATCTTGTTTGCCTTTGATCTCACTCAAATCTCTCTGTATGATGTCTTTATGAAACTGGATCATTTCTCTTGTTAAGGCATTGTTATTTTCGGAAGCAGTCGCAATTCTTTCTAGTGCATCGTTCAACTTTTCTCTATCTTCATTCATAAGATCATCTTGCTTCTTTCTATTAGTTAATAGATATGTCAGAACCAAGATAATCAAGAACAGAACACCAATAATGCTCAACTTTTCAAACGATGCTCCAGCTTGAACTGCTGTGTTGATTGCTTGTGCTTCCATTTAAAACCTTAATAATAAAATCAAAATAACTATGTCTTGTGCAAGTCCATTCCAAACTTCACTATGCTCTCCACCACCGTTCATATATTTAAAATTCCATAGTTTTGATGTGTAATATCCAAGCTCACACGCTAATGGAAATGCTAAACCTAAAATAATGATTGATATAAGAACTAAGTGCCACTCAATAAAAAATACTAAAGGTAACAAACATATCCACCAATAAATACCTCGAATAAATAACCACACACGACAATGATTTATCCAGTCTCTTGATGGGTCTATAATATGAGAAGCTAACCATTGAATACCGTTATTTTTTCCCTCTGTGTAAGGTGTAGGCATTTTATTTATTCTTCTCATGGTTAATGTTGCTTCACAATCTCCTATGCCAAAGCTTTCACCTATCACATATAAAATACCTACCGATAAAGCTAAATATTGGTTGTAAGATATGCTTAGTAAGATATAAGAGAGGAGTAAGCCTATAAATTTGCTCCAAACGCCATTCATGCCTCTTAATCTGTTTAGTACGGTAAACATTACAGTTGCTTTCTAAGTTCTGCTATTTGAGCATCAATGCTTTCTAGCTTACTTTTTGCAAACTGATTAGTGCTGTCAATCATAAGCTCTCTAAGAGGTCTTAATTGTTGAATTTCTAATTCTGCTATTTTAATTAAAATAGAATTTTTGTTGTTTTCTATTTCAATCTTTGCAAGTTCTTCTTCTGAAATAATTTGACCATTTTGTGTTATTATTTTAATCATACATCACCCCTATAAATACGAATTTTTGACCCTATTGCTATCGCATTAACAACGCTAGTTGTAAATGTAAGTTGTGTAATATTGGAAACAGTTGCCGTTTTTACTAATGTACTATCTTCTTTTAAAATAGACGAACCATTACTACTATTCCCAAAATTTATAGCCCTTGCATATCCATTATCACCTCGCTGTACATTACTGGTAAGAGATAACGAACTAGACGGCTGTAGTGTAATAATTTGAGGATTATTAGCCCTATTTGCTCCTATTGTTGTTCCATCAAACTGGACTAACTCTCTATAATAATTTGTAAGATTTGTATCTCCATTAATAAAACAATATAATCCTGAGCTATTTGCTGTTGCATTTGCTATTGAAATTTCTACTCTATAACTTTTATGTGTATTAATATCTAGTCCAGTAAAATCAATACTTGTTACTGCGCTTCCAGTTACAACGTATTCAGCCAAAAGAGCTTTATTTTTTAAAAATCCCTCTTCTTGCACAAAAGCTGTTGTTGCTATTTTGTTGCTATTATCCCCAGGTGTAGGAGTTGGAGCTGTTGGTGTTCCTGTTAATGCTGGTGATGATGATGGAGCTTTTTCATTAATTAATGTAAGCAAAGCCTCTGATGCAGTAGCTATTGAAGCCCAATTTAATGGAGATACTGTTGGAGAAGTATTGCCTGCAATTAAAACTCTATAAATTATTCCTTCAAACTCCCAACTCTGACCAATTACAGTTGTTTGGTTGGTCCATGTTCCCTGAAAATTAGCACTTGCTATGGCAGCAGAAGCAGCATATACAGCACTTTCTTCTTTATCATTAATTGTAGAGGCTGTACTATTAATTTCATTGATAACCGTTGTTAATTGCGATACAAAAGTAACAATCCATGCAATAAAAGCATCAAATCGTGTTCTAAAAGTTGGTATATCGTTACTGCTTGGTGCGGTAGGTGGTGTGGTTAATGTTTGATCTATCATATTTTCTCCTAAGTTAATCCAATTATGTTTACCGTGATAATAGTTTCTACTGGTCCACTCATGAGTGTAGAGTGTTTTTGTTTGTACCCATAGACGAGTAAATCATCAGAATACCCTGCCATGAATACAACACCCTTCCCTCTTGCATCGTTAAGTATCTTATTAAGAGCCATAGAATTTTTTGTTGGAGTGAATAAATCCAAATCGAGTGTTGGAGCATAATTTCCTTCTACCAGAGAAGTATCCCCAGTTGACGTGTCAGTTGCTACCGTTGAGTAATCCAACGCTCCTACACTAACTCCCCATTTTGTAATGCCTACTTCTTTGACTTTTCCGCAACAAAAAATACCGCACTTTGCATCACTATATCCGTTATCAATAGTGATTATAAGGGATATGTTTCGTGTCGCTGTGGTACGCTCATAGATAAACTGTGTTTTTCTGTTTTCAATCCAATCACCGTACCCATAATCAAAAGCATCGGAAATATCTCTAATCAAATTTTTTGTAAAAGTTTCAATGACTTGATGTGTGTTGTTGTCGATAACTTGGATAGTTACGCTTTGAGCATCTAGGTTTCCAAGATAAATAGCTTGTGACTCATACGCCAACATTTCCACAGTTATGTTCCCATTTCTAACGCTTTGTGATGTAAGGTATTTGTCAAACATTTTGTACTTGTTTGTTGTACCTAAAAATAACCATTTTCCATTTGGATTTTTTGTGGCATCATAAATAGAAGTTCTAGGATCAACACCAGTATTGGCAACTAAACATTTATACTCTCCGTAGTTATCAGGTAGATAAACTTGCGCACCAATTGCATATGCTGTTGAAGCATTCCAATCAGAATATGCTGAATTACTAATATTTGAGGAAGTTAGCGTAAATGCTTGTGGAAATAGTATTTTCATACGATAGCCTTTCCAAATTGCGCCTCTTTTAGAATAGATTGCAATGTTTTTACGCTTTGAACTAAAAGATTGATTACGGTGTCATTCTGTCCTGTTTGTGTGGTAACTAATTGCTTAAGATCAATCTGCTGTGAGGTATTGTTTACCTTTGTGAGCATCGTATCAACTGGCAATGAATACGTTGTGCTACCGTTTAGACTATCAAGTGCATCTTTGTACTTCTTTGTTGCATCAGTTGACTTCATGAGTGCATCGCCAAGACTAGCCCATGCTTCGATAGTATCTTGTGTGAAGTTATTTTTAATAGCTGCATCATACATTGATAAGAAGTTATCAACGGTTACAGAACTTGCACCTAAACTTGAAGCCAACGCCTCGAAGTCTTTTTGCAAATAGTTTGATGTAAACGCTAATTGCTCAACTGTTCCGCTACCTAAAAACCACTCTGTATAGCCTCGTTTATAGGTTGTATATCCGCTTACTGCCGTTGATATGGCTTCGGTAATCGTTTTATCAATTTCTGCTGCGTAATCTACCCAACTTTGATAGATTGTACTTAAGTTATTTGGGTTAATAGAAACTAAGAACGCTTGCACAACATTAGTGTCTAGGAAGCTTTGTAAGTTTGAAAAACGACCACCTGAAACAACAAGATCGTTATAGTTTCCTAACTGTTCTAAAAGGTAGTCATAAACTCCTATTGTGCTTTTAATGGCTTTGATTTCTTCATCGCTAAATGGAGTGTAATTTGTCCAAGAAGAACTTGAAAACCATGATTTTTTCTTGTAACTAGTCCAATACTGACCTGATGCACTATCTGCTGTTGCATTTCCTAAAATGTCAATACCTGCGCCTGTTTGTTTTGTTTTACCAAAAATACCGCCAAGAACTGATCCAATAATTGATCCTGCGATAATTCCTATTGGACCACCCCATAAACCAAGCGCACCACCAAGACCACCCAATGCCCCACCGATTGCACCAGTCGTTCCTGCATAGGTATCAGCACCAAAAATCTTATCTCCAAGCCATCCAGTTCCATAACCAACCGCACCACCAATAAGACCACCGCTTAACATTGATCCTGCTGTCATGGCTGTTGGTAGTCCACTCATACCTGCGTAAGCAAAAGGATTAGCAACGCCTGCTCCAAAGCTCATCAATCCGCTTGCAGCTCCACCCATTCCCATGCTTGCTAAAACTCCGCTTGCTGTTTGGAAACCAGTGATAATACTTCCGCTAATGCCTGCAGTAATCATGCTATATGCTGTTTTTAAAGATGAGGCGGTATTTAAAAGAGATAACGCATCGCTTCCTTGGCTTGTAACTGTTCCGCTTGCTTGATCGATTACAGTACCGCCTGCTGTTTTAATAACTCCATCACTTACAGTTGCTCCTGAACTAAGGAGTGAACTCATATCACTAGCGCTTAATGTTGATCCTACCAATGAAGCAGCTCCACCAAACCCAGTAAATGTTTTGAAGTTGTTTACAATACCGCCTGATATATCACTTGCTAGTGTATTTGTAAGCTGTTTTCTAATGTTCTTAAAAAATGAATTCAAGTCTAAACTATCACCATTAAAAGCGTTTTCAATGCTATTAGTTAAACTGTTCTCAAAAGAAGTATAAAATCCTTTTTCTAGCTTAAACGATAGTGTCTGTTCTTGAAGTTTCAAGTTTTTTAGACTGTTAATTTTGTCTAACAATCCTTGTAGTTCTTCCGATGTAGCTTTACCTTCCAATGATAGCTTCCCAAGCCATTCAAGCTGATTTTGATACCATGCTTCTATTTGAATATCAGAAGTAGCGCCATACATCTTTTCACGCTGCGCTATAAATTGGTCGTTTATTTTTTCGTTTGCATCGAATAACTTTACTTGCCACTCATTAGATTTTTTATACTTTTCTTCTTCTTGCTTAGTGAATTTTTCTACTGTTTCTTTATTGAGCGCTTGTGTTTTTGCTTGGTACTCTTTAGTGATAAGCTCTTTAGCTCCTTGAAGTTTCCCATACTTTTCTAAATCTTCATTGTATTTTTTTTCAAGTTCTATGTATGGTTTTGAAAATGCGTCTTGTTCAGATTCTGCTATTGAATATCCTATATCTAGCTTTCTTTTTCCCCATTCTTCATATAGCTTATCAGAGTCCTCTTGTTCTTTTTTTTGTAGTTTTAATTTATCATCTTGTTCTTTTTTATATAGATCATATCTTTCTTCTAATTGCTTCTTTGTCATTTCTATTGATCGTGTAAATCTATCATCTAAGTTATCAACTAAACTATAACTATCAATTGTTGGTCTTGATGGAACTATGCTATCAATTGATTTTTTAGTTGATTTGGCTTTTTCTTCTACTATACCTAATGATCCTGCTACACTTTCAACCCACTTACTCATTCCACTATAAGAGCTATCAATGATTTTAGACCATTCTCCAGCAGTTTTATCAACTATTCCTAAAGTTTCAGATAGCACCTTATATAGTGCATCTCCTGCGCCTTGATTTGCTTTAAGTATAGATGCCAATATCCCATTATCTTCTAATTTTATATTCCCTTTTTTTGCTAATGAATCAAGTTCAGTATTTGAGTTTTTAAGTGTTTTTGTAAAATTATCTATACTTGAAGAAATAGATGTTATAGATTCAGATAATGAAGAAGATGCGCCTGTAGATTTATCAATAAAACCTATTAACTCCATTAATGAGTTAGACATTGTAGTCATTGACTGTCCGACTGTTTTAAGCATTTTATCAAAGTCTTTATCTACCGCACTTGCTTGTTTTTCTAATGCTTTTATGATAATTTCTGTTGACAGTTCTCCATCTTCTGCAGCTTTTTTAAACGCTTGTGACGTCATACCACTACCTGCTACAATAGCTTGGTAAAGTGCTGGTGTTTGTTCACGAATAGATGCTAGTTCTTGCCCTACAGATTGAAAGTTACCGCTAAACGCTTGCCCTAGTTGGATAATAGCATTATTCATACTCTCGGCAGTACCACCGCTTACAATCATTGCTTTATTGATTGTCCCTGTAATACTTAATAGCTTATCTTGTGAAATATTGTAGTCTTTGGTAGCTATGGCAATACGAGAATATAAATCTGCTGTTTCTTTAAAACCTAGTCGTGTTTGTTGTGAGATATTGAATAGTTCTTTATGCGCTTTTGTCTGTTCTTCTATGGAACTTGTAACCAATCTAAGCCTAGACTCAACGGTTGTCATTTTGTCAGCAGTTTCTACATAATATTTCCCTAATTTCGCTACTTCATATGCTGCTGCTGCAAAACCTATACTTTTTAGAGTCGATTGTAGTGAAGTAAAGGACGATCCTAAATTGTCAGAAGATTTTCTAAGTGAGTTGGTGGAAGCTTCGGCTTTTTTTGCTTCCTCCGTAAACTTTCGGATTGCTACAGTACCATTGTCGTGGACTTGTATGTCTATGTTTAGAACTGCAGCCATGTAATCCCCTCATATTTTTTATGAGAGGATTTTATGATATGGAAAACTAAGCTTTGTGGTTAAGGCTAAGTTGTGAACAATAGAACGATCCAAGGCTTAGAATAAGTGGTATAAATTCTTTTTGGATATGATCTTTACTGTATCCATCAGGACAAGCCCATTTTATAAAATCTTTTAGAGCTTCATACTTCAAACCAGTTGCACCATTAAAACCATAATCAAGAGGACAACGTAAGATAATATCTACTATCGCAATACTCCAGCTATCCTCTAAAAATATAACGGTTGAGTCTGGGTTATCCTTGATAGCTTTTTTTGCGCTTTTACTTAAAGATCGCTCACCAGTTTTTCTAATATCTTGACATAGCCACTCTTTAATTCGTTCTATTTTTCCTGCTTTTTTTCTTGGATAGCCTCAAAGATTGTTTTTTGCACTTTTAAGTATCCGTAGCTCTCTGCAAGCGCAATAATTTTGTCTTTATCATCTCCAGTAAGACAGATATTCATTTTCCATTTTACAATGTCGTTTTCTTTATCTTCTGGCTTTGTTTTTTCTCTGTGGTCAATTAATTTATCTTCAATATCAAATTTCACATTGGTTAGTTTTTCAACTTGTTCCCAATCTTCTTTTCGTTTTGATATTTCTAACTGCTCGATAGTACGTTTTAACTTCTTTTCTAGGTCAAAACCTTTTTTAACTGCATCCGAGTACTCTTTATGCTTCTTTTCAAGCTCTTTTATCTCTTTGCTGTTAAGATCACGGTAAAAACCTTTAAGAGGGGTGCTATCCTCAAACTCTTTCATCTCAAACTCATGTACTGGTAATAAAACTGTCATATCTTTCCCCTTGATTGTTTTTCCCCTTGATTTCATATTTCAGGCGCTCAAGGAGGAAAGCGCCCGTTATTAAGCGATTGTTCCGTACTTAATTTGGAATTGGTTTTCACCAGTAGCATCACCTTGCAGTGAATACTTGACTGTGAACGCTTCTTTACCGTTGATGCTTGTTTCTGTTGGAGTACCATCAACCACAGCTTGACCGCACGTAATTTGTACTTTTTTACCATTAACTGCACCAGCTTTAATGATAACTGGAACTGTTGATCCTGCTGCAAACGCTGTGTAAACGTCCTCATTCTCTTTTAGGTATGTGACTTCAAGTGTAGAGTCAAAATCTACCCTTTCATAGTCTTTATACCCTACAAAGTATTGTTTCTGATTGTCATTTGATTGTGTAAGTGTGAATGATTGAGCTTTTACTGCTACACCGCTAATGGTTACTGTGTCAATAGATTTCAATACCAGGAGCAATGTTTCATCTATTGATGTAGCCGATGGGTTATCTTCCGCAACGCTTGTAATGGTTGTAAAACCATTAATAACAGCACTTTGCTTGATAGGCTCTCCAATGTTACCGCTAATAGTTAGCGTACCTACTGCGCCAGTTAATACACGTTTTCTTCCATCTCTCCAAATTGCTACGCTTGATAAATCGCTTGGTTGAGATTGTGAAGGAACATAAGAAACTGATAGCCCAGTTTCAATTGCTTCATCAAGTCCACAAATTTTATAAATATCATCCCATACAGGAGGAGTATCAAGTGCAGCACCAGTTCCATCGTTTCCAAGCAAGAAACCTTCTACTGTTACCTCTCCAGTCGTATCGTCTGTATTCATCCATGTTGTTTTATTGCCTAACTTTCCGTTAAGCTCTTTAAAGCTTCCACTTCCTGACGTAGGTGTTACCCTTACATCTTCATTTGTAACTGATACTGCATCCGTTCCTGTTGCTGTTCCGCCATATTTTACGGCAACAACTACCTTTTTGCTATCATAAAGTGCCATGAAACACCCCTTTTAATGTTTAATAAACAACATCATAAGGGGTTTAATAAGTGTGTTTGTGGTTAAGCGGTAGGAATGTTTTCCCAGTGTTCAAAATCAACATCGCAGATATTCTCGAAGTAATCCATCCCTGCAAATTTATTCCCTCTTTGGTGAGTTTTTAGTATTCCTGTTTCAATCCTAAAAGCTCCAGTAATGTCAATGATTTTTTCATTTACAACACTTGCCAAAAAGTCTGATATTTTATCTGCCATGATTACAGGATTTGCATAGATATAAAAACGATATGTTCCTGCATGATAGATTGTTTTTGTAGCTACTCTTTGAGTATCGTTAGCCCAAATTTTAAGAGTCATATAGTATTCTGTTGGCTTTATTGTTTGACCTTCAAACCAAAGATATACTTTTTTGCCTTCATAGGTAAAGTAGTTTCCTATCGTGTCTTTGCTCATTTGAGTAATAAGCCATTTTTCAAAGTCTATTTTGATTGATGCTTTCATTTTATTTTATCTAACTCCCTTTGAAGTTTTGGCTCAAATTCGTCTATAATTGGCTGAAATCCTTTAGGCAACTGTTCAGAGCCTACCCATCTAATAGTTCCGTTAACCATAGCTTGTCTGCGCCCACCATCTATCACATACGCATGAGGCGCAATGTTTGATATTCTCCAATTTAAAAGACCTAATCTCTCTGGTGGTTGCCAACTATCCCTTAATTCTCCTGTGTCGACTGGTGTTATTACCTCTAAGTCACCGTATAAAGAAACAGCTCCAGTTTTAACAACTCTATCACGCTTTTTTAATATAGCTGCGAACTCTTTGTTAATATCATCACTAAACGCCACCATCTGTCCTTATGTTGGCATAGTAAAGCACAATAGACTCATTGATAGGGTAACTATCAACAAAAGTAACCACATAAGACTTGTTGCCAAACTTCAATTTATGCTCTTTTGTGATCTCCGTTGTTGTGTAAATAGGAGCATCACCCATAGCAATTAATCCCTCTTTATAGTCCTTGGTTGCGTAGTTAGACACTAGACCAATTATATCACTTTCCGAATGTGTTATCGTAGTTCCATCGGGGTCATAATCTCCAACTGTGGACGATACTAAAATCATTTTTCTACCAAACTTTTTAATGAGTTTCGTTGCTACGTTTTTAAGGGTATTACTGAGTGCCATGTTATCCCCTTACTATTCGTGTACCACTAAACATAAAAGGGCTTAATAGTCTTGTAACCATAGGAGGCATAGATTTATTTCCTTGGCGTGTCTGCACTTCAATAACTGCTATCTTAATGCTTTGATACGCTTCCATGTCGTTTGGCTCTGTATAGTCCTCAGATAAGCACCAAATAGCTAACTCACACACCGCATCTTTGACACGTTTTGGAATGGTGCTACCATCTACATCAATACCATCATCAACAAGACCAGTACGAGGGAATTTTAATGCTTGTGTGTTTACTGATTTGTAGCCTAAAAAGTCTTTTTGATCTATGATCTGCGTTGCTTGGATAAGTGCTTTTGATCTGACTGGATCGGTTGAACTATCCCAGTCTGCTGAGTTTAGTCTATCCTCAAAATATATTTTGGCATCTTCTAAACTAATGTATGAATTTGTGCCTACTGTTAAAGCCATGTTCTAGCCTTTTTATTTGTAGTATAAAATTTATGTGATGGAGATTTGCGGTTAAGAAGAAGCCCTCAATTAAGAGGGCTATGTGTTATTTTACTTTCTTTTTGGGTGCTTCAAGTTGCACAACTTCTACGCCTGCATCTTGATATGCTTTAATGATCTTCTCGTCGTTTGCATATACTTTTTTAGCGTTAGGCTCTACTCCATCAAAATATCGAGGAGCGATGTACGCTCCGCTAACTCCTTCTACTTCATCATTTGAGTAAATAAAAGTCATTTATTCTCCTTACAGTACGTTAAGAAGAACGCCAGCACTTGATTTCTTATCAGTCGCTTTTAGTTCCCAGTTGGTTTTTGTTCCAAGTGTTGCTAAAGTTGGGTTAATACCGCTTGCTGTTTTCCAAGAGTAACCTTTTACGTTCAACGCAAATGATCCCTCAGCTTGGATACGGTACTTGATGTTCTCTTTACCAGTTACAATATCAGACAAGAACTCTCTCGCTTCACTCTCAATAATGCTTACTGCGCCTGCTGTTAAGCCAAGAACGGCAACGCCTGCTGTCATACCTAGACCTGCGCTATCTGTAACAAATACAGGACGACCAAGTGATCCAGTTGTGCCAGTATAAATTGCACCATAAGCAACATCGGCTGATCCGTTAGCAATTGCTTGACCTACTAGATCGTTATATGTTGCACCATTCATAACGAAAGCAACAATAGAGCCTGAAGCATCACCAAAAGGTTTTAATGCGCTATTTAACAACGAAGGAGTGATTGAGGCAACACCAGTACCAGTTACTAAAGTTGATTGTGACTCAATAGAGGCACGAACTGCCGTGATACCTGCATTAAGAGCGTAGTTAACAATACCTTTACCAATCTGTTCACCGATAGCAGCTGAAAAAGCCTCCGCATCAGAACCATAACGTTTAGCATCTACTGTTTTAAACTCGATTGCACCAGTTCCCCAGTAAATTTTGATTGTATTTTCATCTCTGCTAGAGACACCTTTAACAGTAGCATCTGTATCCGCTGCAATATCACGTCTCACGATCAATGATGAAATTTCAGATAGCATACTTTCAGAAAGCATATCACCGCTAATCATTTGAGTACCTAAAGTAATAGCTCCTGCTGTACCTGCTGTAAATGCCTCTACATTCTGCATAATGGTTTCAGTTGCTGTTGTATGAACAATTACGTTGTCAATTTTTAATGCCATTTTTTATCCTTTATTTTGGTAATTTTAAATAAGCTTCTTCACCATGCTCTTTGATATATTTACCTTTTTCAGCATGACTCATTTCGCTTCTTTTCTTTGATCCGTTTCCACCATTCCCACCAGTAGGTGTACCGCCGCCGCCGTTACTAGTTGCTTTAAATAAGAACGAGTTGTTAACATCAGCTTTAAACTGCGCCATTTTTTCAGAAATAGACAAAGGTTGACCGCTACCGTTTCTAATAGTAGTACCGTTAGCATCACGATACACTATATTGCCATTGTCAATAGTTGCACCATCTTTTAATGACTCGATTACAAGCTGTAACGCTCTATCGTTTACAACGTCATTACCTGCACCTAGTTTTGCGATCTCAACCTCAATCAATTTGTCTCTAAAGCGTGACTCTGATTGTGTTAATTTATCGCTATACTCTGCTTCTTTGTCTGCTAAAAGCTTTTGAAGATTTGCAATTTCAGCCTTTGAGTAATCATCAGCTTTCAATTTAAACACTTCTTTTATTTGCTCGATAGTTAAGTCATCCGCCTCAACACCAAGACCATTAGAAATGCTTTTAATCCTCTCTTTTGCCTTGTCTCTTGTTTGCACAGCCTCGTTAAATTTTCCCTCATATGCTTTTAAGTCATCGACAGTCTTTTGGAACTGTGGCTTAAACTCATTGAGAACGTTTTTAACGTCGTCAATCTTTCCCTCGTCTAAGAGTGATACTACTTTTTCGAAATCCATCGAATATCTCCTTTTTTATCGTATCCACGATTTAGGAGAAGATTACAAAAGTGTATTAAGTGGTTTGCGGTTATGTGGAGGTTAAAACTTTTCGTTTAGTTCTTTGATCGTAAATCTTCTACCATCTTTAACATCGACAAAGCTTTTTATGCTGAGGCGTTCTTCTTTGTATAGCTTATAGCGTGCATCGCCAAGATATTCATTTTGGAATTGTGCGGACTGAGTAGAAAACCAATCTTGGAACTTCACATTACTTTTTACTTGCCCTGTTTCGTCTCCGTTTTCAGGTCGTTCTGTTACGGTGTCAAATGTTGTTAATGGCTTTAGTATGCTTCTACAATGGAAATGTCTTTTTGGTCTATTTGGTATCGTAGAATAAGAGTATTTAGGCTTCATGTATTTTACTCCATCAAGCGCTGCACATTGTAGCGATGTTCTACTATCAAGAACTGCGACACTTTTCCATCCAATAATGACATCAGCGAACACATTGTCATACGTGTAAATGTTAGCCCTATCTCTCGCCTCTCCTACTGCCGTTTGTACTAAAGTACGCATATTTAACGTAGCTTCTGCGCCAGCTTCTTTCAAGCTCTTGGCAATATTGGTATAACCATCGTTGGCAGCTAAACCACCGCTTATTATCTGTTTATACTTCTCAACTTGTGCGTGTCCTGCGTTGTTGAACAGCTCGTTAAGCGTGTATCCTTTGCCATTAAGCACCATAACATCATCGAAACTCAATATTTTCTTAATGGTATCTTTTGGAATAGCAGCGAACGTATAACCTAACTTGGCGGTATCATTGATGTAATTGAATTGTGTTTTATAGTCGAACTGTGCAAAGCCTTCCATATCGTCTTTAATGTATGGCTTAATATCTTCATAAATTCCGCCTATTTCTTTCTCTATGAGTGATTTAAGAGCATTTAATCTCCTTGCTTCATCTACGCTATCAATCTTGGCTAACTTTCCTAAAATGATCGTTAGAGCGTTGTCTAACGAGGAGATATAAGCTTTCTCTGCTGAGGATTGGAAACGCTCCTCTAGCATTTGAAGCTTTACGGCAATGTCGGTCATTTATCTTTCCATTTTTCAATACATTTCATATAAATAAGCTCTGTAAGATATGGCAAACATTCATCTTTATAGTTTAAATCTTGGTTTACTGCTTCCATAATTCTAAGGGCACAATGAACACTCTCATGAACTAAAATAGATTTGTCATTTTCAAATACACCAATAAAACACCTATTGTCTCTTTCATCTTTCCACATTAACCCTTGGTAATTTTCTAAGTCTATTTCCCATCCGAAAGATAATAGTAGTTCTTTATAGCTCTCTTTGTCCTGGCAAAAATGAACATTTTTACCAAACATATCAATGTAAAAATGAGTATCTTTCCTTAGTTTGATAATTTCTTTTTTAGTCATACAATACCTGCCATGCTTTGATTTCTAGCTTCTATTTCAGCCTTTGCATTTTCTCTATCAAACTCTTGGATAAACTCTCTGCGCTCTAACTCGGTCCATAACTGATCTAATGTAATCTGATTGTCTTTTTGCATTTGTAGATACACTTTTGCTTGTTCTGCACTCAATGCTCCAACAAAGTCACGGTTACTTGTGATCTCCCCTTTTGCTTCTTGGTTCATCATCTGACACCAAATTCTATAAGCTTGATTAATAGCCCATTGAATTGATGTCGCAATAGAAGATAAGTCTGACGTTTCAGAAGATGATACTATTGCTGCTTCTGTTGCTGTACGATCTTTGTTATCAGAAGTTAAGAAAGATAAACCGATTGAAGTCATACGAGTTTCAATGTTCTTAATCTCCTCTTGGAGCTTGTCGATAGAAGTTCCTGCAAACTCTACCCACTCAAAACCGCTATTTTCTTTATCCGTAAATGTGATAGCCGTATCAACACCTATAACTACTTGTCCACCTTCTTCTTTGTTTGGCATACCGTAAATTACTGGAATTGGGTTTGCAGCAACAAAAAGAGATTTATCGAGCTGTGATAAAAAGTTATAGTGCTTTAAATTTAGTTTTGCAAGTGGTAAGAACTTTGGTGTTCCTTGTAAAAATCCTGTCTTATTGCTGTAAACTGGAATGATAGGGATATAATCTAAGTTATTATTCCATTCATAACAAACTTCATTTTCTCGGTATATTTTACCGCCACCAATGAATAAAACTCGTTGTTGATTTACTGTTTTTTCTCCAAACTCTCCATCTTCTTCAACAATGTTTTCATCGATAGTTATTTGTGTAAGTTTTTCTCCGCTCATTCTTCGATTGAGTATTTGTGAATATTTTACGTGTGAAAAGTAAGGAGTTAGTTTTGAGTCTAATTGTTGTTGAAAGCTTACAATAGCTTCTCCGTTTTCGATCTTTGGAAAGTCAACGATAATAAAGCTAATACCATCCCAAAGAGAGTTAACCGTTGCTTCTTTTGCAAATTCACTTAATGATGTGCTGTTTCTATCAACGTCCTCAGAAGCGATTTTAACAAATAGACTGTTTAGATCATCTGACCAGTTCAAAGGCTTACGAAATAGCATACCTTTAGCTGTATTGATCGTCTTTTCAACGACATTGTAAAGGACTGAATTGAGTTGACGTGATTTATAGCTATCTTCTGTCTCTCTTTCCCACTTTATTAAATGATCTTTGACATCATTATTTCTAAAAGAGTTCATTATTGCTAAATTTTTAGCGTTATTACTATGCAAAGAGTCCGTGAATTTTGGTGAATTTGACATAATTCCCCCTGTTTGATATTAAGTGGAGTATAGTCAAACGATGTATCTATTTTGTGGTTATCTCATAATAAATGATGTTGGTGTGAAAGTATTTTTAGTAAGAGGGAAGCGCCTTACGATGAAATAACCCATACTATCGTTATAATCGTCAATCGTCCCTGCTCCTGAAAACTTCTCAGGCTCTCCATTCTTGTCGAATACTTGCTGTTCTAAAGCTTCTGTACCTTTAGGGCATTTATTGGTGTTGATAAGATAACGTCCGTGAGACAAAAGACCATTGACTGAATTAACTCTATCAATAATACGTCCATTTGCTTGTGGTGCTTCAATTATAAACCCTGCATCACGTAGTATTTGAATATCTGACTTGGTAGCATTTGAATGTCCACTATTTCCGCTTGCATCTGGGAACATTACTACTTTATTCGTTGGATATATTTTGCGGATATTCGTTGGTATTGTGAACGTGTCTTTACTCTCTATTTCGTCCACTCTTATGACTACATTGCCTCTTATAACGTGAATTGTAGATACACACCCACCAACGTTAAAGTCTTGACCTATAAGTAACGTATCGTTCTCTTTGGCTTCTTCATTGCTGTGATGTTTGTGTCTATCAAAATAGCTATAAACTGTGCCACTTGTTAGATTTACAAATCTTCCTTCCATATACGCTTCAAGAAGATTAGGAGGATAGCTGTTTTGTAAATCTTGGATAAAGTCTTGTGGCAAAAACGGATTATCTAAAGTTTTTGCACGAATAATCCTACCCATTTGCATTTTTTCAAATAACTCATAAGCTCCTGCAAAACCTTCGGGGGTTGTCGTGTTAAACATTTGGCGTACATTACCTTTACGCAAACGACCTTGGAGCTTTTTATATGCCATTAACACTATTTCTTTTTTGACTGTATCCATTTCATCTGTTCCAATGAACGCAGCATTAACACCGATTAGTCTTTGCCAGTTTTCCAAAGAGCGCATGAGTATTTTTGTTTCGCCATTTTCAAAACGTATTCTAAGATTCGGTTGTGGAGATTTAACAAGCGTATGTTCTATGTCGTTATCTTCTAAAAACGATGTCATATCAGGGATAAGAATGTCGTGCAATAGTGGAGCGGTAGGCTCTAGTAATATGCCTGTATGCCCTACGTTCTTTGAGGCTAAATCGTAGGCTTTACATACAAAAGAAAAAGTTTTTCCTGCTCCATACCCTGCTAAAAGTAGTAAGTGGCGAGTAGTATCATCTAAAAGGAATTCTTCTTGATGGGGCAATAATTCAATCACGCCCATTCTCTTTTAAAATCTGTTTTTTCTTTTCTTCACTCATTGAAACAAAGCCAACGTATTTTGTTTTTGTATTATTGTCTGATGGATCATCATTTTCTTTTGCGAATATTCCAAAATGTCGCGCGAGCATTTCCAAAGCTCTAAGCTTGTCGTTTGCTCTGTATTCTTTAATCTCTGCCCAATCTTCTTTATCTGGCCCACTCTTTTCAATACGTGTCTTAATGGAAGCTATCGCACACGCTACTTCATCTTCTAAATCATGTGGGCTTCTTAGGTTTCCGTTATCATCAAATATCTTTCTAATATCAAAAAATGCTATCTTTGCAAGTTCAATAATGACTTTATCGGCTGTAATATCTGTTCTTTTTTGTCTTTTTTGCTGTAATTCTTGAATTCTTTCTGAAACCTTAACATTGCTTAACAATCTGCTTGCTTGCTCCACAGCTGTTTTTGCACTAAACCCAGCTCTTATTGCTGCTTGTTTTCCATTTAAGTCAATAAGATACTCGTTGCAAAATCTCTCTTGCTTTGCAGTTAAAGCCATCACTCCATCCAATCAAACAAGTTTTTACCAATAATGCTCTTGTTTTTCTTTTTCTCTTTCTTCTTCTTTGGTCTTAGTATGTTAGCTATTCTTTGGAATAGGTTTGAGGCTTTGCGAGCTTGTGCTGCTTGCTTTATAGCCTCTCTTTCGTCCATGGTCGCATCTTTAATCTTTCTGAACAGATCGTTAACGTGTCTTAGGTCATCTGTGAGATCGATTGATGAAGCAATAAGTGAAGCTAGTGCATCGTCTGATAGCTTAGATATGGTGTTTAGTTCTCTTTCATACTTGTCAAGACCTCGAGTTATAGTAAAATCTTCTCTTACTCTATCACGGTCTGCCCTACCTTGGTATCTTCTTCTTAGTAGAGTTACACAACCAATGAGATAAACTTCTGCAGTTTCAATATCATCGTCTATTTTTGCTATGCACTTATTGTATAAACCATCTATTTTTTCACTCATACATTCCACCTTGCTTTCATGGCTTTAAAGTTTGCTTTTTTGTTCTTTGGGCTTTCTAGCGTTACGATTGCATTTCCTTTTCGTGATGGTTTTAACATCATTCCTTCTGCGTATCCATCTCTGTACCCAAGCATTGATCCAGTATTGACTAAAAGTTGATTGTGTTTTTTCATTTTGTAGTGTTTTTTATCAATGAAGTAGCAACTATCCCATGCTAACATACTTTGATGAGTGTGCCCCATTAATACAAGATCAGCATTTGGAATAATATCGCTGAGTCGTTGCATCTTGTTCATTGCTCCGCCTTTTGTAGCTCCTCCGCCTGCTCCATGATGTATCATAATCCAATATGTGAAGCTATCAAACTTTAAATCGATGATACACATACCTTTGTGGTAAATATCTTCAATACCTAGTCTATAAGCTAAAAACTCATTGATGTCTATTCCTGCTTCTTTTGCTGTTCTTACCTCATGATTACCAGTTGTCATTGCCAACCATCTTGACGTTGGTATTTTTGAAAGTATTTCAACAGCCATTTCGAGTTCTTTTTGAGGTGCAACAGCGTTATACACGTCTGTTTTACTGAGTTTTAGAGCATTGTTTAGATAATCACCTATTCCGATAACATAAACATTCTCTTTTGAGTTAATGTAATCGATGTAACTTTTTAAAAGTTTAACATCACACGCATTGTCACCTATGTGTAAATCTCCTAGCGCCACTATCTCAATTTCATCAAAATTACAATGGTTAAGATTTTGTTTGATGTACTTCAATTATTTCCTTTTTGCTCAAAATGTAGTAAAAACATTGCATTACAAGCCAAGTGTTTTAAATGGCTTAATCCACTCTCTTTATCTGTTTTTTCTCCTTTAAGGTATGCGTTCCAATGTCTGTATAGTGCATCTTCATATCTTCTTTTAGCATCTGGTACTGATTGCCATGAGTTAGGCTCGTATTTTTCTGCACCAAATGTCAAAACCTCTGCTACTCCATCCACAAATTGAGGAGAAACTAAAGTCATTAATAATTTTCCGTTGTCGTATTTCATTCCAGTACCATTTGCGCTATTTAATGGCTCATTTTTCGAAGAATTATTGTTAGACATACATTTCCTTTGACTCAATGTCTTTTGCTTTAATTTTGTGCGTTTTTATGATTTCTTTCAATTCTTCTATTGTCCACTTCTTTGTGACACCTCTTTGACTCTCTAACCACTCTACTTTTTCGGCGCCTATTTTTTTAATTAAATTGATACGGTACATTGCCAAGTTACCTGATAAGTGGTTGTTGCAGATAGAGCATTGAGCGTGTATGTTATCCTTGTTGTATCGTAGGAATGAGTTATTACCCTTTGGTAGATAGTGACCTGCATGAAATTGTCTTGAATTACCTTTGTATCCGCATGAGATACATACCTTGCCATCTCGCTCTCTGATGTATTTGTTTACTACGGTTTCGGCTAATCTCTTAAGTGTAGCTAGGTCGCTATCTTTGAATTGTTTGATGGCTTTGCGCTTGTCTTTTCCTTGCTGCGTTTTTGCTTTCTCTTTGGCGTGTTCTAAGGCGCATAAATAACCGCACGTTGTTTGCATTGGTCGTGTTGGAATAAAGCTGTTTTTACAATGCTTGCAGGTTTTTAGTCTTGGTGGTTTAGTCATTCAGATTCCTTTTTATTAAAATATCTTCTAACTACATAAGACCTCAAAATACTAATCACGGTAAACCATAAGCCAATCATCAAATTATCAATCAATGCCACATAAATATCAAACATTGGAAAAATAATTATTTGACTTAAAAAAGCCACAACGTAACCAATAATTACGTTGCTAAGGCTTTCCATAAGTGAATGTGTTTTAGTTTGCATTAAAATAAACTTCCTTGTACTTGTTCTAATCGTTTGTTTGCTATGGCTACATAGTCAGGTTCTAATTCTGTGCAAACCCATTGAAGTTTTAGATGCGTAAGACATTCACAAGCCAAAGCGGTTGTTCCACTTCCTAAAAATGGGTCATATATTTTAAATCCCTCTTTTGCGTAATATCTAAGTATTAGTTTAAAAAGTTCGACTGGTTTTTGTGTAGGATGATAACGAGTTTCTTTGTTTGCCATATCTTGCTGAATAAAGCCGTCCCATTGAAAACTGTAAACCTTTGAATTTTTATCAAAGCTTGTCCAAGCATGTTCGCAATTTGCAAAAGTCCTTTCTGGTAAATTTTCGTGTTTGTACCAAGTAAGCATACATCGTGTGTTTTTTAAATATTCGATAAAATAGTTACCTCCAAAAATAATTTGGTCTTTGCTAATTCTAAATAACTGCTCGAAAATATCCTTGCTAGGTATTTTAGAATCCCAATCTTTTGCCCCAAAGTCTTTAGCCTTACCCCTAAAACTGCCACCTCCTACACTCCCTTTGGATGCGGCATTTATCCCATAAGGTGGGTCAGTAAGCACCAAGTCAAAATATTTATCAGGTACTTGTTTCATAAACTCCAAACAATCGCAGTTGTAAATTTTGTTTAATTCAAATGGCATACTCATCTTCTAACACCTTCCACAAAATATCCACTTTTCAATGTATCCCTATCGCTTACCGTTAACCATGCACACCCACATTTACACTCATGTAATATTTCTGAACTGTCAAATTTTTCTTTACAGTTGTGGCAGAAATAGTGATAACGTAGTGCTATTGGTTGTTCTTTTTGCTTAGCCATTAGATACTCGGAACATAGATTTTTTCTTCGCATGGAATACTTTTAGATATAAATGAGTTTTCCTGCATTTCATACTTCCACTTTTTGCCGTTGTATCTATCTTTTGTACACATAAACGTACGCTTTGTTATTCCAGTTTTTTCATCTTCTTTCACAGTTAGGAAGAAAATAAAATCGCTATCGTAAACTTGATCCCCACTACCTTTAAGCGCAAATCTTCCGTTTCTTAGATCAGCCTCGCTAATTTGGTTAATAAGCATGATAATCACACCAGTTTCTTGGCATAACTTTGCAAGTGTTGAAGAAATTAAAGAAGCTTTTTGGTGGTCCTCTCCATTTCCTGATACTTTTATCTTCATTTTTGAGTCAATAGCTACAAATTTAACGCCTTTTGAAGCGTAAAGTTTTATAAGACCTACAACATCATCAAGATCATTTCTGTATTGCTCAATAAGTAAATTTTTATCCTGGTATTGATTGAGGTTTTCTATCTTGTGAGATAAAAGATTTTCGTACATTTCAAAGCTAAAGAAAAGACATTTGTTATACTCCGCAATGTTTGCCAAAATATTCAACACCATTGTTGACTTACCGCTAAAGCTCTCTCCAGCTATATTGATGAAACTACCCTCTTGAAAGCCACCGTTTAGCTTTTCATCTAGCCAAGTGATACCAGTTGCATACTTTGGTGTCTTTGGTTTGCTTTTAACTCTTGCGCGTAAATTTCCTGCACTCTCAATTTCGTATGTTTTACCCTCTAGCGTATCAAGCTCTGTTAGTGTTGCTTGTAGTTCTGCTATTTGAGCTTTTACTTTATCCCTAAGCGACATTTAGCGACCTTTCAATACGTTTTTTTGCTAAGTATGAGTGATAATCTCTTGCTATTTCAATCGGTAATGCGCTTTGAGCAGTTATCATTAGCATTTCTTGCTCATGGCTACCTTTGCACTTCTCTGCAATTTCATAAGCCAACAATGAGATACTTCCGTTATCTGACAATCTCTCGTTAATTCTTTCAACAATTCTTTTTTTGAAGTGGCTTTGAAAATTACGTTCATCAAGTTTAAAGAGCTGTTCATGTTTTACGCCCATGAGTTCAGCTTCAAAGAATGTGTTTATGATCGCATCCTCTATGTTTGCTTGAACGCTACCGTTAAAAAATTCCATTTTCTTTCTCCCACTTGTCTATGTTCGCTTGACGTCTGCGCTCTGCTTCTGCCATTCGTTCGTCTAAGTCTTTGATTTGGTCTAACGGAATTGTTGATAGGTCTTGTTGTGCTTGCTGTTTATTTCCTTTGCCTGTATCCCACGTAATGAGTTTTAGTTTCCAGTTTTTAACCTGCTTACCCTTGTTGTCTTTCCAGTTTGAAGCGGTGTAGTATTTAATAAACTTCTCAATGTCAACACAAAGTTTATTCTCTAAAACGTAGTTTGTAATTTCTTCTCTTTTAGGAGGGATAAACTCAGATTTTTTTGAGTTTACAAGGTCTTTTTTTGGAGTATCTTTAGATACTCTTTTTTTAGTATTCTCTGTCAAAAGATTTTTACTTATATCTAAAGGCGCATTTGCTCTATACGTAAAGTCGCTTTTCGTATTTACGTAAAGTACAGAAAATAACTCATTGAAAAGTTCTCTATCAATGCTGTAATAAGTCAATCTTGACATAGTCATTTTTGTTTTAACGATGCCTAAATTTTTAAGCGCAGATAGTGCATAATCAAACTCTCTACGAGTAAATCCTAGTTCCTCGCACCAACTATACCCCTCTTGGTATAATTCGTGGCTGCAAGGCTCTTTAAACTTGAAAAAACTATCATTATCTTGTAATCTGTAAATGATCTGTTGAAGCAAAATAGTAGCTGTAACGCTTCCAGTTATTTTGTTAAACTCTGGTCGGTAAATGAGTATATTTTTATCACTCTGCACGAAGTCATAAGGTGTCATTTTGCCACCTTTCTAAGCCATACAATCGCTTTAAATTTTGCATTATTTGATAAAGGTATGGCATTAATAAATTTTATGATCGCAAAAATAATATTTACTTTCATGCCACTACCGCCATATGAGCAACTAGCTTATAGTGGTTTCCAACTTTTCCACTCTCTAAGATCATTTTTGAGTCTATAAGCTCTTTAACTCTTGGAGTGACTACGTTGATAGGAATATCTGTATTGTCTGCTATATCTTGACGTGTACAGTTTGGATGATCTACGATGTAGTTGTAAACTTTAAATCGTTTGTGTTGTGCGCTACCGCTTGCGTATGTGTTGCAGTAAGCTATAAGTGAAGTATCTCGCATAGTTAACCTTTTTTGGAACTTATGCTTACAAAGAGGGTGCGGAAGTTCCACCAGACCGCCCCTTGTAAACATTCTATAAGCCCATCAAAGTTAAACTTTCAGGGCAACGCTGACGTTGTAGCCACCCTGTTCTTGGTCGGACTCTGGGTGGCTTTTACACTAAAGGATTTTGACGTGAGCTATTAAGCTCCATCGAACGCAAATTAATTGCGCTCTGTGGAAGTTATTAGGTCAAATGCTACTAATTTAGGGTTTATTGTAATAAGTTCTTCTTGCTCTGCGATTCTTGATAACGTAGGTCTTATAAGCCTACACACAACCTCAGATCGTGTTATATTCTTCTCAAAAGCTATCTTTTCAATTAATTCAAAATCATCAGAATTAAGCGAAATAGTTATCCTGTTTAACTTTTTATCTTGGTCTTCTTCACTAGCACCAAATAGTGTATTAGTGCACACTTAGTAACTCCTCATAACTATTGACCACACTTTTTTGATGGTGTATGATTAATGCATAAAAGAAGATCATCATATGACTTCTTAGCCTTTTTGACGTAAGACTTAAATTCAGACTTTGAAACTTGATTTGGAACTAGCGTTGCTAATTTTTTCAAGTGTTCAATTTTTGGAGTTTTAGCCTTATGAACCCTATGTTTTAGAACTTTTAAATAGTTTTCTGTAATAGTTTGTGTTTCCATGCGTGAATATTACAGTAACTGTAATAAAAAGTTTCTTAAATATATTTCAGTAACTGTACTTTTACATTTGTTACAATTTCTGTAACTTTAAAGGATAAAAAATGACATTAAAAGAAAAGCTTAGATTCTTACTTGATGGATACGGCAGAGGTGGAAAGGCTAAACTGGCTGAGTATTTAGAGGTAAGTCCAAACTATATTACTCGCTATGCAGAAGAACAGTATAATGATACATTTTTACCTTCAAAGTATTTCAAAAAAACGGCTGATTTTTTTGGTGTAGAACCCACATATTTTTTAGATGATGAAATTACGACAAAGCCTGTTAGAACTGTTAAAGTTATTGGAACTGCATCATGTGGTGGTTTAGATTTAAACCATTTTCAATGTAATAGATTTGCATTATTTAATGGAGATGACTATAACGAAAGATACTATTGTGTAATTGCAAATGGAGATAGTATGTCTCCAGAGATTGATGATGGTGACGAAGTAATATGTGATCCGCAGGCAGAAATTATTAATGGTGATATGGTTCATTACACAATAGGAAATGAAAGCGCTTTAAAGGTGTATTTTAAAGATGAAGATGCATATATAGTTCAATTTGTACCTTATAACCCTAGTGATACGTTTAAAACTAGAACTGTTAGATTAGATGACGATTCAGTAGAGATAAAAATGGCTAAGGTAATATCCGTAAATAAAAGAAAGACAAATAATAGATTGGCAAGATTAAAACTTATAGGGAGAGCGTAAATGGAAGTTTTATTATTTTTGGTACTTTTTTCTGTTTTATGTGGAATGTATGCAAACAAATTAAATCGTAATGGTTTTGGTTATTTTATTTTATCTCTTTTTTTAACACCTCTATTTGGTTTTGTTTTACTTTTTATACTTGGTGAAAATAAAGAAAACATAGTAAAGAATTCTAAGTCATATGATATTGCAAGAAATGATGAGGATGATGACATAGTATATGAAAGATACAGAATGGAGTTTGAATCTGACATTAACACTATTTTAAGAAAAGTTATAAATTTTTATAGTAAATATGATTTAGAAGAATACGAGCATAACACAGATATTGAAAAAATGTACACAAATGGTAAAAATTACTTCATTCTAAAAAAAATAAATAATAGTGTTGTCCTTGAATTGTACAATTTACCAAAATTTAGAGATATTAAACCAGTAACAAACAATTCTGAAAAATTAAATATCGATGATCTAGTAAAGCTTGGAGAACTTTTAGATAAAGGCGTTTTAACAAAAGAAGAATTTGAAGCACAAAAGGCAAAATTACTTAATGCATAAACTAGCCATACTCTCGCTCATATCCACGCTATCTTTTGCCACCGAAGCAATCGTAACAAAGATAGTGGATGGCGATACTATCCACGTTAAAATGAACGGAAAAGAAGAAAAAATCCGTATTCTCTACATCGATACACCTGAAAAGTACGGTGGATCTAAACTAGAAAAAGATGCAAAGAAAGCAGGAATATCAGCCGAAAAAGAACAAGAGCTAGGAAAGCTATCAAGCGGTTACGCTGCGAAGTTCTTCCAAAAAGGCGATAAAGTAAACGTCATATCGGATAAAAAAGATCAATACGGCCGTATGCTTGGAACAGTAAGCAAAAATAGTGTTGACTATTCAACTCAGATCATCAAAGATGGTTACTCCTGCATCTATAAAAAGGAGAAATACCCTAAAGAGCTTGATAATGTACTCCAAGAAGCTAAAGAGTCAAAAAAAGGGTTATGGAGCGTTGATTTTGAGGTTATGAATAGGTTGTGTAGGTAAAAATTTTAAAAAAGGAGTCTTTGTGCCAGAGTCTAATGTGGAATTGATTAATATAAATAATTTTCAAGATATTGAGCTTTATTTTGATAAACTTACAAAAGGTGAAAATGTTGCTATTGGTGATATAGCAGAAACAATAACAGTTGCTATAAAACTAGATGGTGGACGCTTTACAAACTATGAAGCTCCTTATGTAGATGCTGTTATCGCCAATATGATTATAGCTCACCAAGATGCTTATAAAAAAATTGTAAAACAATTGAAAAAAGATTACGGTGTAACCGATCTTGATGAAGAAATTTTGTTACAATTCAAATTGGAAGCTGGTTGTTTAGAAGCAAAATTAAAAGAAATAAATAGATTGATGGAGCATATAAAAAGTATGACACCAAAAATGCAAGTATTCGTTTTATCAACAATTGTATTAGGCGTATTTGGAGTAGCTTCGTACAATTTAATATCTCAGCATATGAGAGATAATCAAGAAATAGCAAGATCTAAAGCTCAAACTGAAAATGTTATACAAATCATAGAAGCAGTAGATAAAGTAAGGTCAAATGCAAAACTTGAAAAAGCTGTTAATGAGCCTAAAGAAAAAACTTTAAAGAAATTAAATGTAGATGAAAATTTATCATATCAGCGAGATAGTGGAAGAACAGCACAGGTTACTAAAAATGAAATTACGAATTATGATTCTACAATACAAGAACCTCCTGTACAAGAAATTGAAACAATAGAAACAATTACAATAAAAGTTGCTGCTATAAATTATGGGGATGACCAAAAAATGGTTAAAATTGTAGGAAATTCTCAGTTATTTAGTAGAGATTTTCTTTCAGTTCCTGATAGAATAAAGCTGGCTGGTAAAGCAGATAATAATGAACAGATTAATGTTAGTGTTAAATTCTTTAAAGACCAAAAAGGCAAAGTTTTAAGGGCATATTTACTTAGTATTGTAGAATAAGATAGAGCGCTTTTGCGCTCTATCTTCTTTATGCTATTTATTCATGTCAGTGTAGTAAGTATACCACATTATCTATTTCTCATCTCCACCCACAATCTTCTAAGAGATAAAATACCGGCTCTTATTTTTTCATATATATAAAATGCTATTTCAAATAAAAACAATAATATTGCAAACATCAACATAAAAAACAAAATTATAATATCTTCCATACTAACTCCTATTCCTTTTTGACATTATACACTTTTATTTTGGAAAATTACAGTAACTGTATCTTTTTTAAGTTTTATTTAATTACAGTTACTGTAACATTCTAATCAGCGAAACAAAAAAGCTAGTCCAACCACTTGGAAGCGATAGGACTTAAAAATAAAATGCGCCAAATGAGTGAAAGCAGATTGAAAAGGGTCTGCGCCATACATGCCCACTTCGCTTATGTGGGGTTGTAGATGATAAGCGATTTATAAAGCCTATTTAGTCCGACCGTAGGCTTTATAAAGTTTAAAAGGAGAGACGATGAAAAGACGTATCAAAAGTAAGATAAAAAAAAGAGACATTTATATTTTATTGCACCATAATCTAAAACAAATGCTTAGGATGCAACGACTTATAGAATTTACTTTTATATTACCTAATAAGTCAGATTTTACAATTAAGGAGAAAAGATGAGAGATGGCGTAAAGGCACAAGTAGATCAAGCAGTAGAATCTGGTTATCTAAGAGGTGACGAGCTAGAAAGTGTTAAAGAAAATTTATTTCACAACGACGAAGTAAAAATATTGATCATCCCAAAAGGAACGACTATTAAAATAAATGGTATCCCCTTTACATTAAAAGAGGATACGGAGGTTTATGGGTTAGTGTCTAATTTAGAGTTGGCATTCAGAGAGCATGAGGTTAGTTCATCCTAAATGCTTTCCTAGCCAAGTAGCACAATCACCTTTAAAACCTTGCCAATGATAAGATTTATTAGTTATGTCTACTACTAAAATTACATCATTGCTATCAATAGCTGTTTGAAGATGGTCTCTTGCTTGTTGTGTATTATATTTAGATTTTATTATCCAAGTAGAATCTGCACAATGCCAAGTAGAACCATCACTTAATCCACGTATACGGTCGTATAAACCAGAGTAGTTTTGCCCTTTATCTTTACCAACAGCACCACCTTTATTCAAATCATACGTAATCAACAAAGCATTCATTCTAAAAACTCCTTGTGTGTATTTTGTATAGGCAAAACCATTATACCACGAGGAGCTTCTAGAGTGAAAACTCAATAAAACACACTATGAATACAGCGCAGACACTGATCATCGGTCACTAGGCATAACGGGGTGACGGTAGTGTGTTTTAACCTTCCACTGAGAACATGACACATTCAACAACAATATATTAAGTAGTGTTTATTTGATGAAAACAATGGTTTTGTGCGTGTTCTGATAGAGGGTTTATTTGATGGCATTAAGCATTCAACAATAGCACATGTTAATTCGAGAAAAAAGGTTTTGCACGTGCCATCAAGTTTTTAAATGGTGAGTAGTCAAGTGGACAAAGGACGTAAGGGTGCAGTCCAGCGTAGCAAATAAAAACCCAAGTCGAGTGTCGTAATGCGCCAGCAAAGCCAAAAGGCAATGGGCTACTCACTTTTTAAGAACTTACACAAAGGAGTCCGACCAATGAGTACACAAAGAATTTTAAAAACTAGAGCATGGGTTATGCGTTTCAACAAATTTAAGAAACAAACAACAAGACACACTATTTTAGTGTTAATGACTATGGGGGGTTTAGCATGAGCCGATCAGATGCAGAAGTTATCCAGCGTATGAATGAAGATAGAGAATTTGAATACTATCAAGAAAATATGCAGTATATGCAAAGTGGAGAGGAGCAGTATCAATCTTGCTTAGATGAAGCAGATGCAGAACTGCAAGAATGTTATACAACAATTTCACAAACAATTAAACAATTACATAAACAATATGGCTTTAGTATTGTAGAGATACTAAATAATATGGTTGTTCCATCTATTGAAGCGGAGGTTACAAAATGAGCGATTTTAAAAAATTATCCGCACCACTAAGCGCAGATGAAATAGAAATGAGAATTGGTAGTGGTGTTTCGGATGGTAGAGGATTTCCTTTGTTGGCTTATAAAACAGCTAGAGTTGATGCAAAAAGGCTAGATGATGCTTTCGGTGTACTTTGGAAAAATAATTTTTTTTACGACAAAGATGGTCTTTTGTGTTGTGAAATTTCAATTTATGACAAAGACACGCAACAATGGATTGGGCGATGCGATGTAGGCACAGAAAGTAAAACAGAAAAAGAAAAAGGTCTTTATTCTGATGCTTTTAAACGTGCAGGTTTTAAGTGGGGAATTGGTGCAGAGCTTTACAACTTCCCAAGCATTTGGATTGAGTGGGATAACTGGGATAACAAAAATGGTAAAAAATATCCAAAATTTTATACAGATAAAATCGTTATTAGTGAATATGAAAACGAAAATGGCTTTGTTAAAAAGTTAAAGCTCGAATACGATGGAAAAGTCATTTATGAGTTTGGAAAACGTCAGCAATCAAAACAAAAACAAAAAGAAAAAGAAGATGTTGCTATAGATAAAAGATTTGATTTAATCATGGATATTGAAAAGCTAATTATAGATACTGGAACAAGTAAAGAAGAAATGCTTAACTTTTACAGAATTGATAGCTTAGATGTACTGGACGAAGAAAATCTTTTAAAAGTAAAAGCGATACTTATTAAAAAGAAAACTCCAAAGGCTGCATGATGGAAAGATTACTATTAGAGCAAGGATCACAAGAATGGCACGATTTAAGAGCTAAATATCATCGCACAGCTTCAAGAACTCCTATAGTTCTTGGGCTTTCACCATTTCAAAAAAAAGATAATTTAGCAAGAGAGTTAAAGTTTGGAATAAAGCCTTATTACAATAACGCTATGAAGCGTGGAAATGAATTAGAGCCTTATGTTAGAGAGTTAGCAAATAAGTATTTTAATGACATTTTTGAGCCTGCAGTAGGTATTAATGCTGATTTTTTAGCTTCGCTTGATGGTATTAATTTTGATGCAGACACAATTATCGAAATTAAAGTAAGCGAGCATACATATAACGAAGTAAAAAATGGTCGGATACCTGAACACTACAAAGCGCAAATGCTTCATCAACTTTATGTATTTGAAGCAAAAAAAGCATACTTAGTGGCTTACAGCGAGAAGAACGATGAAATAGCAGTAAGCGATGCTGTACTTGATGACCCAGTATGGTTTTGGAATATGCTTACATCATGGAAAGAGTTCGAAAACTTTATGAGCACATACGAGCTTGAAGAAGAAATTGAACATACAGATACAGAGTGGGAAATGTTGGCTTGTAAGCTAAAAGATATTAGCGATCGTAAAAAAGAGCTTGAAGCAGAAGAAGCCGAATATAAAGAGGCACTTTTATCAATGGCTAACGGTGTAAAGTCTAAAGGATTTGGAGTTTCTGTTTACCCTACTAAGAAAAAAAGTGTTGATTATAAAACTCTTTTGGCTGAAAACAAAATAGATGCTACTCCATATACTAAAGAAAGTATATCTTGGTCGGTAAAAGTGTCGTGAAAATCCAATTTAAAAAAGAACGAGGACAACTTATCCCCTACTCTGACGAAGACGAGCGCAAACTAAAGAAAATGCAAGATGGAGCATGTTACGTTGTTGAAATCAAGAACTTAGACACTCGGACACTTCAACAGAACAAAGCACTTCACAAGTATTTTTCTTTAGTTGCTGAGGCTTTAAACGATAGACAACTCACAGTTAAAACAATCATCAAGGCAGACATTGAATGGAATCCATTAAGCGTTAAAGAAATGCTTTGGAAGCCTATACAAGAAGCCGTATTGCACAAGAAATCAACAACGGAGCTAAAACGCAAAGAGATAGACGATGTTTACGACACTATCAACTTAGCGTTAGGTCAAAAATTCGGTATTCACGTACCGTTTCCAACGATAGAAAAAGGGTAGTAATGCCTGACGAAATTCAATACGAAGCATTACAGCTAATGCTATGCAATAAAGAACGTGTGAGCGTAAAAGATGCGCTTAGAGCTATGGAAACAATATCAAAAATGAAAGGCGAAAAATGTTTAACCGTGTAATCATGCTCGGCAACCTAACCAGAGATTGTGAACTACGCTACCTACCAAGCGGTGGCGCAGTTTGTACAACAGGGTTAGCTACAAATAGAAGATTTAAAAAGCAAGACGGTAATCAAGGCGAAGAAGTATGCTTTATCGACATCACCTTTTTTGGACGTACTGCAGAGATCGCTAATCAATACCTAAGCCGTGGAAAAAAAGTATTGGTTGAAGGTCGTTTAAAACTCGATCAATGGACAGATCAACAAGGTGTAAAGCGCTCAAAGCACTCTATCACTGTTGAGTCATTGCAGATGATGGATAGCAAAGGTCAACCAGAAGGCGAAAGACATGAAGATGGTGGAGTTCCTGACATTGACATTAACGATGACGAGATACCATTTTAGCCTTTACAGCTCACTACACGTAGTGGGCGATAAATACTAAAACGCATTTAAACACTCGTTTCCATTTTGGAAACTACTCAACTATTCGGGATTACCGAACAACTCAAACAAAGGTACAGATATGAGCATTTTTAAAAATCCTGATTTATACCCAACACCGCCAATGTTAGCTATAAAAATGCTAAGCAAGGTTAAGCACTGGGGAAAAATCAAAAGCATTTTAGAGCCATCGGCAGGCATGGGCGATCTTGTTGAATCAATAAAAGACAAATGCAGACACAACAATGTAGACATTTCAGCGATTGAAATAGACACACATTGTGCTGATATGTTGAGAGGGAAAGGGATTCAGGTAATAGATTCAGACTTCTTGCAATACAACGGCTTAGAACAGTTTGATCTTATTGTTGCAAACTTTCCATTTAGCGATGGAGACAAGCACCTGCACAAAGCGATTGACATTTTATTCAGTGGTGAAATTGTATGCCTTTTAAACGCTGAAACACTTAAAAATCCTTATTCAAACAGCCGAAAAGACTTAGTCGCAAAGCTCAATAAGTTGGGCGCACACGTTGAGTACATTCAGAACGCTTTTAGTAATGCTGAACGCAAGACAGATGTTGAAGTTGCGCTGATCTACATTGAGAAAATTAGAGAAGTAGAAACGGAACTTTTTGAGGGCATGAATGAGGACGTGACAGAGTTTGAAAGCATTGAAGAAAAGCACGAAGTAGCAACGCATAACCAAATAGGCAACATCGTCAAACGCTACAACAAGGACAAAGAAGCCGTCACAAATCAGATCATGGACTTTTACAAAAATTATAAATCGTTATCTAAGTATCTAAGCCTCGCAGTCGTAGGAGAAAATATCCAACAGTACAACAAGCAAGTTGAAGAGGAAAAAGGCGATCTTACGGAGATTATGAAGAAAAAGCTTAACTACTTTTCAACACTTTTGAAAAAGACATACTGGTTGGAGACTATGAAACTTGATGAAGTCAAAAGACGTCTAACGTCTAAAAAGAGAGAAGAATTAGTCAAGGAATTAGACAAGTTTAGACATATGGACTTCACGGAAAGCAACATAAGACAGCTAATTATCAACCTTCTTGCAAAGTTTCCAATGATGATCGATGAAGCGATAGACTACCTTTTTGAGGAACTTACAAAACACGCTTTAAGAGATACCCGTTGGGGGTCAAACGAGTATGCGGCAAACATTCATTACTACAACGCTTGGAAAACTAACACGGCTTTTAAGATCAATAAAAAAGTCATCATGCCTTTCTATACTGGGTGGAGTGGCATTTACTCTTTGAGCTGGGAGCAAGAGAAGTTTTTCGATGATATGGACTTGGTAATGGGCTATTTAGACGGAGGATTGACACAAAAACAAAAGAAGATTGTAAGCGGCGAAGATGTTGAAGAAAAAAGCGAACCATCAACTGGGAAAGTCGTTAAATACTATCTTCAAGACTTAAAAATCACCCGTGATATTGATACAAAATATTTCAAGGTGAGTGTGTTTAAAAAAGGCACGATGCACATCACTTTTAAAGATGAGGATTTGCTAAGACGTTTCAACATTCACGTTGGGAAAAAGCGTAATTTCTTACCTATGGATTACAGCAATAAAGATTACAAAGACTTAACACCAAAAGAAAAAGAGATGGTGAAAGATTTTGACGGTGGCGAAAAATCATACAAAACGATAGAGAGACATTTAGTCTTGAATCACTTTAATGAACAGCTTTTATTAGGAGCTTAATAATGGAATACCTAACACTATTTTCCATCGCTTTCATTCTATGCCTCATTCCTTTTGTAGGTGGTAAGCCAAAGAAGAAAGGCTCTATTGACCCGATAAAAAGCGTGAAAGGGTTGAAGTTATGAAATACATAGCAACAATAAGCGGAGGTAAGGACAGCGTAACAATGTGTGACTTGCTTTTAAAGAATGGGTATCCAGTTGATTACATCATTTTTCAAGACACGCTAATGGAATTCGATTTGATGTATCACTATATTGAAAAATTAAAAAGTTACTTTAAAAATAGATATAAAAAAGAAATTATCGTTACTAAACCTAGAACCACTTTTGAGCATTGGTGTTATGGTGTTATAAATGATAAAACTTCTAAATTTGATGGATGCATAAGAGGTATCCCAATGGTTTGGTCTGAGCCTTGTTATTGGAGAAGAGAGGCAAAAGTAAAACCATCAGAAGAGTTAATAGAAAGCCTTATAGGCTGTTATGGTGAACGTAAAATTTATATTGGTTATACACTTGATGAGAGAACCAGAATACAAAAAGATGAAAAACTCCTATATCCACTTATAACAGAATTTAAAATGACTGAACGTGACTGCAAGCATTATTTAATTAATGAAGAAATGGAAAATCCTCTTTATAAATTTTTTAACAGAACTGGTTGCGGTATGTGCCCAGGGCAAAGTGAAAAAGCTTGGTATCAAGTATGGAAGAATTTTAAAGACATGTGGACTTATATGGTATTAGTTGAAAATAGATTAGATCAGCTTGAAAAAAGTGGTATTGGCATTAAAAACAAATATTGGTTCACAAAGTTTAGAACGTGTGCTGACATGGAAAAACTATTCAAAAAGATGGAAAAGCAAGGAAGCTTATTTGAACTATCAGATGAGCCACTAAAAGACTGCTTTTGCAAGATTTGAGGTGATACATGACCCACGAAAAGTTCCTAGAAAAGCAATGGCAAAACTATCAAACTATATGCAATATGAAAGGGATGGATGCAGGTACAAAAGAGGACTATATCAAAAGGCAAACTCCTACATACTATAAGCCTGACGTATTGCTAGAAAAAACACCAAAATCACCATGTCTTAGTGTTAAAACACCTATTTTAAAAGCAGAAGAAAACATCACCCTATCACGTAGAGAATTAAAACGTATGCTTGAAGAAGTAGCGTTAAGAGCTTATGAACTTGGTATTAAGGAAAGTGCATGAAAAAACAATCAACTATGACAGAAATTCTAAACAACTTTGATCCTGAATTTGGTTTAATTGTTGACCTATTTGCGGGTGGAGGTGGTGCAAGTGAAGGCATTAAAAGTGTATTTGGTCGTGACCCTGATGTTGCGGTAAATCATGACCCCGATGCTATTGCAATGCACCAGGTAAACCATAGAGATACACTACACTTCACAGCCGATGTTTTTGAGGTTGACCCTAAAAGTATTTTCCCTGAGTACCCTGTTGGGTTACTATGGGCTTCACCATCTTGCACACACTTTTCAAAAGCACGAGGGTCTAAGCCAGTATGTAAACAGTTGCGCTCCCTTGCGTGGGTTGTTGTGAAATGGGCAAAACTTAGAAAACCTAGACTTATCTTTTTAGAAAATGTTGAAGAGTTTGAAAGTTGGGGACCAGTTGATAAAGATGGTTTTCCTGTAAAAGAAAAAGCAGGACAGACATTTACTTCTTTTGTGAACTCTCTTAAAACGCTTGGCTATGATGTTGAGTGGCGTACGATGCAAGCGCATGAGTACGGAGCACCGACTATTCGCAAACGTCTTTTTATGGTTGCACGTTGTGATGGCTTGCCTATAGTATGGCCGCAAGCAACACACGGTGACCCTGAAAGCTCACAAGTAAAAAAAGGGAAGTTGAAACCGTATCGATGTGCAGCTGAAATTATCAATTTTAACAATCCTAGCTATTCTATTTTTATGTCAAAAGATGCCATCAAGGAACAAAAGCTCAGAATCAAACGCCCTTTACAAGAAACCTCTTTAAGACGTATTGGCAAAGGACTTGAAAAATTTGTGCTCTTTAATCCTGCACCGTTCTTAGTCACCTCAAATATGATAAACCAAGATGGATACATCGATGCTTCATGGATTGTGAAATACTACAACAACAAGAACAATCCAAAGCAAGTTATGGGGAGTAGTTTAAAAAGCCCATTGCCTGCAATTACAACGGTTGATCACAACGCTTTAGCATCGGTGACATTTGCACCGTTTGTTTCTAATTACTTTGGAGAAAGGCAAAAAGACGGTCAAAAGGTAGCTGATGGTAGAGGTACTTTATTTACGGCTCCCATTACAACCATCACAAGCGGAGGAATGAGGCATGCCCTGGTATCTCCTTTACTCATAGCGATTGACAATAAAAGCTCACAAGGCTCAAATTGGAGTGCCTTAGCACCTATAACGACCATTACCACAGAAAACAGACATGCGCTTATTGAAGCGAGTTTTTTGAGTGTTTATTACGGTACTCCTAATGAAATCGGACAGCATCTTTGCAGACCTACTCGAACAATTACAACAAAAGACCGTTTCTCAAAAGTGGATGTAGTGTTTGATAGAGCAACAAATACATCATGGGATAAAGCAACCATGAAGAAAATCGAAGCGGTGCGTGATTTCTTAGCAGAGTACACCGACATAAATGATGAAGAAATGCGCATGGGGATTGTCACCATAAATGGCATGAAGTACCAAATGGTAGATATTAAACTTCGTATGCTGACTGCTCGTGAGCTTTATTGTGCTCAAGGGTTTAAAAAGTCATACATCATTGATTATGCACTCAATAAAAAGGCACTCTCAAAAGAACAACAAGTAAAGATGTGCGGTAACAGTGTATCACCTATTCATGCACAAGCCGTTGTATCAGCAAATTACAATGTGATTGTTGAAAATAGAGAAGTAGCTTAACGAATTTGGGTGGGGACACACTCTTTCAAGCACCCCACAGATGAAAGTATAACATAAAGGATTAAAAGTAAAAAACATGTAAGCGGTCCACAACAAGTATTCATTGAGCCAAACAAATTGGTTATTCAATGAGTTTGATACATGGAGTATCGCTTACAAGCCCTAGATTCCAAATAGTTTGTATACTAGATGGCAATGAGTTTTGTAATTTTATAGTGCCGACCAAGAAACACAAGTAAAGCAACAACTCGCATTACTAGGGAAAATGCCAAATTACTCCCAGTTTCATGTCTCAGTACTCTAACTAGCTTGGTCTAACGTAGTGTTGAGGAATATTAGACTGTTACGGAGCAATTCAAATCACCACAGACAAGTATACATTCGACAAAACTTGTCAGAACGCACCTCCTAAGAGTAAATTTGAATTCATATCATAAGCATTTAAAACTTAATTGATTCTGAGACTCATAAGAGCTAAATAGTTAGCGTTATTTGACATACGTTTAGATGTTAGCAATAAAAAAAAATGAAATTTTAATGTAAAAAGGCAATACAATGATATGCAAAAAATGTAAAACACAAAATGCACCGCACATGCACAAATGCTTTGCGTGTGGATACACAAAGTTCGAGGATGAACCAGTTTCCATAGATCATGAAAACAGTCAAACAGAGCGCAACAACAAAGCGTTCTACGATGGATATAAAGGAGAAGTACACGAATGAAGCTTGAAGAAATTGAAACACAAGAAGATTTCGACGAACAAATGGAAATCTACAAAACAAGTAACGCTCCACTTGAAATGAGACAAGAGTACATTAAAAAACTCAGAGCGATGTATCCTGAGTTTGACAACAGCAACCGCTTGCCAAGTAAAGAAATCTTCCAAATGATGAAAGATGGTGAAGCGGATATTAGTGATATAGGTTTTAATTAAAGGAGTCCGACCAATGTTGACAATAGAAGTAGATGCTAAAACAATAGCTAAACAAGTAGCTGTTGAAGTTGTAAAAATGATGCAACTAGAAATCAAAAGACAAATATATCCTTTTCAAATAAAAGGAGATGCAAACGCTGGCTCTATGATTGGAGTAACTGGAGAAGCTATGAAGCAAAGGAGACATAATGGATTTTATAGAGATGGTTATCATTTTGATAAAAAATCCGATAAAATTATCATGTGGAATAGAGATGCCTTGCTAGAGGAGTCGCTAAATGATAAAAGTTTGCACTAGAAAAAGCAAGGATGGAAATCGACTTTATGTCGAATATTATGAAGGTGGAGAAAGAGTGCGTAAATCACTCAATCTCTTAGAAACAAAAGCTAATATCGCATATGTTAATAGAAATATTATACCTGAAATCGAACGAAAACTAAAGTATGGTTTACGATTTGATGACTATAAAATATCAGAATTTACATGTAAGGTATTAGAGCAGACAAAGAAAAAAAGAAAGTTAAATACTTACGAGACATATGAGTCTGCTATTCGTAAGTTTTTTAGCATAATGGGCGATGTAAGCGTTAATAAGCTAAGAACTAAAGACATAGATAGATATGTTGAACTCTTAGAAAAACAAGGCATGTCAAGCGCAACTATTACAATGTACTTAGCTCCAATAAGCTTAGCGTGTAAGGAAGCAATACGAATAGATGTTATTGACAAAAATCCAGTTACTTATGCGCTTAAGCCACCAGTAAAAAATAAAGAGAAGAAAGTATTTAACCTTATGCAAATGCACAATTTGTTAAACAATGCAGAAGGTGAATTAAAAACATTTCTTTATTTTGCATTTTTTACTGGAGCAAGACCAAATGAAGTCTTAGCTTTAAGATGGGAAGATATAAAAGAGGAATGTATCAACATTAGAAGAACTAGGGTACAGAGAAAACAAGAGAATTTACCAAAAGGTGGAAAAGAGAGACAAATAACCCTCTTGAAACCTTTAAAAGATTTTATTTCAAAAATAGAAAACAAAAATGGTAAAGTTTTTAAAAGTTCTTACTCTCGAATATCATATCATTTTTACAGGCTTCAAAAAGAAGTAGGATATGAAAGAAGGGTTATGCATACAATAAGGCATACATTCGCTAGTTTGCTACTACAAGCTAGAGAAAACCCAACTCTAATACAATACTTTTTAGGTCATGCATCTCTCAAAATGTTAAATAATGTTTATGCGCACTATATCGAAGATGAAAAAGATACTGAACGCATAGAAAAAATATTTGCATTGTAGCAATTTGGCACAAATTTGGCACAATTTCAAAACCTTAAACACAAAACTTCGCATTTAAGGCACTTTTTGAAAAATCCAAATTAAAAGCTCATTAAGGTACAATACAGATTATTAAAATAATCATACTGTAGGTGGATTTTATGAAAGTCGGACTCATCCAACATGCCATTGAAAGCACACAAGAAAAAACCATAGCAAAAACTGCTTCACTTATCGAAAATGCTGCAAAACAAGGCGCACAGCTCGTTGTTCTTCAAGAACTCCACCAAGATCGCTATTTTTGCATTAACGAAGATGTGGAGTGTTTTGACCTCGCAACTAACTGGGAAAAAGACATCACTTTTTGGTCGGGCATCGCAAAAGCCAACAACGTCGTTTTAGTTACATCACTTTTTGAAAAACGCTCCGCTGGTCTTTACCACAACACGGCCGTTGTCTTTGAAAAAGACGGTACAGTAGCAGGCAAATACCGCAAAATGCACATCCCTGATGATCCAGGATTTTATGAGAAATTCTACTTTACCCCAGGAGATCTTGGCTACAACCCGATCCAAACCAGTGTGGGCAAACTTGGTCTTTTAGTCTGTTGGGACCAATGGTACCCAGAAGCTGCACGTTTGATGGCACTGAAGGGTGCAGAAATGCTTATCTACCCAACTGCTATTGGCTGGTTTGACGCTGACAGTGAAGATGAGAAAAAACGCCAATGTGACGCATGGGAAACCGTACAACGAGGTCATGCCATCGCCAACGGCTTACCTGTCATCAGCGTAAACCGTATCGGCAAAGAAGCGGACAATCATGGTGTACTAGATGGCATTCGCTTTTGGGGTAATTCCTTTGTTGCAGGTCCTCAAGGGGAAATTATCGTAAGAGCAAGCCACGACAAAGAGGAAGTGCTCATCGTCAATGTGGACTTAGAACGCGGAGAACACGTACGACGCATTTGGCCATTTTTACGTGATAGACGCATTGAGACGTATGGAGATTTAACGAAACGTTTTATAGACTAATATAGAGAGGATGTAACGGTTGAAATCAACCGTTACATTTTTATTCAAACTTTTTGAAATACCACATCAATGCAAACATCAAGCCCGATGTCGTTGCAATATTTTCATCAAACATAAATGCTAAAGTATCCTCACGTTTGAGGTAAATGACTTCAATGTTTTCATCTTCAATGCCACCGCCCTCATTGACTTTCATACTATCATCCAATACGGCATAGTAAAGCGTTTGTCTGCCACCTGCAAAACCAACTGCCGTATAAAATGAAGATATTTTTTCTAATTTCTCAAGCGGTACATCATACCCTGTCTCTTCTAAGACCTCTTCTTTGGCGATTTCAATAAGGCTTTTGTCTTTATCGACAATACCCGCACAAAGCTCGTACGTAAAGCCATCTCTATTTTTGACATAGATTGAAGGACGAAACTGTTTTACAAATACAAAAGAGTCTAGCTCTTTATGATAGAGCAAAATGGCGACACTGTTATGTGTATCGACAATATCCCAGCGTTTTTCAACACTGTTATGTAAATAGTACATACTCTTAGGTTTTATGTATTCTGAGTGAACGCACTCTTCAATTTTAAGCACTTCAATCGTGTGTTTCATGTGCTTAAATCCAGCCTTTTTTCTTGAAATAAAGGATAGGTGATACCGCTGAAATAACCATAAGCGCTAACGAGAAGGCATAGCCATAATCCCAACGAAGCTCTGGCAAAATATCGAAGTTCATACCGTAAATGCTTGCAATGAGCGTTGGCGGAAGGAAGATAACGTTCATAATGGTAAAGATCTTGATGACCTTATTTTGCTCAATGTTCAAAACACCAAGGAAGATGTTTTGTAAGTAGTCTAGACGCTCAAAATTAAACTCCGTATAGTCAATCAAAGACTTAATATCTTTAAGCATGATAACGATGTCATTGCGAAGCGATGCATCAAACTTAGTAGATTTGATAAATGAGGTTAAGATACGTTGTTTATCCATCAAGTTTTCACGAATATTCATGTTCAAATCTTCAAATGAGGAGATTTTTTCCAACATCTCTTCGTCATCATTTGTATAGTCAGTAAAGACGTGTTTACGTAAGCGAGTAATGTCTTTTGAAAGCTTTTCAATGATATCCGCATCGGCGTCAATTCTGATGTCTAGAAGCTGACAAAAAATGTAGTAACCGTTTTTAAATTCGCGAGGAGCATAGTAAAAACGCTTACTAAACTCTTCAAAGGTTTTGAGTTCTTTATAACGAATAGATATCAGAAGATTGCCTTGAAGAATGAACGAAACAGTCTCGTTGTGAGCGCTCTCTTCATTGGTAATCAAGAAGAAACTGTTGATCTCAATCTTTTTATCTTCTTCCCAGTAACGAGAACTTATCTCAATCTCTTCTGACTCTTGTTTTGTCGGGAAATCTATCCCAAAGGTCTTTTCGACAAATACAATCTCTTCAGTAGTAGGAAGAAGCATGTCAAGCCAAACAACTTTGCTCTTTTTATCTTCATTGTCATCAAATTCACTCAAATCTGTGATTACTTCAAGTTTGTTACTATTTCTAAAAAAACATCGTATCATGGCAAACTCTTTTTCTTTAAATTCTATCGCAAAACCGTTTCATTTTGTTTACAGAGAAAAATCAACCTTGTTTTTGTTCAAAAGGATAAGCAAGATTAAAATTTTCTTCTTTAAACGGTGGTGTATCACTTTCTAAGGCATTTTCTACTTTTTGTTTCAATTCATTAGTATAATTAATAAAGGCTTTAAGTTCATTTCCACCTAAAGCACTTTTTGCAATTTTAACAACACTTGCAGGGTTGATCGCAACATTGCTACGATACAATCCAAAATGTAAATGGGGGCCACTGCTAAGTCCTGTATTGCCGACATAGCCAATAACTTGACCTTGTTTGACACCTTGACCACCACGAAGCCCTTTAGCAAAGCCGTTAAGATGGGCATATAGGGTTTTATAACTACTGTCATGGCTTACTTCAATGGTATTGCCATATCCACCTTTTTCACCCACAAAAAGCACTTTTCCATTACCAGCCGCTTTAACAGGCGTACCAACGCTTGCAGCATAGTCAATGCCTAAATGTGCGCGGTATTTTTGTAAGATAGGATGCCATCTGTTTTGAGTAAAAGGAGACGATACACGTGTATAATTCACAGGATTTGCAAGTAGAAAACTAGTAAGTTCTTGTCCTTTTGCATCGTAATAATTTTCTTTATAGTAGTAGATGTAATTTCTCTTTTTTGCTGTTTCTATCATAGAAACGTCTATTTTAATAGAACCAAATGGTTTTCCAAGACGTCGTTTTTGTTGATAAAGAAGGACTAATTTATCGCCTTTTTGAAGGTTTCGAAGGTTAATTTCGCCTTTAAATGATTGGGCAAATTCATTGGCTAAGCCATAGCTATTGGTTGCATTTAAAATATCAACGTATGGGGAATTACGAATTTCAATCGCTAGTGCGCGTTTTTCTGATTGTAAAATAATAGGAGTAATTTCCATCACAAACTTGTCATCTTTTTTCTTAAGATGCATTTGAAGCTCTTCGCCGATGGGAATTAAGACTTGTTCTAATTGATTATCTTCACTTTTGAGTACTTGGTACTTAACACCTGCTACAATCTCTGCAGCAAGTTCTTGTTCTTCTTTGTCTAACGTATAATAAATTGATGATGGTAAATGATTTTTTTCTAAAAATGTGAGAAACGTTTCACCCTTTGGCCACTTTAGTTCTTCAACATATGAAGCGGATGCAATCGATAAAAAAAGAAATAATAACGCTATGATTTTTGCCATTTGCACCCCCTAGTTCTTTTTCGATTTTATCTGAACAAATCTTACAAAATGCCTAAAACACTTTGTTTTGAAAAAAGAAGTTTTTTTAAAACAGTTATAGTATAATCTCTCTCATAAAAATAAAAGGGTAACATGTGCCCTTCAAGGAGTTCCCGTTGAACAAGCTATTTTTGGTTATATGTCTGTTTTTGTTTGGCTCATTTGCAGAGGCTCAATCTTTTTTTAAAGAGTTCAAAACAACCGTTTTGGAGTCTGGTGAAAAACAGATTGTGATCGCTGATTCACCAGAATTTGTAGTCGGTGCAAGTGGTGTTGTAAGCCATAAATTTGACGATAAACATACTACGATTATCGCACGTGTAGATGTTATAAGCAAGAATGGAACAAAAGCTGTTTTAAAAGTTGAAAAATTTGAAATGCTTGCTCAAGGTGCATTTCCAGATACTGGTATCAAACCTGTGGTTGGCGATGAAGTTACTATCAACTATCTTTATGACCGTGCACTTATAGTTGCCCCAAATCAAGCTGTTTTTAATGAAGTTACTAAAAAATATAACACTATCACATGGATTCACCCTGATGTTGTAGCTGCGTATTTAGCAAAGCTGTATCGTCCAAATCCAGATAAAGAAATTTTCCAACAAGCATGTTATCAAAATGCTGCATCGATTATTTTTATTGCTATTGAGAACAAAGGCTTTTTTGTTGATTGTCATAATTTCAATATTATACAAAGTATTGATGTCGCAAATAACGGTACAGAACCTGAACTTCCTTTTTATTCACGTGTAAACAAACAAATAGAATCTTCATGGTTCAATTGGAGCAGTTCAAGAATTGTTGATTATAACAACTACTATGCTTATCTTTTAAAACAAACAAACACACTTAAAGGTTCAGGCATAGATGGTATTATCTTAAATTTACCATTTGATATTGTAGAAAGAAAAGACACATTATGGAAATAAAACATATTGATTATTTTAAAAACCTTTTAGGTGATGACAACGTCTATAATGACAAAGCGCATCTTATTGCGTATTGCTACGATGCAACACGTACACGCTATCAGCCTGATGCCGTTTTGTTTCCAAGAGACGAAAACGATGTCAGTAATATTTTAAAATACTGTAACGAAAATCGCATCATTATCACCCCTCGTGGTGCAGGGAGTGGTTTTACAGGAGGCGCTTTACCTGCCAATGGTGGAATTATTTTAGCCTTTGAAAAACACATGAATAAGATTTTAGAAATCGACATGGAAAACATGGTTGCGGTTGTTCAGCCTGGTGTTATCAACATGGCTTTACAAAAAGCGGTTGAAGCTAAAGGTCTTTTTTATCCACCAGATCCTGCAAGTGAAGAGTACTCAACCATCGGTGGCAATGTCAGCGAAAATGCTGGTGGTATGCGTGCTGCGAAGTATGGTATCACAAAAGATTATGTTATGGCATTGCGTGCTGTTCTGCCTAATGGCGAAATTATTCGTGCTGGAAAGCGTACTATCAAAGATGTTGCAGGCTATAACATTGCTGGTATTATCATTGCCAGTGAAGGTACACTTGCCGTCATTACAGAAATTACGCTCAAACTTATCGCTAAGCCTAAAATGGCGCAAACAGCGATGGGTATTTTTCCAACCGTTGATGATGCTATGAACGCTGTTTATAAAACAATGGCAGCAGGTGTTACACCGGTAGCGATGGAATTTTTAGATAATTACTCCATTAGAGCGGTTGAGCAAAAATTCAACAAAGGCTTACCTGTAGATGCAGGCGCTATTTTGATTACTGATGTAGATGGCAATACGCAGGATGAACTCACGCAACAACTCAATGTCATCGAAAAAGCATTTAGTGAGAATGGATGCAGTGGCTTTAAGAGAGCAGAAACACCGGAAGAGTCTAAAAATCTCTGGTTTGCAAGACGTAATGCGAGCCAATCCATCACCATTTACGGTAGCAAAAAACTCAATGAAGACATCACTGTGCCACGCAGTAAACTTCCTGCACTCTTAAGTGAAATTGATAAAATCGCTAAAAAATACAATGTTACCGTACCGTGCTTTGGACATACTGGCGATGGTAATGTTCATACGAATGTTATGGTAGATGGAAGCGATCCTAAACAACTAGAAATTGGGCATCATGCGATTGAAGAGATCTTTAAAGCCACTGTTGCTTTGGGTGGAACACTCAGTGGTGAACATGGCATAGGACTTAGTAAAGCACCATTTATGCACTTAGCATTTTCTGATGGTGAGATGGAACTTTTCCGCTCTATCAAAAAAGCATTCGATCCAAACAATATACTAAACCCTTCAAAAATGGGACTATAATAGGTGTTAAGCGCTAAAAATTGTGTCGAATTTTTCAAAAAGCTTAGAGACGTAGAACTTGCACACTACGCCTCTTCGCTTAGTTTTCACACGATTTTAGCGCTAATTCCTATTCTACTTATTACCTTTAGCATTTTCACGAAAATGCCTCTTTTTGAAGTTTATTATGAAAAACTTCAAAGCTTTATTTTTAGCTCTCTTATACCAACACAACAAGATGTGATGATCCACTATCTGCGTGATTTTATGGCAAATACAGGCAATATGGGCATTGTAGGAATCATTTTTGTACTTTACATTTCCATCATGTTCTTTTTAGATTATGAAAAAATTGTTAGTAAAATTTTCGAAATTCCATCACGTAGCTTTTGGGAAGCGCTCTCAACCTATTGGACGATGGTCACCCTTATGCCATTAGGACTTATTATCTTCTTTTACAGCTCATCTTTGGTTCAAGAAATCTTAGAAAGCAGTGAAGTCACTAGTTCTATTAACCTTGTTCGATTTACCCCTTATTTTATCGTGTGGGGATTGTATTTCATCATGTACAGTGTTTCTGCTAAAATAAAAATTCATCTCAAAAGTGCCCTACTTTCTTCTTTTGTAGCTTCACTGTTTTGGTATATTTCCAAAATTCTTTTTGTTTATTATGTAACGTACAATAAAACCTATTTAAGTATTTATGGCTCTTTTAGTATTTTACTTTTCTTCTTTTTATGGATCTATTTTTCGTGGTTTATTTATTTGTACGGATTGAAATTTTGCTTTTTATTGAATGAAAAAGAGACTGAAAAAAGCAAAGCCTAAACACGCATAAAGCGCTAATCTATAGCGTATGGCAACGAGAGAAACTCCCACATATACAACCAAAATCCACCATGGAAAGCTAAGATCATACGTATGCGCATCAACGGCTAAAAACGACAACAAATACGTATCTAAAATTCCACCACAATTGATAAGATGTAAAAATAGACCTAACGGGTAAAAAACAATAAATACCACACTCGTTAAAGGTGTCGTGAGCTGTAAAAATGTAAAAACAGAAAAAAATGTATGCACAATAGGAAGCATGAGAAAAAATACACCTAAATCAATTAGACCGAGTAATATCCAACGATTAAGATGAGAAAAATGGTGTAAAAAAAGAAAAAGATAAAACACTCCTGCCACTGAAAACCAAAATGAAAGTGAGAATGCAAGGCTTTGGAAAAGTGCTAAAAGTCCTAACGTTGTAAGTCCTAGTGTTTCAAAAGAGATTACTTTGATACCTCTTGAATAGAAGAAAAACCCTAAAACACTCATCGCAAACGCCCTTAAAAACGAGGGTACAAAATCTATAATCATCATGTAAACAAACAAGACGCTTAGTACAACTATCGTCAAATCTGCTGTGGCATTACGATAGGGAAAATAACGACTTTGAAAAAATTGATAAAGTGGCTTTAAAAAAAAGAAAAGTAAAAATGAAATCACACCTACATTGTATCCACTAATAGCAATAAGATGCGAAATGCCCCATTTTTGGACCTCATCGCGGAGCTCTTTTGATATAGGCGTCGCAAAAAGAAGTGTTTTATAAAGCTCTGCTATTTTTTCATTTTCGTGTTGATTGTCGATCCAGCGATAAAGTGGTTTTACATCAAGTGGTGGATCATCTTCATAAATTTCATACAAAGCAGTAGAAGGCGCATAAAAGCCTTTAAGATAGTCATAAAACATCACTTTATCTACTTTGAGTTTGACTTTCACACGACTCTTCAGTGGTATAGATGTTTGATGCCATAATGTCGTATATACCTCTACGCCACCATCATCTAATCTCAGTTTGAACACATCATACGATTTCCCTTTTTCATTCGTTTTCGTATAATGATTGAGAACAGTTGCTTTATCCATATAAATGGATGATTGAGTAAGTTTTTTAAAGTGGTAGAATTCAATACTAAGAGAAATAGATGCTATACACACAAAGACCACCAATGCCAGAAAAAATTCCTTTTTGCTGACAAAGAGTGGTGTGTGTAACATTTACAGTGGAGGCAAACTTATTTTTGCTTCTTTGACATCTAAACTAGCATCGCTATAGACGATTTCAACAGGGATTTTATTGCCACCATCTACGAAGCGCGTACATGCTTTTTGAAAGACTAGATTGGCAACACCAACAGGTCCATTTCTGTTTTTGCCGACAATAACCTCAGCAAGCTCTTCGGGTTTTTCAAAGAAATTACTTTTGTACTCTTTACCTTCGGTTCTTGCTTTTTGCTCTTTCTCTTTTTCTTCACGAATACGATAAACATCATCACGGTAAACAAACAAAATCATATCGGCATCTTGTTCAATAGCCCCTGACTCTCTAAGGTCGCTGAGCATTGGACGTTTATCACCACGACTCTCAAGTCCACGGTTAAGCTGAGAAAGCGCAATGATCGGTATATTGAGTTCTCTGGCTAAAAGTTTTAGCCCACGGCTGATCTCACTCACTTCTAAGTGACGGTCTTTATTGCCAGCAGAGTTCATCAACTGCAAGTAGTCGATAATCGCTAATGAAATTTCAGGATGCAGTGATTTAAGCTTACGTAGTTTTGCACGCACTTTATGGATATCCACGGAACCATTATCATCCACAAAAAATTTCTTTTTTGACATCTCATCAGCAGCGCTTGTAAGTCTTCCCCACTGCTCATCACTCATATCACCTACTTTGAGCTTTTGAAGAGGAATGGACGTTTTAGCACTGAGCATCCTTAACATTAACTGTTCAGCTGGCATCTCAAGAGAAAAGATAGCAACGCCACCACTACGATCAAGTGCATTTTGTGCCAAGTTAAGACAAAAAGCAGTTTTACCCATCGCAGGACGTGCCGCTACGATAATGAGATCGCCTTCGCCAAAACCTGTGGTAAGACGGTTAAGTTCTGCAAAGCCCGTATCAACACCAACAACGCCTGAATTACCACGTTTTTTCATCTCATGGATATGCGCTATGGTTGCATGCGTCATTTCCGGAGATTCACGAAACTCTTTACTACCACTTTCTTGGGTAATTTGATACAGTTTTTGTTGCACCAAATCTACCACTTCAGTCGAAGGCAAATCTTTTTCAACAGCTATCTCTTTGATATCACCTGTTAATTGTACCAACTCACGTTTAATTGCTTTTTCACGAATCTCTTCAACATATGCTTTAGTTGCAGGCAATGGATTGGTCGAGAGAATCTCCAACATTGCATCTTCATCAAAACGCCCTTGTTGGTTTAGCTTTTTCTTGATGAACTCTTCATCAATGGGCAGGTCTTCTCTCTCACATGCTTCCATTGCTTCATAAATATAACGATGACTTGGTAGATAAAAATCTTTCGCAGAAATGACTGCCGCAACATCTTCAAACGTCGCAGGATTGAATAAAATGGAGCTTAAAACCGAGCGCTCAATATTGACATTGTGCAGATTGCTCATGCCTTATACTCCTTAGCCGCAAGCTCAACAGCTTCTAAAAATTTATCAACAAGGTCTTCTTCTTTGAGTTTTGCAACCACTTCACCTTTGACCATCACGAGTCCTTGCCCTTTTCCAAAAGCGATAGCGACATCTGCATGTTTTGCCTCACCAATAGCATTGACTACACATCCCATAACAGAGATATTAAGAGGTGCTTTGATATGTTTTGTACGACGTTCAACTTCAGCAACGGCATTGACAAGATTAGCCTCTAAACGCCCACATGTCGGACATGAGATGATGTTAAGCCCTTCAGCTTCTACACCACTGTCTTTTAAAATAGCACGACCTACTTTGATCTCTTCTTCGAGTTCTCCGGTTATGGAAACTCTCATCGTATCACCAATGCCTTCAAGTAACAGTGTTCCTAATGCGATGGAAGATTTAATGGTCGAATGAAACAAGGTTCCTGCTTCTGTTACCCCTAAATGAAATGGATACTCCACAAGAGGACGCAGCATACGGTACGCCTCAACAGTGCGTTCTACATCGCTAGCCTTTAGGGAGACTTTCATATTGGTAAAACCAAGATCTTCAAGGTACTTGATATTATAAAGAGCTGATTCCACCATACCTTTTGCCGTTGGTCCATACTTCTCGTCAAACTCTTTTTCTAAGCTTCCACTGTTTACGCCAATGCGAATAGGAATATTGCGTTCATTACACGCTTTAACGACCTCTTTCACACGCTCTTTATTGCCAATATTGCCAGGATTGATACGAATACAATCTACAACTTCAGCCGCAATCAGTGCCAAACGATAGTTAAAATGAATATCTGCCACTATAGGCAAACTTGATTGCTCTTTAATGGCTTTAAGTGCGTTTGCATCTTCATAATCAGGCACGGCCACACGCACAATATCGCAACCTGCAAAATGAAGCCTTCTGATTTGCTCAACCGTAGCTTCTACATTGTGTGTTTTAGAAAATGTCATAGACTGTACAGGGATTTTAGCATTGCCACCCACAGGGACATTGCCAACAAAAATTTGTTTAGTTGGGTATCGTTTTATCATTGTTTATCCTAAACTTTATACTACAAATACATTCTGCCAACATCGTTGGCAAGCTTTAGTGCCACAGCGGCTAGCGTAGCCAAAAAAAGCTTTGCTTCGTTGGCGTTGTAAAAATAAATTATATCTTTTTTGATTTTAAGAAAAAGACAAAGGATCCATATCAGCTTCAACATGTAACATTTTGACAGCATGCGCCAATTCAAGGAGCGCTTTACTAGAATCACTGCGCGCTAAAAGTTCATAACGATATTTATTTGCTATTTTTGCGATGTTGGCTTTACCATGCCCTACAACTTCAACGTGAGGAAAGTGTTGAGCCATAAGAGCTACTTTTTCTATCAACTCTTTAGCTTTTTCATCTTTGACATGTGAGCTCATGAGCCTGAGCATCTTTTTAAATGGAGGATAAAGTCCTTTTCTAAACACTAACTCGTCATTGATGAATTGCTCAAAATCACTGAGGTACTGTTTAAAAAAGTCACTATTTTTACTTTGTATCAAGACTTCACCATATCCTTTTCGTCCTGCTCGTCCTGCAATTTGTTGTACCAATGCAAGCGTTTTTTCACGTGAACGAAAATCACTCATCCCTAAAAGTGCATCTACTCCTAAAATAACAGCCAGTCCTACACCATGGTAATCATGACCTTTTGAGAGCATTTGTGTACCCACCATAATGTCAATTTTATGCTCATTAAAATCACTTAAAATAGAGGAGAGCTGTTTTTCTGTTCGAACTTCATCTCTATCGAACTGTTGTACCACATATTCTTTAAAATGTTCACTCAGTTTTTGGCTCACTTCTGCGGTACCCATACGAGTTGCGATGATCTCATCATGCCCACATTTAGGGCATACTTTAGGAATCACTTCAGTGTAATTGCAATAATGACATTTTAGAGCATTCATATTGTGGTGAATACTCATGCCGACACTACAAAATGGGCACTCAACATGCGCACCACAACTTTTACACGTAATGTACTTAAAGTTTGCGCGTGTGGGTAAAAAGACAATAACTTGTTTTTTTCCGCGGAGTGCTTTTTCGATTGCTTGCGTCATTACAAAGCTAATGCCATGCTCACTCTCATCGTACATAATGTGACTTTTAGAGTCAAAGAATGTTCCCCTTAACCTAAATGTAGGAAGTTTTTGAAAACTACTGAGTGTTGGGGTTGCAGAACCTAAAACAACGTGGCATCCAAGCTTTTGTCCAAAAAGAAGGGCTAAATCTTTAGCATTATAACGAGGGCGATTACCTGATTTATAACTCTCATCATGCTCTTCATCCACGACAATTAAACCAAGACGAGAAAGTGGCAAAAACAGTGCTGAGCGCGTTCCTGCAATAATGGAAACTTTTCCATCGGCAAGGTCATTTAAAATCTGTTCTTTTTTCTTTGCACTAATCTTTGAGTGCCAAATAGCAACGTGTGTTCCAAAATGGTGTTTCAAACGATTTTTCATCTGAGGAGTAAGTCCAATTTCTGGCAACAAAAAGATAACTTGCTTGCCTTCATTGATGCTTTTTTCAAACAGTTTCATATAGATTTCTGTTTTTCCACTTCCTGTGTCGCCAAATAACAATGACGCAGCATGGGCATTTATATAGTCATATGCCTTTTGCTGTTCATGAGAGAGATGAATATCAGTAGAAATAGTTTCTTTTATATGTACAGTATTTTGTTGATAAGGCACAAAAAGGCTAAGTGCTTCACCAAGAGAACAAACATAATACTCTGCAATAAAACGAGCGAGTTCTAATGTTTTTGTTGGATAAAATGCTTTATACGTAGATGAAATCAATTCACATGCAAAAGAAGGTTTTTCAACTTCAGCGATAACAACACCTTCAATAGTACGTTTAGAAAGTGGTACTTCGACAATAGTCCCTATCTCGAGCATCTGCTCAGACTGATAGGTTAAAGGCGAAAGTGGAGATTTTAAAAGAGCGATGTGATAGTAAAGCACATTAACTAGCGAGTAAGGTCATTACAATTTGCAGTATTTGCATCACAAGTAAATATACCATTTGTATTTGTGTATGTAAAAGCCGTTGCTACACCATCTACTCTAAATGCATACGCATTTGCTCCTGTTTTAACCCAGCCTCCATCACGATTAGCTTGTGAAAAAATAGGATACTCTAAAATGTTAGAAACATTACCATCGGAAAAATTAAAGAGACGTTGATCACTATTTCCATAATTTGCAGTAATAGCATCAAGATTAGCAGGAAAAGAATTATTTCCTTCAAGTATCATACGGGAGCGTTGCAATGCAATGCCACTTCGGATTGCACTTACATCTGAACGTCCTTTAGTAATATATGCATCGCCACGTGTTGCTGCAAGTCTTGGTATTGCAATTGCTGAAAGAATCCCAAGTACCACAATAACAAAAATAAGTTCAATCATTGTAAAAGCAGAATGATTATTTTTCAAAGTAACCCTTTGGAAGAAGAAGGAAAGCCAAACAACTTTCCTTCAAATAAAATTAGAATATTATCGTGTAATTCTTGTTCCACCAAAAGATTGAACAGCATTTATCATTGTACTTACTGATGGTAGAGCAATTACTTGTGTACAAATGTTCCCTGCAGGGTTATTTGTTCCTACCGTTGTAACATTTCCATCAACAGTTAAAGTTAAAGTCAAACATACTGTTGCATTATTATCAGTTCTAAATGTTATTGTACTTGCTGTAGGAGAATATGCATTTGTAACATTTGTCATTAATCTAGCTGAAGTGGCTGTTAAAGCCATATTACCAGTAGTATTTGTATCTGCCCAATGACCACTTGCTGTATAGAAAGATCCTAAGTCAGAATAGAGTGTTGCAATATCTTGCGCTGCTGCTGAAATAGAAGCATCATCTCTTGTCGCTGCTAATCTTGGGATAGCCACTGCTGCCAAGATACCTAAAATAACGATAACGAAGATAAGTTCGATCATCGTGAAACCTTTTTTCATGTTAACTCCTTTTATGAATTAGCCTATACACTTATAGACCATTTAGAAATCATTCTAGTACAATGTTTTTAAAGCAGTGCTTAAATCTCTTCTATTTTCTTAACAAGTGTTTTTATCTCTTGTTCTAACACAAAATTATCATAACATTTACCAACATAAGCAAATAGAAGCTCTTTAGGATCAATGGTACTTTTACCTTTGAATTTCTCTTTAAAATCTGCTTCAAACTTTACGGCAAAATCACCTTCTAACTTGATATCAAAATCTTTGCCACCAAGACTGATTGTTATTTTACTCATTTGTTTAGCACAGCTTCAATTTTACTCAATAAATCATCTGCATTAACATCTTTGTTAATAAGATCTTGCTCTAACTTTGCAATCTGTACATTTTTCGCTTCAGCAAGAGCTTTAGCCTTTACTACTTCTTGACGAAGGGCTTCATTTTGAGCGAGAAGGTCTTTGTATTTTTCCAAAAGTTCTGTGATCTTTTGGCTTAATGTGCTAATGTTTCTCTCTTCTTCAAACATTTAGAACTCCATTGTGGTCTGTTTGGTATAATTGTAACAAAAAAATTTAAAAAGTATATACAAAGGCTTTTATGAGCGATTTTAAACTTGAAAGTCCCTATCAACCATCAGGCGATCAACCTCAAGCGATAGAGAAGTTAGTAGCATCTATTCAAAAGGGAAACCGTTACCAAACCCTCATTGGTGTTACAGGCAGTGGAAAAACCTATACGATGGCACAAATCATTCAAAAACTGAAGATGCCAACACTGATTATGACACATAATAAAACCCTTGCAGCGCAACTTTACAGTGAATTTAAGGGTTTTTTTCCTAAAAATCATGTGGAGTATTTTATCAGTTACTACGATTACTATCAGCCTGAAGCGTATATTCCACGCAGTGATTTATTTATTGAAAAAGACAGCTCCATTAATGAAGAATTAGAGCGTTTACGTCTTAGTGCGACAGCATCACTCCTCAGCTTTGATGACGTCATTTGTGTTGCTTCCGTTTCTGCAAACTACGGATTGGGTGATCCAAGTGAATATAAAGAGATGGTACAAGTCATTGAAAAGGGTGAAAGCATCAACCAAAAAAAGCTTCTTTTACGCCTTGTTGATATGGGTTATAAACGCAATGATGCATTTTTTGATCGAGGATGTTTTCGTGTCAGCGGCGATGTCATCGACATCTATCCTGCTTACAGTGAAGAAGAAGCCATCCGTGTCGAATTTTTTGGTGATGAAGTCGAGAGCATTAATTACTTTGAAGTTTTTCTCAACAAAAAGTTGCAAAACCTGAACAAAGTTGTCATTTATGCTGCCAATCAATTTATCGTTGGTCATGAGAGGCTTCAAAAAGCGATTAAACTGATTGAGCAAGAACTAGATGAACGCCTAGAATACTTCAAAAAAGAGGACAAACTGGTCGAGTACCAACGCCTCAAACAACGCGTTGAGTTTGATCTAGAAATGCTTCAAAGCACAGGAGCCTGCAAAGGTGTAGAGAACTACGCTCGTTATCTTACAGGTATTGAACCTGGTGGTACGCCCTACTCACTCTTTGACTACTTTGAAGCAATGAATAAAGAGTATCTGGTCATTGTTGATGAATCCCATGTCAGCCTTCCTCAATTTAGAGGAATGTTTGCAGGAGATCGTAGTCGTAAAGAAGTACTTGTTGAGTATGGTTTTCGTCTTCCTAGTGCCCTAGATAACCGTCCTTTGATGTTTGATGAATTCATTCATAAAGCTCCACGTTATCTTTTCGTCAGTGCGACACCAAAAGAGCTTGAACTTGAACTTAGTGGTGAAAATACTGCAGAACAAATCATCCGCCCTACAGGACTACTTGATCCAGAAGTAGAAATTTTAAGCAGCCAAAATCAAGTCGAAACACTTTTTGACAAAATCAAAGAGGTCATCGCAAAAGATGAAAAAGTGCTGGTCACAGTACTTACAAAAAAAATGGCGGAAGAGCTTACACGCTATTACGCAGATTTAGGCATCAAGATCAAATACATGCACTCTGACATCGATGCGATTGAGCGCAATCAGATCATCCGCTCTTTGCGTGTTGGTGAATTTGATGTGCTTGTGGGCATTAACCTTCTTCGTGAAGGATTAGACTTACCAGAAGTGTCTTTGGTTGCTATTTTAGATGCCGATAAAGAGGGATTTCTACGTTCAGAAACCAGCCTCATCCAAACCATGGGGCGTGCAGCACGTAACCTAAACGGTAAAGTGCTTATGTTTGCGGAGAAGATTACCGACTCTATGCAAAAAGCCATTGAAACGACAATGCGAAGGCGTGCTCTTCAAGAAGCATTCAATAAAGAACATGGCATCACACCAACCAGCACCACTCGCAAAATGGATGAAAATCTCAAACTTGAAGAACATGCAGATATTTATAACACCTTTGATAAAAAAGATAAAATTCCGCCAAGTGAGAAAAAGAAAATTATTGCTGAACTTACAAAAGCAATGCATGAAGCTGCAAAGATTTTAGAGTTCGAAAAAGCAGCAAAATTACGCGATCAAATTGAAAAATTAAAGAAGATGTAACTTTTTTTGCATAATAAAGAATTTTTGGAGTAAAATAGAGTCGTTTTAGGAGAATACTATGCAAATAGATAGCTTTTTAAACGCCTCTTATTTACACATCAACAACACTCACCTTTCTTCTAACAATACAACACAAACTTCTTCGTCCCAAAAAAAAGAGAAAAATAGCGAAGAACTGACCGCTTCACAAAAAGCTTTAGTTGCTGAACTTCAAGCAACAGATACCGCTGTACGTGCACATGAGAGCGCTCATATCGCCGCTGGTGGTGGAGTCATTCGCAGTAGCGCCGTTTTTACGTATGTACAAGCACCCGACAAAAGGCTATATGCCGTTGGAGGTGAAGTTGGTATTGATACGTCAGAAGGTAGTACGCCTGAAAATACGGTTACAAAAATGCAAACCGTGCGTGCCGCAGCACTCGCACCAGCTGATCCAAGTGCTACAGACTATCAAGTGGCTTCAACTGCCTCCATGCTTCAAATGATGGCTCGATTAGAAATGTCACGTCTGCAACAAGCTGAACTTTCAGCCAAACAAAAAAGCTATTCATCTGCCAATAATGACAACTCAACTCCTCTTTTTTCAAATTATGCTTAAATTAATCACAACGCGTTACCTTTTTATAACTTTTTTCTGATAAAATAATTAGATTTATTTCGTAATGAAGGATAAAATGTGCCTGATTTAACCGACTCTAGTCTATACCTCAATCGTGAGCTTTCATGGCTCAAATTTAACACCAGAGTCCTTACTCAATCTCTTAAAAAAGAGTTACCTCTTTTTGAACGACTCAAATTTTTAGCCATCTATGCAACCAACCTTGATGAATTTTATATGATTCGTGTTGCAGGACTTAAACAACTCTTTAGTGCTGGTGTTATTGAAACTGGCGCCGATCAAAAAACACCCCTTGATCAATTAAGAGAAATCAGAGCCTACCTTGCAAGTGAAAAAGAGGTTATCCAAAGCAGTTACGAAGAGATCGTTAAAGACCTTGAAAAAGAGAATCTTTTTATCACGGATTATGATGATCTAAGCCCCGCTTTGGCAAAACTTTCTGATGATTATTTCTTTTCTAATATTTTGCCAGTGATTGTTCCGATTGCGGTCAATGCGACGCATCCTTTCCCACATCTTAACAATTTAAGTTTTTCTCTAGCAGTTAAACTTCAAGACAGTGAGAGTGAAGAAGAAAGTAATTATAAGTACGGAATGATTCGTATTCCACGTGTGCTTCCACGCTTTTTTCAAGCAGGTGACAACACTTATGTGCCTATTGAAACTATTGTAAGAAAACATGCGGAAGAGATTTTCCCTGGCTATAAACTCGTCGCTTCTGCTGCCTTTAGAGTTACCAGAAATGCCGATATGGTCATCGAAGAAGAAGAAGCAGATGATTTTATGATGATTATGGAGCAAGGCTTAAAACTACGCCGTAAAGGAGCATTTGTACGCCTAAATATTCAAGAAGGAACCGACCCAGATCTGCTTAATTTCTTGAATTCTCATATGCAGATTTTCTTTAAAGACATTTATACTTATAAAATTCCACTTAACCTTGGAGCCTTATGGCAAATCGTAGGCAATAAAGACTTTTCGCACCTTGCCTTACCACCGTATAATTCAAAAGTCTTACCTCCGTTTGATACCAATGAATCTGTCTTTAAAGTGATCGACAAAGGCGATGTACTGCTCTTTCATCCATACGAGAGTTTTGACCCTGTTCTTAGACTCATTCGTGAAGCATCAAAAGATCCAAAAGTTGTCTCTATCCGTATGACACTTTACCGTGTTGAGAAAAACTCACAGATTGTTCAAGCCCTCATTGACGCTGCAAACGATGGTAAACAAGTCACCGCTGTTGTAGAGCTTAAAGCACGTTTTGATGAGGAAAACAACCTACACTGGGCAAAAGCGCTAGAACAAGCGGGTGCACATGTGGTTTATGGTATCACTGGTTTTAAAGTTCACGCAAAAATCGCTCAAGTCATTCGTCAAGAAGAAGACGGCAAGCTTAAATTTTACATGCACTTTAGTACAGGTAATTACAATGGAGCAACTGCACGTGTCTATACCGATACAAGCTTTTTTACCTGCAAAGAAGATTTTGCCAAAGATGGTACGATGTTCTTTCACATTTTATCAGGCTTTTCAAAGCATAAAAAGCTTGACACGCTTTCAATGTCACCAACGCAAATTAAACCTAAAGTTATCAGCCTAATCAACAATGAAGCGAAACATGGCACGGAAGGTCGTATTATCGTTAAGATGAACTCTCTGGTAGACTCTGATGTTATTCAAGCACTTTACAATGCTTCCATGCAAGGAGTTCAAATCGATATTATCGCTCGAGGTATCTGTTGTTTACGACCTGGTGTTGAGGGTATTAGTGAAAACATTCGCGTAAAATCTATCATCGGTAAGTACTTAGAACATGCTCGTATTTTCTACTTTAAACATGGTGATCCAACCACAACGTTTATCTCAAGTGCAGATTGGATGCCTCGTAATTTAGAGCGAAGATTAGAGCTTATGACACCTATTTTTGATAAAGCGCTACAGCAAAAACTCTTTGAGATTTTACAGCTACAGCTTAATGACAATGTCCTTAGCTGGACACTTGGAAGTGATGGCGAATACACAGAAGTTATACCGACTGATGAGCGTGCCATCAACAACCATACGGTTTTAGAAGATTATATGAATAAAATCTATAAAGCACAAAAGAAAGATACCAGCTCTCATAAAGCAGAAAAACTCGCACGTCGTCTTTTCAAGGAGAGTTGATGATTATGGAGTTTCAAGGCGTACAGCCTTCTATCGCTTCTGATGTATTTATTGCTCCAAGTGCAGATATCATCGGCGATGTTAACATCGGCGAACAGAGTTCTGTCTGGTTTGGATGCGTCATCAGAGGCGATGTAAACTCCATTACAATTGGTAAACGAACCTCTATCCAAGACCTTAGCATGATTCATGTCACACACTTTAAAAAAGAAGACCGTAGCGATGGCTTTGCCACAACCATTGGTGATGATGTGACTATAGCACATCGTGTTATGCTTCATGGATGCACGATCGAAGATGCGTGTTTGATTGGGATGAGTGCTACGATACTTGATGGTGCAGTGATTGGTAAGGAGTCCATCGTTGGAGCAAATTCACTCGTCACAAAAAACAAAATCTTTCCACCGCGTTCACTTATTATGGGAAACCCTGCTAAAGTAGTACGAGAGCTTAGCGATGAAGAAGTAACATCGCTTTATGCATCAGCTGCTAATTATGTAAAATTTAAAGCGATGTACCAGTAGTCGTAGATCTGTTAGTTTTCTCTTTCTTTTTTCTCTGATTTTGAGGCTTGGTAAAAGCGATCAATTGCTCAACACTCTGTACCTCTTCAGGTATATTTTCCAATGCTTTAAAAAAAACCTGTGCTGTTGCTTTGGCGTCATACAATGCACGGTGATGATTTTCAAATGCGATGCCTAAATGTTCAGTTAATGAGCTAAGCCCATATTTGGGGGCTTCTATACATTTACGCGCCAAATCTATCGTATCGAGTCTTCGATTGAGCAGTGGACCAAAGCCTGCTTCTTCTAAATTGTGAGAAATAAAGTAGTAGTCAAAATTGACATTATGCGCAACAAAAACAGCATCTTTGATAAAAAGGCGGAAACCTTCTAAAACGGAATTAAGAGAAGGTGCATGTTGAAGCTCAGAGAGTGTTATGCCCGTAAGCTGTTCGATGCTATCTGGCAAAATATCGGTTTTGACTAAAGATGAAAACTCACCTACTTCTTTGCCATTTTCAATCATTACAGCGCCAATTTCGATGATTTGATTTAAGAGTGGCTTACTGCCGTTTGTTTCGATATCAACAATACAAAATTTACCCTGCATAATCGGTGTTGTCAGTGTTTCTAGCGTAAACGCATAATTGTTATATTTTGTAATGGGAAGTCCTAAAAGCTTCAGCATAGAAAGATCTTCAACATCAACATGTTCAAGCTCTTTAAACATGTGCATCTTCGCAAAAAACTCTTTATGGAAAATAGGCTTTTGAGTCATTTTAAAAATGTAGCTATCAAGGGCTCTCACGCTTTTGCTCTCTTTAAAAACATCTCCACTTTCTCGTGATCTTTAAGACCTTTTGCCCTCTCAACACCACTACTCACATCTACACCATAAAAACCTAAAGGCTTGACCTGTTCAACATTTTCAGGACTGAGCCCTCCTGCTAAAATAATATTTTCGCAATCTGCATGTTCAAACCATGAAAGATCAAGTCTCTGCCCTGCTCCACCATATCCTTCAACATGAGCATCAATAAGGCGTATAAGCCCTTTATACTCTTCAATATCAGAAGTCTCTTTGGCACGAACAACTCGCAAATAAGGAACCTTTAAAGCACTCCAAAACGCATCGTCTACTTCAAAATGGATTTGTGCCATATCCATATGTGCTTCTTTACATACCGCACCAATCTCTTCTGGTGATGCTTCTACAAACAACCCTATTTTTTTGACTGTCATAGGTAATTGTTCAGCAATGTTTTTTGCATTTTCAGGCGTTATGTAACGAGGTGATTTTGGGTAAAAAACAAAACCAAGTGCATCAGCACCGGCATTAAGCGCACACAAAGCATCTTCGAGGTTTGTAATACCGCAGATTTTAACCCACATTGTTATACTTTTAACGAATCAATAGCACTTTTATAATCGTTTGAACCAAAAACATAATTACCTGCAACGACGATATCTACACCTGCATTGGCTAAAGAGCAAATATTTTGATTGTTCACGCCTCCATCGACTTCAATAAGCGTTTTTGCATTTCGTTTTAAAATCATCTCTTTTAAAATGGGAGCTTTTTCCAAAACACTTGGTATAAATTTCTGTCCACCAAACCCAGGGTTAACACTCATTAAAAGTACCATATCTAAATCTTCAAGAAGATACTCAATATGAGAAGGCGGTGTGTGAGGATTGAGGACGATTGCAGGTGAAATACCTAAATCTCTGATTTTTTGAATGAGACGATGAGGATGTTTCTCTTCTTCAATATGAAAGGAAATGTATTTTGGTTTTAAAGGAGCAAAAAGATCGACAAAAAAAGTATTGTTTTCAACCATCAAGTGTACATCTAATGGTTTAGTAGTAGCTTTGGCTACAGCACCAACCACAACAGGTCCAATCGTAAGGTTTGGAACAAAATGCCCATCCATTACATCCACATGTACAAGATCACATCCTGCCGCGCAAATCGCTTCTATCTCTTCTTTTAACTTTCCAAAATCAGCAGAAAGGATACTTGGAGCAACTAACATAATTTAGCCTTTATACGACGATAGACTTCGTAACAGAGTCTATTTTCAAAAATTTACTGAAATTGTATCAAAATTTATAATATTTTCGATATAATCTCAGGCTGCATTGAATTAAGCGTTTCTTTTGCTTTTTTCATGTACAATTCACGAAAAATTTTAAGGATATCGATATGGCAAGAAAATGTGCTCTCACTGGAAAAGGCCCTATGGTTGGTAACAACGTAAGCCATGCGAACAACAAAACTAAAAGAAGATTCCTTCCAAACCTTAGAACTGTCCGTGTGACACTTGAAGATGGAACGACTAAGAAAATTAGAATTGCTGCTTCGACACTTCGTACAATGAAGAAAAACGGCTAAAATTTCTCCTTCTACGGGGAAATTTTTGCTGCTTAACTGTTTTTGCTCTAACCTCAAAACTTTCACACTAAAATCCTAAAGGATTTACCCATGTTTACTATTCTTCCACTTCAAAATGGACTTGATAATGTTGCTGGTTTTTTCTGCCAAGGCGTGTCAGCTGGCTTTAAACCCAATGGCAATAACGATGTCGCGTTTATTCGCTCTAACGAGCTATGCGATATTTCAGCTGTCTTTACATCCAATGTCTTTCAAGCTGCACCTATTAAGCATTTTTTACGCTATCCAAAAGGTTTTCAAACCAATTTTATTTTAATGAACGCTAAAAATGCAAACGCTATGACAGGAGAAAAGGGAATTGAAGATATTGATACCCTGTTTGGAAAACTCAAAGAAAAATTCCCAAGCTTACATAACCCTATTATGAGCTCTACAGGCGTGATTGGCTATCGTCTCAACGTTGAAAAACTCTCATCTGCATTTGATAAGTTTGATTTTAATGCTAAAGATTCACATGCGACTGCTTCTGCAATTATGACAACCGATAGCTTCAAAAAAGAGCTTTGTTTCAAAGTCATTCTAGAAGATGGCAGTTGTTTCCACATCGCAGCTATCTGTAAGGGTGCGGGTATGATTAACCCTGCGATGGCTACTATGCTTTGCTTTATCCTCACCGATGCAAATATACCAAAAGTAGATATGGATGAACTTTTATTGCCTGCAATAGAGCATTCATTCAATGCAGTCAGTGTTGATGGCGATACATCTACAAACGACACCGTTTTACTTCTAAGCTCAAAACAGAGTGGCGTTTACCATAAAGAAGCCTTCAATGAAGCGCTTCGCCTGATTACAAAAGAACTTAGCTTGATGCTAGTACGTGATGGTGAAGGCTCAACAAAAGTAGTTGCCTTTGAAGTGAGTGGTGCAAAAAGCGTGGCTGAAGCTGAGAAAGCAGCTAAAGCACTCAGTAATTCACTGTTGGTTAAAACAGCTCTTTTTGGGGAAGATCCAAACTGGGGACGTATCGCTTCTACCATTGGTGCAAGTGGTATTAACTGCAGTGAAGAAACTCTCGTAATTCATTACGATGATGTCTTAATTTATAGCAAAGAACAGCGCTCTTTAGATGCAGAAGCTGAAAAAAAAGCAGCCGCAGTTATGAAAAAAGACTCTTTCCGTATTCACTGTGAATTGGGAATTGGAGAGGCAAGTTTCACAGCATACGGCTGTGATTTAGGGCATAAGTATGTTGAAATAAATGCCGATTATAGGACTTAGTCGTAAAATTAAGCACTTTTTGGTAAAATAAAAACAAATATAAAAGGAGAATCAATGCTACACGAATATAGAGAAGTTATTTCAAAACTTAAAGTTGAAAATGCACACTTTGCAAAAATTTTCGAAAAACATAATGAACTTGATCAAAAAATTACTGATGCAGATGAAGGAAGAGCACACATCAGTGATGCAGAGCTTGAAACTATGAAAAAAGAGAAACTTAAACTTAAAGATGAAGCGTATGCACTTATTATTGCATACAAAAAAGAGCATAATCTCTAAAAAATTGTTTGGGCTTAAATGCCCAAACTCTCTACAAAAACTGTTTTTCCTCTACTGTTTTCTTTACAAAACTCCACAATTTTTCCATGAAACCTAGCATATAACTCATTTAGAGACATTTCTTTGCCATAAAGCACATGGATTTTGGAGAGATTGCTTAGCAAGCCTTCTTCAACCCACTCTTGAAGTTCTGCATACGATTCAAAGCTATAGCCAAATGAAGCGAGGAGTCTTGCAGTATAAGCATCAACAACCATTGCTTCTTGTTTACATGCATAACAAAGTATAGAATCTGCACTCTCTGCACCAATCCCTTTTTGTGCCAACAACCATTCTCTATCCACTCTAGTGCAAAACACCTCAAAGGAGTCAAACTCTTTGAGTATGGCATGGGTTAATAAATGAAGATTTTTAGCTTTGGTATTGTAAAAGCCTGAGGGTCGGATATACTCTGAAAGTTGTTCTATAGGGAGTGCTGATAACATCTCTAAACTATCAATGCCAGCACACTCTAAATTTTCCATGCTTTTTTCAACATTTTCCCATTTGGCTTGCTGAGTTAAAATAGCACCTATAATCACCCAAAATGTTCCAGAACGAGGCCACCATAATGGATCTCTGGTCGTTTTTAAATAACCACTGTTTTTAAGAGCGACCAAAAGCTCAAAGCTATTTTTCATGTACTGCCCTAGCAAGCAAACGTTCTTGGTCATCAAAAATGCGTAATTTATACGCCTCAATACACTTTCCCTCTTCAATCTCCATAATAACCATCTGCAAAATCTTTTTACATTTTTTAGGTATTTCAAGAGATGCTGGAAGTCCTGTAAGGAAACGTTTGAGAGGAGCGTCTTTATCCATGCCGATAACACCATCTCGCGCACCACTGAGTCCAACATCACTGACATAACAGGTTCCAGTATCTATCAGTAAATCATCTGTTCCTACGTGTGTATGTGTTCCCAAAATGGCACTTACTTTACCTTTTAAAAGATGTAATATTGCGTATTTTTCAGATGTTACTTCAGCATGAAAGTCGATGATAATTGTCTTTACATCTTCAGCATGAAGCTCATCAACTACTTTTTGTGCTGTTAAAAAAGGATTTTCGACCATAGGCATACCATAATGCCCCATGATATTGACGATAGCAATCTTCTCGCCTTTCACATCTACGACGCTCACTCCTCGACCAGGAACGCCTATGGGATAATTAAGAGGCCTTAAAATAGGCATGACCTCTAAAAGAGGGATGATCTCTTTTTTATCCCACGAGTGATTTCCACCTGTGAGGATATCTGCACCATAGGAGAAAAGCTCTTTGGCGTGAAGAGTTCCAAGCCCAAAACCATGACTTGCATTTTCACCATTAGCGATGACAAAATCAAGTTCATACTCTTTTCGTATCTTTTTAAGATACTGCTCTAACATGCTGCGACCAGGTTTTCCAACAATATCGCCGATAAAACCTACTCTCACACCTTACTCCTTAAATGCAATAAGACGGTAGCAATGACATCGTCATCATCACGACTGCGCGATTGTAGCGTTATCTTCTTATCGTCTTCATATTTGATAGTAATATTTTGCCCATAGTTAGAAATGAGTACGATATTTTGACTCGTTGCTAAAATCTTAATCTCAATGAGTTGTAAAAATTGTTTGGTTGAAACATCTAGTTTTCCAAAGCGATCCACCATTTCTTCTTCGATCTCTAAAACATCATGCACGCTTCCACAACGGCTTAAACGTCTGTAGAGCTCTAAACGTACTCTATCTTCGGTAATATAGTTATCGTTGATAAATGCGCTAATAGAAAGCTTGATATCGACCTCTTTTGAAGCCACTGGTGTTTTACCAAGAAGGGAGTTAATAGCGTCTTCAAGCATTTTAAGATAAAGCGAATAACCAATGTTTTTAATATGCCCACTTTGCGCCTCACCGACTAAATTTCCGCCACCTCTGATCTCAAGATCATGGTATGCCAAGATAGAGCCGCTACCAAGGTAAGAGTTTGACTCTAACGCTATGAGGCGTTTTTTAGCGGATTCAGAGAGTTCTTCCTTATCTTTGACCAAGAAGTAACAAAACCCTTGGCGTTTACTACGCCCTACACGTCCACGAAGTTGGTGAAGGTCTGCCATACCAAAATGATCCGCCGCATCAATGATAATCGTATTGACATTAGGAATGTGAATGCCTGACTCAATAATCGAAGTACTTAAGAGGACATCATAAGCTTTTTCTTCAAAATGCAACATCTCTTTTTCGGTTACTGTCGCACTAATCTCTGAGTGAAGCGTTAAGATACGAAGGTTTGGCATCATAGAAAGCAACTCTTTACGTTTTGCTTCAATGGTTGCAATACGATTGTGAACAAAAAAGACTTGCCCTCCTCGCCTCATCTCACGAACAATGGCTTCTTTTATCACCTTTTCATCATACTCTTTCACAAACGTTCTGACATCTTCTCTATCATTTGGAGGAGTCAGAAGTTGAGAATACTGCTTAATGGAGCTTAGCGCCATATTAAGACTTCTTGGAATTGGCGTCGCACTCATGGAGAGAATATGCACATTTTCACGGAAATTTTTCAATTTTTCTTTTTGTTTTACGCCAAATTTATGCTCTTCATCCACCACAACAAGCGCAGGATTGTGCAGTTCGACTTCAAACAGAGAGTGTGTCCCAACACACACCTGCAATGCACCACTTTTAAGCTCTTTTAATATGACCTGTTTTTGCGCTGCTGTCGTAAAGCGATCAAGTTGTGCTACTTTAATGTTGTATTTGGCAAAACGTGCTGAGAGACTTTTAAAATGTTGTGAACATAAAAGCGTTGTTGGTGCAATCAGCAGTGCTTGGAAGCCTTTGCGCACAGTTGCAAAGATGGCATTCATGGCCACTTCGGTTTTACCAAAGCCTACGTCACCACTAAGCAATCTATCCATCATTTTGCCACTTTCAAAGTCACTTAAAATGTCATGTATCACACGCTTTTGATCGTCGGTATAGACAAAACCTGCATCGTTTTGGAAAAGAGCCATTTCATCTTTTTCCATAGAAAGGCTAAGCCCTTCGACCATCTCACGTTTGGCAGCAATAGCAATAATCTCACTCGCAATCTCCAAAAGTCGCTCTTTTGTTTTTGCTTTAAGTTTTTGAAAACTGCCTTTTCCAAGGCGATCTACGGTCACAAGACTACCACTCTCTCCAATGTAACGATCAATCACATGAAGGTTCTCAACAGGAAGTAGTAGTTTATCGTCACCCAAATATTCAATAAGAACAAAATCTTTTGTAGCCCCTAAAACAGTCGCTTGGGTTAAACCTTTAAAGATTCCAATTCCGTAGTTTTCATGCACTACGTAATCGCCATTTTTTAACTCATCAAGGACAATATTGGCGCGTTTTCGTTTGACTTTAGCGGATGGCTTATTGAGCGAAAGAATAATCTCGTCAGCGCTCATAATATTGATTATGCGCTCACTTTGAACCCATTTTACAGAAGACGCCTCAATATCAACCATACGAAGGAGTACTTCATTTTTAGCCAAGAGAGTGATTTTCTTTTTTTGGTGGAGCTCTATAAATGTTTTAACATTGCTCGGTGCAACTTCACGAAAACTCTTTGCTTCTGGAAGCACAGGAAGATGTTGGAGTTTTTTAACACCCTCTTCATCAAAAAGTGCAATTTCCTCAAGTTCTTCTTTGGCATCTGCACTCAAATAGGTTTTAAAACTTTCTATATAATCAGCGCCATTTTCACCCAAAACCCAAAGACCAAGAGAGTGAATATCTTTGGTAAAGCTATCACTTTTAAGTGTATCGATACGCTTTTGCATCAGCGTATGGCGCTCTTCATCTAATGCAAACAGTGCAGGGAAAAGCGTGAAGCTTTCAAGCTCATCTTTACTACTCTTTTGGCTTTCACAGTCAAAAAAGCGGATACTCTCTACTTCATCATCAAAAAGACCTATACGAACGGCTTTTTCACTATCGGGAGGAAAAATATCGATGATATCACCACGTATCGATATTTCACCTTTACCTTGCACCACATCTACAGCTAGATATCCCCAATAATACATTTGCTCGCGAAAACGCTCTAAATGCAAACGCATTCCAAATTCGATAGCATATGTACTAAAAAGTTCGGCTTTTGGCTGTGGTGTTAAAAGGGTACGCAGTGGAGAAATTAAAATCTTTTTAGTGGAATGATCTTGATAAAAAGCATGAAGGACTCGTAAAAGCTCTACCATTTCCTCATGAAAAGAGAGCAGATCATCGCCCATATTGGCTCTAAGATCAGGTAAGACATAGCTTTTTTTACCAAGAAAAAGGGCTACTTCAGAAGCTAAAAAAGCTTCCTTTTCACCTTTAACACCTAAAAGTTGGAGGCCATTTTTTGTTTGTAAAAATTCATAACACGCGGCTTGTAACAATCAATCCCTTTGCTCTTCATATGAAGGTGCTTCTGCACTCTCCATTTTTATTTTACTTTCGCCTTCAAAAATGGCTTTGGCTTCAATGACAAGTTCTTTAGAAATAACTTTGCCTAAAAATTTGCCACCCTCTAAAACTTCTACATTATCACAATTTGCATTTCCCTCAAAAAGACCATTGATAATCAAGCGACTTGCATTGATTTCACCGCTAATCTTTCCTTGTTTTCCTATGATTACAATGCTATCAGAGAGCACTTTTCCGATAATTTCACCATCAACATGTAAACGTGTTTGACAGTTAAAAATACCCTCAATTTTAGCTCCGCTAGCTACTATTGTTGTCTCAGAAGCGGGTACTGTTGTTGTTGAGTATTGATCAGCTTTATTAAAGATTCCCATGTGACTCTCTTCTCCTTTTGAAAGATTTCTTTAAAGTTAGAACCCTTCCACCTTAAAAAAGGTTCGGGATCTAAAAGGCGTCCGATAAATTTAAGTTCATAATGCAAATGAGGACCTGTGGACATACCACTATTGCCAGAATAAGCAATGAGGTCACCTTTTCTAACAAATTGTCCCTCTTTCACAACAGGTTTATTGAGTAAGTGCGCATAGTAACTCTCAAAACCATAGTTATGATCTAACGAAACCACATTTCCATAGCCACTATTTTGATTATACTGAGTAAACTTGACAACGCCATCTGCTGGTGCTAAAACCGGTGTTCCAATAGGTGCACGTAAATCTGTGCCTGCATGAAATTCTTTACGTTTTAAAATCGGGTTTTCTCTCCAACCAAAACGCGATGAAAATTCACTATACGCCATCACATCACCACTTGGGATATTATCAAAAAACGTCTTTTGTTGCAGAGCAGCGATATCGATCTCTTCAAGTCTGGTGTCCAGATTCTCATCTTCATTCACACGTAGACCAATAAGCTCTTCAACATTACTTATTTTATCACGAATATTCTCATACTCTTGAGCTTTCTCAGAAATTTTTGCTTGAAGTTCTTCATTTTGTACAATCAACTCATTTCGTTCAGCAACAGCTCTCTCTTTTTTCGCTTCTAAAGAAGAGACCTCTTTCATTAAAAATAAAATAACAAAACTACCAATAAGAATAGATAAGGCAACAAACAACGTAAAATAAAGCAAAAACTTCTTAATAATCTGATGCAATAAAAAATGTCTTGAACCATGCACATCGGAGATCGTGACGGTAAATTTATTTTTCACGTATACCCTTTAAAAATGCTTCGATGACAGAAAAAGAGCCAAATACTAAATACTCTTTATCATTTTTAATAGATGAAAAAGAAGAGATGGGAAGCTCTAAAGAATGTGCAACCGTGTACAAGTCGGCCTGATTAGCAGCTCGTGGACTCTCAATTTCAATCACTAAAATCTCTTCAATAATCGGTTTTAAAATACTCAAGATTGTTTTAAAATCTTTATCTTTGTAACTATTATAGACCAACATAACCTTTTTTTTGCCTAAACTCTTCACCAAGGCTTCTGCAGCCATGACATTATGGCCTACATCAATTGTCACATTAGAAAATATTTTTTGAAAACGCCCTTGTAAAACAGTAGGTAAAAAGGTTTTTAGATCAATATCATACCCAAGTACTTTTAATGCACAAAGGGCTGTTTTAAAATTTTCTTGCAAATAGCCTGCCAATTCATGTTTTTCGCCATATGCACGTAATGTTTGACTCATCGCCTCATCAAAAAAAGTTTCAACGCTATAAAGCTTGCTGTGAAGCCTTTTGGTTTGTTGTAAAGCGATAGGATAAACCTTTGCATCATACTGTTTTGCTAAAATGAGATCATGTGTGACACTATTTATTTTTGTTTGAGCAATCTCTTCAATACTTTCACCTAAAAACGCTTGATGATCTAATCCAATAGGAGTTATCACAGAGAGACATTTTGGGAAAACATTCGTAGCATCAAATTCTCCACCAAGCCCTGCTTCAAGAACAACATAATCACATTTTTGAGAAAAAATAACCATAGCTAAAAGCGTTGTGTATTCAAAATAAGAGAGCGATTCTGCCATTAAAGGCTCAAGCCAAGCGAGTAAAGTTTCGTGTGTTTGCTCTAATATTTTATCATCTACATTTGCATCATCCAGCCAGATACGCTCATTAAAGTGAAGGATGTGAGGAGATGTGTAGTGCCCAACATGTAGTCCATTGGCACGTAACATGTTCGCTAAAAAACGTCCTGTAGTACCTTTTCCATTTGTACCAACAACGTGAATGATTTTTGGAAGTTGAAAATGTGTTGCTATACTGTGATATGCTTTTGGCATACGTGCATAATCAATCTCATCATAAAAAAGCGGTTTTGTCTCTAAAAAAGCTTGCAGTTGCATTACAACACTGGCATCACTTGATTACGTCCTGCTTCTTTCGCTTTGTATAAGAAGCTATCTGCAGAACTGAGTGTTTCATCTTTTGTTTTATGTTGTGATCGTTGAGAAACACCACAACTTACCGTTACATTAATGCGTTCATTTTTATAAAGGAATTTAAATTGCTCAACAATGGAGCGAATTTTATCAGCAAAATGAATGGCGTGTGCAAGATCTGTACTTGGTAATATAACCAAAAATTCTTCACCACCATAACGTCCTACAAAATCGACTTGGCGTACATATTTGCGTAAAATCTTTCCAACGGTAGAAAGAATGACATCGCCTGCTTCGTGCCCATAAGTATCATTAACCATTTTAAAGTGATCGATGTCAATAAAGCAGAGTGTGTAATCAATTTTATAACGCATGAAAGCGTCTTCAACACGTCCAAGTTCGTTTGCAAGCGCACGTTTTGTTGCAACATGCGTTAAATAATCCTCTTTCACTTCTTGTTTTGCAACCAGTAATGCAGACTCAAGTTTGGATACACGGTTTTGTAGCTTTGTAATTGTTTCTTGATTGCTCATCATCTTTTCACTTAAAGAACGCGTCTCATTTTCCAAAGACGACGCAATATTAAGCAATTTGAGTTGAACATTTTCAAAGCTATCATGTTCAAAATTAATATTTTGTAAATCTTTTTTAATAACTTTTACTTGCTCATGACTAATGTTACTACTTTGAATAAGTTCAAAAAGTTTTTTATTGATCTCATCAAGAATTTTATCGAGCGCCGAAATTTTCTTTTGAACTTCGGTTTTATCAAGTTCAATACGTTTAGAAATAAGCTTTTTAATCTCTTGCTGAAGCGCTGGTGTGCCTAGGGCATCAGGAGAATTACGTAATTCATGGCTAATGGTTGCAAGTTCATCATTCATGCCAGAGGCAATAGAAGGTACAAGTGTCGCAATAATGAGCGGAACAATTGCCTTATAGAGTTCAGTACTATTGTCTTTACTCAAAATTTTGATAAGATCTCGAACCATTGCTTCAAGGTCATCTTTACTTACATGCCCAAAAGCATCTAATTTTTTTAGATAACTATCATCATAGTTTGAGATAAAATCAAACCATTTCTCTTTAACAAGATCAATAGATTGCAAATTCTGATGAAAATCAAGGCGCTCTAATGATGCATTGGCAAGGTTTGTCGCTTTTGTATCATGAAGCAAGGTAATAGCTTGAAGGACACGCTTGGTTAATGTGGCAAGGGTGTTGACCATTTTTAGGGCATCACCCTCATTGGCACGATTAAGTTTCGCAACTAAAAAAGCAAGCAATTCATCAACATTACTGATATTAAAACGCTTCATGTCCGTAACAATATTTGGATCAAGTTTTTTAGTGTATTTGTCTACTTTTTGACAATCTTCAACAATAACACCTTTTTGCTTAGCAACCTTACAAAAGACTTTTGCATAGTTATCAGGTGTTAAATTAAGGTGTTCAGCTTTGATAAGTTCTAATGAATCCTTGATGATCTCATTAATTGTTGTTGCCATTGCGCAATCCTTTAATCGCAATTTTAGAGACAAACTCATCTAAAGCATCGTTTGCTGCATAACGGATAGCTTCAAAGCGATTTGTGTCGGAGATAACACTATTGGCTTCAATAGAGAAGTCATACTCTCCTGTGGCTGTTAATTTTTCAATTTTTTTGTCGGCATTTTCATACTGCATTGCTAAGACAACTGTTGTTTTGTAAGCAATAACATAACCATATGTATCATACACTGTTGGAGAAAAAGAGATACTTTGAATATTGACGCGTAAAATACTATCCGCTTGTTCTTTTGTAACCAACTTACCACCGAAACGACTTACAATGGCTTCATTGACAGCATCTTTAATAAGAACACTGTTTCTTGGATCTTGCCTTGAAATGGTTACTTCCGCATAAAGCCTATCTCCCAATGCTTGTTTTGCATAATAAGAAGACGGTTTATACCCGCATCCACTAATCACTACTGCTATTAAGAATCCAAGAAAAAGTTGTTTCATATTACTTTACCACCAAGTTAATCAATTTATTGGGGACATAAATCTCTTTAATGAGTTCACATCCTTCTAACCATTTTGTAACACTCTCTTTTCCAAGGCGCAGTGCTTCTTCTTTTGAGATAGAAGTTTCCACTTCAATTTCTGAGCGTTTTTTACCATTGACAGTCACTGCTAAAATCATACTCTCTTCCACAAAAACTTCTTCTTTAATTTCAAGAGGTACTAAATTTTTACATCCGAAAAGTGCTTCACTCATTTCCCAACAAACATGTGGAACAATCGGTTCTAAGAGGTTCAGAAGAATAAAATACCCTTCACTCCAAACGGCTGAATCATTTTGATCACTCAAAGCATTTAATGCTTCCATACATGCTGCGATCAAAGTATTGAAGGTGTAACTTCCTTCATAAATTTCATTAGACTTTTTAAGAGCTTCATACACTTTTTTACGTGCATACTTAGATTCTTTAGAAAGTGAAGCATGGTTGATACTAGGAATAGACGTACATGCCAATGCATTTTCACTTTTCTGTGCAAAACGTTTTAAGAATCTAAATGCGCCTTCCACAGCACTATCATTCCACTCAAGCTCTTTTTGAGGAGGCGCTGCGAAGAGAATAAAAAGACGCGCCGTATCAGCTCCATAGGTTTTAATAATCGCATCAGGATCAACGGTATTGCCTTTGCTTTTGCTCATTTTAGAACCATCTTTAAGCACCATACCTTGGGTTAAAAGATTGGCAAACGGTTCATCACAACTTACATAACCTAAATCACGCAATACTTTCGTAAAGAAACGTGAATAAAGAAGATGTAAAATGGCATGTTCAATACCACCAATATACTGATCGACATTCATCCAATAATTCGCGCTTGCTTTATCAAATGGAGCATCATTCCACAAAGATGGATCAGTTGTATAGCGTAAGAAGTACCAACTGGATTGGAAAAACGTATCCATGGTATCGGTTTCACGAATTGCATCCTCACCACAACAAGGGCATTTTGTAAATTTCCACGTTGGATGTTTATCGAGAGGATTTCCTTCGCCTTTGATCTCTACATCATCAGGAAGTGCAACAGGAAGATTTTCAAATTTTTCAGGTACCAGTCCACATTTTGGGCAGTGGATCATCGGAATCGGTGCACCCCAATAGCGTTGTCGGCTAATACCCCAATCGCGAAGTTTATAATTAATAACTTTTGTACCCATTTTTTTAGCTTCAAAATGAGCAATAATCGCTTTTTGAGCGCTTTTAGAATCAAGTCCGCTAAATTCACCCGAATTAACCAGTGTACCGTATTCAGTGGTCGCGGTATTTCCATCAAAGAGTGTACCATTTTCAATACTCTGAATAATTGCTAAGTCATACTTCGTTGCAAACTCAAAATCACGTTCATCGTGTGCAGGAACTGCCATAACAGCGCCTCCACCGTATTCGATTAAGACAAAGTTCGCAACCCAAACAGGTACATTTTTACCAGTCAGTGGGTGAATAACATCTATTTCTAGACTCACACCCTCTTTTGGGGCTTGTGCACGATCTCTCGCTCCAACACTTTGCATTTTTTTAATCTGAGCAATTTTATCTTCACTGAGCAATTTATGCGTTATCAAATGGTTGACAATAGGATGCTCAGGTGCTAAGGCTGAATAACTAACACCATAGATGGTATCTGGTCGCGTCGTAAACACTTTATAGTTTTCAAATTGATGGTTAAGTTTAGCTTTAGAAGAATCAGTAAGTTCAAATGAAAACTCTAAACCTTCACTTCTACCAATCCAATTTTCTTGCATTGTTAAAACTTGATTTGGCCAACCAGCACGGAGTTTTTCACAATCATCTAAAAGTTCTTGTGCATATTGAGTAATTTTGAGGTAATAGCCAGGAAGAAGACGTTGTTCTACGGGATTATCACATCTCCAGCAGCATCCTTCTTCGACTTGCTCGTTTGCTAAAACGGTTTGACACGTATTACACCAATTAAGCGTTGCGCTTTTTTGATAGACCAATCCTTTATTAAACATCTCAATGAAAATGCGTTGTTCATGTTTAGTATACAGTACATCACTTGCCGCAAATTCTCTTTTTTTCGAGAAAGAAAGTCCCAATGATGCGAGTTCTTTACGCATGTAATCTATGTTCTCATAGGTCCATTTTTTAGGATGAACACCATGTTTGATCGCTGCATTTTCAGCGGGCATACCAAAACTATCCCAACCAATAGGATGAAGGACATTGAAGCCATTTTTACGGTGATGACGCGCAATTGCATCACCAATCGTATAGTTACGAACATGCCCCATGTGAATACGCCCACTAGGATATGGGAACATACTTAAAATATATTTTTTCTTTTTATTCATATCAGCAAGGGGTTCAAACGCATTGGTTTGATCCCATGTTTGCTGCCATTTTTTTTCGAGTTCTAAAGGATTGTATTGCATCTTCTCTCCATCAAATTAAACGGTACCTTTTTCATACTGTGAACGCATTTTTTCTTTTTCTATTCTATTTTTCTCTTTCAACGCAATCTTCGCTTTATATTTTTCAACATTAAAACCAATGAGTGTCAAGAATGGAGCTGAGATAAAGATAGAACTGTATGTACCGATGATAACACCTAGTAACATTGTAAAGCTAAAGCCGTGAATAATCTCTCCACCAAACACATAGAGGGTTAATACAACAAAGAAAACAAGCAACGAGGTAATCGTCGTACGTGAAAGTGTCTTTGAAACACAAATATCAATAATTTGAGAGAAATTCGTATTTTTCGTCTCTTCAAGCTCTTCACGAATACGGTCAAAAATGATAATAGTATCATTCAAAGAATAACCAATCAGCGTTAAAACAGCGGCTAAAACATCAAGACTAAATTCTATGTCAAATAAAATAATAGCGCCAAGTGTAATGGTGATATCATGTGCTAATGTTATGATGGAAGCAATTGCAAATTTCCATTCAAAACGAACCGCAACATAAATCAAAATACCAATCATCGCTAACACTGCAGATATAATACCTTTTGTTCGTAACTCACTTCCGATTTTTGGACCAACGATATCTACTTTTCGGATATCAAAAGAACCTGTATCTTTTAAAGCAGATTTAATATGATCACCAACATCTTGACCTACACTATCACTGACTGCAGAAAAGCGGATAACGATCTCTTCTGGTGATCCAAACTCGGTAATAAGCGCGCCAGCGAACATTTTATCTTTTGCGAGATCTTCTCTGATTTTATCGAGTGGAGCTGCTTGTTCATATTTGAGTTGAACAACTGTTCCGCCTACAAAATCAACACCGTAATTAAATCCTTTTGTAAAAACAAGAACAATAGAAACAAAAGCTAAAAAAAGTGTTGATAGGACAAAGAGACGTCCATACTTCATAAAATTATAAATTTTACCTTTTGAAAAAAATTCCATTAGTGACCTCTCTTTTTCATACCAAACCAAAAATTGATACTATGGTTTTTCTCAATGTAAGACATCAACGCCACATACATACCATGTGTTCCAAGAATTGCTGTAAGCATTGAAATCAAGTTACCAATGAGCATACTGATCGCAAAGCCTTTAATAGGACCTGTACCATAGACATAAAGAATAACTGAAGAAACGGCTAGGGTTAAGTTACCATCAACAATAGCACTCATCGCGTTTTCATACCCTTTTTCAACCGATTGTCTAATGGTCACACCTTGCCGTAAAAGCTCGCGAATACGTTCCGTAATAATAACGTTTGCATCAACCGCCATACCCAGACTTAAAACAATACCCGCCATACCAGGCAATGTCAGTGTTGCCCCAAAAAGAGCCATAATGGCAATCAATAAAAGGAAGTTTACGAACAATGCAATACTCGCAAATACACCCGCCATATGGTAGTACATAATCAAAAATCCGACAATGAGGAAAAAGCCAGAAACCAATGCGATAGAACTTGCTTTGATACTATCTGCACCCAAAGATGGTCCTACACTTCGTTTTTCAAGAAGCGTTACAGGGGCTAAAAGAGCTCCACTTCTAAGAGCGATTGCTACGTCGTGTGCTTCTTTAACACTAAAGCCACCACTGATTTGACCACTTCCTCCACCAATACGCTCACGAATAACAGGATCAGAATAGACTTTGTTATCCAAAACAATCGCTAAACGATTACCGACATTGTTGGCTGTAAAATCACCAAAGATTTTTGCACCCTCAGAATTGAGCGTAAAATTGATGACAGGTTGATGCATATCGCTAAATGCTACTTTCGCATCAGTCAACATACTACCATCAATAATAGGGATTTCTTTAAGAACGTGACGAATGTTGTCACCTCTCGCATCACTTAAAATAACATCACCATACTGTGCAGCTTCTGTTGGACTCATGTTATTTGCACGATCACGTCGTTTTTCATCCACTGCCATAAGTTGTAAGTGTGCTGCTTTAGCGATTAATTCACGTGCACGTTGTTCTTCTTCTGCTGTTTTAATACCAGGCAGTTCCACAACAATTTTATCCATACCTTGCTTTGCAACATTTGGTTCAGCCAAACCAAATTGGTCCAAACGGTTACGAATTGTCTCTACTGCTTGAGAAATAGCATACTCTTTAATGAGAGTTTTCTCTTTCTCTTCTAAGTTAAGTGTGTATTTAAGAGCTTCTTTGTTGATATGCAAACCACTAACGGTTTTGAGCATCTCATCCAATTTTTTCTCTTCATCTTTGTCAAGAAGTGTAAAAGAGAGCACCTCTTCATCAAGACGAAAGTCATCAATAATAATGTCATTGGTTTGCGCAAAAAATTTAATACTTGATGCAATAGACTTTACTTTGGATTTGATAGCTTCTTCCGTTTTGACACCTAAAACCATATGAAGACCGCCCTGAAGATCAAGGCCTAACGCAATTTTAGCCCCTTTTTCACTTTGCAAGAAAGTAGGCATTGACATGCCTACTCCAAAAATTACTGAAATAATGAAAATGACTAAACGGTAGTTAAATACACCACTAGGCATCGATTTTCTTTGCGATGTATTCTCTTGCAACCTTCACTATGACGCCATCATCATTAAGCTTAACTTTGATAGAATCTTCTTCAGGTTTCACAACTTCACAGATCAAACCACCACTGGTAATGACTTTGTCTCCCTTTTGAAGAGCGTCAAGCATTTCTTTGTGTTTTTTTACCTGTTTTTGCTGAGGCCTAATCACAAGAAAATAAAAAATTGCGAAAAGAACAACGAGTGGAAGTAAAGAAGAGAGTAAACTTGCAGAACCTTGCATGGAAATCCTTTGTGAAAAAAAATTTAGAGATATATTTTACCCGCATTTACATAATAAAAGCCTTTGTTATAGCACTCTTGCTTTCAGCTTTTATTTATCTTGACTATTTTGGTTTGACCTTTCGTCCCCTTAATTCACTCTTAGCCATTGCTGGGTTTTACCTTCTTTTAGGGCAAAATCGAATCGTTTGGTTTTGGAGTGGTCTTTCTATTGGGCTCTTATGGTTTTACTGGATTAGTTTTAGCTTTGTCTATTATGAGTTAAGCTTTCTTATTCCTTTCGTTATTCTAGGTATAGCTCTTGTTTATGCACTTTTATTTTGGGTTATTGGACGTTTTGGGTATTCTATATATCTGCAATTACCACTCCTATTTGGCGTGAGTTTTGTAGACCCTTTTGGATTTAATTGGTTAAAACTCGAAGTCATTTTAATCGATACTTATTTTTCAACAACGCACCTTGCATTTGGACTTTTTTTAAGCAGCATTGCCCTTTTCAAGGCTCTTTCAAAATGGTTTAAAAGCCTTGCATTTTTACCACTTATCGCAGCGCTTTCTGTATGGTATACACCCTCTTCTCTTACATTACCAGAACTCAATGTTGCTATACCTTCAATGCATATTCCTCAATCACAGCGTTGGGATGCCGCATATCAAAAAGAGGCAATTGATCTCAATTTTAAATTGATTGAACAAGCCATATCTGAAAAAAAAGAACTTATTATTTTCCCAGAAAGTGCATTTCCACTTTACCTCAATCGTGCCCCAGCACTTATCAAAGCACTCAAGGAATATTCGCATAACATTACTATTGTCACAGGTTCTTTAACCTACGAAGAAGATCAAGGATTTTTCAATTCGTCATACCTCTTTCAAAAAGGAGAAATGCAGATAGCACATAAGATTGTTCTCGTTCCTTTTGGAGAAGAGGTACCCTTTCCTGCTTTTATCGTTGAAATCATCAATAAGCTCTTTTTTGATGGCGCCAAAGATTATCAGAAAGCAAAAGCACCACAAGACTTCATCATCAATGACATTCCTTTTAGAAGCGCTATTTGTTATGAAGGAACGAACGATAAACTGTTTGAAGGAAATCCTAAACAGATGATCGTCATTAGCAATAACGCATGGTTTAGCCCTTCTACAGAGCAAACATTGCAGTATTTATTGCTACGATTGTATGCGAAAAAATACCAAACTGTGATTTATCACAGTGCAAATAGTGGGAAAAGTGGCGTGATCGTACCATAAAGGCACACACCATGGTGCGCCTTTATAGCATAATGAGAGAGATTACTTTTTAAGTGCTTTAAAGATTTCTAAACTATCGAGCTGTTCCCATGGATAATCACTTTGACCGACTTGTCCACGAGCAGCAACATCTGCGTACAAGAAGGTATCTTCGCTTGGTTTATCCAAACCAAACTTATTGGTGATCCAACGTGGTGTTAAGCTAAATGTCTCTAGTACAAATGCAGAGAGTTCATCATCACTTGCACTGGTATAAGTTCCAAAGGTATCAACTGCTACAGAAACTGGTTTTGCTACACCAATCGCATAAGAAAGTTGAACTGAACATTTTTTAGCAAGGCCTGCAGCTACGATATGTTTTGCAATCCAACGAGCAGCATACAATCCACTACGATCTACTTTTGTATAGTCTTTACTTGATTGTGCACCACCACCGATAGGCGAATATCCTCCAAAGCTATCAACGATAAGCTTACGTCCTGTTAAACCAGAATCATGAAGTGAGCTATGATTAACATAACGACCTGTTGGGTTGATATGAATGATAGTATCGTTTGGATCGTATAAATCAGTTGGAAGGCCTGTATCATCAATCAAGCCTTTGATTAATGCGCGGACTTCTTCAATTGGCATATTTTCATTTGATGGAGCAGAAACTACAATAGTATGAATTTTTTGTGGTTTACACTCTTCAAAATTTTGCTTTGAACCATAATCCACAGTGACTTGTGTCTTAATATCAACGCCTAGTTTGTGGTTGTGTTTGAGTGCATAGTTATAAACTTTGTCGCATAGCATACGTGCATACGTAATCGCTGCTGGCATAAAATCAGCCGTTTCAGCTGAAGCAAAACCAAACATAATTCCTTGGTCACCTGCACCAATTTCGCCACTTTCTTGATCAACACCTTGATTGATATCGCTACTTTGTTGATTAAGAAGCACTTGAACTTTTACTTCATCTGGATAAAGGCATTGCTCTTTTGTAAAAGCAGATTTTCCATCATAACCAATTTTAATGAGTGCATCTTTAACGATCTTCTCGTAATCTGCAAAAGAGAGAATACTTTTGGTATTGACTTCGCCACCAATGATAACGTGTTTACCTGCAACAAAAACTTCACTCGCTACGCGTGAATTTTTATCAGCAATTAAAAGTGTGTCAACAATGCTATCCGCAATGATGTCAGCACATTTGTCAGGGTGACCTGGACTTACCACTTCAGAGGTAAAAAGGTAGTGTTTTGTGTGTTCCATTTTTGTTTTCCATTTCTTTGTTTTCCCATTTTCAAACATTCATATGACTTGCATATAACGTCTAAAAACCTGTTTTCCATCCTTTTGTTTTCCATTTATGGTTTCAAGAAGATACGAAACATAAAATAAAATTAAAAGTTTGAACCAAGGCTCCTGTGAGCCCACCGCTTACTTAAGAAGAGTATAATACTCTCTTTTTTATAAAAAAAACTTTGAGTGTTAGATTACTTGCGAAATAATGAAATTCCATAAACCAATACTTACAAATGAGAAGAGAATACCGAGCGCCAAGGCATTAATGAGCAATTCTCGATTAAGTCCTCCTCGAATACCAAAAACGACTGCCATAGTCATGGGAGGCATCGCTGTTTCTAGCAATGTTACTTTGACCCATTCCGCTTTTAAATCCGCAAAAAAGTAAAGTCCTATAAGCATAATAAACGGTGCTACAACCATTTTTAGGCTTAGGGCAACCATGTTTTCTTTAAAATACAGTGACAAGGTACGAAATTCTAACTTCATTCCCACAATACCTGTTACCAAAGGAATAAGTGTGGCTTGAAATTTATCGAGAATCGTTTCAATGAGCACGGGAAACTCTGTCCCTTGAAAATAGACCGCAACAACGATAGCAAGCAATGGAGGAGAAAAAACCATCTGTTTTGCCACATCACGCACACGCTGTTCTCTGCCACCGCCCCATGCGATTAGGGCAACACCAAACGTCATCAAAGCGATAAACGTACCAATTTGATCATACACCAACGCATAACTAACCGCGTGTAAAGAATAAAATGATTCAATATATGAAAAGCCAACAAAGCCCGTGTTTCCAAAACCGACTATGACCATTATCGTCACGAGATTTTGCTTGTCCAACTTCAGATAACGCCCTGCTACATACCCCAGAAAAAGCGAAAGCGCCATCGTAATGTAAGCAATCACGATAATGAGAAAAACTTCATGGCTAAACGTCATGTGGCGTATTTTAGAAAGAGCCAATGCAGGCAATGAGAAATAGATCACAAACTCGGTTAAAGCTTCTGAAATATCGTGTTTGATTTTTTTAAAAAGATACCCTAAGGCAACAAAAATAAAGACGGGAGCAACTTGTTCAATCATCATAAACTTCTTTTATACATAAAGGCAAAAAAGGCGCAAAATTACCACGGTTTTGTCGTACAATTTTCTAAAGCGTTTTCTAACATACCTAAAAATTTCTTGCGTTCTATCACACACGCACCTAAAGACTGAAGATGGTCAGTGGGGAGTTGACAATCAATAAAGTCTCCACCTAAACATCTCACTTTTTCACATAACGCGACTAAGGCAACTTTTGAAGCATCTCTTTTTGTGGAAAACATCGATTCTCCGCAAAAAACCCCACCAAGATAGAGTCCATACAATCCTCCAACCAATTTTCCCTCAAAAAATGTTTCGACTGAGTGGGCAAACCCTTGTGAGTGTAACGCACAAAATGCTTTGATGAGTGCCTCACTAATCCAACTTTTTTCTCCCTTTTCAAGTCTCGTAAACAAGCATTGACGCATCACATCTTCAAAACAGGTGTCATAACGTATTTCATACAGTTTCATACTTTTGGCTAAACTTTTGGAGATTTTGATGTCTGAGGGAAAAAGAATAAGCCTAGGGTCAGGCGACCACCAAAGAATCGGATCGCCTTCATTAAACCATGGGAAAACACCTCTTGTATAGGCACGAAGGAGGCGCTCAGGTTTGAGATCACCTCCCCATGCTAAAAGGCCCTCAGAGCTTGCATCGTGAGGATTAGGGAATGTATAATCGCGCGAATGCAACTGAGGAATAAGTATCTTAGTTGCCACCGCTGTATTCGAATACCAATTTTTTAGATTTATAATCTATTTTACAGACACCACCGTTTTTGAGTTTGCCAAATAGAACCTCTTCGGCAAGTGGTGTTTTAATTTTTTCTTGGATAACACGACGCATAACACGTGCACCCATCTCTTTACTGTAACCTTCGCTTGCAAGTTGTTTTTTTGCTGCGAGTGTCGCTACAATCTCTACTTTTTTATCTTTGAGTTGCTCAGTGAGTTCATTTAACAGTTTTTCCACAACATTGATCATCACAGACTCAGAAAGCGGCGCGAAATGAATCACTTCATCTAAACGATTTCTAAACTCAGGCGAGAAGAACTCTTTAATCGCATGATCTGTTCTGCTAGTCTCATTTTTTGTAAAGCCCATGGTTGGGGCTTCTTTTGTTCCAAGATTGGATGTCATGATGATGATGACATTACGAAAATCAATCTTTGTGCCATTGTTATCGGTTAACGTTGCGCTATCAAAAATTTGGAGCAAGATATTGAGCATATCAGGATATGCTTTTTCAATCTCATCTAACAAAAGAACGCTGTATGGATGCTTTTTGATCGCTTCGCTTAGCTGTCCACCCTCATCATACCCCACATAACCAGGAGGTGCTCCAATGAGACGACTAACCGTATGCTTTTCCATATATTCGCTCATATCATAGCGTTCGAAATGCACACCTAACTCATAAGCTAGTTGTTTTGCAACTTCCGTTTTACCTACACCAGTCGGTCCTGCAAACAAGAAAGAACCTATTGGAGAGGTTGGATGACCAAGCCCTGCACGACTGCGTTTGATCGCCTTCACGAGCGCTTCAATGGCAGCATCTTGTCCAAAAATTTTCGATTTTAGATGCGCTTCTAAGTGCTGCATCACTTCGCCTTCATCTTTGGTAACGCTACGGCTTGGGATGTTTGCAATGCGAGAAAGAACGGCTTCTATGTCGCTGAGTTCCACGACTTTTTTACGTTTTTTATCCAAATGAAACGACGCACCCACTTCATCGATAAGATCAATCGCAGAGTCTGGTAAGAACTTATCGCTAATATATTTTTTGGCAAGCTCTACAGAAGCCCTAATAACTTCAGTCGGGTACTTAACACCATGATGTTTTTCATAACTTCCCTTAAGTCCTTTCAGAATTAAGAAGGAGTCTTCAATGCTTGGTTCTAACACATCAATTTTGGCAAAACGACGGCTGAGCGCTTTGTCTTTATCGAAGAAATTACGAAACTCTCCGTACGTTGTTGCACCAATGCAGCGAATTTTTCCAGACGCTAATGCTGGCTTAAGCAAGTTAGAAAGATCCATCGAGCCACCACTTGTTGCTCCTGCTCCTACAATGGTATGAATCTCATCGATAAATAAGATCGCACCTTTTTTAGCTTCTAACTCTGTTAAAATCTCTTTGAGGCGTTTTTCAAAATCACCACGGTATTTGGTACCAGAAAGTAAAGAGCCCATATCTAGGGCATACACCGGTGTTTCTTTTAAGATTTCAGGCACAGCACCTTCGCTAATTTTTGCAGCCAAACCTTCGACAATAGCTGTTTTACCAACACCGGGTTCACCCACAAGCAGAGGATTGTTTTTCTTTCTGCGACACAATACTTGCATCACACGTTTAACTTCATCAGCACGCCCAATCAACGGGTCTATCTGCTTTTGTTTGGCAAGGGCGATTAAATCAAGGGTATATTTTGCAAGGGCATTCTCTTGTTGCTCATTTAGGCTTTGCTCTTTATGTTGTGGGGCACTCATAGCAGTGACTTCTTCAACAATCAACAGTTTATCAACGCCTTGTTGCAATAAAAGGGAAACACAAAAAGCATTACTTTCATCCATCATAGCGATTAGAAGATCAAACACACTTGCTTCTGATTTTCCTGCACTTTTGACATGTAACATCATAGATTCGACCACGCGAGACAGTGCTACGGTCTCTAACGGCTCATAATTTTCATCACTAGGAACAACTTGAGGATTTGCCACAAAATACTTTTCCATCGAGCGTTGCAAAAATGTAATGCTTAATCCACAATTGATAAGGAGTTCAGTCACATGTTCATTGTTCAGTAATGCAAAGAAGAGATGGTCCACAGTGATGTATTCGTAGCGATGTTTTCTGACAAATGCAATCGCATCATTAAAAACATAATTGAGTTCTTGACTAACCATAAATCCCTCCTTTTTTACTTTAATACGCTTTTACAGCAAAGCTCTAAAAGCTACGCTGCACTTGGCACTAAAGCCTGCCAACAACGTTGGCAGAATGATATACATCATTCTTCTTCCATAATAGCACGAAGTGGAAATTTTTCCTCTTTTGCCATTTTTCGTACATGCGCTACTTTTGTCTCAGCAATTTCATAGGTATAAACACCACAAAGACCTTTTCCTTGTTCATGAACGCTGAGCATAATTTCAGTTGCTTTTTCAAAACTATGATGAAAGATTTGCATTAAAACTTTAATGACAAATTCCATACTGCTATAATCATCATTGAGCAACAAAACCTTATACATTCTTGGCTCTTTGATCTCTATAGCATCAATCGTTTCGTTTTGAAAATCTCCTTCTAAGCGGTGCATTAAAAACCTCTATTTTGCTGTCAGTTTGTCAATATCTTTTTGGATAATATCCAAACCTACTTTTCCGATATAAAACTTATTTTCAACATTTGACGGATTGTAAATGTCGGTTACTTTTTGGTATTTACCATCTTTCAACACGACTTTAAAAGGTACTTGCAATGTTCCTTTATAGGCAATGTCTTGAACAATTGTTTCTACGATTTTTTTATTTTTTGGTGAATTGGTTATGAAATAATACGCATTGTATTTTGCAGCAAAATTTTCAACCACATATTCATCACTTACTTCTTCAAAATAATTCAATCCGATTAACATAACATCATCGCTGTTTTGAAGTTGAAAATCCATTAAAGAAGGTGCTTCTTCTTGACATGGAACACAAAATGTGCCGAAAATATCGATTAAAACAACTTTGTTTTCATCATCTTCAAGTACAAAACCACCATTTTTACGAAGCAATGTTAGCTTGGCACCTGAGACACTTTTAATCTCAACTTTATCACCCTCTTTATAGGTTTCTTTGACCGCCGGAACGCTCGATGATTCCGAACCACATCCTAAAAACAAGAGCAATGTCACAACTGCGATTAAACTGATTAATTTTTTCATGTTTCCCTCATACAACTTTTGGTTTATTCTACTTTGTTAAGATAAATAATATGTAAACTACTCTTTGTAAGCATGATTTTTCATAGCTGTTTTAGCTTCTCTTTGAGCATCTTTTTCTTTTAAGCTCTCACGCTTATCATGAATATTTTTACCACGTGCTAAAGCAATCTCTACCTTTGCAAGGTTTTTTGCATTGAAATAAATAGCAAGCGGCACGATAGTCAGTCCATCTTTTGCGACTTTCATATCCCATTTGCGTAACTGTTTCATATGCAAAAGCAACTTTCTTGGAGCTCTTTCATTAGGAGCATAGTGCAAATTTGCCGTTGAAAGATGCGAAATATGCGCATTAAGCAAAAATGCCTCTCCCTTGATAATCTTTACAAACGAATCTTTAAGATTGACTCTTCCTTGGCGAATTGCTTTTACTTCACTGCCTTGAAGTACAATTCCTGCTTCTAGCTTTTCTAAAATTTCATAGTCATGGAACGCTTTTTTATTGCGTGCAACAGCTTCACCCATTCTTTACCTTATGCGCTAATCTAAAAAAACTGCTTCCGCTGCCACTAAAAAACCACCCCTCTTTAGCATAAATGCCAAGCTCTGGGTAAGCTTTTAGACATGCGGGGAACAGATCATTAAGTTCTTCTTTACTAAAATGGCTGAGAAGCTCTACACTCTTCAATGTCACCATTTTCGATGCTAACGCTTGATCCATGGATTGCAAGAAATATTCCCTATACGTTTTATACACCATCGCCGTATTGCAGGCAAGTGGAGGGGTAAATACTTCTATATCAAGTGCAGCTTCATCGTATTTTTCCACAATTTCACCGATGCCACTCACATTGGCACTCTCATATCCTGAAGCAAAAAATGGTACGTCTGCACCTACTTCACTGCCAAGCTTCATCATCTCTTCTAGGCTGAGTCCTAAATTACCTACATCATTGAGCATTTTTAAAAACGTTGCACTATCGCTACTTCCACCACCAAGTCCAGAACCTGTAGGAATGTTTTTACTGACCTGAAGCGCATACATACCCATAACACGTTCAACCTCTTTGGCAAAACCATGCGATTTAAGCACCATAAATGTACGATACAAGGTATTATGCTCTAATGCACAATTAAAATCACCCACCAATTCAAAGGCTTCTTTGCTCTTTTTGGGAACAAAAGAAAGCGTATCAAACAAAGATGGAACTATCATAAAACGAGAAACAAGCTCATGGTAATTACCACGTGTTCCTACGATTTTTAAAAAAATATTGACTTTAGCATAGGCTTTATAGTGCATTATTTGAACTTCTTACTTAAATCTAAAAGTGCATCATGGCTAACACTTTTACTTGCTTCAATGTTGGCTTCTTTAATCGCCCTCTCAAGCTCTTCTCTTAAAATCAACATATCCTTGGGTGCATCAAAACCAAGTTTGACAACGCCTTTGGAAATTTCGACAACACGCACCGTAATATTTTCATTTAAAACAACACCCTCTCCGATTTTTCGTGTGAGTATTAACATGTTACGCCTTTAGCGATAGTGAATTTAGAAGATATTCTACTCCATTTGCGCTGATTTCCACAACGCTGAGTACCTCATCGATAACAATCTGATAAATACCCTCTTCTTGTTTTTCAAAATTTTCTACACTGAGTTTGCGACCTAAAAGAATATCTTGTGGATCTTTCAGATAAGCATTTTGTGGAAGATCTAGATACTCTAGTGGATTGAGTGCTTTTTCATTCTCATAGATAAAACTTCCTTCATTGAGGCGTTCCAGCGCACTTAAACACCCTCTAAATCCGAATCTCTCTGCAATTAAAGCACCGATACTTCTTACATAGCCACCTTCAGAAATCGTAATTTCAAATGTTAAAAAAGGGGGCCTATAATGCACTAAATGGCAGTCGTAAATCGTACTGGTAATGGCTTTTAACTCAAACTCTTTATCGGCGCGAGCAAGGTCGTAGGCACGTGCTCCATCAACTTTCTTGGCTGAATATTTAGGAGGCAAATAAGTTTTTTCACCAATCATACTTTGCAACACAAAATTGACAGAATCAGGATGAAATGGCAACATCACTTCAACGTTATCGACTTTTTCGATATCTAATGTTGGGCTTGACGCACCTATCCATAGGGTCGCACGATAGGTCTTTGGTGCTTTTTTCAAAAAACGAAACAATTTTGGAAACTGTCCAAAGGCAACGATCAAAACACCCTGCGCAAAAGGGTCCAGTGTACCTGAAAAACCCGCTTTTTTTACATTGTAACGTCTTTTAATACGGCTTAAAAAATGGTTACACACCATATTGGCAGGCTTATATGCAACAAAAAGACGGTTATCCACTAGATCTTCTCCACAAATGACGCCAAGATATCTCTTCTTGTGCCACTAAAGTTAATCTGCAGTTTAAATTCACGCCCTACTTTACTCACTTCTGTCACACGGCCAATACCAAAAATCTTATGTTTGACAAGATCACCTTTTTTAAATGATGTTGTCTTCTCTAAAATAAGACTTCCCTCACATACGCCAGCTTCTTTGAGAAAACGACTCTTTGTAAGTTCTGTTCTTCGTCCTTTATAAAAACGACTCCCTGAGAAACTAAGGGTGAGCTCTTTTTTTGCACGCGTAATGGCGACATAACCTAGACGACGCTCTTCCTCGATGTCGCTACCATCTCCAATAAGCGGGAAAAAGCCCTCTTCCATACCAATGACAAAAAGATATTCAAACTCCAAACCTTTGCTCGCGTGGATACTCATAATAGAGATATTTTCACTGTCAATTTGGTCTTGATCGCTTTGAAGTGCCAGTTCATTTAAAAAGTCATCCACGCCCATTTGCGGGTTTTGTTTGACGTAATCACGGAAAAGTCCATAAAACTCATCGATATTCGAGAGACGTTCAAGGGAGTCTGGTTGATTGTTATAGTACTCTTTAATAGAAAAGGCCTCTTCAATCGCATCGATCATATCGTACGTTGAGTTTTGTTGAATGCTTTGCATATGCGCGATATTTTGAACAAACTCTTTAAGGGCTAAAGCCGCTTTTTTTGTCGCTTCCTTTTCAATCATAACTTCATTTTGTGTAATGTACTCATAAATAGACTGATGTGCATCATACGCTGCTTTAAAGATACGCTCGATGGTCACTTTACCAAGCCCTCTTTTAGGGCGATTGATAATGCGTTTGATTGAAAAGTCATCATGAGGATTAGCAATCACACGAAGATAACTGATAACATCTTTAACCTCTGCACGCTCATAAAACTTTACACCACCTACCATGTTGTAAGGGACTTGCTCTTTGTTAAGTCCTTCTTCCAAAGAACGGCTCAGTGCATTAATGCGGTATAACACAGCGATTTCATGAGGATTGACGCCACTCAAGATGAGCTTTTTAATGCGTTTTGCGATGGAAAGTGCTTCTTGGTTTTCATCATGAGATTCCATGACCTCTATCGCTTTGCCCTCACCTTTGGTACTCTCAAGAACCTTTCCGATACGTCCGCGATTGTGTTCAATGAGATCATTGGCAGCTTTGAGAATTTGTGTGGTAGAGCGATAATTCTTCTCTAATTTCACAATCTTTACATCATCAAACGACTCATGGAATTCCAAAATGTTTTTAATATTCGCTCCACGCCAGCCATAAATGCTTTGGTCATCATCACCTACCACACAAAGATTGCTGTGTGTATGGCAGAGTTTTCGAAGGAGTTTATATTGGAGTTCATTGGTATCTTGATACTCATCTACCATGATATACTGGTAACGACGGCTCACCTCTTCACATAGGGCATCATCACTTTCTAGGATTTTGTATGGAAGGACCAAAAGGTCATCAAAATCTACAAGATTATTTGCAGCTAAATAGTCTTCGTATTGCTCGTATAGCTTCGCAATGACTTGATAACTTTTCTGCTCTGCTTTTTCCCATGCCACTTTAGGATCAATCAATGATGTTTTATAGCGAGAGATTTCACTAGAAATCATGCCTGTTGGAAGTTCCGTACTGGTATTGAAACTTTTTAAAATACGCTTTTTATCATCGGTATCGATGACGACAAAACTATTTTTACGTCCTATTTTTTCAATATGAAATTTCAAAAAAAGCAGACCGAATTTATGAAATGTACACAGAAGTGGCGGATAATTGTGCTCTTCGATCATCGTCATCGCACGCTCTCGCATCTCACTTGCAGCTTTGTTGGTAAACGTAAGCGTCAATGTATTGGCAGGAGGAATGCCTAAAGAAAGAAGGTACGCTAAACGTGACGTAATCGTTTTGGTCTTTCCGCTACCTGCACCTGCTAAGATAAGCACAGGTCCATCTACACATTTTACCGCATCTTGTTGTGATTCATTCAACATCGTTAAATCTTGCATACGTTCATCTACTTTTTTATGATATAAATTGTATTTATTATAGCGAAAAAAGTTTAAGCAAAACTCCATAGCGTTTGATGTTTACGCTAATGCCTAAAATTAAGACAAATTCTCAAAAAAATATCATAATCAAACACATTGTTTTTGCTATTATTTTTCGTTATAATCTTCACCAGTTATAAAAGAAATTAATATAATAAGTAAGGATTATTGCATGCTTAAAGATTTCTCAAAAGTAGAAACCTTTTTAACCGTTGTGCGTGAAAAAAGCTTCTCAAAAGCCTCAAAGAAGCTTGGTATCAGCCAGCCTGCTGTTACACAACAGATCAAGCTTTTAGAAGAGTATTTGGACATTCAAATTGTTGATCGTAAAAAAAATGGCATTAAACTGACCACCGCAGGCGAGGAGCTATATAAAGTAGCTTTAAAGCTTGAAAAGCACCTTTTAGCAGCTGAGAGAGAAATGCTTCGTTTGGTCAACAAAGAGGTTATTTTTGTTCTTGGAGCATCACCTGTTATTGGAAACTACATCTTGCCAGATTTTCTTAACGATATACAAGAAGCAATCAAAAATAATGTCATGCTCAAAGTTGAGGATGCCGCTGAAATTACTGAAAAACTTCTCGATAAAAAAGTCGATTTAGCACTGATTGAAGCACCTATTTTCCAAGAAGGCATTATTTACCGTGAATGGCTTGAAGATGAGCTCGTCATCACCTCTCGCTCACCACTTCCAAAAATTGTTAAAAAAGAGGATTTACTTTCTTACAATTGGATTTGTCGTGAGGAAGAGTCCAATACCCGTAAAATCATTCATGAAACGTTTGAAAAAATGGATGTAGATTGTAAAAGCTTTAAAGTTAAAAGTATCGTTACCAGCTCTACAGCAGTAAAACATACGCTGATGAAGGCAAATATTGAAGATACCCCTACGGTTTCGATTCTCTCCAAACATATTATTGCTGAAGAGATCGAAAAAGGGATTTTATATACAACAAAAATGAAAGGCTTAAAACTAACACGTATGCTTTATCTTTGCTACATCAAAGATAGAAAACATGATGCGCTCATTGACAATGTTATTAACTACATCATGAGCAAACAAGACATTAAAGCGTAAGCCCTACTTCTTTATAAGTTTTTGATTATTGGGATTGGACATAAGCGCTTCCATAGAGCGTCTAAGTCCATTCTCTTTAGGTGCCTTGGCAACACTCTTTGGAGGAGTACTCAGATTGATAAACACGGGTATTTCTTCAATAATAATCTGCAAGATCGCTTCAACAGGAAGACTGACGAGCGAGCCGAAATTATCACTTCCAAATCCTGCTTCAAAACTCATTTTTCCATTGTAGAGTTGAGTACTTTCAAACGTATAGCCCGCTAAAAAAAACATGGTAATAGGTTTGAAATTTTGACGAATTTCCGCAGGTAATGGAGGGTCAAACGTTACATCTGCGATATTCGTTAAAATCGAAAAATTAACACCTCGTTTGAGAAGTAACTCTATCACTTCTTTCGTGTGTTTTTTCATCAAAGCGTGAAAATCTTCACTTCCAAGTAAGTTTTCAAGCATCACACATTCCTTTAAACTCTTTCAAGAGGGATTCTATTTCGCTTATACCTAACTGCCAAAAATGCTCATCTTCAATATCAAAACCAAAATGTTTAATAAGCTCTTTAGGGCTTTGACTTCCACCTGCACTTAAAAAGTTGATGTAGTTTTGTACAAAAGTTACTTTATCGCTTTTTTTGTACAAACCATAGAGTGCTAAAACAAGTAGTTGTCCATAACTGTAAGCATAGCAATAAAATGGTGAATGAATAAAATGAGGAATATAACTCCACCACATCGTATAATCTTTGCTCAGTGTTATGCTTTTGCCAAACATTTTTTGGCTCTCTTGCATCCAGTAGTTATTGAACGTCGCAAGATCAAGCTCGCCTTCGTGAGCATGAACTTTACGCTCAAAGGTAGTAAAATTGATTTGGCGATAGAGTGTTGAGAAAATATCTTCAATTTTACTTGCATATAACGAGCGTTTTTCAGTCGCACTGAGTCCATCTTTAATCGCATCAAACACGAGCATTTCAGCAAAAACCGATGCTGTTTCTGATGTTGTAAGAGGTGTGTCACTTCCAAGATACCCAACATCACGTGAGAGATACTGATGAATAGCATGTCCCAATTCATGGGCTAATGTAAATAAATCTCGTCTGGTATCGGTATGATTTAAAAGCACATATGGATGGGTTGAAGGTGTTGCAGGGTGTGAAAACGCACCACCTCTTTTTTTATCTTTTGGGAAAACATCAATCCAGCCTTTTTCAAATGCCAATGAGGCAATCTCATAAAATTTAGGATTGAACTTTTTAAATGCATCCAATACAATCTGTTTAGACGTTTCAAAATCGTACTTGCTGCTAGAAGCTTCGAGCGGAGCATAACGATCGTACTCAAAAAGCTCTTCTAAGCCCAATAATTTTGCTTTTTGTTCATAATACTCTTGGACAAGATGAAAACTACTCTCTGCACTTTTAATCAAAGCATCAACGCTTTTTTGTGTAATTTTATTGTCCATATGGCGTGGTTGTTCTGCATTTTTATACCCACGCAGCTCACAATCACTCGCAAGATCCGTTTTAATCATATTAAAAATATATGCGAGTAACGGTTGGTGTGGTTTAAGCCCTTTTGTAAAAGCACTGGCTGCTTTTTTTCTTACCTCACGATCGGCATCTTGAAGTTTACTCAAAATCTCTTCTTCAGAGAGTTTTTGACCTTCATAAACAAATTTCATACGGCTGAAATGTTCATCAAAAAGTCTACTAAATGCAGAAGCGGATGTCATCTCTTTTTTTAAGAGAATGCGTTCTTCTTTTTGACTCAGTTGATACGGTTTTTCTTCCATCAATGATTCTAGATAATATTTATACATTGAAGAAGATGCAATAAATTCTTCTTGCTTTGGTTTAGAGAGTTTGTTAAATTCAAGTTCAAAAAAGAGAAGATTTTCAGCAATATTCGTATGTGCTTGTTGATATTTGGCATAAAAACCACCATTGTCACTATTGGTGGCAAATTTTAAAAACGCATAGGTCATGATACGACCAAGTTTTTCATTGATTGCTTCATACTCTCTGATCGATTCTAAAAATTCGTTGACATGCAACTCTTTGAGTTTACCCTTATAAACCGATTCAAAGCTTTTTGCGCGCGCTGCAGCATCTTTCAAATCTGCTTCCAATAACGCTTCATTTTCGTAGAGTGATGAGAGATCCCAATTCAAAATTATTCCTTTATCCATAATACATTATCAATGATTTTAAATCCTATAAGTGCATTCATTATAGCAAATTTCTCGGCTTTTTGAAGGCTTTTAATGTCTAAATGCGCGCTTTGCAACATTCCACTTGCAAGCAAACGAGCCCTTGTTGTCCCTTCTAAAAGCGGATGATGAGGCGTTTGCCATTTCCCATCAATGAGCAGAGCAATATTTGCGATACTCGTATCTTGAAGCTTTCCATTACACATAAAAAGTACATCATCGACATCTGGTCTAAGATGTTTATTTAACGCATCTCTATCGCAATATTTATACTTATAGTCAATGTCTGTCTCAACCAATGAAAATTTCTCAAAATGGCGAGGTGTATAGGGAATGTACTCTATTTTCATTATCTCTTGTGCATACTCCACACGTATACGGTATAAAGCCTCTTTAGGAGGATTAAGATGTTCAGAAAGAACTATTTTCTGGCAAGATCCATAAAGCTCAGAGCGTGTTTTATCAAATCGGGCTTGATGAAATGCAAGATGTGCGATTTCACCATTCACCGCTTTAAGCGTTTCAAAACACGGGGATATAGACTTTATCACACAGCTCATCGTACTCCTTTAGTGCATCGCTTAAGAGCGTTATACCTCCACCACTTTTAAAGACATAGCCATTTTCTGTTTTTTCTAAAAAACGAATCATGACAGCACTATCAAGGCTATATCCATCATATATGCCAAAAATGCCCGTGAAATAGCCCCTATCGTAATTTTCAACTCGCTCTATAATCTCCACACTCTTCCGTTTAGGCGTGCCACTAATAGAGCCTGCAGGAAGGAGTTTTGCGATTATATCGCCCACATGTTCATGCCAATTTTCCTCTAGTTTTCCAGTGATTTTAGAGCTTATTTGTAAAAGCTCTTTCGTGCCTGCTTGAATTTTTTCAACATAACGAAATTTCTCAACCCGTACTTCACGAGCAACCATGGAGAGGTCATTACGCAAAAGATCAACCACCATCACATGTTCGGCTTTTTCTTTCTCATCATCTAAAATCATTTTTTCCGCATGAGGAATACTCGCATCAATCGTGCCTTTCATAGGGTACGTGCTAATCTGATTGGCTTCAATCTTTACAAAACGCTCTGGAGAAAAACAGACGAACTCTTCTTTAAAGCAGAGTTTAAAAGGGGCATTTGCACTATAAAAAAGATTTTCAAGGCTGCAATTAAGCGTAACTTTTGTAGGAGATGTAAGATTGAGCATATAGGTATTGCCCGATTTAATCTCTTCAATCACAGATGCTATTTGAGAAAGATAGTGCTCTTTTGAAGGTAAATTTTTTTGCCATGAAAACGGTTTTTTGATAACATTTTCCATGGCATTGGTTTGAGTTTCTATGCGGTATAAAATACCTTTTTCTAAAGATGCGAGTGCAGAAGCATAAAAATGTTTTGCTGCATAATCGATAACAAAGAAAAAAGGCTCTCGGGTTTTACCAAAATGATTGAGTTTAGAAGCAAACTCAATGTTCAATCAACTTCTCCAACACAGCCATTCTCACGGCTACACCATTTTTAACTTGTTCTAAAATTTTTGAACGTGGATCTTTCATCATAAAATCATCCACATCCACATTTCGGTGTACTGGACCTGGATGAAGAATGATAATGTCACGATTACCCATGAGTTTAGAGGTAATACAAAAATCAGTTCCATAATCTTTCAGTGATGCATAGATCTGATTGGCATGGCGCTCTGTTTGAGCACGTAAACTCATAATGACATCAACCTCATCAATGACCTCTTCTATACGGTGATGGACACGAAGATCCGTTTGAGGTAAGAAATGCGGAGGTCCAACCAAAATGACTTCAACACCAACGCGTCCTAAAAGTTCAATATTGCTGTTCGCAACACGTGAATTTTTGATATCACCAACAATGGCTACTTTTTTACCGCGAACATCTCCAAAATGGCGTCTCATTGTAAAAAGATCTAAGAGTGCTTGCGTTGGGTGCGCGTGAGCACCATCTCCACCATTGACAATCGGACAATTGACATAGTTTGCTAAGATATGCGGAACACCTGAGCTTTTGTGACGAACAACAATGGCATCAGGTCCCATTGCATCAAGATTTGCTGCTGTATCAAACAACGTTTCGCCTTTACTCGATGAGCTACGAGAAACATCAAGGCTCACAACCATTGCTCCAAGACGTTTTGCGGCAATCTCAAAACTACTGCGTGTTCGGGTTGAATTCTCAAAAAAGATGGTGATGACCGTTTTATTTTTCAAAATTTCTCGTGGTTTTTCATCTAAAAACTCTGTTGCTCTTTTGTACAACTGCTCAATCTCTTCCAACGAAAAATCCCGTGTATTAATCAAATGGTTCACGCACCGCTCCTTGATGATTTTGGAAAAATAATAACAAATTTTGACTGTAAGTTTCGTTAACACTTCATTGAATTCTCTTTGCTACAATTCCAAAAAAAGGAGGAAACATGAAAAAAATCTTTTGTGCACCGCTTCTACTTTTTGGTTCTCTCCTTTATGCAGAGACCATCAGTTTTACAGAAGAGGTACGCGTTATTACCAGTAAACCTGAATATCGTATGGTCACAACTCGTACGCCCTTTCAAGAGTGTTGGGACGAGCAAATCGAAGTACATTATGCTCCACCACCACCCCATAATGATGGCAGTGGCGTCGTAGGTGGTGTTATTGGCGGTGTCGCGGGTGGTGTGTTAGGACATCAAATTGGCGGTGGTAGTGGTAAAACTGCAGCAACCGTTGGCGGCGCTATTGTGGGTACATTAGTCGGAAAAAATTTGGCTGAGCAAAACAGTTATTCTCCGCCCCCTCCTCCAATGTATCGAACAGAGAGACGTTGTACGACACGTTACGAAGAGAAAAGTGCGGAGAAATTTATGGGGTATCGCAACACGGCTAACTATAAAGGACAGAGCATCGTCAAATACTCTGATCAACCTTTAGAGTTTATCCACGTTAATGTCACGGCAAGCTACTAAACTCTCTAAAATTTCATTCATATTTTCTTGCAATGAAAGCACTCTGCCAAATAACTTTTTAAAAAATGGCAGAGTGATTTCATCAAAAGAAGCACGATCTCCTCTAAAATTAATACACCATTCATAGTCATCCACACCTAGGCTATCAAGCAAATGCAGGTTGAGTAAAACATCATTAATACAGCCTAATTGATCATGTCCCACAAGCAACGTTTTTGCATGAAACAGACGAATAAAATCATACATGTATAAATCTTCTTCGATGGGCACTAATAGACCACCTGCACCTTCAATCAAGACGATATCGCACAAAGCCTCAATTTTAGCATAGGCACTTTCCAATAACTCCAAACTGATTTTTTTGCGTCCTTTCGCAACAAAAGGAGCCGCAGGAAGTTCAAACTGATACGGCGTGATATCTCTCATTTTTAGCACTTCAAGTGCAGGATTGAGTCGTTTGGCTGTCTCAAAAAGCAGTGTTGCATCGAGTGGTTCTTTCACGACACCTGTTTCGATGGGTTTCATAACACCTACTTTCAATCCCTTTGCAGAAAGAGATTCAAGGAGCTTGAGTGTTGTATAGGTTTTACCAATATTCGTATTGGTCGCAGTAATAAAAATAGGAGGATATTTTTTCATCGTGAGTACTCTTTTTGGCGTTATTATAACCAAAAAGAGATTAAGGGCATTTATCGCCCTTAGTGTTTAACCAATTAAATAGCGAGTGAGAAACGCAAGAGAAGCAGCGATGATATGCGGTGCACCATACAAAAATGTTGCGAAAACTTGCACCAAAATACTTTTTTTGAGCTTCGTTCCAAAAATAATCAAGGTTCCTATAAATGTTGTGGCAAAGATATAAGAAAGTGCATGCATTAAGCCATAACTTGGGTCATGTTTGAGACTTGCAAGGAAAAGCGTAATCACATACGCGGCAATGAAAAAACCTATAACATTGGAGAGTGTTTCATAACGTTGAAACTTCTCATAAAAATCCTCAATACTTGGCGTTGGCAAACCTAAAGACTCTTTGAGTTTCTTAGATGCTATAGCTTTTTTTTCAAAAAAGAAAAAAGCAATCAGACTGAATATAACTCCAAGCGGAACGATTAAGAACAATGCATCCATAACAAACTCCTTGTGACATTTTCGTGATACACGGTGATTGTAACGATGGTTGGTTTGGGTGTTGCTTAAAAAGATGAATTAATGATAATTTATGCTACTTAAATCGTACGGGAATACAAAAATCTAGATCAAATGTCTCATCTGCATCGATAAAATGGTTTTTTCTATACAATGCGAAGGACGGTAAGGAGGCTTTTTCATAATCGCTTTTGGGTAACCACTCATGGTAAATCACATCCATGTACTTTCGTAGATCTCCGTAAATACCTTTTAAAGAAAAAACAGCGCAAAACGTTTGAGGAATACGCATAACCCCTACTTCTGCACTTCTGTAAAATTTTTTTGAAGAAGGAAGCTCTAAACAAGCGACATAATGACACTGTGATGACTCCACAAAACGTGGATTACTATGATGCAAACCTATCATGCTCTGCTTTGAAAAATCAATGCCTTGCCTTAATGCCCACTCTTGAAGCTTTAGCCACGCCATTTTGATACTTCTATCATATCCTTTGTGTCGCACATATGCTACGTCAAAACTCGGCATGGAACATATTTTTACCTCTAAAGGCTGATGAGCAAACGTATAGTCTCTATTTTCATTCGCTTTGTCCACTTCTCGCCATTTTGTGGGCGTTACACCAAAGTTTTCTTTAAACGCTTGTGTAAACGAAGCATTTGAAACAAATCCAACATCATGCATAATATGCGTGATGGTTGCATCAGGGTTAAATAAAAGTAGATTAGCGGCATGTTCGAGTTTAACACGCTTAATATATGCATGCAAACTCTCTTTGGTTATCTCTTTGAAAATGCGATTAAAATGAAAAGGGGACATCGCTACTAACGCGGCAAGTTCTTCCACAGAGAAATTTTTTTCAATATCACCGTGTATATGAAAAAGTACTTCATTGACGCGTTCAAGATGATCATTTTTAGTAATTTGTTTCTGTCTCATGAAACAATTATAGCACAAATGGACAAAACAAATCCCCTTTTTTATGTGGTGTAATCAAGTCGTGAACGCTATAATACGATACATTTTTTATAAAGGTAGGATATGCAAACCAAATTTGCAAAACGTGTTACCACAGCATCACGTTCATTTACGCGCACCATTTTAGATTTAACGGCACAAAACTCTATTATCTCTTTTGCAGGTGGACTTCCTGACGCTGCACTTTTTCCAAGAGAGAACATTGAAAAACATGCAAAACAACTCTTCGAGACAGAAGACAATCGATTATTCCAATACAGCAATGCTTCTGGTGTTGAAGCACTCAAAGTCGAAATTGCTAAAAAATATCACAATACGGCATCCGCAGAAATTATGTTAACAAATGGTTCTCAACAAGGCCTTGATCTTGTATGTAAAACATTCTTAGATGAGCAAGATTACATTATCGTTGAAGATCCAAGTTATTTAGCAGCCCTTGGACTTTTTCATATGTATAACGTTAACGTGAAAGCCGCTCCACTCAACGCAAATGGTGTTGATACTGTCGTTTTAGAAGAGCTTTTCCGTGACTATTCGCCAAAATTTTTCTATACTATTCCTATTTTTCAAAATCCAACAGGGTACTCATACACACTAGAAACACGTCAAGAAGTGGTACGAATCGCTAAAAAGTATAACGTTATTCTCTTGGAAGACAGCCCCTATGAAGCCCTTCGTTACGATGGTGTACAAACCACTGCATTTGCAGATTTACTCCCAGAACTCACCATTGCACTTGGAACATTTTCAAAAACACTTGCTCCTGATTTTCGTATCGGGTGGATGAAAGCACCTAAAGAAATCATCAGTGCACTCACACTTTCAAAAGAGAGTACAGATTTGCAAAACTCAAAATTTTTCCAGCATATCTGCGCACGTATGATGCAAAATGGAGAACTTCAAGAGCATACCAAAAAACTTATCGAATACTATCGCCCAAAACGTGATGCCATGGTGAATGCGTTACATGAATGTTTCAAAGATAGCATTGAGTTTGTCGTCCCAGAGGGCGGTATGTTTATTTGGGTTAACTTTAAAAAATGTACTGACAGCATGAAACTCTTCGATATTGCTATCAAAAAAGGTGTTGCATTTGTACCAGGTAGTGTTTTCTTTTCTGACAAACGTGTAAGTTCTTTTGGACGTTTAAACTACACTAATTCAAGTTTAGAGCAAATTAGAAAAGGTGTAAAGAAGCTTCATGAAGCCTATGTAGAGCTTTGTTAAATTCCACGCTTACAGATGATATTACCAAGCTGTGCACCCACAGCTTGGGCAACAACATTGCATTTTACTTTAAATAAAAAGAAGATAGGCAAGCCTGCAACCTCACCTAAGCACTCATAGTTGCCCATACCTTTGGAGATAATACACTCTGCTTTTTCAAACAAAACTCGTGCATTCTCATTCATAAGCTCCATAGCAAGCCCTGGAGTTGGAACACCACTATCTACGATGGTAGCAACGTCATTCATTCCAGACGCTAAAGCATCTTGGCACGTTAAGTCATTAATGATTGGTCGCCCTCGAACAAAATAATAGACATTAATTTTTGGGAAAAGCTCTTTTATCGTTTGAATGTAGAGCTTATCAAAAATCTCTTCACCCGCATTATCAGCTAAATAAACAAGTGTTTGGGTATGAGCTAATTGTTGCTCAAGTAATGCAAAATCGTCAATAGCAAATGGCGTATGATAGATCTTCTCTAATTCTTCTTCAAGATCATACAGCATAACTGCAGCAAGATCAATTACGTTACCTGCGACTGCTGTTTTGGTCGCTTCAAAAAGCTTATGAGAACTTTGTTTAATTTTTTGCTCACATAAAGGTAGAAACGCTTTTGCTTTTTCTGAAGAGTCCGCTTTGAACTGTGCATACAAATCATGAACACCTAAAACCTCTGCCATTGCTTCGTAAAGTGGTGCAGCATTGTGAGGTGGTGTTTGATTCATATCAAACGTCGCGATCTTTGTATGTGCTAAACAATCAATCTTTTGTGCTTGTTGTTCATCTACATTTAAAAGTTCACAGACACGTTTTGTTTGATCGTAAATACAGGTTAAACAGTGTTCTTGTAATTTCATTGGTACGTAAGATTAAAAGAAGAAATGTGGAGGGAAGGCAGCAACATCATTTTTGTTACTGCCCAAAAAGTATTATTTTCTAAGTTCTCTAATTTTTGCAGCTTTACCACGTCTATCTCTAAGATAAAAGAGTTTAGAACGTCTAACTTGACCGCGTCTTACAACAACGATCTCTTCGATACTGTCAGAATAAATTGGGAAAATTCTCTCAACACCAACACTGTTTGCACCGATTTTTCTAACCATAAAGGTCTCGCCTACGCCAGAACCTCTTCTTGCAATACAAATACCTTCAAAATTTTGAACACGTTGTTTATCGCCTTCAACAATTTTAACGGCAACTCTTACTGTGTCACCTGCTCTAAAATCAGGAACATTCTTCTCAGCAATCTGTCCTGCTTCAAAAGCTTCAATATATTTATTTCTCATCTATTATCCTTTTTGTTCATTCTAATGCTTCACGCTAAAGCGAGAAAACAGATCTGGTCTGAAATATTTGGTCTTAGATTCAGACATTTTATTTTTTAAGCTTGTGATTTTAGCGTGGTTTCCCTTTAAAAACTCTGAGGGCACTGATTTATTTTCATAAATTGGTGGTTTTGAGAAACATGGAGCCTCTAAAAGAGGGCTCTCAAAACTTTCCATGCTCAAAGAATCTTCATTACCAAGAACGCCTTTTATGTTACGACTGATCGCATCACTCATCACAAGGCTTGGAAGTTCCCCGCCTGTTAAAACATAGTCTCCTATGCAAAAAAGCTCATCGGCAAATGTTTCAATAACTCGCTCATCAATTCCCTCATAACGTCCACTGACAAAAACGATATGCTTCTTAGAGGCTAATCGTTTTGCATCATTTTGCGTAAAAAGTTTTCCTGATGGAGTTGGAAAAACGATATACGCATCTAAAGACGCTTGCTTGATATGTCGTAAAAGATCAAACAAAGGTTGAGGGAATAGGACAAGTCCTGCTCCGCCACTCGCTTGATAATCGTCCACTTTGCCATGCTTATTGTTTGTAAAATCGCGTGGATTTGCAAAATCAACATGCAAAAGCTCTTTTGCAATGGCACGTTTTAAGATTGAGTCTTCAAAGTATGAAGTAATCAATCCTTCAAAAAGTGTTACATAGGTAAAATGCATTAGGAGTTCTCCAGAATTCCTAAACCATCTTTGCTTAGTACCTCTTTTTTGATTTTATCAAATGTAATGATATAACGCTCAATATATGGCAAATAAAAAGACTTTGCCATTCCTTTTTTGATCAAAGTATCATCGGTTTTGATAACCAAATAATCCGTTGCTGCAATACGCTCTATCTCGTCAACTTTTCCCAACAATGTGCCATCTTCGTCAATCACACATGCATCAATCAAATCAAACCAAAAGAATTCACCCTCTTTTAAGGCACATTCATTGACTGAATTTTCTTGTGTTGTAAACAAAAAGGTATTGACCAATTTAGCAGCCAATTCTCTGTCTTGATATCCAACAAACGAGATAAGTTCACGTGTTTGATTATATGAAAAGACTTCAAGTATCTCACCTTTTTGAGTGGTAAACTTTTTGCCTTTTTTAAATTGCTCAGGAAAATCACACTGAAGGTGAAGTTTCAACTCACCTTTTAAGCCCACAAGTCGCCCAATTTGAGCGACTTCAATGAGTGAAGATTGATTATTCATCGTTAGCTTTGACCGTAACTCTATACGATTTACCGTCTTTTGCTTTACATCCAGAGATAAGCGTTTTGAGTGAATTGATCATTTTGCCATCTTTGCCAATCAATTTACCAGTATCAATTTTATCCGCATAGATGACAACTTCGCAAAATGTTCCATCAACATCACTTCGCTCAACACGTACACCCGCTGGATTGTCTACCAAAAGTTTGGCAAACTCTTCGAGGAATTTGTCAATCATGATTATTTACCAGTGATTTTTGCAACCCTGTCACTAAGCTTTGCGCCAACGCTTTTCCAGTAAGCAAGTCTCTCTGCATCAAATTTAACGGTTTGAGGATTGCTTAGTGGATTATAATAACCGATAGTCTCGATTGAACCACCGTCACGTTTTTTTCTGCTGTCTGTTACGACAATTCTGTAAAATGGAGTTTTATTTCTACCCATTCTTGTTAATCTTACAACTGTTGCCATTTTATGGTCTCCTTAAATTTTTTCTACGACTTAGATTTGCATGTAATATTTACATGCAGATATAAACCGTCACACCTTAACGAAGGTGTGTGTGTTTACTTTGTGCAAGCATATTTTGAAGATCTTGCATTCCTTTTTTACCTGAGAACTTCTTCGCCATTTTTGCGGCATTGCCAAATTGCTTTAAGAAACGATTGACTTCTACTTGAGAAAGTCCAGAACCTTCTGCAATTCTTCTTTTACGACTGTTATTGAGTAACTCTGGATCTTCACGCTCTTTTTTTGTCATAGAACCAATCATAGCCTTGATGCGTTTCATCTCAACAGAATTTTCCATATCAACATCTTGAAGTTTTCCAGCGACTGATGAAAGACCCGGGATCATACCAATCAATGATTTCATACTACCAAGCTTTTTCATTTGTTCCATTTGATCTAAAAAGTCATTAAAGTTGAATTCACCTTTTTTGATCTTTTTAGTCAATGCTTTTGCTTGTTTCTCATCAATAATCGCACTTGTTTTTTCAGCCAAGGTTTCAAGGTCACCCTCGCCCATCAAACGACTTACAATACGATCAGGAATAAAATGTTCTAAATCTGCAACTTTTTCACCCACACCGATAAAACGAAGTGGTACATTAGTTTGCTCAGCAATGCCAAGAGCAACACCACCCTTACCATCACCATCAAATTTACTTAAAATGACACCGCTAAGCGTAATTTTTTCATGGAACGTTACAGCACTTTTTACAGCATCTTGACCTGTCATGGAGTCGGCAACGTAAAAAATCTCATCCGGTGTAACTTCTTTTTTAATCGCTTCAAGTTGTTCCATCAACTCTGCATCAATCGCTAAACGACCCGCAGTATCGATAAGAACGACATCATAAAGACCTTCTTTTGCTTTTTTCATTGCATTTTTAGCGATTTGCACAGGATTGACATTTGCATCTTCTGAGTAAAGATCAATTTCATTTGCAGAACAAAGTTGGCGTAATTGCTCAACTGCCGCTAAACGTTGAAGGTCACATGCAACAACTAAAACTTTCTTTTGTTTCAATTTGAGATAATTGGCTAATTTTACTGTTGTGGTTGTTTTACCACTTCCTTGCAAACCTACCATCAAAACAGTTGTTGGGGGCTTAGAGGCGAAAACAAAACCTTGTCGTCCAGGTACTGTTAAAATTGTGGTTAAATTAGTTTTTAAAGAGCGTAAAAAATTGGCTTGTCCAATTCCTTTTGCTTTTGTTTCAATTTCTACTTGACGCAATAAATCACGTACAATTTTATGATGCACATCTGCTTTTAAAAGTGCTTTTTTTAAATTTTCTAAAGCATTTTTTAATGACTTTTCATCATCACTAAAGCGAATTTTATTAATGGCAGAACGAAATGAATCGGTTAATACCTCAAACACAGATGATCCTTCTTTATACTATAACCTAATCGGTTATGATTTAAAACGCGAAATTATACACAAGCAATACTTTAAACTAAATTAATCCTTAAAAATAACATTTTAAAAATTAATTTACAAATGTTTTAAATGCCCAATTTATAGGCTTTTAGTTGCATTTTATTGAAAATCTAAACAGCTGCGAATTTCAGGAAATCTTCAGGTTCTTTTGTCTGAAATATATATCCTAAAAGCATAATTTTTGAAGCATGTAGCATTAATCGTTTATGAGGTCTTCCACCGTATTCAGTATCACCTAAAATAGAAGCGCCAATACTTTTAAGATGTACTCTAATTTGGTGTGTTCTACCTGTTTCAATACGTACTTTAATTTTTGAACGTTTACCTTCAATCATCAAAGGCTCAACGTGGCTAATTGCTTCTTTGCCCTCGTCACTGATTTTACTATAGGCAGTATTGCCTTTTTTAATCGTTAAGATAGGAGCATTAATCTCCATTGCTTCCATGATTCTTGCTTCTACTACCGCTAGATACTCTTTTTGAACTTCTCGTTTTTTAAAAGCATTAACAGCTTTTTTACGGAATTCTTCATCTTTAGTTAAAAGTAAAACGCCACTGGTTTCACGATCTAGTCTGTGTAAAAGAGGCAGTTTTTTGATCTCTGCAACTTCTTCAGAAGTCATAAAAGCGGGCTTATCTACTGCCATGATAAATTCATCTTCAAATAACACTTTAATTGGTGCAATTTTTTCGATTTTGAACTTTGTACTAGGGCTTAGTTCACCCCTTGCAACACTTACTTTTTTACCTGCTGCATACACGACACCTCTATCGATGAGATCTTTTGCTGCACGATTTGAAATACCCTCTTGAAGGGCTAATAATTTATATGCTTTTTCCATTTTATTTTCCTAATATTTGCTCTAATAGTGGTTTAATGTCACCACGATGTGTGATCGTACTTTTTGGATAAGTTTCAATACGATCAAAAACATTTTTTAAATCTTCAACATTACTGACAATGATATTTTCAACTGCTTCAAAAAGAACTTTTTGATTAAAGATAAACTCGCCACTGATAATTTTTGTTTCAAAGAAGCCAGGTTCCAGTGGATTATGTCCACCAATACCATCAATAAAAGAGCCTCCCAAAATGACAATATCTGCAATGGCATACAGATTAATAAGCTCACCCATTTTGTCACATAAAACAATATCACAAGAGAGAGTATTTTGCTCAGATAACTTTTGATAGGTTTTATTCATTTTAAGAGAGTACTCATTTAAAAGTTTATCTACCTTTGTAAACCTCTCAGGATGCCTTGGTACTACGATTAACTGATCGTTTTGCTCTAAAGAAAGATTTGATAAAATGATATCTTCCTCTCCTTCATGCGTACTTGCCATTACAATGACTCTTTTCGCCTCTGCCTTTGAATAATGATGCGTCACTTCATATTCGCTAAACGCTTTAATATTTCCACAAACACGAACATCCTTAGCGCCTAAATATTTTAGTCTCTCATCATCCTCTTTGCTTTGGGCAAATACAAGATCAATATGAGAAAAAATCCAACGGTACAACCAAGAAAATCTTTGATAGGACGCATAAGAATTATCAGATATGCGTGCATTGAGTAAAACAGTTTTTATGCCTTTAGCCTTAGCGACAATAAATAACAGTGGCCAAAGCTCTGCTTCCATAACAACCAATACTTTTTGCTTTCGTATCCAAAAAGGCAAAAAGATTTCAAAAGGCAGATAACGCACTTCTGCACGTCCATGTTTGCATGCTTCTTTAAAACCTGTTTGTGTTATAACGCTAATACGAACATTCTCAGGCTCAATTTGATCGATAAATGGTGTTAATGAACGTACTTCGCCAAAAGAACACGCATGAAACCAAATACCATTTTGAGAAAAAGGAGCATTGTTCTTCAAAAAAAAGCGTGAAGGAATTGAATCTGTATATTTTGGTTTGAAGCGAAGGTACATTAAGTAAGGCAACGCTACAATGTAAAGTAACGCTGCCAAAAAATAGTAAAAAAAGCTCAAAGCTTACGCCTTAGCGTCCTCTATCTCTTTATATAAAATACGACCACAATGTGGGCAAGTTACAATGTCATCTTGTTTTAAAACACTTGCATATGTTTTGTCATTAATACGCATAAAACAACCATAACATGCTTGTTTTTTTACAGGTACTACAGTTGAATTCTGAGCCCATTTACGGATTTTTTGATAAAACGTCAAGATTTTTTGGCTCATTCCAGAAACAAGTTCATCTTTTGATTGATAAACATTTTTACGTTCTTCTTCAATCGCTTGGATTTGAGAATCAATTGATGCTTTAATCTCTTCTGCTTCTTTCGCAGCTTCAGCAATTTTTTCTTGCAATGCAGCGATATTTGTCTGTTTCAAATCAATAATTTTGTCTAAACGGTTAATTTCATCATTTGCAAAATCACATTGCTCTTTTGAAATTTCTTCTTCAAGTTGAAGTGCTTTAATCTCTTTTGCTGTTTTAACTAAAGAACTTTTTTTCGCAAGGTCTTTGAGCTTGGAAGAAAGTTCAGCAAGATGTGCTTCATTTTTCGCTTTTTTGAGTTTCGCATCTGCAATGTCTGCTTGGAAAGACTCGGCTTGGAGTTTTAAATCTCTCTCTTTGTCTAAAGAAAGCTTCAACATTTTCTCAACTTTGGCAATACGTGGACCAAAATCGTCGATCTCTTTATCTAATTTGGAAAGCTCAATTAACTGCTCTAAATACTTATTCATATCTTGTGTGTCCTCTATGTATACTGAAACGGATTTTTAGAATTTGACATTATAGCTTTTAATGGCAAATTTTTCAAATATTTGGCCAAACACTCTGGGAAATAGCGCTCGGACTCAAAGTGACCAATGTCGATTAATGAGAGGTTATTTTCTTTTGCTTCTAAAGCTTGATGATATTTTAGATCACCACTTAGAAAACAATCTGCATCAAGTTTAGAGATCAAATCACCTCCAGAACCTGTTGTAATAGCACAACGATTTATCCACTCTTTTGCTTTTACAACTCGGATATGTTCAATGCCAAAAACTTCTTTAACCTGCACAATCAAATCATCAAAACTTTTGTTGATTTCACAATACGCTACAAACTCTCTACTCTCTTGTATCTCAAAACCTAATTTTGAAGCAACATAGGCATTAAGGTGAGAAAGATCAAAATTGGTATGCATCGCAATCAAGCTAATCTTTTTTTGTACCATTATTTGGATCAAATTCGAAGGATATTTTGCGAAGTTAAGCTGCTTTAATCCACTGAAAATAAGAGGATGATGGGTAATGACAAGTGAGTTTGGTAAAACTTCTTCTAGGAGTTTACTATCGACATCAAGGCTAAGATAAATCTGTTCTATCTCATCGTCTTTGCTTCCAATGAGCAAGCCGCTATTATCCCAAGCAGCTTGCGTAGCAAAGGGGCTTAATGCATCTAAATAATCATAGATTGCCCCTAATTTCATTATCCCACCACTTCTTTGTACTTAACGGCACACCCTTTTGCGAGTTCACGAATTTTCAAAATATAATTTTGACGCTGTGTGACAGAGATAGCTTTACGAGCATCCAAAACGTTAAATGTATGTGAAGCCATTAAACAATAGTCATATGCAGGTAACGGTAAATTCTCTTCAAGACAACGTTTGCACTCTACTTGAGCATTTTCAAAGTGTTCAAATAACATCGCAACGTTAGCTATTTCAAAATTATATTTACTAAACTCATACTCACTTTGTTTATGAACATCACCATACGTTGTTATACCAAATTGGTTTTCATTCCATACAAGATCAAAAACAGACTCTTTTTCTTGTAAATACATCGCTAAACGTTCAACACCATAGGTAATCTCAACCGATACAGGGTTACAAGGAATACCACCTACTTGCTGAAAATAGGTAAATTGTGTTACTTCCATACCATCTAACCAAACTTCCCAGCCAAGTCCCCATGCGCCAAGTGTTGGTGATTCCCAGTTGTCTTCAACAAAACGAATATCATGTTTTTTGATGTCAAGTCCAAGCATCTCAAGACTTTTAAGGTAAAGCTCTTGAATATTATCAGGGCTTGGTTTGATAAGTACTTGGAACTGATAATAACTTCCCAAACGGTTTGGATTTTCTCCATAACGACCATCTGTTGGTCTGCGGCTTGGTGCGACATAAGCTGTTGCCCAAGGTTTACTGCTTAAACTTCTTAAAAACGTTGCATTATGAAATGTTCCAGCACCTGCAGGCATATCGTATGGTTGGACTATTGTACAGCCCTGATCTTGCCAAAAAGTTTGGAGATTTAAAAGCATCTGACTAAAAGTTAACACTATCTTTTCCTTTTATTTGGTCGGTGGAGTATAACTCTCAACCGCTTTGTTCCACATCATTTTATATTTTCGCTTGGTAAATTCAAGCTCATCTTGTAATAACTCTAGTTGTTTTGTAAGTGTTTCAATCACTTTTCTATCTTCATCGCACAGTTCTTGCATCGAGAAAAGAGCCTCTTTTAAAAAGCGATTTTCGCCTTTGAGCGCATCAAGTGTTTCCTCTTTAGCATCTAAGACTTTTTCATGCAAACTTAAAATGGCACCAACCGTTTTCTCAACAAATTCAGAACTCATACTTACAGAAGAACTTTCATAGTTATTGTCAACGACAATTCCACGTGTTGCAGGAATCAATGCTTGCGCACTACGACTCACCTCAACAAAACACTGTCCATCTTCTTCTTTTGATATTAATTTGCCTTCTTCGATTAATGCTTGAATGGCAGAAATATCCAAATTGACTAATGTACTAAACTCTTCAATTTCCAACCAACTATTCATTGTTATACCTTTTAGATGATTACTTCAATACCCATAGAATCAGTTTCAACTTTTTTTGCTTTCAAGATACGGTCTTCTTTAAGTTTAGCAGCCAACTCTTCATCTTCAATCGCCAAAATTTGCATTGCTAAATAAGCACTGTTAACAGCACCTGCAGAGCCAATAGCAACGGTACCAACTGGCATACCACCAGGCATTTGAACCGTACTCAAAAGTGCATCCATACCTTCCATAACGCCACCCTTCATTGGAACACCAAGAACAGGTTTTGTGGTAAGAGAAGCAACAACACCCGCAAGATGCGCTGCCATACCTGCTGCACAGATAAACACTTTTGCGCCTTTTGCTTCAGCGCTTTTAACATATTGGTGTGTACGATCAGGACTTCTGTGTGCTGATGAAACAATAATCTCATACATAACGCCAAATTTTTCTAATGTTTTAGCACACTCTTCCATAACCGTATAGTCACTTTTACTTCCCATTAAAATAGAAACGAACTTCATGTTTATCCTTTTATTTTTGCTCTTAAAAATGTAAATCCTGGTAATACCGTTGGTAGCACAATAGCATTTGTATTACCGCTGTGAATTTCATCAAATAATTTTCCACTGGGTGTTTGTAATTTTTTAAAGCTGATCTTCCAGATGTTCTCTTCTTTAAAAATCGTTCCAATTTCATTATCAATAGGCTCTATTTTTGCATGTGCCGGCATAATCAATTCATACTGAGTGTGCAACGATAACACATCTTTGCAAAGACAGTTTGTACCATCTTCACTCACTTGGGCAATCACTTGATGTGTACCTTCACTAATAGAGTGTGCCAAGTTTTGTGTATCATTTTTTTCAAACGGACGGTTCACCAAATAACCATCACTAAAGCCTCTGTTTTTCGTAGTATCTAATTCAGCTGTATATTTACTCGCATCAAATTGATTTGCATAATAGTCATCTACTGCTTGGCGATAGGTTTTCGTTGTAATGCCGACATAATAGGCACTTTTTGTTCGGCCCTCAATTTTGAGCGAATCAATGACACCCGAATCAAGAATTTCTTTGACGTGAGCGCTCAAATTGAGATCCTTTGCATTCATAATGTGAGTACCTTCTTCACTCTCTTCCACGCGGAACAGTGTTCCACTCTCTTCATTATGGGCATAAAGGGTATAAGGGAAACGACAATCATTGGCACAGCTTCCACGGTTCGATACACGCCCACTTTGCACCGAGCTAATCAAACAACGACCACTGTAAGCAAAACACATGGAACCATGCACAAATACTTCCAACTCTAAATGAGGTAAATGTTTTTTGATCTGTTCTAAATCCTTCAAACTCACTTCACGTGCCGCAATAATACGTTTCACGCCCATATCCGAATAGACTTCAGCATCAAGGTAACTCAAAACATTGGCTTGAGTGGAGAGATGAATGGGAATATGAGGCGCAATTTTACGTGCAAGCTTGATGACGCCAGGAGCTGCCACAATAAAGGCATCAGGATTCATAGCCGCTACACGCTCAATGTGTTTTTCAAGTAAAGGAATCTGTGCATTGAAAGGAAAGCCATTCACCGTTGCATGCAGATGCTTCCCATGGGCATGGGTATATTTGATCGCTTCTTCAAAACTCTCATAGGTAAACTCTTTACCTGAGCGTATGCGAAGTGAGAAGTGACTCACACCCGCATACACGGCATCTGCGCCATAAGAAAGCGCTATTTTTAGTTTTTCAAAATTTCCAGCAGGAGAAAGCAGTTCGACGTTTGACACCTATTTCTTTCCTAAACTAGCAATTAACGCTTCAATATCTTCACTGGTTACAACGTCTTCTGTTGTTTCATCACCATGAATATGAACAGCTGAACTCACACGTTTAGAGTCATCTTTGGAACCCTCAAAAAGAGCACTCATGTATTTTGAAAGCGCACGCATAACGTTAATTACACGTTCAATTTTTTGACGGTGGATATCTTGGTACTGCATAATATCCATGGTCATCATAATTTCATCTTCCGCCATTTGAGCATTCATTAAAAGATCTTCGACACGATCTTTCATCGCTTTATTGTCATCAAGTGCTTGTTGAAACTGCTCAATCTTAGGGAATTTCGCAACCAAAGTCTCAAAAAGAGCGATATTGCTTTCAATGAGTTTAATAACCTCTTTTGCATTCTCTTCTGCACTAAGCATGAAGTTATTAACCGTTTCAAGTTTATCAAACACTTGTGTTGCTTTGATTTCAGAATCTTTGGTGACATCATCAAGCTGATGTACCATTTTATGATCATCTGTTGGTGGTGGTGGTGGCCAAGACATTGTCGATGATGGTCTGTACTCATGCATCATTTGGGTAGCGGCTTTATCTTTTTCTATATCTAAGGCATCGCTATCCATAGGTTCATCTTCTAGCTCAGCACTCTCTTCAAACGCTGTCTCTGTTGGCGCAACGTCATCCATTTCATCTAAATCGCCCGCCATCAAAGCATCAAGTTCTTCTTGCGTCATAAGCTTTCTCCTCAAAATGACAAATTATGGTCTATTATAGTGAACTTTTTATATAATTTAATTTAAAGACCCTAAAGAGAAGGAAAGCGATTATGATCATTGACCTACATAACCATACCATTTTATGTAACCATGCAGAAGGAAGTATGGAAGAGTACATTCAAGCGGCTATTGCTAAAAAAATAGATGTATTTGGTTTTTCCGATCATGCGCCTATGAATTTTGATGAAGCCTATCGTATGGGCTTTCATGAGATGGAAAACTATGAAAAAGAGGTCTTGGCACTCAAAGATAAATACAAAGGGCAGATCAAGATTTTATTGGCCTACGAAGTTGATTTTTTAGATGGCTACATCGATGAACGCGTCCTTCAACGAAACGTTGATTATTTTATCGGTTCTGTACATTATTTGGGTTCATGGGGATTTGATAATCCCGAATTTATAGGAGAATATCGCACCAAAAATATTGATGAAGTATGGGAGCGTTATTTTGAAGCAATTACCTTTATGGCAAAAAGTGGACTCTTTGATATTGTAGGGCATTTGGATCTCATTAAAGTATTTAATTACCTACCTAAAAAAGATGTAAGACTCATAGCTCAAGAGGCTATTAAAGCTATAAAAAAGGCAAATATGTCTATTGAACTCAACGCTGCAGGCTACCGTAAACCTGTAGGAGAACAGTACCCAAGTAATCCTCTTTTAGAACTCATAGCAGAACATGACATTCCTATTACATTTGGTTCAGATGCACACGCTATGAGCCACATCGGGTATCAGCAAGAAGAACTTCGAGAGGTTGCAAAAGCATATGGGTATAAAAAATGTGCAACTTTTGAAAGCAGAGATCGAATATTGGTTAATTTTTAAGCAGTCTAGGCAATCTTATTTTCAGTTCAATCTGATAAAATTACTAAAATTTAAAATTTAGGAGTTACAACATGGGTAAGTTCGTAAACAGTGTTGAAGAGTTTTTCAAATACTGTGCTGACAATGAAGTTGAATTTGTCGATTTTCGTTTCACTGACATGAAAGGAACATGGCACCACCTTACATATACTATGGAAGCTATTAGTGCAGATTCTTTTGCAAATGGTATCCCATTTGATGGTTCATCTATTGAACATTGGCAACCAATTAACAAATCAGATATGCTCCTTAAGCCAGAAGCGGAAACAGCATTTTTAGATCCATTTACAGCGGACTCAACTGTTGTTGTATTCTGTGATGTTTTCGATATCTATAAAGGTGACTTATACGAGAAATGCCCAAGAAGTATCGCTAAAAAAACATTGAAATACCTTGCTGAAACAGGACTTGGTGATGTTGCTTACTTTGGACCAGAAAATGAATTCTTTATCTTTGATGATGTAAAAATCAGAGATGATATTAACTGTTCTTACTATGAAGTTGATTCAGAAGAAGGTGCATGGAATAGCGCTAAAAATTATGTTGATGGTTACAACACAGGTCACCGCCCAGGCACAAAAGGTGGTTACTTCCCAGTTCAACCAATCGATTCTATGGTAGATTTACGTGCTGAAATGGTACAAACACTTAAGCAAGTTGGACTTGAAGTATTCGTTGTACATCACGAAGTTGCTCAAGGACAAGGCGAAATCGGTGTTAAATTTGGTACACTTATCGAAGCAGCGGACAACGTTCAAAAATACAAATATGTTGTAAAAATGGTTGCTCACCTTAATGGAAAAACTGCAACTTTCATGCCAAAACCACTTTATGGTGACAATGGTAGCGGTATGCACGTTCACCAATCAATCTGGAAAGATGGTAAAAACTTATTCTATAAAGCTGGCGAATACGCTAACCTTAGCGATATGGCAAGATGGTACATCGGTGGTATCTTAAAACACGCTAGAAGTGTTGCAGCATTTACAAACCCATCAACTAACTCATATAAACGTCTTATCCCAGGATTTGAAGCTCCTTCAATTCTTACATACTCTATGCAGAACCGTTCAGCTTCATGCCGTATTCCATACGGTGCAGGCGAGAAATCTGTTCGTGTTGAGATGCGTTTCCCAGATTCAACTTCATGTCCTTACCTTGCATTTGCTTCTATGCTTCTTGCAGGTATTGATGGTATCAACACTAAAACTGAGCCTGTTGGACCAATGGATGAAGACTTATTTGAATTGACACTCGATGAAATTAGAGAAAAAGGTATCAACCAAATGCCTCACACTCTAAGAGGATCACTTGAAGCACTTATTCGTGACAATGAGTACCTTAAACCAGTTATGACAAAAGAGTTTATCGATACATACCAACACTACAAATTTGAAACTCAAGTTTGGCCAGATGAAGCTAGACCAACAGCGTTTGAATTCAAAACTGTATTCTCTTGCTAGTCTTTTAAAAGTTACTTTAAGGGGTGAGGGGCGAAAGCCCTTCACCCCTTTTTTTATTTCTAAACGCTTTCCAAGCAAAGCTTGAAAAGCTACACTGCTCTATGTACTGAAGCTTGCCTCTACGAGGTAGAATTAAATTTTAGATAGCATTGCAAGACTTGAAAAACTCCGCACTACAACGTACTACGAAGCTTTCCCTTACTTCATTAGAATATCAACCCACCCTCTTCTTTGAGTTGCTTTGTATTGGTTTTAGGAAATGGAGAGACATCTGTAAAGAACTCTGTTGTGCCATCTACTTTACGCGCATTGACACCTTCTGGCATTTTAAATTCACGTGTTGTTTCTGGATGCAATTCTACATACTTTGTCATAAAATGTTTAAAGGCTGGTGCCGCTGCACGTCCACCTGTTTCACCTTTTTTGAGTGGTGTATTGTTGTCATTTCCATACCATGTAATGACTTCGATATCAGGAGAAAAACCACAGAACCATACATCCACACTGCTATTGGTTGTACCTGTTTTACCAGCTATCTCAATGCCCGGAACTTGAGCATTTCGTCCTGTTCCTCTCTTAACAACCTCTTTCATCATATCAATCATTAAATAACTCTGTTTTGGAGAAGTAATGGTTTGAGTTTTTGCTTCATACACTTTTTCAACACCTTGGCGATTGATTACTTTTTTTACCAATAGAGGATCTGTTCTTACACCATAATTTGGGAACATAGAGTAAAAGCTACTGTACTCAAGTGGTGAAACACCAAAACTTCCAAGCGCTATAGAAAGATCCATCGTCAGACTTTTAAATCCATCTTTTTTAAGCTCTTTATAGACAGTATCGAGCCCTAGGAGTGATAAAAGGTTGATGGTGGCAAGGTTACGTGAATGCACTAGTGCTTCTTTGAGTGTAATCAAACCTTCAAAGTCATTTTCATAGTTTTTTGGTGTCCATGTCTCATCCGTTTCACTATTGACATATGTTCGTGAGATATCTGGAATTTCTGAGAGTGGCGAATACCCCCAATCTAAAGCTTTTTGATACAAGAAAGGTTTAAAACTCGAACCTGGTTGGCGTTTACTTTGCGTTGCTCTATTAAAACTACTTTTTGCATAATCCACACCGCCGACAAGGGCTAAAACATTGCCAGTGCCATTCTCCATAACGACCATCGCACCATTGAGTTCACTGCTATTGACATCTTTTCCAAGACGAGATACCATACCTTTATATCCGACATTGAGTGATTCATGCGCTAACTGTTGGAGCTTAAGGTCGATACTAAGATAAATTTTATATCCACCTTTTTTGATGTCTTCATATTCTGCCCCTAAGCTCTTAATGGCTTCATCCACAACATACGGTGCTTTATTGCGTGTTAGTGTCTCATCATACACCATAGGATGTTCTAGTGTTGCTTTTGTGTATTCTGCTTCACTTATCCAACCCAGTGTATAAAGACGATTGACAACTTGATTTGCTCTGCTTAAAGAAAGATCCATATGACGTGTTGGGTCATACGAGCTTGGCGCTTTTGGAAGACCTACAAGCATTGCAATTTCTTTAATGGTTAACGCATCCAATGTTTTGTTGAAATACCCTTGTGCTGCAGTTTTAATACCATAATACCCATGCCCAAAATAGACATGGTTGAAATAACGCTCTAAAATCTGCTCTTTAGTTAAAGATGACTCTACCGTATACGCTAAAATCGCTTCATTGAGTTTACGAGTTAATGTTTTTTGACGCGTTAAAACGGTATTTTTGATCAACTGTTGAGTGATAGTACTTGCACCTTCAACCATTTTCATCGCATGAATATCTTTAATAAGTGCTCTAAAAATAGCTTCAATGTTAATTCCATTGTGCTCGAAAAATGAAGTATCTTCAGTTGCGATTAATGCTTCGATAACACGCGCAGGAATATCTTTAAAATCAACATACAATCTGTTTTCATCATCAAAAAGATTGGCAACCAATTCACCATTTCTATCGTAAATTTGTGTAGTTAATTTGGGTGTATAATCAATAATTTTATAAGCATCAAAACGAATTTGCGCGTACAAAAAGATAATTGCCATCAATACTGCAAAACCGAGCATTGTTAAAATAGTCATAATATATTTCACGTTCTAAAACTCCTTTGTCTAAATCCAGACTCCAAAAGCTGTTTTGTATATGCTTCTTTTGGGTCATTTAAAATTGTTTTGGTTAAACCAGCTTCAATGATTTTACCACTTTTAATAATGCCTACATCTTCGCATAAATGCTCGATGGTTCCAATATCGTGTGTTACAAATAAAAGATCAAATCCACACTCTTTTTGTAATGTGTTAATTAAATCCAGTACCGTTGTTTTACTCTCTTCATCCAGCGCTGTTGTAGGCTCATCCAATAACAACAAACGTGGCTCAATCGACAATGCCATCGCTATGATAAGACGCTGTAATTGTCCACCGCTTAGCTCAGAAGGAAAGCGGTCTAAAAAATCAATCTCTAAGTCCACCATACGCAAGTACTTTTGTGCTTGCTCTCGTGACGCCATAAATTGTTTTTCTATTTTAGTAAGTGGCGAGAGTGCTGTAAACGGATTTTGTGGTACAAATGCAATGCTTTGCCCTCGTTTTAGAGCATAAGAAGCATCATACTCTAACAATGAATAGAGTTCTTGAGGCAACATTCCCAACAATGCTTTCAGTGTTAAACTTTTACCACTTCCACTTTCACCAATAAGCGCAAACGACTTCTCAAAAGAAAAAGCAACATCAACCAATGTTTTCTCTTTACTTTTAATCAGAAGTTGTTTACACGTAAAACTCAAAAGTTCTCCTTTTGAATCAGATGGCATAATGTTTCTAACGCTTCTGTGCTCTCACCTAACCTTGGGATAAGCCTCAAAATAGGCTTTGGAACTGTCGGTGGACGAATAGCCCCTACTAAAAATCCCTCATCAATTAAGTGCTGCTGAACACTCAAAGCATTAGAGTCTTCTTTTAAAGGATAAGAACAAATCAACCCTTCAATGTTCATTCCCAAGCTCTTTTGTACAATAGCTTGTCGTGCTTTGATCTCTGCTTTTAGTTTTTCTCTATATTTTAAAATAAAGAGTAATCCCTGATAGCCTAAAGCGATATCAAAGAGCGAAGGGGCTGTGGTATAAATAATCGCTTTTGCACGATTTTGTAAAAACTCCGCAATGTGATGAGAGCATAAAATATACGCACCATAACTGCCTAATGCTTTACCGAGTGTTCCCATTTTGATGTGATTATCTTTAGGCGTAATACCAAAAAGATCAAACACGCCTCTGAGATTTTCTCCTAAAATACCTACACTGTGCGCTTCATCAACAATCAAAAGAGCATTGTAACGATCAGCCACATCAAAAATTTCTCTATTTAAAAGGTCCCCACTCATGGAGTAAATGCCCTCAACCGCAATAATGATACGATTGTGTTTATGGGTATTGATGAGGCTTTCTAAATGGTTGGTATCGTTGTGTGCAAATGTCAACACTTCAGCATCCACCGTTTTAGAAGCCACCATACCGCTAGCATGGTACTCTTCATCTAAAATGAGCAGGTCTTTTTTTCGAGGCAAGGCTTCAATGAGTGAAAAATTGGCTAAAAAGCCACTACCACACACTAGGGCTGCTTCAAAGCCATTGTGGCGGATTAGAAAATCTTCAAATTCTTGATGAATAGGATGATAACCATTGACTAAAATAGACGCTTTAGGAGCATGGGTTTTATACAGTGATACTTGCGCAACAGAGCGCTCAAAAAGAGCCTGATTTTGGGCAAACCCTAGATAATCGTTTGAGCTAAAATCCGCTAAATCATCACTATAAAGCTTACGGCTTCGGTAACGATTTGATTTTGTGATGGCTTGAAGTTCGTTTTTATACATGAATCGTTACGTTAAGAAAGGTAGAAGTTTCTCAACACTCAGCCCCATAGCAGTACTTTCTAAGCCACGCACTTCTTTGATATAAGATTTACAAAATCCCTCTACCATACATGCTCCTGCTTTTCCTCGCCACTCATCGCTTTGTAAATACGCATCAAGCAATTGTTCATCAAAAGGTAAGAAGAGATAATCCGTACTTGAAAGATCAATCAACTCGCAGGTTTTTGATTTGTAAATCATACATGTCAGAATACTCACTGTGTTGCCACTTTGTGCTTTTAAAATGCGCTTTGCATCCTCTTTGTCTTTGGCTTTACGCAAAATCTCTCCGTTAGCTGTTACTACGGTGTCTGCGCACAAAACAGGCATTTCCAAATCATAGGTTTCAAGGTAACTTTGCATCTTACCCTTGGTCGCATGATAGACAAAATGTGCTGGGTCATTGATGCGAAGGCTCTCTTCATCAAATCCTGCATCTCTTTGAATAAAAGGAACACCAAAGCGTGTCAAAAGTTCCGCTCTTGTAATAGAAGAAGAACCTAAAACAATCGTTTGCATTTTAGAAACCTCGTAAAATAACGCCAAAATAGACCGAGATAATGGCTAAAAGCAGATTGAGTGGAATGAGATATTTGACCATTAAGATCACATTCTCTTCCACTTCAATGTAATTTTCTTCGGCTAAACCTTTTTTGGCTTTTAGGTATTTGAAATACATATAAATAAAGTTAAACGTTATAAACGACCAAAGAGCCTCTTTCGTATGTACCATGACATACGTGGTCGGATTTCCCGCTTTAAACCCAAGTCCGATGTGCATAAATACTGATGTTATAACAATAATCAACAATACTGGTACTAAAAAAAGAATGTAACGGCGCATCATATTGATACAACTGCTGTATTTGATCTTTTCATCAGGAACATCTTCTTCAACAGGCTGAATCACAAAACGCATCACAAACATGCTACCAATTAGCAATGCGGAACTGATGACATGTAAAAAAACAATGATTCTGCTAAAGTCTCCAAATATCTCAATGAAAAAATCTCTCATTTAAAAACCTTACAAAACAGATTTAGCGTACGCAAGGGCCGCTGATTTTGCTTCTTCGATTTTAGAGGCATCTTTGCCTCCTGCTTGTGCGAAGTCATCACGACCACCACCGCCACCACCAACGATTGGAGCGATCTCTTTGATCCATGCTCCTGCTTTAATGCCAGCATTTTTAACACCTGCTGCGATCATTACTTTGTCATCTTTGACTTGAAGCAACAACACTGCAACAGAATTTTTCTCATTTTTAAGATCATCGATGCGTGCTTTAATATCTCCAGCACCTAGTACATCAACAATGACTTCAACACCGTTAATGTTTAAAGACTCAACAGATTTTCCAGCATGAGCGTTCAAGGATTCAACTTCAGTTTTAAGCGTTTTAATCTCTTCTTTTAAACGGTTGATACCAATCAGTGGTTCTTTATGTTTAACACTCTCTTTAATCGCTTCCAGTTCAGCTCTTAAATTTTGAGCGTAAGAAAGTGCAGCACTACCACAGATTGCCTCAATACGTCTAACACCTGCACTCACACCGCTCTCTTTTAAGATAAAAAAGCTTCCGATGTTGGCTGTATTGCTGACGTGTGTTCCACCACATAGCTCAATGCTTGCATCGCCAAAGCTTACAACACGTACTTCAGAGCCATATTTTTCACCAAACAGTGCCATAGCGCCACTGTTTTTAGCCTCATCTACATTCATAAGTTTTGTCTGACCTTCAACACCACTGGCAATGACACTGTTCACAAATGCTTCAATTTTTGTAATTTCTTCATTGCTCAGTGCTTTAGGATGCGAGAAGTCAAAACGAAGTCTATCTTTTTCTACTAAGCTACCTGCTTGAGAAACGTGTTCACCGAGCACTTTACGAAGTGCACTGTGAAGAAGGTGTGTAGCACTGTGATGTTTTTCGATTTCAAGGCGAGAGAGATCAACAACAAGACTTACCTCATCACCCACGTGTAAAGGTTTCTCGAGTTCTACAAGTGAAAGATTGAGGTCGAAGAATTTCTTTGTATCAAGTACTTTACCGTAACCTTCGATAACGCCTTCATCACCACTTTGACCACCACTCATTGCATAGAATGGTGTTTGTGCAAACATCACCCAACCATTTTCTTCAAGGCTCTGAACCTCTTTAAAATTCTCATCTAAAAGTGCTAATACTTTTGTTGTTGCATTTTTTTGAGTGTAACCCACAAAAGTGTTAAGACCAAATTTCTCTAAAAGTGGTTTAAACTCACCTTGAGTTGCTTTGTCTCCACTGCCTTTCCATGAAGCTTTTGAACGTGCTTTTTGCTCCGCCATCAAGCTCTCGAACTCTGCTTCATTGACACTTAAACCTTTTTCACGAAGCATATCAGCGGTCAAATCAAGAGGGAAACCATAGGTATCGTAGAGTTTAAATGCGACTTCGCCACTAAACATCTCTTTGGTATTTGGCAACTCTTTTTCAAACAACTCTAAACCTGAAGCAATGGTTGTAAAGAAACTCTCTTCTTCATTTTTAATTTGTTCAGCAATAACCTCTTTTTTTGCAACAAGGTAAGGGTACTGTTTGCCCATAAGTTCACACAAGGTATCAAGAAGTTGATACATAAATGGAGCACGAAGCCCTAAAAGATACCCATGGCGAACAGCACGGCGAAGAATACGTCTAAGTACATATCCACGTCCTACACGACCAAAGGTTGTACCTTGTGCAACAAGGAAAGAAACCGCACGGATGTGGTCTGCAATAACACGGTAACTTGCACCTGTTTTATACGCATATGGCTTACCGCAAAGCTCTGCTACTTTGTTAAGAAGTGGCATAAATAATGATGAGTCATAATTGCTAAAGACACCTTCTTTGACAGCAGTAACACGCTCTAAGCCCATACCAGTGTCGATAGAAGGTTTTGGAAGTTTATGTAAGACGCCTGCTTTATCTCTTTCATATTGCATGAAAACAAGATTCCAGATCTCTAAGAATCTATCGCCATCTCCGCCCATATAGTCTTCTGGAGTATTAAAATTCTCAGCCCCTTGATCGATGAAGATTTCACTACATGGACCACATGGACCAGTATCGCCCATTTGCCAGAAGTTGTCTTTATCGCCAAAACGCATAATACGACTAGCATCGATATGTTTTTTCCAAATCGCTTCTGCTTCATCATCGCTCTCATGAACCGTTACCCAGAGTTTTTCTTTCGGAAGCTTTAACACTCCTGTAACAAATTCCCATGCATGTGAGATGGCATCTTCTTTGAAGTAATCACCAAAAGAGAAGTTTCCAAGCATTTCAAAAAAAGTATGATGACGTGCAGTGTAGCCTACGTTATCCAAGTCATTGTGTTTACCACCTGCTCTGATACATGTTTGACACGTTGTCGCACGTGGAGGGTTTGGACGAGGTACTTCACCTGTAAAAACACTCTTAAAAGGAACCATGCCTGCATTGGTAAACAGAAGCGTCGCGTCATCTGGCACAAGCGGAGAACTCTCGATAATCTTGTGACCTTTTTGTTCAAAAAACTTTAAAAACTCGGCTCTAACATCCATACTTTCATCCTATTTTATTATCAAAAATTCATCTATTTTAACGAAAAAACCTAAAGGGTATTATTAAACACCCTAAATTCACTACGAAAGAGAGACTTACAACGAACACTTTTCACTTAAACGATACCCAACTGTCCACCAACCAAGAACGGCGATAATGGCACCTAAAAAGCCATTGAACGTTAAAAGGCAGAAAAGTCCCATAATGATGGCTAACATACCCAAAATATAGCTTCCAGAAAGAACACTAAAGATGGCAACAACAATGCCCGAAAGCCCTACATAATTAAGATAAATCACTTTTCCTAAAATTGTTCTAAACTGGCAAATCGCAAGCGATGGATCAGCTGCACATACCGCAACCCATGACTCTTTCACATACACACCCTCTTTGAGTAGTACAAATGCCAATGCGACAATAACCAGAATAAGCAATGTTTTAAAAATACCACACAGTTTGGAAGGAGACATCCACAACGTTGAGCCTAAAACAATGACCATAATGACCCAATTTAGAGCAAAGTCATTGCGAGCACTTTCATGCAATAAAACAGCTAAAGCGCTTACAAATAAGATCAGACCGCTCGTTTTTTCCATTAGTCCGTTCAGTTCTTGACGCTCCGTTGAAACATACACAACCGCATAAACGGTGGCAATAATACCTAATGTTCCTAGCTCAAAGTTTAGATACCTTCCATCAAAGGCTAACGAAAGCGCCATAACCAGCACGACACTAACACTTAGCAGATGCAATACATCTTCCCAAAATGTCTCTGTTTTTGGTGCACTTAGCGTTATAACATCCAAAAACCGTGCCATAGAACCTCGCATCTCTAACTCTTCTGTGATGAGAAATCGTACAAGTTTAAACCATAAAACAAACGCCACACTAAGGCATAAAATCGCCCATGCGTATTCAAGATTATTGCGTGAAACGATCCAGTAAGCATTGGCTTGCCATGTAAGCGCAACAGAGCCACCAAAGAGCGCAGCAAACCAATATGGCGCTTTTTTACATGAACATGTAGGAATACCCCACAGCCAAATAAGTCCTACAAGACTCAGTGCAAAACTAGAGATGAAGAGCCAAAGCGCATTAGGGAAATTCGAGACAAAACCATGTAAGATGTGTTTATCAGCTCTATCGGCATCAAATAATCCCCAGAAACCACCCACTGCACCTTCACTCATGCGTTTCCACGGCTGGTCAAACGCTTCGATAAAGTTGTATTTCCAACCGCCCTCTTCTGCCATTTTGACGAAACCACGTGTGAAAATGGCTTGATTGACTGCACTTGGGTAAGAGCCTTCTCTCATACGCCCTTCACTAGGCCATCCTGTCTCCCCAATGACGATCTCTTTATCGGGAATTTTTTTAATCATCTCATCGCGAATATTTTTAACATGCAATAACGCTTTATCCACACTGATAGGTTTGTCTTCCCAGTACGGTAAGATATGTATGGTCACACGATCCACAGAAGGCGCAACCTCGGGGTGTTTGTTCCAAAACTCCCATACATCGGCATACGTTACAACCATATCAGGCAGAGCACGTTTCACCTCTTCGATGTAACCGACCAACTGCGCCGCACTCACATCACGGCGTAACAACGCTTCATTTCCAACGACCACTGTTTCGATGATGTCTTTGTTCTCTTTGGCTAAAGCGATCATCGTATCGATCTCTTTTTTAGTGAGCTTTGCATCAGGGCTAACCCAAGCACCTAGCCACATTTTAAGCCCGTATTTTCGAGCAATTTCTGGTAGTTCTTCCAGCCCTACGCTAGAGTAAGAGCGAATACAACTGGTGATTTGAGAAAGTTTTGCTAAGTCTTTTTCCATCTGCTCACGTGAGGGACGAAAGCCTTTTGGAATATCCATAGGTGAATCATCTTTGCCAAATGGTGCATAAGAGAGACATTGCAATTTAACGTTTGGCTCTAGGGTAATAAGATCACTCGATGGTTTTGCCATCAAAAACCAAAAAAGTCCTAAAGAGATAAACATGACACTGTAAAAAAGAATCATTTTAAACGTATGGTTCATGAAAGAAGACTCCATAATAAAATGACGCGATTATACAGAAATTGTCTTTAAGGGTTCACCTTATATATCATTTTAATTTATAAAGCTTCACGGAATGCTTCTTGTATAACACAGACTATCACACACAAAGGAAATACCATGTCCATTTTAGAGTTTATGAAAGAAAACGATCTTGCATGGCAGCCTTCATTTAGTGGAGAGCTCAGTCAAGGGCTTGTAGGCTACAGAGGCGCTTTGATCATCGAAGCGGGAAAACAACTCTCACCCGATAGAGTGCTACCACCCAAAATCCAAGCGCGTCAAGTGTTACTGGTTTCAAAAGAAAGCTCTGTTGCTTTTTTTTCATGTGAGCTTGATAGCATCGCTCATTTTGAGCCATTTTTTGAAAAATACAAAGCATTTTTCACCCCTGAAACCCTCGTTATTCTCTACGTGACAGACCTCGATAAAAACGGCACATTTTCGTATGAGGGCATAACCATCAATGCGTACTCTTTAGCAGAAAGTTCCGTATGGAATGAGCTTTTGGATTTATCGGGACTTGAAAAAGGCGAACTCAAGAAAATGGACAATGCCGAGAAAATCGAAGCACTGTATGACGCGCTTTTAAGCTCAGATTGCACGGCTAAAGCGATGAGTTATGAAGAAGTGCTTAGCTACAAAGGTAAAAGTTCTAAAAAAATCATGGGCGCAGTATAAATAGAGACTTTTTTTGATTTCATGCTACACTATTACATCTAGAACGAAGGAGTGAGCATGAAAATCAAAAAATTATGTGGGCTCAAAAAAGATGACATTGAAAAGCATGCAAAAAAAATTGTCAAAATTGTTTCAAAACCCAAGTTTATCTGTGAAAAATGTGCCAGAGTTTCTAAAGATGAAAAACATCTCTGCCACCCTTGTGCGCTTAAAAAGTTTTAACGCACCAACCGTACTGCTCCTCTATACTCTTTTGTATGTGCATCCACACTACCATCTATAAAATTTATCGTATAAAAAAGTGTGGGTAATACCTCATCACCCTCAAGATGAATGGAAGAACTTAGATAATTTGCACCTTCTCCTGTATCATAGAGCTTTCCAAACAATGCCATATTGATAACAGGTGTTTGACAACGTTTATCAACTAATGTTAAAAGCTCATCAATGCTAGGTATACGCCAACCTTTGCCTAGTGTGTTTGCCCGTTCTTCTGCCTCTTTACGCTTTATCAGTTCTATTTCACCGACACAGCCTTTGCCTTTGTGCCACTCTTGCCCCAGAGAACATCGACGCCAGATTAAGCCACTTTTTTTATCCACTACTTCGTCTTCTTTTGCGATCAATGCGGCAGTTTTAAATGAACACTCTGCCATTAAACTCAAAGTTGCTAAAAAGAAAAAGAGCGATACTTTCATGGATAAACCATTTTTTTACTCACACCGCCATCGACAACAAAATCACTGCCTGTAATAAAACCATTTTCATCTTCTAAGAGAAACTCCACAACCTTAGCAATATCATGAGGTTTTCCAACTCTTCCACTGGCATGCCATGCCTTTTCTTCTACCGTTGCTACATAACTCTCATCGGTATTGATCCAACCAGGGCTGATGGAATTAACACTCACCGAGCCTGAAAGAGAGATGGAGAGCGCATGAGTCAGCGCCACCATGCCCCCTTTTGATGCCGAGTAAGGCTCAGTTCCTGCTTCAGACATATATGCCCTTGTAGAAGCTATATTGATGATGTGTCCATGATGCAAAAGTGGAGACAATGCTTGGGCGAGAACATAAGGAGCTGTTAGATTCACCGCGATGATCTTTTCCCACTCTAGGATGCTCTGATTTTTCAAGGGTTTATGGATAAAAATACCTGCATTATTGACAAGACCATATAAGCTCTCGCATCTATTTTTAACCTGAATAATGGTTTCTTGCAATTCTTGCATATTACTAAGATCGCATTGATAAAACGTATCACAAAATATGTGTTCTGGTAGCTCTTTATCAATACCTATAACACAGTACTTCTCTGATAATTTCGCCGCAATCGCTTTACCAATGCCATGTGCCACACCTGTTACTAAAACGGTCTTCATCTGTCACCTCCAAAATCCGTTATGAAACGATAGCACACCAACACTTTATCCTCGCAAAAGAATGTTTGGAGTAAAATATTGGCTATTTTTAACCCAAAGGTTCAACGATGCAAATCCCTTTTATCGACCTCAAATCGCAATATGAAGCTTATAAAGAAGAGATAAACAAAGAAGTTTTAGATGTTTTAAATTCAACCCAATTCATTATGGGTCCACAAGTCAGTAAACTTGAAGAAAATTTAGCGAAATATACAGGCGCAAAATACGCTTACGCATGTTCAAGTGGAACCGATGCACTTCTCATTGCACTTATGGCGATTGACATTCAACCAGACGATGAAATTATTACAACACCTTTTACATTTATTGCAACTGCTGAAACGATTGCACTTTTAAAAGCAAAACCTGTTTTTGTTGACATCGATGAAACAACGTATAACATTGATCCAAAACTCATTGAAGCAAAAATCACTTCAAAAACAAAAGCCATTATGCCAGTATCTCTGTATGGACAAGTTGCGGATATGGACGCAATTAACGCTATTGCAAAAAAACACAATTTAGTCGTTATCGAAGATGCATGCCAAAGCTTTGGTGCAGAATACAAAGGCAAAAAGTCATGTAACCTCAGCACCATAGGTTGTACCAGTTTCTTCCCATCAAAACCTCTTGGATGTTATGGTGATGGTGGTGCCGTTTTCTGTAACGATGATGAAATCGCAGCAAAAATGAAGTCTATTCTAAACCATGGACAAGGTAAACGTTACGAGCACAAATATATTGGCATCAACGGTAGACTTGACGCCATTCAAGCAGCCATTTTAAATGTCAAGATGAACCATTTTGATGCTGAAGTCAAAAAACGTGTTGAAGTGGGTGAGCGATACACCAAACTTTTAGCAGGTGCGGATGTCATCACACCAAAAATCATGGAAGATCGTAACTCTATGTACGCACAGTACTCTATTCGCGTTAAAAATCGTGAAAGCGTTATGCAAAAACTAAACGATGTAGGTGTTCCAACAGCGGTTCACTACCCTATTCCACTTCATTTGCAAGAAGCATTAAGCTATCTTGGTTATAAAAAAGGTGATTTTCCAATTAGCGAGCAAGTTGGAACTGAAATTATGAGTCTTCCAATGAGTCCATTTTTAACCACTGAACAACAAGATTTTGTTGTTAACGCACTTAAGGCATAAGTTATGGTAAAAGTAGCACTAATCGGTCTTGGATCTATGGGACAAAACCACTATAGAGTTTTGAAAAGTTTGCCAGAATTTGAACTTACAGCACTCTGTGACATTCAACAAACCAGAGAGTATGACGAGCCTTTTTATACAGATATTGATGAGATGTTAGAAAAAGCAGACGTTCAAGCCGTTGTCATCGTTGTTCCAACCTTTTTACACAAAAGCGTTGCACTCAAATGTTTAGCAAAAGGCAAAGATCTTTTTATTGAAAAACCCGTTGCTTCTAATTGCGAAGAAGCAAAAGAGATTTTAGAGGCTGCGAACAAAGCGAAAGCAAAAGTCTGTGTAGGCTACATCGAGCGTTTTAACCCAGTAGTAGAAGCATTGAAAAACGAGCTTGAAGGCAAAGAGATTTACAGTATTGGCATTACGCGTGTAGGACCATTCCCTCCACGTATTGCAGATGTTGGTATCTTAACAGACCTTTCTGTTCATGACATTGACCTTATTCGCTATATCACAGAGCATGAAATTGAAAAAGTGTCTATTTATAAATCTCAAAAAATTCATAACCACCATGAAGACAACGCTATTCTTTCGTTTCAACTCAGTGGGGAAATCGTTGCGAGCATTACCACCAACTGGTTAACACCGTTTCGTAAACGTACTATCGAAGTAGCGACTAAAGAAGGTTACTATGAAGCAGACTTGATGGCACAAGATTTAACAGAATATTCAGAGTACCAAAAAAATAACTCCTATGTTATCCGCAAAATCATGCTTAAAAAAGAAGAGCCTTTGATTCGCGAACATAAAGCATTTGCAGCATATATCGAAACAGGTGATCGTCATGGTTTAAGTACCATTGAAGACAGTATGATTACCCTTGACATTTCTTCTAGAAAGGCATAAATGAAACAAAAAGCGCTTGTACTCCTCAATATGGGAGGTCCTAACAACCTAGATGAAGTCAAGCTCTTTTTGTCCAATATGTTTAACGACAAAAATATCATCACTGTAAAAAGTTCTCTTCTAAGACGCTTTATTGCAGTGATGATCACCACTTCTCGTACTAAAAAAGCACAAGCAAATTATGCCAAACTTGGGGGGAAGTCACCTTTAGTGGGATATACTCAACAGTTGGTCGATAAACTCCAAAAAGTCATGCCAGACTACTATGTTTCATTTGCGATGCGCTATACACCTCCTTTTTGCGAGGGTGTCATTCGAGAACTTCAAGCAAAAGGAATTGATGAAGTTGTATTACTTCCACTCTATCCACACTATTCTACAACCACAACAAAATCTTCCGTAGAAGACTTTATGGATGTGGCAAAAGCATTGAGATACAAAGGAAACATACAGATTATTGAGCGTTTTTATGAAGATGAAGCCTATAACCGTCTTTTGGTTAAAAAGATCAAAGAAGCACTTGGAGAGAATGACCCATCAAGCATGGAACTTATTTTTTCTGCTCACTCGTTGCCTCAAAAGATTATCGCAAAAGGTGACCCATACCAAAAAGAGATTACATTACACGTAGGACTCATTGAGAACCTTTTGAAAGAAGAGAATCTTCATTTTAAAGCGATTCATCTTGCATATCAATCCAAATTGGGACCGGTAAAATGGCTAGAGCCTTCTTTGGAAGATACATTAAAATCCCTGTCCAATAAAAATGCCTTGATTGTACCTATCTCGTTTACAATTGATAATTCAGAAACAGAATTTGAACTGAGTCAAGAGTATGCTGAAGTTGCGCATCATTTAGGATTTGAACGCTATCTAGTTGCCAAATGCCCTAATGATGATGACGCTTTTGTGGAGTGTATTAAGTATTTAATTTCTTATTGAAGGTTGTTTTGAATTTCCGTAGAAGGCGTTAAATAACCATTTTCTACTAATTTTTCAACAACTTCTTTAAAAACAGGTACCGCACTTTGAGCAGCAAAATATGCTTGCTTTTTCTTTGCTTCACGAACAACAACACCTATGGTATATTTATTTTTCTTATCGTTAGCAAATCCAAAGAAAGAACCATTATAACTTCTCACATATTCACCATCTTCGGCAATATGCGCTGTACCAGTTTTTCCACCAATCTCAAGACCTTCCATTTTTGCTTTCGTTCCTGTTCCTTGCTGAACAACTTTAATCAAAATTTTTTGTATGCGTTTTGCAATTGCTGGTGTTATGACTTGAGGGTCTGGTATTTTTTCTGGGAAAAGTTCTTGTCCTGAAGGAGAAACTAATTTCTTAACCAATCGTGGGGTTAAAACACGCCCGTTATTATTAAAAACATTATAGGCTTTAATAAGTTGCATGAAAGTAGCATTCATACCATAGCCATATCCTACCGTCGCCTTATAAATTGGTGAATTAAAACGATTCAGTGCTGGAATAATACCTGGATGTTCAAAAGGAAGATCAACGCCCGTACGAACAGAAAAACCAAAATCTTTCAATCCTTGATAAAATTCAATTGCATCTAGTTTTTGAGCGATTTGAGCCGTACCAATATTACTTGAATAGACAATGATATCTTCAACAGTATATTTATCCGCTTTATGGTCGTCTTTGATGACTTTTGTTCCTAGTTTATAACTTCCGCCATACGCATTGACAATATCATAAGGATTAACTTTATTTGCTCTAAGCAATAATGCAAGTGTTATCGGTTTCATAACAGAGCCTGGTTCATAAATATATTCAATCGCTGATATATTTAAAGCACCATAATCTTTCTTTTCAATCAAATCGGGATTAAAACGATTACTTGATGCCAGTGTTACAAACTCGCCTGTTTCACTGTTCATAATACCCACCATAATCTCTTTTGCTTCAAGGTTTTTTTGATGTTTATCTAAAATATTTTCAATAATTTTTTGCATTTTTAGTGAAACCGTTAAATGAACATCGTATCCATCAAAACGGCGAGAAGAGATACTATTGCCATCTAAAATAATGGCATTAGAAATATCACGTGAGCCAATAACAAGAGAGTCTTGTACAGAAGAGAGTTTATCTTCATAAAATCGCTCAATTCCTTTAACACCTGTTGTTTTTGTAATGTTTTTTTGCTCTGTCTTTTTAACGTACCCTAAAATAGGCGTCACAGAATCAACAGAAGGGTAAAGTCTATCTTCTCCACTTTCGATAACACTGAGACCATGTAAAAAAGCCACACCCGTTTTGGGGTCTTCATAACTTTTAAATACACCTAATTTATAGAGTTTTCGTGAGAGTTCTTGCAGATATTTTGCACTTTTTGAATCAATGCGGTACGACAAAACAGTACTACCCGAATTTGACTTAAGTGTGGCAGCAACAGCTTTAGGGTCATCACCACTGTAAAGCGAATAGAGTTTTACAAAGAGGTCAAATTTTTTAGGGTCGATGTTACGTGTATCAACGAGTGCTTTGTAGAGTTTCTGGCTGGTAGCAATTTTAAAACCATCAGAGCTGATAATGTTTCCACGCAATGCATGGTTAACCTCGCTATGCTCTAATTTGGGTAATCTTCTATCAATGGTCGCCCAGTAGAAAAGCGTTCCAAGGAAGATAATAAATCCAATAAGAACAACAACAAATAAGAAAAGAATTTTGATTTTTTTGGCGTCAGATTGTTCCATGTAGGCAAAAAATTAAATCTGTGTCCTAGCAATCTCTTTATAAGCACTAAGCGCTTTATTACGAACCTCTAACATCATTTTCATGCTTGTTTCTGCTTTATTGATGGCAATAGCTGCTTGGTGTAAATCTTTGACTTCACCCGTTGCTAGGTCTGCCATTGCTTTATCACCTTTGACTTGAGAGTCATTAATTTCTTCAATAGAATCTTTTAAAATTTTTGAAAAATCGCCATTTGAAGCTTCAGATTTAGCAACAGTAGCATTGGATTTATTGGTTAATGATGAAATGGTATTAATTGTACTTGGCATTTACCTTATCCTTTTAAAATATCAATCGCACTTTGTGCTATAGATTTTGCACTTTGAAACGCCGAAACGTTCGCTTGGTAAGCACGAGTTGCTTCAACAAGGTTAGACATCTCAATGACAGGATTTACATTGGGATATGCTACATAACCCTCTTCGTTCGCATCAGGATGAGAAGGCTCATATTTGTATCTAAATTCACTCTCATCACGAACAACTTTATCGACAGCTACACTCATTATAGCAGGATTGGCATTTTCTTGCAAGAATGGGTCATCTAGTGGGTTTTCATAGCCTAGCATATTTGAATTGCCTGCAATTTTTTCATTTAAGGTTTTATTGAAATCAATCGCTTTGAACACAACATCTTTACGTTGGTACGGTCCACCTTCACTTGTACGTGTAGTGTTTGCATTAGCAATATTGGAGCTAATAACGTCCATTCTAAAACGTTGAGCTGAAAGCCCATAACTGCTGATATCAAAACTGCTTAAATATGCCATTGTTTTTCCTTACACTTTTGACGAATATTCGATAACGCTTTTGAAAATAAGGCCATTTTTTTGCAAACCTGATGTTAAAGCGTTAAACATCATCGCATTTTTTCCAAGTTCAGATGTCTCAACATCTAAATCGACTGTATTGCCATCATTTCGAGACATTTGACCGTCTCTAAGATAAATAGTTGACTTTGAACTATCAAAATCTGTTGCTCCATTTAGATGTGCGCTATTTGTTTGCGCCATCTCAAGTTTGTTTGAAGCACTGTTTTCACCATAAATCTCTTTTTTCTTTTCTATGAGAGCCGTTTCAAAATCAATATCACGTGCTTTATAAAAAGGTGTATCAATATTTGCAATATTGCTTGATACAAGGTCTTGTCTTAATGCTCTTGCATTTAGACCTGCTTCTAAAAGTTCATTTGATTTAGAGGTCACAAAACCCATTTTTTTCCTTTCTTCACGAGATATTTTATACAAGCAAATTGTATTCCGTTTTTGCTCATAATATGATTTAATCTATTTTAGTGTAAAATGAGATAAATTCTAACTATACAATAAGAAACCATGGAAACAGATAAAATACTTTTTTCACTTAGCACATTTGCCATCTTTGTTGGCATTGTTTTTTCATTGTCATTGCCGGTGTTTACAACACTCTTCTTTGACTATTCTGAATACCATTTTTTTGTTCGACAATTTGCAGTAGGTATGATTAGTGTTACCATCATGTGGGCACTATCGCAAGTTGATCCGGATAAATTTTTGATTCACATTGGATTTACCATTTTCCTAAGCTGTCTTTTACTGATGGGAGTTATGCACTATCTTCCAGAGTCATTAGTTACTTCTGCAGGTGGTGCAAAACGATGGATCAGGCTTCCTGGCTTTTCACTTGCACCTGTTGAATTTTTTAAGATTGGTTTTGTTTACTTTCTTGCATGGAGTTTTGCAAGAAAACTAAACAACAACAAAAAGACTCTCAAAGAAGAGATGAAACTGATTTTGCCTTATTTAGCTGTTTTTCTTTTGGTTATTTATCTTATCGCTGTTATGCAAAATGACCTTGGACAGGTAGTTGTCTTAGCACTCACCCTTGCGGTTATGGCATTTTTTGCTGGAACAAGCCTACAACTCTTTATGCTTGCCATCATGGGTTCTATTTTTGTTTTTTTAGTCGCTATTTTTAGTTCTACACACCGTATTATTAGGATCAAAACATGGTGGGCAACCATCCAAAATATGGTTCTCTCCCTCTTTCCTGAAAAGATAGCAGCTGCTCTTAGGGTTGAAGATGCTCCAGAGCCTTATCAGATTTCACACTCACTCAATGCTATTAAGCATGGTGGGCTTTTTGGAGAAGGTATTGGAAACGGTATGTTCAAGCTAGGATACCTAAGTGAAGTACATACTGACTTCGCTCTTGCAGGTATTGCAGAGGAAGTTGGCGCATTAGGAGTGACACTTTTAACACTCATTATTATCACGATTATTTACCGTATCTTTAAAATTGCAAGTCGTAGTCAAAATAAAGTTTACTATCTTTTCTCTTTAGGTATTGGTCTTTTAATCGTTTTCTCATTCTTGATGAATGCTTATGGTATCACTTCCATTACTCCAATTAAAGGTATTTCCGTTCCATTTATCAGCTATGGCGGAAGCTCCATCTTAGCCCTTTCTGTTGGCATAGGAATGGTTTTAATGATCAGTAAAAAGGCAAAGCTATGATAGCCATTACAGGCGGTGGAACAGGAGGACATCTTGTTATTGCAAAAGCGATTAAAGAAGAGTTAAATAAACGTGGTATAAAGCCTATTTACATAGGTTCCACAGCAGGTCAAGATAAAGCATGGTTCGAAGGTGATGATGGGTTTGAGAAAACCTATTTTTTAGAGAGTCAAGGTGTCGTCAATAAAAAAGGCTTACGAAAAATCTTAGCACTCTACGACATTATGCGTTCTGCGTTTACGTGTAAAACGATTTTTAAAAAGCATCATATACGATATGTTTTCTCTGTTGGCGGATATTCTGCAGCACCTGCATCCTTTGGCGCTCTTCTTAGCGGTAAACCTCTTTATATTCATGAACAAAATGCCATCCAAGGAAAACTCAACTCACTGTTAAGACCTTTTTGTAAAGCTTTCTTTAGTTCCTACGATAAAGATGCTATTTTCACAAATTATCCTGTCAGTGAAGCTTTTTTTGACATCCGAAGAGAGCGTACAGATTTAAAAACAATCATCTTTCTAGGAGGTAGTCAAGGTGCCTCTTTTATTAATGCATTAGCCCAAAAATTAGCTCCTCTTTTACATAAAGAAGGCATCTTTATTATTCATCAAACAGGCAAAAAAGAGTTTGATGCAATGAAGGCATTTTATGCTGAGCACAATATTCCTGCGGATGTATTTGATTTTTCAAAAGAAATTCCTTCAAAATTAACCCTTGCAGACTTTGCAATTAGCCGTTCAGGGGCAAGTACCTTATGGGAACTATGTGCAGCAACAGTTCCTGCTCTTTTTATCCCTTTTCCTCATGCAGCAGCAAATCATCAATATTTCAATGCCAAGATGCTTGCTGATCAAAAATTAGCTCTTATTTGCTCTCAAAACAGCGCAATTGATCCTATTATGCTTTTAGATGACATCAAGCATGTTGATCTATCGTATGTTTCTAAAAATTTATCACATATGATTCAAAAAGATGGTGCTAAAGAGATTGTTGATATGATATTACACAATCAAACAAAGGAGAAATAATGTTAGAAAATCTTATTGTTCGTATTGCGACACGCGATGACGCGAAAGAGATTGCCGCTTTTAATGTACTCTTTGCAAAAGAGACTGTCAATAAAAATATTCCTCTTGCTCTGACAACAGAAGGTGTCCATCAGGTCTTCGCAAAATTTCATAATGGTTTTTATATTATTGCAACCGTAGAAGGAACTATTGTCGGACTCGCAATGATTACAAGAGAGTGGAGCGATTGGAGCAATGGCGCTTTTTATTGTATTCAAAGTATCTTTGTAACAGACCATGAACATGAGAAAGAGATTCATGATGCACTTTTAGATAAAGCAAAAGCTTTGGCAAAAGAACATTACGATGTATGTGGTATTAGACTTTACGTTCACAAAGACGATAAAGAAACACAAAAAGCGTATGAAGATTTAGGATTACAAAAAACAAAATATCGAGTGTTCGAAGAGTTATTTTAAACGAAGTGGTGCGCTCGAAGGGACTCGAACCCCTGACCGTTGGTACCGCAAACCAATGCTCTATCCATCTGAGCTACGAACGCACATTTCTCTTTGAGGTCGGTATTATATCTTACCTAATATAAAATAAGTATTAAAAAAAGAGCCAAAATGTCATTTAGTTTACAAAGTTCTCTAAAAACGTCGTTAAAAAGTTCTTGGACGATTTTAAAGCTCATTGTTCCTATTTACATTTTGGCAGATCTTTTATTCTATTACAATCTTCTATCCTATATTACTTTCATTTTTAAACCTCTAGTAAACCTTTTAGAATTACCGCAAGAAGCAGCTCTTGCCATTGTAAGCGGATTATTTCTCAATCTTTATGCAGCTATAGCTTTTGCTGCACCTCTTGGTCTTGGAGCAAAAGAATGGACTGTTTTAGCTATTTTTTTAGGTATTGCGCATGCGTTGCTGGTTGAAACAGAGATCATGAAACGATTAGGTATTTCAAGAATATACTCTATTTGCTTACGCTTAGGGGTTGGCTTATTGGTGGGAGGAATAACATCAAAATTACCACAAAGTTGGTTTACAGTTAAAATAGACGAAGATGGTATTAATCTAGCATTGAACCATCCACACTATCATTCACTCTTTGAGCTACTTCAAAACTCTCTATATGAATCACTTTCTCTTTCTATTAAAGTCATAGTCTTAGTGACTGCATTGATCTTTTTTCTTGATTTTATTAAATCTCTTGCCATCATTGAAAAACATTCCAAAAAGGTCAATAGTGGATTTTCTATTTTAGTAGGTGTGATTCTAGGTATTACTTATGGAGCTGGTATTTTAATTTCTGAATACGAAAAAGGAATTCTACAAAAAAAAGAGGTTTTATTTATTGGAACCTATTTAATGATTTGTCATGCAATTATTGAAGATACCCTACTTTTTGTCATTTTTGGCGCAAATCCTTGGCTTATTGTAAGCCTACGACTACTCTTTGCAACACTCGTTGCCACTCTCATTGTCAAATATTATAAAACTACTTAAATTCTTGAGCATACACTTCATCTAATAACTCTATAAAGCTCTCTGGATTCATATAGCCTGCAAATTCATCAATAATATGAAGATTCTGTGGAGATACAATGAGATTGGTTGGAAAATACTTCACATGATAGGCTTTAGGCAATAAAGAGCCTTCTTGGCGCATGGTAACATGTAAATACTTTTTCGAAATATATTGAGAATACTTTGGAACATTAAAAATCTCTGTTTGCATCTTAAGACAATAGGGACAGCCCTCTTTCTCAATACTTAAAAGAATAAGTTGTTTGTTATCTAAGGCTTTTTGTCGCTCAATATCAAGAAAATCTGCTTTTAGACAAAGAGTGCTTATAGATAAACTTAGGAATACATAGAAAAACTTTTTCATTTAGTCGCTCCAAAACGTTCCAATAACGCAATAAATTCACTTTTTGATGGAGCACCGATCATTTCATGAAGAATAACATTATCAGGAGTTACAATATAAAATGTTGGGGTAATTCGAGAAGTCAAAAATTCTGGTATTTCGTCTTTATGAATATCAAGTTTTAAAAGCATATAGTTCTTAGTGATTATACTTTTTACATCTTCTTTAGAAAGAACAAATTTCTCCATTTTTTCACAATACGAACATGATTCCATGACCAATTCAACTAAAATAAGCTTCTTTTCTTCTGTTGCTTGAATCTTAATATCATTGAAACTCATTGCATATAAACTAAAACTCATTAAAAACAAACTCACAATTATTTTCATCATTATGAAACCTTTTTTTAATTAGCCTAATTATAATAAAAATAAAACCAATAAAGATTGAAAAAAAATTATTTCACGAATAGATAAGAAAATAAAAAGCACTAGACTTTAACGATATTTGCTGCTTGCGATATTATGAATAAGGGATTGAGAAAAGGGAAGGTTAAAGAAGAATCACGGAACTGGCAGCGACCTACGTTTCCATCTCAGTAAGAGAGAGTATTATCGGCGATGAAGAGCTTAGCTTCCTGGTTCGAAATGGGACAGGGCGTTTCCTCTTCTCTATAGCCACCAGAATCGTGAATTAAATCTATTCGCATTATAAGCTAAATAGGCTTAATTCACCATTCTTTAGTGATTTTAGTATTGTCTGTCAACAAAGCGCTTTACACTTAATAAGGAAGTGAAATAGCATTATCATACGTTAATATAGAATAAGCCAAACGACCTATTAGTACTGGTCAGCTAAAGGGCTCTCACCCATTACACACCCAGCCTATCAAACATGTAGTCTTCATGAGGTCTTCAGGGAAAGTTCATCTTGGAGTTGGCTTCCCGCTTAGATGCTTTCAGCGGTTATCACATCCGAACATAGCTACCGGGCGATGCTCTTGGCAGAACAACCCGTACACCAGTGGTTCGTTCAACCCGGTCCTCTCGTACTAGGGTTAACTCTCCTCAACTTTCCTACGCCCACGGCAGATAGGGACCGAACTGTCTCACGACGTTCTGAACCCAGCTCGCGTACCGCTTTAAATGGCGAACAGCCATACCCTTGGGACCTGCTCCAGCCCCAGGATGCGATGAGCCGACATCGAGGTGCCAAACCTCCCCGTCGATGTGAGCTCTTGGGGGAGATCAGCCTGTTATCCCCGGGGTACCTTTTATCCTTTGAGCGATGGCCCTTCCACACAGAACCACCGGATCACTATGACCGACTTTCGTCTCTGCTCGACGTGTATGTCTCACAGTCAAGCTGGCTTGTACCATTATACTCTACGAACGATTTCCAACCGTTCTGAGCCAACCTTTGTAAGCCTCCGTTACTTTTTAGGAGGCGACCGCCCCAGTCAAACTACCCACCAGACATTGTCCTGAACATAGATAATATGTCCCAGTTAGCTATCAGAATAAAGAAGAGTGGTATCTCAACAATGGCTCAGGTGCAACTGGCGTCACACCCTCAAAGCCTCCCACCTATCCTGCACATCTTTATCCCAACAGCAGTGTCAAGCTATAGTAAAGGTCCACGGGGTCTTTCCGTCTTGCCGCGGGTAGGAGGAATTTTCACCTCCACTACAATTTCACTGGATTCCTGGTCGAGACAGCTCCCATCTCGTTACGCCATTCATGCAGGTCGATATTTAATCGACAAGGAATTTCGCTACCTTAGGACCGTTATAGTTACGGCCGCCGTTTACTGGGGCTTCGATCAATGGCTTCGCTTGCGCTAACCACATCAATTAACCTTCCAGCACCGGGCAGGCGTCACACCCTATACATCCTCTTACGAGTTAGCAGAGTGCTGTGTTTTTGGTAAACAGTCGGGAGGGACTCTTTGTTGCAACCTTTTCCGCTTTTTGGAGCAAGTCCATATACAGAAGGAGGCACACCTTATACCGAAGATACGGTGCTATTTTGCAGAGTTCCTTAACCAGATTTCTTCCACGCGCCTTAGAATACTCATCTCACCCACCTGTGTCGGTTTACGGTACGAGCAATAACAGATATACTTAGAAACTTTTCTTGGCTCGACGGCATCAACGATTCACCATCCACTCCGAAGAGTATCAAGTGCCTGTCAGGTCTCGAATAAAAGATTACGGATTTGCCTGTAATCTAATCTACACCCTTCGAACAACTATTCCATCAGTTGCCTCGTTTAGCCCTAAGCGTCCTTCCATCGCGCTCTATTATTGGTGTTGGAATATTAACCAACTTTCCATCGACTACCCCTTTCGGACTCGTCTTAGGTCCCGACTAACCCTACGATGACGAACATCGCGTAGGAAACCTTGGGTTTTCGGCGAAGGGGATTCTCACCCCTTTTATCGCTACTCATGCCTGCATACTCACTTCTAGCCGCTCCAGCGCTCCTTACCGGTACACCTTCAATGCTGACTAGAACGCTCTCCTACCACTCTACTATGTAGAATCTACAGCTTCGGTGGATAACTTTAGCCCCGTTATATTTTCCGCGCAGAATCGCTAGACCAGTGAGCTGTTACGCTTTCTTTAAAGGATGGCTGCTTCTAAGCCAACCTCCTGGTTGTTTAAGCAACTCCACATCGTTTTCCACTGAGTTATCACTTTGGGACCTTAGCTGGTAGTCTGGGTTGTTCCCCTCTTGACGACGCATTTTATCACCCGCCGCCTGACTGCCATGATTACATATACGGTATTCGGAGTTTGACAGGGTTTGGTACCTTGGTATAGGCCCTAGCCCAATCAGTGCTCTACCCCCGTATACTACAACATGACGCTATACCTAAATATATTTCGGAGAGAACCAGCTATCACGAAGTTTGATTGGCCTTTCACCCCTATCCACAAGTCATCCCAAGACTTTTCAACGTCAGCGAGTTCGGTCCTCCACTAGCTCTTACACCAGCTTCAACCTGCTCATGGATAGATCACTTCGCTTCGGGTCTGCAGCATCTGACTAATTCGCCCTATTAAGACTCGCTTTCGCTACGGCTCCGAGTTTTCTTAACCTCGCCAGATACCACAACTCGCAGGCTCATTATGCAAAAGGCAGTCCATCACCCTGATAAATCATAGGGCTCTGAATGATTGTAAGCAAATGGTTTCAGGTTCTATTTCACTCCCCTCACTGGGGTTCTTTTCACCTTTCCCTCACGGTACTGGTTCACTATCGGTCTGTAAGTAGTATTTAGGGTTGGGAGGTGGTCCTCCCGGCTTCAGACAGAATACCACGTGTTCCGCCCTACTCAGGATACTGCTAAGATGAATCTAGATTTCGTATATGGGACTATCACCCGCTATGGTTAACCTTTCCAGGTTACTCTACTACCTATCATCATTCTACAACGCAGTCCTACAACCCCAGATGCAAGCATCTGGTTTGCCCTCTTCCAAGTTCGCTCGCCGCTACTATCGGAATCTCTATTTGATTTCTTCTCCTCTGGCTACTGAGATGTTTCACTTCGCCAGGTTCGCCCCCCGCAGGGTAACTGATATTACTATCAGCTGGGTTGCCCCATTCGGATATTCACGGATCAAAGCTTCTTGACAGCTCCCCGTGACTTTTCGCAGTCTAGTACGTCCTTCATCGCCTCTTACAGCCTAGGCATCCACCATTCGCTCTTAATAGCTTACCTATTTGTATTCTAATGCACATTTCACTCCCTTATTAAATGTAAAACATCTAACAAGTTGTAAATTGTTTTTTTTGCGTTTTGTTGACTTTGACAATAATAAATTAAATAACTTTAGACTAAAAAAGTCTAATATCAACTCTTAAAATAAAGAACTGATATTAAACTTCTTCTCTCTTGTTTGACAATGTCCATAAAAAATGGTGGAGAATAGCGGGATCGAACCGCTGACCTCCTGCGTGCAAAGCAGGCGCTCTCCCAGCTGAGCTAATTCCCCATGGTGGGCTTAAGAGGACTCGAACCTCTGACCTTACCCTTATCAGGGGTACGCTCTAACCACCTGAGCTATAAGCCCCTCTATCTTTCATTCAATCTCTCAAAACTAAATAAGCTTCCCTAGCTTAGGCTCGCCAGAGACACCATTGTGAGATAGTGTCTCATATACTCTAGAAAGGAGGTGATCCAACCGCAGGTTCTCCTACGGTTACCTTGTTACGACTTCACCCCAGTCGCTGAACCCACCGTGGTCGGTAACTAGTTTAGTATTCCGGCTTCGGGTGAATTCAACTCCCATGGTGTGACGGGCGGTGAGTACAAGACCCGGGAACGTATTCACCGTAGCATATCTGATCTACGATTACTAGCGATTCCAGCTTCATGGAGTCGAGTTGCAGACTCCAATCCGAACTGAGACTAGGTTTTAAGATTTGCTCCACTTCGCAGTATCGCTTCTCTTTGTCCTAGCCATTGTAGCACGTGTGTAGCCCTGGGCATAAGGGCCATGATGACTTGACGTCGTCCTCACCTTCCTCCTCCTTGCGAAGGCAGTCTGATTAGAGTGCTCAGCCGAACTGTTAGCAACTAATCACGAGGGTTGCGCTCGTTGCGGGACTTAACCCAACATCTCACGACACGAGCTGACGACAGCCGTGCAGCACCTGTCTCTAAGTTCTAGTAAACTAGCACTCCCATATCTCTACAGGATTCTTAGGATATCAAGCCCAGGTAAGGTTCTTCGTGTATCTTCGAATTAAACCACATGCTCCACCGCTTGTGCGGGTCCCCGTCTATTCCTTTGAGTTTTAATCTTGCGACCGTACTCCCCAGGCGGCACACTTAATCTGTTAAGTGCATTACTGCAATGACTAGCATCGCAACAACTAGTGTGCATCGTTTAGGGCGTGGACTACCAGGGTATCTAATCCTGTTTGCTCCCCACGCTTTCATGCCTCAGCGTCAATAATGTTCCAGTAGATCGCCTTCGCAATCGGTATTCCTGGTGATATCTACGGATTTTACCCCTACACCACCAATTCCATCTACCTCTCCCATATTCTAGGTAACCAGTTTCGAGAGCAGTTCAACGGTTGAGCCGTTGGATTTCACTCTCGACTTGATTTCCAGCCTACGCATCCTTTACGCCCAGTGATTCCGAGTAACGCTTGCACCCTCCGTATTACCGCGGCTGCTGGCACGGAGTTAGCCGGTGCTTATTCATAAGGTACCGTCATTATCTTCCCTTATAAAAGGAGTTTACACACCGAAATGCGTCATCCTCCACGCGGCGTTGCTGCATCAGAGTTTCCTCCATTGTGCAATATTCCCCACTGCTGCCTCCCGTAGGAGTCTGGACCGTGTCTCAGTTCCAGTGTGCCTGATCATCCTCTCAGACCAGGTAGGCGTCATAGCCTTGGTAGGCCGTTACCCCACCAACTAGCTGATACCATAAAGCCCCATCCTTTAGCAATAAATCTTTCCCAACTTACCTTGTGATAAGAAGGAATATGGGGTATTAGCAGTCGTTTCCAACTGTTGTCCCCCACTAAAGGGCAGGTTAGCTATACATTACTCACCCGTGCGCCACTAACGAAATAAGCAAGCTTATTTCATCCGTTCGACTTGCATGTGTTAAGCACGCCGCCAGCGTTCACTCTGAGCCAGGATCAAACTCTCCATAAAATTTTTATGAAGTGTTCTTCATTTGACTTATCTCTTTGTTTGCGAAGAGTTGATAATCTCTTACTTTATTTGCGTCCTGGCTAAGGTCGCTTATTTAGATTTCAAAGATTGAATTTGACATTGTTAAATTGTTAATGAACTTGAACGCAAATCCCCAACTTTGGGCCGTTCTCTTAAACCCCGTTCTCTCAAACGAGGACGAAATTATATATTTAACCTCCTTAAATCTAGGTTAAATGAATGAAGAAAATAAATATAATTTCAAATCAATCAAGTTTTTATCTTTTATGAAATAAAACGCTCAAAAACAGTTCATAAAAAGGATAAAAATATATGGTTATACATCATTCATACTATTACAAAAGCACTATAAATACTTTTTTGCGAAATTAGATGCAGCATATCTATATATGAGACTTTATCTAAATCATATATTTTAATATGATCCTAACTCTATATAATGGAAACTAAAATATATAGTTTCTCTCATAAGGTTGCTTATAAGTGTTTATTATTTCTTTAGAATATATTCTTCAGTCAATTATATCTCAACATCTAGAACAAGAGAAATATATGAGATTCGCGTATACGATATATACATATGAGATAATGATAAGAGTTTTGAGTATATAGATAGAGAGCTGTAGATATGTAGAAACGATCTTTTAGCTTTTTTGCTGCTTGCGATATTATGAATAAGGGATTGAGAAAAGGGAAGGTTAAAGAAGAATCACGGAACTGGCAGCGACCTACGTTTCCATCTCAGTAAGAGAGAGTATTATCGGCGATGAAGAGCTTAGCTTCCTGGTTCGAAATGGGACAGGGCGTTTCCTCTTCTCTATAGCCACCAGAATCGTGAATTAAATCTATTCGCATTATAAGCTAAATAGGCTTAATTCACCATTCTTTAGTGATTTTAGTATTGTCTGTCAACAAAGCGCTTTACACTTAATAAGGAAGTGAAATAGCATTATCATACGTTAATATAGAATAAGCCAAACGACCTATTAGTACTGGTCAGCTAAAGGGCTCTCACCCATTACACACCCAGCCTATCAAACATGTAGTCTTCATGAGGTCTTCAGGGAAAGTTCATCTTGGAGTTGGCTTCCCGCTTAGATGCTTTCAGCGGTTATCACATCCGAACATAGCTACCGGGCGATGCTCTTGGCAGAACAACCCGTACACCAGTGGTTCGTTCAACCCGGTCCTCTCGTACTAGGGTTAACTCTCCTCAACTTTCCTACGCCCACGGCAGATAGGGACCGAACTGTCTCACGACGTTCTGAACCCAGCTCGCGTACCGCTTTAAATGGCGAACAGCCATACCCTTGGGACCTGCTCCAGCCCCAGGATGCGATGAGCCGACATCGAGGTGCCAAACCTCCCCGTCGATGTGAGCTCTTGGGGGAGATCAGCCTGTTATCCCCGGGGTACCTTTTATCCTTTGAGCGATGGCCCTTCCACACAGAACCACCGGATCACTATGACCGACTTTCGTCTCTGCTCGACGTGTATGTCTCACAGTCAAGCTGGCTTGTACCATTATACTCTACGAACGATTTCCAACCGTTCTGAGCCAACCTTTGTAAGCCTCCGTTACTTTTTAGGAGGCGACCGCCCCAGTCAAACTACCCACCAGACATTGTCCTGAACATAGATAATATGTCCCAGTTAGCTATCAGAATAAAGAAGAGTGGTATCTCAACAATGGCTCAGGTGCAACTGGCGTCACACCCTCAAAGCCTCCCACCTATCCTGCACATCTTTATCCCAACAGCAGTGTCAAGCTATAGTAAAGGTCCACGGGGTCTTTCCGTCTTGCCGCGGGTAGGAGGAATTTTCACCTCCACTACAATTTCACTGGATTCCTGGTCGAGACAGCTCCCATCTCGTTACGCCATTCATGCAGGTCGATATTTAATCGACAAGGAATTTCGCTACCTTAGGACCGTTATAGTTACGGCCGCCGTTTACTGGGGCTTCGATCAATGGCTTCGCTTGCGCTAACCACATCAATTAACCTTCCAGCACCGGGCAGGCGTCACACCCTATACATCCTCTTACGAGTTAGCAGAGTGCTGTGTTTTTGGTAAACAGTCGGGAGGGACTCTTTGTTGCAACCTTTTCCGCTTTTTGGAGCAAGTCCATATACAGAAGGAGGCACACCTTATACCGAAGATACGGTGCTATTTTGCAGAGTTCCTTAACCAGATTTCTTCCACGCGCCTTAGAATACTCATCTCACCCACCTGTGTCGGTTTACGGTACGAGCAATAACAGATATACTTAGAAACTTTTCTTGGCTCGACGGCATCAACGATTCACCATCCACTCCGAAGAGTATCAAGTGCCTGTCAGGTCTCGAATAAAAGATTACGGATTTGCCTGTAATCTAATCTACACCCTTCGAACAACTATTCCATCAGTTGCCTCGTTTAGCCCTAAGCGTCCTTCCATCGCGCTCTATTATTGGTGTTGGAATATTAACCAACTTTCCATCGACTACCCCTTTCGGACTCGTCTTAGGTCCCGACTAACCCTACGATGACGAACATCGCGTAGGAAACCTTGGGTTTTCGGCGAAGGGGATTCTCACCCCTTTTATCGCTACTCATGCCTGCATACTCACTTCTAGCCGCTCCAGCGCTCCTTACCGGTACACCTTCAATGCTGACTAGAACGCTCTCCTACCACTCTACTATGTAGAATCTACAGCTTCGGTGGATAACTTTAGCCCCGTTATATTTTCCGCGCAGAATCGCTAGACCAGTGAGCTGTTACGCTTTCTTTAAAGGATGGCTGCTTCTAAGCCAACCTCCTGGTTGTTTAAGCAACTCCACATCGTTTTCCACTGAGTTATCACTTTGGGACCTTAGCTGGTAGTCTGGGTTGTTCCCCTCTTGACGACGCATTTTATCACCCGCCGCCTGACTGCCATGATTACATATACGGTATTCGGAGTTTGACAGGGTTTGGTACCTTGGTATAGGCCCTAGCCCAATCAGTGCTCTACCCCCGTATACTACAACATGACGCTATACCTAAATATATTTCGGAGAGAACCAGCTATCACGAAGTTTGATTGGCCTTTCACCCCTATCCACAAGTCATCCCAAGACTTTTCAACGTCAGCGAGTTCGGTCCTCCACTAGCTCTTACACCAGCTTCAACCTGCTCATGGATAGATCACTTCGCTTCGGGTCTGCAGCATCTGACTAATTCGCCCTATTAAGACTCGCTTTCGCTACGGCTCCGAGTTTTCTTAACCTCGCCAGATACCACAACTCGCAGGCTCATTATGCAAAAGGCAGTCCATCACCCTGATAAATCATAGGGCTCTGAATGATTGTAAGCAAATGGTTTCAGGTTCTATTTCACTCCCCTCACTGGGGTTCTTTTCACCTTTCCCTCACGGTACTGGTTCACTATCGGTCTGTAAGTAGTATTTAGGGTTGGGAGGTGGTCCTCCCGGCTTCAGACAGAATACCACGTGTTCCGCCCTACTCAGGATACTGCTAAGATGAATCTAGATTTCGTATATGGGACTATCACCCGCTATGGTTAACCTTTCCAGGTTACTCTACTACCTATCATCATTCTACAACGCAGTCCTACAACCCCAGATGCAAGCATCTGGTTTGCCCTCTTCCAAGTTCGCTCGCCGCTACTATCGGAATCTCTATTTGATTTCTTCTCCTCTGGCTACTGAGATGTTTCACTTCGCCAGGTTCGCCCCCCGCAGGGTAACTGATATTACTATCAGCTGGGTTGCCCCATTCGGATATTCACGGATCAAAGCTTCTTGACAGCTCCCCGTGACTTTTCGCAGTCTAGTACGTCCTTCATCGCCTCTTACAGCCTAGGCATCCACCATTCGCTCTTAATAGCTTACCTATTTGTATTCTAATGCACATTTCACTCCCTTATTAAATGTAAAACATCTAACAAGTTGTAAATTGTTTTTTTTGCGTTTTGTTGACTTTGACAATAATAAATTAAATAACTTTAGACTAAAAAAGTCTAATATCAACTCTTAAAATAAAGAACTGATATTAAACTTCTTCTCTCTTGTTTGACAATGTCCATAAAAAATGGTGGAGAATAGCGGGATCGAACCGCTGACCTCCTGCGTGCAAAGCAGGCGCTCTCCCAGCTGAGCTAATTCCCCATGGTGGGCTTAAGAGGACTCGAACCTCTGACCTTACCCTTATCAGGGGTACGCTCTAACCACCTGAGCTATAAGCCCCTCTATCTTTCATTCAATCTCTCAAAACTAAATAAGCTTCCCTAGCTTAGGCTCGCCAGAGACACCATTGTGAGATAGTGTCTCATATACTCTAGAAAGGAGGTGATCCAACCGCAGGTTCTCCTACGGTTACCTTGTTACGACTTCACCCCAGTCGCTGAACCCACCGTGGTCGGTAACTAGTTTAGTATTCCGGCTTCGGGTGAATTCAACTCCCATGGTGTGACGGGCGGTGAGTACAAGACCCGGGAACGTATTCACCGTAGCATATCTGATCTACGATTACTAGCGATTCCAGCTTCATGGAGTCGAGTTGCAGACTCCAATCCGAACTGAGACTAGGTTTTAAGATTTGCTCCACTTCGCAGTATCGCTTCTCTTTGTCCTAGCCATTGTAGCACGTGTGTAGCCCTGGGCATAAGGGCCATGATGACTTGACGTCGTCCTCACCTTCCTCCTCCTTGCGAAGGCAGTCTGATTAGAGTGCTCAGCCGAACTGTTAGCAACTAATCACGAGGGTTGCGCTCGTTGCGGGACTTAACCCAACATCTCACGACACGAGCTGACGACAGCCGTGCAGCACCTGTCTCTAAGTTCTAGTAAACTAGCACTCCCATATCTCTACAGGATTCTTAGGATATCAAGCCCAGGTAAGGTTCTTCGTGTATCTTCGAATTAAACCACATGCTCCACCGCTTGTGCGGGTCCCCGTCTATTCCTTTGAGTTTTAATCTTGCGACCGTACTCCCCAGGCGGCACACTTAATCTGTTAAGTGCATTACTGCAATGACTAGCATCGCAACAACTAGTGTGCATCGTTTAGGGCGTGGACTACCAGGGTATCTAATCCTGTTTGCTCCCCACGCTTTCATGCCTCAGCGTCAATAATGTTCCAGTAGATCGCCTTCGCAATCGGTATTCCTGGTGATATCTACGGATTTTACCCCTACACCACCAATTCCATCTACCTCTCCCATATTCTAGGTAACCAGTTTCGAGAGCAGTTCAACGGTTGAGCCGTTGGATTTCACTCTCGACTTGATTTCCAGCCTACGCATCCTTTACGCCCAGTGATTCCGAGTAACGCTTGCACCCTCCGTATTACCGCGGCTGCTGGCACGGAGTTAGCCGGTGCTTATTCATAAGGTACCGTCATTATCTTCCCTTATAAAAGGAGTTTACACACCGAAATGCGTCATCCTCCACGCGGCGTTGCTGCATCAGAGTTTCCTCCATTGTGCAATATTCCCCACTGCTGCCTCCCGTAGGAGTCTGGACCGTGTCTCAGTTCCAGTGTGCCTGATCATCCTCTCAGACCAGGTAGGCGTCATAGCCTTGGTAGGCCGTTACCCCACCAACTAGCTGATACCATAAAGCCCCATCCTTTAGCAATAAATCTTTCCCAACTTACCTTGTGATAAGAAGGAATATGGGGTATTAGCAGTCGTTTCCAACTGTTGTCCCCCACTAAAGGGCAGGTTAGCTATACATTACTCACCCGTGCGCCACTAACGAAATAAGCAAGCTTATTTCATCCGTTCGACTTGCATGTGTTAAGCACGCCGCCAGCGTTCACTCTGAGCCAGGATCAAACTCTCCATAAAATTTTTATGAAGTGTTCTTCATTTGACTTATCTCTTTGTTTGCGAAGAGTTGATAATCTCTTACTTTATTTGCGTCCTGGCTAAGGTCGCTTATTTAGATTTCAAAGATTGAATTTGACATTGTTAAATTGTTAATGAACTTGAACGCAAATCCCCAACTTTGGGCCGTTCTCTTAAACCCCGTTCTCTCAAACGAGGACGAAATTATATATTTAACCTCCTTAAATCTAGGTTAAATGAATGAAGAAAATTTATTTAGTAATTTTGAGCGGAAATATAAGTGTAACCAGTTTCAGGAGTGATAGTAATTGTAATATTACCATCAGGATTAACAAGTGTTATATTGCAATCTTGCATTAATAAATACTGATACATATTTATTTGAGGAGGCTGAGTGCTTGTAGTGTAATAGTAGGGTCTTCCTATTACGTCAAAAGATAATTCTCCAATGCCTGCACCAACATGACAATTTGCCGTAAATTGTACATTTGTAATTCCAAAAGATTTTGTAATATCTAATTTAGTATTGGTACCATCTAAGTAATTTTTTGTTAATGGATCTATAGCCACTTCTCTATGAGTTACAGTATCAGCATTACCATTTTGATCTGTATCTGAATAAATCACATAATATATTTGCAGTGGGTTAGAAAGTCTTCTAAATTCAAATTGCCAATTTTCCCTAAACCATGTTGCATCATTAGGATCAAACTTATCATCTATCATAGCAAGATGTTGAGTATAGCGAATGTGACTGACGACTTGATCGGCGGCTTCACGTAAGGGATTACGTTGAAAACTAGAAGATACAAAATAAGATAAAATACCTACGATCACAATGACAAACACCAGTTCAAGCATCGTAAACGCTTTTTTCATTTTATCCTCTTTTTATTTGAAACTATAAAGATAAAAGGTCTTCACTACCTTACCATAATATGTGATATTAATCTGTTCATAACCTTCTTCAATCTCTTTTTGAAGTGAAAGTTTATAATTGCCACCTCGTTCTATCTGATAAAATTTAAGTCTGAGTGCCATTTTATCATCTTTCATCATTACTTTTGTAATGCCTTTAGATTTAAGAGCATCAGCTAACTCTTTAGCAATGTCATAATTGATCGCAAAATGTTTTGATGGCTCATTCATAAAAGCGTAAAGCGGCTTATGAAAAAAGCTTAACATAGTATTTGCGACAAGGAAAACAAGTACTGTTATAAAAAAGAATGTATGTAGCTTACGAAAAGCAGGTAATCTAACACGATAACTATTGAAAAAAACTTTAACCATTAAAGGAACAGAAAGAACCACAAAAGGAGCAAAATCTTCAAGTAAAAGTCGTTGTCGTAAAGAGAGCAAAAGTGAGACAACTAACGAAAAAAATGAAATGTACCATAAAAGATTCTTTTCTTCTTTAATAAGAATACGATACATCGCATAGACAAAATACAAAAATAAAAGTGGAGAAAAGACAATAGCATAAACACCTAAAGTATCAACAAAATACCCCTTAGGTTTTCCACCTGTGTCAAAACCATACAAATACATCGAAGCACTAAACAAGATCAACGTTAAAATTAATAGATCTGTTTTGCGCTTCATAATTGCATAGGCAAACAGTGCAATATAAAAAATCGCAAAAGAATTATCGATGAAAAGGCACACAATAAGAACTAAGTGCGAAGCAACTTTATACTCTTTAAGATAAAGATAGGTAAATAATAAACTAAAAAAGATAACAATAATGCCATTATTGACTAATAATGCGACGCCATTCACTCCTGGCAAAAGAGCGTAGATAGCAATGGATATAATACGATCAACACGTTTTTTGAGAAAAAGCTTGCCAATTTTATAAAGTAAAACAATAGACGCTAAATGAAACAGAATAAATGGCAAACGAAGAGCAAAATCATTTTGTCCTAAAAACTGTGTTGAGTAAACAGCCAAATAATGAATAAAGCCATTTCCATTGAAGAAAATATTTGCCTCATCATAGCTGATTGAAATACTCTGCGTAGCAAACGAGAGTAAGATACCGCTTAAAACGAGGATAAGAAGTAAAAAAAGTCTTTCTCTCATAGTTTTAAAAAATTATTTAAGATAGCGTGGCCATGTTCACTTAAAATGGACTCTGGGTGAAACTGAACACCGTAAATTTGTTTGTCTTTAATCTGTAATGCCATAATCTCATGATCATCCGTACTATATGCCGTTGGGATAACGACATCAGGTAAACTCTCTTGTTCAACGGTTAAAGAGTGATATCGTGTTGTCGTGAATATCTCTGGTAATCCCTCAAATAAACAACTGTTATGAAGTTGCTTGGTAGTAGATGTTTTACCGTGCATCATACGTTTTGCACGTACGACTTTACCACCAAAAGCTTGACCAATTGCTTGATGTCCTAGACAAATTCCTAAAATAGGAATTTTGCCGCCAAAATGCTTAATGACATCCAAGCTCACGCCCGCTTCATTAGGGGTTGCAGGGCCAGGAGAAATGATAATTTTTTCAGGATGGAACGCTTCAATCTCCTCGATGCTGAGTTCGTCATTTCGAATAACTTTCAGATCAGCTCCAAGTTCTAAGCAATACTGAACAATGTTGTATGTAAAACTGTCGTAATTGTCTATCATTAAGACCATAAGTGTTTATCCATTTAAATAAGCTAGGTTTAATAATGATAACACTCTTTTGCTTAAGAATTGACTATTTGGGCAAGTAGCCACGTCATGGCTAAAAGATCGGCACTGCCTCCTGGAGAGAGATTTTTCTCTATCATTGCTCTATCAAAATCATTCAAACATGCATCGAGCATTTCCATTTCATTGATGCGATGCAAACGTTCACGTGCTTGTGCCTTAGCATAAGAAAGTCCTTCCATTCCACCACGAGACCACAATGTACTATCATCCAACTCACTGATGAGTAAAAGGAGTGTCTTTTTAAGCGCAATCTCTTCACCCTCTTCTTGCGCACATGACCTATAATAAGGCAAACTCTTCTCAAAAATAATCGCAAAACCACTTTGAGCAATACCCCTAATACCAGTACTTCCACTCTCATAAAAGAAACGAGCCCCTGCACTATTCGGCTTTGCATGAACAAGATCGTCTTCGACAAGATTATGACAAAGAGCTTTCATATGAACGTGTACATTTTGATATGTGAGATTTTCATGGTTTCCATAAATGCGTCCAATAGCACCACATAAAATAGCCAAACAGAAGATCATTCCTTTATGGGTATTGACCCCTTTTGTCGCTTCAAACATCGCTTGCTCACAATCTATACCAATCTCTCTTAGTCTTTTAAAACATATTTTTGCCTCTTCATGAGCATACGCGTGTGCCGTCTCTATTAAACGAGGTATAAAAGATTTTATCACCTTAATGCTTGCATAAAAGGTATAAATGTCCATATCTTGGTGTGCGCCACTATTGGCTCTATCGACCAAGCCTGGTTTAGGGGTGAGTTCCACTTCTTTTTGCATCGCTCGTTCACACCATAAAGCGATAGAGTTGGCAAAAGCATGTTTTTCTACCAATCTCTTAATATGAAGATTTAACTCTGTGTAGCTGTGTTTTTGTGCCCTTGCACAAAGGTGTGCAGTGTCATTACACACAAAACATTGACGTTTAGAAAGTCCAAGTTGATTTCTAGAAAGAATAGAGCCAGAAACATCCAGTACATCTATATCCATCAAACGTCCAAGAGGATGTGCTTGCTCTAGCGAACACGTTAACACTTTGAGCATTTTTGCATCTGCGCTGCACACAAAGAGCGACTCCGCTCCTGTTGGGGCTATTTTACTTTCACACAAAAGTAGCTCAATGCCTTCTTCCCTGAGCAGAGAGAGAATACTCTGATAGGCTATTTCATGGATAACAACAGCTTCATGCGAAAGCTTAATAAGACTTGGGATATTAATGGATAATGAGATAAGTGACACTAGAGGAAAGCGTGCCAAAAGCTCTTTTTGCTTAAGTGAACGCTCCTCCTTCGCTTTTAAAATAGCATCTAATGTTGTTGGTTTGTCTATCATTTATGCAAGTTGGCGCACGACATCAATGATCGAACCGTCACGGTAGCGGATAACCGCAACCACTTTATCTTTATACTTGATTTCAGCAGGTTCACCACACAACGCAATCGCTCTTTCATAAAGCTCTTGCATTTCTACGATTTGAAGCCCTGCTTTTTTAAGTCGTTCTTTAAGCTCTTTGTTTTTAGGATTCACCGCTATACCTTGATCGGTGACAACAATGTCAACGGTTGAACCAGGGGTTACAATCGTATTGACTCGTTTTGTCACAGTTGGAAGACGTCCGCGTGTGAGTGGTGCGACAATGATAGAAAGCTTTGCCTCAGCCGCTGTGTCACTATGACCTCCTGATGCCCCTCGTAAAAAGCCTTTAGAGCCTGTAATGACATTAACATTAAAATCAAGATCAACTTCAAGCGCACTTAATACAACAATATCCAGCTGTTTGATGGAAGCACCTTTAGAACTTGGATTGGCATATTCATTCGCGCTGATTTCGATATGGTTTTTATTTTCACCTAATGATTTTGCAGCAAATTCATCAAAGCTTTGTACGTCTAAAAGCGTTTTAATGAGTCCACGCTTTAGCATATAAACCATAGTCCCGGTTATACCACCTAACCCAAAGCTAGCCGTAATGCCTTTTTCTTCCATTTTTTCACTCAAAAAGACGGTTGTTGCCAAAGATGCACCACCTGTACCTGTCTGAATACTAAAGCCATCTTTAAATAGGCCTGAGTACTCAATCACCTTTGCAGTATGACTCGCAAGCAGTAGCTCTTTGGGATTGGTCGTCATACGGGTTTCACCTGCACCAATTTTAGAAGGATCGCCTACCTCATCGACAACTACCACAGCATCCACTTGGTCTTGATGTAAGCTTGCAGGTACATTTGGATACTCTTCCAAAGACTCCGTAAGGACAATCACATAGTCCGCATACTGTGCATCAATCATCGCGTAACCTAAAGAACCACATTTGGAGCGACCTGAATAGCCATTGGCATTTCCAAAAGCATCACACACTGGCACACCCAAAAAAGCGACATCGATTTTAAGCTCACCAGATTGCACCAGATGAACACGACCACCGTGTGAATGAATCTGCACAGGTTTTTCCATTAACCCTTTAGAGATTGCCTCTCCAAGCTTGCTTCTAAGACCTGATGTGTATATCTGCGTTACGACACCGCTTTTAATGTGTTCAATGATTGGGTCATGCACGGAAGCAAGCGAACTTGACGCTAATGTGAGATTTTTAAAACCCATTTTAGCAATGACATTCATCACATTATTAATCAACAAATCCCCACCGCGAAATGCGTGATGGAACGAAATCGTCATGCCATCTTTGAGTCCTGAGCGTTTAATAGCTTCTTCGATGCTCCCACAGATTTTAGCACGTCTGTCTTCACCCTTAACGTTCTCTTTTCCAGTGTAGAAAGGGGCATTTATAGGCGTTAAGGCTTCTGTCGTAAAATGTTTTTCTATATCTTTCATTGCTCTTCTCCTAAAACACCTGAAGCACGGGCTAAATTCATAATCCATTCTGCTCTTAAAATAATAGGCGCATCAACCATTTTACCATCGAGTGAAATAACACCTAAACCTCTCTCTTTAGCATCTTTTGCTGCTTCAAGTACTTCTATTGCCCAGTTGATGTCTTTTTGGCGTGGTTCAAACGCTTTATGCAGCCATGGAATTTGTGTCGGGTTAATGAGTGATTTCCCATCAAAGCCAAGCCCTTTAATGTACTCTACCTCATGCATAAAACCTTCTTTGTCTTTTACATCCGAGAAAACAGAGTCAAACGCACCGATTTTTGCAGCACGTGCAGCAAGCAAGATTTGATTACGTGCTGCCATAAGTTCAAGTCCCTCTTTGGTACGTTGGGTATGAAGGTCACGTACAAAATCCTCTGCACCAAGCGCAATTCCCATCATGCGTTTAGAACATCGTGCGATATCCACAGCATTGACGACACCAAGTGCACTTTCAATCGCCGCTAGAAGTAAGGTTTTTTTCTCACGTCCTATTCGATTTTCAATATGAGCTATCTCTTGCTCCATTTCAAGTACATCATCAACGGTATCTGTTTTTGGAAGACGGATGATATCTACTCCAGCACGAATGACTGCTTCTAAGTCTAAAAGACCAAACGGAGAGTTAAGAGGATTAACACGCACCGCCGTTTCGATGTCTTTGTAGGTAAAATGTTGTAATGCATGAAAAACCATCATGCGAGCAGAGTCTTTTTCACTAAGAGCTACTGAGTCTTCTAAATCGAACATGACGGTATCTGGCTTATAGATAAACGCGTTACAGACCATACCTGTATTAGATCCTGGCACAAAAAGCATGCTTCTTCGTAATTTTTGTTTCATGAGAGTTCGCTCCAATCCGGTTGAGTCTGAGACGCAGCCCTTAAAATAGCAGTTTGAACACGCGCTTTGATGACATAATCCAGCGCTCCTTTATCTTGAACGATCAGTTTAACACCATCGACTTTCATTGCTTTTGCCGTTTCTAAGATGAGATCGCGTATGGCATCCCCATAGATCTCTTCGACACTACTCTCTAACTCAATTTCAATGCCTTTTGCATCAATAGGAATCACCCGTACAAACGCATCGCTTGATTCTAATGTCCCAGCATGGGCTGTTTCTAGCTTTTTGCTCATTTTTCTTCCTCTTTAGACATCATTTTTTCAATCAATGCATACGTCGTTGGAGGGACAAGCGGTATGATCTCTTCCAAACGATTTTCGTGCATTAATTTTCTGACTCTCGAAGCCGAAATTGGCTCACCACCATATTCAATGCGCCCTAGCACAACCACTTCAATAGGTGGGAATTCACCAGGTGCTGCAAGTAATTTTTTCATTTGCTCATTATACTCATTTGTCACGGCACATAAAGGCTCTTCTCCAACATAACGGTGTGTAATGCCGAGTTGTGGGGCTAAATGATTTCTAAAGATATTCAGATCAAGCTCGGTATAGAGTGAATCGATCTGACGTTTGTCCTTAATAAAATAAGTCGGAAACGTCGCTTTAGAAATGATATAGTCTGAACCCTCATGTATCGTGAGGTTTTGCAAATCTTCCAAGCCTTCGCAAATGAGCTTGTATCGATCTTGAAACGTAAAAAAGGAAGCATCTTCCTTCACCACAAACAAATGAACCCAGTGTGATCTTTCACACGCTTGTTCTACAAGATAACGATGTCCTAGCGTAAAAGGATTGCAGTTCATGACAATACTGCCCACAACGTGACCTGTATGCTTGTACTTTCGCAATCGTTTCTTGTAAAGATCTAAATTGTAGCTGTTTTCCATCAAAATGACTTGATGGTTTGCTTGTTCTATATACTTAAAGCCACACGATTCAAACACCTCCTCATATTCAGGTTTTGTAAATAAAAAAAGATCATGTCTGCCTTCACGAAATGCTACCTTAAGGAGTTCGCTCATTAAACTCAGTGCTAACCCTTCGCCTCTTATAGATTCATCAAGCGCAATATTTTTTAATACTTTACCACTGAGTCCTCCACAAGCAACAATGTGATCATCCTCTTTTGCGATCACAAAAATTTCGACATCTTCCGACATTTCAAGATCAACACTCTGTAAAAAATCCTTCACTTTTTGCATTCGAATAACGCTGGTAGATGGTACTTCTGAGAAAGTAAAACTCATCTATCCCCTTTGGGGCGAAGGTATTTGACAAAAACAGGCGCTACACTCATCACCAAAAACATTCTTACGATATGATGCAATGCTACATACGGCAAATTTGCGGCAACAATGATGGCGATAAGATTCATTTCTGACTGACCTCCTGGAGAAAACGCCAAAAGAATTGAGACTAAAGGAAATTCTGTCATCTCTGTGACAACAAATACAAACAAAGCAGAGATCATTGCTAAAATGACAAAATAACCCAACGTTTGCCCTAAAATTTTGACAATCTCTTTTGCTTTTACGCCAACAAAAACAAACCCTACTGTAGTCCCAAGAATAAGCTGAATCAGTTTGATAATCTCACTGGGTGGTCTAGAATGCACCATACCAGAACCATACACAAAGGCACCCAAGATCATCGGTCCTAGCATAGTTCCACCTGGAAGTTTAAGCTTTAATGCACCCCACCAGCCCAAAAGCGCACAGACAATTAAAATAACCATATCATGAGGGTCACTGTGTAGTAAAGGCTGGGTAATGCTGACTCTGCCATCTAATGAGACATGAGAAATCGCTTGAATGATAAAGGGAAGTGTAAAGACAATACATAAAAGACGAACCGACTGCGTCATTGTCACTTTATAGACGTTTGCACCCATCGCTTCAGCCAAAGTGACCATCTCAAGAAGTCCACCAGGCATTGAGCTAAAATAGGCTGTCATCTTATCAAACTTCAGCCACTTCCAATAATAAAGCATGCCGCAAAAAGTAGTTAGAAGCACAAAAGGTAAAATCAAGACTATACTGGAAATGAAATCTTCTAAGTAATGCAAGATGGTAGGATTAAAAGCACTACCGATGGTAATACCAAGCACGGCGCGTGCTGGAGCGGAGAACATTTTAGGAGAGCGAAGGGAAATTTTGGGAAAACGACTGGCTATTGCTATGGCGACAATAGCACCCAAAAGCCATGGCAAAGGCACATGAATAAACGAAAAAACGATGGCTCCTAAAACTCCTATAAACAGCGATGCTACTACAGGTAAAAAGCCTTCAAGCCATTGCATTGAACATCCATTAAATGATCTGTGTAAGTCATGGCAATGATACCTTTTCTTTCATTAAGAATAACTAAGAAAAAAGAAGCTCAAATACGGCTATTTATGGGCATTTTGTGCATAAAAGCCACTAAAATTAAACAGAGCTTTTTTGCATTTTACATGAGGTAAGTTTTAATAAAAATTCAGTAAATATCTTCATCTATTATAGATAAAACGAAATCATACAAAAGAATAAAACACTGGTCTTGATCCGCATATTATAGAAATAAATATCTCTAGGTACTTCTGTTATAAGGATGAGCCACTAACACATCTTTAGAATTAGCGTACTTAATGTAAAGAGTGTTGCAGTCTTAGAGCAAAAAGAAGTGTACCAAGAACAATAAATGCAAGAAGCCCTAAAAAGATATGCCATCCTAAGTAATGATAAAAAACACCCGGAGCGAATGTACCAACGGTTCCACCTGCATAATAAAACGAGAGATAAAGCCCATTTGAGATAGCTCGCTTTTCATGCGCTAATTTGCTAATGAGTCCTGAAGCAACCGAATGAATGATAAAGAAGCCTGCACAGAAGACAAACATTCCGCCAAACATTACCATATAGTTATTTATATGAAAAATCTGCAGCCCTATGACATAGGTTATGATACCAACAATGATAGTTTTACTTTCGCTTTTAAAAAGACGAATCATCCATAAAATACGAATAGAAATAATAAAACCAATGATATAACCCGCATACATCATACCTACTTTGCCGTATCCCATCGTTGAGCTAAAGGTTTTGAGTTGAAAAGGAATGAAATTTAGCAGTGCCTGAAATACAAAAAAGATAAAAAACATCATCATGTAGATATTGAAAAATGTCTTATTTTTCAAAACATCCATAATTTGAGAAAATTTAGGTTTGACAAAATCAACCTTCACTTCTTCACTTAAAAAGTTAAGGCATCCAAACATCGCGATGAGTGCAATGCCTAAAAGTACAAAAAAGAGTCTCCATCCAAAATAATCACTCAGCACTCCTGAGAGCAATCGTCCAACAAATCCACCCAAAATAGTAGCCCCGATATAATACCCAATCGCCTGTTGTACTCTATCTTTAGGTGTAATGAAGCTGATATAGCTCATTAAGGAAGTAAGCACTGCAGGGATTAACAGACCTTGTAATGCGCGGATTGCCAAAAGTACAGGATAGGTATCGCTCCATGCAAAACAAAGTTCTAAAATACCTAAAATTAAAACAGCATTTCTCAAAAAGAGCTTAGAAGAAAACGTCTCTAAAATGTAACCATAAAAAATCGGTGCAAATCCAAGAGGTAACATAATGACCGTTGTAAAAATAACCGCTTCAAAGCGACTTAAACTAAACTCTTTTTCAAAAAGGGGTTGAATGGGTTGTACCGCATAAAGCGTACACAGTGTTAAAATCGTGCAGGTATAAATGATGAGGAGTTGGTTATTGGAGAGAAAACGTGCAAGGGAGCTTTCGCCCCCTAGCCTATTTGTCTGAATCAATCTGAAAATCCCAGAAAAACTCTATCCATTCTGTTGCTTCACGTGCCGCAAAATCAGGGCGAAGCAATGCTTTTTCTTTATAAAAAACAGAAGCGATTTTAAAATCTGCTTCAGGATATTTTGCAGTTAAAACGCGTTGAATCTCGATCATTGTTTCACCACTATCGATAATGTCATCAACAATGACAACGCGTTTTGCTTTGCTAAGATCTGGGATATTAAAAATGTTGATGGTATCAAGCTTACGAGTCTCCTCATAATGAATTGAATTGATAGAGTAAAGTGCTCTCATCTCCAACGCTTCTGATAAAAAATGACCTAATGTCATACCACCACGAGCAACTGCTAAAATAACATCTGGATTATAAGGCTTGATCTCTTTAGCAAGTGTGTTCACATCTTCTTTAAATTCTTCATAACTATAATAACGCAAATTAATGTCCTTCCTGTACGATAAATACGATTAAACTGACCAGTGTCAGAAACAAAATACCAAAATTAATATCTTTGAACTCTTTCTTGATAAGTTTGATCAATACATAAGAGATCAATCCAAATGCCAAACCATTGGTAATAGAGAATGTCAAAGGCATCATAATAACAATCAAAAAGGTTGAAACTGCAATCGCTGTGTCTTTAAAGTTAATATGAGAAAGTTCACCAAACATCAAAACGCCTACCATAACCAAAACAGGATAGATGGCATTTTCAGGAATGGCTTTAAACAAAGGCATCATGAAAAGAGTAAGGATAAAGCAAAGTCCTGTCACAACAGCGGTTAAACCAGTACGACCCCCTTCTTCAACACCGCTTGCACTTTCGATAAATGCTGTGGTTGTAGAAACACCTACGACCGAACAAACAGTACTAGCAAGTGCGTCAATTTCCAATGTTTTTTGAAGTTCTTTTCCATCATCTTTAAATAAACCTGCACGGAAACCAACACCTGCAAGTGTTCCAAGTGAGTCAAATAAATCGGTAATTAAAAAAGTAATGATGACAGGGAAAAGAGAAAGTGTCAATGCGCTTTTAATATCAAGTTCAAAAGCAATTGGGCTTACAGAAGCGGGCATAGAGAAGAATTCTGTTGGATACGCTGCAATACCTGAAATCCATGCAACAATAGCGGTTGTAACGACCGCAAGGATAAATGCACCTTTAAGTCGCCATGAATAGAAAGCAAATACCAAAACAAGTCCTAAAACGCCAAGTAGAACATTTGGGTTTTTAAAGTTACCTACACCCACTAAAACAGCAGGATTTGCAATAACCATACCCATACTTTTGAGTCCAATGAACGCGATAAATGAACCAATACCCGCACTAATAGCACGTCTTAAATCATGAGGAACACTTTTCATAATCCAAACACGCAGTGGTGTCAAAGAGAGGATTAAGAATAAGAGTCCTGAGAGAAAAACAACGCCAAGTGCTGTTTGCCAAGGCACTTTCATACCTAGAACTAAACCAAACGTAAAGTAAGCATTAAGTCCCATACCAACACTCATTGCAATTGGGGTATTTGCCCAAAGACCATTGAGAATCGTCGAAAAAATAGTAATCAAAGCAGTTGCTGTGATTAGCGCCTCCATCGGCATGCCTGTTTTGCTCATGATGATAGCATTGACGGGTACAATGTACATCATGGTCAAAAATGTCGTAAACCCAGCTGTTAGCTCGGTCTTGACAGTTGTCCCATTTTTTTCAAGTTTGAAAAAATCCAAGGGTTATCCTTTTATTAATATGTTTTGAGTTCGTTGTATAAACTATCGCGTTCAACTGCTTTAAAGCCACTGGTTTCAATAAGCTCTAAAATACTTTGCAAACCAAGTCCTTTAGCACTTTTAGCGCCTGCGGCGGATTGAATCGCTTCGGCTTCAATCGTACCATCCAAATCATCTGCACCATACTCCATTGCAACAAGAGCTAAGTTAATCGTCGATGTTGCCCAGTAGGCTTTAATGTGGTTAATATTATCGAGCATCAAACGACTGATGGCAAATGTTTTGAGAATTTCGGTTGAACTTAAAAAATCTTCGACATGTAAGTAGTTGTTGTCACGTTGGTAGACAAGAGGAATAAACGCATTAAAACCGTGTGTGCGGTCTTGCAGATCACGAAGGCGGAGCATATGGTCGATGCGGTGTTCACGCTTTTCCACATGACCAAACAGCATCGTCGCATTGGACTCGCGACCACGTTTATGCCAGAGTTCATGGATGTGTAACCACTCAGCTGAGCTGACTTTACCTTTGCAGACATATTCGCGCACTTTTTCATCAAAAATTTCAGCACCACCACCAGGCATAGAGTCTACACCATACTCTATCATCTTATCAATGACCTCATCAAAACTGAGTTTATACTCTGTTGCTAGGAAGTTGATTTCTGCTGCGGTTAGTGCCTTTACATGTAGATGTGGAAAGCGCTTTTTGATCTTGGAGAAAATCTCTAAGTACCATTCTAACCCTGTTGCAGGGTTGTGTGCTGAGACAACATGGACTTCAGTGATGTGATTATTGTTCACTGAGTTATCCAAGATAGCTAAAATCTCTTCATGCGTCATAGTATAAGGATTGGGGTTTTTACGATTAGCGGAAAATGCACAGAATTTACAGATGTCTTTACAGATGTTGGTAGGGTTGATATGTCGATTGACATTGAAAAAGACTTTATCGCCATGAAGTGCTCTTCGTCTTTGATTCGCGTATTTACCGAGTGTAAATAGATCAAGATCGTAGAGGGCTATGCCATCTTCAAGGCTTAGTCGTTCATTGTTTTCAAGTTTTTCTATAAGAGTCATGAATTACTTTCAGAAAGAAATAAGAGCAGATTTTAGCAATTTTTTTTATAAAGAGAGGTTAAAAGTTTAAAAGTACCATGGAAGGGAAGAAAAGTACCAAAATGATTCCTTTTCTCCCCCTATTTTTTATAGATAATCTTCTGGTTTATAATGTTCAACGACAAAATCGATATCTTTATCGCCACGACCACTGAGGTTCACTAAAATAGATTCATACGGTTTTTCTTTGGCAAGTTTCATCGCAAATGCCACAGCATGAGCACTCTCAAGAGCAGGAATGATGCCCTCATAATGGCTTAGATCGTAAAAGGCTTGAATGGTCTCTTTATCATCTGCAATACCTACTTTGGTACGCCCAATAGAGTTTAGATACGCATGTTCAGGCCCAACGGAAGGATAGTCTAATCCACTTGCGATAGAGTAAACTTCAGCAGGCTCACCAGCATCGTTCTTAAGCATAATGGAATTAAAGCCATGCAGCATTCCTTCACTTCCATAGGTTAAACTTGCAGCATGTTCTCCAAGTTTTGTTCCACGTCCTCCTGGTTCAACGCCATACATCTCACATGGATCGTCAATGAATGCCGAGAAAAGGCCGATAGCATTACTGCCACCACCCACACACGCGACTAAATTATCAGGAAGATTGCCTGTCATTTCTAAAAATTGTTCTCTAGCTTCTATGCCAACCACACTTTGAAAATCTCTGACCATTTTAGGGAACGGATGAGGACCAACAACAGAACCGATGCAGTAAATGCTATTTTCTGGATCTTGTAAATATGCTACAAACGCTGAATCTACAGCTTCTTTAAGCGTTCGTGCTCCAAAACTCACTGGTACTACTTTAGCACCAAGCACACGCATACGTACAACGTTTGGATGCTCTTTGGCGATATCTACTTCACCCATGTGAATTTCACACTCAAGCCCAAAGTACGCAGCTGCCGTTGCAAGAGCCACACCATGCTGCCCTGCTCCCGTTTCAGCAATCAACTTCTTTTTACCTAAATACTTAGCTAAAAGTGCTTCACCCATACAATGGTTAAGTTTATGAGCACCTGTGTGGTTTAAGTCTTCTCGTTTGAGATAAATACGTGCACCACCAATATGCTCGCTAAGACGTTTTGCATAATACACAGGTGTTGGGCGTCCTTGATAGTGTTTGCGTATATCACGCAATTCACGGATAAAATTGTGCGAGTTACCAATCGTCAAGTACGCCTCTTCAATCTTTTTAAACTGTTCTACAAGTTCAGGCGGTAAAAAAGCTCCACCAAATTTTCCAAAATAACCATTTGCGTCAGGGAAGGCTCTTAGATAAGGCTTTTGCATCATTTTTATCCTTTTGATTTCAAGTGCATTGGTCACAACTTCATCACACGTTTGGTTACAACCAAGCTCTTTTTCTGTATTATATCATATAAGTTTTCTGAGGAATGGTGTATGGAAATTGAAGAGATTATCGAAGATTTGATTGATAAAAATGCGGACGATTTTGAAATATCAAAACTGATTAAAGAGCACATTAAACACTATCTTGGCTCTTTAAATGAAATATTTGTCGAAAATCAAGGCAAAGATTTTCTGGTTAAACACGCTAAAAAAATTGACCAATTTATCATCCTCATTTACAAATACACCCTGCGCAAATATTTTGGTAACTACATGCCTTTTGTCAACTCCATTCCCGTCGTTCTTGTGGGTATGGGAAGTTACGGAAGAGAAGAGTTGTGCGTTTACTCAGACATTGACCTTATGGTTGTTTACAAAGCTGTTCCTGGATATAACATAGAACCTCTCATCCAATCGATGCTTTATCTTGCATGGGATGCAGGGATTAAACTGGGGCATCGTACGCATAAACTTGAAGAACTTTTAGCGGCAAGCAATCAAGACCTCACCATTAAAACGGCTATGTTAGAATCTCGTTTCTTATGTGGCTCAAAACTCTTATGGATGGAAACAGAGAGAGAACTTCTTAAAATTCAAAAATGGCAAAAAAAAGAGGTCATTGCTCAAATTGTTGCCGCCAATGAAGAGAGACGTGCCAAACATCCTATGAGTATGGAGCCCAACATCAAAGAAGGTGTGGGCGGACTCAGAGACGCCAATACCCTTTCATGGATTTGTAAAATTCTCTTTGGAAGCATTCGTATTCGTGACCGTGTGCCAGAAATCATCAATGAGGAAGAGTACAGAGAGTTTAGAAGCTCTTTAGAGTTTTTATACCGTGTACGCTCCGCTTTGCACCTTAGTGCCAAGAAAAAACAAGATGTGCTTAATCTTGAGTTTATTCCTGATGTTGCCCAAAAACTAGGCTTTCAAAACAAAATTCTTAAAAATGCGCAAATGCAACTTGCCTCTCGAACACTCTCTTCCATGCACACCATAGATGTCACGTGTAAAATCTTTATGCGCAAACTTACTGCATCGGTACTAAGTCATCCAACGCGTTTGAATGATCTGAAAAAAGGACGCATTGAAAAAGGGTTGTATGTTGTTGATAACTGTGTCGTGGCTTCGCTCAAAAAACCAAGTCCAAGTCTTAGCGTTGTATTAGAGCAACTTCAGCACTTTGATGATCCAAAGCTTAGTTTTGATATCAGTTATATCAGTTATATCAAAAATTGCCATTACACATCGCATAATTCTAAAAAAATCTATAAAAAATTCCGAGCACTGCTCTTTCAACCTAATGTCTATGCACTCTTTAGTGTTTTATATGAAGCGTCTTTGTTACAACAACTCATTAAACCGTTTCGTCAGATCCTCAACCTTGCACAGTTTGATGGCTACCACAAACTCCCTGTGGACATCCACTCATTGAACACACTCTATCACTTAGAGAACATCAAAGAGCCGTTTATCAAATCACTGTTTGACGACCTTTGCCCTGAAGGACGTGCCTTAATGAAGCTCGTTTCTTTTGTTCATGACATTGGGAAAGGACGTAAGGGCGACCATAGTGAACTGGGCGCTAAAATCTTCAGAGCTTATGCCTTGAAATTAGAGTTTTCAGAACAAGCAATTGAGACGGGAATTACACTCATTAAATACCATACCCTTATGAGCAATACAGCTAATCGTGAAGATATCTATGATGAAAAAGTGGTCCTAGCGTTTATTTCAAAACTTCAAAGTCCACAGATTTTGAAAATGCTCTACATTTTGACTTACGCAGATACCAATGCTGTTAATGACAACATTTACACAGGGTTTATTGCGAAACTTCTTCGTGAATTTTACAACTATAGCCTTGAGATGTTTGATAAAGAAGAACTCATTGATGAGACAACCAAACGCCTACGAAAAGAGAACAGCCTTAAAAAGACACCTGAATTTTTAGAACTCTCTAAAGTGCTTCAGAAAAAAACACTCTCCATTCAATCCAATTTCTTTTTCTTAAAACAAAAACCTCATGAAATCGTTCAAATTGTCACAGAAGCCGATGAAACACCAAGTGATTCATATCGCTACAAAATCAGCAATGAAGACCACCTTAGCATCAACGTTATTCGAGGCAAAAACTTCAACATTGGGTATCTTTTGGGAAAACTCTCCTACTTAGACCTTGTGCAGATGGATATCTATAAACTGTTTGATGGCAAAAAATATTTCCAAATTGACTTTAATGAAAAAGTTACGGAAAATGACATTGAAATCATTAAAGAACTCATCGAAAACTCGTTTGATATGAGCAAAAAGGTTACGCTCAAAAAACCGACTATCCTCAAAGGTGAGATCGACATCAACTGCGAACATTCAAAATCATACGCTCTAATGCATGTCAATACAAAGAACCAACACGGGCTCATGGCATACTTTATGAGTGTCTTTGATGAACACGGCATTGATATCGCTATGGCAAAGATTCAGACGATCAAGAATCGAACAAGAAACCTGCTTTTAATCGAAAAAACAGTGGGTTTATGTAACAATGGAGAAAATATTTTAGATTATTTTTATTAAAAAGGTAATGTCTATGTGTGGAATTGTTGGCTATATTGGAACCAAAGAAAAACGCAATTTTTTAATTAGTGGGCTCAAAGAACTAGAATACAGAGGATATGATTCAGCAGGTATTGCTGTGCTTAAAGATGGTGATATTACGTCATTTAAAGCCACAGGAAAACTCTCAAATCTAGACCATAAAGTCGAAAATTTTAGCTCATCAGGTTTTGGTGTGGGTATCGGACATACTAGGTGGGCAACACATGGTAAACCAACAGAAGCAAATGCACATCCACACTGGGGTGAATTCTCCTACATCATTCACAATGGCATCATCGAAAACTATAAAGAGATCAAAGACGAACTTTTAAAAGATGGTGTAAAATTTTTAAGCCAAACTGACACCGAAGTAGCCGTACATCTTTTTGAAAAAAATGTCCGAGAACTTGGAGATTGCTTTAAAGCGTTTGAAAAGACTGTAGCTTCTCTACATGGCGCTTATGCAATTTTACTTATTACAAAAAAAGAACCCGATGTTATCTTCTTTGCGAAAAATGCTGTGCCATTACTTCTTGGGAAAAGCAGTGAAGGAGAAGTCTTCTTTAGCTCTTCTGATGCCCCACTGATAGGCCTTGTTAAAGAGGTTGTCTATCTTGAAGATGGCGAATACGGTTGGGCAAAAGATAAAGAAATTACGCTTTTAAAAAATAGTATTGCTCAACACCTTGATTTCAAACCACTGACGCACGATAAACTCTCTGCACAAAAAGATGGCTACCGTTACTTTATGGAAAAAGAGATTTATGAGCAGTCTTTAGTCGTTGGAGAAACCCTTATGGGTCGTATCAAGGACAATTCTGTTGTCTTGGATGAACTCTCCACTCTTGATCTTTCAAACATTGATGCCATTAAAATTTGTGCATGTGGTACAAGTTATCATGCAGCACTCAGCGCGTGTTATATGTTTGAACGTTTAGCCAAAATTCGCACCAATGTTGAAATAGCCAGTGAGTTCCGCTACAAAGAGCCTCTGCTTGATCCAAAAACACTCTTTATTGTCATTTCTCAAAGTGGTGAAACAGCAGACACACTAGAAGCCCTTAAAATGGCAAAACGTGGAGGTATGCAAACACTCGCGATTTGTAATGTCGATAACTCCTCTATTGTACGTACTGCTGATATGACCATCCTTACTCGTGCAGGTATTGAAAAAGGTGTCGCCAGTACCAAAGCGTTTGCAACTCAAGTCATCACTCTTTGGCTTTTAACACTCTTCATTGGTGAGCATAAAGGAAGTATGGATGAGGCAACACTTCAGAATGAAATTGCAGCACTGCTTCACATTCCACTTGTTTTAAAAGTCAATGAAGCAACCCATGAAAAAATTCGCCGTCTCTCCAAACGTTATCTTCACGGACATGGTTTCTTCTTTATTGGTCGTGATCTTTTCTATCCACTCGCTCTTGAAGGTGCACTCAAACTCAAAGAGATCAGTTATCTTCATGCAGAAGGTTACCCTGCAGGCGAGATGAAACATGGACCAATAGCTCTTGCCGACAGCGAGCTTTTCACTATAGCCTTAATGCCTAAAAATCTTCTCTACGATAAGATGAAAAGCAACGTCGAAGAACTAGGTGCTCGCGATTCAACCCTTTTGGTGATTAGTCCAGAGTCCTTTGAGTTAGCCGATGATTTTATCAAAACAAAGCCTCACACACATATGATGGGCGAGTTTTTTGAGATGATGCTCATCACCCAATTGCTTGCCTTAGAAATATCCATTCGCCTTGGAAATGATGTCGATATGCCACGAAACTTAGCAAAAAGTGTCACTGTAGAATAATCACCTGTAAGGAAACGCGATGCAAAAAAAGCTCTCTTTGGTCATTGTAGGAACGATTTTTATCTCTTTTATGATTCTTATGGTAATTTCAGCTCTTTCTATCCGAAGCATTGGGATTAAAAATGCAGAAGAGAAAGCGCAAATCATTTCAAGTTTAGTAGAAGACGGGCTTAGTGCACATATGCTAAGCGGTACAATGGATAAACGAGAATTTTTTCTTAAAAAGATAAGTGCGTCCAAAGGGGTTGAAGCTCTTTGGATTTTTCGTAGTGAAGCAGTTGAAAAACAGTTTGGCAAAGGGCTGGGTAATGAACTCATCCGCGATGGCATCGATGAGAAAGCCCTTAAAACAGGTGAAGTTCAAAAACAAATTACAGAAAGCACTCACAGCGCGAAACTAAGAGTCACAACACCTTATATTGCAAAAGAGCATGGTCTTCCTAATTGTATGCAGTGTCATCAAGCTAAAGAAGGTGATGTTTTAGGTGCAATTAGTATTGTGTTTGATATCTCAGACGTAAGAACCAATGGTATTTTAACCTCATTAACCATTTTGGGTGTTTCTATCGTCATTATGATCTTAGTTTTTATCATTATCAATCACTCTATGAAACCATTGATGGAACTGTTTCACTCTATCAAGTTTGTTATGAAAAAAGCGCAAGAAGGTGAATATGTTAGACGTGTGCGCTGTTCGAGCAATGATAAAGAGTACCAAGATGTTAAATTTTGGATCAACTCTATTTTAGATAAACTCGAAGATACCTTAAAAGACATCGAAGCAACCGTTAAAAAGTTTTTAGCCCTCTCACCAAATCATCAATCTGACCTTCTGCTCGAAGCACAAAGCATTGTGCATGAACTTTCCGATATTTATCAGTTTAAACGTACCATTGAGTTTGATGAGAATAAAGAGCAAGTCTACAGACGTATAGGCTCCATTTTGCAGAATGAATTAAAACTCAAAGACTTTGTTTTGATTGAATCAGGAAAGAATGCTATCCATCCAACCATCGTCTTTGATGCGGCGAGTCAAAAACGCAATCTCGATCCAACCTGTCGTGCGCTTCGTACAAAACAAGCTGTCTTTTCTGATCAATTTAAAAATATTTGTGAATCATGCGAAACATGTGATCATCATCATCTTTGTATTCCGTATCTTATTAGCAGTGATTTTGAAATCTTGCTCAGTATTTGGGCAAAAACTCCAGAAGAGTTGAACTTTACAAAAGAGCAACTTCCTAAAATTCAAAATTACATTGATGCAGCCAGACCTGAACTTGTCAGTAAAAACCTTACCGAGATTTTGAAAATTTCCTCAACAACCGATGCGCTAACAGGACTATTTAACCGAAAATACCTCGATGAATACATCGAAAAAGCGCTCTCTCAGGCTAAACGTAATGGCATCGTCTATGGAATTTTGATGATTGACATCGACTTCTTCAAAATGGTAAACGACACATATGGTCACGATGTAGGCGATAAGGCGATTAAAGTTTTAGCACAAGTGCTTAAAGAAAACATTCGTGAATCTGACACCGCATTCCGTTTTGGGGGAGAAGAATTTTTGGTACTTTTATATCAATGTGAAGAGACAATGGTAACGAACATTGCTGAAAAAATTCGTCTTGCTTTTGAGAAATCCCCTATTCAATCCAACAATGGCTCAACATTCTATAAAACATTGAGCGTTGGCGCATCTATCTTCCCGAAAGATTCAGATTCATTGTGGAAATGTATTAAATTTGCAGATATTGCACTCTACAATGCAAAAGATAGCGGTCGTAATTGTGTCAAACGTTTTGATGCTTCTATGGTCGATTCTCAAGAACTCAAAAGCGATTTTTAAAGGTAATGATGAAATTTTACCGCGTGTATATTGAGCTCACTAACATTTGTGGGCTCAAATGCAGTTTTTGTCCTCCAAAAGCACTTCCATCACATACTATGTCACTCTCTTTTTTTGAACATGTACTCAATGAACTTACACCCTATACAAAAGAAGTAGCGTACCACATGGGAGGAGATCCACTCACGCTTTCCAATCTGAAAGCTTATTTGGATATAACGCTCAAAAAACACTTTAAAGTAATACTTACCACCAGTGGATACTACCTAAATAAACATGATCTTCATACGTTATTACATCCTGCCATCAAACAGGTCAATATTTCACTGAACAGTTATAATAAAAACAGTATGCCACTCTCATTTGAAGCGTATATGGAGCCTATTGTAGCGTTATGCCAACTTAAATTAGAAAAAAATAGAGAGCTTTTCATTAACCTTCGTTTATGGAATATGGATGAAGAACAGAGTGAAAAAACCTTCAATGAAACACTTTTTAAGTACCTTGAAAAAACGTTTAACACGCCATTAGATGCTACAAAAATCTATGAAGAGAAGCCTCGCTCTATTCGATTGACAGAAAAAGTCTTGCTGCACTTTGACACGTATTTTGAATGGCCTTCTCTTGCTTCATCCCATCACAGTGATGGAACATGTTTAGGGCTTTCTTCTCATTTTGGAATTCTTTCCAATGGGACTGTTGTGCCTTGTTGTTTGGACAAAGATGGTGTTGTAGAACTTGGCAGCCTACAAACAGACACACTCGAGCACATCTTAAATGCACCAAGAACCCACACTATCATTGAAGGCTTTAAACGTCATAAAGCTATCGAAACTTTATGTCAAAAATGCAAGTATAAAAACCGTTTTAAGGAGAACTAATGTCTGACAAATTATATGAAAATGAATACTTCTATATCGAAAAAGAAAATGCCATCATCCCTTGGGTAAAAATTTTCTCAAAACGTCCTTATAAAGAACTCAGTGACTGCGACCCTGAGACACAAGCTGCTATGCTTAAGGCCATGCTGATTGTCGAAGAAACCATGCGTTTTTACTACAACCCTAAAAAAATCAATATTGCGATGTTTGGTAACTATGTTCCTCATCTGCATATCCATGTTATGGCACGATTTGAAGAAGATTCGCACTTTCCTGAGTCTATGTGGGGAGTCAAACAACGTGAAGCACACCTACATCTCCCAAGTTTTGAGAACTTTGTTACCATTCTACAAAGTAAGTTAGCGCTCTAATCCTGTTTTTGGGTGAATTTTAATCTCCCTTTTGCTAAGCTTTTTGGAAAAATTTTAAAAAAAATATAAAGATAACGAATGAAAAAAGTGTTCCTAAGTTTCTGTTTTTTACTCTCAACGTATGCGTTTAGCGCAAATTTACATTATTCTCTCATCAAAAAGGAAAGTGGCAAAGAAGGTAGTACTCTTTTAATTGTCGGAGGTATTCATGGCGATGAACCAGGAGGTTACTTCGCACCAATGCTTTTAGCCCGTTACTATAAAATTGAAAGTGGTAATCTCTGGATTGTTCCAAATCTCAATTTTGACAGCATTGTCAAAAATTCTCGTGGTATTAATGGTGACATGAACCGTAAATTTGCCAAAATCGAGACGAAAGATAAAGATTTTGACACTGTTGCAGAAGTTAAGAAACTTATTTTAAACCCAAAAGTGGATCTTACTTTGAACCTCCATGATGGACAAGGGTTCTATAGAGATCGCCAAATTGATAAAAACTTTAATCCAAAAGCGTGGGGACAAGCAACCATTATTGATCAGCAACAAATTTCAAACGCTAAGTATGGCAACCTAGCAGAAATCGCTAAAAAAGTGAATCAAGAGACCAATGTTGACTTGATCGAAGATGTCCATGAGTTTAACGTGAAAAACACCAATACAAAATCTCAAGACAAGGCAATGCAACAAAGTTTGACGTACTTTTCTATTACGAACAACAAACCTGCTTTTGCTATTGAGACCAGTAAAAACATCACTCAACTTTCGCATAAAGTCTTTTACCAACTCAAAACCATTGAAAAATTTATGAATGTTATGAACATCAAGTATTCTCGTTCTTTTGAATTAAGCGAGGAAAATATTAAAAAGCTTCTTAACGATGATGGTATGTTAGAAATTCCTCCAACAAAAATCACATTGGATCTTGCAACGCTTAAAACCTACATCAAATTCTTCCCAATGAGTAAAGACAAATTGGTTTATAATAGCAACAACCCTTTAGTAGCTGTTATTAAAGACAAAGATGAATACAAAATCATGAACGGCAATATTTTAGTTTCAACACTAAAACCTGATTTTATCGAGTTTGAACACTCTTTAAATGATATTGGTCTGATCATAGATGGTAAAAAGACAACAGCAAAGATAGGCTCTCTCATTAGCGCAAAAAATAGCTTCCAAATTGATCCAATTAATGGCTATCGTATCAATATCATTGGCTACTCAAAACCAGGTGTCATTAGTGAAGGTGGCATAAGGGTTGAACCAAAAGATTTTATCAAAAGTTATGCTATTGATAAAGATGAAACAACCTATATGGTACAATTTTACAAAGATAAAAAGTTCTGTGGTATGGTCAATATAAAATTTGAAGATGAGAAAAAAAGTAAAAAATAGCCTTTCATCTTGTACTTCTTTCGCAATGTAGCGTGAAAGAAGTGCCAGCTTCTGCTAAGTATTAGCATACGTAGCTTTTAAAGCTGTGTTTTAAAAGCATCTAAAGAGTTATATGCAAGAACTCTTACTGAATAATCAGAAAGAATCAAGGAGCGCTGTGTGAGTACCTTTGTGGGAAGACAACCGATTTTTGACAAAGAGGGTGTATGCTTTGGGTATGAACTCCTTTATCGTTCTTGTGAAGCTAACAATGTTGCAACATTTCAAGACAATGCTAAAGCCTCCGCACGCGTTATTGTTAATCTTATTCACAATATTGGACTAACTCCTATCATCGGGCATAAAAGAGGCTATATCAATGTAGATGAGAGTATTCTTTTCAGCGATGCTATTTTACTGCTTCCAAAAGAGCATTTTAGTTTTGAAATTTTAGAACACACCAAAGTCTCTTTGGCTCTGTATGAACGCGTAAAACACTTGCACTCGTTGGGGTATCGTTTTTCGCTCGATGATTTTGACTGTAGCGATACGATGATTAAGTATTATGAACCACTCTTTCCCTACATTGACATTATTAAAGTAGATATTCAAGCTATCGGAATACCACAACTTCAAATATCGATCGATAAACTTCAAAAATATACTATTCCTCTTCTGGCTGAAAAAATTGAGACACATGAAGAGTATGAAACATGCTCAAAACTCGACTTTCAACTTTTTCAAGGGTATTTTTTTGAGCGACCTGTGATTTTAAGCGGGAAAAGAATTGAGCCCAATACCGTTAATGCATTGCGACTTATTAATTGTATTCAAGAAAACAATGACGTTGCGTATATATCAGAAAAATTTGCAACCTGCCCTGATCTTGTTTATAACCTTTTACGCCATGTTAATTCAGGAGCTTACCACTTTAAACAAAAGATCACCTCAATTAAGCAAATGGTGCTTCTTTTAGGTCCTCAGAAAATTATCTCATGGCTTGGACTTTTTCTTTATGGAGTTCCACAAAACCGCCCTTTTGGAACAGAAATCTTTAATAATGCCAAATTTAGAGCTAAAGTGATGGAAGAGTTAGCACTTATGTGCAATAAACCTGAGCTTGCCAACAAAGCGTTTCTAACAGGTAGCCTCTCTCTTATTGACGCCTATCTCAACATACCCATGCTTGAGTTTTTGAACAATGTGCACTTAGATGATGAAATCAAAACCGCCCTACTGTTTCGGGAAGGCTTTTTAGGAGAGCTTCTCTACATCGCTACAGAGATGAACCACTCTGAAGATACAGAAGCAACCATAAAAAAACTTGGACATTATCCATGTTTTAGCACAGAACAACTTTATGACGCATGTACCAAAGCAACTATTTTTGTCGAAGAAACCGAAAGTCATCCAAATTAAGGAGTTACTATGAATGTTGTTATTTATTACTGTACACGTTGAGGATATATGCCACGAGCTTTCCGTGTGAAAGATGAAATTTTAATCGCATATCCTAGTGCAAACGTATCATTAAGCCCAAAAACGGGTGGTTTTTTTGATGTTGTGGTTGATGAAAAAGTTATTTTCTCTAAAACAGAGAAAATTGGCACACCCATTGAACGATTTCCAGAGAGTGGAGAGATTATTTCATTGCTTCAAAAAGCAGATTATTAACCTTACACCTCACTGTATGACTTTCACATTTTTTTAAAAGGTATATCGTGGGCTATTTTACGAGCTTTTGTGTGCGATTAGCTTATAGTATAGAAGCGTCTTCTCGCTATCATCGCATTAAGGAGTTTTGCAGGACACTCTTAGAGTATCAGCACTCAAGACTCAAATTTTATTTTGATATTTTCATGGTTATTCTGGTTGTCATCAGTGTTTTTTTCTTACTCTATGAAGTCAAAAACCCTGATGGGCACCCTTTTTTAGATACCTTCGTACAATTTTCCTTGGTCGTTTTTATCATTGAGTATCTTTTACGCTTTTGGATCTACTCCGATAGCCATAAGATCTTTCTAGAGCGTTATGACTATGCCATCAATAATAACCTACCCTTTTCATTACCACGAACACTCCTTGCCATTCTGAAGAAAAAAGGAGAGTATATTGTCTCTCCTTTAGCCATTATTGACCTCTTAGCTATTTTGCCAAGTTACCGTCCACTGCGCTTTTTGCGTATTTTTCTCTTATTTAGGATTTTTAAACTTTTTCGTTATGCAAGAAGTATGAAAACATTTACGGCAATTTTGACAGAAAAGAAATTTGAACTCTTTACTTTGGCTATTTTCGCAAGCTTTGTTATCTTTACAGGAAGTTCAGCTATTTATATTTTTGAAACACATCAAAATCCCAAAATCAATACCCTCTTTGATGCCCTTTATTGGGCGATTGTGACGATGGGAACCGTAGGATACGGTGACATCGTTCCTGTAACAACTGAGGGTATGATTGTTTCGATGGTCTTAATTATTTTAGGTGTCGCAACACTCGCTTTTTTGACCTCTATCATCGTCTCCTCCTTTCAAAATAAACTTTTAGAACTTAAAGAGAGTCGTCTCTTTGCCGAAGTTGACCGATTAGAGAGTTATATTGTTATCTGTGGTTATGGTCGCGTGGGCGAGGTAGTCGCTAAAATGTTGCATGAAGATGGATATAAACTGGTCATTATCGATAATGATGCAGAAAAAATCAAACTAGCCCAAGAACGAGGACTCATCGGCATTATTGCAGATGCTTCACGTAGCCGTATTTTAGGCGAACTTGGTGTTGGGAAACGGGCATCCCAAATTATATGTGCTACAAATAGCGATGAGCTCAATGTCTTCATTACACTTACCGCACGAAGTCTTAGTAAACAGATCATCATCATTGCCCGTGTTATTAAAAATACACATAAACGAAAATACTTTTTAGCAGGTGCAAACTACGCATTTAGTGCAGATGAAACAATTGGACTTATGGGAGCACAGTATATTACACAACCGATTTCGTATGCAGCGCTCGATGAAATGCTCACAGAAAATACAGGTGTTATCTTCGATATGATTCCTATCCATGAACACGCTTTTTTTGTCAACCAACCTCTTGAAGCACTAGAGCTTAGAGAAAAACGACTTATGCTTTTTGGCATCTTACGAAAAGAGAGTTCACCAACCTTTTTGTTCAATCCAAAGTCAGATTTTGTACTTCAACCGCATGATATGTTGATTATTATGGGGCGTAAACATCACATCAATGCTCTGCGCAAACTCAATGACAAAGGAAATATACGATGAGAGAAAGTAAAATTCTCCTTTTTGGATTTAGCCGATCTGCCATTGAGATAGGAACAAGATTACAAGAACAAGGATTGACATTTACCTGTATCGATAATGATGCGAATCTTTTGCCTAAAGCTAAAAAACTAGGATTTGATCTTCGTATCACGGATTATAGTGACGATGAGACGCTTTTAAATTTGGGTATTGGCGAAGATGTTGGATTTGTCTTTACTCTGTTTGAGGAAGATGTTCAAAATGTGTTTTTAACACTCTCTATTCGCTCTTTAGACCCAAAGGTGCAAATTGTCTCAACGACGCACACAAAAGATGCCATACATAAGCTTGAGATTGCAGGTGCTAGCACGATCTTAGATCCTTATCAAATCTGTGGGAAGCGTATCTATAAGCTGATAACACAGCCTGAAATTATGCAAGTGATTGATGCAACGATTTTTGGGGAAGAAGATATCAACATGGAGCAGATCACCATTACAGCACATTCCCCACTGAATGGATTGTTCTTAAGTGAATGCTATCCTACAGAGAATTACAATATGCTTCTTGTTGGCATTCACGACAAAGAACTCAAGAAAGAGTTCATTTTTATCACAGAAGGGCGTAACCATAAATTAGATTATGGTGATATCTTAGTTGTAATCGGTAAAAGTGCTGAGATAGAACGCTTTAAAATGGATTTTAGTCTATAACAGAGGAACAATTAAAAAAAGCGTTCCCACACAGGCTAATGTTTCAAGTGTTGTGATGGATGCCATTAAAGAGACATCCCCACCAAGCTCCCGTGCCAATATATGTGAAGACGTTGCTGTTGGCATGGATGCAAAGATAATTGCAATGCTTAGGCTCATTCCTGCAAGCCCAAAAATATGCGATAAACCATAAGCGACCATAGGAAATAAAACCAATTTTGCAACGGTTGAAACCACCAACTCTTTCTTTGCATGTTTGAGGTATTTTAGCTCTAATCCCACACCAACCGATAAAAGCCCCATTGGAAGTGCCGCATGACTCACAATGGAAATACTTTTTAAAATAAATATCGGCATTTCAATGCCACTGGCATTGATAAGCCCACCAATAGCACAGGCACCAATCAGAGGGTTTGTAAGAATGGTTTTAAAAAAGGCGCGGAGTGAAAAGTTTCCATCACGCAAATAGATAGCAAAAACGGAGATACACAAAATATTAATAAAGGGAATAGCAAACGCCATTACAATAGCCGCTAAAACTAAGCCCTTATCGCCATAAACGGCATTGACCAGTGCTAAAAAGACATAGGTATTAAAACGAATACCTCCTTGGACAATAGAGGTAAATGCTCTGTTCTCAAAATGCAAAATCATATTAAGTAAAATCAGAATGACCAAGATAAGAAAAATACCACTTAAAGAAGAAAAAACAAGATTAACGGTATGCGTCAAGTCAATTTTAGCAACAGAAAGTTCATACACTAAAAGACACGGCATCAAGACATAGTAGGTAAATTTATCCATTTTAGGCCAGAAATCAACAGAAGGAAACTTTGCATGCTTAAACGCATACCCTGTAAAAATAATGAAACAAATTGGCAAAAGCGCATTCAAAACATAATTCATACTTATCCCTTAAATCGATATTCCAAGGCCTCTAAAATCGTTTTGAGTTTTTCACGGCACTCCCCTTGAAACTCCATCCATTCAGCTTTACATGTGCCGCCACTGCCAAGCTTTTTTTTGACCAAAGAACAGAGTGTTGTAAGAGCCTCTTTTTCAAGGGAAAAAGGTCCTACGATAGAGACTGGTTTACCTTGGCGTTTTTCCATCTTTAACACTAAAAGATGTTTGGAAGGCGTTTTAATCTCGACGGGTTTTGAGGAAGATTTCTCCTCCTCAAATTTCCATCCGTCATCGTTATCAAGTGCGGATCCAAGTGTAAAAAGGACTTTTTTATCTGCCATAGGTCTCTCTAAAGGCTTCATAATCGCCTTTAAAATCAATCACAGAACCATCTGGGTGTAGCTCGATGATACGGTTTGCAAACGCATCAATGAGCTCTCTATCGTGGGTTACACAGATGACATTACCAGGGAATTTATACAATCCCTCGCCTAAAGCGATAATCGCTTCAAGATCAAGGTGGTTATCAGGTTCATCCAACACCAAGAAGTTACCTTTTTGAAGCATCATTTTTGAAAGCATCATACGGTGTTTTTCTCCACCGCTCAGTTGGTTGACACTTTTCTTTTGCTCTTCACCTGAGAAAAGCATACGACCTAGACACTTTCTGATTTCATCCAAATCTTTTTTCTCATCGTACTGTTGCAACCACTCAAAAAGTTGTAAATCACCCGTGATGATGTCCGTTGTATTTTGTGGGAAATAACTTGGAATGATGGTAGCGCCCCATTTAACACTGCCTGTATCAGAGGTTAGTTGTTCCATAAGAATGTTACATAGTGTTGTTTTACCCACACCATTGTGTCCGATAAGTGCGATCTTTTCGCCTTTTTCTACTTTAAAACTGATATTATGAAGTACTTTTTGATCACCATAACTTTTTTCAATGCCTTCAACTTCCAAGACTTCATTTCCAATGTCACGACCCATTCTAAACACAATGCTAGGATCTCTACGTGAAGAGGTTTGAATGTCTGCGATGTCTAGTTTTTCAAGACGTTTTTGACGTGATGTTGCTTGCTTTGCTTTAGAAGCATTGGCAGAGAAACGACGAACAAAGGCTTCAAGCTCTTCTTTTTCTTTAAGCTTCTTATCACGCTCCATCTCTTGTTGTTTCGCAATTAAGTTTGCAGCCATATACCATTCATCATAGTTACCTGTAAATTCGCGAATTTTCTTAAAATCCACATCAAGAATGTTGGTGACAACGGAGTTAAGGAAGTGTCTATCGTGCGAAATAACGACCATCGTTCCTTCATGGCGAATGAGTTGTTCTTCTAACCACGAAATCGCTTCCAAGTCTAAGTTGTTCGTTGGCTCATCGAGGAAAAGAACATCTGGTTTTGGATACAGCACTTGCGCTAGCAAAATCTTAAACTTATCGCCACCTGTGAGTTCACTCATCAAGCTATCGTGCATCTCTACTGGGAAACCAAGTGAGGCTAGGATTTTTTCAATATTGACTTCAACTTCATACGTTGGATCTTCTTCCGCACAAATAATCTCAAGCTCTGCTAAACGATCATTGACTTTATCATCCGAAAAATCACCTGTTACATAGAGTTCTTCTTTTTCTTTAATCGCATCATAGAGTCTTTTATTGCCGTACATTACAGCATCTTTAAGAGTAAAATCCTCAAAAGCGTATTGATTTTGTCCTAAAACACCAACACGTAAACCATTTTCAATGGAGATATTACCACTGGTTGGCTCAATTTGACGGGATAAAATTTTCAAAAATGTCGTTTTACCTGCACCATTGGCACCGATAAGTCCGTAACGTTTACCTTTGTCCAATTTCAGGTTGATATTTTCAAATAAAAGCTGATGCGAAAAGCGCATCGTTAGGTTGTTAACTTCTACCATATTCTTCTCTTCTCTCTATTAGTTTTACGCGGATTATAGCACTATGTTGCTTGTTTCAATATTTACCCTCAATCTAGCGCTCTTTCGTATGAGAAAAAAATCTTGCTATTTTTAGTTCAAAAAATGTTACAATAAAAAAAGTTCGACCCGAAGCAAAGGATCTTACGTGGCAATCCTCAAGAAAAACATCTGGTTTCTTTTTTATATTTTAACGTTTACTGCCACTGTGCTATTTCTCACGGCTTCTTACTTCAAATGGGAAAACACCTACTACAAATATCAAGCATCACAAGAAGCTATTGTCGAGTTGATGGCAAATGCTACACACTCTTTATTTGATACACAAGAACGCCTTATGGATATTTTGGGTGTATCTATTCTTGAAGACAGGCATCATCTCTATAACACGCCAAGTATTGAAAAACATTCTCAATCCCTTTTAAAAAATCCTGATGTTGTTGCTTTTGGTGTCACGACGCCTGAGGGAGATTTTATTTACGCAAGCTCATACAAAGATCCAAAACAAGTTCCAAATCTTATGAAACAACCCGAGAGTCATGACTCTTTTTTAGAGGCAATCTCATCACAAGGAATGGTTTTTGGTCGTACCTATTTTTCACCTCCTTTACAAAAATGGGGAATGCCTATACGTAAAGCTGTTCGTGATGAAGAAGGAAATCCACTTTTTGTCATGACGACATTGTTACGACTTACCAGTACATTTGACACTCTGATGAACACCATTCATCATCGCCAAAATCTCGTAGTTTCAGTCATTCGCGATACAGATTTGTACCAACAGTACAATTCTGAAGGCAAAAATGACTACAACAAAACTTATGGAAAACCATTCCCAAAGGAGATTATGGAACGTGTTTACACCATCATTTTTGATACCTATGGGCTTACGCCACAAGAACTTAAACGCGATGAGCCTATTGTCTCTTTTGGTTATACTCATGACAATAATGTTCGCTATTTAGCCTCATTGAAATACAATAAAACCTATAAACTCTGGATTATTGTTCACACCTATCTTGACACCGTTATTAAAGACTTTCTCACAACATTTCTATTGTACTTAGCAACGTTCCTAATTTCTGGTGGCGTTTTTTTCTTTCTCTTTCGTCTAATAGCAAAAGCAGAAGAGAAACGCAGACGTGATTTAATCGAACAAGCAACTCATGACCAGTTAACAGCACTTCCAAACCGTAGTTATCTGCATCAAAATATTCATAATTGGGCGTACAAAGGGGCACCATCGTTTAGCATTTTCTATGTGGATATGGACCATTTTAAAAATATTAACGACAGCTTTGGACATCAATTTGGAGACTATGTTTTAGTGGAAATCACACGAAGGTTGCGTGCATTAACACCACCTCGCTCATTGATTATCCGTTATGGAGGCGATGAATTTGTTCTTGTAACCCATCTGCATGAACGCAAAGAGTTACTCTCTTTTGCAACACGCCTCATAGATGCTCTTTCTCGCCCTTATAATGTCAACGACCTGCATTTTAACATTGGAGCGAGCATGGGTATTGCACTTTATCCTGAGCATGGAGAAAGTCTAGATATGTTGCTTCGTGCTTCGGATATCGCACTGTATGAATCCAAAAAAATTAAAAATAGCGCACATATTTTTGCCAGTGAAATGCAAGAAGGGTTTTTAAAAAATGTGAGGATAGAACAAGAACTTCGCAAAGCCATCAATCAGCACGAACTCTTTATGGTGTATCAGCCTCAAATCGATACAGAAGGTTGTGTGTATGGGGTTGAAGCACTTCTTCGATGGAACAGCCCAACACTTGGCAATGTTCCACCTAACCATTTCATTCCTTTAGCTGAAGCTTCAGGATTGATGCCTAAAATTGGACGTTTTATTATTGAAACTGCGTGCAGTGAAATTAAAGCGCTTCATCTTGAACTCGCACACTCGTTTCAAATTTCTATTAATATATCTGTACGTCAATTTATGGACCCTGGCTTTTTAGAACATTTGCTTTCTAGTGTTGAAAAAACACAGATGCATCGTCTCTCTATCACCTTAGAGGTGACTGAAAATCTCTTTATTGAAGATATGCACTATATTTTGCCACTCTTAAAACAGATTAGAGAGTTAGGTATCCAAATCTCTATGGATGATTTTGGAACAGGCTACTCCTCTTTAAGTATGTTACGTAAACTTCCGATTGATGAGCTCAAAATCGATAAAAGCTTTGTTGATGAAATTTGTAGCGATGAAGCTTCAGTCAAAATGGTACAAAACATCATTGCTATTGGTAAAAATTTTGATATGCATATTTTGGCAGAAGGTGTTGAGACCAAAGAGCAGAAAGAGATTTTGACAACCTTTGGCTGCGATCGTTTTCAAGGGTATTATTTCTCAAAACCTCTTCCCAAAGAGGAACTTCTACGCTTTTTAAAAGAGCAAACATTCCCAAATAAATCTTAATTCTTCTACTGCTTGTAAATAAAAAGAAAACTTTTAGAAAAACAAGCGCATCATTGTCTTAAGATGACGAATTAATTTTAAAAAAACTATAAATTTTTATATTAAGCTATTTTCATGCTACACAGTTAATATATAATTTTTTGTGTGAAACGGTTAATTATCATAGTTAAGTCATTTAACAATGATATGATTTTTAAATTATTGTACTAGATTTATTAATTAAGCCAAACAAACCATAGAGGATAGTCTATGTCAAAAGTTCATAAATTCGTTATTACGAATCCAGACCTCTGCATTGCATGTAACGCCTGTGTAAAAACATGCGTAAAACATGCCTATATACGTGGAAAACTCTCCAAAAAAAGACTTGATGTACTCACTTTGGAGAGCGGGAAAATGCCTAACCAATGCCGTCAATGTGATGATGCTCCTTGTGCCAATGTCTGCCCAACGGGTGCGCTTCGTATTGACAATGCCTGTGTTGAGCTGTGCGAAGAAATCTGTATCGGCTGTAAACTCTGTACCATTGCGTGTCCTTATGGCGCCATTAATATTGAGGCAGAATTTCCTCCTTCTGTTATAGAAGAAGTGGAAAGAAATCTAGAAGCTGGCTGTATCAGCGGGCTTAAAAGTATTGCCATCAAATGCGATATGTGTGTAGGTATAGAAACGGGCCCTGCATGTGTAAGTGTTTGTCCAACAGGAGCACTTGTTATGATTGATCCTGTTCTAGGTGAATGTAAATTTGGTAAGAAAATCAAAGGCGATATGGCACCATTTTTAAAAGCGGTCGTACCTAATGTCACTTTTGAAAACATCCCAGCACCTGAAGTTAAAAAACCAAAAGAACCAAAACCTGCTCCTACTGAAACACCAGAAACCAACAAAGAGGAAGCATAATGCAAACGATATACACCCTATTTTTGTTAGCCTCACTTCTGTCTCTTGCTCTTTATAAAAAACCTCTTCTTGCTCAAAAAGTTGGATTTGGTTTAGCAAGTGTCATTTCACTTTATGCGGCGGTTTTTTTCTTTTCAAATTTTGATGAGACGCTGATTTGGAAATTACCTGGTAATTTCATCAGTTTACCTCAATTTAGACTTGACTCTGTGGGCATGTTCTTTAGTTTTTTAGTGAGTTTCATCGCTTTTGCGGTTTCACTCTTTAGCTTTGATTATGCGAAATTTTATGAGAAAAAAGCCAATTTAGCAGTCTTTGCTTCACTTTTCAATGCTTTCATTCTCTCCATGCTTTTAGTTATCGCTAGTGATAACGTCTTCTCATTTATGCTTCTATGGGAGATTATGACACTTATATCTGCACTTCTTATCTTAATCAATGATGGTGAAGGCGCATCTAAAAATGTCATGATTTATCTAGGTATTGCTCAAATTGGAGCATCGTGTCTTATGGTTGCGCTTATCATTATGGCAAGCATCGCGGGTACATTTGAGTTTAGCAAATTCGATCATCTTGAAATGGGTATGGGCATGAGCATCACGCTCTTTTCACTCTTACTTATCGGTCTTGGCTCAAAAGCAGGTATGTTTCCTTTTCATGTCTGGTTGCCAATCGCGTACTGTCAATGTCCTTCAAACGCTTCAGCACTCATGAGTGGTGTCATGATTAAAGTTGCTCTGTTTGCGTTTATCAAATTTTCACTGCTTTTACCACAGTTTGCTTACTTTGGATACATCTTGCTTACTATGGGTGCACTGAGCTGTATCTTTGGCATTATTTACGCGCTTGTCTCTAACGACTATAAAGCTTCTATTGCGTACAGTTCATGTGAAAATGTCGGTATCATCTTTTTAGGTCTTGGAGGAGCATTTTATGGTCTTGGCACCAATTCACCAATCATCGCTTTGATAGGTTTTATTGCAGCCTTTTTCCATATTTTAAACCATGCGGTTTTCAAATCTCTTCTGTTTATGTTAAGCGGCAATGTCTTCACCGCAACCAATACACGTGATATGGACGCACTCGGTGGTTTACACAAAAAAATGCCAATCACCTCTATCATCTTTTTTGTTACGGCACTTTCTATCTGTGCATTGCCACCACTGAATGGTTTTGCAAGTGAATGGATTGTTTATAAAACTATGGTTATCGGCGGCATTGAAGAAGGTGCGTCATCACGCTTTTTCTTCTCGCTCGCGATCATTGCGCTCTCCATTACTGGAGCGATGGCAATCATGGCTTTTTCAAAAGTGTACGGTGCTATCTTCTTAGGTGTCGCTCGCGATACAAAATGTGTTGAAGAAGCAAAAGAAGTCTCCTTTAGCAGACTCTTACCACTAGGACTCTTAGCAAGCCTTTGTGTGGGCTTTGGTCTTTTTATGAACGATGTTGTGAGTATTCTCTCAAAAATCGTTTTAACCATCATCCCACAAACGAGCGTCAGTACTTATGGCTTTATCTCTATGCCTATCATCGTTATGGTCATGGTGCTCTGCTCCATTCTGCCTTTCATCTTCCTTTATCTGCTCAAAGCAAACAATAAAGAAGTAAGAGTTACAGATCCTTGGGCGTGTGGTTTTATTTATAACAAAAATATGCAAATCGGTTCAAACTCTTTTACAGGTGACATCAGAAAAGCACTGAGCTTCCTTCTTAAACATGAACAAGAGATCAAGCTTGATGGTTATTTTTCAAAAGTAGTCTATACGAAAAAAACACATGACCTCTTTTGGGAAAAACTTTATGCTCCTGTGATTGATATGGTGATGCTCATCGCTGACAAGATAGGCATTTTTCAAAATGGTAGAACCAATCTTTATACGGGCTATATCTTAATCTATCTTTGTTTAGTACTCATTTTTGGGTACTACTATCTATAAGGAGAGGACACAATGGATTTTGTTTACTTATTATTACAGCTTGTTTCAGCAATAGTCGTTGCTCCTCTCTTTGATGGTATTTCAAGGAAATTAAGAGCCAAGTTCCAATCTCGTATTGGACCAAGTATTTTTCAAACCTATTATGACATTTACAAATTGCTCAAAAGAGGTAGAACCAAATCAAGCAGTACAAGCTACATCTATCAAGTATCTCCATACTTGCTCTTTATATGTGCTGCAGCGATGTTTTGTGCGTTGCCAATCACTTATGGTGCGCAGTCAGCGCCTTTATCGCAGTTTTCAGACATCTTTGTGTTACTCTATTTAGGGGCACTCTTTCGCTTTATCTTTATCGTTGCGGGTATCGATACGGCAAACCCTTTTGCTGGAGTAAGTGCGAGCAGAGAAGGAACAATAGGCTTTTATACCGAAGAGGTTGCAGTGATTTGTCTCATTGTTGTTATGATGGGTACAGGTAGTACGAGTTTATCGTATATCTCTTCTTTAGTACAAGAAGGCAGTTATGGTTATGCCGTTCCATCATTCTCCATTGCTTCTACAGCCTTCTTATGGGTCATGTATGTAGAAACCGGCAGAAAACCTTATGACTTGGCAGAAGCAGAACAAGAGTTACAAGAGGGCGTTTTGGGAGAGTTTTGTGGTAAAGACTTTGCCATCATTGATATAGCAATCTTACTAAAACAGATGACCGTATTAGGATTTTTCCTTGTTATTTTTATGCCATGGGCAGGTCTTGTTGATAATCCGATTTTATCGCTTATCATTTTCTTGGCAGAGATAGGTTTCCTTTATGTCATGGGTGTTTTTATCGATAACTTTGGACCAAGATTTACGATCAATAAAGGTATGAAACGAACGATGCTCTTTGCGCTTGCGATTTCATGTACCTCATTAGCACTCTATATTATGGGAATTTAACGATGGCAAATATAAACATAATCGATATTATCGCTGTTTTGATGATGGGAACGAGTTTTGCGGTATTTGGTTTGCGTCAGTACCGTCATAGTGTTCTAGCGTATGCCCTGCAAACGCTCCTATTGGTCGCTATCTTTTTAGCCTTATATACAAAATACGGCACGCACGAGCTTCTTGTCTGGTCAGTGACTGCTTTTATCATTAAAGTTGTTTGTGTACCACTTTACTTGATGAGATTGATTAAAAAGCTGAATCTTGTCGTAGAAGATGAGCCTGTTGGAGGATTTTTTATCTCTCCTGTTGTTGCACTTAGCTTTTCACTTGCGGTTGCGATGATGTTCTATAAAGTCTTTATTCACTTCTCAATTTTTAAAGATGTACTGCCGCTTTTCGCAGCCTCTTTCATCTTTATGATGGGTATTTTTGGCTTTATTTTAAGAACGTCGTTTATCAAACAGATTCTCTCATACTGTCTGTTTGAAAATGGCATTCATCTAAGCCTTGCGCTCATGGCCTATACTTCACATGAACTTGTTGAAGTGGGCATCTTAACAGATGCAGTTTTTGCGGTCATCATTATGAGTATTTTGGCGAAACGATTTTATGCCTCTTATGGAAGTCTTGATACATCTAAAGCGGTTAATTTAAGGGGATAAAATGGATATTTTATTATTAATTCTCATCATACCTTTTGTTTGTGGCGTAGTCATGTTTTTGATGCCACAGAAGTTCCAGATTCTTCAAAAAGTACATGTTGTATTGAGTATCTGTGTTTCAGCACTCTTACTTTCTGCCGTCAGTAAAGTAGTCAATGGAGCCCAACTCTCTATTTTTCATAACTTTATTTTCCTAGACTCTCTAGGTGCTATCTTCTTATCGTTGATTGCTATTACTGGTTTGTTGGTCAATATCTATGCAACAACCTATATGAAGTGGGAACTTGAAGATGGTCATATCAACATCAAAGAGGTCAAAAACTACTTTGCGCTTAGCTTCATCTTTACATGGACCATGAGTCTTAGTGTACTGAGTAATAACATTGCCTTTATGTGGGCAGCTATTGAGGCAACAACCCTTGCTTCTGTTTTCCTTGTTGCTGTTAAAAATGACAAAAAATCTACAGAGAGTGGTTACAAATACATCGTTTTATGTAGCATTGGTCTTGCATTTGCTCTTTACGCAACCATTCTTCTTTACTCTGCTGCCAATGGTAAAATCGATGGTGAAGCGATGCTCTACACCAACCTTCTTGCCAATGCGGCTAATTTAGATAGCATGGCGTTAAAACTGGTTTTCATCTTTGCACTTATCGGGTTTGGAACCAAAGCAGGACTTGCTCCAACACACACATGGCTTCCAGACGTTCACGCTGAAGGTCCAGCACCTACATCGGCTCTTCTTTCAGGTGTACTTCTTAAGTGTGCAATGCTAGGACTTATTCGTTACTATGCTGTTGTTGCAAATGGTGTTGGTTTTGACTTTGTTCAGTCGATTATGATCGTCAGTGGAACATTGACCCTTTTCATTTCAGCATTTTTCTTGATTCGTCAGCACAACGTCAAACGTATGTTTGCGTATCACTCCATCGCACATATGGGTGTTATTGCGTTTGGTTTGGGTGTAGGCGGTGCGATTGGACTTTTTGCGGCACTCTTTCACTGTGCGGCACACTCATTCACCAAAGCACTTGCATTTTGTTCCACAGGCAATATCGCTAAAATCTATGGAACAAAAGATATGACAAAAATGGGTAGTATGATCCGTATAGCTCCACTCACAGCTGTCCTTTTTGGAATTGCCATCTGTTCATTGGTTGGTGTTCCTGGATTTGCCATTTTTGTGAGTGAATTTCTCATCTTTAAAGCTGCAGCCGTAGATGGAAAATATATCTTAATGGGTATTTTTGCACTAGCCTTAGCAATTATTTTTATTGCTGACTTTTCACACTTCTTTTTAGCTTCGTTTGGTAAAGTTGAAGGAAAAGTCGAACATAACGGTGAAATGAAACTCAGTGAAAACTTACCATTGATTGCTTTAGCTATTTTGATTGTTTCGTTTGGTATTTGGCAATTTGATTCCTTTACGTTCCTGTTAGATGAGAGCGTTAAAAACATAGTAAAACAATAATTAGGAATTCCAATGAAATGCGATAAATTTATAGAAGCTCTAGGAACTAGAGTAAAAATTTTAGAAGTTACACGACAGTATGAAGACCAAGTCACCGCTTTGGTTGAATTAAACGATCTTCCAGAAGCAGTTCGCTTCTTGTATTACGATATGGGTGGCTACCTCTCAACCATGATCCCCAATGATGAGAGAAGCATCAACAAACATTATGCCCTCTACTACGCGCTTTCTATGGAAGGTGGCAAAATGTTTGAAGGTGATGAGATCGCGCAAGATGAAAAGTGCTTTGTTACCGTTAAAGTACTTATCTCTCCTGATAGTTTGACTTTTCCATCGGTAACACCACTCGTTCCTGCGTGTGTGTGGTATGAGAGAGAAGCATACGATATGTTTGGACTTATCGCCGAGGGCTTGCCTGATAAAAGACGTTTAGTGCTGAGCGATGACTGGCCAGACAATCTTTTCCCACTCAGAAAAGATGCGATGGACTATCGCTATCGCCCTGACATGAAAGAACATTACATGGAGCCTGAGTATGACTTTTTACGTCCTGAGGGCTCAGGTATTATCGATGTTCCTCTTGGACCATTGCACATTACAGCGGATGAGCCAGGTCACTTTAGACTCTTTTGTGATGGTGATACCATCATCGATGCGGACTACAGACTCTTTTACCAACACAGAGGTATGGAAAAACTGGCTGAAAACCGCATGAACTATGATCAAATGGGTTATTTGGCAGAACGTGTATGTGGTATTTGTGGGTATGCTCACGCCATTGCATGTATCGAGGCAGCGGAAAAAGCAATCAATTTAGAAATTCCTGCTCGTGCGCAAGCCATTCGTGTCATCTGTTCAGAGATCGAGCGTCTTCACAGCCATTTGCTCAACATCGGTCTTGCATGTGAAGTCACCGGTAACTACAATGCTTTCATGCACATCTTTAGAATTCGCGAATACTCTATGAAACTCGCGGAACTGGTTACTGGAGGACGAAAAACCTACGGAAACGTTGTTATGGGTGGCCTTAGACGTGATATGACAGGTATCGAGATCAAAGAGAGTTTACGTATCTTGAAAATCATTGAAACACAAGTCGATGAAGTATGGGATGCCGTTATGGATGACCAACGCCAGATGAAACGTTGGAAAGGTGTTGGTATCCTTGATAAACAAGTGGCACGTGATTTCTCACCTGTTGGACCAAACATCAGAGGTAGTGGCATCAAACGTGATACACGTTATGATCACCCGTATGATTTCTTCAAACAGATCGAGTTTAATGTTGCTGTTGTTGAAGGTGGCGATGTTTTTGCAAGAGAAATGGTACGCTATATGGAACTTAAAAGCTCTGTTTCTATCATTCGCCAATGTTTTGAGCTTATGCCTCAAACACCAATTATTGTCGATCCAACCTTCCATGTTAAGCCTGAAAACTACGCTTTAGCCTATGTTGAAGCTCCACGAGGAGAGAATGTTCACTGGATTATGCAAGGTAGTGCGCAAAAAGTCTATCGTTGGAGATGCCGTGCTGCGACCTATAACAACTGGCCAAGTCTTCGTTTTCAATTCCGTGGTAACACGATTGCCGATGCCGCCCTCATCGTTTGTAGCTTAGATCCATGTTACTCATGTACAGAGCGTGTCACCGTTGTTGACATCAAGAGCAAAAAGAGTAAGATTTTAACCAATAAAGATCTTAAAGAATTTTCTAGAACACTTAAAAATAGCCCGATGAAGGATCTCAAATGATGAAACTTCTTGATATCAGTAAAAAATACGGGGAAATTACGCATAAGTACCCGTTTGAGCCTTACAAAGTTGCAGAAAATTTTCGTGGAAAACCTGCTTATGTATACGATCTCTGCATTGGCTGTGCGGCATGTGGTATCGCATGTCCTTCCAATGCCATTACCGTTGTTTTTAACGATGATAAAAGCAAACTGATTTGGGAGTTTGACTGTGGACGTTGTATCTTTTGTGGAAGATGCGATGAAGTCTGTCCAACAGGTGCAATTAAGCTCAGCGAAGAGTTTGAGCTTGCTGTCAAATTTGATAAATCAGCCCTCATTCAAAGAGGTGAACTGGATGTACAATATTGTACAAAATGCAATAAGCCTTTTAGTGCAAAACGTCTCATTAAATACAGTTTTGAGTGTTTAAGCAAAGCCAACGTGAGTGAAAAAAGACTTGAAGAGGCTAAAAATTATCTTTGTGTTTGTCCTACATGCAAAAAAACGGCTACAGTAGAATCATTTACCAGTGGCAAAGAGATGGTGATAGAATGAAAACATATGAAATGCCAAGAGAAATCGAACTCGCCAATAATTTAGAACAAAAGCTTGAACTTTTACAGCACATTGGTAGAAGTTTTAGCGTTTTTCGTGTGGATTGTGGAAGCTGTAATGGCTGTGAGATTGAAATTTTTGCCGCTATTACACCTCTATGGGATCCTGAGCGCTTTGGTTTTAAACTCGTTGCGAACCCTCGTCATGCGGATATCTTGCTCTGTACAGGTCCTGTAACACGTCAGATGTACTACCCACTTTTACGTGCCTATGAAGCCACACCCGATCCTAAGATCGTTGTAGCCTTAGGTGCATGTGGTGCAACGGGTGGTATCTTTTACGATGCGTATAGTGTTCTTAGTGGCATCGATAAAATCATCCCTGTTGATGTCTACATTCCTGGCTGTCCTCCACATCCTGCAAGCATCATTTACGGTCTTACTACCGCCCTTGGTGTTATGGAGCAAAGACTTCAAAAAGTAAGCTTTGAGGAAGACAACGAAATGCCTCCATTGGTAGCAGATTCTGTTCTTGGAAATACACTCTTTGAAAGAGATCTACTGGTGCAATCAAAAAGACTCATGAGCTATGTATTTGGACGTAAACTTTACGATAAATACCTAAACGCTCTTGTTAAAAGTGGTAACACGCGAGATACGCAAGCGACTAAAATCGCCATTACAGAAGCGATTAAAACAGAAGAAGATCCTAGATATGCGGAGTGTATGGGTATTTTACATAATGAGATTTATACCCAATACGTTACATGTACGGAGGAAGATAAAATAGACCTCCATAGAGTGAAATGGGGACAATAACGTGGTAGTAGTATACAAACTCACCAAACGACATCTTGATGGCGCTAAATCGGGTGATGCAAAACTCGATCAGATTAAAATTTTCTCTACCTGCATCGGACATGGTGTTGGAACGATAGACTTTAGTGAAAAAGTGCTTGAGATACCTGAATCTGAATTTCAACAGATTTTAGAGCATGGTGATGAGTATCTAAGATTTAAAATTGGTAACTTGAGCAAATATTTTGAAATTGAAATCTTTCCTGAACATGCAGCAAAACTTTTGCCGCATGTCATGGAATGCCCTTTTAAAGAGGTCCTTATGGGCTTAAATGAAGGCTATTTGGTTCTTAGAAAAGATTTTAACAGTAACTAGGTGATAGGAGAGACGTGTGAAGAAAGCACTGTTGTGTGTAGGCAATGAACTTAGAGGCGATGATGGTGTTGCGATTGCCGTAGGGCGACTGGTAGAACAACACTTGCCTGAATGGAAAGTCTTTTTTGGATACGACACACCCGAAAATGAATTTGCTGCCCTACGCGCATATGAGCCCGATGTCATTGTCGTTGTTGATGCTATGAGTGGATTCAAAGAAGATAAAATAGAGTTTCTTGACCTGAGCGATGAGAGGACTTATGTTTATTCAACACATAATCTCCCTACCCCTATTTTGTTAAGTTATCTTAGAGATATTTGTACTAAAACTATCTTTTTAGGTATTGCTGTTTTACTTGAGAATGTTTTACATTTTAGCGAAGGCTTAAGTACGAGTGCTCAAAATTCTGCTCTAAAAGCCTTAGATAAAATCAAAGAGTTTGACACGATCCTTGATCAATAACAAAGTTCTTATTCCATTCTAAACCGCTACATTCAAGGGTGTTTTTTGCTGTAAAAAAGCAAAAACATCCACTCTCAAACAGAGTGCTTCATTTTTTTAAACAAAGTTGTTGTAAAATCATCCAACTTTTTAGCGAAATGCATTAATGCACGATGGCTTGAAAGAACCCTATCAATTTTTTTCGGAGCATACGGTTGAAATACTTCAAATATATTCTACTTTCCCTCTTTATTACCTCCCTTGTTCAAATACTCTTATGGACAAAATCGGGTGATCAAATCGTTACATCGCCGCAAATTGGTGACAAATTAGAGTCACTCTCGTATACGCCTTATCGAGGATTTGAGAAAGCGCCAAAAAGCGATGCTGAAATTGCGGAAGATATGAAAACGATTGCGCAAATTTCACGAAAAGTAAGAACCTATGCTATTGATGACGCAAAACGCGTTTTAACAAATGTTAAAGATACCAAACTTAAAGTGGATGTCGGACTTTGGCTCTCAGGCGATAAAAATGCAAACGAAACTGAAATCGAAACTCTTTTTGAACTTACAAAACTTTATGGCCCAAAAATCTCTTCTATCATTGTAGGAAACGAGGTTCTTTTACGTGCTGATCTTACATCTGAAGAACTGATAGCGTATATTGACCGAGTATCAAAACGTACCCGTATTCCTGTAACAACGGCAGAGGTTCAACACGTTTGGTTAACCAATACAGAACTAGCCCGTCATGTTGATTTTATCTGTGTGCATATCCTTCCTTACTGGGAGAAAGTGCCTATTGAAAGAACATTGGCATTTGCAAAAGAGAAGTACGACGCTATTGCTGCGCTTTACCCTAAAAAGCCTATTACCATCGGTGAGTTTGGCTGGCCAAGTAGCGGCTATAACAATGAAAAAGCAGAAGCAACCCTTACCAATCAAATTGCCGCTATTACAGGCTTTTTAGAGATGGCAAAAGCTGAAAAATGGAGTTATAACATCGTTGAAGCATTTGATCAACCATGGAAAGGTGTTCATGAAGGAAGCGTTGGACCGTATTGGGGACTTTTTGACATCAATAAACAACCAAAATTTCATTTTATTAAACAGACTATTATCAATCCGCTCTGGCGTTACCAGATGGCAGGTTCTGTCTTCTTTGGTATTTTACTCACCTTCTTTGGTCTTAGAAATCAGCGTGTAAACTTCGCTCATGCCATTACCTATGCAGCAGCAGCGCAAGCAATGGGCTTTGGTATCGCTATGGCTGCGACCTATCCTTTTGTCTATTACATGAACTTTGGTATGTGGGTCATGTGGGTTATGGGAATTATCTTGATGATTCCTTTGGTTATTATCACGCTTGCAAAAATCAATGAGCTCTTTAAATGTACTCTTGGTATTGCACCTGAGCGTTTAGCACCACTGAATCTCAAATCAGATCACGTACCTTTTGTCTCAATTCATGTTCCAGCTTATAAAGAGCAACCGCATGTTCTTATGGAAACACTTGACTCACTAGCACGTATGAAATATACCAACTACGAAGTTCTAGTTGTCATCAATAATACACCTGAAGAGTTTTACTGGAAGCCAATTGAAGAACATTGTAAAAAGCTCGGCGATAAGTTCGTCTTTTTAAACATTACTTGTAAAGGTTTTAAAGCAGGCGCACTGAATGAAGCACTAAAATATACTAATGAAAAAGCAGAAATCTTAGCCGTTATTGATGCGGACTATGTTGTTGGTGAAAACTGGTTGATCGATCTTGTTCCACTTTTTGATGATCCAAAAGTTGCCCTTGTTCAGGCTCCACAAGATCATAGAGATGGCAATGAATCTCTCATTAAACAAGCGATGAATGCTGAATATGCAGGCTTCTTTGATATCGGTATGGTTGAGAGAAACGAAGAAAACGCTATCGTTGCGCACGGTACAATGCTTATGGCAAGACTCTCTGCTATGCATGAAGTGGGTGATTGGACGACATATACCATTGTTGAAGACTCTGAGCTTGGCTTGCGATTGTTTGAGGCAGGTTATACCGCACACTATACCAACAGACGTTATGGTTGGGGTCTACTTCCAGATACGGTTGAAGCATTTAGAACACAGCGTCACCGATGGGCATATGGAGCTATTCAAATTTTGAAAAAACACTGGCGTCACTTTATGCCATCATCAACATCCCTAACGCCTTACCAAAAATACCATTTTGTGGCAGGTTGGTTCTTCTGGCTCTCTGATGCTTTTGGCGCGATGACTGCCTTTTTAAATATTTTCTGGGTTCCATTTATTATCTTTGTCGGCGTAACCATTCCAACATTACCGTTGACCCTTCCTATTTTGGTGGCATTCTTGGTCAATATTCTTCATGCGTTTATCCTATACCATACTCGTGTCAAAATGGGTATCAAAGAGACGGTACTGAGCGCGATTGCTTCGATGAGCTTACAGCTTGTCATTTTTAAAGCCGTCTATGATGGTTTTGTCAAAGATGGTCTACCATTTAAACGTACTGAAAAAGGTGGAAACACTAAAAAGGTAAACAAGAGTCCTATTCGTCATGAGATGATTTTAGCAACCCTTCTTACCATCTCATTCTTTGCACTGTACTTTACAAACTTTACACGTATTACAGAGATTTATGTTTTTGCCTTCACTCTTTTAATTCAGAGTATTCCTTATTACTCTGCGATTATTCTACGTATTATCGAACTTCAATCTATGAAACCTAAAAAGTAGTGGCAAATGCCACTACTTTTTAAGTAACCTCTTTAAATTCTATTCATAAGAAAATTTAAAAAATTGTGTAAAAAAAGATATGCTAAAAAAGCATGTTTTTGTTTTAATATTTTTCATTGACATTGCTATTTTCATGCTATACACTTTATATATTATGGGCTTATAACCCTCATATAAGGAGTCAAATATGGCTGATCTAATCTATCGTGTCAATATGACAGATCTTAGTTTTAAAATAGAAGAAGTACCATCTGAATGGATGGGTCTTGGTGGTCGTGCATTAACATCGACGATTGTTGCTCAAGAGGTTGACCCAGAATGTCATCCTTTAGGACCAAACAACAAACTTGTTTTCGCTCCTGGTCTTCTTTCAGGAACAAGCGCTTCAAACAGTGGCCGTAATTCCTGTGGTGCAAAGAGCCCATTAACAGGTGGTATTAAAGAATCGAACGTTGGTGGAACCAGTGCTGGCATTATGTCAAAACTGGGTGTAAAAGCACTTATTATTGAAGGTATGCCAAAAGATGAGCAAACCTTTTATCAATTACATGTAACCAAAAACAAAGTTGAATTTAATGAAGTTCCTGAGCTTGTAGGCTTAGATAACTATGCCGTTTTAGATGCCATGGCAGAAAAATACGATAAAAAAGTCGCTGTTATGAGTATTGGTCGTGTCGGTGAAATGCGTATGAACCTAGCAAACATCTCTGTAAAAGATCCAAGTGGAAAACTCAGAAGTCATGGCCGTGGTGGACTTGGCGCTGTTATGGGTTCTAAAAAAATTAAATGTATTACCGTTGATGCAGAGAGCTATAAAGAAGTCACTATTGCTGATCCTGAAAAATTCAAAGAAGCAAGTAAAGTATTTACAAAAGCACTTCAAGAAAACCCTATCAGTGGACAAGGGTTACCAGCATTTGGTACAAACGTTCTTGTCAACATCCTTAATGAAGCAGGTGGTCTTCCAACCCGTAACTTTAGAGCTGGAAATTGGGAATTTGCGGAAAATATTTGTGGTGAAACGATGGCTGAGAACATCAAAGCACGTGGAGGAAAAACAACGCATGGCTGTCATGCAGGCTGTGTCATCCAATGTTCACAAGTTTATAATGACAAAGATGGTAATTACCTCACTTCAGGCTTTGAATATGAAACCATTTGGGCACTTGGTTCTAACTTTGGTATCAATGATTTAGATTTGATCGCTAAAATCGATGGACTTATGGATGACTTAGGTGTTGACTCTATCGAAACATCTGTTACACTTGGTCTTGCAGTAGATGCAGGTATTTTAGCGTACGGTGATGGACAAAAAGCATATGAACTTCTTTCTAAAGACTTACCAAATGGTACTCCAATTGGTCGCATTATCGGTGGTGGTACGCATATATTAGGTAAACTATATGGCTTAGTGCGTGTTCCAACCGTTAAAGGTCAAGGTATCCCTGCTTATGAGCCACGCGCCGTTAAAGGTCAAGGTATCACCTATGCAACAACACCAATGGGAGCAGATCATACCGCAGGTTATGCTGTTGCTACCAACATCTTAAATAGCGGTGGTTATGTCGATCCACTCAAAAAAGAGGGACAAGTTGAACTTGCACGTAACCTCCAAATTGCAACTGCTGCGGTAGATAGCACAGGTATGTGTATCTTTGTTGCTTTCCCAGCACTTGATGATCCAAAATGTTTACCAGCCCTTGTAGATATGATTAATGCACGTTTTGGCTGTAGCCTCACTATTGATGATGTTGTTAATTTGGGTAAAACCATTCTCAAAAGAGAGCATGAATTTAATATCAAAGCAGGATTTGGTAAAGCAGATGACAGATTACCAGAATTTATGAAGTATGAAACACTTCCACCTCACAATGTCGTTTGGGACTTTACAGGTGAAGAGATTGATGAGTTCTGGAACTTCTGATGCGTGTTTTTGTGAAACTCTTTGCGCAGTACCGAGAAGGTCGCTTTAAGGCTGAGCATAAAGAATTCCCAGAAGGGATGACCGCTCAAATGCTCATAGATCTCTTAAAGCTTGAGAGTGTCTCCCCTTTAGGGGTTTTAATGGTCAACGGACGGCACGTTGCAGTTTCCTATGTACTTCAAGAGGGTGATGAAATCGCCCTCTTCCCAAAAGTAGGTGGGGGTTGATTAATGCTCTTTGAGCCCTGAAAGAAGCCTGTATGAACCAGGTGTTCCTGGAGGCAGAAGAGCAACCCTATCGCCTTCATGCAAGAGTGTTTCTTTAGGCGTTACCGTATGATTGACAAAAACAGCTTCAACCTCTTTTTGTTCAAGACCTAAAGAATCGATCAGATCAACAATGCGCGTTTTATCATCAATAACCCATGGCGCATCGATATAGGGAATACCTCTTTGTTTAAGTTTTTCGCGTAAAAATGAAAAAGCATTGAGTATAATGTGCATTGAACATCCTTATCGTAAAATTATACACTAGGCTGAGAAAAAATGGAACTTCTAACATTTTTAAAAGAGCAAACCATCGATGGATTTCTCCCACTTCAAGCAAATTATGAGGCAATCAAACGTTTTTCGTGTACGTTTCAAGAGACTGAAAAAATGGCTCTTCAAAATGGAATCACTCCTCTTCGCTACAAGCGCAACCAAAAAACAATCTCGATAGAAGAACAATACACACTTTTTCAAGCGACGGTACTCATCGTTGGATGTGGAGGGCTAGGTGGGTTTGTCGCAGAAATACTGACACGCATAGGTGTGGGAAATCTCATTTTATGTGACGGTGATGTGTTTGAAGAACATAATATGAATCGTCAAAACTTCTCATCACCCAAAACATTAGGGCGCTTTAAAGCGGAAGTCTTAAAAGAAAAACTCGAAGAGATCAACCCTGCGGTACACATAGAAACCATGACACGTTTTTTTGAGCCACAAACAGATGCACTCCTTATCCAAGAAGTTGATGTGATTGTCGATGCACTAGACAACCCTGATCTTAAATGCCTTCTTGCAAAGCTCTGTTATGAAAAGCAAAAAGCTTTTGTCCATGGAGCAATCGCTGGCTATTACAGTCAATTTTCAACCTCTGCTTTGCTTGAGCCTCTTTATGCTCAAAAAGGGGATGGCGTTGAAAAAAAAGTAGGCAATCCTTCTTTTACCGTCTGCTTTGCAGCCTCAATTCAAAGCACTGAAGTGGTAAAATTGCTCTTAGGAAAACCTCATCTTCAAACACCTCTTATGGGAGATTTATGGGAGTATGAGCTAATTTCGCTATAATCGCAGAAAAAACAGGGAGTGAAATGCAACGATTACAAGAAGCACTTTCAACTTTCCATGCCCTCTGTTTAGGACTGATTTTTTCTGCCTTGCTTATTGTTAAACTCAATCTTATACCTTCTTACGCCTATTATTTCATTTGGCAAAGTACCTTCGTTTTTCTAATGATTGCCATTGTATTAAGTATCTATTTTAACAAAAGTAAACTCTTTGTATTATTGCTCTTTCCACTCTTTTTTGCACTCTGTTTAGCCTTTCCAAACACGCTTTTTACAAAACTGAGTGTTTCCGCCTTTTGGCATATAGCTCCCGTTATTACGGCATTGGGCCATTTACTCATTTATGCGCTGCAAGAACGTGGACTCTTTAGCTCTTTTGGCGCACTTCGCACAGGTATTGGCGTCATTGTTCTTATTGTAGGATACATCGGGCTTAAATATTTTTCACTCTCTCTTCAACAAGCGCTCGATACTCCTATTTTGCATGCAAGCTTGCATGGCATCGCAAAAGCGAGTGATTTTATAGTTATTGTGACACTTATTTCGTTACTGTTTATCTTTTTAATCTCCATGCTCTTTGAAACACAAAGCCAAAAAGCACCATTTTGGATGCTCTTTTCACAAATGATTCCCCTGCTCTTTTTGCAAGAAAGTAACTCTTTTGTCCTGTTCTGCCTTATTGCTTCGTGGATTGCCATTTCTGCTCTGGTGCATGATGCGTATAGAATGGCATATATTGACACATTAACAGGAGTGCCCTCTAGAAGAGCTCTTGAAGAGCGTTTTTTAAGACTAGGATCGCATTATACGATTGCTATGGTGGATATTGATTTTTTCAAAAAATTTAATGACAAATTTGGTCATGACATCGGCGATGATGTTTTAAAACTGGTTGCAAAAGAGCTCAGCCATGTAAAAAATGGCGGTAAAGCATACCGTTATGGTGGTGAGGAGTTTACCATTCTTTTTAGTGGCAAGAAAAAAGAAGATTGTATTATGGCGCTTGAAGAAATAAGGGAGCATATTTTCAGACGAGGCTTTGTTATTCGTGATAAAAATCGTCCTGAAAAAGCACCTAAAGAGATACAAAAAACAACATCTGTTAAAAAAGAACGCCTCTCCGTAAGCATTGGTGTTGCAGTATCTGCTAAAGGAAAAACACCGCAAGAGATTATAAAAATTGCGGATGACGCTTTATATAAAGCAAAAGAGAGTGGTCGTAACTGTTTAATTTGCTTATAATTTACGCATAATTACTTTTTTTAATGTGTTACAATAAATCCAAACTATCCAAAGGATTTTTTCATGAGTAGCACATCCCTCAAATGCTCATTATCAGAATGCAAGGCACGCCTTAAAGCAGTTGAAAACATGAGTTTAGCAGAACTAGAACACTACGCTACACGTTGTTCTACGTGCGGTAATTGGATACTCAAAGATGACCCTATCGCCAATGAAACGTATATGAAAGTTTCAACAAAATGGGCAGAATCATTTAATCAAGCTCTTTTGGAAAATTCCTAACTTAATATTTTTAGATTAAACACTTTTTCTTAACACTTCTTTGGCTTTCTATCACTAGTATATTCCTTATAGCGTCCTAATAATCTTTTGCCTTTTTATGTATTGCAAGGAAAAGGAGTGAGTGGTATGAGTCAAAAGGCCCTTAATTGTTCAGAGAAAGAGTGCAAAAAAAACGCGATCAATTGATATCGATGAATATAAATCAACTATCAGAACAAATCAAGCAGTGTGAACAATGTAATAGCGGCACTTTTAAAACAAATGATGTCGCGACCAAAACCTATCAGGATATATCGCTTTTGTGGGCAGAGGGACACAATAAAGAGACAGGGAAACTTCACTAAAGAAAGTTTCCAATTTAAGGCATGAGAGAGCCCCCTATGGAGCTTTTCTCATGCTAGTTAACACTTCGTTCTCTTTGGCAGAGTACTACTTTTCTTCTTACATATTGCGATTTGCAAAGATCTATTAATGCAATTCGCTGTTAAGTTTGATTTCTCGTTTACTTCGAGTAGCGACGATCATACCATTTACGCTATTTTGACGGAAATGAATACCATTAAGTCCTGCTAATTCTAATCCTTTAAAGAATACAAGCTCATCAGTACCTGCTTTTTTGAGCTTCGCTTTTGGATTCGCTTCACTGATTTTTGCAAGTTCTACTCCACTTACTCCAATTTTGGTTCCTTCCAAAATAGCGATGCCTGCATCAACAATACAGCCATCTCCTAAAGGAATACCTGTCACAGAGTTCGCGCCAAGGAGTGTATTTTCACCAATGCTGACTGGGTTGCCATTTGTACCACTTAACACTCCTAAGATACTCGCACCTCCGCCAACATCACTTCCCTTGCCTACTACAACAGATGAGCTAATACGTCCTTCAACCATTACCGCACCTGTGGTACCTGCGTTAAAGTTGACATAACTAGCACCTGGCATAATAGTCGTACCTGCGTGAAGTTGTGCACCCATACGTACTTTACTTGCATCAAGCACACGCGTATTGTCCGCAGGAATGATATGAGAAAGATAACGTGGGAATTTATCGACAGACTCGATAGTTGGATATTCACCTCGAAGCTTTAGCTCAACTTCATGCATTCTAAGCCATGCAAGTTCAATCGGCTGACCAAGAGACCATGCCACATTTTCAAGTACACCAAACGCTCCTGAAAGGTTGAGAGAACGAAGAGGTGCCTTACCAGTTGAAAGCGCGTAAAGTTTAAGATAAACGGCTTCTGGGCTTAGAGGTGCTGCATCTTCAAACAAAAAGACAATACGAAAATCTTTTTTAAGTTTCTCCGTTTGCGCGATCCAATCAAGTGTTTTAATAACTTGAACATTTTTATGTGCTTCACCAATGGCCTGATTAAGATATGGTGTAAATGCATTCATTGCATTTTTGACAAATTTCTTTTTCACGTCATAGACAAATTCACTGCTCGTAAAATCTACATCAACACCGCTTTCTTGGATTGCCGCAATCAAAATAGCAGCACTACCAAAATTTTCATTCCAGTTAATCACTGGAAACGTTGCTTGTAGAATTTTTTCAGGATTTAACTGCCCACGGTCAACCCTAGCAATACCAAAAGCAATCGGTTTACGATATCCCTCTTGCGCTTCAATTTCTTTGACTAATGCTTTAAAATCTGTTTCATCAATACTTACACGTAATGCCATATTTTTCTCCTTTGTACACAATTTCTACCAAAGATTTATAGATGTTTCCTAACACGTAGGACTTATTTGCTTGAACAAGCACTTGGTGAGCCATTAACTCCCATAGTTGGTTGGATCGCTTCGTTGCTGACGCCACCCTCTTCATTCACTTTTTCAATGCATTCCCAAAGTTTACGTGCAGAAGCTTGATAGCGCTTTGCTGTTTCACTTTCTGGATGGAAGAAACTTACTGGTTTACCAGCGTCTCCACCTTCTCTTACTGCAGGTTCAATCGGAATCTCACCAATCACGATGGTTTCAAATTTTTCAGCCAACGGTTTGGTTGTTCCTTTTCCAAAGATATCATACTCTTTATTTGTCTCAGGGCAGATAAATCCGCTCATGTTCTCCATAATTCCAGCAATTGGTATGTGAAGTTTTTGGAACATGTCAAGACTTCTCTCAGTATCATCAAGGGCAACTTGTTGAGGCGTTGTGACACAAATGCCTGCTGTTACTGGAACACTTTGTGCCAATGTAAGCTGAGCATCACCTGTTCCTGGAGGCATATCGATGAAAAGAACATCTAAGTCACTCCATAAGATATCACGTAAGAGCTGCTCGATTGCTTTCATAACCATCGCACCTCTCCAGATGAGTGATTGACCATTTTCCATTAAAGAACCCATACTCATCATCTCAACGCCGTAAGCAAGGATTGGTTTTACTTTTTGTCCTACAATTTCAGGATGTGTATCAACAACACCCATCATACGAGGTACATTTGGACCATAGATATCTGCATCTAAAAGTCCTACTTTTTTACCTTGGCTTGCAAGTGCAATCGCTAAGTTAACCGTTGTTGTTGTTTTACCAACACCACCTTTTCCTGAGCTTACCATTACGAAATTTTTGATGTGTGGTGCCATATTTTTGCCCGATTGAGAGTTGCTTTTCTCAACTGGAGCCTTTGGTTGCTTCACAACAACGTCCACACGAGCTGCACCTATGGCTTTTACTGCCTTATCTATAGAAGCTTTTAATTCGTCAGCCACTTCTTTGCTTGAAGAGACAATTTCTGTTTCTATATAAACATTATTATCTGAAATATCGATATTTTTAACAAAACCAAATGTCACAATATCTTTCTCAAAACCTGGGTATTTAACGCCACCTAATGCGCTTAAAACTGCGTCTTTATTTAACATTTTTTCGACCTTTATGCTTAAGTGATGGCGGAATTTAACACAAAAAAGATAAAAAAAAGCTTTCAAAATGTATAATATCGTAACACTTCAGAAAAAAGGACAAAGTTTGCCCGATTTAGCCCTTGTGATGTTAGGCGCAGGTAGTTCAACACGTTTTAATCAACGTGTTAAAAAGCAGTGGTTACGCGTCGAAGAGACCCCTTTATGGCTTTTTGCAACCCAAAATCTTCAACAGCTTTTTCCTTTTAAGCAAATCATTGTCACCACAACACCTGATGAACATTTTTACGCGCAAAAATTTAGTGGCGCGATCACGTTTGTGGAAGGTGGAGCAACCAGACAAGAGTCTTTACAAAATGCCCTTTCGCATGTGACAACGCCTTATGTTTTAGTCAGCGATATTGCTCGTCCATGTATTGATCAAGCGATGTTAGTACGCATCTTATCGGAAATGGAAAATGCCGATATCGTCGTACCTTACCTTCCTGTCGTTGACACGGTTGTGTATGAAGAGAGTACTATCAATCGTGATCATGTAAAACTCATACAAACACCACAACTCTCGCATACAGATATATTGAAAAAAGCACTCAACACATCAACGCTTTACACAGATGATAGCAGTGCGATTAAAGCGATGGGTGGCAAAATTGCATACGTACTTGGAAATCCTGAAGCAAAAAAATTGACATGTAAAGAAGATATCGCTTCTATTCCTTGTCTTAAAGCACCCTCTTCTGTTCCTTTTGTAGGCTATGGCTTTGATGTACATGCCTTTGAAGAAGGTAAAGTCATGATGCTAGGGGGCGTTGAAGTGCACCCGACGGTAGGCTTTAAAGCACATTCCGATGGCGATGTTGCCATACATGCTCTTATCGACGCACTTTTAGGCGCTGCGGGAGCGGGAGATATCGGTGAACTATTCCCCGATAATGACCAACGTTATAAAAACATTGATTCAAAACTACTACTCAAGGAGGTGTGTTCTTTTTTAGCAAAGGTGGGGTTTGAGATCGTTCATTGTGATCTCACGATTATGGCGGAATTTCCACGTTTAAGTGCCTTCAAGGACAAAATACGTTTCTGCTTAGCCGATATTATGGCACTCTCTCCCATCCATGTGAATGTAAAAGCAACCACAACAGAAAAATTAGGATTTGTCGGGCGACAAGAAGGTGTTGCAGTGAGTGCAACGGCTACATTAAAATATTATGATTGGAAGAATGTATGAAGATTTTAATTGTTGAAAACGAGATTTATCTCGCGCAAAGTATTGCCTCTAAGTTGATGGAAATTGGACATTTATGTGAGATTGCTACCAGTATCAAAGATGCGCTTAAAGATGAAAAATACGATGCAGTATTGCTCTCAACGAACATTTCAGGACAAAATTTCTACCCCGTTATTGAAAAACATCGCTCATCCATTATCATTTTGATGATCTCTTATATCAGTAATGACACTGTCACCAATCCGATTAAGGCGGGGGCTTGTGATTACATTCAAAAACCTTTCATGATTGAAGAATTGATTCGAAAACTTCAACATCTTTCCGATTTTAAAAATCTCAAAAAAGAGAATGAAACCTATAAAGAATATGTCAAAAACCTTTTTAGCAGTGCCAATTTAGAACCTCTTGATAAAAAAACCAAATTTCCTATTCTCATCAAAACAAATTTTCAAAAACATGCCGATGCGCTCGTTTTTAACTATGTTCAGTCACAAAATGAGACATTTACTTTTATCTCACTCACCCAAACCAATGCCTTAGAAAAGATTGCGCGGGCTGGAAGTGAGGAATTACTCTACATTATCGATCTTCAAAACCTTAAAAAAAGCGAAAAACTTAAAGTCTATAACATCCTAGAAGGTAAACGTGCTATTATTTGTAGCACTGATCCTAACGAAGAGAGTGACTTTTCAAAAATCGAAATTAACACCGACAGTAAAATTTTAGACCAAGGTGATATTTTATGTATTGATGATTATGTCAAATATGTCATCTGCAATTTTCAAAACAAATTCCCTGACACGGAACTCTCCAAAAAATTAGGAATATCTCGCAAAAGTTTATGGGAAAAAAGGAAGAAGTATGGAATCAACAAGAAAAAATAACCGACAACTCTTTTTAGATAAAGAGTTTTTAGCAACCCTCGCTCTGGCTAAAGAAGGCGTTTTGCATCCTGTTGATAAGCTCATGAACAGTGCAGAAGCTAAAGAAGTTGAACACAGTGGATACTACAAAGGTAAACCATTCCCGTTTCCATTTATCATCGCTCCTGCGGGTGAAAAAAACAGAGAAGTGCTCACAACCTCATACAAAGGGGAACCACTTGATTTTGTCGTCGATGGGAAAATCAAAGGAACCATCATTGTTGATGAAGTATTTGAGGTCGATAAGAAAAAAAGAATTGAGCAGATTTTTGGAACGTATGATATTTCAAACCCTGAAACACAAATGTTTCTCAAACGACTTGGAGACATTGCTGTATGCGGTGAATATGAACTCCAATTTGATGACATTAAAAATGTAAAAAATAAAATTGCCGATGCAAAAGCACAACTGGGTGCTAAAAATGTTTCTGCCATGATGATGAACGCAAAGCCCTTCCATAGAGCACATGAGAGAGTTATACGTATTACGCTTGAAAAATGTGATATGTTGGTTATCTTTTTACTAAAACCCTATAAACAAGATGCACTCTCTTATGAATTACGTCTTAAAGCGTTACAGTATTTTGTCGACAACTATTTACCAAAAAATAGAGTCGTTATTGTTCCTTTTGAAAACACTTATCTTTTTACAAGCTATAAAAACGCTGTTTTAGATGCTATTTGTGCTTCAAATTTAGGATGTAATAAGCTCGTTCTTGGGCAACACCATAGTGGTATAGGAGCATACTACGACAAGAATGAAATGAAATCTATTTTGGATCATTATGAAGATTTAGATATCGAGGTAGAAATTATTACCGAGTTTGTCTATTGTAATGAGTGTAAAACATTGGTCAGTACGAACACCTGCCCACATGGCGGGCACCACCACATTAAGTACCATGCAGAGTCACTTTTAGAGATTTTAAAAGCGGGAATGTTACCACCAGCTATTTTCATGCGTAAAGATATTTCAGCGCTTCTTCTAAGTGAACTCTTCAAAAAACGCTTCGAAAATATTGGCAAAATTTATGACGCTATTTTCCCAAACAGTGGTCTTTTAGAGAGCCACGATGAACGCGATTTCTATCTTGAATTGATGCGTTTACATCAAACAACTTCACTTACGTAGGATCTTCATGCCAAATGCTTTTTTGACGTTTTTATACTCAGGTCTTTGCCCAAAAGCTCCAGGAACAGCAGGTTCACTTCTTGCTGTCATTCTAGGGGCTGGGATTATTCACTACATCTCGATGGAAACCTTAGTTCTTTTAACCATTCTATTTACGCTTATGGGCGTTAAACATATCAATGCGTATGAAGCAAACAGTGGCAATCATGACGATAGCCGCATTGTCATTGATGAAGTGGTAGGCGTATGGATCGCTCTTATTTTAAGCTCAGGAACTATTCTTCAAATTGTTCTTAGTTTTGTATTTTTTCGTCTTTTTGATATTTGGAAACCTTCTTTGATTGGCAAAATCGACCAAAATGTAAAAGGTGGATGGGGTGTCATTGGGGATGATATGCTAGCAGGTTTGGTTGCTGGTATCTGTAGTGCAGCAACATTTCAGTTTTTCGGATACGTGCAAAATACTCTCTTAAATTAAAATATTACTTTTACGTCATCTAAGAGCCATAAGCGTCATGTGACTATACTTTTCATAGACATTCTATAAAAAGGATATACCATGAAACATCTCTTCAAATTGCTTATGGCTAGTGCTCTTCTTTTCTCTTTAGCAGAGGCAAAGGAGTTTGTGATTGACAATACCCACTCTAATATTGGTTTTTCTATCAAACATATGATGATCTCAAACGTTAAAGGTAATTTCAATACATACAGTGCTGACATCGACTATGATGCAGAGAAAAAAGTCTTCAATAAACTTGCAGCAAAAATTGAAGCGGCTTCTATCGACACAGGAATTACAAAAAGAGATGACCACTTAAGAAGTGCTGATTTCTTTGATGTTGAAAAGTTTAAAACCATTGATTTTGTTATGACTTCCATGAAAGATGGCAAAATACATGGAAAAATCACCATTCATGGCGTGACCAAAGATATCGTTCTTGAGAGCAAAGTACACGGTGTGATTAAAGATTTTCAAGGTCACCAAAGAGTCGGTTTTACATTAGAGGGTAAACTCAACCGTAAAGATTTTGGACTCACATGGAATAAAATCTTAGAAGGTGGTGGATTAACCGTTGATGACACGGTCAATCTTTCTATTGAAGTTGAAGCTATCGAACTATAACAGTCTAAAACCATCTCTTTCAAAATGATGAGAAAAGAGTAGAAAATGCTCTTTCTCATCAGCACTTACTTCTATCTCCCACATCACACCATCACTTTGAAACTCTCTTTTAATAACGGTGACGTTTTGTGTTGACGTATAGTGTTCAAAACGAGGTACGAGCGAATAAATGGTACTAAACAAAACGCGCTCTTTAAAAACAAAAGGGATGAGTTTTGCATGAGCGATGACTTCCTTAGCACTACTGCCATAGGCGCGCACTAAACCACCCGTTCCAAGCTTAATACCCCCAAAATAACGCACGATTAATAGCCCTGCTTCCACCAGTTCCACGCCACGCATGACGTTGAGCACGGGTGGACCAGACGTTCCTTTGGGCTCACCATCATCACTGTTGTTTTCTACAATTTGACGGTATTCATTAAAATAGCGCTTAGCCCATACAATATGTGCTGCTTTTGGGTGGTCATTTTTGAGTTTTTGATGTAAAGCATCAAAAGAGCTCATCGGGCACAAATAGGCTAAAAAAGTCGATTTTTTCTCTTCAACTGTTGCAGAAAACGTCTCTTCAATCGTTTGCATTACACTCTCTCAATAACAACTCTAATATCAGAAGGTTTCGCATGATACGGCGATGACGTCACGATAAAATCAACTCCCGTGGCAGCATAATCAACAATATTATGTTCACCAATACCCCCCGTAGCAGAAAGCAGTAGGTATGGAAACTCATTTTTTAGGGCAACACACTGTTTTAAAGCCTCAAAACTCATCTTTTCACATTGCACGATATCAGCGCCAAGACGTGCAAAATAACGTGCTTCATCAAGACTATCTACCTCAACCACAATCTTTTTTTCCAAATACATTTGCTTCATTTTTGCAAATTGTACTTCAAATGCTGCATCACTCTCAAAAAAAGCACAATGCTGTTTAAAAACCAAGACAGAGTCATAAAGCCCCAAACGATGGTGTGCACCACCTCCTGCATAGACGGCTTTGAGTGCTAATTCTTTGGTGCGAGGAAAAATTTTACGCGTGGTTAACAGCTCTATTTTTGGGTTCATTGTTCTTGCAAGGGTAATCATGGTATGAGTTTTTGTCGCAATGCCACTTAAAAATTCTAAAATATTTTGAGACACTTTCCATGCTTTATGTGCTGCATCTGCCCTACCATAGGCTTCTAAGATAAGCTCACCCGCTTCAAGTTTATCGCCACATGCTTTGAAAATGTGCGTTTCAAGCCCAAGTTTACGGCACATCTCATCCACAAACTCTACCCCACATAAAACGATGGGCTCTTTTGTTGAAAATGAGATTTTGGCTTTGTATGAGCCAATCCCTAATCCTACCGTGGTCATGTCGATCAGTCCGACATCTTCACGTATCATATCCATCATAAATACACCTTTTAGAAATTATAAAATAGTAACATGAAGAAGATTAAAGCAACTGCTCCTCTTTTTGGAAAAAATGCAATGCTATAAAAACGGCTAAAGAAACAACAATCAAAATAGCACATAAAAAAAGTGCTAGAGCGTACTCTCCATCAAAAACGGCATTGTAAATCGCAAGGGAAATCGTATCCGTCTTACCAACAATATTGCCACCTAGCATCAAGGTTATGCCAACTTCTCCCAGTGCTCGAGCTTCTGCAATTAAAAGTGCCGCAAATAGACTTTTTTTGATACACGGAAGAATAATAAAGACAAAGGTATGAAACCTACTTTTACCACTCATATACGCTGCTTCTTTAATCGCCTTGGGGAAAAGTTCAATCGCAGATTGCAATGGTTTAACCATCAATGGAAGAGCGGCAACAAAGCCTGCTATTACAAGCCCTTTGAACTCAAAAATGAAACGTATACCTAGTGTGTTTAAGTAGCTTCCAATCCAGCCATATTTACCTAAAAGAAGCAGCAGTAAAAAACCTATAGCAATAGGTGGGAAAATCAATGGTAGAGTTACAAACGTTTCAATCAACCACTTATATTTAAGCTGTTCATTGGAGAGATAATACGAAAGAGGAATTCCTATAAAAACCAAAAGGAGCGCAACCACACTGATGGTTTTAAGGCTTAGCACCAACGGATGCCAAACCTGTACCATCTCAAAGCCCATATTTAACAAATATCTCTTTTGCTTTAGGCGTTTTCAAAAATGCAATGAACTCTTGACAGATTTTATCAGATTCACACGCTTTTAAACTTCCAGCAACTATCTCTATGGGCGTGTAATACTCTTGAGGAATTTTTATGTAACCTCCAAGTTTATCGATGTTATCAAGAGCTGCGGTTAAATTCATAATTCCAACATCAACCTCATGTGTATTGACATAAGAGCTTACTTGAGGCACGGTAGCAACCACGATCAGTTTGTCTTTAAGGCTCTCATACAATTTGGTCGTATTTAAAAACTCAATACCGGCATCGCCATAAATCGCTTTTTTAGCTTCTGGCATTGCGATAGTTTTTATCTGCTCGTTTTTCAAATCCTCAATATTATTAAACGAAACACCCTTAGCATAAGCAATCACAGCAATGCCCTCTCCGATTTTTTCATAATTTACAAAACTAAGCTCTTTTTGTTTTTCCAAAAATTTTTTATCGGCAATTACTAGCGTAATTTCCATCTGTTTAGCATGTGCAAAAATCTGTGCCATATTGCCATACATAGCATCAATTTTTTGACCTTGATATGTCTGTTCGTATGCTTTTAACACTTCCAAAACAGGTTTCTTATACCCTGCACCGACTGCGATTTTAAGATCATCAGAAGCAGCATGCCCTAAACAAAGAATACACATACACATCAAGAGCTTTCTCATCACTTTTCCTTCATCTTTTGAATCATAGGCGCAAAGGCTTTTGTACCAAGACTTACAATATCTCCAACGTGAAGATCTTTTGCTTCGCTACCATCAAGCACAATCTCTACGATCTGCTGACCAATCGCCACAATAGCAACATAAATCACATCAACTTTGACAATGTCTAAAAGCTCACCCTCAAAGGAGAATTTTTGACTTCCTTGTGTTCGAAGAAGCACACTTTTTGCATCGCCATCTTGTATTACCTGACCTTGGGAGAGGACAATGACACGGTCACTTAAGCGGTAAATTTCACTGGGGTCATGACTGACCATGATCGTTGTCGTACCAAAGTTTTTATGAAGCGTTAAAATCTCATGTTGCAGTTTGTTTCGCATCGAAGGATCGAGCGCAGAGAGAGGCTCATCCATCAAAAGAAGTTTGGGTCTGTTCATCATGGCTCGACACAGACTCACACGCTGTTTTTGACCACCAGAGAGTGTCGCTGGCTTACGATTTGCAAGCTCTGAGAGTTCACTCAACTCTAAAAGCTGATGTGCTAATGCTTTGTCTTTACGTACAAAAATCAGATTTTCCAAAACACTCATGTTAGGAAAGAGTGCATAGTCTTGAAACACAAAGCCAATGCCTCGTTGTTGAGGCGCTAGAGCACGTGTACCATCAAGCCATATCTCATCATCAACACTAATCTTACCGTGTGCCTTTTCAAGGCCTGCCAAAATACGAAGCAATGTCGTTTTCCCACTGCCGCTTTGTCCTGAAAGGGCTACAAAACTTTTGGATTCAAAGGAGAGATTGACCGATAAATTCATTTTTCCTTGTGAGCCTAAAAGCTCTTTACGCACGTCAATCTCTATCATAAACTCCTCCTAAATGGTGGTTCTGTTGGCGATTGAACATATAAACCAATAAAAGAACCAAGAAACTAAGTCCCACCATAATCGCACTGTAAATATGCGCCAGCGTATAGTCCATGGTTTCAACCATCTCATAAATAGCTACTGAAGCAACTTTTGTCTCACCAGGAATACTTCCACCCACCATCAAAACGACACCAAATTCACCCACGGTATGAGCAAAGGTAATGACAATAGCTGTCATTAACGAAGGCTTGATATTGGGCATTGCTACAAAAAAAAGGGTTTGGAGTTTGTTTTTACCAGCGATATACGATGCTTCTAGCATATTTTTGGGTAATGCTTCAAAACCGCTCTGTAAGGGTTGTACCATAAAAGGCAATGAATAAAAACAACTTGCGACAACCAGCCCTGTGAAGTTAAAGACTAACTTTAAACCCAGTACATCTTGAAAAAAACGTCCAAGAGGAGAATGAAACGAAAGGGCATAGAGAATGTAAAAACCTAAAACTGAAGGTGGTAAGACAATAGGAAGTGCTGTAATCGCCTCAAAAATAGGTTTAAAACGAGACTTACTTTGCGATAAATTCCATGCAATCACCAAAGAAATACAAAAAAGAATTGCTGTGGTAATGGACGCTAATTTGAATGAAACGAGAAAAGGAGTCCACTCTAAGGCTTTTAATGTTTCAAACATCTAAAACCTCCAGAACAAAGAGTTCACTTGCTTTAATCAACAATACAACGTGATCTCCTACGTGAAGATTCATCCGTAAAGAAGAGCTTAGAGTAATAAAACTTTGCATCTCGTTTTCATGTGAACGTAGCACAATACTACTCAGCAATTTTCCATTTTCAATACTAACAATCGTAGCAAAGAGTTGGTTGGAATAACTAAGCTCTCCACTTAGATTTTTAGCAATCGCCACATGCGAAGGCTTGATGCCAAGGGTTACATGTGCATTGACATGTAGCCCCTTAGGCAAATCAAGCCCCATCATTTTAAGTCGATTTCCTGCATAATCAAACGTGATGATATGTAGGTTCTGCTCACCTTCAATGTCTGTTACAACCGCAGGCAGTCTATTCATTGACTAAATATCCATAGTTTTTAAAGATTGCTTTGGCTTTTGCGCTTAAGATAAGATCATAAAATGCTTTCGCTTCTGCATTGTTTTCTGCTTGTTTCAAAAGGACAATTCCTTGCGCAATTGGCGTGTAGAGTTTTGGGTCAACATCCACCCATTGAACTCCTTTTTTATACGCTTTCATTTTGTCACTGTAAAAAGCGGAAGCATTGACAAAGCCTACATCTGCTGCCGTAATGGAAAATTGTAATGCCTGAGAGATGCTATCACCCTGAACCAATTTTGGCTCTACTTTCTCAAAGAGTTGTGCATTTTTAAATACTTCGATACTTGCTGTTCCATATGGAGCTGTTTTTGGGTTAGCAATGGCAATTTTTTCTACTTTTGGATCATTGAGTACAGCAATGCCTTTGCTTAAATCAAGCCCTTTGGTACTTACCATCGCTAAAGCGCCACTGGCATAGACAACAGGTTTTGTGACAGCAATTTTTTCAGCGTAAAGATTTTCAGGAAACCCCATGTCTGCACTTAAAAACAAATCAAAAGGAGCACCACTTTTAATCTGTGTTGTAAACTTTCCGCTTGCTCCTAAAATCGTGTTGACTTTTGTATTTGGGTTTGTTTTAGCGAACTCTGTTTTAAAAACCTCAACGACATCACTCAAGTTGGCGGCAACCGCAACACTAATCTCTCCTGCAAGAAGAGAAACGGACATTACTGCACTAGCGATCAATACTTTTAACATACATGCTCCTTTTACTTTCCGATTAAGATACTACTGGATTTGATGATAGCACACACTTTTTTGCCCACAGAAAGGCCTAAATGTTTCACAGATTCACTGGTAATAGTCGCTACAACCACATCATTTTGACCGATATCTACACTAACTTGTGCGTTCACGTCACCAAGTTTTATGTCTGTAATGACCCCACCAAGTTTGTTTCTTGCACTGGTCGCAATATCAAGTGTGTTAGAGATCAAGACCGAAGAGGCTTTTATAATGCCTACAACTTCATCACCGATTTCAAGTCCTAGCTCTTCTACGGCACTATTGGTGATCGTTGAGACAAGGACAACTCCACTTTTGAGCACAATGCTTACCTCTGCATTCACTTTCGCTTGTTTAATCTCGCCGATTTTACCCATCAGCTGATTACGTGCGCTGATTTGCATAGCAATCCTTTGTATGTGTTTTAAACTATTCATTTCAAAGTTACCGATAGTGGAGAGTCGATTTAAAAACCGTTCATACTCTTTTTTCAAAACACTATAATTAGCAACAACCTCAACACCAAGAGGAGTAAGTGTTGTCCCTCCTCCACCACTTCCACCTGTAACACGTACAACAAGAGGGGTTTTGGAGAGGTTATTCATCGTATCTACCGCCTCCCATGCCGCTTTGTAACTAAGCCCCACTCTCTTTGCAGCGCTGGTAATGGAGCCTGTTTCGGCAATGGCTTCAAGAAGCCTAATCCTCTTTTCTAAAAGAGCTGGCTTATCAAAACTCATCACACCAGAAACAATCCCTTCCATCTCTCTTCCTTATGTAATTAAAGTATATAACGACAAATCTCACAAAAACTATTTTGAGCATTATAACGTTATAACCTTAAGTGTTATAACGCAATGTGTTTAATTTTTCATCATTTAAGTCAAAGTGGCTATTTTAGCCATTTTCAAAGGAAAATTTTAAGAAACTTTTACTAAAATGAAAAAAATCCATTCTAAAAAGAGCAGCATGACACAAAAAATTTTATCGCTTATCTGCGGCGCATGTATTATTACGAGCTCACTGAGTGCAGCTTACCTTGACAAAGAGACTGCGGATCGTATTAAACGCAATACCGATGCTATTATTGCAAAAGATTTGAGTAACAAACAACTTATTTTTGCTAAAGATGAACAAAAAATCAATCAACCTGCAAGTTTAACTAAAATTATGACTGCTATGTTAGCGATAGAAAGTGGAAGAATGAACGACGTGGTAACCATCACTCGAGAAATGATCCAAGTTGAGCCTACCAAAGCAGGTCTTAGAGTTGGCGAAAAATTTTATCTACGTGATCTTGTGAAAGCAGCAATGGTTATGTCTGCTAATGATGCTGCTATGAGTATTGGTGTCTTTTTAGGCGATGGCGATGTCGATAAATTTGTAGCTATGATGAACAGAAAAGCAAAAGCAATTGGTATGAAAAATACTAATTTTACCAATCCATGTGGTTTTGATAGTAGCCATTTTGGCAACCACTACTCTACCGCACTTGATCTTTTAACGCTCAGTGAATATGCCATTAAAAACAGTGCCTTTAATGATATGGCAAAACTAAAACGCCATGACTTTCAATCCCTCAATACCAAAAGAGGCTATGCAGCATACACACACAATAAACTTCTTAACAATTACAAATACGCCGTAGGTATTAAAACAGGATTTACGCAAAAAGCTGGCCCTTGTTTAATTGCAAGAGCAAAAAAAGATGATAAAGATATTTTAGTGGTCATGTTAAACTCAGAGCACCGATGGAATGACATTAAAACTATTTTTGAAGATGTACTACCAGATATAACAGAGACAAGAAGTAGCGCTAAAAAAGCTGCCGCACCTTCTAAAAACAGTAAGAAAACCGCTTCTGGCAAGAAAAAAGCACAAAAAATCGCTTAGGCTTGTCTCTTGACAAGCCCTTTGCGAGCTTCTACTTTGAAAATCCCTTCGCTCTTTCATACGACGCTTCCATCGCTTTAATAAAGCTATCTCTCACTTTGCCCTCTTCAAGTTTTGCATAACCTGCGGCTGTTGTTCCAGCTGGAGACATCACTTTATCTTTTAAAATTGCAGGGTGTTCATTTTTAAGTACTTCTCCAACACCTTCAAACAAGGTTGCAACGTATTGATACGTCATATCACGTTTCATTCCAAGATTGACAGCGCCATCACTGAGTGCCTCAGCCACCAGCGCGATCCATGCAGGAGCAGAACCTGAAAGTCCCGTTGCGATATCTAGCTCTTTCTCACTCTCAAGCCAAAAGCAACGACCAATAGAACTTAAGATATCCATTGCTTCATCTTTGAGCGCAGCATCGCCACATAAAGAGGTTGCAGATTTGCGTACCAATGCCGCCATATTTGGCATGGAGCGAATGTAGTGTTTTGCCATAATGCCAGATTTCAGTTTTTCTAAACTCACGCCCGCCATAATGGAGATAACACCTTCGGCAATTCCTTTTGTGTGTAATGTTCCAAACGATTGCGGTTTAATCGCAAGAATAACAATATACCCCTCCAATGAAGGAATTTCGCTCACAATTTTAATACTCGGATAGAGTGCCTGTAACTCTTCTGCTCTTGGAGGATATGCTTCTACTACAGTAATATCTTTTACATGTAAACCTTGGAGCATCGCTCCACCCATATTGCCAGCACCAATTAAAAGTAACTTCATTGACATTCCTATGCTAATTTTGAAGAATTATAGCGCAATTACTGGTATCGAAGCGCCTCAATAGGCTCTAAGTTAGCCGCTTTTCGCGCAGGATAAAATCCAAAAAAGACTCCCACGCCTGTTGCCACTAAAAAAGAGATCATGATAGAGCTTTGCGTAATAGCAACGCTAATCGAAAAGAATTTTTGAACCAATAGCGCACCGCCCACTCCCACACACACACCAATCAAACAACCAATGATAGAAATCATCAAGGCTTCAAGTAAAAACTGCACTAGGATATGACGCTGTTTTGCACCAATGGCGATGCGTATACCAATTTCACGCGTTCGCTCGGTCACAGAGACAAGCATAATATTCATAATTCCAATGCCACCAACTAAGAGCGAAATAGAAGCAATGGCTGCAAGCATTAAAGACATGGCTTTTGTTGTTTCTGCTGCCGTATTGGCAAGGGCGGTAAGATTTCTAATCGTAAAGTCATCTTCCGCATTTTCACGTAGTTTATGGCGCTGTCGCAACAGTTGAGCGATCTCTTGTTCTGCTTTATCCATCACACTCTCAGAAGCGGCTTCAACCATGATAAAACGCACAGAGCCTTTAAATTGGCTACCAAAAAGTTTTGTTTGCGCTGTGGTTATAGGTACTATGGCTGTGTCGTCTTGGTCTCTACCATCTAAACTCTGTCCTTTTTTTGCAAGAATTCCCACAACCAGATACGGACTGTTTTTAATACGTATGGTTTTACCAACGGGGTCTTCATCGCCAAAAAGATTTTGTGCGATGGTCTTTCCAAGCACGACAACACGTGTAGCACCCCTTACATCAGAGTCCATAAACGGATAGCCACTCTCGATTTCCCAATCACGTACTTGAAAATACGACGGTGTCGTTCCTGTCACTTGTGTTGACCAGTTTGCGGACTGGTAAATCAGTTGGGCAGAACCTGATGATGTTGGAGCCGTTGCCAAAATACTCTCTAACTCTTCCATAGCAGATGCATCTGAGATGGTGAGTGTTTGTACCCCTCCACTTCCAAGTCTGACACCTCCTGATGTCATAGAACCTGCAAGAACAATGAGAAGATTACTTCCCATCGAAGCGATGGACTCTTTGACTTTAGCTTGTGTACCTGCGCCTATAGCGGACATGACGATAACAGCACCTACTCCAATCACCATACCTAACATCGTTAAAAACGTTCTAAGCCTATTGGCACCCATCGCGCGCCATGCTTCAAATAACATAGCCAAACTCATGCTGGCTCTTTTATATGAAGATGTGTTGGTCCATCGTGTTGAATTTTTCCATCCACAAAATTGACCAGTCGTTTAGCATAAGCCGCAATGTCCGGCTCATGGGTAACGAGGACAATGGTAATGCCCTCTTTTTCATTAAGATCACAAAATAATTGCATAATCTCTTGGCTTGTTTTAGTATCTAAGTTTCCCGTAGGTTCATCGGCAAGAATGAGTTTTGGACGATTGACTAATGCTCGTGCAATCGCAACACGCTGTTGTTGTCCACCTGAGATTTGATTGGGAAGGTAGGTTCCAAACGCTTCAAGCCCTACACTTTTGAGTATCTCTTTTGCGCGGGCTTTACGTTCACTTGCACTCATACCTGCATACACAAGTGGCAAGGCAACATTGTCAATGAGATTTTGTCTAGGGATAAGATTAAAGCCTTGAAAAACAAACCCGATCAGGTGGTTACGTAATTCAGCAAGTTTGTCTCTACTTAGATTTGCAGTATTCTCTCCTCCTAGAAAATAACTCCCCGATGTCATTTTATCAAGACACCCAAGAATATTCATAAAGGTCGATTTACCTGAACCAGAGGGTCCCATAATCGCTACAAATTCTCCACTTTTAATCGTAATATCCACCCCTTTGAGCACACATACTTCACCTGCATCGGTGTAGTAGTTTTTCGTCAAATTGGTTATTTTAATGACTTCTTCCATTAAAATGGTCTCATCGGTGATGGTGAATTTTTAGAGCCATTGGCGTTATTTTTGACCTCTTCTACAATGATTTTATCGCCTGCTTTAAGTACATCTGACATAATCTCGGTAAAACGGTTGTCCGAAACGCCAATGCCTACTTTAATAGGTTTTGGCACACCATTTTCAAAAACATAAACCGTAGCACTATTGCTCTCTTTTTTCTCTTTTTTAGGCTTTTGCTCACTAGGTTTTTCTTTGTTTGGAGCTACGGTTGGTGTTGGTTTATAACGTAATGCTGCATTAGGAATAAGTAAAACATTTTTCTTCTCAGCGATGATGACATTCACATACGCAGTCATACCAGGAATGAGAATTTCATCAGGGTTTTCTACTTTCACAACCACATCATACGTTACAACATTAGAAACGGTTGTGGCATTGAGTCTTACTTGTTTTACGACACCGTTAAATGCCATGTTTGGAAATGCATCCACGGCGAAATTAACATTTTGTCCTACTTTGATACGACCAATGTCCGCTTCGGCAAAGTTTGAGTCAATCTGCATCTGCCTTAAATCTTGTGCAATTTTAAAAAGTACAGGAGCTGATAAACTCGCCGCTACCGTTTGTCCAACATCAATCTGTCTATCAACGACAACGCCAGAAACAGGAGATCGAATGATAGTATAGCCTTGATTGGTTCTATCTTTTTGCGATTGTGCACGCGCTAAATCCAGCGCCGCACGAGCTGATTTCAAGGCTTGAACACTCGCGTCTAATTCTTGTTTTGAAATATACTCTTTCGAGAACAATTCACGGGAACGCTTTTCATTGGCAATGGCAAGTTCTAAAGTTGCTTCTGCACTTTTAACATTTGCAGCACTTTGTGCAGCTTGTGCATCAAGAAGTGCTGGGTCAAGTTCAGCAAGTATTTGTCCCTCTTCAACCCTATCATTGAAATCTACATAGAGTTTAATGACCTTTCCTGAGACTTGTGTACCTACCGTAACAAGCACTAAAGGGTTAAGTGTGCCATTAGCGGCAACACTTTGCGTGACATCGCCCATCTCTAAAGTATGAAATTTATACTTAGCTTCAACAGGAGGTTTTGTGTAGTGCGACCAACCATAATACCCACCAAATCCAAGTGCAATCAGAAAAAGAAAAAGGGTAAATTTATGAAAAAGTATCTTCGTTAAAAAACTCATGGTTGTCCTTTTATCGTTGAAAAATCAAGCGTTCCCATTGACTTTGCAAGGCTCGCTTTAGTGATGTACCAGTTATAAAGAGATTGGATATGTTGTTGTTTTGCACTCGCAAGGGCACTTTGCGCACTTAAAAGATCCAAAATGGTTCCAACCCCTGCTTTATACCTACCTAGGGCTAAGTCATACGATGCTTGAGCACTTGCCACCAAATCAGCACTGGTACGTGTCGCTTGTGTTTCACTCACTAAGGTTTGGTAGGTTTTATATACTTCCAGACTTGCCTCTTGAGAGAGCTTTTCATACTCTGCTTCATTGATTTTGAGCTGTTGCTGTGCTGCTTGGACTTTGTATTTGGTATTGAACCCCGTAAATATCGGAATGCTCACATAAAGCCCTATACTAGACGTTCTTTGTGAAGTATTAAAAACGGTGTCTGTATGCCCTGTGGTAGAACTAAGAGAAAATGAAGGTAGATGCTCTGCTTTAGCAGCTTTGACATTCGCTTCAGCGGCTTTGATTTTCGCGCTTGCTGCCATAAGGTCTGGGCGAAGGCGTCCTGCTTCTTCCATTAATGCTTTAACATTTTTTTCAAACACTTCACTAGGCAAAGAAAGCTGTGGTGTTTGTAGTTGGATCGTCGTATCTGGCATCAGTCCTAACACACTGGCAAGTTCTCCTTGCGCGCTTTTGACACTTCCTTCTGCTTGAATGCGATTAAGCATCGCTTGCGAGTATGCCGTTTGCGCTTGAAGCGTATCAGCAGGTGTTGCAGTTCCCACAGAATAGCGTGTTTTAGCAGCATTTAAACTCGCCAATGCAGAGCGCTCTGCTTCAAAGCTTGCTTCCAAAGAAGCGTTTGAGCCAAAAAGCGTGTAGTACGCTTGAACAGCGGAGAGAAATACACTCTGTATGGTATTGTTTTCTGAAAAAAGGGCTACATCCAAAAGACGTCTTGCACTCTCATACGTGGCATCACGTTTACCAAAATCATACAGCAAATAAGAAAGTGTGATACTGATGTTTTCTTGATCGCCACTTTTCGTCTCACTACTCTCACTTCTAAGCGCTGAACCTGTAGCACTCAGTGTTGGAAGATAGGCACTTTGACTGACTCCAACTTGTGCGGCTTGATAGAGCGATGTTTGCCATGCAATCTTTGTTTGAGGATTATTACACAGTGCTGCCATAACAACATCGGAAAGGCTTAAAGATTTGCTCAAATCCGTGGTTGCACATGTTACAAATGTTGCTTGTTGTTTATTTAGAAGAGACTTGGTATCAAACGGATCAAAATCTTCTGCCAACAACACCGATGCCATACCAAAAAGCATGCATCCTATAAGGCTAAAACGCATTGGTATCCTTGATTTTTTTATTATGTTAATATTAGCATGAATTTGTTAATGCTTCTTTGTATGTAACGCTTTCGTTTTCATTTGGGTGTATACTTTTATAAATGATTATTGCACAAGGAGTTCCTATGGCTACATCGTTTTCACTCATCTCTATTTCACTCCCAACACCCTTTGCCAAACATGAGGTCGAAACGCTCCTTGATTGTTCATTTAAAAAAGGAATTGAAAAAGCATTTTACCACCAATATCGTGAAACATTTTTAGTCTATACCCAATTTAACGTTTTGACATTCATAAATTGGGAAAAAGAGGCAATGCACCAAGCGCTCATGAAATTGGGGATGAAAGACGCTTCGTTATTGGAACAACGTTATATCTTTCAAGATTACCCTATTTTAATTGAGCCTGAGTTGGAAGTTACGTGTAAAGTCAGTAACGAGCAGATTATATTAAAAGAGCCACTTTCGCTCTACCTCATCATCATAGCACTCGTGATTTCACAAAGTGTTGGACTTGAAAAGTATGAGCAAGACCTGAATGCGCATTTTGAAAAGAGCCAACAACTGCTTGATCTTACACAGAGTTATTCACTACTGAAACGCTCAAAACTGATCGAATTTGCACGCAATCTCACTTCCATTCAGCATGGGATGGTCAGTGATCTGTTTTTACTGGATAAACCTAATATCTTGTGGGATAATGAAGAAGCTGAAAAGCTCTACAATAGACTTTCTTCCATCTTAGAGCTCAAAGATCGTTTTGAGATCGTCGAGCACAAGCTAAGTCACCTCAAAGAGGACATTAGCATGGCTCTTGATCTTTTCAACCACAAACACAGTGAGTTTTTAGAGTGGATCATCATCGGGCTCATTGGCTTTGAAATCGTGATGGGACTCATCGAGTTTTTCAAACATTAGTGTGGAGCAACCAACTTTCTAACGATTTTACGCACAATTGGCACCACCGTTAAGACGGAAGGAAACGCTACGATATAAGCTCTCCAAAAGGCTTGGAACCAACGCACTAAAAAATCTTCTACAAGACCTACATTGATGAAGGTAATAACAAACGACATCAAAAGCGTCATAAAAAATGACATTAAAAAGGCAAATACGATAAATTCATACTTCTTCGGAATCAAACATTTTCTCCTAAAATTCTTACCTCACGCTGAGGATATGGAATAGTAACATGATTTTCATGCAATGCTTTGTAAAGCGCTAAATTAACCTCATATTGGGTCTTAAAAAAACTCTTGGTTGGAACCCAATAACGAAGTCCAACTTCGATGGAACTATCGCCAAATTTTGCAATGCCAACAACAGGTTTATGTTCTTTTGAAACATCTTTAAATCCAGAAAGCACCTCTTTAATCAAGCTTATAGCTTTAGCAGGGTCTTGCTCATACGAAACCCCTATACTTGATTCTACCACGCGTACATCAAAAGAGTTAACGAGCACGTCACCTATCATCTGTTTATTAGGAACCGTGATGAGTTCTTCATCTTCATTACGAAGCACAGTATAGGAGAGTTTAATCTCTTCAACCACTCCATACACGTCTGCAACAGAGAGCGTATCACCCACTTTAAACGGACGAGAGATAATGAGTAAAACACCTGCAGCATAGTTCGAAACACTGCCTTGAAGTGCCAAACCAGCCGTCAAAGATACTGCACCAATGGCTGCTACGAACGGAGCGATGGAGATGCCTATTTTGCCTAAAGCGATGACAATCATTGCTGCAAAGATCAATATTTTAACGACATTGGCAATGAATTTTGAAAGCGTACTGTCAAAATGGTGACTTTCAAAAAGGCGCATCAACAATGTATAGGCATATTTTGCAGCAAACCATCCGATAATAACGATGATAAGTGCACCTAGGAGTTGAAAACTATAGTTGGTCAAAAACTCAATAACGATGTTGTAAAACTTCTGAAGGGTTTGTAGTTCTTTATCCATCATTTTGCCTTTTTTGTTAGTGAAAATATTATAGCACAGGATAGAGTTGAAGGAAGAAAGAGAGTATAATGACTTTTAAAGTTTTGCAACTCAAAATGGTACAACAATAAACATTTTGAAATCAAAGAGGAAGAGAGCTTCATGAGAGTTTCAAATGTGAGATTTGAAGATTTTCCATCGCTGAAAAAACACATCGCACAAGAGGCTTTTTCAGATGAAAAGTCCCTTCTGGTACAATTTTTCGATGGACGTAATGACGAACAAGGCTTTAGGGATCTTACGACCACCCTTGTAGAATTACTCCCACATGCAACTATTTTAGGGGTGACAACCGCAGGAGAAATCCTTGATGGGAAAATGGTTGAAAACTCTGTCATTCTCTCTTTTTGTACATTTTCACACACCACTCTCATTCCACTTCATACGCGTCATTGTGATTTTAATGGTGGTATTTGCGTTACGCAACACCTCAGCAAAAATGTCAAAGCAGCAATCTTTTTTAGTGAAGGACTTGTTGGTAAACCTGAGGAATTTCTAAGTGGGGTAAACTCTGTCCGTAAAGACCTTACGATTGCAGGGGGTGCTGCTGCGGATTATGGAAGATTTACCAAAACATTGATCTCCTTAAATGGTATGGTCTATGAGCATGGCGTTGTGGGTGTTGCATTTGAAAATATCTCTTTAAAAGTTCTCAACAACTGGAAACTCAACTGGAATCCCATCGGCAAGCCGATGGTTGTAACTAAAGTAGAACATAATGCCATTTTTGAACTTGATGGTAAACCCATTTTTGAAGTCATCCGTCACTATTTTGGAGACGATGTTGTTACAAACTTACCTTCAAGCATCGTAAAATTTCCACTGATCAAAACAGAAAAAGGGGTCAATATCGCCAGAGCACCTATTGCGGTTATGGACAATGCCCTTATTTTCGCAGGCAATTTCAACACAGGCGATAAAGTGCGTTTTGGTATCGCAAATATCGATGAAATTGTTGAAAACAACGATGCAAGGCTGCTTTTAGAACCTGAAGTTGTCTGGATATATTCGTGTATGGGACGCAAAGCTTTTGCAGGCGAAATTTTAGAAAACGAGTTTCATACTTACAATTTTTTAGGCACCACCTGTGGCTTTTTCAGTTATGGAGAATTTTTTAAAACACCGCACTCCACACAGATGATGAATCTAACCACAACGGTTTTTGCACTTAGTGAACATGAAAATTTAGTAGCCCTACCGCAACCCGAAATGAAACCGTTAGATGAAAAACATAAAAATCTTGCTGTCATGTCAAGACTTACCAATGCCGTCGTAGATGAGCTTGAACATACGATTAAAACACTCGATGCCTATAAATTAGCACTTGATGCTAATTCGATTGTTTCCAAAACCAACACAAAAGGAATCATCACCTATGTCAATGATCTTTTTGTCGAAATTTCAGGCTATTCTAGAGAAGAGTTAATCGGAAAATCACACAGGATTATTCGTCATCCAGATGTACCTAATGGCACATTTAAAGAGATGTGGGAAACCATCAAAAGTGGTCAGGTTTGGAAAGGGCTTATTATCAACAAAGCCAAATCAGGAGAGGCTTACTATGTTGACACAACGATTATTCCACTCTTTGATGAAAACCAAAACATCGTAGAGTATATCTCCACGCGAAATGACCTTACAAAAATTATTAAACAACAAAAACAGATCCAAAAACAAACAACCGATGCACTGACAAACCTTCCCAACAGAATCAAGCTCTTTGAAGACATCGCACTCTCTTCCTCGCCTATTATTGCGCTCATTAACATCGATAATTTTGGAGAAATCAATCGTTTTTACGGATTTGAAAGTGGCAATACCCTACTTGTAGAGTTTGCAACACTTTTTATGAATATTCTTAGTCTGACCTCTTATGCACTCTATAAACTAGAAGCTGATAACTTCGTGATTTATGGCGACAATGAAAATCCAGAAGCATTTTGTGCCAAGATAGAAGAGATTATTCGAGATACCCATGAACATCAATTTTTAGCAGACTTACAAGGTATTACTGCGCGCATTAGTGTTGGAATTGCAACTGAAAAAACACAAATTCTCTCACATGCAGAAGAAGCCCTAAAACAGGCACGTTTACGCAATGTTGATTGGATGCGCTCAACTAAAGAAGATGAAGCCATCCATCTACAAAACTTTCAGATGCTTCACACGCTTAAAAGCGCTATTGAACATGGCAGAATCGTTCCATACTATCAAGCACTTGTTCATCTCAAAAGCCAAAAAATCACAAAATATGAGAGTCTTATTCGTTTAATGGACGAAAATGGTAAGGTCTATACACCCTACTCTTTCTTGGATGTGGCTAAAAAATCAAAATATTATTTAGCACTCACTCGCATTATGATTCAAAAAACACTGCACGATTTTGAATATCGAAAAGAGAGTGTTGCTATCAACCTTTCTGTTGAAGATATCGAAGATCAAGAGACAGTTTTATTTATCGAAAAAGCCATCAAAAACTTTCCAGAACCATCACGTATCACGTTTGAGCTCACAGAAACAGAAGCCATAAAAGACTATGTTAGCATCATTTCATTTATCAAGTCAGTCAAAGATCTGGGCGTTAAAATCGCCATTGACGATTTTGGAAGTGGGTATTCAAACTTTGCGTATTTAGCGCAATTCAATGCCAATATCTTAAAAATTGACGGTACGATTATTAAAAAAATAGCAACTGACACTAACACATATCAGATCGCAGCAGCCATTAATGACTTCGCAAAACGACTGGGACTACAAACCGTTGCAGAGTTTGTTTTTGATGAAACGACCAATAATGTTGTTAAAGATCTCAATATTGACTTTGCACAAGGTTACTACCATGCAGAGCCTTTACCAATCGAGAAATTACCATAGTGCTTATTTTTTGATGGAGTAAGCACTCTCTTTAGTCCCCGCATAAAAGACAACAATTTCCACAGGTTCAGCTCCTTCGTTAACACCATAATGCCATTTGTCCACCACTTCTATCAGCGCCTCACCTGCTTTAAGGTGCAGTGTTTTATTATCTTCTGTCACGACTTTAAGTGAACCTTTTACCATATAGCCTGCGTTAATGATGGGGTGCTTGTGTAGTGGAAGTTCTGTATGAGGGGGAATGGTAATCTTCAAAACGGAAATCTCAGGCGTTTCTTTGGGGTATGAAGGCATAGTTGAGCCATCCCAACTCCTATCGGACTTCGCAAGCGTTATAGACTCTACGTTTCCAGAAGCATAGCCATAGCTCATTAGAAAAATAAAAATGCAAAACAGCTTTTTCATCTTAGTCCTTTTTGATGGGAGTTTTAAAGTCATTCTACTTTAGAAGACAGAGGTTGTCAAGAAAAAAATCAAAGAGCATAATGACTTACATCAATATGAAAAAGGAGTGATTTTTGCTACAATGATTATAAAACAACTAAAGATAACTTATGAAAAAACTTCTTCCACTCATATTTTTTTCTTTCTCTCTTAGTTCCGCCGCACCACTAGGTGAAACACTGTTTAATGGCAACTGTATCACCTGTCATACCATCAGTGTGCCAAACTCTGCACCATCGACAAAAGAGCTTCAAGCACGTTATAAAAAAACGTATGAATCCAAAGAAGCTTTTGTATCGGCTATGGCAACATGGATTATCAAACCCAATGCTAAAACAGCACTCATGCCTGAAGCTATTAGCAAGTATGGGTTAATGCCTGAACTAGGCTATGACAAACAAACCCTAGAAGAGATTGCTTCGTATCTCTACGACGTAAGGCTTAGTCAATGAGTAACCTTTTTACACTTCATTACAGCTGCCTCATTGATGCTTCCATCGAAGAGGTGTGTGCGTTTCACACAGACACACGAAATCTACCACTCATCACACCTCCTGCCATTGGCGTGACAATTGTCTCCTCTCACAACAACACTGTCGTACTGGATATCAAAAAATTTGGATTTACCACACGTTGGAAGATAGCGATAGAAAAGAAGTGTCCTTCAAGCATCGTCGATGTCATGCTTCAAGGTCCTTTTGCCTCTTTTAGGCATGAGCGACGTTTTATCGCAAAGAGTGAACAGCAAACTCTTATGGAAGAGACTATCTACCTTGCATCACCGATACCTTTTTTGCAAACACTTTTTTTTAAATTTGTCAAAAAAGATATGGATGCCATGTTTGCTTACCGTCATGTAAAAACGAAAGAGTATTTTCTTCGTCTCAAAAATAAAGGAAATACCCTTTAAGTTAGTGAATGTTTCTTCTTTTGAGATACAAAACTTTTTCACATTCAATGACAAAGTAAACCAATGCACTAGATCCTAGAGTAATCATCCACTCAAGCACACCTAAAGGGGCACTTTTAAAGAGCTGATTCATAAATGGCATATAGATAAAAAGAAGCTCTAAGATGCTCACAAGCACGGCTCCTAAAAGCAATAAAGGATTACTGAAAAAGCCTATTTGAAACATCGAGTAGTGCAAAGAGCGGCAATTAAATAGATAAAACATCTCGCCAAACACAAAAATATTGACAACCAACGTTCGTGCGGCCTCTTCACTCATCCCTACATTTTGAACATAGAAAAAGGCACTTAACGCACATAAAAAGAGCAGTACTCCCACTAATGCGACATTAAAGATAAGACGTCTTGTTAAGATAGGCTCATTGACATCGCGTGGTGGTCGATCCATCAAGTTTTTTTCTTTAGGCTCATACGCCAGCATAATGCCAAGCGCACTATCCGTGACCATGTTGATCCAAAGAATTTGCAATGGTAAAATCGGGAGTGCAATGCCTGCTAAAATAGCAAAGATCACGACTAGTCCTTCTCCCATGTTAGAAGGTAATATCCATGTGATAAATTTGATGATGTTATCATACACCACCCGTCCCTCTTCTACAGCATCTTCAAGGGTTGCGAAGTTGTCATCCGTCAAAATCATGTCGGCAGATTCTTTGGCAACTTCTGTTCCCATAACGCCCATAGCGATACCAATGTTGGCTTGGCGAAGAGCAGGAGCGTCATTGACTCCATCGCCTGTCATAGCCACGATATGTGAAAGAGACTGCAGTGCCTTGACAAGCCTTAGTTTCTGCTCAGGCGCAATACGTGCAAAAACGGCAACTTTTTCCACTAAAGAAGCCAGTGCCTCATCACTCAAGGCATCGATCTCTTTGCCTGTTAACACAGGAGTTTTTTCATGCGTATCAAGACCAATGGAGCGCGCTATCGCAAGAGCAGTTGTGCGATGATCTCCCGTAATCATCTTCACTGCAATCCCTGCTCTATAACAGCTTTGAATGGCTTCAATGACACCAACTCGAGGTGGGTCTATCATGCCTTGTAAGCCTAAAAAAATGAGTCCATTCTCAAAATGATGATGCCCTAGCTGATCTACTTTTTCATTCATGTACACTTTGGCAAACGCTAAAACACGCAGACCTTGATGTGCCATATTTTCAGCATGGGCTTCTATTTGAGCTCTATTGATAGGCAGTAGCTCACCCTTCTCATCCATATAGGTATCGCATCGCTCAATGATTTTCTCTACAGAACCTTTAAGATACACTGGAAAAGTATTTTCTGCAATAGCGTGATACCCAGATGCCATATACTGGCGTTCTGACTCAAAGGAGAGTGTGTCAATGTGACGCAATCCTTCTTTTAACTTTTCTTCGTGAATGCTTGCTTTTTTAGCCGAGACGATAAGCGCGCCCTCAGTAGGATCACCTTCTATAACATAAAGACCATCTGTGAAAACATGGCGTGATGTATTGCACAAAATGCCTGCAACCAATGTCTCGTAAAGCGCACTCCCTTTAAGTGGTATATGCGGTAGTGCATCAATGAAAATCTCACCTTTAGGCTCATACCCACTTCCACTGAGATGATAGAGTTTATCTGCAGCCATCATCTTAGTTACGGTCATGGCATTTTGTGTGAGCGTGCCTGTTTTATCGCTACAAATAACTGTTGTACTGCCTAGTGTTTCAACTGCGGGAAGCTTGCGAATAATCGCGTTTTTATTTGCCATCTTTACAACACCAATGGCTAAGATGATGGTCATAGCCGCAGGAAGCCCTTCAGGAATAACACCAACTGCCATCGCCACTGAAGCCATAAACGTAATGACCAACTCTTCACCACGCATAACTCCAATAATAAATGTCACAAGTGCCATACCTAAAATGCCGTAAAGAAGGCGTTTTGAAAAAAATGCTAATTTTTTTGTCAAAGGGGTTTGCAACACATCGGCATTAGAGATCATCGTGTTGATTTTACCCAGTTGGCTCTCATCACCCACAGCGACCACAACACCAACGCCCTGCCCATAAGTTACAAGCGTTGAAGAAAAAAGCATATTTGTTTGGTCGGCTAAAACAGTGTCTTGAGCTAAAACACCGACATGTTTTTCCACAGAAATAGACTCACCTGTCAAAGAGGATTCATCTACTTTGAGCTCTTTTGCATGCAAGAGTTTGATATCAGCTGGAATTTTATCGCCAGAGAAAAGAAAAACAATGTCTCCAACAACGATATGGGAAGATTCTAGAAGTACTTTTTGCGAATTTCTTAAAACCGTAACACTGCTATGACTCAATTTTGAGAGTGCTTCAATGGCTTTAATCGCTTTATTTTCTTGCATATAGCCAATAATAGCGTTAATCAACACCACCGCAAAAATAACGCCTGTATCCATCCACTCTTCTAAGAGTGCCATAATCACACACGCAAGCAGAAGAATATAAACAAGCGGTTGGTGGAATTGAAGAAGAAAGAGCTTAAATGCGGATTCTTCCTCTTTTTTACTGAGGACATTTGCCCCATACTTAGCGCGTCTTGCACTGATGTTTTCAGAAGAGAGACCTGTTTGTTCATCCACATCTAACGCGGCTAAAAGCTCTTTTGAGCTTAGCGTATGCCATCGGATGGTTGATTGGGGCATCTGTCTTGGCTTATTCGATGTAGTAACTATTTTTTATGAGTTCGTAGTTTTTACACCCAATCTCATCACCGAGTTCGCATGCTCTTTTTAACAGCTTAACAGCGCGATCTTCTTTTTGAGCAACACCTTGACCGTAATAATACATCCAACCAAGCCTTGTGCACTCTTTAGCATTGCCTACGTCGCATCCATTTTGATGATAAATCGCTGCATACTCATAATTGCCATCTTGTTCATACAAAAGCCCTAGATGTGCACAGCTAGCTCCATCTCCGGCACTACAAGCACGGTCATAATAATTCACCGCTTGCTGTAAATCTTCTTTCACACCCTTACCATTTTCATACAAAATGGCAAGACTTGCACAGCCAGTGGCATCGCCTAAGACACATGCTTTTTCATAAAGTTCAGCTGCTTTAGCAAGATTGGTGCCTGCATGTCCATTCTCATACATAAAGCCGAGATTTGCACACCCTTTAGCAATTCCTAAGGAGCAAGACTGAGCATAGAGCTCTCTGGCTCTGCTAAAGTTCTGTCTTACACCATCACCCACATGGTACATCGTCCCAAGCTCCAAACATGCTCCACCATTGTTATGGTCACACTCATTTTGAAGCTCACTCTCTCGTGCAAAATCGAGTGCAAATAGCGCAGAAGTTGCAACCATTGCTACGAATAAAAAGAGTTTTTTCATGCTCTTCTCCTTGCCATCATTTTGTCTATTATATTACAATACGCTCATGAAGACGACAAAAACAACGACAACATGCTATCAAGAAGCACCTTTTGTGCAGATACGACAAACTTTAAAGAGTGAACGCTCATATGAATCGCATGCCCACGCAACTCTTTCTATTGGATTTATGGTTGAAGGAACGACCTCATTTCAAACACCAGATGGAGCATTTTTACTCAAAGCTGGAGCACTTGCGATCATCCCACCGCACACTCAACATGCGTGCAATCCCATCAAAGGGAATATGCGCAGTTACATTATGGTCTATTTCGATGAAGATTTTTGTATGCAAATTCAAGCAAAATTGTTTCAAGAAACAACTTCTCTTTTACCGCTTACAACGCCTTTGGTATTTCACAAAGAACTCTTTGAATCTTTTGAAAAAATCATTACTGCTCTTTTAAAGCAACATCATATTGAACATATACACGCGTTAGAAAAATGGCTAGAAACATTTTTTTGGCTCTATATAAAACGCGGCATTCATAAAAAAACCGATAAAACACTGAGTGATGTAGCACGCTTTTTAGAAAACCGCCTTGATGATATGCCAAGCCTTGAAACACTTGCACAACGTTTTGATTATAATCCGTTTATCCTCTTACGCCATTTCAAAAAAGCATACGGATGTACTCCAAAACACTATGCGCTGAACATACGCATCGAGCATGCAAAAAAACTTCTACAAGAAGGTATATCATTAGCCCTATGCGCACAATACTGCGGGTTTGTAGACCAAAGCCACTTCCATCGTTTTTTTAAACGCTACACTGCACTGACACCCAAAGAGTACCAAGTCAATTTTATACAATAACTTTTTTTCCTTCTGCTCTATGCTTCCATGAAAAAAGGCATTTCATGGTAAGTACTCAATTTTTTACGCTTACATCCATCTACTTTTTAGCGCTTCTTAGCCCAGGTCAAGACTTTTTTCTTATTATCAAACACGCACTTGCGCATGGATATAAAAAAGCATGGTGGAGTTGTTGGGGCATCGCAAGTGGAAATGCCCTGTATATCGTCTTGGCGTACATTGGGCATACTGCATTAAGTGCTTATCCTACACTCATTTCATTCATTGAGTATGGAGGAGCTATTTTTTTATTTTATCTAGGATGCTTGCTATTTTTAGCCCCAAAGCCTCGTATAGATACCTCCTTACACCAAAAAAGTAAAATGGCATTTACGCTTTTTATGCAAGGTTTTTTGTCAGCACTATTCAATCCCAAAAACATTCTGTTTTACTTTTCACTGCTCTTTACCATTATCGAACCAACAACAGCGTTACCTATCAAACTCTTTTATGCGCTTTGGATGATTGGGATGTTACTTGTATGGGATATGTTCGTTGCCCTCCTCTTTGGCAATCAACATGCATTAAAGCTCTTGCCATATCTAGGCTTCGTTCAAAAAGTTATTGGAGTGGGGCTGATGGGATTTAGTCTCCATCTTGCCCTAAAATGGTTCCTCAACGCCAAATAAGCTTAGAGGTGTCAAAGCCTAATGTCGAAGCATAATGCACAATATGATTAATGTCATCTTGCGTCATTTGAGGAGTGCGGGAGAGTATCCAGAAGTACTCTTGACTTGGTTCACTGATCACCGCATAACGGTAATCTTCTGCTAAATCAATAATCCAATAATTGCCATAAAATGGCCAAAAGAAGGTCACTTTGAGTTTGGCATTACTTTTTTCATCTACTATGTAAGCACGTCCATGTGCCTCTTTTGTACGATTTTCATCGGCTAAAAAACAACTGTTTTTAACACCGATCATACCATCATTTCTAAGCGTATAAAATGCTTCTACTTCGCTACATCCACGCTCAAAGCGATGATCAAACCGCGCAATCTCGTACCAACGTCCCAGATAACGCTCTAAATCCACAGATGAAACCGTAGGAAGTTCATTTGCATAGCCCCAAAATAGGCTTAAACAGAGCAATAACCATTTTTTCATTTGTATCCTTAGTACATACGTATTTAACAATTTTAATCAAAAAGCATTAAAAGGTTTCTATGTTTAAAAGATTACATTGCAGATAACAAAGAAATCTTTTTTGCACAGCATTATGAACTATGCAAAAAAGAGTCTATTTATTTTTTGTGATTTTTACCTTTTCCAAAAGGCTTGAAGAAAACAACCAAGAAAGGTGAGAAAAGAAGATCAGAAACAATCGCAACGATAAGAACAATCACCGTTAAAAGTCCAAAAATCAACGTTGGAATAAAGTTTGATGTGACCATTACTAAAAAGCCTACGATGGTTGCTAGTGAATAATAGAACATACCAAAAGCAATTGTGCCGTGTGCTCTATGCATCGAAGCGATGTAATCACCATCAATTTTGAGCTCTTCTCTAAAACGGTAATAGTAATGAATCGTATTGTCCACCGTAATACCAAGAGCGATAGAAGCAATGGTAATACTCATCATATCAAGTGGAATGTTTGCAAAACCCATAATGCCAAAAATAACGCTAATTGGAACCATGTTAACCGTCATAGCAAGCATCGCAATTTTCAAAGAACGGAACAGGAACAAGAACATACCACCCAGCGAAAGCACAGCAAGACCAAGTGTGGAGATTTGCGAAGAGAAAAGAGACTGGAGCATGTTGTTATAAAGCACCATCATTCCCACAAGATTGTAATTCTCTGTCTCTAGTCCTACTTTGGTATGCAACTCAGTTTGAATGGTTTGTAAAAGCTCATTACGTCTAAGATCTTTCATAGAATCCACAACTCTAATAACAAAGCGTGCTTCATCATGCTCAATGTTGACATATGGAGAAATAAGAATTTTTTTGTACTCAGCAGGAAGCTCATTGTACATCAGTGCTAATTCAAAGTTATCAAAGTCTTTACCATCTTTCAAAATTCGCCCAACTTTAGAGAGTGTTCCAAGAGAAGAGACATTGCCTACTTCTGGTAATGAAAGCAGATAGTCATGTACTTTTAAAATCGTCTCCATTTTTTGCGCTGTAAACCAGTACTTCGCATCATTACTCATCTCATCAAATTCATTTTCAAAACCATCGATAGGCGAAGCGGATGCATCACTTTTAACCTCAGCTTTAGCTTTAGGAAATTTCACAACAATTTCTAAAGGTGTTGTTCCACCCAGATTATTGTCGATCTTTTTCATACCTTTGTAAATTTCAGTATTTTCTTTAAAGTAGTTAATAAAGCTGTTTTCTACCATCAAACGAGAAGCACCTAAAATACTAAATATGGCAAGAGAAACAACCACACCAAGGATGAGTTTTCCATGATGCTCGACAATTTTTGCAAAGCTCTCATTGAGCGTAAAGGCATTATCGAATGCCATAATTGGAGGCTCTTTTTTAAGAAGCATCATCATGGCAGGGAAAAGTGTATAGGTCACAAGCAATGACATAGTTACACCGATGTTCATCATATTACCCAAATCGATAATCGGCACAATATCACAGGTCATCAAAGAACCAAAACCTGCAACAGAGGTCAAAATAATAAAGATCGAAGGAACACCCATACGCTCAAACACAATGCCTAAAAGCTCTTTTTGCGATACATCAGGGAAAAGCGTATACTCTTCGCGGTAACAGACGATAAGATGGATAACTAAAGAAAGCGTTGTAATCAACTGCATTGCAACATAATTGGAGGAAATAACGGTTATCTCTAGTCCAATGAGTGCATTGATACCTGTCGTAATGACAACCGCACTGATAGAGACAATAATAGGAATAACAACAAAACGAATTTCTCTAAAAATCACCCATAATATCACAATCATAACCACTAGAATGGCAATACCATAAAGAGCGATGTCATTTTTAACAAAACTGATCATATCGTCGGCGATCATCATAACACCGCCTAAAAAGAGGTCTCCCTCACCTTTATAAGGCTTCAATGTTGCTCTAACATTTTCTATGAGTTGGTGGGTATCATCACGCGTGCTATCACGGTATGCTTTAAATGCTATCTTTGCATTTTCAAACTGTACTCTTTCTTCTTTACTTAGGTCTCTCTCTTGCTCTAAAAGAATAAATTTATTGCGGTTTGTAAGAAGTTCTGTGTATTTTGGGTCATCTTTGAGGTTTACCATAATTGCAGTAGTTTTAAAATCACTGCTGACAAGATTTTGTGCATATAAAGGACTTGTTGTTAGCTCTTTTTTGACTAAAGATTTATCGACATTAGGAGACTCTAATGTTTGAACATTGCCAATCACCTCTTGAATAGGCTTTGGAGGACTTTCTAAAAGAGGAACGTCTAAAATAGAAGTAATACTCTCAACACCATTGACTTTGAGTAAAGCCTCTTTGATGCTTTTAATCGTGGAGAGCGTTTTTTCTGAAAGCATATCTTCTTTTGGACTAAAAGAAACAACAAGATAGTCAGGGCTAATGTAGCGGCCATGCACTTCACGTGTTAATTTTAAAGATTGATCATTTTCAAGAAGAAGTGTTTCAGCAGAAGCATCGATGCTTAGATATTGTGAGTAGTAACCAAAAACACCCGTGATAATTGTCAAAGCGAATAAAACGGCTTTGTAATGTGCTGTAATAAAATTAGTATAGAGTTTTAACATCAGGGCTCAGCTTTCAATAAAGATTTAGAGTATCTATAAAAAAACAATTCCATTTGAAATAATGATTCGGGGAAGTTAAGTTGGTGGCGGACAGAGAGGGATTTGAACCCTCGGTCAGGTTGCCCCGACGCACCCTTAGCAGGGGTGTGGTTTCAGCCACTCACCCATCTGTCCAAGTAAAAAGTAGAGTGCAATTATAGCAAGAGTATATAATAAACGGCTTAAGAACTCTCTCTTAAGCCGTTTTATTGATTAAATATATGCAGCATCTTGTGATTTTAAAAGTTTTTCAAGCAATTTTTGAAGTTTTTGCACACTTGCTTGATCCGTTTTTTTCGCCTCTTCAATTTTATCTTTAAGCATCACAACAAGCTTAATACCTTCTATAAAATGCATTGGGTACTCCTTTTAGATCAATATATGATCTAAAAAAAGCAAAACTTATTCCCCTGATGGCGTACTAGGAGCTGGTGCAGGAGGCATCGGATGTTTCACCACACCTTCATAAAAAATAGTACAATTTTCATCTTGCTGTTTTGGAGCACTTGGAGCTGCTGCTTTTGATTTTGTTGAGAAAGAGAGCACAACATTACTTAATGCCGTAATGGTTGCATCATCAACTTTCACAGAAGGCTTTGCAAAAGATCCACTCATTTTTTGCTGACTCGTTGCACATCCTTTTGAATCCAAAAGTGCCGTTTTAAAATCAATAAACTTTTCATCAACGATATTTAGTATACCTTTGAGCGCAATACGATTTGTTGTTGTACTAAAAGCAACATCACTCAGTTGTATTTCGGAGTAACCTATATCTACTTTGACATTAGCTTCTTTTAGCGTACTGCTCTCGCCTTTTGACATCCCTACAGCACCAGCAAGTAAGTTACTCAATAAAAGACCTTTTGATCTCTGGTTTGGATCAAGTGCTAATGCTATTTTGTCAATGTCATACCCTTTAAGAAGGATATCTTCCCCATAAAGTTGAATAAAACCATTCAAAGTACTTTTAAATGTATGGGCATCCCCAATAAAAAAGGCCAGTTTAAAATCGCCATTTGCACTGCCCTCAAGAAAGTTTTTATTCCATAGTTCCTGAGAAAGATTGGCCAATTTTAATCCAATAAGCTTACTCTTGAGTGAAATTCTCGGTTGTTTGCCACTTAAATCAAATTTACCACTTCCTTGTACGAGAGTGTCAAAGAGAGTGTAGTGAAGATTGTCACTAATAGCGATTGCATCTTTCATTTCAAAAGAAGCAGATATATCTTTCAACATATAATTGCTGTATTGAATTTTATCGACATGAGTATCGCCTATAAATGACAATGCTTGCAATCGATGTTTAGACGAATCATAATTAATATCATTGATATCAAGCTGAATTTTTTCAAAGGCAACTTGAGCGTTACTGTTAGCATCTGTATACGTTACGTTCGCATTACTAAATTTGATTTTTTTAACGTTGACAAGAGGGAATCCATCTTCTTTCTCAAGCGTTGTATTACTCTCTTTAGAAGGCTTTTTCTCGCTACTTTTTGTAGGCGTAAGTAATTCATAATTGAATTTACCCTCTTTTGTCTTCTCAACCATCAAATTGAGACTATCAATAGAGATATGTCTTACTTTAACCTCTTTTTTGAGAAGTGCTGAAAGATCAAGAGCAACATCAAAACTACCTAATTTCGCAAAAGGTGCTTCGGGATGATATGTTGGATTGGTAATCTCCACATCAAAAATACTAACCCCTGCAGGTGAGAGCGAAAGAGTTATATCACCGCGAATAACCAGTTCATATCCCGTACTCTCTTTAATTGCTTTTTGAATACGTGGTTTATACTCATTAAAATCGATCACTTTTATAAGTAAGAAAAAAGCAACAATACTAAAGGCAAAAAATAACACGATACTTAACAATATCTTTTGAAACATTCTTCCCTCTTAGTCTCTAAATATTTTCAATAATTTTCTTTACAATGCCTAATGGGTCGCTACTATGATAAATTGGGCGCCCTACTACGATAAAATCAGAGTGTTCTGCTTTTGCTGTTTCAAGGTCTGCTACACGTTCTTGATCATTACTGCTCTCACCAAAAGGACGGATGCCTGGGGTAAGCGTTAAAAATGAATTCGATGTATGCGCTTTAATATCCAAGCTTTCATACACGGAACATACCACGCCATGTAACCCGCTGATATACGCATCTTTAGCAAAATCAACGGCTTTTTGCTTAATTGGAGTTTTATAAATTGCTTCAAATGAGGCATTATCAAAACTGGTTAGTGCAGTAACTGCCAAAACGATAGGAGGATTTGCAAACGTATTGACACGATCCATCACCATTTTCATAGCTTTTACACCACTAGAAGCGTGAACGTTGAACATATCTACACCCAAACCTATCATCGATTCTGCAGCATCAGCCATCGTATTAGGGATATCATGGATTTTTAGATCTAAAAAGATTTTAAAATTTGGATTGATCGATTTGATTTCTCTAAGAAGTGCCTCGCCATCGCGAATATAGGAGCGAAGCCCTACTTTTAACCAAACATCTTCACTTTTTAGTTTCTGAATCAATGCAAGATTTTCTTCTTTAGTAGGTAAATCAAGCGCAACACAAAGCTTCATTATTTGCTTTCCCCATCTTTGCAAATGGCATCTAAAACACCATTTATAAATTTAGGGCTAGTCTCATTACAGAGCTTTTTTGCAAGTTCAATTGCTTCATTAATCACTACGGCATTATCGAGTTCTGAATACAAAATCTCATAAGCACCGAGTCTTAATATAGCACGTTCAATTGTTCCTATTTCACTAAGGTTCCACTCTTTTAAATGAAGATTGATTGCTTCATCAATCGCATTTAAATGCTCTTTTACACCATGGTAAAGTCCAAGTGCAAACTCTTTTTGTTGATTACGAATTTTTTTCTCTTCAAAGAGTTCATCTACAAATTTTTCAATACCCGCATTCCCAATGTCTTCTGCATACAAAAGGGTAATAATACTTTCTCTCGCTTGATGTCGTGTTGCCAAAGCGTTTCCTTATAGATTTTTGTAGAGGCTAATGAGTTCGATCAAACCTGTCATTGCTTCAAAGCCTTTGTTTCCTGCTTTGCTTCCAGCTCTCTCGATTGCCTGCTCAATTGTATCGGTTGTTAACACACCATATGTTACTGGTTTTTGGTATTTAAGAGCTGTGTTTGCAACACCTTTTGTCGCCTCAGCTGCTACGTAATCAAAGTGAGGAGTACTTCCACGAATGACTGCACCTACACAACAGACTGCGTCATATTTACCGCTGCTTAAAATTTTATCAAGGGCTAAAGGAATTTCATATGCACCTGGCACTAAAATAAGATCTAAATTTTTCTCTTCTCCTCCATGACGAATAAACGCATCACGTGCACCCTCTACTAAACGATCTGTAATAATATGATTGAAACGACTGTTAATAATCGCTACTTTTTCTTTACCGCTAAGAGCAAGTTTTCCTTCAATAATATTCATAATTTTCCTTTTTTACTTTTTCTTATAATACAACATTTTTCGTTACAGTTTAATTATCGCTTACGCCATACACTCACATGTAACGTTTTTATCACGCTTTTATAGTCACTTTCATGTGTGATCAACTGCATTTTCAGAGGTGCTTTAACCATCTCAAAAAATGCAGAGAGATGTTCATTCAAAGCATCAAATGTACTGTATTTTTCGCCATTTTTCTTAAATCCACCGAGCCATTTCTGACGTGGAGTTTTTGTTTCATCCCAGTCATAAGCACTTGCAATGATCAAAAATCCTTTTGGATTGAGACGCTCTTTGATTTTTTCTAAAAAAAGTGCTGGATCATAGAGTGTATCCAATATATTATTGGCAAGAATGAGATCGTATTCATCAAAATATGGTTTCATATTGTGTGGATCGGCTTGCCAAAACTCTACTTTTTGAACCTTTGGATCAATGTTAAAATCGCTTAGATTTTTCTCAATAAAAGAGGCAAGCTCTCCTTCTTCTTTCAGCGCATATTTAAGCTTTCCACTCTCTTTAAAATTGGTTGCAAGTCTCACTACACGTGCTGTAAATTCGACACCATGAACCATCGCAAAATGACGAGCAAGTGCAAATGTTCCTCTGCCTGCACCACAGCCAATTTCAAGGGCTTTGTTATGTGCCCCACCACCCAAATCAATACACAGCTGTGCCATTGCTTCGTAATAATTATTCTCTTTTTCGCCAAAATGAGCATCACAAATCTGAGAAAGCGCAAAATCTGTCTCATAAAAAACAGAATGTGTCTCTACGGACGCATTAGACTCTACATAGCGAAATCCTGCATGCTGATAAAAATGACGACGAAATGCGTAACGCGAAGCTCTGATAATCTCATTTCCCGTACTGATCCATGAACCACCTTTAATGATATTGTGTCTATCATCAAACGTTGGTACGGAAAAGTCATCATAAAGTGGATGGACAGTAAAACCATCAAAACCGTTAATAGGCGTTTCAGTCCACTGCCATACATTGCCAATCACATCGTAAAAATTTCCAAAAGCAAATGTATCTACGGGCACAGAAGAAGCAAAATACTCCAAGTTGATATTGCCAGGTGCTTTATCCCAAAATGGCTCATCACATTTGACATGAGCATCCCTTAAAATATACCACTCCTCTTCACTTGGAAGACGAATGGATTTACCTTCTTTTACACTTTTCCAATTACAAAATGCTTTGGCTTCAAGGTAATTAATCTCAACTGGCCAGCTCCACGGCATATCTATTTCTTCTGCCATCAAACGCAGTTTGTATCCTGAAGCATCTTTACGCCAGAACAAAGGCATCGTGGCATCTTTATAGCTTTTCCACTTCCAGCCCTCTTCACTCCAATAGCTCTCATTTTCGTAGCCACCTTCTTCGATAAAGCCCAAGAATTCAGCGTTACTCACAAGATACTTAGACGCTTTAAAATCTTTCACTTCTTTAACATGAACACCATACTCGTTATCCCAACCATACAGTGCATCATCTTTTTTCTTTTCTAAACGAAGGGTTGTGCCTTTAACCTCTATAAGTTCATTTTGAACTACAGGTGTATCAAACGGGCAGACTTTCCAAAAATCATTGGATTTCACACGATCAAGTGGAAGTTGGCGAATAAGTACAGAAGAGGTTTCAAGATGAATGCGTTCATGCTCAATACCCATCATAATTGCCCAAAATGGGCTTTCCCACGAAATAGGCATGGAAAGAGGCATCCTTTCAATCAGTTCTAAAATTTTAACTTTTACCTGCTCGCGATACGTCCTGATTTCAGGAATTCTTGGCCATTTGTAATTGGATTGGTTTAGATCATCCCAACTCATCTCATCCACACCAATCGCAAATATCGACTCGTAAACCGGATTAATGCGCTTATCTAAAAGCTTGGCAAGAACCAGCTTATTAATAAAAAACGTTGCGGTATGACCAAAATAAAATACCAATGGATGACGCAGAGGATCTGCTGTGAGATAGTAACTCTCATCGTCCTTCATCAATTCAAAGAGCTTTTCATATACCGTATAAGTTTTAAGAAAATACTCTTTGATTTCCGCTCTTTTTTGCTCCGCAGTTCCTACATTTAAAAGAATATTGCGCGTTGGGATGAGTTGCATGTTATGCCTTTAAGCTATCTTGAATCGCTTTAATGTCTTTAATGGCTAAACCTAAATCTTCTAAGTCAAGCATATTCGGTCCATCACAGAGTGCCTCACATGGATTAAAATGTGTTTCAAAGAAGAAACCATCCACTCCAACAGCAGCAGCTGAGCGTGAAAGTGGACGTACAAATTCGCGTTTTCCACCACTTTTACCACCCTCAGTTCCAGGCATCTGCACCGAATGGGTTGCATCAAAGATAACAGGTGCAAACTGGCGCATAATCACAAAGCTTCTAGCATCAACGACTAAGTTACCATAGCCAAATGTACTACCACGTTCTGTCAGCCATACGCCAGCCCTCTTAGCCGCTTCATAACCCTCTTCTTTAACACCTCTGGTATCCAATACTTTTTTGACCGAATAACGCATATCCGCAGGATTTAAAAACTGTCCTTTTTTGATATTTACAACGCATTTTGTCTGCGCTGCTGCGACCAATAGGTCAGTTTGACGGCATAAAAACGCTGGGATTTGAAGGACATCAACCACTTCACCCACTGGTTTTGCTTGCGTATAGTCATGAATGTCTGTTAAGAGTTTGTAACCAAACTCTTTTCGTACCTCATCTAAAAGTTTCAAACCCTCGTCGATACCAGGACCTCTAAAACTGTCTATGCTGGTACGATTTGCTTTATCAAAACTACTTTTAAAATAAAAATCTATGGTCTTATCTTCATGATAGCTCATTAATTTTTCTGCAACCCTAAAAAGGTTGTCTCTACTTTCAATGACACATGGTCCTGCTATTAAAATCACTCTTTCTCCTTTGCTACGATAATTCCACTAAGAACGACTAAGAGTATACCAAATAGTCCAACAATATCAGGTAAATCATCTCCCAATACCACACCGATAATCAGTGAAAAGAAGATAATCGAATACCCAGCAGCGCCTACAACTCCTGCTCGTGTCGTTGCAAATGCTTTGGTCATATACACCTGTCCAATGGCTCCTGAAATACCCATCAATAAAATATACAACCACTGTATGCCTGAAGGCATTACAAAATGGCCAAGCATAAAATCAAACATCGGTGTATGAAAAAATTCACTTAAAACCATAAAGAGAGCGGGGAAAATTGTTCCTGTTGAGACAAAAGCAAGGACAATAATGCGCGTATCATAGACTTTGTTAAGTTCTCTTACACTCGTATACGCAAGGGCTGCACCAAATCCACTAAAAAGCCCAAAAAGGTCTGTTTTTGAAAGCATAAGACCACTTGGTTTCATGACCAATACAATACCTATAAATCCAATAAAAACAGCCAACCATGCTTTCCATCCCATATGCTCTTTCAAAAAGAAAAATGCAAGGATCGCTGTAAAAATAGGAGCGGTTCGTGAAAACGTAATGGCATCTGCAAGGGGAATATGTGCAATGTTATAGAAAAAAACCAGCATGGAAGCAAAGCCAATGAGAGCGCGAAACAGCAATAACCAAGGCTTTCCACCTACTTGTTTGATAGGCAATTTAAAGATACTAAGCGCAACCACCATCATCGTAATACCGTTGCGAAAAAAAACTACCTCTACAGAGTCCATACTTTGGCTTAAAACCTTTGCAAAAGCACCATCAAATGCAAAACTAAATGAAGAGAGCAACATAAATAAAACGCCCTTATTTATACTGCCGATAAACTGTCTCAAAATGACTCCGATCAAATACATAAGTGCGTTATCTTAATCAATTCTGTGTTAAAATCCGTTGATTTTTTTATCTTGATTGAGGACAAGCTATGAATCTTCAGCCTCTCTTGGACTACACGTTTTTAGGGCTTCCTATTACGCATATTGGCATTGCCATCACTATTTTTCTTACGACACTTTTTTTGAAAAATATCCTTGCGGCAATTATCCTAAAACCACTTAAGACCATTGCAAAACGCACACGTACTAAAACGGATGACAAGCTTATTAGTGTTATAGAAGAGCCCCTTAAACTCACCATCGTTCTTCTAGGTGCGTACATAGCAACTTTATGGCTTCCTTTTACTCATTTTGATCATATTGTTGATCTTTTCATCAAGTCATTTATTACATTCATCATTTTCTGGATTTTATACCGTGTGGTTGATAGCTTTTCCAATCTTTTTAACTTTTTCTCCTCAAAATTTGGGAAAGAACTCAACGAAGATATTCAGCATTTTATGATTAAAGCCATGCGTGTTCTCATCATTGCACTTGGTATCATGGCCATTTTGCAAGAATGGGGCATCAATGTCAGCGCTTTTGTCGCTTCTTTAGGACTTGGAGGTTTGGCAGTCGCATTAGCCGCAAAAGATACTGTTGCTAATCTCTTTGGATCACTGGTTATTTTTACAGATCGCCCTTTTAAAGTGGGCGATTGGATCGAAACACCGGTGGTAGAAGGGAACATTGAAGAGATCGGTATTCGCTCTACAAAAGTGCGTACTTTTGCACAAGCGCTTGTCAGTGTACCTAATGCTACGATTGCCAATACGCCTATTACCAACTGGTCTCGTATGGGAAAACGCCGCGTAAAAACGCACTTAGGATTGACTTATAATACTTCTATCGAGCAACTCAAAACCATTCTAGAAGATATTAGAGCCATGCTTGCTGCACACCCTGATGTTCATAAAGAGACCATCATCGTCAACTTTGATGAATTTGAAAGCAGTTCACTGAGCATCTACCTCTATTTTTTCACCAATACCATTGTGACAAAAGAGTACTTACAGGTCAAAGAAGATGTGAATTTTAAAATTATGCAGATCGTTTCTAAAAATGGTTCACAGTTTGCTTTCCCATCCCAGACGCTCTATGTTGAGAGTTTACCAAAATAACAGCAAACACACGCTATAATCGAGTCAATTATATACCAAAGGTTACTATGAAAAAAATAGCAATTATCGGGCTACCCAATGTGGGTAAAAGCTCCCTTTTTAATCGCATCGCTAAACAGCGCATCGCGATCACTTCTGATTTTAGCGGAACAACGCGTGACATTAAAAGCCATCAAGTCTATATCACCGAAAAACCATGCCTTCTTTTAGACACAGGTGGACTTGATAGATCAACAGAACTTTTTGAGAATGTTCACAATATGTCGATGGAAGCTTCTAAAAAAGCAGATATTATCTTGATGGTTGTCGATGGGAAAATGCTTCCAAGTGATGAAGAAAAGAAGATTTTCTACGCACTGCAAGCACGAAACAAACCAATTGCATTGGTCATCAACAAAATCGACAACGACAAAGAGATGGAACGTGCATGGGAATTTGATGAATTTGGTGCAGAGCATGTCTTCCCTATCTCCGTTTCACACAACCGTGGTGTAAGTGCCCTTTTAGAGTGGATCGGTGAATTTTTACCTGCCGTTGAAGGTGCGACACCGCCTCCAAGTGACGAAGATGAAGAAGAAAACGACGACTTTGAAGATGAATGGGATGAAGATGATGAATTTGTAGAAGAAGACGAAGAAGTCATTCCTGAAGTTGTAGAAGAAGTTGAAACAAATCAAATCAATGTCGCTATCATCGGACGTGTCAATGTCGGTAAAAGCTCTTTACTTAACGCCCTTGTAGGAAAACAAAGAGCTGTCGTTAGCAATGTCGCTGGTACGACCATCGACCCAGTCGATGAAAGCATCGAATATCAAGATAAAATCATTAACTTTGTCGATACTGCTGGACTTCGTCGCCGCGGTAAGATCGAGGGTATTGAAAAATTTGCACTCATGCGTACCAAAGAGATGTTAGAACGTGCCAATATTGCCCTACTCGTTTTAGACTCCAGTGAGCCTTTCTTAGAGTTAGATGAGCGTATTGCTGGACTTGTGGAAGAAAACAACCTAGCGTGTATTATCGTACTGAACAAATGGGATAATCCACTAGCAGATTTTGAAAAAATCACCGCAGAAGTCAGACATCGCTTTAAGTTTCTCTCTTATGCGCCACTCATTACCGTTTCTGCAAAGAGCAAACAGCGTGTTTCAAAAATCAAAGATATGATTTTGGAAGTTTATGCGAACTATTCACAGCATCTTCCAACACGTCAACTCAATGAAGTCATTAGACAAGCGACGATTAGACATCAGATTCCAAGCGATCACTCCAAAATAGTTAAAATTTATTTTGCAACACAATATATGAGCAAACCGCCACGCATTGCGCTCGTTATGAACAAACCACGCTCACTGCATTTTAGTTATAAACGTTACCTTGCCAATAAATTGCGTGAAACCTTTAATCTAGAAGGTTCGCCAATTTTACTTTATCCACGTGCAAAAGGGGAAAGAGACAACGAACAGGAAGAGAACGGTGCTGAATCTTAAAAATAAAAACATCGTTTTTGTCGGTTTTATGGGCGTTGGCAAGGGGACAATTGCAAGAGCTCTTATCAAAAGAACGAAACGTTTTGGTCTTGATACCGATGATCTTATTGAAAGCATGGAAAACCGAAAAATCAAAGCAATTTTTGAGACGGATGGTGAAGCCTACTTTCGTAAACTAGAAAAAAAAACAGCCAAGTGGCTTGAAAAAAATGTTAAAAATGCCATCATCTCGACGGGTGGTGGCTTTTTTAAAGTTGAAAATCTCGATCGTATTGGCGCCGTTATTTATTTAAAGTCGAGTTTTGATGGTATTTTAAAACGCTTGAAAGAGCATGAAAATGCCGACTTAAAACTCGCTAAGCGCCCTCTTCTCACCGATGAGAACAAAGCAAGAGCCTTGTTTGAAGAACGTTCTTCACTGTATGAAGCCAAAGCAGATATTATCATTGATGTTGAAAATCGCAGTGTAAACGAAATCACACAGGATTTGATTACATTACTAAACCTAAAAGAAAAAAAAGATAAAGCGTAGGATGGATTTATGAGAGTATTAACCGGTATTCAACCCTCTGGTGCACTTCATATAGGCAACTATTTTGGTGCTATTAAGCAGATGATCGACCTTCAAGAAAAGAGCGATCTTTTTATCTTCATTGCAAACTATCATGCCCTCACCTCTTTAAAAGACGGCGAGGCACTTAAAAACAATACACTTGATGCTGCAATCAATTTTCTCTCTTTAGGTATCGACCATACCAAAGTCACCTTTTGGACACAGTCTGATGTCAAAGAAGTTTTAGAGCTTTACTGGGTACTTTCAGGCTATACACCGATGGGTCTTTTAGAGCGAGCCCACAGCTACAAAGACAAAGTCGCTAAAGGTATTGCTGCCAATCACTCACTTTTTTCTTACCCTGTTTTAATGGCAGCAGACATCTTACTCTATGACTCAGAAGTCATTCCTGTGGGAAAAGATCAAATTCAACATGTTGAGATTACACGCGACATCGCTATTAAATTTAACAATGACTTTGGTGATATTTTCAAAATACCAGAATTCAAAGTGGATGAAAACGTTGCAACAGTTCCTGGACTTGATGGTGCTAAAATGAGTAAAAGTTATGGCAACACCATTGACATCTTCTGCACCGAGAAAGAGCTCAAAAAAGCCACTTCGCGCATCGTAACAGACTCAACACCAATGGAAGAGCCAAAAGACTATACAACCTGCAATATATTCGCTCTTGCTAAACTCTTTTTAGAAAATGACGAAGTAGAAGCATTAAAAGCACGCTACCAAAAAGGTGGCGAAGGATATGGTCACTTTAAAGCCTACCTTAATGGCCTTATTTGGGACTATTTCGCACCTGCACGTGAGAAGAGAGCATACTATTTAGAGCATAAAGATGAAGTATTGGCTATTTTAGATGAAGGAGCGAGTAAGGCTCGCAAAATCGCAACAGAGAAGATGCGTATCATTCGTGATCTTGTTGGAATTTATCGCTAAGGGAAAGTATGTTAGATATTAAATTAATTCAAAATGATTTTGAAAACGTAGCACAAAGCCTCAGAAAGAAAAAAGTAGATGAATCTCTTTTAGAAGAACTTCGTGCATTATCACTCGAACTCAAAAGCGCTCGGCTTGTACTAGAGCCTCTTCAAGCAGAACAAAATGCAAAAAGTAAACTTTTTGGTGTTTATGCCAAAGAAGGTAAAGATGTAGCTGCCCTTAAAGCGGAACTTTCTTTAAACAAAGAAAAAATTGCAGAAGCAACCGAAATCGTTAGAGCACTAGAAGAAAAACTTGAATCTCTAGCTACCATTATCCCTAATATGCCTTCACCACTTGTTCCAGAAGGTGAAGATGAGAATGACAACGTTGAACTCAAACGTGTTTTAGAGCCAAAAACCTTCTCTTTTACTCCAAAAGAGCATTGGGATATCGATATCAAACAAAACTGGATCGACTTTGAACGTGGTGTAAAACTTTCAAAAAGTCGTTTTAGTGTTTTGAAAAATGAAGCAGCAAGACTAGAGCGTGCGCTCATCAACTATATGCTTGACTTTAACCGCTCACGAGGTTTTGAAGAAGTAGCTGTTCCATACATTGTAAACCGTGAAACATTAATGGGAACAGGACAACTTCCAAAATTTGAAGACGATCTGTTTAAAGTTGATGGTGAAGATCTCTTTTTGATCCCTACAGCAGAAGTTCCTGTCACCAACCTTTTCAGAGATGAAATTCTAAACGTTGAAGAATTACCGATCAAAATGACAGCCTATTCTGCATGTTTTAGAAAAGAAGCAGGTAGTGCAGGTAGAGATACTCGTGGTATGATTCGCCAACATCAGTTCGACAAAGTTGAGCTTGTGAGCATCACCACACCAGAGCAAAGTGAGGCTGTCTTTGAAGAGATGCTCTCTTGTGCTTCTGACCTTTTAACCTCACTTGGGCTTCCTCACCGTCATTTGATGCTGTGTGGTGGCGATCTTGGTTTTAGTGCCGCTAAAACTGTTGATCTTGAAGTGTGGCTTCCAGGACAAAATAGATACCGCGAAATCAGCTCTGTTTCTAACACCTTTGATTTCCAAGCAAGACGTGCAAAAATCCGTTTTAAAGATGATGGTAAAAACCGTTTAGTGCATACGCTTAATGGTTCTTCTTTAGCAGTGGGTCGAACACTGATTGCTATTATGGAAAATTACCAACAAGAAGATGGCAGCGTTGCTATCCCTGAAGTCTTGAAAAAGTATATGTAACATGGCAGAAGAAGAAGTAGTCATCCTTGAGGCAGAGCCTTCATCAGCACTAAGCGTTGTGGAAGAAGGATTTGCTCCGATAGAAGAAGAAAGTGCCGATGAAAATGCCGCCGCTTCAACTGCTTCAGATGAAGATGAGCAAAAGAGCAAAGCAAAAAAGAAATTGCTTATTTTGCTTATTCTAGGAGCAACACTACTTCTTGCCATTATTATTACCCTCATTGTTATTATCAAAAATAAAAACAAAGTTCCCGCACCTGCACCTATTGAAAAAGTGGTTGAAAAATCTGTCCCTAAAGAGCAATTTTCACCCTCAAAACTGGATGGGATGATTAAGAAAGCACATCTTTTGTATGAGCAAGGCAATAAAGATGAAGCTCTTAAAATCTATGAAAAAATAGCTACATTTAATGAAGCCATCTCTTACTACAATATTGGTGTTGCAAAGCTCAAAGAACAAAATTTTCCAGAAGCACTTGAAGCTTTTAAAAAAGCAATTCAAAACAAAGAACATCGAACGATTAGCGCCATTAACGCAGCTGTCTGTGCCTTAGAGATGAAAGATGATAAGCTTTTTACGTATTATATTGATTTAGCCTATGCATACCTTCCCGAAGAGAGCAATGCTCCACTCTACTCCTATTATGTTGGATTAGTACATTACTACAAAGATTTTTACTATGAAGCACTGAGTGCTATCTCACATCCTGTGACCAATTTTTATAAAGAAGACCAAGACTACCTTGCTTCTAAAATTTTAGCTTCTCTCAATCATAATGCTTATGCCCTTTCAACACTCGAAAAGGTTGAGAAAGAGAGTGACCATTTTACATTAGGGCTTTTGCAAGCCAAATTAGGTGAATTTCCAAAAGCCAAAGCATCGCTGCTTAAAGCGCTTCAAAATGACCGTGAAAACCCAAAAATAAAAATGGCGTTAGCTATGGTTGAAAATAAAATGGGGAACCTTGGCAATACCGCTTCTTTGATGGGAGAAGTTTATAAAGTACGTGACACTGATGCTAAACCTATTTATAAAATGCGCGCTATTTTGAAACCTTCACTTTTTGATGTTGACCAAGCACAAACGGAATTTGAAAAAGAACTCTTTTTCGACAATGAAAATATCTATAGTCTTATTTTCTATTATGCGCCCTATAAAGTTTTTGATGCAAAACAGACGATTGATTATATTCGCAAAGGAAGTATGAACATCTTTATTGATGAAATAGGCCCTGCGCTTTCATACCTTAAAGCAAGTTCCACTATCTCTAAAGTCAATATTGCGATTAGCAAGGGAATTAAAAAAGCACTTGATTTTCATGTGTATGAAGCCAACGATATCTTTCTTAAGATGGTTGAAGAGTATAAAAATCACTCTATTTTACACTATAACCTGGCACTGACCTATGCACAAATGGGTGATTATGCAGCAGCTTATAAAAATTTCTCAAAAAGTTATCACCTCGATAGTAACAATTACCTTGCTGGTGTTTTTGCTCTCATGAGTGGAAACCTCATTGGCAAAGACGTTACAAAATTAGCCGAAGATGTCAAAGAGAGCCTTGCAAAAAATCAAACACTTGAAAAAGACAACCTTTATGCATCACTCATTCATCTCACCGATGGTAACCATTTCTCACTGACTAGATGGTTAGAAATGGAAAAAGAAGATAGCCCATTAAGCCTCATGCTTAATATTATCGCCGCACAAAAACTAAGCAATGAACGTATTTATCGCCTAAGTACGCAAAAACTTCAAGCATTGCTTCCTAAAGATATTATTGCCAATATCATTGCATTCAATGTAAAACATCAAAAACAGAACATTAAAGCCTATGCAAAAGCCATTCAAATAGAGTTTAATCGTCTTCCACTCGATTATGATGCTTTTTATTTTGGACCTAAAATTGTTAAAGAGCAGTATATAAGACTTTTACAAATTGGCGGACTTCTCCATCAAAAACGCGATAGCGTAAGAAAGAAAATGGAAGAAGAACGTATCGATATTCCTTCTATCATGCAAACACTTGCTTTCATGGAAATCTATACAAACAATTTTGAAGAAGCATTCACACTGTACAATAAACTTATTGATGATTTTCAGAAAAAAGATACGCATACGATTTTCTTAGCTTCAGTTGCAGCCATTGGAGCTGGGCATAGCGAAAACGCTATTGCTCTCTTAGAGCTATCAAAATTGACCGATCCGAATAACGTTGAAAGTAAATATGCTCTTGGATTGTTATACCAAGAAGTAGGAAATTTTGAAGCAGCAAATGCACAGTATAGAAGTATTGGAAATATTGGATTTATATCCCAGTATTTTAGTTTCGCACTCGTGAGATAACTCTTTTACATGCAAAGGGATGATAGTCCCCTTTACATGTAAACAACACTATATTAAATACCCTCTTTTTCACTCGCTTTAACAGATCGCAAACGTTCTCTCATTGACATATAACTATTGAGTGCTCCTATGTAGGCTTTAGCTGTTGCAAGCATTGTATCAACACTTAAACCATGTCCCATAATTGCTGGTTTACTTTCATCAAATACTACTTTTACAAGGACTCTCGCCATCGCGTCTTTACCTTGAGAAACAGCGTCCACTTTATAATCTTTTAGTTCACCACTCACGCCACACACACGATCAATCACTTTAAAGATGGCATCCATAGTTCCATTACCGATAGCAGCATCCGTAATCTCTTTACCATCGTGTAAAATAGTAACTGCAGCACTTGGGACTCCTCCTGGTGCACAATCAGAAAGTTGTAAACGAAGTAATTCAAACACTTGAGGAATCTTTGTAATCTCTTCTGCTACTAATGCACGAAGGTCATCATCAAAAATCTCTTTTTTCTGATCTGCTAAGATTTTAAAACGCTCAAATGCTTCATTAATCTCTTCATCTTTAAGCTCATACCCTAAAGAACTCAATTTATCTTTAAAGGCATGGCGACCAGAGTGTTTACCAAGAACAATAGAGTTTTTATCAAGACCAATGTCTTTTGCACTCATAATTTCATAGGTTTCGGTATGTTTTAAAACACCATCTTGGTGAATACCACTCTCGTGAGAGAATGCATTTTTACCTACAATAGCTTTGTTTGGTTGTGGTTCAATACCCGTAATAGAAGAGACTAATTTACTGGTTGGATAAATTTCTTTGATGTTAATGTTCGTTTCATAGCCATTGAAATGGTCTTTTCGTGTGCGAAGTGCCATAACGATCTCTTCAAGTGCAGCGTTTCCTGCACGTTCGCCCAAACCGTTAATAGTACATTCTACCTGACGTGCACCATTTTCAATACATGCCAAAGAGTTAGCTACTGCAAGGCCTAAGTCATTATGATTATGCACAGAAATAATTGCACGATCTCCTACAAATTCGTGAAGTGATTTGATAATCGCACCCATTTCTGTTGGTAAACGATACCCTACTGTATCTGGAATATTGAGTGTTGTTGCACCTGCATTGATAACAGCATCTAAGACTTCTTTCATAAAACTGACATCACTGCGACCTGCGTCTTCACAACTAAACTCAACATCATCACAAAATGTTTTAGCATACTGTACGGCTTCTACTGCTTTTTTGATTACCTGATCGGGTGTCATTTTAAGCTTATATTCCATGTGAATTGGACTTGTAGCGATAAAGGTATGGATACGACTCATTTTTGCTTTAGAAACTGCTTCACCCGCTGCTTTGATATCGCGATCAAGTGCACGCGCAAGTGAACAAATACGACTTTTGGTTACTGCTTCTGCAATCCTGGCAATTGCATCAAAATCTCCTGGACTTGCTGCTGCAAATCCCGCTTCAATTACGTCAACACCTAATTTTTGTAATTGCAATGCAATCTGAATTTTCTCTTCCGTGTTCATTGAAGCACCTGGGCTCTGCTCTCCGTCACGTAATGTGGTATCAAAAATTATAATTTTATTGTCTTTCATAGGTTGTCCTTAGTATGGTTGTTTAAAAATTGGAAATAAAAAAAGGGATTAGAGAGAGAGGAGGTTTTGCAGGAGAGCGTTTTTGATCTCTATTTTAGGTAAAATTTTGATCGATTTCATAATGCCGATATCTACGCTGTTCATCGCTTCTCCTTAATAAGTATAAGAGGTAAAGCAAAGATCCTTTACCTCGAAGTGCGCGTATTATACTAAATTTTTATGGAATTTGGCAACGATGAAATTATAAATACCTCGAATAAGTCCATAACCTAAATATGCGGTAATTAAAAATGTTCCTACTTCAATAGGATAAAGATAAAGAAGAGAAAAGACAATGACCAAATAAACCAAGATTTTGATCAAATACCCTTTTTGCATATCTATTTTTTTAAAACTAGGATAGCGAATATTACTCACCATTAAAAATGAAAGAATGCCTAGTCCAACCAGCATTACCCACTCAAGCCCATGCATAAAAGGGTGTTCTCTGTAAAGCAAAATCCACATAGAAACAACCACTGCCGCTGTAGGGATAGGTACACCAATAAACACAGAAGGCTCTGACACGCCAATCATAATATTGAAACGTGCTAGTCTAATAGCGCCGAAAACAACATACATTGCACATAACAGAGAACCTAATTTACCATACATATGCCCAACGCTAAAATAAAAAAGCATTGCTGGGGCTACACCAAAAGCGACAATATCTGCTAAAGAATCAAACTCCGCACCAAATTTACTAGTAGCATTGGTCATGCGAGCGACTCTTCCATCTAAACCATCGAAAATCAGTGATAACAAGATATAAACAGCCGCTTTTTCGAATTGACCATTTGCTGAAGCAATAATACTAATCACACCTAAAAAAGCACTTGCGGCTGTGAAAAGGTTAGGAAAAACGTAGATCAATTGGAGTTTATTACCGCTATTATTTAACATCTTTATCCTTATATGCAAGATAGCCTAAAATGCTCATACCTGCTTTGACTTCATCATTTAACGAAACTTTAACACGTGTATCTAGAGGTAAAAGAAGTGCTACTTCACCATCACGTAAAAACCCTAATCGTTCACCCGCTTTGAAGGCTCCGATTTTAGAGAAGAGTGTGATTTTCTGACTCCATAAACCCGCACTCACAACCATTTTGACAGAAGCATATGCACTTTTACATGTGCATGTTTGACGTTCAGACAAACGTGAAAATAGCGGTGAAGAAGAAGCCATAAAAAGTCCAAAACGTTTTTTTGTTTCTGTAATTTCCATTGTTAATGGAGCTCTTAAAACGCCAACATCCCAAAACGATTTACGAATCACGATACGTAAGGCCTCACTGCCATCATGCAAACTAATTTTTGAGATATCGGTAACAAGTCCATCCATCGGGCAAACAAGACAATGTCCATCATCTTCGTCTACAATACGCTCAGGATTACGATAACCGTACAGTGTTCCTACAAAAATTAAGAAGAAAAGCCATGGCAAAAAAGAGAGTCCATAAGCAAGGAGAAAAACCATAAATGCAAGTACACTTTGGTTCCACCCCTCCTTTGCAATAATTTGTGTTGAAGTATAAGAATGATTACGCATCACTGTTTTGTTGTTCTTCTAAAATTTTTGACTCATGTTTAGCTTTAGAATGCTTATTCAATTTAGAAGGGATATTAAATTCCACTTCGTACGCTTCAATCACTTCACGTAGTTGCTCACCATCAATGGTTTCATATTCGCCTAATTTTGCAACAATACGTTCGATACATTCACGATATTCTACTAAACGCTCTTTGACAATAAGATAGCGTTCTTGAAGTTTTTCTTTAATGTGCTCATCAAGTTTTTCAGCCATTTTCTCGCTGTAATCTTTGGTGGTACCACCATTTAAGAATGTATTACGTTGTTTTTCTAAGACCATAAGTCCTGCTACATCACTCATACCATAAATGCTTACCATTGCTTTAATGATATCGGTTGCTCTCTCTAAGTCATTGCCAGCACCTGTAGAAATTTCACCTAAGAAAACCTCTTCTGCTGCGCGTCCACCAAGAAGAACATCTACTTCTGCGATAAGTTCATGTTTTTGCATTAAAAATTTATTCTCTTCTGGCGTATTGAGTGTATATCCAAGTGCAGCTAATCCTCTTGGAATAATTGATACTTTTGAAACTCTTTTAGCACCTGTCGTTGTTTCAGCAATGAGTGCATGCCCACTCTCATGATATGCAACAATGCGTTTTTCTTCAGGATTGATACGACGACTTTTTTTCTCAAGTCCTGCGATAGCTCTCTCAACAGCTTCTACAAGATCGATTTGTTCAACATAATCTTTGTTTTTACGACCACCTAAAAGTGCTGCTTCATTAATGATATTTGCAAGATCTGCACCTGCTAGTCCAGCAGTTAAACGAGCGATCTCTTCAAGGTCAATATTTTTACCAAGTTTAATATCTGCACTATGGACTTTTAAAATCTCTTTTCTTCCTTGGAAGTCTGGTTTATCTACCAAAACTTGTCTATCAAAACGACCTGGCCTTAAAAGTGCAGCATCTAGAACTTCTGGTCTATTTGTTGCGGCTAAAACGATAACCGGTGATTTATCTGAGCTAAAACCATCCATTTCTGCAAGTAACTGGTTCAGTGTTTGTTCTCTTTCATCATTGCCGCCCATCATACCGCTTGCAGCTCTACTTTTACCAATAGCATCAATCTCATCAATAAACACAATTGCAGGTGCTTCTTTCTTTGCATTTTCAAAAAGATCTCGTACACGACTTGCACCCACACCTACAAACATTTCGATAAAACTTGAGCCTGATACAGAGAAAAAAGGAACACTTGCCTCTCCTGCAACGGCTTTAGCCAGTAATGTCTTACCTGTGCCTGGAGGTCCTACTAACAAAACACCTTTAGGAATTTTTGCACCTAGGTTCATGTAGCGATCTGGGAATTTTAAGAAATCAACGATCTCTTTTACTTCTTCTTTCGCCTCTTCAACACCAGCAACATCTTCAAATTTTACTTTCGGTTTTTCAGAATTAACAAGTTTCTTACTGCTTCCCATACCAAGGATGCCACCACCCATATTTTTTTGCATTTTGTTTGCTAAAAACATCCAAATACCAAAAAATACAAAAACTGGTAAAACCCATGAAAAAAGAATTTCTGTTAAGATATTGGACTCATTATAGCCACCATAGCCTACTTTTTTCTCATCCATTAAAGGGATAAGTGTGTTATCCTCTCCTACTTTTTTAACAACATAAACAGTTTTTTGTGCACCTTCTGGCGAGAATGCTTTAATAGTCGTTTGTCCAATAGCGACATAACTAATTTGATTATTACGGATCAACTCTTTGAGTTCATAATAACTAATGTTTTTTGTTGCGCTATTTTGCGTACCAAAGTTTGCTCCCATTCCTGCATCAGAAACCGATGTGAAATTTTTGAACAACACGATAACAACAATAGAAAAAATAGCAAACATTAAAAGCGGATTTTGATTAAAAAAGTTTTTTTTGTCGTTTTTATTATTATCTTGATTATTTTGACTCATCTAATTCCTTTGTAACACGAGTGTAAACCACTCCTCTTTTTGATACTTTTCAACCAATTTCATCGAAGAAAACTTTTGTTCTACTCTATCAACATACTTATCTAAAATGCCAGAAAGAATGAGTAAACCATCTTTTTTTACTGCTTTTTGCAAATCGCTGGCTAACATAATAAGTACATCTGCGATGATATTGGCAACAACGATGTCATACTCTTTTTCACGTTTTTGAACAGAGCCTGTCCAAATGCGATTAAACTTTTCATGATTGAGTTTAAAATTTTCTATTGCACTTGCAGTAGCTTGTTCATCAGTATCACACAAATCAACAATGGCACCACATTTGCAGGCAGCGATACTCAAAATACCACTACCACAACCAACATCTAGGAGTTCCGTACCCTTTTTAACATATTTCTGCAAGAGTAACAAACAACCATATGTTGTTTCATGATGTCCTGAACCAAAAGCGAGTGCAGGGTCAATAATAATATTTTTTTTACCTTCAATACTCTCTACCCAGCTTGGACGAATATATAAATCATCTACATGCAAAGGTTGTATCGAGTTTCGATATTGAGAAATCCAATCCTCATTCTCTTTGACAAGAAGTTTTGTTTCAACTGTAATCTCATGGCCAAGAGCTGCTGAAAGCTCTTTCGCAAATGTTTCTACGCCAAAAAGAAGCATCTCAAGATCTTCTTCACTACGTAAAATGATACTGCCATCATTCTCTTCAAGAGCCTCATCACTGAGGCTCATAATAAAATCAAGAAAAAGTGGGTATACACTACTATCTGGGGTTATATGAAGTTCGTTATAGGTTTTTTTCATTCAAATTAACCTAAAACATCCTCGAGTTTTTCTTTCAATACTTGAGGCGTAAAAGGCTTTACGATATAGTTATTGACACCTGCTTTAAGGGCTGTAATAACTTCAGCTTTACCACCCTCCGTCGTAACCATGATAATTGGCATATTTTCATATTTTTTCTCAGCTCTTACTTTACGAACCAAATCTAAACCATTCATCTCAGGCATGTTCCAATCGGTAATAAGCACATTAATATCAGGTGTTCTTTCCATAATTTGCCAAGCTTCAACACCATGCTCAGCTTCTAAAACGTCATTAAAACCTAATCTCTGTAATGTGTTTTTAATAATACGGCGCATTGTCGAGCTATCATCTACTACAAGCAGCTTCAATGTCACTCCTTTTATTGTTTATGTTATTGCTATTGGTTAAATTCTAACCAAGTTTAGTTTGAACTTAGTTTAAAGCGCTTCGTTAGCGATAAATGCAAACGCTTCTCGCAAATCTAAGCTACCTTCATAAAATGCTTTTCCTACAATTACTCCAGCCACTTTAGAACTTCGTTTCAATGCTATAATATCGTCCAAATTCTTTAAACCTCCACTGGCAATTGTTGCAATGCCAGAAGCGTCTGCAATAGAAAGTGTAAAATCAAGGTTCACTCCACTGAGCATTCCATCGCGTCCAACATCCGTACAGATAATTGCTTCGACACCAGCGTCAGCAAAAGCACGAGCAAGGTCTGTTGCCTGCATCGTTGATTTTTCAGCCCAACCTTCCACAGCAACATAACCATCAATCGCATCAATGCCTACCACAATGCGATATTTTTGCGCCATTTCTTTAACAAAAGCAGGTTTTTTAAGTGCAATAGAACCCAAAATAACACGATCAATACCTAAATCCATATAGCGATGAATGGTATCTTCATCACGAATTCCACCACCAAGTTCTATCTTAAGATTACAATTTTTTCGTATCTTCTCAATTTGCTCAAGATTTTTAGGTTCTCCTGCAAATGCACCATTTAGGTCTACTAAATGTACCCATGATGAGCCCATCTCTTCGAAAACTTTTGCCACTTCCCATGGTTCATTCGAATAAATCTTTGCACTTTCCATCAGCCCTTTAGTAAGGCGTACTGCTTTTCCATCTTTTAGATCAATCGCTGGTAAAATATCCATCATAACTCCACAAAATTCTTTAAAATAGCCAATCCGTTCGCATGTGACTTCTCTGGATGCGGTTGAAAGCCATACACATTCGCTTTTTGCACGGCACTAGGAAATTCATAGCCATACATTGTCTTTCCTATCGTATATTTTTCATCACATTTTGCATGAAAACTGTGTACAAAATAAAGATAAAAAGACTTTGGCATTCCCTTAAATAATGGTGAATCCTTCGTGATGAAAAGCTCATTCCACCCCATATGAGGAACTTTTAAACGACTTGAAAAACGCGAAGTATCAAAGTTAACAATCTCTCCCTCAATCAACCCAAGTCCCGCACATTTACCAAATTCAACACTGCTATCAAAAAGAAGTTGCATACCAAGACAAATCCCAAGTAAAGGCTTTCCTGAGTTCGCAAACACTTTAACAGCTTCATCCATACCTCGTTCATGCAAACAATCCATAGCATCTTTAAAAGCGCCAACTCCAGGTAAAATGATCTTATCAAACTTCGATACATCGTTTGCATCTTTGACAATTTCAATGCTAACACCTAGTTTTGCAAAAGCATTCGTAACACTTCTAAGATTACCCATATTGTAATCAATCAAACCTATCATAAATCTCTCTTTTGTGGTATTGATTTCAGATAAAAAGCTAGACCAAAGAGCAATAATGTAACACCACCAATTAGGTAAACTGCATACAGTATGTGCGCTGCATCGATAATTGCAAATTTAAAGACAAGCATCAATGCTTCAATTGCAAGTGCAATGATAATAGAACCTAAAAATCGCACCATTGTTTTATGCATACCGCCATTATCATCACGTTCATTTCGACCTAAAACTTCTTCTTCAAAAATCGTTTTCACCAGATCAAAAATAGCCAAAGAGAGCGTAATCAAAATGGTTGATTCAAACATCGCTTTAATATCTAGGAGGTCAAACTGAAGTCCATGCATAAAAAGGCTACGCATGCCATTAAAGAGCAATAAAAGTGCAATTGCCAATAATGAAAGTGAAAAAATCGTATAAATCACTTGAGAACTTTTGCCAAAAAGAGATTGTAATGATGAAGGATGCGCAATTTTTAAAATATGCTCTAATGAGACATCAATACACGCAATAAATCGCAGGACACCTTGCTCATCATATATAGGATAAGAAGCTGTTACCGTTAAATCATTGGTCAGTGTTGAAGGGTAAGGATCGCTTAATACACAACGTTTTTCACGTACGGCACGATAATAATAGGATTTTCCACTACGATTTTGACCAAGACCACCTTTACGATGAGGATCATCTGTGATGTTATTGATCAATTGATCACCTTTGTGATCGAGGAGATAAAGTGCTTCAAACTCTTCAACTTCATGAACGATCTTATCTAAACTTGAAGAAATAATGTCTATATTGGGTTCAGGCATACGGTTGGGTATATTGCGCGTAAAGAGATAACACAAATACGCCCTTGCCCTTGTTCTTACCTCAGCAAACTGCTGAATTTCACGAATAACCATATCGGACCTTTTGTTTTTTCGTATTGTAACTAAATTTTGAGCCGATATACTTTAGCATATGCCTCTAAACTCATCGGTTCAAAAAATCGTTCATCATAATTTTCTAAAACGAAAAGTTGAATATACGTCGAATTTAACATATCTTCATCAAGAATCAAAAACGTATTATACGCTTGCATATAAATAATCGAAAAAAGTCCATTAGGATGAATCGTGTTTTGTTCTTTTATCAATTTAAAATTAGAAGTATATGCCGTTTGAATAAAGTTCTTTACAGGGATTTCTTGATTGCCAAGCTTGAGCATTCCTTTTGCTTTATCAAGCACAACTCCACTACCAAAATTAAGCGTCGTACCCATATCTTTAAATTGCATTGATTGAAAGAAAAATGGCTGACGAACGGTTTTGCCATTCATGATATCAATATTACTAAATTGCGCTACCGTAGGGAAAATACTCATCATACGATAAGGCAGATAAAAATAAATGTCACGTGTTTTTTCTGGTAATGAAAGTGGCGTTTGAAGAGCTGCTAAAAAATCATTAGCATCTTTAAATCCATAATCCAAAGTCATTTGTGCTGTGTTATTTATGATTTTAACCTGTTGACTTTTAGGTTTCGTCTCATTTTCTTCTGCTGTCACAAATGCTTTTTCTGTATATTCAATCTCAAGCCTTGCTAAACGTGCAGCACTCTCTTGAGGGTTTGTTAGCATATAACTGACAGGAAAATTAACGTCCCCATTATGTTTACCACCGTCAATTAAAGTTTTAACATCTGCATAATAACGAAGAGGATAACCATAATCCCACCATGCGACAATATAATCTTCTCTATCAACGAGATTTTTTAACCTATCCAACTGTTCTACTTCTGCTTTATTAAATACTGTTGGTACTCGATATTCAATTACATGTAAAATGTTAGGATATAAAATACCTAAACTTGCACCAACAACAAAACATGATTTAATAATATGACCAAGCTTTTCATTAGCAAAGAGCTGAGTGATATAATTGCTCCAAACAAAGAGCAAATAAGCAACGCCTAAAGCACATACAGGTACTGCATAAATTGTAAAACGAAGCCCTCCCCAAAGTGCTAAAAAGCCAAGTCCTAAAAGTGGTAAGCCTAAAAGCATTACAGGATATTTTTTGACTAATAAAACATACCCTATAAGAGAAAGTACCAAGGTAATGGTGTGTCCACTAATCCGCTCTGCAAATGTTACAAAATCAATCTGCCCTGCTTCACGTACTGTTTGGATGACTGAGAAAAAATGTAAAGGTAAAACATCTGAACTTACTTCAATAGCATCTTTAAATACATACAGCTTTAATCTCATCCAAATAGGTTCTAGACCGCCAAAAACGATAAATAACACTACTGAGACACCTAAAATATACCAAATAAAGCGATGCCAATCTCTTTTTTTAAACACAAAATATGCACTTATCACAAGTAATAAACGTATCCAAGTTGGTAACCCCATCATTGCCAAAAGCATAATCGTTATGAGTTGAAAATTGAAACTCTTTTTACGATCACAAATGAGTGTGAACAAAAGGACAAGTCCTAAAAAAGAGAATTCTAAAGAATAACTTTGTGGGTACCACCAACGATATATAATAATTTCTAATGCTGTAATTAAAAGATATTTTTCTTCTTGAGTACGTAATGCTAACATGAGTGACCATAAGAGAAAACTAGGAAGAACAATATTTAGCATGTCAGTATCATAATAACCTATCATTGTTCGATTATAATAACTGACCGCAATAGAAGCAAGGAGTGATGCTAAAAACCCTACTTCTATCATTTTCAGATTATGGGCAATGAAAATAATAGGTACAACAATAAATGACCCTAGAACTGCAGGCATATATAATATGATTGTTTCAAAAGAAAAAGGCAATAACTTCACAGCAAGATACGTTAGTAAAGATGCCGCTTCATTGAATGGTGAAAGAGAATGCTTCTGCGAAACACCATACAACAGATCTCTTGCGCCTTCTGCCCAAAAGTAACCATCATTAGTATTAATCATGAATTGACCAGCAAATTTAAAACTTTCAATATCACTAAGTTGATAAATCCATATGAATCGAACTGCTATACTAAATGCGAAAGCAGTTAATGTTGTAAATATAAGAATGAAAAATTTCGCATCTATTTTATGCATGAGTATCTTTGCACATAAATTCTAAAACTAAAGCTATAAAAATAGATAATACAAACCCTATCATAAAACTAGTAGAAATAATTAACATTTTTTTAGGTAAAATAGGATTACTATTAGAATTAATATTATCAATAAGCTCTGTCATTTTTAAATTTTTTGAGGAGATATCTAATTTTAAATCATTCAACTGATTATTAATATTATAAATACTGTCTTTCACATTTTTTAGTTCTACTGTATTATTATTAATTTCTATTAAATAGACCCCAGCTAATGTAGGATTATTTTGAATCAATTTTTCAATATAGCTTGATTTTTTATTTAATTCTTGCACTAAACGCTCTTTTTCAAGCAATAATTCTTCTTTTTGAGCATTTAAATTATTCATTTTTAAGCTTATAGAATCAACATAAGTATCTATTAATTTTTGATGCTTAGTACTAATACTTCTTTCTATTTCTTTCAAATATGTGCTTGCTAATTCTGGACTGAATCCCAAAGTTGATATTTCTAAAAGATTTTGAGTACCTTTTACAAAAGAAACTTTATCTAGCCAAACTCTTTTCTCTGTATTCTTGTTCTCTAAATATCTCATTTCTAATCTTTTTAAGACTGTATTAGGATTCTCAATCCAAGAATTAGAATTAGAATTAGAATTAGAATTAGAATTAGAATTAGAATTAGAATTAGAATTAGAATTAGAATATGATCCTATTTCTAAAACTGCTTTTGCTTCGTATATAGGCGTTTGCATAAAAACATATATTATTGCAATTAAAGTTATCAACCCCGTCAAAAGAATAATCATTGTTTTAAATTTTAAGAGTGTTTTCCATAATATCTTTAAATCTATTTCTTCTTCATATGGTATTTCGACTTGCTTATTCATATATTTTTCCTAACACTTATTTTGATGATTAAATTCAGGGAGAATCTCTTTTAATTTTGCAAGTTTGTCGTTACAGACAAAAAGTTCCGCAATATCGTGTTCTAATTGTTCAATTGCATAATCTGTTTTTCGTGCCACCATAATTGATTCATACAATGTTTTATGATCACTATCATCTAGTAGCAACTCTTCATAGAGTTTTTCCCCTAGCCTTAACCCTGTAAATTCTATTTTAACATCCATCTTACCAGAAAGCTCAATCATTTTTTTTGCTAAATCAACAATTTTAATAGGTTTTCCCATATCTAAAATAAAAAGTTCTGCATTCTTACCAATAGCACCTGCTTGTAATACCAATTCACACGCTTCAGGAATTAACATAAAATAACGTGTAATCTCTGGATGTGTCACTGTAATCGGGCCACCTTTTTCTATTTGTGCCCTAAATTTTGGGATAACAGATCCACTACTCCCTAAAACATTTCCAAAACGAACAGCCATAATTTGAGTGTTTTTTGCATCAACATTTTGTGCATACAATTCGCAAATACGTTTAGTCGCACCCATCACATTTGTTGGGCGAACAGCTTTATCGGTTGAAATCAAAATAAATTTTGATACGTCATACTTAATTGCTAAATCAATACAAATTTTTGTACCTAAAATATTATTGAGGATACCCTCTTCCATATTGGATTCAACAAGTGGAACATGTTTATATGCAGCCGCATGCACAAAAACATCTGGTTGGTACTCTAAAAAAGCTCTTTCCATTGAGGTTTCGTTTAGCACACTTTGCATAAGAGGTATAAGCTTATCACTTTTTAATTCTTCTACTAATTGATAGAGATTAAATTCGCTATGATCTATTGCTATGATGTATTTAGCTTCATATTTTAGACATTGGCGAACAATTTCACTACCGATGCTACCTCCAGCTCCACTGATCATAATTACTTTATTTTTTATAAAAGTTGAAATCGTATTTTTATCCAAATCTTTAGGATGGCGGGCAAGAAGATCTTCAACAGTGATATTTTTTAATTGTCCAGACAAAAGACTATTCGATAAAATTTTATTTAGAGATGGTAATATTTTAATCTCATAAAAATAAGGTCTAAGACGCTCATAAATAAGATTAATTCTTTTAGGGCTTGCCGATGGCATTGCAATAAGTAGTAAATCATACTTATTATTTGGACCAATTTTTTCTTTAAGTTGTTTCTTTGAAATAATCCGAATACTATCAATGCTTCTTTTTTGTAGCCTTTGATCATCGTCAACAAAACAAACAATTTTATATTGGCTGTTCCTAAATTCCTCTTCAAGTCCTAAACCAGCTTTTCCAGCACCATAAATAACAAGTGTTTTATTTTTTGGTGTCCGACTACGATTTACCAGTAAATAATAACTATACATACAAAAATTCATTGCAAACAAGTACAAAACAAGCTCAGAAAAAAGAAAATAAAGGAAAAAATGTCCATAATAAAAGGGTGCATAAAATACAAAAGCAATACTGTAAACAATGCTTTTGAGAATGAATGTCTTCTGCGTTACTTTTGACCAAGAAAGTGAAAAATCTTTAAAAATTAAAATTGAAGCAAAAATTCTAATTAGAACAACGATAGTGATGATCTGAATATCAAAAGGAATATGAAAAACCCAAAAGCTCCATGAGAAAGTAGTAAATGTTAAAAAAACAATCACAAAAATATTAAGAATTCTTTTATCAATGACACCCATTATTCAAACTTCTTTCGGCGATCTATCATTTTCGTTACTCCATAAAGAATTCCAAGCATCACTATAAAACTTCCTACCAAGGATGCGTTATTTAGGAGTGAACTATACCCTAAAATGGCTAAAACCAGATTGACACCTAGTGCATATATAACAACTTTACTATGACTCCAACCACTTTGTACAAGTCGTTGATAAGCATGTTTACGATGGGCATGAGAAAGTTTTTCTTTGTTTTGGTATCTTCTATAAAGCGTTAGTGTCGCATCAAACCAAAAAATTCCAAATAAAATGAGCCATACAAAGATTGATACTCCATTATTTTGATGATAGATAGCAAATATACCAATAGAATAGCCTAAAAGTGTACTACCAACATCGCCCATAAAAATCTTTGCTTTATGCCAATTCCAGACCAAAAAACCAAGCACAGAAGATATTAAAACTAAAAAATAATCGCCACCAAACAACAACCAGCCAGCCACTGCTAAGAAAATGGCCTCACTTCCAGCATAACCATCAATTCCATCTAAAAAATTGTAGAGATTAATAAACCACATTAGTCCTAAAAAAGCCAAAACATTTGTAATCCACTGATTTTCAATAACAAAAAAACCAAAATCTATTTTCAATAAACCACCTAAGAGATATAGTCCTAATAGACTCACTAAAGCTTGAATTAAAAGTCTTATTTTAGGGGATAATTCATAAAGATCATCCAAATAACTTACAAGCGAAAGTAAACTACCACATACCAGTGCATTAAATAAAGAACCATCTACCTTATCATATAAAACAAAATAGAGAAGGCCTAAAAACCATGTAAGAGCAATTGCGATACCTCCACCATGTGGGGTTGAAACAGAATGCGAACTTCGCTCATTGGGTATAGCTAACAGTGATTTTTTGAGCGCTATAAATCTAACACTATATGTCAAAAACAGTGAAAGTAAAAATAAACCAAAATAAATCATTGTTACTGTTTTACAACCATTTTTTTAATTCCCTCACGAATAGAATAAGGATTTTTGAAATTTAAAATTTGATTTGTTTGTTTTATATCAACTGTCAAACTCCCAAAAAGCCTTTGGTAAAAAGAAGGCTTAAACCACTTCAGTAGCACCTTAAAAAAAGGCACTTTCAGTAAATAAATTTTTTTCTGTTTGGCATTCGCAATCAAAGATATCAGCTCACTGGTAGATAATGCTTCATCGTCTCCTGCTAAAAAAACACCACATTTGCTGGCACATATAATCGCATCTATCAAGGCACATAAATTTCCTATGTACACAAAACTACGCTTATTATCAATGCCACCAAAAGGTAAAAAGCTCATTTTATCAACAAGCTTTATCAAATTTTGCATATTTGCTTTAACACCATATCCATAAATGATGGGGGTACGAATAATTGAAACATGAAAAGTTTCATTTCCTAAAGATTGGAGTTTTTGTTCAGCTTTTAATTTTGATTTACCATACGCGTCTAAAGGCACACATGGGCTTACATCATTATAGGGAACATTACTTCCTTCACCATAAACTTTTACCGTGCTCATAAAAATAAAATGTTGAACTCCATCTTCTTTAGCTTTTTGTGCTAATTCAAGCGTTTGAGTAACATTAATCGTTTCATACATTTCATCATTAATATTTTGAGTTTGATGAACAAGCGCTCCAAGATGAATAACTGTATCTATATTTTTTAAAGATAAACTTTCGAATTGATTATGTACAAAAGAAAAAGTCTTTATATCATATTTTATAGAGTACTGTTTATAAAAATAACTTCCTAAGAAGCCATTAGCACCTGTCAATAAAAGTTTTTTCATCGTTTGAGTAGCCCTAATAACTTTTTAGGATATTTTGAAAGTACCATAAACCAATTAGAATAAATGCCATTTTCGGAACACGCTCTCAAAATTTCTTTATTCAAAATAAAATTATTTCTAAAACTCATCGTACTGATACCACCCATGCGCATTTTAACCAATGGCATTTTTAAATAAAAATAACTAATCTCATGTTTGCCTAAAAAACGTGTCAACAATTCATAATCAGCTGCTATTTTATAATCTGTTTTAAACAAGCCATATTGTTCATAGATGTATCGTTTGACAAAAAATGTTGGATGGGCAGGCATCCATCCATAAGCAAATTTCTCTGGACTAAAGTAACTGCTATCATAGTGTCTTACAATTTTATTTACATTATGAGCTTCTACATAGACAAGATCTGCAAACATACTTTCGACTTGATATTCTTCAAAAATTTTGACAACTTTGTGAATAACATCGTTTGATATATAAAAATCATCACTATTCAATATCCCTATGACATTCCCAGTGGCTAGCCTTATACCTTTGTTCATGGCATCATATATACCATCATCTTTTTCGCTAATAAAACGTGAGATTTTATTTCCATAATTTTGCACTACTTCAACAGTTCCATCTGTACTTGCGCCATCAATAATTATGTACTCTATGTTGCGATATGTTTGACTTAATACTGAATCGATCGCATTTTTAATTGTCGATACATTATTTGATACTACAGTTATTATTGATATTTTCAAGTATCATTCTCCATAATTTTATGATTAATTATTTTATCAATTTCCAAATATATATTTATTTGTATGTAGTTATTGAATATAACTATACTACAATTTTGTTTCATACAATTAATCCTATTTCAAAAAATTTTTGATTTATTTCTTTGTTGAAATTATTACAATGATGAGCTTTAATATAAAAAACATCTTCAATATTTGGTGGGGAAAAATCATCATTATTTGTATAAAGAATCATAAAATAATTTCTTTTAAGATAATACGCCAGATGAATCAAAAAAGAATCTCCACCAATATATAAATCACATTCTAATATCAAATTCTTTATATCATCCAATGTTGTATTTGTTAAGTAGTGTTGAACTTTACTACTAAATATTTCATATTTTTTTTCTATGTCAATTAAATATATCTTATAATTATTTTTGTTTATTACATCTATTATATATTTTAAATGTTCATGTTCTATATTTTTTTGTTTCATTCTAGTAAGTGGATTTATAACAATAGTTTTATTTTTTCTGATTTTTAACGTATATCTATTTAAGGTAACCTGTTTTTTATATATATTTTCAATGATATGTTTTCTATTTTCATATATATTTCGATTTGAGCTATTTGGATAATGAATTTTTGAATGAGTTAAAATTGAAATCAGAATACTTCTAAAATCCTTTTTCTCAAATATCATTTCCGTAATATTGTTTTCTTTGATGTAATTAAGAAATTTATACATGTCTTTTATTGCTTGAATTAGGCCTTTTTTTCTCATATCATAAAACGAAGGTATATCATTAAAAACAATCTTTATACTAAATTGATCTGGATTATTCATTAAAAGAGAAATATTCTTTGTATAATTTGTACCTAGAATATTTATTTTTTGATCTAATTGTTCCAAAAGAGATAATGAAATAAGATTATCTCCAAATGCTAAAAAACAGACATAGTACACCATTTTGAACCTTGTATTTATTTTACATTAACAATATTCTTATTAATTTTGTATCTTGTTTTATGAAGTAATGTTGCCATATAAATTCCAACGAAAGGAAACGATAAAGGTATTGCACTAACAAGTATTGTATTTATAAAAAAAAAATACAATAACCCGCTACCTATTTGATTTTTATAAGCCCTAAAAATTATAATTGTGTAAACAAAAGGTATTGTAAAGCCTATAAACCCCATTTCAAATAATATAGAACCATAAAAACTCATGATTCTATTTGATTCACTTGTCCACCAAAAGATATTTTGCTTTGGTAGTTCATGATTTAAATATTGTGAATATATCCCAAATCCATTTGGAAGAAAATTATTGTCAATAAATCCTTTGATTGAAAAATATATAGCAGAAACTCTTTCATTAATACTAGCATCAAAAATAACAATATTTGATGGGTCATTCAAGAATGCACTAATTAGTTGAAATAATCTTATATTTTGAGGTACAAAATCGATATTGTCTATAAATATTAATGTCACGAACATACTAAGACAAAGTAAACCTACTATTTTGATATTCATTTTGAACAAAAAATAATAAAAAGAAAAAATCAATAAAAAGAAAATAGTCATAGTAGATTGAGCTAAAAAACATATCTGAAACAACAATAAAAAGATATATTTAATTTTATTTTTAATATCTAAAGATATGAATAATAAAATTAAAAAAAGACAAATTATTCCATAAAAAGTAGGCTCCGGACTTAAAGAAACAACTCCTCGTGAAATGGTTGTAGTATTTCGATTGAGTAAAAATGCCATGAATTGCTCATCAAACAAAATCTGAATTAAGCCTACAATCAAATATACTATTGTTGTAAGTTTCAAAAATTTAACGAATAATTCATAGTGTTTTATTAATATTCTATTGAAAATAAATGGTACAAGTCCTATTGTTAGATATCCTAAGGTACTTCTAACCCCCGAAGAGTAGTCCATAGAAACAATTAATAAAAATAACGAATACAAAAAAGGGAGAAATAAAAAAACAAAAATATTATAAAACCTTATTTTATTATAAAAAAGTAATAAACTCATTAAAGTAATACTTACAATACTCCAAGGTTGAATATCACTTCCAAAAGAATATAATGTTATGTATGGAAAGAATGAAAACAAGATTATTAGTAGATAGAAAAAACTAGCATCTCTGAATTGTATATTTTTAGACCAATGCATTCATTATCCTAATATTTCACTCTTTTTATAACTTTTACTTAATATAACACATCAAATTCTAACTATAAGTCAGCCTTAGAATACTTCATCTAAATATCTTCTTTAAGATGAGGATTTAAATTCAACATATAAAATTAAGCTTTTGAAATCTATAAATCGATTTTTTGGCTAAGTTTAAAAGAAAAATATATGTTTATAGTAACTCTATTCTTTAACTAACAATATCATACTTATTGCACTTTATAAAAATAAAATTAAAATAATAACATATAACTTTCAATAATATATAATATCTCAGAATGCATTAAACTCCTTAATTAATGTTATTATTTTTTGAATATCATCTTCAGCCAATTCTTGATGTAAAGGAATATTCAAAGTATACTTAGCAGCGAAATCTGCATTTGGATAATCACCATCAACACAAAATTCTTTAAATAAATTAACTTTATGTAATGGCCAATATCTAAAAGTTGTGTATACTCCATTATCCAATAAATATCTAGCTAATTTATCTCTATATTTAGTTTGTATCCAAAAAAAATAAAAAGAAGATGTATATTCGAAATTACTCATTGGAGGCACTTCTAACCAATCCAGTTTTTTCAATTCATTATAATATTTATTATATATGTATTCTCTTCTTTGTAAAAACTTATTTAATTTATTTAATTGTACACATCCTATTGCACCTGTCACATTATTCATAATAGCTCTTCTACCTGGCCTATTCATTTCAAATTCCCACCAATTAGAATTACCTTGAGTCGAACTATCTATTCCACTCTTTTGCTTTAAAGGTAATCCCAAATATAGTTTTTCTTCAGCCACTTTTCTCTTGTCTAAATCTTTAATATACATCATACCGCCATCTGCAGTACTTAATGTTTTCATAGCATCAAAAGACCACATTCCCATGTCGCCTAATGTCCCACAAGCTTTACCTTTATAAAAACTTTTTATAGAACATGCACTATCTTCGATAATTTTAATATTATGTATATTACACAATTCAATTATAGGATCCATATCACAGGGCACACCTCCATAATGAGTCACATAAACAGCTTTTGTATTATTTGTTATTTTTGATTTTATATCGTCTGCTCTTACATTTAAACTTCGTTTGTCTACATCACAAAATACAATTTTTGCACCGCTTGACAAAACGGCACTACCAATTGATGGAAAACTTATACTAGGGATAATAATCTCATCGTTACTAGAAAACTCAAAAAGATCTGCGGATAAAAATATAGCTTCTGTACAGCTTGTAGTCGATAAAAAATGTTCAGAAGATACATTTAAATTATTTGCAAAACCTTTTTCAAAATCTTTTACATAATTTCCCTTCCCCAACCAATTTGATTGAAATACTTTTGCAACTTCATCTAATTCTTCTTTTCCAACTGCGGGCTGAAATAAGTTAATCATATAATTCTCCCTTAAACTTATATATATTCCTCATTGTCATATTTTTTTTATCTTTTTCAGAAACCTTAATATCTCTTGAATTAATTTTCCAATCAATTCCTAAAATGTCATCATTATATATTAATCCATCTTCATATTGTGGAGCATAATAATTATCAACTTTATATGAAAAAATTGCTTCTTCACTTAAAACTATAAATCCATGAGCCAACCCTCTAGGAATAAATAGTTGTTTTTTATTTTCATCATTAAGTTCAAAAGACAACACTTTACCAAATGTAATAGAATCTTCTCTTAGATCAACAACAACATCTAATACCTTACCATATACAACACGAACAAGTTTACTTTGAGCAAATGGTGGTTTTTGAAAATGTAACCCTCTTAATACACCAAAAGCAGATTTAGATTCATTGTCTTGACAAAAATTAATTTTTTTTCCAAGATAATTTTCGAAATTCTCTTTATTGAAACTTTCAAAAAAATATCCTCTTTTATCACTAAATATAATTGGTTCACAAAGAATAAGATCACAAATTTCTGTTCTAACAAATTTCATTAAAATAACCTTTTGTAGTAGAAACTAACCTAATACTTGTTTATACTAAATTATTGAGTTAGTATGGCTTAAAAAGTTAAAAGACAACTTCAAATATACCACATAATCTAAAATTATTTTTCAGAATATAGATTACTGACTTGCAGATGATTAATTTATAATATACATCAATATAAATAAAACACTATCTTCAAATTATATAATCTGATTTATCAATAAATATAGATATAGAAACTCAGCAAATAAAATACATTTGTGATTATGCCTTTTAGAGAATTGCATAGGGCTTAAATTATTCAAACGCTTATGAGATCAATGAGATAATATGGTTGTAGTCAATATCCCTTTCTGAATTATTTCTAATAAGCAAGTAAAAGTATGGTAATCCAACAATCCTTGATTTTTTTAGTTCTCTCTAGAAAAATCTTTTTAAGTTTATTGTTCTTAACTTCAATCTTCTTTAACACTTTTGTGAATTGCAATATCATCTTGCATATCTCTTCCTTAACACATTATATGTTTGATGGAATAGAATGAATGTAAGATACAAAAATTTAAGTTATATCATATGAACCAATCTAATTTAAGAAAAAAGCATACTATTTTAATAAAATCAATTGTTAAAACTCTCTTTTTGACTTTTCGTTCCTATTAAAATATGCATCAATAAATGCAAAAATTGAAGCTTTAACAAAATTTATTTTCAGACGATATCTTACAATAGTCATAATAATAAAATATATTCCTAACAAAAAAACTTTTATTCTATTAGACTGAAATTCATATTTAAATAATAGTAAATTTCTTATACGGTAGTACCATATTAATGGATTCCCAGTTCCCCCAGAACCACCAGCTTCATGATACACAATAGATTTCATTACTACATACGATTTATAACCTAAAAGTTTCATTCTATAACAATAATCATTTTCTTCCATATAAATAAAATAATGCTCGCTTAAAAAAATATTTGTTTCTTCAACAATTTTTACATCAATCACTAAACTTGCACCAAGAACTGCATCTACTTCAATAAATTCATCTGAATTTTTATAAGTTGGAATAGCATATCCCTTAAAACTATCCATATTAATAGTACCTGTTTCTATGATCTTATTTCTATTGACAAAATCTTTTTGCAGAGAACAATATATACCTTTTGGATGAGCTATTGCAAATGATATTAAAATATCTAAAGCATTGCTTTCTAATTCTAAATCGTTATTGAGCAACCAAATATAATCATACTTATATTCTAATGCTTTTTTTATTTGAGGGTTCATAGCCTTCGCATACCCTATGTTACCATTAGAATCAACATAAGTAATTAAAAATTTATTATCAATCAAAATTTCTAAATATTCTTTTAATATTATTTTTTCTTTTATATTTGTGCTATTATCAATAACGATTATATCAAGATTATGCACTGTATTAAGATTTAAAACTGATTTTAAGCAGCTTATTGTTTTAAGTGAAGTATTGTAGTTAATCATTGCCATCAAAATTTTCATCATTTTCACCTTTTATTTTTATAAATTAATTATTAATAAATCTAATAACTTTTGCAGGATTTCCAACAGCAACTGAATTATTCGGAATATCTTTTGTAACGACTGATCCTGCTCCAATCACACAATTATCACCTATTGTAACACTTAAAATACTAACATTTTCACCAATCCAACAGTTTTTACCAATATTAACTTTACCTTTATAAATAAGCTTTTGATTTATAATTGGAATATTATTTTTTCCATATCCATGTGCATTATCACCTATATATACTTTATCAGCTATCAGAGTATTTTCACCAATTATAATTTCATCAATACAATCTATATGACAAAAGTTTCCGATATAAACTCCATCTAAAATCTTCAGATTAGGAATTGTATCTTGTCTTAGAACACCCAACCAGGAAAAAGAGTTAATCGCAACATTATTTCCAATAGAAATAAACTCAGGACCTTGTATTCTCAACGGTTTGATAATATAGCTTTTTTTCCCAAATGTTTTAAAATATTTTTTAAATATAAGATTAAATATATGCTTTTTTATAAATGTTTCTAATCTAAGATAAAATTCAAAACTCATGATTTATAAAACCATAAAGCATGATAATCACCACACTTTCCTATATATTTAAAATTAAAACCAGATTTCATTCCAAGAATTTCTAGATATTTTAAACTTCTTTCCCACCCGTGTGCACGAATAAACTTTTTTTCAATCATTTTATTATTTTTATAATTATTTATAAGATCTTTAAATTTTCTAACAGGGGTAGCTATCGTTAAAGATAAAATTAAATAATTAGTATTATTTTTAGAAAATTTATCAAAAATAACTTGTATCTCATTGTCTGTAAAATGATAATCAACTGCCCAACTAATAGCCATATCATATTCTAAAGCAAGCTCATCTTCTAGTACATTGAACTTAACTTTTTCTATGTTTTTTAACAATTGTACATTGGAAGATTGTTTAATAACATTTTCATCATAATCTGAAGCTGTATAATGTAAATGTGGAAATTTTTGTTTCAATAAAAACGATTGGTACATATATCCACAACCAATTTCAATTAGACTATTAATCTTCGAAAAATCAAAGACTTGAAGGAGTTCAAAAACAGCAACTGCTTTATTTAACTCATCAAATAAAACTTTGTTCAAAAAAGCTGTATTATAGTCATCTGAGTTTTTATATATATTAATATAATCACGATGCTTTTCCCAATCTTCTTTTGTATATTGACCCTCAGTATCTAATAGTGGATCATATTTTACAAAATGTCGATATTTTAACCTTATATATTTACTTGCAATTACATCTATTTTTTTAAGTATCTTTTTCATTCTATTTCTTCTCGCTTCAATCTATAATATAGGTAAGTATTTATAATTAGATAAACTATCAATGTAGAATATACGACACCAACATATCCAAATAATTTAATAGACAAATAACTAAATCCAATATTTATAAGGACAGAAGTTAAAGAAATTTTATTTAAAGTACTAAACTCTTTTTTTAAAATAAACTCTTGTTTTAGTACAGAACTAATTGCTAATAATATAAAACAAGCAGATAAATAAGCAAAAAAACTACCAACTTCTAAATATTCATCTTTAGCAATAAATAATATAAAAAAATCTGAGTACAATGTGAATATAATATAAATTGGGCTAAATGTTATAAGTATAAAGTAAATAAGTTTTTTATAGATTAAAAATCTAATTTTCTTTTTTTTATGAAATAATCTATTAATTTTCGGATTTACAACTGCCAAAATAGTATTTTGAAACAATTGTAACACTATTGAAAAAGGAATTATTGCAAAAGCATAAAGTCCAACTTCTCTATTTCCAGAGAAGATAGATATCATTATTTTATCACTATTCATTATAATAAAAAAACTAAAAGTTGATAGTAATGATCGCATCCCAAATATAAATCCTTCATTCCATACTTCAAAATCAAAATCAAAATAACTCTTAAAATTGTATTTTTTTTTAAAATACAAACAATATACTAAAACAAATATTATAGTTATAAAAAGCATATAACTAAAAATATCAACAATATCTATCCCTATAAGTAAAAAAGCTACAAACCAGCCATAGTTTTTATTAAATAAAAAAATATTATAAGATATCCAATTACTATTTGCAACATCATATCGTAGATAATTTGCAAATATAATATTCATAAAAATTAACAAAATAGTTAAGTATATAAGCTTTTCTGGTATATTGAATAATAAAGATATAAACGATGATAATAAAAATAAGGAAATACCTATCACAATATTAATTAAAATCATTAATGTATTTATATTGTTAAAGAAAGTATTTTGTGACACAGAATACTTTTTATATTTGTTCAAGCCAATATTTAAATATTCTTGAATATTTAAACAAAATGCCATAGCTCCAAACATTATAATTGTATTTAATAGTGAATACATACCATAGTCTTCTACGTTTAAAGTTTTTAAAAGATATATATTAATAATAAATGCCATACCAAATGACAGCACTTGAAATATAAAATTAATTTTCATTTTTTATAAAACTTAAGATATCAATATATTTCGTAAAAGAATCTGCCAATTTAGCTAAATTTGTTTCATCATAATCACAATACTTATATGCTACAAAAAACTTATATATATCACCTTCAAAATTACTATCTAAATAATATTGAATAAAATTCTTTAAAATTTCTTCCTTAAACTGAAATTTATCTTGTATTATCTCCGTAAAATCGTCTATGTTTTTAATCAAAATAATATTTTTATTATGCTTTAAATAACTATTACCAAACATATACACTGGCCTTTTGTATATACTGGCTTCTAGCCCTACAGTCCCATTAAGGATAATAACACCTATTGAATTTTTAATAAGTTCCAGGGAATCATGACTGGGATCTATCAATTTAACATTAAATAATCTTTGAATTTTTTTATAGTCGCATAAATTTCGATAACCAATATCTAATTTATGATCTTTCACATATAAATACTTCCCTATAGGCAATCTTCTAGCTAACTGTTCAATCAAAGCAATTTGTGAATATTTACCAAAAGACCAATGGGACAATACTGCTTCTGGTTCAATATGTAATGCAAAATAATAATATTCCTCACTAAAATCCACTTTATTATATGTTAAATTGAATTTATATAATATTCTATTAAAAGCTGAATGTAAAACTTCATTTTGTTTTAATATATAATACTCATTTGGATCAATTAGCCTATTACAATTGAAACGTTGATAAATATTCCAACATTTCCGTATAATTCCTTTTACAATCTGATATAAATCAAAAAAAAATGAATTTGTCTTTGTTTTGATTAAAACTGCATTTTTTGCTCTCGTCTTATCAATGAAATTTTGAACCTCTTCAGAATTTTTGTAGTATTTTGTATTTAATCTCATATAATATTGCAAGAGCAATGAATCTCCATCATCATATTCAGTAAATCTAAAATTATTTTTATATATACCTGTACAAGCAATAAAACCAGAATAAATTATTTTTTTGTGTTTTGCTAGGGCTGATGCTATATGATTATATGTATGTGTAGTCGTTTCGTGAAACAAAATGTTTATATCACTAAATTCATTAAATATTTTTTCCCAAAACAAATAATGTTTTATAACAATATCATAGGCTTCATCAAGAGAAAAACTTTCAAGTGTTCTATCACTAATAATTACACTATTTAAAGTAAATCTATTGGTCATATCTTCTTGAAATAATATATTGATTTTTTCGAGTACCTCAAGTTTATTGAGCATATCTAATTTTAAATTTTGAATATATTCAACTAAAATGTAATCTGGTATTATATTATAATTCTTTTTCAAAATATTTGCATCAATTGAAGAGTAAGCTATGTGAATAATTTTATATTTTTTATTCAAAAATTTATCGAGGCCTCCAAAAAGATGACAAAGACCCATTCTAGAAAAAAAAATAACTGTTGGTTTTGGATCATTCATTATAATTCCATCTTTTTTTTATAGTTTCATAGTCACTAGGGGTCCCCATATCTATCCAATAATCTGTAATTTCAAAACTTTTGGTAACTTTTTTTTCATTTTTTAAAATATCAAACAAACTAGGTAAATCAAAAAATTCATCATTTGGTACATAACTTAAAACGGTTGGATCTAATATATATATACCTGTATTTATAAAAAATTCTTGTATTGGTTTTTCTTTCATAGATACAATATTACTTTTATTATCTATTTCTATGACTCCGTAAGGTATTTGATAGTTATCTTTTCTAATACACATTGTTGCTACAGAATTCACATTTATGTGAAAATCCAATAGTTTTTCATAATCTAATGAAGATAGGACATCTCCATTCGTAACGAAAAAAGGTTCATTAAGTTTCATATCTATCAAGCTTAATGCGCCTCCCGTACCAAGTCGTTTTTTTTCCTCAAGGTATTTGACTTCTATTCCAAATCTACTACCATCACCAAAATACTCTTTAATAACTTCTGATTTATAATTTACGCTAAGCATAAACTTAGTAAACCCATATAAGGTAAACATATCTATGATATGTTCTATCATAGGCTTGTTGCCTACCTGTAACATTGGCTTTGGTGTATCTTGTGTAAGTTTCCCCAATCTAGTTCCTAAACCTCCAGCCATTATTATCACCCAATTTGTTTTGAGATTGAACTCTATTTCATCAAGTGTAAATACTTTTATAAACTTATCATCATCATCAACAAGGGGAATATGTCTTCGATGTATTTTTTTTAAATAGCTCACAATCTGATTTTTTGAAATATTGATATGCAATTTATGAGGATTCTTGTTGATAATATGTTCTAAATCTAAGTTTTTATTTAAAATTGCTTTTCGAATATCTCCATCTGTTATAAGACCCAAAAGTTTTTCTTTTGCATCAATGACAGGGAGTACCCCATTACCATTCAAATCAAGTAATCTAATTGCATCATTAAGCGTTGTTTGTTTATTAAGAATTAATTTATTATTCATTATTGTTTCTCATTAAAAATTTTATATATTCAAAATCCTCTATAGTATCCACATCTATAGAACGAGATCTAGGCATTATATACGCATATGATTTATTGTTATAATATTGGCCTTGCTGAATCAACTTATATTTAAAGACATACACAGCTCCATTCGGATAGTAACTTTTTTTGATCTCTTGACGATTTGAAAGATTTTCTTCAAATATGTTTTCAAATTTACCTTCTACTGTAATATATTTATGCCATTTTATTGAATGATGTTCTTCTGTATAACTTACCACACTATCAGCATTCTTTTCTTTAAAAAGTTTTATTGCTTCATCTATATCTTTTACACATCTTAATGGTGATGTAGGCTGAAGCACTACAAAATCTTCAATATGATAATTAAATTCATTATTTAATTTATCCACTGTATAAATAAAGTTGTCAATAGCTTTTGAGCTATCACTAGCTAAATGCTCAGGTCTCAAAAATAAACTTTTCGCACCATAACTAATAGCTATGTTTTCTATTTCTTTACAATCCGTAGAGATAATCACTTCACTAATATATTTCGATTTTAATGCCTCTTCAATAGTATAGGCTATCATTGGTTTTCCAAGTAAATCTTTGATATTTTTACCTGGCAATCCTTTTGAACCACTTCTTGCTGGAACTATCGCTATCATGTTTAAATAATATCCTCTTTAGTTAAAATATGGTCATACCCTAAATTTTTATTAATTGTTCTCCCGATAACAAAATCTGTCATATCAGGGTCAAATGCTCCACCTGGTCTTTTATAATCGATATCTTCATAAGATATAATATCGCCTTGCTTCATTTCTCTTGTAAGCACAATACTTCTTCTAAATTCTCTCTTTTTTTCAACACTTTCAGTTGCCGTAATTCTATATGAACCTAAAGCTTCTATAATTCTTTTAGAATTTTCTACAATTTCTTTCATTTCATTTTTGGTAGCAGAAACTTTATGATCCCAACCCTCCATATTTTTATCGAGTGTAAAATGTTTTTCTATTATACAAGCGCCCAATGCAACGGAAGCTAGAGGTATAGCTGTGCCTAAAGAATGATCTGAAAATCCTATGGGATACTCTGGATAAGTTGTCATAAGGGTTTTTATATTGTTTAAATGTACATCACTATCACTAGGTGGATAGGTAGCTATACAATGTAGGATTACTATTTGATTATTCCCTGCGCTTTCTATTGTTTTAACAGCCTTATCTATTTCATACAGTTCACTAAGCCCTGTTGAAATTATCATTGGCTTTCCTTTTCTAGCCAAATAATCTAAAAATGGATAATTATTTAAATCCATTGAAGCTACTTTTATAAATGGACTTTCCAACTTATCAATTAAAAAATCTGCTTCTTTTTTACTAAAAGGCGTTGATGTACAATCTATTCCAATATCATTTGCAAATTTTTTCATTTCAAGAAGTTCTTCTTCTGAAATAGAATATGCATCGACTATCTCTTCAAGTGTATAATCAGTTCTATTCCTATAATCATCCGCAACAAAATAATTATCTTCATATTTTTTTCTTGAAAAAATACTATCTTTTGACCAACTTTGGAACTTGACACAGTCAGCTCCTGCTTCTTTTGCTTCTATAATTAATTTTTTTGCTAACTCCATATTTCCATTGTGATTTGAGCCTAATTCTGCTATGATATATGGCGTACAGAAGTTAAAAACCTCTTTTTGATTTGTTAATTGTACTTTCATTTTTTCCTCTTATTTTATTTCTTTTAATAATAGAAAACTTTCAGCATATTGGCAACCACAAGTTGCACCTCTAAATGTAGCCAATGCTCTTAAATTTTCTTCACTTCTTGGGAATGGATGTTGAGCCATCTCACTCTCAAATATTTTCATAATTTCTATTTTTTTCTCCATATAATCAGTTATATCAACAAATACATTAGGAATAAAACTATCTTCTTTTGTACTTAATGCAAACTCAGTTTCACTAAGTGTCTCCATCATATATATTTTTTTTATAAATGGATATCTAAAAGATTTAGTACAACTATACGCTGCTTCAAATATTCTTCTATGATCACTATGTACATCTCCTTTAAAGGGAAGATAAATAATATTTGGTTTAACCTCATTAATCACTTTTGATATGTTATCAATAAGGTCACTCATATAATATTTATCTACTTGCATAGTTGTAAGTTGTAAATTATAAATACTATCAAAGCTATACGCATTAAAGACATGTTCTATTTCTGATGTTCTTGTATTATAATAGCTATGGTTCTTATCGATTGAGGTGCAAATTAACCAATGTATTTCATCTAATGCTGCTTTATGTTTTAAAAGAGTTCCACCACATCCTAAAGTTTCATCATCTGGATGTACCGCTATAACTAAAACTTTATTCATAAATATTCTCCTACTTTAGGAAGTACATCAAATTCATGATCCAAAATTTCTATTGCACCATCGTAGGTTTTAACGACTATTGTGTCATCTTTTAATTGTAAAACCTTACCACTTTCGATATGATTTTGATTATATTCTACAATTTTTACTTTCCAAATACTTATATTTTTATTATTATATTCGATATGAGCACCTATATATGGTCTAGTTAATGCTCTCACTAAATTAAAAATAGCTTCACTACTCATACGAAAATCAATTTTCCCGTCAGATTGACCTCGTTTCCTCCAAATATTAGATAATTTATGATCTTGTACTACCTTTTGATACGTTTTAGTTTTTAACAATGGGATAAACTCATCTATTTGCAAAAGGGCAATATCTGTGACCTTCTGATAAAGTGTTTGGGCATCATCAGTATTTAAAATTTCAAAATCTTTTTGAGATAAGATATCCCCATCGTCAGCACCATCACTTATAAAGAAAAAAGTTGAAGCACTTTGTTTCAGACCTAGAACCAAAGACCAAATAAGAGGGTGCCTACCTCGGTTTTGTGGTAATTTTGTAGGATGATAACCTACTATACCCATAGGGGCCAAGTTTAATAATTCCTTTTTAATTAAACTAGACCAGCCAAAACAAAACACAATATCTGGATTTAACGTTTTTATCCATTCAACCGTTTCTTTAGAATTAATATCATCTGTATATTTGTATAGTAATCTATTTTCTATGCACAATGGAGTCAAATCTTCAAAATCACTATTAAATTTTGATTCTTTTTTAGTGCAAACTCCAACAATATGAGCTTTTATATCTATCAATTTTTCAAGCATCTTTTTTGAAAATTTAACTGTTCCAATAAAAACTATTTTCATTTTTTTTCCCACCAAAAATAATGAAAATCATTGTGCACACATAATCCAACAGTATTGTTGCAATATTGCCTATAATAACTGATTGTCTCATTCGTAAACAAAGCTTTTAGTCCTTGGTTAAGTAAAGTTTGAAAAAAAACCCAATCAACCGCAATTAGCATATAATCAAAACTCACTTTCTCAATATTTTTGAGCTTAATTGCGGTATTTGTCATTCCAAAAATATTTTTATCTTTTATAAATTCAAAATTAATTACTTCCAAATTTTTTAACCTGTGTGAAAAATATTTTTTTTCATAAACACCACCTTCATTAAAAAGGCTTACATCATTTACGACAATATCATATTCTTTCAAAAACTCAAGTGACTTTTCAATACGATTTTTTTCAAAATAATCGTCGCTATCGCCAAAAATTAGAATATCATATCCCTTGTCAATAACATAGTTAATACCATATTCTCTATTTTTTGCAATAGATGAAGCGCTACATATTTCTAAAATATTTAAATGAGAATACTGCTGTTTTAATTGAGTAAGCCCTAAATAACCGTCATTAACAATGATTATGTCAAACTTTTTGTATGTTTGATTATCTAACGAATTAAAAAAATCAAATAAATATTGCTCATCCATTGGGAAAATAGTTGTTAAAAAAGCTATCTTCACTTTACTATACTCCCGGCTTTTATAAACCCTTTCACGGTTGCATATTCTTTACATGTAACATTGCTTCCATAAAATGTTCCTGCTTTGACGTGTGCTCCGCCATTGAGAATGGCTCCCGTTGAGATATGACAATGATCTTCAATGATAGCATCGTGTTCTACAAGTGCTTTTGTATTGATGATGCAATTTTTTCCTATATGCGCACTAGCATTGACTAAAGCGTGATGCATCACAATGGAGCCTTCACTGATATGCCCATGTTTCGATACGTATGCCAATGGCGAAATCACTACAGGAAGCTCGTAACCCAAACATTTGAGCATTTCAAAAAGTTCGATTCTAATTTCAGGAGAGTTGATTTGCCCAACCGTAATAAACGCATAGTGATAGTGCTGGCGCAAATGATTCAAATCCTCATCGCTTCCTACAATTTTATACCCTAAAACATCGTGCCCAATCAGTTCTTTCTTATCGATAATCCCTGCAATTTCAAATCTATTTTCTTGCTCAATGACATCAATGACTGACTTGCAATGCCCACCGCCACCAATAAGAAGAATTTTCTTTTTCATACTCTCACCGAACTTGGGATATTGACGATACGCTCTTCCAAATAAACGGCGTTGGAAAGGTCGCCACATTGACATGTTTTAAACATTTCGAGTCTATTCATGGGCGTCCAAATGGGGCGTGTCATCACACCATTAGCGTTGGTGTATTCTAAAAAAAGATCTCGCTGTTCTTTATTGTCAAGCATAATAGCATTAAGCCAATAATTTGATATTGCATCTTTTGGCTCTTTTATAAACATGACATCTATTGAGCTAAAAAAGTCTTCATACATTTTTGCTAAACCTCTTTTATTCTTCAAAAAACCATTGACTTGTTCAAGTTGTGCAACGAGAAGCGCGGCATTAAGATTTGGTAGGCGGTAATTAAAGCCTACTTCATCATGGACAAACTCCCATTTGTGCGGTACTTTTGCCGTAGTGGTGATATGCTTTGCTCTTTTGGCTAACGCTTCATCATCAGTTACTATCACACCGCCACCACCACTGGTGATGATTTTATTGCCATTGAAACTAAAAGCCCCTACTTTGCCAAATCTCCCTGTATGCTTGCTTTTATAATAACTTCCAAGCGATTCAGCCGCATCTTCGATCAATGATATATGCCATATATCGCAAATGGCTTTTATTTCATCTATCTTGCACGGATGCCCAAAAGTGTGCATCGGTACACACGCTTTAATGACTTTTCCCGTTCTTTTATTGATACATCGATTTTCTTTTATTTCAGCATTTTCATCTAAAAATATGTTCAGTGCCTCGGGCGATAAACCTAAAGTCTCTTTATCGACATCCACAAAAATTGGTTTCGCACCACAATATGTAATGGCATTACAAGTAGCGATAAACGTCAAAGGCTGCGTAATGACTTCATCATCTTTTTCAACGCCCATCAAAACCAAACTTACATGTAAAGCTGCTGTTCCATTCACCGTTGCGATTGCATACTTACTTCCTACATGTAAAGCAAACTCTTTTTCAAAACGATCGACATAAGCACCCACGCTAGAGACAAAAGTCGAGTCAATACACTCATTCAAATATTTTTTTTCATTTCCAATAAAACGAGGTTCATGCAAAGGAATAAAATTTTTTGTTGCAAATGTATCTTGGATAAATGTTACTATTTTCTCATACATTACATTTTCCCATCAAGATATTTACCAGTCTCTTTATGTCCAAAATTGGGGATCATTTCATGAAAGAGATGGACAATGTCGTCTTTAGTCCACAGTTTAGCGTGCTTCATCGCTTCAATCTTTTGAGTGAAACTACTTAGCTTTGCTTCAACAAATAGTGGCTCATTTTTGATAATGCCAAGATTTTTAAATCGATTCATATCGAGCATTTCATTTTCTGTAAAGAACTCTTCAAAATCTTTCTCGCCTGTGGTGTCACTATTCGTAAATAGACAAGGCCATTTTCCTTCTTTTGGAAGGGTTTTTACAAGTGCTCTTGCCTCATCTTCATCTTGACATATAAAGGCTTCAAATCCTCGTTCTTTTAAGTATTTTACTGCTATTTCTGCAAACGTTATAAGATGAAGTTCTTCGCTGAGTTTTGGGAAAAAGATATCACGATTTTCACCAAAAATACAACTCATCAAACAAAGTTCACCTGATTCTTGAGGCGTTACAAAATAACGTTTAATATCATTAGGAGCAACAATAGGTTGTTGTTTAGCAAGGCGCTGATTAAATCCATGTAGCAAAGACCCATCACTAAAAGCAACATTGGCAAAGCGTGCTGTCGAAATAGGAATTTGAAGGCTTTTACGCATCAAAAACATCTCCATAATCCGCTTACTTGCGCCCATCATATTCACAGGGTTGGCTGCTTTATCTGTTGAAACACAAAAGTATTTCTTGACTCCGTTCTCAATGGATTGTTGCAATGTCTTATCGGTATTGAAGATGTTGACATCAATCATGCGCATGAGTGTAAAAGGATCTTTTTCACTTCTTACATGTTTAAGTGCGGAGAGGTTTAAAACATAGTCATACTTTCCATCTGCCTTAATAAAAGCATCGTACTCTATGCTTCCAATATCAAGAGCAAATGTTTGAAAATCTCCATCAATATAGCCCATTGAACTACGTATATCTCTCACTAGTTCAACCATATTGTTTTCACTAATATCAACGACATGCAATTTTTTTGGATTTCGTTTAAATATCTCTTTGACAACCGCTTGACCAATAGAGCCTGCTCCACCTATGACTAAGAAAGTTGAAGATGAAACAATATGAGACAACTCTTTTTCATGTGCTGTAATATCATCATTGAAAAGTTTTTTTTCACGTCCAATTAAAAAGAATATATTATACATGTGTGCTTCCTCCAAGATACCAAGCATACGCTATACGCACACCTTCTTCTAATACCACTTTGTGTTTCCAGCCTAAAGCATGGAGTTTTGAAGGATTAGTAAGCTTTATCATTGTTCCATCTGGTTTTGATGTATTATAAACAAGAGCACCTTCATAACCTACAATTTTTTGAATTAATTCTGCCAATTCGCGAATGCTAATATCTTTACCTGTTCCTATATTGAGATGTGTATTGCGTATCTCTTTTTTATCTTCTATGAGATCTTTAAAATCAACATTTTCCATAACAAATACACACGCATCTGCCATATCTTCAGAGTATAAAAATTCTCGTCTAGGTTTTCCACTCCCCCAGATTTCAACTTCATTATCACCTCTTAACTTTGCTTCATGGATTTTACGAATAAGTGCAGGCAACACATGAGATGTTTCAAGATCAAAATTATCATTTGGTCCATAAAGGTTGGTTGGCATCACAGAAATAAAATTGGTACTATACTGAAGATTATAGCTTTCGCACATTTTTATACCTGCAATTTTTGCTATTGCATAAGGCTCATTAGTATATTCAAGTTCATTTGTGAGTAAATAATCTTCTTTCATAGGTTGAGGAGCATTTTTAGGATAAATACACGTTGATCCTAAAAAGAGTAGCTTCTTAACCCCGTGAACATAACTTTGATGAATCACATTGTTTTGAATGGCTAAATTTTCATAGATAAAGTCTGCTCTATAGGTATTATTTGCAACAATTCCCCCTACTTTTGCAGCCGCTAAAAAAACATACTCTGGCTTTTCTTGTGCAAAAAAGTCAACGACCGCTTGTTGATTTGTTAAATCGAGTTCTGCATGGGTTCGAGTGACAATGTTTGAAAACCCTTTGGATGTAAGGTTTTTTAAAATGGCAGAGCCAACAAGCCCACGGTGTCCTGCTACATAAATTTTACTTGTTTTGGTCATTGAATTACTCAAAATAACTCATAATTTTATAGCCACCCTCTTTGAGATAGACATCTTTTGTCATCAATTTAAGGTCCGACTTCATCATGTCATTCACAAGATCTTCAAGCTTAAATTCTCTTTTCCAGCCTAACTTTTGCTCTGCTTTGGTAGGATCACCCAAAAGCAAATCGACTTCCGTTGGTCTAAAATAGCGAGGATCAACCGCAACGACTTCTTTTCCAATTTCAACTTGATACCGTGGATTATTACATGCTTTTACAATACCCACTTCATTGACACCCTCACCTCTAAACTCCAACTCAATCCCACAATAACCAAATGCCATACGAATAAAATCTCGTACCATTGTTGTTTGGCCCGTAGCAATAACCCAATCTTCCGCTTCTGGTGCTTGAAGAATCATCCACATCATCTTCACGTAATCTTTTGCATGTCCCCAATCGCGTTTTGCATCAAGGTTTCCAAGGTAGAGTTTATCTTGAAGCCCAAGAGCAATTTTTGAAGCTGCACGCGTAATTTTTCGGGTTACAAACGTCTCGCCACGCACAGGAGATTCATGGTTAAATAAAATACCATTACACGCAAATATGCCATACGCTTCACGGTAATTGACGGTGATCCAATATGCGTACATTTTAGCGACTGCGTAAGGGCTTCTGGGATAGAACGGTGTAGTCTCTTTTTGAGGGATTTCTTGTACTTTCCCATAAAGTTCTGACGTACTTGCCTGATAAATCTTTGTTTTCTTCTCTAATCCTAAAAGACGTACCGCTTCTAAAATGCGCAATGTTCCCGTACCATCAGCATTAGCTACATATTCTGGTGTTTCAAAAGAAACTGCTACATGGCTCATCGCCGCTAGATTATAAATTTCATCAGGTTGAACTTCTTGAATAATACGTGTTAAATTCATACTATCGGTCATGTCACCATGATGCAAAATAAGGTTTCTATTTTCAACATGAGGATCTTGGTAAAGATGATCTATTCTGTCCGTATTGAAGAGTGAACTTCTTCGCTTGATTCCATGAACAATGTAATCTTTTTTCAATAAAAATTCTGCCAAATAACTACCATCTTGTCCTGTAATACCTGTAATTAATGCCACTTTTTGACTCATATATTTTCCCTTTTATAATCATCTTCTATTCTTACGATATCATCTTCGCCCGTATAACTACCCACTTGGGCTTCTATCAAAATAATAGGAATTTTTCCCAAATTTTCCAATCTATGTATTTCACCAGATTTTATGTAAGTTGATTCATTTTCTCTAACAATATAGGTTTTATCTTCCACCCGAACAGTTGCTGTACCACTCACTACAATCCAATGCTCATTTCTGTGAAAATGCTTTTGCAAAGAGAGTCGCTTGCCTGGTTTAACCATAATTTTCTTAATCTTATACCCAGCCTTGTCTTCCAAAACAGTATAGGTTCCCCAAGGGCGATGCACCGTATTATGTGTTGTTGTTAATGCTTCATTTTCTTGTTTGAGTTTACTAACAAAATCTTTAACTTTTTGACTACTTCCTTTACGGCTAATCAGCAAAGCATCTTCGGTATCAATAACAATCAAATCTTCTACATCAATGGTACACACTTGCTTATGTGACAGAATAAAGTTATTTTTTTCATCATTGGGAAGTTCATTGGAAAGCGCATCAAAACTCCCTACATCACTCCAATCAATATTGCTCGGAACAACTTTACCCTTAGTGCTTTTTTCCATAACGGCATAATCAACACTATCCTCAGGAATAGCAAGCATCTCATCGTATCCTATTCTAACCATTGCATCTTTTGTATCTTTTTTTGCATGGTTGTACGCACTCACAGATGCCTCATATATCTGTGGAGAATAGTGTTTTAATTCATTTAAGAAGACGCTTGCTTTAAAACAGAACATTCCACTATTCCAGTAGTAATTCCCTTTGTCAATATAACTTTGTGCCGTATGACTATCAGGTTTTTCCTTGAAGCTTTTAACATTTTCCCCATCAGCCTCGATATAACCGTATCCTGTTTCTGCATAACTTGGAGTAATACCAAATGTCACTAAGAAGCCCTCTTCTGCTAGCAATTCAGCTCTTTTAACAACTGCTTTATATGCAACTTGGTTTTTAATCAAATGATCACTTGGTGTTACAAGAACTACAGTATCAGGGGAAACGGATAGACATGCTAAAGCAATTGCAGGCGCAGTGTTGCGACCAATTGGTTCTAATAAATACCGATTATTCGATCGTCCTAGCTCTTCAAGTTGATCGTATGCTAAAAAGTATTGTTCACTATTTGAAACAATGAATTGCTCATCGCATAACGTACTATTACGCTCAACGGTTAACTGAAAAAGGGACTTAGCATTAAAAAGTTTTACAAACTGCTTTGGCATTAGCATACGGCTCAGAGGCCATAGTCTTGTTCCACTACCTCCGCATAAAATAAGATTAATCACGCTTACAATCTCCAAGTAGGATTTTTTACAATCCCTTTAACATCAATAATAACACGACTTAATTTTGTGTAATTTTCTGAGCTAAGTGAAACGAATTGTTCATGTCCAACAGCAACAACAATAGCATCATATTTTTTATCATACTCAAATGGGTTGCCGATGAGTTCAAAGCCATAATGAAGTTTTGCTTCAGCCTTATCTACCCATGGATCATAAATATCAACATGACATTTAAAAGATTGTAACTCTTCTATTATGTCAATAACTTTTGTATTTCGAATGTCAGGGCAATTTTCTTTAAACGTTAAGCCCATTACTAAAACATTTGCATCTTTAATTTTCGTATCATGTTCTATCATCAATTTGATGGTTTTATCCGCGATATATTTTCCCATACCATTATTGATTTGGCGTGCCCCTAGAATCAAATTTGGTTTATAACCTAACTCTTCGGCTTTGTAGGTAAGATAATAAGGATCAACACCTATACAATGACCACCAACAAGACCCGGTTTGAGCTTAATAAAATTCCACTTAGTAGCTGCAGCTTCAATAACTTCACCTGTGTCGATTCCCATTGTATTGAAAATAAGTGCTAATTCATTAATAAGTGCAATGTTGACATCTCTTTGCGTGTTTTCTATAACTTTACTTGCTTCTGCAACTTTAATACTTGAAGCCTTGTGCGTACCCGCTTGAATAATACTGCGATACAGTGTATCAACTTTATTAGCCACTTCTGGTGTCGAACCAGATGTCACTTTTAAAATATTTTTCACGGTATGCTTTTTATCGCCAGGATTAATACGTTCTGGTGAATAGCCAGCAAAAAAATCTTTGTTGAAAGAAAGCCCAGAAATACGCTCTAATACAGGGACACAGACTTCTTCAGTCACGCCAGGATAAACAGTACTTTCATAAATCACAATATCATTTTTTTTGAGTACTTTACCAACTGTTTCACTGGCTTTGACCAAAGGAGTTAAATCTGGACGATTACTTGCATCTATTGGCGTTGGAACGGTAACAATGAAGATAGTACAACTACGAAGATCATCCAGATTGGTACTAAAATGGATACCTTGATTGATGGATTCCTGTAGCTCTTCTGTGGTTAACTCTAACGTTCTATCATATCCATTTTTAAGCTCATCAATACGTGCTTGAAAAATATCAAAACCTACAACAGGATATTTTTTTGCAAACTCAACGGCTAAAGGAAGCCCCACATATCCTAATCCAATAATTGCTATTTTATCCATTGTTTTATTCCTAAATCTCTTCTTTTAATCTCATATACACAGGAAAACGCGGCTTACCGCCTTTAGTGATTTCTTGAAATTTATACGTAATTTTTGATCCGATAGCAGGCGGATTTTTGCGGTCACTCTCATTAAAACCGGAGCCTATATCAAAAAAAACGCCTTCATCATTTCTACATGTGAGCGAACCAAAACTATTTTTATACTTACCTTCACCTTTATGATGCTCTACGACTTCACACTCGGCATCATGAAAATTTTTTACTTTTAAACTATTGGGATCACGTTTAGCAATATATTTTGAATCAGGAGAACGTACAATAACACCTTCTCCACCACCTTTTTCAATCTCTTGTAAAAAACTTTTTAAATGTTCTTCATTTTTACAGGTGATTTGTTTCGCAACTTTTAAATAATCTGCTTGATTGAGTTTAAGATAATACTCTAACTTCACTAAACGTTGAATCAAACCTCCATTTTCATGAGGTACATCAAACGCATAAAAAGCGATATTTTTCCATCCATCATGAGGTTCTTTTTTCTTGACGATGGAAATAATATTTTCAAAATCTCCTCGTTTACTCCAAAGTTCTCCATCAACAGCAAATGGAGGAAAGCCTTCAGTAAACCATGTTGGAGCAGAGAATTCAATACCATTTCTTGAAATAAGTTTTTTCCCATCCCAATAAGCCCTGACCCCATCCATTTTTTCACTCATCAGCCACCCTGAAACATCTTGTCCTTCCCAATCTTCTAAAAGCATCAGTTCAGGTTTAGCAGCGAAGAGCATACTTGAAAGCAAACACCACAGAACAATCAATAGTCTCATTTATGCTTCTTTAGTGTACTTTTCCAAATACCATGCAATGGTTTTAAGTATGCCACTCTCGAAATTCTCTTCAGCTTCCCAGCCAAGCTTTGTTTCAATTTTAGTTGCATCAATGGCATAACGTCTATCATGTCCAGCTCGATCTTCAACAAAAGTAATTAACTCTTTATAAGATGTTTTTTTAGGCTTTAACGTATCTAGTATTTCACAGATTTTATTGGCGATATAAAGATTGTCTCGCTCATTTCTTCCACCAATATTATAGGTTTCGCCTGAAGTTCCTTCATGATAAACAAGGTCAATTCCTTTACAGTGGTCTAATACATACAACCAATCACGAATATTTTTACCATCGCCATAGATAGGAATTTTTTGATGACTCAGTGCTTTTCGTATAATCGTTGGAATGAGTTTTTCATCATGCTGTTTTGGTCCATAGTTATTTGAGCAGTTCGTAATCACTGTATTCATTCCATACGTATGATGATATGCTCGTACAATCATATCGCTTCCTGCTTTACTGGCAGAATAAGGTGAATTTGGTGCATAACATGTACTTTCTGTAAAAAGCCCCGTAGCACCCAGTGTTCCATAAACCTCATCGGTTGAGATATGATGAAAACGGCACTCTTCATACCCTTCTAAAAGCACAAAAGGCTTTTCCATCCAATATTTATAGGCAACATCAATAAGTGTAAAGGTTCCATTGACATTGGTCTCAATAAAAACCTCTGGATTTTTAATAGAATTATCTACGTGAGACTCTGCCGCAAAATGAATGACGCCCCTAATATCATAATCTTCAAAAATAGACTCAACCAAAGCTCTGTCGCAAATATCACCTTGAACAAAGGTATAACGTTCATTATTTTCAACTTCGCTCAGATTGTCCAAATTACCAGCGTATGTTAAAAGATCGAGATTGACTAAATGATAATCCGGATGTTGCTCTAAAAAATAAGGCACGAAATTAGAGCCAATAAATCCGGCACAGCCTGTAACTAAAATATGCTTCTTACTCATTTAACCAAATCCTTTAGATATTCGCCATAACCATTTTTACTCAGTGGCTTTGCAATTTCAAGAACCTGTTCTTTAGTGATCCAGCCAGAGTTATAAGCGATCTCTTCTAAACAAGCAATCTTATACCCTTGTCGTTTTTCGATGGTTTGCACAAACATTCCTGCTTCAATCAAACTATCATGTGTGCCTGTATCAAGCCATGCAAAACCACGACCTAGTACCTCAACTTGTAAATCACCACGCTTAAGATAGGCTTCATTAACTGATGTTATTTCAAGCTCACCTCTTTCACTTGGTTTCACCGCTTTTGCGATCTCTATAACATTATTATCGTAAAAATAAAGCCCAGTTACAGCAAAATTAGATCTTGGATTTTTAGGCTTTTCTTCAATAGTTATTGCTTTTTGATTTTCATCAAACTCAACCACACCAAAACGTTGAGGGTCTTTCACTTGATAACCAAAAACAATGGCACCTTTTTCAAGCTTAGCTGAACTTTGAAGTAATGAAGTAAAACCCTGTCCATAGAAGATATTATCTCCCAAAATCAAACAAACGCTATCATTTCCGATAAACTCTTCACCTAAGATAAATGCTTGCGCTAATCCATCTGGACTTGGTTGAATTTTATAGGAAAGTGAGATACCCCAATGAGAACCATCACCTAATAATGCTTCAAATTTACCAATGTCTTGAGGTGTTGAAATAATTAAAATTTCACGAATCCCAGCTAGCATCAACACAGAAAGTGGATAATAAATCATTGGTTTATCATAAATTGGTAAAAGTTGCTTACTGATGGTTTGAGTTACAGGATAAAGCCTTGTACCGCTTCCTCCTGCTAAGATGATCCCTTTCATGTTAGTGAAGCTCTGCTTTAGCGTGCGCGATCAATTCGTTTAATTTTTTCTCGTACAATTTCGCATTATCCGCATTGGTAGATTCAAAACGTGTTACCAACACTGGTGTTGTATTACTTGCCCTTACAAGTCCCCAACCATCATTAAAGATAACCCTAACGCCATCAACATCAACAATCTCTTTAATAGCAGGAAAATCTTTTGGAGGATTTTTCAAAAGCTCTTTTACTTTTTCAACAAGAGGGAACTTGTCGTTTTCATTGGTTTCAACTTTTAATTCTTCTGTAGAGTAAACCACTGGCAATTTTGCAATTTCAGCGTCAACATCTAAACCATTTTTTACCATTTCAATCATGCGGAGTGTTGCATAAATAGCGTCATCATAACCAAAATAACGATCATTAAAGAAAAGGTGACCACTGACTTCAGCTGCAAAATCAGCATTGGTTTTTGCAATCATGACTTTAAGATTGCTGTGGCCTGTTTTATACATAATAGCCTTACCACGTTTGTTAATCTCATCGTACATGACTTGAGAACATTTCACTTCACCAATCACCGTAGGGTTTTTCATAGCGCTTGAGAAAAGAATCGCCATAATGTCGCCTTTGACATTGTTATGCTTTGTCAAAAAGGCAATTCTATCGGCATCGCCATCGTATGCAAACCCAAGGGCATAGTCACCCTCAAGCTCTTTTTTAATGTCTTTGAGATTTTTTTCTACGGTTGGATCAGGATGGTGATTTGGGAATGTACCATCTGGATCAGTGTATAAACCTTTGCAGGTAAAGTTTAGTGCTTTGAAAACATTTTGAACGACAACACCAGCCACACCGTTACCACAGTCATAGACAAATGGTTGATTAAAACCTTTAAGATGATCAAATTCTTTTACAAGATAAGCAATATAACGCTCTTTTGCATTGATAAATGTAGAGCTTAAATCATCCTCAATTTCCATGTCATAATTTTGCATAATCTCACGACCAAGCGCATAAATATCTTCACCAAAGAAAGGCTTTTTATCGATGGTGATTTTAAAACCATTATACTCACTTGGATTGTGAGAGCCTGTAATCATAATCGAAGCATTAGGCGTTACACCATCAAACTCTTGAAAGTTACTAAAGTAATTGACAGGCGTTGCAACGAGTCCCATTGTAAGTACTTTACAACCTGCTTTATTTAAGCCACTGGTAAGATACTCACATAAAATCGGTGAGTGTGAACGTGCGTCATAACCAATCGCAACTGTTTTACCCACTTTTGCAATCTGTTTTCCTAAAAAATAACCAATGAGTTTTACTGTTTGTTCGTTAAGCTCTTTCTCGTAGATACCTCTGATGTCATACTCTCTAAATATCGTTTTCAATGGTTCTCCTTGTATAATTCTTCTTCGATTGCGATACCAAAGACGTCCGTATAGGACTTATCGGAACGCAAATTTTCTTGCATTGTAGCTAATGCACGCTGATAATCCTCTATAATGAGATTTCCTTTTAAGAGTTCATACTTCAAAAATAGCCAATATGTGTTGAGCACATCACTCTCGCAATACTCCTTAATAACCTCTATTTCGCCCGCATAATACAGCTCCATCACCTGATCACCATGGACATCATACTTTCCAGGAAGTCCTACCATAGAGCAAACATGATCTAACTTCATCCCTCGAACAGCTCCAAATTCGCAGAGGTGGTCTAACAAATCTACATGGAAGCGATCACTGTAACGCGACCTATAATTTTCCCACTTGTTCTTATTCAACTCTTTATTTTCAACTTCAAAATAAGCATGACAAGTAAGGTTATACTGCATGGCTCGAAGCATGAGAAGTGGCATATCAAAACTTCTGCCATTAAAACTAATTAACTTGGGATTGTGTTTGTTGATGAAACCTAGAAAATTTTTAATCATCTCATATTCATTCTTTCCCTCAATGCTGCTCACTTTGCGGAAGATGCCAAAATCATCGGCAATGACAGCTGAAATCGCCACAATTTTATGAAAAGAGATGGGCAAAAAACTGCTTCCCGTTTTTTCTTCTTGTTCTTTCATCGCTAAAAGAGAAACGTCAAGATCTTCTCCTTCAAGATGCAGAACATTTCGAATCAGCTTGGTATCAGGGATGGTCTCTACGTCAAACACACAGATCATTAAGTACCTCTTTGGCTCATTTTAGATACAATATTAGCTTAATTCTATTTTGAAAGTGATGAGATGAGAATTTTTTTAGAGTACTATATTGTAAAAACTGTATTACTCTTCACCAGATTATTGCCGACACAATGTATTTATGCGTTATGTAAAGGCTTGGCAGCACTTATTTTTCGTTTAGATCCTAAGCGTAGATATATCACGCTTACCAACTTAGAACGTGCACACATCGGTAAAGATGAGAATGATCGTCTCTTTTTGGCTAAAAGAATCTATGAAAGTGTAGGAATTTTAGTTGCGGAAATCTTCTTAATGATGCAACAGCGTATCAATATTGATGAGATGGTTGAGGATTACGATCAAACTATTCACGATATGAATACTGCATTAGCCAATAAAGAAAATGGCATTTTATTTCTTACAGCTCATTTTGGAAATTGGGAGCTGCTAGCACATTTTTTTGCTAAGCATGGACATCCTGTTCTTGTTATTGGACGAAAAGGCAATAATAAATTTATTGAAGAAAAACTAACCCTACCATTTCGCAAACTCTATGGCAACACGTTGACATACAAAGATCAAGCCATCAGTGCCATTATCAAGACGTTAAAAAGAAAAGGCATTGCTGGAATGTTGATCGATCAAAAAGCTGCTGGGGCGAACAGTATTAAAGTAAATTTTTTTGGCAACCCTGCCGATACCGTAACCTCAACAGCTCTTTTGAAACTCCGTTATAATCCTGCTGTAATTCCTCTATTTATGGCGCGCCAAGCAAGTGGTAAATATAAACTCATTGTAGGTTCTAGTGCGGAACTTTCTTTACCCGAGTCACTTAGTGATGAAGATAAAATTGCACGTTTAACTCAACATTACAATGATATTATTGAAGAGGTTGTGCGAGCCTACCCAGAACAGTGGTTTTGGATGCATGATCGTTGGAGAATTTCTTAGTGAATATTCTTATTTTAAGCGATGGACGAATGGGACATCTGAGCCAATCTGTCGCACTTGCAAAACATCTTGGAGCACACTATGAGATCATTGCCGTACACTTTACATGTAAAGCGTGCAAACTGCTCTCTTATCTACTGGACCGTCTTAATATTTACACGCTTTTTCTTTTTCGACTGAACCCGCCTTTAGTTCAATCATACGATCTGATTGTCTCAGCAGGCTCTAGTACATACTATGCCAATAAAACACTCGCGCGAAAACTTGGCATTCCCTCTGTCACTATGATGCTACCACAAAGCTACCGCTATGATTTTCATCTTATGTTTGCACAAGTTCACGACAACCCACCTTTGAAAGAAAACATTATTCCACTGCCTGCCAATTTCAGTTACGTCGAACCCAAAGGCCTGTTCACGCCTCAAAAAAAATCGATTGGTATCATTATCGGTGGGAACAATGCCCTTTTTGTCATGGATAAAGAACGCTTGAAGACGCAACTAGACTTCATCTTTCAAACATTTCAAGGCTATGAAATTGCCGTAACAACTTCACCGAGGACATCTAAAGAGATTGAAGAGCTCCTTTTAAGTTACCCTTTTTCATACAGCGTCATTTTTTCACAAAACAAGATCAATCCTATTGCCGATTTCCTAGCCCACTGTGAGGTCGTTTTCATTACCATAGACTCAACCTCAATGATCAGCGAAGCAATCAGTTATGGAACTTCATCTGTTGAGATTTTGCCACTGAGTGACATCAAAAAGAACAAATTTTTCACCATGGCACAAAACCTTGAAAAAGAAGGTTACTTGCATCTTTTTAATGGTACTCTCGCCCACTCTAATCGCAAAATTGACTTTAAACAGTATGCGCAAAAGGTCAAGCCATGAAAATCGTTCAACTCATTCCAGAACTGAATGAAGGCGGTGTGGAACGTGGTGTCGTCGAGCTTTCACGTGAGCTGGTGAAGTTAGGATTTGAGAGTGTCATCATCAGCAACGGTGGAAAATTGGTCACACAATTAGAACAAGATGGGGCTTTACATGTAAAGCTTGATGTCTGTTCTAAAAATATTTTGAGTGCCCCGTGGCGCATCTGGAAGCTCTACCAAACCCTTCAAAAAATCAAGCCCGATCTTTTACATGTAAGAAGTCGCGTGCCAGCTTGGATGGTCTTTTTTGCCAATAAACTTCTCAAAATCCCAGTTGTCTCAACCGTGCATGGCTTTAACTCTGTCAGTTTTTATAGCCGCATCATGACACGAGCGGAGCACGTTATTTGCGTGAGTAACGCTATCAAACAGTACATCCAGAAACATTATGGTGTTGATGAAAAACAAATAACGGTTATTCCAAGAGGCATTGATTTGGAAAAGTTCAATCCTCATCACCTGGATGCTTCGTTTATTCAAAGCTTCAAACAACAGTTTAATCTCGAAGGCAAATGGATTATTTCGACCATTGGGCGTGTTACACAACTTAAAGATTTAGAAACTTTTATAGAAGCTATTGCTATACTAAATAAAGAATTTCCTAATGTTGTTGGCTTAATCGTCGGTGGAGTCAGAAAAGACAAACAGAACTATTTTGCCTCACTTCAAAATCTTGTGAATTCTTTACATGTAAAAGAGTGTATTCACTTTTGCGGAAGCAGTGACAAAGTTGCAGAAATTTATTCACTAAGCGATGTCGTCGTCAGTAGCTCTAAAAAACCTGAGAGTTTTGGAAGAAGTGTCGCAGAAGCGATTACCCTTAGCACACCTGTTGTGGCAACGGGGCATGGTGGCGTTTTAGACATCATTCAAGAGGGCATCCATGGCTATTTCACCAACATTGGTGAGGCTAAAGATTTAGCGGAAAAGATCTCTCAAGCCACCGCATTGAAATTTGATGGCTACACGTACATTCGCGAGCATTTTTCGCTTGAGCAGATGGTCGAAGCCACAGTAAAAATTTATAAAAGGTTCGAACACTAATGCACATTCTTATGGTATCTTTAGACTTTTTGCCAACGGTGGGGGGCATTACGGCGCATGTGTATGAGCTCTCATTGGCACTGATGAAAAATGGCTGTAAAGTAAGCGTCATCACCCGAACAACCAAAGAGACGAGCAAGCCTTATGAAAACATTGATGGCATTGATGTCTATCGAGTCAATTTGCGCTTTTTTGGAGCAACCTATGGCTGGCAAATTAACCGTTTCATCCAAGCAAAATTACCCCAAATCAAACCAGATATTATTCACATTCATGGGATGCGACCTTTAGAATTTTACACTATTCCTTCTATTCCCTTGGTCTACACCAACCATACTTCTGGTTATTTGAAACGCATTCAAAAAGGTGGTTATCGCATCGCCCTCTTACAAAGACTTTTCAAAAAACCAGCTCTCTTTTTAGCACCGAGTAAAGAGCTTTTGGAAGTTCCTTTTGAATTCAAAGCAAAAAAAGTCTATATTCCCAATGGCGTCATTAGCGAAAAACTCAAACGCAATGAAGAAGCCAGAGTCAAAATACGCGCCGAATTGGGACTAAAGAGTAATGATATTCTCGCTATTGTGACCAGACGATTAGTGCAAAAAAATGGTGTGAAGTATCTTTCTTTAGCAACACAATACATTCAAAATCCACACTTGAAACTTCTTATCATCGGAGATGGCGAAGAGTTTGATGAGATTAAAACCAACCTAGAACGCTATTTTAAAGATAGATTTTTTATGTTAGGGGCTAAAAAGCATCATGAAATCATCGACTATTACAGTGCTTCAGACCTTTCAATTCTTCCTTCACTTATGGAAGCAACCAGCATTAGCGGCCTTGAAGCGATGGGTGCGTCGTTACCGCTTATTGGCACTAAAGTCGGAGGTATACCAGAGCTCATCAAAGAAGGCATCAACGGCTACTTGTGTGAAGCGAAAAACCCGCACGATTTGGCAGACAAAATTGACACCCTTTTAGCGCAAGACTTTAAAACCATGGGAAAAAATTCTCTTGAAATCGTCACAAAAGATTTTGATTGGGACATTATCGCCAAGGCAACTTTGAGAGAGTATCGAGGTCTTTTATGAAAAAAATTCTTATCGTTTTTGGGACAAGACCCGAAGCGATTAAAATGGCTCCTTTGGTTAAAGAGTTTCAAAAATACCCAGCGTTGTTTGAAACCAAAGTCTGCGTGAGCGCACAACACAGGCAAATGCTCGACCAAGTCCTTAGACTTTTTGAGATTGTGCCCGATTTTGACCTTGACATCATGAAACCTAATCAAGACCTTTATGACATCACTGCCAATGTGCTTTTAGGGCTTAAAAACGTGCTCGACGCTTTTCAACCCGATGTTCTTTTTGTGCATGGTGACACAACGACAACCTTTACAGCGTCTCTTGCGGCGTATTATCAAAAAATAGAAGTGGCGCACGTTGAAGCGGGACTTAGAACACACAACCTTTATTCGCCATGGCCCGAAGAAGCCAATAGACAACTGACAACCGTTTTAGCAAAGTACCATTTTGCGCCCACACAAGCATCGCAAGAAAATCTACTGAAAGAAAATATTGACCCAAAAAATATTGTGGTAACGGGAAATACCGTTATTGACGCACTCTTGTTAACGGTAGACAAAATCAAGTCTACTCCTAAGCTCAAGCAGAAGCTGATGGAACAGATAGGATTGCCTTTCGAGGTTGAAAACAGTCGTTTTGTATTGGTGACAGGACATCGAAGAGAAAATTTTGGACAAGGATTTATCAACATCTGCGAAGCCTTAAAAGCTCTAGCCCTTCAAAATCCTTCCATCAACATCGTCTATCCCGTTCATCTCAATCCCAATGTTTTGGAACCTGTCACACAAATCCTTTCTGGCATTTCCAATATTTATCTCATCGCTCCGCAAGAGTATGAAGCTTTTGTCTTTTTAATGAGTCATGCGCATATCATCCTTACCGATTCTGGGGGTGTGCAAGAAGAGGCTCCTAGTCTTGGAAAACCTGTGCTTGTGATGCGAGAAACCACAGAACGACCAGAAGCACTCCAAGCAGGAACGGTCAAACTGGTGGGTACAGATACAGCAAAAATCGTCCGTGAAATGCAATCTTTGCTTGATTCTGACCTAGCGTATAACGCGATGAGCAAAGCCCACAATCCTTACGGGAATGGCGGTTCATGCGAAAAAATTGTTAAGTTTATGATGCCATGAAAATTTTAATTATTCGATTCACCGCACTTGGGGACTTAGTGACACTAGAGCCTACTTTTAGAGCTTTTCGGTATTTTTTCAAAGAGGCTAAAATCACTCTGCTCACCTCTTCTTTTGGAAAAGGGTTATACGAAGACAGTGACTATTTTGATGATTATGTTGTTCATAAAAATTTTTGGACAACGGTAAAATCGTTGAGAAAAGAGCATTTTGATCTCGTCATCAATCTGCAATGCAACAAGCCATCGCACTACATCAATCTTTTGTTACACAAAGATCAAACCATCAATAAATCTTTTAACCTGTTTCAAAAGATTTTTCACATCAAAACGCATTCAAAAAATATTCAAGAGATGCTTTTGTGTGCCAACGTTGCACAAGATGCCATAGCGTCTTATTTTCAACATCCAGAGAACGACACCATTTTATTGCCACCATATAAAGATAAAACAAAAAGCACATGTCATCGTATTGCACTCTCTACAGGAAGTAGCGAGAGATGGAAAAGTAAACAATGGGGCGTTGAAAATTACTGCGATCTCATTCAAAAACTTTCTCAACAAGGCATTGAAATTACGCTCGTCGGTTCAAAATTAGAAGCTGATGATGCAACGTATATTCAAAACCGTATTCCAACTGTTTTGAATTTTGTAGGGAAAACCTCTCTTAGCGAACTAAAAAACATCTTGCATTCTGTAGATTTATACATAGGCAACGATAGCGGACCTACCCATATTGCAGCAGGTGTAGGCACAGATACCCTCACGATTTTTGGATCAACAGGAATTAAACATTGCCCTGCTTTTGAAAAATATAAAGGAGTCCATTTATACATCAAACCTGATTCAAGTATTGCGTGTCATCCTTGCTATAAAGGTGTTTGTCCAACACAGCATGAATGTATGAAAAATATCAGTGTTGCGACAGTTTTTAGTAAGATTATCGAACATTTAAAAGGTTAAAAATGATCCCCCTCAAAATCGTTCATTGTGCAAATTTTAGTGAATCAAAATATGGCGCTGTTTACTACGCAATAGACAGAAAAATATCCAATGGACTCATTCGCAATGACCATTTTGTTTATGACTTTAGTTATCGGGAAGTCGCAAAAAACTCCACTTTCTTTAAAAGTAAAAAATTTGGAGTCAAAAATGCCAATAACGCACTTCTTGAAACCCTGAAAAATATAGAACCCGACCTTTTACTTTTAGGACATAGCGAACTTATCACCTTTGAAACTCTACGCACGGCAAAAGAGCTGTATCCTCAAATGAAAATCGCTATGTGGTGGGTAGATTGGATTTATAATTTAAATCATATTTTGGAAAGATTAGAGCTTATTGACCACTTTTTTATTACGACAGACCCTAAAGAGTTACTACAGACAAATCTTCATCAAAAGTTGTATGAAAAGTGCAGCTATCTGCCCAATATCTGTGACTCATCCATCGATACATGTAAAGCGTTTGAAAACAAAAATTATGAATTTGATCTCCTTTTCATAGGAAGATACGATAAAGAACGCGAGAAATTTATCGACTTTTTAAAACACTCCTTTTCGCATTTAAAATTAGGCTTTTTTGGACTGACCAAAGAAACTGTTTTGACAGGAAGCCATTACATTAAAACAATTGGAGGATCTAAAATTGGTATTAACTACAGCAGAAAAAACGATATCAGCATGTATTCATCCGATAGGATTATTCATCTTCTCGCCAATGGGGTACTGGTTTTTTCTCCTCGCATACCCAATCTTGAAACAATTATCGAAGAGAATGAAATCGTCTATTTTGACGATTATGAAGATTTTACATGTAAACTTCATTATTACCTTGAACATAATGAAGAAAGAATCAAAATGAGCAAAAAAGGTTGGTTAAAAGCACATCAATGTTTTAATGAGAAAGTGATTACACAAAGTATGATAAATAAAATTTATTCAAATAATGGTGGTTTCGATGAATATTAATACTAATAGATCATTTTCTTTTTTAATAAAATTCTTTTTATTTATGTGGATTGCTTTTATACCCATGAAAACATCTGTTTATCAAATTAGTTTTATTGGTATTCTTGGAGTGTTTTTTACCTATTTGTTTTTACATAAAAAAATATTAATTCTAAAAAGTATTTTTATAGAGCATAAAAACATCGTTTTTTCTTTTGGAATTATTTTGATTAGTATGACTATTTCTAACAGCTTAAGCACCGTTACAACTATTGATTCATGGAGTGCAGAATTTCACTATGTTTTTAGATACTTTTTCATATTTGTGATACTTATATTTTTTCATAAAGAATCAATTATCAGTAAAAAATTTGTGTTATTTACTGTACTTTTTTCGCTATCATTTCAAGGCATTGATGGTATATCCCAAGCACTATTTGAATATGATTTTATAAAACATAATGTTAGTTCTATTAATGATGGACTTTCTGGTGCAACTTTTAATAGAAATACTTTTGGATTCTTTATGTCAATAGGAGTTTCAGTTTGCACAGGTCTACTTTTTTATAATCAAAGATATAAACTCACTTACATCAATATTTATATTCTAAGCATTCTTCTATTTATTTTTCTTTTTAACTTGCTTTTTTCATATTCAAGAGCATCTTGGCTGTTTTATGGTGTCTTTTTTCTCATTTTATGCTTTGCTGAATATAAAAAAATTTCAAAAAAACACTTCTTGATATTTTTAGTTATTGCTATTTTGATAGCCTTAGTATTTTTTTACTATGATAATCTGTTTTTCAGGCTAGGACAACTATTCAAGATGGAAGATAGCGGTAGAATCCCTATTTGGAAAGATGTTATTGATTTAATAAAACAAAATTATATTTTTGGCTATGGTCTTATGAGTTATGCCTCTATTGCCTCACAACCAATACTAAGTGTTCATAATAGTATTCTTGAAATACTGCTTTTTGTTGGATTATTTGGATTTATTTCATTTGCACTTTTACTCTATTTTATTTTAAGAGAAATAATACAGATAAGAAATCATTTTTATCTCGCATTGTTCTTTGCATTTCTTGTTATCACACAATTCGATAATAGCATTATAAAAAGTATTACCACATTGTCAAGCCTGTCAATTTTTGCATTTTTTATTTTTGCTAAAAATAATACTATCGAATCAACATAATAATGAATGAGTTTATTACTACCAAATGATAAATCTTTTTTATCTTATTAAATTAAAAAAAGATAGAATTTACATCTAAGTTTTTTAATTGCATTAAAAAACACCTTGCAACGATAATTTTTTAATATAAAGGAACCATAAATATTGAAAGCTTCAAATAAAGATAAAAAGAATTATTTTATATGAAAATAGCTGTTTTAGGAAAAAAAAATTACCTTTATTGGGATAATCATGTTTCAGATGCATTTCAATATCTAGGACATACAGTAAAAAGTTTTCAGATTAACTCAAGACCTTTTGCTATTCAAACATTAAGAGGGTTAATTAAACCCTTTAATAAAAAAAAAGCTCAACAACTGTCTGATGTAATGCATGCAAAGCGCATAGTAAAAGAATTAAATTCTTTTAAGCCTGACTTAATCTTTATCACAAGTGCTTTTTTTGTCTCCTGTGAATATTACATGCATTTAAAAGAAGTTATTTCTCGTCCATTAATTTATGCATGGGATGGGGATGGGGGAGTAGACTGTGCGGTAAATTCACACTATGTAGATTTTATAGATATTATGTTTGAATCAGAATATTATTATACAATCCAAAATAAATTATCCTTTAAAAATATAATACATTTACCATTTGCAGCCAATCCAAACGTTCACACACAATTAAACTTAAAACGCAAAAATGCTATTTATTTTTGTGGTGCCTGGAGTTTAGAAAGAGATGCGGTTATTACATCTATCAATTATCCCTTGACACTCAAAGGGTGGAATTGGAAAAGACTTTCAAAAAAGCAAAATTTTTATAGTATTGAAGAAGGTACAGTAAATATGACTAGGCAAGTTAAAGACTACAATTCCCACATAGCCGTATTAAACAAACATCAAGCAGTCAATCACATTGATGCACTAAATATGAGAACTTTTGAAGTTCCTGCTTGTGGTGCTTTATTAATTAACGATTTTAGAAAGGAATTACCCTATATGTATGACATAGATAAAGAAATATGTGTTTATAGGAATATAGAAGAATTAAGTGAAATTATTGGACGATTAGAAACATCTCCAAAGGATTTTGAACAAATAATTATATCAGGGTTCAAAAGAACATTGAATGAGCACACTTATCTCCATAGAATGCAAAAAGTTTTAACATATGTATAGTATTATAGCTATTTCAAAATTTTTAAAATTTTCATATTTTAAAAAACTAAAATTTATACTTAGAGGTATTTTTTTTAAGCAACAAATAAATGATTTATTTAATTTGCTTAATCAAAAAGAATTACATTATTTTCTCGTTAACTATCCAGAAATTTTAAATAAACCATTTCGGAGTTATCAATGTTGCAATATGCCAACACATGAAAAATTTAAAAATATATATTTTCATTATTCTTTTCTTAAGCAAAAATTTTGTTCAGAAAAAATTCAAATGATATATTCATTTAAAGGCTTCAACTTATTAGAAACAATGTTATCAGAAAATCTTTTATCTTTGAGATTATGTTATGTTGGTAATCTTGGGAAAGAAGGGGAATTGACATTGATGATGCTTTTAGATAATAAAGAAATTTATAGTATTCAATTTTCTTTCATAGAAAAATCTAACCAAGTCGAAATATATCTTTGTGGAATACAAAGTCGTAACGATGTCAACGGCGATGAGTTAAAAGATATTACAAAAAAAATGTATGGCTTACGTCCAAGAAATTTTATAATTTTTACGCTTCGTGTCATAGGTTCATATTTTAATTTATTACTCATTCAAGCTGTTAAAACTAATTTTCATACTTCAAATTGTTCTCGAGTAAAAAAAACTGGAAAGTTTTTTGCTAACTATAATGAATATTGGGAGGAAGAAGCAGGAGTTGACAATCAACAATTTTACACACTCTCCACAATAAACAGAAAAAAAGAGATGACTGAAATACCTTCAAAAAAAAGATCTCTTTTTAAACAAAGATACCAAATGTTAGATGCTTATGAGCTTGAAATAAAAAATAATCTATCTTTATTAACAAAGAAAGATGATAAAACAAATATTTTTGTAAAAGAGGATAAATCTATATAATGGATAAGAAAATCATTAAACTTGTAACACGAGGTTCAGATTATCGAAAATTTTCTTTATATCAATTCCAATCACCAAATAACAAAGGAATATGGAAAAATTGTATCTTTACATTTGATCCTTTCGAACAAAATTATGATTGGTTCGTCGTTTTAGATAATATGCCAACAAGTTTACTTAAAAGTACAGAAATCCTCCAATGTCCAAAAGAAAACACTATTTTTGTTACGAGTGAACCGAGTTCAATTTCAAGATACGGAAAAGCTTTTGCTGGACAATTTCATTATCTTATTACAAATCAAAATGAAAAAATTCTCCCTCATACCAATGCAATTCGTTCACAAACAGGTATTTATTGGCTTTACGGAAAAGATTTTGATAATATTGTTAAAGATACCCATCTACCGAAAACAAAGTTACTTTCTACAATCTGTTCAGATAAAAAAGATGGTCATACTATGCATAAAAAAAGATATGACTTTACGCAATTAATGGAAAAAGAAATACCAGAAATGGAGCGTTTTGGGAGAGGTTTCCAATTCATAGAAAAAAAATATCAAGCACTTGATGATTACAAATTTCATGTAGTTATTGAGAACCATATTGAAAACCATATGTGGAGCGAAAAGCTTGCAGATGCATTTTTAGGCTTTACAGTTCCTATATATTGTGGATGCCCTAATATATATGACTATTTTCCTAAAGATAGCCTTATCCAAATAGATATCAATCAACCACAAGAAGCCATTGAAATAATTAGAAACATAATTTCAATCCCAGGAGAATATGAAAGGAGATTTGAAGCCGTTCAAGAAGCTAGAAGAAAAGTCCTCTACGAATATAATCTTCTTGAGATGATAACAAACATTGTCAATCAATCACCATTACATAAGAATATGATACTAAATCAAAAGATACATTCAAGAAGATATATGAGAGCAAGAAATTTGGATGATTTATACTATTTTATACAATTTAGACTTTCAAATTTTGTAACATGTTTTATTCAAAAATATTTCGCTAAATAAAATCTAGTTATAATTTGCGAAATTTTCATTTACTAATTGTTCACTCATTGATAAACAAGAATATAAGAGAGTATTGTCGTGCTATTTAACAGTCATATGTTCATATTTTTATTTTTTCCGATAACGTTTTTTATCTATTTTTATCTCAATAGTAAACGTTTAACATCAGCAGGGATTGCATTTTTAGTTTTTGCTTCTTTGTTTTTCTATAGTTGGTGGAATATTCTCTATTTACCATTGATTCTCTCTTCTATTTTATTTAATTTTATTGTAGGAACCTATTTAAGTAAACATCAATACGTTATCAAGAAAAAAACACTATTAATCTTTGGAATCAGTGCCAACATTGCTCTATTAGGCTATTTTAAATACACTGTTTTTTTCTTAGATAATTTCAATGGTATTTTTGGAGCATCTATTCCACTTCCTCATATTATCTTACCTCTTGGTATTAGTTTTTTTACATTTACACAGATTGCTTATTTAGTTGATTGTTACAAAGATAAGGTCAAAGAGTATGATTTTATTCGTTATGCTCTTTTTGTTACTTATTTCCCTCATTTACTAGCAGGTCCTATTTTACACCATTCAGAGATGATGCCTCAGTTTGCCAATCTACGCAACAAGACCAAGAACTATCGAAATATCGCTATGGGACTTTTTCTCTTTTCTATTGGTTTATTTAAAAAGGTGGTGATAGCGGATACATTTGCTATTTGGGCCAATGCTGGGTTTGATACGGCTACCGTACTTAGTTTCTTTGAAGCATGGGCAACCAGTCTTTCCTATACGTTTCAGCTCTATTTTGATTTTAGTGGTTATACCGATATGGCTATTGGTATCTCTTTGATGTTTAATATCAAACTTCCGATTAACTTTAACTCTCCCTATAAAGCGTTAGATATTCAAGATTTTTGGAGAAGGTGGCATATGACACTTTCTCGTTTTTTAAGAGATTATATTTATATTCCACTTGGGGGTAATAGGCAAGGAGAGTTTAGAACCTATATCAATCTTTTTACCACATTTTTACTGGGTGGTCTTTGGCATGGTGCGGGTTGGACTTTTATTTTTTGGGGAACACTGCATGGTTTAGCTCTTATGATTCATAGAGCTTGGAAGTCATTTGGATTTTCTATGAACAGATACCTTGCTTGGTTTATCACCTTTAATTTTGTCAATCTTACTTGGATCTTTTTTAGAGCCAAGGAGTGGAGTGATGCGATTAAAGTCATTTCTGGACTTATTGGATTTAATAATATTGTGTTACCCGAAATATTCTCTTACAAATTAGCTTTTTTGAACAATATTGGAATAACGTTTGGGAAAGTAACCAATAATATTAACCCACTCGATAAAAATTCTATTTTACTTTGGACTGTCTCTGGATTTCTCCTTATCTTATTTTTTAATAATTCTATAGAAAAATCAAAAAAGCTTCAATTTAATCATCAAAACTTATTTTTTACACTTATAAGTTTTCTATATTGCATTTTAATTTTAAATAATATAACAGAATTTTTGTATTTCAATTTTTAATAAAGGGCTTATGTGAAAGTGAAACAATGGTCAAAAAGCTTGATTATTTATGGAATAGTTTCTCTATGTATTATTTTATTATTTAATTATTCTATTGATCCTTTCCAGCACTATCGAAAAGCTAAAATATATACTTTCAATTATTCAGGTAATCAAAGATATTTAAATCCTGGATTGGCTAAAAATTATGATTTTAATTCAATTATAATTGGAACATCAATGACAGAAAACTTTACTTTAGATAGAACAAAAATGATTATGCATAATCCAATTAAGTTGTCAATTGCTGGAGGAAAAGCCTATGAGTTTAAACAAATTCTTGAGATAGCTTTTGCTAGTCATAATATACAGACAGTATTATTTGGATTAGATGTATATTCATTTTTAAATATCAAAGAAAGTTATGATGGATTGCCTGATTACTTATGTGATGATAATTTTTTCAATGACTATAAATATTTATTACATTTTGATACACTAAAGAGGGCTTTTAAGGTATTGTTTTCAAAAGATAATAATAAAAATCAAAAAGACTATAATTATAATCACATGTTTGAATGGCAAGCGTTCAATCAAAAGAATTTTACTTTGGGGAATGTTATTGATAATTGGAATAACCGTGATAAATTATTTAAACATCAAAAAAATCTTTGGAATTTTCAAGAATTAAAAAATAATTTTGACGAGAGTTTATATAAAATAATAGCTGAAAATAAAAATATAAATTTTATTCTTTTTTTCCCCCCTTATTCAGCATTAACATATAAAGACTGGGAAGAAAAAGATAGTTTGAATACAATATTAGAATTTAAAGAATACATGTACAATAAATTAGCAGCTTTGGAAAATGTTTCTTTATATGATTTTCAAATAGCAAAAGAAATTACTCATAATTTAAACAATTATAAAGATATTACACATTATTCTCAAGATATTAATTATTGGATAATTGACCAAATATATTATGGTAATTTTCTTATAACTCCTGAAAATCAGAAACAAAACTTAATTTTTTTCTTTGACCAAATAAAAAATTACAATATTACTTTCTAAATTTTAGTCAATCTCATATACACAATCAATAGCTTGACAAATAATGTGTCCAATCATAATGTGCATCTCTTGAATACGAGGCGTATCATCACTTGGCACGACAATATTAATATCGCAAAATTCATTCATCACACCACCGTCTCTTCCACTTAGCCCTATAGTGCGACATCCCATGTTACGAGCAAGGCTTAAGGCTCGTACGACATTTTTACTGTGTCCACTGGTTGATATACCAATGAGTACATCCCCCTCGCGTGCTAATGCCTCTACTTGACGATCAAAAATACGATCAAAACCATAATCATTGCCCACCGCAGTTAGAACCGATGTATCGGTTGTCAATGCGATTCCAGCGAGCCCTCGTCTTTCACTCTTGTAACGTCCACTGAGTTCTGCGGCGATATGTTGAGCATCAGCCGCACTACCACCATTACCACATAAAAGGATTTTATGCCCATTTTTAAGTGCTTCGGTGGTGATAATAGATGCTGTATAAATATGACTTTGTAAACTCTCTATGGTTTTAGCAATAACAGCCTGATGTGAGAGCATCTCACGTTTTATCATTTCCATCATTTTTGTTGAGCCCTCTCAATAATCTTTGTTGTACTTTTGCCTTCTACAAACTGAACAAGTCGTACTTCTTTAGCAATATCACTTCCAACAACCACTTTACCTTCATAATCAGCCCCTTTAACCAAGATATCGGGCTTAATAGCTGAGATAAGATCAAATGGCGTATCTTCTTCAAAAGGAACCACATAACTAACTGATTCAAGACTTGCTAAAATATACGCTCTATCTTCGAGTGGATTAATAGGGCGACTCTCACCTTTAAGGCGCTTAATCGAATCATCCGCATTAAGCCCAACAATAAGCATATCACCAAAACTTTTTGCCACTTCCAGATACTTCACATGTCCCACATGTAAGATGTCAAAACAACCATTGGTAAAGACAATTTTTTGATTTTTCTTCGTTTGTAAAAGATGTACCATCTCTTGTTTTGTTTTAATTTTACTCTCAGCCGTTGCAGCCCTTAAGCTATGCTCATACGCATCAACTTCATCTAAAGTTACGGTTGCACTTCCTAGTTTTCCAACCACAACGGCTGCAGCAGAATTTGCAAAGGAAGCGGCTTCTTGTATACTTAGCCCACACGAGAGCCCATAACCAATACTGGCTAAAACAGTATCTCCTGCTCCTGTGACATCATACACTTCACGCGCAACGGTTGGCATTTTTAGAAACTGCTCACCAAAAATTGCCATACCATCTTCAGAGAGCGTTATAATGGCATATTCTAAGCCCAAGCTCTCTTTAAGTAGGCTTCCTGCTTTTTGAAGGCTTTCATCATCTTTGATGGCTATTTTTGTAGCAAGACTTGCCTCTTTTTTATTGGGAGTGATAAGTGTTGCACCCTTATATTTCGAGTAATCTTCCCCTTTAGGATCAACTAAAATGGGCTTTTGATATTTTTTTGCAAACTCTATCACATGACTTGTAAAGGTTGTTGTTAACACTCCTTTGCCATAGTCAGAGAGCAAAACGACATCGACATTTGGAATGTAGGAAGCACATTGCGACAAAAGTGCATCAACAGAAGCTTTGGTGATGTCATCTTTGGACTCACTATCATAACGTACAACCTGTTGATGTGAAGCTATGACACGACTTTTTTTACTGGTTTTTCGATTTTCTTGTTTAACAATACCTTTGGCATCGGCGCCTAACGTCTCAAGCATACATAAAAGTTCTTTGCCGTTTTCATCATTTCCAACAACGCTAAGAACACTCACTTTTGCACCCAAGCTTAACAGGTTATTAACCACATTACCTGCGCCTCCAAGTACCGTGCTTTCTCTTTGAACATCAATGACTTGAACAGGAGCTTCAGGCGAAATACGTTCACATTTCCCCCACAAATAGTGGTCTAACATCAAATCGCCAATCACTAAAATAGAAGGTTGATAACTGCGTAATCTATCCATGTTTCACTTCACTTTCATATATACGTTTAATCTCTGGGACATACGCCTTAATGCCCTCTTCTAAACTCACACTTGGTGCATAGCCCAATTCTTCACGTGTCGTTTTAATATCCGCTTCGGTATGCATTTGATATGCCCCAATATAAGGGTTTTCAAAATACTCTGTTCCTAAATTGACACCTAACTCTTTTTGTAAAATATCAGCAATATCTTGGAAACTACGAGGCTTGGCTGTACCAACATTAAAAACACCACACTTGCCCGATAATGCCGCTTTGATATTAGCTTGTATCACATCATCAATATAAATAAAATCACGTAAAATTTTATCAGATCCGTAAAAAAGGCGTGGTGTTTTACCGCTTAAGATTTGAAGCCCTAGCTGCAAGACCATCGAAGCTGTTTTATTTTTAAAATACTCCCTTGGCCCATACACATTAAAATAACGTAACCCTATAACAGACATTGAAGGATGTTGTGCACAAAACCCACGAGCAAGATAATCCATGGAGAGCTTACTAAAGCCATACACATTTTGAGGCTGTTCATTGCCAACACGCTGAGGAGAAGGCGAATCCCCGTAAGTTGCACCACTTGAAGCGTAAACAACGACGGCATTGCTCTTTAACGCAAGTTCTAAGATAGACTTAAATGCATTCACATTCGTTTTAACCATAATACCTTGGTCTAAAACCGTAGTATCGGAAATGGCAGCTTCATGAAAAATATAATCGAATTTATAAGAGGTAAGTTTTGATAAGGCTGTTTCATCATTGATATCACCACTAATGACTTCGCCTTTAAAACCTATAAGATTTTTAAAGTGTCCAAAGCTCTTGAGATTGCCATTTGAAAAGGTTGCTTCACTTCTAAAAATATCAAAAACAACAACCTTGGCAGTAGGAAAATTTTCTTGAAAATAAAAAGCAAGGTTGCTACCGATAAACCCAGCCCCACCCGTAATAAGCACGGTTTTGGAATTAAACATGTCAGACCTTAATATTGAATAAGGTCTATTGTATCCAAAACTAAATTAACGCAATATTTAGCCCCACTGTTTTGATCTTCACCAAGAAAGATCGTGTTTTCTATCTTCGCACCCTTTGCGGCTTCTATATCACTTGTTTTATCGCCGATCATCCATGAGCTTTTTACATCAATATCAAACGTCTTAATGGCCTCTTCAAACATACCACTTTTAGGCTTTCGACAAGTGCAGTTTGCTTCAGGATCATGCGGACAATGATAGATAGCATCCAGTTTGATGTTGGCATCTAAAAGCTCTTTTCGCATCCATCTACTTAAGGTCTGAAAATCTTCCTCGCGGTAATATCCTCGCCCAATGCCTGACTGATTGGTCACAATAATAAGTAGATAACCAAGCTTTTGAAAATGACTTAGCGCTTCAAATATTCCATTGCAAAACTCAAAATCTTCGACTTTATAGACATACGCTTTATCGACATTGATAACACCATCACGATCTAAAAAAATAGCTTTCTGCACTTATTCTCCAAGCTCTTTCGTGATATCACTCAATAAATTTGTATATTCCAAATAACCAAACGAGTCTTTTTGAGAGATTAAAGTATTTTTTGCTTTGATAAAGAAGATCTTCGCTTCTTCACGATTTTTCAAATCATAGGCTAAAAATTTTCCCATGTAATAGTTTGCATATAGATGTTTCGGCTCTTTCGCAAGTACACTTTGCACCTCTTCAATGGCAGTGTAAATTTGCAAATTTTTCTGAAGCGCAAGAGCACGTTTAAGGCGTACCATGTGCTGCATACTATCGGCTGAAAGACTTTTTTTATACATCTGCGCAGCTTCATTAAAAATGCCCATTTCAAAATAACCATCACCCAATTTATTCCACGTCTCTTTATCATTGGTGCGTGCCGCTTGTTGCTTGAGGTTGGTGACTTTAAGTGCGAAAGGAAGTACCGTTGCTATACGGCTATTTTGAACATTATGAGGATCAATCGAATAGGCATTAACAAGAAGATCAAATCCTTGAGGAATATTTCCAAGTTTGAGATAAATATTGGCAAGTTGAAGCATACAAACTGTATTAGTTGGCTCTTTGACTAAAATAGCCTCAATCGCCTCTTTCGCTTTTAGTGTATCGGTTCTTTCTACTTCACATACACTGTGCGTAGCGCTAAAAAGAGCACTTGTCACACATACCAATGCTATTATCCCTCGAAACAAATGAGCCCCTATCAAATGTAAATTATTGGATTATACCGAAGTTTTACCGAAACAAAAATTGAACTTTTACCTACCTTAGAAAAACTAAGCAGGGTTAAAGTATGGTTAGTTATAATTTTTCACACACAACTTAAAAGGGGTATCTTAATGAAAAAAGTTTGCACAATTTTAGCAATTGCAGCAGTATCTAGTTTGATGGCAGCCGATGGCGCAGCGATCTACCAATCAAAATGTTTTTCCTGTCACGGAGATAAAGCAGCTAAAGCAGCACTCAATAAATCACAAATCATTGCAGGTTGGGATGCAGCAAAAATCGTTGCGTCTGTTAACGGATATAAAGATGGCAGTTACGGTGGTGCAATGAAAGGCGTTATGAAACCTATCGCATCTGGTTTGAGTGATGAAGATCTTAAAGCAGTAGCAGCAACTATCGCTTCATACAAATAAGTTTCTGATTCAATGGTACGACACCAAGGGCTAAGCTCTTGGATCGTATCAATCTGGCGGGGCGTATCCCGTCTCTTTTTTCTCTTTTTGTTTTAAAATCTCCGCTTTTTTACGTTCCATCATAACCGCATCATTTAACGATTCTTCACTATCGAACTGTGTACCATCTAAAAACTTTTTATGATCATCAAATTGTCCACTTTTTATTCCCCACAAAAGCGCCCATAAACCAAATGCTCCTAAAAGTGTAGAAGCACATAACATCATTGCAATAATCCAACCATCCATACTCTAAAGCCTTTTTAGAACATTTTTAATACGCATCGAATTTCCAACCACAACCAGTGAACTTAAAGACATTGAAAGTGCCGCAAACAGCGGTATTACATAACCACTCATGGCTAAAGGAACAGTGATGACATTGTAGAGAAGCGAAAAGAGCAAATTCTCTTTCACCACACGTAAGCTTTTGCGTGCGATGAGAAATGCTTCATATAGGCTATTGACGCTATCATTGGTCAGTACAACATCACTTACATCCACCGCAACATCCGCTCCACTTCCCATAGCAATGGCTATTTCACTCTGCGAAAGCGCTAGTGTATCGTTGATGCCATCTCCAGCCATGACCACCTTTTTACCTTCTCGGCGTAAAGCTTCGATATATGCTGCTTTTTCATGAGGTAAAAGTGCGGCTTCATACGTCTCAATGCCTGCTTCTTTTGCAATCTCTTGGGTAACTTTTAGATGATCTCCACTTAGCATGATAACATGCAGTCCAAGCTCTTTGAGCGCAGCAATACTCTCACAAGCGCCTTCTTTGAGGCTATCGCGTAATCCAAAGCTAGCAACCAACACACCATCAAGTGCAAAGAAGTAGTGACTTAAAGTGTCTAAATTGTGAGGTAACGCAACCATAATGCCCTCTTCTTCCATCATTTTGGCATTGCCACCTAAAAGCTTATGTCCCTCAAAAAATGCCTTTACGCCTTTAGCTTCCACCGTTTTAATGTGCTCTAACTGCTTCAATGCCAAAGTGGTCCCAGAGTCTTGTAAAAAACGTACAATGCCTTGGCTAATAGGATGTGTCGAACTGCTCACCAACGCATACAACAAAGAGTGGTCAAAATTGTGCAGATACAGATGTTCAACAACTTCTGGCTTTCCTTTGGTTATCGTTCCTGTTTTATCAAGGACTAATGTATCGCACTTTGCCATACTTTCTATAAAGCCTGCTTCCTTAAATAAAATACCTCGCTTAGCTGCCAATCCTAGTCCTACCAATGTTGCCACAGGTGTTGCCAAAGAGAGGGCACAAGGGCACGCAATGACAATAACAGAAATGGCAATAATTAAACCTGTTTCAAATGAACTACTCTGATAAGACCAAAACAGCAATGTCGAAAATGCTAAGAGCAAGATGGTTCTGGAAAAATATCCTGAAATTTGATTGGCGAGTTTTTCAATTTTTGGCTTTTTATTCATGGCATCTTCGAGCAATGTCACGAGCTTTGAAAGCATCGAGGAAGAGAATGTATTGGTCGCTTGGTAGCGAATAACACTGTCTAAACAAATGGAACCACTTAGGATTTTATCGCCTTTTTGTGCGAGTACAGGGATGGATTCGCCACTTAAACGAGAAAGATCAAAAGAGCCCTCGCCTTCAAGAATTATGCCATCAATTGCAACTTTATCGCCTGCTCTTACTTCAATGATTTCGCCTACTTCAATGCTCTCCACACTGGTTAAAATCTTCTCATCCCCTTTAATGAGTGTTACCTCTGTCGGCATAGCGCTTCCAAACGCATCAAGCGTATCGACTGCTTTTTTCTTGGTTAAAACTTCTAAGTATTTCCCTGCAAACACGAAGGTGATAATCATCGTCACGGAATCAAAATAAACCTCGGCATTACGAGAGAACATCGCATAAAGGGAAAAAATATACGTTAGTGTTGCCCCTGTCGCCACTAAAAAGTCCATCGTTATATAACGATGTTTAATGCCATAGTAGGCCCCTTTGAAATAAATCGAACCTGTATAAAAAAGCGTTGGTGTCGCTAAAATAAACTCCGCAAAATTGAGAATGTTTTTAATATTGCTTTCCATACCCGTGAAGTACCCTGCGTACTGCGCGATAGCAATCCACATGACATTCATGGTCGCGAAAATACCTACAAGTAGTTTAGAATAATACTCCCTGCGCTGCGCGGTTGCTCTTTCTTCTCCACTTTTAGGGTCGTACGGATAGGCGTTATAGCCAATGCTACGAATGGTTTCAATAATCTGTGAGAGCTTAATCAATGAACCATCCCACACAATTTTTGCTTTATGGTTCGTATAGTTAATGCTCACTTCAACAATGCCTTCTTGCTTGGAAAGCACTTTTTCATTCAACCACACACATGCGCTGCAATGAATTCCTTCTATAATGAGAGCAATCTCATTTAAACCTTCTTTTGTGGTTTTAACATATTTAGAGATAAAGCCATCCAAGTCAAAACGACTGGCATCATCCATGGTTGCTTTAGGGGGTTCAAGGGTAGTGTCGCCCATCTTTTTATAAAAAGTGTCAAGCCCTTCATCTTTTAAAAGATGAAAAACACCTTGACATCCCTTGCAGCAAAAAAATTTGGGAGTTTGAAAAGTTGTGTCTTGAAGTAACATAGAAGAGTCATATTCTAAATGGCAGTGATCGCAACGTTGTTTGCTCATATTAATCTTTCATTTTTTTTACACGCTTCCCAAGCAAAGCTTGAAGAACTACGCTAACCGCTATGGTACTGAAGCTTGCCTCATGCTGAGGCAGAAACTTTTTTGTAATTAAAAATTATTATAGCGTGACTTTTTTGTGATGAACCTGATACGAAAGTGTGCTTAATTTTTTTTTCAAAACCTTTGTGCTAAAGTGCCATCCCTACATGAAAATGTAAGTATCTATGGCTCAAGGGAAAGTAGTGGAGAATCTCAAAAGACTCTATGTCAAAGCAGGACTTTTCCTAGCTATTGCATTGTGTCCTATTTACATTTCAATGTGGTACAATCAACACATTCTAGCCTCTATCTTTCTTACCCTTATGTCAAGTCTCAGCTTCTACTTTGTGATAAAACTACTTAAAAGTAACACTAAACTTAAAAATGAATTACGGAAAAACCTCTATATCGACCTCAACACCAAGCTTCCAAACCGCCTTAAACTTCTCAAAGACAACAAAAAGCTAGATCCAAATATCGATTCGACACTTATTATTATCAACATTGACTCTTTTCAAAACACAAACAATTTTTACGGGCATAACTTTGGAGATAAATTTTTAAAAGTTATCGGTGAGTGGCTTTCAAACAACCTTCCACCTGTTGAGGCTTCATTGTATAAATTTGAAGCTGATATATACGCCATTCTCATTCGTGTTCCTTTTAGCGAATACAACCTCAAGAAATACCTTAAAAAGATCTCGATGAAAATTACCAAAGATCGCATTATTTGCGATGATGTTGAAGTAGACACCACACTCAGCATTGGTGCACATCAAGGCAAAAAAAGCCTTTTAAAGCTTGCATCTATCGCGTGTAAAGAGGCCAAAAATAAACGTCTTTCATATATGATTTACGATAAAAGCAGCCACAAAGAAGCCGAATACCACCACAACATGACCATGAATCATACCCTTAAAGAAGCCCTTGCAAAAGATTATGTGGTACCTTTTTTCCAACCCATCCTTAACCTTCGCACAAATGAAATTGAAAAATTCGAAACACTGATGCGGATTAAAAAAGAAAATGGCAATTATTATGTGCCAGCAGAATTTCTAGAGGTTGCTAAACATTCCAAAATTTATTCAAAACTCTCGATGTCTCTGATTCAAAAAGCGTTTGAAACGTTTCAAATTTCTTCCAGTGGTTTTTCCATTAACCTCTCTTATCTTGATATGACGAACATTGTAACAACAACCTTTATCATAGAGAAACTTGAAGAGTTCAACGTAGGACCATGGGTCATCTTTGAAATTTTAGAGAGTGATGGTATTGAAAACTATGAAGCCATTGCAAAGTTTATTGACCAAGTCAAATCTTACGGTGCGAAAATTGCCATTGATGATTTTGGTGCAGGCTACTCTAACTTTGAGCGCCTTACAGAACTAAGGGTTGATTTTATAAAGATCGATGGAAGCCTCATCAAAAACATCCATCAAAATGAAGAGACAAAGATTATCGTTAAAACCATTGTAAATTTTGCGAAAGAGCTCAATATCAAAACCATTGCTGAGTATGTTCACTCCAATGAAGTGCTTATGTGTGTCAATGAAATTGGAATTGATTATGCGCAGGGTTTTTACATTGGAAAACCGCATCCTGAACTTCCTACTAACGCGCAGTAACCTTTTTAACACGTAAACAAAGATATATTCCCCCAAAGATAAAAACGATACCCCCTAAATGGTACCACTCCAATCGTTCATCTAAAAATATATAGGCTAAAAAACTTCCAAACAATGGCATCAAATGGGTAAATTGACCTGTCTTATCCGCCCCTATCTGCGCTATACCCTTATGCCATAAGTAGTAACATAAAATTGAAGTAACAAGCACCACATACGCAATCACCCAAGCGTAGTTACAAAGTATCATGACTTCACGCTCTAAGCTATAACCTTGTGCCATATAAAAAGGCAAAAGCATGATTACGCCTAAACACACCGTTGTGATAAAAAATTCAAAACTGCTCAATGACGTTGGACGAAATTTGACTAAGACGCTGTAACTTGCCCAACATAATGACGATGCAATCACCCATAAATCGCCCGAATTGAAACGCAACGAGAAAATACTCTGCATATCTCCTTTAAGCACTAAAAAAATAACACCAAACGTTGAAAAGACAATACCAACAATCTGTCGTGATGAAATCGAAGTTTTAAGGATGAGAAACGAAAGAAAAAGAATAATAATAGGAATAGAAGAGTTAATCAACAAAGCATTGGTCGCCGTAGTGTATTGCAATCCAATGTAAAGCAGTGTATTAAAACCTGCAATACCCAGTGCTGAGAGAAGAGCTAAAATCCAAAAATGATGTTTTAGTGCTGTCCAAATTTTTTTACCATGAAAAAGCAAAAAAGGAAGTGTGACCACAAAAACACCAAGCCATCGAAAAAAGGCTAACTCCCATGGCTCAATAGCACCTGCGACAAAACGCCCGAGTACAAAGTTTGCAGACCAAAAAAGCACACACAATACCAAAAGAACATAGACTTGCATTTTTATCCTTTATCATGAAAGAGGATTATAACAAATATAACGCCTTTGCAACAGACGCGCTATACAATTTTCATGTAGAAAGGATTTTCAAGGAGATTCATCATGCACAATCAACTTAATTTACGAGAGCTTACCTACGCACTCTCAACCGCACTTGATTATGTGAGCATTGATGACACCACACACGGAAAACGTGTAGCCTACATTGCGTGTGAAATAGGCAAAAAACTAGGATGGCGTCAATCAAAACTCGATAAAGTCATGCTCATGGCTATGCTACATGATTGTGGCGTTTCATCAACTGAAATGCACGATTGTCTTATCAATTATCTTGATTGGGAAGATTCCTACTTGCACTGTGCACGTGGAGCCTCTTTGCTCAAAGACGTTCCTATTTACAGTGATTTTGCAGATGTCATTGCTTTTCATCATACTTGTTGGGAGCACTTTTTACCTCATATTGATGAAGAAATAAAGCTCTATGCAAATCTCATTTATCTAAGTGATCGCATTGATGCAATGCACGTAAAATTTGGAGCGCAACTTAGCCATGAAAAAGAGCATATTCGAGCGACCATAAAAAAAGAAACACCTTCTATGTTTTCACCAAAACTCACAGAAGCTTTTATACAGCTCTCCTATACCGATCAGTTTTGGTACTATTTAGAGCCAGACGCCATTCATTATTATTTTAGAGATTGGATCGATCATGGAGAAATCCTTGCTGTATCATTTGAGCTTCTCAAAAAAATTGCACTCATGTTTGCAGACATTGTCGATGCAAAAATCCCTTACCAAAAACACCATACGTTAAAAGTAGCAACTCTAGCGCGTTATATCGCAGAATTATGCGAGCTTACGCTACAAGAAAAAGAAGCCGTTGAGATAGCGGCTCTGTTACATGATTTGGGAAAATTACGTATCCCTGATGAAACGCTTCTCAAGACAACACCTCTCAATGAAAAAGAGATACGCCAAATCAGAAGGCATGGATTTGATGCACAAATTATTTTAGGACAGATCAAAGGTTTTGAAAAAATAGCACAAATTGTTTCCATGCATCATGAAACACTTGATGCCAAAGGCTATCCAGCAAATCTTGAAGAGGCAAAAATTCCGCTTGAGGCGCGTATTGTCTATCTTGCAAATACCTTTGTCAATCTTATCAATCAAGAAAATGCAGAGCACATTTTACATCCTAAAGAGCTCTGTGAAACCTTGGAGAAAATGGCCAATGAACATCAAGTGGATTCAGTCATTGTAAATACCATAACAACGCATTTTGAAAGCTGTTATGCAAAAGTATCATTTACGTAATATATGTCACACGTTATCCATAAAACTATCACTCTTTTTGGCAGATTGTGATAAAATGAATTGGTTAGTGTTTAAAGAAAGGGTTTGCCCATGAGAGTGCTTATCTTTTATATCTTTTTTTACACAACACTTTTCGCAAACCATATGCTTGAACCTATTTCTGTGCAATTAGCATGGCTTCATCAATTTCAATCAGCAGGATTTTATGTCGCAAAGGAAAAAGGGTTTTACGAAGAACTTGACCTCAATGTGACGATTAAAGAGTATCAACAAGGGATGAATGTTGTCAATTCCGTAGTCAGTAAAGAAAGTACCTATGGTGTTGGTAAATCTTCTTTGGTTATTGATCGAAACAACGGAAAGCCTGTAGTTGCACTAATGGCACTTTTTCAACACTCACCTTCTGTACTCATCTCCACAAACCCTGTCATTAAAACGCCCAAAGACCTTTTCAATCGTCTTGTCATGATGAGCTTTGAGGAGTCCAACTCTGCCGCTATTATTTCTATGCTTATGAGCAATGGTATTAAAAAAGAAGATATCTTTTTACAAGAGCATAGCTTTAAACTTGATGACCTCATTAATCTTAGAACCGATGCCATGGCATGTTATATTTCGAATGAGCCTTTTATTCTCAAAGAACGCAATATCCCTCATACGATCTTAAATCCAAAAGAATATGGTTTTGATTTTTATGGAGACATACTTTTCACCACAGATAATGAGATTGCATTTCACAAAGAACGTGCAAAACGTTTTTATAATGCGACAAAGCAAGGATGGGAATGGGCATTTGATCATATCGAAGAGACAGCTCAACTCATTTATGACAAATACAATACGCAAAATAAAACCCTTGCGGCACTCATTTATGAAGGCTATACCCTGAAAAGTCTTGCCTTTGACGAGGGAAAACCATTTGGAGTTCTTGAACCTAAAAAGTTTGATGATATTTCTAGTATCTATAAGATCAGTGGTCTCCTACAAAATGGCTATTCACTTGAAGGGTTTATTGATCCATTATACTTTGCGAAAAATGTTGTTAAAATAGGCATTTTAGCAAGTCGTGAAGAGACCGACATTGTACCTAAGACATGGCAAGAAAGCGCTCAATATCTCAGTGCACTCTTCCCTTCTCATCAATTCATTCTCTTACCTCTTAATTTTGAAGAGATGCAACAAAGTGTTCAAAAAGGAGATGTTGAATTTGTTATTGTCAATCCCATGTATGCCATTCAACTCGAACACTCCTTTGGACTTAGTCGTATTGCAACATTAAGTCCTCGCTATAAAAATCGCTACTACAGTGAATATGGCAGTGTCATCTTTACCAAAACATCTACTACTGAGATTCAAAACTATCGCGATCTGAAAAATAAAAAGATAGGTGCGGTCTCCCCACGCTCTTTTGGTGGTTATCTTTTAGGCATGAAGGAGTTAGGAGATCACTCTTTACAAAAAGATGTTGTTTTTCTAAATACCCATTATAATGTTGTTAATGCTGTTTTAAATGGGAAAGTAGATGCAGGAATCGTCCGTACGGATGTGATAGAAAAAATGAGTGATGATGGTTTAATCACTCTAAGTGACATTAAAGTCTTAGGCGTTAAACACTACCCTGATTTTCCATTTGCTGTTAGCACCGAGCTCTACCCTGAGTGGGTTTTGGCCAAAACACCGCATACATCAGAATATCTTACCAATGAAGTCCTCAGCACACTTTTAAAAATCTCCTCGTCGCCCAAACCAAATCAAGCCTTTCGCCTTAAAACGCCTCTTGATTACTCAAAAGTGCATACCATCCTTAAAGAATTTAACATTTATCCTTACGAACAAGAACCTTATACATTCAAAGATGCCGTTTTAAAATATCGTTATATTTTTATAGGGCTTTTTATCATATTTGTGATTTCATTTGCATTTATGGCATACATACAGCGTCTTAATAAAAAGTTGCTCGAACGCAGCCAAGAAGTACAAAATTTCAATGATACATTGGAAAAAGAGGTTGAACAGCGCACGCATGAATTAAGCCTTTTAAATTCAAAACTCAAAGATCTCGCCAACACTGATGAGCTAACGAAAATCAATAACCGCAGGTACTTTTTGCTCATGGCAACGCAGTATTTTCATACGGCAAAACGTAATAAGATGGAACTCCATATCCTCTCATTAGACATTGATTTCTTTAAACACGTTAATGACACTTACGGTCACGCTATGGGAGATGCCGTACTTAAATTTTTCTGTAAATGCATCAAAGAACTCATCCGACAAAGTGATCTTTTTGGGCGTATTGGTGGAGAGGAATTTTCTATTTGTATTCAAAACACTTCCTTAGAGGGAGCTCGTATCTTAGCTGAAAAGATACGCGAATGTATTGAAAGAGAAACAGGCAGTTCACAGAATCTTCCAGCCATTACCGTTAGTATTGGAATCAGTTCATTAAAAGAAGATGATAAAGAGGTATTTGACATCATAAAACGCTCCGATCAAGCGCTTTATGCGGCGAAGAAAAATGGTCGTAACCAAGTACAAATTCTCTAACTTTTTAAATTAAGAGTTTATTTATCCGAGTTAGCTATAATTTTTGAAAAACTTTCTTAAAAGGACACAGTATGGCAACAACCAAACTAAAAGGCAATCCAGTCGCACTCGCAGGCAGTGAAATCAATGTAGGTGACAAAGCACCTGTCGTTACGCTTGTCGCAAAAGATCTTAGCGAGATCAAAGTTGGTGGTGAGAGTGATAAAGCACAAATCATTGTTATCGTTCCTTCACTAGACACAGCAGTCTGTGCTCAAGAAACTCGTACATTTAACACAAAAGCTGCAGCAGTTCCTGAAGCAACTGTCATCGTTGCGTCTATGGATCTTCCTTTTGCAATGGGACGTTTCTGTACAACAGAAGGTATTGAAAACCTTCAAGTAGGTAGTGACTTTAGAGAAAGAGCATTAGCAAATGCATATGGTGTTTTGATCGCAGATGGTCCACTTAAAGGGCTAAGCGCTAGAGCTATTTTTGTAGTCAATAAAGCAGGTAAAGTTGTTTACAAAGAGATTTGTCCTGAAATTACAGAAGAGCCAAATTACGAAGCGGCACTTTGTGCACTTAAAGATACAGCAGCACCAGCACACAAATGTGGTTGTGGTTCAAAATAATCTAGCTTAGTTTTGCTTCCTCTTGTGTCTCTTCTAGCCACAAGAGGATTTTCTGTATTTTTTGCATCATTTCTGCATCAATTTCTTTCTCTGGTAATCCTAAAATTGCCTCTAAAAGTGCTTTATTTTGTAAAAAAGCAATGTTATACAATCCTGCTCTTTCCATGATTTTTTCTAAGTATGCCCAATTTTTGGATTCTACTGCATTTTTTTGCACACTTTGGTAATGCGATAAGCCTTTATGTATCATAATGCAATCACCCCTACAAAACGACCAGTTACTTTGTCTCTTCGATACGAAAAATAGTTTTCATCCCCACAACTACACTCTTGTGAAATTTCAATATGCTCAGGTTTAACCCCTATGGTTATAAACGCATCCACGTTATAAGATTGTAGATCCAAAAAGTATTTATCATCTTGCAAATGCATGTACTTTTCAAACCCAGCGATAGCTTCTTTACCGACTTCATAGCAACATGCATGGATGGAAGGTCCCATAAAAATACGTAATTCACTCATCTTTATTCCAAAATGTTCTCGCATGGCAAGGGCACACTTTTGTCCAACGTGCAACAGACTTCCTACACGTCCTGCATGCGCTACACCTATAGCTTGGTGCACTGCATCGTAAAAGAGTATAGGGATACAATCAGCTACCATAACAGCTAAAGCCGTGTCACTTCGCTGGGTAATCATCGCGTCACACGTAGGTTCTTCATGACCGTTTTGGATTAAAACCACTTTATCGCCATGGACTTGTTCCATAAAAACAAGTTTGGAAATACCGAGTTCTTCTTGCAAAAGCTCTCGATTTTTTTTGACACATTCAGGATTATCTCCAACATGAAAAGCCAAATTGAGACTCTCATATGGAGCTTGGCTTACACCGCCAAAACGTGTTGTAAAACGATACTGCATCAATACATCGCCATAATGCGATCGACCCCATTCCAGTCAAGCGCATCTTTTTTATTAAACATATGGTAAAGATACCGTGCAAACATATCCGTTTCAACGTTCACTTTTTGCCCAACTTTATAACTTCCAATCAATGTTTTTTCAAGCGTATGCGGAATGATTGTTAAACGAAAGCCTTTTTTACTAACATCATTGACTGTTAAACTCACCCCATCGATGGTAATGCTTCCTTTGGGAATCACAAATGTAAGTTGCTTTTGTGGAATACTCACCTCAATATCTAAGCCATTTTCTCTTTTGTTAAAGCTTTCAATAACCCCTACACAATCCACATGCCCTTGCACCATATGCCCATCAAGACGATCTCCTAATGCGAGAGCTGGTTCCATATGAACTTTACCCTTTAAGTTTTCAACCGCAAGCAATGACCGACTTTCTAATGAGAGTTCGACACTAAAACCACTCTTTGAGAGAGCAATGACTGTTAAACACGCTCCATTAATCGCAATACTATCGCCAATGTTTGGTTTATAGGTTGCACGAAGCGTTAAAATATTATTGGCATAGCTTTCAACTTCTGCAAATTCTCGAATCAACCCTGTAAACATCTCATGACCTTTTCTCTATTTATTATCTTTATTATAACGCTTTTCGTATTGAACTTTTATAAGTAAAAAAGTGCCTTTTTGTCTCTATTTATGAAGAATATGAGAAATATGTGCTTTCTTATTCACTTTTTTCCCCCTTTTTCCCCCTTCTTTTAGTGATAGTATTCACTTCTAGGCTATAATAAGCCTATTGAAAAATGGTGAATAGGAGATTCTATGAACAACTGGTCAATTTCACAAAAAATTTATATTCCTCTTTTTGGAGGCATTATTATAGGATTTATTCTCATCCTTTTTTCCTCCTTTTTAAGCATTAAGGGAATTGAAAAAGATGTCTATGAAAATGAACAAGAGGCACTCAAGATTTATGTTAAAAATCAACTCGAATCACAATACGATATCGCGCTTACCAACGCTATTACCATCGCTGGCAATTACTATGTCATTGAAGCATTGCTCAACAATGATCGTACTATCGCTATTAAAGGTCTTCAAGAGCTTACGAAGCTTTACAAAGAAAAAACAGATTATAAAGAAGCACAAATTCATGTCCATACCAAAGATATCAAAAGCTTTGTGCGAGACTGGATGCCTAACAAATTTGGTGATGACCTCTCTAATTTTCGTCAAACCATTAAAAGTGTTAAAGAGACAAAACAGCCTCTAACTGCTATAGAGATGGGCGTTGCAGGTATGTCTCTTCGAGGTGTTGCCCCTATTCTTAAAGATGGCGAATATTTGGGTTCTGTTGAATTCATTGACTCTTTTGACGCAGCTGCAGTAAATGCGAAAAAAGATTTGGGCGCAAGCGTTATCTTTTTAACTGACAAAAAACTTCTTAACTTAAGTGCTGGTGCAAAAGATGCCCTGTTGGCTAAAGATACCGCACTTTCACAGAAAAAAGAGATTACCAATATGAAGCTTTTTGAAGAGATCAAAGACCTTGACCTCTCTGCTCAAGGAAAAAGTTTTTCAACACCAACCTATTTTGTGGTAAGAGATGAACTTAAGTCTTTTGATGGAACACGTGCAGGAGAAGTCTTGATTGCTAAAGAGATTAAAGCAGTGAAAGCAGTGGTACATGAAGCGCAATACGTCCTTGTCAAACAATTGGCTGTTATGTGTCTTATCACAACAATCATTATGGCAATGTTGGTTATTACGCTTAAAAAGACCGTCATAAATCCTGTCAAAGAGCTCAAAGACCGTGCGGAAAACCTCTCTAGTGGTGATGGTGACCTTACGAAAAAGATGGAAATCAAAAGCGGCGATGAAATTGGGCTTGCTTCTGTTGCATTCAACCTTTTCATCGACAAAGTACGCAGCACAGTAAGTATGGCTAAATCATCCAGTAGTGAAAATGCCTCCGTTGCCAATGAGCTTAGCTCTACCGCCCTTGAGGTAGGTAAACGTGCCGAAGAGACCTCTTCGATTGTCAATGAAACCAATCATATGTCACGAAGCATCAAAGAAGAGCTTTCGCTTTCACTTCAAAAAGCAAAGCAATCAGAAATCGAGATTGGCGAGGCACATACAAAACTTACCAATGCAAAAAATCAGATCCTTAAAATGGCAGATCAAGTTCAATCAAGTGCACATACAGAAGTTGAATTGGCACGTCAAATTGCACAACTAAGCGCAGATGCAGATCAAGTCAAAGGTGTTTTAACCGTTATCTCCGATATCGCAGACCAAACCAATTTGCTAGCGCTTAATGCCGCCATTGAAGCAGCACGTGCGGGTGAACATGGACGTGGCTTTGCCGTTGTTGCCGATGAAGTACGCAATCTAGCAGAACGTACACAAAAAAGTCTTACAGAAATTAACGCGACTATTAACGTCATTGTCCAAGCGATTAATGATGCAAGCGATCATATGAACAGCAACTCAAAAAGTATGGAAAATCTTACAAAAATTGCTTCAGAAGTTGAAAAAAATATCCATGAAACGGCTGTGATTATGGATAATGCAACACTTTCGAGTGAACATACTGTCAAAGATTACATTGAAACAGGTAAAAAAGTGGATGCTATTGTTGCTAAAATCGAAGAGATTAACACGATTACACTCAGCAATACTCGAAGTATGGAAGAAGTGAGCGGTGCAACCGAACACCTCAGTGACCTCACCGAAAAACTCAACAACGTTCTTGGTAATTTTAGAACCTAAAAGAGAAGAAGCTTTAGGCTTCTTGCTCTTTAAAAAAGGCATAAAAAGCTTTTGTGGCTCTTTGTGCCTCTTCGATACTCACTTCTTTAAATCTTACTTTACCGCCTGCTTTTAATTGCGCCAATCTAAAGCAATCCACTGCTATAACAGAGCCAATTTTTGGGTATCCACCAATAGTTTGTCTCTCTTTTAAAAGAACGATAGGCTCACCATGACTTGGTACTTGAACAGCACCATAACAAATAGGCTCTGAGAGAATACCTGTAGCACTTGGAATCACTTTTTCACCACTCAAACGATATCCCATACGATCACCCTCCCCTTTAAAGGTATAGGTGCTGTTAAAAAAAGTCTCTTGTGCTTGTGCGTCAAACATCGTTTCTTGATACCCTTTGAGCAAGCGTAAAGTAATGGTTTCTGGATATTTTGGAATAAATTTTCGCTCCAATTTTCGCCTATCAACAGGGCATCTTGCACCTAACGTAGGTAAAATATCTCCACTTTTTAGCTTTCGCCCTTCAATACCACCCAAACCTTCTTTGAGGCTTGTCGAATAACTTCCATATGCAAAAGGCGTTTGAAATCCTCCCGCAACCGCGATATAGGTAAATTGTCCTTCATTGGCAAAACCAAAACTGATGACATCGCCACGTCTTAGCTGGTATGTCTGCCACAAGGCAATGCTATGACCATTACATGTTGGTTGCATATTTGCTCCACAAATAGCAATGCATATTTCACTTTTTGCTCTAAAGGAGGCTCCTCCTAATGCGATTTCAATGGCTGCTGTATTAAAAGGATTCCCCACTAAAAAATTAGCATATCCAAAGGCAAGCTCATCCATTGCACCACTCTGTGTCAAGCCAATATCGCTAAAGCCTTTGCGCCCCGCATCTTGGATAGAGCTTTGAAGTCCTCCATTTTCAACGATGAAACCATTCATAGCACGCCTCCAAGCCTTAAAAACTCCTCTTTGGAAATCGGCTCATAGCGTACTTGATCTCCCACATGTAAAAGAGAGAGTCCATCATATGAGGCATCAAACATTGAAGTAGGTGTACGTCCCAAAATTTTCCAGCCTCCAGGGCTTTGGGTTGGATACACAGCGCTTTGACGATCTGCAATAGCAACACTTCCTTTCGGAACGACTTTTCGTGGATTGGCAAGTCTTGATGTCGCAAGCCGTTCATCAATCTCTCCTAAATAAGCAAATCCAGGGGCAAACCCAATGGCATAAACACTATACAACTCTTGTGTGTGCAGTGCAATAATCTCTTCTACGCTAAGGTTTTTTTCATATGCTAACAGTTCTAAATCAAGCCCTACTTCAAGGCCATAATAGACAGGTATAGTTACAATTTTAGGCTCACTCATCGTAATCTCTTCAGCATGATGAATTACCTTTTCAATCCTCTCACAAACCTCGTGAAAGTCAAAGCGTATCACATCGTAACTCACCATCAAAGAGGCATACGAAGGAATAATCTCATAAAATTCCTCTAATGCATTTGCTTTTAATGCTTGATACGCTTTTTGTACCTCTTTGGAGATTAAAGGATCAATGGTATTTCCAAAATAGACAATCACAGACAATTCTGAGGCAATTTGATAGCGTCTACTCACATGTTTTTCCTGAGTGTTTCTACCATCTTAACGGCTTCTTCATTGTCACCATGCACACACAAAGTATCAGCACGTAATGTGATTCTCTTTCCTGAAATAGTCTCTAAAACACCCTCTTTTTGAAGCAATTTCAAGCGCTCAATAACATCATTGACATCATGAAGAACTGCCCCTTTTTGTGTGCGAGGAACTAAAAGTCCGCTATCATCATAAGCCCTATCTGCAAAGACTTCATAAATCAACTCTAATCCAAGCTCCTTAGCAATCGCTTCTTGTTTTGAAGTATCCGCCATGGAAAGAATCATCAATTTTAATGCAGGGTTTATTCTTTTAACTGCTGTTGCAACCGCCCTAAAGATGCGTTCATCTTTCATCATATCATTGTAGAGTCCACCATGCGGTTTTACATACGAAAGTGTGGCATTATTCGCTGTGACAAATCCTTGAAGTGCGCCTACTTGATAGATAACCATGGATTCTACTTCTTCTAAAGAACATACCATGCTTCTTCTACCAAACCCCACTAAATCAGGATACGCAGGATGTGCACCGATAGTTACACCGTGCTTTAAAGCAAGTTTGATAGATCGATCCATAATCACAGGATCTCCTGCGTGAAATCCACAAGCAAAATTTGCCATATCAACATAAGGCATAATGGCTTCATCAAGTCCCATTTTCCAGGAACCAAAACTCTCGCCTGCATCACAGTTCAATTTGATCATTGTATTCTCCTAGATGGAAGAAATTTTTAAATTATGGTATCACAGTTCCATTAAAATAAAGAGACTAATAAATAATCACATTCCTAAAACATGACACTAAAACTAAAAATGCCCTTATTTTATGACACCATCTACTTACTTAGTTTTATTTCCTCAATTTACTCTACAGTCAATTAATAGTATAATGATTGGAATTATGTATGAAATGAAGGTATTAGTATTATGAAATATGACGTGATTGTAATTGGTGGTGGACACGCAGGTATTGAAGCATCTTTAGCGTCCGCAAGACTTGGGCACAAAACCCTTCTTATCTCGATTTTAGCGGAGCAAATTGGAGCAGCTAGCTGTAATCCAGCCATTGGCGGACTTGCAAAAGGTCACTTAGTAAAAGAACTCGATGCTCTTGGTGGACAAATGGCGCTTGCAACCGATGCAGCAGGCATACAATTTAGAACACTGAACCTCTCTAAAGGACCTGCTGTTAGAGGAAGCCGTGCGCAAATCGATATGGACAGATACCGCATCTATATGCGTACTGTTGTCTTAAACACTGAAAATCTCAGTGTCGCACAAGAAGTTGCAGAACAAATTATCACACAAGATGGCAAAGTTACAGGCGTTATTACCGCTATGGGCAACCACTATCATGCTCAAAAAATTATTATTACAACTGGAACATTTTTAAAAGGTCTTATTCATATCGGTGAATACACGCATGAATCAGGTCGTGTGGGTGAGTTTCCTTCTATAAAGCTCTCTGATTCTATCAAATCATTAGGTATCACGATGGGACGCCTCAAAACAGGTACGTGTGCTCGTATTGATGCGAAAACCATTGATTTTTCAAAAATGGAACTCCAACCTGGTGATGAAAACCCGCTTCCTTTTAGTTTTAGAACCGATCGAGCAACGTTTAACCCTTTCCAGCTTCCGTGTTATATTGCTTATACAAACGAAGAGACCCATACGATTATTGAGAGCAATTTTCACCGTGCACCCCTTTTTACAGGACAGATCAATGGTATAGGACCACGTTATTGTCCAAGTATTGAAGATAAGATCAACCGTTTCCGTGATAAAGAGCGTCACCACCTCTTTGTGGAACCGCAAACACGTGAAGCAACAGAGTATTACATTAACGGCTTTAGCACTTCCCTTCCAACCGATACGCAATTAAACATGATTCACTCCGTTGAGGGAATGGAAAATGCAAAGATTGTGCGCTTTGGTTATGCTATTGAGTACGATTATGTTGACCCAACTGAACTCAAGCACACATTAGAAACCAAAAAGGTTTCAGGTCTTTACTGTGCAGGACAAATCAATGGAACCACAGGATATGAAGAGGCTGCCGCACAAGGATTGATGGCGGGTATCAACGCATCGTTAAGTTTAAGGGATGAAGAACCACTCATCTTAAGACGTGACGAAGCCTACATCGGTGTTCTCATTGACGACTTAGTCACAAAAGGGACAAAAGAGCCATATCGTATGTTTACAAGTCGCGCTGAATATCGTCTGCTTTTACGCGAGGACAATGCCGATTTGAGGCTTACTCCTTATGGGTATAAAATTGGTCTTATTGATGAACAAACACATGAGCGTGTTGTCAAGAAACAGATTCAGATGAAAGAAGGATTAGCCTATTTAGAAGAGACGACACTCACACCTTCTAATGAAAACAATGCTTTCTTAGCAAGTATTGGGGAAGATAAGATTACTGATAAAGTCACACTTCAAAAAATTGTCGCTCGTTCTGACTTTACGGTAGAAAAATTAGAAAAGCTTGCTCCTATTGTCAGCACATTTAGTGAAGAGGCGAAAGAGCAGATTTTAATTGAGGCGAAGTATAAAAACTATATTGAAAAACAAAAAGAGCAAATCGATACCATGAAAGAGATGATAGATGTCAAAATCCCTCCAATGATGGATTTTAGCACGATTTCAGGACTCAGCAACGAAGTGGTCGAAAAATTGCAACGTTTTAATCCACCAACTCTTTTTGCAGCAAGTGAAATTAGTGGCATCACGCCAGCAGCACTGGATATTTTGCACGTTTATATTAAAATATTTAATAAAAAATAAAATTGTAACAAATAGTTAATGACGTACATCATAGATTCTTAATAAAAGATGCGATAAAATTGTCACAAATTAAACTACACGAAAGGAAAAAGAATGGCTGTTGAACAAAGCAGAAGAGACTTTATCGGCATGGCATTCGGCGGTTTTGCAGCGGCGGGTGGCGTAGTAGCCCTTGGCGCTATGAAAAAGACTTGGGATCCACTTCCAAGTGTACAATCTGCTGGATTCATCACCGTTGACCTCTCTCCAATGAAAGAAGGGGAAGTCCAAACGATCCAATGGAGGGGCAAACCTATTTTCATTTTGAGAAAAAGCGCAGATATGCAAAAGAATGAGAAACGTGACGTTGTTGCGGGTAAGAACAGCTATACCGTTGTCATTGGTCTTTGCACACACCTTGGATGTATTCCAACATGGACACCTGCGACCAAGCAATTCAAATGCGCCTGTCATGGTGGCGAGTTTGACGCTAGTGGCGTAAACACTTTCGGTCCTCCTCCACGCCCTATGGATATTCCTCCATTTAAAATTGATGGTGAGAAACTTGTCCTTGGTGAAGAAGGTCCTGAGTATAAAAAGCTAACAGCTAAAAAAGCGTAAAGGAGGCAGCCATGGCAGAAATTAAAAAAGCAGAAGGCATTATCGACTGGCTCGATCAACGCTTGGCAGTGAAAGTATTGACCAAAGTTCTGATGACAGAGTATTGGATTCCTAAAAACATCAACTTCCTTTGGGCAATGGGTGTTGTTCTTGTTGTTTTGTTTAAAATCCTGATTATCTCAGGTATTTTTCTTTTAATGTACTACAAACCAGACATTAAACTGGCATTTGACAGTGTTAACTATACGATTATGCAAGAGGTAGAGTACGGCTGGTTATGGAGACATATGCACGGTGTTGCAGCGTCTGCTATTTTCCTTGTCATTTATATCCATATGTTTACAGGTATCTATTACGGCTCTTATAAAAAAGGTCGTGAAATGATCTGGCTTACAGGTATGGCACTCTTTGGTATCTTCTCAGCAGAAGCGTTTAGTGGTTATATGCTTCCATGGGGACAGATGAGCTACTGGGCAGCGCAAGTTATTACCAACCTTTTTGGTGGTATCCCGGTTATCGGCGAAGCACTTGTTATTTGGATCAGAGGTGACTTCTTGGTTGCTGATGCAACATTGACACGCTTCTTTATGCTGCATGTTCTCTTATTGCCATTAGTCATTATTCTTTTAATTGCGATTCACTTCTACTCGTTGAGAATTCCTCACGTCAACAACCAAGAATCAGAAGAGCTTGATTTCGATGTGGAAGCGAAAAAATATTTAGAAGGTAAAAAAGTAGAATCGAAAGTAGTCCCTTTCTGGCCAGTATTCCTCTCTAAAGATTTCTTTGTTGTAGGCGTAGCATTAACACTTTTCTTCTACCTTGTTTGTTTCCACTTTGACTTTGCAATGGATCCAATTAACTTTGAACCTGCCAACAATATGAAAACCCCAGCACATATCTACCCTGAGTGGTACTTCTTGTGGAGTTATGAAGTGTTACGTGGTTTCTTCTTTGATGTCGGTGGTATTGCCGCTATGGATATCGGTCTTGCAGCATTTGGTTTTGCAAACGTTATCTTTATGCTTCTTCCATTCCTTGATAGAAACACAGAACATACAGCACCTGCACACAAACGTCCAGCATTCTTTGTATGGTTCTGGTTATTGCTCATTGATATGATTGTTTTAACGGTTTATGGAAAGCTTCCTCCAACAGGTGCAAACGCATGGGTTGGATTTGGTGCAGCACTTACCTTTATCGTATTGTTTATTGTTCTTCCAATTATCACGAAAATGGAAGCTAAATGTAATGGGGGTTGCAAATGAGAGAGTTAAAAATATTAGCGGTTGTAATCTTCTTTACAGCTGTTGTGTATTGGGGCGTAGAGCCATTTGCTCATTCACAAATGCATCCTCATGTTGCACCTGCTGATTTTACGTTTAAAGATCTTGGTGCATCTGAAAAGAAAGGCGATGCCGCTAAAGGTGCTGAAACCTTTTTAAGTGCTGGTTGTACAGGATGTCATGGTGTAAAATCTCAAGGTATGCCTGCACCTATGGACAATGCAAGTGCTTCTGCAAGCTTTGGTGTTACACCACCTGATCTTAGCAGTGCAGGTGCAATCTATGATAAAAACTATTTAGCTGCTTTGATTAAAGAGCCAACAAAAGCACTTAAAGTTGAGCATAAATTCAACGAAAGTCGTCCACATCCAATGATTGCATTCTTTGGACTTGGTGGAGACATCGACCAAGAAATTGCTGACATTGTTGCGTATCTTCAAAGTATTGCACCGGTTGCTCCAATGGATGACAAACAAGTGTATGCTGATGCATGTCAAAGATGTCATGATATGAAATATGACAAGTTGATGAGCACAACAGATAAAGCGGCATTGATGAGCTATATGGGAACGGTACCACCGGATCTTTCAATGATGATTCGTTCAAAAGGGAAAGAGTATCTTTCAACCTTTATCAACAATCCACAAAAACAGCTTCCAGGTACGTCTATGCCTCGTGTTGGTTTGAGCGAAAAAGCTCAAAATCAAGTTGTTGCGTATATGGAAAAAGTGGGTGATCGTAAAAAAGCAGAAAGAGAAGACCTTGGGTACAAACTCATTGGTTATATGGTTCTCTTTACACTTCTAGCGTATGCTTGGAAAGTTAAAATCTGGAAAGAAGTTCACTAAGAACTTCTGATCGACTCAATGCCTTTCTTGCCTCTTTTAGACTCTTAGGCAAATCCCCCTAAGAGTCTCGCCTTTTATTTGATTTCGTCTCAAATTGGTTTTTAAAAAGGAGGATCTCATGAAAAAATACACACTATTACTCACTTCTCTTGCTCTATGCAGTGCACTTCATGCCTCAGAGGCTGAAAAAGTCAATGCAATGGTAATGCTCAATATGGAAAATGGTTTGGCAAACATTCAAAAAGGATTTTTATACAACAATCTTGATTTAATTAAAAGCGGTGTTGATATTGTTCAAAAAGAGAATGCAACGTATCATAATCGAGAAGTAATAAAGTCGATTTTGCCTGAAAATAAAAAACAGATGGAGAATTTAGCACTTATTACATCAAAACGTATTGAAAATGCTGCAGATGAAATGAGGAGTTATTTAGCATTGAAACAGATGAAAAAAGCTCATAATGCCTTTTCAGATATGGTAAATGCCTGTACAGATTGTCATACACTTGTTCGTGGGTGGTAATACGTTAGGTTTACCTAGAAAAAGAAGAAGTCAAAACGCTAAGAGAAAATCTCTTAGCGCTCCTCATACGCTCCAATAGAAGTAATTCTCTCATAACGCTTTGCCATTCGCTCTTCGGGACTCAGTTTATCAAGTTCTTCCAAAGATTTTAAGAAATACTCTCCAAGTGCTTTGGCTGCACTCTCTTTATCACGATGTGCTCCAATAAGTGGCTCATCAATAATTGCATCAATTAGATTTAGCTGGTGTAAGTCCTCAGCTGTAATTTTCATCGCTTTAGTCGCATTTTCTTGCTTACTTGGATCATTCCATAAAATAGCGGCACAACCCTCTGGAGAAATAACAGAAAAGACAGAGTAACGCATCATAGCGACACGATCGCTCACACCAATAGCAAGTGCTCCACCACTTCCACCTTCACCAATCACAACAGAGACACTTTTTGTATTGAGACGACTTAACTCAAAAAGGTTTTTAGCAATCGCTTCACTTTGACCTCTCTCTTCTGCAGCAATTCCTGGATAAGCACCTGGAGTGTCAATTAAGAAAAGGATAGGAAGATCAAATTTTTCTGCCATCTTAGCAATTCTAAGCGCTTTACGGTAACCCTCAGGATGAGGCATACCAAAATTTCGTTTAATCTTATTTTTTGTACCGCGACCTTTTTGCTCACCAATGACAAGTACTTTGCGTTCACCAATATACCCGATATAAGCAACAATGGCAGCGTCATCCGCAAAGTTACGATCACCGTGAATTTCGTAACTATCTTTTAAAAGAGCACGAATATAATCCAGCGCATACGGGCGATCAGGATGACGTGCGAGTTGCAGTTTCTGGTATTCACTTAGATTTTTATAGGTTTTAGAAATCTCTTTTGCGAGAGTTTTTTCTAAAATTTCAACAGCATGGCTATCGCCTTTGATTTTGGCGTTAGAAATATCCTCATCAATTTGTTTAATTCCATTCTCAAAATCCAAATAAGTAGCCACTAGAATTCCTTATACACGCTTAAAGATGACAGAGCCATTCGTTCCACCAAAACCAAACGAGTTACTCATCGCATATTCTACTTTGCATTTACGCGCTACATTTGGAATGTAGTCAAGATCACAGTCAGGATCTGGATTTTCATAGTTAATGGTTGGAGGTAAAATTTCATCACGCATTGCCATCAGACAGACAACTGCTTCAATAGCGCCAGCCGCACCTAAACAGTGACCAATTTGACCTTTAATAGAACTTACTGGTGGAATATTTGCTCCAAAGACTTCTTTAATGGCTGCTGTTTCATTTTTATCGTTTGCTGGTGTGCTTGTACCATGTGCATTGATGTAATCAATCTTAGGGAAACCTGCCATTGTATACGCTGCTTTCATCGCACGAAGTGGGCCATCGAGGCTAGGTGCTGTAATATGACTTGCGTCACCACTCTCACCAAAACCAACAACTTCTCCGTAAATATGAGCACCACGAGCAACTGCATCTTCATACAATTCAAGTACAAGAGCTCCTGCACCTTCTCCCATAATAAATCCATCGCGCTCTGCATCAAATGGGCGAGAAGCTTTTTTAGGATCATCGTTGCGTGTTGAAAGTGCTTTCATCGCAGAGAAGCCACCAATGCCTGCTGCACAAATTGCTGCTTCTGCACCAACAACAAGCATCTTTTTAGCGCCACCTGTCATGATTGTTTTCGTAGCATCACTGATTGCGTGTGTACCTGCTGCACATGCAGTAACAGATGAAAGATTTGGTCCTTTTAAACCATATTCAATTGATACCATTCCACCCAGCATATTGATAAGTGCAGAAGGAATAAAAAATGGAGAAATTTTACGTGGACCTGCACTGTTTACAATCACAGAGTTTTTCTCAATAACAATCAAACCGCCAATACCAGAAGCTGAGCTAACGCCAAATGTTTCATCAGCTTCAAATGCGTCAAACTTAGCGTCATTCATCGCTTCTTTAGCGGCAGCAAGACCTAATTGAATAAAACGATCTGCTTTTTTAACCTCTTTTGGGTTCATAATCGTATTTGGATCAAAGTCAGTGATTTCACCAGCAATGGTAACAGAATGCTCGGTTGTGTCAAACGAACTAATGCTTTTAATGCCACATTGACCTTCAATGATAGCTTTAAAAGAACTCTCTTTATCCAAACCTAATGAATTAATCATTCCTATACCAGTAACAACGACTCTTTTCAAATTTTTATCCTCTTTTGTGATCTTTTGTGGGAAAGGGAGAACCCGCCAAGGCGGGTTATTATATGTGTTATAAAATTATTTATGTGCTTCAATGTAAGACATAGCATCTTTTACAGTGACGATTTTCTCAGCGTCAGTGTCTGGAATTTCAATGTCAAATTTCTCTTCAAGAGCCATAACGAGTTCTACAACGTCCAAAGAATCTGCACCCAAATCTTCTACGAATTTTGAATCTTCTTTTACCTCGTCAGGATTTACATTTAATTGTTCAACAACAACCGCTTTTACATCATCAAATAGTGCCATTTAATAGCTCCTTTAAAAAATTTCCACTATTTTATCAAAAAAACCTTTAATTTGAATTTTATGCACGTAAACTCCCGTTTACATGTACATACCACCATTCACTTTCAAGACTTCACCTGTGATATAACTTGCGCTATCGCTTAATAAGAAAGCGACCGATTCTGCAATATCTTTTGGACTACCAAAACGTTTAAGTGGGATTTTGGATGTATAACTTTCTTTAATTTCATCACTGAGTTTATCCGTCATTTCTGTTGCAATAAAACCAGGTGTTACTGCATTAAAACGAACATCTCTTGCGCTTCCTTCTTGTGCAAAGCTTTTTGTCATGGCAATAAGTCCACCTTTGCTTGCACTGTAATTGACTTGACCTGCATTACCAGTTTCCCCTACAATAGAAGCAATATTGACAACAGAGCCAAAACGTTTTTTGCTCATGATTTTAAGTGCTTCACGACACCCCACAAAAGCTGAAGTAAGATTAATATCAATTACAGAGGTAAAATCCTCTTTTTTCATACGAATAGCAAGTTTGTCATTGGTAATTCCCGCGTTATTGACAAGATAAGAAAGCTCACCATCGGCATCCACAATCGTTTTAATTCCTTCAATAAATGCCTCTTCATCCGCTACATCAAAGCCAATAACAGCAGCAACACCACCGTTTGCTTCAATCTCAGCTTTAATCGCATCAGCCGCCTCAGGGCGAGAACGATAGTTAATCCATACTTTAAGACCATAACCTGCCAAAGTTAATGCTAACTCTTTACCAATACCACTTGCTGCGCCTGTCACTAAAACATTTTTTCCACTAAATTTCATTGTTTTCCTTTACCTTATCAAATTTAAAATTCGACTAATGGAGCATCCATTTCACTAGGAATTGGAAGTCCCATCAATTTTAAGACCGTTGGGGCGATGTTGTTCAATCCACCCTTTTCCACTTTTCTCACGCGTTTATCCATAACAAATCCATATACATCAAAGGTTGTATGATTTGTCAGTTTAGAGCCATCTTCATCAAACATTTGTTCACAATTTCCATGATCACTTGTCAGTATAATAGAATAACCAAGTTCTTTTGCTTTTGCAAACAATCTTCCAAGCTCTACATCGACTGCTTCTACCGCTTGAATAGCAGCATCTAAACTTCCTGTATGCCCTACCATATCGCCATTGGCAAAATTGACTACAATAAAATCATAGGCTTCATCCATAGCTTTTAAAACAGCATCACCAACAGAAGGGGCACTCATTTGAGGCTCCAAATCATATGTTTTTACTTTTGGACTTGGAACAAGTAAACGTGTTTCATTGACTTTTGGCTCTTCAAGCCCACCATTAAAAAAGAAAGTCACATGCGCATATTTCTCTGTCTCAGCCGTATGAAACTGAGAGAGCCCCGCTTCTGCAACGACATCGCTCAACGTATTTTGTGGTGTATCGGCTTGAAACATAATAGGAAATGGATAGCTACTGTCATACTCTGTCATGGTAATACATGTAACACCATTGAGTGTACGTGCAAACTCCGTAAATTCACTAAAACCAATCGCTTTAGAAAGTTCTCGCATTCTATCATTTCTAAAGTTTGCAAAAATAACACCATCTTCCGCCTTCATACCTACAAAAGGCTCAAATGCGACAGGTTCTATAAACTCATCGGTAATGCCTTTATCGTACATGCTCTGCATGTATTCATTTGGAGATAAAGAGATTGTTGGTGTTGCATCAACCATCACGCGATATCCTTGTTCTACTCTTTCCCATCTGTTGTCGCGATCCATACTAAAGAAACGCCCTGAAATAGAGGCTATTGAGATCGTATCATTGCAGATATGCAACAACTGTTCAACAAAGCCCAATCCAGAGGTTGGAGAGACATCTCGACCATCTGTAATGACATGCAAATAGACTTTTTTGCCCTTGTCTGCAACTATGCGTGCAAGGTCAATAATATGATCAATGTGCGAATGAACCCCACCATCACTTACAAGACCAACGATGTGAATAGCACCTTTGACATCCAAAAGTTGTGTCAATGCAGGATTGCAAGAGAGCGTTCCATCTTGTGCCGCCAAAGAAATTTTGACCAAATTTTGGTACAAAATACGCCCACTGCCAATACACATATGTCCCACTTCACTGTTGCCCATCTGACCATCAGGGAGCCCAACACTTAAGCCTGAGGTTGCTATAAGATTGTACGGAACCTCTTTAAAAAGCTTATCGTACGTAGGTTTATGTGCTTGTGCAAACGCATTTGCGGTATTGCTACTGTTGTGACCAATACCATCAGTAATAATCAGTAATGTTTTTTGAACTTCTGGTTTCAAAATGATACCTTTTGTTATAAGCTTATAAGTAATATCTTACTAAAATGTTGCTTTTATAAAAATATATCCCAAAACTTTGGAACGTTATTAATGCTATATTCTTTCTATAAACTTATGTCCATCAATCTTTTTCAATATATTACTGTTCGTGCAGGAATCGCCTTCTTTTTAGCTTTCATTTTGACCATCTATTTGATGCCAAAATTTATCAAATGGGCAAAATCACGAAATGCCAATCAACCTATTTACTCTCTTGCCCCGCAAACACATCAACAAAAGTCTAAAACCCCAACGATGGGTGGTATTGTCTTTTTATGTGCCGCAACGCTTTCTATTTTAATATGTGCACGTATGAATAACCTTTTTGTTCTCTCAGCACTAGCGTGTATTTTATTGTTTGGACTTATTGGAATGAAAGATGATCTTGCTAAAATTTTAGGCAAAAGCAACACCGCAGGTCTTACACCTCGTGCCAAACTAGGCTTACAAATTCTAGCCTCTTCTATTGTTGCGTTGATTTTATACATTGCTGTTGATCTTGATACGACTTTTTTTGTTCCATTTTACAAATTTCCACTCTTTGATATGCAGCTTTTAGCATTAGGTTTTTGGGTTTTAGTCATGATCTCTGCGAGTAATGCGGTAAACCTTACCGATGGACTCGATGGACTTGCAACAGTTCCAGCGATACTTTCTATTCTTTCACTCGCTGTTTTTGTTTATGTGGGTGGCAATGCCTTCTTAAGCGGTTATTTACTCCTCCCAAAAGTTGGAGGCAGTGGTGAAGTGGTCATCGTAGCAACAGCTGTTATGGGCTCATTAGTGGGCTTTTTATGGTTTAACTGCTACCCAGCAGAAATCTTTATGGGCGATAGCGGAAGCCTTAGTATTGGGGCATTTATAGGTTATATGGCGATCATCTCTAAAAATGAGATTCTATTATTACTTATCGGTTTTGTATTTGTTTTAGAAACCGTTTCAGTTATTTTGCAGGTGGGAAGTTTTAAAACACGTAAAAAACGTATCTTCCTTATGGCGCCAATTCATCATCACTTTGAAGTGAAGGGTTGGCCAGAAAACAAGATTATAGTGAGATTTTGGATTATCGCTCTCATGTCAAATCTTTTAGCACTTACGGCACTTAAAATCAGATGATAACACTATTTGGACACGGAAAAACAACTAAGGCTATTGCAAAGCGTTTTGCAGGACAATGCCAAATTTTTGACGATAATTTTGTCACAAAAGAGACAGATGCGTTTGGTAATCTCTTATTACCTCCTTCAGAATTCGATCCCAATACAAGCGATGTAGAGATCCCAAGTCCTGGCTTTCCAACAGAACATCCTTTAATTCAAAAAGCACTGCACGTTACGAGTGAATATGACTTTTTCAAAGAACAAATGCCCTTTTCTATTTGGATCAGCGGAACCAATGGTAAAACGACTACCACACAAATGTGTGAATTTCTCCTTCAAAAACAAGGTGCCCTTGCAGGTGGAAATATCGGTACGCCCTTAGCAGAGCTAAGTGAAAATGCACCGATTTGGATACTTGAGACCAGCTCGTTTACGTTTCACTATACAAAAGTCACAGCACCTGACATTTACCTCCTTCTTCCTATAAAGCCTGACCATTTAACATGGCATGGAAGTATGGAAGCGTACATTGAAGCGAAACTTTCACCACTTTCTCGTATGCGAGAAGGAAGCGTTGCGATTCTTCCTAAAGCACATGCAAACGTTAAAACACTCGCACATGTTATTTCCTATGAAAATGAACATGATTTGGCAGAAACAATGGGTATTGATATTTCAAAAGTAAATTTTAAAACGCCATTTTTACTGGATGCAATTCTTGCGATGAGTGCGCAAAAAGTTCTCTTAGATACTGTGGACTATGATCTTATCAATACATTTAAAATTGACCATTATAAAATTGAAGAATTTCGTGATAAACAAGGTCGTCTTTGGGTTGATGACTCTAAAGGAACCAATGTCGATGCCACAATAGAAGCTCTTAAACGTTATAAAGACGATGAAATTCTTATTGTTTTAGGCGGTGATGACAAAGGTGTTGACCTGCAAGAGCTCTTTGACTTTATGAAACCTTTGCATGTTACGGTCTTTGCCATAGGTTCTAACACTGAAAGACTTGCATCTTTTGCCCAAAAAGATGGCATTAAACTTCATAAATGTTTTGTGATCGAAGAGGCGATGAAGCAAATTCATGCCGTCCATACGACCAAAAGTGTTGCTCTTCTTTCCCCTGCAGCAGCAAGTTTGGACCAGTTCAAATCGTATGCTCACAGAGGTGATCGCTTTAAAGAATTAGCTTTAGCCTAGTTATAAGCTAGGCTTAAAGTTTTTAAGCTATAATTTCAACTCTTCAAAAGCGTGGCTGGATAGCTCAGTCGGTAGAGCAGGAGACTGAAAATCTCCGTGTCGGCGGTTCGATTCCGTCTCCAGCCACCACTCATTTTTAAAATCCAAAATCATACAAACTATTTTCACAACTCCTACTCAGTACTTTTTTATGTCCAAATTTATAATTATAAGTATTGTTAGAATTATACCTTTTGCTTCATTTCTACATTTCACTCAGCGTATTTTACTTTTTCATATAAATTCAACTGATTTAGAACAATTTGAATGCTATAATAAATTAAAATTGAACGAAAGAAAGGGTATATATGCGAAATTCATATACACAAGTATGGGATTATAACTCATATCTTCGTATCCCAAATGTGAAAATATCTCTGATTGTGTCAGCACTTTTAGTAGGAACCACATTATTGCATGCATCGCCAAGCAATGGTACTGTTATGAGTGGTAGTGCAACAATAACACAAAATGGAACTATTACAAATATCAATCAATCCACTCAAAAAGCCTCTATTAATTGGTCTACATTTTCCATTGGCTCAAATGAAACGGTCAATTTTAATCAGCCTAATGTATCTTCCATCACTCTCAATCGTGTTGTCGGTAATGAAAAAAGCGTCATTGATGGCGCATTAAATGCAAATGGTCAAGTTTGGATATTAAATTCTAACGGTGTTTTGTTTAATAAAAATGCTTCAATTAATACCTCGGGACTTCTTGCTACAACAAAATCACTGAGCGATGCGGATTTTCAAGCAGGAAATTATACCTTTACAGGAGATAGTAAAGCCAATATTATTAACTTAGGAACGATTGACATTGCAAATAGTGGTTACGCTGCACTTCTTGCTAATACAGTTTCTAATGAAGGTACTATCAAAGCTGTAAAAGGAACTATAGAGCTTGTAGGAGGCGACGCCTTTAATATCAACCTCAACGGCAACTCTCTAGTCAATCTTACCGTCACAAAAGGTGTACTTGACGCTTTAGTGGAAAATAAAGGAGCACTGATTGCCAATGGTGGAGAAATCTACCTTACCACAAATGCAGTCAATGACCTCCTCAAAGGTGTTGTCAATAACACCGGTGTGATTGAAGCCCAAACACTGGATGATGTTACAGGAAAGATAGAGCTTTATGCACACGGTGGTACAGCTAATGTAAATGGTACACTTGACGCTTCTGCTCCAAATTCTGGTAATGGAGGTTTCATTGAAACATCCGGTGAAACTGTTCATTTAGCAAAATCTTTATATGTAACAACAAGCGCTACGCAAGGAAAAACGGGAAATTGGCTTATAGACCCTGCAACATATCTTATCGCTACTAGTGGAGGAAATGAAACGGGTGCTTCTCTTGCTACAAGACTTTTAAGCTCTAACATTGAAATTCAAGCGGATAATACAATTACCGTCAATGATGTAGTCTCTTGGAGCGCTAATAAACTCACCCTTAACTCTGGAGGCGATATCGTTCTTAATGCAAATTTAATAGCTTCAGGCACAGCGACATTAGCCCTTTATTATGGACAATCTTCTGCAAATGGTGGCAGCAATCGTTATACCGTTGCTGATGGCGTGGATATCCTCATTCCAACAGCTAGTGCCTTTACATGGAAAAAAGGTTCTTCGGGAACTGTGACTAATCTAGTATTGGATAATGGTAATTTACGTTTTGGAAATGGTACACAAGCTTCTGTGAATGATTATGGTCTTCTTTTACAACCGTGGTACTATGATGAAGACAGAACAAGCTCTTCTTATCCAAATAAATGGTACCCATTAACATACAGTAATTATCCGCTTGATATTGCACTAGGTGTTGGAGGTGCTGGTAGCGGAACATGGAATACCAATGGAACTATAAGCTACACTGGAAATTATGCAAGCGAAGGAGGAACTTTTGCTAAAACTTCTTCTTATATTAACATTGCAAAATATTTTGAAAAAACTGGAACAATCACAGCAAGTGATATCTATACGTTTGGCGCATATGGCTCAATGCGTATCGACAACAGTTACACACTTTTAGCAAATACAAATTACTTAAAAGCTGTGACATCAGTTAAAAATATCAGTGGCGCAGATCAGACAAACGTAAGACTTTGGGTAGGAACACGAGATGACTGGGTCGCAGAAAATGATAGAAACTATAAAACAAAAGGCAATATAACAGAAACTGGTTTTGAGGCTATTACTTCTCAATCTGACACAGCCAAAGCAATTTTAGTTTCAGAAAGAAATGACGGAGTAACGGGTGCTGCTATTCTCTTCTATTCTACGACAGAAGGAGCAAATACACTCTTCAACAATTATGGCGACTTTTATAATAGAATTGTAACTCAAAATCCAACCAATTCAGCAATTACAGCTTATCATGATGGTTCTTATGCCCTTTTTATGAGCCTAGGCAATTTAGCAAATAATGCGAGTGGTAGCATTACTTGGTATTATGCTGCTGCACCTTTGAGCCAAATTAATGATGCAATTACACAAGTTGGACAATCTGCTGGAGTTATTGCAAGACCTACACTTCCAAATATTACTCCACCTTCTGTCATCTCAGCGATTGTCAACAATACAGCCATTGAGCAACCTCGTGTAGTTCAAACATTTACACCACAACATACAACAAACTATGCACCACCAACGACTTATGTACGTGGAGGAGAAAGCATTACTTTAGCTTCAACAGCCGGTAATGAAAACGCCAACATATTAGTCAGTCTTTCAGAAATTCGCCAAATGCAAAGAGCAAGTGGTACACCTTCTGGAACAACAGAGCAAAGCACTTCAGGCGAAACTACAGGAGTCGATGCATCCATTCGTGTTCCATTATCACGCGGCTCTTTAATTGATATTGTCAATGGTGGTGTTAAGCTTCCAGAAAATGTCGAACAAGAATTTTATGTACTCAATCAAACACAACGCTAAGGACTAAATAATGCGAATAACCCCACGTAGAACAACAACATTTTCACTCTCATTATTGGTTGCAAGTACTTTATGTGCTGTTGAAGTTCCCAATATTGGAACAGCGCTTAAAGAGATTGAGTCTTCTAAACTTCCTTCTAAAGAAGCGCCAGCTGTACCTCAGATCAATGTGCAAGAGCCAACCCCTACAAAGCCTTCAAAAAGTGTTGAAGCACCGAAACTCATTGAAAAAAGCGATGCTATTTTGGTGAAAGAATTTGCATTTATTGGAAATGAGGCTTTAAGTTCAGCTGAGCTTAAAAAAGTTATCGAAAGACTACAAGGGAAAACGCTCAATACTACGCAACTACTATCTGCAGCTGATGAGATTACAGCATATTATCGCTCCAAAGGGTTCAAAAAAGCCAAAGCGTTTATCTATAAAAAAGATATTGCAAATGGCATCGTTACCATTACCATTCGTGCTAGAAATCATGATGCTATTTTGAAAGATCCTGATCTCCTAAAAGCCACTGACACCTTTCTTCAAGAGCAAGGAAGCATCCAAAAAACAGAACCAGCAACACACAGTGTTTTTGTAAAAGCTTTTCATCTAAGCGGTACACATGCTCTCAAAGAAGAAGAGTTACACAATATCATTGCGCATGAAGAAAACAAAGAGCACACACTGGCAACTTTGGAAAAAACTGCTTCTCTTATTACCAAATACTACCGAACAAATGGCTACTTTGTTGCACGTGCCTACATCCCAAAACAGAGTATGAAAGAAGGTGTAGTAGAAATTGCAGTGATTGAAGGTAATTATGGAGAGCTAAAACTCAAAAACAACTCCTTAGTCAATGACAGCATTTTACAAGGAATGCTCGATGATATCAAAGATGAAAATATCGTAAGTACCGATACATTAGAGCGTGCTATGCTTATCATTAACGACACCCCAGGTGCAAAAGTCACACGTGCGGATGTTATGCCAGGAACACACATAGGAACATCGGATTTTCTCATTCAAACATCTGAAACAAAGCCTTACAATGCTTACATCGTAGGCGATAATTACGGCTCTCGCTATACAGGAGAGTACCGCACAAGTATAGGGCTTAGTGCTAACTCACCCTTTGGATGGGGCGATAAAATAGGACTTACAGGTCTTCTCTCCACCAAAACGGATCTTAAAAATGGAAAAATCTACTACAATTTCCCACTCATGAGTAATGGACTTAGAGGTGAAATCAGTGCATCGAAGACAACATACTCTTTGGCAGAAGAGTATGACTCTATGGATGCCATTGGAAACGCAACGACACTCGAAGCTTCGTTGATCTATCCACTTATACGTACACAAGCACAAACGCTTAATTTGACTTTGAGCTACGACAATAAACATATGAAAGATGAAGTGAGAAGTACCGATACTTTGACAAAAAAAGATTCTAATTCATTAAATCTTGGTGCAAACTATACAGAGACCAGCTCATTTTTTGGTTTCCAAAGCAGCAGCAATGCATCGTTGATTTTCACCTTTGGACATCTAAACTTTGACAATGCAGATGCACTAGCAACCGATCAAGCAGGTCCTAAGACCGATGGTGGATATAGCAAAGTGGTTGCAACCATGGAAAAGAACATTGCCTTTGATGAGATCTATTCTATGACAGCAAATGTACGCCTTCAAAAAGCACTGGGCAATAAAAATTTAGATGGTTCCGAAGATTTTTCTTTAGGCGGTGCTTACGGGGTTAGAGCTTTCCCAGATGGAGAGCTCAGTGCTGAGAATGGTTATATCGTAGGGTTAGAGTTCTTCTATGCCTTACCGACCTATGAAAGCATCAGCTCAAAAGCGAGCTTTTTTATTGATTCAGGGTACGCAAAAATGGAAAATTCCACTGGTGCGACAGAACCACGTCATCTCTCAGATATTGGACTAGGGTATCAGGCGAATTATAAAGATTTCTTTGCTAAAGCTCAATTAGCACATGTTGTGGGTGGCGCTGATGTAGAAAGTGAACCAAATCATCAAAACAAATTTTTAATTCAACTTGGATGGGTTTACTAATAACTTTACATTCCATGTAAGGAAAATCCTTACATGGAATTATGTTTAAATCTTCTCGATATGTACGGGTATCGCTTGTCTTGCGTTAGAACCCACTACAAAGTCGCTCAGTGTTGCAACATTAAGACGTGAAGCGTCACTTAGTCCAAGTTTATTGATATTCACCCCACTTCGTCTAGCGATTCTGCCCTCTTTTCGTACACCATCAATGTGTATATCTAAGCTTCCTTCGCCTTCTCTTCCAGCACCATGTTCTATACCAATGGACTGAGGATGTAACCCCTCTCTGATACGGCAAATGCCTTGAATTTTACCTTCGCGTGAACGCACTATCACACGATCTCCATGCGCTATGCCATATTTTTTAGCTGTTGTAGTACTAAGATCCACAAATGTCGTATAGCGGATATCTCGCACACTCTCCAAGGTTGCTGAAGCAGAAGAGAGAACATTGGATTTATAACTAAAGGCTAAAAGGCTGAACTCTTTTGAATTCATATCAATTTGTGCACCTGTATAAAATCGTGGAGCATAGTAACGTGGCACTCCACTGTAGGGTTCACCGTTGAGAGAATTAAACGATGTTCCGACAAGCTGATTGTAAATTGCAATCGGTTTTTTATACGCATTGCTCATTTTATTACCTTCATACGCAGTTGCTTTATCGGCAAATCGTCCACCTCTACTCATCACGTATGCCACTCTGCGCCAATTTTCTGTACAGATACGCTGTAAAAGAGGAACATACTCATTCAGTCCTGCTAACATAATTTCTTCATCGCTTGCTTCTGGGGCTGGATTTGCTCCATCCATCGCTACGTTTTCAAAAGCTCTTAAGTAAAAATCTTCAGGTCTATCAAAATCAAATTTAGCCGTAGCCCCATTAATGGCATTTTTACCAAAACCACCTAAGCCTAGGGCTTTACCAAGCTCAATCATAAAGCTGTCCATGCAAATAGGCTCACCATTTGCAAACGTGGCATTGGGTGATTTTAAAATCGGATAACGCACATGCGTTGTTTTGGTCAGGTGTCCTGCCCAAGGTGCTAATACACCCCATGTCTCATACAACACTGAATCTGGTATGATGTAATCTGCATAACGACTGGTTTCATTGATAAATGGATCGATCGCTATAAAAAGAGGAATCGCCTTGGTAGGATCTTTCAGTAAAGGGATGAGATGCTCACTACCACTTTGACCATACACAAAATTCGCATTCCAACTTATCAAAGCACCTAGTTTATACGGATATGCATTAGCACTGCTATTAATCACTTCTGATTCAATAGCAGGACTTAGCGGAAACCATGCATCTTTCGCAGGATAAGGATTGAGTCCTTGCTCTATTTTGCGTTTATATTCGCTGGTTTTTTCATAGGCCATTCTAGCTCTATCAATGCGTGCACCAAAAGGCTTTTGTTTGCCTGCATACGCCAAAAGGTTATAGCAAGAGCCATTAAAGTCTTTAAACTTTCCTCCTCCTACACTCATACCACCTTTATGGTTGAGATTGCCCACAAGAGCACCCAACATCATAATGGCATAGGTTGTGTAAAAGCCTGTAGAATGCATTGTTCCTCCATGACAATCCACACCAACACTTCTGCCATGGGATGTAAATTCACGTGCAAGTTCTACAATGGTTTTTTCATCCACCCCGCTCTCTTTAGCATAAAAATCAAGTGAATGCTCAAACGCTGATTCTTTTAAAAGAACAAAAGAGCTTTTTACCGTATAGGTTGTCCCTTCTAAAGTGACATTTCCTTCATAAAAAATGTCGGCTTCTAAAACATTTGCGGCATTTTTAAGTATGCCATCGGTTTTATCAATGACATGTACCACTTTGTTTGTATCCGTTAAAATCTCACCTTTTTTCGCTCCCTCCATGATGACAAGATGCGAAGCATTGGTAAAGCTGACTTCATTTAAGGTTTTTTGTGCAACATCACTTGGAATGGCAAGATACGCTTTTAGATAACGCTCTTCATCGATGATCACACGAATCATTCCCATCACTAACGCCAAATCACCACTTGGTTTGATCGGTAACCATCGTGATCTCTCGCCAACTGCGATTGAGTCACTGTTGGTGAGTATAGGCGTTACGATCACATAACGAAGTGCTCCATTGGTACGCCCTTTTGCCAATAACTTTGCTTGGCGTTTGAAAGGATTTCCCGCTTGTGCTGGTGCTGTTCCGATGCTCAGTAAAAATTCACAATGCTCAAAATCAGGCTTCATGTGAGGAGAGGTAGCAAAATCATCCAGATACGCTGCTTCACCTGCTCGCATAGAAAGCCCACAAATAGAGGTGTGCCCCATAAAATTAACCGTTCCAAAACTTTGAACAAAACGGTGTACCATATAATTTTGACGTCCTTCATCCGCCGTTCCCAAAACACACAGTTTATTGGCGATAGGACCATAGTCTGGATTTTGTGGATCAATTAATGTTTTTGTATCGGCTAAAGCTTTCAGCCCTTGCACATCTCCTTCGCCAAAAAGATTACCACCTTCGCATATCTCTTTAATCAGCTGCTCAATAGATATACTCACCCATTTGTCTTCTCCACGTTTTCCAACACGCTTTAAAGGTTTTGTGACGCGGAAAGGGTCATTCAGTTTTTCATATACCGCATTACCTCTAGAACAAGCGGTTGAACGCATCTCTAAACCGCTCTCCTTCCAACCCGATGTCGCCTTAAAACTCTCTGATAAAGATGTTTTATAGGGTAACCATGGATCACTTGAGAGCAAACTGTAAGGATTTCCAAAAACACGCACAACTTCACCGCTTTTCGTATCGATCTTGACACGTACCGAACAATATGTTGTACACCCGTTGCACACGCTAGGTTTTACAACAAAGTCTTTGGCATAAGCGATCATTCCCTCTTTTTGCATGATCTCTGGTGCAGGAGCATTGCCATAAATCGCATCTTTTGCTTTTTCACCTCTTCTTTGCAGAGTAATGGCTTTACCAAGAGTTTCATGGTATCCACCTACTGCAGCGCCTCCAGCTACGAGACTGGTTCCAATTAAAAATTTTCTACGTGATGCTTCCATGATTATCGCTCCTCTTTTGTCACATAATAATTTGCCATCTCTTTATCCCAAGGAAAAATCACCATCACTAAAGCAACCAAAGCGATTAAAAGGCTCCAGTTAGAAAGAACAGAGAGGATGCTATCGAACCCTGTAAGATGCGGGTGATATTCGAGCAAAAATGGCGTTGTTTTACCAATACTTTGACCACCTATAACGGTATTCCAACGAAAAATCCATACGCCAATGGCAGAGAGAATTCCTCCAAATAAAATCCATTTGAATGAGCGTGCAAAATAGTTTGTAAATCCAATAATCATCGGAACAATGAGACAAATAACATAATCCACAATCAACACTTCCCAAAAATTTTCACCAAAAAAGAGTTTGAGCGCATACTTTTCTTCATTATTGAACGTAATGGCAAAGGTCAGCCAAAAGAAACGAATCACTAAATCTATCACAACAAACCACGATAAAAGACGTGCAAGACGCTGCATCATCGCCATATCAATGCGCTTAAAATCCGTAAAGAACTTTTGGAAAATAGGCAGTAAAATGATGAGAAGCCCCGTTCCTGAAACCATTGCAGACGCTAAAAATAAAATAGGCATCAGTGGTGTATGGAACAAAGGTATCGCATGAACCGCACCTAAGATGTAACCTGTGTATCCATGCACGCTTAATGCTAGTGGTATACCAATCGCACCTAAGAGCACGCCTAAATGATGGTCTTTTTCTTGTTGCTCTTTACTTCTCAACACTCCTTTTGAAAAGCCAAAATAAGGGCGGTATAGCACCAAAGCCTCGACTAAAATGAGCAACGGGTACGCAATCAACAATAAAACACCCCATTTCATAGGTGATGTAGGGAAGTTCTCCCAACCATAGGAAAAGAAGTTCATAATGCGTCCTGGTTGGCGAAGGTCATCGATGAGATTCATCGGTGCCGCCACCAATAATACAAAAGCTAAAAGCAATGAAAAACCTGCGATGGGTTTATACTCTTTCATACCAAAAACATGCGCAAAACTTGAGATAATAAATGCTGCCGCTGAACTTCCCGTAAACCAGAAATAGTTGGGAATATCAATACCCCAAGGACGATCAGGTGTAATTGAGCTAATCGTATGCAGTAGTGTTCCAAAATCCATCTTATTCTCCTTTGCTTGACCACTCACGAGCAGTCATTCCATCGATTTTACGTGCCATATCATCTAAGACTTTAGGAGAATACGGCAAACCTTGAATCTCACCACTAAGCGCTATGTAAAAAACACGCGGTTTCGTGCCACTGTTTGGTTTTAAAACGGTTGTTGGGTACGTTGAAAGAAGCTTTGAAACGGCAGAGTTTGGATCATTCAGATCGCCAGAAATACGAGCTCCTCCTACACAACTCTCCACACATGCTGGCAATAAGCCATGGTCGATTCTGTGAGCACAGAGTGTGCATTTATCTGCGACATTGGTAACGGGATTGAAGTAGCGTTTGTCATAAGGACAAGCATTGATGCAGTATCCACAGCCCCAACATACTTCACTGTCCACCACAACGATGCCGTCTTTTCGCGCAAATGTTGCGCCTGTTGGGCAAACACTTACACAGGAAGGCTCAGCACACTGGTTACACAGTTGGGGTAAAAATGCCTTATGCACATTAGGGTAACTGCCTAACTCATACTCAGGCACATACGTTCTAAATTTTTCTTTGGGGATTTTGTTTTCGCTTTTGCATGCACTTACACATGCTTGGCATCCAACACATTTACGAAGATCGATTACCATGCCAAAACGCTTACCCTCTTGTCCGATATAGCGAGCATCGCCACTTTCGCGTCCAGGGTTGGTAAGGCTTATCGCTTTTGCACTAGGGGCCGCAAGTACAGCAGCACCCAAAAGAGCCGTTGTCTTTTTGACAAATCCTCTACGCCTCTGTTTGGACTCTTTCTCATCCATAATAACTCCTTTTGGTCTATTCCAAAAGAAATCATAACAACCACTAGAGAGAAAGTAGAGAGAAACGCTAGAGGGTTATTTCAAAAACAGCTCCTATATCGCTGTTATACGCAGATAAAACGCCATTGGCATTTTTCTCAATGATGGACTTACTCATGTAAAGTCCTATGCCTGTTCCACTCTTTGCATGTTTCGTACTCACGTAGGGTTCAAAGATTTTCTCTATTGGCTCTAATGTAATGCCCCCGCCATTGTCAGCAATCTGAATGAGCGTTTTTCCCTCTTTGCATTTTAGGGTTATTTCTATCTTTGGAGCATGAATACCACGTTCTAAAAGAATATCTTTTGCATTACTGATAATATTTAAAATAGCTTGAGCAAACTGGCTAGGATAACCTTCAATTTCATACTCACCTTCTTCGTGAAACTCTAGTACGATATGATGGTTTTTTAGAGCTGGTTCAATTAATTCAAGCGATTTGCGAATCGCGTCATTAACGCAGTAGCGCTCTTTTTTATTATCGCTTGCAAAGAAATTGCGAAAATCATCAATGGTCTTTGACATGTAGGCGATTAAGCCTTCTGAGCGTTTGATGCGATCTTCAAAGACAGCAGACGTGAGTTTTTGTTTTTCCCAAAGGATTTGCAAGTTCATGAGTGTTGCACCTAGTTCACTCAGAGGTTGGCGCCATTGATGGGCAATGTTTCCGATCATCTCACCCATACTTGCAAGTCTGCTTTGATGCATCAAGATTTGCTCATTTTCCATGCGTCTTGCGATCTCTTCATTGACACGAAACTCTAGCGTATGGTTAAGCTCTTTGAGATTTGCTTCGCTCTCTTCAAGGCGCAAAATCAAGACATTAAAACCATAATTGAGGATAATGAGCAGCACTGCCATCATGCTCAGTGCGACAAAAAATGCTTCATAAACAGCATCAAGAAGTTTTTGCTGTTGATCACTGATATCTTGGAAGAAAAGAAGCTCTGCCAAGTCATCACCAAGAAGTCCTTCTAGCTTAATCGCATGAGTGATATAGGTGCTTTTTTTATTTTGAGAAATTTCGCCATCATGCAAACTAATCCCCAAAAGTGCTTCATCGGAAGGTATAAACTCCTCTCCTTTAAAGAGAATGTAACCTTTGAGGTTTGAGAACTCTTCAACTTCGTTGAGAAAGAACTCAGGCGCAATCGCAAACTCTAACATGCCAATGATTTTTTCATTTACAAAAACAGGAACCATGATATGATACGCCGCATAATGCTTCGAGAAGAAGAAGCCTACTTTTGGCTCTTTAGGAACTTCTCCATTTTGCGCTATTTCCTCTTTTTTCGGTTCCTTACCAAGGTATGCTAGCAAAGATAGATTTTCATCATAAAAACGAATCCCTAATAAATAGGGGTTTTCCTGTTTCAAGACATTCCAGCGAAAACTTGAAAGACCTGTCAGTTGCGCCACATTTTTTTGCTCAAGGGCTTCTTTGATACCATAGGAGTCAAGATTGGCATAGGCGCGATTGAGGTAAAACGCACTGGTACGTTTAAGTGTCATCGCATAAATGCTATGAATTTGTGCCGCATAATCTTTACGTGATTTTTCAATCCCATCGCGTACATCCACATAACGCATCAAACCGAAAATCGTCGCCATCGCTAAAAAAAGCATCAGCACGAAAATCATAGTTTTGGTTTTCGTAGAAGGAGATGAGAGTGCTTTAATGTATGACAAGTTTATACCCTATACCAAAAACGTTCTCGATGCTCTCTTTGGTCAACTTTTTACGAAGCTCTTTAATCAATGCTTTGAGTGCATCTTTGTTTCCGCCCTCACCTGCCCAGATAGCTTCTTCAAGCTCTTCAAATGAGATCACACGATTTTTCTGACGCAGTAGATATTCGAACAAAAGACGCTCTTTCTTACTCAACACAAAAGAGACGCCTTCATTCACCAAGTCTCCTGTTTCTGGGTCATAAAAAAGATCACTGCCCACTTTTACAACGCCACCATCGCCCCACTCATACATCCAAGCAGCGCAGGTTTTAAGGGCATCTAAAAAACTCTCTTTGGAAAAAGGTTTGAGAAGGTATTTGCAAATATTAAGCTCTATGGCTTGTTGAAAATAGACAGGCTCCGCATACGCACTCATGATGATCACAGGTACTCTTTTGTAAGAACTGCGAATCTCTTTTAAAAGTTTAAGTCCATCGCATTTTGGCATACAAATATCGAGCAATAAGATATCTGGTTTATGCTCATCAAAGAGTTCAAGTGCCTCTTCACCATCTTTTGCTTCAATGACTTTATCAAAAAATAGCTCCAATGTTTGCGTGACACTTTTACGTAAACTCTCTTCATCTTCAGCGTATAAAATAGTTAAGCGCTCAAAGAGAGCAAGAGGATTGTGCATAGCATTCCTTATGAAAAAGGACTATTCTAACGCACATAAAATGAATTGTCAAATCACTTGCATTCTTAGAATTTTAATGGCGTATCACACCCAAATCAACACAAGCGATATGGGTAGGTGATGTTTTAGCGCTCTTTTTGAGTACACCAAAAATCTCATTGAGTTCATTATCATCTAGGTCATGTTGATACCCAAAACCATGACAGATCACTGCTGCACTAACTGTCATAAGCGGAAAAGGCTGAATAATGCCATCACGATTCTTTGCCATAATATAACCAGAGTTGAGCCCCTGCTCACAGTAAAAACTCTTAATATCTTCTGCAAATTTTTTCACAATTTCTAATACAATACCATAGACTTTCTCAAAGCTATCGTCCTCTTTCAAACTCCAGCCCAAAAAAAAGTCATCGCCTCCCACATGCCCGACCAAACACTCATCAAACCCTACAGTACTTTTCAAGATATCTGCAAACAGGGTAATCGCACGATCACCTTTACGAAAGCCATAGTTGTCATTAAACGGTTTGAAGTTATCAAAGTCAAAGTACGCCATCATCACTTTCTCTTTACCATCCATCGCATTGGCGACAAATTCATTGATGATGCGATTGCCTGCAAGCCCTGTGAGTGGATTTTGGTCTTTGGCATCAACGATGTTCTTTTCATTCACAATGTCTAACAGCACTTTAGAACTAAGATAACCTACATATTTTTCATTTTCCGTAATTAAAATCGCATCATTATCATCATCAAAGGCATAGATTTTCAAGATCTTTTCAATGGGGTCATTGATGTCCGCTCTACCACAATGTGAGATAATTTTTTTGAGGCTTCCTTGTGTGAGATTATACAAAAGGGCTTTGCCATAGTTAGAGTAAATATACGCCTTAATATCGGCATCTTTGATAATCCCAAGCGGCGTCATATCGCGTGCTAAGACGGGAACAAAGTGTGTCTTTTTATCGGCTTTGAGTACCTCGTACACTTCATTGATATGCGAATCCACAAAGACCGTGTGACTCTTTTGCAGATACTTCTCAATATTGGCGATTTTTCCATTTTTACGTTTGTTATGTTGTGAAACGTATTTGAGATGCTCATACGAAGAGACGATTTCAGTAACATCTCGTGTGGGCTTTTGCACGAAATAGCCTTGCACCATGTTACACCCAAGTTTTTTACACTCGATGTACTCTTCTTCACACTCAACCCCTTCTGCAATCGTGAAAATGCCCATCGCTTGAGCAATCTGAACAATAGAGCTGACAAAGAGTTTTTTCTTTTTACTGAGATGAATTTCATTGATAAAAAAACGATCAATTTTGATGAAATTAGGATCGGCATTAAAAAGCATTTGAAGCCCTGAAAAGCCTACACCAAAATCATCAATCGCCATTTTATAGCCTTGCTGTTTATACAAATTAAGTACCAATTTGTCCACACCTGCATACATACCCACTTGATGTTTTTCAGAGAGCTCAAAACAGATATTTGACGTCTCCATCTCATAGGTTGAAAGCAGTTCACACGTATAGCCTGACTTAAAGTCTGGCATCATGGTAATGCGGTTATCGAGATTGTAAAACAGTTTGATATGTTTGGAAAAAGGAAGAAGTGAAAATTTATGAATGGCTTTTTCTCGCAGTTTTACATCAAGCAGATAGAGTGTTTTTTCACTATAAGCGGTATCAAAAATGCAGTCAATCGTGGTAAACCCTGCTGCTTCATAGTTGCGAATCAGTGCTTCTACGGCATAGAGTTTACCCGTATAAATATTGACAATGGGTTGAAAGGCAAAATCAGCAACTTCAATAAGCTTTTGCCATTTTTCGTTAAGCATTACGTACAAATCCTTCATTGCAAATGAAGAAATCATACTCTTAAGCGATTACTAAATCATTACATTCTTATCAACATTAATCGCAATTTTCTACACAGATTTTATGCGGAATCACTTGCCCACCACATCCTACAAAACAGTTATCATAGCTCTGTTCACATCCGCAGTTCGTGGTACAAAAGCTTTGTTGATTGACTAAAATTTCCTCAAATGTTGGTCGAGCTGGAACCCACGGTTCTCGTGGTCTATCGTGACTTAATCGGTTCATATAACGGCGTAATTCATCCCGCTTTTGACAGGCATAAGGGTCTTTGTCACGTTCGCACTTGCTTTGAAAATGGCTGAGATCTCGACTGTAATCGTAATAATCTCTTTGCCAACGGTGCATCTCCATCTGATAAAAACCATAATCTATCTGGTAACGACTATACGCTACTTCATACGCACGTTGCTCATCAACCTCAACAGCTTTTGCTTTAGCATAGGCATCATCAAGACAATACTGATAATTTTGCTGACATTGATTTTGACAATTTTGACGAATAAGAGAACAGTTGTTAAGGCACGACTGAGACACCGAAGATGCAGGAGGAATATACTGATTTTTAATCACATAACGAGGGCCACACCCAACAAAGAACAGTGCGACCAACAGCCAAAATAAATGCTTCATAGAGCCTCTTTTAAACGTTTTGGCGTATTATAGAGTAAAATCGTGAAGTTTTGGTGAAAATCAGGGCTGAAGAACTGAACCTTTTAGGTAATTCGCCACGATTCGATCATACATACTGCTTCCCTTGCTATCAATCTCTTTTAAGCGATTGAGCTGTGTTTGCATGATGTTAATCTGCTCTTTTGGAACCCCTTTTCCCGCAGCAATGTAATAATCGGTATTGAGTAACACATGTGCCATTTTGTACTGAGATACATCTTGTCCTTCACTGACTAAATGATACACAAACGGAACGTCCGTATAGACTAGAGCATCAATTCTTCCATATTCCAACATCTTATAACCTTGAATCGGTGTTGAAACACGCGTGATATTGAGCCCATGGTTTGTCCCAATCTCTTTAAAAAGTGTCTGTTCTGCCGAAGTCTCTTTGATAGTTGCGATACGAAGATTTCGAAGTGCTTCGATGGTATTGCCCTTTGGAACCACGAGGCTGCGTTTCGTGATAGCTCCTAGTTTGACGGTTGCAAGAGGTCCAACCCATTGAAACAGTGATTCACGGTCTTTTAAACGCGCTGTACTGATTAAAAAACTATTAGGGTGAGCAAGAGCTTCATTGTAGACTTTATTCCATATATCAAGGTCAATCTCTTCTTGTGAAAACCGTGGTCTGATGGTTGCTAAACTCGCTTCTAAAAGATCAAACCCTAAGCCTTGAACCACTCCTTTATCACGAAAATTAAACGGGGGATTTGGTCCTGCGTACACCACGGGGTCAGCACCCAAAAGGGTAGTAACACCCAGCCATCCAAAAATCACTCCATACCAAGTCAAGGCTCGAAGACGCATTTTTTGTCCTTACATTATTCATTTAAGAAAGGCCAGCAGTCAAGAAACTTAAAAATATATTTAAAATAAAACTTAAAATTGTAACACATACAGACTTATGTGAAACTCAAAATATGAGAAAGTGACGAAAAAATGTGGAAAGAAGTATCACTCTTCTTTAGAGGTCATATAGGAGAGGTAAAGAATGTTGCTCATAGCACCACTGCTTAAAATCATTGCCATCACAACAATTTGGTAACGCACGGCAATGAGGGGATCAACGCCTGAGAGAATTTGTCCTGTCATCATTCCAGGCAAAGAAACAAAGCCAACCGCTAAAAAAGAGTTGATTTGAGGCATCATGGAAGCTTTAAACGCAATAGAGCGCGCTTTGTACTTATCGTGATGTTCTCTCTCTTTTTCATATCGCTCTGCAGCTAGAGAGATTGCGTTCATAGCATTGGCATAAATCATCCCGGCAAGGGGAATAACATAGCGAGGATCAAGAGGATTGTCTAATTCTAAAACACCCCATAACACCAGTGCTAAATTGAGTGTTCCACCCAGTGCGATAGAAATCAAAATCGCTGCATACACTTCAAAATCTTTTCGATGAATATTGCGCCTTGCGATGAGGGATGCTGTTGTTATCATCACAGCAACCAAAAGGGCTAAAAGCCAAAATGCGTTGGTTTCAAACAATGACGTTAACACATAGCCTATCACGATTAATTGTATGCTCATACGCAGTGTCGCAAACGCAATTTCTGTTTTCTTGCCAACCCATCTGTAGTAAAAAAATGCGACGATGAAAAGTGGAGGAAGAAGATAAAGTAAGTTAAAAAGTGAAATAGTGTGCATAAAAAATTCCAAAGAAGAGGGAGAGTGCTACAACACTCTCCACAATAAACTCTATTTTTGTTGACTCATACGAATCGCAGCTGCGATGGCAGCAATACGCTCATTTTTTGCTTCATCTTCTTCAAGATGTTGAATCACATCCATAGTAAATGTCGGAAGTTTTTTATCAAGGTATGTTGTATTGAAAACACCCTCTTTAAAGTCATCATCACGTACAATTTCACGGTGAAGTGGAATGTTGGTTGGAATCCCCGCAATGATAAACTCATCTAAAGCACGTCTTGATTTACGCACAACACCATCCCAATCCAAACCTGTAACAATGAGTTTACCAATCATCGAGTCATAATTGGTTGGGACAATATAGTCTTTGTGACCAATAGAGTCCATTCTCACACCAGGACCACCTGGTGAAAGATACGTTGAAATACGTCCAGAAGACGGGATAAAGCCATTTTTAGGATCTTCCGCATTGATACGGAACTCGATAGCATAACCACGGAACTTAATATCTTCTTGCATAAATGGAAGCTTTTGACCTTCTGCAATACGAATCATACGGTAGATAATATCCACACCAGAAATCGCTTCAGTAATGGTGTGTTCTACTTGAACACGGGTATTCATCTCAATGAAGTAGAAATTGTCATCTTCATCGACCAAATACTCAACCGTTCCAACGCTCTCATATCCTAGTTTGATCATCGCTTTTTTAGAAGTTCTAAGAAGCTCTTTTCGCACAGAATCATTAAGACGTGGACTTGGAGCAATTTCAACAACTTTTTGGTGTTTTCTTTGAATTGAACAATCACGCTCCGCTAAGTGAATAACGTTACCATATTTGTCCGCAACAATTTGAACTTCAATATGACGAGGATTTGAGAGGTACTTTTCAATAAACGCATCACCTCTTCCAAAAAAGCGCTCCGCTTCTTTGGTTGCTGCTTCAAACATAGGAACGAAATCTTCCTCTTTTTTGACAATACGCATACCTTTACCGCCACCACCAAATGCTGCTTTGATGATAACAGGGAAACCAATCTCCTTGGCAACTTTTACGGCATCGTCTATGTTTGTAATAGGCTCATCTGTTCCTTCAATAACAGGAACACCTACAGCTTTCATTGCAACCTTTGATGCCATTTTGTCACCAAAAAGCGCGATGTGCTCGGGCTTTGGTCCAATGAAGATAATCCCATTGTCAATACAATGTTGTGCAAAATCAGGATTTTCAGACAAAAAGCCATACCCTGGGTGAATTGCGTCCGCACCTACTCTTTTGGCAACTTCGACAATATTTTTGTAATCCAAATAGACTTTAATTGGATCACCTTCCAGTAAAACACTCTCATCTGCTTTACGGACCCATACGCCACTTGCATCTATTGTCGAAAAAATAGAGACGCTTTTTATATCGAGCTCTTTACAAGAGCGAATGATTCTGAGTGCTATCTCCCCACGATTAGCAATCAACACTTTCGTAATTTTCTTGGTCTCCATTACCAGACTTCCTCCTAAAAATAATCCGCTAATTATAACACCCAATCTTTAAACGAAGCTCTGCGTTAAAGACATAATTTATACATAATTTCCTAAAGCCAATCCTCACGCTTAACACTCTCGTCTATATCGCGTCCCATGCGTTGGTGCAATGCCCAATAATAATCAACAAATGCTTTGACATTGTGTGATGTTGGCAGATAAATTCCCTCTTCTTTGAGAGCAAATTTTTCTAAAAAGAGTTTGGCATCTCCTTTTGCAAGATAGTGCTTTAAAAGTTCTGTATAAATTTTCAGATACCATGCTTTGAGTGCTTCATATTTTTCTAACGAGAGATCTATCTGCAATTTCTCTTCAAAGCTGAGTACCCCCGTTTCAAAAAGACCTGTAAGGTGAATCAACCCTTCACAATAATACGGCTCAACTTCGCCTGTTTTCATCCATGCAATCAAGCCTACTGAGCGTTTAATGGTATCGCGTAAGAGTGCCATTTTAAGGCTTTCGTCTTCATTCATAAAAAATGCGACAAGCCCTCCTGTTGTAGCTTTAAACTCTTCTATATTTTTAAATACCCCACTTTGATTCATCTTGGTTTCGGTGTCATTATCCATCCATAAAATATGCCCGAACTCATGTCCGATGGTGCTCACCTCATACACGTGATGCCATAAGGTGGCTTGATGGAAAATCAACTCTCTTTCTGCATCCATAAACTCTTTTCCGAAAACCTCTTGATTGATTTTTAAAAATGGTTTTGCTCGAAGAGAATCTAAGATGTTATCGGAGAATGCAAAGATTTTTTTGCCAAGTTCTTGACTTACCGTTTCATCATTAGGAACCACTTGTGCTGAGAAAAGTCCATTGAATTCAGCCGCATAAAAAAGTGCTGGTCGTCCGATGTAGAGCTGAACACGTTTGAGATTAGAGAGCACATTCTCTTTAACCGCCAAAGCACCTGCGCCATTTTGATCAAACAAGCGAATAAACATCTTTAAAATGCGATCAAATGTCTCATATGCACCTTTATTCTCAGGATTAGAAACTCTCACATCCCATTCAAGTGCTACAGCTTTTTTATAGTGGTCTTCATAGTATTCAAGAGGATGTCCGATTTGAATAGGTGCAGTAATTTTCATCCATTTACGATCTACATCTGCCCATTTTGCGATAAGTTCGCTACGCTCTTCTTCACCAAAGGCTGCATCCAGCGCTTTGAAATAGTCGATGTAAAATGCTTTTTGATCCCAATCAGGATCTTCCATCTCGCTTAAATCATCGCAAAGACTCTGCAGTGCATTTCTCACCTGATTGACCTCTTTAACAAATGCTGTCGCATAGGCTTTTGCGATATAGCCACCTTCTACTTTTTCCAAAACTGAGTACGACCTATCTCCATCTTCACCTGTTGGAGAGGGATCAAGCAGACCCTTTTCATGCAACATCTGTGCAATAGCTTCTGAATTTTTGTTGTATTCAAGTTCCAAGAGCGGATTGATGGTATTGATGATGTGCTCATTCCACGAAGATTGCCATGTACTCATCGCCATGCCTACTTCATGAACACCACGCAAAATACGACGGTAAAACGGTGAAAAGAGCCACTCTTTATCCACAAGAGAGAGCAATTCAGCATGTGATTTAAGATAAAACTCTTTTACCCAAAGATACGCTTTTTCTTTTGCCGCTGTAATAAAGACCTCATCTTTACCCTCTTTTTCTAGGGCTTGCACCATCTGTTCATCACGAAGATTAATCAAACGTGTCAAGGCTGCCACTCTGTTTTCGCGAATCAAAGAGAGTTCAATACTCTCTAAAAACGTATCGATAAACGTCTCAATACGTTTGTCGTAATTTTCGGACTCAACAATACTAAAATAACTCCCTAATGCCCTTTGGCGCTCACCTAAAAGTTCATAAAACCGTTTTAAATCATTTTCAAATTTTTGACTCATCTGCATTCTCACATTTTTTCGTGTTTTTTTAAGTATAATTTTATCTCCCCTTATATCATGAAGAGATTAACTATTACCTTAATTGTGTGACATGACGCACACTTAAGCAAATCGTTATCCATGATCAAACGAGCATAAAGACCGTGAACACTCTTTAAAGGAAACAGAAAATGATCAGCCGTTACGAATCCATCAATACCTATCTCAATCGAGGTATTATTGAAGCCAATATTGCCTATGCAAAAATGCATCAGAGCTCTTTTTCTATGGTTAAATTTGGATTTGATGTGGATTTGGAAGATGCTTTTTTCTTTAAAGACTTGATTGCATTCATTCATACAGAACTTGGTTTTCATACCCTTTTGCAACAAGGTGTTGACACGTTTGTCATCATATTGCGCGATATTAAAATTCACCATGCTAAAAAAGTGCTCAAAAAGTTAGAGCACAACATCAAACAGACGTTTAAGATCGAAATTAAAAATATTGGTATTACTCTTTTTGATGCCACAGATTCGTACAAAAGCCTGCTTGATCGTTTGGATAAATACTATGTCATGTCCCGCCTTTCAACTCGCAAAAAAATCTTTTACGGGACATTGGATTTTGACTTCTATGAAACACAAAATAAAAACGATGTTCTTGCCTCTATTTTACGAAAAGAAAAAACAGTCACCTTACACAATCTTTACAATGGTATTCCCATCAAAGAAGAGGCAACCATTGCTAAATTTGATGAGGGCATTGCGCAACTTAAAATCACAACACCGAAGATTTTCTACTACACAAAAGAGAGTTTTACATTTATCCAGCACGATAAAATACCAAGCATCATCAAAGCTAAAATCATCAAAGTTGATCCTTCAAAATCCTTAGTAGTTCTTGCAAATTTAGAGTTTTTAGATGCTTCCCCACTCGATCGAAGCTACATCAGAGTACAACCTCAAAAGCCTATCAATGCGACACTTTTACTCAATAAAATCAAACTTCTTGATGGAACACTAGAGACCATTTCAGAGAGTTCGGTTGTATTACATGTCAAATTGACAGATATTGAAAAAATCATTCATAAAGATCTTACGGAAAGAGACTTCGAAATTGCCTTCCAAATTCCAACCGAAAAAGGTTTTTTAACCATGATTTCGGCTAAAGCAAGCATCTTTAGCATTATTAACGAGACCATTGTCATCAACATGCAGCCCAACACCTTTATGAAATCAAAACTCAAACAGTACGTTGCACTGCGACAAAATGCATTGTTGGTAGATTTAAGACAACAACTGAAACATATGAGTTAATCAGATTTGAACCATTTTTAGAGCTCAAATCAGATACCTATAAAGTCACATTTTAAGAGCTATTGCATGGGTGTATTTCATTATTAAAGGAAAATGACTACATTCATTTGCTAAAGTTATAGGATTAAAAATGAGGATGAAATAATATGGCTGTTCTTTGGGATGCTTTAAATGATGTAGGGATGCTAACGATTGCACTCTTGCTTTTATCATTGGCAATTGCATTGTTTTATGAAATGATTAATGGCTTTCACGATACTGCCAACGCAGTTGCAATGATTATCTACACACACTCTATGAAAGCAAAATATTCTGTTGTGATGTCTGGTATTATGAACTTTTTAGGTGTTTTGATGGGTGGTATTGGTGTTGCTTACGCCATCGTTCACTTACTTCCACTTGACATCATGGTCGAAACCAACCAAAATGCCGCTTTAGCGATGGTTTATGCACTACTTATCTCTGCGGTTGTATGGAATTTTGGTACATGGTACTTCGCGCTTCCAGTCTCTAGTTCACACTCATTGATTGGTTCTATCATCGGCGTAAGTGCAACATTCGGTCTTCTAAATGGATTTGATCTTGCGCACAGTGTTAACTGGACAGTTGTTTATAAAGTACTAGCAGGACTCGCACTTTCTCCACTAATAGGTGTGGGATTTGCATTTATCCTGATGAAACTCTCACGCAAATACATTCAAAACCCAAAACTCTTTAAATCACCCAATGATGAAGACAAAAAGAAACACCCAAGCTTCCTAGCACGTATGGGCATCGTAGCAACAGGTGCAGGGGTGAGTTTTGCACACGGCTCAAACGATGGTCAAAAAGGTATTGGTCTTATTATGATCATTCTGATTGGTATTTTGCCAAATTATTATGCGCTTAATATGGACTCTCATCACTATAGAATCACACAGACAAAAGATGCCGCATCAAATTTAGCAAAGTTTTACGAAGACAACAGCGAAACCATTGTGCAGCTTGTCAATGAAAAAAGATTGATCAGCGCATTGAAAACAAATAAAACCATTGCAGAGTGCAATGTAGAACAAATTCACTCAACGATCTCTTCCGTTGCTTCTAAACTCAATAACTTAAACTCCTATTCTGAATTATCAACTAAAGACAGATGGAGTGTTCGTACATCTATTTTATGTACCGATAACTTCTTCGCTCAAGCAGAAAAAATCTATTTGATTTTGGACAAAGACAAATCTGATTATATCACCAGCCAAAGAAAACTACTCGTTGCTCCAATTGAATATGCCCCATACTGGGTTATTATGGCAGTAGCCCTTGCTATTGGTATTGGAACAATGATTGGATACCAGAGAATCGTACATACCATTGGCGAAAAGATTGGTGCAAAACCCATTAACTACATGCAAGGAACGGTTGCTCAAGCCACTGCGATGATTACCATCTTACTTGCCAACTTTGCACATGCACCTGTTAGTACTACCCATATCTTATCGAGTGCTGTCACCGGGTCCATGGTTGCAGAACCTGATGGTGGTGTTCAAAAAGGAACTATCAAAATCATTCTGCTTTCATGGCTGTTCACATTGCCAGTCACAGCATTACTAGGTTCTGCTCTTTACATGGTTCTTAATTTCTTTATGAAATAACCAAAACACACGCTTTTTCTTGTTTTATAACGCCCAAATTTTGGGCGTTATCTCTATTTTTTCCCTACTCTTTTAAGGATACTTATCGTGTTATTTTCACAACTCAATCTCAGTGCGCCCATTTTAAAAGCTATTGGCGATGAAGGCTATACCACTCCAACACCAGTGCAAGAAAAAGCCATTCCTGCTATTTTAGAAGGCAGAGACATGCTTGCTGGTGCACAAACAGGAACAGGTAAAACCGCTGGTTTTACACTTCCTATTTTAGAGCTTCTCTCAAAAAAGCCTCACAGTAAAGGTAAACCGCTTCTTCGTGTGCTCATCCTTACACCAACCCGTGAACTTGCAGCGCAAGTGGGTGAGAGTGTAAAAACCTATGGTAAGTACTTGCCATTTAAAAGTGCAGTCATTTTTGGCGGCGTTGGAATTCATCCGCAAATTCAAGCACTACGTTCTGGTATTGATATTCTTGTAGCAACGCCTGGACGTTTACTTGACCATGTTTCGCAAGGTACGATTGATCTTAGACATATTGACACCTTTGTGCTTGATGAAGCAGATCGTATGCTTGATATGGGCTTTATCAAAGATATTCGACGCGTCATCGCCCTGCTTCCAGCCAAACGTCAAAATTTACTCTTTTCTGCGACCTACTCCGATGAGATTAAAAAGCTGTGTGAATCCATCCTTAAAAATCCAGCGATTGTTGAAGTCGCACGTCGCAATACCTCAAGTGAGTTGGTCAATCAACGAGTCATTATGGTCGATTGTAAACGTAAAACCGCTCTTTTAGGAAAACTCATTACGGATAATAAATGGACACAAGTGCTTGTGTTTACACGTACCAAACACCATGCCAACAAAGTCTCTGATTACCTTGTCAAAATCGGCATTAGCTCCGCTGCCATTCATGGCAATAAAAGCCAAAGCGCTAGAACAAAAGCACTGGCTGATTTTAAAAATGGAGTGATTCAAGTTCTTGTTGCAACAGATATAGCTGCACGTGGACTTGACATCGACCAACTTCCTCATGTCATCAATTTAGAACTTCCAAATATCGCTGAAGACTATGTTCACCGCATCGGGCGAACAGGACGTGCAGGCAATAATGGTGAAGCCATCTCTTTAGTGTGCGTAGATGAGCATGAGTATTTAGCGGGCATTGAAAAGCTCATCAACCGTAAATTTAAACGTGAAATCATCGAGGGATTTGAGCCAGACCCTACTATAAAAGCAGAACCGATTCAACAACGAAGAAACTCAAAACCGCAAGGGCAGCCAAAACGTAGAGAGAATGCTCCAAGAGAATATGTAGAAAAAAGAAGAGATAAAAAAAGATGATGATCTATGTTGATGCTGATGCCTTTCCAAATGCACTCAAAGAGATTTTACTTCGAGCTATCTTGAAGCGAGGCATCACAACACACTTTATCGCCAACAAAAAGATACCGCTTCAAGACTCGCCGCTACTTCATATGGTTATCGTCCCACAAGGGGCGGATGAAGCGGATCATTACATCGTAGAGCATGCTGAAAACTCCGATATCGTCATTACTGCAGATATTCCTTTAGCCGACCGATTGGTCAGTAAAGGAGTACTTGCCCTTGATCCAAGAGGAACCATTTATGATGAAAGTAACATCAAAAGCTTACTTGCTATGCGTAACCTGATGCAAGAACTGCGTGATGCAGGTGAAATAACAGGAGGGCCAAGTGCGATTGGTGAAAAACAAAAACGTGCGTTTGCCGATGCCCTCAATGCCCTCTTACAGAAAAGACCTATCAAACACGCCTAAATAAACTCTTTCAAGAGACCGCTAATGTAGGTTTTAATGAGTGTAGCGATACAGAAAACCATGAGTGTTTCAATGATTCTAAATGCATTTGGATATACGGATTATCGCTTGGCTTAGTGTAGCGAAACAAGGGTATACCAGATAAATTTCCGACATGCTCAAAATGCTCTAACCTGTTAATGCTTGCAAAAAAAGCATGGGTTTCTGCTAACTTTTCAACAAAATTTTCCAATCGTTTTGTTGCAAAGGCACTGTTTAATTTTCCATTTTCGCAAAGTGAATAACCAGAATTATGATTGACCGATGGGCAAGCGGTATCGACAAGGATATGCTCAAAATAAGGGCTTACCGGGTAGAGTTTACACGCAGGTGGTCTTTGCAAATAGATGCTACATTGTTGATTGATATAGTATTTGCAGTAGCTTTTGCCATCATTTAAGAGTACATAAGCAGAGAGTTTATGGTCTCTGATACTAAATAAAATAGGGAAATTTTTATATACGGCTTCAAAATCTTCTAAAATAAGAGGTGCTGCGGCAAAACCTTTAGCTCCATTACAACAATCACCCTCGCAGGTCGAACACCCACTAAAATGCAAATCTTGCTTCTTTATATTGATAAAACTTCCAATGCTTTCCATTCATCTGCTTTCAATCAAATTTGAGTATTACTCTATAGGTTTGCAAAGAAAAGCATTATTAATTCCAAAAATAACAGTGGTAATCAAAAATGAGTGAATATGTAGAACAAATGAAGTCTTTATAGAAGTTATAGACGTTTTAATAAGTCCATTAAAACGTCTATAATAAGAGGAAAATTAACCAAAACGTCCTGTAATGTAGTCTTCGGTTTTTTTCTCTTTTGGATTAACAAAGAGTGTTTTAGCATCAGAGTACTCAATGAGATTTCCCATATGGAAAAATGCCGTATAATCAGCAATACGTGCGGCTTGTTGCATGTTGTGTGTGACGATAACAATCGTATAATTCTTCTTCAAATCCAACATCAAATTTTCAATCTTCTCTGTTGAAATAGGATCAAGCGCAGACGTTGGCTCATCCATCAAAATGACATCTGGCTCAACCGCAATCGCTCGTGCGATACATAAACGTTGTTGTTGCCCACCAGAGAGTGCCGTACCTGGGTCTTTGAGTTTATCTTTAACCTCTTCCCAAAGATTAGCTCCTCTTAGTGCCCTCTCAACCAACTCATCACACTCTTTGCCCTTTTTGACGATGTCGTGCATCAAAGGGGCATAAGCGATGTTTTCATAAATGCTTTTTGGAAAAGGATTTGGTTGTTGAAACACCATACCTACACGCTTACGAACAGCAACAACGTCGATGTCTTTATCATAAATGTCATGCCCATCGATACCAATGTAGCCTTCAACACGACAATTCAAAACAAGGTCATTCATACGGTTGATACAACGTAGAAAAGTTGACTTTCCACAACCACTTGGTCCAATGAGTGCAGTAATTTTTTTAGTATAGATATCCATATTAATTGAGTTTAAGGCTTGTTTTTCGCCATAAAAAAGGTTCAGATTTTTAACTTCAATTTTGACCGTTTCTTTAGCAACATTGCCCTCTTCGCGGTCCATCATTGCTGTATGTATAAAACCATTTTCCATTGTCATTACCACTTTCTTTCAAATTTTTTTCGTAAATAAATTGCTACAGCATTAAGAGATAACAAAAGCACCAACAACACGACAATTGCTGCCGCTGTTCGCTCCAAGTAGGCTTTTTCAGGCATTCCTGCCCATGTAAAGATTTGTGCTGGAAGCACAGTTGCCGCGTCACTAAAGCTCGTTGCTGCATCTGGTACAAACGCGATCATTCCTACGATGATGAGTGGTGCTGTCTCGCCAATAGCACGCGCAATAGAGATAATAGAACCTGTTAAAATACCCGGCATTGCAACAGGTAAAACATGGTCTCTTACAATTTGCCATTTGGTAAGTCCTAGCCCAAAACCAGCTTGACGAATACTGGCAGGAACAGACTTAAGGGCTGCTTTTGAGCTAACAATAATGACAGGTAAACTCATCAAAGCTAACGTCATACCACCTACCAATGGAGAGCTTCTTGGTACTCCAAAGAAGTTAATAAAAATCGCCAAACCTAAAAGACCAAACAAAATGGAAGGAATCGCCGCAAGATTGTTGATGTTCACCTCAATAATATGGGTGAGCTTGTTTTCAGGCGCAAACTCTTCGAGGTAAATAGCAGTCATAACACCGATAGGAAACGCGATAGCAATTGTGACGATCATCGTCAGTAAACTTCCGATAATCGCAGAATAAATACCTGAGTTTTCAGGGATTTTTGAATCGCCTGAGAGCAGAAAGAGCGTGTTGAATTTGAGCTCCACTTTTCCATCATTTTTCAGCTCATCAACATACGCTCTATCTCGCTCAGAGGTACGAGACTCTTTTCCTTTAAGATATTGGTCAACTTCAGAGTTTGCCAATGCCCAAAACTCTTGTTTGGTATTTATCCATGATGGATTTGCTTTAATCAAAAGAGGAAGATCTCTCAGCCACGCACGACTGATGATTTTAAGTTGCTTACCATTTACCGCACCATAAGGGTTTTCTACCACTTCATCGTTAATAGAGACCTCAATTTTAATATAAGTTTGCGTAAAAGCAGGATAGCCTGCGCGTACAATATCCACCAAAAAGAAGACCAAAAAAGAGATAGAAAAGACAATAGCAAGTACTGTGAGGTACTTAAAAATAGCCGCTTTCTGGTTGCGTCTTTTAATCTGTGGAATATAAAAATAGTTATCGTTTGGTGCTTTCACAACAATCCTTTACAGTGTTGAAACTTTGTATTTTCTATGGAAACTTCGGATGGTACTCACTGAAATAATGTTAATAATAAGCGTCACAACAAAGAGTACAAAACCTAAAGCAAATGCTGAAAGTGTCAGTGGGTTGTTAAACTCCTGATCGCCTGTGAGGGATTCTACGATTTTAACAGTAACCGTGGTCATATCTTCCAGTGGATTCCATGTAAGATTTGGTCTAAGACCTGCTGCCATCACAACGATCATCGTTTCACCGAGTGCGCGAGAAACCGCTAACAAGATAGAAGCAATAATGCCTGGCATCGCTGAAGGTAAAACAACAAACCGAATCGTTTCTGCTTTATTCATTCCTAAGGCATAAGCACCATTACGCATATTTTGTGGCACAGAGCTGATGACATCATCAGAAAGCGAAGAGATAAAAGGAATAATCATAACACCCATGATGATGCCACACGATAGTGCGTTTTGGTACTGTGCTTCAATGCCAAAGAGTGCAAAAAATTTCACGATTGCAGGAGCGATGGTAAGGGCTGCAAAGAAGCCATATACGACCGTTGGGATTCCCGCTAAGATCTCTAAAAAAGGCTTCACTTGTGCCCTAAGTTTAGGCGTTGCGTACTCTGACATAAAGATAGCCGACATAAGTCCTACAGGAACAGCTAAGATCATCGCCATAATGGTGATGTAAAATGTTCCTGCAAAAATAGGCACAGCGCCAAATTTTGCTTGCGCACTTGCAGCGTCAGCTCGTCCAGCACCTTCTAGAAACGCTGTGTCAGGAGACCACTCCAAACCAAATAAAAAGTAGCTCACACTTTGTGTCTGAAAGAAATGCAACGCTTCAAAAATGATGGAAAGTAAAATCCCAAATGTGGTCATTACGGAAATTAATGAAGCAAAGAGTAACATCCCTTTGATGAAGTTTTCAACGCTATCACGTGCTCTGGTTTTTGCGTCTACTTGTCTGAAGAATAACCACAATGCAATAGCTCCAGCACTCAGTGCGCCTGCTACAAGCATAAATGGTGGGATAGCATGAATGCCAAAAAGATATAAAAATACTCCCACAAACCCTATCGTGATAATAGGAAGCCCTGTGTAAAGCGCAACAAACCAACCGTATTGGTCAGGTTGTGAATGCATTTTAATACCTTTAGAGCGAATGGTGACAGCACGTGCTTTACCGATGATATAGCCTATGAACATCAGTGGAACAAGACCACCAAAGAAGATAAGATAGAGAGTTTGATTGCTCACCAGAGTCCTTTGAATTAAAAGTGCAAGAGGCAAAAGCCCCTTGCTCGCGTGATATATAAATCTTAAGGTAAGATGGTATGTTTCTTAACCATCTCATCGGTTAGTTTTGTTTTAGCCAAAACAGCCGCTTGTACTTTTTTGAGGTCTTCACTTGTCATAGGAACCAAACCGATGGTTTTTAGAACACCTTTTTGACCTACCATTTTGTCATCAACATAGAGTTTAAAGAATTCATCCATACCCTTAACTTCTGCTCTGTGAGAGTTCTTAGCATAGATATAAAGACTTCTTGAGATTGGGTATTTTCCGCTTGAGATGTTCTCAGAGGTACATGCTACACCATCGACAACTGCGCCATTGATTTTGTCGCCATTCTCTTCAAGGAAGCTATAACCAAAAATACCAAATGCTGCTGTATCTTTTGTCAATTTTTGAACGATTAAGTTATCATTTTCGCCTGCTGGTACATAAACACCATCTTGACGAATCGCTTTGTATTTACCTTTTTTATCGCCGTACGCATCAAATTTTTTAGAAGCAGTCTCCATGACCATCTCATCAAAAGAATCTCTTGTACCTGATGTTGTTGGAGGACCATAAACGGTAATTTTTCTATTTGGCAATTTCGCATCGATCTCATTCCATGTTTTATACGGGTTTTTAATCAATGATTTACCATCTTTACTTGGCACTTCTTCAGCAAGCGCTAAAAAGAGTTGTTCTTTGCTTAACGCAATTTCGCCATTTGTTTTAGACTGAGCTACGGCAATACCATCAAAACCTACCATCATTCCGGTAATGTCTGTGACACCGTTTTTAGCACATGTTTCAAACTCTTCCGCTTTCATAGGGCGTGAAGCATTGGTAAAATCTGGGGTATCAAGACCAGCACCTGCACAAAAAAGCTTCATACCGCCACCTGTTCCTGTTGACTCAACGACAGGGGTTTTATTGCCAGTAACTGCTTTAAACTCTTCTGCGACATAACTTGTAAAAGGATATACTGTTGAAGATCCAACAATTTTAATTTGATCTCTCGCAGCCGCAGTCGAACACAAAGCGGCAACACTTAAAAGCGACAAGGCGCATGTTTTGATAGTCATTTGAACACTCCATTTCTGAAATTTGGTAATGTCATTGTAAAAAAATTTGATTACAACTTGGTTACACATCTTTTGCTTTTTTTGAAACTCTATTTATAATTGATTGCTATAATGCCGCTATTGTTGCTGGATATAATGGCACTATGATTATGAATTATAAGGAGTATTTATGTTACAAACGATTCGAGCCAAACTCGTTTTTCTTTTATGTGTGGTTCTTTTAGGTACGGCTAGCCTTGGATATCTATTGATTTCAAATACCATAAAAGCAAAACTTGCTGTCGAAAAAGTTCAAACTGCTGATGAAATCGCAAAGCACACCGATGAGCTTATCATTCACATTAGAGAACATCAAATTACTTTTAATCCTAAAGCGATTGAGGATTATAATAAATCCTACACTGACCTTCTTGAACACGTCAAAGAACTTGAAGCTATATTAAATAAGAAAGAGAACATTTTGCTTCTTGCCGAGATCAAAAAGACTGCAGAAGAGCTTAAAAATTCTACCGATGAGCGCTTTGCACTTATTACAAAATACGCATCTCAAATCAACACACCTGAATTTGCTCAAACGCCAGATGGTAAGCGATTTGAGACATTGACCAATCAAGGACGTGAAATCTTTGCATCTCTTCTGGAAAAAGCAGATAAACTTTCAAATTCGATAGAGAAGTACGAAAATTCTATTCTTGATCAAGCAAAATTGATCGGCTCTGTTATGGCTGTTCTCATCTTTATAGGCGCAAGTTTGATCTTTTGGTTTGTTTCAAACCAAATCAAAAGTTCTATTAATCTTTCGGCAAAAGAGTGCGAATTCATTGGCAACACCAAAGATTTAAGCCACAATATCGCAACTCAAGGCAATGATGAAATCGCACATATGATGAAAATAGTCAATACCCTTCTCTCACAGCTACGCAATGCCATCGATGATGCAAAACGTACGGCGCTTGAAAATGCAGCCGTTGCGGAAGAGCTCTCTTCTACCTCACTTCAAATCGGTAAACGTACCGAAGATGCGGCAAAAGAGGTCGATGAAACTGTGCATGCTACACAAGCGGTTGCCTCCATTCTTAAAACCAGTGAAGAGAGTTCACAGCATTCAGGAAAAGTGATTGAGCATGTAGCGGATGAACTTGGCAATGCCTCACAAGAAGTCCTTTCTGTCTCTTCTGATCTTCAAAATATTGTTGTAAGTCAAACCGATTTATCAAGCCGTTTAGAGCATCTTGACAGTGAAGTAACGCAAGTTCAACAAGTGCTTGGCGTGATCGCCGATATTGCAGAACAAACCAACCTTCTTGCCCTTAATGCCGCCATTGAGGCAGCACGTGCAGGAGAACATGGACGTGGTTTCGCTGTTGTTGCAGATGAAGTACGAAAGTTAGCTGAGCGTACACAAAAAAGTCTTGTGGAAAGCAATGCAACCGTTGCCGTCATCGTCCAATCGGTCAATACGGCAACTGAGATTATGAAAAAAAGTGCTGGAGAGATCCAAGAGCTTGGACATCGCGCTGAAAATACGCAAACATTGATGCTAAAAACCGTTGAAACTATGAATGAAGCTAAAACCTTAGCACTGCGCACGGTGAAAGATGCACAAGCAGGTAGTGCAAAAGCTAACGAAGTGATGACGCGCATTCATAACATTCATCAACTCTCCACAACCAATGCAAGAAGCGTAGAAGAGATCGCTAGTGCGGCAGAGCACCTCTCCAAACTCTCCGACAATCTCAGCCATGCACTTGCTACGTTTAAAACGGCATAAGGAGCCATAATGTCAGAACTCATGCCAAGCCTCTTTTTGGGGCATGGCTCACCTATGAATCTTGTGTTGGAAAACAGCTTCACAGAAAGCCTTGAGTCACTTTCTCGTGAACTTCCAACGCCAAAAGCCATTTTAGTGATTTCAGCACATTGGTACACTAATCAAACGGCTGTGAGCATAAGCTCTGGAATTGCGTATGAAACACTCTATGACTTTTATGGATTCCCGCCTGCATTGTATGAACTAAGCTATAAATCTCCTAGCAACAATACCCTCTCCAAACGCATCGCGACACTTTTAGATGCTCCTTTGGTTGAGAGAGGACTGGACCATGGTGCATGGATGCCTTTGTACTATCTTTTCCCAAAAGCGAGTATTCCTGTCATTCAACTAAGCATCAACAAAAACCTCCCTATGATCTCCCATGTTAAAATTGGGGAGAAACTTCAAGCGCTTAGAGAAGAAGGCATTATGATTATAGGCAGTGGCAATGTCACACACAATTTGAATATGGTTGATTTCTATAATATCAATGCGCCTGCTGTACAATGGGCAAAGAATGTGGATACATTTATTGATAACGCATTTACAACCAATGATGTCGATAGCCTTGTGAGAATTGAGACACTCTGTCCTGATTTTAAAACAGCCCATCCTTCATTGGACCACTATTTGCCACTGCTGTATATCGCAGGTTCTAGGATGGAGCATGAACACTTCCGTTCTATCATTCCACTTTTTCAAAACAGCTCTTTAAGTATGAGAGGGTTTATCACTGAGTAACTCATAGTATCTTAGACAGAGAAACTCCCCTTATTGTATGGGGTGAGTTTCCCTTTTACAAATAGACATCTTAACACGATACCTCTTTCTCACACGAAATCTCACACATACGAATTACAATATCTTACAATTAAATATAAATTGTAAGGAAAATTTTATGTTTAAAACCATTCGTTCTAAACTGATTTTATTGTTTTTGATCATTCTCATGGGCATTGCATGTTTGAGTTATCTACTCATTTCCAATACCTCTAGTGCTGAAGTCGCTGTCAAAAAAGTTCAGCTTATTGAGAAAATCACACGTGACACGGCTGAGCTGTTGATGCATTCTCGCGGGTATCAGATTACCTTTACACCTATGTTTATGGAAAAATCCATCGAAGCTCAAAATGCCCTTGTAAAACACCTTGCTGAAATAGAGCCTATACTCAGTTCTCAAAAAGAGACGACACTTTACACAGAGGTGAAAAAAGGTGTTGATGATTTTTCATACTCCACGCTACCTCGTTTTGAGCTTCTTACCAAATATAAAAAGGCCATCGAAACACCTGAATTTCTTTCATCCAATGATGGAAAACGCTTTACGGAACTTACCAATACAGGACGTGATGCGTTTATACTCATCTCAAAAAAAGCCGATGAACTCTCTAAAGTCATCGAAGAAGATGAAAAAGAGGCATTAGCGAAAGCTCGAAAATTAGGGATTGCTCTTGCATTAGTAGTGCTTGTGATTACCAATCTTTCATTTTGGTTTGTTGCATCCCAGATTAAAAAATCTTTGGAAATTGCGACAAAAGAGTGCAAGTACATCGGTGAAACCAAAGACTTGGCACACACCATTGCGACCAATGGCGAAGATGAAATTGCAACGATGATGCAAACCGTAAATGCCCTGCTCTCTCAACTACGCCATGCCATCGATGACGCTAAACGCACCGCCTTAGAAAATGCAGCAGTCGCGGAAGAGCTTTCCTCTACTTCTATGCAAATAGGAAAGCGTACAGAAGAAACCGACCAAGAGGTCGACCAAACTGTAACGACGACCAAAAGAGTTGCTACTATTTTGCATGCCAGTGAAGAAAATGCTGGACAAGCAGGCGCTATCATGCACAGCGTTTCAAAAGAGCTCGATACCGCTTCTACAGAAGTGCTTGCCGTATCGTCTGATCTTCAAACCATCGTTGTCAATCAAACCGACCTTTCCGCTCGTTTGGAACAGCTCAACCACGAAGTTTCACAAGTTGAGCAAGTACTTTCAGTGATCGCTGATATCGCAGAGCAGACCAATTTATTGGCGCTCAATGCCGCCATTGAAGCTGCACGTGCGGGAGAACACGGACGTGGTTTTGCCGTGGTTGCTGATGAAGTACGAAAGTTGGCAGAACGTACCCAAAAAAGCCTGGTTGAGAGCAACTCCACCGTAGCCGTCATCACTCAGTCAGTTGCGACCTCATCTGAGCTTATGAAGAAAAATGCCACAGAAATTCAATCGCTTGGAATGAGAGCTGAAAACACGCAACACTTGATGCTAAAAACCGTTAAAAACATGAACGAAACGGCAACTATCGCCAAAGGTGCTGCAGAAGAAGCAAAGCATGGAAGTATTGAGGCCAATGCAATGTTGGAGAGGGTCAATACCATTCATAAACTCACTTCCACCAACGCGCGAAGTGTGGAAGAGATAGCCAGCGCGGCAGAACACCTCGCTAAACTCTCCACAAACCTTAGCCACGCCCTCTCTGCCTTTAAAACAACTGCCTGACAGATAATATTATAAAGCCCTAAAATAGGGCTTTATTTGCTTTACTCTCCTTTGATATACCGCGCTTTTTTCGCCTCTTTTATTTTGGTGATGTCCACCAAGATAAAACTATCGACACAGTTAGCAAACTCTTTGTCGATGTTGAAGTCTAAAAAGCAGATGCCGCCCTCATCGCACAACTCCGTGTACTGTTTATACAGCGTTGGCACACTCAAATCCATGTGTGAGAGTTGCTCTTTTAGCGTAGCAAAGTCCTCTTTATAATCATCTCCTCTAAAGAGCATCAATGCTTCTTCACGCTCCGCTTTACTCATAAAAAAGCCATTGCGCGCACTGACTAGTTTTTCAGCGCCACTAAAATAGAGCGCATAAAAGGTGATGATTAGATTTTTCGCGATTTTTGGATAGACATCGCTGAGGCTTACTGGTCCGTACATATAGCGAATATGCGGGTTTTTAAACAGATACGCCCCAATCCCCTGCCAAAGATAATCCAGCGCTCTAGTTCCCCAATAACGTGGTTGCACAAAACTACGTCCTAATTCGATGGAGTTATGCAAATAAGGCGAAAACTCGGAAGAAAATTCAAATAAGGTTTGAGAGTAAAACCCTTCCACCCCAAAATACTCACTGATATAATTGGCTTCTCCAATGCGGTACGCTCCCACGACTTCAAGCTCTTCATCATCCCAAAGCACGATGTGTTTATAGTGCTTGTCAAACGCATCCACATCTCTTTTAGAGCCTGTTCCCTCTTCAACTTTACGAAACGTAAACTCACGCAAGCGCCCTATCTCTTTCATCAAAATCGAGCCTGCTTCGAACTCATAAAGATAGATTTTTTTGCCATCGCTGGTTTGTCCTAAAAGCGTCGATTTTTTAAGTTCTGCGCGTATGGCTTTACACTCTTCAGGATGAGCTATCGCTTTTTGTGTCGTAAAGATGCCCTTTTTGCCTCGACTGATTTTGTAGAGGTGCTTTTTGAGAAGATTGATGAGTGTTGTCTCGCTAAAGCCAGAGCTTTGAAGCGTTTTATAGGTAATCATCTCACCGATTTTAAAGCTAATCACTTTAGAGCGTTTCTTAAACATCTCACGCGCAAGTAAAAAGGTTGAGAGCTTTTTGTTGATCATCGAGAGTGTATAAAACAGCGGTGAATTTTTGGCATCGATAAAAACAGGTAAAAGAGGCGAATTGCTCTTTTGTGCAAATTTTAAAAAGCCTTTTTTCCATTTTGCATCCTTAATGCCCGTAGGATGCGCACGGGAAACTTCGCCAGAAGGAAAAACGATGAGCGCTTCGTCTCGTTCAAGCGCTTCATAGACTTTTTTAATGGACTCTTTGGCAGCTGTTCCGCTGAGATTATCCACAGGAATCAATAACCCACTTAAAGGCTCTATTTGCATGAGCACGTCGTTGGCTAAAACTTTGACATCACTACGTATCTCTTTGATGAGTGAGATAAGTGCTAACGCATCAAGCGCTCCTAAAGGGTGATTTGCCACGATAATCACACGCCCAGAAGAAGGGATGTTGGCTTTATCTTTATTGGAAACGGTGTAGCCAAAGTTAAAATACTCCAGCACCGCTTCCACAAAATCAAACCCTCTGTACGCCTCGCCATGCGTCAAAAAATCGTTTATCTCCTCTTGGTGCAGTAGCTTTTTTAAAAGATAAATAACGAAATTTCTCACCATACTTGGGTAATAGGCAATAGCGGGGTACTTGAGGCTTAACGTTTTTTCGACATCGACCATGAGTGCTCCTTCATAATTTTTCAGTGGATTATAAAGGGAGCTCATTACGATACGGTAACGCTTGAGAGGTTTTTATGTTACCATATTGTAATGATTTCAAACTACAATGATACAAACTATTGTAAGGAAAATGTATGCTTCAAAAATATGAAGAAAGACTCATAGAAATCAAAAAAATGCTCGTTGATTTGGGTGCTGAAATTACTATGGCAAGTGAAAAAACACTCAGCGGTATGGAGAGTTTGGACATTGCTCGTTTTGAGTCAGCGAAAACCCTTCTTAAAAACATTGAAAATCAAGCCAATGCGATTGACAATGAAATCGTTGTTACACTCGCTCTTTTTGGTCCAGAAGCAAAAGACTTGCGTAAAATGGTGGCCTATCTTAAAATCACCAATGAACTGGTAAAAATTGCTGAAAATATCCGAAGTTTTAGCAAACGTATGGCATTGCATCTTCAAGGCGATGTACCTTTTGTCTCATTGCATGAGTACTCAACACATCTGTGCAAAACTGCCATCAAAGCCGTTACTTTAGCCATTAGTACCATTGAAGTCGCTGATCCTGAAACACTGGAAGACACTTATAGAAAAGTCAAAGTCGAAGAGAGTAAAAGTGATGATTTGTATTCTATTTTAGAGAAAAACATCCTCAGCGATATTGCAAAAATGATCGACCAATCGGCTGATTTTATTCAGATTTTAAGTACCATGCGAAAGTTAGAGCGTATGGCAGATCGTAGCGTTAACATCGTACAACTCATGATCTTCGCACGCGTTGGCGGAGAGATGAAGACTTATTAGGAACCATATAAATGTTCTACAAGAACATTTATAACACGCATTTGAAGCAAAGCTTGAAATGCTACGCTAACGCTGAGTTTTCCTCAGCGGAAAGCTCATGCGCCTTTGGCGCTTTGAATTTTTCTTTCACTATGAGGTAAGATGAAACAGACTATTTTGATTATTGAAGACGAAGAAGACTTACTGGAGCTTTTGGAGTACCATCTTCAAAAAGAAGGGTATGAGACTCTAGGCTTTTTAAGCACCAAAAACGTTGAAAAGTGTCTTCAAGAAGAGCCGATTGACCTTCTCATTGTTGACCGTAATCTCCCAGGAGTCGAAGGCAGTGAGTTTGTCGAAACATTGCGTAAAAAAGGCTTTTCGCAAGCGGTTATTTTTGTAACGGCAAAAGACAGCGACGCTAACATCGAAGAAGGTTTTATGCGAGGCTGTGATGACTACGTCACAAAACCTTACAATATGAAAGAGCTGCTTCTTCGTATCAAAGCTATTTTAGCACGCACCTCGCCTGTGAGCAAAAGCACCCTCTCTTACCGTGACCTTATGCTTGATCTTGAAGCACACCGTTTACAGGTTGAGTCAAAAGAAGTTGAACTCACGAAATTAGAGTTTGACCTACTTCGTACTTTGATCGAGAACAAAAGCTCCGTTTTGAGTCGTGAGTTTTTACTGGAACACGTCTGGAAAAGCGATGACTTTTTCCAAGACAAAACGGTCAATGTCGCTATCAATCGTCTCAAAGCTAAAATAGACCCAACCAAAGAGAAAGAGTACATCAAATCCATTTGGGGAGTAGGATACACCCTATGCTAATGCTCCATCAGCACATCATTCGAGGACTGCTTATCCTTTTTATTGGCACGCTACTTCTCTCTGGCATTGTGAGTTATTTCACCATTAAAAGCAACGATATGGAGCGGTATCAAGCCTCACTAGAATCGCATATTAAAATTATCCAATACCAACTCCCCCAAGTCAAAGACCGTGAAGCGTTTGCCAAAGTCATCAAAGAGAGTACTGGCATACGTTTTACGTTAATTAACGAATCAGGTGTTGTTTTAGTCGATAGCGACAAAGACAATGAAACCATGGATAACCACGCAAGACGCGAAGAGATCATCATGGCGCAAAAGATGGAATTTGCTCATGCTGTTCGTTTTTCTGATTCGGTCAAAAGTAACTTTTTATACGTTGCACACCGCTTTAAACAGGACGATCATTTTCTTTTTATACGTCTTGCTACCAACATTGATACCATCATGCACAACTTTTATGACCTCTGGATTAAGCTTACCATCATCTTTAGCCTTAGTATTCTTGTTGGCCTTTATGGTGCGTATATTTTCAGTCAAAAGATTCGCTACGAGATCGATAAAATTGTAGGAAATCTACAGCAAATTGCAGACAAAGAGTATAAAATCTCCCTTTCTTCTCACTTTAGTTTGGAGTTTTTTGAGATAGCCAATTATCTTAAAAAATTGGCTGCTAAGCTTGAAAAACGCGCCAAGCAAAAGCGTAAATATACCGCTAAAATCAAACTCATTTCGCAACAACGTAGCGATGTTATCTCAGCGATTAGCCATGAGTTTAAAAACCCTATCGCTTCTATCATGGGATACGCGCAAACACTTTTGGATGATCCCAATGCAAACCCTCAAATCAAAGAGCGTTTTTTAGGAAAAATCGTTCAAAATGCACAGAAAATCTCTGTCATGATTGACCGCCTCACCTTAACCACAAAATTTGAAAATGGTGACTTTACAACCCAAAACACCACCTTTGATGTGGTCAAAATGACACAAGAGATAGCGCAGACATTTAGAGAAAAATACCACACGCGCATCATCGAGTGTACCCTTCCTGAAACGTATATGATTACAGCAGATCGTACAATGATCGAGATCGTCATCTCTAACCTAATCGATAATGCGCTGAAATACTCAGATGAAACGGTCCGTGTTCTTCTTGAGAATGATGCGTTGCATGTTAAAGACAGTGGTATTGGTATTAAAACAGACGATATTGAAAAGGTAACTCAAAAATTCTATCGTTCCAATTCACACTCATGGGACAACTCGATGGGACTGGGGCTTGCGCTTGTAAACTACATCTTGAAATTGCATAACAGTACGCTAGAGATACAAAGTAGCTTAGGTGTAGGATCTGATTTTTCATTTAAATTGCCTTCAAACTGATTTATTATAAGATACCCCCATTAAAATTTAACACTTTAGCAAAGTTTCTGCCTCGTAGAGGCAAGCTTTAGCACCCTAGTGGTTAACGTAGCTTTGGAGGCTTTGCCTTCAAAGCGTATCAAAATAAAAAGGTTTTTATATGTACAATATGGGTGAACCGCGCATTAAAATCGTGGCTATGCCAAAAGACACGAATCCTGCTGGCAATATTTTTGGTGGATGGATTATGTCACAAATCGACATCGCAGGAAGCCTTGCAGCACGAGATCTCAATGTAGGACGTGTGGTAACTGTCGCTGTCAATTCTATGGAATTTCGAGAAGCCGTCAAAGTCGGTGACGTGCTAAGCTGTTATGCAAAAATCATCAAAGTGGGTACAAGCTCCATTACGACACAAGTAGAAGTCAATGCAGAACGCTCTATTGAGGGTGCTCACCGCTGTTTACATGTCACCAGTGCGGTCATTACATACGTTAACGTAACGCCTGAGGGCAAAAAGACGCCTATTCCTTATACGGAAAATGAACTGCTTGCTCTTGGAATCGAACGAAAACAATAGTCCTTACTGAGTAAGGACGTACTGACTTAAAGGTGTCTGTTCTACCATCAAATCTTCAATGACACCTTTCCCTTCTCGTACTCTAAGCTTCGCTTTGACATTCACTCCACTACGAGCTCTAAGTACTTTCTCCGCTTTTGGAGCTATATCTTCTCTCATATAAAAACGATCAAACGGAAGTGAAAAATAGACAAGATTTGAAGTCTCTTCTTTTTGTTTGGTAGCAGTGTAGTTGAATGAACGAATATCAACTTCCAAGAAGCTTCCTGATTGCGGTTTACTAAGGCGTATCTCTTTGATGCTATCACCTTTTTCACTGTGTTCTAAGATGGCATAGCCTTTATGCTGATCCTCTTTTTTTTCACCATCCCCAAGAGGGGCTTTTATCGCATTTTCAAAACGAAGTGTGACATAACGCCCACGAAAAGGATCATACGGATCCAGTGGCAACACCTTGAAATAAAAGACTTCACCCTCTTTTAAAACACGCTCATAGCTTATGATCTGAGAAGCAATTACACCAACTTGAACAAAACAGACGATGCCAAAAAGCGCCCATAAAAGTTGCTTGATATTTTTCATGCTTCTACCTTGAAACGACGTCTGATAAAGGCATTGACCACTAAAAAAAGCATACCCGTCACAATAAATGCGACTCCTTTGGCAATCAAATCAAAATTGGCATCCATAAAATGAATCCAAATCGTCAGTGCGATGAGAATCATACCTTGATTGATAAGCCCTATTTTAGACTCTTTTGCCCCGCAAAATATCATCCAAGAAGCACCAAGGAGTAAGGAAAAATTAATAAAGAACATCGCTGCATAATGCGATGTTGCCGTTTGATTTTGTAAAAGCGTGTAAATCGTAAAAATCAAAGGAGTTGCGACAACAAGAGCTTCCGAAGGAATGCGTTTGTAAGTTCGCACAAACATGACCAAAAGCCCTATAAAAAATACTCCAAGCGTTATACTCAGTATCGAGCCAAGATTTGATTCAGCGAGAGGTTTTTCGATCATCCATTGGTATGATTTAAACGAAACATGAAACAGCAACAAGAGTAAAGCACCCAGTTTCCCAATACGCTCAAATGGTCGTTGCCAGGTTTTTTCACCATGAGAGAGGTAAAGCTTACCTAGCATATAGTAGAGTGCAAAAAAGAGCGCTAAACAGATAAGGGCATTGCGTAAATGACGCATTTCATACGTCTCAATTACCACTTCAACGATAAACAAAAGAAATACACACAGCGCCACCGCCCAACTTAACAAGAGTGTGGTATTTGCCATTTTTTTATGTTTGAGTTGAATCCCATAATACGCCACCCATGAAAGCGCTATCATCATGAGTAACCATGGGCTTAGAAATGAGTCTGTATGCAGATCTATGATTGTCGTAAAGGGGCTTCGGTTACTGACCCATACAACGCTCCAGAGCACGATGACTAAAAATGCTGCACCTGAGGATGGAAGTAGCCAAGGCAAGGCAAAAGAGAGTAAAAGCCATGTGCTTAATAAATCATTCAGATTTCCGCCCAAATGATAGGTCTGTCCAATGATAGCAAGTGATGCACCAATCATTAAAAACCAAAACACACCACTGCCCTCCAATAGGGCATTATCATCAGCTCTGTACCATTTGACCCAAAAAGAAAATATTTGAGAACTCACTAAAAGACATAAGGCTAAAAGTGTACGCTCTAGATGCCCCAATTCATCCCAGTTATACGCTAAAATGGAGATAATACCAAGTCCCACGAGGATAAATCCAAGCAAGCTAAATGCTATACCTGAAGAGCGATGTGAAGACTTCTCTCCTTCATAACGGCGTAAAAGTGTGTTTGCTCCCTCATGCGTCACAATCCCCTCTTTCACCCAAGAAGGAAGCTCTTTTTCAAGCCACTGGTAGTTTTCTTTGCTCATACACACCTTTACATGTGGAATTTAATGCTCTTTTTTACATCCGTATTTTGCAGCATACGCCTCACCAAAGGCATGCATAGAACCCAATACTTTTTCAAGCTCTCTTCCTATAGGACTTAGGGCATACTCAACGCGTGGCGGCACTTCCGCAAAAACAGTTCGTTCTATAATATGCGATGCCTCGAGCTCTTTTAGCTTTTGCGTTACTGTCTTTTGTGTTATCTGCGGAAACGCTTCACAGATATCTTTAAATCGTTTTTGACCACCGAGCAATATATACACAATAAATATCTTGCTTTTGTCATTAATAATATCTAATGTCAGTTCCACAGGGCAGTGAAACTCTTTTTCATCTATTTTTATCATTCTATTCACCTCTTGTTTTGAATTATACCATAATAACAATTTTTGTTCTTTACTTACATTTTTTTCTGTAAGGTAATTATAAGTTATATAGGTATATATTTTCCTAAATTATTTAAGGAAAAGACCATGAAAAAAACACTTATTATTGTAGCTCACCCTAATATCGCAGAATCAAAAGTCAATAAAGCGCTACTTGATAGCATCAAAAATGAACCTAACATCACCGTGCATGATCTTTACGCAACGTATAAAACCGTAGAAGCCATCGATGTTGCAAAAGAGCAAGCGCTCTTAGTAGAACATGAACGTATTATTTTTCAATTTCCACTCTATTGGTACAGTTCTCCTGCTATTTTAAAAGAGTGGCAAGATAAAGTTCTAGGATATGGATTTGCCTATGGACCAGAAGGCAGTAAAATCGCAGGTAAAGAGAGTAAAATCGTCGTAAGCACTGGCTCTCCCGAATATGCTTACCAAGCAGGTGCATACAATAATTTTACGCTCAGTGAATACCTACGACCACTGTATTCAACCATCGTCTTTACTGGTATGGAATTTAAAGGAATTTTTGCCGCATATGGCGCGATGAAGCTTACAGAAGAATCACTCAAACAAGATATTTCTCACTATCAAAAAATTCTCAAAAGCGAAGATTGGGATACCTCACTTTTAAAATTTTTAGCTAACTAAGCAAGAGAGGGTATTTCCTCTCTTGCATGCTTATTCTTCATTGTTGCGTGGTAAAACGATTGTTACAACCAAACCACCATGTTCGTTCGTTGCACTGATAGAGCCTTGCATACTCTGTTCAATAATCTGTTTAGACATATACAGTCCTGTTCCATTCCCACCCGTTGGCTCTTTTGTGGTAAAAAATGGATCAAAGATGTGTGGTAACTGCTCTTCTGGAACACCTCCACCATTATCGGAAACCTCAATGATAATGTAGTACTCTTGCGCATACGCTTTAATCGTAATTGTACCTCGTTCTACTTCTCGTTGAATAATCGCATCTTTTGCGTTATTAATCAATACTAAAAGTACGTGTGATAGCTCTTTTTTAAAGCTATTCATGACAATGTCACTCGGACAATCGACATGAAAAACAATATCTTTGTTGGCAATGCCACCATCGGTGATTCGAATACTCTCTTCAATTGATTTGTACAGAGGGAAAACGACTTTCTCTTTATCGGGTTTGAAGAAATCTTTAAAATCATCAATGGTTGCAGACATATGCTGAATGAGATCTCGCAGTTTTTTAATCTCATCTTCCAACATTTGAGGGGTTAATTTATCTGTTTTACTGTCTAAATAAATTTTGCTAATGACCACACTAATGGTATTGAGAGGTTGACGCCATTGATGGGCGATGTTGTTAAGCATCTCTCCAAGGGCAGCAAGTTTGGCTTGTTGAAAGAGCATTCTATCTTTGAGTCTGCTGTTTTCAACTTCTTCATGTACCTTTTTTTCAAGATTTGCGTTGAGATACTCAAGTTCTTCTTTATTATCGAACGATTCACATACTGCAGTGGCAATCGCTCCGTATTCATCCTCTTTAAGCAGGTATTTCCGCAAAGGCTCTTTACTTCTCGTGTTAAGAGCTCGTGTAATGTCGCGAAGAGGGAAAGAGAGAAACTTAGCAATTAAAAGTGCCAAGACGCTCATTAAAAAAAGAATTTCTAACAAAGAGAGTTGAATGCCTCTTGCCCCATAATTGTCTAAAACTTCACTCATACGGTTTCGTAAATTTAAGTATAAGGTACCTACTTTTTCACCTTGAATACCCAGTAAAGGAATTTCATGCGTGATTTTATAATCGTTGTTATTGCCATTTGGTAGGTTCAAATACGCTTCGGCAATACCAAAACTTGTGAGCTCTTTTAGGAAAGGTTCATCCCAATGTTTCGCAATAATCACAAACCCTTTTGCAGGTGTGTCTTTGGTCACATTTTCATCGATTCGATGGATAGGTGCAACATAAAATTCAGCAATATTTTGAGAGGATTTGGTGTAAAAATGCTGCACTTTAGGGCTAGATGCATCAAGCAAGGCTAAAGGAAACATGATGGAAAGTTCATCTAAAAAAGGTTTGTCAACCTCTTTAAAAAGAATGCGATTAGTATGATCTACAATGTAAAACGCATTAATACCAAATTGTATAATGCTACCATCAAGGTTATCTTTTGCCCACGTAGGATCTTTATGCTCCGTAAAATTTGCAAGATCATTCCACGCAGCATAATCAAGAGCTTGCTTTTTGAAAGGGTCTGACTTTAAAGAAAGAAGCTGCTTAAAACCTTCTACCAGCTCTTCAGCGTTTTGTTTCGCCATATCATTGACTTCTTCACGCTGATACGACCAATTAGCAAGCTCGAAGCCAATACATAGTAAAAAAGCCAGCATTGTTAAGATTAAAAAAGAGGATTTCACACTCATCAGAGTTCTCCTTCATACTATGCAAATAACGCATAGCACTCTTTACATATAAAAAGCGACTTACCTATCTCTTTCGTACGTTTCCCATCCTGCTTTACGTAAAATACACGCTGGACATTCGCCACAACCGTAGCCCCAAGCATGCTTTTCTTCATGGTTACCATTATAGCACGTATGTGACTCGTTGAGTACAAGCTCTAAAACACCCTCTTTATCTGAGAGTTCAAATGTTTCTGCTTTTGTTAGATGCATCAACGGGTAGTGAAAGGTGATGTTCGCTTCACTTCCTAGATTGAGAGCCAGTTCCAATGCCTTAACAAAGGGCTCTCTACAATCAGGATACCCTGAATAATCTGTCTGATTCACACCAATGATGATATGATTTATCCCTTGTTTTTGAGCAAACGCGTGTGCGAGGGTAAAAAAGATCGCGTTGCGATTTGGAACAAATGAAGCAGGAAGATTGGTGTGTGTTCGATGGTGCGCGCCAATATCTTGTGTACTGTCGATAAGCGCTGAGTCATTGAGCTGCGAAAAAGCATCAAGGCTTAGTAAGGTGTTTTTGATTCCTAAAATGTTTGCAATCTTCTCAGCCTGCGCGATCTCAACACGGTGTTTTTGACCATAATCAAACGTAATGCTCTCAACATACTCAAAACGATTTTTCGCCCAGCCAAGGCATGTTGTACTATCTTGTCCTCCACTAAAGACAACCAATGCACGACTCATTACTCTACTCCTAAAAATTTGTGCAACTGCACACTCAAGATAAATTGTGGATGCGCTTTGACAAACTCCACACAAAAAGCGACATTCTCTTGATTTGGACGATCCGTCTCGTTTTGAGGTTGAATGAAGATAGGTTTATAACTTTTAAATTCGAGTATTTTTTCAACAGGAGAGTTTTTACCAACGACAAATTTGATCTCATCATACCCATGTTTTTCTATCTTATCCCAATCTTTTGGGCTATAAGTTACCCAGTTTGCATTGGCAATGTTAGAAAAATTATAGCCATTCGTCTCCACAGCGACAGAGTACATATAGGCTTGTAAAAATTCGATAAAACCATTGAGATTATAGATACTAGGCTCTCCACCTGTGATAATAACATGCATGGAAGGATAAGCTCTAATGCGCTCAAGGACTTCATCAAAGCTCAAGCTTTCATACTCACCTTTGTGCAGTAATTCATCGCAAAAGCCACAGCTGAGATTACAGCCATGCAAACGAATGAAAATGGAGGGAACGCCTACTTGAGTGCCTTCACCTTGAATGGAATAAAATATTTCGACAACTTTTAACATAACACTCTTTTATTAAATTTAATAGATATATCATAATATATTTTCACTAAAAAGGACGTCAAAAATTTTGTTTATATCTCTTTTTGGGTATCATTTAAGTATTTAAAGATAAGGCAATATGTAATGATTTGGCAAATAAGTAAAGAGTTCGATTTTTGTTATGGACACCGTGTATGGTCACAACAGCTTGATAGTGAGTTTTCACTCACAGGTTGTTTAGCGTGCCGCCATTTGCACGGACACCAAGGCAAGGTGATCGTTTATCTACAAAGCTCAGAGCTGAAAGATGGCATGGTGACAGACTTTCATCATCTTAACTGGTTCAAACTCTTTTTAGACAACACTTTAGATCACAAATTTATCATCGATATTCATGACCCACTCTTTGCAACCTTGTTACCGCATTTTACAGACAAAAACAACCTCATCGACAATGAAGCAGGCTATAAAATACCTGACCTCAATCACGTTAAAAACGAACCAAGTCATGTTATTGAGATGTATGAAGGTTACATTATCGTTGATTTTGTACCAACCAGCGAAAATATCTCAACATGGTTACTTGGCATTATCGCGAAAAAAATGAGTCGCTTGGGAGTGGAAGTTTCACACGTAGAATTTTTAGAAACACCAAAAAGTAGAAGTATTGTTTACAATAAACAGTAGGGAATTCCCTACTGTTTAAGCTTTTGGATAAACTTTTTCGAGCTTTTTATAGAGTGCATCTACTGTTGGAGCAGACTCACCTTGTAAGAAAGAGAGCATCACTTCGTTATCTTCTTTCCCATTCCATACTTTGATGTAATGTCCCTCTTTATACCCATGATCCTGACGGAATTGGTTGAGAACATTTTTTGCCACATAGAATTTATACAATACTTTAAGGTTAATGCCACATTTACGTGAAAGTGTAAAATATTCGCGTAATAGCTCATCAAAAAGGTCTATTTCAAACCCTGTTGTATCGTGGATGATATTTTCAATATCGTTTACTAACTCCATTGGATCTGCTGAACTTGGAGAGAGTGGTTCTTTCGTGAACGCCTCAAAACCTTGAACATCCAGTACATCTAAAACCAACTTATCAATATCACCTTTTCCATTGGTTTTATAATCTTCCAATAACAAACTCATAATAAAATGCCAGATATCAACAATCTCAACGGTTACGTTATCCCAATCGGTATCTTTGTTAATGTTCTTCCAATGTTTCCAACTAAAACTATCAATGAGTTCCGCGCACTCCATATAGATACATCGCTTCCAGTTAATCATGCGGTTATTTTTGGTATATCCATTTTCCCAGCCGATGCCATTGGTTTCATCGTTTAATTTTTGCTGGAGTAAAAACATTTGTGTTAAATAATCTTTGCTTGTCATACTTTTTCCTTCTCTTAAAACACTAGATTATACTTTTTTGTGACATAAATGTCAAAATGGACTCGCACCCTTTGCGATAACCTAGTTCAAAACATGCCTCGAGTTGTTTAAAAGTAAACAATCCAAAATCATCTAACGAAGAATCGCTAATACACAAATCGCTTTGTTCGATCTGCTGCTTCGAAGAAGCGAGTATAGAGAGATAAATTGCTCGCTCAAGACTGGAGAGAAGATGACTTTTAGGTTTGGTATTGAGTGGGAAAAGATTGACACTCACTAACGGGTATGGAAGCCCTAAAAGAGGTTCTACGGGTAAATTGTCCATAAAGCCACCATCAATCAATGTGTAATTTTCATACACAATCGGTCTAAAAATAGGAATGAGCGCAGAACTTGCTATCGCTAATTTTATCGTCTCCCCCTCATTAAAACGTACGATTTCACCGCTTGGAAGATCCACACAGGTTACAAACGTAGGAATTTTCATCTGCTCTAAGCGATCAATCGGTGCTATCTCTTTTAAAATGGTTGCTTTTTCGTTGATGCGAAGAATGCCTTTTTTAAAATAGTTAAACTGGAACACCTTACGAAAGGCTTTGCTTTTAAAAAGGCGAAACATATCAAAGGCACTCACCCCTGAGCCTACACTTACCGCGATAACTGCGCCAATGCTCGTACCTGAAACGGCGGCTATTTCCACATTGTTACGCTCTAACGCTGCAATAACGCCTAGATGAAAAGCACCACGTGCTGCACCTCCTGAGAGCGCTAAAGAGATCTTCAATGCCCCAGCCATCGTATAATCCTAAATTCACCCTCATAGGTTTCCACAATCGCCGTACATGACTCCACCCAATCACCGCAGTTAAGGTATTTAATGCCCTCAATATCGCGTATCTCCGCCTTATGAATATGTCCGCAAATCACGCCATCAAAGTGGTGTCGTTTGGCATGTTCACTTAAAATCGCCTCAAAATCGGTGATAAAAGAGACAGAGCTTTTGACATGGTCTTTCACATACTTTGAAAGCGACCAGTGGCTATGATAACGAAGCTTTTTGCGCCACCAATTCAGCCATTGGTTGATGTTTAGAAGCAGGTCATACCCCAAATCGCCCAAGATAGCAAGCCAGCGTTTTGTCATCGTCACCGAGTCAAAAAAATCGCCATGCGTGATGTAGAAACGCTCGTTACGGAGACTGATGTATTCGGTTTCATCAACGACCGATATACGATCACCCAGACCTAAAGGCAAGAATGAGCGCAAAAAATCGTCGTGATTGCCTGTGATGTAAAAGACATTGGTGCCTTTTCTGGCTTTTCTAAGAATCTTTTGAATGACATCAGAATGCGATTGTGCCCATTTAATCTTACGTTTAATCGCCCAACCATCGATGACATCACCCACTAAATAGAGATTTTCGCAGTGTGTAAATTTTAAAAATTCTAAAAGCTCCTCCGCTTGGGAGAACCGTGTTCCCAAGTGAAGGTCGGAGATAAAGATAGAGCGAAAAGCAACTGGGTCTTCATCCCCTAAAAATTGGTATTTGGTCATTTGTGTTTATCACTGTCCCCAAAAATATCATCGGCAAAGTGTGAGAATTTACCACGCACCGATTTATCGAGCTCTATCGCAAAAAGCGAGATGTGTGTTTGCTCTTTTTTGGTCTGTTTTAACAAGGAGGTCAAACCGTTGTTAAAACGGTTAAGGTACATATTGTCAATTTGACGGTTTGAACCAATGACGATGGCTTTACAGTTGTTATCCAGACGTGATAAGATAAGCTGAGTCGTGTTATTTGAGCTGTTTTGCCACTCATCTAGGATGACGATGGCATTAGAGAGCGTTCGACCCCTCGCCTCACCTGGCCAGAGCTTTTCGATGTTATACTTGGTCATCAGCTCTTGCACTTTTTTCTCGATGGCCACTTGCGGTTCTTGCGTATTGTCACGTTTTTTCATGCGCTTTTTAGCGATAAACTCCAAAGTATCATACAGCGCCATATTGTAGATGCGAAACTTCTCATCATTACCCGAAAGGTAACCTACATCCGCCCCTTTATCGACACTTTCGATGGAGTTTCGCACATAGACGATCTTCTCGTAACTGCCTTTACTCACCAACCTCATCGCCGCGACAAATGCCATCAAGGTTTTACCACTACCCGCACGAGCATCAATGACGTGAATGTCGTACATATTAGAAAGCAGCGCTTTCATAAAAAACTTCTGTTTGAGGTTGATTGGTTTTACTTCCAATCCTCTAAAGTCTAACTCTTCATTGAGCATATGGATGATGCCACCAGGAGAGATGATGGCATGTTCTGAATTTCCATCGGGGCTTATAAACTCATAGCAGTAGTTTCCACTTTTATACTCAGGGTCATACTCCCCAATCAGCTTTTTATCAAGGGTATTAAACAATGCTGAGTCAACAGGAAGCTGTTTGACAAACTCAAACTCTGGAACATCACTTCTATCTTCTCGTAAAGACTCAACAGTTACATTGTAAAAAAGCCCAAACATACGGGCATACACATCTAAAGAGAGAAAAATGACTTTGTAGTCTGGGTAGTACTCTTGCGCACCTGAGGCGACTTCAAGGATACGTTTGTCGTTTGATTCGTTGATAAATTGTGAGTCAATATCTGAAGAGTAAAGCGTCTTTGAGAAAAGATGGATAGCAATGTCTTCTTCATAGCGCATTTTCACGACACGGAAAAGCTCTCCACTGTCCACTTCTTCGACTTTACATGAAGCAAGCATACGTGCGAAGCTTCTGGCTTGATAGCCAAGTTCAGTGAAATTCTTTTTAAAATCTTCCAGCTCTATAAGCACCGTTTCTGGGATGACGATGATGTTGTTGCCACCATCACACAACTCTTTGATAAAATTGGTATTGTGCAAGATGATGTTGGTATCGAGCACATAAACTTTATTCACTGACATCTGACTCCCTTTCATGCAACAATTGTATGAAAACATTATATCAACTTGGTAACAAAAGGAGTGCGTTTTTATTAAGCAGAAAAGAGGAGTACATGTAAAGCTTATAAAGCCTTACATGTAATATGTTATTGTGCTAAACCGCCTCCTAAGACTCGGTACAAGCTTACACGATTGTTAAGTTCTTCCAAGCGCACGCTAATCAATGACTGCTCGGAGTTATAAAATGAACGCTCGGAGAGAAGCACGTTAAGGTAGGTATCTACCCCTTTTTGGTAGCGTGCATCATACAAGGTATAGCTCTGTTTATTGGCTTCGACCAAAGCTTTTTGCGCATTGTACTGTTCAGCAATTGTCGAACGTCTTGCAAGCGCTGAATTAACCTCTTTAAACGCTGTCTGAATGGTAACTTCATACGTCGCCACATAGACATCGCGTTTGGCTTTGGCATAGTCTAAGTTAGCCTCCCTCTCTCCTGCATCAAAAAGTGGTAAAGAGATGTTAGGTACAAATGACCAGATAGTAGAAGTTCCACCACTAAAAAGTCCACTGAGCGTACTTGAGCCTACACCACCTTTGGTGGTGAGTGTGATAGAAGGGAAATACGCCGCTCTGGCAACACCGATGTTGGCATTTGCCGCTTTGAGGTTGTGTTCTGCTTCTAGCACATCGGGACGATTCAATAAAATCTGCGAAGAGAGTCCTACAGGAACATCAGCTAACCAATTTTGAGAGGTCTTATCTAACTCTTGAGGTAATAGAGCGTCATCCACACGTGCACCGACTAATAGTTCTAAAGCAGCCCTATCTTGCGCTACTTTGGTCGTATAGTTTGCTACATCAGCTTTAGCTTGTTGATAAATACTCTGCGCACTGTAAAGTGAAACATTAGAATCAATGCCCCTCTCAACTCTTTTTTGCACCAACTCTAACGAACGTTTCGCACTCTGCTCTGTTTGCAAGGAAAGCTTTAATAAACTCTGATCAGAAGCGTAGGTTAGCCATACGCTCACTGTCTCAGCAATGAGGGTAATGCGAACCGTTTTTTCAGCCTCTTCTACCCCTTTATAGGTTTCAAACTCCGCCTCGCTCAAACTTCTGGCTTTTCCAAATAGATCCAGTTCATAACTGCTGAGCCCTATGGTTGCAGAGGAGCTTTGAGAGATGGAGGTTGTATTGGTTGTTGAATTTAAAGAACGTGCTTTTGAGCCAGTGGCTCCTGCTTCAATGGTTTGGAATTCACTACTTCGCTGAATGCGGTACGTTGCACGCGCAGCTTCAATGTTTGCAACCGCTTTTCGTAAGTCACGACTCTGCTCTAAAGCGAGTGCGACCACTTTGGTAAGCCTTTCATCGTTGATGAATGCTCTCCATGAAAGCTCTTGCACACTTTGATGACTCTCTTTTGCAGTTGAAGCAAATGTAGAAGGAATAGGTGCAGATGGTCGTTCATACTCAGGAGAAAGCGTCGCACACCCACTCACTAAAAAAGAGATGGCAACGATACTTAGAGTGCTTTTATACAATGTACGCATTTTACACCTCCCCTACAAGCGTTGCGTGATGTTGACGTTTTGGGAACATCCCTCGCACCAACACAAAGAACAGCGGTACTAAAAAGATAGCCAAGAAGGTTGCACTCAGCGTTCCTCCTACAATGCCCGTACCAATGGAGATACGACTGTTCGCACCCGCACCACTGGAAAGTGCTAGTGGGAGAACGCCTGCGATAAAGGCTAAAGAGGTCATTAAAATAGGTCTTAGCCTTAATTTCGCACCTTCAACAGCAGCTTCTATAAGGGAACTTCCTCTATTGTATGCCGCTTCGGCAAACTCAACAATCAAAATGGCATTTTTAGACGAGAGTCCAATGGTGGTTAGAAGAGCCACTTGGAAGTAAACATCATTCTCTAATCCTCGCAGTGACGCTGCAACGACAGAGCCAAAAATACCCAAAGGAATGACCAATAGAACTGAAAATGGTACCGCCCAACTCTCATAAAGCGCTGCTAAACATAAGAAGACAACTAAGATAGAAATGGCATACAGTTTTACCGTTTGCCCACTGGATAAGCGCTCTTGATACGAAAGTCCACTCCACGCAAAGCTTGTACCTGCTGGTAAAGCTTCTTGCAAGGCTTCCATTCTATCCATCGCTACACCAGAACTAACTCCTGGAGCAGAAGCACCTTGAATCTCATACGATGCCAAACCATTGTAACGGGTGAGTGTTTGAGCACCATAACTCCACTGCGATGTTGCAAATGACGAGAAAGGCGTCATGACATTGCTACTACTTTTTACAAACCACTTATCCAAATCTTCTGGTTTGGAGCGAAACTCCATGTCACCTTGGGCATAGACTTTTTTCACACGACCACGGTCCACAAAGTCATTCACATATTTACCTGCCCACGCGAAGCTGAGTGTTTCATCAATATCAGAAAGCGAAAGCCCAAGAGCGACTGCTTTAGCCTCATCAATTTTGACTTTAAGTTGTGGTGTTTCTCCAAGGCTTCCTAAGCGCACAGCCGTAAAGAGGCTATCTTGACGCACATTACTCAAAAGTGTATCACGGAAGGTTTTAAACGCTTCACGGTCTGTATCGGAGAGTGCTTGAAGCTGGAAGTTAAAACCATTACTCTGCCCTAGCCCTTGAATTGCAGGAGGGTTAAGTGAAAAAATCTGCGCGTCACGCACACGTGAAAGATTCATCGTCGCACGACTTGAAATGGTGTCTGCTCTGTTATACACGCCAGGTCTTTTATCCCAATCTTTGAGCGCCACAAACGCCATACCAGCATTTTGACCGCTTCCACTAAAACTAAAACCTGAGATGGTAAAAATCGCTTCGGTGTTATTGCTCTCTTCATTTAAGAAGTAGCGTTCAATCTCACGGGCTACCGCATCACTTCGTTTAAATGAAGCACCCTCAGGCAAACTAAACTGAACCATGCTGTTGCCTTGGTCTTCACTGGGTAAAAAGCCTGTAGGAAGGCGTAAAATCAAAAATGCCATCACTGAGGCAATAATGCCATACACTACCATCCAACGAATCGGACGGGCGATGACAGAGCTCACATTACCTTTGTAGCGTTCAATCAAACGATCAAAGGTCGTGTTAAACCAGCCAAAAAAACCACGTCCATGACTCTCTGTATGCGGCTTGAGTAATGAAGCACACAGTGCTGGTGTCAACGTCAATGCCACAATAACAGAAAGTACCATTGATGAAACGATGGTAATGGAAAATTGTCGGTAAATTACACCCGTTGATCCTCCAAAAAACGCCATAGGAAGGAAGACGGCTGAGAGCACCGTTGCAATACCAATCAGCGCACTGGTGATCTCCCTCATCGATTTCTCGGTCGCTTCCATAGGGGAAAGTTTTTCCTCACGCATAATACGTTCAACATTTTCAACAACAACAATTGCATCATCCACCAAAAGACCGATGGAGAGTACCATACCAAACATGGTGAGCGTATTGATGGAGTAGCCAAAAACCTCTAAAACACCAAATGTTCCTAAAAGAACAACGGGCACAGCAATCGCTGGAATCAGTGTTGCTCGCCAATTTTGTAAGAAGACAAACATAACGACAACAACGAGTAAGATCGCTTCAAAAAGTGTTTTCACAACCTCTTCAATCGAGATGCGAATAAACTTTGTACTATCACGTGGATACGCTACTTTGTAGCCATCTGGCATCGTAGCTTCCATCTTAGCAACGGTTTTTTTGACACGATCTGCTGTTGCAAGGGCATTTGCACCAGGGGCGAGCATAACAGCAAGTCCAGAAGCAGGGTGACCGTTCAGTCTGGTGACACTGTTGTAACTCTCACTGCCAAGTTCAACTCTGGCAACATCGCCTAAGCGAACAAGGGCTCCATTGCTATCACTTTTAACGATGATATTCGCAAATTCTTCTGGTGTTTGCAATTGTGATTTTGCTGTTACCGTAGCATTGAGCTGTTGGTCTTTGTTGCTAGGAAGTGCACCTATACTACCTGCTGAGACCTGAACATTTTGTGCGGTAATGGCACTGCTGATGTCAGAGGGCATCAAGCTATACGAAGCCAATTTATTGGGGTCTAGCCAAATACGCATCGCGTATTGACCGCCAAACACTTGCACTGTACCCACACCTTCTAAACGGGCGATCGGGTCTTGCATGTTACTGAGTAGATAATCCGCCACATCCACCGACATTTTCGTATCGGTCGTGTCGTACAAAGAGACAATCATCAAAAAGTCATTTTGTGCTTTGGTGACACGTACACCCTCATTTTGAACGGACTTTGGAAGACGTGTCGTAATTTGAGCTACTTTGTTTTGCACTTGCACTTGCGCAGTATCGGCATCCGTTCCTTTTTGAAAGGTAACATCAATGCGTGCGCTTCCTGATGAGCTACTACTGGAAGAAAAATACAACAGTCCATCCAGCCCTGTAAGCTGTTGTTCGATGATCTGCACAACACTGTTCTCCACCGTTTGCGCAGAAGCTCCCGTATAAGTTGTGTCAATGCGAATGGTAGGAGGCGCAACATCTGGGTATTGCGCTACGGGCAGGGTTAAGATGGAGCCCATACCTGCAAGCATAATAACAATGGAAATAACCCATGCAAAAATGGGTCTATGGATAAAAAAGTGTGCGATCATTGTGCTTTACCTAGCGTTGTAGTAACATCCATAACACGCACTACGTCACCAACACGTACTTTATTGACACCTTCAACAATGACGCGGTCTCCTGCATTTAAACCACTATTCACAAGCCATGTATCGCCTATTGCTCGCTCTGTTACCACAACACGTTTTTCAACTTTGTTATCTGCGGTAACGATGAGTGCTGTTGCATTGCCTTTAGGGTCACGCTGGATAGCTTGTTGTGGAACTAAAATAGCGGCAGAATTAACCGCTTCATCTACAAGTGTGCGCACATACATACCTGGGAGCAAGACGCCATCAGGGTTAGGAAACGTGGCACGAAGTGTCACAGAGCCAGTACTTTCATCGACTGCAATCTCTTGAAATTGAAGTGTGCCATTTTGTTTATACATGGAGCCATCTTCCAGTTTAAGAGCAAGTTTGGTACTACCTTGTTTGATACCTTGTTGTTCTAAAAGTGCTCGAAGTTTTAGAAGTTGTGTACTGGATTGGGTAAGATCGACATAGATAGGATCAAGGGTGCGAATGGTAGCGAGTGCCGTGGTTTGGTTTGCCGTTACGAGTGCACCAACCGTGACACTTGATGTACCGATACGCCCACTAATAGGCGCTTTGATTTTGGTGTATTCTAGGTTAATGCGGGCTGTTTGAAGAGCTGCTTTTTTCGCTTCAACACTCGCAACCGCTTGCAAATAGCTTGCTTTGGCATCTTCCATATCTTGTTTAGAAACACCATCAATTTTTACAAGATCAGCGTAACGTTCACTTTTTAAGCGCGTGGATTCAACCAGTGCTTCTGCATTTTGAAGGGTTGCTTTGGCTTCTTCAAAAGCAGCTTGGTACGAACTTGGATCAATCTGATACAGTAATGCATCTTTTTTAACAAAAGCGCCCTCTTCAAAGAAACGCGCCTGAATAATTCCTCCTACTTGAGGACGGATTTCAGAACTGAGTGTTGCTTTTGTTCGCCCGGGTAACTCACGTGTTAAGGTAACATTTTGAGCACTGAGCGTGTATGTCCCTACTTCAACAGTCATGGCAGATTTTGTAGGTTTACTCTGCTGTGAACAGCCTAGCCATAAAAGAGGAAGTACCAAAAGAAGAGGTTTTAACATTTTTACTATCATACAAATTCCTTATTTATTATGAACGTTATTGTATCCCTCTTATGTTAATCAAACCTTGCAAAAAAAGACTCAAAGCGTGGTAAAATACCTCAAATTGTTTATGAGGAATATCAGTGATCATTGAATGGAGCGAACGTTTTAGTCTAAATCATGAACTACTTGATGCACAACACCAAGAACTTTTTGAACTTGCAAACGCTGCACAAAGACTAGACCCCAACAACGCCAATAAAGCCGAATTAGGAAGACTTTTTAAAGAGTTTTATGACTATATGGGAAAACATTTCAAAGAGGAAGAGGCGTATATGCAAAGTATCGACTATCCTCTGTATGAAAAACATAAAAAATTCCATGAAAGCATTATCGAGGGAATGACCAAAATATTAAAAGAGAAAAAAGGCGTTGTTGAACTTCAAAAAAGCATTCAGATGATCGCCAAAAAATGGCTTGCTGAACATATCTTGGAAAACGATCTTCAAATTGAAAAATGGCGAAAAAGCCTTATCGTGACAGAGAAGGATTTACACGCATCGCTGTAAAATTTATTTTGGTTGAATCGTTGTAAACCCTAAAGCGACCCAATCTTGAAGTCCTCCTCTGTACCATAATAATTTTTCTCTCGGATAACCCATTTTTATGAGTTTTTCAATCGCTAAACGAGACTGAACACACCAAATACCATTGCAAAACAGTAATGCAGTTTTAGTATGACTAAAATCGTAGGTCTCTGCTATTTTGCGAAACCCCAATAACGCTTGTACACGCTCAAAATCCTCAGGGATTGCCGAGTCATATTCAATCTCATCAAAAGGAATGTTGACACTACTGGGTATGGTCATCTGTTCATACCAATCGCGCTTTCGCGCATCCACTAAGATATAAGCCGATGGATTGACATTGAGTTTATTTTTAATAAAATCAAGCACTTCTATCTCACCTACGGTAATGACACCTTGCGCAAAGCTCATGGGTTGGGCTTTACCTACAGTCGTTACAAAACTTTTTTTACATAAAGGCGGAACATTTTTACCCGCATAATCACCGCTAAAAATCGCTTCTGGATTGATGCCAACGTCATTACACTCCTTTGGTGTATTTCGTTCAATAAACACCTCTTGCGCTTTTCCATTAGCCATCATATGCGTTGTTTTTACACCTGTGAGTTGTAAGACCATTGGGTTTTCAGCCCAAAGTGCGCCAATAAAAAATAGTACTAAAATGAAGATACGCATCTGTAACTCCTAAGAGATCAATACAACTATAGTAATCCTTTTAAAATTTAAAAGAGTCAAAAAAAATATGTTATACTTTTTTTCAAAGGATACCTATGTTAGAGCCCATCATTACAGCATTTTTAAAAAAACATCATCTGCTTACTTTAGCCACAAGTCACAACAATATACCCTATTGTGCTTCTTGTTTTTATAGCTTTATAGAGGAGAGTGCAACATTTGTCATCGCTACCGATGTCACCAAAACCAGACATGGAAAAGAAGCCATAGAAAATACATATGTTGCAGGAACGGTTGCGCTAGAGACAAAAATGGTAGGAAAAATACAAGGAGTACAGTTTAACGGAGAATTTCAAGAGGCAAATGACGTCGAGAAGAAAGCCTATTTTAAACGCTTCCCTTATGCTTTAGCGATGCAACCAACGCTTTGGAGCATCAAAATAACCTATCTTAAGTTTACCGATAATTCACTTGGATTTGGCAAAAAATTGGAGTTTTTTGCCTCCAATTAAATGCCAAACTCATTTTAATGATTATAAATTAATAGGCTCATTTGAACATGCAGCTGTAAAAACAACGTCCGTTGAGCTGTTAAGTGCTGTTTCTGTTGAGTCTTGAACGACACCAATTAAGAAACCAACTGCAACAACTTGCATCGCAATCTCATCGCTAATACCAAAAAGTCCACATGCAAGAGGAATTAAAAGTAAAGAACCACCAGCAACACCTGAAACACCCGCTGCTGCAATACTTGCAACTACGCTTAACAACAATGCTGTTGGAATATCTACAGAGATTCCCAAAGTATTGACTGCCGCCAATGTTAAAATCGTAATGGTAATCGCCGCACCTGCCATATTGGCTGTTGCACCTAATGGAATCGAAATAGAGTATGTGTCTTCATGAAGTCCCAATTTTTTACACAATGCCATATTTATAGGAATATTTGCTGCTGAACTTCGTGTAAAGAACGCTGTTACCCCACTCTCTTTAAGACATGTAAGTACTAAAGGATAAGGATTACTTTTTGTTTTAATATAAACAATAATTGGATTAACCACAAGTGCTACAAAAAGCATTGTTCCAACAAGAAGGACTAAAAGTTTACCATAACCTAGAAGTGCCGCGAAACCTGTCTCTGCAAATGTCTCAGCAACGATACCCATAATACCAAATGGTGCTAATTTGATAACCGCTTGAACGATTTTAGTCATCGCATCACTGACATCTTTCATCATTTGCTTAGTGTGGTTACTACTATGATGTAGAGCAATACCAGCAGCAACTGCCCATGTTAACACACCTATATAATTGCCCTTTAAGAGTGCGTTAATTGGATTGTCCACCATGCTAACGATAAAGCCTTTTATAACCGCAACAATACTTTGAGGAGGTGTTAAGCCAGCCTCTGGAGTAGTGAGAACCAATGTTACTGGAAACGAAAAACTAACAACAACCGCAATGAGGGCAGCCACAAATGTTCCTATTGCATAGAGTTGAACAATAGGCTTAATGTTTGTTTGAACACCAACAGGCTTTGTTGCAATCGCTGTAGCAACTAAAACGAGAACCAAAACAGGCGCTACGGCTTTTAACGCTTTAATAAACAGCGTTCCAAGAATAGAGACTGCCATTGCAGCTTCTGAAGAGATGAGAGCGACACAAACGCCCAACACCATACCAATGAGGATAAGAACAATAAGATTGCTCTCTTTATACCTTGCGACTAAACGCTCCATAAAAACCTTCCTTACTCAAAATATGTGTATCTATATTAATCTTTTTTTAAAATTAAGGACTAATAATATAAAAAAGGTTCTTATGTATGCGTTAAAAATGTGCTATCAGTTTTACAGTTTTGAAGTATCCAATTTTAATGCTTCATTGCTCATAATGCCAATGCCCGAATTTAGGATGTTTGTTGCAATTTCGTGTGCTTCATCCAGTGAATGCATTTTATAGGTACCACACTGATAAACATTGAGTTCTGGGATATCATTTTCACTTTTGACACCTAAAATGTCATTCATCGATGCTTTCCATGCTTCTACAACACGCTCTGCATGAGGCGTACCGATAAGACTCATATAAAATCCTGTACGACATCCCATTGGTGAAATATCAATGATTTCAACACCTTCTCCATTGAGATGATTACGCATAAAACCTGCAAAAAGATGCTCTAAGGTGTGAATACCACGCTCTGGCAAAATAGCTTGGTTTGGTTTACAAAAACGAAGATCAAACACGGTGATCTCATCGCCATGAGGTGTTTTCATTGTTTTAGCAACTCTTACCGCAGGGGCAGGCATTTTGACGTGATCTACACAAAAACTATCGAGTAATGGCATTTAAAATCCTTTTTTTCGGCAATTATATCGAAAAAAGTGTACAATAATTTGTCCTTCGGAAGCTTAGAATACAGGAGATTGCTTTGAAACGAGTGTTGCTTCTTGTTGTCATACTTGCCTTATCATACACCTTTATTCAAAGCAAAAATATGCTTCATATCGCAGCGGGAGTCGCGATCTTTTTACTAGGTATGCAAAGTCTTGAAGAGGGTTTTCGTTTCTTTGTAGGCGGCTTACTCGATAGATTTCTCAAAAAAATTACCAATAACCTTTATAAAAGTATTCTCTTTGGTGCTGTTACAACAACGTTGATGCAATCCAGTGGCTTAGTCGCCGTCATTGCCATCTCTTTTATCAGTGCGGGGCTTATCAGCGTAGCACAAGGTGTAGGGATTATTTTAGGTGGAAATATCGGTACAACCACGGGTGCTTGGCTCATTGCAGCACTTGGTCTTAAAATCAATATTGCAACATACGCTCTTCCCATGCTTGTGTTTGGTACTCTTCTCATTTTTCAAGAAAGCAAACGTCTTAAAGGTATCGGTTACGCACTTACGGGTCTTGGATTTTCTTTTTTAGGCATTGCCTATATGAAAGAGGGGTTTGATGCATTTAAAGAGACCATAGACCTCACACAGTACACTGCCGATGGTTTTATGGGACTCATCCTTTTTGTGCTGATTGGTGCAGGTATAACGATCGTTATGCAATCATCACATGCCTCTTTAGTACTAATATTAACCGCTCTCTCCGCCTCTCAAATTACTTATGAAAACGCCATTGCACTGACCATTGGCGCCAATATTGGAACAACGATTACAGCGATTATCGGTGCACTTGGAGCCAGTTTTGAGGGCAAAAAGCTTGCAGGTGCTCATTTTTTAATTAACACCTTAACAGGCTTTTTACTCATTTGGTTTGTACCACAGTTGATTCATTTTATTGACATTACTGCACCTTTTTTAGGTATACCAAAAGATGATTACCCACTCAAATTAGCGCTCTACCATACGTATTTCAATTTGATCTGTGTGCTTCTTTTTGCACCCGCAGTACATGGTTTGGTTGCCCTACTCAATCGCGTCTTTAAACAGGAAGTAACCCCAGAAAATGAAATTGATGATGTTTTATTTATAAACGATGTTGCCTTAGATTTTCCAGACACCGCTCAAGCGACCTTACTGAAAGAGACAAAGCACCTTTACAATAATGTATTTGACATCATTGCAAAAGGACTGAGTGTTACAAAAGAAGATATTACTTCAGGTATGGAGATCGAAGATATTTTAAAACTTCGTAACAAAGCATTATCGATTAACATGGACGAGTACTATGAACGACGGATTAAAGAGATTTACGGCAAGATTATTAACTTTGCTATTATGGCACAAGGAAAGTTTGCAGATGAAAGTAATCGTCAACTTATTCCCATCAAAAATGCAACCATTGGCATCGTAGAAGCCTTTAAAGCCTCTAAACATATGCAAAAAAATATGCTTCGCTATCTGGAATCTGATAACGAGTATATTAAAAGTGAATACAATCATATTCGTAAAAACCTCATCAAACACCTTCGCACCATGCAAATGATCTTCAACACATCAGAAGAAGATGTTGCACTCTTATTGCTTAGCAAGCTCCAGCTTGATACAAAAAAATACGATATTGCCGCCAATAAATCACTCGATAACCTCATACGTACCAATAAAATAACCTACACAATGGCAACTTCATTGATGAACGATACAACCTATGCCTATACCATTGCGTCTGAACTTACAAAAGTGGCGCATACGCTGTTTATTCATGCCAATGCCGAAACCAAAGAAGAACATGAAGCTTTGATCTTAAATGAAACCGAAGTTACGGATTTAACACACGTGAACGAGATAAGGAGTCATACATGAGTGGCTTTAAATTTATCCAAAAAATTAAAGAACTCTTTAACATCGCCTCACCAAATGCTGATGCCAATAAAAAACAAATTATCAAAGAGTTATTGAAAAAACTCAAGCTTAGGCGTATTAGCCTCAAACAAGAGTTAAAAAATGAGACCGATTTGATTAAACGTGAAGCCATTCACGATAGCATTAAAATCATCAAAAAGCAGATAAAAAAAGGGAAGGAAATTATGGATGCTTAGGCTTTTTTTTCTTGCAATTTTTTTACTCTCAGGCTGTGCCACTACCAATCAAGAAAAAATAGGTGAAGTGCTCCAATCACATGGTGCAACCAACTTACATTATGATTATAAAAAAATTGTTGAAAACCTCATCCTTTATAAAGAAAAACTCGATCTTCGTAATCCAAACGCTTATAGCAAAGAGAGTCAAAACTACATCTTCAATGAAATGCGCAACTCAAAAAATACAATTCGTATGAAATACAATGGTGTTTATTTAAAATCTTATGATGATTATTTGCGTATTGCCTTTGATAAAAATAGCAATGTTCCTGATAGAAATGATTTTCTTATTTTAGGGCTTTATAAACTGATTTGGGAAAGTTACAAGATAGGAGAAGGTCATCAAATCACAACACTTTCGTATGATAAAGAAGCCTTTAAAAAGCTTTACTACTATCTTGAAGTGGTTAAATGGAAGGTGAAAACAGCAAAAGACAAAAATGATCATTACCTCTTTCTCACATGGCAAAATAACTGGCAAGTTGAGTTTAACAACAAACTGCATTCAGGACAATCACCTTCATGGGAATTGATAGAAAATCTTTCTACGATTAAAAACCATAAAGAGAGTATTTTAGATCCTTCGAATTTCAACTTTGAAATTATTTTGAGTCAAATCATTTTCCAAGTGAAAAACAGTGCAAGGGTTATTGGAAAAGAACCTGTCGATATTGGCATTGAAGCAATGATTAGTCTTGTGCTCTTTTTATAGAGATCTTCTTTAGCTAAAACTTGATCTCGCTCAATCTTTTTAGCTTTTTTTTTAACTATAATACGCCAAATTCAATAAGGAGTCTTTTATGGAAATCAACAACATTCAAGTATGCAACGTTTGTCTAAGATCAAGCGATGAGAGTGCTGGTGCAGTATTTATTAAAGCAATGAAAAACGGTGAAGATATTCACGTCTGTACAGGATGTATCCCACACATTATTCACGGAAGTGGTGATGTTGTTAAATCAAATGCTCAAGTTGCTGCTGAAGTTCAAAAGTAAGAAAGAAGTTTAGAAGCTTTTAACGCCATTTGAACACCGTTCATTTGGCTTTCTACAAATAAAAGAGAGGAGAATCTCTTCTCCTCTACTCTCTTTAAAAGAGAGGGCTTATTCGCCCTCTGGTAACTCATTTGCAAAGCTAGCACTTGCTAGACGGTTCAGTTGTCTCCATCTACGTTGTGCATCTTTTTTGTTATGATCAAAGAGTGCTTGTGCATGCTCTGGATTTGATTTTTTGAGTGACGCATAACGTACCTCATTCATTAAGAATTCATCGTACAATGACCAATCTGGCTCTTTACCTGTAATTTTAATTGGGTTTTCACCTTTATCCGCTAAACGTGGATCATAGGTATAAATTGGCCAGTAACCACATTTAGTTGCAAGTTCACCTTGGTTACCAGATTTACCCATACCACCTTTAATACCATGAGCAATACATGGAGAGTATGCGATAATGAGTGAAACGCCAGGATATGCTTCTGCTGCTTCAAACGCTTTAATGGTTTGCGCTGCAGATGCGTTTGAGTTGATTTGTGCAACAAAAACGTTTCCGTATGTCATAGCGATATAACCAAGATCTTTCTTCTGGCTTGGCTTACCTGCTGCTGTAAATTGAGCAATTGAACCTGCACGAGAAGATTTTGAGCTTTGTCCACCAGTGTTAGAGTAAACTTCAGTATCAAGAACTAAGATATTGACATCTTCGCCGCTTGCGATGACGTGGTCAAGTCCACCATAACCGATGTCGTACGCCCAACCGTCACCACCGAAAATCCATTGTGATTTTTTAGAAATGTACTGTTTAAGACTTAAAATAACATCTGCACCTGGGGCTGTTGGATTTGCTTCCAAAAGAGGTACTAAAAGGTTACGGATTTCAGTAGATTTTGCTCTATCGTCTCTAAATTCAATCCAATCTTTGTAAAGCGCTGCAATTGCATTTGGTGCTTTATCAACAGAAGCTTCCATGACAGAGTGAATTCTATGACGTATTGTTTCATTTGCTACGTGCATACCAAGACCAAACTCAGCATTGTCTTCAAACAATGAGTTTGCCCATGCTGGACCATGACCTTTATCATTTTTGCGGTATGGCGTTGATGGAGCAGAACCACCATAGATTGATGAACATCCTGTTGCATTTGCAATCATCATGCTATCGCCAAATAGACGTGTCGCTAACGTAATATATGGTGTTTCACCACAACCTGGACATGCTGCGTGGAACTCAAAGAGTGGTTGAGCAAATAAGGCGCCCTTAACACTACTTTTTGAAAGAATGTCATCTTTATAGGTTACTTTTTTGAAGAGATAATCTGCATTCACTTGTTCACCTGCTTCAAGACTCTCTTGAAGTGGAACCATTACCAATGATTTCTCTTTTGTAGGACATGCTTCAGCACAAAGATCACATCCAGTACAGTCAAGTGATGAAACTTGGATTTTATATTTTAGACCTTTAAGTTCTTTTCCTTTTGCATCAAGAGCATGTGTTTTAACACCTTCAGGAGCTGCTGCAAATTCTGCATCATTGATAAGGAATGGACGAATAACCGCATGTGGACATACGAATGCACATTGGTTACATTGAATACAATTCTCTTCAATCCATTTTGGAACCATAACACCAACACCACGTTTTTCAAACTCAGTTGTTCCATGCTCAAATGTACCATCTTCATAGCCATTAAAGACTGAAACAGGCAGTGTATCGCCACGTGCAGCATTGACTGGTTTTGCAATCGCTTCAACAAATGGTGTACCTTTGTAGCTTACAACCTCTTGTGTTTTTACTTCATCTGCAAGATTTACCCATGATGGATCAACGTCTACTTTAATAAGTCCGCTTGCACCCACATCGATTGCTTTGTAGTTTAATTCAACAATGTGCTCGCCTTTTTTGTGGTAAGACTTATACGCTTGTTTTTTCATAAATTCTTGCGCTTTTGCAAAATCGATAATTTCTGCAAGTTTGAAGAACGCTGATTGCATAATCGTGTTACTTCTGTTACCAAGACCGATATCACGCGCTAGTTTTGTTGCATTGATGATATAGAAGTTTGCTTTGCGTTTTGCAAGAATACGTTTTACTTTGTTAGGAATACGTTTAATAGTCTCTTCTGCATCCCAAATAGAGTTAAGCAAGAATGTACCATGTTCACGAATACCATCAACAACATCATACAACTCAAGGTATGCAGCCACAGAACAGGCAACAAAATGAGGATTTGATACTAAATATGTTGAACGAATTGGATGTTTTCCAAAACGTAAGTGTGAACGTGTGAAACCACCAGATTTTTTGGAGTCGTATGCAAAATATGCTTGTGCATACATGTCTGTCTCATCACCGATGATCTTAATTGAGCTTTTGTTCGCACCAACCGTACCATCAGCACCAAGTCCATAGAACAGACACTCTTTTGTTTCTGGCTCACCAAGACTTAGTTTTTCACCAACTGGTAATGATTTGAACGTAACGTCATCCACAATACCTACGGTGAAGTCATTTTTAGGCTCATCAAGTTTAAGGTTTTCAAATACCGCAATCATTTGCGCTGGATCAACGTCTTTTGAAGAAAGACCATAACGTCCACCAACGATGATAGGTGCATTTTTATGACCATAAAATGCTGCTCTCATATCAAGATACAATGGCTCGCCAATAGATCCTGCTTCTTTTGTTCTATCAAGTACAGAAATCTTTTTAACAGATTCTGGCATAACATCCATAAGATATTTGATACTAAATGGTCTATAAAGGTGTGGTGTAACGAGACCTACTTTTTCACCTTTACTCATTAAATAATCAATCGTTTCTTTCAAACACTCAGTAACTGAACCCATAGCTACGACAATTCTGTCTGCATCTGGCGCACCATAGTATGTGAAAGGTTTATAATCGCGTCCTGTCTCTTTTGAGATTTCAGCCATATAGTGAGCTACGATATCAGGCAATGCATCATAAAACTTGTTTTGTGCTTCTCTACCTTGGAAATAAATATCGTCATTCTGAGCAGTACCTCTAGTTTTTGGAGACTCAGGATTTAGTGCTTCATCGCGGAAACGTTGAACTGCTTCTTTGTCCAAAAGTCTGTCAAATACTGCATAATCCATTACTTCAATTTTTTGAATTTCATGTGAAGTTCTGAAACCATCAAAGAAGTGTAAAAATGGAACACGCCCTTTAATAGCAGCTAAGTGCGCAATACCCGCTAAGTCCATAACTTGTTGAACAGAGCCAGATGAAAGCATCGCATAACCTGTTTGACGTGCAGCATAAATGTCTTGGTGGTCACCAAAGATTGAAAGAGCATGTGTCGCAAGGGTTCTTGCACTGACGTGAATAACACTTGGCAATAACTCACCTGCCATTTTATACATATTTGGGATTTTGAGTAGTAGACCTTGAGAAGCCGTATAAGTTGTTGTTAGAGCACCTGCTTGAAGTGAACCATGCACCGTTCCAGCAGCACCACCTTCACTTTGCATTTCAACAACTTTAACAGGCATTCCAAATAAGTTTTTCTTTCCTTGACTTGCCCAAACGTCGGTGAAATCCGCCATTGGAGAAGAAGGTGTAATTGGGTAAATACCAGCAACTTCGGTAAAGGCGTAAGATGCGTATGCCGCAGCTTCGTTACCATCCATAGTTTTCATGACTTTAGCCATTAAATTCCCCTTATTTTATTTTCTCATTCATTCTTTGGTTTGATGATTATCTCATTCTACTTAGCGTTCTCTTAATAACTCATAAATGAAACTTAAGAGCCTCTAATTTAATGAAAGTTTAACCAAGCCTTACGCAAAATCATAGTCTAAAAATATGACAAAGATATAACAAATCTATGAATGGGAGGCGACCATTTTTACTGCATCTAAAGCATCATGAACAATGAAAGTAGTGTGTTTTTCAAGATCGTATTTACTGCTATATCCACATAAAACACCGATACTATGGACACCTGCTTCTTTGGCACAGATTAAGTCCATTGGAGTGTCTCCTATCATCCATGTATGTGCAGGATCTGCGTTTAATGCAAGGAGTGCTTTTTGTATTGGTTCAGGATGTGGCTTAGGGTGCGTAACACTCTCTCTACCAATCAACACTTTAAAATGGTGCATCACACCTAAATGCTCTAAAAGCTCTTCTGAATAGCGTGCTGTTTTAGTGGTTACAATACCTAATGTTGCAATTTTAGAAGCATGCTTAATTGCTTCTAATGCTAAAGGTAAAAGTGTCGTTTTTTTACGTGAAATCAATCTATAATGCTCTTTATATGCTGCAACATAATCATTGGCTTCTAAGGCATCAATTCCTAGCATTGTAAACATCAAATCTAAAGGATGACCAATTAACTTTTTAATCTGCTCATCTTCAGGAGCTTGGCGACCAAACGTTTCATACGCTACGCCAAAACTCTCTAAAATAGCATCCGTAGAATCAATCAACGTGCCGTCTAAATCAAATAAAATCGTTTTCATTGTCTGCCTTAATAGTCCTTTTACATAGAATGGACTATTATAACTTCAAGACCATTAAAAAGGAGATACATGTTACACAAAAGTCTTATACTTTTAGCTCCGCTTATGCTTTGTGCAGCCAATTGGCAAGATGCTGTTAACACAGCGGTCACTGCTACGTCAACAACACAAAAAAGTGCAACGACAAGTGGTACAACCACATCACAAAGTACAGCAACATCTGGAGTTAAAGAGGCTCTGAGCCTTGGTGCAAAACAAGCCGTTTCACTGCTTGGGAAAGAGGGAGGTTACCTCAACAATGCAGCTGTTAAAATTCCTCTGCCAGCTTCTATGAAACCTGTAGCAACAGCCGCTGAAAAGCTAGGTGGTAAAAGTTATGTGGATGATTTTGTCAAAACTATGAATAATGCAGCGACTAAGTCTGTTCCTAAAACTGCTTCTATTCTAAGTGATACTATTTCAAACATGAGTGTAGAAGATGCTAACGCTATTGTAAATGGTAGTAATACAGCAGCAACAGATTATTTCAAAACAAAGGCAGGAACAAAACTTCTCAGTGCCATAATGCCTATTATTAAAGAGAGCGTTAAAGAGAGTCAAGTTATGAGCTCTTATCAAAGCCTCAAAGGTTTTGCAGGCGGTGGAAACGCAACTTCTGGGCTTACCAATAACGCAATGGTTGGGCAAGCTTCTTCTATTGCTAAAGGGTTGGGTATGGGAGACGCTGTACCGAGTGGGGATGAAGATATTGAAGATTATATTGGTCGCAAAACACTTGATGGGCTTTTTTACATGATTGCTGAGAAAGAAAAAGCGCTACGTAGCAATCCAATGGCAAGTGGAAGCTCTATTATCCAACAAGTATTTGGAAAATAGTTATATCTCAGTTGTGACTGATACAGGAGGATGAGGAATACTTATCCTCTTTTCATCAAAAGCAAGTTTTACTTTCTCAGTAATCGAAAAACTCGCTGTAGCAGAATCTTCATTTTTTACCCAAAAACGCACCATTAGCTTGACACTTGTCTGCGCTAATTCACTCACCGCAACAAATGGAGCAGGATCATTGAGTACTTTTGCTTCACTATTCACAATTTCTTGAAGTGTGTTTTTTGCTAAAAGAAGATCATCTTCATAGCCAATATTGAAAATTAAATCTACACGAGAAGTAGGTTTCGCAGAAAAATTAATAATATTTTTGCCAATAACCGCAGAGTTTGGAATGATAATTTGTTTGTTATCACCGGTTTTTAGAATAACGCTAAAAAGATTTAACTCTTCAACGATACCATTTTCACCCGCAACTTGAACAGAATGGCCAATTTTAAAAGGACGGAAGAATACGAGCAAAATCCCCGCACCCACATTTGAAAGTGTACCCTGAAGTGCCAAGCCTATAGCAAGACCTGCGGTACCAAGAACTGCAAGAAAGGAGGTGGTGTTTATACCTAGATTGCTTATTGCAGCTAGAATAATCACCACCAAAAGACCAAAGTAAATTACATTGGAAAAAAAGCTGGTAATGGTTTCATCAATTTTCGAAGTACGCATACCTTTTACAACAATTGCTGTGATAATAGAGGCTATTTTTTTACCAACAAAAAAAATCAGTAAAGATGCGAGTACTTTCACTCCATACAAAGTGACAAAATTAACAATAACTGTCCAGCTTAAATCCATATGTAAATTCATTAATGTCCTAAATTACTTTTTGAAAACTGCGTCAACTCTTCTGTTTTCAGCACGACCAGTTTCAGTGTCATTGGTTGCGATTGGTTTGCTCTCGCCATATGCTTCTGTAGTTACTTTAGCACCTGATACGCCAAGAGTTGAAAGTGCTTTTGCAACTGCTTTTGCACGTTGGTCTGAAAGTTTCATATTGTAAGCATCACTACCTTTAGAGTCTGTGTGACCTTCAAGAACAACATTGTAACCTGGGTTTTGTTTCATAAAGTCTGCAACTTTTTGAATTTCAGGCATAAACTCTGGTTTTACAGTTGATTTATCAAAATCAAATTTTACATGTAAACGAATAATTTTTGTACAACCATCTGCATCAACAACTGTACCTTTTGGTGTATTTGGACATTTATCTTTATCATCTGTAACACCATCACCATCGCTATCTTTTGGAGCAGCTGGAGCTACAACTGGTGCAGCCACTGGTGCAGCTTTTGCTACAACTGGTGCAGTTTTTGCATCGAAAGGAATAGTAAAGCCGAGGCTGTAGAACATGTTGTTATCGCCACCATGGAATTTAACTGCATGGCGAACTTCTGCTTTAAGAGCGAAATTATCAGTTACCCAGTATTTTACACCACCGCCGTATTGTGCAAACATACTGTCTCTGTTTTCAAGTTGTTCATTACTTACATCTTCATATCCAAGACCAATTAAAGCATATAATGCAGTCTCTGGTGACAATTTATACTCTTTAACCAAGTTCGCATAGTAACGGTTAAAGTCGGTATTGTCTGTTCTGCCATTTTTATAATCAACACTATCAGATCTATCATAACCAAATTCAACTTGGCTGAAAATGTTGTTATCAAGATTGATACCAAATCTTAAACCATAAGTGAGTTGGTTTTTAAGGTCAAGATTGCCCTCTGGTAAAACACCGCCAATGGTTGGTGTAACCTCATAGTTGTATGCAGTTGGTGCTGCAAACGCCAAAGATGCTAGTGCCGCCAATGAAAACAATGTTTTTTTCATTTCATATCCTTTAAAACTAATATTTCTAACATTTCATGTATGGAGAACTTAATTATAGCACAGATTTGAGCAAGCGAATATTAAAAATCCTATTTAATCCAATCAATGGCATTATGCATAACCCCAATTATCGAAGTTGATACAGGAGTAATTTCTTTATTGACCACAGTGATTTCATTTGGAATCACTAAAAAAAGATAAGGATTATCAGCAACGATTTTTGCAAAAATTTCACGATATAGAAGATCAAATTTTTCTTGATCTACAACTTTTTCAGCTTCTTTAATCAAACGATCAACGTCGCTATTTTCATAACTTATAAAATTAAAGCCACCTTTACGGCTGGATTCACTGTGCCAAATGGTATAGGCATCTGGTTTAAGACCTAAAGACCAACCCATCAAAACAGCATCAAAATTACGAGGAAGAACGACTGTATTTAAAAAAGCTTGCCACTCCATAATGCGAAGCTTCATGACAACACCTGCTTTTTTGAGTTGATGTTGGAGTATTTGCGCAGAATAACTACCACTTCCATTAGCACTGGTACTTAATTCAAACTCAAAGGGATAATTTTCATCATAACCTGCCTCTTTTAAGAGTGCTTTTGCTTTTTCAATGTTAGGTTTTGGAGCAAGCACTTTTTCATTAAATGCCCCTGTACCTGGTAAAAAAGGTCCTGTACATACTTTGCCATGACCAAAATAAAGTATATCCACTAATTCTTGGCGATCAATGGCTAAAGAGAGTGCTTCGCGAACTCTTGCGTCTTTAAATTTCTCTGATTTGAGATTGAAGCCCATATACGAGTAATTATGCGCGATATCTTCATAAATGGTGTAATGCTTACGAAAATCTTCATCGATTTGGCGCTCCAACTGCAAAGGAGAAAGGGAGCCAACATCAAGCTTTTTTGACTTAAGCATTAAAAACTCAGCAGAACGATCAGGTAAATAGTGAAAGATAATTTGATTGATATTAGGTTTATGAATAAAATAGTTAAGATTTGCTTCTAAAACAATGTCTTTAGAAATATTAAATTGTGTAAGGGTATAAGGACCTGTACCAAGCGGATTTTGATTGAACTTGCTGGTCATTAAATCTGTTTCATTTTTGAGTTTATGCTCAGGCAATATCTCCATCATCCATACTTCAAGTGCTTTAAAATAAGGATATTTATACTTTACTTCGATTTTAAAATCATTCAATATTTTTACGTGATCGATGTGCATAAAGCCAGAAGCATATGGTGTAAATATTTTGGGAGAAATAATCGTTTCATAGGTAAAAAGTACATCACGGGCGCTAAAAGGAGTCCCATCGCTCCATTTTACATTCTGTTTTAGTTCAAAAATCAAGGTTGTATCATCAACAAAATAGTAATGCTCTGCAAGATCGGGAATAATATTCGCATCTTTGTCGTATTTAATCAATCCATTAAAGAGCCACTGAGCAACGTCTGAGCTTGTTTTATCCGTAGAAAGAATGGGATTAAAACGGCTAGGATTAGCAGAAATAGAAAGATGCAATGTACTTGCAAAAACAGTCAATATGAAAAAGAAGAGAAGTAAAAGTGTTTTCATAAAAAAGATTATAACATAGTCGTAAAGTTTGAAACAAAGGAAGATTGTTTTTTTGTGTTTGAAAATAAAAAAAGCTTCTAGACCGGGCAATCTAGAAGCTCATTTTTAAAATTGTTAAGTGATTCACAAAAAGGAGGTATTTGTCTTGGTAATGAAAGTATAGAGCAGTTGTTTAAATGCTCTATTAATCTTTTGTAAACAAAAAGTTAATAGGAGTTTTTTTATCTCTTTTATTCATTTTTAGTATTGAATGAGTACAATATCTGACATCAAAATAGACCAACGTCAATTGAAGGAAACGGATGCAATTACATACTGCAACTTTAGACGATATCGATGAAGTCTTGGAACTTCACTCCAAATATCAAATAGACTCTATCGCACCTGAAGATAAAAAAGATGGCTTTGTGACCACCGCTTTTACAAAAGAGCAACTAACTCAACTCATTAACGAAGAGCAAGGATTATTCATAGCGCGTCTTCATGGAAAAGTTGTCGCTTACATTATGTGCGGTTCATGGAAGTTTTGCTCTATTTGGCCTATTTTTACGCAAATGATTCAAGATCTTCCAAACTTACACTATTTAGGACATACCATTACAACAGAAAATTCGTACCAATATGGTCCTGTCTGTATTGATAAAAGTGTACGAGGTAGTGGCGTATTAGAAGCATTATTTGACTTTGCAAGAGAAAAGATGAGTAAACGCTACCCTATTTTGGTGACATTCATCAACAAAATCAACCAACGCTCATTTAATGCCCATTCAAGGCTTGGACTTAAAATCATTACGGAGTTTTCATTTAACAATAACGACTATTATGAATTAGTATACGATACTTCGAAAAAACTACCTATGAAGTAATTTTGTGTAGGTAAACGCTTGAGAACGTTTACCTACACATCGTTATCGCTGATAATAGGAAACCAATGTTGCCTTAGCAATGGTATTGGCACCTAGCATAAAACCTACAAGTGCTGGCGAAGCAGAAGTATCCAAGGGTAATTTATCAACACACAGAGCATGAACCGTAAAAACATAACGATGTGCTTTATCTCCTTTTGGAGGACACGCGCCTCCAAATCCTGCCTTACCATAATCAGTCATACTTTGAATAGCAGGAATAGCAGATGTTTTGCTCACATTTCCAAAATCAGCAGGCACACCCTGGACTGAGGCTGGTATATTAAAAACAACCCAATGCCACCAACCGCTACCTGTTGGAGCATCTGGATCATAAACGGTTATCGCGAAGCTTTTAGTACCATTAGGTACATTGCTCCAGCTAAGCGCTGGAGAGATATTTGAGCCATCGCAACCAAAACTTGCTGCCTCTTGTGTTTTTGATAATTGTCCTGAAAGGTCAGTACTGTGCAAAGTAAATCCATCTGCAAACAGTGCACTTCCCATCAATGCTAGTAGTATTGGTAAATGTCTTAGTTTCATGAAGATCCTTTTTTTAAATTTCAAGGATCATTTTACACGTAAAAAAAGCTTATTAGTTAGTCTGTAAAGTCTAACTTTTTGTCTATAAAGTTTTTAGGAGGTTGTGTGTATCGTTCTTTGAATAATCTTGAAAAATGGGACTGATTTTTGAATCCTGCTCTAAACGCAGCTTCTCCGATACTAAGACCTCCTTTTTCGATTAAAAAATAGGCTCTTTCAACTCTTTTGTTCCATATCCATTTCATAGGTGTTGTTTTTAAATGCGTTGCGAACTCTGCTTTAAATCCACTCAAACTTCTTCCACTAAATTTTGCAAACTCGGAAAGACTCCAGTTTTGTGTAAAGTGTTCTTCCATAAATGTTTGAAGATGAATATCTCGAGGAATCAATGTATGAAAATAAGAGACTAATTGTTGTCCCTTTTCTGAGCCTAAAAGCAATAATAAAAGTTCTTGCAATTTAAGCATCAAAATTTTCTCAACAAAAGCAGGTTTTTGTTCAATGAATGGCAAAAGAGAAAGTGCTGTAGTTTTCATAAAAGGGGTAAGTTCTATCTTGCAGAAGGGTTCAATAAAACGATTCACTTTAGTGGAATGTAAAGCGATGGTTTCTAGCAGTGGAGATAACCAATGGGCAATCACTTTTTCATCAAAAAAGATTAACAAACACGTATAATTTCCACCTTCGCAGACTTCACTCATAACATATTCACCGCGTGATAAAAAAAATGCCTCACCGGCTTTGACTTCAACATCGCCATTTTTCAGATGAAGCATCTTTGTACCTTCTAAAACAATATTGAGAAGATTTTGCTCCATGTACACTTCCGCTTTATAGTGATCTTTTACAGAAAAATAGCGTGCAATAACAGCTCCATTGAGTTCAATCGTATGATCTTTATAATTGTTTTTAATGTATTCAACCACATGAGTCGTCATCTATATTTCCTGTTCATTAACTCTATTGAGATACAATTTTAGCATGATACCTCTTTGAGGAGAAGAAAAATGACACCAAATAGACTGCGTTGTGGGTGGGTCAAGCTCAGTGATCCTACGTATGTTTCTTATCACGATGAAGAATGGGGAAAACCTCTACATGATGACAGGGCACTCTTTGAGCTCTTTTGTTTAGAAACCCAATCTGCAGGGCTTAGTTGGTTGACTGTTCTTAAAAAACGTGAAGGCTACCGTAATGCCTTTGCCAGTTTTGTCCTTGAAAAAGTGGCACATCTTGGCGAAATGGACGTTGAGCGCATTTTAAGTGAAGGCGAAGTCATCAAAAGCCGCCCCAAAATCGAAGCTATCATCAACAATGCCAAACTTTTTCAAACCATTATCCAAGAACATGGTTCAATCGATGCCTATTTTTGGGCTTATGTTAACAATAAAACCGTTATAAATGATGTGCCCAACTATAAAACAGCAGCATGTACTTCACCTGTTTCAGATGCACTTACCAAAGATCTTAAAAAACGAGGTTTTAAGTTTGTAGGTTCAACAACCATTTATGCTTTTATGCAAGCCTGTGGTATGGTAAATGACCACGAAAACAGCTGTGGATGTAAATAAAATGACAACTGAAATTCTCGAAAATTACTGTTTAAGTCATATTGGCGCACTCAAAGAGTACCCGTTTGATGAGACAACGGCAGTCTTTAAAGTTGGCCATAAAATTTTCGCACTGGTGGATGAAGAGAGCAACCCTCCTCGCATCAATCTTAAATGTGATCCTTACTATGCAAGAGAGTTAAGAGAGATGTATGAAAATGTTATTGCAGGGTATCATATGAATAAAAAGCATTGGAATACCGTCATTTGCGATGATGAGATTGACGAGTCAATGCTTTTTGGCTGGATTGATGATTCGTACGACCTTGTTTTTCATTCTCTCTCTAAAAAAATGCAATCTTTTATTCGCAATGCATAAAAAAATTAGGCTGATGCAAAAGATTCTCGTATCCGTTTAACATCGCGTATTGGTGGAAGCCCAAAAAGACGGGCATATTCACGACTAAACTGTGATGGACTCTCATAACCTACTTGAAAAGCCGCATTACTTGCTTCCATTTCTTCAACCATCAAAAGTCGTCTAGCTTCCTGCAAACGTAATGATTTTTGAAACTGCAATGGACTCATCGTCGTAACACGTTTAAAATGATAATGAAATGACGATGCACTCATCTGAGCTTCTTGTGCCAGTATTTCGATACGCAATGGCTCAGCCAAATCATTTTTAATCATCGTAATGGCCTTAGCAATACGTTGTGCAAGGCTGCCATTTTTTGCAAACTGTCGGATAATCGCTCCACCTTTATCTTGCACAATACGGTACAAAATCTCACGTGTAATCATAGGTGCAAGAATACCTATATCTTTTGGATTCTCTAGCAAACGCACCAGTCGTAAAATAGGTTCAAGCAATAACAAGCTATTGTCCCCAAAATAAAGCCCACATTCAGGCTGTTGTGTACTGATCACTTTATCATCATTGCACTCTTTGAGAATTTCTAAGATTTGATCCATCGAGAAAGTAAGTTGCAGTGACACATACGGCTTTTCAACTGAAGCATCTTGAATTTGGACACGTGCAGGCAAGTGCACCGAAGCAATTAAATACTTATCTTTGTCGTATGAAAACATCTCTTCACCCAAGCCAACAGCTTTGGAGCCTTGAGCAATAATACACAATGATGGCTCATACAGCGTATGCAAAAACTCACTGGGTGCTGTTGCGCAAAAAAAGCGTAAGCATGGTACAGCTGTACTGCTACCACCCTCTTTTGAAGCGTGCTTTTCGATTAGGTTCTTTAATTCGGCTTGTTGAAGTTTCATGAATTCATTTTCTATCAAAGATACTCACTTTAGTGTTGTTTTTGATGGCATTATAAGATAATTTGTAGGATTAGGCAATAATTATAAAAAAATATTCTATCGCTTATTGCCACTTTCATCCTATAATAACACCATTAAAACATAAGGAGTATCGATGGTTGATTTTATCTATCATAACCCAACAAAAATAGTATTTGGTAAGAATAAAGAGAGTCTTATCGGAGCTGAAATAGCACCTTTTGGTGTTAAAAAAGTGCTACTGTGCTATGGAAGTGAGCGTATTAAGAGCGATGGACTTTACAAAAAAGTAACCGATTCTCTTGTAAAAGAAGGCATTGCATGGGTTGAACTTGGCGGTGTTGTGAGTAATCCTAAACTTTCAAAAGTCAAAGAAGGTATTGCATTGGCTCAAAAAGAGCACGTGGAGGCCATTCTTGCAATCGGTGGTGGTTCTGTGTTAGATAGCTCTAAAACGATTGCTGTAGGTGCCTTAGTCAAAAATGATGTTTGGGACTTTTTTATCGGTAAAGTAGCGATTGAAAAAGCATTGCCGGTCTTTGCAGTGATGACACTTGCGGCAACAGGTAGTGAGATGAATGGCTTTGCCGTTGTCAGCAACGAAGAGACCAAACAAAAATATTCGATTCATTCAGAACATATCTATCCAAAAGTTTCCATTCTCAATCCAGAACTGACCAAAAGTGTTCCTAATGATTATCTTGCTTATTCTGCGGTTGATATCATTGCACATGTCATTGAAGGGTACTTCACAGCAAGTACACAACCTCATTTTCAATCTCGTATGGTTGAGAGCATTGTTAAAACCGTTATGGAAAGCACGGAGATTTTACTTCAAAATCCAGAGGACTATAATGCAAGAGCTGAATTTATGTGGGCTGCAACACAAGCACTCAATGGCTCTACGACTGCGGGTACAAATCCTTCAGGCTTTCCAAATCATATGATAGAACACTCACTTTCTGCACTTTTCAACATTGCACATGGTGCAGGACTTGCCATCGTTATCCCTGCATGGATGCAATGGTTCAAAAACCAAAATCACGCCCAGTTTGAGCGCTTTTCAAAAGAAATTTTTGGATTGGACTCTGTGGATGAAGGTATCCTTGCTCTTAAAAACTGGTTTGCTAAAATTGGTGCACCCGTACATTTAGAAGAAGCATCTATCAGTAAAAATGAGATTTCTGCTATTGCGGAAAATGCAGCACAAACTGCTGTAGTTTGGGGAATGAACGCTGTTTATACGAAACATGCTATTGAAGATATTTTACACAATGCCTAAACGAAAGGGGATTTAATTCCCCTTTGATTTCCAAAATGCGTAGGCTAATGCTAGCTCTTCTTCACTAAAAACAGGGATACCACTCTCTTGTAAAAGCTTACAGGTAATCCCAGAGTCTTCTACTTTTGTACTGGTAAAGGTTCCATCATAGATAACATCTTTACCGCACGATGGACTTCTTGCTTTTAAAATTGCCATGCAAACACCCTCTTCTTTGGCAATCTTTAAACTCTCAGTCGCACCTTTTTCAAAAGCAAGACTGACATCTTCTCCTGTTTTGCATATCACTTTATTGGTACCCTTTATAACCTCGCACGTAGGTCTAGGAACACTTAGCCCTCCTAGTACTTCAGGGCAAAGAGGAACTAAAAGCCCCTCTTCTTTCCACCGGTGTATGATCTCTGAAGAGATAGCATTATGACCACCATCATATTTCACATTTTCGCCAATGAGACAAGCGCTTATCAGGATTTTTTGCTCTTTCATTTAAAATCATTTTTTGCATTTTTTACTTGCCAACGTAAACGTTTATAGCGCAGGCGACTCTTAAGACGTTTTACTTTATCAATATCTCGCATATCAATGCTAATAGGCGTATCATCAAGATCAGTCCCTTCACCTATGGAGATATTGTCTGCTTTTTTAAGAGCGAGCTTTTGTGACTGAAAGATACTGCGATGTCCTGTGATAAGAAAAGCGATCACTACGCTGAGTGCTGCATAATTTGCCATGTGAACTCCAAAAAGTTCCACAGCCATAATGATAGATGCAATAGGAGAATTCGTTGTACCTGCTAAAACACTTACAAAGCCAAGCGCCGCAAAAAGAGCAACATGATGCCCAAGAACATCGCCAAATACTGCGCCACTTGTGGCACCGACGTAAAAGACAGGCGTAATGATACCACCACTACCACCAGCTCCTAGTGTTAATGAGGTGAAAATCGTTTTGAAGATAAAATCATACCAATGCACATTACTTGAGATCAAAGCATTAGGGCTCAATGCATCTCTAATACTTAATAATCCTAATCCTAAATAATTTTCTGAAAGGAAATAAGATATTATGACCATAATGCAGCCCGCTACAAAAGCTTTTATGTAGATATTATAAGGAATTTTTTTCATCCATGTTTCAATTTTATTGACACTGGTTATAAATAAATCCGAAACAACCCCAAAAAATATTCCTGCTGCAACAACTTGAAGGATGAGTGAGAAATCAAGATCAAACGCGCGATAAACATTAATGTCATAGTAATGATACTTCACACCCAAAAACTGGGCTGTGGTAAATGCAGCAAATCCTGCAATAAATGAAGGAAGCAAAACATCGTACATAATCACCCCAATAATCAACACCTCAATACCAAAAATAGCTCCTGCAATGGGAGTCCCAAATACAGAAGCAAAACCCGCACTAATACCACAAATCACGAGTTTTCTACGGTCAGATTTTGAAAATTTGAGCAAAGTGGCTACAAAAGAAGCCGCTCCTGCACCTAATTGGGCACCAGGTCCTTCTTTACCGACAGATCCACCTGAAAAAATGGTGATAACGGTTGCCAATAGTTTTACGGGAATAATTTTGGCATTAATGTAACCATCTCTTTTGTGCACAGCTTCTATAACTTTTTCTGTGCCATGCCCTGCAGCATTTTTATCAAATGTACGTACAATCCACAAAGAGAGCATCAATGCAAAAGGGAGTGTAAAATAATAAGGGAAAGGAAGCGTTTCCCTTGTCTGTTCAGCAATGGAGAGAATTTTTAAAAAAAGTGAAATCAGTCCACCTATCATAATGCCAACGGCAGAGGAGAGCAGTAGCCATTTGGAAACACTGAAAAAAATAACCGTTTGTTCAACAATATGTTTATTCATAACATCTCTTTAAAAGTGGGCTACTTTTATTATAGCCCTCTTTTATGAATAATGTGTAAATTTTTTACATTACCCTATGATGGATGAGACGATCTCTTTTGCTTTTTTCTTAGCGGCTTCTACTTCATCAAGTACCAATGCCACTGCCATACGTCGACCCACGTGGCTTACTGGTTTACCAAAAACACGCACATAAGAATTTTTGCTAAATGCACTCTCTGGAACGTTAAATACTGGCAAATGTTCTTCTTTAAGGCTCTTAAACGCGCCACTAGCACCTGTTCCATAAAACGTAAAATCAAGTGGTAAACCAAGAACTGCTCTAACATGTAGGGCAAATTCACTCTGGCTTTGTGTGATCATTGTAACCATGCCTGTATCGTGTGGACGAGGGCTAAGTTCACTAAAGTAAACTTCATCGTTTTTCACAAAAAACTCTACACCAAATAAACCACGACCACCCAAACCATCGGTGACTGTTTTTGCCATGACTTGTGCTTTAGCAAGTACTTCAGGTTTCATCGGCACGGGCTGCCAGCTAAGCACATAGTCACCGTTTTCTTGAATATGCCCGATAGGCTCACAAAAGACTGTTTCTTTACCATTGCGAACCGTAAGAAGCGTGATCTCATAGTCAAAAGGGACAAATTCCTCAACGATAAGCTCACTCGCATCGCCTCTTGCTTCTTTGGCAATCTCCCATGATTTTTGGATGTCCGCTTCACTTCTAATCACACTTTGTCCATGTCCAGATGAGCTCATAACAGGCTTCACCACACAAGGAATTCCTAGTTTTTTCGTTGCTTCTTGCAACTCTTGGAGAGTTTTTACAAAGACATAACCACTCGTTTTAAGTCCTAATTTTTCTGCAGCAAATTCGCGGATATTTTTGCGATTCATCGTCTTTTTGACAGCGTCCGCATTAGGAATGACACAAAAGCCCTCTTTCTCGGCCTCGATAAGCGCATCAATACTGAGTGCCTCAACCTCAGGTAAGATGTAGGTTGGCTTTTCACGACGAATCACTTCTAAAAGCTCTTCTTTGTTTTTCATATTGATGACATAACTTTTATTGGCAACCAAGTGCGCAGGTGCTTGCGGATATGAATCTACCGCTACAGTTTCGATGCCAAGACGTGTTGCTTCGATAACAACTTCTTTGCCAAGTTCGCCGCTTCCAACGAGCATAATTTTAGTGCTATTGCTTTTAAGGGGAGTTGTAAAGTGCATGGGGTTCCTCTTTGTATTAGTTTAAGAGATTTTACACAAAAGTGGTTTAAGAAATGAAAGAAATTTAAAATTTTATGCTTTGCGGTTAGATATACTGTCACTATAAAATTGATTCATCTATAAAGGTTTTACGTGGAAATTTTTTTTAGTATTCTTACGATACTCATTCTTGTTAGCTTTTTGTTTTTTGTGTTAAAACCAAAAAAAGAGTCTAAAACAAAAGAACAGAAACAAGAGGAGATACGCCAAAACTTCTTGCAAAGACTCCATGCTGAACTCTCAGGTATCGAAAATCCCAATGAAAGACAAATGAAGAAAATTGCGTTACTTAAAGTCTTTGCGAAAGAGTTAGAGTTCAATCTCTTTTTTGATAAAGAGGAAGTGAAAACCCTTATTCAAGAATTGGCAAACTACTAATCTGTCGTAGTTTCTTCCTCAATCCAGTTTAAATATGCTTTGTGCCCTTCTTCTATCGGAATTTGTATGAGTTGGGGTGTTGTGTAAGGATGATGTTTTAGAATGATCTCTTCTATCTTTTTAAATAATATACTTCTTGTTTTAATGAGAAGTAGTTGCTCATGTGATTCACACAGCTCTCCTTCCCACGTATAAAAACTCTGGACTGTTTGCATTTGGATACATGCAGCAAGCTTTTGCTCTAATAAAAATTGAATGACGGTTTTTGCACTTTGTTCATCAGGAAATGTTGTTGTTATCAAACAAAAAGTGCTCATGATGTTACTCCTAATCTATAAAAGAAGTATTATAACGTTTTAGAGTATGAAGTTTTAAAATGGAGGAATAGAAAGAAAGAAAAATGTAAAAGCCTTGATAGGCTTTTACATAAAAACGATTAACGTTTAGAGAATTGTGGGCTACGGCGAGCTTTTTTCTTACCGTATTTTTTACGCTCAACAACACGTGAGTCACGTGTCAATAAGCCGTGTGGTTTCAAGATTGCTCTAAAGTCTGCATCCATAGAAGCAAGTGCTTTAGAGATACCATGGCGAAGTGCGTCAGCTTGTGCTGAGTAACCACCACCAAGTGTGTCAGCTACGATATCAAAACTTGTCTCTTGTTTTGTAAGAGCAAGTGGTTGACGAACACGTTTTTTAATGGTCTCATGACCACCAAGCCACGCTTCAAAATCGATGCCATTAACAGTGATGCTTCCTTTACCTGGAGCAACCCATACTTTAGCGATAGCTGTTTTTCTTTTTCCAGTTGCGTATACTTTTGCCATATTACTTTACCTCTGCTTTAACTTGCGCTGTATGTGGATGCTCACTACCAGCATAAACTTTTAGCTTTTTGATCATCTCTTTAGCAAGATTTGTTTTAGGTAACATGCCTCTTACCGCAAGTCTGTACAATTTCGCTGGGTTGGTATTTAAAAGATCACCCAATTTTTCACTTTTAACGCCACCGAAATATCCTGTGTGTCTGTGATACATTTTTGTGTCTAATTTTGTTCCACTAAACTCTACTTTTTCCGCATTGATGATGATAACAAAATCACCACAGTCAACGTTTGGAGTAAAATAAGGTTTATGTTTGCCTCTGAGCAGTGTTGCTACTTCTGTAAGAACTTTACCAAATCTCTTACCAGCAGCATCAACTACGATCCAGTCGCGTTTAACTTCGCTTGGCTTAATCGCTTGTGTAGCTTTCATTTGTCATAACCTTTGACGTATTTATTTAACGAAGTGCAAGTGTAATCAAAATATACTTACAAATAGCTTAAATTAAGTGTGTTATAAGCTTTTAAGAAGCTCAACACCATCATTTTGCAAATAGCAAATATAGGCAACTACAGGTAAATCATAAATCTTGGAAAGTGCTTCTTGATAAAGCTTCACTTGCGTTTGATGCTTTGCACTCTGTTTTTTTGAGCTTTTATAGTCGATCACAATGATTTTATCGGGGAACTCCAACAAAAGATCAATCTGCTTACGCTCTTTTTGATAAATAAGCGGTTGCTCTTTGTAGATTTTCGCTCCTTGGATCAAATCTAGAAAAGGTTTACAAGAGATCAGTTTTTCACCTCGTTGATAAATCGCTTGCATCGTTGATTCATCCAACAAAGGTGCAAAACGGTTTTGAAGAGCAATGTATGCCCTTTTTAGGGCTTCTTCATCAAATGTATCGAGCATTTCTAATAAGTAATGCTGTGCGATTCCAAAGGTAACGGAAGCTATTTCAGCGCTCTCCTCTTCATCTTCTGGTGTACTCGCAACCTCTTGAGCACCATAACGTCTTGGCTGAAAGAGGCGCATTGTAGTTGAAAGTGAAGGCACCTCTTTGGAAGCAATACTAATCGCTCCTCGCTCCAATGTGCTAAGGTCTAACATTTCAAAGGCACTGCTTTGTGTTTTAGCGCATACAAAAAGTGATCTTTTGGCTCTGGTAAATGCAACATAAAGAGCATTGAGTCTATCTTCATACATCAAAACACTCTCTTGCTCTTTGGCTTTTGCATAAACGCTATCTACCGCTTCTCTGCCTGCCATCGTAAGATAAAGCCCTTTAATGTCTACCTCATCATAGCTAAATAAAAGCGTATCACTGCGGTTATTGTCGCGACTTAAACGATCTGCTAAGATGACATGCTCGAACTCAAGTCCTTTAGACTTATGCACCGTAAGAATGCGCAATCCATCGCTATCTTCACTTTTCGCTTCGTCACTGAGTTCATCCATCGCAAATAAAAAGCTCTCGATCTCTTCATAGCGACTTGCTACTTCCAAAAAGTTCAGCACATCTACGCTTCCATCAAAAAGTTGGTACGTTTTGATAATTTTTTCGACCAATACAAGTGGTGTTGCATCTAAATCCCAACCACTCTTTGAAAGTGGGGTGTCCCATGACATTCCGCACAATACAAGAAATTCTGCCTTGTAAAGTTCGTCTCCAAAATAAAGGTACTTCATCAAAGCAATAATCGCTTTAATAGAGCGAAGTTCAATCAATTTGAGGGTTGCTTCAAGTCGTACATGAACTCCTGTAAATTGCTCTTGTACTAACTCTTTAAAGACTTTGGCGTCTTTATTTGTATGCACCAAAAGAGCTATATCTTTAGGCTTTACGCCTTCTTTAAACAGTAAAGCAATCGCATCTAATACAGAAGGCTCAATGGATTCTTCTATGCGTACATTGATGTAACCCTCACCTGTAGCTTTAGCGACTTTTTGTGGCTCATAACCTTTAATCTTGCCTGTAAAAATTTCATTGACGAAAGTAACAATCTGTTCAGTGCTACGATAGTTTGTATCAAGCGCATTGACATCTAAATGCAAGCTTTTTTTGGCATACCCAAACAACTCTTTTGCACCACCACGAAATCGGTAAATCGACTGCTTCACATCGCCTACAAAAAAGAGTGTTTTAAAGTCTTTCACACCGCGTCCTGAGCGTATTTCCTCAATGAGAGGTAAAAGAATTTGATACTGCACAATGCTGGTGTCTTGAAATTCATCAATGAGCAGATGTTCTATTACACCATCTAAGCGAAAGTAGAGGAAATCTTTACTGATTTCTTGACGTAAAAGCGTATAAAGAAGATTCGTGACATCATCAAAACGAAGTTCGCCATACTCACCCATCAAACCTCTAAGGCTCTCATCGTAAATCGCAAACAGTTTACCTAGCTTCCCTAAGAAATAGGCTTCTTTGGCATTGACGTGTTCATTGAGAGCACTTTTGAGTTCTCTAAGCAGCGTATCGGTTGTTTCATTGGCATATTTTTTATAGTCCCAATAACCAAAATCTTCACGCTCAAGATATTTTTTAGACAATAACTCAGCTAGTGTCTCTGCTTTGAGTGTCGCCATACCTCTTGTGGAGAGTCCACTTTGCTCAAAGTACTCTCTGATGCGTCCCAAAATATCTAAACACGGTTGCAGGGATGGATAATGCCCTTCATCTAGGGTACTGATATCTAGCTCTGATTTTTTTTGATAGAGCATATTCAGTAAACTAAACAGATCTCCTAGTTTTTTATCTTCGGTAATACTAAAAGCAATGAGCGTATAGTAGAGATTTTTACGTTTACACTCTTGTATAAAACGCTCCACAAGCTCCTCGTCCAGCCCATTTTGTCCTACTCTAAAATCAGGTTGCAACCCTACATGCAAAGCAAAATGGCGTAAAATCAAAGAGAAAAAAGAGTCTAACGTTGAAATTTTAATATCTGCTTGAAGCAAGGTTTGCATGACACGCTCTTTTTCAGCGAGCAATGTCTCTTTTGATTTTCCTGTTTGTAAAGAGATCGCACTTAACTCGTCTTTACTCTCCAAATGTTTGAGCGTTTCAAAAATACGTGTTTTCATCTCCGCCGCAGACTTGTTGGTAAAGGTCAATGCAACAATCTTTTGAGGATTTGCCCCCATAAATAAAAGGGAGAGATAACGCACACTCAAAGCAAACGTCTTACCGCTTCCTGCACTCGCTTCTAAGGCTAAATAAGGGCTAAGATTCATATCTGCTCCTCTCTTCCACACAGCTCAACATAAGGACAGACACGACAATGTTTTATCTCATCACACAGTTCATAACCATTAATCGGTTTTGATAACTCTTGCAATTTCATAGCTAAAAGTGCTTTTTTCTCTTCCAAAAAATTCTCTTCGATCAAAACGCCCTCTTTTAGGTCGTAATAGTACACACCCTTCACACGTCCTAACGTATTTGCAATCAATGCGTAAAAGGCTAATTGAAAATCAACGGTACTCTCCAGTGTGCGCTCACTTGTTGTTGGTACTTTCCCACTTTTATAATCAATAACGAACAGTTCACCCTCTTTTTCATCAATGCGGTCCATTTGCCCTTCTAGCATAAATCCTTCATACGCAACTTTGTGTACAAACTCTTTTTTAGTGACACGGAAACCTTCTTCATATCGTGCGACTTCATTATGTATAAAAGGCTTTAGCTTTTGAAGCCACACATCGACAAAATAGCCCCATACTTCATGCTTGTTTTGCTCTTTTAACAACATTTCGATTTTCGCAGAGAGCTTTTTTTCTTCCCTTAGAGCTTCATCACATATTGCATCTTCCAATACTTTGTGTAATGCTACTCCAATGGTTTGCTCATCAATCGTATTGCTTGGCATTTTTGCATCTTTCAGTCTTGCAATGTAGCGAAAGTAAAACTGGCGCTTACAACTTAAAAGTGTTTTTAACTTTGTAGCAGAGAGTGGAAATGCTTTGAGATCATAGGGTGCATCAATAAATGCTTGCGAGAAGATGCTTATGGATGGCATAACATCAAATAAAAGAGGCTGTAACACTTTTTCATCTGCCATCATGGTGGTATTAAATCCTAATTCATCTAAAAAACGTGAAGGCATACTGGTCTCATTTTTCACAAACGCAATGGCGATTTTTTGAGCCTTAGAGAAAAGTTGGTGGTAATAATAACGCTGCAAATTTTCACGATCTCTTTTCGTTGGAAGCCCCGCTTGTGCACGTACGGCAGATGAAAGAAAAAGGTCTTTTTGAGAACGTTTAGGCACAAACTCATCATTAAAATCAACAACAATGACCCCTTTATACACCACACCTCTGGTTTCAAGCACTCCTAAAACAGTTACTTTCCCACCTCTAACATCATCTTGACTCATCGCTGCAAGACGATTGAGGAACAGTTTTACAACCTGTTCAAAACGAAGCGCAGGAGCGTGTTTTAAAAAATGGGTAAATGCAAAAAAAGCCTCTTGAAAAAGAGAGTTTTGCTGCTCTTTGACATCGCATGCAAGCAATGTCCCAAAAAATTCCATAGCCCTTTCACAAGGAATTTTTTGATGCCACAGCTCTTTACATACTGCTATCATTTCAGGCTCTATTTTTAGACGAGTAAGGCGAAGATGGTCTTCGATCTCGTCATTGCGCATTGCCTTTTCAAGGGCAATGAGTCTTTGATAAAACGAGCTCTGTTTGAGACTGATACCCATCGCAAAGTTGAGATTGTGCCATATATCAAAAGGACGAAGAACTTCTGAGAATCGTTCATCTGGTAAAATAACCACAATCTCTTCTGGACTTAGCCCCTCCTCAACAAACTGTGCAATAGTACTTTGCACATAACTCATTTGTGCAAGACGTGATGAAAAACCATAAACATGCGCATCATGTTTTATACTATTTTGAGGTGTTACCTCTAAAATTTCTTTGGTTGAAAAATTGATTTCATACGCGTTGTTTTGTTCTAAATGAATTCCAAGATCAGCAAACAGTAAGACCATTTTTTGGTTATACGCACTGATTGTAACCTTAATATGTAAAGGAATCAGCTCCGCTATTTTTGTTAAAAGTTCCACTTCAAAACGGCTCAAAAATCCTTCTAAATGAAGGCGAACTGCGCCTAATGAGCGGATATACGCACTATTGAGTTCATAAAGCTCTGGAAGAGTGATACGATCATACAATGCCTGCTTAGATAAAAGAGCCTTATAGTGTTTTAAAAGCGTTTGCAAAACCTCTAAGTGCTCGGCATAGTGTTCATACGTATCAACACACATGAGCGTTTCAAGTGCCACTTTTTCATGGCTAAGTTCTTCAAAAAATCGAAAAAGATAGGTAGAATTTTTTAAAAACGTGAAAAACTCACGCTCGATATAAAGAAGTTCAAATTTGGTAAAGCGTGAAGCTTCTTGCATAAGAAGGACCCTCATGTCTTCATCGACTAAAGAGTGGTGAGGAACAAGAAGCGCTTTTTGTTCCAGTTCTGCAATCGTAATTGCCTTTGGAAGAAGCGTATTGGCGTCACTAAAGGTTTCATAAAAAGAACGCACTGCACGACTGGTTGCAAAAACTTCTAACATTTTTCCTCATTTTTGTTTAATAGATATATTATAACAAAGCAAAGATTTGAGAAGGTTTTTTATATCAGAAGGAAATGCGGCAAGACCACACAACCTGTCTTACCGCACGTTATTAAGGGAGAAAGGGGAATCTATTGTGCTGCGTAGGCTTCGTTTTTATGATAACCTTTAAATTCGCCAAGGTCTATTTTGCTAAGAATTTGCCAACGACCTGGTTTATTAATCTCAAAAGGTCCAAACGTATAATTGCCATTTTCTACATGAGAAGGTTTCAATTGTTTGTTCTCTTTATTGCTATCAGGACGAGAAAGCATAAGCATTACATTCGCATTGTTGACAGGCTGACCGCTTTTATCCGTAAGATGCAATGTAAGACTATTCTCTCCAATCATAAATTTTTCTGTTGAATACGCAAGATCAAACTTTGCATTAAATTTTTCTTGAAGCTCAATGATTTCATTGATAGAGTGGTCAACTTTTTGGTATTTCTCCATATAAAAAGTATCCATTTCAACGGGGTTATCCAATGCGATTTTGATGGTAAAACCGCATGCAACAACACAGCCAAGGATCATTCCGATAACAACATGAGGGTAGTACGTATGTTCGCTTTTTGTTTTAGCCACGACTTTTTATCCTTCTGTAAATAATTAATACAATAACAATAGCCATAAAACTATAGAGTAAAACTCGCACTAAATTAATGGTTGTTTTGTTGGCACTACCAATGGCACTTTCTAACTCTATTTTGCGGTATTGCGCTATCTCCTCGACTAACTCTGCGTATCCGTTCAGGAGCGCTGGGCTCACACCAACTTCTTTTTTCTTAGAGGTCAATAGAGGAATAATCGTTCCTTTCCAAGGGAGTGGAGAAAGTAATGCTTCTCTATCAAACTCTTTCTCTAATCCAGGAGATGTATAAACATCCACTTTCTGTTCAGCTTGAAAAAGAGTTAAAAGTGCGTAAGGAGGCGTAAGGTCTTTGGCAAAGTTTTGCTCAAACGCAAGAATGTTTTCATTGCCATTTTTTTTAGCAATTAAGATAACTTTGACACCACTTTTAGCAAAAAGTTCTTGTCCCATCTCTTCAATTTTTTGGGCAGTCTTCTCTTCTAAGATGTCATCGTAAACTACAAAATCCTTGGCAAAAACCAATACGGGAAGCAATGAAATCAAGCAAAGAAGCCATAGCTTCTTTGCTTGTATATGTAATAAGGTTTTCATTAACCGATGAACAAATGGTGTGGGGTCAATACTGCCCACGCTGTAATTGCAGCTATTAGAACTAATCCAAGAGCGATGATTTTATCCATATTTTCAGCCATTCTATACCCCTTATTTCACTAAAGCTTTTTGATTCGCATTTGCAGCATCTTTCATTTGAAGTGCTTGCGGATCATTAATCTTATAAGGTTTATCAGCAACTGCTTGTTGTGCTTTTAATCCAAAGAATGTAAGTACTCCAAGGATAGAAAGCAACAAGACTGTTGCAATCAACATTCCTGTAATGCCATTAAGTGCGAATACGTTTCTATTTGTATTTTCCATTGACAAATCCTTATTTCGCTAAAGAGCTGACATAAGTGCCAACCGCTGTTTTTTGAACATTGGTTAAACGTCCATCATTAAATTTAGGCATGTTACCAATCATTCCTTTTTTGCCCGTTCCTAGAACATTGACAACAAATTTTGCATCGCCATAAACACTTAAGTCAGGAGCACTACCCGCCATACCTTTACCGTCTTCGCCATGACATGCAGCACATGTTGCCCAAAGTGCTTTACCCGTCTCAACAAGCGTTGGGTTTTTGCTCTTTTTAACAACAGATATTTCTTGCATAACATACGCTGCAACAGCTTTTGCGCTATCCGCATCAAGTAATCCAGCAGGCATTTCGCCAAGAGGATAGTCAGCGCCTTTTGAGCCATTTAAAATAGCTGCAACGATAGCTTCTTCGTTACCCCATTTTGAAAGGTTAAGCGCTTTTCCGTTCATACCATCACCAGTAACACCATGACATGGAGCACATTGAACAAGGAACACGCCCTCACCCATTGCCATTAATGTTGATTTGTCTGGATTTGCGAATTTGCTCTCAAATTTTGTATTGTAACTTTTTACTTCTTGATTGTACTCACCGAGCTGTGAATAACTTGCAAGAGGATACCCTGCAAGAAAATACCATGCCGCCCATGCAATCGTTCCAAGAAATGAAAGTGCCCAACCAATAGGAAGAGCATTTTTATATTCACCAATACCATCCCAGTTCTCTTTTGCTAATTCTCCACTCGCTTTGTCGGTTTTCATTTGTTTCATATACTTACCAACAACAAAAAACGTGAGAATTAAAATTGCTGCTGCGCCAAGCAATGATAACGCGTTTACATTGTCATTCAGCCAATTCATTTATCGCTCCTCTTTATTCTTTCTCTTTGTTTGATGGAGTACGGGTCTCAATTGGAGCATCATCAATATTATCGTGTAATGCTATATTGCCATACTGCTCATAGTTGCGTGTACCTTTTTTTTCAGCCCTGTAAAGATGGTACAAATAACTGTACATAACAATCACTAAAAAAACTGTTGCTGCCACATAAGCATACGCTTGAATCTCTCTAATTGTGTCCATACTCACCGTTAACACCTTACTTTAAGCTATTGAGATAAGCAATTAATGCAACAATCTCTTTAATCTCACCGCGCTTAAATGCCTCTTTTACCTCTTGGCTCTTCATATCTGCAACAATAGCAGCTGCTTGTTCCATTGCAACTTTTTTTGCTTCTTCATGTGTACCAAGTTTTGGCATATCTGGTTGATCATAAGGCGCATTAAACACTTTTTTTACAGTCAATGCTTCTGCATATGCTGTATCAATGTCGGCTGTATTTTTAAACATATGTTTGTACGCTGGCATAATAGAACCTGGTACTACGCTTACTGGATCTAGCATATGATATTCATGCCAGTCGCTTGTTCTATAGTTACCAACTCTCATTAAGTCTGGTCCTGTTCTTTTTGAACCCCAGAGGAATGGTCTATCATAAGCATACTCACCACTTAAAGAATACATACCGTAACGGTCTGTCTCAGATTTGAATGGACGAATAAGTTGTGAATGACATGCATTACAGCTGTCTTTGATATAGACTTGACGACCTGCTAACTCAAGCACTGTGTAAGGTTTTGTTCCTACAACGGGACGTGCTGTTTCCATGAAGTCAGGTAAAATTGTTACAACACCTGCATACGCAATAACTAAAAATACACCTACCGCAAAAAAGAATGGGTTTCTCTCTAACCAATGAAACATAATCCTATCCTCCTTTTACGCTGCCATAGGTGAAGCATTTTGAGGCTCAGACTCAATTGCTTTACTTGCAGTCATTGTTTTATACATATTGTAAGTGAACATGAAGAAACCGATTAGGTACAATAAACCACCTGTTGCACGAATCGCATAGTATGGGATAAGAACTGTTACCGTATCGATAAATGAGTACGCTAGGTTACCAAATTGGTCTGTTGCTCTCCACATCATACCTTGAGTGATACCCGCAATCCACATACTTGAGAAGTACAAGACGATACCCGTTGTTTGAATCCAGAATTGTGCTTCGATCAATTTTTTACTATAGATTTCACGTTTAAACATACGAGGAGCCATGTGGAACAATGCTGCCATAGTCATAAAGCCTACCCAGCCTAATGTACCATCATGAACGTGTCCAGGAATCCAGTCTGTAAAGTGCGCAAGAGCATTAACAGATTTGATAGATAAGATTGGACCTTCAAGGGTACTGAACATATAGAATGTTGAAGCAAAAATCATCAATTTAACCAACGGATTCTCTTTGAGTTGACCCCATTGTCCTTTCATCGTAAGCAAGATGTTAATCGCACTACCCCATGATGGAAGAATCAAGATAATTGAGAAAATAGAACCCATTGTTTGAACCCAGTCAGGCACTGTAGAGTAGATAAGGTGGTGTCCACCTGCCCAAAGGTAAACGAACATTAGACCCCAGAAAGAGAGGAGTGAAAGTTTATAAGAGTAAACTGCTTGACCAGATTCTTTTGGTAAGAAGTAATAGATCATCGCAATAATAGGCACTGTGAAAACAAATGCCACCGCGTTGTGACCGTACCACCATTGAACCATAGCATCATTTGTTCCTGCATACATAGATACAGAGTGATACCACTTTCCAGTTCCTGCAATAAAGTAGGTTGGGACTTCCATATTGTTGAATAGATACAACATAGCAACACCCAAAAAGGTTGCAATAAAATACCACATAGAGATATAGAGTGTTTTTTCACGTCTGATACCAATGAGACCAAAAATACTAAAACCCCAAAGTACCCAAACGACAACAACAAGAATGTCCAAAGGCCACTCAAGCTCTGCATACTCTTTAGAAGTACCAATACCCATAAAAAGGGTAACAACAGCAATTGTCATTAGAATCATGTAAAGCCAAAAATGAAGCTTTCCAACGATCATTAAAAACGGTGACTCTGCCATCGAAACCTTGAGTACTCTTTGCCCAATATAGTACCATGCTGCAAAGATTCCGCTCAGTAAGAATCCAAAAATTACTCCTGATGTGTGTAATGGTCTTAAACGACTGTAAGTACCATATTCACCCGCCAAGTAATTCAACTCAGGGAAAGCCATTTGATAGGCGATAACCACACCTATTAACATACCAACGATTCCAAAAAGGATCGCTGCGTAGGTAAAACATTTGGCTACTGAATAGTCATAGTTCAATGCATCTCTAGCCTGCATCAATTCCTCCTACTTGTGTTTTTATGTCACAAAAATATCACATAATGCAAGAATTATAGTGCAGCAAATCTACAACGAAGCTTAAGAAGATTAAATTTGTGTTAAATAAAAAAGTTAAGAAAAAATTAAAAAAGGAGGAGAAACAAGAACGATGAAACTATCGTTCTTGTGTGTTAATTTTGTAGCCAAGACCTGGAATATTCTTGATAAATTCTTTATCCGTTTTTTCGCGCACACGCTTAATAAAGGTTCGTATGGCTGAATCTGTTACTTTTTTGTTTGTCCAAACATACTTTTTAATCTCTTCATGAAGTACAAATACACCAAGATTTTTTACCAAGATTGAGATAAAAAGTAACTCTTTTTTTGTCAAGAAAATTGTTTTACCCTCTTTGACAAGAACTCTTCGGCTTTTATCAAACTGGTACCCAAAACCAAGATCCACAATGTCACTTTGATCTAACATCTCTTTTGAAACCAATTTCAATGTTTTAAGAAGTTCATCCGGATCAATAGGTTTAATAAGGTATTTATCGATACCAACATCAATAGCCTCTAGTAATCTCTCTTTTTCGCTGAATGCACTTAAAATAACAATCGGTGTTTGCTTAGAGATATGTTTAATCTCTTTTGCCATAACCAAACCATCCATTACAGGCATCATAATATCTGTAATAACGATATCTGGTTTGTATTTTTTAAATTTTTTAAGTCCGTCATCGCCATCACGTGCAACAATAAACTTAGCAAATTCATCTCCAATTGCACTCTCTAAGGCGCCTCTTAGATCTTCTTCATCTTCAACAAACAAAGCCGTCAACTTAGACAATCCACTCATTGCTCTTCCTTTTCACTCTTTAACTGCGGTATTGTAATGGTAAAACAGACTCCATCGTTACAATTTTTTGCAACAATAAATCCTTTCATGCTATTGTTAATAATCATCTTACTCATATACAGCCCCAGTCCTGTCCCAGCACTCGCATGCTTTGTCGTAAAATAAGGCTCAAAAATCTTATCTAGAATAGCTTCGTCAATCCCACCAGCATTATCGCAGACTTTAATTATAGCATCTCCTTGCTCAGATGTGTCAATTTCAATATAAATTAATCTATTTTTTATTTTATTGTGGCAAAACGCATCAATTGTATTATTGATTAAATTGATTAGTACTTGAGAAAATTCATTAAAGTACCCCTTGATATGAGCATCTACTTTTACATCAAGACGTATTTCAACATCATTTTTTTCTAAAGTTCCTCGCATAATATCCATGGCTTCTTGTGCAACTGCACTGAGTGCAAAATCTTCACTTTGTCGATCAGGGCTAAAAAAATGACGAAAATCTTCAATCGTTTCAGACATCTTAGAAATAATTTTCTTAGCATGGGTATAGCTATCTTCAAACTCAACATCTTTACCATCGTTTTGACGACGATAGAGTTTGTTCATCTTATAAAGCGTAATGTTAAGTTCTGAAAGCGGTTGCCTCCACTGATGCGCAATATTTGCGATCATTTCACCCATAGAAGCTAAACGTGATTGTTGAAATAAAAATCGATCTTTTTCGCGATTTTTTTCAACTTCTTCTTTAACACGCTCTTCAAGTGTCTGATTGAGTTCTGTTAATGCTTTTGTTTGCTCTTTGACTCTTTGTTCGAGTGTTGCGTTCAACTCCTCAAGCTCTTCATCTTTAGTAATCAACGCTTCACTTAAACGCACACTCTCTGTTACATCGTAGCGAATAGCGATGAACTCTTCTATATCTCCATTTTCATCTAAAATAGGAAATACCGTTGTGTTAACATAAAAGGTACTACCATCTTTCGCAAGGTTTTTAACGGTTGATTTATAAGTTTTTTTTTGAAGAATTGTTTGCCAAAGTTGTCTAAATGTTGACGCAGGAACATCAGGGTGTCTTACAATATTATGATTTTTACCAACAAGTTCCTCTTTAGTATAACCTGATATTTTGCAAAACTCATCATTGACAAACGTAATAATGCCAAAGATATCCGTTTTAGAAATAATATTGCTACTTTCAATAGCACTTTGATACTGCTCTAACTTCATGCGATTGCCGCACTATAACCAAGATACGCCATATAAACGCCATAACCTACTATAATTAAAGAAGCTATTTTAATCATCACTTCTCTAAACCCACTTCCTTTGAGGAAGCCAACGACAAAACCAAGTCCAAGCATCGCTGGCATAGTTGCTAAACCAAAAAGCAACATTGTAATGCCTCCGCTAAACCAAGAACCAGAAGTTGCAGCTGCTGCTAAAAAGAAATAGACTAACCCGCATGGTAAAAAGCCATTTAAAAGCCCTAAGCCATAGAAACTGGTGAGAGATTTGGAATGAATCAATTTAGAAAAAAGTGTTTTGATGGTCGGATTAAAGGCAATGGTTGATTCTAAAGAGGTTAAAAATTTAATTTTCCCCATCATAGATAATCCCATTAGAACCATTAAAAGACCAATAACAAAATAGAAATAACCATTGAGTTTAGCGGAGAAGGTAAAAATACTTCCCAGTGCACCAAAAAGGATTCCTAAAAATATATATGAACTGATTCTTCCTAAATTGTAGCTCAAATGGGCAAAAAACTGAAAGAGTGAAGAGGTGGAGGTATCAATTTTGGCGCTACTATACGCCATTACAAAACCTCCACACATACCGATGCAGTGCCCTAAACTTCCTAAGAATGCAACACTGATGATTGCTGATATATCAATAGCGTTTATGATACTGCTCCGATAGTAGGATGATTAGAGTCTGTTGGCAAACTCTTGGAAAATATATCTACTCTCTTGTGGTCCAGAGCTTGCTTCTGGGTGATGCTGTACTGAAAAAATAGGAGCATCGTTGTATTCTAGACCTTCAATAGTATTGTCAAAAAGATTTACATGCGTAATCTTTGCGATCTTACAGATTGAATCAGGAACATTGTAATTATGATTTTGTGTTGTAATCTCTACAATATTGCTTTTAGTATTTTTAACAGGATGGTTTCCACCATGTTGTCCAAATTTAAGTTTGTAGGTTGGATAACCGTGTGCGATAGAAAGCAATTGATGACCTAGACAGATCGCAAACATCGGCACTTTCGCATCAATGAGCTTTTTTACTTCTGCCGCTTCACTTTTTAAAATCAATGGATCACCAGGACCATTGGAAAGGAACACGCCGTGGATTTCACCTTTTTTGTAGCGAGCGATAGCATCATCACCACTAAAATTGTGAGGTACGACTTCGACGTCAAGACCCACTTCATAGAGTTCATTTAAGATATTATGTTTGATACCTAAATCCACTGCAAGGATTTTTTTACCCAATCTTTTTGGTGTAGCATTATAACTTTGTGTTTCTGCATTCCATACACCATGATCGTGTACATATGATTTTGGTGTACTTACTTTTTCAATGTAATTCACTTCTTCAATACGTGGACTAGAAGCAAGCATTGCTTTAAGTTTTTCAGGGTCGCTCACTTCGGTAGAAGCAATCATCATTTTAGGACCAGAATCACGAATCATTTTAGTAAGGTATCTTGTATCAATATCACAAATACCCATGCTTTTATGTTGTTTCAAAAACTCCGGTAAACTTTTTTGAGAGCGAAAATTTGAAGGTGTTTCATTTAAACTTCTTACAAACATACCGCTTGCATAAATGGTAGAGCTTTCCATATCGTTATCATTTGTTCCAACAATTCCAATCTCAGGCATTGTAAATACAATAAACTGACCTGCGTAACTTGGATCACTCATGATCTCTTGATAACCGCTTAGAGAGGTATTAAAAACAATTTCTCCTGTTTTTGAACCTTCAAAGCCAAAACTTTTCGCTTCTAAAAAAACGCCATTTTCAAGATAAATCCATACAGGTTTTAACATCATGATAACATTCCTCTTCTTCTTAGCTCTTCTTCGTAGAGCTTTTCAAAAATTAAATCATACTCTTCCGAACCAGGAACCAATTTTCGTTTGTAATGTGCAATTTTATCTGCCACTTCATTTTCAATTTCTTGAAATTGTGAGATATACGTTTCAATCGCATTATACACAACGTTTTTAACACGGTTTTCTGCGACATTGTATTCAATATAGCCCATTTTCCAGCATATCTCTAAAATTTTGTGTGCAATTTCATTGTATCTATCTTCGTATGATAAAATAACACCAAACTCTTTTGCTAATTTTTTCTTAATAAGCCAGAACATGTTTCTGCGGTCTACTCTTTGGAACTCCATTTCATCTTCGTTTTGTTCCAAAATCTCTGTTACACGCTCTTCAAGCGCAGTCTCTTGTTTAATATCGGCAACAATCAAATCCTCTGCGACTTTTACAATAGGCTCTAAGCCCTTAAGCATGGTAACAAATCCACAATTTAAAATATCGATCGCTATTTTATTGGCAATATAAGGGGCATGAGGCAATCTGATTTTCATCCATAAACCTTACTTCTGAATTTTCACACATTTTATCCAAAGTAAGGTAAATATCTGTTTAGAGAAAGGCTAGAGAGGTTTTTGTCACTCTTTTGTTTGGTTGTTCTCAACAAAGGGAGGGCCCTTTTTAAGTTGCTGAGTGATTTCAGAGGCAATTTGAGGATTCATTTTTGCCATAATTTGAGATACTTTTTTTGCAGGTAACCCAAACATGATAGCGGCACCTTCATGAACAGGAAGTTTTTCAACAATCGCTGCAGCTGCAGCATCTTTCATCTTGATATACGTTTCATCTAACTTATCGCCTTTTTTTGCTTCAACTTGGGCTAAAAGTTTTTTATTTTCTTCAAGCATCGCTGCTATCTGCTTCTCTTTTGCTTCAATTTCTTGCTTTGTTTTAGCGAGAGTATTTTCTCTCTCTTTAAGTGCATTTTTTTGTTTTTCAAACAAAGCGTTCGTAGCAGCTTGGAGAGCTTCAAAGGATTGTCTGGCTTCATCAATTTTTTCAACTTCACGTAAAAGTTCACTTTTTCGTGTTTCAAAAACCTGAGTACAATCTATTGTCTCAGCATAAAGTACTGTACCCAACAATACGATCAAAATATACTTCATGCTTATCACCTTTTTTGACTGATTTCACCCGCAAACAACATTGTTGATATCTCATCCAGGTAGAGTTGTTCTTCTCGTTTGAGCTTATCCATCATCGCTTGCAGTTCTTGCTCTTCAAGATATTTGATTTTTTCATATTCAACATGCGCTTTTTGATATTCACCCTGAAGTCTTTTTGTATTACGCTCTACTACAAAAAGTTCTTGCTCATACCGTTTTTTTTCGCGATTTAGAATGCTTTTTTGTTCATTGACCATTAAAAGAAGGGTTACAAGCCCTTCTTTTGGCATTTGTACTGCTGCAATATCATCGTATAATGAAGCAATTTTATGCGTAAGCAGACGTTCTTTATTTTGACTTTTCATCAGCTCTCGCTCTATCGCATCTCGTTTTTGTTTACGAATTTTTGCAATTTTTGAGAACTGACTTTTCATCAATAATGACCTTTATATGCAAAGATTATAAAATAATTGTATCGTTCCTATCAGGGCTTGTTGATACTAAACCTATTTTCGTTCCTGTTAACACCTCAAGGCGTTTGAGATATGCTTTAGCTGTTTCTGGCAGGTCTTCAAATTTACGACAACCTACAACGCTCTCCCAACCTGGTAGTTCTTCATAGATTGGTTTAACGTTCTCTAAATCTTCAGGTAATGTTTCAATTCTTTGGCCATTGAGCTCGTAAGCCACACACACTTTAATTGTCTCAAAACCATCAAGAACATCCAATTTCATGATAGAAAGATCATCACACCCATTGATACGACTTGCATAACGACATGCAACCGCATCAAACCAACCACAACGGCGTGCACGGCCTGTAGATGTGCCATATTCATGGCCTTTATCTCGAAGCTGATCGCCTTCAGTTCCAAAATCTTCTGTCGGGAATGGTCCATTTCCTACGCGAGTACAGTATGCTTTGACGATACCTGTTACTTTACCGATATCTTTTGGATTAAGTCCTAAACCAACACATGCACCCGCACTAATGGTATTCGAACTAGTTACAAATGGATAGGTTCCATGGTCGATATCAAGCATTGTACCTTGAGCACCCTCTAGAAGTACTTTTTTATTTTCATCCAAACATCTCCACACCATATGCGTTGTGTCTGTCAAAAATGGAAGAAGGACTTTTGCATAACCATCTAATTCTTTTTTGAGCGTTTCAAAATCTGGTGTCACAATACCTAGTGCATTAAAGAGCGCGCTATTTTCAGTATAAAATTCAACCAAAGCTGTCGCTAATTTTGTAGTATCTCGAAGCTCACCCAAACGATGTCCACTACGTTCAATTTTGCTACCATAACTTGGTCCAATACCGCGACCTGTAGTACCAATGGCTTTAGCACCTCGTAGTTTTTCTTTCGCTTGGTCAATTAAAATGTGATGATTTAAAATCATATGTGCTTTATCACTTACAAACAAGCGACCTTCGAGTTTATCAAACTGTGCCATCTCTTTGATAAGCGCTTCTGGTGAAACAACAACACCATTGCCGATAACATTGAGTGCTTTTGGATTTAAAATTCCAGAAGGAATCAAGTGAAGCGCGTAACGAACACCATCAACCCAAATGGTATGTCCTGCGTTATGTCCACCTTGGTAACGGCATACAACATCATAATCTTGCGCGAGAAGATCTACAATTTTGCCTTTTCCCTCATCACCCCATTGAATTCCTACGATCATATCAGCTTTCATCTTATTGTCCATCTCTTTTAATTAATATTTCGATTAAATCATCTGTATAAAGACCAAAACCACTTGAGCCTATGCCCTCGCAGTCATAACTTCCACCCGAGCCCAATGTAAAATTTTTATGAATAAATCTAAAAAATAGTGCATTGTAATAACGCATTTTGACATAATACAGTGGTGCGAAAACGACATTATCGTATGTGATATGAGCAGAGAGTGCTTTGAGTTTTTGAAGTTCAATTTTAAGAACCTCAGGCACTTCTTCTATGACCGCATCAAGTTCTTGAAGTGTTTGTAAACATGTCAACTTCGTAAGCCAAGGAATATCAAGTGCCAATAGCTTTTGAAGCTCTCCCTTCTCAAAGATTTTGAGGTCTAAATTTAACATCTCAGAGAGAATTTTAGGGATATTGATATTGCTTATATGCAACAATGGTTTGAGTGAAAATTTTTCAAAAATAGACAAACTTGTTGCAATGCTCAAACTCAAATTCTCTTCACCAATCAATTCTGCACCGATTTGGTGCACTTCATGACTAGGATAGCGAAAAACAGGCTGAATATAAAACCATTTAGAATGATTTGTACTACGGCCTACACGTTTCGTGCTTAAACGTACTACGTCCATCGTACTATCAGCTCTTAGAGAGACAATATGGTTTTGCTCATCTGAAAAACGCAACAACTCTTTTTCATCAATACTTTGGTGTTGATGATAAGAGAAAAAAGGTGTTACAATCTCTTCAAAACCTGCATCATAAAAGAGTTCACTTGCCACATTTTCAAGCTTACGCTTTAATTTGGCACTCTCTCCAAAATAAAGCTTGCTCCCTGTGGGTATCTCGTGCTCATAAATCATTATTAACCTTGATAAAATTCTTGGGTAAAGGCCCTATTGGCAGTACCATCGTAAGCGCGCTTACCAAGTTCTGCAAGAGCAAGTTCCACAGCATTGAGAGTCCATGCGGTTTCATACACATTTACAAGACCCATATGATTGATTCTAAAGAGTGTGTCTTTGATGTGATCTTGTCCACCTGCCATATTGACACCGTATTTGGTTTTTAAAATTTTACGAATTTTGCTTGCTTCATCATGCAACACAGCACTCATGGCTTTCGCTGGAACTTTTGGATAAATGTGAAGTCCAAGTGCTTCAAGGGCTTTATTACTTGCTTGCGCTCTCTTTGCTGTATCAGCATACAGTTTTTCAAGTCCACCCTCAGAGTCGATGAGTTCGCACATCGCTACAAGACCGATAACAAGTGTTGTCGCAGCCGTCCATGCAGTAGTGTTTTTACGTTGATTTTTTAGCTCTGTTTTGAGATTAAAATAGTACCCTACTCCACCATTTTCGATGATCTCCAATGCTTTAGCACCTAAACCAATAAATGCAAGTCCTGGAGGAAGCATCAGTGCTTTTTGGCTACCAGAAATAAGTGCATCAATGTTCGTTGTATCAACTTTTTCAACACCCACAGCGGTGATACCATCTGCAATGACCATAATATTTGGGCGAATAGCCTTCACTGCTTTTGCAACCGCTTCAACAGGATGACGAAGACCACCAGCACTCTCGCATACTTGCATACATACCGCATCAATGCTCTCATCATTTTTAACAAGTTCAACAATTGCATCAACACTGACTGGGGTATCCCACTCATTTTTAATTTCAACAAAAGGCTTATTGTATGCAGCACAAATCTTGCCAAAACGCTCACCAAATTTACCAGAATTGACAACAATAGCCTTACTTTGGCACAAATGAAGAACGCATGCTTCCATTGCGCCTGTTCCACTGCTTGCCAACATTAAAACTTCTTCCATATCAAAAAGCGCTTTTAAATAGCCTCTAGCTTTTTCAAAAATAGCTTCAAACTCAGGTGTTCTATGGTGAATGGTTGGAGTACCCATTGCCATACGGACGGCTTCAGGAACAGGTGTTGGTCCTGGTGTCAAAAGTAACATAAGAGATCCTCATCGTGTATAGTTTTGAGTGCGATTGTAACAAAATCTTGCTTGTTGTTTCTTTAGTGGGATGTCACTTTAATCAAGCACTCTTTTTAGAGCAAAAAAGTCTCTTAGAAGTCTCTTTTCTGCTTTAAACTTACATAAATAATATAATTTAAAATAAAAAGCTTTTTATTATGATTGTATTGTGTATTCTTTCCATATAAATCTACTCATATTCAAGGAGAAAACGCATGTCGTTTAAAGCCAAGATCATTCTAACCATCTCCGTATTGATGTTTTTAAGCTTAGGCGCATTTAGCCTCTTTAGCTACATCGACACAAAGAAAAACAGCGTTGTGCAAGTTGAAGCCAGTCTACAAATGGCATCACGTGCATTGACAGATTATATCGACCTCTGGGTTGCTTCTAAAAAAAGTGGTGTTGCTGGAGCGGCACGCTCATTGAGTCATGTCACAGATGATGCAGAGTTAGAAGCAAGACTGAAAGAGATGAGTAAGACATACGATGCAATGGAATCCTATGCTGGATTTGAAGATGGTAAAATGATTTATGGTAGTGGCAAGAAAAAAGCTGAAGGATATGATCCAAGATCAAGAGGCTGGTACAAACAGGCAAAAAGCGAAGGGAAAGTGGGCATTACAGATGCCTATGTTGGTGCAACTGCGAAAGTCCTTATGGTTACTGTCATGGCACCTATTATGAGAAATGGATCAATGGTTGGTGTTGTTGGCATCGATCTTCCTTTAGAAACCCTAGTAAAAGCTGTTGGCGATGTTAATTTTAACGGTGGTTACGGCATGCTCCTTGATACCAAAAAAATGATCGTTGCACACCCAAATAAAGAACTTCTTGGTACAGAATCAACCTTAAGCAAAGAGTTTAAAGAAAAAAAAGAGGGATTTATCGAGTACGAATTCCAAGGTGCTAATAAAATTTTTGCGTTTAAAGTCTCTTCTGAGACCGGTTGGATTCCTGGAATTACTTTTGATAAAGAAACCGCGTATGCTTTTTTAAATGCACAAATTAGAAATCTCATGTTAATGGGCCTTGTAATGCTTATCCTCTCCATCGGAGTAATGATTGTGCTGATTAAAGCTCTACTCAAACCACTGGATACTCTCAATGGTGTAGTACAAGAGCTCTCAAGTAGTGAAGGTGATCTTAGACAAAGACTTTCTGTTGCTTCCAATGATGAATTTGCTCAAGTGTCACGTAACATTAATAAATTCATTGAAAAGCTTCATGAGATTGTGAAAAAGTCTAAAACGATTAGTAATGAAAATGCCTCTATCTCAGAAGAACTCTCACGTACCGCATCAGAAGTCGTACGTAATGTAGACACAGAGTCTAAAATCGTTGAGAGTACAAAAGAAGAAGGTATTGCATTAGTTAAAAGTATTGAAACCTCTGTTGTAAAAGCCAAAGATTCTCAAAAAGCACTCAGTGCTACTCAAAAAGATATCTCTGATGTAAAAGCTAAAGTAGAACAACTCGAATACACCATGCAAGCCACAGCTGCAAAAGAGCAAAACTTGGCTGAACGTCTTAATACAGTAAGCCATAATGCCAATGAAGTCAAAGATGTTCTAAACATCATTAGAGATATTGCCGATCAAACCAACCTTTTAGCCCTCAATGCAGCGATTGAAGCTGCAAGGGCAGGAGAGCATGGACGTGGTTTTGCCGTGGTTGCCGATGAAGTACGAAAGTTGGCTGAGAGAACACAAAAAAGCTTGGTTGAGATTGATGCAACCATCAATGTGGTGGTTCAATCCATTATGGATGCCAATACTGATATTGCTGCCAATGCAGGAGAAGTCAATGCATTAGCATCTATCTCTATAGAACTTCAAGATGGTATGAACAGTGTCGAAACCATTATTCATAAAACCATTGATGAATCACACCATACAGTTAATGACTTTATCGATACCGCTTCTAAAATCAAAAAGATTGTGGATGAGATCGAGAAGATCAATACCATCTCTAAAGAGAATGTTGGAAGTATCGACAATGTTTCTCAAGCTTCTGAACACCTCCATGTGATGACTGAAAACCTTAACAACGAACTGGGTAAGTTTAAGTCGTAAAATCTATAATACCTGAGTATTATCCATACTCAGGTATCTCCTAGTATTTTTCTTCATTTTTCTCTCCTACCATTTAAAGAACTACAACATATTTGCAACAAAAAGATGTTACTATCTTCATAGTTTATACTTATGTGAGGTAATCATCCTCATCAAAGTCTCATTTTCGTCACAAAAAAAGCGCTATAATAAAAACCTTACGTCGTTAATGTAAAGTATCCGCATTTTTACATGTTAACACAACTCTCACAAAAAGGAGTCATTTATGCACTTTAAGACAAAAGTCACTTTGATTATCTCACTCTTAATCTGTATTAGCCTTACAGCATTTGGTGTTGTAAGCTATATCGATACAAAGAAAAATAGTATTACTCAAGTTGAGACAAACCTCAAAATGGCATCTCGCTCATTAACCGATTATATTGATCTATGGGTTTTGAGTAAGAAAAATAGCCTCTCAAGCGCTGCACGTATGCTAAGCGACATCGAAAACATGAGCGAAGCACAAGCCAAAGCCATTCTTCAAGAAACAACAAAAGCATCGGAAGGGCGCGATAGCTTTTTAGGTATTGAAAGTAGTGGCATTATGATTTATGGTAGTAACACCATTCCTAAAGTTGATCCGCGAACACGTCCTTGGTACGTTATGGGGAAAACAACAGGTAAGGCTGGTATGACAGATATTTACCGCGGATCTGCTGATCCTATTGACCTTGTAGCTGTTATGGCACCGATTGTAAAAAATGGAAAGATTGTTGGTGTCGTTGCAACCTCATTTGAGCTCAAGCATATTGTAAAAGCTGTAAGCGACATCAATTTCAATGGTGGCTACGGAATGCTTTTGGATGCAAAAAAAATTATCGTTGCACATCCAAAAGCTGAAATGCTAGGTAAAGAGTCTATTTTAGCAACAAAACTCAAAGGAGATCCAGAAGGATTAATCGAATATGCTTTTGAAGGAGAAAATAAAATTTTTGCTTACAAAGCTTCTGAAGAAACAAACTGGATCCCAGGTATTACTTTCGATAAAGATATGGCATATGCTTTCTTAAATAGCCAAGTGAAAGAGCTCTTTATTATGGGGCTTATTATGCTCATTCTTTCTGTTGGTATTATGATTTTTTTAATTAAAATGCTCTTACAACCTCTCGATCAACTTAACCAAGTTGTTCAAGATCTTTCAAGTTCAGAAGGTGATCTTAGACAACGTCTTCAAGCAGCAAGCAATGATGAATTTGGCCAAGTATCGGGGAACATTAACAAATTCATTGAAAAACTTCATGAAATTGTTAAAAAATCAAAAGAGATCAGTAATGAAAATGCTTCTATTTCAGAAGAGCTCTCTCGTACAGCTTCTGAAGTCGTACGCAATGTTGATGCTGAGGCAAAAATTGTGAGTAAAACAAAAGATAACGGCATAGCGCTTACAAGCGCTATCGAGGCATCGGTACAAAAAGCAACAGCATCACAAGAGGCACTTCGTAAAACACAACAAGACATTAACACGGTTAAAAATCAAGCAGAGCAACTTGAACGTACCATGCAAGAAACTGCTGTAAAAGAGCAGAGTTTAGCGGATCGTTTAAATACCGTCAGTCACAATGCCAACGAAGTCAAAGAGGTCCTAAGCATCATTAGAGATATTGCTGATCAGACCAATTTGCTAGCCCTTAATGCGGCCATTGAAGCGGCACGTGCAGGCGAGCATGGACGTGGATTTGCCGTTGTTGCAGATGAAGTACGAAAACTCGCTGAGCGTACTCAAAAAAGCTTAGTAGAGATAGATGCAACCATTAATGTTGTTGTTCAATCTATCATGGATGCCAATACAGACATTGCTCATAATGCTGAGGAGGTTAATGCTCTTGCATCGATCTCCATAGAGTTACAAAATGGTATGAATAATATTGATACAACCATTCAAAAAACCATTCAAGATGCCCATGCAACCGTTGATAACTTTGTACATACGGCAACGCAAATCAAGGGAATGGTTGAAGAGATTGAAAAAATCAATGTGATTTCAAAAGAAAATGTCACCAGCATTGACAATGTTTCTCAAGCGAGTGAACATTTACATGCGATGACAGAAAATCTCAATAACGAACTCGGAAAATTTAAGTCCTAAAATCTTAAACCTCGGCGAGGAGCTTTATGACCTCGCTGGGTGTTTTCACCAAATGTTTTGCACCATGTTCTCGTAGTTCATCTTCTTCTCTAAAGCCCCACAATGCACCAAGGGCTATCATCCCAGCACTATTAGCCGTTTGCATGTCGATCATTGTATCACCCAGATAATAACACCTATGTGGTTCTATCTCTAAGAGAGAACTAATGTCTAATGCACCTTGTGGATGAGGCTTTCTTGGGACACCATTACGGGCACCGAAAACAACGTCAAATTTCCATGACCGTAGATATTTTACAGTGCACATTTTGGTAAAAGAATCGGGTTTGTTAGAAAGAATTGCCATTTTAAAGCCACGTGTTTGCAAAAATGTCAACATCTTACTCACACCATCGTAAAGCTTAGTATTTTGATTAAATTGTTTGGCGTAATGGCTTTCAAATAAGCTGACAGCTTCTTGAATAACCTCTTGTGTTTGAGGAGTTTGGGCAAAGATGTTTTCAAAAAGTTTGAAAACACCCTCACCTACAAAATAACGATATTTTTCTGTTGACTCAGCGTTAAAACCAAGCGTTGTCAAGGCAAAATTAGCACTGATGGCAATATCTTCAAGCGTATCAAGAAGTGTGCCATCAAGATCGAAAATGATCGCTTTATTCATATTAGCACTTGCAGCTAGTACCACTGCTTGCCTGATACGTTACACCTAATGCAGCGCAAACTTTTTCAGTAACAGCATCAGATGTTAATCCAAATTTCTTAAACAATAAATCTGCAGGAGCACTCGCACCAAAACGTTTCATACCAATCACTTCATCAGCAAAACGGTACCATTCATTACCGGCACTTGCTTCAATCGCAAATACTTTTGTTTTAGGATCAATAACCGTATCGATGTATGATTTTTCTTGTTCAACAAAAAGATCAAAACACGGCACACTAACGATGTTCGTTGCAACACCCATTTTTGAAAGTCTGCACCCTACTTCAAGTGCCATATACACCTCACTACCACTTGCCAGTAATGTTACAGTTGCGTTATCACGTTTTGTCAGCAAATAACCACCATTTTCAACATCACCATGCACTCTATCATCTTTAAGCGCTTTTAGTTTTTGACGTGAACACACAAATGCTGCAGGAGCTTGCATACTCAATGCTTTTTGCCATGCTTTTACATTCTCTCTACCATCACATGGGCGGTAAACATAAAAGTTAGGGAGTGCTCTAAATTGACTGAGTTGCTCAATTGGCTGATGCGTTGGTCCATCTTCGCCGACACCAATACTATCATGTGTCCAGATATAAAAGTTTTTAAGTTTCATCAATGCCGCTAAACGAACAGATGGCTTCATATAATCACTGAAAATAAAGAATGTCGCACCATAAGGAATAAATAAACCATACAGTGCAAACGCATTGATAATAGCACCCATAGCATGTTCGCGAATACCAAAGTGAATATTAGGACCAAAAGGGAAATCTCCCATGCCATTGAGTTCACTTTTATTTGATGGACCAAGATCTGCACTTCCCCCTAAGAAGCTAGGAATAGCTTTAGCAATTGCATTGATAATTTTTCCATTACTATCGCGTGTTGCGACATCACTCTCAAAAGTTGGCCACTCAATTTTTGAAAAATCAGGATTTAAGAGAGCTTCAAGAAGCGCTTTTTGCTCAGCACTCAATCCATTTTTAACAAGCGCATTCCACCCAGCTTCAGCAAGATCACCTTTTTCAAGAGCACAATTAAAACGAGCACGAACATCGTCATCTACGCTAAAACTTTTTTCAGGATCAAATCCTGCTTTCATTTTAGAGTTTTTAATCTCTTCACATCCAAGAGGTGCACCATGCGCATGATGGCTTCCTTCCATCTCACATGCACCTTTTGCAATCGTCGTATCTGCAATAATCAAGTAAGGCTTTGTTTGCTCTTTAGATTGCTCTAATACTTCATTGATCTCATCGAAATCATGTCCATCAATACGTGAAACTTCCCAGCCTTGCGCTTCAAATCTACGTTTAACATCTTCGCTCCATGCAATAGAAGTATCTCCTTCAATCGTAATGGCATTGCTATCATAAATAACCACTAAATTATCAAGTCCTAGATGTCCTGCAAGTGAACACGCCTCGTAGCTAATGCCTTCTTGTAGGTCACCATCGCCACATAAGCAGTAAACTTTATGGGTAATCACTTCTGCTTTTGGTTTGTTTAAAAGTGTTGCTGCATATTTTGCTGCCATCGCAAAACCAACGGCATTAGAAATACCTTGTCCTAAAGGGCCTGTAGTAACTTCTACACCAGGAACATCGCCATATTCAGGGTGACCTGGTGTTTTACTACCTAATTGTCTAAAATTTTGTAAATCTTCAATACTAAGATCATAACCACATAGATGTAAAAATGAGTACACAAGCGCTGAAGCATGTCCTCCACTAAAGATTAAACGATCGCGATTCAACCATTTTGGATTTTTCGGATTATGTGTAATATGACGTGCTAAAACTGTTACGATATCTGCTAAACCCATAGGAGCACCTGGGTGACCACTGTTTGCACGTTGTACCATATCTGCTGCTAAAAAACGAATTGTATCGGCTTGTTTTTTCAATATTTTTTTATTTTCCATTGTATATCTATCCTTTAAAATATGCTTCGACAATGCTTTTGAGTCTATGCGACAAAGCTGCATCAAGCTTTTCTAATTCACCATCCAGTTCAAGCAGAAGTTTTTGCTTCGTCTCTTTGGCACCCTCTAGTCCTAGTAAATTGACAAATGAGTTCTTATGACCATCATTTTGTGTTGGTTTACCCGCTTCTTCGCTTGTCAATGTTGCATCAATAATGTCATCTTGCACTTGAAACAAAAGTCCTAGTTTAAGACCAAACTGATAAAGTATCTCTTGAGTTGCTTTATCTAACTCACAGATCACAGCACCCATAAGCAGCGAAGCTGCAATCAATTTAGCTGTTTTATGAAGGTGTAAAAAACTTAATTCATCTACATTCAAATGTTTATCTTCGAAAAAGCAATCAATTGCTTGACCTAGAACCATTCCGTAGATTCCAGCATCACTGGAAAGAATGGATACCAGCTTAATTCTAATTTCAGCACTTAAAGGAGCATTTGCCAAGAGATAAAACGCATGAGTATTTAAAGCATCGCCAATCAATACAGCCGTAGTCTCATCATAGCTAACATGCAATGTAGGATGCCCTCGTCTAAGCGCTGCATTATCCATACATGGCAAATCATCATGAATCAGCGAATACGTATGCATCATTTCTAACCCAAGTGCTACATGCAAGGCATTTTCAATTAAAAGAGGCTTGGAGCTTTCAACAACACTAAGAAGCAACAGAGGACGGAACCGCTTTCCTCCTACATCAAGCATCTCGCCAAAAGCGTGACTAAAATGTGGATGAAAACTTTCAACAACAGGAAGCTTTACTTTTAAAAACTGCTCGAACTTTTCTACTAACTCTTTAGAACTCAAAACTTCCCTTTCAACGTTTCAATGTTACAAAAAATTGGAAATCGTCACGGTCAAATAAGAGACTGACCTCTCGATTACGTGCCTTAGCCAAATAAGAATCAGCCTCAGAAACTCGCTCTACTGGTACTTGATCAATTTGAATTAAACGATCACCTGCTTTTAAACCACTTTGTTCAGCAAAAGAACCACGTGCGATCTCTTTGAGTCTAAGATCATTGTCAAACTTAAACCCTTTCGTTTGTAAATAGCTCTCTTTTTTGGTTTCAGGTAATGGTACTTTTTTAGGCTCGACTTTTTTTACAACAGGTTTTGGTGCTAAAATATTTTCTTCAATCCATGCATTATCGCGTTGAATTTGTGCACTCACTTTTGTAAGATCTTTAAATGTTTTTAGGGCATCACCAAATTCTGTTACATTGCTTACTTTTTTACCATTGAGCAGTGTGATTTTATCACCTACTTTTAATTTTGCATCTTTAAATGTTGGATCCACAAAATCAACGATTACACTCTCATTGCCATCAACAACGCGTACCCCTAACTCTTGAAATGAGGCTGATTTTCCATCGATGAAGCGCTGAAGAGACTCAGATCCAATAAAAAATTTATCGCCAATTCCTAGTCCATACATTTCACAGCATAGCCCACCAACTAGCGTATTTACTTCTCCCACTCCACCAAATTCAAAAAATTCATTGGCACTTTTTCCTATTTTAGAAGCATTGACTGCAACCAAAGAGTTGTCCGTCATGCTCACAAGCCATTCACCAAGTTTCATCTCACTGGTTGATTTTAATTTTACAGGAATAAGCGGTTTTGGCGAGTCGAAAAGATAGAGATTGGAGTAATAATCATACTTAGCAAAGGGCACAGTTGGTTTTTCTTTTGAATACGCAATTGCCTGCTTTTCACTAATGGCAATCGCTCTTGTTTTACCAAAATAAACAACAGATTGTTTGTTTTTTTCATAACATTGTGAAAAATCAGGGTATACGAACTCTGCTTTAGAAGCGGGAGCTGGTGTAGATGCTACTGGTGCTTCTGCTCCAAAAAGAGCACTTGTTGCTAAAAAAAGAAAGAGACCTAGACGTTTCACATACTGCTCCTTAACTTTTTGCGCCAAATCCTCCAATGCTGGAAAGCATCTGAGTTGTCGCTAGTTTTTTGTTATCTTCTACCATTTTGGAAACATCATTGATTGCACTTATAAGGAGAATCTGCAACGATTCTTTGTCGCTTAAAAGTGAATCATCGAGCGTTATATCAATGAGTTCACCATTTCCATTCATACTGACACTTACCATGCCACCGCCACTTTTAGCAGTGAACTCTTTATTGCTTGCATCTTCTTGCATTTTTTGAGCTTGTTTTTGTGCCTCTTCAAGCATCGCACTCATTTTTGAAAGATCAAAATTTTCAAACATTAGATGTAATCTCTCACTTCAACCAAAGTATTACTTTCATCGACCAATACTACCGTTGGTTTGAAAGCTTCCATTTCACCTTTTGTCATATGTGCATACGCAATAATAATAATTTTATCACCAATATGGGCTTTTCGTGCTGCTGCACCATTGAGGCAGATATCTTTTCCACCCGCTTTGCCTTCAATAACATACGTTGTAAAGCGTTCACCGTTATTAATATTGACTACTTCTACTTTTTGTCCTACATTTAGGTTAGAAGCTTCAATAAGTTCTTTATCAATTGTAATAGAACCTACATAATTCAAATTAGCGTCAGTTACAGTCGCTCTATGAATTTTACTGTATAACATCTCAAGCGTCATCGCTTTTCTACCTCTTTAAGTTTAAGAAATTTGTTTATTTTACCCTATTTTTGCTTAGCCCATTGAGCGATAATGCTTTTTACAACTTCCCTGTCATCAAAGGGATATTTTTTCCCTTGAATCTCTTGGTAGGTTTCATCTCCTTTACCAAGAATCAGCAAGACTTCATCCTTTCCTTGTTTCAATAATGCTTTTTCAATAGCCTTATGACGATCTACTTCCACTTCTAAATGTTCATTTGGATGCATACCAGCCAAAATTTCATTGATAATGCTTTGTGGATCTTCAGAACGTGGATTATCACTTGTAACCACAATTTTTTTTGCATAGCGCTCTGCCATTGCTCCCATTTTAGGACGCTTGGTACGATCACGATCTCCACCTGCACCAAAAACAACAACTAGATCGCGTTCTTTCATGCTATCAAGAACTTTTTCCATACCATCTGGCGTATGTGCAAAATCAACGATGACCAAAGGATCACTGCTTACCACTTCCATACGTCCTTCAACACCACCAAAATGCTCTACAGCTTCACAAATAGCTTCCATAGGCGCAACACCTAACATATCAACAGCGCTAATGGCTGCAAGGATATTATAGAGATTAAAAAAGCCATGCAGAGGTGATTCAAAATCATATACTTTATCGATTTTAGCGACTGCCGCACTAATGCCTTCTTTTAGTGAGTACGCTAAAATTTTGTACGTTGCAGGATGTTCAATACCATAACTCATGGCATTGGTACGATTAAAACGAATTTTGCTTTCGTCTTTATTGATAAGTTTCAAACTCTCATCTTCAAAAAAGCTACTTTTTACGGCGATGTATTCATCAATTGTTTTGTGAAAATCAAGATGATCTTGCGTAATATTGGTTAGAATTTTGAGAGCAAAACTAAGCCCATCTATACGATTTTGTACAATTGCGTGAGAACTCACTTCCATAACAAAGTATTCACATCCTGCATCCACTGCCATTTTTAAATTTTTGATCGTTTGTAAAATAGGTGGGGTAGTAAGGCTTTTATCCTCGATGCGATGATCATTGATAAAACAACCTCTTGTACCCTGTAAGCCAACTTTTTTACCTAAATCAAGAAGTATGGAGTAAATTGCAGCAGCTGTTGTTGTTTTGCCATTGGTTCCTGTGATACCAATAATTTTAATCTTATCCACAATTCCAAGAAGATCAATACACTCTTTCGCAGAGATAATTTTTGTACAACCATGATCAATTGCACTTTGTTTATAAAGAGCATTTTGATCACTTATCATAAAAATGCTTGAAGCATTACACTCATTTGAATTATCCGTTATATATAAAAACGGTTCATGGTTTTGCAAATCTATTTTCAAGGGAACTCTCTATTTTTGTACTTTTTTAATGAGCGATAACAATTGCTCATCATTAGGGAAAAGAGTAACAGCACTCTCTAAGTAGTTGAGGGACATTTCAATAAAGCCATTTTCAATGAGTTTGGCTAAAAAATCAACAAAATCTTCTTTTTTAGAAATAATAACTTTTGTAGAGAACATGATGTCTTCAAAAGCTTCTTTAAAACTACCACGAGATTCAATTAAAGCCATAAAATCTTCATACTTAATTCCATTTTCTGCATTAATTCTTGCTTCAAAATCACTCTGTTTAAAAAGGTGAGCTATTTTCTCGCTGTGTTCTTCGACTGAATTGATGATCTCTTCCATCACCTCTTCACAATCTTCTGCACCATTTTCTTTAGTGAGAATATAATACTCAAACAATGCCATCGCTTGTTCTTCATTACTCATTGCCATATCGCATAAAATAGCGCCTATTCGGGCTTCTTTGGAGTTGGGATCGATACTGAGTGCTAATGCAAATTGTTGCATTGCCTCTTTGAAGTTTTTTGTATAAAATTTCTCAATGCCATCTTTAATATATGCGTTCATTACTCTCCCACTGCTTCGAATTCATGTTCTTGGCCAGGTAAAATATTTACAACTTCAAGTTCAGGATGAATATCAATTCTTAATTGTCTTTCAACACCGTATTTAAGTGTTTGACCGCTGGATGCACACCCTTGACAAGCACCTTGAAGCTGAACATAAACACGACCTTGTTTTATTCCTAATAATGTTAATCCACCGCCATCTAACGCTAACATTGGCTTAATTTTTTCAAGTGATTTTTCAACAACGGGAAGTAACTCATCATCACTAAATGGTATCATAGATTCTCCTATAGCAAAAGTATCTAATTTAACAATAGTTTGAGTTAAAAGTGACTTAATTTAAGAGGATAGAAGGCGACTTTAGGGTAAAAAAATTTTAACGAAGATAAGCTTGGGGACGAATGTCCCCGAAGCAAAAAAAGAGAATTAAACGAGCTCTAAAAACGCCATAGGCGCAGCGTCGCCTTTTCTAATACGTGTTTTTACGATACGGGTGTAACCACCATTTCTCTCAAGGTATTTAGGTGCGATCTCATTGACCAATTTTTTTGTACACTCTTTATCTTGAAGTGCAGCAAAAACTGTTTTGTGAGCATGATCGCCACCAACTCCAGCTTTAGTAATCAATTTTTCAACAAAACCTCTAAGCTCTTTTGCTTTTGGAAGTGTTGTTTCGATTTTCTCATATTTAATAACAGCTATAGCCAAGTTCTTCAACAACGCCGCTCTGTGTGATGAAGTACGACCAAGCTTTCTATATCCGTGCTTATGTCTCATAAATTAACCCTCGTTGGCTTCAGATTTTAAATCTTCAATTTTTTTCTTGAGCAAACTTGCTGTCTCGTCAGAGAAATTATATCCGACAGGATAACCACTCTCTTCCATAACTTGTCTGATCTCTTCTAATGACTTTTTGCCTAGATTTTTAAGGTTTTTGAGCTCTAACTCACTCATTAAAGCAAGTTCGCCAATGAATTTAACCTCTGCTCTATCTAAACAGTTGAAGCTACGAGCACTTAGATTTAACTCTTCAATACTCTGTAATAGCTTTCCAAACTCCACGTTCTCATTAGAACTCTCACTTTTTGGAGCCACTGCAATATCCAAAATGCCATTAAATACTGACATTTGTGCATACATCGCTTCAAGTGAATTTTTAAAAGCTTCAATTGGAGAAACAAGTCCATCTGTTTCGATTGTGAAAACAATTTTCTCATAGTTAGGATTGTCCTCAACCAAAACGTTCTCAATATCATACACTGCTCTTTTTACAGGTGTAAAGAAAGCATCGAGTGCAATATAATCTTCTCCGACCAAACCTCTAATGTTCTCACTTGGAACATAGCCGATTCCTTTTTCGATAATCAAAGAGAAGTTTAGCTCTGCGTCTTCATTGATTGTTGCCAAATATGCATCTGGAGTAACAATTTCAACTTGAGCGTTTGCTAAATCACTTCCTTTAATCTCTTTTGGTCCAGTAAATGAGTAGTTAACCTCTAAGCGTTTCTCATCACCTTTGATTTTGAAACGAATATTTTTAAGGTTAATGATGAAAAGAGCAACATCTTCAAGCATACCGCGCATGCTATCAAATTCATGGGTTACGCCTTCAATCTTTACAGCCGTTGGTGCAGATCCTACTGTACTGCTTAAAAGCAATCTTCGTAAAGGATGTGCCAATGTTACTGCAAAACCAGATTCAAATGGGTATGCACTCACTTGAACCTTATTTGCCGCAATATTCTCTACCTCAATTTCAGTTGGCATGTAAGCTGATGTATTGATTTTTTTCATATACTACCTACTTTATTATTTAGAGTATAGCTCAACGATTAATCTTTCTTCAACCGGAATAACTACTTCTTCTCTCTCTGGGATACGTGTAAAAATACCCATAGCTTTTTCTCTCTCAACATCAACCCATGGTGCAATACCAGTTTGTTGTGTTAACTCAAGAGCTCTTTTTACTTGTGGGTTGTTTTTAGATTTCTCGCAAACTTCGATTTTGTCACCAGCACGTACAACATATGAAGGAATGTCAACTTTGCTGCCATTCACTAAAATGTGACCATGTGTAACTAATTGACGTGCAAATCTTCTTGTTGTTGCAAAACCCATACGGTAAACAACATTGTCAAGTCTTCTTTCGATAAGAAGAACAAGGTTAATACCTGTGTTTCCTTCTTTTCTTGCTGCTTCGTCAAATATACGTCTGAATTGTTTTTCAGAAACTCCATACATAAATTTAGCTTTTTGTTTCTCTCTTAATTGGAGACCGTACTCACTAATTTTTGCTCTTCTTTGTCCGTGTTGACCTGGTGCATATGGTCGCTTGTCTAATGCGCTTTTACCAGCAAGTCTGCGCTCACCTTTAAGGGCTAAGCTGACACCAAGTCTTCTCTCGAGCTTTTCGACTGGTCCTCTATATCTTGCCATTTTTTCTCCTAATCTATTGCATAAACGAAAAAATTATTTTGTTTCTCTTAAAGAAGTTCTATTCTAAAAATTAGAATTAAACTCTTCTTCTTTTTGGAGGTCTACAGCCGTTGTGTGGAAGAGGTGTAATATCTTTTAGGAAAGATACTTTAATACCTTCTGTACTACCAGCACTTTTTACCGCTGTCTCACGACCACTGCCCGGGCCTTGAACTTTAATACCGATTTCTTTGAGACCATGCTCTTTTGCTTTTGTAAGTGCATCTTCAACAGCTTGTTGTGCTGCATAAGGAGTAGATTTTTTACTACCTTTAAAGCCTAGGCTTCCTGCACTGCTCCAAGCAATAACATTTCCCATCTCATCAGTTACAGTTACGACAGTGTTATTAAATGTTGCAGAGATATAGATGATACCTTTAGCAATATTTTTCTTAACAACTTTTTTACGTACTACTTTTCTTTTTGCCATCTGTTTCCCTTTGAGACTTCGTTATTTAGCTTTAGCGCCAACGGTGCGTTTTTTACCTTTTCTGGTACGCGCATTCGTTTTTGTTTTTTGTCCACGAACTGGCAAGCCTTTTCTGTGTCTAAGACCTCTATAGCTTCCCATATCCATCAAAGCTTTAATATCCATAGCCACTTTTTTACGAAGATCACCCTCTACTTGGAATCCTGCTTGGATCTCTTTACGAATCGCAGCAACTTCATCTTCACTTAGCTCATGAACTCTTTTATCAAACGAAATTCCAGTTGCTGTTAAAATAGCTCTAGAACTTGTTAAACCTATACCGTAGATGTATGTTAAACCATACTCTACTCTCTTTTTCATTGGAAGGTCTACACCTGCAATCCTTGCCATGCTTATCCTTGTCTCTGTTTGTGTTTTGGATTTACGCAAATGACTCTAACGATACCTTTTCGTTTAATCACTTTGCACTTATCGCACATCTTCTTTACAGAAGGTCGTACTTTCATTCGTGACTCCTGAACTTTTTTTCCACTGGGATTTTGAGTTAAACTGTCACAGGTTTGATGATGTATCTCAAACCAACAATCGAAAAAACAGTGGTTTCTTTCTCGATTATTCTTCACACAGCTTTACAAAAGGGGTAAATTATACATAAATTAAGCTAATAATTTACTTATACCTATAAGTTATACGACCTTTATCTAAACTATACGGAGTTAACTCAACTTTCACGGTATCTCCTGGCATTATTTTAATATAATGCATTCTCATCTTGCCAGCAATGTGACACAAAATCACATGGCTATTTTGTACTTCAACTTTAAAAGTTGCATTGGGAAGTGCTTCGATCACTTTACCATCTATTTCAATCACGTCATCTTTTGCCATTTTACCTCCTATAATCTCAAGATAGAGACAAAATTTCTACTTTACCATCTACGATTGCAACCGTGTGCTCATAGTGGCTTCCTCTTAACCCATCTGTCGAAACAACAGACCACTTATCCTCCAAAATTTTCGGAGTTCCCTCTTTATGACAAATCATCGGCTCAATACAAAAAACCATTCCATTCTTAATTTTAGGACCGCTCTTAGGATTAATCCCTTCTAAATAGTTTGGAAGTTCTGGCTCTTCATGAGGCTTTCTACCGATACCATGCCCACAAAAACCACGCAATGGAACATAACCTTTTTGGAGAATAAACTGCTCAATTGCATGACTCAGTTCTTTAAAACGCATTTCTGGTTGAATAATATCGATTGCATAATAGAGTGCATCTTTAGCGCATGCTATTAGGTTTTCATCATCCTTAGTAATTTCTCCAACGCCTACTGTTATAGCAGAATCACCATACCAACCGTCTACTTCAGTACCAATATCAAGGCCTACAATATCGCCTTCTTTAAGTCGATAATCAGTAGGAATACCATGAATGATTACTTCATTGACAGAGGTACATACACCCGCTGGAAAACCATAAAGACCCTTAAATGCAGGACGTGCACCAAGGCTATGAATGTAAGACTCACCCATGGCATTAAGCTCTTTTAAGCTGAGCCCTGGGTGAATATTACCTGCAAGATACTCTAATGTTTTAGCAACAATCTTATTAGCTACAGAAAGCTTTGCTATCTCTTGAGCTTTTTTGATGGTAATTGCCATACCATTAAAGTCCTACAGCACTAAGTGTTTCATATTTATTCATGTACATCTGTGCTTCAATTTTACGCATTGTATCAAGTGCAACTTGTACAACAATGAGTACTGCCGTTCCACCAAAATAAAATGGAACACCCATTACTTTTACTAAAACCCATGGAAGAGTTGAGATAAGTCCTAGGTAAATTGATCCCCATAAGGTTAATCTTCCTGCTACTTCATTTAAGAAGAGTGCAGTGCTTTCGCCTGGTCTTACACCCGGGATAAAACCACCTTGTTTTTTTAAGTTCTCAGAGATATCTTTTGCATTGAACACAATCGATGCATAAAAATAAGCAAAGAAAATAACGAACAAGAATGTAAGTACGTTAAAGACATAACTATTTGGATTAAGAAAATCATGAATAGATTGAACAATCGGATTGGTGCTAGCTTGCATAATTGTTGATGGGAACATCAAAATTGCGCTTGCAAAAATAGGAGGAATAACACCACTAAGATTCATTTTGATCGGCACATAGTTCATAATACGTTTGTGTTGATTTTGAAGGACAACTTTTCGTGAATACGAAATCGGGATACGACGTTCACCCATCTCCACATAAATAATAGAACCGACCGTTGCTAAGATAACAGCTAAAATACCAATGACGACAAGGAAGTTCAATTCCCCAGTATTCACAAGGTTAATAGTTCCGCCAATAGCATTTGGAATTCCTGAAACAATACCTGCAAAAATAATCAAACTGATACCGTTACCAATACCACGTTGCGTAATTTGTTCACCGATCCACATAAGTAACATGGTTCCTGTAAGCATACTCGCAGCTGCAATAGCTGTAAAGGTTGTCATATCGATCATAATCGCACTCTCGCCTGCGCGACCGCTTAACCCTCCAAGACCAACGGAAACACCAATGGCTTGTACAATCGTAATACCAATCGTTGCATATCGAATGATCTGCATGTATTTGACCATACCATCACGTTCTTTTTTCATTTTACCAAGTGCTGGGAAAGTTGCTGCAAGAAGTTCCATAATAATAGACGCGGTGATGTAAGGCATAATACCTAACGATATAATACTAAGACGTTGTGCAGCGTTACCGCTGAACATATTAAACATTCCAAGGGCATTTGAGCTATTGGAGTCGAAGAACTCTTTAATTACAGCTATATTTACACCAGGAACTGGCACGTATGCCAGTATCCTGTATGCAAAAATAAAGCCTAATGTAACTAAGATCTTCCTGGTGAGATCTTGGCTCATTTACTCATTCCAGTAAAAATGACGTTTTCGTCTTTAATCTTAGCAGTCAACTCTTTTGCGCCTGCGCCGATTAATTTAACTTTAACAACGGTACTTGCCATTTTATGTACTGTTCTAATTGCATCAACAGTAATTTCAGCAAGTTCTGCAACTGCTTTAATTTTATCAATGTTGATAACATAAGGTTTTTCGATTTTAGAAGTAAAACCAACTTTTGGTAATCTTCTTTGAAGTGGTTGTTGACCACCCTCAAAACCTCTTTTACGTTTATAACCTGTACGAGATTTTTGACCGTTAGCACCACGGCTTGCGGTTTTACCCATACCACTACCTTGACCACGTCCTACACGTTTGATCTTTTTGGTAGAGTTTTCTGCTGGTGTAAGATTATCTAATGCCATTTTGAATCCTTCTTTACTTAGCTTTTAATCATGCTAAGAGCTTTGATAGTTGCTCTTACTACGTTAGAAGCATTGTTTGAACCCAATGATTTTGTCAAAATATCTTTAATACCTGCAAGTTCAACAACAGGACGTGTTGCACCACCAGCGATTACACCGGTACCATCACTAGCAGGTTTCAAAATAATACGACTTGCATTAAATTTAACTTCAACATCATGAGCGATTGTTGAACCTTTGATATTTACTTTGACAATGTTTTTGAATGCATCATCAACTGCTTTTCTAATAGCATCAGGAACCTCTTTAGCTTTACCAAAACCAAAGCCAACAAGACCTTTTTTATTTCCAACAACAACAAGTGCTGTAAATCTAAAACGTCTACCGCCTTTAACAACTTTTGTTACGCGGCCAATGTTAACGATGACTTCTTCAAACTCTTCTCTGTTATATTTTTCCATTGAATCGTTTTCCTCTTTTTTTTCTTATAGCACTATGCCGTTTGCTCTAAGGCCATCTGCAAAAGCAGCAACTACACCATGATACAAATAACCATTTCTATCATAGACAACTTGAGTTAAATTCTTAGCCTTGAGCGTTTCTGCAAAAACTTTTGCAACTTCTGCTGCACTTGCTTTGCTAGCATTGAACCCTAATTTTTTGCCATCTACACTTGCCAAAGTAACGCCACTAACATCATCAATTGCTTGTGCATAGATATATCTGTTTGATTTAAAGAAAGAAACTCTTGGTCTTTGTTCTGTACCAGAAATATCTGCTCTTACTCTTTTTTTACGTTTAACTCTTAGTGCAAGCTTTCGTTTTAAAATATTTGCTCTCATCTCTTATCCTTACTTCTTAGAAGTTTTTCCGGCTTTACGGATAATAGTTTCATCAGAATATTTAACACCTTTACCTTTATAAGGCTCTGGAGCTCTAAAACTTCTAATTTCGGCAGCAATCTGACCAACTACTTGCTTGTCATCACCTTGAATAGTTACCACGTTTTTTTCAACACTAATTTGAATATCTTTTGGAAATTCATAATTGATTGGGTGTGAAAATCCAAGTTGAAGCTCAAGAACATTACCATTAACGGCAGCTCTGTAACCAACACCGTTAATTTCAAGTTGTTTTTTAAAACCTTCAGTTAAACCTGTGATAACATTTTGACCAAGTGCACGGTATGTTCCCCAAAAAGCGCTGCTCTGACGATCAGCACCTTTTGAAATAAATACAAGCTCTCCATCTTGAACTTTTACGTCAACATTTCCTTTAGTGTCCAATACTTTTTGAACACTACCTTTTTTAAACTCTACTAAATCACCATTTACTGACACTTCAACGCCAGCAGGTATCTTAACAGGCTTTTTACCAATACGAGACATTTTATTTCCTTTTACTTGTCTACGATAAGCTTACAATCTTAGAATGGATATCGAATACCATAAAAGAACAGCTAATTACCAAATACTACAGATAACTTCGCCACCAAGACCTGCTTTGTGTGCGTCATCATTACTGAGAACACCTTTTGATGTACTAACAACGATTGTACCATAACCATTTTTGAAGCGTTTAATTTCATCGCAACCTTTATAGACTCTACGGCCTGGTTTTGAGATTTTTTTCACTTCATTGATAACTTGGTTACCTCTTGCGTCATACTTCAAAACAACATTGATAAATTTTTTAGGACCTTCTTCAACAACGTTAAAACTTTCAATATAACCTTTGTTTTGGAAAATAACTAAAATTGCTTCAACAAGTTTTGAATGCATTAATTTAGTCACATCAAGTTTACGCATTGATGCATTTCTGATTCTTGTTAAAGAATCTGCTACTAGATCATTAATCATAGTCTATTTCCTTACCAGCTTGCTTTTTTGAGGCCTGGAATAAGACCCTCATTTGCCATTTTACGAAGACAAATTCTGCAGATACCAAAATCTCTGTAAACAGAGTGTGGACGTCCGCAAATTTGACAACGTGTGTATGCTCTTACTTGAAACTTAGGCTTTCTTGCAGCCTTTGCAATCATCGATTTTTTAGCCATATTATTTACCTTTTGCGAACGGCAAGCCAATCAATTCAAGAAGTCTAAATGCTTCTTTGTCACTGTTAGCGGTTGTTACAACTGTAATATTCATACCGTGTGTTTTCATAATGTTATCGTAAACAACTTCTGGAAACATCAATTGTTCATTAAGACCAAAGTTATAGTTTGATCTTCCGTCAAAACCTGTTCTTGGTAATCCTCTAAAGTCTTTTACTTTAGGAAGTGCCACAGAGATAAGTTTATCAAGGAACGCATACATTTTCTCTTTGCGAAGAGTTACTTTAACACCTACTGGATAGCCTTGTCTTACTTTAAAACCAGCAACTGATTTTTTAGCATTTGCAACAACTGCTTTTTGTCCAGCAATTAAAGAGATGGTATCAACGATATTTTGCATTAATTTCGTATCTTTACCTTCTTCACCAGCACCAACGCTGATAACGATTTTCTCAATTTTAGGTGCCAACATAGGGTTTGTAATATTAAACTCTTTAACTAATGCTGGTTGAACTTCAGCATTGAATTTCTCTTGCAATCTGTTCATTATTTACCCTCTACTTTAGCCACGTTAGAGATATGAATTGGTTTCTCAACGTTTGAAAAACCACCCTTAGGATTGCTCTCGCTTGGCTTAATGGCTTTTTTTACTACTTTGCAACCTTCAACAACGACTTGAGAAGTTTTAGGCATAACTTGAAGAACTTTTGCCTCTTTACCTTTATCGTCGCCTGCGATTACTTTAACAGTATCGCCTTTTTTAATTTTCATCTTAGTCGCCATTATAGTACCTCCGGTGCCAAAGATACGATTTTCATAAAGTTAGCATAACGAACTTCACGACCTACTGGTCCGAAAATACGAGTACCGATTGGCTCTCTTTTGTTATCAAGAATAACAGCAGCATTCTCATCAAAACGAATGAGTGAACCGTTTTCTCTTTGGATCTCTTTTTTTGTTCTTACGATAACCGCTTTAACAACTTGTCCTTTTTTCACTTTACCACTTGGTAATGCTTTTTTGACAGAAGCGATGATAACATCACCTACAGTTGCATAACGACGTTTACTACCACCAAGAACTTTAATACACATGATTTCTTTAGCACCACTGTTATCAGCAACAGCTAATCTTGTAAAACTTTGTATCATTATTCAACTCCCACTTTAACAATTGCGCTAAGTCTAAAAGACTTTCTTTTTGAAAGTGGTCTGCACTCGATAGCGCTTACTGTGTCGCCGATTTTTACTTGGTTGCTCTCGTCATGGACTAGGTATTTTTTGAAACGTTTAACGAACTTGCGATATCGTGGGTGCATTACACGTCTCTCTACCAAAACGGTGATTGTTTTATCACCAGTTTTCTGAACAACTACGCCTTGAATCTCTCGTTTTAAAGCCATTAGTTACCCCTACTTGTTTTGAGCAGAAATTGCCGTATTAATACGTGCGATATCTCTTCTAACTTCTTTAATCTCATTTGGATTAGTCAGTTGCATTGTTTTTAACTTTTGTCTCAATGTAAACAAAAGAACCTTTTTCTCTTTCAATAACTCTGCAAGCTCTGCAGCACTTTTGCCGTTTAAATCAATATACTTCATTTTCGCTCTCTCGAGTTACAATCTTAGTTTTGAATGGCAATTTGTGCATTGCAAGAGTTAATGCTTCACGAGCCAACTCTTCAGGAACACCTGCCATTTCAAAAATTATTCTACCAGGCTTGATATTCATAACCCACTTATCAACAGAACCTTTACCTTTACCCATACGAGTTTCGAGTGGCTTAGCCGTTAATGGTTTGTCTGGGAATACACGAATCCAAGTCTTAGCTTGACGTTTAACATGTCTTGTATAAGCAATCCTTGAAGCCTCAATTTGACGTGAATCAATACGACCAGCTTCAACAGCTTTAAGACCAATTTCACCAAAAGCGATTGAAGCACCACTTTGCGCTTCACCGCGATTGCGGCCTTTCATCTGCTTTTTATATTTTGTTCTTTTAGGCATTAACATTAGTTTTTACCTCTCTCTTTACGTGCTCTTGGCTTACGCGTATTTTCTTTTTCTGGTGCTTCTTCTTTTTCTGGTGCAAGACCTTTTACAAGAACCTCACCTTTAAAGATCCATACTTTAACACCGATAACACCGTATGTTGTGTGTGCTTCTGCAAAACCGTAATCGATTTTTGCACGAAGTGTATGAAGTGGAACGCGTCCCTCTAGGTACCATTCAGTTCTTGCCATCTCAGCACCACCAAGACGTCCAGAAACAGAAATTTTAATACCTTTAGCACCTGATTTTTGTGCACCTTGGATCACTTTCTTCATTGCACGTCTAAATGCTACACGACGCTCAAGTTGCATTGCAACGTTCTCTGCACAAAGTTGAGCAGAAGATTGAGGACGTCTCTCTTCTTTAATGTTAACGTTTACATCTTTGTCAATCAACTTAGTTAATTTAACTCTTAATTTTTCAATATCAGAGCCTTTTTTACCAATAATGATACCAGGACGTGCAGCAACAACTGTAACTCTAAGCTTCTTAGCAGTTCTTTCAATCAAAATTTGACTAACGCCTGCATAGTAAAGCTCTTTTTTCAAAAATGTTCTAATTTTGTAATCTTCACCAATACTTGTCGCTAAGGTTTGTTTACCTGGGAACCAACGAGAATCCCAATTTCTATTGATACCAAGTCTTAAACCAATCGGATTTACTTTTTGACCCATCTTAGTCTTCCTTCTTTGCAGCTTTTGCTACTTCAACAATGATATGAGAAGTTGGTTTTCTAATGCCACTCGCACTACCTCTAGCTCTTGGCATAAAACGCTTCAACACTGGACCAGCATCAACGCGACAAGAAGCAACAACAACTTCATTTGGCTCAAATCCGCCATTAGAAACAGCAGAAGCGATTACTTTAGAGATAACTTTCGCACCTTTGTTTGGCATAAACTCTAAACTTGCCATAGCAAGCTCTGCATTCATTCCTTGAACTTCACGTGCAATTAGTCTTGCTTTTGTAGGTGATAAACGGATAAATTTTAATATTGCTTTACTCATCTTCTACCTACTTACCAATTTTTTTCTGAACAGAGCCTTTGTGACCCTTGAACGTACGTGTTGGTGCAAATTCACCCATTTTATAACCAATGTGATTCTCTGTTACATAAACTGGAACAAAGTTTCTACCATTATGAACATTGAATGTAATACCGATCATATCAGGAATAATAGTACTTCTACGAGACCATGTCTTAATCGGCTTGTTTGATTTTGTCTCTTTTGCTTCAACCGTTTTTTTCAACAAATGAGCATCAACAAAAGGACCTTTTTTTAGCGATCTAGCCATCTATTTTCCTTTTCTTCTAGAAATAATCAGTTTGTCGCTCGCTTTTTTCTTACGAGTTTTTCTACCTTTAGTTGGTTGTCCCCATGGAGTTACTGGATGACGTCCTGAGTTGGTTTTACCCTCACCACCACCGTGTGGGTGATCTACTGGGTTCATCGCAGAACCACGAGTTTGAGGTCTAATACCACGGTGTCTGTTACGACCCGCTTTACCAATAACAACGTTTGCCCAATCTTCATTTCCAACAACACCAACAGTAGCCATACACTCTGCCAATACTTGTCTCATCTCACCACTTGGAAGTCTTACCATAACATATTGAGTCTCTTTACCCATAAGTTGAGCATAACCACCAGCACTTCTAGCCATTTGGCCACCTTTGCCAGGTTTAAGTTCAATGTTGTGTAAGATTGTACCTACAGGGATGCTTTTTAGCTTCATTGCATTACCTGGTTTAATATCAAGTCCGCCTTCAGCTGCTTGTACTTTATCGCCTACTTTAAGACCTGATGGTTGAAGAATATATCTTTTCTCACCGTCTACATAGTTGATAAGTGCAATTCTACAATTTCTGTTTGGATCGTATTCGATTGCTGCTACAGTACCTTCGATATTAAACTTTGTACGTTTAAAATCAATAATTCTGTAAAGTTTTTTGGCGCCCGCTTCTTTATGACGAGAAGTGATTCTACCATTGTTATTTCTACCCGCAGTTGCAGCAACTTTTACAAGAAGTGAAGGAACACTAGCTTTTGCTGTGATGTCACTTGAATCAAGTCCTGTTAAAAATCTACGACTTGGGGTGTAAGGTTTAAATGATTTTATTGCCATGATTACGCCTCCACATTCTCTAGTTTAGCGCCCTCTGGCAACTGAACATAAAACTTTTTAAAATCATTACGTTTGCCTTCAATGCCTTTAAACTTTTTAACTTTTCCCATAACTCTAAGAGAATTGATTTTTAATGGAGTGAAACCAAAGTATTGTTTTAATACTTCTTTCAAGCCATTTTTTGTCATTCTTACTGAAGTTTGGATAACAACTGTACCATTCTCTTGAAGGCTCAAGCTCTTTTCAGTATAAAGGATTGCCTTAATATCAGTAATATCAGCCATTCTTAGCCCTCTTTTGTGATTGTTTCAAGCACTGATTTTTCTATGATTACCGCATAGAACGCAGTTGCTAAATACGCATTAAGCTCATTTGCTTCAACAAGGTAGCAGTTTTGAATATTTCTAAACGCTAACAATGTTTTCTCGTCAACCAATTCTTTAACGATTAATGCATCTCTTGTACCAAGTGTTTTGATGATTTTTGCTGCGTCTTTAGTTTTACCAGATTCAACGCTCAAAGAATCAACAACAAAAAGCGCGTTATTAGCTGCTTTTTCATTCAATGCGAACTCAAGTGCTAATTTTTTCTGTTTTTTGTTAACTTTTAAATCATAATTTCTGTTAGCTTTTGGTCCGAATGCAGCACCACCGCCAACCCATACTGGACTTCTTCTACTACCAGCACGCGCACCACCACGGCCTTTTTGAGCCCATGGTTTTTTACCACCACCGCTTACATCACCTTTTGTTTTAGAGTGAGCAGTGTTTGAACGAAGCGCAGCTTGGTATGATTTGACATAAAGATATAAGTTGTGTGAGTGAATCTCTTCAAAACTTGCAGGAAGAGCCAATGCACCAACATTTTCTAATTTTTCATTTAATACGATTGCGCTACTCATTTAACAATCCTTGCTTTACCTAATGATCCATTTGCACCTGGAACTGAGCCTTTAACAGCTAAGATACCATTTTGAGCATCAAATGAAACGATCTCATTTTTTACGGTTACTTGGGTATTACCATAGTGACCTGGCATTTTTTTGCCTTTTTGAACACGACCTGGCCATTCGCGGTTACCAATTGAACCAGTACTTCTGTGGAAACGGTGACCGTGTGCACCTGGACCACCACCAAAGTTGTGACGTTTCATAACACCTGAGAAACCTCTACCTTTAGTATTCAAAGACACTTTAAGTGTTTTTGCATCACCTAGAGGAGCTGTATCTAAATCGCCTGCTTCAGCGTTTGCAACATCTAAAGTCACAAAGCGATTAAATTCAGCAGAAAGGTTATACTTTTTTTGCTGACCTGCAATAGCTTTGTTCATTTTTTTGCCACTTGCATAAGAGACTAAAGCACGTTTGTTTTCATCAACTGAACACACTTTTGCTTCTAAAACTCTGAGTAACGTGACAGGAACGCTTGGTACTGCAATTGTTCGGCTCATGCCGATTTTTTCAATAATATATTCCATCATTACCCCTTATTTACCCATAGCTCTAACTTCAACATTGACTTCTGGAGCGAGGTCAAGTTTCATGAGTGAATCAACTGTATCAGTAGTCGCAGACACGATGTCGATCATACGTGCATGGATTCTCATCTCAAATTGCTCTCTTGAAGTTTTGTTTACGTGCGGAGATCTAAGCACTGTATAGCGCTTGATTTTTGTAGGCATAGGAATTGGTCCGACAATTTCGGCTCCAGTTCGTTTGACAGCTTCGACGATAGCTGCAACAGATCTGTCTAAAACTCTATGGTCATACGCCTTGAGTTTAAGTCTAATTTTTTCCATTTAGGTACCCCTGTAAAGAACTTGTCATCGTGATGATGACCTAATTAAAGGACTGTGATTTTACTATAATAGATAGAGAAAGTCAAGAAATAAGGGGTTTTTCACCATGTAAAAATAAATTTTATTTCCTTTTAAAAAGGAAAGTATTAAACTTGTACTATCAAAATTCTATTTATTTTCAATGAAATTTTGAGGAAATCAATATCATATTTGATTAAAAAAAGTTAACCTTTTAAATACATTTAAGGAAAATTTATGCAAACACTTCAAGCTTTTTATGAAACAAATTATAAAAATAACCTCTTTTTTGATCGAAAAATTATCATAGAACACAAAAAAACAATCCTCTATGGGCCACGAAAAAGTGGAAAAAGCCATCTTATTATTGATCATATTGGTCATTATGAGAAAGGGAGTTATCTTTATATTGATTTTTCTGATGATCGTGTAGAACCTCATTTAGTGGCAGAAAACTTGCCTCTTTTTATACAAAAAAATCGTATTAAACTCTTAGTCATTGAACATTTCGATTTTTCGTTTGAGCTCCCAATAGTCGATGAAATTCTCCTTACAACTTCTTATTCATCACACGAACTTGAGGGTTATGAAAAGCTAACTCTTTATCCATTAGATTTTGAAGAATTCATCTCATTTGATAAAAAACATTCGAATATTGAGAACCTTTTTAACCTTTATACAAATCATGGAACATTTCCACAAATTGTACAAAGCGTGGAACTTGATTACCAAAAACAAATGCAAAATCTATTACATCTTATTTTAAATGATGCAACGACTTTTCTCATCTATAAACGATTCTGTGAATTGCAAAGTACGAAAATCTCCCTCTTTCAAATCTATAACCATTTAAAGGCATTCACAAAAATATCTAAAGATAAACTGTATGCCATTACATCTGAACTTGTCGATCAAAAGCTTCTTTTTTTTGTTGAGAAGTACAATCAGCCTACGTCTGCAAAAAAAGTGTATCCTATTGATTTTGCACTGAAAGACGCGCTAACCTTTAAAAAAGATTTTCTAAAACGTTTCGAGAATATGGTCTTTTTGGAACTGATAAAACGAGGAAAAACTATTTATTATGAAGAGGGAATTGATTTTTTTATCCCCAGTGAATCTCTGGCTGTCTTATGTGTTGGATTTGCGACAACAGAGGCTATTGAGATGAAACTTCAAAAACTTTTGCCTACCTTTTGGGCATTGCACATCAAGCGCATCGAAGTTGTTACACTGAGCAGTGAAAGTGCTAAAGACATTGAGGGCTTTAGCTTTTCCATTGCTCCTTTTTGGGAGTGGTCATTACAGCTCTAAAACCGGTGTAATAAACTTTTGAATGGTAATGGCATTGCCTTTTTTATTGAAATAAAAATGGTCTAAAAGTTTGCGGATAATCACAAAACCACGTCCATTGAACTTCTCTGCATTAATGACAATATTTTTAAGCACCATTGTATCAAAGCCTTCTCCTTGATCGCTAATGGTTGCTTCGAACAACTCTCGCTTTCCATTAGGAATAATTCCATAAATGATTTTAATTTTTTTATTATGATGTAATTGTTCAAGACGTAACATCTCATCATCAAACTGATTGTGCTCTATAAGATAATTTTTACGTGCTTTATCGACACCAAAACTACCGTGTTCAAGAGCATTGAGCAGTAACTCAGAAAATGTCAGCATAATCTGACTTGACGTTTTGCTATCGACATGGTGTGATTTTAAATAGCCTGCGACAGTAAGTAATGCTTCATCAATAGCTTCATAGGTACTAGGGATACGCAGTACTTTAAAATCTTTGGAAATTTCTAATTTTTGAATATAAATATATGTAAGGTCATCATCACCTTGACCAATACGCATCGCTACTTTATCTCGAAAATCTTTGACACAAATAGAATCTATGAAGTCATCCTTTAAACATGACCCGTAGATTTTCCCTCCATGCATAAGACTTTCACTAAGACCATCACTGTAGCAAAGCATTTTTGAAATAGAAACCGAAGGCAATGAATTAATGCGAACATTTTCCGTAAAAATACTCAAAGGTGGATTATTGCTGCGTATGGCTTGAAAATCACCATTTTCACTGATAATGAAAAACGCTGGCATACCGCATGAAGCGTATTTTATGACTGACTCATGAATATTGTACTCCACTAAGACAATACTCATAATCTCTTCATCAAAAAGGTTTTTTTGTAAAAATTTAAGAGTTTTGTGAATCCAAACATCAAACACAAACCCCTCTTCTTCTTCCAACTCATCAAAAAAATAGTTTAAAAATCGTGTGATTGCCATAGCACTCATAGCCGCAGAGAGACCTTTCCCCATAGCATCTGCAATAAATCCTACCAAACGACCATCGTTTGTTTTTCGAAGAGAATAGGTATCGCCACTGAGTGTACTGTGAGGTTTGTAAGAGATATCGACACGTAAAAGCTCTTTTTTGCCATTTTTTGTCAAATCGATCTGCTGGTAGTAAAGGTCATTCTTGATAACAAATAGCTCTTTATTAAATGCTTTTTCAAGATCTTCTTTTTCGTGGAACATTCTTACTCCTTTGAGACATTTTAGCAAATCTACACTAAACTTCGTTTAGAGAAACAAGGAGTTTTGATGTTATGTGGTATTGATGAAGCAGGGCGTGGCTGTTTAGCTGGACCTCTTGTAGTTGCAGGAGCTATTTTAAAAGAGCCTATTTTAGGGCTTAATGACTCCAAACAGCTCAGTGAAAAACAACGCGAAGCCTATTTTGAAATCCTACAAAACAAAGCAGAATTTAAAATCGTTTTTTGTGATCATATAATGGTAGATACCAAAGGGTTAAGTGCTTGTCTTAAATACGCCATCGAAACCATAAAATCACACTTCAATGGACATGATATCTTGATGGATGGTAACTGTAATTTTGGTGTACAAGGTATTAACACGATGGTCAAAGCGGATGCAAAAGTACCTGAAGTCAGTGCAGCTAGCATTTTAGCCAAAGTCAGCCGTGATAGGTACATGTGTGAAATCTCTTCAAGGTATCCTCTTTATGAGTTTGAAAAGCATAAAGGATATGGAAGTGCCCTGCATGTAGAAAAAATTAAGGCGTTTGGGTATTGTGAAATACATCGAAAAAGCTTTAAGCTCAAATCTCTCTCACAACCTTCTCTTTTTTAATCAATAGAGAATATTTCTTCATTTTCTATATTTGATAGCGACAATCAAAATAAAGCTAAGTCAAAGCTTTGTTTTCTTATTATTTCAATAATAATTATCAAAACCTTAGCATCTCTTCATTTTGATGAGCTCGTTTTGATGAAATAAAGGAGAACAGATGGTAGATTTATCGCAAATCAATAAAAACCAAAAAGTGCTAATCAAACAAATTCATGCACAGCACACTTTAAAAAAACGTCTCTATTCGCTTGGCCTTGGTGTGGGTAAAGAGATTGAAGTTGTCGAAACAAGTCTTCAAAAAAATACTATTAAAGTCGCTTTAGGCTTTAGTTCTGTGGCATTGCGTTTTGATGAAGCAAAAATGATAGAAGTGGAGGCTTTCGCGTGAAAAAAATTGTTATCGCTCTTGTTGGGCAACCCAATGTTGGTAAGAGTCATCTTGCCAATGCTATTAGTGGTTCAAATCTCAAAATCGGAAATTTTGCTGGTGTTACCGTTGAAAAAGCAACAGCCCGCTTGAGTACTGAGGATTTTTCAATTGAATTTATCGATCTTCCAGGTCTTTATTCTTTAGAAGATTTTTCAGCCGATGAAAAAGTAACAAAAGACTTTTTACTCAAAGGCGAATACGACCTCATTCTCAACGTTATTGACTCTACGAATTTAGAGCGTAATTTAATGCTCACAACAGAGCTCATGGAACTGCAAAAGAAGATGGTTATAGCCCTGAATATGGATGATGAAGCCATTAAAGAAGGTATTAATATCGATTCAGATGCAATGAGCAAAATCCTCTCTCTTCCATGTATACGTGTTTCATCAAAATTAAAAACAAACATTGAACTTCTTGTTGAGAAAATTTTGGATGTCACTAAAAATCCTTTAGTCGAACCAAAATTAATTTACAGTGATGAAGTAGAAGAACAATTACAAACCATTGTTCGCTTTTTAGATGATAAGCATTTCTGCGCACCAAATGGTCTTACAAATCGTCACATCGCGGTAGGCCTTTTATGGCAAAAAAAAGATGTCTATGCACTTATGCATGAACAACCTCTTTATGTAGAACTTCACCCTATCCTCAATAACGCACTAGGTCATGTTTATATGTATTCACAATGCGATGATATTGAAGAAGTTATCAACCGTCAACATACCGCTTTTTCAGCAGGACTAAGTGCAGAAGTTGTGAGCGTAAGCAAAAGTAAAAATAGAAATCTCACGCAAAAGATTGATACGATCTTAATTCATAAACTTTTTGGTCTTCCTATTTTTATCTTTTTAATGTGGGGTCTTTTCCAATTAACATTTACGCTCGGTGAAATCCCTATGGGTTGGATCGAAGATAGCTTTGGCTGGTTAGGTGAAACCATTGGTATGTCTATCACCAATGAGGCATTAAAATCACTCATCGTTGATGGAATTATCGCCGGTGTTGGCAGTGTTATTATGTTCTTACCAAACATTATGATTCTTTTCTTGGGAATCGCACTTCTTGAGACAACAGGATATATGTCAAGAGCAGCCTTCTTGTTAGATGGATTTTTTCACAGGTTTGGGTTACATGGTAAAAGTTTTGTACCTTTGGTTACAGGTTTTGGATGTTCTGTTCCTGCATACATGGCAGCACGTACTCTTAAAAATAAAAAAGATCGTCTTCTTACCATGTTTATTATCGGTTTTATGAGTTGTGGCGCGCGCCTTCCTGTGTATGTTCTTTTTGCTGGTGCTTTCTTTGAAGAGAGCATGGCAGGAAACGTACTGTTTGGTATTTATATCGTAGGTGCTCTTTTAGGACTTATTGCGGCTAAAATTTTACGTGTGACTGCCTTTAAAGGCGAAGATGAACCTTTTGTTATGGAAATGCCAAAATACCGTCTTCCAAGTTTAAGACTTCTTTGGTTTGTTGTCTACTCAAAATCCATTATGTACATTAAAAAAGCGGGAACGTTTATTCTTTTAGCATCTATGCTTATTTGGTTCATTAGCGCATACCCAAAAAATAGCGTGATAGAAGCAGAATATACAACCAAAATTGAAGCACTTCAAGCACAACTAGAAGAAGCCTCTTCTACTCAAAAAGATGAAGCAGCGGATGAAGAAAAAGCCATAAATGAGGCAAAACCTACTGAAGAGGTTGCTGCTAATTCAGACGTGAAAGAACCTGCTTCTATTGAAAATGCTATCACAGCACTTGAGAATGAGAAACGTGAGAAATTAGTTGAAAACACCTATCTTGGTATCATGGGAAAAGCGATTGAGCCTGCATTCGCACCTCTTGGATTCGACTGGAAAATGGGTGTTGCAACACTCAGTGGTTTGGCGGCAAAAGAGGTTATCGTTTCAACACTGGGTGTTCTTTATTCATTGGGTGACAAAGTTTCAGAAGATGACAATTCGCTTCGTGAGATTATCGCTTCCAATATGAGTATTGCGTCCGCGATGGCATTTATCGTTTTTGTTATGGTCTACTTACCATGCCTAGCAGCAACAGCTGTTTTTGCCAAAGAGGCAGAGAGTGCACGTTATACCGTCTATCTTGTTATCTTTACGTTTGCAACAGCGTGGATACTTGCATTTATCACCTATAACGTCATTTTATTGTTTAGTTAATACAGTATGGCTACGAAAGTAGCCATACCTCTCATTTTACGTCAATTATACACACGTTTGATGTGTTCCATGTTAGCGCCAAGGTTCAGTAAAAGAAGATCTGCTATCACCAAAGCAGCCATAGACTCAGCAACCACACTGCCACGTACGGCAATGCACGGGTCATGTCTTCCTTTGAGATTGCAGGTTAGTTCGTTACCCTCTTTGTCAATCGTCTCTTGCGAAATAAAAATAGAAGGGGTAGGTTTAAAATAAACTTTACAGCTAATGGTATCTCCATTGCTCATGCCACCTAAAATGCCACCGCTATGGTTGGTTACAAATCCTTTTTTTGTGATTGCGTCATTATTTTTTGAACCTGTCAGTGAAGAGGCACCAAAGCCTTCACCGATTTCAACTCCTTTAACGCCATTGATGCCCATCATCGCTTCGGCTAAAAGAGCATCAAGTTTATAGTAAATCGGCTCACCCAGACCTATAGGAGCGCCAATGATTTGTACAAGCGCTACACCACCTACGGAGTCATGTGCGTTCTTAGCGGTTAAAATAGCCTCTTTTTGGGCTTCTTCTACACTAGCATCTAACGCATAAATCTCACTCTCACTCACACGTGAAAAATCATAGCTTTTTGCTTCGATGCCACCAATCGCGCAAATACCACTTTGAACTTTTATGGATAAAGAAGCAAGAAGTAACTTAGCAATCGCACCAGCTGCTACGCGTGCTGCGGTCTCTCTAGCACTCGAGCGCCCACCACCACGATAATCTCTGATGCCATATTTGTGAAAATAGGTAAAATCTGCGTGACCTGGACGGAAAAGGTCTTTGACACTGTCATAGTCACCGCTTTTTTGATTTTCATTAAAAATCACCATAGCAATCGGTGTGCCTGTACTTTTACCCTCAAAAACACCGCTTAAGATTTCAATTTTATCGCCCTCTTTTCGGGCTGTTGCGTATTTGTTCTGACCTGGTTTTCTTCTATCTAGCTCGCTTTGAATAAAACTCTCATCGATCTCTAAACCTGCAGGTACACCATCGACGATACAGCCTAGCGCTCTGCCGTGTGATTCTCCAAATGTCGTAAAACTAAAATGTCTTCCAAATGTATTGCTGCTCATCTGATCTCTTTTTTTAAGATGTCAAGGGCAAGCATTGCCGCTTTTTGTTGCGCCTCTTTTTTGCTTTTTCCACTCGCAAGTGCCAGATCACGTCCACGAACCGATACGGCTATTTCAAACTCTTTTTTATGGTCAGGTCCAAAAGAGCGCACTAAACGATATTCTGGTGTCATACCAAAATGCGCTTGCGTCAACTCTTGCAACGTCGTTTTATGGTCTCTAAAAATGGCATCCATATCGATTTTAGGATACGCCTCTTCCAAAAGAGCAATCGCTAAATTTTTAGCTTTTTCAAGTCCTGCTTCAAGGTAAAGTGCTCCAATAATCGCTTCAAAAGCATTGGAAAGTAAAGAGGGTTTTTCACGTCCATTGTTGTTTTCTTCGGCTAACGAGATGTAGATGTACTCACCTAAATGAAGCAAGCGCGCCAGTTTCTCAAAACTTTTTTCATTGACAAGTGAAGCACGAAGTTTAGAGAGTTCACCTTCGGCTACTTCAGTAAATTCGTGGTAAAGATACTCACCAACGATGAGATCAAGTACCGCGTCACCTAAAAACTCTAGGCGTTCGTTATTGTAAGGTTGTTTGGAACTTTTGTGCGTAAGTGCCTCGATTATCAGATTTTGATCTCTAAACTGATAACCCAAACGCTTCTGTAACGCTTCTAGTCTTTTTTGCATGATTGCTACTCCGTAGATTTAATTTTTGTTGCTTCTTCTTTAGCGATTCTATCGCACATTTCGTTCTCCACATGGCCATCGTGTCCTCTTACCCAAATGCCATGAACTTTATGACTTTTTGAGACTTCAAGGTAACGTTGCCATAGTTCTGGATTTTTCACTTTTGCAAAGTTTTTACGCCTCCACCCCTCTAACCATTCGTTAATCCCTTTAATGACATAACTCGAATCACTGATAAGTGTTACATCACACGGCTCTTTAAGCGCTGCGAGTCCTTCGATAACCGCTAATAGTTCCATCTGGTTATTGGTAACATTTGCCATTCCACCACTGACGATTTTTTCTACTGTCCCAAAGCGTAAAATCGCGCAATAACCACCTGCTCCTGGATTTCCAAGAGAGGAGCCATCACAGAAAAGAGATATTTTCTTCATCGTCAGCTTTAATGAGTGTTGTTTGAATCGTTACAGTATCGATGCTTTGACAGTGAGGGCATCTGTAAAAATGGATCGGAAAAACCTGTTTACACTCAAAACAGAGATACTCAAAACCAAGCCCTGCTTTGGTATAACCAATGTTATGAAGTTTTCCAAGAACATCCAGTGCGAATGGTGTTTCTTGTTCTGTTTCTTTATAAGGAATAAGTCCACGTGCCATAGCAACTTGCTGTACCAATGGATCTTTTGAGTCAACAATGCTATAAACCATCGGATCGATATACCATAAAAGATCGATCATATTTTTAAACGGCAAGGTCTCAAAAAAAGAAGCTTCAATTTTAATGCCATTTTCTTGCATGTACTCAAACACTTTTCGTTTTAAAAAAGGTGCTATATGGCAGAGCTCTAAGAGTTTTTGAATTTTTTCACTCTCTTTTAGACGGCTCTCTTTAATGGTAGCGAGTGCTTGCAGATAGGTTCTTTGAAGAGTCACTTTTGCGCCTAGTTCTTCCAGTGAATCAAGAACCTCCTCAGCCTTAGCGTACTCTTGAAGTTGTTCGTAGGCTACGGTGAGATACTTTAAAGACTCTTCGTTGCGTGGATGTAGGCGTAGAGATTCTAAAAAAACTTCTGAGCTGCGTCTTAGAAAGCCTGCCTTAAAATACGTTTTTCCAAGCGTAGAAAGCAGATACTGCTTTTCATCTTTTCCTTTAACACGCTTCAGTGTCACCAGATAAATATTGATCGCTTTTTCATAATCACCGCTTTTTGCATATGCATGCGCAAGCAAAGCTAATGATTCAAGGGGAATAGAAGCATCTTCTAAAAGCTTTTTATACTCGTTTTCATCGGTGACAATCTCAAATTTTTTAACAAATTTATCGATACTTTGCTTCTCTTCTTTGCTTTTGAACACTCCCCACCAATAGTTGGAAAAAGAGATCACAAAGACAATCGCAAACAAAATGATGACACCAAAAAGAGGATCGCGATACGCTATAAAAAAATTATCCAAAACATAAACCTTCATTTGTGAAGTGTGAAACAGAATTCTATTATACCAAACTTGCTATAATTTAGTCATGATAGATAAAACATCCATAGAAAACCTCAAACAACGACTTGATATTGTTGATATTGTCGGCTCCTATTTGGAGCTGAAAAAAAATGGTGCAAACTATAAATGCATATGCCCTTTTCACAACGATACAACACCTAGCCTTGTTGTTAGTCCATCAAAACAGATTTACCATTGTTTTGCCTGTGGTGCAGGTGGAGACAGCATCAAATTCGTCATGGAATATGAAAAGCTAACTTACCCTGAAACCATTGAAAAATTGGCGAATATGGTTAACTTCTCACTCACCTATACAACTAATGAAGGTGTCAAAAAAGAAGATCGTAAACTGATGGAGACGCTCAATCTTTTTTATGTCAAACAGCTCGACAAAACACCTTTTGCCAAAGAATATCTCGCTAAACGAGGCATTTCTGAGGCTTCAATTGAAAAGTTTGAAATAGGCTATGCACCAGCCTCATTTGCGACACTTGATTTCTTAAGTAGTCGTGGTTATGCTATGAGTGAAAGCATCGAGTATGGTGTAGCAGGCATTGGGGAAAGCAATCAACCCTATGCGCGATTCATAGAACGGGTGACTTTTCCTATCTACACGCCGAGCAACAGACTTGTTGGCTTTGGAGGGCGCACCCTTTCTAATCATCCTGCAAAATATGTCAATTCGCCTCAAACTAAGCATTTTAATAAATCACAACTGCTCTATGGATACCACCTTGCAAAAGAGAGTATTCATAAACGAAAAAAAATCATCATTACCGAGGGTTACCTCGATGTCATCATGCTGCATCAAGCAGGATTTACCCATGCAGTGGCAACGCTTGGAACGGCGCTGACCAACGAGCATATACCTCTCATAACCAGAGGAGACCCTGAAGTGATTGTGGCTTATGATGGCGATGATGCGGGTATCAATGCAGCGCTTAAAGCCTCATTGCTTTTAAGCGGTCATGGTATAAAGGGAGGCGTTGTTCTTTTTGGCAACGGGATGGACCCTGCCGATATGGTACAAAATAACCTTATTGATGCACTCAATCATCTTTTTCGTACACCGCAGCCTTTCATTGAGTTTGCATTAGAGCGTATGGTTAAAAAGTACAACCTCAAAGATCCTTTAGCCAAACAACAAGCGCTCAATGAGGCAATGAGTTATCTTAAAACTCTTCCACAGGCGATTCAAGAAAGCTACACTGGTATGCTCTCTGAAAAACTGGGGTTGCATCACAATTTGGTGAAAATTCAAACGCACCAAAAACCTCAAAGACTCGATAAAAAAGAGCGTGTGTTTGAAGATATGTTGGAGCTTACCATCATCAAAACAATCCTCAGTGAGCCAAGTCTCATTGACACCGTTCTTGATACCATCGATAGCTCTATGTTCAAAACACACCAAGAGGAGTTTTCACTTCTTTTGGAGAATCAATTTGAACATCCAAAACTCAGGCGCATTATGCTGTGGGAAGATATTAAGGTGTACGATGAAAAGGCATTGATAGCGTCAATGGTGGCATTTTTATACCACTATTACAATGAAAAATTCCAAGAGATTAGAATGGCGAAAGAGCTGAGTTATGATAAAAAACAGTTCTTGATCCGAAAAATTCAAGAAAAAATGATGAAATTAAAACAAGGTGAATTGGTTCCATATGAAAGCATTAGTACTCTATAGTGGCGGGCTTGATAGCATGCTCGCTATGAAACTTTTAACAAATCAAGGCATCGAGGTGATTGCCTTGCATATTAACATTGGATTTGGTGTCAAAGAAGACCATTTTGAAACGCTTAAGCGACGCGCAGAAATTGCAGGTGCAACCCTAGAAGTCATCGATGTGCGTGACGAATACCTTCAAAAAGTGCTTTTTAGCCCAAAATACGGCTATGGTAAACAGTTCAATCCCTGCATTGATTGTCATGGGTTTATGTTCAGTGTTGCAAAATCGCTTCTACCACGCTATGGCGCTTCTTTTATCGCAACAGGAGAAGTCGTGGGACAGCGTCCTATGAGTCAAAATAAAGATGCGCTACGACTCGTAAAAAAGATAGCTGATGATATCGATGAAGATCTCATTCTTCGCCCTTTATGCGCTCTTGTGATGGACGAGACAAAACCTGAGCGTGAAGGATGGGTCGATCGAAGTAAACTTTTAGGTATTAATGGGCGTGGACGTCATGCACAACTTGCTTTAGCCAAAGAGTTAGGCTGGGAAGATTATCCAAGCCCAGCAGGTGGATGTTTGCTCACAGACGTTCAATTTAGTGCACGTTTGCGCGATTTTGTGGCCCATGACGACTTTGCAAAAGAAGATATCGAAATACTGAAAAATGGCAGACATTTCAGACTGCCCGATGGTGCAAAACTTGTCATTGGGCGCAATGAAAAAGAAAATGAGATCCTAGAAGCGTTGAAAAATCCAAAATTTACTCTTCTGCACGTCAATGAAGCGATGAGTGCCCCTTCTTCTTTGCTCAGCCACAATGCCTCAAGCGCAGATGAAGCCCTCGCCTGTCGTATTGTAATGACATTTACAAAAGCCCTTCCTACGCAAAATTATGCACTTTGCATTGGTGAGAAAATAGTACAAGCAACACCTTTTGAAAGTAAGGATGATGCTAAAAAATATCTTATATAGTTTTTTAAAGATTATTTTTGTACCATATTAACTTATAGAATTAAAATATGAGGATTATGAGATGGGCTTATCAAACAAAATGATTTTTTTAGTCGTAGATGATTCAAAAATATCACGTAAATGGCTTATTGAAATGATCCCAAAAAAAATCGTTGAGAATGCTGAAATTATCGAAGGTTGCAATGGTGAAGAAGCAATAGCTCTTTATGAAGCTCACCGACCTGATGTTGTCTTTTTAGATATTACCATGCCGATTATCGATGGTTTTGAAGCATTAGAGCGCATTCGTGCAATTAATCCAGAAGCCCTTGTCGTAATGATCTCAGCAGATCGTCAAAAAAGTACAAAAGAGAAAGTTTTAAGCCTTGGTGCTTCAGCCATTATTTCCAAACCTATAGACGAAGAAGAATTTAGAACAACCCTTTTAAAGTTGGTATTTTAAATGACAAAACACTATTTTAATCCACAGCAGGAAGATGTTTTAAAAGAGCTGATTAATGTCTCATTTGGACTTTCAGCTTCTTTAATTGGTGATATGCTTGATAATCATGCCAAACTTCATATTCCTGAGATTTCGAGTATAGATATTCATAATCTAGACGATAAAATTATCGAAGTTTTGGAAGAGGAATATGAATTTTATCTAACCAAGCAACGATTCCTTGGCTCGTTCAATGGTGAAGTGCTTTTCGTTTTTAACAGTTATTCTGCACGAGCGTTTTGCAATCTTCTCCTGAAACAAAATGTAGAAGATGAAGGCGATATTAAATCTTCCATTATGGAGTTGACCAATATTATCACCTCTGCGTGTATCGGCAAATTCTGCGAGATTATCCATGGTGAAACCATTTTTAAAGTTCCATCCATTGAAAAACGCGAAATTTCTGAAATGGACAAATACGATAAAATTGAAGGATATGACAATGTTATTGTCATTAAAACAGCGCTTGATATTGAAAAAGAGAATATTTTAGGGCATATGTTTATTCTTCTCAACAACGAGATGCTTGAGCATCTTAAAAGTACTATTGATAAGTTATAACTATGATAAATTGTGAAAAAATTATTGATTCGATTCATGTGGGTATCTTAACCATTGATGCAGAACTCAACATCTATTACGTCAACAAATGGTTTGCCGTACATAGTGATATTGATGATGCTGATAGTTGTATTGGGAAAAACCTCTTAAGTTTGTTTGACCTCTCTTCTGAGCGACTGAAAGCTCTTAAGCGTCATATCAAAACAGCATTAACGCTTGGTGGACCTTCATTCTTTACAGCAGATTCTAATCACTATCTTTTTCCGATGAAGAATTCCATCACCACAAAATCTATTTTTGAATTTATGCAACAAGATGTAACGATCATCCCTTACAATATTGAGCAAAAACAGGTAACGGTGCTTATTTATGACCAAACCAGTTTGATGGAAGAAAAAGCCAAATGCAATAAAGAGAGCGAAGATCTTGCTCACGCGATTAAAGTGGCAAATGCAACGATTAAAAAGCTCGAAACTGCTAAAAATAAATTGGTTAAACAAAAAGATATCATTTATAAACAAGCGCATTATGACCATCTAACATCACTTGCCAATAGAACACTGCTTACACAACGTATGCAACTTCTTATTGAAAATAATCACACCAGTGGACGTAAATTTGGTGTACTCTTTTTGGATTTAGATAACTTTAAAGAGATCAATGACTCATTAGGGCATGATGTGGGCGATATGATTTTGATTCATGTATCAAAAACGCTCCTGCTTGCTACACGCAAAAGTGATACTGTTGCACGTTTTGGAGGAGATGAGTTCATTATTTTAGTTGATGATATTGAAGATGAAAAAAGTCTCAAACACATTGCGACAAAATTAATTCATGCTATTTCACAACCTATTAGAGTCCGCCATCTTGATCTTACGGTTACCACCAGCATTGGTATTAGCCTCTTCCCAAATCATGGAACGGATTTTAATCAACTTATTAAAAACGCCGACCTCGCACTTTATGTCGCAAAATCAGAAGGTCGAAATACCTACAAAATTCACCATCAATCTTAAAAAAAATGCCACTTCTAAAAAGAGGTGGCATACTCTCTTTTAGAAAAACTCTATATCGTCATCATGATTGACATCGACACTTTTCTCTTCAAATATCGCTTCAATTTGGATACATGAACTTAAAAGTGAAGAATCAAGGTAGTGAATATCTCTTGCTACTTGTGTGATGAAAACATTTTCTCTCCACGATGCTAAATCGTGCAAAAGATTTAAAAGCATGGCTGAGAGTCGTTTTGATTTTTCAGGATCAAATTGTTCTTCCGTCAGCGTTCCCAAAAAGTTGATAAGCGTTTGAACGGCAAAACCCAAATGCTCAAAATCCATCAGCTCTTCAAGTATATCTGCATACTCTTGGAAATTCTCATAAATAATCGTTAGATTATGTTTTGTCGGCTCTTTTTCAAATACTAAGATAGCTTTATCTGTCTCATCATTAATCATCTCTAAACCATCAATTTTTGGGATAAAGGAGATTGCTGTACTGTTTATATATTCAACAGCACTTAAGATATTATCGTGTGTTTTTGAGAGGATTTTTTTTGCTTCATCACTGACTTCAACAACCCCATTATTATGCTTAATCTCTTTGTCTAATTGAAAGGTCAGCATATCGTTTGAGAGAATATACTTGGCATTTGCAAAATGCTTGAGTAAGATATTTTTAATAATATTGCTACGAAGAGGTTTCACTTGTAAAAGCATCATATACATTTTTTCTTCATTCTCTTCAACCACAATACTGCACTCATAATCGTGTTTCAAGAGCCATAAGCTAAATCCATAAATAAGACGCACACAATCACTCAGATTGATAATATTTTTTTCACCATTGAGCCAATAATCCCAATATTGCGCTAACGCCTCTTCATCATCAATACGAAACGTTATGTTTCGGTGAAACACATGAGCATTAAAAGGATTGAGAGCTTTTGGAAATTTATGAATTTGTTTATTGCGTAATTCAATAATGCGTAGATACTGTTTGATACGTTGTAAAAAATGGTCGGCGTTTAATGGTTTTGTGAGATAATCTTCCGCGCCCAAAGAGAGCATTTTGTGTTTAGACACCTCATCATCTAAAGCGCTCAGAGCTATAATCATGCACTTTTTATTGACTTGTTTGATGTATTTTGTCGCTTCAAAACCATCAAGGTTTGGCATCATAATATCCATAAAAATCAAATCAAAATCATTTTTGACACACATCTCAACTGCAACTTGCCCATCTTCTGCTTCATAAACTTCGATATCTTCTACCTCTTCAAGCAAAAGGTTGAGCGTGAGCCTGTTGTTATCATTATCATCAACAATCAATACTTTATACATTTTTTTGCTCCTTTAGTCGCTTCGTTAAAATAAATTTAGCCCCACCAAGTGTGAGTGAATCTTCAATTTTATATTCTAATTTTAACCCTTCACACAGTAATTTGACAAAATGAAGTCCTATACCTGTTCCTTTTTTCTCAATGCCACTCGGCCCTGAAGAACTTTGCGTATAGAGCTCAAAAACTTTCTCTTTATCTTTAACGCCTCTACCATCGTCCTGTACGATAATTTGTATCTTCTCACTGTCTGAAATGAGAAAAATCTCAACGATAGTATTGCCATATTTGATGGCGTTTGAAAGAATATTAGAGAGAATCTGCTTAAATCGGTACTCATCACTGGTAAGAAACGGATCGCTTCCATCACTTTGAAAGAGCATGGTTCTCTTGTGTTCTAACGCCAATGCTCCATGCTTTTCAATGACATCTAAAATGCTCTCTTTGACATTGAAGAGTGTAAGGTTGTAGTGCAATTTTTGGTGACGCAATTTCCCAAGATCTAATATATTGGTCACATTCTCCAACATAGAAGATGCACTCTTATAAATTTGTTCTAAAAGATAGAGCCTTTTAGCTTTAGGAACTTCATCGATGTGCGGCATATGTTTATACAGGTACTGTGCAAAATTTAAAATAGCATTGAGCGGTGTTTTAAGTTCATGGGTAAAAAGAATTAAAAAAGCATCTTTTGCTTCAGAGAGTTTCATCTCTTCATCGGCTTGAATTTGTTTTGCGATAATCTCTTTTTTTTCAGTCAGCATTTGTGTTATATCGCGCCGTATCGCGAGATATTCTACGATCTCTCCTGTGATCTCATCTTGAAAAGGTATGATAATTGTATCTGCCCAAAAGTCACTTCCATCTTTATTGCGATTGAGAACTCGTTCTCTCCAGACTTTACCTTTAGTGATGGTATTCCACAGATCTTGATAAACCTCAACCCCATTACTAGGATGTTTTAAAAGATTATGGCTTTTACCTAAAATTTCCTCTTTAGTATATCCCGTGATTTTTGTAAAATTATCGTTTATAAACGTTACATTACCTTCAAGGTCTGATTTTGAAACAATGGAGTGCTCAACAAATGCACGGAAATAGACTTTAAATTGATGATACACTGCTTCATGAAGCGCCATAGAGACACTCTCTTCTAACTCTGCTAAAACCGTTTCTTTCTTAGGGTCAGAGTAACAATACCTCTGGCACTTTAAATCCATAATCTCCTTCAAATAAAAAAGATGTTTTTCTTCAAAGTAGAGCGTCACATAGGTATTCATTTTGAGCTTCTTAATCCAAGAAAGCGCATCGATATAATAAGTCGTTTCATAAGCAACTGTGCCAAAAATAATGTTCGGATAATGAAGATAGACAATATTGAGAAGCTCATCGGGCGTCTTGGCATAAAAAACATGGCTACACAGCGTGTGTGCTTTTTCAACAACCGCTGCATTTTCTACCATACTTCCCATTAAAACAATAGATGGCTTTTTGTTAAAAAAATCTTCTATCATGGCTGTTTACTCGCTTTTCAATAGATTGACGATCTCTTGACTTATTTCACTAAGCGGTACGACTTTATCTACAGCACCACATTTGATTGCCTCTTTTGGCATTCCAAACACCACACAGCTCTCTTCAGATTGGGCAATGGTTTTGGCACCCGATTCATGCATATGCTTCAGGCCCTTAGCACCATCACTTCCCATACCCGTTAAAATCACACCAATAGCATTGCTTCCTGCGACCTTTGAAACCGAATTAAAGAGCACATCCACACTAGGACAATGCCCACTGACTTTTTGACCCAATCCAATCTCTATAAAATAGTTTGCGCCTGAACGCCTAAGGACCATATGTTTTCCGCCTTGAGCGATATACACTGTCCCTGTTTGAATAAACTCTCCATTACTCGCTACTTTGACATCCACTGCACACATTTGATTGAGTCTTGATGCAAATGACTCTAAAAAACTTTGTGGCATGTGTTGAACTACCAACACGGCAGGAGCATTTTTTGGAAGTCCGCCAAGCACAACCTTCAACGCTTCTGTACCACCGGTACTAGAACCGATAGCAATCACTTTATGGGTTGTCTCTGCAAGACTCATAACATTCATTTTACTTCTAGTTTGAGGAATTTTTTTTTGTACCCTTGCGTACGATGCGTTAATAACCTTTTGAATCAACTCCTCTCTTATCTCTTCTTTCCCATCATAAATGTGTGAATGAGGCTTTGCAACATAATCCACAGCACCCGCTTCAAGCGCATCCAATGTGACTTTTGCACTGCTGCGTGTTAGAGAAGAAACCATGACCACAGGAGTCGGATAGTGAAGCATTAGCTTTTGTAAAAAAGTGACTCCATCCATCCTTGGCATCTCAACATCAAGGCATATCACATCAGGTTTTAACTCCACGATCATATCTCGTGCGATGTAAGCATCTGCAGCCAATCCTACGACTTCCACCCTTGGACTGCTCTCCAAAATTTCACGCAGGCTATGACGTGCTGTTGCACTGTCGTCTACAATTAAAACGCGAATCATTCCATAATCTCATTTTGAACGTATTTTAAAATAATGCGGTTAGCATCGCTAATCATCATGATGCGCCTTCCGTTGTTGCCTCCCGTATCTTCTGCCTTAATAGGGATATTCCATTGTCTTAAAATCTCTTTAGCAATGAGGACATTTTTTTGGCCTATGAGTTGCCCTTCTGAATTGGCACGATGTATATTGGCTCCTCCAAAAATCTTTGCTTCCATATTGCGTCTCAGACACCCTATATTTTCCATATTCTCAATAAGTTTAGGAATGGCAACATTGCCATATTTTGGGCTTTCTAGCCCATTTCCATTCCAAAGAGGTAACAGATAATGGTTCATACCTCCGATGAGTTCGACTTTGTCATACAAGCAAACTCCTACACATGAACCAAGCACTGTGACAATCTCCGTTGGCTTGATACCCACAAAAATTTCTCCAACATGGATAAATTTACGAGGAAGCATCAAAACTCTTTCATCTCTTGAGTATCATCAAACATAAATTCATTGGCACTTTCACTCATAAGTGCTTCCGCTTTTTCATACTCTTGCAATTTCATTTTAATCGTAAAAACCGTTGCCTCTTCATTGGAGCAATAATCGACTTCACCATCAAGCGACTCAACCAAACCACTCACGATGCTAAGCCCTAAGCCTAAACCATCGACAGATGTACGTGCCTTGCTCTCATGTACGCCTACTTTTTTGAAACGGCTAAAAATCTCTTTTTTAAACTCTTTAGAAATGACATCTCCAACGTTGCTCACACTGATGCAAAGCATATCATCTTCAATCGTTGCACGAATAATTACTTGATTATTAGGAAATGAGTACTCGCATGCATTAGAAATCAGATTGGAAAAAATGGTATGAAGCTTTTTCGCATCACTGACAATTAAGCGACCAATTTCAATATCTGAGATAAATACAAGCTCTTTCTCTTCAATAAGATAGCTAAATGCCTCTTTGACTTCTTCTACAATTAGCTTCAAATCCACTTCGCTCCAATAATTGGCAATTTCACCTGCCTCAATCTCGGCAGCAGTGAAAATGTTATTGAGCTGAAAATCGAGTTTACGTAGTTCCATATCCAAAAGCAGTTTCATCTTCTGCGTTTTTGGGGTATCTTCATTTTTACGCATCATTGATGAGAGGTTAAGAAGAGAACTTAAAGGGTTGTTAAAAACATTTTTAATCAAAGAAAGAAACTCACCCTTGATAGAATCATGCTCTTTAAGCTTTTCATTGAGAACGTAAAGTTTTTTCGTTAAAAAAGCCATTTCCTCAAGCGTACTGTTTTTTTGATCAAACCTACGTTTGACCTCTTCAAGTAAGACAGCATCACTGACATCATCAAAATTTTGTATCTGACTCATGTTACACCTTTTGATAGATTGAAGCACTTTTAGATTTGAACTCTTTTTTCATATCGGTAAGTGCTTCAGAACTTCCTATAAAGAGATACCCCTCTTTACGTAAAATCGAATGAAACCGATCCACAAGGGTACTCTGGGTTGGCTTGTCAAAATAGATCATGACATTGCGACAAAAAATGATATCGAATGCTTTGTGTGCAAAGAGATTATAGTCTCCTGTTACAAGATTAAATTCACGAAAAACAATCTGTTTTTTGAGCATATCACTGATACGGTAATGAACCTCATCTTGCACCCTCACAGGAGTAAAGTATTTACGTAAATACTCCTCTTTCAAAGACATACATGCTTTTTGCGTGTAGACTCCTGACATTGCAATTTTTAGTACCTTCGATGAAACGTCCGTTGCTAAAATTTTTATATCGTACTGAGCATAATTGGGAAGATGTTCTGCTAAGAACATCGCGATGCTATAAGGCTCTTCACCACTCGAGCATGCCGCAGACCAAATGCGTAACTTACCATTTGAGCTTGCAAGAATGGAAGAAAGATGGGTTTTTAAAAACTCCCACTGTTTTTGTTCTCTAAAAAATGAAGTGACATTTGTTGAGATTAAAGAGGAGAGATACTCAAGCTCTCCACCCTTTTTATCGGCAACTAAATAGTCATAATACTCGCCAAAACTCTCTAACCCTAAATGCTTGACTCTTTTAGCAAGTCTGGCTTGGACCAGATAGATCTTATGATCACCTAAACTAATACCGATATGTTGATAGATAAATGCTTGTAAAAGCGTAAATTCCTTGCGCCTTAGAACGAGCCTTTCCATCAGTATAACTCTTCAACATTTAAGATCAGAGCTATTTCGCCATTGCCCATCACAGCTCCTCCACTTACTCCTTCAGTCTTCGCTAAAAATCCACCCAAAGTCTTGATGACTACCTGTTGTCTTCCTACGAGTTCATCAACTAAAAGTGCAAATTTACCTCGAACATTTTCAATACACACCAATGTGGATTCCCAAGGATGTGGCATACATTCATCCAATTCTAAAACGCGATTTAAACGAACTATTGGCAACAGATCTGTACGTAACTGCACAAACTCTTCTTTGCCTCTAGCACTATGAACACTCTCTTCTTGCGGTCTAAACGATTCTGTAATGCACAATGTTGGGATGATAAAAATTTTATCGCTGCAACGTACGATCATACCATCGATAATCGCCAATGTTAAAGGTAAAACAATCGAGAAGGTCGTACCTTTTCCCTCTTCGGAGCTAATATCGACTTTTCCGCGTACCGCTTCGATGGCTGTTTTAACCACATCCAGTCCCACGCCACGTCCTGATATATCGCTTATGACATCTGCTGTTGAAAAACCTGGCTGCATAATGAGTCCATAAATTTCAGCGTCACTTAGGATGTCATCTTTTTCAACAATGCCCTTGTCTAGGGCTTTTTGATACACCTTAGCTTTGTTAATACCTCGTCCATCGTCTTTCACTTCAATGATGATGTTGCCACCACGATGATAGGCTCTGAGCGTTACAATGCCATCTTCACTTTTACCGGCTTTTAACCGCTCCTCAATTGAGCTTTCAATACCATGATCGATCGCATTGCGAATAATGTGAATCAAAGGATCAGAAAGTGCTTCAACCATCGTTTTATCAATCTCTGTCTCTTCCCCTTCTATCACTAAATGAATCGGTTTATTGACTTTTTTAGAGGAGTCACGTACCACACGTTTCATCTTATCAAACGTATCACGAATGGGGATCATCCGCAAACTCATCACACGATTTTGAATCAAACGCGTAATCTTAGAGAGATTTTCAATTGTTTTCGTTACTTCTGCATCTGCAATTGCTTTTATTTTCGTATTTTCGCCCAGATAATTTTGAGCAATGACTAACTCGCCAATAGAATCAAATAATTCATCCAATTTAAGAGCATCAATTTTGAGAAAATTTTTAGAAACAATGCTACTTTTCTTTGTCTCTTCTTTCTCTTCCGTAGGAGCACTTTTTTGTTCTACAACAGCACTTTGCTCTAAGAGAGGTTTTGCTTTAATCACCTCTACTGAAAATTCCTCTTCTTCTAAAAAAGCGAAAATATCAGCAACACTCTCTTGATCTTTGGTACTTGCGAAATACACAATGACTTCTTTAATCATATTGCGTTCGACATCAAACACTTCTTCATACAGAGGCTCACTCCAATACGAAGCTAAAATCCTTCCTACGTGTGAAAGGTTTTTGAAAAATAAAAAGTGATCAAACCCTCGCAAATAAATGTCATCATCAAGCTTTAACCCAATTTTGTACAGTATCTCGCCTTCATGAAGTTCACTTAAGAAAATCTCATCATCTATGGTATGAAAAGATGGCGTAAATGTATCATTGCCAAATTCTGAAGCGAGATCATTACTAGAACACTCTTGTTCTCCTTGGAGGTTATTGACCTTAGCAAGAATATGTTGAATTTTGGCAAGGCATGGGGCGTATTCTGTTGGAAGATGTGTGCTCTCTTCGACTTCACATACAAGTGTTTCTTTGATGACACTCACGCTTTCCAAAAACAAATCTACATCATTACTTAGTGGTATCGTATCGCTGTTTCTAAAATAATCTAAAACATCTTCAAAGTGATGAACAAATTCGCCTAGACGTGAGAAATTAAAAGCATTGGCACTGCCTTTAAGCGTATGCACACCTCGAAAAATTTCATTCAGGAGTGCTTTATCACTAGGCGATTCTTCATAATTTAAGATATCAACGTCCATCTTTTCGATGATTTCATTAGCCTCTTCGATAAAGATTTGTCTTAATTTTTCTCTACTCATGTGCTACCCAATTCATCATCCCATATGATTCAAGATTAAGATTCATCGATTCGAGAAACTCAATCTTGATAGAAGGTTTTTTGCGTTTCACCCAAAAAAGCAATGAGAAGAGTGCGGATGTAGATGGGACACCATCACGTGAACGCAATAAAACGATCTCCTCAATATAATTTAGGCGATCTTGGATAAAGAGTTGCAACGTTTTGACCTCTTCCAAATCCATTTCAATATCAAGTTCTAGCACATCTCCATCTATATACATTGTTTACCCTTATCGTTAAAGAAAATTCTTATAGTGCTCTTCCACAATTTCAAAATAAAATTTAGAACTCTTTTAAATCATCTTCGTCTAAAGGAAACACCTCTTCATTACTGCGTTTCGTTGTAGAACTAAATGTCGGTTTTGCTTTTTTAGGTGCCATGCTTATGCGCTTTGGAGGCATACTCAAACTTGCTGTTGAAATACGTTTTGAAGAATTGCTTTTTATAGCCTCTTTTCCCATATCATATCCTGCAAGTGCAGCAATTTCCGCAACGCTTTCTAACATTGAAAGGGCTTGAGCGTTCAACTCTTCAGCTGCTGCTGCTGTCTCTTCAGATGCTGATGCATTTTGCTGAGTGATTTGATCTACTGATCCCATCGCTGTAGCGATTTGATTCATTCCTTCTGCTTGTTCTTTTGCAGAAATAGCAATCTCACCAATAAGATCAGATGTTTTTTTGATACTTGCAAGGATTTCGCCAAAAGACTCTTTTGTACGATTGGCAACTTCTGTTCCAACCTTGACTTGATCAATACTTGCTTCGATAATACTTGTAATCTCTTTAGCAGCACCTGCACTACGCTCTGCAAGGTTTTTGACCTCTTCTGCAACGACGGCAAATCCTAGTCCATGTTCTCCTGCTCTAGCAGCCTCAACAGCAGCATTTAGTGCTAAAAGATTGGTTTGGAAAGCGATTTCATCAATCGTTTTAATAATTTTTGCAATTTTTTGTGAAGAATCTGTAATTTTTTCCATCGCAATCATCAAATCAGCCATTTGCTGGTTTCCTTGACGTGCCGCATCGTTAGAGTGCTGCGCAAGAAGATTTGCCTCACGGCTATTGTCAGCATTTTGATTGTTGCTAGCGGTTGCTTCCTCGATAGTTGCACTCACTTCTTCCACACTGCTTGCTTGAGAACTTGCTCCTTCTGCCAATGAAACAGAAGCCGAACTGATTTGCTCACTGGCACTTACCACTTGAGCCGTCCCTTCTGAAAGTGATTTAACAGAGTAAACGACAACTTTTACAATACTTTTTATAATAAAATAAGCGATAATTAAACTGATGATAAATGCGATAATTAACCCTATTATCATGAAATTTGATGCATCACTCAATGAAGACGTCGCTTCTTTAGAAATAACTGTTACATGTTCTAACCCTACATCAGTAACTGCTTCTGCGGCATTTAAAACATCTGCAGCAATTGTAACAAGAAGAGTAGCTTCTTTAGTCACTTCTTGCATAACTACCACAAAGCCTTTTAACATATTTTCATACGATTTAGCAGCTGCCTCAATCTCTTTTAATGTTTCTAAACCCTCATTAGTCTGTGAGTTTGCTTTAAGTCTCTCTAATAACTTATAGGCTGAATCAAATTTTTGAATAGCCCCTTCTAACATTGTAATGTCATTTTTTAATTGAGCACGTTGTCCATATACTCTTGCGTGTGTAATGATCTCAATAACTTTATGCATAGTTTCAATATTTTCTGCTCTTGAATGCAACTTTTGAGCAGGTGCTTTTTCATCAATTTCAAGACGTAATTTTTTCTCTTGATTTTTAACATATTCATCTGTATATTTTAAAATACTCGCTGCATTCTCTACCATGGTAACATCGTAGCTTCTTTTTTTAATCAATAACTTTTCAATGCGTTCTGCAGAAGCCACATAATCTGCTAAGCCTTTAGAGATCATTTTTCCATTTTCCAATAGCCCTTTTAGCTGATACTGTTTTCCTAATGTCTCTGCTTTTGCTAACTCATTTTTAAGTTCTGTAAAATTTTTCTTTGCATTGGTTAGCGATGCGTCATCTTCTCTATAAACATACCCACGCATATCGTAGCGTATCTGATTAGCAATTTTAAACAAATTCATAGCTAAATCTACCTCAGGGACATACATCTCAGAAAGCGTCTTAGAATTTGTTGCTGCCGTTCTCATATTGACAACACCAATAGAACCTAAAATTACTGTAATTACCACTAGAATTCCAAACCCGATAGAAATTCTTTTACCTAATGTCATCGTATGTCCCATGTTTTATCCTTTATCGCTAACTGTTTTACTCAAATTTTGAACCATTTCTAACTCTTCATCTCCAAATAAAGCAATCAAATCTAAGATCATGACAACTTTTTGTTTGTACTGCGCCATATTTTTGATAAATCTTGTATCAATATGCCCTCCAAATTCTGGAGGAATACTGAGGTGTTCATCATCAACATTAATGACTTCTTCCACTTTATCGACAATAAAACCAATCAATTTTTCTGCTAATTTAATAATTACAATGGCAGTGTACATCTGTGGAGGAATAGTAGGCATATCAAATTTAAGACGCATATCGACTACAGGGATAATGTTACCTCTCAAATTCATAACACCTTTGATAAACTTGGGTGTTTTAGGTACAGGAGTGGTCTTCATCATCGCAATGATCTCTTTAACATCACCGATGTTCACACCATACACTTCATCTTCCAAATAAAAAGTCAAAAAGCGATTATTCGCTAATTCTGCTCGTTTGGCTGGCTCCATTGTTATAACCCCAGTACCATGTTGATTGCTTTGACAAGCTTGTCATCGCTAAAAGGTTTGACCATCCATCCTGTCACACCGATGGCTTTTCCGCGTGCTTTCATTTCCGGAGAGCTTTCTGTTGTAAGAATTAAAATCGGTCTGTTTTTAAATTTTTCATGACTTTTGAGTTCGGTTGCAAGGTCAAGTCCGCTCATCTGCGCCATATTAATGTCACTGATCAACAAATCGTAATCCTCATTACTACTGACAAGAGCGTCACGCAACTCAGCAGGATTGAGATAGGTAGCAAACTGAATGATCCCTTTGTTAACCATCTCCTCCAAAGCCATTTGTGCTGTTGCAAGAATTGTTTTAGAATCATCCACTAAAATCACTCGTTTACTCACGTCATCTCCTTTCTATTAGTCCAAGACATTTTCAATTTCGTGACAAATGTCACATGAATTACGTGAAAATATAACTTAAAGAATATTAAAAATGCGTTAACAACGGCGAAAAAAGGCGTTTTTGGAAAGGAATTGATTTTGCTTTAATCCTAAAGCAAAGGAGAAACTATGAAACTGCATCTCACTTCAGATTTAATTACCATTCATGTTGCAGAAAACTCATCTCATTACTTACACATATGCCGTGTCTTAACGCACTCTTTGGGACGCTCTTTTTGGGTTAATGAAACACTCATCAATTTTGAAATATCGCATGAAGACAAAAGGCGAAAAGCGTTTTTAACCTCTTTATATTATACGTGCGCTTTTGCTTCAAAAACCCATAATTCCGCTTTTTTAGAAAAGCTTCTTTTGGCGTCAAATAGACCTATAAAACTTGTTAAGAAAAAACGCCAACAATGCTCTACTCAAAAGCTTATGGCATCTAATGATCCTTACTCTGTATTGAATGCAGATGAAACAGAAAGTATGGAAAGCATTCGACGAAAATACCTTTCGCTCGCCAAAGCCTATCACCCTGATAGTATCGCGTCTAAGGACGCAAGCAGTGTGAAAAATTGTACAGCAAAGTTTCAGAAAATTCAAGAGGCATATACTGCTATAAAGATAGAAAAAATGAAAAAATGTGCTGCATAAAAACCAATCTTTAAGTTTCACTTGGTAAAATACTTTCTTTCTTCAAATGGGGTGTTAGCTCAGCTGGGAGAGCGCAACGCTGGCAGCGTTGAGGTCAGGGGTTCGATCCCCCTACACTCCACCACGATACCACCGAATTTTCAAGCACTTCCACCATCCGTCAAAATGTTAGGTGTGCCAGAAAGTGTGCCAGACTCCGTATCATAAAGCTTATGAGTAGCGTCCAATTTTATAAGCTCTCCATCTATGTAATGTCCATAAACTGACTGTATCAATCTTACGTCTTCATGCCCTACATATTCAGCGATAATAGGTGCACGTACCCCTGAGAGCAACATATGGGAGATAAAAGTATGCCTTGTTGCATAAAGTTTGCGATGGGTTATACCACATTCCTCAAGCAAGCCTTTCCATTTCTTTCTAACTGATCCAATATCCCAGTAAGGTTCACCTTGATTGTTCACCACTAGATATAAGCTCTTTCTGCCTTGAGTAGATAGCAAATTATCGAAATAAGGTCTCGCCTCATTCCTGATAGGTATTTTTCTTTTAGATGACTTTGTTTTAGTGTCACCTTTACGACCTCTGACTATTGCCTCTTTGATGACAATATACTCTTTCCCCACATTAGGTAACATCAATCCAATCAATTCACTAGGTCTCATCCCCATGGTGAAAAGAATGCCAAGCATATCCTTGAATGTACCTGTTGCCGTTGCGAGTATCCTTTGAACTTCATCGACAGTAAAAGGGTTAATTTCTTCACCATCATCCGATAAAGAAATGTTTTGAGCTTTGTTCGTTTCGATGTATTCATCTTCTACGGCCAAAGCTAAAATGCCACTGACTGCTGCAAGATAGTTTTTTTTAGATACATCCTTAATATTTAAGGACTTTAGAAAATCTTTAACGTCTAGGCGCGTAATCCCAGCGACATCACGATCTTCACCAAAGTGTTTAACAACACGATCAACATACCGCACAATGCTTTCATAACTCTTGCACTTCTCTGAGTATAGAAGATTGATCTGGCTACACTTATTAGGACACAGAAATGATAAGATTTCTACATAATAAGGAAGGATTGATAATATGGTCAACAAAGCTCAGAAATATACTCAAGAGTTTAAAAACTCAACAATACAATTAGCCCTCAATAGTGAAAAATCAGCCTATCAAATAGCACAAGATTTAGGGATGAGTGATAAAACACTGTATGCGTGGCTACGAGACTATAGGAAAAAGCATCACTTAATTTCTGAATTACCGAACCGAACTACCAATAGTTCACCCAAAGAAAGTCTTGAAGAGGAGAATCGACGACTGCGTAAAGAGAACTCAAAGTTGAAGATAGAGAGAGATATTTTAAAAAAGGCAGCGGCGTTCTTCGCGAAAGAAGCTCATTGAAGTACGCCTGGATTAAAGAGCATCGTAATGAATTCAATATTGCGCACATGTGCCATTTATTAGAGGTTTCTCGTAACTGTTATTATCGATGGCTTCGAATAGAGAGGCAAGAAGATATGGTATTAAACACCATGATTCAAGATATTTTTCTTAGCACTTATCAAACGTACGGCACACGCCGAATGAAAAAGAGACTTGAACAACTCTATGGATTGATCGTCTCTCGTAGACGTATTGCAAGGATTATGAAAAAACTTGGGCTAAGTTGTCGCAATAAACGTCGTTTTAGAGTTCTTACCACCAACTCCAATCATACCTATGCTATTGCCCCTAATCGAATTCAACAAGATTTTTATGCCTCAGTTCCTAATCAAATGTATGTAGGTGATATAACCTATATCCCGACACAAGAAGGATGGCTCTATTTAGCTGTCGTCATTGATTTATATTCAAGAAGAGTTATTGGTTGGTCTATGGATGCACATATGAGTGCAACACTTGTCAACGATGCGCTTTTTATGGCGCTTAAAAAACGCAATCCTCCGCAGGGTGTCATCTGGCATACCGATCGTGGCAGTCAATATGCTTCCGATGCCCATAAAGCCATGCTTAAAGAATATGGCATCGTCCAAAGTATGAGTGCTAAGGGAAATTGTTATGATAATGCTGTTGCCGAGAGTTTCTTTCATTCTTTAAAAACAGAACTTACGCACCATATGAAATTTGAAACAAGGAGCCAAGCAAATCAAGCTATATTTGAATATATCGAAGTGTTTTATAATAGACAGAGGTTGCACTCTAGTAATGGTTATTTGTCACCAGTGGATTTTGAAAATAAACTGTTACAAAACGATATGAGTGCCTAGACATATTTATTTCTGTGTATCATAAAGTGTTGACAGATCACTCCTACATTTATTATAGCTATGTGGAGATATTTTCCAAAATTAGTTCAAAAAACAATATATATGATTCTAATTTATACTATAACCATAGTATTTTTAATTACACTTTTTGATGCATATTTAAATATACGCTATGGAATAACTTTCACAGATATATATTACACAGATGGTTATTCTCTTAAATACGATGTGAATGCTTCAGAAAATAAAAACTTTACTTTATATGACAAACCTCCCTATTCTTTAGAAAAACTAGGACAATGGGGCGATTTTCTAGGTGGTCATTTTAATGTCTTAGCATTTCTAATGTTGACAATCACTGTGCTACTACAATATAAATCTACACTAGTGCAATCAGCAAATAATGCTATGGATCGTATTGAAAGACTTTATAGTGCATGTGACATTTATGAAAATAATCACCAAATCAAAACCATTCTTGGTGGTAAAACTCTTGATCCAAAGAAAATAAAAAATTTAGAAGATTTCAACAGCGCCATTGGCAAATTACATTCTCTTTATAATCTTATTCAAAAAGAGATTGACAATATTGAAGATATTGATACAAAAAAACATGAGAAAGAAAAATTTGATATTTTGAAAAAACACAATTATGTTAATATACAAAAAACTATTGAAAATCAAAAAAACAATCATACGCTTTGTAAGTAATTTAACTATACTTCAAAAATACAAAACTTGCCTTATTAACTAATCAGGTATTTTGGGTGTAAAAAATACAAAATAAACTTTACTATCAGTTAAATAAAAATAAAGTCTATAATCTCCTATTCTTGTATGCCATGAAAGGATAATAGAATTATTATCTTTATCTTTTTTGGTTAGCCTATGTTTTCGCTTAGATTGCTTATTGGATGTTTCCTCATTAATATGCTTTCCAAGCTTCGAAAAGTTTACATGTAAGGGGTTCCCACCATTTGCTTCTATAAATGTATTAATATTACTAATATCTTCAAGTACATTTCTCTGCTGAATTGATCCCCAAGCATATGGTAATAAAGTACTAATACAATCATTAAGAATTTCAACATATTTAAAATTAGAATTTACATAGTTTTGGTACTCTTGCCATGTCGAGATATTTGCATATTCGGCTTTATGTTTATTTTCAAGATATTCTAAAAGCATTGTTTCATGCTTGCTTAGGCAAAAGTTATATAATTCATACTGTGAATGCTCACAAGATATATTAATTTTATCCCCGAAAAATGCTTCTCTACTACACAGCTTGTCTGGTGTAACAATAGAAGAATTATTATACATTGCACAAGCCAGAAAATTGCCAATAATATCTATTTTTGTAGAAAGCTCATGACAATTCCCTAACATAATCACTTCATTGTCACCATATGCATCATACGTATCTGAACAAAAAGGATGATAATTAGTAAACTTACTCAATAATGCTCTTCTTATATCAGCTTCTTCTATCTTTAATAAATAATTTTTAAGAAGATCTCCCTTTACATAAGTATTTAATAAGTTCTGATTTATGATCAAAGATATACTATGTTTATGCAATAATGAAGAAAAGGAAAAGATATCTCTCAGTGTTTGCAAAATATGAGAATCGTTGATACCCTCTTTAGCTTTTTCAAATGCAAAATAATTTAGGAAACAATACATTATATTAGCTCAAGTAAATCATTTTCATATTGATCAAAAAATCCTTTTGGCCAATTAGACAATACTCCATTTTCAAATGGATATATCTCAAATATATTGTTTTCTCCAACATTTTCACTTTTTTCAAAAAAATTAAAAATAACATCTTGATGTGAAATTATTTTATTTTTTATTGCTTTACGGATACCATTGATAATATGATCACTGTGTGTTTCCAAAATAATCTGAACTCCATTAGCAGCCATTTGCGCAAGAAAAACTCCTAATTTTGATTGAGCAGCAGGATGTAAATGGGCTTCTGGATTTTCGACGACAACAACAGGATTTTCAATTATTGACTCAAATTCTTTTTTTTCATGTTTCTTGTATCTACTAGGATCCCTTAATAAACAACTGACAATAATTGGTAAAACATAACTTACACCATAAGGCATATTAACAGGGTTCTTATATCCTAAGCTTTTTGTTGTAGAGTTTGTAATTTGAAGTAATGAAATATTTACACCATCAAGATGATCCGCTAAGATTTCTACATACCCAAAAATATTTTGTAAAACTTTGTTTAGATTATGAAAAAAAACATGATCAGATTTTAATTTTCCTAATAATACCCCTGTATATTCTCCATATTTACCCACTTTCTTTGTTGAGAAATTACCATCTACATGATAAAATGTTTTTGGCCCGAAGCGATCAGCACTTATAAAGTCGAAGTCTGACATAAATCGATCAACAAAGTTTTTCTTACCTCTAGTGAGAGGAATACCTTTTAGAGAGATATGATTTATTTTAAGTTGCATTGTATTTTCTTTATCTTCAACACACTCAAAAAAAACTTCTTCGCCTTCATTTCTAAAACCAAACAGCATCAAATCTTGTTTTGCTTCACAATATAAAATATCTCTAAAGGTTCCTAATTCGCAATAATAATCATTTAAATAAAATGATTTTATATTTTCAATCGGCAATTTATGTATGTCATATGATTGCTTTATTATTGATAATACTTGAATAACTGTTGATTTACCTGCACCATTTTCGCCTGCAAGAACAGTAAGCTTTTTGAAACTAATGTTTTCTGATTCAATACCCTTAAAATTTTCAATATATAATTGTTTCATTTTAATGACCTATAACTTTTTGAAATATTTCTTTTACTTTATTAAATCTTTTTTTAACATTATCTGGGTTATTTGTCGCATTTGAAATCCAATCTAAAAATTTTCCTTGAACTTCGTTTTCTTTGGTATCTTTTTCATTAAATAATACAAGAAATTCATGATATAGATCATCTTTGTATGTCGAGAGTTCATCCACAGTATATTGAGATACGGTATAGGTAATAGTTTCAAATAAAGGTAGATTTATAGGTGCTTTTCTATCACTTTTTATTGAAAAATATTTTCTAAAGCTATTTTCTCCAAATACCATATATACTTTTATCATATTCTCTCTAAATTCATTTTTTAAATTATCAAGAAATTCTTTATCATCGGGATTTTTTTTAGGATCTAGTTTATTTAACTTTTGCATTCCTCTTACTAAAAATGAATTCATATCATTTTTTAATTTTCCACCATATCCATCTTCATCAGTTGCATCTTTCTGGCAATAACCCAATAATTTGAAAGAAAGATATCTTAAAATTAGGGCTTTTTCATTCATTCTTTTTGATAATGCGACATAATTTTTTTCAGAAATTGCTATATGAAATTCATGAATACTTGCTAGGTCTGTTAAAAAATCTGTAGCCGTTCCCATATTCATAGCATGTCTAATTTCTTGTGCACTCAAAGGTGTTCCAAGTGTATTGATTCTTGTAAAGATATTGAAAGCCACATCAGTAGGTGTACCTGGTTTAATCATATTAAAGGTTAATTCATAATCTTCAATTCTCCTTTGGTATCTACGATCTAATGTTTCAAATTTTCGACCTTTTAAATCTAAATATTCTAAGTCATCGCTCAAAAGAAAATCATTATTTATAAAGTCTATTATGGTACTTAATCTTTGCACTCCATCAATAACATTCCACTTCCAAGAAGATCGTGCATCTATATAAAATGCTGGAATAGGTATATTAATCAATAACGATTCAATCAATAGCGTTTTCTGTTTAAGAGTCCAAACTTTACTTCTTTGAAAATCAGGATTCATATCAATTTCTTCGTATGTAACTTTTTTATAAACTGCTTGAACTGTAAATTTTTGCGTAGAAATATCAATTTCATTTATGTTATATAATTTTGAACTTTCTTCAAAATCTTCTTCCTCAATATCTCTTGGGTTATTATAATTACATTCATTTTGAACCCATTCCTGAGGAATACGCTCTAATAAAAAGTCATAATAAACTAATGCCTTTTCCTGTATATTTTTATTGTTAAAAGTATGACAATTTTTTAAAAACTTATCGTATAGTTCTTTACATTGGCTAAATTTGAATAAAATAATATCTTTAATTGCGTATCGTTTTAAATCAGATGTGTTTTGTTCTTCTACATATTTTTGATAAGCTAAACCAATTGGAACTCCAATTTCTTTTTTGAAAACCGCTTTTGCTTTTTCTTCATATGAGGCAGCCTTATCAAATTTTTCATTTTGAGATGGTGTTAAGATCATATAGCTTCCCTTTATACACAAAGTGTATAACAATATTATTTTTTGCCTTTAGTATTTGTTAGATATTTTCTAACAAATTACTAAAAACATGATTACAGAAAATTTTTTGACTAATATGCCATTCTTTTCTAATATGATTTTCTTCTTTTTTGGATGGAAAGAATTTTTTCTGAATTTTTTCAGGATTCAGAGTATATTGAATTGCGAAACGTTTAAGTGTTAAAATTGAAAATTCTTTACTAAAAGGTTTTTTGAAAAGCTCGATTTTATAGTAGTCTTTAGCTTTCTTTGAAGCAGATCTGCATGAGAGCAATTTTGCACTTTTGTGAATTTTGATTTTATGTTTTTTTGCCAATCTTAAAGCTGTTAATTCTAAATCACCTTCATCTAACCATCTTTCTTGAATTAAAACAATTTCTTCTGGTGTAATGATCGAAATATTTAATTGATCTTGCAATTCAAGGAACTTTTTAAACGCAATTTTTCGAATTTTTAGTGTTAAGCCACGAGGCATTGTCATCCCAAATTTGGCACTTTGCTCATCACCTTTGTTGTAGATCTCGCGAGTATGAAATCTATGATGATAAACATCACGAGTTTTTTCCCAACCTTGTTGTGTAAAATTCCAAAACCAATCACGATAAGCTTTGTATAGATCTACATTGGCATAGCCACTATTCATTAAACCGTCTAAGCTTTTATCGTTGTCTCTGACCATATAGCATTGCCAACAACCAAAGCGAGAAACACCACAACCTATCTTGCCTTCATCGATATGCTTACCACCAGCTGCAACAAAGGTACACTCATTTGCATCTTTGCCACTTGCATCACTGTATAGTTGCCATAGAAAATCTATATTGACAAGATCGTTGGTTTGTTTTAGTAGATACTCCCAAACTTCTTTTGTTGTCCAATTTTCAATAGGCATTAAATTGCTTGCATTTGGGTATCTGTCATTGATCTTTAGATTTGTACCTTTGACAGATAATTTTTCAATTCTAAGGTTTCTATCGAAACTTTCATCTTTACGTGTGCCAATAACAGAGATAAACTCACCAGATGGGAATAACTCTTGAATTTGTCTATCTATAGGATTTACTTTTAGTTTATCGGTACACCATCTAAAAGTCGATGATGGAGGAGGCATACCAACACCTAAAAGTTGAACATTTAATGTGTCTTTTGTTTCTGGAAAAACTTCTTTTACGATAACAGGGAAATTATGATCTGATACATACTGTCTAATCTTGTTTAATGTTAACTCTAAATGCTCTAATAAAGGAGGAAGCTCTGCAAGTGTATTGGAATTAATAATATAAATAGGCTTTTGAGATTCAAGTGAATTTTGTCGCAATTTATGAAGCATTGCAAATGTCAAATACACAACCGCGGTACTATCTTTTCCACCACTAAATGCGAGGCATAGATTTCTTGTATCATGTAGATAATAGTATTCTAACAGTTGAATGGCTTGATCTATTTTCATTTCCAGATCAGGAATTTCAAGATTTGAGTATGTCATGATAAGATTATATATAAATTCTTATTATAAGAAAGCTGATTAACCCAATAAAAGTCTTTTTTGTACTGTAAAATTGATAAAGCCATAACCTCTACAAATACTTTATGCACTATATATAATTAAGTATTTAACTTACTATCCTGTCTTCATTCTTTTTTTAAGATAGAGAGATATTTATTTATAAATATCATCTTATTAGGTTTTGTTTAGTTTATATAAGAATAACTGCTAATTCACTGCTGTCATACTGCTAACAGCCTTTAAAATGTCTATTTTAAGGGCTTTTTTTACTGCTGTCTCACTGCTGATATACTGCTAAAAAAAATAGATGTGCTTTCTTGAGAGATTTTTAGAACCCAGAAAATTGATGATTGTTCGATATGATTAAAGAAGAAGAGTGAATAATAAATTGTGCCAAGAATGTGCCAAATTCATTATGTAAAAAAAGTGAAAATGACTACTTCCGACAAGCAGTCATACCATAAATTAGGATACTTCAAAGCATCCTCGTAGGCTGGCAGCGTTGAGGTCAGGGGTTCGATCCCCCTACACTCCACCACCTATTTTAGGGATTTTTACCTGATTATAAAATCTTTAGCAAATCACCATCCCCCACTATTTCCCCCACACAAAATATTTGATTATTTTTTAAAATATCTCGTGTAATTTTCTTAAAAAAATCGAAACTAAATTATTTTTTTAAGCAAAAAATCCTTCCAAAGATAAATCCATTCTCCTATTTGGAATAAATTATAAATATTGGAAAATTTTTATGATTATTCTAACTAACGGAACTCTTAGACATATTTTTAATTTTATTGTATTTATTCAGCTATTGTGGGAAAATATCCATATTACTTGAATGAGGAAGATTACGATTGTCAGGGGACTTTTCTTCATTTATCTTCTTCGCTTTCATAAATACCGAACTCTTTTAGTTGTTTTTTAAGTGTATTTCGCGAAATATTGAGAAATGCTGAAAGCTGTGTAATATTCGAACAAAGAGCGAAGCTTACCTGTAAAAAAGACTTTTGCATCATGTGTTCTAATTCGTATGCCTTTTCAATACCTTCTTGTTCTAAAAAATCACGACAAAATTGTTCAATACCCTTTTTTTCATACGATGATGTATCTTCGAATTCCTTGATATCATCTGCCTTAATCATATCATCGCTAGTATTCAAACAGGCACTATAGATTGTATTGCGTAACTCTCTAATGTTACCTCTCCAGTGATGTTGTAAAAGTTTTTTGATGGCTTCTTCAGAGATAGAACTAATTGTTGTTTTGAGATCACGATTTGCTTTGGCGATAAAATGCTCACATAAAATAGGAATATCTTGAATCCGCTCTTTGAGTGTTGGCATCGTAATAGTGAGCATTGAAAGCCTAAAGTAAAGATCCTCTCGAAAACTTTTTTGTTGACTTTGTTCTTTGAGATTAGCATTGGTTGCACTGATAATGCGTCCTTCAAAATGAAGTTCTTTAGTTCCTCCAACACGTCTAAACTTCTTTGTCTCTAAAAAACGTAAAAGCTTGCTTTGAAGTTCAATGTCTAGTTCACCAATTTCATCTAAGAAGAGTGTTCCTTCTCCCGTTTGTTCTGCAAAACCAATATGCTGTTTATCGGCGCTCGTAAAAGAACCCTTCTCATGCCCAAAAAGCTGACTCTCAAACAATTCTTTAGGAATTGATGCACAATTGACAGCAATAAAAGGATGTGCACTTCGTTCAGAATTGGTATGTATAAGATTAGCGATCAGTTCTTTACCTGTACCTGTTTCACCATAAATAAGTATAGCAAGATCATTGTTTGCAGCAATACCAATCTTTTTATAGATCTCCTTCATCGTTTCATAAGAGCCTACAAATTCCTCTTCTCCTTGCTTAATCGATTTTTTTGCGCTCTTTTCTTTGCTTGAGGGGTGTGTGTATTTTTCAACCAATTCTAAAAGTTGTGACTCATCAAAAGGCTTTTGTAAAATGTCTTTAATACCAATTTTTGATGCTTCGATCATATTTGTAGGCGTAGTATAAGCTGTCATCAAAATAATGGGAAGATTCAACCCTGCTTTTTTAAACTGCTTAATCAAATCAATCCCTGTAAGATTTTCACCTAACATAACATCAACAATCAAAAGCTCAACACCTTGTTCTTCAATCATTAAAGAAAGTTCAAACTCTTCGCCATTAAACTGCAACGGTGTATGTTGGTTGCGTTGTAAAATTTTAGCAACTGAGTAGCGAATTTCTTGTTGATCATCAATGATGGCGATTTTCATGCAACCTCTTCACATGGGATATAAAGACAAAACGTTGTCTGTTCTTTTTGACTTTCAAATTCGATATAGCCATTGGATAAATAAACAATTTTATAAATACTAAAAAGTCCCAAACCAGACCCCTCTTTTTTAGTAGTAAAAAAAGGTTTGAAAAGATTTGTCTTAGTTTTTTCATCCATATTTTCACCACTATTTTTGACACATAAAATGGAGAATCCTACTTGATCTGCCCTTTTCCATGTTATTTCAATAGTACTTAATTGGAATGCTGCATCAATGGCATTATTCAATAAATTGATCAAAATAATTTCAATAGCATTTGCGCCCATTTTAACTTTTAAATCCTCTTCAACATGACTTTCAATCCCTAAATGTTTTGCACTTAACGAAGCACGCAGTAGCGCAATAGATTCTTCTACAAATGGTTTGACAAGTAAAGGGTTTTCGTACTTAAAATCTGCGGGTTTAGCAAGAGCCAAAAAATCTACTACTTGATGATCAATGCGTGCTAGTGTGCCGTGAATGATAGGCATATCCTCTTTATCAGGCACTTGTGCTGGAGAGAGTAAAAGTTTTAAAGGTTGCAATAAATTCTTCACTTCATGAGCAAAAGAAGAACCAATTTCTCCTAAAATAATCAATGAATGTGAAATGCGTGCATTCTTTTCTTCTTTCTCAATAGATTCTCTAAGTTCATGCATGAGCTGTGTCGTTTTTTCAATAATACGAGTTATTTCATCGTTTTCTTTTCCTTGATATATTGTAATATCATCCCAACGTTTTTCAATCATCGCTGTTGCATTATTGGAAAGAAGATTAAGCCTTCCCAGCAATCTTCCCATAAATATATTAGCGATAATGAGCGAAAGAAGTGCGACCATAATTAAAAGAATGAACTGTGCCAAAAAGGTATCTTGCAGCATACTAAAGAGTGTTTGGTTTTTCACTTTAAGAACAAAAGAGCCAAAGGTAACGCCATCTTGTTCAAAAGGGACAACAGTGTAAGTATCAAACTCTCTAAAGGTATCTCCTAGACGATAATGTTCTGTATCAGTATGAGCAACGATAACATTATTTGTGTCAATGAAACCAGAGCTTTCGATCATACTGCTAGAACTTAATGTTTTGAGAAATTTATAAAGCTCCCACTGATTACTAGTTAGAATAAAATCACTTACAAAAGCTTTATTAGAATTAATATTGGTCTTAATGAGCTCATCAATAATCTGATTCGTATGATTTTTATGAATATCAATGTTGATTAAAATAGAGACAGAAGAGATTGTAACAACAACCCAAAAAATAAGCGTTGCTAATTTAACTTGAACAGAGAGAGCTAAAAGATAATCAACGAATTTTTTCATTGTCTCTGTTCAATAACTTCAAGCATTTTTGCTACATTTGAAAAATCTTGACCTGATGGAAGATCAAAACGGTCCAGCGAGAGTTTTTCTAAAATACTTTTTCCATAAGGATCTAAATGCATTGTTGCAAAAGCTTTTTGTAACATTTCAAACTGTTTTTTGGGTAATGCACTTCTTGCGACAATAGGAGAATTAGTATAAGGTCCCAATATTTGAACAATTTTAAGTTGCTCAATCTGTTCTGGGTGCTTTTGGGCAAAACGGGTATAGACAATGTTATCTACGCTTGCACCATCCACAAACCCATCAATCACAGCTTTGATCGATTCGCCGTGTTCATAGGTATAAATGTATGATTTGAAAAATGTTTTAGGATCCATCCCATGACTAAGCATATAATAACTAGGTGCTGTTGCTCCTGAATTACTCTCTGGATCAGTAAAGGCAAAAATAGCTCCTTTAAAATCTGCCAGCGAATTGAATCGACTATTTTTTTTGGCAATAATATAAGAATAATATTGATCACTTCCATCAAAAATAGGGATAACTAAAATTTTCCCAGTACCATCTTTATCCAATTTAGTATAGCTTGAGTTACAAACATAAGCAATATCTACTTTATTTTCTTTGATAAGTGTATTCATTTCTGCATAAGTCTTTGAAAAACGTATTTGTACATCAAAATCACTGATTTTATGCTCTAAATAATTTTCCCAATCCATAAAATTTTTGAGATCATCTTTGAAAACAGTTCCTGTAAGACCAAGGACTATTTTTACTTTGGCATAGAGTGAAAAAGGCAACATTAGTAGCAAAAAAAACATGGTAAATTTTTGAAAGGCACTGGTCAAAATTTGATCGTTTTTCATCTCTTCGAAGCTCCTTTTTTCTTAAAAATTCCCTATTTTATGGGGTTTTCAAAGTTGGCACATTAATTGCAGTTAACACATTGTACTTGAAGAAAAGTTCAAAAAACTTTAAAGGAGTCCATGATGAATTTATTGTGGGATGTACGGGTCTCTTTAGATCTGTTCTTGGGTGGTTTAGGTGTAGGTGCCTTCCTTGTGGGGGTTATACTTTACTATGTCGATGCGAAAATTTACGAGGGTTTTGTTAAAAAATCATTTGTTATTGCACCGCTTTTAGTGATAGCAGGATTGCTTCTACTTCTCACAGAACTTGGTCGACCATTGAACGTGATTAAAACGATTTATGCGGTTAATCCAACATCGTTTATGTCCATTGGTATTTTTTTACAAAGTGCATTTGCAGCCGTTGCGCTTCTTATCGCCTTTAAAGCTCTTACGAGCGGTGTTGCTTCTCTTAGCTCAAAAGTCATTTATGCAGGTGCCATTCTTGCAGGCTTAGTAGGCTTATATCATGGATTTTTGCTCTCAGGCATTGCCAAAGAGCCATGGAATAATGCCATTCCTGTGATTTTCTTTGTTTCCTCTATTCTTTCAGGCGTATCATTAATGATTCTGCTAAATCTAGAAAGTTTGGAAAATCTTGTCACACGCTTTAAACTCCCACTTATTATCAATATGGTTTTAACACTGGAGTTAGCAGCTGTCTTTGCATGGGTTTACAATTTAGCTCTTACAACAGCTTCTTCTAAACATGCTTATGATGTTCTCATAAGTAGTTTTAGTATGGAATTCTGGGTTCTAAGTATCTTATTAGGGCTTATTGCACCTTTGATTATTTTTACATTGGTTATTTTGAATAAATTATCCCTCAAAGCAGTCGCCATTCCAACATTTTCAATTATTGTGATAGGAAGCTTCTTCCTTAAAAACTTAGTTGTATATCTTGGTCAAGCAGTATAAGGAGTCAATGATGAGTATTAACAGAAGAGATTTTCTCAAAACAACAGCAGGAAGCGCTGCGGTAGCTTCAACACTTTCTATTTTTCCTGAAGAAGTTGAAGCAAAAACAGGTGAACTTGGTTACGAAGGTGAAGCAGGCAAATGGGTAGCATCAACCTGTCAAGGATGCACAAGTTGGTGTAGCATTCAAGGACTTGTGGTTGATGGTAAAGTGATTAAAGTGAGAGGTAATCCAAACTCTCCAAGTGGTGGTCGCATCTGTCCTCGCCCACATTTAGCATTGCAACAAGTATACGATCCTGATCGTGTTAAAACACCTCTTAAACGTACCAATCCTAAAAAAGGTAGAGGCATTGATCCTAAATTTGTACCTATTTCATGGGATGAAGCGATTAATACAATCGCCGATAAAATTATGGAACTTATTAATGCAGGGGAAACGCATAAATTCCTTTTAACACGTGGTCGCTACACAGGATTAAATGAAATTATGTATGGAACTTTTCCAAAATTAATTGGAAGTCCAAATAATATTTCACATAGTGCCTTATGTGCAGATGCGGAAGAATTTGGACGAGAACAATCTGAGGGCTATCCTGCTTATGCTGATTTTGACCTTCAAAATACACGCTATATTTTAGGGTGGAGTTCTGATATGGTTGCATCTAACCGACAAACACCATGGTTTATCAATCAATTTGGAAATGTTAAAGATAGGGCAAAAATCACAACAATAGATCCTCGTTTATCAGCTACTGGTGCAAAATCACATCGCTGGCTACCAATTATTCCAGGAACAGATGGCGCATTAGCCATTGCAATTGCACATGTTATTCTTGCTGAAGGAAAATGGAATAAGGACTTTGTAGGCGATTTTGCTGATAAAGTCAATTATTTCGTTGTCGGACAAGAAGTGCCAACGGAAATTATTGTTGAAGATAAAAAAATTCCTATCGTATTTAATGAAATTCATACGAATGGCGTTGTCGCATGGTGGAACTTAGAATTAAAAGATCGTACACCTGAATGGGCAGAACCTATTACAGGTATTAGTGCTAAAGAAATCCGTGAAGTGGCACGTGAATTTGCGGAAGCTGGAAGCAGAGCAATTTCATGGACAAGCCCAGGATCTTCTATGCAAATTAGAGGTGGTATTTCTGCGTTTGCTTGCCATGCACTTAATGGTCTTGTAGGGTCTGTTGATTCTGTAGGTGGTATTTTGCAACAAGGTTCAGCACCAACTGCTAAAACACCTGACGTAAAACCTTATCTTGATCCTCGCTTTGCAGAGAGTTTGAAAAAACCAAAGATAGATCAGCGAGGTACCAAAGGTTTTCCTGCGCTTGAGCACATGAAATCAGGTCAATTTGTTGTCACATCAAGAGTTGCGCAAGCGATGCTTGATCAAGATCCATATGACATTAAAATGGCAATTGGTTACTGGAATAACTGGGTGTTCTCCTCTATGGGAACAAAACACTGGGAAGAAGCAATGGCAAAGCTTCCATTTTTTGCACATATCACAACAAATATCGCTGAGATGACAATGTTCGCAGACATCGTATTACCAGCAAAAATGCATATGCTTGAACGTTACGGATTCGCAAAAAATAAACAAAACCTAACAGCATATCTCTCAGTTCATCAACCGCTTATCAAACCTTATGGTGATGCAAAAACTGATGAAACAGAAGTACCATTTTTAATTGCACAAGCTCTCGCTAAAAAAGGTTTTGATTTACCTTTGAAATATTATCAAGAAAATTTCAAAGATCCTGAAACGGGTAAAGTTCCCGAAACTGCAGAGGAATTTGATCTTTTTGCAACAAAATTCTTCACAAAGCCTTGTTGGGATGGAAGTAGCAATAGCAAAGGCGATACTATCAATAGTTGGAACGAATTGCTCGATAAAGGTATTTGGAAATCAAAACGTTACAAAATTGGTGAAAAGATTGGTCATTTCCATACAGCTACACACAAATTTGAATTTTTCAGTGAAACGCTTAAAGCAGGAATGCAAAATCATGCAGATAAACATAAAATGACGCTTGATGAAGCCATTGAAGCTGCAAATTATACCGTCAAAGGAGAAGCCTTCTTTGTTCCTCATTATGAACCAGCTGTACGTTATGGAGATGAAAAAACGTATCCATTCATCTTTATTGATCATCGATCACGTCTTAATCGTGAAGGAAGAAGCCAAAATTCACCTTGGTATTACAGCACCAAAAGTGTTGATCCAGGTGATGAAAATGAGAAGGATGTTACCAAAATCAATCCTTTGGATGGCAAAAAATTTGGACTCAAAAACGGCGATAAAGTACGCGTTAGTTCTATGTTTGGAACGATTGAAAGTGAGATCAAACTATGGGAAGGTATCCGCCCAGGAACGGTTTCTAAATGTTATGGTCAAGGACACTGGGCATATGGTCGCGTAGGATCTGAGATCTTTGGATCAAAACCTCGCGGTGGAAATAACAATGATTTATATTGTTATGATTGGGAACGCCTTAGTGGTTCAAACCCACGACATGGTGGACATACTCGTGTCAAAATCGAAAAGATATAGGTGAAGGATAAACAATGGCAAAAAAATATGGAATGATTATTGACCTCCATCGTTGTGTTGGATGTGGTGCATGTGATCTTGCATGTAAGAGTGAAAATAATACACCTGTTGGAATTGATTGGGCGAGTCATAAGATCGAAACGTATGGCGTATTTCCAAAAGTTACGTATACCCATACACCAACGCTTTGTAACCACTGTGAAGATGCTCCATGTGTTAGAGTTTGCCCAACACAAGCGATGCATAAAACAGACGAAGGATTCGTGGTCCACGATCCAAGTCTTTGTATTGGTTGTAAAAGCTGTATGTTGGCGGATCCTTATGGTGTTATCTTTTTCAACAAAGAACATGCATTCTTAGATTATGCAACGGATGATAGTAGTATCATCAAAGGTGGAACGTTCTCTAAAAAAGAGCTCAGTGACAAAGCAAAAGCACCGTTCCCTAATTTCAATGCGGCACGTGGCGCTGGCGGTTATGAAGCTATACGTCGCAAAGGTGCGGTTGAGAAATGTACTTTCTGTAACCATAGGGTTGCTCAGGGACTTGCCCCTGCATGTGTAGTAGCATGTCCAGCGGATGCACGTATATTTGGCGATCTCAATGATGAAAAAAGTCAAATCGCAACAACGTTGAAAGCAAATAAACCAACAGTATTGCTTCCTGAAAAAGGCACAAAACCAAAAGTGTTTTATATCAGAAGCTACAACTAAATCAAAGACCCTCATTCGAGGGTCTTGTCTTGATATTAAATTATGTGATAGTAATTTTGTACCCTATTTTGTACCCTAAATGTTGCCGATTTGTGTATTTTATTTTTATAAAATGCCCTATTTTAGGGATTTAAAGGTGAATGACAGCGTTGAGGTCATGGGTTCGATCCCCCCCCTACACTCCACCACGTATTTTAGGGATTCTTACCTGCTTATAAAATCTTTATCAAATCATTATCCCCCACTAATTCCCCCACATAAAATATTTGATTATTTTTTAAAATATCTCGTGTAATTCTCTTCAAAAAATCGAAACTAAATTATTTTTTTAAGCAAAAAATCCTTCCAAAGATAAATCCATTCTCCTATTTGGAATAAATTATAAATATTGGAAAAATTTTATGATTATTCTAACTGTCGGAACTCTTAGACATATTTTTAATTTTATTGTATTTCTTCGGCTATTGTGGGAAAATTTCCATATTACTTGAATGAGGAAGATTACGATGGTTGATAGAAAAATCTCAAGTATTGAACTTGAAAAAAATGGATTGATAAAAGATGGAATCGAATATATTCCTCCTTTTTGCTTAAAGAAAAAAACACAAGCATATATGAGGAGTGAACGACGCATTTCTTATTTTAAAATATGTGGACGTATTTATTACAATGAAAGTGATTTAATAGCATGGGCACAAAAGCAAAAAGTTAATATTGCATCATAATAACTCTTTCACCTTCCAAAACAAAATACAAAGAGACAGAATATGCAAAAAAAATACTATTGGTTAAAACTACCAATTAGCTTTTTTAGTGACCCTAGAATCAAAAAATTAAGACGAATTGCAGGAGGTGATACTTATGTCATTATTTTCTTAAAAATTATGCTAACAGTAATTAACAGCGAAGGTATATATACTTATGAGGGTATAGAAAAAACGCTTGAAGAAGAACTTGCGCTAAAACTTGATGAAGATGTAGATAATATAAAAGTTGTTATTGCCTTTTTATCAACTAACCAAGAATTTATAGAACTTACAAATGAAAATTATCTTATTCAAAGAGTGACCTCACTTATAGGGAAAGAAACAGATTCAGCTATCCGCAAAAGAAGGCAAAGGCAAAAAGAAAAAGAATCTAATGTGGAATGACCCCACATTTGTAGACACACTCTAATTCTGCGAAGCCATATTTAATTTCTCATTATATCTTTTTTCAAATTCATTGGGCGAAATATAACCAAGATAGCTATGCCTTCTGGTTGAATTATAAAACATTTCAATGTAATAAAATATGTCTGATTGTGCTTCCTCTCGTGTAATATAAATCTGTTTTTTGACACATTCACGCTTAAATGTTTTAAAAAAGCTTTCAGCCACTGCATTATCATAACAGTTGCCTCGCCTGCTCATGCTAGGAATCAGGTTGTATTTTTTTAGGAGTGCTTGCCACTCGTAAGAGCTATACTGTGATCCTTGATCAGAGTGTACAATAACTTCATGATGTGGTTTTTGTCTAAAGGTTGCCATTTCCAGAGCTTTTAGAGCTAACTGTGTTGTCATGCGATGACTTGTTGCCCATCCAGCAACTTTTCTACTGAAAAGGTCTAATACAACCGCTAAATAAAACCATCCTTCATGTGTTTTGATATAGGTTATATCTGTTACCCATGTGTGATTTGGCTCTTGAACATTGAAACACTGCCCAAGATGGTTAGGATGTGCCAAATGTCTCTGCCCTTTTTTATAACGAGGTTTTTTCTGTTTGACACCTGCACCAAAGAGTTTGGCTATGTTCATAAGTCTTGCGACTCTTTTTTTATTCACACTGATACCTGATGCTATAAGATCTTTGGTAACAGTTCGATATCCATAGATACGACCACTGTGTTCATAAGCCTCTTTAATGTGTTGCAAGACCACTTTATTATCTCTATCACGTTTTGATTCTGGTTGTTTATTCCATGCATAATAACCACTAAAATGGACTTGCAAAGCTTTGCACATTCTTCGCACGGGATAAAATGGCTTATACTCTTTAATGAAGGCGTACTTTACTTTTGATTCTTGGCAAAGTACGCTGCGGCCTTTTTTAGAATGTCACGCTCCTCGGTGACTCTTTTTAATTCTGCTTTGAGCTTCCTATTCTCGGATGATAAATCTTTGGAAGCTTGGTGTTGTGAGGTACTTTGAGGATTACTATAGATTTTTATCCATGCTTTGAGTGAATCAGGATGCACTCCTAATCTTTGTGCGGTATCTTTAATGGGATAGCCATTTTTTACAATTTGATTGACTGCCTCTTGTTTGAACTCGTCTGTGTATAGTTTATTTGCCATGGAATTACTTTCTCCTCTTGATGTTTCATGTGGTCATTATCGACCGTATTAACAGTTTCAAGAGTGTCTAGTGTTGTGGGGTCATTCCAGATAGAAATCGCCCAGATTATCAATAACCATGTACGAGAGGAAGATTGTTTTGCACGTATTGGGGGAGAAGAGTTCGCACTATTACTTTTTAATACCAAAATTAGACGCGCTTACGTCATTGCAGAAAGAATACGAAGAATGATTGCTGATTCAAAAATTAAGATTCACGATGCTACACAAGAAACTGTATCAATCACAATAAGTGTAGGCATTAGCACTTTTACGACTTATGATACTTCAATAGAAAACATTATAGCAAGAGCAGACGAAGCAATGTATCTTGCAAAAAAAGAAGGTCGAAATAAAGTAAAAATTGAACAATAAGTTGAAAAGATTTTGAGCTTTATTTCATCAAAATTGGCATCTTGTTATTTGAGTAATTACGTGCCTAAGAGAAAATGATCTCCTCTTAGGCATCGATGATTTTAACGCAATCTATTATTTAAAAGATTAATAAGCCCATTTGAAACTTGTGAAAAGTCAAGTACTCTTCTACCTTCATATTTTTGAGCAAATTTTTCCGCTCTTTCTTTACTTGAAAAAGCAGGTAAGTCATCTCCTGATGAGCTTGTTTTCTGGCTTCCATAGACATAAAAAGCTTCACGCGCTGGAATTTTTTCTAACGTCTCATAATCGGTTACATTGATGCGCATATCATCATTTTGTTTGACCTGATATTCTGGCCAACGAGATGGCTCAAAGTAAAATTCAAACATTGATTTCGGACTTGAAAAATAGATAATTTCGCCACTTCTTACTTGAATAGTCGCTGCCCACTCAGCAGTTTGATACACTTTAGTATGGCGTATCAGACATGTTGCGTCTTTTGGAATTTCCATTTTAGCTCCAAATAGAGCACCTGCTATCGCAATCATCATCAAGAATTTTTTCATTATATTTCTCCTAAACTAAATCAGTCTTTTTAAAGATATAAAATCCAAAAAATGCAAACCCCAATCCTAAAAGAATGGGATAAACAATTGAAAACAAAATAAACAACGCTAGCCTAATATGATCTAAAATATAGAAAGCAACAGGGCCCATGACTGTTAATTCTGGATCAAAAAGGCTAATAGCCGCAACTCTAAAAATTTCCATAGGATTGATCAGTGAAATAGCAATAATCACCTCTTCACTTAAACGTTTTTGCATCATAAAACTAATTAAAGCAATATCGATAAAAGCAAGCAGCACAATCCATACAAAGAATGAAAGCCCAAGTGCGACTTCAGAGGATTTGACAACAGAAGATATTAAAAATGAGATGCCCAAAAAAGCAGCACACAAAGCAAAAAGTAACCCAGAATACAAAAGAAAAATATTCCAAGGAATCTGTGCACCCTTAATCGTTCCAATAATTAAAGCTAACATCATCGCAAAAAAAACAGGAAGAAAAACCGTTGTAAATCTTCCAATAATTTTACCCCAATAGTATTGCGGCAACGAAATTGGAAAGGAAAGCATATATTCCAATATATGGTTATCTCTATCTCCTGAGATAGACCGAACAGTCGTAATAAGAATAAAAATAGGAAGTATAACAATCGTCACTTGGATATACATCAACAATAATCGACTAAGCCCACTAAAACCCATTACTTGCGATTCAGTAACGCCTGCAATAAAGAAGAGCGCAATCAAACCGCCAAAGACTAAAGTATACACAACAAACCAACGTGCTCTTACTGACTCTTTAACATCAAGAAAAGCAATTAACAGTAAATTTTCCATCTTAATTTCCTAATAGTTTTTTTCTAATTTTAGGGTCGCTTATGGTTTCACCTCTAAGCATACGAAGGCGCATTTCATTAAAGTCTATCATGCCCTCTTTGGCATTTGCGTTTTCATACGCTCCAAATCCATAATGCATCGGTGTAGTATCTGTTATGGAATAGGTTGCTTTGAGTGCATCGATATAGCGATTCGTATCATTACTAAACACCCAAAAGGTGATCTCTTTGGGTTCTATCTTATGTTCTTTCAGCCACAGTATGGCACATCCTATATCATCAAAGAAATGGGTTTTTAGCTCTTTGGTGATGATTTGAGCGGTATATTTTTTTCCTACAAGATACATATGGCACTGTGGGCATTGCACCGTATTGTCTTTAAATTCAAGCGGAGCTTTCTCTTTATTGGTGATATCTGTGGGCAACTGATTTTTAAGGTGCAGCGTATAAAACAATCCACCCAGTGCTAAGAGTGGAAAGACAATTAAAATGCCAATTAAACCATTTTTTTTCAAAGCCAGACTCCATTACGTATAAAATAAATGATTGGGTAGAGTGAGATGATAACCACATAGAGAGTATTGAAGCACAAAGAACGCTTGCTAAAACATCGCTCTTTCTCTTTTACGATAAACGATACCACTGCTCCTGCCATTCCATAAAATGTTCCTAAAAAGAGTACGGTATAAAGCAGATACCCCACGTAATAATAGTCCTTTTGCAATAAGCAAAACGGACAGCGGTGTGTAGGCAATTCATAAATATAGGAGCTAAAGAAAACAATCAAAGCGATAATCGCAAAAATGAGAAACATAGCATTGCAGAAGAGAGTTAGCACGCTATTTTTAAGCCAAAAAGCCAATAAAGTCATCGCAAAAAAGCCATAAAAGAGCCCTACCCAAAGGAGTTCATCCACCGCAAAAAGAAGCGAGATATACGAACTGCTAGATGCTGAGAAAAGCGTACCACAGCAGCTAACGATTTTACTGATGTTGAGGCTCATAAAAAAGGCTATTTCAAGTCCAATTTCGACAAACAAAGGAAGAGAAAACACCACAAAAAGGATAAATTTTAGTCGTGTAAACGGAAGCGTCTCGGAGTTAATATCCAAAGCGTGCAACACTACCCAAAACCCAAAAAGATAGAGATTAAAAAGTTTAAACAGTGTGAGATACAGCCCAAAATCCACCGAATTAACCACACCACTAGCACACATGGCACCTGCTATGATGTTTGAGAGCTTATCACAGGTATAGATAAAAAAGGCAAACAGAGGCAGTTTAAGCATAAAGATGTATTTAATGATAGTCGCAACCAAGTAGCTCTGTTTGGTAAGGCGATACTGAAGCGGTGTACTTGCATCATTATTCCAATAAAGTGCGAGCCTAAACGAGAGAAAAAAAGCAATCACGCCAAAAAAAAGAAAAATAGCATCCAGCGTTAAAAGAGCGATAATCTCGGGCGTTAAACTCATAAGATCATCTCACCATTTTTTATTTCAATAATACGATCTACAAAGGGTACCTCAAAAAAGAGCGGATCATGCGTTGCGATCAGTTGTGTTACGCCTTGTTGTTTAAGCGTTTCAAATTCTGCGATTAATGCCATGGAGAGTGTTTCATCAAGGTTCGCCGTTGGCTCATCCGCAAGAATAATGGAAGGGTTATTGACCAATGCTCTTGCAATGGCAACACGTTGTTGTTCACCGCCTGAGAGACGGTTCACCCGCATCTTTGCTTTATGCGCAATACCGCACTGCTCCATAACAGCCTTAGCTTTCTCTTCTAAGCTATTGGGGGAGAGATTTTCAGGGATCAGTGGGGCTATCACATTCTCAAGGGCTGAAAGGTGAGATATGAGATGAAATTTTTGGAAGATAAATCCAATATTCTTTCGTCTAAGCTGTGCGCTAAAGGATTCAGGCAATTTAGAGATCTCTTTACCATCCACACTGATTGTTCCACTGCTTGGTTGCATGAGTCCAGCAATAAGGGAAAGTAAGGTACTCTTTCCACTACCGCTTGAGCCTTTAAGCACCACGCATTCACCTTTTTTAATCTCTAAAGAGATCTTTTTAAGGGCATGTGCTTCTTCATCTCCTTGCATAAACTGTTTGCATACTTCGTGAAGGACTATCATCGCATCACCTCGTCAGCATCAAGTGTTGAAGCTCTCCATGCGGGAATGAGGGTCGCTGCAATATAAATGGGCACACTGAGTAAAAAGAGTAAAACCAGCATTGAACCATCTACACTAAAGGGAAGCGCAAAAGAGGGTTTGAGTGCAGAATAGCCCATAAAAAGATTTCTAAGAAGGGGAGCTTGCAGGGCGTACACATAAAACAGTGATCCTGTTACCCCAAGCAAGAAAGCGCTTAATGAGAGTGTGAAGCTTTCATAAAACTTCTCTTTTAAAATGTCATCACTGCTCCATCCAATGGCTTTTAAAATACCAATTTCTCTCTTCTCTTCAGAGCTGAGTCCACTGGTTTTATCATAGATAATGATAAAAAAGGCAAAGGCACAGATACTAAAGAGCGCTAGGAAGAAGCCGCTTTTATAATCAAAAATATTCTGGTAACTCACCCTAATGTCATCTTGGGTGATGGTTCTCATATCGGGGTAGCGTTCATTGATTTTTTGCACGATAGTAGCGATCTCTTTGATATTGGCAACTTTTACGATGATATCGGTCGCTTTATGCTCATCCATCCCAAAAATAGCATACACCAATTTTTTAGGAAGAAGAATAAGATCATTCGATTCTAAGGCAAGATCGGAGTGAAAGACACCCGCGATATGGACTCTTTGCCATTTACCCTCACTCGTGATGAAATTAAAAAAATCGGTGTAATAATTCTCCTCTAAAATCTTTTTAACACCCTCGCCTATAATCATTCCATTCTCTTTTTCCAGAAGCTTGATATCGAAATGCTGTGTGAGGTTAGAGAGTGTCTTTGAGTACTGCTCTTCATACGCATCTATACCGACTATAGAGAAGTTCACCCCTGCTGGTTTAAAGTAGTAGTACCCCCATACACGTGGTGTAATGGTGGTAATACCTTCTATATCTAAGAGCGCTTCTACGCGCTCTAAGGGCACATCACTTTGTTTCCCTGCGATAAAACGCTGCAAGGTAATTTGAGGTAAGGTTCTAAGGGTGGTATTTAGCTCTAGTTTTATGGCATCGGCGATCATCAAAACCGAAGCAAGTACAAAAATCAGCAGACTTAAGATAAAGAAGATGAAAAAGCTTTTACCAAAACGACGCATTAAAGAGCGAATGGCATAATCAAGCAGTAGAAAGTTAGGTTTAAAAGACACGTTCTATCCTTGAAGGATGCGTGTAAGGAGCGTAACGATAGACAAAAGTGGAAGGAAAATATTCTAACAGTTCAGGAGATTCATTAAAGTAGGCAAACACTCCACTTAGGCTTCGGTGACGTACATAATGCGCTTCATTCACAAGGGCTAGATCAGGTAAGCCAACAAGTTCACTTAAGGTCTCTTTTTGCGTTATTTTTTCTGGGCTTAATGCGTGTGCCGAAGAAAAGTATATACACTGTCCCATTAGCGTGACACCAAATACGAACAACAGTGCAAAAAACGTGTATCTAACGTGCATTGCTTCTCCTTAACCTAAGAAAAGATTGTACCACAGCAAAGCACTTTTATCAATACCCTCTAAGCCACTTTGGATTACAATTAGAGATCTTAAACACTGGTGTGAAGGATTTTTATGCAACTTGATATTTGGTTAACGATGCTTGTCGCATCCATTTTGATTAGTGTCTCTCCAGGAGCGGGTGCAGTGGTTTCAATGAACTACGGACTTAAATACGGATTAAAACGCTCATACGCTGCTATTATGGGACTTCAAATGGGTCTTTTTGCACAAACATTTGTTGTTGTCATCGGACTTGGTTCACTCATTATGAGCTCTCTACTTCTTTTCAACATCATCAAATGGATTGGTGTGATTTACTTGGTCTTTTTAGGCGTTATGAAATTCATTGAAAAGCCACATTTACCTGAAGACACGGCGAATATCAAGGCATTTTCAGCCTCTAAAGCGTTTATTCAAGCCACGCTTATTAACCTTACCAACATCAAAGCAACCGTCTTTTTGGTAGCATTCATTCCCCAATTCTTAAATCCAAATGAGCCACTTTTAGGGCAATTTGTGATCATCTGTGCCACACTTATTGGAGTAGATATTATCGTGATGACAGGCTATAGCTCTTTAGCATCTAAGCTCAAACATGTCATCAAATCCGTTCGTGCTATTCAAATTCAAAACAGACTAACAGGTGCTTTTTTGCTCTTGGCGGCCTTTTTTATCTCAACTGCCAAACGTGCTTAACTAAACTTTTTGGTGTAAACCTCTTCATCAAATCCAACCAAAAGCGTTCCATCTTCACATTCGACGATGGGACGTTTAAAGAGTAATTGCTCTTTTAAAAGCCAGCTTTTTTTCTCTTCATCGCTGATCTCTTTGCTCAGTCCTAATGTTTTAAATTTTGTTCCTTTGGTGTTGAACAGAAGAGACATCGGCTGAGCTCTCAGCCACTCTTGTAGTTTTGCCTCACTGACTTGCGTACTTTTTAGATCAACAAAGGCATAAGGAACAACGTTCTCTTTAAAAAATGCAATTGCTTTTTTCACACTGCCACATGTTGTAATGCCATACACTTTTACCATATTTACTCCTTACTAAACTCTATACAATTACGCCCTTTTTGCTTAGCGCAATACATCGCCTTATCGGCTTCACTAAAGATATGCTCTTTATTTTGTTTATCATACCCAAAAAGTGTTACGCCAATGCTTGCGGTACACTCATGCGTAATCATTTTATCGTTTCCTTCTTCATCCAATAACAGAACATACGGTGCTCTTACATGGAACAGTATCTTAGAAGCCACTTTCATCGCTTCAACTTTAGCGCCATCTTCGTCTTTGCCTAAATCACTCAGTGCGACAATAAACTCATCGCCACCAAACCGAGCAACAATATCACTTTGGCGCACACATGCATTGAGGCGTGCCGCAACATCTGTCAACAAAAGATCACCCGCTTTGTGTCCAAAAGCATCATTCAACGGTTTAAAATTATCCAAATCAATGACCAAGAGCGCACCCCATTGATGAGAGCGTTTCGCATGTGCCAACAAAAAGGTAAAACGCTCATCAAACATCCGTCGATTGGGTAGATGGGTTAAAGCATCATGAAAAGCTAGCTCTTTAATAAGTTCTTCTGTTTTCTTACGTTCCGTAATATCCGTTGAGATACCACAGAGCGCATAAATACTTCCATCATCATTGCTTAAAGGCATTTTCGTTGAAAGATAGGTTGTTGATATCCCTGTTTGTTTATCGGTATTTGTCTCTTCAAGTGTCACTTTTCGCGCATATTCTATCACTTCACTGTCCACTTTACGGATGTTTTTAGCGGTTTTTTCATCAAAAAATTCATGATCTTCATGCCCGATGAGTTCACCAAGAGCAACACCAAAAAGATCACACGTTTTTTTATTGGCGTAAAGATAGCGATATTGGGCATCTTTGATATAAATATACGCTTCAACACTGTCTAAAATGGTATTGAGTTTGGCTTCACTTTGTAAAAGCCCTTTGGTGCGTTCTTGCACAATCTCTTCTAATGCAATGTTATTAGCACGTACATACTCTATCATAGCTATAAACTGTTTGGAAAGCTCTTCTATCTCAGCTGTTCCAACAGGTTTTAGATCTACTTCGTAATTACCACTTTGAATTTTTCGCATTGAAAGTTTGAGTTTTTTTAGGGGATCTAATATGAGTGAATGCAGTTCGATACTCACGGCTATCAATGCGACTAAAAACAGAATACTCAGCATAGGAAGGATCGAAAAATCTTTAATGACTTCAAGCTCTTTGTCGTCAATAAGGGTTAAACTAAACCAATCTACTTCTTTAAGGTAACTTACCCCAAGCAGTTTTTTTCGACCATCATACTCTACCCAAAATGTACGGATGTCATCAGGATGAGCACTTAAATAGTGTATAGCCTCATTAATTGCCTCACGATCTTTTTGCTGCAAAAACAATGTGTCAATTTTTCTATGACTGCCATCTGCTTTTTGTAGGCTTGTGTATGTGTTGAATTTAGTGCCGCGTTCAAATTGAATATCCATGTAGCGATTAATGAAAAAATTGCGCACACCTTCTTGCTCAATGCCTACAGACTCTCGTACAAAACGGGTAAAATCCATTCCTGTACCGACAATGCCTACAACTTTATCATTAACCTTTATATCATGATTGAGCCACACATATGTATTGCCTAGTGCTTCATCTGTATCAACATTGATTTGGTACGCTTTGTTGTCAGAAAGAACCGCGTAAAACCAAGCATCATTGCTTCTTGAGGCAGAGAGTTTGTACTGCAATTCTTTGCCGGCATAACTATTTTTCGCATCATTGAAGTAGTAATTCTCACTTTTAACAAATGCAGCAAAATAACTTTTACTTTGAAATTTTTGGCGGTACACTTCTAGGATAGCTAACCCTTTTTGGCGCTTTGCTTCATTGGTGTCATCAAGAGCCATAGCGAGTAAATCAGGTTCTTTAATCATCTCTTGTATAATCTCAATCTCATTGAGTAAAGGCAGAAGTGTTCGATTTTTATCAAAAACAATCTGTTTTCTGATAAATCGCTCTGCCCATTTTTCATTGATTTTAGAAAATAAAATTTCTGAATAAGACCAAACACAGAAAGAAAAAAAGATAAAAAGTGCAAACATAAACGTAAACAACTTACCTTTGAGATGCATTTCTATTTCCTTATTTTCCTTATTTTTCAGATTATAACAGTTTTTTATAACAAATTAAAATCACATTTGGTTTTAATTTAATCATGTAAGTATCTTTAGCCTATAATATCATTACTCATTTACAAGCTGGAGCATATGAATAATCTCTCACAAGAAGCACAGGGCTACATCTACGCTGTTTTAGCGTTTGTTTTTTGGGGCTTAGTGCCAATTTATTTTAAACTTATCTCTACCGTCTCTGCAACAGAGATCCTCGCGCACCGCATCATTTGGTCCGTAGTGCTGCTCTTTGGCATGATTTTGATTAGTAAGCAAGTGGGTGCTTTTAAACTGCTCATCAAAGATATTCACAAGATCAAATACCTCGTTCTTTCTGCCTTTTTAGTCTCACTCAACTGGCTTGTTTTTATTTGGGCAGTAGGACACAATATGATTGCAGAATCAAGTCTTGGCTACTATATCAATCCCCTAGTTAATTTTGCACTGGGTATTATCATTTTTAAAGACCGCCCCTCGTTTTGGCAAAAAATTGCGATCGCTTTAGCATTTATTGCTATTTTTTATCAAGTCATTACATTAGGCTCTGTGCCCATTGTTTCACTGCTTCTAGCCTTTAGTTTTGCTTTTTATGGGCTGATTCGCAAACACATCAATCTGCCATCGATGACAGGGCTTTACATTGAGACACTCATCCTCTTTCCTGTGGCGCTGCTCTATTTTGGCTACCTTGTAAGCACTGATCATAATGCCTTTGTGTTTCCACCCAATGCTATCTCGTGGCTTTTAATCCTTGCAGGTGTGATTACTGTTGTGCCCTTATTGTGGTTTAACGCCGCTGCAACACGCATTTCACTCGTACATTTAGGCTTTTTTCAATACATCGGTCCGACCGTTTCCTTTTTGTTAGCTATTTTTATTTATGATGAAGTGTTAGTTCCAGAAAAACTGACCAGCTTTGTGCTGATTTGGATTGCACTTGTTATTTTTAGTGTTGATGGTTACTTCAAAAAAAGAGCTTCAAAAGAGGTTTAAATGAAAATCTTAATCGTCGAAGATGACGCTAAAATCGCCTCTTTTCTCAAAAAAGGGCTTGAAGAGGAATATTTTTGTGTTGATCTATGCGACAATGGCGAAGATGCTCTCTACTTAGCTGAAATCAACGCTTATGATATTATCATTTTAGATATTATGCTCAAAGGCTCTCATGGCGACGTCGTCTGTGGTAAGCTTCGCGAAAAAAAAGTTACGACACCCATCATTATGCTGAGTGCAAAAAGCACGATCAGTGACAAAGTAAGCTTACTCAACCTTGGAGCCGATGATTACCTTACCAAACCATTCAGTTTTGATGAACTCTTAGCACGCATTCACGTACAACTGCGCAAAAGTAATGCTAAAGAGTCCTTACTCAAAGTGGCTGATTTGGAACTCAACCCTCTTTCTAAAACCGTCAGCCGTGAAGGCGAAATCATTGTACTAACCGCCAAAGAGTATGCCCTTTTAGAATACCTTATGCGCCATAAGGGTGCTATCATCGAAGAAAGCACGTTAGAAGAACAGCTCTTTAGCAGTGACCAAAGTATCAATAGCAATATTGTCAATGTCTATATGTATCGCTTACGCACTAAAATCGATAAAAATTTTGAGCTAAAGCTCATTAAAACTCACCGCAATTTAGGATATTCTATCAATGAAAACGTTCTTTAAAAGCCTTAAGTTTCGCCTTTTAGTGGCTCTTTGTATTATTTTATTTGCCCTTTTTTACGGTTTTGGTTACATTGTAGTGCATACCTTAGAAACCTCCTACAAAGCGAGCCTTGAAGCCTCTTTATTTACCGTATTAAAAGATATTAAGCACGATTTTGCGGAAGATCCTGATAAAGAGTTGGCACTGGATGAAACACAAGATGAGTTTGATATTCCTGTTCTCTTTTCACAAGTTGTTGCATACGACAGTATGTCCAATATCCCCAATATCATCAAACGCTCCAGTGATCTTAAAGATCAGAGTCTTCCCATTGAACCTATCATCGTTCAACAAATTTTTGACAACCCTAATGAAATTGTGTTTACTATAAGAAGAGACCCTAACAATCCAGAGCATAAGATCTATATGGGAACCATATTTCTAGCCCAAAAAGAGTTTCAAATGCTCTTTTTACAATGTGCCCTACCGTACGATAAACACACACCACAAATTCAAGATATAAAAGAAACCTTATGGGCCGGGCTTTTGACTCTTCTTTTCATTATACTTGGTTTAGCCTATATGCTGATTTCAAAATCACTCGCCAATGTTTTACATGTAACCAATGTGGCTAAAACACTTTATGGTGAAACAAAACACTCCATCATCCCAAAATCACATATCGCCTATGAAATCGATGATCTGATTGAAACATTTAACACACTGCTTGGAGAACTCCAACACGCTTATGCGCAGGTGCAACAATTTGGACAAAATGCTTCCCATGAACTCAAAACACCTCTTACGATCATCAAGGGAGAAATTGACGTAGGATTACGCAAAGAACGCACCCCAAAAGAGTATGTGCAGATTTTAGAAAAAGTCGGCAAAGAAGTGAGCACTTTACATGAAATAATCGAAAAAATTCTCTTTTTATCGAGCACTACAAAGAACGATCTAAAAAAACATTTTCATGAACTCTATATGGATGAAGTCCTTTTAGAAGCTATCGAAGAGAAGCGCTCTTTAGCAGAACAAAAGCATATTAAACTCACAATTGAAACACTAGAGCCACAAAATCTCAGAGGCAACGCATCTCTTCTAAAAATAGCCATTGCCAATCTCATTGACAATGCAATTAAATACTCACCCCATGATTCGACTGTACACATTTCACTCATGGCACATGAACTTTCTATCTGTGATGAAGGCATAGGCATGAGCGCAGATGAGATCGAACATATCTTTGAACAATTTTACCGAACAAAACAGAGCCAAGAGAGCACAAAAGGCAGTGGTTTAGGGCTTGCCATTGTAAAAAACATTCTTGACTTACATGATGTCGCCATTAACGTAAAGAGTACAAAAGAGAAAGGGACATGCGTTAAAATTTTATTTTAATTCATCTTCCATTCATACTCATTCTCTAAAATCTTCTTATCATTTAAGGTAAGGAGAGTCTATGCTCTTGTCTCTTGTCAGATCTCAAAGCCAAAGAACTATCATTTGGATCGCTCTTGGTATTGTATTATTATGTAATATGACATTTTTTTCAAAACTTTTTTACTATTCTATGAGCGAACATAACTATTTTTTAGCATTCTCATCTCCTTTTATTTTGCTACTTCTTTGTATCTGTATTTTAAATTTTCTCTTACTAATTACGTATAAAACCCTCTTCAAAATAATGCTCGTTTTTTTGATCTTTTCAGGTGCCCTCAGTGGCTATTTCATGGATACTTTTGGCACAATCATCGATACCAATATGTACACCAATGCGATGCAAACCGATAGTGCAGAAGTGCTTGATCTTCTTACACCTAAACTCTTCCTCTATATAGGATGTGCTGCACTGCTCTCTTTTTGGCTACTCTTTAAAAAACCTATCTCATTTTCAAGCTATGGCAGAGAAGTTGTTCAAAAAGCGTTTGTTGCTGTTTTTTCACTTGCCTTGATTGCTGGTCTTTACATGAGTATTAGTAAATCGTATAGCTCATTTTTCAGAAATCATCACGAACTTAAAATGTACCTCAATCCCTATTATCCTATCGCTTCTTTTGCGAAATTCGCTTATGCTAAGATACAGCCAAAGCCTGAATTTATGGCTATTGCTACAGATGCAACTCGAACAAGTAGCGAAAAGAAAAAACTGGTCGTATTTATTTTAGGGGAGACAGCACGTGCTCAAAATTTTTCACTCTCTGGGTATGAGGTTCAAACCAACCCACTTTTATCGAACCGAAATGACATCGTTTTTTTAAAGAACTTTGCCTCATGCGGTACAGCAACTGCTGTTTCTGTGCCATGTATGTTCTCAAAATTTGGAAGAACAAACTGGTCTGAGGAGAAAGAGTCCTACGAGAATGTTGTCGATGTTTTAGCTAAAACAGGGGTACGCATTATTTGGAGAGACAATAACTCAGGAGGCGATAAAGCCATTGCAAAACGTATGAATGATGTCGTAAAATACGGTGGCTCAGGATTTGATGATGTCCTTCTGAGTGATTTTCAAGCTAACCTTGATAAATCGTATGAAGACACTTTTGTGGTTTTACATCAAGAAGGAAGTCATGGACCTACTTACTTTAAACGCTATCCAGATAGCTTTAAAAAGTTTTCGCCTACATGCGATACACAAGAGTTAGATAAATGCAGTCATGAACAAATCGTCAATACCTATAACAACACCATCCTCTACACGGATTACATTATCAACCAAACGATTAACTTACTCAAAGCCAATGAAGACAAATATGAAACAACACTGATTTACATTTCGGACCATGGCGAATCATTAGGGGAAAATGGCGTTTATTTGCACGGACTTCCTTACATGATAGCACCTGAAGCACAAAAACATGTCCCTGCCATTTTTTATTTTGGCACGAAATTAAAAGCAGAGCGTGAACGTTTATCGCTAAAAGCTAGTGAGCGTTTTTCTCACGACAATCTCTTTCATACGCTCCTAGGGCGTTTTGCCGTAAACACGACAGAATACAAACCAGAGCTGGATATTCTTCGTTAGGTTTGTGTTATACTCATTCATCTTGAATAATAAAGTAAATATACGATGAATCACCCTTTTGAACCTATCTACGACGCAAATTCAAACGTGCTTATTTTAGGCACGTTTCCTTCTGTAAAATCACGTGAACACCACTTTTACTATGGGCATCCACAAAACCGTTTTTGGAAGGTCATGTCTACACTGACACACACAAAGCTTCCACAAAGTATTGAAGCTAAAAAAGCAATGCTTCTTTCTCATGGTATTGCCATTTGGGATGTGATACAAAGCTGCGACATCGTAGGCTCAAGCGATAGCAGCATTACAAATGTTATACCCATGGACTTTTCACGTATTCTAGCCCAAAGCCAAGTCAAGCGCATCTTTGCCAATGGTGCGACGGCTGCAAAGCTTTATCAAAAATATTGTGAACAAAGCACAGGTATCCCCATCATCAAACTTCCTTCCACAAGCCCTGCCAATGCTGCTTTTTCCCTTGAAAAGCTTCTTAATGAATGGAGCATGATAACCGTCTAAAAAAGCATCTTTTTTCATTTCATTCAAACTCTCTTCTGCCTTTTTTTTAATCAACATTGAAAATTCATGCGTGTTATAATATATTTCACGCCAAAACAGGAAAGCATTGTGATCTCTAAACTTATCCAAGATAACAGCATTTGCATCTATTTTCAATCTATAGTCTCTATACGCAGTGCCAAAGTTATTGGTGTTGAAGCTCTTATGCGAGCGCATGATGAAAACAATGAACCTCTATCCCCCATTTTCGTTTTCGACCAAGCTAAAAAAGAGAATCTCTCTTTTGAACTGGACAAATTTGTGCGCATCAAAGCACTAGAGAGCTTTAAACCGCTTCTTGATGCGAACAAAGAACTTTTACTCTTTCTCAATTTTGAATCACACCTACTCGATAGCAAAATCAGTTTTCATGACTTTGCATTTGGTGCTCTTGCAAATGACTTGGGTATTCCTCCTTCACGTATTGTCATTGAGATAAAAGAGTATCAGATTGAGGACAGTGAACGCCTCAAACAGTTTTGTGATTTCTATAAAGAGAGAGGTTTTCTCATAGCTCTTGATGATTTTGGCGCGGGTAATGCCAATTTTGATCGTATCTCAACGGTACGTCCGCACATCGTTAAAGTGGATCGCTCCATTGTGTTTAATGTTCATCAAAATTTCATTCACAAAGAAATTTTAAAGTCCATTGCCAATATGTGCTTTAACATCGGGGCACTTGTCCTTGCTGAAGGAGTAGAAGATGAGGAAGAGATCCTACGCTCTTTAAAACTTGATATCGATCTTTTTCAAGGATTTTGGTTTGCAAGACCCAGTGGAGTCGTCTATGATAAAAACCTTTTAAACGATAAAATTGCCTACATTGGGGCGAAACATACGCACAATGTCAGAGCGTCTATGCAACATAAAGAGTTTCTTATTGAAAGTGCAAAAGCATATACACATACGATCATTGAGGCGATTAAAACAACCCATAAAACAGATTTATTTGATTTTCTAAGAGAATTTGACATCATTGAAGCTATCTACTGCATTGACGCTAACACAGGCATACAAGAAGGAGATACCTTCATTAGTACTGATACAAATGAATTTTTTCAACCTGCACGTCATGGTGACAACCACGCACTCAAAGAGTACTTTTACATCACCAAGGAGTCCAAAAGAGGCAACTATCTGAGTCAAAAGTACATTTCACGAGCTTCTGGGCGTATGTGCCGAACCTTTGCTCAAAAGTTTACGCTAGAAGGGTGCGAGAAGATTTTATGCTTAGACTTAAAAGTCCAAACGCTTTAACAGCAAGGAAATTCTAGTATAAACCTCGCCCCCATAGTAGCGCCCTCATGGGTTATGTTTTCTACTTTGATTCTGCCGCCAAAGCTCTCTTTCATAATCATCGAACAGATATAAAGCCCTATTCCACTACCTTGCATCTTTCCTTTAGTGGTGAAGTATGGTTCAAAAATACGCTCCAACAGCCCCTCTTCAATGCCTCCAGCATTGTCTTCTACACAAAGGCAAATACTCTCGTCACTCTCCCACGCCACAAGACAAATTTGCTTAGGCTCAATCGGTTTATTGGTAAAAGCATCTTTGGCGTTATTGAGAAGATTGAGAATGACTTGTTGTAATTCATTGGCTAAACCGTGCACGTGTAATGCTGGGTCTATATTGAAGGCAAGCGATATACCAAAATTTTGTAACTGAACATTGACTATAGTGGTAGCGTACAACACTGTTTCGTATAAACAAAACGCTTTTTTCTCTTTATTGGGTTTATAAAAATTCATAAAATCGTTGATGGTATTATTCATCTGTTCACTCAAAGACTCAATGACACCCAAAGCACTTTTGAGCTTCTCATCACTGAGTGTTCCAAGCTCTTGTTTAAATTTCAAATCCAACGTTGTAAGATTCATCACATTAAGCGGTTGGCGCCACTGATGCGCGATATGCCCTATCATTTCACCCATGGCTGCGAGTTTATTTTGCTGAACCAACATCGCTTCTTGTTCTTTTTGCACACGTCTTGCTTCCACCATCAACGTAATATCAAAAACGGTCATAATTTTATAAGGACCCCCGATGATATGTTCTAAAAGTCCTTCTGTTGCATAAACAAAAATGTGCTTACCCCCTTTGCATAAGGACTCCATCTCTCCATGATACGCAATCGCTTCATGCTTTAAAAAATTCTCATGATGGGCTTGCATAATCTCATGCATCATCTCAGGAACAAGCAAATTAAAATGTTTACCGATAAGTTCTGCTTCGGAATATCCATACATTTTACTGTATGCAGGGTTGAGCGCTACAAAACGCCCCTCTTTATCTAAAAGAGCAATGCCTAAATTGGCAGTTTCAAAGATCTGTTCATAAAAAGCTTCACTCTCTTCCAAATCACTCTCTTCAAAAAAAGGATTATTTTGCGCAGATAATGCTTCTTCATCCGTAGCCAACGAGTCCTTTTTCGATATTTCCCAAAAAAAGACAACATATCCTTGCTTCATGCCCTCTTCGCATAAAGGATTCGCTCTTACTTGCACAGTGATCCATTTGCCGTCTTTGGTTAAAAAAACCTCTTCGCCTTCATACGGTTTCCCTTGTAAAAAAGCTTTATAAAGCGAGCATTGAAGCAACCCTTGATTGCCATTGTGTGCATGAAAAACGAAATGCCCAATTTTCCCTATAAGCTCTTCCTCGCTATAACCCAAAAGCTTTTGAGCAGAAGGGTTAAAATGGGTAATTTTGCCATTTTCATCAAAGGCATAGAGTCCTTCTCGCATGGAGGTGTAAAAGCACTCTAAAAAATTATATGACATGGCATGGCTCCTTTGCCACAGGCAAGCGTACTTCAAAAACAGCACCCTCATCTTCGTTGTATGTGCTTATGGTTCCATTGTTTTGCAGTACGATTTGTTGCGCGATATTAAGCCCTATGCCAATGCCTGAGCTCTCCTTGGTACTTTCAAATGGTTCAAAAATGCGTGGTAAAATCTTTTCATCAATCCCCCCTGCATTATCTTTAAAACGTACAACAATCGCCTCATCTTCTCGAAAAATTTTTACTGAGAGATATCTTTTTTCAAACGCTTCAATTTTAATAAGTTCATCCAACGCATTGTTCAAGATGATGACCCATACCTGCTCAATACGCTGCTTTTGAACACATCCCATAAACGAATACTCTTCTTTAGGAAGATTAAGATCAAATGGCTTATCGTTGATGGTAATGGTGACAATTTGCTTTGAGCGATTATAGGAAAGCGCTAAAGAGGAGAGTAGAAGCTCATAAAGGTTGACATACTCTTTTTGCTCACGGCTTTTTTGTGACGCTTCACGCATCGTCTGAATAATACTCTCAATGCGCTCAATGCCATCTTGGATAGAGCGCGTATCTTTCAGCATCAAGTTTTTGCGTGGTGAATCTGGTAAAACGGCCATAATGTCTTCCACCAGCATTTCAAAATTGCCTTTCACATACGTCAGCGGTGTATTAATCTCATGTGTAATACCAGCAGCCATCTGACCAATAGCGCTAAATTTTGCATTGCGAATCATCTCTTCTTGATAAATCGCTTGGATTTTGAGGTTTTTATCGAGCTCTTCTCGAATGCGACTTTGAAGATAATTTTCTTGCTTTTCTGTTTCAGTCATATCGATAAAGACACCAACAAAGCCATCAAAAACCCCATTACGTATCATACGTTTTTTTTGTATTTCGAGCGTAATTTCTTGTTCATTATGATGCTTGTCTATCGTAATTTTATAGACTTGAAAACTACTTTCATGCATCTCTAGGTCTTTAGCATGGTAGATGTTAGCAAGTTCCAAAGGGAAGAGATCAAAAACCGTTTTGCCTAAAATTTGCTCTTTGCTTCGATTTAGAAAACTACAAAAAGCACGGCTACATCCGATGTAACGGAAATGACGATCTTTAATAAACACAGGAACAGGGATGATGTCTAAAATCGCTTCAATATCACGAAGCTGTTTTTGATACTTTAAGTTGAGTTTAGCAATGGTATTGCGAGATTTGACACGAAGTGAGATGTCGCGAACACTCCAAATGCTCAAACGTGCCCCATCGTCTTCAAATTTTTTTCCAAACAACTCTGCCCAAAAACTGTGGCGACTCTTTTTACGAAGGCGATACTCCAAGTTACTGATACTCTCATATGCACCTGCATTCAAATGCTCTTTCCACCATTTTTCATAGCGCTTAGAGGTTGTAAAAAGCTTACTCACGTGTGAACCAACTATCTCTTCGTTGCTATAGCCAAAAAGATGTGAAAATGTCTCATTGACATCGACAATGTGTTGATGTGCATCGAGAATGACATACGCTAAATCAGAGTTATTAAAATAGAGTTTTGCCTTTTTTGCAAGCTGTTCTAACTCTTTTTTTTCAAGAATAGCGCACTCTAAAATACGTCTATTTTGACTTTTTAGAACATCAATCTCTTGCTCAAGATCTTTGATCTTTGAGTGCAAATCTTTCATCAATGACTCTATTTGACCAATTCGTAAATCTTCTCTTCTAGCGCCTTCATGGAAGAAAAAGGTTTCATGATGTAGTGTGTTGCCCCTTCACGATGCGATTTGAGTACCTTATCGAGTGTTGAGTACGCTGTCATCATAATGATTTTTAGCTCTGGTACTTTTTCATGCAACGTTTTAAGCACATCCAGTCCACCCATTTGAGGCATCATAATGTCTAAAAGAATGACATCATAACTTTTATCAATGCGGGAAATGGCATTGTGTGGGTTTGAAAAGGTGGTTACTTCAAAACTTGAAGTACGACTGAGATACTTTTCGATCATATCTAAGATCTCTTGCTCATCATCAATCACAGCAACTTTAATCTTCTTGTTCATCATCTTATACCCTCACTTGTTTATCAAAAAGATGCTCTTTCGCTTCAAGCATCAGTAGTTTCGTTTTCTCATCAACCATCGCATCCAATGTTTCAAAAACACCTGCACTGGCATTTTCAATCTCTCTTACCATTGCTTCAATCTCGGCTTTAGAACAGATCGCTTTTTCATCACCGCACTCTTTAGCTAGGCGGTTAGCGACCTCATGGACTTTCGCATGTGGGCTTTCAAGTTTTCCATACGACGTGGTTTTACTAAACTCCTCTTTTCCAATACCTCTTTCATACCAATTGCCTAAACGGCACTCGTGATGCGTCGTTGCTTTAAATTCATTATGTTCGCCAAAGAGAAGTGCATACACATTATTTTTATAAATGACATGGTCAATTTTGGCTAAAGATGCGAAGATTTTATCGCTTAGGTGACTTACTTCAAACATCGATCTGGTGGCATTTTTCTCAAAAGAGACAATCTTCGTTTTTAGCTCATCTGTCTGTTCTTTTGTTGTGCGTGCGATCACACTGACCTCTTCCGTACTTCGCTCTGTTTGAGAAGACTCTTGTTGCATCGTTTGTACTACCATCGCAATCTCTTTGGTCGCTTTTTGAGTACGCTCTGCTAGGTTTCTTACTTCATCCGCAACAACAGCAAACCCACGACCATGTTCTCCTGCACGCGCCGCTTCAATAGCAGCATTGAGTGCTAACAGGTTGGTCTGATCTGCGATATCTTCGATAAGCTGTACCACACTTGAAATTTCTTGACTTCTGGTTAAGAGTGATTTTGCATTACTGACGACATCGCTCATCAAGAAGCTTAGTTTATCCATCGCAACTGAAGAGCTACTTGCAAGGCTCAAGCCCTCTCTGGATTCTTGAGAAATTTGTGAAGATTCCTCTTTCATCATTTTTAAATCATCTAATATTTGGGTGAAAGTTAATTGAGAGTTTTTGAGTGCCCCCGTAATAGAATTCTGATGCAAACTTAAAATGTTACTGTCTTTTGCGTTACGAATATCGCTCTTTATAATGCTATAGGCTACACACTGGTTACTCAAACGCCTAGAGCGCACTGAACCTTGGCATCCATCCATGCTAATGCTCTCCATAGACTCATTCAGTGCAGAAGCAAGCCTTTGAGGATCTTTGATCATCTCTTTTGCTTTATCGTTTTGCATGACGATATTTTTAGAGAGATCTACAACCACTATGATCTCTTCTTGAGAGAATTTCGTGAGCGCTAAAAGCTGTTCATTTTCTGCTTTGAGTCTCTCAACTTCGCTTCTTAGAGCATTAAGCTCTTCAGGCTCTTTTTTTGTAAAAAACATTGTGTGACTCCGCTTGGAAATATGGCATTATAGAGTGTTAATATAACATTAATATTACTTTAGAAGATAAAAGAGCTGCTATATTTTTAAGCTTTTTTGTATAAATTGTTACCAATATTGACGTTTGTAAATGAAGGAGACAAAGAGAGTATTCTCTTTGTCAAATGTAAGCGAGAAAAATAGGATTTATTGTCTTAATAATATGCTAAAAGTACCACTCCAAAAATGATGCGGTAAACGCCAAAAGAGACAAACGTATAGCGCTGTAAAAACTTCAAAAAGAGTTTAATCGAAAGATATGCTGTAATAAAGGCTATCACAAAACCAACGCCTAAAACTACGAGATTATCGACATTGAATTCATTAAAATTTTTAACGATACTATACCCCGTTGCAGCAGTCATCACCGGAAAAGCGAGCAAAAATGAGAACTCTGCACTCGCCTTTCGTGTCAATCCTACAAACATAGCACCTAAAATAGTTGATCCTGAACGCGATGTTCCTGGAACTAAGCCCGCTAATTGAGCACACCCAATCAAAAACGCTTGTTTATAACTTACCTTTTCAACATCATTGATAAAATGCTCTTTAGGTTTATAATACTTTTCCGCTATCAAAAAGACGACACCACCGATGATAAACATCGTTGCTACGACATCAACACTAAAAAGTGCTTTGATCTGCTTAGAGAAGATAAACGCAATAATACCAATCGGTAAAAATGCAACAAAGATTTTTTTCCACAACTCGATTTTTTTGAACGTAAACTTATCTTTGTAGGCTAAAACTACCGCTAAAATTGCCGCAAACTGAATGATAATCTCATACGCTTTTGTTACACTGTCTTGTTTAATACCTAAAAAATCGGCTGTTACGATCATATGACCTGTTGATGAAACGGGCAAAAACTCCGTGAAGCCCTCGACCATTCCCATGATGATTGACTGAAATATATCCACACAAAATCCTAGCTTTAAAGTAAGGCGCAATTGTAACATATTGCATGTTATAATCGCTCAAAATGAAGTCAGAGGAAATTCATATGCTTTTAGATTTTTCAAAACTGGATGAAACGAGCATCTATAAACTCATCTCAAATACTGTCACCCCACGTCCCATTGCATGGATAAGCACTGAACACAATGGCATTGTAAACCTTGCACCTTTTAGCTACTTTATACCACTCTCCTCAGAACCTCCCATGCTTATTGTCTCCATTGGAAAAAAAGAGGATGAGAGCCCAAAAGATACTCTTGCCAATTTTTTAGCAGGCTCAAAAGTGACCATCAACTTCGTACATAAAGAACTAAGAGCTATTATGAGCCAAAGTGCGACATCATTGGATTATACGCAAAGTGAATTTGAACACTTTGGTATTGAAGGAAAGAAAATGCTGGAGGACTATCCTATGATGGTCAAAGACACTAAAGCGGCACTCTTTTGCAGCTTTGTCAAAACATTGCCTATTGAAGGTAGTGAAACCACACCATGCTTACTGCACATTGAACATGCGTATTATGCTGATGATGTGATCGATGAGCGTTTACATGTGTGTCTCGAAAATGTGGGACGTGTGGGTGGTAAATTTCTTATAAACGGAGAAATTATCTCCTAGTTTGGTAGTTTAAATGCTGTTATACCACCCATAACCCACTATACATACGCTGTGGGTGCGGTACTTTTTAGGATTTGAGGCCATAGAGTAGTCTCAAGGCTCTAAAAGTGCATTTTTCCCCATACGTTTCAGTGGAAGTAGGATATATCCTAGCACGGTTCGTTTACCCGTGATGATATTTACCCCTGCTTCCATACCTGGCATGATAGGAAGATTTGGTCCTAGTCTGTCTTTGGATGCTTTCACTTTGATGGCGTAAAAAATTTCGCCTTTTTGTGTAGTGAAACTATCGGGGCTAATGGAGACAAGCTCGCCTTCTATCATGCCATAACGCGCATAATCATACGCCGTAATTTCGATATTTGCTTTTTGCCCTACCCAAATACGTCCACGATCTGAGGCTTTGATGTTCGCCTCAATCATCAAACCCTCTTCTATTGGCGTTATCTCAGCAACTTTATCACCTGCTTTGATGGTTCCACCCACTGTATGAAAGTAAAGGACATTGACAATGCCGTTCACGGGTGAGGTAATTAAAAGGCGGTTAGCCCTATCAATACTCGCTTCACTTTGCTGTGAGAGTTGTGAAAGCTTGACGCGCACATCTTTAAGCTCATTCAATAATTTAGATTGAATGTCTGAACGTGTGGAACCAAGCTCATGAATCGCCTCTTGGTACTTGCCTTGAACAACGGGAACTTGGTTTTTTACTTCATCTACTTGGGTAATGAGGTTTTGTTTTTTGCTCATCTCTAAAAGATACTCTTTGCGAGAGCCTGCACCTGATTTCATCAATTGTTCTGCAATGGTTGTGTTTTCAACAGCCATATTCAGTTCTAAAGCCAAGTTCTTTTGACGTATCTCAAGCTCTTTAAGCTCATAAGAGCGTTGTTCAACTTTTTGAGAAACACCACTCAGTCGCTCTGTACTATTTTGGCGCTCACTTTGAAAAATCTGCATCTCATTGTGGGCGATTTGAGGGTATTCATCGACAAAAGCTTTATCAAAAACCAATTCTTTGTTTTCTATCAAACTGACCAAACGTTGCTCTTTTGCCTGTAAAGAGACACGGTCCAAATCTTTCCCTCGAATATCTGCTGTAAAAAATGCTTGATTCAGCTGATAAATAGGCTGATTGACCATAACATGATCGCCCTCTTTGACCAAAATCTCAGAGACGATGCCTCCTTCTAAGTGTTGCAACACTTTTGTCTGCCCAGAAGGTACAATTTTGCCATTACCTCGCACAACCTCGTCGATTTCACTGAGTGCTGACCAGATCAAAAATACAAGGAAAAAAAGTGCAATGGGTGCAACTGTCACATAGTAATTCCATCGCTTTTCAATCATCATTTTACTTATCATGGTTGTTTACCTTGCAATTGTCGTAAAATCTCATCTTTTGGACCATCAGCGACTAAACGACCATTGTTGACAACGATGACTCTATCAACCAATTCTAAAGCTGCAAAGCGGTGTGTGATCACAAGCAAGGTTTTAGTCCGTAGCATCGGCTTAAGATGATCTACCATCTCTTTTTCTAACCCGATATCCATTCCTGTTGTCGGTTCATCAAGAATGACAATGGAAGGATCATTAATAAGTGCTCTTGCCAGTCCAACAAGATGCCTCTGTCCCACAGAAAGGCGATTACCATTTTCACCGACTTGAAAGTTTTCACCCTCACCTGAACGCTTGACTAATTCATCAAGTCCAGTCATTTTAAGCAATTTGATAAGGCGTTCTTTGCCAATGTTGATGCCTATTTCAATATTGTCTTTGAGTGTGCCTGCAAATAAAAAAGGTTCTTGTGGCATGATACCAATGTGCGATCTTAGCTCTACTGGGTGCAAGGTGTTGATCTCATGCCCATCAATATGCACGGTACCTGTTTGAGGGGTATCAAGGCCTGAGAGAAGCCTTAAAATAGTACTTTTTCCTGCACCTGTTCGACCGATAAAACCTACTTTTTCGCCCGCTTTAATCTTAAATGTGGCATTGAAAAGTGAAGGATTTTTAGAGCCTGCATAAGTATAAGTGACATTGTTAAATTCGATTTCACCCTCAAGTGTTTGCACACCAATCTCAATCGATTTTTGTGTCTCAAGCGGTAAGTGCCAAAAACGATTGATGGATTCTAATGCCTCTTTAAACTCTTTGTATTTCATCAAAATAGTTGAGATATTCACCACAGGAATCATTGCGCGTGAGACTAAGATACCCAAAGCGACCAATGCACCAATCGTCAAGTTTTTATCTTGAATCTCATACACACCAATGACCAACGTAAGAACCGTTGCTAACTGCATAACAATAGCAGAGAGGTTCATTGCAACATTAGAATGCATCTGAATTTTTAAGTTCACAAAGTTATAAAAATTGACCAATTGACGCCATTTGAAAAGACGCTTGGTAATCGCATTATTAAGCTTAAGTGTTTCAATGCCTTTGATGGTCTCAAACAAAAAGTTATGCTTCATCTGTCCATCATGAAACAGTTTTTTACTCCATCCAAAAATAGCTACTTGAAATGCTAGGTTGATGCCTATAACTACAAGAGCACAGACAAATGTCATCACCGCAATAGAAGGGGAAATCAGATAAATCACTAAAAGTGTCAGAAAGACAAATGGCAAATCAAGTGCCATAGCAATACTTTTTGACATAAAAAAGTCCCTTATTTGAGTAACTTCACGAAATAAATTGGCTTTAGAACCTGCTAAAAGATGGTCATGCCCACTTTGAATCAGCAAAATACGTTTAAGTGTCTCTTCTTCTAAGAGTGTGCCGATTTTTTTACCCATACTCTCCAAGATGTACACTCTCGCCATCTTAAAGAGCGCATCAAATAAAAAGATAAGTACAATGCCTATGCTTAAAACAAAAAGTGTTTCCACCGCAAAATTAGGGATGACTCTGTTGTAAACGTTCATCGCGTACATTGGCACAAGAATGATAAAAAGATTGATAAAGAGCGTTAACACTCCCACACGAATGATATCAGGCTTCGCATTTAAAAGATGTTGCCAAAACCATGCTTTGCTTTTGTCATCTTGTGTGAGAATATTTTTATAACCAAGCTCTTTGTAAAAACTCAAAAAAAGCTCAAAGCGCTCTTTGAGGGCTTCAAAAGTAATACTCTCTTGCTGAGACGATGAAGGATCGATAATCACCATACCACGATCTTCTAAGATCGTCACAATGTTCACATCTCCTTGTTTAGAAACAACAATGGCAGGGAACAGATGCGAGTCAATCACATCAGAACCAAGTTCCACCTCATCAAAATGGAGCCCAAAATCACTTGCGCCATGACGGATATCGTCAATACTGATATTTTCGTTCTCATGCCCTAAGATACGCTCTATCGTCTCAAATGAAACATTGCCATAATAAAAATCGAGAATATATTTGAAAGCAAGTAGTAACGTATCTTTTTCGTTACTTCTACTTTCAATAGGTGTTGTTGATTTCATTTATATCCTAAACTGTTTGAACATGTAACATCAAACCATTATCTAATATATGATCACCTGTGGTCAAAGACGTAATACTTTGATAGGTAGTTTCGTTTGAGAGATGAATATACGAATCTTGTGATGATGAAGCACTTATCAATAGCGTCAACTCATTGGTGTCGCCTGTGAAGCTTTTAAGTGCATTTGCATCTATCGTCAACCCTAAACCACTAAGCCCAAGACTACTGATGTCTAACGTTTCAATATTGCTAAAAGCATTAGTATCAAAAATTTCACCACTGGCTACGACAGAGGATGTAAAGCTTACAGTATCAGTACCCGCTGTTCCACCATCAAAATGTATTTTATCCAATTGACTAAAATCAAGCACCAAATTATCATCTCCTGCTGTCCCTGTGATTCCGAGTTTATCAGAACCTAGCCCTGCTATATTTTCACTACTTATATTCATCGAATTTGAGCCATTCACTGTAACTTCACCGCTGCCAGTAAGAGTCGCTATCTTACCCACACCAAGATCATCATAATCAAGTCTTGTTGTCGTTCCACTCGCAACACTTAATGTCTCGATACCGGAAATAGAATTACTACTCAAATCCATAGTCGCTGTCGTATAGAGCGTATCTGTTCCACCACTATCGGTGATATTCATGGCATAGTCAATGGTCGTACTATTCACGCCAGAACCTGTACTAAGTTGCGTAATCCCACTGGTGCTCGTTAAATCAACTGCGCCAGTATAACTGCTAAGATCAAGCGTTTCAACATTTTGAATTTTGCCAAAATCTGTTGCTGTTAATGCTGTATTGCCCGTTACCCCTAAAGTATCCGATGCCGCACCCAAATCTACACTTGCGACCGTATGCAAAAAGCTACTGTTCATGGTGAGTGATTCGCTACCTGCGGCGCCTGTTACGGAAGTTGTACTCGCACCAATCGTTGCACCCGATATATCAACACTCACGCCACTGGCTAAAGTAATCGCATCCACATTGGTTAATGTTTGGGTATAAGTTGTCCCACCCGTAAAATTGAGTGTTTCATTTAAAGATGCCGCACTATTGGACCACGTAAAGGCTAAGTTACTATCTACATCCACAATTAAAGCGCCTGTGCCCGTTGTCGTATGACTTGCTAAAATATCATCCGTGACACGCATTGTACCGCTTGAGATATTTAAAGTATCGACATTGGTTAAATTGCCTGTGTACGTACCCGTTCCACTCCAATCAACATTAAGTGTAGTAGCTCCAGCGACTGTAGAAAAGTCCGCATTTAGCGTTGCATCAAGATTGGTAACATTGAGTATTCCTGTACCGTTTATCGTTTTACCACTTATCACAGAAGCATCTGCGCTCAGCGTTACACCCGAAGCAATTGTTGTGGTTGTTGCTGAAAGTGTGCCTGTAAATGTTGCTGATTGATTGACATTGATGGTTTCCACCGCTGTAATATTTGATGTATTAAAGGTTAAACCACTTTTATTAATATTCAGCACATCCACTCCACCACCGCCGTCAATGCCTCCTGATAAATTGCTACCCAGTGATGATAGAATGTTAATGGTGTCATCACCAAAACTTGCAAAGATATTGACAGAAGCATTATCCACATTATACGTATCATTATTCATAGTGCCAGTTAATGTTTGCACGCCTGTACCATCGTTAAAGGTGAATATGCCATTGTAACCTGCCACTGTTTTACTGGAGAGATCTACGCTCGTTGTTCCAACTTCAATGGTAATATTTCCACTTCCAGTATAACTTGCAAACATATTAGCCTGCGTTCCACTGAGTGTGACTGCGACACTGGTGTTAAGTTTATCAAGTGCCGTTCCAAGAGTTGCTGTGGTTAAATCAATTGCACTGGTCACATTAAGCGTTACCTCGCCAGAGATACTATTGGTGAGATTTGCAAAATTATTTGCCGCCGCTGTTGCACCTGCTGTTATATTAAGTGCTCCCGCTCCTGAAAGTGTCGCTGTTTTACCATTGAGTGAGGCTGCGCTCATTGTCGCTGTTACACCACTATCGACACTGATAGTAGAGACTGTGCCCAAATTTCCAGTAAACGTTGATGTTGCACTAAATTCGAGTGTTTTTGTACCCGTTGTTGCAATACCTGAGAGATCATACGATGAATCAGCACTATGAAGTACCACGAGATTTCCAGCTCCAGTAACAACTTTGCCTGAAACATCGGAAGCCTTAATCGTCAGTGTTGCTCCGCTTGCGACATAGTAGCTCTCTATATTGCTGAGCGTTGCACCACTTAAATCAACACTGTTGGCACTAATATAAAGCTGATCCGTTCCACCACCTGCATTAATAGAAGTGTACGCTGAATCAATTTTAATCGTTTCACCTGTTGTGTTGTTGGTTGTCAGTGTTGTTCCATTATAGTTGGTCAAATCAACAACTTCCATGCCACTGATTTTGGTAAAGTCTATGGCACTGCTTCCTGTGACTACAAGAGTATCCGTTCCACTTGAATCACTGATAAGATCACCCGCATTGGTGAATTTTGCACTATCAATGGTGATCGTCTCATTGCCCGTATTTCCATAAATTTTGAGCAATCCATTCACGTCCTTACTAAAGCCTGCCACACTCGCATCCAATGTTCCACCAGAAGTCAGCGTAAAGCTAGCCGTTCCGCCACTGTTTAAGGTAACATGAGACACATCCGTACCATTGACTCCTGTAGCGCTCAGAGATCCATTGATAACAATCGTTTTACCTGAAAGGGTTGTAGATGGGACTGTGGTTGTAAGGGTTGCGCCTGAAGCGATTGTTGCCGTTGTTGCAGCACTCAGTGTCCCTGTCATAGCACTTGTTCCACTGGTAATATTAAGGTTTTCCACGCCACTAAGATTACTTGCATTAATCGCAACTCCACCACTGATATTAAGTGTGTCTGTGCCAGCTCCACCTATAACGCTAAGATTATTGATCGTACTATTATTGATGGTGTTAGCACCACCTGCACTGACATTGACGGTGGTAAATCCATTACCACTGTTATTCGCCTCTGTTCCTAATGTCACCGTCGAACCTGCCGCTAATTTTAAAATCTCCACATTGGTAACATTGGTTAATTGTGCATCGGTAATCGTTGCTGCATTGGTGATTTCTAGAGTATCTAAGCCACTTGTATCCGAGATCGTATCGGCAGAGGTTAGATAATTGCTATTGATCTGGAACGTATCATTTCCAGAACCACCGGCTAACGTATCGATTTGTGTGCCTGCTATAATGGTATCATTGCCACTGCCACCCGTTATTGTGTTGGAAACCGAAGAAACACCTGTTAAGGTAACAGAAGAAGAGGCACTTGATGCATCAATACTCACTTTAGCAATATTGGTGTATGTTTTTCCACTGTTCATATCAAGGCTACTGGTCACGCCCGTTACGGCTACTGTATCGGTAGCACCTGTATAGCCTGTAAAATCAGTATAAAGAGAGGCTTGAGCTTTTGAAATCGTTAGGGTTTGTGTCCCCACACCTTGATAAAATTTAAGCCCTTCAATGCCGCTTACGGAAAGACCTGCTAATGAAAAATCTCCAGCCGCATCCATAAAAATAATATCTGATCCAACTGTACCCGTGTCGGTAATGATATCTGCTGCAATATCTGAAGCTGAGGCAAAGCGATACACATCGCTGTCTTCACCCCCATCAAGTCTATCGGTTCCCGCTCCACCCGTCAGTGTATCATTGCCGGTCCCACCTAAGATCGTATCGTTTTTCGTACTGCCGATAAGGATATCATCTCCCGCACCACCATCGATGGTAATAGTACCTGTATACGAAGTCATTGTTGCATTTAATGTAATCGTATCGCTACTGCTTGTGCCATTGATTTGTAAAGCCCCTGCTCCCGTCATCGTAAGCCCACTAAGCGTTGCACCATTGGTGTTATTGATTGCTAAAGTGCCTGCATTGGCAATGGTTGCCGTATCAGAACTTACAGCACTTGCATCCACATTGAGCGTTTTACCACTGACAATTGTCAGATTTGTAACGCCGGTTAAATCACCGGTAAAGGTTGTATTGGCATTGACATTGATCGTCTCAATACCTGTTATACTTGAAGCATCTTGGCTTGTAAGTGCGTTATTGATGTTGAGAATATCTCCAGCAACACTGCTTCCTTTATACGTACTTCCATTGGCATTGGTTGCATTAATTGTCACTGAAGTGCTCATAGCAGAGGCATCTATACTCAAAGTGCCCGTATTTCCAATGGCATCAATCGTTGTCAGTCCCATTGTTGTCGCGTTTGCCCCTAAAGAGATTGAACCTGTGTAACTGCCAAGATTGATCGTGTTAATACCACTAAATCCAGCAAGATTTGCATTGACAACACTTGTATTGCCAGTAATTTGTAAAATATCATTCCCGCCAGATCCTACCAGTTTTGCATTGGCAGTTCCATCGGTTAAAGCAGCTGAGGTGTACACAAACGTATCAATGCCACTATTTCCAATAATACTTACATTACTGAGTTGTGCTTCATTGGTACCGATATTAAAAGTATTCGTACCATTGGCAAGTTTGACTTGATCGATAGCGCTCAAGCCACTAAATCTAGTATCATCCGCTACCGTGCCAGCGTCTAAAAACTGAATGATATCCGTAGTACTTGCCCCGCCACCTACGATTTTATCGGCATTTGTAAGGTTTGAAAGTGAGTAGTTATAGGTATTTGTGCCACTTGTTCCTGCGTACAGCGTTGCAATACCGCCTTCAAGGTTACTGACATCGACTGTGACCGTATTGGTGCCATTGGCAAGTTGAATTTTTTCAATATTGGAGATCGAGCTAAGCATGGCATCACTAAGTGTTCCAGCTGTTGTAAACGACAACGTATCATTTCCGCCGCCACCATCGATACTATCATGAGCATCAAAATTTGCAATAGCATAATTAAAGATATCTGTTGTCGCTCCGCCAATAAGCTTAACATCATTCAATTTCGTTGTATCAAGACTTATTGTATTGGCAACGTCAGCAAATTGAACGAACTCAATATTGGAAATATTTTGGAATTTTGTTACATCATTGATAACGCCACCATCTCTAAATGTTATGGTATCGTTGCCTGTACTGCCGTTGATATAATCACTGCTGGTCAATTCAGATATAAATGTGAAAAGTGTATCATCGCCACTGCCCATATCAACGCTATCGCTACCTGCAGTAACGGCTGAAGTTAGTGCTGCAACAGGGCTAAAATAGATAACATCATTACCAGCACCTGAGGAAATTGAATTATTGTTGACATTTCCAACAATCGTATCATTTCCATTGCTTCCGATAACCGTGTTGAACCCATAAATCGTATCTTTGATCGTAGGCGTACCGACTAATTGAGCAAATGATGCTCCTGCTGTTGCATTTATATCGATATAAACAGCATTACCTACGCCTAATTCACTGTAATTAATGACATCGTTTCCATTGAAACTCGTTGCGTTGTCGCCACCATAAAGCGTGTCGCCATCAAGCATACCATAAAGGGTATCATCTCCAGCATTACCATAGAGTGTATCGGAAAATCCATCAGCACTGCCGTTATTGTAGGCTGTTTCTCCGCCACGGAGAATATCATTGCCATTACCACCTAAGATAGTATCCGCGCCAGTACCGCCCGCGATAGTATCATTATCGGAACCACCATCAATATAATCGTTCCCGCCACCGCCATACAGTGAATCATTACCGACATTACCCCAGAGTGTATTATCAGAAGCATTTCCAGAGATAAAATCCCCGCCACTGTTTGAGCCAGAAATATTTTCAAAGTTACTGATGGTATCGACTTCCGTCGTATAATTGCTTCCATTCCAAACTCCAACAGTTGAGGTTCCTGAGTCATTGAGCGTAACAAGAATTTTATTTTCATTATAATAGCTTACAGTATCTCCCGCTGCTGTATTGGAGCCACCATCTAAAACATCGCTTCCACCATATCCCTCAATGGTATCATTACCTGCACCACCATTAATCGTATTGACGTTTGAGTTGCCATAGAAAATATCATTATAAGCAGAGCCCGTGATGTTGTTTACACCCGTAATAATATCATTGCCTCGATTAGTTGAAATGATTTGGTTAATCGCTATTGTAAGATTTGTTGCAGCACCTTCGGTTATACCATCCAGTGAATAATCTAACCAGCTACTGGTCGCTCCTGTGCCATTGATGGTATCATTACCTGCACCACCCACAAAGGTATTATTCCCACTGGAATCAGTTAAAATATCATTGCCTGCACCACCAATAAGGGTATCATTGCCAAGTCCACCATTGAGATAGTTATTGCCTGAACTACCTATAATCGTATCGTTTCCACTACCACCAATGAAATTTTCCACATTGACAATCGTGTCATTATCGCCGCCTACAATCGTCACTGTTGCAACGGTAGAACCCGCTAATGTCACGCTGATATTATTGGCAACCGCAGTATAATCAACCGTATCTGTCCCTTGACCACCGTCGATGACATCACTACCATCATTACCGCTGATAGCGACTATCGTATCGTCACATGCTGTACCATAAGAGCCACCATCATCACCAAAAATAGTATCGTTACCCAAGCCGCCATAGATGGTATCATTTCCTTCTCCACCATAAAGGGTATTGCCACCATCACTCAGCGTTGGAGCAGCACTATCACCATAAATTTTATCATTTCCTGCACCACCATAAATTGTATCAACACCGTCCGCGCCATAAAGCGTATCGTTGCCATCATTGCCATTGATAACATTGGCGAGTGCATTGCCCGTAATCACATCGTTGTATCCACTGCCCGATACATTTTCAATCATATCTGTAAAATTAACCGTTCCAGCACCACTGGTTGCTTGATTGGACGCTAGTGTGCCCATATTAACACTCACAGCAGAGCCTGCGTAGTAAAACGAAATCGTATCGGTACCTGTTCCACCGGTTAGCGTGTTTGTTGCTGTTGCGTCTGCAAGTTCAAAGTAATCATTGCCAGTACCACCGTCTAAAATATTGGTACCACTTTCACCGTTTAAATAGTCATTTCCGCTACCGCCATACAAGGTATCGTTATTATTGCCACCCCACAAGCTATCGTTGCCAAGACCACCGTAAATGGTGTCGTTACCATCTTGTCCGTATAAAGAGTCATCACCTGTTTGGATGCCATCAACGGCTACGCCACTGTTATCATCACCGTAAATAAGATCATTACCCGCACCCGCTAAAATGGTGTCATTTAAAGCGCGACCTACAAGGATGTTAGCATTCGCGTCACCCGTAATCGTATCGGCAAAGTTTGAGCCTGAGACATTCTCAACTTCGTAAATAACATCAGTACCAATATCAGCTCCACTGGCATTATTGGTGGCAAGATTAACGATAATGCCTGCTGTTGAGGCATTGATAAAATCAACCGTATCACCTTTGGTTTCAAGTGTCGTTCCTCCATAAATGGTGTCATTGCCAGCACTCATCATAAACCAGTCATCACCACCATTACCACGTAGGTCATCCGCACCTATATTGCCCGTTAAAGTATCGGCGTAGTTAGAGCCTAAAACACGAGAGAAGCCACTGAGAGTATCACTGCCACCTGAACCATCTGTTGCCGTTCCTGTAGTGAGATTGACCGTAACACCTGCGGTATCCGAAGTGTAGTCAACCGTGTCCCAGCCCGCAAATACGCCAACACTGTCTCCGCCAACTAAAAAATCATTTCCGGCATTACCCGCAATCGTATCATCACCCACCCCACCGTAAATGGTGTCGTCACCAAGCCCTCCACTGATCGTGTCATTGCCACCCCAGCCATAAAAAGTATTGGCATTGGCATTACCCGTTATCGTATCACCATAACCTGAGCTACCATAAACAACCTCAACCGTATTGGTAATAATATCCGTACCTTCGCTCCCGCTTTGTGTGCCTGTCGTTAAATCGCCGGTGTCATTAGGGTTCAGTGGGCTTGTCGAAGTAATCACAACTTTTGCCGTTGCATTGCGATAATCTGCGATATCGATTCCACCACCACCATCTAAGGTATCATCACCTGTTCCACCTACAAGGATATCAGCGCCTGCCGCACCATAAAGGGTATCATTGCCTACACCGCCAATGAGCGTATCGCCACTGTCACCAGCATAAAGCGTATCAGAACCAGCACCACCATCGAGGGTATTGTGGCCGTCACTGGTGGTATGGGTATTACCTACATTGTCGCCGTATAAAACATCATTGCCATCGTTGCCAGAGAGTTGGTCGGAACCGAGATTTCCATACATGGTATTGTCCATACCATCACCATAAAGCGTATCGCCTCCGGCATAATTACCGCCATTGATATTTTCAATATTTTGGATACTTTCGGCATTGCCATAACCATCATTGAGCACTTGAAGTGAAGAAAGATTGACATTAATGGAGGCAGTTGTAATAGCACTAAAATCAACGGTATCGATGCCAATACCACCATCTATGGTATCAACGCCTTGCGATGTAAAAATGGTATCATCCCCACTGCCACCTTTGAGGATATTAGCATTGGCATCACCATAAATCGTATCATTACCCGATCCACCCGTGATATTTTCAATTTCGCTAAACGTGCTTGCTGTGGTATTCACAGTCCCAGCAACCATATCAATCACTAACGCAGAAGATAGATCTGAAAAATCTAATGTATCGCTACTTCCTGCAATGTTGCCACTGCCATTATCACCATACACTTTATCGCCATCAATAGCCCCATAAATAAGGTCATTGTCGCTACCACCAAAGATCGTATCAGCTCCGCCACCGCCACGAAGTGTATCGTTACCCGCTTCACCGTACAATCTCTCGGCTAAAGCACCGCCATTAATCGTATCATTACCAGCACCCGTGTAAATAGTCGATAAAACGCCTGTATCCGCACCTGTGATACTATCTGCACCTGAACCTGATTTCAAAATTTCAATTGTTGTTGTATCGATGATGTCGGAGCCATCGCCATTGATAACCCCTGCATTTAAAAGAGCCGTAATCGCAATATTATTCGTCACATAATCAAGCGTATCAATCCCCGTTCCACCAAATATCGTGTCATTGCCGGCATCTCCACGCAATGTATCGCCAGCACTACCGGCGTACAAGGTATCGTTTCCAGCACCACCGGCAAGTATGTTTTGGCTATCGGCGTGAATATTGCCAATAGTATCGCCATACAATAGATCATTTCCTGTGCCACCGGTGATTTTGTCGCTTCCAAGATTACCATAAATCGTAATGCTTGCATTTCCACCGCTTAAGGTATCAGCCCCACTACCCGAATCAAAAATTTCAATTCCATTTAAAATATCTGCGCCAACAGCGCTATTGCTTACATTCGTACCAGAGGTCAATGTAATGTTAGATGCAACAGCAGTATAGTCGATGCGATCCATCGTTCCTGTATCTGTACCGCTTGCGTTGCCACCATAATACACATCGCTGACACCATCTTGTGTTCCCACAATAACATCATTACCATCGCCACCGTAAAGCACATCACTTCCAGCACCGCCGTCTAGCGTGTCATTGCCCTCATTACCATACAATTTATTGGCAAGTCCATCACCTACAATGGTATCATCAACTTTTGAGCCTTTGACATCTTCAATGTTAGCGATGACATCATCATTTCCACCCGCAGTACCTACAATAACCGTTGTATTGGTAGCGCCATTTAACGTGACATTAATAGCCTCAGAGATCGCACCATAATCAATGGTATCTTCTCCACTACCGCCATCTAGAGTGTAGTTTCCTGTATCAAATGTGGCATTAACTGTAAATGTATCAGCACCCGCACCTGTTTTAATTATTTCGATATTTTGGAAGCTGTCTTTATTGGCCGAATTACTCGTTTGGGCAATTGTTTGAGCACCCATATCTACCGTTAGATTCGTCGATGCAGTATATGCACTATAATCTGCGGTATCTCCAATGGTATGAGCTCCGCCGTCTAAAAGATCTCCGTCTAAATTTCCGCTAAGGGTATCATCACTCGCTCCACCGAAGAGGGTATTGACAACACCACTTTTACCAACGATGGTATCGGAAGCGGTTGTCCCTACAACATTTTGTATGTTCGAGAGGGTATCAAAGAGCGTTGGTGTACTGTTGAGATAGGCTTTTCCTGTTGAAAGGTTAATCGTAGAAGCAGAAGCAAACGTACTGTAATCTACGATATTTCGCTCACTAATAGCTCCACCATCGATGTAGTCACCATCAAAACCGCCAAAAATAGTGTCGTTACCCAATCCACCAAGGAGCTGATCCGCACCACCATTTCCTTTGAGTGTATCATCTCCTGCACCACCGGTTAAGACGTTTGCATTCGCATCACCTACAAGTGTATCGGCTTGCGCTGTACCAATGATATTTTCTATGCCATACAGTGTATCGGTTCCATCTGTAACGGCATTTCCTATGACCTGCCCGCTAAGCCTTGTTAAGTCTGCATCTATGGACGTAATGGAAGCGGAATAGTCTGCAGTATCAGTCCCGCTATCATGTGTTGCATCTGTACCGCCAATAAAAGTGTCATTGCCAGCACCACCAATAAAGGTGTCATTGCCAGCCCCTCCGATAAAAATATTATCCGTACTATTGCCTATAAATTTATCGTTTCCACTACCACCACTGATCTGTTGAATGTTTGCGAGGGTATCCGAATTACTTGCTGTAGGTGTTGTACCGGTTTGGTAAATATTTTTCGATGATACAGAGAGATCAACAGTGAGATTTTGGGTACGCGCACTGTAATCAGCAAGGTTCATGCCATTGCCACCATCTAAGACGTCGCCATCTAAATTACCTGTTAGCGTATCATTGCCATCAGCACCATACAAGGTATTAGAGAGTCCACTCCCTCCTTTTAGGGTATCATTGCCACTGGTGCCATACACCTCCTCAATACTATAAAGAGTATCGGTTGCAAGTGTGGCATTGCTTGCATTTAAAAGAGTGACGGTATTGGTAGAAAGATCAGCCACAATATGATCAATACTACTAAGAGAAGAGTAATCCACTCGGTCTTTGTAGCTATCGCTGCTCACACCTAGTTCAGCACCATAATAGATATCATTGCCCAGTGTTGCGATGAAGGTATCATTGCCACCCATACCAATGAATGTATCCGAATTTGAAGAACCTGTCATTGTGTCATTATAGAGTGAGCCTTTTACAATCTCTATGCTTGTGAGGGTATCCGTTCCACCTAAACCGTCCATGACAGTGTTCGTGGTGAGATTAGCGATAATCGCATTGGACGCAGAGTAGTCTGCCGTATCTTGTCCACTACCACCATCTAAGAGATCAGCACCTATCCCACCAATGAGTGTATCATTCCCTGCCCCACCATAAAGCGTGTCATCACCACCCATACCATTTAAGATATCATTATCGCCTCTACCATCTAAAATATTGACATCATTGCTACCCACAATGGTATCTTTGTTGGTTGAGCCATACACATTTTCAATCTCTATTAATCTGTCAGCATTACTACCACCCAGAGTAATGTTTACAGAAGCACTAATATTGCCATAATCAACACTATCTACACCGCTTCCACCATCAAGGGTATCACCATCTAAGTAGCCATAAAAGATATCATTCCCATCTTTTCCTAAGAGGGTATTGACACTTCCTTGCACACCAGTAAGCGTATCTGCACCGTTTGAGCCAATCACATTTTCAATGGAAATGAGCTTATCGGTATCATTGCCAGAGACAACGCCATCTCCTGTGGCGAGATTGACACTCACACTTGAGGCATAGCTATAATCAACCCAGTCACTTCCACTTCGTCCATCAAGAGTATCATTGCCTCCAAGTCCACTCAGTGTGTCATTGCCTAGACTTCCGGTAATGGTATTAACGAGCGCATTACCGATGAGCGTATCGCCCAATGTGGAACTTGAACCAATGATATTTTCAATATTATAAAGCTGATCGTTTCCCTCTCCACTAGCGGTATTAAGATTGAGGTTTACATAGACTTTAGCATTTGAGGAGCTAAAATCAATCGTATCAAATCCACTTCCGCCATTGATGTAATCGTCTCCCGAACCGCCTTGCAAGATATCGTTTCCTCCATAAATGGTTGCTAATGTTACACCATTATCGACGATATATTCTACACTTTGATCTGACGCAACTACGAGGGTAGATGTACTCATAATAGGAGCAGCATCACCATAAATCTTGTCATTTTCTGAGCCACCACTCAAAATATCATCGCCGCCATACAATGCAGAAGGGGTACTGCTGTCAATCATCATATCGCCCACAATGGTGTCTGCGCCAGCGCCTCCTGTGATCGTATCATCATTTGGAGTAGTAGACGTTGCAGAATGGTTGTATCCACCAATCAGTAAGTTATCTGAAGCATCGCCATTGATTATATCTTTGTATTGTGTACCCGCGACATTTTCGACATTTTTAACAATGGTTGTTGAAGATGAACTGCCTATATTTCCTAAAGAGCCATTTGCAGAATTGTTCAGTGTAATGCTAATTCCATTAGAATTATTGGAAAAATCGATCGTATCGGTATTGTCACCACCATCGATCATATAGTCATCGGTACTACCGATTAACCAGTCATTTCCTGCACCACCATCTAACCAATCAGCGCCACCTCGCCCTTCTAATGTATCATTTCCTTCACCACCGGAGAGTTTATTTGCACTTGCGTCTCCACGAATCGTATCATTGTACTTTGAGCCTATCACATACTCAATATTGCTTAATGTATCACTAATCGTTCGTGTCTCTTCCCCTGTTGTGACATCACTGGTCGTATCATAAACGGTTTTTCCGGTTGCAAAGCCACCTTGTAAGTCAACGATAATACCCCTAGCATCATTGGCATATTGCACTCCTGTTGCAGGATCAATCGCAGCACCGTTAGCAAATAAAAAATCATCGCTATATTTTGTGACAAACGCATAGCTAATCGTATCAATGCCATCGTTTCCGTTAAGAATATTATTGCCAGAACCACCACTGAGGGTATCATTTCCAGCATTACCATCAAGCGTATCGTTACCGATATTTCCATAAATGGTATCATTGGATAAACCGCCTAAAACGGTAGAGTCATATTTTGAGGTATAAACGATGTTTTCATTCGGTGTCGTATCAATCACAAAGCCTGAAGCGTAACGTCCATTATACGTATAGTCTGATTCGCTGTTGACATCTTTTACGATGACACCAACATCTTTGTAGGTTGTTAGTGTCGTCAACTCAGGCGTCACGACTTCAGCTTGTTTACTTGCAGGGACATTGGAGATATCAAATTGTGAGGTCAATGAGACCTTCATAAGATAGTCAAAATTAAGAGCGATATTCGCAGAACTTGGCTCATAACGAATATAAAATTCAATCACTTCACCACCATCGGTTGCGGTTGATGTAAAACCAGTACCCGAAGATAAGTTCCATCCACCATCCACGGAATTAGCAGATGTAAAATCAGAATTTAGAATTTGAAATCCATTAGAAAGCCCTAAAATAGAGATTTGCTCGATGGCAAATCCAATAGGCTGAGAAACACTTAAGCGTACAAGTTTGGTAAGATATGTTGCGTTTACCAAGCTAGGGTTATCCGCAGTAATCACTGTAGGATAGGCTTCATTACGATAATCTAATGTTTCTGCCTGAAATTGTGCCGCAGCAGATTTGCTTACATTACCCAAAGCGCTTCCCGTACCACCTAATACGGTTTTGATACCTAACGAGAGAGAGTCTGAGCTTTTAATTTGGTAAAAACCAATATCAAAGGACAAAGCAGCAGAAACATCCGCCACGTTATCTTTGCTTTTACTCTGATCATCGGATGAACGATGTTTGTCTGCACTGTCATCTATGCTTGGATTATTGCTTGTATAGTTTGTAACGGCTTCTTGTAGATATTTACCAGAACTTGTCTGTTTATTAGCGTCATCGGCTGGTTTAATAAAAGGTTGCGGATCAACATAATAAGCATTATAATCATTACTAGGTGCATCATCTTTTTTTGCATGTTCATTTTGCTGTGCATTTTGTTTTTCATCATGCAAAGAAACAGGACCAGAGACTAAAACAGAATTTTGTGGGGCTTGTCCAACGTCTTGTATTTTATTGAGAATTTGCTCAATATTCATCATCATGCCGCCAGGCAATTTAATCACAGGCGCATTGCTCTCAAACGCAAGCATTCCAAGCGATACAAATGTAATTTGCCCACCATTAGGGAGTGTCGCTATCACATCGCCACCCACGATTTGCATTTTCGCTTTAGAGAGGTCTACACCAAGAGAAAGCTCATCTCCTGGGCGTAAAAAGAGATTGATGTTTTCGCCCGCTTGAGGGGCAAATTTAAGCGCCGTACTGCTTTTACCGTAATTAACTTCTGCTGTATTTGCCATAACGCATCTTCCTCTTTTTACACACTTTTATAACGTTTTTAAATCATTAAAATCAATAATGCAACCACAAGACCTAGTGCTGCGGTATTAATTCCCGTAGAAACTTTTTTCGTAATTTTTGGGAGACTATTTTCTTTGGTTAAACTCTCAGCAACTAAAATGACACCTACTTTTTTGCCCTCAATGTTCAATAATGGTTTTGCCAAAATAAAATAGTCACTATTCAACATATATTTATTTGCAATAACCTCATCAACATTGATTCCTTGAATCTTTTGAAGAAATTCACTATCACTTTTGGATTGAACGCTGATTTCATCTTTACCAACACGTTGATGTTTGTATGTTTGTAATTTTTTCATATCTAAAAAATCACGATTGAGTAAAATTTGAAAAATTTTTCCGTTAGACTGATAGAGGTCAAAAAGAAAATCAGCGGTACGTTTCACTTCTAAAATACCATTCTGTGTCGGATACAACGCTCTTAGATATACCTGTCCATCATCATACTCAATCCCACTGTAAGGTTGGTTGGTCGCCAACACTTTACGTAAACTCTCAGTATCATAAGACTCTGATGAGATAACTGGTTTTGGCGAAGATGACGCAATTTTTACCAAATTTTTATTGTAGAGCTCAATAATCACATTTGATTTGGCGATGACTTTTAAATTTGCATCCAATGCATTGAGTTTGTCCATCATTGCCGAAGTATTATTTTGCATGTTAAGAGCTGCCATAAATTCTGGATTTGCGAGTAAAAGACCACCTATGACCTCTAGATTAAACAAGGAATCATTAATTTTTGTGTCTAACTCTCCAAAGTAACTACTATGGCTGGCTTCGTACAAAATTTTCGTCCCTCTTTGTGCCATAGAATTTAAATAGTACATTGTTCCAACAATGCCTAAAAGAGCGATGGCAGTAATCGTTGTAAACCAAAGTCCTTTACGTTTTTTCAACTTTTCAAAAAGTGCCTGTAATTTCAAAATTAAGCTAAACATTACTAATGATTCCTCCTCAATGTATCTTTCATCTTAACATCTTCCTCCTAAAGTCTCTCTTCCTTCTCTCAATTGCTCTAATTGCTCTTTTAGTTTCATCATCACTGTATGCCAATTTCCGTGTTCTTCTTGCCTCAAAAGAGTTAAGCTACGATACCAAGGCGCAGTATCTCCTTCTTGTCCCCAACGCCAATCCGCAGGATGTGGCACTAAAACAAAACCTTTTTTATCAAGAGCGCCACACAAATGTGCCACGGATGTGTCCGTGGTTATGACCATATCTAAATGGTTGATAAGAGAAGCCGTTTTAGCAAATGTTGTAAGCTCTGCGCTATGGTCGATAATTTTTTCTTCCAACCCTTGCTGTTTGATTTCATCTGCGTCTTGCCCTACTTGCAGCGAATGCCATACAATACCTTCACAATCAAGCAGATCTTTGAATCTTTCTAACCCCACATAACGTTCATGGTGCCCTTTATGCGTATTACTTCCACTCCACACCAAACCAATGTGATAGTGTCTAGGCTTAAAATCATACGAATACTTTTGCGAGCTCATGAGATACGGAAACGTACTTGGGATCGTCTCACGTGTTGTGCCCAAATAAAAAGGTGCTGAGAGTAAAGGCAAGTAATAATCGTGCTCAGGAATGGCTTCTTCTTCACTATAAATTGCTTGAATTGCGGGTATGGATCGAAAAAGCTCCATCAACTCTGTTCTTGTGCGCACTAAGACTCGAGCACCCAATTTTGCCAATAATGGTGCATAACGTATAAACATAATGTTATCGCCATAGCCTTGCTCGTTTTGCAACAGTAGCGTTTTACCAACCAGACTCTGACCTCGCCACATTGGTGTTTTATAAGGTTGCGTTTTCACAAGCAACTCACTCATTTTTAACCGATGTTCATACCTTTTCCATCCACCACGATAATTTCCTAAAGAGAGTTCTATGAGTGCAACATCAAAGTTAGCATTGGTATGATTTGGATTAAGCGCTAATGCTTTTTGATAATAAGGCATTGCTAGAGCATAATTCTTTTTTTCTTTATAAATAGCACCTATGTTACTATAAGCATCTGCAAAATCTGACTGCAATACAATTGCTTGTTTAAGTGATGCTAACGCTTTATCTATTTGTCCAAGGCTACGCCATAAATTGCCAAGATTATTAAAAGCAGCAGCATCTTTTGAATTGATTTTAAGAACATTCTCATACGCTCTAAGTGCGTTATCACTCTCTCCTAACTCTTTATACGCGACGCCTATGTTATTGTACGCTTGCGTTTTTGAAGGGTCAATCGCTATGGCCTTTTGATAGGCAATAAGCGCATGAGGATAATTTTTGATAGACGTATAAAGATTTCCTACAATAAGATGCGCTTCATATTCATTCGGAAAATCCCGTACCATAGAAGATGCAATCTGAAGAGCATCGGAAAACTGATGAAGATGACGCAACAAATCAATCAATGCCAAATAATCGCTCAATTGATGCCCTAAAGCAATAGCTTTTTGAAGCATATCTGCGGCTTTTTGATGGGCATTATGGAGACGATACAACGAAGCGAGATTACTGTAAAACGGCACATAAGCATCATCATGGCTCAAGCCCACTTTGAGAATAGCAAAAGCATCTTCGTATAATTTTGCACGTTTATACGCAACGGCAAGATTATTCAAAACCCGAATATGGCTCTTTTTTTCCAAAGGGTATGTTAATGCTTTTTTATAGCATAGAATAGCAGAGGGATACTCCAAATCTTTTAGAAAAATATCTCCCGTTTCTATTATAGGTAAAGCCATAGATGTCACGTTTTACTCTTTAACCGTTGGATGCATCATAAACGAAGGATTCTCTTCTGTTTGAGGAGCACTTTTTTCTTTTATTTTTGTGCTCTCTTTGGATTTACTTCTTTGTTTGAGATGCTCATCATAAGCATTTTTGCCCTGAAAAAGGACTTTCTCTTTAATGTCCATTTTTTTCACGGTTGTATTGGAATCGTTCGCGCAACATAAAGAGGTCAATGCTAAAAGAGAAAACCATGCTTTTACGTTCATGCTCAAACCTTTCATCCTATTAGAAACCAAAATGCTCAATTAATTTTCCTTGCTTAGCTAACAACGAAAAATAATCAACCACACGCGATTTCTCACTGCGCAATTTTTCAAGCTCCGCATTATTGACTTGTCTTTGCGCTTGCAATAATGTCACCAAATCTTGACTGGAAAGTCTAAATTTTTCCCAATATGCATCAGCCATTTTATTACTTGCGTCAATTTCTGTTGTTAATGTATCGATTGTTTTTGTATTGGTCTGAACGGAATTAAAGAGTTTTTGGGAATTCCACTTGGTATCTTGCTTGGTATATTCAAGGTTATACACTAAAGCAGACGCTTCACTCATAATACGAGCTGCTCTTGCTTCTGTTTTACCACCATCATAAAGGTTAAGGCTAAACGTCACTTCAGCGATAAAATCATTATTCATCCCCTCAGATGGACTGGCACTTTTGAGCATATCATCACGAAAACGTCTTGAATTTGTCATCGAAAAATCAATCTTCAAACCTTGGCTTGCGCTGTTGATGAGTAGGTCTTTTTGTTTGCTTTGTATTTGCGTTTCTAAAATATTGACATCGGTATTGAATTTTTTAATCTGATCATAGACTTCATCAAATGGTTTGAGATTGGTTTGAAAGTCTGTTTCAAATGGCGTTAAATCTTCCAGTTTTGCGTTGGTTAAAAATTCATAATAATCTTTTGCATTATTGTACGAAGACTCGGTATTGATAAGTGCTGTTTTTGCATTGGAAACACTTGCTAAAATAGAATTTTCATCGCCAACCGTAGCAGCTCCAAGCTCTCGTTTGATTTTGACAATATCAAGAATTTTGAGTAATTTATCGTAATTATTGCGATTGACCTCTATGGCCATTTTCCCATACACAACGCTAAAATAGGCATCAATTACTTTGATGATTTCCTCTTCAAGTGTTCCTTTTAAACGCTCTTCTTGCTCTTTTTTCGTAATGTAGGTTTTTGCGACCGTTTCACTGTGTTCTCCTGATGAGAAAAGGTTATAGGAGGTTACAATGTCGCCTCGTGTTTGGTTGTAGTACTGATCGTCAAAACCTGATGATTTTTTATGGGTATTGCCTGAGACGATATCAACTTTTGGTAAAAAATCGCTATACGCTTCTTTGGTTCCATGCTCTGCTTGAAAAATACGTTCTTTTGCCTGCATGACCCTGTAATTCACCTTCATCGCCGTAATGACTGCTTGCTTGAGTGTCACACGATTGCTGATTGCTTCACCATCTTTTTGAGCAAGAAAGGTATTCAGTTTTGCGATACTATCGTGTTCATTTTCACTGGTATCCGCATTTACAATCGTACACGAAGCTATCATCCATACAAAAAAGATAAAAATATTGTGAGAAACACGTAAGAACACTCTTATTCCTTATTTGACATCAATTTTAAGATAGCCGTATTCAAATTGTTTGTTTTCGTTTGGCTTATAATTGATAGAAATTTTATTTTTTAATTGAGGTATATTTTCTAGGCTATTTTTCAAACTTAACACTCTACCCAATGAAACTTGTCTTGCTTGCGTTGAACTAATCAGCTTTTGCGAATCGCCCACATTGATAGCAAAAGTCGCATTTGGATGTGTTTTAAGCACTCGCTCCATCGCTTTACTGACATGTGCAATATCTGATTTATTGACAAAATATTCGTTATTTTTGAAGACAATTAAAAAATCAGACTCTTTAAAATCTACTTTCGTGGACTGATCGGCTGCTTTAGTGAGTGTATTTTCTCCCACATCACTCGCACTTGTTGCATTGCTCTCTTGTGGTTTTTGAAACGAAACAAATGTTACTTTTGGCGCTGTTTCTTCTTTAACTTCCACAGAAGGCTCTTGTGTCACAACAGGAGCAGGAAGATTTTTAGAGTTAAACTGCATGTAATAACCAACATTCACAAACATGATGAGTACGAACAATAATAAAACTAAAATAACAGAAGAGAAAAGATCTACATAAGAGATAAAGGGATTCATCTCTTCGGGATTAGAACCTGCCGCCATCCACTAACCCTTATTGTTCATTTGAATTTTTATGAAAAAAGGAACTGAAAAAGCCCTTGATCTCACTAGCAACGCCACCGCTCTGTAATGCATGCGCTTTGTCCAATCGTGCAATAATCTCCTCAATGGTTTTGAGTGATGCATTCATCTCTAAAAGTTTTTGATTGGTTTGCGCCATTTCTTGACTTAACTGACTGACAATGTATGCTTGTTTTTCCTGCTCAGTTTGATTATAAAGTGTTTCAAATGCCTTATTTTGCTCCAGCCCTTCGCGATGTGTTTGCTCTAATACATCAAGCTTCATTCCTAATGTTTCAAGGCGTTTATTCTCATCTTCAAATGCTTTTTGATACGTTTCATACGCCATTTCAGAGTGTTGGAGTAACGCATGCGTGGTTTGTGTCTCAAGATTGAATGATGCATGAAGCTTTTCAAAATTGTTATAGAGCGCTTGCTTGCCCTCAGTGTACTCGTCATAAAAACGCTCGTGCGTTACAAAAAAGGATTTTAATGCATCATACTGTTGATGCAAGGTTTGCTCCATCGTCATTGCAACATTCAACGCCTCAGCTGATGCGCTGTTGGCTTCTGCTTTCAACGCTGTTTGCACACCCATTAAGGCCTCTAGAGTCTCTTGCGATACATTCAACACAGAAGCAATGCGTTCAGTCATACTAAACATACTTTTATGGTTTTCTTGCATATCTGTATGGTTAAAAATAACACGCTCATTCAATGTTTGCAAAGCATAAAGTTCTTGTGACAATTGCTCTTTAAGCAGATTCATTTGTGTATCAAAATGAGCATACGCTTTACGTGTTTCACCAAACTGCTCTTCATTCAGCGCCATACTCTTTAAGAGCACTTGATGACTGGCTTCACACTGCACAAAAATCTGCATAAGGCTTGACGCCATATCTATAAAGCGATTAAGCATAGTGTCAAACTTTTGAGTGTGTTGTTCAAGTTGAAGTACATTTGCCTCAGCATGCGCATTGATGTTTTGAGTAAGCGTATGCAATGTATCGATGAGCTGTTGATGTGAAGCGTTGTGTTGGGCTTGGTCTTGTTGTTGCAAGGCAATCATGGTTTCATTTTGTTGTTGTTCTACTTCAAGCTTATGATTGACGTTTACGACACCATTATTGACGGCTAAAAGAGTATTGGCGGTTTGGTGAAGAAGCTGATTTTGTGTCTCAAAAAGTGCATAAAGTCCTGTTTTATCCGCTTCTTGTTTTTTCTCTTTTTGGCTATCTGCATCTTTGGTGTATGCAACAAACTGATCAAATTTTTGCACCTGATTTGCCTGTGTGAGGGCAATCGTTTGAAACGTATTGGAGTGAGCTTCCATAACCGTTTTCATGGAAGCGAGTGTTTCAGACATGGCATGGAAATTTTCATTGGATTTTGTTAATTTGGCAATTTCATGTGTGAAGTGATTCATCTGCTCCAAAAAGATATCAATAAAGCTTTTGCGCTGTTCTGGAAGTTCGGAAACGCTTCCTGTTGTTGTTCTACCAAGTGCTTCTGGCGCGATATCAATAATTCTGTCTTTAAGCCAATCCTCAACACCACTGATCAGTGTGTCTTGTGAACGAAAAAGAATATAACCATTCATTCCTAAAATAACCGCGCACACAACACCAAATAAAGAGGCGCCAAAACCTATCGCCATACCTGAAAGTGGACCAGAAAAATCTTGCATGATTTGTTTGATATCAACATCACCATTGAGCCCCAAGATAATTTGCCCCATGCTATCAATAGCTTCGACCAAGCCAACAAACGTACCAAGAAGACCCACAAGCATGGCGGTATTGACGAAAAAGCTGGTATAGGATTTTTGTTTACTGAATTTACTGTTGAGCCATTCGATGATATTACGGGATTCTTCTTGTGTGAAGAGCATCTTTTGCTGACTCTTGCGTGTCTTAAGCATATGCGCGATGTTTGCAGGAAGAATAGAGTCAATGCCTTTAAGGTAAAACTCATATCCTGTCTTTTTGTACGCCAATGCACCAAATGTTCCACCCAACATCATAATGCCAAATCCACTTGCAGTCTGGTACAAAGCACCTACTGCTAAAAGTCCTAAAATAGCACTACTGAAGATGACTGTCGCCATAAAAAAGACACTCAATAAATCAATATTGACCCATACAACGTAAATAATAAAAAGCCAAATAATAAAATATGCTTTTAAAATTTTAATGCGCTTCATAAGCCTTTTTATCCCTTTTTGATGTATCTAAAAATGTATAATTTTCTATGCATGATGCTTAGAACCTAATAATTCTATCAATAATCTATTTTAACCATTCTTAATCCATTTTAAATAAATTACATTATTGTTTTTCAATCAAGATTTTAGAGCGGAAAAATACTCTTTTATCATCTTTTTTTGTAAGTAAAACTATAAGTAAAAATAATATATTGACTGCATTGAACGTGTTTTAAAAAGTAATCTTTTCCTATAAAGATTTTACAATCACTCAATGCTATAATGTACACGCACTGTGAAATTTAGACTTAAACTCAAGGAGCTAAAACGTGTCAACCAGAATCGAACATGATCTAATCGGCGATAAAGAGATTTCCAATGAGTGTTATTATGGTGTTCAAACAGCACGAGCTGTTGAGAACTTTCACATTACAGGTGTTACGTTAGGAAGCTTTCCTACGTTTCTTGAATCTATAGCAAAAGTAAAAAAAGCAGCCGCACTCGCCAATTATGAACTGAATCTTTTGGCTGAAAACAAAAAAAATGCCATTATTGAAGCATGCGATGCGATTATCTCAGGTAAATTCCACGATCAATTTGTCGTTGACATGATCCAAGGTGGAGCGGGAACTTCAACCAATATGAATGCCAATGAAGTGATTGCGAACATTGGTTTAGAAATCTTAGGGCATAAAAAAGGTGAATACAAATTCTTGCACCCAAATAACGATGTTAATCTTTCTCAATCCACCAATGATGCCTATCCAACTGCCCTTCGTGTAGCACTTTATGAAAAGCTTGGTGAGCTTGGTGAATCTATGAAAATCATCAAAGACTCATTTGCTAAGAAGTCTGCAGAATTTAAAGATGTCATCAAGATGGGTCGTACGCAACTTCAAGATGCGGTTCCTATGACACTAGAGCAAGAATTTCGTACCTATGCCGTTATGATTGGAGAAGATATACAAAGAGTGCATGAAGCAAGGCAGTTAGTCCGTGAAATCAATATGGGAGCAACAGCCATTGGAACGGGTATCAACGCGCATCCTGATTATGCTAAAACCGTAGAAGCCAAACTTCAAGAAGTGACGGGTCGACCTTTTATCACGGCAGGTGATCTTGTCGAAGCAACGCAAGATACGGGTGCTTATGTTCAAATTTCGGGTGTTCTTAAACGTGTAGCAACCAAAATGTCTAAAATCTGCAACGACCTTCGTTTGTTAAGCTCAGGCCCAAGAACAGGCTTTGGTGAGATCAATCTGCCTGCAATGCAACCAGGAAGCTCCATTATGCCAGGTAAAGTTAACCCAGTCATTCCAGAAGTGGTCAATCAAGTCTGTTTTCAAGTTATTGGCACCGATATCGCTGTAACGATGGCATGTGAAGCAGGACAATTGCAACTGAATGTTTTTGAACCACTCATCGCTTACAATCTTTTCAATTCCATCAATATGATGAAAAACGCGTTTGAAACCTTAGCTTATACGTGTGTTGATGGTATCACCGCCAATCCTGAGAGATGTAAATCACTCGTTCTCAATAGTATAGGGCTTGTAACCGCACTCAACCCTTACTTGGGGTATGAGAACTCAACCATGGTTGCAAAAGAAGCTTTACAAACAGGAGGCTCTGTTTACGACATTGTATTGGAGAAAGGGTTACTGGCAAAAGAAGAGCTTGATGAAATTATTAAACCCGAAAATATGATACAACCTCATAATTTTGGACTTTCAGAAAAAAGTAAATTTGTAAAACTTTAAAAAACAGGGGTAAAAGTCCCCTGTTTCACCATTATATATGTAACAGAGCGTATCACTTAATTTTTATATCTTCAAATTAATTCCATTCTTTCAATCTTTTTTTAAAATCTTTCACAAAAAGTCATTTTCAAGTCTCTTTAGAGGTTTAAACTTCCATCACCTTTAAATCTTAAGGAGACAAAATGTCAACTAGAATGGAACACGATCTAATCGGTGATAAAGAAATATCTAACGAATGTTATTATGGCGTTCAAACTGCGCGCGCTGCTGAAAACTTTCATATTACAGGTGTAACGCTTTCAAGCTTCCCAACGTTCATCATCTCTCTTGCAAAAGTTAAAAAAGCGGCTGCTTTAGCAAACTATGAACTTGGACTTCTTGCTGAAAACAAAAAAAATGTAATTTGTGATGCATGTGATGAAATCATTGCTGGTAAATACCACGATCAATTTGTTGTTGATATGTTCCAAGGTGGAGCAGGTACTTCAACAAACATGAATGCAAACGAAGTTATCGCAAATATCGGTTTGGAGAAAATGGGTCACCAAAAAGGTGAATACAAATTCCTTCACCCAAATAACGATGTTAACCTTTCTCAATCAACAAACGATGCTTACCCAACTGCGCTTCGTGTAGCACTTTATGAAAAACTAGGTGAACTTACAGGCTCTATGAGCATCATTAAAAACTCATTTGCTAAAAAAGCAGCAGAGTTTAAAGACATCATCAAAATGGGTAGAACTCAACTTCAAGATGCTGTTCCTATGACTCTAGAGCAAGAGTTTAGAACCTATGCAGTTATGATCGGTGAAGATATTCAACGTGTAACTGAAGCACAACAACTTGTTCGCGAGATGAACCTTGGTGCAACAGCAATTGGTACAGGTATCAATGCACACCCTGATTACGCAAAAACAGTAGAAGCAAAACTTCAAGAAGTAACTGGCCGTCCATTTGTAACTGCAGGTGACCTTGTTGAAGCAACACAAGATACAGGTGCATATGTACAAATCTCTGGTGTTCTTAAACGTGTAGCAACTAAAATGTCAAAAATTTGTAATGACCTTCGTTTGTTAAGCTCAGGTCCAAGAACAGGATTTGGCGAAATCAATCTTCCAGCAATGCAACCAGGTAGTTCAATTATGCCAGGTAAAGTTAACCCTGTTATCCCTGAAGTTGTAAACCAAGTATGTTTCCAAGTTATCGGTACAGACGTAGCGGTTACTATGGCATGTGAAGGTGGCCAACTCCAACTTAACGTATTTGAGCCAGTTATTGCTTACAACCTATTCAATTCTGTAAACATGATGAGAAACGCATTTGAGACACTTGCTTATACATGTGTTGATGGCATTACAGCAAATCCTGAGAGATGTAAATCACTCGTACTGAACAGTATTGGACTTGTTACAGCTCTTAATCCATTTATCGGTTATGAAAACTCAACTTCAGTTGCTAAAGAAGCTCTAGAGACAGGTGGTTCAGTGTATGACATCGTTCTTGAGCGTGGTCTTTTAGCAAAAGCAGAGCTTGATGATATTATCAAACCAGAGAATATGATTAAACCTCGTACATACGACAAAAAGTAATTTTTTTTTCCGTGCCACATGGGAGACCGACAACCTCCTTCCTCTCCCACATACCCTCTCATGTGGCACCTGATTGCTTTGATGGCTTTTTATAAAGCCCTCAGAGGAGTTTATGAAACTTAGACAAAGGAGTTACCATGTTATGGTTAGAAGTTATCGTAGTTCTTGCCGCCATTTATTTCGGTGCAAGACTAGGTAGTATCGGTATTGGTTATGCGGGAGGTTTGGGTGTTCTTGTCCTTACCTTGGGGTTAGGATTGAAATTAGGATCAATTCCTATTGATGTTATTTTGATCATTATGTCTGTTATTGCAGCTATTGGTGCTATGCAAGTAGCTGGTGGACTTGATTATATGGTTAGTATCGCTGAAAGAATCTTGCGTAAAAACCCTAAACAAATTACATATCTTGCACCTGTTGTCACTTATGTTATGACATTTTTTGCAGGAACTGGTCATACAGCGTTTTCAACACTTCCAGTTATTGCTGAAGTAGCGAAAGAGCAAGGTATTCGTCCATCTCGTCCTTTAAGTATTGCGGTTGTTGCTTCTCAAATTGCTATTACAGCATCTCCTATTTCTGCAGCAGTTGTCTTTTTAAGCGGTGTATTGGAAAAACAAGGTATTGGTTATTTAGAGCTTCTTGCTGTTTTAATTCCATCTTCTTTCCTTGCGTGTATGGTTGCAGCATTTGTTGCTAACTTCTTGGGTAAAGACCTTAAAGATGATGAAGTATATCAAGAGAGATTGGCTAAAGGTCTTATTAAAACCAGAGGTACAACAAAGTTAGAAATTAAACCAGGTGCAAAACTTTCTGTTGCAATTTTCTTAGTTTCTATTCTTGCTGTTGTTACATATGCAACATTGATTAGTGATAAAGTGGGCGTTATCAAAAACCCAGTTGTTCCTAGAAATGAAGCGATTATGCTTTTCATGTTTGCAGCAGCTACATTTATCTCTTTCTTTACTAAAATCGAAGCAGCTCAAGTTCTTAACTCTGCAACATTTAAATCAGGTATGAGTGCATGTATTTGTGTACTTGGTGTTGCATGGCTTGGTGATACCTTTGTTGCAAATCATATTAAAGAGATCAAAACACTTGCTGGTGATTTACTAAACGTTTATCCTTGGTTACTTGCTGTTGTTCTTTTCTTCGCAAGTACACTACTTTATTCACAAGCAGCTACTGCAAAAGCGCTTATCCCAAGTGCGTTACTTCTTGGTGTTTCACCATTAACAGTTGTTGCTTCTTTTGCAGCGGTAAGTGCACTTTTCGTACTTCCAACCTACCCAACACTCATTGCAGCAGTTGAGATGGATGACACTGGTTCAACTCGTATTGGTAAATATGTTTTCAACCACCCATTCGTTATTCCAGGCATCATTGCTATTGCACTTTCAGTTATCTTTGCATTTGTTATCGGTGGTATGGTTTTATAAGAGCTCTTTGAGCTCTTTTTGATGACGTAGGTTTAAACGCCTACGTTATCAACCTTTTAACACTAAAACAAGTCTTATACAAGACAATATTTCATTTCGCCTTTATGCTCGGGGCTCTTTTTGTCCCGATTTGTTTTCTAGTCAAACAACTTTTTATAAGGAGAGTATTGTATGAATTTTTTTAACAAATCTATCGTAGCGTTGGCACTTATTGGTGCATCTTCTTGTTTGATGGCAAAACCTACTATTGCCATTTTAGCCACAGGTGGTACCATTGCGGGTGCTGGTACATCTGAAATCAAAAGTTCTTATTCAGCAGGTGCAGTGACCGTTGACAAACTTCTTGCAGCAGTCCCTGCAATCAATGATTTAGCAACGGTTAAAGGCGAGCAAATCTCAAGCATTGGTTCACAAGAGATGAACAACAAAGTGTGGTTAAAATTGGCTAAAAGAGTCAATGAGCTTCTTGCACAACCAGACATTGATGGTGTTGTCATTACTCATGGTACAGATACAATGGAAGAGACAGCTTATTTCTTAGACCTTACAGTTAAAAGCAAAAAACCTGTTGTTTTAGTAGGCGCTATGCGTTCAGGTACCTCTATGAGTGCAGACGGTCCTATGAACCTTTTTAATGCGGTACATGTTGTAACAAGTAAAGAGACATCAGGTAAAGGTGTTGTGGTTGTTATGAACGACGAAATCCACAGCGCGCGTGAAGTTACAAAAATTAATACAAGCTCTGTTAACGCATTCGCTTCTCCAAATGCAGGTAAAATCGGTACCGTTTATTATGGTGACGTTAAATATTTGATGCAACCAACTCGTAAACACACTGTAAACTCTGAATTTGACATTAGTAAACTTGAAGATCTTCCACGTGTTGACATTCTTTTTGCTCACCCAGAAGATACAGATAGCTTAGTCAAAGCAGCAGTTGCTGGTGGCGCTAAAGGTATTATTCACGCTGGTATGGGTAATGGAAATCCATTCCCTGCAACAGAAGCTGGTCTTGGCGAAGCTGTTAAAAAAGGCGTTGTTGTAGCTAGAAGCTCACGTGTACCAACAGGTAGCACAACCCTTGAAGGTGAAGTGGATGATAAAAAATTCGGCTTTATCGCTGTTGATAGCCTCAATGCACAAAAAGCAAGAGTTCTTTTGATGTTAGGTCTAACTAAAACTAACGACAAAGCGGCTCTTCAAAAAATGTTCTTAGAGTATTAAGAAGTCTTCCATCTCTCTTCATGGAGAGATGGAGTCTTTTCACTTGTATGCTATAATATGAATTCTTCTGCCTCACAAGAGGCTAGCTTTAGTGCCACGGCGGCTAGCGTAGTCTTTTGGGCTTTGCCTAAAGGACGTAATAAAAAATTAAAAGAACAGATACTATGAAAAAGTTAGCATTATTTTTGATGGTTTTTGTTTTCTTTCTCTCCCCTTCACTGTTTGCACACGATAAAAAAATTCTTATCATCAACTCATATCACAAAGGCTTTCAATGGAGTGATGATATTCTCGCAGGTATGGAAGAAGTTTTTTACAATCATCCTGAAATTACAACCAATATTCTTTATATGGACTCCAAACGTGTAAGTTCCGAGGAGTACTATGCAAAACTAAGAGAGCTCTATAAATTACAACTTCAAAACCAAAAATACGATCTCATCGTCGCAGTTGATAAATTTGCGTATGACTTTTTAATTAAATACTATCATGAACTTTTTACAGATGAGACGATTTTATTTACAGGGTTAGAGCAATTTAACCCAGAAGATGTTCAAAAAGAGGGACTAGATGACCGCATATATGGCATCTTGGAAAAACGTGCCATTCCCGAAACCATCCCTATGATTTCCCATATGATACCGAATCTTAAAAAACTTTACATCATTAATGACGCGAGTGCTAATGGTGACGATAGTGAGCCTTTCATTCGCCAAGCGATGGAAGAACACAACGATAAATTTGAAATTGAATATATTCGAAAATCTACGATAGACGAGCTCAATGAACGCTTTGCTGTACCCAACAAAGATGAAGCGGTCTTTTTTATACGTTTTTATAACGACAAATACGGCAATCTTTATAAAAATAGCCAAATTGCAACGATGATTAACAAAAGTGCGTTACCAGTATTTGTCACTGATACGCTTTTTATAGGCAAAGGTGCATTAGGTGGCAAACTCGTTCCTATTCAAGAGGTTGGTGTTGCTACAGGAAAGATGGTAATCGATGTTCTTGATAAAAAGATCCCTCCTTTGCGCGTTGAAACCTTTATAGAGTACCACTACCAATTTGACGTTCAAAAAATTAAACAGTTTGAAGCGTATCCAAACGCCAGTCTTAAAGAGTATGAACTCGTCAATGCGCCATTGACGTTCTTTGATAAACACCGAAAATTTATCGATGCAGTGTTTCTCATTTCACCTTTTTTAGTCTTTTTAATCCTAGGATTGATCCACAACATCTATATGCGTATTCGCAGTGAAAAAGAGCTCAAAGCCATTGAGCTTCAAAAAAATAAACACCAGCAATTCATCATCCAACAGTCTAAGCTTGCAGAAATTGGTGAAATTTTCTCTTCCATTGCCCATCAATGGAAAAATCCATTGGTTGAAATAGCAACCATTACGCAAGAGCATTTTTATAGCACTGAAGATAGTATCAATGAACAAAACAACCAATACGTTCATGACATTATGGTGCAAGTACGTTATATGACAGACACGATTAATGATTTTCAAAAATTCATTATGCCATCCACGCAAAAAACCGTTTTTGATGTCAGTGAAGCCATAGAGACGATGATGAAAATCATCAACCATAACATCAAATATAACTACATTGATGTCACGATTGATGTCAGTAATGCGACCAATCTCATGGTGAGTGGTTATAAAAATGAGTTTATGCAAACTTTGCTTAACGTTGTAAATAACGCTAAAGAGCAAATCAAAGAAGCACGTGAAAACAAACTGATCAAGAGAGGTTCCATCTTCATTCAAATTTACAATTATTCGAAAAAGGTGATTATTGACATTAAAGACAATGGTGGTGGTATCCCTATCGATAAAATGCCCAATATTTTCGATGCATACTACACCACAAAAGAGCAAGGACATGGTATTGGACTTTATATGTCAAAGCTTATTATTGAAGATAAAATGGGCGGTAAAATCAGAGCAAGCAATACCAATGAAGGTGCATGCTTTACTATTACACTAGGAAATGTAACATGAAAATTTTAGTTTTAGAAGATAACGAACGCTTAGCCAATGTCATTAAAAGTGTCCTCATCAAAGAGGGTTATCAGGTTGATCTTTTTATGGACGGAGAAAAAGCATTAGATGCCCTCAATCACGGCTACCACTGCTTTATCCTAGACATCAACGTTCCATCGATTGATGGACTTTCTATTTTGGAAACCATTCGTATTTATCATAAAGAGATACCTGCCATCATCATCAGTTCAAACCATGATTTGGAAAAAATCCAAGCCTCTTACGAAATTGGCTGTGATGACTATCTCAAAAAGCCTTTTTTCATCTATGAGCTGGTTCAAAAAGTAAAAAAACTATGCCATAAGCCTTCGCAAACCATACAGCTTTGGATTGGCTACACTTATGACTATGTCAATCACCGCTTGTTTGATCCAAATAACGAAGAAATAAAACTTGCCAAAAAAGAGGGAATGTTTTTAGACCTTTTCATCAAAGACAGGCATCGTGTCGTCACATTTAGTGAGTTAGAAGAGTATGTTTGGGAAGGTGAAGAGACCAGTGTTCTTAATATGCGAGCTCTCATAAAACGTCTGCGTAAAAAACTTCCTGAAGGAGCTATTGAGATGATTAAAGAAGTAGGATACCGCTTAGGCGAGTTATGATGGATCGCGGTAATAGAGCTTTGTTTTATCTTTTTGATAGGAACTGTATAGCTTTTTAAACTCTGCAAAAACTTTAGCAGAGTAAGGATTGTCATTGATCTTACCATTGTAAGCATTGATGGCATCTTTATTGTTCTTGTGCTTTGCAAAGCACGTTGCTAGGATGTACGCACCTACTTGAATGTTGATCTTGGGATCAAATAGGTCATAAAATGAGATATTGGCTTTATCAAGCAGTGGCTTATGAATAGAGTTGATCTGCATGATACCCATGTCAAAACGTGGGTAATTGTTGGTGTAGAGAAAATGCACGACATGACTTGCTTCATATTTGTTTTTACTCTTAATCGCAATGACTTGAGAGTATTGTTTGCTTTCAATTCCTCTTTGCTTCAAAAATGTACTGAGATCTTGTGCTTGCTTTGGGGTCATTTTACTTGCAGTAAAGGCTACAACATAACGATCTAAATCACTTTCAACCTTAGCGATAGAGTATAAAAGACGTGGCTCAATGCCATAAATCTGCCCTACTTTGACCCAAATATTTTCACCCTGATTTTGTTGTGCTGCCCACATCAAAAAAGGCAAACATAAGAGTACAATAAAACGAAACACTTTACATTACCTCCTTTATATGAACTGTTTCTCATTATAAAGGAAGCTAACTTTATTCTCTATAAAGCATATCTTAGTTAGAATATTTAACCTTTTGCGGGGGGTATGTGACTCTGGTGTGCACCACGGGCTTCAAACCCGATTGGAGGGGCGGTTGACCGTCTCTTGGTAGGTTCGATTCCTACACCCTCTCGCCAAATTTTCCTTCTCGATTTTCTCTCAAAATACTTTCGTATTCTTCATCAAAATAGTTTAATATCGTTTTTGAGCTTGCCTTACCATTCGACGTCCTATAAGATGAAAAGGAATACCAAGTCCCATGACAGAAAGACTTTGCATCATGACGGCTAGAAGAAATACGGGATCAAGCAGCGCATTCCAAAATGTTTCCAATGAAAAATGCACTTGCACTGCAAGCAGAACGATCACCATAGAATAAAAAAAGAAACCAAGAGCTATTAAACAGTATCCGTAAAATAATTTCATTTGCTTCTTATCTCCTGCATCTTTCATCAATTTCTTTTATTATGCTATTTATCACGCAATTTGCTTAAAAAAAGCGTTAAAATTCAAGGGTATTGTTTAGAGTTTATTGTTGATTAAAAGCGCATTGACCATTGGGTGAAGAAGGGTTTCACCACGCAATGCAAAGCGTTGTACTTCACTAAAGTAGTAGTCCGCTGTACCATAAAGACGAAATTCGAAGGCGCCAAAACCATATCCCATTGGAGTGATTTCAACACGCGAGTACCATGCATTTTTTGCTAAGACATAACGCTCTGTGTCTTGAGCATAAACCCACACCACAATCTCATCTGGGTTTTTTTGACGACCAAGCCATAGCAGAACATTACCAACATCATTAAAAAAGTAGGTATCACCATTAGGTAAAACCGCTTGTGCAGAGTTAAACAAGTCCATGATAGGTACACGGCTTTCAACACAAATATACTTTTCCAATGTAATTTCTAAAGGCTCTTTTTGGGTATTTCCATGACGTACCAAAACACGGCTTTCACTGATATCCATCGTAAAAATGAGCAAACCAATCACGCTAAGAAGTAAAAGGCTTGCAAACGTAGATTTCATCATAAAAACACACCTGTCATGAGGTAATAACGCACTACATAAAAGCTACAAATCAATGCCATAATGATATGACATACAGAAGAATATCGCAGTAAATAGTCATATGATTTTTGAGTAATTCGCTCAATTAAAAAAGGCATAATACCAAAGAAGATGCCTAAAAATAGAGAACCCCAAATAAGATAACCGATGTAATAGTACTCTTTTTGAAGCATACAATATGGGCATTTATGGTTAGGCATTTCATAGATATACAACCCAAAAAAATAGGTAATAGCATAATAAGCGATAAACAAAAAAAGTAAATTGCAGGTAAAACTTGCCATTGTCTGTTTCATGTGATTGAGCACCAATATAGCACCAAAAATCGTATAAAAAAAGAGCACTAAAAGTGTTTGCGTATAACCAAACGGTAGTTTAGGTGCTTGAAACACAACACTACAACAAAACACTGGTACCGTTAGTGGAATATTTGAAAAATAGAGAATCTCTAAAGCAAATTCTCCCAAAACCCCTGCAAAGAGGAGCGTAAAAAGAAGGTATTTACGTTTCAGATAGGGAAATGTAATAAATCCAAGATCCAGTTTATTGATAATCAACCAAAGCCCAAAACCAAAAATGAGCAACAATTTTAAAAGTAAAAGGGCATTGCCATAATGGTTTGCGCCCACAACACCAGCAGAACACATAGCACCAGGAACGATGCCTGAGAGAGCGTTCAGTGACTGGATAAAGAAGAGAAATAAAATCACTTTACAGCTAACGGTAAAATAAAGAATCGTATTGATAAGGTAGTTCTTTTTCTCCAGCGCATATTGCAATGGAGTCGTCGCATTAAAATCCCAATAACGAACAATCGTAACAATGTTTACTTGAGAAATTGCCATCAAAACGATGAGAATAAGCTCAATCAGTAAAAAAACGATAATCTCATTGGATAAAAAGATACTCATTCGACAAACTCACCATCTCGCATATGGACATACCTATCGATACAATTTTGATCGTCAAATAGCGTATCGTGTGTCGCGATAATCACCGTTTTATGAAGTGCTTTAAATTTTTTCAGTATGTCAATAAACATCAATGAATTCTCTTTATCCAAATTGGCAGTTGGTTCATCCGCTAAAATGATTTCAGGCTCCATCACTACCGCTCTTGCAATCGCACAACGCTGACGTTCTCCTCCACTAAGACTACCTACTGTTTGATGTTGCTTGTGTTCAATGTTTGCAAGGCTCATCGCTCGGCTTACTTTTTCGTTTATCGCTTCTTTGCTAAGGGAAGTGAGTGACAAGGGTGCTAAGATGTTTTGGTATACACTGAGCCCCTCTAAAAGATTAAACGATTGAAAGATAAAACCTATCTCTTTATGACGATAGCCAGAGCTCATGATATCAGGTAATTTAGCGATATTTTGCCCATTGACCAAAATTTCACCTGAACTTGGCTTAGCAAGCCCACCTATAAGTGAAAGCAGCGTACTTTTACCACTACCGCTCACTCCTTTTAGGATAACAACTTCTGCTTCTTCAATGCTTAGATTGATGTTTTTAAGTGCATAAAAGGCGTTCGGTTTATTTGGATTGTAAAGTTTATTGAGATTTGTAATAGCAATTTTACTCATGATTTCACCGCCTCACTCATATCGCTGATAGCAATTTTCCATGCTGGTAAAATGACGAACGCTAAGAAAGGAACGACTCCAAATAAAAAGATCAGAAAAAGCAAATTAACGTCAATGACAGGAGTAAATGAGATGCTATTCTCAAGCTCACTTCCTAAAAAAATGTTACGAAGATACGGTGCATTGAACATAAATACGTAAATATACGCCATTGCAACTCCTAAAAGATAGGCGCTCACAGAAACCACTGTATTTTGTATAAATTTAAGTGCAATGATGTCTTTAATACAAAATCCAAGACTACGCAAAATGGCAATCTCTTTTTTCTTTTCGCCATACACCAAGCTGATCTGATTTTTTAGAAGAATAAAAAAGGAGACTAATGCAATCACATAAAGAATCATAAAAATACCCCCTTTGTAGTAGTACAAATGGTGCACTGCACTGATGGCATCTTCTTTTGTCGTTGCTTTGGCACTAGGGTAAATTTCTACAATTTTCAGCGATACATTGCCCACTTCGTTTGGATTTGGCACAGAGACATACAGTTTAGAATATTCATCCATCTCCATACCAAGTACCGCACGGGCTGTATTAGGATGAAGATAAACCGCGTCATTTGAAATAATCGTGGTACTTTTAGGAGCTATTTTATTGATTTTAAGGCGTATCATACGCTCTTCAGTGAAAAAGTGAAACTCTTCATTATAGTAAAGTTCCGCCATTGCATTTTTCACGCCTTGCCCTATGATCATCTCATCTTTTGCTAACGTTGCATCACCAATGATATGAAACCAAAGACGTTTTTGCGCAAAATAGTGGTAGCCATCAACGATGCCTTCAACATTACTCACACCCGTAATTTTGGAGATATCATAAATAAAACCATCATGCATTGCATACGCCCTGCCTGCTCTGGTGTTTTCCACAACAATTTCAGGCTGCGATTTAATGCTGTTTAGCAAATCTTCCTGCAAGGAGTCTGAGATAAACAGCGTAGAACTTAAAATAAAAACAATAAATGAAAAAATCAAAAAACTAAATAAATGATCATTCTTGTCTTTAAAGAGCAGTAAAATAGCATACTCTACAAAGTTTTTACTTCGCATACACAAACCTTTGGTACTCGTTGGACTTAAAACTCACAGAGAGCTTGGCATCTTTTACATGAGAAGATATAGCCTCAATTTCTTTCGCTTTATTTTTGTCGGAAACGCTCAATGCATGTACCGCTAAAATAAGATAAAGGCTGAAAAATGCAATCCCAAGTCCCGTGAGAAATCTCATAGATTTTTAACCATCACTTCCGTAATTTCATCAAATGAAATTACTTTTTGACCATTATGATCTCTTGAAAAGCTGAGTGCTTCATCTTGTGTTGAAAAAGGAATCAGTTCGCTTCCCATCGGTCCATAAACGTTTGAACCAATGACATAAAAGGCTTTTGTTGCTTCTAGTTTTGAAAGCTTGTAGTAATCGCTTACATAGAGTTTATCGCCCCCTATTTTTCTAGCATATGCGTATTTCATCATATCTTTCACGCCATCAAAATAGAATTTTTTATCGCCATCAAACATCGCAACCCATTGAGGATATTTTGCTACGAACATGCCACAAATTGGGCATTTAGCATCTTTCGGAACTTCGATTTTTGTGACAGGAGCCAACTTTGAAGCTGCTTGTTTTCCGAAGTCTTTCGGAAAATCTTCAGCCGCTATGGCATAGGCTTCCGAAAAATTCATCACCTTTCCGCCATTGTCGAAGACAAATGCCAGTGCATCTTTTTCTGTTCCAAACGCATAACTACTGGTACGTGTCATAGTTCCTCGTACTTTACTGCCTACTACATAAAATGCTTTTTTAACATCAATCAAAGCTAAACTAGTGGTATCAACGACTTTCGCATCTTCAGGAATGACACCCTCAGTTGCTTCATAAAGACAGTGAATTGAGCAGTATTGGTGATTGTCATGGGTATGGCTTGTTTTATAAAATTTGACTAAATGCATACCACAATTAGGGCATGAATATTTATCTTTACCAGATTGTATCAGCGTAGCATTTGCTTCAGGAACACTTTGAAACATCTCTGCGTGCGAAAAATTCCAAAAGCACAACAGTATCAAGATCATACGAACAAACATTCTTTATCCTTTTCTATCAAAAAGAGCTCTCTTAGAGCTCTCGCACATTTTCAGTGCCTTTAAAAATATATTACTTGGTAATTTTTTCCAAGAGTTGAGCGTTTTCGCACCCCTCTTTGAGACCTTTGTCACAACTACTTTTGAAGAGTTCTTTGGCTTTAGCGTTATCTACACTGACACCTTTACCTTCTGCATATAAGATGCCAAGATTGTTACACCCTTTATCATATCCATTGTTACAGGCTTTCTCGTAAAATTGGCTTGCTTTTTTAAAATCTTGGACGTTGCCTTTACCCATTGCGTACATAAATGCAAGATTGTCACATCCCATAGCGATACCGCCATCACACGCTTTTTGGTAATATTCACTCGCTTTTTTATTGTCAAGCTCAACACCACGACCCCCAGCATGTAAAAATCCTAGGTTATTACATCCCATTAAGTCTTCGTTTTTACATGCTTTTTTATAAAATTCTGCAGCCTTAGCATAATCTTGTTGTACCCCTGCCCCATTAGCATATAAAAGTCCTAAATTGGTACACCCTTCATCCCCAGCACATGATTTTTCATACAACTCTTTTGCTTTAGCAAAATCTTGTTTGACCACAATGCCATCAGCATAAATCAAACCTAGGTTGTAACATGCTGTCGCAAAATCAGCAGAGCACGCTTTTTCATACAGCTTAACGGCTTTTGCACTGTCTTTTGCAACATTACCCGTACCTTCTGAGTACAAAACAGCCAAGTTATAACATCCTGATGCTTTGCCCTCATTACAGGCTTTATCATATACTTCAACCAATTTTTTATGGTCACCACTCTCTTTGGCTTCCATTCCCTCTTTGATAAATCCAGCCTGTGCCATGACTGCGCATAGGATTAGGGCACATAGTTCTTTTTTCATTGTTCTTCCTTTTACATAAGACTAAATTGTTTTAACATCTCTGCCTTGATACGCCAAGACACACAATCCAAATATCCCTACAAAAATATAGTAAACAAAACTCGGTAAAGAGGCATGTTCTCCTGAAGCCGCGTATGAATGCATTCCTGTAAGATAAAAGTTGACCCCAAAATAGGTCATCATGATAGAGCTATACCCTACCAGTGACGCTATAGAAAAGACATACACCGAATTGAGCTTTGGTACAAAACGAAGATGCAAAATCAGCGCATAAACGATGATAGAGACAAATGACCATGTCTCTTTAGGGTCCCATCCCCAGTATCGTCCCCATGACTCATTCGCCCAGATGCCTCCAAAAAAGTTTCCAACCGTTAACATCGCAAGCCCTATAATGAGGCTTATCTCATTAATCGCTACCAAATGTCTGATTTGTTCATTCATACGTAAGGCATTTTTTTTGTTTTTAAGTATCATCAATAAAAGCGTGATGAAACCAAGCAATGCACCCATACCTAAAAATCCATAACTGGCTGTAATAACAGAGACGTGAACGGTCAACCAGTAGGATTTGAGAACCGGAACAAGGTTTGTAATCTGAGGATTGACAAAACTCATATGTGCGACAAGCATCACAATCGCCGCTAAAATGGCTGCAGCGGAAAGAGAGAGGATGGATTTTCTAAAAACCATAACGCCTGCAAAACCTGCCGACCAACCAATATAGACCATTGACTCGTACGAATCACTCCAAGGCGCATGTCCTGAGATGTACCAACGAAGAGCTAAACCAAAACTGTGCGCGATAAATCCTGCGATAAAAATGTATAGAACGCTCTTTTCCAATGTAGGGTAATTTTTGCCTTTAAAAATAGAAATAAGCGCTAGCACAAATGCGCCACATCCAAGCACAAAATAAAACCCAATCAGTTTTTGAAAGAGTCCCATGTGATTGTAAAGAACTTCTGCTCGTACGCGTGTCTCACTTGGTAAAATGCCACCACTAAGGCTTCGTTGATTCTCTTTGAGCTTAGCAAGTGCTATGTTTGCGTTATCCCATTTATTTGTAGAAATACCCTCTTGAAGTCCAACAAAGTAGTCATTGAGCATACTTTTGACTTCGCTGTTAATGTGTGGATGAGAAAACGCATCATTTGGAGCAATCCATGTATGCGATGCATCATTAGGAATAGGAATAAATTTAAACAAAACCCCTTTGAGTGTCAAATAAGCGATATTGAGTTTTTCATCAAATTTTATAATGTCATTATCAAATGTATCGCGTTTTGACTGTGCTTTTTGGTTGGCAGCACTGACCTGTTTCGCTAGCTTGTAGTAGCCCTCATCATCAAACATGGAAGCAAAACTCACATATTCAGCTTCAGGGCTCAAACCTAGCACTTTTTTAATGCTTGGATTAGAGAGTTTAATGATCTTCATCTCTTGCCAAAGCCCTGCATTTGTCGTCATTCCTAAGATCATCTGCTCAGGAGTCAAGCCAAACAAAGAGCTCTTTCCTGTGATTTTATTGACAATTTCAACGGCTTCAGTACTAATAGGCTTAATACGCCCCATATAATCTTGTACCAATAACGAGCTAAAGACTCCATTGGCATGTTCATAAGAATTTTTACGAAATTGCTCCAATGTATCTGCTTCCGCTTTTAATGGTGTTGCCTGTACAAATACCAAAGGTAAAAGAAGTGCTAAAGCGCTTTTTTGAAGGAACGCTCTAAGCTTTACAAATCTGCTGCCTTTCGTGAAGAAGTTTCCAATAAAACCAACACACAATAAAAAATATCCAAAATATGTCGGCCATTTACCTGGGTCTTTATTGACCTCTAGAATAGTACCCTTTTCATCCAAATCATAAGAGGATTGGAAAAATTTATATCCTTTATAGGTGAGTGGATGATTCATAAATATACGGTAAGGAAATGTAGTGCTATTATCAATTACCTCAAGTTCACTTGCATACGATGAAGGACTTTGTGAGCCTGGGTAACGCTGTAATTCAAAATCAAGAAGTTTAAATGAAAAAGGAAGTGCGATCACTTTAGAACCCCATGCTAGTTCTATTTCAACATCATCAAAACGTACAACAACAGGAGGTTCAATCCAACCTGCGCCGCCTTCGATTTTAACGGTTTTGAGTTTATTGTCGTAACGTGCTTCCACAATAAGGGTGTTTAGTTCACCTTTTGCACCTGCATGATAACTTTTATAATTGATGTGTAGAACTTTACCTTCTACCATTGTTTCATAAGAAAAATCGTTATTACCAATTTGTCCCAATGCGAGGGGGTACTCTAAAAATTCTTTTTCTGTTTTAATCGTAAAGTAAGACTTGACTGTTAACATCTCATTTTCACTGAGCCCTTCTCTGATATGAATAACCCCTTCATACCCAAAGTAACGCGTCAAAGCCGCTCCCACTAAAATCGCTACAAAAGCAAGATGCACGATAAATGCACCGAACTTTTTCCACATTTTGTATTTATACATGATGCCAACTAAAGAGAGGGTTAGCAAAAGCATCACCCCCTCATACCATGTAGCATCGTAAACCATTATTTTAGCGCTTGTTGTGTCGTAAACACTCTCGATAAACGTAGCAACGCCTGCACCAAGCCCTAATAAAAACAACATGAAGAGCATAAATTTATACGAAAAAAATAATTTTTCTACAATGGATACGTACTTCATGTTACACCTTTACATTCAAATCAATACTATTGTTAGACACCAAACGTTTGTCCTGCATATATAATAAACATCCTAAGACATAATACACCCAACACACTTGCCATACCTGAAAGATAAAACGCTGTGTGAGAATGCGCTACATGTTTGCCAAGCACAAAATTAAGCACCAAAGGAAGACCAAAACCAACACCCATTACACCAACCCAGAAAAGTGTTGCATAAACACCACTACTAAATGCTGCTGTCGTTGTTTGCTGAAACTCATTACCCACAAGTAAAGAGACAAACAGCATCGCAATGAGCATAATCTCAACCGCCATAATAGGCCACTCAATCGTATGTAATGTTTTAAGATCACCGGAATGAGTATCTTCTTTGAAAAAATACGAAGCAACCATACTCGCTGACGCCGTTCCTGCTGAAAGACCAGAGACAACAAAAAGCGCAGGTAAAATAGCTGTATTTAAAATTGGGAAACGTACCAAAACAGAGATCAAGAAACCTGTATAGGCACAAATAACCACCGCAAAAACCACACTTAACACCTCAACCAATGGACGGATTTTTTTCAAAAGGGTCATGACCATTTCAAAATAGCCCAAAATTTGAGCTTTTTTGGCGAGGATAGCTGAAATCTCTTTTTCAAACAGATACAAGCACATCACAAGTGTGAGAGGAATGTAAACAGAAATTGCTAAAACACCAATCGACATAACAGACGAAAAGTTATAATTAATCAAAATCTTCCAAAAATAGAGTGGTTTTTCCAAATCACCCACTAAGAAGACCATACCAAAAGCAATCGTTGCAAAAGAAACCAATGACGCAGCTTTGAGTAGAGGCGTATCTTCGTGCTGTTTTTTGTAAAAACGAATCATCAATGCAACAATAAGCGCACCACCTGAAATACCTGCAAGCAAGAGATATACAGCAATCGGCCAACCCCATTCAACACCATGGGAAAATCCGTATGTAAAATTAATGGCACCATTCATATCACACCCCCACCTTTACAACAGGTATATAGCGCAAACTTGGCTTTGTTCCAAAGGTTGGCTTCATACGTACTGCGTCTTTAACCTGTAATATTTGATTGATATACGAACTCTCGTCATTCAAATCACCAAAAACAAGTGCTTTATATTTACATGCTTCTACACACGCTGGTTCATGTCCTTTTGCCAAATTGGTATTCAGACAGAAGTTACAATTCTCAGCTGCTTTCGTTTTTTTATTGATAAAACGCACATCGTATGGACATGCTACGATGCAGTATTTACAGGCGATACAATCATCAGGGTTCATTGTAACAATGCCCGTTTTTGCATCTCTATGACATGCTTTACTAGGGCACACTGCAACACACGGTGCATCTTCACACTGTTGGCACGAAACACGTACATATTTCTTTTCCATCGGTTTTGCAGGATCTGTTTTATTTTCAACATAAAGTCGCACTTGCCCCTGTGGAACTTCATTGACCTTTCGACACGCTACTTCACAATCGCTGCATCCCACACATTTGTTCTGATCAAAGATCATCCCGTAGTGTGGTTTTTTTTCTGTTTTGCCTGTTTCAATGGCAACACTGTAACCCGCAGTGCCCAATGTCACAGAACCAAGACCTAAAACTTTTAGAAAAGTTCTTCTTTTCCCGTCATTTTCCATCTTCCCCTCCAATTCGTGTAGATGAATACTAAAGTCCTATAGTTTCTTTTTCTCAATGCCACCATGGACTTGTTTCATTTCTTCTTCGCTAAGTGGTTTTGCACTGTTTGCAAGTTCACCTGGCTTTAAAACCTTCACCAACTCTACCTCAAAAATAACTGTTGAACCAGCAGGAATCTCTTGCATATCTGCATTACCGTATGCTAATTCACTTGGAATGACCAATTTGTATTTTGATCCCTCAGGCATTAGCATTAAACCTTCTTGCAAGCCATCGACAATATTAATCATCGAAAGATGGGATGGTGTTTTGCGCTCATAGGTGTCATCAAAAACTTTACCATCTACTAAATAGGCTTTATAGTTCATCATAACAATGCTCTCTTTTTGCGGTTTTGGACCAGCACCAAGAGTGAGCACTTCGTATTGCAATCCTGATTTCGTTGTAGTTACTTTTTTATTCTTGGCATTGTTTGCCATATATTTTTTGCCATCCGCGATATTTTTATCGAGGGCTTGTTTGAATTGTTCTTGACTGATTTTATTTAACACTTCTGCACGATTATTCAAATGCGTTATAATCTCTTCATCTTTAAGCTTTTGTTGTTTTTTCAAGGCATCAATAAATCCATCAATCACCGCTTCAATATCAGATTTTGCACCCATTTCAGACTGTTCAAAAAGTTGATTTGAGATATAGCTTCCTGTGGATACACCAATACTGTATGACTCTTTTTGTACTTGTGTTTTTAGCTCACCAGCAAGCGCCCCAGAAACCAAACAAATAAATACAAATAATCCTGTTGTGAGTTGTTTACGCATCATCTTAATACCTTTACTTTTGAAATAAATGGGCTATGAAATTCATAGCCCACTTGAAATTGCACTCAGTGCAACACCTATTTTAAATTTTTGTTCACGATTCTTTGCGCTTCATTAATATACTCAATCGCAGCATCTAGTCTTTGTTTGGTATATTTGAATCCATGCATACCCCATGAACCATCTTTTTCGACAAGATCAACAGTTTGTTGCGCTTTTTCGATTAACTCATACACTCTGGTTTTATCTGAAGGCGATAGCTTTTTAACTTCAAGTAAAGAGTAAAGTCCTTGGATACCTACTTTAACCTGTGTGAATTTATCTTTCACAGGAGTTTGCCATCCCATAACCTCATCATATGCTTGTTTCTGATCTTTAAAGTGTAGTGTCTCTTTAAGCTCAGATACAACTGGACTATGACAGCCTTTTGCTTCTACTTGCTCTTTATCTGCCCATGTTGTACGTGCACATGCCCACATAAGATCTAAGAAGTTACGTCCCTCATCATTACGCTCAAAATGCCAATCTTTAGCATCTCTTGGACCTGTTGCATTTGAACCTGGTACCAAAGATTTACGTTTAGGATCAACATCGATTTTCCAGATGTGTGAACGTCTTTGTGTATCCATACCCGCTTGGTCTTGGAATTGAACGGCATACCAGTTTTCACAGCTCATCATAAATGGCATGTGGCAGGTTTGACATGAATTTTTACTATGTGTATCTGCTTTAGACTGGATATACGCTTGTTCTTTATGACAATCTTTACACTCTTTTTTGAGTTTTGGTTTTGTATAAAGTGAGCTTAAGTAACCTTGGTTCGCATTGTAATTGGTACCTTTAAGGTCTTTTTCGCCCGTTACAGGACCTGTTACGTCGTGTGGATCATGGCAGGTTGCACAACGCATACCTTTTTCATAGTGCGCTGTAAAGTAGGTTTGAGAACCTTCACTACCACATCCTGGTCCCATTGATTTAAACTTAGAGCTCAAAGCAAGATCTGGTTTACCTACGTTTGCAGGATTTTTCGCAAGATCTGGGCTATAGTTAAATCGTTGGTGACAGCGTTCACAATTAGAAGTGAGTAACCCGGAGCCTCCTTCTAAGTGACCACCCGCGCCATGACACTCTTCACAAGAAACACCTTTAGAGATAGTGTGCTTTTGAAGCTCTTTTGGATTACCAAGGGCAGAGTAGAACTCGTTTTGGTTTTTAAAATCAAACTTCCAAGGGTGACATACTTCACAGTAAGAAGAACCCGCTTGGAAATCCATTGATTTTTTGTATTTAGCTGCATAAGAAGCCAAACCTCTTACATAACCACCATTATCACCATAGTCTGCTAATGTTACAGGAAAATCAGGAATCCATTTCTTGATTTTTTTCGCAACCTCAGGCGTTAGATTAAGTGCCCATGTTCTTTGCCATTGGTTTGCACCCGCAGTAATTTGACCTGTACCATTTTTAAGAAGACCACCTTCAACATGGTATGTTCCACGTAGCAACCACGCATCCAAAAAGCCTAATTTTGTTCTAACGTGACCTATAGTACAATAGATAACATCAGGGGTAATTCCTTTAGGTAGAATTGACGCTGTATCTTTATCAAAAACTGGATCAGTCAAGTTATTGTTAAATTCAGGGTGTTCACCTGGGAATCTGATTGTTGTTGAGTGTCGCGATCTGCCCCAAGTCTCATATTGTGCAGGGTGACACTCACCGCATTTCTCTGGTCCAATGAATTTGTTTGGAAACGCAAGTGTTGAAGTTCTTGCAACCCTATACATCATTGAACTTACACCTTCGCCGCCACTTCGTTTACTTGCTTTAGAGAAGTCTTTACCGTGACCCTCAGCTATAAACTCTTTACCGCGATCTGCAACATGCATTTCTCCAACCGTTTTACCACCGTACTTGGTAAAAATCGGATGGTTTTTAAAGAGCCAATCATACATAACTTGCTCTTCGACAATATAGTCTTGCAAAGAAGTAACGCCTCTGCTCTCCTTAGTACCCTTAGGATTAGCAATGATCGCCTTTGCATCTTTACTCATTTGCATTCCCTCCATACCTTCAGCATTTAAGCCTACAGTAAAGAGATTAACACATGTGAGTAAACCAAGTAACACTTTGTCCCAATTTTTCATGTATCCTCCTTTGAAAAATTGAATCTCAAATCATCTACTGTTTTTTCATGGGCATAAAAAAACATCAATCATTTTAAGATCAACCAGCACGAATGCCTCATTGGAAATACTATCAGGAAAAAAGGGGGGAAAAGGGGGAAGTATTAAATTAGTGTTAAATATAAAAACTAAAAAATAATTGTAAAAATAACTCCATCATTATGGTTTTCAACACGCAGTGTTGCACTGTTTTTCTCAACAATCATTTTACTCATATAAAGTCCTAGTCCACTGCTAGACTCTTTGGTTGTAAAATAAGGGTCAAAAATTTTCTCAATAATTGCATCATCAATATGCCCTGCATTGTTTTGCAACGTAATGACAGGAACACCATTGTGTAAAAAAGCGGTAATTTCAATCTTACGTTCTTTGATATTTTGTGCTAAGAATGCCTCTTTGGCATTGTTCATAATGTTAATAAGCACTTGCACGATCTCATTGGCATAGCCTAAACGCGTAAAGTTATTTTGTATATCTATGCGTACATCAATGGCATATTTTTCTAAAGAGGCACTGAGTAGCTTTTGAGCCCTAAAAATAACCTCTTGTGCACTAAACTCTTTGGCAGAGGTACTTGGCATAAAGAAGTTTTTAAAATCATCAATCGTGCTTGACATAAAAGAGAGTTGTTCATTGGCCTCTTTGATCTTTTGTGTCAACTTCTCTTTGGTGAGTTTATCTTTGTCGCTATGAAGCTCAAGATTGATCAAGATAGCCCCTACTTGAGCAAGAGGCTGCCTCCACTGATGTGAAATATTGCCTATCATCTCGCCCATCGAAGCAAGACGGTTTTGACTCATCATCAGCATATTGGTTTTTTCTTTCAGGCGTTGGTCGTTTCTGTACAATTTATAGATAAACAAGATAAAAATAACAAAGACAATAAACATAACCGCTCCACCCACCACAAACTCTTTCACGTGATAGGTTAAGATGCTGTAGACGGGAATTTTAAACGTAATCATTGCAATAACATCGCCTACTTTGCTCTGAAAATCAGGAATTGTATGATACTGCTCTACCATACGCTTTGGCGCACTATTGGTCGTATGACATTGTAAACACGATGGATGCGAATTCTGAATAGGCAAGCCTACAAAAAAGTAAGGTTTGTTATTTTCTTGAATGATGCGTGAGTATTCTTTATATTTTCCCTCTTTGAAATCATCCAAAATTTCATTTTCGAAATTATTGCCCTCATGCTCAGCGTTAAGAGGATTAGTGGCAATCAGTTTATAATCATAGTTGATATTCTTTTTAGCACGCTGAATATTGTAAATCTCACGTGTAATATAAGATGAAGAGAGCAATCTTGGATCAAAAAAATCCTCTGCTAGCATCTTTTTTTCTTTGAGCTCTTCAATTAAAGGACGTTGTACGACTGAGACATAATCACGAATTGCATTCATCGTATCTAAAATAAAAATAGCCTCTTGCCTCGCATCTTTCATCGCAAGTTCACGGTAAAAATTAAAGAAGAGTAATGTAATGACCGCATAAAGAACAACAAAAAGGGCTACGATGATTTTGAAGCTATATTTCATAAAGATATCCAACACCGTAAAGATTTCGTATAAAGTTGTTATCAATCTTTTTGCGTAGTTCTTTGACGATGGATTTTAATGCCTCTTTACTTGGTTGTTCAAATTCCCACATATAATCAAAAAGCTGCTCATACGTTACTGTTTGATTTGGGCGTTTGAGGAAATACTCTAAAAGCCTGCTCTCACTCTTAGAGAGATGGATCAAATCTCCATCAAGGTTGCAAATCGTTTTTTTACAAAAATCATATTTGCAAACAGGAGTTACCTGAAACATTGGGCTATGCCCACTAAGCTCTTTTGCTACATCTTCTAAGGCTTTAATAAGCGCATTTTTATCATAAGGTTTTGCTAGATAACGTGTAATTTTAAGCTCTACGGCACGCCATAAATACTCTTGCTCTGTATGTGCAGAGAGGATGATAATAGGTACTTTTTTATCAAACTCTCGGATTTTCTTTACGACTTCAAGTCCATCCATGTGAGGAATAGAGATGTCAAGCATGATGACATCATACAAATTGCTTTTGGCTTCATCAAGTGCTTCAATGCCATCTTTAACACCTACAACTTTGCCAAAAAAAAGCTCCAAAGACTCCATAATGTTGTTTAAGATACACGCTTCATCTTCAACACAAAGGACTTTTTTATTGGAAAGGACATCTAAAAGATTGCATTCATTCATATTTAATTAGCCTATTTTCACGATTTAAAGACATTGCTTGTCATTATATACTCATGACAAACTCGTTTGGTGGTATGGTAACCAAGCAAAGCTTAGAAAATATATTGCATTCTAAAAATGTGGTGTTATCGCATTATCTTGTTTCTCTACTCCACTTCGAATGATGTCAACTCCATACTTATCACGTAATTTTGTGAGTTTTTCAGACAAGCGTTTTGATTTTTCATCATCATTTGCATGCAAAAGCGAAAAGGTTTTGGTTTGAGTCGGTGTGACAAAGTTTGAGACAGCAAGACTAAGAAAGTGGATGCCATAATGCGGATGAGAATCAAGTGTTTTAAAACTCTGCACAACCCATTCTCTGTACATACTTTCACTAAAAGAGCGATCGATCGTTTGTGAAATTTTAGATGCTATACCATTTTCGTATTTGATACCAAAATAATAGGTCGTAGGATGCAGATCTAGTTTTGCAATGGTATAGGAAAGATGGCGTGAAAGGATAATAGCACGGCGCAAGACTTCATTGCGATTTTGTACCACTTGAAAATTGCGTGAAATGCCGATAGATCGGCGATCTCGTTTCGCAACGACGGGTTCGTTATCTACTCCGCTGATACGCAAGAGTAGATCTTTACCTATAGTTCCCCATCCAGAGACAAGTTTTTGATGTTCTAACACTTCACCCAAAGTTTCTATGCCATAACTGGTGAACTTTTTTTGCAACACTTTTCCAATGCCTGGAAAACTTGCCACAGGCATATCTGCAATAAATGAACTCACCTCATTTTTTGGTACAAGTGTCAACCCATAAGGCTTGCGAAAATCCGTTGCAAGCTTTGCTATCCATTTGGAACTTGATGCTCCAATGGAAATAGGCAAATCAAACGTTTCTAAAATCTCTTTTTGCAATGAAGCCATAAATGCATACGTCTCTTCTTCTTTAACCCACCCTTTTAAATCACCCCAAAACTCATCGATGCTGTACTGCTCTAAAATAGGAATTTTCGTCTGCAAAAACGCTTTTAGTTTTGTTGAGAGGAGTTGGTAAAAAAGATGATCACTAGGTACAATAAGCAACTTAGGGCACATAGCAAGTGCATCACGAAGCGATGTTCCTGTTTTAATGCCATACTTTTTCGCCTCATAACTCTTCGCAATAACAATACCATGAATTCTGCCTCGTTCATCTAAAAACTCTTTTTTCCATGCGTCTTTATCAAATCCTTTGAATGCTTTTTTGTGTTGTATCAGCCCATTAAAACCGCCTACGGACTCTGTCATCATGCTTTCGCTGTCATGCGTACTAAAGATTTTGGTGTCGCTGCTTTTGCACACAACGACAGGTCTGCCCTTAAGCTCTGGCATTCGTGTGCGCTCCGCGGAGACAAAAAAACAGTCCAAATCCAGATGAATAATCATTTACAGCCTCTTAATCGTAACGTTAACATGTAGTATAGAATAATTTTTTTCAAAGATTTTAAACTATTTCACCCTGAAATATTCCCATTGTTTTTTTATTTACTTTAGGTTAACGACGCATTTAAACTATTACTTTATACTTTCACTACCAAGACAATTACCTCCTTTTTGTGTACAACCCAATCATTTTAAAAGATGCACTCAGATTGCCCGGTCTGAGTGCAAATCTTTGCTCTCTTCCCTTTCACATTTCATCGTTTTGTAATCAAAAAAATCTCTCTTTTATGTAGAATACACTTTTAAATCAACACAAACGGCACACATGGAAGCATTTTTTATAGAAAGCATTAAAGAATATGGCTATATCATCCTCTTTTTCTGGAGTATTTTAGAAGGTGAGAGCGGTTTAGTCATGGCAGGTCTTTTAAGCCATACTGGCGATATGAATCTTTTTCTTGCTATTTTTATAGCGGGACTGGGTGGTTTTGCAGGAGATCAACTCTATTTTTACATTGGAAGATTCAACAAAAGCTATGTACATCGTAAACTCAAACAACAAAAACGCAAACTGGCACTTGCGCATTTGCTGCTTAAAAAACATGGTTGGCCCATCATCTTTCTTCAACGCTACTTATATGGACTTCGTACGATTATTCCTATTGCCATTGGCCTTACAGGGTATAGTGCAAAAAAATATGCACTCATCAACCTTATCGCGGCATGGTGTTGGAGCAGTGTGATTATACTGCCTGTATGGTATTTTGGAAACGAAATTCTAAGCGTTATCACATATGGGCGAGAACATTGGTACTTTGCATTACCTCTTGTCGCAATACTCATAAGCATAGTCTATTATTATATCAATAGCATAGATACGAAAACCTTGAAAAACAAAGCACATCAAAATTAGCATTTTTTTTGATAAAATACGCGCGATTTATAAGGGTCTGTGTAAAATAGCACCCAAAAGTGATGTTTTGATTAAAAGGAGGAAGCAATGGAAAGTAATGCTATTGAAGAGCATTTGAAACAAGTTGAAGAAGCGATGGAAGAGGTCAAACATAAAGAAAAAGAGATGGAAGGTTGGCTTTCGTATATTTCTCTTAGTACTGCCATTATTGCGATTTTAACAGCGCTTGTTGGTTTGTATGAATCTCAAATTACATCTAAAACCATTCTTACAAAAAACGAAGCTGTACTTTACCAAAGTCAAGCATCTGACCAGTGGAATTTTTACCAAGCGAAAAGTGTTAAATCACATATTTACGCTGTCAATGCTGAGCTTTTCCCTGAGAAAGCTGAAGAATTTAAGAAAAAAGTTGCTGTTTACAAAAAAGAGCAAGAAGAGATCAAAGCTGAAGCTGAGCGTATTGAAGCACTAAAAGAAGCGCGTAATGCGGCAAGTGATCACTACTACCATATTCACCACATTCTTAGCTTTGCGATTACGTTTTTGCAAATTTCAATTGCATTAGCTTCTATTTCAGCACTCACTCGCAATAAGAAATTTTGGTTAGGCTCTTTAGTACTTAGTGCTATTGGTGCAGCGATTGCCGGATATTGTCTTGTTAGTTAAACATATGTTCCGTTCACTTCTTTTTCTCTTTATCTTTCTGTGCCATTCTGCCCTTATTGGGGCGGAGCACTATGGAGCCATTGAGATAGGAGGAAAAGGAGTGAAGGCATATGTCATTGATATAGACGCAAACCTTACAAAAATGACCTATCGAAACGGTCTTAACACCTCTCCACAAAGCGGTATATCTGAGCATCATCTCATGAATTCATCCATGATAAAACAAGTCACTTCAGACATTGTTGTACTCAAGAACGTTCTTTTAAACGAACAAAACGTCTTGGAAGATCATCTGTTTATTATCGCAAGTAGCGCTATCAATAAAATCAAAAACAGACCAGAACTTGAAACAAGCATCAAAAATAGTACCCGTTTAACACTCCATTTTATCGATGAATCCGAAGAGAGTCGTTTCGCTTTTTACGGTTCTGTTCCCAAAGATCAATGGAATAAAGCATCCATGATCGATATTGGTGGGGGCAATACAAAAGTAGCTTGGATGGGTTCAAACCATACGATAGATTTTTTTGAAGTACCACTTGGCACTGTTTCAACAACACAAAATGCTCATGCGCTTGATACAAATGCCTCTTTTGAGCAAAAATGCTTACGAATCATCAACAAAGAGCTCTCTTCAATAAAGTCTTTTGAAAACAAAGAGACACTTTTCGCGAGTGGCGGTATCTTTTGGGCAACAGCTTATTTGAAAACAAACGGTCATTTAGACTCGTTTGTACCATTAGAAAAAGCCGATTTTGAACATCTCATTGCCCTCTTCTCACAAGAACAGAGAAAAGAGTGTACTGAAGCAACAGCACAGTGCTATTTGCTAGGCTATTATGGTGCTAAAAATTTAGTTGCGGGTGGATTATTGGCAAAAGAGACCATAGAGGCTATGAAATTTTTTAACCAGAAAGTCTATTTTGTCAAAGATGGAGCGTGGGTTATTGGGTGGTTGTTAACAAACACCAAGTAACGTCATACTACTTTTTTTAAAAAAGCACTTCCGCATTTTGGGCAATTCCCATCCCACTCTAAGAGATGGCTTCCATGGCATTTGTAGCATGAAGCTTTTTGCAAAATTTTAGAAGGATTATGTTTACGTCCCTTTGATACAAAATGTTTCGCATTTAACCATAAAACTTTCAATGCTTGAAGAAAAAATCTTTTGGGGTGAGGTTTTTCTTGGAGTTGATGGCATTCCAGACACACCATCCATTTTCGTTGTAAACTGATGTGACGATAGGTTCGAGCGAGCGTGATATGCTCTGTTTCATAACTACAAAGAGGGCACAACAGATAATATTTTGCTTCCATAAAGTCTCCTTTACAAGCCATCCCTGCTTCTAAAAAGTAGTGTAGCACAAAAATGTTAAAGCATTTTAAATTCCACAATTTTAAAAAATTTGCCGATATAGGTATAGCTCTTTATAAGGAGTAAAATATGGACGCACTAAGCAGTAGCATCCCTTCAAGCACAGAAATCTATGCAATGAAGCAGGCTATGAAGGTTCAAGAACAGATGGTTTCAAAGATATTGGAATCTCTGCCTCAACCAACAGATACTGCATCAACGCAAGTCTCTGGGCTGGCATCAGAGGGCATTGGGTCAAACCTTGATCTCAAGGCGTAATCCAACTCAGAGATAACCCAACATGGGTTATCTCATCTTATGTGTATGTTAATGGCTTTTCACCAAGAGGCATAATCTCAGCAATGATAGAACTATACCCTAACCCTTCATCTTTAAGATGCTGAAGCAGTTTTAGCGCGTCTTTTTGCGATACGGCTATCAAAAGTCCTCCAGACGTTTGGGCATCATACAAAATAATCTCATCTTTATGCGGCACTTTCGCTTCCACTTTGGAACTTAAATAACTTTTGTTATTGTACGCACCTGCTGGAATGATGCCCATATCTGCCAATGCTCTGGCTTTTTCTAAAATTGGAATGTTTTTCATCTCAAACGCAATGCTGACACGATTGAAACTCATCTCATAGGCATGTCCAAAAAGACCAAAGCCCGTTACATCTGTACAAGCGCTTACATCGTATGTTCGCATGATGTGTGAAGCTTTATGATTCAGTGTTGCCAAGATGGCAGCCACTTTCTCAACCACATTAGCCTCTAGCATATCCGCTTTAATCGCTGTTGTAAGTATGCCCATTCCAAGCGGTTTGGTAAGAATAAGTACATCACCAACACGCGGTGTATTGTTGCGATAAATCTTCTTTGGATGGACAAAGCCTGTGACACTCATGCCATACGTCATTTCAGGTGCTTCGATGGTATGCCCACCAATAATCACTCCTCCACATTCACGTACTTTACTTTCACCACCAGCGAGAATTTCTTTAAGAACAGAGCGAGGCTGATGACACCCATCAAATCCTACAATGTTCATCGCCGTGGCCACTTCGCCACCCATAGCAAAAACATCGCTTAAGGAGTTGGCTGCTGCAATTTGTCCGTACACAAATGGGTCATCCACCACAGGGGTAATAATATCTACCGTTTGTACGAGTGCACGCTCCTCATCTAAGTAATAGACACTGGCATCGTCACTTTCATCCATTCCTACCAAAACGTTTTCATGCGTGCAGTTAAGACCGCCTATGGCTTCTGTGAGGTCTCCCGGACCCAGCTTGGCAGCACAACCAGCAGCTTTGACGTATTTGGTCAATTTTGCTTCGTTGTTCATTTAGTACCTTAAGTTCAAGGCTTCTTGAACATGAAATGATCAAGAAGCCATACGAGCCTTCCGCTGAGGAAAACCCAGTGTTAACGTAGCTTAAAAAGCTTTGCTTTCAAAGCGTATTCAATAACGCTCTAAGAGAACGTTATTATAATGATATTGTGCCTTCTCCACCAAATAACATCTCAATCGTTCCAAAAGCATTACCGATTTTGCCTACTTTGAGTTTATCCGTTACGCCGTAGAATTCTAAACAAACACCACACGAGTAAATCTCTACACCTTTTGCTTCCAGTGCTTTAAGGACTTCAATAATAGGCGCACTCTCTTCTGCTGTCGTTAAAAGAACTGCTTGATTCACACACACAATACGCTTTGGCAATTTTGGAAGTTCCATAGTTGATTTTAAAAATCCGACAATCAGTTTTGCTCCAAGTTCACCCTCGCCTACTTTGTCGCTTTTGAGAAATAAGGTTTTATCTAAAAATTGTTCATCGCTCTCTTTTGCCACTACTGTGCATGCGAAACCTTTCACGATGGCAATAAGGCTTTTGCCTTCACCTGCATCCTCAACTCGTACTTCAAAGCCACCATTTTGAGCAAAACGGATGACATTCTCTTTTGAAGCAATATTATCAACCACTACTTCTAAAACAGAGTCATTTGGGAGTGTTTCTAATGCTTTTTTCGTTTGTAATACAGGTTCTGGACATGCCAAACCACTGCAATCTAATTTCATGATTTTCCTTTTGTGAGTAATTCAGTTAGTCTAAACCTTAGACCTAATAAAAAGAGGGAAGAGAAGCTAAAAATGCCTCTCTTATTTTGCGTTCATGATTTTTTCAACCCATGCACTCGCTTTTTCAACACTTTCAAATTTGTGGCTTTTAGCTACTTGATTTTGTCCCTCATAAAAACGTACACGAATACCATCTTGTACCTCATCGATCTTGATACGAGTGATACGATCTGCATTCAAATAGACTCTATCGTTAAGTTTAACAAACATGTGTTGCTCCTTTATCTTTTAATGTTTTATTCTAGCACGATTTGGGTAAATAATGAATTTAGAAAATCGTTTTTGTGTTATACTATAAATCCTAATATTGTTAGTCTCAAAGGTCAGCGCATGGCACGTACATTTTTGATCTTTATTATGACGATAACTTTAACAACTTCACTCTTTGCAGATGTGCTTTCTTCGATACTGGAGAGCAAAAAAATTCGTGTATGTATTTGGCCTGAGTACTATGGTATCTCCTATATCGATCCTAGAACGCAAGAACTAATTGGAATCGATATTGATTTAGCTAAAGAGTTTGCAAAAGAGCTTGGTGTGAATGTCGCTTTTAAAGAGAGCTCTTTTGCTTCTCTCATCAAAGACATCACAACAAAAAATTGCGATATTGCTATGTTTGCCATTGGGCATACGGAGGAGCGAAAAAAGCACTTAAGTCTTACAACACCTCATCTTGCAAGTGATGTGTATGCCATCTCCTCTAAAAGCAATAGACGTATTAACGTCTGGGAAGATATTGACAAAGCAGGTATTGTCGTTGCTGTTGCAAAAGGAACCTATCATGTTTCATTAATGCAAAAAAGTCTTAAAAATGCTCAATTGCTCATTGTTGATTCACTCCATGCAAGGGAACAAGAGGTCGAAGCAGGACGTGCTGATGTCTTTATGAGTGATTATCCTTTTGGCATTCGCATGGTAGAAGAGAAAGAATGGGCAAAACTCATTAAACCAACTTCTGTTTTTCATATGATGCCCTATGGTTGGGCTATCGCTCAAAATGAACCTGCACTTTTAGAAAAAGTCGAGAGTTTCATCGCCGCGATCAAACATGATGGAAGGCTTTTAAGTGCGGCTAAACAGCATCATTTAGAGCCTATTGTTCTAAGCGAGTAAACCATGAGCTTCTTGGTCTCTCCTAAAAAAAAGGTGATACGCTATCTTTTCGTAACTCTTTTCATGGTAGGATTGATCATCGGTTTGATTATTGCAGCTTTGGCTAATTTGCGCCAAGACGCCATACAAACGCATCGCCACATCGCCACCCTTCATGCCTATACGCTTGAAGAGCACTTTTCACAAATCCTTCAGCATATTAGCCTTACGATGGACCGCATTCCGCCTTTGAGTCATGAAGCACCTTTGCAAGAAAAGATATTCCCTGTCTTTATGGAACTTTTATACAATGCACCTTATCTTCGTTCTTTATCGCTTCTGAATGATGAAGGCGTGATCGAAGTAAGCTCACACGAGCCTAATATTGGGAAAAGAATTCATTTAGAGAATTTTTTACCTACACCTTTTGGAGAGATGCCGCTATTGCGTATAGGGGTTCCATGGGAAGGACGGGACTTTGATAATGCACGCCCAAGTAATATACAAAAACCTATTTCATCGGATAAAATCAGTTTTTTACCACTTCTAAAAAAAGTCTATTTTGAAAAACGAGCGTATTATATTGTTGCCAATCTCAATACAGACTATCTGGCGAATCGCTACACAACCATGCTTCCTATAGAACAAGGTATAGTCTCTTTATGGCGCATGGATGGAATTTTACTTTTTTCAACCGATTATAAAAAAGAGCTGGGTTCTTCACACTATGGACCTACTCATCCACCAAAACCTGATGAAGATTTTTTTGAACACTTACAGTACCATACTCAAAACCCGTTAGATGTTTCAAAACTTGCAAAATTTTTACCGTTTATTGTTGAGATTCAAACGAATGAAGCGAATGCTCTTGGCTCTTGGGATAAAGAGCGCCAAAAATTAGTAGGGATTACAACTATATTGATCCTTCTTTCCGGAGGATTGGCGCTGGTGTTGATTGTGAGGTATTATCTTGAAAACGAGCGTCAAAAAAATCAACTCTCTTATGAAAAACAGTTTCGTGTTGCCATGGAAGCCACACAAACAGGTTTATGGACATGGGATTTGCACACCAATTACCTTACATGGGATTCTCAATGCTTCCTACTTTTAGGCTATGAACCCAATGCGTTTGAGCCATCATGGGATAAAATCGTTGAACTCACGCATCCTGATGATGCGAAAAATATGCTCATATCCATACAAGAGCAAATTACTGCGCATTCCAGTTTTTTGATCGAACGTCGCATGAGAACAGCCCTAAAAGAGTGGGTTTGGATACAAGTACGTGGTAAAGTTATCGAGTTTTCACAAGAACATGAACCACTTTTTTTAACGGGTGTTTACATCAATATCGACGCACAGAAAAAAGCAGAACAACTCCATCTCTCCGCTGTTGCATTTGAAACACAAGAGGCTATCTTAATTACCGATGCGAAAGAAAAAATTGTTAAAGTCAATGAAGCCTTCACACGCATTACAGGGTATAGTGACCATGAAATCATTGGTCAAACACCTCGTGTTTTAAAGTCAGGTTATCACGATAAAGCATTTTATGAAACCATGTGGAAAGCACTCCATGAAAAGGGTTTTTGGCAAGGAGAGCTTTGGAATAAACGCAAAAATGGTGAAATTTATGCAGAGTTTATTACCATCACCACCATTCGCGATGCACACAATAAAACAACCCATTTTATTGCTAACTTCAACGATATCACAACCCATAAAGCAGCACAACAACAGATCCAAGAACTTGCATATTATGACCCCCTCACGCATCTTGCAAATCGAAGGCTCTTTGATGAAACACTTCACGACATACTTTGTGAATGCAGTGATGAAAAGCATTTTAGCGCGCTTCTTTTCATCGATCTTGACCGTTTTAAAGAACTCAATGATACCTACGGACACGATGCAGGTGATATGTTACTCATTCAAGTAGCGTCCAGACTTAAAGAGGGCATCCGAGAGAGTGACCTCGTCGCGCGTCTTGGCGGTGATGAATTTGTCATCTTACTCAAAAAGTTAGGCAATCAACAAAATGCTGCTCACCATCTTACCCAAAGCATCGCACGAAAAATTCTTTCATTACTTTCCAAACCATACGCGCTTGCTCATGGAAATTATATGCTTGGTGCGAGTATTGGATGTACCATCTTCAATAATCAAATAACCTCTACCAATGGAGCGGCTCTTCTTAAAGAGGCTGATCTTGCAATGTACAAAGCCAAAGAAAAAGGGCGAAATCAGATCTATTTTTACGATAAAACAGCCAAATAAAGGGATCAAAAATTGCTTAATATGTTTAACATCTTACTTCAAAAAGGAAGTCATCTATCATGAAACGTTATAGTATAGTCGCGCTACTTCTCACAACTTGGTTGATGGCTGATCTTTCCTATTTTGATCGTGATGTTAATGGTGCGCAGTTAGAACAGTGCAAAGCTTTTTTTACCAAAGAGAAAGATGTAAAAATCATTCATCTCCTCAATGGTCAAAACATAGAATTAAAAGATGAATTTTTAGGCGATGACAAAGAGTACAAAACCCTACTCTACACGCTCAAAGGCTGTTTTTTTAACGAAAAATACCTTATTTACAGTGACTTCATGCCAGATAGTGAAGCGTACCACGCCCTTGACATGCATGATGGTACCGATATGATCTTAGAAGGAATGCCTTATCTTTCACCTAAACAGTACTTTTTTACTACCAATGCAGAAGCATCGAATACGTTAAGCCTCTACACCTTTATAGATCAAAAAATCATCACTGTTTTTACCAAAAAATACCCTGAACATTGCCTTGTTCAATACCCTATGTGGTTAGATGAATCTTCATTGAGTTTTGTTGTAAGTTGTGAGAGAATGTTTAATAGCGATACCAATACCACTAAACCAGCAACCAAAGAGGTCTTTAAACTCATTCGTACAGGAACAACGTGGAATGTTGTTCCCTAAAAAATCTTTTATGCCTCTTTAGAAGGTACTTTTATCGCTGATTTGGCAAAGTTTACTGTAACACTTTGCGAAGGATAGAAGTGATAGCGCTCAAAATACTCAAAGCTTTCGATGCACTCTAAAACATGATTGCCAATGACAACTTTGAGCGAAATTTCATTGGTTTTTGTCACGTGCAACACATCTCGAATGATGCCACGAAGATAAACAGTATCTTCTTTTCGTAGCTCTGGTTCATGCAATGAAATGGAAATATCTCTTGGATTAATCGCTACACCCCGTTTTTCACCGATGCGGTAGCTTTTTGGAAGCGACATACTTTGTGTTTCATCAAAGTCAAAAAAGCGTTCATCACCCTTCTCTCTCCATTTACCCACAATAAGATTGGTCGTAGAGAAATCCATCAGACGTCCAAAATGAAGCCCTATTTTTCGTGTTGCAATCTCACTAAGCCATAAAAGATCATGACTCGCGATAATCACAGTTGTGCCCCATTCGCGGTTAGCATGTAAAATTGCATCGGTAAATTGAGGAATACCACTGTAATCAAGGCTATTGGTTGGCTCATCCAAAAGCAATGTCTTGGGATGTAACACAAGCCTAGAAGCCAGTGCTACCCGTTGCGTTTCTCCACTAGAGAGTTCATGCCAAGCACGGTGCATAAACTTTTTGGGCAATAATCCTACAAGGTCTAACGCTTCATGGATACGAGGTTCTATATTGCGCGTTTCTCCTCGTACTTTTAAACCAAACAGTATATTCTCTCTTACGGTGCGTTTAAGCAAATACGGCTCAGGCAATAAAATACTAATATCACGTCTGGTTGCAAGAGGTAAAGAAGAAGCATCAAAGCCACAATAGTGAAGTTTTCCACTTTGATGTGCTTCTAAAAAAGCGAGATGGCGTAATAAGGTACTTTTACCGCTACCATTTGCTCCCACTAAGCCTAAAATTTCGCCCTCTTCGACCTTAAGAGAATGAATATCTAAAACAGGTTTTTCACCATAAAGGGTTCGTAAATTTTGAAGTTCATACACAAAAGGTTTCATACAGCAATTCTCGCACGTTTTTTTAAAAAATAAAGCATAAAATTAAGTAAAAACGCTATGCTGATAAGCACGATACCAAGCGCTATACCCATTGCAAATTCACCTTTATTGGTCTCAAGCGAAATGGCTGTTGTGATGGTACGTGTAAACCACTTAATATTTCCACCTATCATCATCGCGATACCCACTTCTGCCACCACTCTACCATACGCAGCAACAGCTACAGCGACCAAAGCATGGCGAAGTTCCCACACAACGCTTTGAATCATCTGCGTTGTCGTTAAACCAAAAGACGCCAATGTAAAATAGAGTTTTTTCTCCATTCCCTCAACTGCCGTAGCCGTTAAAGAAACGATGATAGGTAAAGCCAAAATCGTTTGACCAATCACAATTCCAGGTAACGTATAGAGCAGTTCATAACTTCCAAAAGGTCCACGGTTGGAAATGAACGCATAGACAATAAGTCCAACAACAACCGTAGGAATAGCTAAAAGTGTGTCAGAAAGTAGTTTAAGTGCTTTACGCCCTGGAAAGTTAAAGAAGCCTAAACAAAAACCTAAAGGGAGCCCTATAATAAGACTAAAAATAATTGATAATGTTGAGCTTTTAAGCGTCACGTCAATGGCTGAAATCGTTTCAGGATCCAGGTTAATCAGTAACCCAAATGCCTCTTTTAAGCCCGATAAAATAAAATCCAAAAATTCTTCCTTTTTTACATTAATTTAAAAAAGATACGCTACACTACTAATATGCTAAAAAAACATATTAGGAGGATTATTCAATGTTTTCAGTAAAGAACCGCTTAAAAGGTAAAGTACTCTTTTCCCTTCTTGCCCTAAGCTCACTTATATGTGCAGCTGACCTTAAGATGGCAACAACAACCAGTACAGGCGACACGGGTCTTCTTGATGTTCTTGTACCAAAATACAAAGCCGATACAGGCGTTGACCTTAAATGGGTCGCAGTAGGTACAGGCAATGCACTCAAACTTGGTGAAAACTGCGATGTTAGCGTTGTTTTCGTTCACTCTCCATCATCAGAAAAAACCTATGTTGAAAAAGGTTTTGGCGTAGAGCGTACCCCTGTCATGTACAACGATTTCGTACTCATCGGTACTCCAGAGATGAAAGCAAAATTTGCTGGCAAAAACATCACTGAAGCATTTAAAATCATCGAAACAGAACAAATTAAATTCGTCAGTCGCGGCGATAAATCAGGAACACACGATAAAGAAAAAAGTGTCTGGTCTGCAGCTTTAGGCAAAGTGCCTGAAAAAGCACCTTGGTATTTGGAAGCGGGTCAAGGTATGATCGCAACCATCAACATCGCTGCTGAGCAAAAAGGTGTGACTTTAACGGATCGTGGAACATTTATCAAATATGAAGCAAACCACAAAGGCAATCCACCACTCGTTATCGTTTATGAAGGTGCAGATGCTTTGAAAAACTTCTATTCTGTTATGGCAGTTAACCCACAAAGATGTGCAAACACCGATTATAAAGGTGCTTTGAAATTCATCGAGTGGATTACATCTGACAAGATTCAGACTGAAATCGCTAACTTCAAACTTTTAGATAAACAACTCTTCTATCCAGACTTTAAAACACGCGCTAGAAACTAAATAACACGTAAGGTTGCCTTTTTCAAGGCAACCTATACAAACTTCACAAAAATGCTAATTGACCTACCCTTTAAATCCGACTAGCATAGAAATCTTACATTAGATTCGTAGCATCAAAATAGCTTACACTTTACTCTTTAAACTCTTTTTTATTACGCGGTTTTAGAAACAACTCTTTAAAACGCTCATTTGCGTAGTTTTCGATATCTGCTTGAAGTTTGCGATAATTATCCATAAACTCTCTTGCGACAGGCGTCAATGTAGTTCCTGCATCTTCACCACCACCTTGCTTGGTTTGCACCATAGTATCGTTGATGTTACGTTGCAAGATTTTGATGTGTGTCCATGCTTTTTTATAGTTCATGCCGATTTTTTCAGATGCTTTAGAGATAGAACCCTCTTGCTCAATGAGCTCTAAGATTTCTGTTTTCCCTTTGCCAAAAAGCAGTTCACCCTCAGCATTTTCAATCCACGTTTTTGTTTTTACATATAAACGTGGACGTAATTTCTCTTTAAAACATCCCAGTTCACAAAACGTTACATCATAGTTTTTCTCTTTGAGCGTGCCACGGATTTTTTTAAGACCAATACCCGCAGCTGCTGCACGTGCCGCTTTGCACGTCACACGATTTTTTTCATCTAACAAAGGCTTTAGGCGATTTTCTGCCTCAAGATCGTAAATACCGCCTTCTAACTTACCAAATTGCCCTAATTCGCACGAGTCAATGCGTATATCCATTGCTTTGGCACATTCACCCACTTCTAGAGGAGAACATTTAAGTTTTGCTGCAATTTTAAAGCCATCGGAGCAATCAAGTTTACCTTTTTCATTCAAATACTTCTTGATCAACTCTTCCATATCAGACATGAATTCTCCTTGGGTGGCGGTAAACATTCATGGTATCGCCTCTAACAAATCCAATAAGTGTAAGTCCAAATTTCTCAGCGATCATCAAGCCTAAACAGGTTGATGCGGTACGAGACGCAAGAATTGGAATCTGATGCATAACCGCTTTTGCCACCATCTCAGAAGAAAGTCGACCACTGACCATCAAAAAGGCATTTCTAACATCGATGCCTGCCATTTGAGCTTTACCAACAACTTTATCGATCGTATTGTGCTGAGCGATATCTTCTCCGATAAAAAAGGTCTTCTCGTCTGTAAAAAGCTTCGCCGTATGGACACAGCCTGTTTGTTCATATAAAGGACACTCTGTATAAAATTGTCCCATTTCTCTACACAATACATCTGCACTCAATGTAAAATCGCTTTTAATAACTTTAGCTTCAATCGCTTCAGGGTCAATGTTTGCTGTCATACTTTTACCACAACCGCTAATCACAACACCCTCGGCACTCAGTTTTTTAATATTATCTTCATTCACTTTGGCTTCAATTTCAACACGCATACCATCATTTAGAAGCTTGATAGAAGTGACATCTTTAAAATTTTCTATAATGTTTTCACTCATCAAGTAACCGATTGCAAGGGCTTCTTGATCCACAGGGGTTGCCATCACCGCACCTACTTTTGCGCCATTGACATAGAGTTCTAACTTAATTTCACGCACTAACGTATCTTCTCTCTCAAACTTCTCTTTGCCTTTAATCTTGGTAATCGTCGTTTTAAAAACTGGCTCCATTTCCATTCCTTTAACGTGCTTATTTTGCATATTTTAACACTAAAAAAATTGTAGCGCACTAAAGTAAATAGTACGCTACAATTTAGTTGCAATGATCAAAAAAGTGTTAAAACTTACCTTGATCTTTGAGTTTTTTATACCACGTGCTGTGAAGAATTTTAACTTCTTCTTCTTCAACATAACCTGTGATAATGCTATGAACCGCACCTTTAATGGCGAACATAGACATATACACGTGGGTAATAAAGAGCGCTACAACGGCAAAGCCCATAACGTTATGGATAATTGCTGCTGCTCTTAGAAGATCGATTTGACTCATGCCTGTTAAGTTATGGAGCATCTCCATCTTAAAGTCCAAGAAGTACATCATCGCACCACTAAGAATCATGGTGATACCACCTAGTATTGCTACCCAGTACCACATTTTTTGACCCGCATTAAACTTACCTGCTAAGATAGGCTTTTTCTCTTTTGATAAGTATCCACCTAGGATCATAAACCATTTAATATCATCCATATTAAACAGTGCTTCTTTCAGCCACATAAGTGCCATTGGAATAACAACAATCGTGAATGGAATTGTAAAGAGTCCATGAAGGTTCTTTGCCATTCTCACAAGTGTGCCACCGCCAAAGAAATCACCAAAAACGATGATAAATCCTGTTGGAATAATGACCAAAAAGCTAACAGCTGCTACTTGGTGAACAATACGGTTATACAGATTAAAGGCATAATATTTTTTCTCACTGTGAGGAAATACTTTAGGACCAATAATCTTATAATGAAGAAAAAATGCTCCAGGTACACCTATGAGGACAGCTAAAAATATCCATGCAAAGTATTTATGCTGTAACATGGTAAACAAGGGTCCCAATTTTAAAGACTCTTCTTGTCCGTATCCCAAGATATTTTGAATGCGCATCTCACCCCAGATTTGGCTATCCGTAGCAGCAAATGCTACGGTAGCTAAACCTAGAAGCGCAATGAGTGCGTAGATATACTTTCTCATTGCTGCTCCTTTCATTTATTTTTATATGCTTTATCCCATCCGTAAGGAGAGTTGGAGCCTTTTCCACCACGAGCCATAACACGCGCTCTAAAGACGTTAGAAACTGATTCAGCATCACCAACAAGAAGTGCTTTTGTTGAACACATTGCAGCACACACTGGTACTTTTCCTTCAGCGATTCTGTTTTGACCGTAAAGGTGTCTCTCTTTTTCAGAGTTAGTCTCCAATGGTCCACCTGCACACATAGTACATTTATCCATCGCTCCCTTAGCACCGAATGCGCCATCTCTTGGGAACTGTGGAGCACCAAATGGACATGCATACAAGCAGTAACCACAACCGATACATTTATCTTTATCATGAAGAACGATACCGTCTTCTCTGATATAGAAACAATCGACTGGACAAACTTGCTCACATGGTGCATCAGTACAATGCATACATGCGATTGATGTACTCATCTCACGACCTGGAATTCCTTCATTGATAGTAACAACTTTACGTCTGCTAATACCAACTGGAAGTTCATGCGCTTCTGCACACGCTACTGAACAACCATCACACTCTATACATCTGCTCTCATCGCAGTAAAATTTCATTCTTGCGTAATCCATCTCTCACCCCCCCTACGCTTTTTCGATGCGACACAAGCCGCCCTTAGTTTCAGGAATCTGAGTAATGATGTCATAACCATAGTTAGTGACGGTATTGACACTCTCGCCATTAGCATAAGGCTTTGTTCCTGCTGGGAAATTACCCGTTCTATCTGCTCCTTGGAAGTAACCAGCAAAGTGGAACGGCATAAAGACCATATCTGGCAATACCGTAAGCGAATGCTTTGCCTTCACCTTAATCTTTGTACCTTCAGGAGAATGTACCCACATCATATCACCATTTCTAATACCATGTCTCAATGCTAAATCAGGATGAATACTACAGAACATCTCTGGTGTTAACGCTGTTAGATACTTAGATGCACGATTTTCAACACCAGCACCGTTCATGTTAACTAAACGTCCTGTGACCATGTTGATTGGGAAGTCTTTTGCATAATCAGCCGCACTTTGAACTGAAATGTATTTTGTCAATACACGGAAGTGATTTGCTTTGTCTGGATACGCTGGATATTTTTGTGCCAAATCCGTACGTGGTGAGTGCAATGGCTCACGGTGTAATGGAATATGGTCAGGGAAGTTCCACACAATCGCTCTCGCTTTTGCATTACCGTATGGACAAACACCTGCTTCCATACATTTTTCAACGATTAAGTTCGAGTTGTCTACTTTCCAGTTTGCACCCATTGCCGCTTTTTCTTCTTCGCTTAGTGTAATACCAAGTACTTTTTCAATGTTCTCTTTAGTAATTTCTGGATATCCACCATCAATTTTTGAGCCCACTGGTTGTGAACCTTTTTCAGCGAGGAGATTGACACCTTCTCTCTCTAAACCAAAGTTATTTCTAAAGCCCATACCGCCTTGGCTTACAGGAATTGAAATATCATAAAGATTTGGAGAACCACCATGTTTTTTAGTCCAACAAGGCCATGGAAGTCCGTAGAATTCACCTTTCATTGGTCCCATACCCGCACCTGTAACTTCATCAAACATATGCCAGTTATCGGTGTGTTTTTTAACACGTTCAGCTGTCCAACCTGTTAAACCAATCGTTTTGATAATACGAGCGATTTCATTGGTCGCATCTTCTGGCCATTGGAAGGTTTTCTTTTCAGGAATCATCTCTAACTTACCATCTTTAGTCTCTCGCATCAACATACCTTTGGTATATTGCTCATAGAAACCTAAACGCTTTGCAAGTTCAAACATGATGTCTTGATCTGGTTTGCTCTCATAAAGAGGCTCAACAACTTTATATCTCCATTGTGCACTTCTGTTGGTTGCTACAACTAAACCGCTGGTTTCAAACTGAGTCGCAGCTGGAAGGATGAAGACGTTGTCTTTTTTATCCGTTAAAATCGCTGCTTCGTTTACAAACGGATCTGCAAGAACGATCATTTCTAGGTTATCAAGACCCTCTTTGATTTTTGCTTGTTGTGCAACAGAGGTAATACCATTACCCATTACAATGAGTGCTTTTAGAGTTGTGCCTGCATTTTCGATTTTCTCGTCATTCTTAACACCAGCAACACCTGCCCACCAACGAGCTAAAGTGAAACCATTCTTTTCCATCCATGAAGCATCTTTAAATTGTGAAACAAGGTAGTCATACTCTACACCCCATTGTTTTGCAAAGTATTTCCATGAGCCTGCTGCTAGACCATAATAGCCTGGAAGTGAGTCAGATAAACATCCCATATCGGTCGCACCTTGAACGTTGTCGTGACCTCTTAGAATATTACAACCACCACCTGCAACACCCATGTTTCCAAGAGAGAGCTGAAGAATTGGAGCAAGACGAGTATTACTTGTACCAATAGTATGCTGTGTTAGACCCATCGCCCAAATAAGCGTACCTGGTCTATTCTTAGCATAAATTGTCGTAATTTGAATAAGTTTTTCTGCAGGAACACCTGTAACATCAGCAACAACTTCTGGCGTCCACTTAAGTGCTTCTTCTCTGATTTTATCCATACCATAAACACGGTTTGTAATAAATTCTTTATCTTCCCAACCATTTTTGAAAATGAGGTGAAGCATACCATACATAAATGGAATGTCAGTACCTGGACGAATTTGTGCATAAATATCTGCTTTTGCAGCACTTTTTGTAAAACGTGGATCAATAACGATCAATTGAGAGTTGTTTCTCTCTTTTGCCTTCAAGAAATGTTGGAAACCAACAGGGTGATTAACCGCTGGGTTTGCTCCAAAAATGATAATTGCTTTAGACTTTTGAATATCTCCAAGAGAGTTTGTCATCGCTCCGTAACCCCATGTATTCGCCACACCGGCGACTGTGGAAGAGTGTCAAATTCTCGCTTGATGATCTGTATTATTGGTACCAAAGAATGCAGCAAACTTTCTAAAGTAATATGCTTGCTCATTGCTCATTTTTGCTGATCCTAAGAACTGAACAGCATCTGGACCATCTTTTTTCTTCAAATCTGCTAATTTGGTTGCAATACGATTAAGCGCATCATCCCAAGAAAGACGTTTCCATTGACCATTTTCTTTGACCATTGGATACTTAAGGCGTACTTCTGATTTGACCATATCGATCATATCAGCACCTTTACAGCAGTGTCCACCAAGGCTGATTGGGTGATCTTGAGCAACTTCTTGACGAACCCATACTCCATTTTGAACTTCTGCAATCACACCACAACCTACTGAACATGATGTACAGATAGTTTTAACTTTTTTGCTTCCAGGAAATGGGTTTTTAACCTCTTCCTCTGTTGCAGGACGTGTTACTTTCTCACTAGCAAATGCTGAAGTGGCGCCAAATGCACCAGCAACCGCTGCCATTTTAAGAAAAGAACGACGACCGACAGTCGTACTTAAAGCACGTTCTGTTGTTTTTTCCATAACGTTACGCCTCCTCTTTTATAGGGCAGATTTGTAATAATCTTCCCATGCTTGTGTTTTAGTATAAGTAATCTCTTTCTTTTTAGATTTACCTACAACAACGCCGTTTGAACCTTTTGAACCAGAAGAACTTGCCTGTGCACCCACTACACCAACGGTAGCAACAGCACCAACAAGAGCAGCTTTTTTAACAAAGCCACGTCTACTCTCATTCATCATGAACTCCTTTCTTACAACGTATCCCTTTTACAAGAGATTGCTCAAAGCTGCAAAACAGCCTTGAGCAACCTCTCTTTGGTTGCTATGCTTCTATTGCTTTTTTAGCCTTATCAGCATCTCTTTTGGCTTTATTTTCTGCACGTCTTCTCGCTTCAGCACCAGAGATGACTTCCACAGGTTTTTCAACACGCACTTTCTCTTTTAATGGCGGCTTTGCTACTTCAAAATACATACGCTCAAACGCCATAAATGCATTTAACACAATCGCTACAGATTTGTATGCTTTCGACATTGGATGTTCATACACATTGATGGTAAACTCATCCATAAAAGGATTGATCACTTCGGTAAATAAACAGTGCTGAAGGTTGTCGTATTCTTTATTTCCTTGCATAATGAGCTCAATAAGCTCATGCATAAAGGTGAAGATAAAACCAACGCTGTCTTCATTCTCTTTGAAATGGTTTTCATCACGTCTGATTTTTGTTTTGGCTAGGAAGTTTTTAACGGCTAAGCGTTGGTGACCGCTTTCAACGCCTTCATCATAATATGAAGCGGTATTGCGAACAACTTTATACGCTGGGTTGTGGAAAATATCATCATACTCTTGAATGAGTGCATCTTGACCGTAGGTTGTTAAAAAAGCATGAATTTCTTTGAGTGCTTCCTCTGAATTTTCATCCATCGGATTTTTAATCATTACATCAAGTGCTTCATTCATTCCGGCATAGCGTTGTTCACTTGTCGTAAAAACAAACATTTTGCTCAAAAAACCATAGTAGAGTGAGCGGGCTTTATTAACGGATTCTTTATTTATCATGTTTTTATTCCTCATTTCTTAAAGTCAACAAATGCAGACCGATTTAGTCTCAATTCGTTGAAACAGTTTAAAAAGCTCGAAAATAAGGGGAAAACACGGTATCTTTGTAGAAACAATACCCTTTTTTTACGATACATTATGTTATATCAGTAAACAACTGTTTACCGATTTTTGGAAAATGTACCACAGATTTGCTTAGGTGAAAATGGGGTAAAAAAAGTAATTCCAAAACTTAAATATTACTTAAATATGCATTTTAAGCATATTGCTCGGAGAACAAAAGCGGATTGCGAAGTATAGTTCAGAGAACTTTAAAGCTCCCTGAACTCTCTTTGTATAAAAAGGCTAGAATTTATACTTAACGTTGCTGTAAAATACCCTTCCTGCCTCTGAATAACCATAATAGCTAAGAAAATGACACCTGCGTCAAAATTAAACAAAATATTTATAATACACTTCTCTTCTACGAAAACACGATTTCTACACCTTTTGTGTTATACTTGTTCTTAGATTACTGCTAGGAAAACCATGTTAGAAGCACGATTGTGGATGAAAAAAAGCAATAAAAACTATCTGGGCAAAGGGCGCATTGAACTCTTAGAACGTATCCGTGAACACGGTTCCATTCACGCTGCTGCAAAAGCTATGAAGATGAGTTATAAAGCCGCTTGGGATTCCGTCGATGCTATGAATAATCTCTCAGAAACGCCACTTGTTGAAAAAGTCAGTGGTGGCAAAGGTGGTGGTGGAACGTTTCTTACAGCCAAAGGGGAAGAAGTCATCGCCGCATTTCACAATCTTCAGGTGAAACATCAACAATTTTTAGACCTTTTTGCAAGCAGTGATGATCTACCAACCATCGTTCAAACGCTCAGTCGTCTCTCATTAAAACTCAGCGCTCGCAATCAACTTATCGGCACCATTAGCGCCATTCAGGAAGATACGGTCAATGTTGCCATAGAATTAACGATAAAAGAATCCGATAAAATTTATTCCAGCATTACCAAAAACAGTTATCAAGAATTAGGACTTCACCTTGGGGAAAGTGCGATTGCTATTATTAAGGCAAGTTCTGTATTGCTCTCAAAAACAAAGCCAACCATCGCATGTGAGAATCTCTTAAAAGGTAAAATTATTCAAATTTTAAGTGATACTTCCAACACCGAAGTAACGCTAGAACTTAAAAGTCAAAGTACCATTACAGCCACCATTGCCAATGATGCGTTTGAACCGTTAGGATTAAAAATCAACGAAGAAGCATACGCTTTCTTTAAAGCCTCAAACGTTATTTTAGGTGTTTAATTTTTAGTATGTATGAAAATGAAGCACTCCTCTCTTGCACTTCGATTTATTTTTCGTTATAGTTTCAAGTATATAACGACTTAAAGGATATGTCTATGGAACCTACTTTTAATTTTTGGGACAATATGGCAAAGCGTTATCCACGCTTTAACGATGCTTCTATGAGCAAAGACGTGGGTCACATCTTAAATTGGTGCCAAAATAAAAATGTCTCATTTGAAGGCGCTTCCATTTTAGATATTGGAGCAGGAACGGGTGCTATTGCTATTCCATTAGCGCAAAAGGGTGCTCAGGTTGTGGCAATGGATATATCAGAAGGCATGTTAGCAGCCCTCAACGAGGATGCGAAAGAAGAAGGTTTGAGTTCAAAAATACAGACATATCAAAGTGATTGGGATGCATTTCCTGTAAATCAAAAGTTTGACATCGTCATCGCTTCTATGACCCCAGCCATTAGTGATAACCAAAAAATCGACAAGATGTTGAGCGCCACTAGAGGGCTTGGTATCTATGTTGGATGGGGAAAATACCGTATCAATAAACTCGTTGAAGCATTAGTGGAAGCGCATAAAGTGGTTGAAGAGGATTGCGCATCGGCTGGTTGCATCAAAGCGTATCAATTTATGGAAATCCTCAAAGAGAAAAATATTCCTTTTGAGAGCGATTTTTTTGCAACCGCATGGACCGATACATACACATTTGATGAAGCAAAAGAGTACGCCTATGATCAACTGAAGCGTAAAGATATCACTCCAAATGAAGCGATTGTTGAGTCTATTTTAGCTACTTTTATGAAAGATGGTAAAGTACACGTAACCACAGAAGCCGAAAAAGGGATGATTTTGTGGAAAGCAGCTTAAGAAAACGCCCTATATTAGGGCATTTTCTTGCATTAAAAACATTAAATCACGTAGTCATTCCATAAAGCCTCACCTGTATAGATGCGGGCACTCTCAAAATGTACAAACAATGACTCATTTTCGTGCGCTTTGATGTTTTGCCACTCGCTTTTAGAAATCTCCGCTTCTACTTTTTGATGCTCTTTGAGCGTTTCAAGCTCAACTCTCACTCTAGGTCCTACCAATCGCCAGCCGATCAGTTTTGCTTCGATGCCACTTCCTTCTGCATTGTCCACACTGATGTTGATCTCATGCGGGCGAACAAACAGTGATGCTTCTTTAGAACTTCCTAGATCTGGTGTGTTAAGTGCTGTATTTTCAAGATGGAGTGAGCCTTGTTCCACGCGCGCATGAAAGAGGTTGACATTACCCAAAAAGCTATAGACAAAGGGATTGGCAGGTCTGTCGTACACCTCTTCGGGAGTCCCTATTTGTTCGATTTTGCCTTGGTTCATCACTACAATTTTATCGGACACCTCAAGCGCTTCTTCTTGGTCATGGGTCACAAACACACTGGTGATGTGAATCTCATCATGCAAGCTTCTTAGCCACTGACGAAGCTCTTGACGTACTTTGGCATCCAATGCTCCAAAAGGCTCATCCAGTAACAACACTTTAGGCTCAACGGCAAGGGCGCGCGCTAAGGCGACACGTTGGCGTTGCCCACCTGAGAGTTGCGATGGATAACGGTTCGCGATCCAGTCAAGTTGAATGAGCTTTAAGAGTTTATGCACCCGCTCTTTGATCTCCTCTTCACTCGGACGTGTCTCTTTAGGTCTAACACGAAGCCCAAAAGCGACATTTTCAAACACACTCATGTGACGAAAAAGCGCGTAGTGCTGAAACACAAACCCCACACCTCGGTCACGCACATGTGTAGCCGTAGTATCTTCTCCATTAAAATAGATTGTTCCGCTATCGGCTTGTTCCAGTCCTGCGATGATGCGAAGCAAGGTCGTTTTACCTGAACCTGAAGGTCCAAGAAGGGCTACTAGTTCGCCATCGGGGATGGTTAAATTAATGTCACTCAGTGCTGTAAAATTTTCAAAACGTTTATTGATATGTGCTATTTCTATACTCATTATTTATCCTTAGTGAACAGACGAGCGTTTTTTACCGATACGCCACTCAATGAAACTTTTGAGCACCAACGTCAATAGTGCTAAAAGTGTTAAAAGCGAAGCAACCGCAAAGGCCGCAGTGAAAAGGTACTCGCCATATAAAATCTCAACATGTAAAGGCATCGTTGTTGTTACACCTCTGATGTGACCCGAAACAACGGCAACCGCTCCAAACTCACCCATGGCCCTGGCATTGCTGAGAATGACACCATAAAGCAAGCCCCATTTAATGTTAGGCAAGGTTACTTTCCAAAACGTTTGCCAACCTGTTGCACCAAGCGTTAGGGCTGATTCTTCCTCATCCGTGCCTTGCTCTTGCATAAGAGGAATAATCTCACGCGCAACGAAGGGCGAAGTGATAAACAGTGTCGCAAGAATGATACCTGGTGTCGCAAACACGATGCGAATATCATGCTCACCAAGCCATGCTCCCAACCACCCTGAACTTCCAAATAAAAGGACAAAAATCAAACCTGCGATGACAGGTGAAACAGCAAACGGAAGATCAATCAATGTGATGAGAAGCCCTTTACCACGAAATTCAAACTTTGCAATGAGCCAAGCGGTGGCAACGCCAAAAATGGTGTTAAGAGGTACAGTAATGATAACAACTAAAAGGGTCAGTTTAATCGCCGCAAGTGCATCAGGCTCACTGATGGATTCAAAGTACACTTTCCATCCTTTAGCCAGTGCTTCACTAAAAACAACGCCCAAAGGAAGGGCTAAAAAAACACCTAGGAAAAGAAGCGTTGTGCCCAATAAGAGGGGTTTTAGCCATTTTGGCTCTAAACGATGTTCGGTTTGCATCTTCTTTTCCTATAAACTTTTTTCGCGACTGTAAATCTGAATGGCATTGATAAAAAACAGAATGACAAAGGTTGCTAGCAACATCACGGTTCCAACCGCCGTTGCACCCACATAATCAAACTGAGAAAGTTTGGTCACGATAATGAGTGGAACGATTTCACTCACATAGGGCATATTGCTCGAGATGAAGATGATAGAGCCATACTCACCCAGTGCCCGTGCAAACGAGAGCGCAAAGCCCGTCAAAAGTGCTGGAAGCAAAGAGGGTAAAATGACTCTGCTAAACGTCTGCCACCACGAAGCGCCAAGGCTTGTAGATGCTTCTTCAAACTCTTTTTCAAACTCTTCAATCACAGGCTGAACGGTACGTACCACAAAGGGTAACCCAATGAAAATAAGTGCGACTACGACGCCTGCCCTAGAATAGGCAATTTGGATACCTAAAGGCTCTAAAAATGAGCCTATCCAACCATTGCTCGCAAAGATAGCCGCAAGTGCGATACCTGCAACCGCCGTAGGAAGCGCAAAAGGCAGATCGACCAATGCATCGACAATTTTTTTACCAAAAAAGTTATAACGTGCCAATGTCCATGCGACAATGAGTCCAAAAAAGAGATTGATGAGTGCAGCAATAAAACTTGCACCAAAACTAAGTTTAAACGAAGCCAAAACTCTAGGATCAAGGATGACCGCACCAAACTCACTCCATGAAAGTTTGGTTGTATAAAGGAGTAATCCTCCTAGTGGTATGAGCACTAGAAGGGTTACATAGGTTAGACTAAAGCCGAGCGTTAAGCCAAAACCTGGCAAGACACTCGGTTTTCTAAACTGCGACTTCATCGCTTAATTGAAGCGAAGATTTTGTCAAATTCGCCACCATCAGCAAAGTGTTTCTTCTGAGCTTCGCCCCAACCATTAAAGACTTTATCAATGGTAAAGAGTTTAAGTTTAGGGAATGTTGCTTCACTCTCTTTAGTAATTTCAGGATCGGTTGGACGGTAATAGTTTTTCGCCGCAATTCTCTGACCTTCTTTAGAGTAAAGGTACTCTAAGTAAGCAGTAGCTACCTCTTTGGTTCCTTTTTTCTCTACGTTTTTATCGACAATGCTGACACTAGGTTCTGCTAGGATGCTAATACTTGGAACGACAATTTCAAATTTATCACGACCTAGTTCATTGATAGACAGGAAGGCTTCATTTTCCCATGCCAGTAGCACGTCACCAAGTCCACGTTGAACAAAGGTATTGGTTGCTCCACGAGCTCCTGAGTCAAGTACGGGGACATTCGCATAGATTTTAGAGACAAACTCTCTGGCTTTCTCTTCACTACCGTATTTTTCAAGTCCATAACCCCAAGCTGCTAAATGATTCCAACGTGCACCACCTGACGTTTTAGGGTTTGGAGTAATGACTTTAATGTCGCTTCGTGCTAAATCATCCCAGTCTTTAATGCCTTTTGGGTTACCTTTACGAACAAGAAAGACGATGGTAGAAGTATACGGGGCACTGTTATGAGTAAAGCGTTTTTGCCAGTTAGGATCAATTGCTTTTGCTTTTTCAGCAATGGCATCGACATCATACGCAAGGGCTAGTGTCACGACATCCGCATCCAATCCATCGATCACACTTCTGGCTTGAGCACCTGAACCTCCATGAGATTGACGAATAGTGATGTTATCGCCTTTCTTTTCTTTCCAATGTTTAGCAAATGCTTGGTTGTACTCTTTATAGAACTCTCTTGTTGGGTCGTATGAGACGTTGAGTAAAGAGATGTCTGCTGCGTGAATAAAAGGCGCTACAAGCGCCAAAACTGCTATGGTTAATCCAAAGAGGCTTGATTTTAAACTTTTCATATTTTTTCCTTTGTGTTGTTGATTTGAACTATATATATGTGGTGAAAGACGTTTTTTTAGCAACACATCAGACAAAAAACACGAGTACTCTTCCCATGAATAAGGGAAATATTAGACTTCATGGTTTACCTCCTTGTTTTAAAGTGACGAAATAATAGCAGATTCTTTTTTTATTGTCAAGAATATATATCGATTTAGTAGTGTATAAAAATAGTCAAGATTCTTTTATGGTATAATCTCATCAAAGTCTATAAAAGGTTTTGGGATGCTTTATACCATTTTGGCTATTTTTTCAGGTGCTGGTTTTGGTGCTCTTTTGCGTTTCTTTTTAGGTACAAAACTCAATGCACTTTATCCTACTATTCCACTAGGAACCTTGAGTGCTAATCTCATTGGGGGTTATCTCATCGGATTATTTATCGCTTTTTTTGCTTCAAATACCGCTCTTGCGCCCGAATGGCGCTTGTTCATCATCACAGGATTTTTAGGTGGACTCACTACGTTTAGTACGTTTAGTGCGGAGATCGTCACCCTCATTCAGGAAGGGCGCATCAGCATGAGTCTTGTGGCTGTTTTTTTACATGTTATAGGCTCTATCGTCATGACACTGCTTGGCATTGCCAGTTACACCCTACTTCAAAAAGGATCATTATGAAAGGTTTTCAACTTGTATTTTCAACCTTACAAAGCCGCAAGCATCCTAATGGCGAGCGACTTAGCCACTGGCTTGTTGAAGTTGCTGAAAAAATCGGCATTAAAGGTGTGACTATCCTACAGGCAACTCAAGGTATCGGACGAGATGGTAAATTGCACTCTTCCACCTTCTTTGAACTGGCAGATGAACCACTTGAGATCATTATGAATGTAGATGAAAAAGAGTGCGAGAAGCTTTTTGCGCTTTTAAGTGAAAAAAAACTAGGGCTTTTTTATACCAAAACTGCCATTGAGTACGGTACTATTTAAAAACATATTCAATGCCATTTACTATAGTGGCATTTATAAATTTAACGATCTTTTATATAAATGACGAATAAATTATAGTAAATCTTTAAACAATTTTCTTTTCATATTTATAATTTATTTTTTACTATTCCATCATACGCTCACTTATAAAAAGAGATAATTTGTAATAAAAAATATATTTCATCACCGTTACGTAAAAATACAAAGTTGCACTCTTATGCTTCAAAACACCATTATTTAGCTACAAAATACACTATTTTGACACAAAAAAGACATTTTTTGAACAGATTAAGTCGTAAAAGTACAATCATTTACCCTTAAAATCCATTTATATACGCCTTAGTCATCTGATATACTTTCTCAAAGTTTGGATTTCTTAAGGTTTATTATTTTTATTCGTTTTCGTCAGATGTCTCAAAATATGACGAAAAAACGATTTAAATTTTAATTTTATCCTTACAGCCTATATTTTTTCTAAAAAGGAGTTACTATGACAGCACCTTTTTTCAATTTTGCCAAAGAGACGTTTAGAATCGAAAAAATAGATTTTTATCCGCCTATTCCAAGGCATAAACACTCTTGTTATGAGCTATTCTTTATCGTGGGTGGTTCAGGAACATTTTACATTGATTGTCAAAGCTACGATATTCAAAAAAATACACTTTTTCTCGTCTCTCCAGAACGCATTCATGGATGGGAAAGAACCAATAATCTCCAAGCTTACTTGATAAAATTTGATCTTTCCATCTTTCCAGAGAACTCATTTAGTGATCACTTATCTATTTTCCATTTAGACACTGTTCAAGTTCAAGAAAATGAATTTAAATCGATAGAAAATATTTTAGCTACTCTTTTAGAAGAGTACCAAGCAACACGTTCTTTTAAAGAATGTACCATTTTAAATTTGCTCAATATTTTACTTATCTATGTAAAAAGAACACTTCCTGCTGTGCCATCATCTTTTACAACTAACACACTTTTTCTACAACTTAATGATCTTATGCAACAAAATAATTATCAACTTACACCAACGACCTATTATGCGAAAAAATTAAAAACGAGTGTCAAACTACTCAACCAAGCTATTAAAGAAATTACAGGACTTAACAGCAGTGATTACATTCGTTCAAAAACTATTTTAGAGGCGAAAAGACTTCTAAAATATGACACCATGACATGCAATGAAATTGCCGATCATCTCGGATTTGTAGACCCTGCATACTTTAGTCGATTCTTTAAAAGAGAAGTTGGAATTGCTGCGAAACACTTTCGAACTGCAACGGACGAAAAGTACAATTTTTAATAATGAAAATCCATTTTAAAAAGAAAAACTAGTTGTTATAATTTATCTGAAATTTAACTTTCGGAGGAATTATTATGAAAAAAATCGCTGTCGTACTTTTAAGTACCGTTGTTTGTGGCACTTTGGCGAGTGCTAAGATTGTTCAACAATTTGAACCAGAAAAAGACACTTCTGCTTTTAAAGGTAAGCCTGAAGTAAGTTTTAACACGGATTTAACATTTAATTATCAAGGGTTAAGTCAACAATATGAACTTGGTAACCCAGGAACTACTAGAGAAGTGACTTTACAGCAGGGGTTGTCTTTACCACAAGCTAATTTTGATATTAATGCAAAAGTTATGAGTGGATTTAATGTTAAGTTAGAAACAATGCTTTCTTCTCACCACCACAATGAGACTTATGTTAAAGGTGGTTATGCAACGATTGATAATCTAGATTTTATTGCACCAGGTTTTGCATCTGATTTAATGCGCAATATGACCATTAAAGTTGGTGTTGACGATATTAACTTTGGTGATGACCAATACAGAAGAAGCGATAATGCAGATGTTATGAGAAATCCATTTGTTCATAATATGGGTGTTGAATCTTATATGCAAGCACCACATATTGAGATATATTATAGAATTCCAGCCATCAGTTCACTTGTCATGGTTGGTATCACTAATGGACAAGTAAATCCTGATGATGTTACAGAATCTCATACAGCAGGTAGCTCAAATCGTCCTGCAGGCTATGCTAAATTTGCATTTGACAACCAACTTAATGATACTCTTCGTATAAGACTTTCTGAATCAGTTTATTATGTTAGTGGAACAAATAAAGGAAGCAGTTTATATAGTGGTGATAAAGCAGGTACTGTTTCAAGAAAAATTTTCGACTCTGATACATTTGCTAATGGTAAATGGACTAATAATGACAATGACTTTGGAGCATTGTGGAATGCTATGTCAGGATTTTCGGATTTAACTGTTTCAAAAACAAACTTTTTCACACGATTCTATGATACAGAATTTTATGCAATGTTAGAAATAGCTGATGGTGCTGATGCAAGTGATAAAGATATGAAAATGACCCATTATGCCCTTGACTTAGTTCAACGCTTCAATAATGATAAATTCTGGGTAGCAGGCCGTTATGAGAATGCTGTTGTTGAATATGCAGATGCAACTAATGATTTAGGTGATGCTGAAATGACTCAATGGCAGCTAGGTCTGGGTTGGTTTCTCTCTAAAAATGCAGTAGCAAAACTTGAATATATTGATCATAAGCGAGAGAAAAACTCAACATTTGTTGGTGGTAATGCAGAATTTAAAGGTTACATGATTTCAACAGCGCTTAGCTTCTAATTTGATAAGGATTTAATGTGAAAAAATTGATTTGTAGCCTTTTGCTTTTATCAGGCTTAGTTTACGCTGAAAATGTTGAAATTCATGGAACATCAACACTCCATGATTGGAAAATGGTATCAAACGAAACACAAACTGTTTTCGAAAATGATGGTTCAAAAATTACAAAATTGAACGTTTCAGTTCAAATTAAAACACTTAAAAGTGGTGATTCAGGCTTAGATGAGAAAGCCTATGAGACACTTAAAATTGATAGAAACAATGTTATCACCTTCAAACTTCTTGAAGCAGATTTAGCAGCTGGAACTATCAAGGGTGTTTTCAAAGTTCTTGATAAAGAGCGAACAGAAACTTTAAAACCAGAAGTACTAACACTTGATCGTGTTGCTGGTAATTTTAAAGTCAAAATGACTGAATTTGGACTTGAAGTTCCTTCTGTTATGTTTGGTGCTATCAAATCAGGTGATGAAGTAACTGTTAAGTACGACATCAAAAAATAAGATCTTTTTACCCATGAAGAGAGGACAAGTGCCGCCAAGCTTCCTCTCTTCTATCTCCTTGAATAATAGATAAAAGCATGGCTATATTTTAGTATATAGTCATGGTTTTGTCATATTATTATGATATAGTTTATCAATTTTATTGTACTATTTCATTCTTTATTGTCCTAAAAGTACAATAATTTGCGATGAAAATCTATGGATACATTGAGCAAAAGCCATTATACTTCGTACATGTAATACAACAAGGAGTATAGTGTGTTCTATGTAGAAAAAAAATTAGCCAAGTATATGACGGATGAAAGAGGTAAATTGCTGTTACGCTCTAGCATTGCTATCTTGATGCTTTTTCATGGATTTAAAAAATTAAATTATGGCATTAGTGGAGTCAAGGCATTGGTACTTCAAGCAGGGTTACCAGAGTTTTTAGCTTATGGCGTTTATATGGGAGAGCTTATTATCCCTTTTTTATTGATTGCTGGGCTTTTTACACGTTTCAGCGCACTCATCCTAAGCTCAACAATGGGTGTTGCCATCTATCTTGGCTTTACCGATAAACTTTTAATGTTAGATGCTAAAACAGGAGGTCCGTTAATCGAACTTCCATTACTCTACCTTTTAGTATCACTTAGTATTGTTTTTTTAGGTGCTGGAAAATACAGCTTAGATCGAAAATTACATCTTACATAAAGATAAAGATATAACGTATGAAGGAGTGAGAGCAGTGTTTCTACTTCTTCTGTTTTTGAGTATTAAGGAGATTAAATGAACACTGAAGTTAAAATTTTTCATGATATGGACCCTAATAGTCCTAATGAAGAAAAGAATTTCTTCATTGGAAAAATAAAACATTATGCCCCACCAACAGGCACACCACCGCCACTTCCACATAGGCATCCTTTTTACGAAATTATTTTTGTTACACAGGGAGAAGGCATTATGAGAATCGACTTTGTCGATAGACCTATGCAAAAAGGTTCGTTATACTTGATGCTACCTTCCCAAATCCATCTGCCTATTTATACTGGAGAGTTCCAAGGATTTTTGCTCCGTTTTGATCTCTCTATTTTTGCGGATAAAGCCTTTATGGAAAATCTCTCTATTTTCAATTTCGATTATCTTGCCGTCGAAGAACCTACATATAGTAATTTGGAAAATTTGCTTTTAAGTCTGCACGATGAATTCGTTACACAGCAAGCACTCAAACAGTGCACGATCAACAATTTACTCAAACTCTTTTTAATCCAAGTTCAAAGATTATTGCCTGAGGTAGTGAATGAGACAGCGCAAACAACACTTTTTGGCGCCTTCAATACACTTTTAGAAGAAAATAATTATAAAATAAACACACCTATTTATTATGCTAAAAAACTAAAAATTTCTATTAAAACACTCAATCAGGTTGTCAAAGAGTATACGGGTATTCCTTGTGGTGAATATGTACGTTCTAAAACGATTATTGAAGCAAAAAGACTTTTATGCTATACCAATATGAACTCTAATGAAATTGCCACAACATTAGGATTTGAAGATGCCGCTTACTTTAGTCGCTTTTTTAAAAGAGAGACAGGATATTCACCTATTCATTACAGAAAACATTCCGCGTAAATAAAAAAGATAGAAGCTCTTTTAAGGAACTTCTATCTCTAAAATAAAGGATGAGTAAGGATTAAACCTTACCCTCCTCTTTAAGCTGTTTATACCAAGAGCTATGAAGAATAGCCACTTCCTCTTCCTCTTTGTACCCTGTAATCATCGAATGAATAGCGCCTTTAATGGCAATGGCTGCCATGTAGACATGTACCATGAAGAACGTTGCTACTACCATTCCTAAGATATTGTGGACAATCGCGCAGACTCTTAGAACATCAATTTGACTCATTCCTAAGAAAGTAGCAATTGATGAAAGGTCTTTGTTTAAGAAGAACATCAAAACACCCGTGAGAATCATGACAATACCACCAGGCATTGCAATCCAGAACCATGCTTTTTGTCCTGCATTAAACTTACCAGCAGGAACAGGTCTTTTCTCTTTTGAGAGATATCCACCCACGATCATCATCCATTTGATGTCATCACTGTTTGGGAACATATCACGTATCCAAGCGATAATCATCGGAAGAACCGTAATCGCAAAGACAGGTGTCGCTAAACCATGAAGGTTTTTAGCAATGCGCACAAATGTGCCACCACCAAAGAAGTCACCAAATGCCATGATAAAGCCTGTTGGAGCAATCACTAAGAAAGAGATGGCTGCTAGATTATGCATAACGCGCATTAAAACGCTAAATGCAAAGATCTTTTTGCCATCATGCGAAAAGACTTTAGGGCCAATCATCCTATAGTGAATACCACCAGCGACAGGAACTAAAAAGAGTGCAATCAAAAACCCTTTCCAAAACCATTCACGTTGGAGAAAGGTAAAAACCTCTCCAAACGCAGGATAATGAGAAATGGCATTAAGCATTGCAGTTCCATACAAAGGATCATCATATGTTCCTGTACTCACAGCATATAACGATGAGACCGATAGAAACACGCTGCTTAAGAGCACAAGGTATTTTTTCATTGTGTTAGCCCTTTTCTACCTTGTTTACCATAGGCAAGGTTCCAAATATATGAATTACTCGCTTCTTTGCTCTGACCACGTGCCAATACTCTGGTGCGATATAGCTCAGAAACTTTCTCAGATGTTCCAATCATAAGCGCATTGGTTGCACACATTGCCGCACATGCAGGTACTTTTCCCTCAGCAATTCTATTTTGACCATAAGTATGGCGTTCTTTTTCAGAGTTAGTCTCCAATGGTCCACCTGCACACATCGTACATTTATCCATCGCCCCTTTAGCACCAAAAACACCATCTCTTGGGAACTGTGGAGCACCAAATGGACATGCATACAAGCAGTAGCCACAACCGATACATTTGTTTTTATCGTGAAGAACAACACCGTCTTCTCTGATATAGAAACAATCGACAGGGCATACTTGAGAACATGGAGCATCAGAGCAGTGCATACATGCAATAGAAACTGAAGTCTCTTTGCCTTCAACACCATCATTAAGAGTAACGACTTTACGACGTGCTACGCCAACAGGGAGTTCATGCGCATTTTGGCACGAAACCACACATGCAAAACACTCAATACATCTATCGGTATCACAATAGAATTTTAATCTGCTATTGATATTTTCCATGGTCTCTCCTTACGCTTTCTCTACGCGACATAAACCCGCGTTGAACTCTGAAATTTGGGTAATTGGGTCAAATCCGTAGTTAACAATCGTATTTGAACTCTCACCAATGGTATACGGACGTGTTCCTTCTGGATAGTTTGCACTCAAATCTACACCTTGCATAATACCTGCAAAGTTGTACGGCATACAGATACGATCAGGAGTTACGCTACGGTTGTAGTGTGCTCTAACCTTAATCTTTGTGCCTTGAGGTGCGTGAATCCACATCATGCCCTTATCTTCGATGCCATACTTGGATGCCAAGTCTGGGTGAATATTGGCAAACATCTCTGGTGTGATGCTTGAGAGGTATTTACTGGTTCGCTCTAACATACCAGCACCACTTAAGTTAACCAAACGCATACTGGTCATAACGGTTGGGAAATCTTTTGACCAATCTTGTTTTGTTTGCTCCGTGATGTAGCGCGTTGCAACCCTAAAGTTATTCGCTTGATCAGGCAATGCTGGGTATTTTTGTACCAAATCCCAACGTGGCGAGTGAATTGGCTCTCTATGAACAGGTACTGGATCTGGGAATTCCCAAACGATCGTACGCGCTCTTGCATTTCCGTAAACACACACACCGTATTCACGTGCATATTTTTGAATAAGTCCGCTAAAGTCCATCGCCCAGCTTGGTCCCATTTGCGCTTTCTCTTCTTCAGAGAGCGTAATGCCAAGAACTTTTTCAATATTTGCTTTAGTGAGTTGCGGGTAACCACCTTTGATTTTTTGACCTGGTAATGTTACAGTCTCATCGGCGATTTGGCTCACACCATTGTGCTCTAGTCCAAAACGATTTCTAAAGCCCATACCACCTTCATTGACTGGTTTGGAGACATCGTAAAGAACTGGTGAACCTGGATGTTTTTCATCCCAACATGGCCATGGAAGTCCATAGTATTCACCTTCCATCTCACCACGACCTTTAAGGGTTAATGGATCAAACAGATGCCAGTTTGCTTGATGTTTACGTAAACGCTCTGGTGTCCAACCTGAAAGACCAATACTTTTTACCGTACGAGCGATTTCGCGAACTGCATCATCTGGCCATACAAAGTCATTTTTGTACTGAACAACGTTACCGCCTTCAACACGCATTTTCATGCCCTTAACGTACTCGTCATAGAAACCAAATTTTTTCGCGAATTCAAACATGACTTCATGATCCGCTTTACTCTCATACAGTGGCTCAACAACTTGTGAACGCCATTGCGCTGAACGATTGGTCGCAGAGAGGGTTCCTTCACATTCAAACTGTGTAGCAACAGGAAGAATGTAAACACCATCTTTTCTATCGGTAATAATCGCTGCTTCATTCACAAATGGCTCTGCAATAACCAGCATATCGAGTTTATCAATCGCTTCTTTGATTTTCACTTGCTGAGACATAGAGGTAATTCCCGTTCCTTGTACCCAAAGAACACGGATTGGTGCAGAAGAGGTTGTTTTTTCCTCTTGAAGAACACCTTGCCACCATTTAGCAAGTGAGAAACCTTTAGCGTGCATCCATTTGCGTTCACCTTTATCATCAAGTTCAGGATGGAAACGATTTTGGAGATACTCTAAACTCACACCCCATGTTTTTGCATAGTATTGCCATGCCGCTTTATCCAAGCCGTAGTATCCAGGAAGTGAATCTGCAAGGTTTGCCATATCGGTAGCACCTTGAACGTTATCATGACCACGAATAATTTGACAACCGCCACCTGGTTTACCTGCATTACCTGTAACAAGAGCAAGGATTGGAAGCACACGTGTATTTGAACTACCAACAGAGTGTTGTGTAATACCAAGTGACCATGCAATAGCAGCAGGTTTAGTTTTTGCATAAAGCTCAGCAACTTCAAGGATTTGAGCGACAGGAACACCGCTAACATCTGAAGCAACTTCAGGTGTCCATTTCGCAGCTTCTGCTCTGATTTGATCCATTGCATAGGTTCTATGATCAATAAAATCTTTATCTTCCCAACCATTTTTGAAAATGACATGTAATAAGCCATATGCAAATGCAATATCTGTGCCCGGGCGTAGACGAACATAAATATCAGCTTTAGCAGCACTTCTAGTAAAGATAGGATCAACGACGATCAACTTCGCGCCTCTATCTTTGGCTTGTAAGAAATGTTTAAATCCAATTGGATTGGCTACTGCGGAGTTGGCTCCGACCATCATAATTAACTTAGAATTTGCAACAACGTCACCAAAGTGATTTGTCATAGCACCATAACCCCATGTATTTGCCGCACCGGCAACAGAAGCGCTATGTCAGATTCTAGCTACGTGATCGATATTGTTTGTCCCCATAAAAGCGGCAAATTTTCTAAAGTAGTAAGACTGTTGATTATTGAATTTTGCTGAACCTAACATCATAAGTGTATCAGGACCATTCTCTTCTCTGATTTTTAACATTTTAGAAGAGATCTCATTAATCGCTTGCTCCCATGTTAAACGTTTCCATTGTCCGTTTTCTTTTTTCATTGGATATTTGATACGTTGTTTAGACTTGGTCAAATCGATTTGATCGGTTCCTTTACAACAATGGCTACCCTCACTGATCGGATGGTCATGTGCTGGTTCTTGTCTTACCCATACACCGTTTTGCACTTCTGCAACAATACCACAACCTGCTGAACAAATCGAACAGATGGTTTTAACTTTTTTACTTCCTGGGAATGGGTTTTTTACCTCTTCCGCAGTCGCAGCTCTTATATTTTCTTCTTTTGCAAGAAGATTCCCTGCTCCAAAACTAGCACTTCCAAGAGCCGCCATTTTTAAAAATGAACGTCTTCCTATTTTGCTAGAGGAGAGTATTGGGTTTTCGCTTTTACTCATATCTTCTCCTAGTGTTAATAGGTTCTCTTATAGTAGAGTTCCCATTCTTTTGTCTCTTTATAGACAATCTCTTTTTTTGGAGATTTGCCATAAACGACACCGTTACTGCCTTTTGCATCGCTTTTAGCACTTGCTAAAGCCACGCTCGTTCCAGCTGTTGCTACAACAGCGGTTGTTCCAAGGGCTTTTTTCAAAAAGTCCCTTCTGTTTTCTTGCATACTCTACGCCTCCTTTTCCCGTTCAGGAATCAGTTTTTCACTCTAAAAAGAGTTACTCAAAAACGTTGATACGCTCTTTGGTAACCCTTTTTAGCATTGTGCAAAATTTGCATATTTCAAGAGATAAAAAGTCTCTATTTATGCAAATTTTGCATATTTATCTACAAAACAATTTCGTCTAAATTTCGTCTGACTCGTTGAGTGAGTGGCTTACGATCTCGTTGAATTGCAGCACTAACTCTCTCTGCACTCTCCACTTTTTGAGATGGAGCTACGTTTAAATAGAGTCTTTCAAAATCAATAAATGCTCTTAAAATAATGGCAGTATTTTTATAGAAGAATGTTTGTTCATGTTGGGAGAGATGATCAATAAATTCATCGATACAATCATTGATAACATCCGCAAAAACTTCACGTGAAAGTGTTAAGCTCTCAACATCTCCCTCAACGCCAGCTTGAATGAGTTTATTCATAAAGCGGAAGAGAAAAAGGATTTGATCTTCTGAATCATTGCAGATAGGCTTATTTTTTCTAAATTTTGAACGAAGTACTAATCCTGCAGCTTTGACTCTTTTTTGACCATCATCTCTGCCTTCGTCGTAATATGACGCGCTGAGAGGAATAAAAGAGCTCTCAGGAGAGACAAAGACATCGTCGTACTCCTGTTTTAAAGCAGTAAAACCTTCTGTTTTTAAATGGTTTTTAATTGATAAAAATGCCTCTAGCGTGCTTTCATCTAAAGGATTTGCACTAAAAATATCTAACAATGTTTCAATATCAGCGTAAGCTTCTTCTTTTTCAACAAAATCCAATATCTTTGCAAAAAAAGCGTAGTAGAGTAACCTTGCTTGATTAATTGCTTCTTGGTTCATCCATCAATTCCTTTCTTTTCGTTTTCCATATGTGCCTTAAACATGACTTTTGGTTTACATGACGCACAGCAGTAGAGTGTTTTTAGCTTTACTTCGTCATTGCCAAAGAGTGGCGTCATCATTGTTGCAATTTTTTCAACAGCTTTGACTGTTGCAAATGGCATCCCACACTCGATACAGGTAAAGAGTTCGTCTTTTGCCATTGTGCGCTGTGAAAACCAGCTTGGTTTTAAACTGATCTCATCTTTGATGACAGTAAGGCACTCTTTCTCAGGACAGGTGACCTCACAATACCCACAGTTAGTACAAATGGAAGCGTTAAAGCGAAGCGAATTGTCTTCAGGATGTGCTGTTAAAGCGCGTACATTACAAGCACCTACACAGCTTAAGCAGAGAGTACAGTTACTTTCATTGATCTTGATATCACCATAGTGAACATGCTCACCCGTTTTTACCACACCCAAATCTTCATTGCCCACGAGATGCGCTAGGCGTGCGGAGAAAATCTCTCGTTTGCGAAGTCCCTCTTCATTGATGCCATACATGCATTCAGGAATGCTCTCTAGACTTTCAAAAATACGTGCTAAATCTGCACTATTTTCACAGACATAAATTGCTTTTTTGTGGTATTTTTTCTCAAAGATTTCATTGAGAATGCGAATGACATCACCCGTACCTTTAGAGATGAAGTCTGTATAGAAAATGACCGGATTTCCGCTGGTTTGAAGCAGATTTAACAGGTGTGCTTCATGAAGGTATTTTTCACCCTCAATCATCAAAGGTAATACGCCTTCTTTCAGAGGTGTATCGATCAAGTTCAAATCCATCTTATGAGGAATAATCAATGCGGTTGAGCCTTTGAAATAATCGCTCAAATGTGAAAAAGCGATACGTGGCATTTGGGTATAGTCAATCGCTCCACTAGGGCATACACTGACACATCCACCACAACCATGGCAATCAATATGAGAAAACGCTAGGTGCTTCTCTTCATCTTCTTTTAAAATAGCAACCGTTGGGCAAACCTCAGCACATTTACCACACACCTCAACACGTCTTTCATGGTACTGACAAATGGAAGGATCATAGTTGATATAGTTTTTATAGTGGTACTCGCCTTTGTTGTCACGCAGTTTTTTTAATGCGCCCTCTAATCCGATAACGGAAGGATCATACACACCGCTTTGTTTCATCGCAAAAACGGGAGCATTCCACCACATAATCTGATCACATTCAAGATCAAGCAACTCATCTTCTTTTTTGAGAGTTACACTAAGAGCACCAATGTGACCGTTAACATCAAGGATCATAGAAGGAGAAAGAAGAATGACCGTAAACTCTTCGTTACTGAGTTCGGTTTTGAGCGCTTCATGACCTGCATCATCGCTGACGATTAAAACCCTATTGCCGACTTCTTGCGTATAGTCCATATCTTGGGCAAAATCAAAACCAAGTGCACGCATAGCGTATAATTTAGTTACATTATTAATTTTGTGAGCAATACTATCACGAGATTTTTGAAGATAAAAATTGATCTCAGGCGCATAAATAATTGCTTCTGCTTCAGGGTGGTTCGAGACCAAAAAGTCACCATGACATGGGCTTTTAACCAGTTCTATCGCTTCATTAAGAGGGAAATCAATACCAACGGTATCGTAGAAAACGTACTCTTTTTGCATTTTACATCCATAAGTGGTAAATGAGAATTTACCGAATTGTAAAATGAATTGGTTTAAATGGTTCTTAACAAGAGAAATTTTATCTATGTGTAATACGTTGTATAATAATTTATATAACGTATTACAGGCTCGTTTTTACAATTAGGTTGCGTTAATCTTCTTAGGCTATAATAACTATCATCAACTGTTGAAGGTCACTCATTTTGGTAAACAAAAACTTTCTGATCATGAGCTTTATAGCCCTATTCATCTTGATATTCTCCTTTTTTTATGCTTCATCGTATAAAAATATGGAAAAAAATACGATTTTACTAGGAGCTTCTCTACCCCTCACAGGTATCAATAGCCATTTGGGGCGTGATGTCGTTGTCGGTGCCAATACCTATTTCAGTCACACCAATGCAAGAGGTGGCATTCAAGGGAAAAAAATTGAATTTATCCAATATGACGATAAATATGAACCTGAAAATACGCTCAGTAACACCATTAAACTGATTAGCAAAGATGATGTTTTTGCGCTCTTTGGTTTTGTGGGAACACCTACAGTCAAACGTGTGCTTCCACTTATCTCTGAAACCAATATTCCTTTTATAGCACCTTATACAGGAGCTTCTTTTCTTCGTACCAAAGATACGCCCAATATTGTCAATTTTAGAAGTTCTTACAATGAAGAACTTGATGCCCTTGTCGAATATCTCACCAAGCAAAAAAACATTACCCGTTTTGCTATTTTTTATCAAAATGATGATTATGGTGAGGAAGGCTACATTGCACTCTCAAACGCTCTTGCCAAACGCAATCTCACACTGAGCGCTGAGGGAACCTATAAACGTAATACGCTCTCCATTCGTCATGCCATTCATGAAATTGAAGCGGCAAAACCAGAGGCAATCGTCCTAGTAGGATCTTACAAACCCACTGCTCGTTTTATTGAAAAGGTCAAAGAGCACATTCCTTCTAAAATGATTTTCTGTCCTATTTCATTTGTCAATGCTGATGCGTTAATCGGGGAATTACACGGTCAAGGCGAAAATATTCTTTTCTCTCAAACGATTCCTTCCTACGATGATTTTTATTCAAAAGAAGCCGTGGAGTACCTAAAAAACCTTACATTTTATTATCCTGAAGAAAAACCTTCTTTGGTCTCTTATGAATCCTATTTAGCCGCAAAGTCCGTAGTAACAGCGCTCAAAGCGATTAATGGAGCAATTACGCCTAGTAAATTTTTAGACAAGCTCAAAAATCTTTCACCTAAAACACTTGATAACATTCCTTTAAAATACAATCATGCACAACTTTTAAACCAAGTCTATCTCTCAAACTATGTGAATGGCAAATTTGAGATCATCCAAAAGTATGAGTACTAAGATGACATTTGTAGAATTTATTAACCAAAAACTCGAAACCATTAAGTTTTCCAATAAAACAAAAATTCTTATTTTCATTATTCTCAGTGGAACAATCACTATTGGTTTTTTGATGTTCGTTTCCATTTTTGCACTCAAATATGACTACGAAACCTTATTTCAAAAACACACGCAACCCCAAGTCGATTTAGAAGAGATAAAGGATAATTACCGCGTCAATATTGCAGAAACTCTTCGCGATATTCGTGAAAAGCAGATCAGCAATAATGATGCTATTGAGGTTATTTATCTTGCCCAGCAGATCATACACAAACAATGGAACAGCTACCAATTTGCAACCAATCGCCAAATTGGAGGGCTTCCTTATTTTGCAAGCAAATGGCTGAGCCTCTTTTTAGTCACACCTGAAATTCCTGAAAAGACCATTTTCCAAAAAGGCATTGTGGATAAAATCAGTGTTAAAATGCAAAGTATCGACAGCAAAATCAACATCATGCTTGATCTTTTAAAATACTCAAAAACCGAACAAGCAGCTTTTTTAATCGATGATATTACGCTAGAAGCTAATTCACTCAATATCTATCTTTCAAGCCTGATTACCACGCATCTCAAACAAGCAATTACTGAAAAGCAGGTAAACGATAGCCTCTTTCAAACCAGTACCGTTATGCTCATTCTTCTTATTGGTATGATTTTCTTTTTTATCACGATGGTACTGCTTATCATCATTAACCACTTTAAAAACTTGCATAACTATCTTGAAGAAAACGTACTCATTAAAACCAAAGAGTTACGGGACCTCAACGACTCACTAGAACTTCGTATTAAACGCGAAGTTGAAAATAGCCGTAAAAAAGACAATATCATGTTTCAACAAGCGAGGCTTGCGAGTCTTGGAGAGATGCTTCAAAATATCGCGCATCAGTGGAGACAGCCACTGGGTTCACTCATGATGATTATTCAAAGTTTTGAAAGCAAATTTTTAGCAGGTAAGTTGGATGAAGCTTTTATCTCATCTCGCGTAAAAGATGCTCAGCTGCTCTCTTCAAATATGTCAGATACGCTAGAAGACTTCCGAACCTTCTTTAACCCGAACAAAAGCAAAAAAGCATTTCGTATCAAAGAGGTTATTCAAAAAGCGGTGGATCTCTCTAAATACCAATTAGAAAAAGAAGAGATTACGTTAGAACTCTTGATCAAAGATGATCTTGAGGTGTTTGGTTTTAAAAATGAGCTCATTCATGTTTTGCTCAATCTCATTGGTAACTCTAAAGATATTTTAGCCAGTAAAACAGAGCAAACACACAAGATTATTCACATCATTGCAAAGCAAAATACACAGAGTATTTTCATCAATGTTATCGACAATGGCGGTGGTATAAAAAGTGATATAATACCCAAAGTTTTCGACCCCTACTTCACGACAAAGCACAAAAGTGTGGGAACAGGCATCGGTCTTTATATGTCCAAACAAATGGTTGAAAAACACATGCACGGCAAAATAAGCTGTAAAAACATTCGCCACAAACTAGGAACAAAACTCTTTTGGGCATGTACGATGTTTACAATAGAAATACCAAAAAATTACATCAATACAAACGAGGGTGATGAAGATGAACAAGCGCAATTTTGAATTACTTGGTAGTTTTACCATTCTTTATATCGAAGATGAAGCAGACCTGCTAAAACACACCACTTCTGTTTTAGAAGATTTTGTGAAAAAAATCTACCCTGTTCAAACCATCGATGAAGCTCTCGAAATCATTAAAAACGAAAAAATCGACGTTATTATCGCAGACATCCATCTCAAATACAGCAATGGACTCGACTTCTTACGCACCGTCAAAAATGACCTTGAAATGGAACTCCCCTCCATTGTTACAACAGCATTTACCGATACAGAGTACCTTTTAGATGCGATTAAACTGCATGTCGATAACTACATTATCAAGCCTGTCAACATCAAAGAATTGCTCAACTCCTTACATGATGTGCTTTTACCTAAAATTCAAGCCAAAGAGATTGAGCGCTCTTACAACATCATCAAAACTATCTCAGCAGTCACCGATAGTAAACAAGTAGAAATCATTCGTTTCATCATCAAAAACTTAGACCATGAAAATATGCTCAACTACTCTTACAGCGAGATTATGGAGCAAGTTGATGTCAGTAAACCTACAGTGATTAAACTTTTTAAACAATTAGGAGATCAAGGTATCCTTACCAAAATTCAAAACAAAAAATATCTCTTTGACGAGACAAAACTTCCGCTTCCGGAGAACGCATGAATGCTTTAAGAACACTTCCTAAGGTTGACAAGTGCCTTACACATCCTCTTTTTGAAGGCTGTAATGCAACCTTAGTGATGAAAATTGCGAGAGCTCACATCGAAGAGCTACGCCAAGCACTGATTCATAAAGAGATTGAAACTTTTGATGAAGAGACGTTGATGAGAGAGATTAAAGAGGCATATGATGCCCTTTTTGAGCCATCTTTAAAACCACTTATCAATGCCACAGGTGTTATTTTACACACCAATATGGGCAGAAGCCTTATCTCTAAAACCCTCTTAGAGCGTGCGAGTAACGTCATTTGCAACTACTCAAATTTAGAGTACAACCTAGAATTGGGCAGTCGTGGGGAACGTTATGAGCATGTAAGCACGCATCTGAAAGAGCTTTTAAATGTTGAAGATGTTTTAGTAGTCAATAACAACGCTTCAGCGGTTTTTTTAATTCTCAATACCTTTGCTAAAGATCAAGAAGTGATTGTCTCTCGTGGTGAACTGGTTGAGATAGGAGGAAGTTTTCGTATTCCTGAAGTGATGAAACAAAGTGGTGCAAAACTTGTTGAAGTAGGTGCTACAAACAAAACAAAAATCACCGACTATGCTAACGCCATCAACGAAAATACTGTCATGCTGATGAAAGTGCATCAATCAAACTTCTCCATTGAAGGCTTTAGCGAAGATGTAGCCTATGAAAATCTTAAACTCTTAGCAGATCAAAACAACCTCTTGGACTACTATGACCTAGGCAGCGGTTATGTACCAAAACTTCCCTACAACTTAGGCAACCGCGAACACTCTTTGAGTGAAATTTTGGAGTGTTCTCCTTCACTGATTAGCTTTAGTGGCGACAAACTCTTTGGCAGCGTACAAGCAGGTATCATCGCTGGGCGTACGGATTTGATCGCAAAGCTTAAAAAGAACCAACTGCTACGCATGCTCAGAGTCGATAAAATCACACTCAGTCTGCTTGAGGAGAGCATTAAAGCCTATCTCAAAGAAGAGTATGAGCAAATCCCTACATTGTGGCTGCTGTTTAGAAGTGTTGAAGAACTCTCACAAAGAGCCTTAATGTTCCAAGAAAAAATAGGTGCAGATTACTGTGAAATCATCCAAAGTGAAACCTATATGGGAGGAGGCACATTGCCCAATCGCCGCTTTCCAACCATTGCTTTACATATCAAAGGCAAAGCAACGACTTTAGAGAAAAAATTTCGTAAAGCTCATGTCATTGGACGTATTGAAAATGAACAATTTTTACTCGATTTTCGCACCATCCTTCCAAGTGTGGAAGAAAAACTTATCACTATCATTGAAACTATCATAGGCAAGAAATAATGGAATATATTATCGTAGGAACCGCAGGTCACGTCGACCATGGTAAAACGGCTCTCATCACTGCCCTAACAGGCTTTGAAGGAGATAGCTTAGAGGAAGAAAAACGCAGAGGCATTACCATCAACCTTAGCTTCTCTTCCATGCAAAATGAGACAAAGAATGTTGCATTTATCGATGTCCCAGGACATGAGAAACTCTTAAAAAATATGATTGCTGGCGCATTTGGGTTTGATGCGAGTTTGGTTGTTATTGATACCAATGAAGGCATTATGCCCCAAACCAGAGAGCATTTGGAGATTTTAAATCTTTTACACGTCAAAAACATCATCGTTGCACTCACTAAAAAAGATCTTGCAACTTCTGATGTGATAGAACAAAGAACATACGAAATTACTGAGCATCTAAAATCACTTAAAAATCTTCATTTGGTTGAAATTATTCCTGTGAGTATTTACGAGGCTTCATCGATTCAAGCCCTAAAAAAGGCACTTTTTGATCTTCCTGCAACACCTAAAAAAAGTAACGGACTCTTTCGTTACTATGTTGATCGCTCTTTTTCCATCGCAGGTGCAGGAACGGTTGTCACAGGAACCGTATTAGATGGAACCATTAAAGTGGGTGAGAAGCTCTTTGCCCCAGAGTTAGAAAAAGAGTTTGTTATCCGAAATCTTCAGGTACACGACCATGATGTGGAAGCGGCGTATTCGTCTCAAAGAACGGCCATTAACCTCCAAAATGCGCAAAAAACCTCTTTTGAAAAAGGAGCATTGCTCTGTAAAAAAGGATTTATTCGTGGTTTTGACTGTGCTGATGTGTGGTTGGAAAGTATTGGCGGACATACACTTAAACATAACAGTAAAGTGATACTTTACGTCGGAACCAAGCAGGTTGAAGCACGCATTTTATTTTATGAAAATGAAGACAAAGCGGACAAAGGCTATGCAAAACTGCAGTTCAACCATAAACTCTTTTTAATACATGATGAGCCTTTCATCATCTGCTCAAGTGGTCGTACGATTGGTGGTGGACGCATCCTCAATCCTATCAACGATCCGATGAAAAAAAGAGTGAAATTAGAGCTTCTAAAAGCCCTTGACTGCAAAGATTTTAAAAGTGCTTTTACCATTTTAGTTGAAATGCACAAACATGGTTTTGGTCTCATCTCTTCTAACCAACGCTTTGGTTTAAACCATGATGAAGCTATTGCGATTGCGAATGAAATGAATGATGTTTTTGTTGATGAAAAAGGCTTAGTTCTCTACCCGATTTCCATGAAAAATGAATTAGAACGTATCATCCAAGCCATTTATGCAAAAAACGCGTATGCCCTACTTTCGGCGAATTCACTCTCTTTAAAACTCAAATGGGCGAGTGTCGCTTTGGTAGAAAGTGTGCTTCAAAAACTCTGTGAAGAAGGGATGCTTGATTTTGTCAATGGTATATATAAAAATGCTCAAATTGACATTGATAACATTGAAACACTGATCGAAGATAAGATTTATGACATTTTACTAAAAGCTGAATTTACGCCTGACGCGCCTTACAATATCTATGATGATCTCGACATTGATCGCAAAATGGGAGATGATGCACTCAAAAGTCTCACACGCTCCAAAAAAGTCGTACGCTTAGAGCATAATCTCTTTGTAACGACTCTTGCGCTCAGTGCCATTGTTGCCCATATGCGTGACATTATGCGCAAAGAGAACGGTATTGATATTAAAGCCTTTAAAGATCACTTCGATATGAGCCGAAAATACTTAGTGGCGTATCTTGATTATCTTGATAATTTTGAAGATGTTAAAAAAGAGGGAAACAGAAGAGTACTTCTCTAAAAGAGAGTCGATTTTAATCGGCCCTCTTCTCTTCACATTTCTCTTTCGCCCATTTGTGTTTCAATCCATGAATATAGACAATCAAGATAAAAAACATCGCTGATGTGATGCCAAGTACCAATAAAATCATTGTCTCTGATGGGTCGGTCTCCAATAAAATGAGCTTTCTGACTAACACAACAAATGAGATTTCAAGAAAGGTAATCGCATAGTCAAACCCATCTTGAATAAAAAGTGTTTTTACAATCGCTAAAACAATCAAGACAAACAAACTATCGGTTAAAATGATTTTAATCGAATCAAAATCAAGAGCTCCTTGAGAAATCGTAAATGCGACCATTTTATATCCGAGGCTTACAAAACACTGCCCCAAATAGACAATCATCATCACGATAAAAATATACCGCGCGATATTGAGTATCTTAAGGAGCATACTCTCAACTTTTTGCTCTAAAAATTGATTAAATGTTGAAACTTTCGTTAACAGATTCTCTTCCGATTTGGGTTTTATATCATTTTCCACACGCTACTCCACAATTCATCATGCCCTAAAATAGGCGCGAAATTATATAACAATCTCACCTATTTGTTGACTAAATTGATGACATTTTTGTTTCTTTTTCAAAAAAAATCTATTTTGCTCTTGACATTATTACTAATTAGTAGTATTATTTCGGCAAAGGAAAGAAAAATGAAACTTAGATCAGATGTTAAAAGCTACGGTGAGCGCACAGACAAAAGTATGCAGACGTGGATTCAAATTCTACGAGCATTTCAAAAGATCCGTGCAAAAGAGTTGAAGTATATCAACGAAAGTGGCCTAACAATGAATCAGTTTGAAGTTCTTGAAGTCCTTTACCATCGTGGAGACCTCTCCGTAGGTGCTATTACGAAGTTAATTATGAGTACCCCTGGAAATGTCACCGTTGTTGTAAAAAACCTCACCCGTGATGGTTTGGTGGCAACAGAGCCTTCAGCTGAAGACTCACGTGTTCGTATTATGAGCATCACAGAAGCAGGGAAAGCCCTTATTGGCGGTATGTTTACAAACCATGCAGCGAATTTAAAGAGCTATTTCGATGTTTTAAGTGATGATGAGTTGGTCGTATTGTACGACTTGTTACGCAAATTGCAAAAAGCACAATAATTTTTTGCACAAATATTACTAATTAGTAAAAAGGAACTGTTATGAAAATCAAATCTTTACTCGCGTCATCTTTGTTGGCAGGAACTGCCCTATTTGCTGGAAACTACACTGTCGATCCAATGCACTCAAGCACAGACTTTAGCGTCAAACACGCAATGATTTCAACCGTAAAAGGTAATTTTGGAAAATTCAACGGTAGTTTTGAGTATGACGAAGCAACCAAAACACTTAAGTCTCTTAAAGGTACTATCGAAGCGACATCTATCGATACAGGCATTAAAGATAGAGATGATCATTTACGTTCAGCTGATCTTTTTGATGTAGCAAAATACCCAACAATCACATTTGTTCTTGATGAAATCAAAGGTGACAAAGCGTATGGTAAACTGACAATGAAAGGTGTTACAAAACCAGTTGTTCTCGCTTTTGAAAACGGTGGTGCGGCAACAGACCTTTATGGTAACAAACGTGTAGGACTTGGACTTAGCGGTAAAATTAACAGAACAGATTTTGGTATCTCTTGGAACAAAGCACTTGAGACTGGTGGTGTGATCGTTGGTGAAGAAGTAAAACTTGACGTCGCATTAGAAGGTATTTTACAAAAATAATTTTATAAAGAACACCAAAGGAGCCAACCATGTCATTCATAATTCATAAAGCCGACCAAAGAGGCACTGCAGAGCATGGTTGGCTGCATAGCCGTTTTAGTTTTTCATTTGCAGAGTATTATAATCCAAACCGTATGGGCTTTGGTGCCCTTCGTGTCATCAATGATGATGTCATAGAAGCGGGACTTGGTTTTGGGATGCACCCGCATCGTGATATGGAAATCGTATCTATTGTCACCAAGGGTGTTTTAGTGCATACCGATTCATTTGGCAATCATGGCGAAATTCACGCAGGTGAAATTCAGTATATGAGCGCAGGAGAAGGTGTTTTGCACTCCGAATTTGCTTCTAAAGAAGAAGATGCCGCACTATTTCAGATTTGGATCAAACCAAATGAAAAAGGTGGCAAACCACTTTACAATCAACGTGATTTTAGAGATGTCACCAAAAACAATCAGTGGGTAACACTGGTTTCGCCTGATGGTAGAGATAACTCCATAGCGATCAATCAAGAGGCGTTTATTCTTACGACTGAACTCTCTGAAGGTAAAACGATTTCCATAGCTTCTTCAAGCCCAGATCGTGGTAAACTTTTATTGGTGGTTGAAGGAAGTGTAAAGATCGATGGCGTCATACTTGATAAACGAGACGAAGTACAAATTACTGAAGAAAAAATCTATGAACTTGAAGCGTTGAAACCCTCTTGGGTTTTAGTATTTGATGTGCCCATGCACTAAAAAATAAAGGAACTATCATGTCACCCGTTAAAATGTCACTCGAAGCCAATAAAACTTACCACTTCTGTACCTGTGGAAAGAGTTCTAGCACCGTTTTATGCGATGGAAGTCATAAAGGTTCAGGTTTTACACCTAAAGCATTTACGGTGACTGAGAGTAAAGAGTACTACCTTTGCGCCTGTAAAAAAAGTGCAAATTCACCATTTTGCGATGGAAGCCACTCCAAATAATGCAATACCCTTTGAAAGAGCAGTGAAAAATTTTTCACTGCTCTTTTTCGTGTATAATGACGAAAAATAATCAAAGGCTACTTTTTTATGTCAAAACACCCTACTCTACTACACCATTTTCGCTCTTTTTACCTTCAAAACAGACTTGATGATCTTGAAATTGCGATTGAATATTTCACCGTTTTTGGAGGAACCAGTTGGAATGTCGATACCACAAAACCTCTTTTTGAGCTCATTTCCAACAAGATTTTAAAAAACTACACTTACATTCACACCGACATTACCAAACAAACTCATAGCAACAAACTTGTCCATACTCTCTTAAGCGCATGTGCCACAGGGGATCGTCGTGTTTTTTCCTCCTATAAACGCGCTCGCCTAAGCCGTGAAGAAGGTAATGAAGCGCTTCATGCACTTTTGCGCAGTGAACTCATTGAGCTTGAATATTCACTTGAACGCCCTATGAGAGAAGAAGATGATAACTCCGATAAATTGAGCTTTACAACTCCTTTTATGCGTTTTTGGTTTGCCTTTGTGTCACCTTACTATAAAACGATTAAAGAGGGTGATTTTAGTGAAGTTGAAAAAGCATTTACGAATCGAGAACAAGGCTTTAGCGATCTGATTTTTGAAAAACTCTGCCAATCATTTTTGAAAAAAAGTTTTAGTGAAGATCCTATCGTCGAGATCGGAAGTTATTGGGACAAAAATGCAGAGATTGATATTTTGGCAAAAACAAAGTCTGGTAAACTGATTGCAGGAAGTTGTAAATACACCAACGCAAAAGTGAAAAAAACAGAACTGACACGGTTAAAAGAAAAATGTGCATTAGCGGAATTTGAACCCGATATGTTCGTTATTTTTGGTAAAAATGGCTTTAGCTCAGAGCTTAAAGCCCTCAAAGGTAATGATCTTAAACTCTATACACTCAAAAGTCTAAAACCACTTGTAGAAGAGATAAAAGAAAAAGAACTCATCCCTTGTCAAGGGAAAAAATACTAAGAAAGGGAGAAAATCTCCCTTTCTCAAACCCCTAAAAACCTACCTTGCTAAAACAACACAAGTTGCAACAAAGGCGATGATCTCAGGGGTGTATCTGAAGTAACTCATCCAAATACGCATGATGTCATCCTTTTGCTATGTGATACGCAAAAGAAGCATTCTTCGTTCCACAGTTTACATATACTGTTCGTACGCCTCAATTTTCTCTTGAAGCTTCTTCGCAAGGTACGAATGAGCATAACCAAGTTCACTCAAAATGAGTTTTGCCTCATCAAGGTATTTTCGTTTTTTTTCATCATCCCAATGCTTTGGCGGGACTCCAAGATTGGTGATGCGATCGGCAAGTTTGACCATTGCCACACAGTTTTGACGTTTTTTCAGCCGTTCTAAACTGTCTCTCATCTGAGCCTCTTTTGAAGGCAGGGTTTTATCTTTCGTAAGGGCAGCAACTCCTTTAGCGATCACTTCCGCATTACCAGCTAAAAAAGTCTCTTTTCTAATCGTAGTAGATGTATCTTCATTGACATCGTGTAACAGTGCACACGCAATAGCAACATTGTTTTCATCATAACTCAAAGGCTCACACGTGATGGCATTGATAATTTCGCCTGCAACACTTAAAAGGTGCATAGAGTATGGTAAACCATGAGGTGTTTTTTGCTCACCATGAGCGCGAAGAGCAAAGGCAAGATGATCTTTAAACTCTTCCACGCTAAAAAGCTCTTTTGGTAAAGAAAAGTCCATTTTTAGGGCTTTTTGTAAACTAGGAGCTTTTCCTTTTTCTATCTTCGCATAATGCGCTTCTTCTTCATTGTCACTAAAATAAAATAAATATGTGCTATTCTCACACACCAATTCAAGCTCTTCATAATGCTCATGCTCATTGACATTGGTATACAGATTGACTTGTACAACTTTACCAATGGCATCGCTGAGTGTATGTTTGATTTTAGCAGGCGGTAGAGGAATGGAGTCTAACTGAAAACACTCCACATAGCCCATAGACCCACCTGCTACATGGAAGTTAATGGTAAGACTTTTCTGTTTTTCTTCTTTAGAATAAACTATTTCTACGAGATTATGAAGCGTATAAAGCGCAACGACATCACACCCCTCAATATCATTTAAGTACGCCCACTTTTCAGACATGATGAACCTTTCAATAGATAATTTAACTATTTTTTACACAACTCATCAAACCATTTTTCATTCTCAGCAGAGCGATTGTTTTTTGAGCGCAAAAGTGTTCCGCGTACCGAAACCAAATCTTCGACTTCTAAAAACTCTAGCATTGAAAATGAGGAAATAGGAGCATTTGGATCAGATTCTATTAGTTTTTCAATCTCTTCTATAAGTGCCATTTTATCGGCATTCTCTTGCATCCGTTGACCTTTCGTTAACAAACTATGACTCTTTTTATTGTATAATACCTTACATTTCATGCAGATTATATTCTGTAACTTACAAGGAAAATGAATGAAAAAACAACTTTTATGGTTTGTTGCGCTTATTTCTAGCACACTTTTTGCAGCAACCGACGCACAAATTGTTGAACACTTTAAATCAACGATTCAAGTACCTAATATTACTATCGAAGTCGTTTCTCGCAAAGGCGTTGAAGGCATCGATGGCATGGATTTCGTGACTTTAAATCTTAGCGATGGTTCACGTTCACAAAAACTCAGCATCTTTACTAAGGATGATTTGATCTTCCCAGATGTTATTAGCATCAAACAAGGTGGAAGCATTAAAGAGATGATGGAAATGGCAGAGCTTCAGAAAAAGCTTTCAGCTCTCTATAAAAAAGAGGAGAAGAAAAACATCGTCACTTTAGGAAATGATCCTAAAAAAGACACATTAGTCGTTTTTACAGATCCTGAGTGTCCTTACTGTAGACAAGAGCTTGCTCAAATTGAGCAAAGACTCACTACCAATAACCTCAAGCTTGTGTTTACTCCAGTTCATGAGAGAAGCTCACTTGAAAAATCTGTTTTGATTTATAATGAGACCGCTAAAGTAAAAAGCGATGCTGAGAAAATCAAAATCTTGAAAAAATACTACGATGAAAACGTCAAGTATGAGCAAAAAGTCAGCGATGCTGAAGTGGCTCGCATTGATGAACTCAAAACAAAATACTTTGGTGCTGGCATCAAAGGTGTACCGTTTATCGTAAAAGAGAAAGAACTTTTAAAATAATTCGCCTTCCTATCCCGTCTTTTCAAGGCGGGATAACCCCACTTCAAAGAGGTTTGTATGCTACAAATCGTCCTTTTTGCCATTATTGCTCTTTTGTTGATTATCTCTCTTACACTCTTTTTTCGTCTTCAAAAACTTCAATCTAAACCAAACACATCGCAACGCTCTACCCTCGATGAAGAAGAGATATTTCAAACGCTTCCTTTGCCTATCATTTATAAAAAAAATGGCCACTGGCAAACCAATAAAGCTTTTTCACATGCTTTTGGTGTGATGAGTAAAGACAATAGCGAACTTTTAAGCATGCTTCCTAAATGCGGTGAACATACCTGCGAACTTCAATTTGACAATGGCATTATCAAACCAACACTGATCTATACAGCACCTCTTTTAGGTGCATCGGGGGATTTTGTAGCAATCGTTGTAGACATCTCACATTTGCAAAAAAGTAAAGCACTTTTATTGCAGCAAAAAGAGCGTTTAGAACTCGCTCTTGAAGGGTGTAATGAAGCGCTATGGGATTGGGATATGAAAAGCGAAAGCGTCTTTTATTCCCAAAAATGGAAACAGCTTATGGGGTATGAAATAACAGAAACTCCTTCAACCCTTTCTTCTTGGCTCAATTTAGTTCATTCTAAAGATATGGCACTGGTTAACGAGCGCCTAAAAGCTCATCTTGATGGTAAAAGTGACTACTTTGAAGTCGATCATCGAATCCGCCAAAGTGCCCCTCTCCAATGGGTCAAAGTTCGAGGAAAAGCTATCCGAGGAAAAAATGAACAACCTATCCGTATGGTTGGAACCATTCGCAATGTAACGGCCGATAAAGCAGAAGAGATGAAAGAACGTTTTGAACATGAACGTTTTATCGCTTTTGTAGAACATATTCCAGCACTTTCATTTATCAAAAATAGACACGGAAACTATCTGTATATCAACCAAGCGTATCAGCAATTTCTAGGGTTTAAAACATGGAAAAATAAAACTGCTAAAGATCTTTTTGATGCCCATACAGCTGAGAAAATTGCTGAAATGGATCGCCTTTCATTGTATGAAGGCTTGACTCAGCATGAAATTACTCTTCCAACATCTGAGGGACTCAAAAGTTATTTTTCTCTTCATCAATTTATTATCGAAGAGGAAGGTGAAAAATTACTCTGTGGTATTTGCATTAACAAACCATTCAGAGAGTAGGTGTATCATTGTTTAAGACAAATTTTCAGGACACAATCATGCAACCTAATCTTTTAATGATCGAAGATGATGTCGAATTAGCAGAAATTTTATGTAATTTTTTAAAACGCTATAACATCACCGTAACCAATTATGACGACCCGTACCTTGGCATTAGTGCTTTGAGCCTCACAAAATATGATTTACTCATTTTAGATCTTTCTTTACCAGGGATGGACGGACTTGAGATATGCAAAGAAGTACGTACGAAAAGCGATATACCCATTATTATCTCCTCCGCACGCAGTGATTTGGAAGATAAAATCGTAGGATTAGAACTTGGTGCCGATGACTACCTTCCAAAACCGTATGAACCTAAAGAGCTTTATGCTCGCATTATGAGTGTGCTAAGACGTTACAAAAAGAGTAATTCACCTCATGAGGAGACACCCAATACATTGCTTGTTCTCAAAGAAGAGAGCCACACGATTTTTTTTAACAACGTCCCACTGACACTCACTCCAGCAGAATACGATGTTTTAGCTCATCTTATCAAAAAAAATAACTGTGTCGTTTCAAGAACAGAACTGCTTAACAGTGCACTGAGTCTCAATGAAGACAATGAAAGCAGAAGTTTAGATGTGCTTATAAGCCGTATTCGTACAAAGCTTGGAGAAAGTTCTAAAGAGCCAAAACTCATTCATTCGGTGCGTGGCATAGGCTATAGGCTTCAAGCATGAGGTGGTATCACTCCATCATTACACGCATTACGCTTATCTTTGCTTTGGCACTTTTAGGCATCGCTGCGATCTTTTTTTCACTCTCAATCCATGAGAGAGATAGTACTTTAAGACGTATGCATGACTATACACATCTAGCCGTCCGCTCTGCTTTCGATCCTTTGGCAAAACAGCTTGACTATGAAAAACTAGCAGAAATGGGTTTTACCCGCGTAGAAGATGCAAAACTACAAGAGAGAATTTTAGAGATACCTAAACCTCCACGACCTTTTCCAATGAAACAGATGGAAGAAAAGTTACGATTTGGCTTGTATGTCGTACCGCATGGTATGCACATTTATGCTGTTTTGTTTAGACGTGATGATAAACCTACTATTTTGCAAGTTCCGTTTGAAAAAGAGCTTTTTCCACAAATTCTCTTTCCATTATTGACCTTTGCCTTCGTCATTGTGCTTTATATTGGCATTATCCGAAGTATTTTGCCACTTAAAACCTTGCGTGAGAAAATCAAACATTTTGCCAATGGAGATTATGACATCACGTGTAAAAGTAGTAAAAAAGATGAAATCGCAGCCCTTGCCAATGAATTTGACAGCGCCGTTATTAAGATCAAATCTCTTAGAGATTCTAGACAGCTTTTTTTACGTAACATTATGCATGAGCTTAAAACACCCATCACTAAAGGAAAGCTTGCCGCTGAGATGATCGAAGATGCAACCTACACGAGTATTCTTCAAAATGTTTTCAAACGCCAAGAGGCTCTTTTAGAAGAGTTTTCACGTATTGAAAAACTCAGTGCAGATGAGCTAAAACTTGACATCAAACGCTATCATATTGAAGATGTTGTCGATTATGCACTCGATATTTTAGATGATAAACATGAAAATATTACATGTCACTTAACACCTGTCGAACTCAAGGTCGATTTTGAACTCTTTGGTGTTGTTTTGAAAAATCTTTTAGACAATGGTGTAAATTATGCTCATGATCACCGAGTTACTTTGAGTAATGACCTCCATACCATCACCGTGTCTAACCATGCCCCTGCATTAGAATTCTCTCTTGAGCGCTATGCTGAACCTTACTTTTTAGAGGGTAAAAAGCAAAAAAGTGCCCGTGGACTTGGCTTTGGATTGTTTATCACATGGCATGTGATTCGTCTCCATGGTATGCGATTGGAGTACAAACGTGAGGGTGAAATGAACCATTTCATCATTTATATATAAAACATCTCGACAGGTATAGAGATAGTATCTCTATACCTTCTACATTCGATATTAAGAGTTTGGTTGAGTTTTTAAATCTACAATATTTTCAACCTGGAAATAGTACTTTCCATTTTCTTCACTATATGGGATCGTCCCATCTTTTTCCGTATAAACAAACACTTTTTTCCCATTTGCTAACAAATAAGGAAATCCATTTTCATACTGAAAAAATCTATTTCTCAAAAACTTCTTACCATTAATTTCTTGAGTCACATAGTAATTGGGATAACCATTATGTTTGAATATATTGAGATTATTTACAGGAAATGCAAAATACCCCTTTTGATATTGGCGTACAGTAAGTGGTACTTTTTCTTCTTTCTTAAGCCCAGAAATAAAATATTCATCCACATACAATCTGCCATCTTCAAGTTTTGCACTATCCAAGATTGCAATTTTTTCGTCCATATCTTTATGATACGCTCTTCCATAAGCACCTTGTGGAAGTTGCTTAGAACCTACATTATTCGCTGTATAAGCCAATGCTGTGTAGTCTGTACCTGTATTTGCAGCTGTTACAACAGCTGAGACCAATAATCCTACAAGACCATTGTTCCCATCAAGCCCTTGGTACGAATAGGCATACGCATTATTTTGCCAAATTTCTTCTCCACTATTCGCGTCTACCAAAGAGAACGATAAGCCAACATCAACGTTGCTGCTAAATACGGTATAACCCGTATCCCATGTATTAATATCAACATATAAAATTGCATCCGCATCAAAAATTTCTTTAAGCTTTTTAACTGGGATTTGACGAATCATTTCAGGATCGCTGATATTTTCGCTTTTGAAAAAAGCATCAACAAGATGAACAGGAAAAACATAATATCCCTGTTCAGCTAAAGGTTTTGTAATGGTATAACGAAAGTGATCTGTTGCATCAACAGAAGTTGTTGTATTTCTTGCAGGAAGTACCAAAATTGATTTTGGCTGATGAGCATATACTTTTGGATAAAATTCTCCCTTACTCACTTGCGATACACTTTGAGCACATCCTGTCAATAAAAAAGCAGTTAACGCTAAAAATCCTAAATAAAGTAATCGTTGCATTAGGCTTCTCCGTATAATTTTTTCATAATTTGATTGATGAATTTTTCAGATTCAGGATATGTTTTTTTCTCAAGCAAAAAGTACTGTTTTGCATCTTCTTTTTTACCTGTTTCAAACAAAATTTGCCCATATTCTGCATAAATACCAGGAGCTACTTTTTGCTTATTCATATCAGATTCATCAATAATTTTTTTAAGCTCCGCGCTATGTTGTTCTAAAACCTCTTTATTATGTCCATCCATTCCATATTTTGTTGAACTCTTTACATAGTCACCCCAACTATAAAGTGGTGGCTGTGGTGCATTTGCACATCCTACTAATAGTAATGAAACACTTAATGATAAAAAAATATGTTTTAATTGCATCATGGTAATGTGATCTCCTTAGTATTTGTAGAGCCTAAATAAATTTCATCTTTATAAATTAATTTCTTAGTTGCATCAAATACTTTAATTGCAACCAAACCACTACTTACTTCAAATAATTTATCCGATGTTGTATCTTGGCATTGACCAACAGCTTGTTGTTCTGCACATTGATCAAGCATAAACTCGTATTTATCATTAATAACGACACGATACCCTGCACTTGAAGACTTATTAAATTTTAAATAACCAACATCTCTAGTTTGTGTTGTAGTCTGTTTATAACCACATCCAACAAATAACAGTGTACTCATTAGTATCAATACTATTTTATTTTTGAACATACATATCCTTTAGAGAAGAATTAGAAATTGCTCCATTGATGATTTGACATACAGAACCTTCATCCGTATCGCTTGATCCAAATTGACTAACAACTTGAATATCTGCTATTTTACTTCCTGGAAGTTCGATCATCATCCCTGTTTGAGGGTTTTTCATTTGCTTACCTTGACCATAAACACTCAATGTGTCACCAATTTTCAATCCTTGATTTGCACCACCAGCGATAATGACTCCGCCATTTTCAACAGAAAGTACATATGAACGCCATGGTTTTGCTAAAAGATTTTGCATAATTCCATCTACAACACTACTGATAGCTGCAGAAATTGCTTTATCGTTTAAAGTAGAATCATAACCTACGTGTTTTCCAACACCAAAAGCACTTCCCGCTTCACTGTCGGCTTCACCACTGCCTTCTTGTGCAAATACAATTTGACCTGTCTTAACATCAATCAAACGAACGCTCACTTTTGCGTAAGCAGTTTGAATTTTTGAGCGCGAAAAGACGCCCGTATCAGAAATGTTTTTTCGACCAAATTCTGTCACTGAACCAACAATGAGATAATCTGCTCCAATATTCATCGATTGTAAGTTAAATGTTGTTGTTTCTTTATTAATTTTATCTAAATCACTACGCTCTAAAAGAATGAATTTGCCCGATTGTGTAAGTTTTGCCGAGAGGACATCTGTTGCCTGCTTTTCAGCATTATAATCGTTGTTGATACCAAAAAGTGCAGATTTACCATACTGAGCTTCATTGCCAAAACGTGCAATTGCAACTTTGCGTTTCAACACGGGTTCTTGCTTTTGCTCTGCAATTTTAGGTTGTAAGGAAGTTGGTTTTTCTACATTCACAACAGTAGGTGTTGTTGTAGCACAACCTGTCAATATTACAGCGCCCAGTACTGTAACAACTAAAGAATTTCTCACCATGTTTGCCCCCTAGTGATCGTAAAAGATATATAAATTCATATTTAATAATAAATATTTTAAAGAATATAATTTTTTTTCGCTTTAATATGCATTAATTTCATATTACTTTTGCATAAATATTAAATTATTACTTTTGTGTTACAATTTTTCAATTTATTGACGATAACAAGGAACAATACAATGACTTTTTCGGTTGGTATTTTCATCTTTGACAACGTTGAAGTACTTGATTTTGCAGGTCCTTATGAAGTTTTTACAACTGCTTCGCGTGTTTATAAAAAACTTCATATATCCTCCATTGAAATACCATTTGAAGTTTTTACGATTGGGAAAACAAAAGAGCCTATTCATGCGCGAGCAGGACTTAAAATAGACCCTGATTTTGACTTTACATCCCATCCAAAAGTTGATGTTTTACTCATTCCAGGTGGTGTTGTTACAGAAGAACTTGAAGATACTTCTGTAATTAACTGGATTATGACTACATCAGAACAAACACAACTCACCGCCTCTATTTGTACAGGTGCTTTTTTGTTAGCAAAAGCAGGACTTTTGGATGGAAAATCTGCTACAACTCATTGGGAAGATATAGACGATCTTCGTGCTATGTTTCCACACCTTGCTGTCAAAGAGAACATGCGTTGGGTGGATGAAGGAAAGATCATTACATCAGCAGGTATTTCTGCAGGTATCGATATGAGCTTACACCTTATTGAACGTCTTATAAATCAAGATTTGGCTATAAAAACTGCCAAACAAATGGAGTTTGACTGGACACAAAATAAGGCATAAAATCCAATCACTTTTAAACCTTAATATTATTTTAAACAAATTCCACTATAATGCCCTTAATTTCAGAGCTTCATTAAAAAGAACTTCACCTAAAACCTACCAGATTTGAGAAATCCTCAGTGAGTATGTAGGTTTTTACATACGATATTGACGGGTTTGTTCCCCATTAAAATTTTTATGTACATGAGTTAGAGTTTGTGCCTAGTCGCACGTTAGTTTTGTTTTGAAAAAATTTATAATAATGGAATAAAACATGCAAACATTTGAATCCTTTGGTCTTCACCAAGATATTCTCAAAGCCATCACAGAGGCAGGCTTCACAGAGCCAAGTCCCGTACAAGCAGAGGCAATTCCTCTTGTTCTTCAAGGACACGACATCGTTGCGCAAGCACAAACAGGTACAGGTAAAACAGCTGCTTTTGGTCTTCCAACCATGAGCATGATCGATGCAAATCTCAATAAAGTTCAACTTTTAGTCATTACACCAACCAGAGAACTAGCGACTCAAGTCAGTGACGAGCTTTACTCTTTAGGTCGTTTTTGTGGCATTAAAACGGTAACCATTTATGGTGGTAGCTCATACAGCCGTCAAATTGGCTTAATCGAAAAAGGTGCGAGCGTTATCGTCGCAACTCCAGGTCGTATGTTAGATCTTCTTAAAAATGGTAAGCTTCCAGGTTTTGCACCTAAAATGGTTGTTTTAGATGAAGCCGATGAGATGCTCGATATGGGCTTCCTAGAAGATATTGAAGAGATCTTTACCTATCTTCCAAAAGAGCGTCAAACACTTCTTTTCTCAGCAACAATGCCAGATCCTATTAAAAAACTTGCTACAAAAATTCTTCACGAACCAAAATTTGTCAGCATCACACCAAAAGATAGCACAACCAATGATGACATCGAACAACTTTACTATGTGATCAACGAGTATGAGAGAGATGATGCAATGATTCGTCTTTTGGATGCGCTTGAGCCTGAAAAATCAATCGTTTTCTGCCGTACCAAAAAAGAGGTTGATCGTCTTTCAACTCAATTGATGGCAGTCGGATATGCAGCAAAAGGCTTACACGGCGATATGGAACAAAATCAACGTGAGAGTGTTATTAAGGCTTTCCGTGGTTCACAAATCGAAATCCTTGTAGCAACCGATGTTGCGGCACGTGGTCTAAACGTAGCTGACATCACTCACGTTTTCAACTACCATATGCCATTTGATCCAGAAAGCTACGTTCACCGTATTGGTAGAACAGGACGTGCCGGTAAAAAAGGTACAGCGATTACCCTTGTAACACCAATCGAATTTCACTCAATGCAACGCATCAGTAAAAAAGTGGGCTCAAAAATGGAACACAGAATTGTTCCAAGTTTAAGAGATGTAAAAGAGCATAAACTTGTAAAAATCGCAGAAGATATTAAAAGTGCTGAACTCAATGAAAATGCGTCTAAACTTCTTGCTATTTTAGAAGATGAGATGGATATGTCACAAATCGCTCTTAAACTTCTTTCAAACCTATTGAAAGAAAATACACCTGTTGGTCCAGATAAAATCGGTCTTGATAAAAAGACATTGGAAAATGTTGTTAAAAACATCGAAGAGCGTGAAAATAGCCGTGGAGGACGCGGTGGTTATAGAGGAAGCCGTGATGGCGGACGTGGCGGATACAGAGGTAACTCTGGTGGTTCACGTGATGGTGGCGGATACCGTGGAAGCCGTGATGGTGGTTCACGTGACAGCGGTGGATACAAAGGCACAAGCTCACGCGATGGCGGCACAAGCAGAGACTCACGTCCTCCAAGAGGAGATGGTGTACCTAGAAGTGACAGAGGCGAAAGCCGTAATCCTTTTGCAAAAGAAGGTGGTAGATCTTCAGGTTCACGTGATGGTGGCGGATACAAAGGCAACCGTGACAGCGGTGATAGCAGACCACCACGCGCACCAAGAGGCGACAAACCAAGTGGAGCACCACGTAGTGATCGCGCTCCTAAATCTGCTCCAAGAAACGCTTACAAAAAAGACTAATTTACTAAGATGGCGTGAGAAATCACGCCATCTTACCTCTTTTATTTTATTTCACTACGCCCTATCTAACGCCAATTTAAGACCTAAAATTCCCAATACACTTCCTGCGATTCTATCGATATGCTTCTTCGTGCGCAAGTAAATCTTTTGGGCTTTTTGCGTCGATAAAAGTCCTACAACACACGAGTACCACGATGCATCAATGATAAAAGCGATGAGGCAAATGAACAGTGTTCCAAAAGGCGGTATCTCTTTGGGAAGAAGTGCCGCAAAAATGCTTCCGATGATGATAGCTGTTTTGGGGTTACTCATCTGTGTTGCGAAACCAAATAAAACAGCTTTGGTAAAGCTCTTTGGTTTTTGCTCCAAACTAAGCGTGGTCTCCAAAGGTGTATCGGCATGTTTCCACATTTTATAAGCTAAATAAACAAGGTAGAGACCTCCTGCTATTTTTAAAGCACCGTACAAGAAAGGCACGGTTTCTAAAATGGCATAGAGCCCAAAAATGGCTAAAAGAGAAAATACAACAGCTCCTAGTCCCAAACCAATCGCCACGCCAAACCCTTCTTTTCGAGACTTGGAAACAGCCGTTTTGGCAATCAAAATAAAACTAGGTCCTGGACTTATCGTCCCTAACATAAATACCGTCGCAATACCTAAAAGAAAAGCATATTCGCCCATGATTTGCCTTTATATGTAAAAAATTTCAACCAGAATTTTGACTCATGAAAGTTTAGCATGCAAATATGTACAAGGACATAAGAGAGGTTATTTCAATCATTTTTTAATAATCTTGTATGCAGAGTAAAGAAAAAGTAGCCTACTCTTTTAGGTGTTTACGAGACACCATCACACCTTCATACCCTGTCGTTTTAACAGCATCCAAATAGACTGCATCTTCGATACCATCTTTTGCAATGACTACCGCTAATTTTGTCTCTAGTGTCACTTTAGCACTTTCCACACCTTCAACGCTTTTTAGAGCTTTCTTTACAGCAGTCGTACATAAAGGACAATGCATCTCAGCTACCTTGATGATGATTTCTTCTTTCGCAAAAAGCATCAGCGGTAACAGCAAGAACAACCACTTTTTCATTCCACATCCTCGATAAAAAGATTTGCCATTTCAGGATAGAGCAAAATCACTAAAATAATGCCTAAAATAGCAGAGTAAAACCACACGATACGCTTTTTCTTTTGAAGATCACATGCAAATGTGTGGTGTGCATAACTGCGCCATGAAAGCCACAAAACAAAGAGTGATAAAAGAGAAAGCGGTATACGAAATGGGGTAAGAGTTTCTAAAAAGCTAAGCATTCCAAAAGAGATTCCAAAGAGTAAAAACAGCAAAGGAGGCAGACAACATGCCGTTGCAGCAAAGGCTGAAAGGAGTGCTGTTAAAACGCCTAGAATCTCTTTTTTCATTTAGAGTTTCTCTTGAGAGACAAAGCTATAACTAAATGCAGCAGGTGCATAGTAGTCTAACACTTCATCTTCCACTTCTGCGTATGGGTACCCAAACATATTGAGTGGTTTTTGAGCAGGTGTTGGAGTAAGAACAAAATCACGCGCCATGTTATAACCCATCCAGTTCATCTCCCAGTTACCGAAGAAATAGTCACGTACTTCTTTTACCAGTGGATCGTTCAGTGTCATTTTCTCGGTTAAAATGACTTTTGCCACATCCGCAGGATCGCATGGGATCCAACCTGCGCCATCAAGATAGAACTCAGCTCTACAATGCTCCGCTCCTGTAATTTTAGCCAAGCCCTTCTCATCGCTGCTACCGCATGCTTTTGAGTAACGTGAACTACCCAGACGAATACCGAAGATCTCACGAGCAGGCACACCCACACTTCTTAGAAGTGCCACAAACACTGAGCTGATGTCCGTGCATTTTCCACCCATGATGTTATTTTCAATCGCTTTGCCCGCATCACCGAGTCCACAACCCACAACGGCATTATCACGGTACATATTTTCCGTTACCCATGCGTAGATCGCTTTGGCTTTTTCAAGAGGTGTTTTTGCATTTTCTGTAATCTTAAGCGCTAACTCTTTCACTTTACCCGTTGTTGGGATGTGTGCTGTTGGCTTGAGATAATGTAGTACATCTTTAGGGTATTTCGTTGACGCAGTTGCTTTGCTAAGATCAGAGTTGCGTTCATAGGTTGTAATCGTGTATGTGACTTCTAAAATCTTTTCGCCTCCATTTTTCCACTCAGCATAAAGTGTACGTGCTTTATAACTATTTTTATCGGTGACATAAGCATTGGTTGCGTTAGAGTTAAATTTAAAATCGCTTAGCTTTTGATAGCTACTTTCTAACGGAAGAGGAACCCACAGTTTTGTGAAACCGTTTTTATTTTCATGTTTGAGGTTATAACTGTTTTTGACATAAAAAATACGTGTTTTTGATTTTGGTTCACTTGCCTCCAAAATCGAAACGTGAGGAAGAATAACGGAGCTTGCACCTAGTGCTACACACCCTTTGATAAACGCTCTTCTTTGCATAAGAAATCCTTACTGATAATATAGCACGAAGAGGTGAAAAACATAAAAGCAGGTAAATAAAGAAGTTGTTACGATTATGTTTGTCTAAGCCTTAGACGTCGTGCATTAAGAGGATTGTACAGTGGATTTGCTTAAAAAATTCTCTAAAAGCTCTTATAGTCAAATACCATAAGAGCTTTTATACGTTTACGCTATTGTAGAACTTTTAGCACTCTTCTTGTTCTTTTTCTTTGAAGCTAAAGTCTCTTTAGAAGACTTTGAAGGTGCTTTTTTAGCTGCAGTTTTTGTAGATGATTTGACGTTTTTATGAGCGGTTTTACTTGCTTTTGATTTTACATCTCTTTCACTATGCTTTTTTTTAGTTTGCGTTGTGTCACTTGAAACACTGCTTTGCGCAAACACGCCTGAAGTAAGCAGCGCTACGCCTGCTAGAACGATTAAGAAACGTTTGAACATCTCTTCTCCTTGATCAAAATAGAAGCGCATTGTACTGTTAAGTATCTAAAATGTTTCTAACATTTTTAATTCATCGCATTTAAGGGAGTTTTAGAGTAAAGTTTTCTTCTTCTATTGCCGATATACGCGTTTCTAAAAGCAAAAAACTGTACACGATACGTTTTTATATGAAAGAGTTTTTTTGAAGAGCGCTTTTCATAAAAAGTGAACACTTTTTGCTTGTAGTTTTGAGAAGAATTTTTAAAAGGAATGAATATGCATTTTTTAGTTGTTGATGATAGCTCAACGATGCGCAGAATTTTGTGTAACACTTTAGGTACTATCGGATATAGTGCGACTGAGGCAGAAGATGGACTTGATGCGCTTAAAAAAATCAAAGATCAAAAATTTGATGCCATCATGACAGACTGGAATATGCCTAAAATGAACGGATTGGAACTTGTAAGAAACATCCGAGCCATGGAAGAGTATAAACATATTCCTATCATCATGGTAACCACAGAAGGTGGTAAACGTGAAGTCATTACAGCCATCAAAGAAGGTGTCAATAACTATATCGTAAAGCCTTTCACAGCTTATGTTCTTCGTGAAAAGCTTAAAGACATTATCTAACGTGGAGAGTTTTTCTCCACCTCTTTTGGCCTAAAATGAATCGTAAAGTAGTTTTGTCCTTCTGCATGTAAATAACTGAGTTCAAACCCATGTTTTGCAACAATTGCATTGGCGATGTAAAGCCCAAGCCCCAAACCACTGCTTGCTCCTTCCATAGCTCTATTAAAAGCCCGTGAAAAATCAAGTCGCTCTTTAGGAATTTTTTCTCCATAACTACACACGCTAATACTATCTGCGCACAAATCTACCTCAACCCTTTCAGTTGTATGTTTGAGTGCATTATCCAGTAAATTCTTAATAGCTGTGGCAAAAAGCTCAAAATCAACATTGACTAATGGTGCCAGCTCTTGTGGTTGAATGTGAATACGTTTCGTATCGCTTACAAGGAGTAAATCCATCGCATGATCCAAAACATCGACCAAGCGGTACTCTTTAGCCTCTAAAACCCATTCATTTGAACTCAGTTTCTCTACTTTTATCATCTCACCAAGCAGTGTCTCGAGACGTTCAAATATACGCTCTAGTTGTGTTTGTTGTTTTACATTTTCAAGAGAATTTGAGAGAATTTTACCTTTCATAATAGGCGTTTTAAGTTCATGCAAAATGTTACGTAAAAAAAGTGTACGTGCCTCTTTAAGTAGATGGATTTTCTCCATAGCAAGATTGAATTCTGATGCAATCTCACCCAGTTCATCTTCACTCTCCACACCAATAGCTTGAAATTTTTTCGTATCACCAAAAGTATGAATCGCTCGTTTAAGATGGCGAAGTCGTAAAAGCTTTCGCAAAACAATCCAAAAAAATAAAAACAAAAGTGTATTAATCACTCCTCCTAAAATCCACAAACGATAGGGAGAAAATTCTTCAATATTTTCAAGAATAGGTGGTTCGTGCATCCTTTTCATGGGTACTGGAGGAGGAAATTCTTCATTGAACCCCAACGATGGTGGTGGCGGTGGAGGATCTCTGTGAACAAAATAAAGCTTTTTCTCATACATGACCATATCAGAAAATGGATCTTCTAAAAGCTTCTCCCCTTCTGTGAGTAACGTATGTTTATCTTTCGTACTAATACGAACACCCAATTTTGATAGTGTTGCCTCTTTCTCAGCATCATTATGAAATGCTACTTTCATAGCCATCATAAAGCGTTGAAACGTAAAGAATTGTAAATCACTAATTTGTCTTTTATACTCGATAACAAGGGCAATATTGATAACAACCAATGTCAAAGCAAAGAAGCTTGAAATTAACGTAACAATGGAGATTTTACGCATTAACAAATTTATATCCCACCCCTCGAACAGAGAGAATAAAACGAGGTTTTTTGGGATCATCCCCTATTTTCTGGCGGATACGTCCCATAATAACATCAATACTTTTAAGGCTACTTTCGTATTTTATAGAGCCAATATTGAGTAAAAGTTCTTCCCTAGAAATGACAAAGCCTTCTTTTTTAAGCATATAGGAGACGATGTCATACTCTGCCATCGTGAGCTTTACTTCCTGCTTACCTCGTGTGATGACATGTCTCTCTTCATCATTTTTAAACGTTTGATACACAGGTTCATTAAAAGTTGCGCCTCTTCTTAAAATGGCGCGAAGTCTGTATGCTAACTCTCTTGGGTCATACGGTTTTGGAAGAAAATCATCTGCTCCACGTTCAAACCCCATCACTTTATCACCCATATCGGAACGTGCGGAAGAGATAATAATTGGAAGAGTGGGAATGGACTCATGAACAATGCGGCAAATTTCTAAACCATCAATTTGTGGTAATGAGAGATCTAAAACTAGTGCATCAAAACTTTCACGTTGAAGCGCAGTTAAGCCCTCTAAAGGCGTAAACGCCAATATGGTTTCAATCTCCTCTTTTGCAAGAGAGTCTTGAAGCAATTGTGCGAGTTCAACGTCATCTTCGATCATTAAAATTTTAATCATGATTGATTATAGCGAAGGTAAAGTAAATGAAAAGTAACACGAAACCACGCTTTGCTTAGAGCGTGGTCTGAGGCTTACGCACTAAAGCTAACAGAAGAGCCTATAGATGTATTTTGTGTTGCGTAATTCGAGATAATTTGCGCTAAAAGCGCTTTCATCAACGAATCATTACTGCTTGCAGTTTCAGTGTTTGCAACACCCATACTATCAGCCCTTGTTGACTCTTTATACGCTTGTGCTTCCGCAGAAGTCACTTTACCATCACTGTTCGTATCGGCTGCATCAAAATTTTGTGACAATGATTCAAAGAGTGAAGCAAGATTGCTATCGGTTGATGAAACATCACTCGCCATTGCGGTAAGTTCATCTTGGGTATAGCCCGTATCTTCTTGCATAGAAGATGACGGTGGCGGAGGAGGTGGGGGCATACTTCCTGACGCCGCAACATTACTTGCATCTGTTCCATCAGTTGTTTCTTGAGATGAACGCTGATACGCCATAGCTTCAGCAGAAGTCACTTTACCATCACCATTGGCATCTGCAGCGTCAAAATTTTCAGCCACTGAAGAGAGTAATGAAGCCAAATTGCTATCGGTAGATGAAACTTCTTTCGCCATAGCGGTAAGTTCATCTTGCGTATAACCATTGTCTTCTTGACCATGAGATGATGAAGAGGATGGCGGCGGAGGTGGGGGCATACTTCCTGACGCCATTGTTGACTGTGCTGATAACATAGATGTCAATTCATCTATGCTAATACTTCCGTCTTTATTACTATCCAGTGATGAAAAAGCATCGTTAACCGCGCTTGTATCACCGTTGGCTAGCTCTAAAGCGGCACTGCTAAACTCAGTACTATCAACCGAACCACTCGAATCGCTATCCAAAGAAGTAAGCAACGCTTCTGCGAATTTTGAACTTAACGAGCTGGTACTGTTGGTACTGCTGCCATACGTCGCGCCCATAGACGTTCCGTAAAGAGAATTTGAACTTAAAGTCATTTTCTCCTCCTTTGTTTGGCTTGGGGATTTCCCAATAGCAATGCTAACGCTAAAGCAGTAAACAATGGGTAACAGTATGAAAGATCGTAACAACGGCGATAAATCAAAAAAATTGATCATTTGCTTCAAAAATTTTTAATTTTTAGGAGAGTAGAATGATTTTGCCTTAAAACAATACTTTATCTTGCCTTCAAGAGGGGTCATAACATGTACCTTTTTCTCAAACGCTTGTTTTCTTTCTTGATTGCCGTTATTCCCACATTCGCGCTGGCTGATATTAACGATCAAATCAATGCCGCACACTTGCTCATCTACCAAGGCAAATATGCCCAAGCCGAAACAACCTATACACAACTTATGACACCAGCATCAGAAGAATTTATCTCCGGTACCGTGTTGGTCGATATGCTACATTTTTATCGAGGAACAGTTCGATTGATTCTACACAAAAATCAAGCGGCTCAAGAAGATATCGAAGCGGCTTTGCATCCTCAAAGTAGTATGATGTATGATGACGCCGGATATATGCTTCGTGCCAGACTCCGCTTAATGCAAGGCGACACAAAAGGTGCTTTCGAAGACTATGACACCTTGATGAAAACCACGCAACAAGGTATTGCAAACGGTTATCGAGTCGCAATGGCTTTAGCGCAACGCGGTTGGGCACACATCCTTTTAGAAGAACAAGAGGCGGCAAAAAAAGATTTTCTCGCCGCTATTTCGGCCGAGACGACAATGCTCGGCATGGAGTTAAACTCTCTTCAAAAGCCGTTCTGGCAAGCTGTTGTACAGGAGATCATTCCTCTTGTCGGCACGCACAATGATACGTTAATCATCAAGACGCTCGACGATATTTTAAAGAGACAACAACTGACAACCTACCCTTTTACCGATGATCGAAGCGTACATGACGAAAAAAATTTTTCAAATGTCATCTTGATGTATGAAGTCTACGGCCCTGCTTTTTTACTACGAGAAAAGATGCAAAAAGAAAAATCACAAACATATCAAGCCAACGTCAGCACCCTCTTTGCTTCCGCACAGCAGTCCCTTTTAAAAGGCGACAAGCTCGGTGCGTTTCATAGTTTTGTGAACGCTTTTCAACAATCGGCACCGGAAGATCAAAATGGACGTACAACAGCCGTACAAGGGATGTCAGGTATTATCCGCTCCGGTTTTACGCCACCTACCGCTACGGAAAGTTCTCGCAAACTCGCGATTAAAGCACAAGTCGTTGCTCAAGAAAAAGCCTATCAAGAAGCGATCGAACTTTATGCTCAAGCTATCAACGAGACACCTTGGGTTGCCAATTTTTACTACGATCATGCCTTACTCATAGCCGAAGCGGTGCAAAAAAGCGACGATTATAATGCCGCTATCGTTGAGATGAAGCGCTTCATTTTTCTTTCCACCAATGCGCTTGAAATTCGAGAAGCACAAGATCGAATTTATCAATGGGAAGTCAAACGCGATCGAAGCGCGCAAAAACAAAACGCCGCACCGCAAGGTCCTCACCTTGCCTCGAGCGCGACGGGAAGTTCTAGCGACTGTTTTATCGCAACGGCCGCATACGGTTCTTTCCTCGAGCCGCACGTCGTCACCTTAAGACACTTCCGCGATCGTTATTTACTCACAAACGCACCAGGGCAGTGGATCGTGGAGCATTATTATCGTTATTCGCCTCCGATTGCCGATGTGATTCGAGAACACTCCATTTTACGATTGCTGACACAACTATTGTTAACGCCAATCGTTTTTTGCGTCGAATATCCAATAGCTTTGGCTCTTTTTGTCGTTAGTTTGGGTCTTTTATGGTGGTTCAAAAAGCGTTCTTGCAAAGTCATTGTCCGATGAAACGCTTCATCTTCTGCTTAAGTCTATGGCTTGCCTCGCAAACACTTGATGCGGAAAGCGCTCTACAGCAACTCTACGATGCTGGCGGTTCACCTCCTGAAGTTCCGATGCCGCAGCTCAAAACCCAACCGTATAATAGCGGTAGTTCTTCGACAGCTCCTTCCCAAACACCTCGAAGTACGTCACCAAAACCTTCTCGCGCACCCAGTCCGGCAGCGACCGTCGGAGCCACGGTCTTTGGAGCCCTTTTAGAGAGCGTCCTTTTTGATGCCCCATCCAATGAGCCAGATCCCGAAACGTTACGTCAACAAGAAGAACAACAACGACAAGCGCAAGAGGCCGCAAAACGACAAGAGCAAGAGGCACAAAAACAGCATCAAAACCTAATGCACTCTTTTAAAAGTGTTCCCGTTGCGACAACGACCACGGAGACAACAACACCCTCTTCTGGACTTTCATTTAAAACCGCACAAACCTTGAAAGAGACAAAAATCGACACGAGTTCAGACGAAGCGATGAGAGAATCTGCTTCCAGACCTTTTGACGGAGGCGCTTCGCACACGGCTTTACCGGCGACATGGAAGCCTTATCCGCTCGGAAAGACACCCGTCTCTTTTTCAAAACCGAGCATCTTATGTCAAAATAAAACTTGTACATGGCCCAAAGTCACACCGCTTAACGCAACGCTTCCTAAAGCAACCGTGCGTCATACGCCAATCAACCTTTCTCAAATAGGCATACCTACAGCACCCAATCCCAGTATGCTTCTTAAAACGATTTTAACTTCCAAGGAACAAGATGCGACGCAATTTTACGTTATTCTTAATCGCTTAAGTTATTTGGGCAAAGAGATTGGCAAAGAACTTGTAACCAGTATTGCCATGAAACTGTTAGAGTCAACGCCTGTGGGAGAAAAAATCGCCTTAATGAAAGAAGTGCACGATCTTGCGACCAACGATATGGAAGACGCCAATAAAGTTGCGTTATGGCTCGGGTCGACGCAAATAGACCAACCTCCCGAAATCACCTCATTAGCAGAGGATGCCAAACCGTTTTTAATCCGAGGAATCAGCGCTTCGGAATCGTTTGAAAAACTATCGGAATTAATCAGCGATACCAACGATGTTTTTGACATGTCGGCAAAATTTTCCGATATTATTAAGAATATGCCATGAAATATCTCATCATTTCCATTCTTTTTTCATTGCTTTCCTACGCATCGCCGATCGAATTGGCACCGAAATTAACACTCAATAGTATGCCAAAAGCACTTGTCGATAAAATTGATTGGTGTCAAAACACCCAACTTCATGTTGATGCGAACGGATTGTGGATTTTGTCCCAAACCAATCTATTAAGGCTGGATAAACCGGGAAAAGCCTTGATGGCGCCATTGCACGCCACGTCGTTTAGCCTTACCAAAAGCGGCCATCCTATCGCTATCATCGACGATCGCCTAGGACTCATTCGCCACGGTATTTTTCTGCCAGGACCTAAACTTCCCGATACCGGTTATAGCCTTGTGCAAGGGCAAAACGACACATTGTATGTGTATAATCCACAAAAAATAGCCCCAATCTACCGTTTCGACGGTCAAACGATTCGTTCGATTGCGCAGCCAAACCAACCCGTTTTAGCACTAAGCGCTTTAGGCGACGGTATCGTCTTTGCGACCAAAGAGGGAATTTTCGCCCTGCAAGAGAACAAACCCTTGGCTCTCGTGATGCCTTTATCCGAGTTTGAACCCATTACCTCACTCGCCGTCAATCCTCAAACGGCGGAAATTTTTGTCGGTACGCCCCATACCGTTTACAGCCTTAACGCGAACGTGATGGTTCCTTTGGTGAGTGGAATTGGAGGAGCGATTGCTTTTTACGACAATCGCCTATGGATCGCCGACGCGTCTTTACGCCAGGTTTATATTGTAACGCCGCAATAGATCAATTGCGTCTTTGATACTCTTCATAGCCAAAACGGCTGGTGACTTCATAGCGCCCGTCTTTATGTAATACGGCTAAGTCAGGAAGTTTTACGCCATTAAAGGTTGTGTTTTTTACGATGGTATAGTGAATCATGTCTTCAAAAATGAGTTTATCGCCAATTTTTAGCGGTGCGTCAAAACTATAATCACCCATGATATCACCCGCTAAACAGGTAGGTCCGCCTAAACGATAAAGATGTGGTTTTTCACCGATGTCTCCAGCACCTCGTATAGCAGCGCGATAAGGCATCGCAAGGGTATCTGGCATATGCGCTTCAGCGGAGATATCTAAGATGGCAATATCCATGCCGTTATGAATAATATCAAGGACACTTGCTACCAGTGGTCCTGTTTGCCAGCCTACTGCTTCACCTGGTTCTAAATAGACTTTAATGCCATCATATCGTGCTCTAAAATCACTGATAATTTTGATGAGTTTTTCAACATCATAGCCTTCTCGTGTGATATGATGCCCTCCTCCAAAATTGACCCATTTCATACGAGGGATGAGATCACCAAAGCGTTTCTCAAAACCTTTTAGCACCTCTTCTAAAGCACTAGCATCTTGTTCACACAGTGCATGAAAATGAAGCCCTTCAATGCCTTTTAATTTATCGTATTGCATATTTTCTTTCGTAATGCCAAGACGACTGTAAAGCCCGCAAGGATTGTAGAGATCAACAGGGCTGGAAGACACTTCAGGATTAAGCCTTAGTCCACAACTTGTTTTTCCTATCGCTTTATCTTTGTATTTTTCCCATTGATTGAATGAATTAAAAATCAAATGATCACTAAGTGTAATGACTTCATCAATATCTTCTTCTTTGTATGCAGGAGAATAGGTACATACGGAGCCTTTAAAAAACTCTTTTGCAAACTTCGCCTCATGAAGTCCACTGCATGTACAGCCACTCAAATATTTATCGACTAATGGAGCAAGCGCTTTAAAAGCAAAGCCTTTCAGTGCTAATAAAATAGTTGCGCCTGAGCGTTCACTCACCTCTTTTAATAATTGAAGATTTTGCTCTAAAAGAATCTCTTCACAGACATAAGCAGGGGTTTGAATATCGTCCAAGACTGTTTCAATACGACTGATTTTTAACATGTTTTTCTCCCAAAATTACACATGAAATGTAGCATTTTTCCTCTTAATAAACTCAATACCCTACGCGGGATAAAGTTTTGTACTAAAATTACGATATATTATGAGGAAATTAACAAAAAGTGAGGAAAATATATGCAGGCTTTAAGCATTAAGGTCAAGGCACTGGTTATTTTTATTGTTTCTATCACCTTGGTAGCTGCACTCTCGCTTGTAGTTGTTATTTATAAGTCTTATCAACTCGCAAGCAAACAATCTTCTGATCAAAAAGAACTTATTTTAAGTATGAATCAAAATGAGCTTAAAACCCATACCTATATGGCAGAAAAAGCGATCAACGCTTTTTATGAAGCCTCATCATCAGAAGCCAATATCGCTCAAAATATAAAAGCGGATGCCTTGATTCTTAAAAAAACACTCGATGATATCTATGCCAATAATAAAGATAGACTCTCTAAAGACGAATTACGCACCATGCTTTTAGCTCTTATAAATGGCTACCGTTATAACAACGATGTCGGATATTTTTATGCATATAATCTTGAAGGCGTAAACGTCGTACATCCTATCAATAAAGCACTCGTAGGGAAAAACCTTATTGATATGAAAGATAAAGAAGGAAATTTTGTTATTAAAGATATCCTCAAATCTGCTAAAGAAGGTACGGGCGTCACGAAATTTATCTGGCCTCACCCTGTCACCAAACAAGATGAACCAAAACTCTCTTATAACTTCTACTACGAACCTTTAGATATTGTCATTGGAACTGGTGACTACGCATCAAGCATTAAAGAACACTTCCAAAATGAAGCCATTAAAGTGCTCAATAAATTACGTTATACCAAGGATGACGAAGGGTACTTTTTTGCTTATAAAAAATCAGCCAATGGAAAATATGTCTATGCTTTCCATGCAACAAAACCAGAACTTCAAGGCAAAGAGATAAAGCTTGAAGAACCCGATTCTAAAGGAAAACCTTTCCGTAAAGAGCTTGTTGATGGAGCCCTTAAAAACCAAAGCGAAGGCGTATTTGTTACCTACAACTATGAAAATCCTGTCACTAAAAAAGATGCAACTAAATTAACGTATGCAAAATATTTTAAAGAGTGGGATTGGGTCATTGTTTCAGGAGTTTATATCGATGGTATTGAAGATTTTACACAAAATGAACGCCATAAAATCTCTTCAAACATCAACTCTATGCTTCTTGAAACCGTTTTATTGGGTGGATTTGTAACCATTCTTGCGATTATCGCTATCTATTTTCTTATTACAAACCTTATCGCAAAACCTCTTCGCAATCTCCAAGATACGGCTTATAACCTAGCAGAGGGAGATGGAGATCTAACCAAATCATTAGAAATTAAACATCAAGATGAGATTGGTGGAGCATCTAGAGAAATCAATAATTTCATTGAAAAAGTACGTGCAACGATATCGCTTGCTAAAGACACCAGTAGTGAAAATGCTTCTATTGCGCATGAACTTTCAACAACAACGCTACAAGTTGGAAAACGCGTAGAAGACTCTACGCACATTATTAGTCAGACGTCACAAATGTCAAATGTCATTAAACAAGAGATTACCGCTTCGGTTAGCAAAGCAAAAGAGTCTAAAGAAGAGCTCATGAAGGCCAATCAAGAGTTAAGATCTGCTCGTGGATTTGTCCAAGAACTAGGACAACGTGTCCAAAATAGCGCTCAAACAGAGCTTGAACTTGCTCATAAAATCCAACAACTAAGCTCCGATGCCGACCAAGTTAAAAATGTTCTTACCGTTATCAGCGACATTGCCGATCAAACCAATTTGCTCGCTCTTAATGCGGCGATTGAAGCAGCACGTGCAGGTGAACATGGACGTGGATTTGCTGTCGTTGCCGATGAAGTACGCACGTTGGCAGAGCGCACACAAAAAAGCTTAGTGGAAATTCATGCTACGATTAATGTTATTGTTCAAGCTATCATCGATAGTAGTGAACAGATGAACAGAAACTCTAAAGAGGTACAAGAACTCTCATCGATTGCTGAAGATGTCGGCAAAAAGATCAACGCAACAGTCGATATGATGGACTTTGCAACCAACCTTAACGATAAAACAGTGACTGACTACATCAACACTGGTTCTAAAATCGAAGAAATTGTCGCCAAGATTGAAGAGATCAACACACTCTCAACCCAAAATACCAGAAGTGTCGAAGAAATCGCAGGTGCAAGTGAGCATCTTAACTCACTCACCGAAAAACTCAATATCATTTTAAATAAATTTAGAACATGAGATAAAGCTCTATTTTAGGGCTTTATTCGCTTGACTTTCGTGCCACATAATCCATCAATTTTGTCGAAAAAAACCGTTTCAACCACGCAAACAACTTCGTTGGAAAAGTAACAGCATAACGTGCCTTTGGCTTTTTGGCTTCAATTGCCATAAGAAGGGCTTCAAGGACCGCTTCTGCACCCAAAGTAAACGGTGCATCTCCAGTTTTTTGAAGGCGTGCAAGTGTTTTTTCATAAATTTCTTTATGAGCAGAATTCTCTTGATCGATATTTGCTAAAAACTTTGCCAATGCGTTTTTGCGAAAAGCACTTCGTATGGGACCAGGTTCTATCAAAACAACTTCTACACCACTTTTATGAAGCTCCAAACGAAGCGTATCCGCAAGTCCTTCAATAGCAAATTTAGAAGCATTGTAAGCTCCTCGATAACTCATCGCAACAAAGCCTAAAATAGAGCTGTTGTAAATGATGCGTCCACTTTTTTGTTTTCGCATATAAGGAAGCACCAAGTTGGTAAGCTCTTGCGTACCAAAGACATTGGTTTCAAACTGTTCACGTAAAACATCGCGTTTGAGATCTTCCACAGCACCAGGCTGTCCAAAAGCAGCATTGTTAAAAAGTACATCAATGCGTCCGCTTGTTTGAGAAAGCATCCATGTAAGCGCTTCATGCATACTGTTTGTATCACACAAATCAAGTTTACAAACATTGAGTCCTTCATCTTGAAGGCGTTTGACATCCTCATCCCTACGACACGTTGCAAATACTGAGTAGCCAAGCTTTTGCAAACCATGTGCACAGGTGTAACCAATGCCCGAAGAACAGCCCGTAATTAAGATATGTTTCATACGCTAATAACAGTCTCGCCAGAGTTAATCCAGCTGCTTAAAAGTTCACCCGTATAATGCACGTCAATGTTACATGCTTCAAGACTCTGTGTTACATTCATACTATCGGCACATTTTAAACATGCAACGACTTTCACACCATCGTTTATCATCATCTCGACTTTGGCACGCACTTCCAAATCTTCGGCGATCAAACGCTGTGAAGCACCCCAAACAAGGACTTCAACCTCATCCATCCAGCCTTTTAGGAGTGCATTATGCGCATAAAGACAAACCATATGCAGTGCTGTTTCTTTATTGTCAGTCGTCCATAAAATTTTTGCTTTTTTTAACATGATAGTCCTTTACGTATAAAGAAGAAGGAGAGACTCAAAGCTTGATATACCAAGCTTTGAGTCGAGTGGAGTTATTTAACTTCGAAAGTCTCTTCAGGTTTCATTTCGATGATTTTCCAAGGAAGCCCTTGAGTATTGAGCTCATCCATAAATGGTTTTGCGTCGAATTGTTCCATATTGAACACACCCTTGCCAGCCCATTTACCTTGTAACATCATTTTTGCACCAATCATTGCAGGAACACCTGTGGTGTAACTTACTGCTTGAGCGCCTGTCTCACGGTAACACTCTTGGTGGTCACAGACATTGTAGATGTAGATTTTACGTTTTTTGCCATCTTTGAGTCCTTCAAAAACACAACCAATGTTGGTATAACCAACTGTTCTAGGTCCCAAACTTGCAGGATCAGGTAGTAACGTTTTCAAAAACTCAATTGGTACGATTTTCATGCCCTTGTGCTCAACCTCATCAATGCGAAGCATACCGATGTTCTCTAAACATTTCATGTGTGTAAGGTAGCTTTGACCAAATGTCATAAAGAAACGAATACGTTTAAGTCCCTTGATGTTTTGAACAAGGGATTCTAACTCTTCATGGTAAAGGAGGTAGCTGTCTTTTGGTCCCACTTCTGGGTAATCCCACACCATTTTTACGGAAACTGGCTCTGTCTCAATCCACTCGCCATTTTCCCAATATCTACCTTTTGAACTTACTTCTCTCAGGTTGATCTCTGGGTTAAAGTTCGTTGCAAACGGATAACCATGATCGCCTGCGTTACAGTCTAAAATATCGATGGTGTTAATCTCATCAAAGAGATATTGCTGTGCGTACGCACAAAAAACATTGGTAACACCTGGGTCAAACCCGCTACCAAGAAGTGCCATGATGCCTGCATCTTTAAACGCTTTATCTCTTGCCCATTGCTCTTTGTATTCAAATTTTGCAAGGTCAGGATGCTCATAATTTGCGGTGTCTAGGTAAGGAACTTTTGTTTTAACACACGCATCCATAATGGTAAGATCTTGATATGGAAGTGCTATGTTAAGAACTAACGCAGGCTTTACTTTTTCGATAAGCGCAACAAGTGCATCCACATCATCCGCATCAATCGCTGCTGTATCGATGGTAATGCCTAAAGACTCTTTAATTTCTGCTGCGATTTGATCGCATTTTGATTTGGTTCTACTTGCTAAAACAATGTGTGAAAACACATCTTTGTTCATTGCACATTTTTTGGTGACCACACGACTAACACCGCCTGCACCAATAATTAATACTGTTGCCATTTCTATCCTTTGAGGTTTTCATTGAGGCTTCTTTAATAAGAGCTATGTCTCATAGCCATTATCAAAAAAGCCTAGTCTATTTTACGTTTTTTTGATTACTTTTTTATTTCAAACTATTAATCACAATATGCGCCAATTCAAGGGCACGTGCTCGGTGCGAAAATGCTTTTTTAACACTTTCATCCAGTTCACCCAGTGTTTGAGTATATCCACATGGAATGAACATTGGGTCATACCCAAAGCCGTTGTTACCTCTTGCTTCAGCGATTGCTTCGCCATGCATCCAGCCGTGTACACAAAATTCACCTTTTTTGCAAACTAAGGCAATCGCTGCGGTATAAAACGCTGGTGTTCTTTTCACACCTTTGTCTTTGAGGGCTGCGATCAGTTTATTGAGATTATCTTTGGCATTCGCATTCACACCCGCATAACGAGCACTATAAATACCAGGAATGCCGCCTAAAAGAAGCACACTGATGCCGCTGTCATCGCTTAAAACGATGTCGTTTTTATCTTCAAGTTTTTCATACACCGCACGCGCTTTAATAAGAGCATTTTCTTTAAATGTTGACCCTGTTTCATCAATCTCAAAAGGCTCCATAATATCGCTGTATGCAACGACTTCATACTCGCTGATCCATGATTGGAACTCTTTGACTTTACCTTGATTGGATGTGGCTAGAACTATTCTCAAACGTTGCTCCATAACTCTACATATAAAAGTTTTAGAATAACCTGCACGAAACACTTTGAGCCGATGGGACGAAAAAGCATAAGCGTTTCGGGGCTCCCGTCGTGATTCAACCGTGTTGAGAAAGGGTTAGTTCTAAACTTTAATTTTACCTATTTTTTGTTTAAAACTTAGGTTGCATAATCCATACTTCAAGAGGAGCTTTCAGCTCACCTGCTATCCACTGTGCTCGCTCACCGTATCCCATGAACATATCGGCCCTATTGGGTCCTTTAATGGCGCCACCTGTGTCTTGCGCAAAAACAAACTTCTCTACTTTGTAGTTAGGTGATTCGCTTTTAACGGCTAACAAGGAACCAAGAGGAATGTAACTTCTATCGACAGCAACAGAGCGTTCTGGCGTTAGTACCAGCCCTAAACTTCCTGTTGCTTTTTGTTCCATTTTTCTAAAAAAGACATAACTAGGATTGGTATTTAAGAGTGCATCAATTTGATTTGGATGTGCAACAAGCCATGCACGAATGCTTTGCAAGGAAATCTCTTCAACACTCGCAAAGATGCCACGATTGAGCATTTCACGACCCAATGATTTATACGCATGTCCATTAGAATCAGCATATCCTATAAAAACAACACGCCCATCAGTGAGTTCCACTCTACCTGAACCTTGTACTTCCATAAAGAAAAGATCGATTTTATCATCCACATAACAGAGGACTTCCGCATTCAACTTTCGTTTGTTGATCTCTTCACGTGTAAAATAAGGCACCATCTTTCCCTTGACGGAACGTCCACGCATCTTTTTGTCATTTTCACCCACGATCATAACAAGATCTTTTGGCTTTCCATAAACAGGGTATTTAAAACGTTCAGTTTTTTTAAGACTACCATGCAGTAAGGGCTCATAATAGCCTGTGAGCATTGAACGCTGTTCATTTGGCTCAATTTTTTTCAACTCAAATGAGTTCTGAAAAAAGGCTTTTGCGTCTTTGACGTGTAGGGATTGTTCACACACGTTTGCATACACTTTCTTCGTTTGAGGAGCTGTACAATTTTGCTTGAAAAGAGAGAGGAGCTCATCAAAGTTTTCATTTTGACTAAGCTTTTCAAAGCGTTCATTATGTTCTTTCAAAGAACTGACTAAAGCTTCATCTTGAAGCGAAGGAGACGTTGTTTTTAAACTACAACCACTCACCAAAACCATTAAACATACACAAAAAAGGAGACTTTGTCGCATTACCATCCATTACAAAAAGGCACTTTCATACCTTACATTTTCAACTATATCACGCTTTGATGGCATTTCGAACACCATTCATGTTAAAAATTATAACATAAAACAACCTTGCACAAAGAAGGGCTTACTGAATCTATAGAATTTTCAAAGTTTAACAAGGGTAAAATTTGTCCTGATTAAATTTCGAGGAATATTCTTTTCATGTTTAAAACTATTTTCCCACTTAGCCTTATTATTTCACTCCGTTTTTTAGGTCTCTTTATCGTCTTACCCGTCCTCTCTGTTTATGCACTTCATTTGGAGGGCTCAAACGAATTTTTAGTGGGTATTACCATCGGTGGTTATGCCGCTACCCAGATGCTTCTTCAAATTCCTTTTGGCATCATGTCTGATAAAATTGGACGTAAAATTACTATTTTTATTGGTCTGGTTATCTTTCTTATCGGCTCACTGATTTGTGCCTACAGCGAAACCATTTATGGCTTGATGATTGGACGTTTCCTACAAGGGGCTGCTGCTATTGGCGCTGTTGGAACTGCGATGATCAGCGACATGGTCAAAGAAGAAGTACGAGGTCATGCCATGGCGATCATGGGTGGCTGTATCGCAGCGAGTTTTGCCATTTCTATGATGTTAGGCTCTGTGATTGGCGGCTATTACGGTGTGGATAAACTCTTTTTTATCACCGCAGCGCTTTCTATTTTTGCGATCATCGTACTTTATACTAAAGTACCCAATCCTCCAAAAATTGTTCACCATTACGGTGCAGATGAAACCGAACTCAAACACATCCTCAAAGATAAAAATCTGATGAACATGAACATCACCAACATGCTTCAAAAGGGCATGATGACTTTAGCGTTTATGGTCATTCCTATCATTATGGTGCAAGAGTTTGGCTTTGCAAAAAAAGAGCTTTGGATGGTGTATCTACCAGCAATGGTCTTTGGTGTGCTAGCTATGGGGCCTTCCGCGATTTTAGGTGAGAAAAAACATCGCTCAAAAGAGATGCTCATGATCGGTGTGGCATTTTTCGCTATCAGCTATGTAATGATGGGTTATGCACATGCAGCACCATGGTTTATTGTCGGTGTTGTTATCTTCTTCATCGGCTTTAACATGCATGAGCCTTTAATGCAATCTATGGCAAGTAAATACGCTAAAGTGCATCAAAAAGGCGCTGCATTAGGCGTTTTTAACACATTTGGTTATGCTGGAACATTTATCGGCGGTGTGTTTGGTGGTTATTTCTTACAACATTTTGGTATTAAAGAGATTGCATGGGTTATCTTCATCACCTGTATTCTCTGGCTATTTCTCATAGCTACTCTTAAAAACCCAAGTCACAACAAAAACATTTACCTTTCTTATGATAGCTTTGATCTTGTTCGTGCAGAGCATTTGCACCACGTGATCGGTGTTGTCGAATGGTATCGCAATGAAAGTGAACGCATTTTAGTCGTTAAATATGACACAAATGTAACCAACAAAGAGACAATTTTAGCCGTTCTTTCTTAGTCTGTGAGCTATTTTTCTCTTTTTCTAACCAGCTTTGCTTCTGCCACACTTTTACCTGGTGGAAGCGAAGCGCTTTTTATCTATCTTCTCAGTGAACACTTAAGCCCTACTCTTCTTTTAGCCATTGCCACATTAGGCAATACTTTAGGCTCTTTTATCAATTATATCCTCGGAAAATATGCTACTGACTTTGCCCTATCTAAGGGCTATATGAAAGAAAAGCATCTTATCAAAGCGTCATCTGTTTTTGAAAAATATGGAGCATGGAGTCTTCTCTTCTCATGGCTTCCTATCATCGGAGATCCACTGACCTTTGTTGCGGGTATCGTACGCTATTCATGGTGGAAATTTCTCATGATCGTAGGATTTGCAAAATTTGCTCGGTATATTTTTGTCTATCTTGGATTTTTAGCTATCGCATAATTTCACGATCTTTCTCTAAGTTTTTTGTATTTTAATCCATTTTTAACTATGATTTTATAACTCAAAGCAAAAGGATCTCCTACGATCTCACGAGAACAACAGACCAAAATAACCGCTCTTGTCATTCGTGTTGCTGCCATGCTGTTAGAATATGGCGCAGAGAGTCGTCTTATCGAGCAACTCGCTTCTCGCTTAGGAAGAGCGCTAGGATGTACTTCCATTGAAATTTCACTCATTCCCTCAGCCATTGTTCTTACCACTCTCATCGGTGAGTCTTCGGTAACCACCACACGAAGGGCTCATGAACAACCCATCAATATGTCGATTGTTCATCAAATTGTCTCTATTTGTATCTTAGCGGAACAAAACCCTCGCGACATTGTGCTGATTGAACGAAAAATTGAGAATATCCATGCTAACCATTACCCAAAATGGCTCGTCATCCCTGCTATTGGGCTTTCATGTGCTGCTTTTAGCCATTTGCATGGTGCAGATTGGGCTGGTTTTTGGATCACATTTTTGGCTTCTGCTGTGGGTATGGCGGTACGGATGGAGCTCTCATCTCGCAAATATTCTCTGCTCATTGTGTTTGCATTTACCGCATTTATCTGCACACTTGTAGCAAGCCTCTCGTTGTATCATGGTTTAAGTGACACTGCAAATATTGTGCTTTCTTCAAGCGTTCTCTTACTTGTTCCTGGGTTTCCCTATATCAATGCTATGCTTGACGCTTTCAAAGGATACATCAGTATGGGATGGGGACGTTGGGCACAAGCAACACTGCTGACACTCATGACGTCACTGGGAATTATGCTTGCAATCGGTATTTTGGGGGTAAAAGGATGGTAATAATCGAGCTTTTGCTGGGTGCGCTCTGGGCAGCGATTCCAGCGGTGGGATTTGGAATGATTTTTAATGTACCCCGTTCTGCTTTACCTTTTTGTGCTTTAGGTGGGGCATTGACTTATGGCGTAAGAGAAGTGTTACTTTATCAGCATCTTTCCATTGAACTTTCTACATTTATCGCGGCAACTACCATCGGTATTATCGGCGTTTTTTGGTCAAGACGCTATGTGATGCCTCGCCCTGTGTACACTGTTCCCTCTATCATTCCTATGATTCCTGGCAAGTACGCTTATGAGATGATGATAAGCCTGGTTTCCATGAATACCGATGGAGTCACGAATGCCCTACTTTCAAGCTTTATTGAAAATGGTCTGCATGCGGTGAGTATCTTATTTGCGATTGCATTTGGGCTGGTTTTGCCATCCATGTACTACACAAAACGCCAACAGCCAATTATTTAATACTATTAAATTTAAGGTTTCTTATTCTATGCTACTTCAACGGTGCATCTAAGAGGTAGAACACATACAGGAGGTTGAGATGTTTAACACTAAGAAGATTATTTTTATTGTTTTGGCTTTAATCGCCATGCTTTCCATGATTTATCTTACCCCTGAAATGGCAGGACTCAATTTTAAAGCAAAAGTAGCGCTTGGTGTTGGCATTTTTGCCATCATTGTCTGGATCACACAAGCACTGGATGACGCGCAAAGTGGCTTTTTAATCATCACTTTTTTAGTGCTCTTTGGCGCAGGTAAAATGAGTGAAGCACTCATTGGATATTCTTCAACGGGCGTTTGGATTGTTGTGTTAGGTATGATAATGGCAGCCTGTATGGGTGATACGGGACTTTCCAAAAGACTTGCGCTCATCATTGTAAGCAAGATTGGAAAATCAGCCATCAATCTATACTGGGCGATTTCACTCGTAACCCTTCTTATGACCTTTTTTATCCCTTCCCTTGCAGCTAAAACACTTTTAGTTATACCGATTATCACCTCGATGGGTTTGGCATTTGGTGTTGAAAAAGGACAAAGTTCGTTGGTTAAAGGCTTGATTTATATTGTCACCATTGCAGGCACGATGTACTGTATGGGCATTATGACCTCACACGCCGCAAACCCTATCTCTGTCAGCCTCATCAAAAATGCAACAGGAATAACCGTAGGCTGGATGGAGTGGTTTAAAATCGGCATGCCACCAGCCCTACTTATGGGCTTAATTGCAACGTATATGATTATTAAGATGTTTCCACCTGACATTAAAGACATCTCAGCGGGTCAAGATGTTATGCAAAAACAGCTAAGCGAGATGGGAAAAATGAGCGCAAAAGAGATTTATACGTTTGTCATTTTTATCATGACACTTCTTTTATGGGCAACTGATAAACTCCATGGACTTGACACCACGCTTGTTGCACTCCTTGCCGTTGCTGCGATGATAGCTCCCGTGCCGACTCAAGTCATGACATGGAAAGAAGCTGAGAAAAAAGTCCCTTGGAATGTTTTTATCGTGTATGGAGCTGGCTTATCTATGGGTTCATTACTCGTTAAAACAGGTGCTGCTGCGTGGCTTGCCAGTACATTTTTTCATCCCTTACTCAATCTTGATGTCAAACTACAAGTCGTCATTTTTATTTGGCTGATGCTAGCCCTTCAAGTCTTGTTTACAGGTGCAGGTCCAAAAACAACCGCTTTAACTCCTGTGGTTATCGCTCATGCTATCGCTGTTGCGGCTCTTCCAGCCAATGCCGGTATGCAAGTGACTGCATTTGTTCTTTTGGTTGCTATGAATATGCTCCACCAATACCTACTCCCCGTCTCTAACCTTCCAAATATCATCGGTCTAGCAACGGAAGAGATCACCTCAAGCGAGTTGATTAAAGTGGGAGCCATCATGAGCTTGTTTGGGGCTGTATTTTGTACGATTATGGTTTATACCTATTGGAGTTGGATAGGGCTATTTTAATACGATAGCCCTAAAATCGGGCGTTCTATTAAATTATCTTAGTAGTGGTGTTAAAGGTATTTCTTAAAACTCATTCCCTTCTATGCGATTAACACGAATCTCTATAAAGTCGTCATGCTTTGATGCGATGTAAATTTCAATAGGGCGACAGCAGACATAACAGTCTTCAATATAACTCTCTCCCACTTCACTACTAGGTTCGATAAAAATTGAAAAGTTTTCCCAGCAGTAAGGACAGGTGATCGTTTTATTAAATAGCGCGTTGTCCATAAAAACCTTTCGAAAAAGAGTATTGTTAGACTCTTACAAGTCTAACAATACAACATCGACCATCTCGCCTTTTTCAATTTTTTGAACATCTTTTTCAACGCGTAAAAGAACGGGATTGTCTAAGAGATTATTGAGGATGGCACTACTGCCCTCTTTTTTGCCTTCTAAGTCAACAGTAAGTTGTCCTTGATTAAAACGAAGATTACATGCGGTAAATTCTACAAATTTGGAGCGTTTTTTATAAAGTTCACCCATATATGCTTTTATCGTTGGCAGGGCAAAGGTTTGCGCACGGAGTTTGCGCAGTAATGGAGCGATGAACAAGAAGGTACAAACCGAAGCACTGTACGGAAAACCTGGCAACGCGTAAATGTATTTGTGTCCTGCTTTCACAACACGAATGTGACGACCTGGTTTCATGTACGAGCCATCGATGATATTTTCGATTTTCATATCGGTCAAAATACTTTGGATAAAGTCAAAATCACCAACACTACCGCCACCTGTGGTAATGACAATGTCACTCCACATGAGCGCTTGTCTAAGTTGTTTCTCTATAAGATCACGATCGTCTCGGATCAGTTTGAAGCGCATACATTCGCAACCAAGCTGTTTCAAAATGGCTTCAACAGTGACGTGATTGGAGCTTCGAATTTGAGCATTGGAAACTTTTGGCTCGCCAAAGTCTAAAATTTCATTGCCCGTAGAGAGGATGGCAACACGTGGTTTCATAAAAACTTCAACTTGCACTAAGCCGATTTCTGCCATCACACCAATCTCAGCAAAGCCAATCTTCGTGCCTTTTTTGATGAGCACTTCACCTGCTTTATAGTTCTCCCCGACAGGTCGAACCGCAAAACCTTTGGAAACCGCAGAAGTGATGTAAATTTTTCCTTCTTTCACCTCTACATTTTCAATAGGAATGAGTGTATCACTGCCCTCACTCATTAGTGTGCCTGTAAAGGTTTTTACACATTCACCTTTATGCACCACACCATGCGTCTCAGTCCCTGCAGGGATAAAATCGCTAATGACAAGTGAGCCTAACTGCTGGTCTTCAAAGCGAATGGCATAACCATCCATTGAAGAGGTAGTATGGGTGGGATTGTTTTCCAATGCAACGATATCAACAGCAAGGAAGCGTCCAAGTGCATCACCGATGAAAAGATTTTCAATGCCCATTTCTGTTGTGATGGAGTCTTCAAGAGCCTTTAGTGTTTCATCAAAAGGGAGGAAGGTTTTACTCATGCATCTGCCTTTAAGAGTCCAAAACCACTAAGCACATGTGAGCGCTCTTTGGCATAGACACGTTTACCATCTACCAAGTCATACTTCCAAATTGGCGCATTGGCTTTAAAGTCTTCAACAAAATCATTAATCATTTTAAGAGCAACTTTACGTTTTGGTGATACTACTGCTGCAATGTAACTTGATGTGTGGTTTGGCACATCACCACGAGAGTGGGCCATCAAAAGATAGGCATTTTGCTCTTTAGCTTTTTCTTGCCATGCATTAAACCAACTATTTAAAATAGGCTCGTAAATGTCAAAACTAAGCCCCTCTATGCCATCTTCATCTCTGACGATACCTACAAAAGGGATAAATGCACCATAGTTTTTATCGCAAATGTGATCATACCACGATGCTAAAATCGTGTTGACCGCTAAAGGGCCATTGTGAAGTTCAAGCATAACTCACCCGCCACAAACAGGAGGTAGAAGGGAAATTTTATCTTCTTTGGAAATTGGCATATTAAGGTCGCAAACAAGGGTGTCGTTCACTGCAACAGCACAGATGGCAAGCCAATCTTGGAGTTCTTTGTCTTCTTTAAAATAGCTTTTGAGTTCTTGTAGATTTGCAATATCTACTTCAATACTAGGGCGTCCGAGTGGGCCCAAAAATTCGATTTTTGCCACGAATGTTCCTTATAAAATGTAAGAAATTGCAGAAGAGTTAACCTCTTCTGCAATCTGATTTAGATAGGTAATATTCGTATATTTTTACTTAATTTCTCTTGTAGTACAGCTTCAATCGCGAAAAGTGTGCCTGTAGAGCTACTTGCACAACCACTACATGCGCCAAGATAGCGAATGTAAACGTCAGTCATTTTATCATCGCCCTCTTTGATATCTAAAATCTCAAGGTTACCGCCATCCATAACCAACATTGGGCGGATATTTTCATCAATAACTGCTTCGATTTGTTGGAATTTTTTAACAACAGTTAAATCATCAAAGTTGATGGTATTGCTACCTTCAATTTTTGCATTAGAAATAGCAAGCAGATGGTCATGTTCCATCTCTGCTCTGGTATCTCTTAAGATATCAACCAGATAGTACTCTCTTGCTTCATGTCCACCAGGTTTGATACAGGATTTACAAAATGCGCCTGCTTTGGTGTAGTTCGTAATCTCTTCAACGGTTTTAAGGTTGTTAATACGAATGACTTCTTTGATCGTTCCAAGGCTTACACGTGCACATTCACAAACGATAATGTCATCTTCAAATGATGCCGCATCTACACCTTTAAAAGATGCTGCTGCTGCTTTGATAACATCGTATGCCATAACAGAACAGTGCATTTTTTGAGGTGGAACAGCAGGAACATCTGGTGTATCGCGCATTGCTTTTTCAACGTCAATATTCGTAATTTTTACGGCTTCAGAAACTGTTTTGCCGATACAAAGCTCTGCCATTGTGTCAGAACTTGCAATCGCAGTACCACAACCAAAGCTTTTAAATTTTGCCGCTTTGATGATTTCTGTTGCTTCATCAACAATCCAGTAAAGTCTTACCGCATCACCACAACTCTCCGCACCAAAGTCTGCAATAATGAGCTTTCCACCCATGTTTTTTGCATCTTCTTCAGTGAGTTCTCCCATGTTACGTGGGTGGTTCATCAAATCTTGTACTTTTTGGCTGTACTCCTCCCAGATGGAGCCACCAATCAAACTATTTTTTGCCATTTTTTTATCCTCTATCGTTATTTAATTATAATTTACTGACGTGCCACTCTGGGGCATACGCATAGGTACTCGAAATTGCACGAAGTCTTACAACCGCTTTGTTAATCACATCAATCGCATAGTCAATTTCTTCTTCAGTCGTAAAACGTGAAAGTGATAAACGAAGCGCTGTATGTGCCAAATCTGCTTCCGCACCAATGGCTTCCATAACAGGGTTAGACTCTAATGCTTCACTCGCACATGCACTTCCTGTACTAGCACCTATGCCATTTTGGTTAAGATCCCAAAGCATCGCTTCACCCTCAATACCTTTAACACTAATCAAAATAGTATTAGGAACACGTTGTTCTTTTGTACCTACAACGATTGTCTCAGGAATTTTGAGCAGTGCATCTTCAAGTTTATCACGAAGACGTCTTACAGTACTTTTTTCAAAATCAAGTGCAGCAACAGCAAGTTCCATCGCTTTTCCCATACCAATAATGCCAGGAACATTCAGTGTTCCACTACGGCGGCCACCCATATGTTCACCACCATGAAGTAAAGGTGTTAGTCTTTGTCCACCACGAATATAAAGACCACCAACGCCTTTTGGACCGTGGAATTTATGTCCAGAAAAACTCATAAAATCGACATTTGCTTTTTTGACATCTACTGGGATTTTACCAACAGCTTGAACACCATCGGTATGAAATAATACGCCTCTTTCTTTACAAATAGCACCGATCTCTTCGATAGGGAAGATCATACCTGTTTCGTTATTTGCCCACATAATAGACACAAGTGCTGTTTTATCCGTAATGGCATTTTTCAAATCTTCTACGCTTATAACACCGTCGGTATTCACAGGTAGATAGGTCACTTTAACACCGCGTTCTTCCAAAAATTTACAGGAAGAGCCAACCGCAGGGTGTTCTACTTCACTGGTGATAATATGGTCTTTATCGCCATTTAAAATATAGTCGTTATAAATTCCTTTAATGACCCAGTTAATACTCTCCGTAGCACAGGAAGTGATGACGATGTCATCATCATCGCTTGCATTAATACCCGCATAGAGCTGATCCATAGCTTTGCGAAGTGCTGGATGGCTCTCACTACCAAATTGATGTAAAGAGTTTGGGTTACCAAATTTTTCACAAAAGTAAGGTTGCATTAGAGCAAATGCTTCTGGATCAAGCATCGTTGTCGCGTTATTATCTAAATAGACTCTCATCGTCTTATCACTCCATCCTATATAGGATAAACTTTATCCTAATTAATTTTTTGAATACTATTACTTTCTATATTAAAAAATACTAAAAAAATTTACGCAATGATCTGTTTTAACTCAGCGACGGTTGTATCAAATTCAAAAACCTCGTCAGGGTCTTGCTGTAAAAAACCATTCATCTTCTCTTTTTTACTGATCGCTATATCGAGCTCTTTATCATTGCCTTTTTCATATGCACCAATACGAATGAGAACCTCGTTCTCTTTTAAAATGGAATTGAGCCGTTTAAAACGCATCGCTGCTTTTTTATGCTCTGTATTAATCACATCGCCCATAACCCTTGAGGCACTGTTTTGAATATTGATCGGTGGATAAATTCCATAATCTGTGAGTTCACGACTCAAAACAATGTGACCATCCAAAATACTTCTGGATTGATCAGCAATCGGGTCGCTCAGATCATCACCTTCAACCAATACTGTAAAGAACGCTGTAATCGAACCTTTGCCCTCTTCTTTTCCGGCGCGCTCCATAAGCTGTGGTAAGAGTGCTAAAACCGAAGGTGGATAACCTTTTGAGGTGGGTGGCTCGCCTAAGGCCAATCCGATTTCACGTTGAGCCATCGCAAAACGTGTGACCGAGTCCATCATAAAAAGGACATCTTTACCTTGATTTTTAAAGTACTCCGCAATACTCATCGCTGTAAAAGCACCGTATTTTCGCATCAATGGCGAGTCATCGCTGGTTGCAACAATGATGACAGTGTTTTCAAGATTGCCACCCAAGTTTTTTTCAATAAACTCAGGGACCTCACGTCCACGCTCACCAATGAGCGCAACCACTTTAATGGGTGCTTCACTCCCTCTTACGATCATTCCCATCAAGGTAGATTTACCAACACCACTTCCTGCAAAAATTCCCATTTTTTGGCCTTTTCCGCAGGTTAAGAGTCCATCAATGGTTTTTACACCGACACGAAACGGCTCATTAATGAGTCCTCTTTTCATCGGGTCAAGTGGCGCTTTCATAATGGGTGCCATTGACGTTGCACCTACCGTTCCTTTGCCATCTTTGGGGCGAATAAACGGATCAACAACGCGACCCAGCAACTCTTCGCCGACAGGAATCATCATCCCTTGTTCACTAATGAACACTTTATCGCCGATTTTAAAACCTTCGATAAAACCAAAAGGAGAGATAAAAAAGGAGTTACGATCGACTTCGGTAATCATACCGAGTTCACTTTTGTTCCCATCTAAAGAGACAATTTTGACAATATCTCCAATGCTTGGTCTTAGCCCCATCGCTTCAATGGTTGTGGAGCTAATTTTAGTAATCGTACCAAACATAGGAGAAAGGCTTTTGCCGTGAAGTTTTTCTCTAAGACGAGTGAGTGGCATTAGTAGCGATTTGCCTGTGGTGCGTTAATGATATCGAAAAACTCTTTTCTCGTATCTGCCTTAAGAAAGAGCCCTCGAAGTGCTGATGTCGTAGTATTGGAATGCGTTTTTTCAACGCCGCGCATCTCCATACACATATGACGTGCTTGAATGACAACGCCCACTCCTTTAGGAGCGATAACATCATCAATCGCTTTTGCAATTTGTTCGGTAAGTTGTTCTTGAATTTGAAGACGACGCGCAAAGATGTCTACCATACGTGGAATTTTAGAAAGTCCTACGACTTTTCCATTGGGAATATACGCTACATGCGCACGTCCAATAATCGGTAGAAGGTGATGTTCACACATCGAATAAAATTCAATATCTTTAATAAGGACCATTTGATTATTGTCGCTCTCAAAAAGCGCTTCTCCCAACACTTCATTGGGGCTTTGATGATAGCCTTGAGTCATGTACTCATACGCTTTAAATACGCGCGTTGGGGTTTTTAAGAGCCCTTCTCTATTGGTGTTTTCACCGATAATTTCGAGCATGGTTTTGACAGCTTGTTCAAACTCTTCTTGTCTGTGCATTATGATTCACTTCTGTTAAAATTAAGACGAGATATTTTATCTCTATTTTGCTTTTTAATGGATAAAAAGCGACTTAAAAGCAATTTTTTGGTATATTTGAGCAAAATTTTATATCGAAAAGGGATTTTATGCAAATTAAAGTTAACCGTACTAATAGTGCTAATGCTGCAGTTGAGGCAACCATTTCACCAGCGCTATTGCAAAAAAAAGAAGAAAAAATGATTGCATCTGCAGCTTCAAATATGAAAGTAGATGGTTTTAGAAAAGGAAAAGTTCCAGCACATATCGTTAAAGCACGTTACGGCAAACAACTTAAAGAAGACGCACAAACTGAAGCACTTAGAGAGCTTTACACAAAAGCATTGGCAGAGCTAGATGTCAAAGCTGAACTCGTTGTAGGTGAGCCAAGTTTTTCTAAATTTGAAGAAAAAGATGGTGGTTTAGAACTCGTTATGAAACTTTCATTTAGACCAACTGTAAATGTTGAAGGCTATAAAGAGTGTGTACCTGAATATAAAGCTCCAAAAGTCACTAAAAAAGAGATCGCTGAGAGACTTGAAAAAACATTGGCACTTGTTGCTGAACTTAAAACTGTTGAAGAAAAACGTGCTGTTAAATCAGGTGACTTCGTTGTGATCGATTTCGAAGGCTTCCTAGACGGTGTTGCGTTTGATGGCGGTAAAGCAGAAGGTTATACACTTGAGATTGGTAGTGGTTCATTTATTCCTGGTTTTGAAGATGGTATCATCGGTATGAAAGTAAGCGCTAAAGCAAAAGAAATTGCTGTTACATTCCCAGAAAACTATGGTAACAAAGATCTTGCAGGTAAGCCAACTGTATTTAAAGTAACCCTTAAAGAGATCAAAGTTAAAGATATTCCTGAGACTCCAAGCGAAGATATGATCAAAAAACTTCTTCCAGGTGTAGAAAACCCTACATTAGAAGTACTTGAAGAGCAAATCGAAACTGAAATCCGTAATGAAAAATTAGCAAAACTTTTCAATGAAGAAGTTAAACCTAAATTTGTTGAAAATGTTTTAGAAAAAATTGCTCTTGACCTTCCTGAGAACATCGTTGATCAAGAGATTGATCTTCAAATGAGAAGTGTTTTTGGAAAGCTTAGCGAAGATGAAATCAAAGAATTTGCAGGTAATCCTGAAAAAATTAAAGAAAAAAGAGAAGAATTCAGAAATGATGCAGAAAAAAGTGTTAAACTCACTTTCATTGTTGACGAATTAGCAAAACAAGAGAGCATCAACGTCAGTGACCAAGAAGTTCTTCAGATGATCTACTTTGAAGCAATGCAACAAGGTGCTAATCCAAAAGAATACTTAGAGTTCTACGAGAAACAAGGTGTTCTTCCAGCAATTAAAATGTCTATTATTGAAGAGAGACTCTTCACAAAGCTTTTTACTAAAGGTAAATAATGAGCTATTATGTTCCTGTCGTTATCGAAAAAACAGGTCGTGGTGAGAGAAGTTACGATATCTACTCTCGCCTCTTAAAAGATCGTATCATTATGCTCAGCGGTGAGATTAATGATGTTGTTGCTTCTTCGATCGTTGCACAGCTTTTGTTCCTTGAAGCGGAAGATCCTGAGAAAGATATTTATCTTTATATTAACTCCCCAGGTGGAGTTATTACCAGTGGTTTTAGCATCTACGACACCATGAACTATATCAAGCCTGATATTAGTACCATTTGTATTGGTCAGGCTGCTTCGATGGGAGCATTTTTGCTTAGCTCTGGTACGAAAGGCAAACGTTATGCCTTGCCAAATGCTCGTATTATGATTCACCAACCATTAGGTGGTGCACAAGGACAGGCAACTGACATTGAAATTCAAGCCAAAGAAATTTTGCGTATGAAGCAAGTACTTAATGAAATTTTGGCAAAAAATTGTTCACAAAAACTTCCAAAAATCGTTAAAGATACTGAAAGAGATTTTTTTATGAGCGCAGAAGAGTCATGTGAATATGGATTAATTGATAAAGTACTTGATAGAAGTTTTAAATAACATAGTAAAGAAGGCAAACAATGGTTCGTTTCAATAAAGAAAAAGGTAAAACAGGTGTTTACAATATCGATGTCAAAGATGATACGATTGAGCAAGCTCCGCCACCGCCTACTCCCAAAGAGCCTATTGTAACCCAAGCGTCTAATGTTGAGCTTGAAAAATTTGCCGCATTGGTACTCAAGGTGTTAGGAGATGAAAACATTCCTCCTACACCTACCAACTTTCAGATCTATTTTGACAAACTCTTAGAGAGTAAGCCTGCTGCTTTTAAAAAACGTATCAATGACTTTTTAGAACTTGAAATCACCAATAACGATGAAAATCATGCCCGTATTGAGCGTGAAGTTAAAGAGGGTTTTACTCAGATCAAGAATATCATGCAAGTCGTTTCTACAGTTTATCGTAACCTCAATGTTATGCAAGAAATTATTAAAAAGCGTTCGACCCAACTAGAGACAAACTCTAATCCATTATCGATTCAAAATATTATCTCCTCTTTAAGTGAAGATCTTAACAAAATGTTTGGTTTAACAACCAAGCAAATTGATCTTTTAAAAGAGTATTATCAAAAAACAACGACGATTTTACAAGAAGTGGATAACCAATCTATTTTTGATGTGAAATATGGCGTTTACAACCGTCGTTACCTTTTAAAATCTCTTCAAGATGAGATTAAACTGATTAAAAACTATGCGCATCCAACTTCTTTAGTGTTGGCGCGTGTCAAAGAAGATACGTTAGAAAAAATTGTCAATAAAAAAGATAAAGACACTGTTGTACGAAACATCGCAAAGCTTCTACTTAAAACATCCCGGAGAAGTGATATTGTCGCACACTTTGGTGATGGTGTTTTTGCGATGATTCTCAAGCATACTGATATTGTGGGCGCCAAAAAAGCATGTGATCGTATCAGTGAACTTGTCTATCAAACAAGCTTTTTTGTAGGAACTGGTGAAGTAGAAACAGATATTGAGCTTTGTATTGTTGCACTCGATCCAGATCATAATGCAGAAGAATTTATTGCAGCAACACTAGAAGAGCTCCCTCATACAGGTAAAAGATATGTTCCATATATTGTATGTACGCCTTCCCTTCCAAGTGAGGAGCTATGATTAGAGAGGTTTTAGTTTATCCCAATAAGCTTTTACGTGAAACATCAAAAGATGTAACACATTTTGATGCACATCTACACACGCTTTTACAAGATATGTATGACACAATGATTTGTAGAGAAGGTATCGGCTTAGCTGCTATTCAAATTGGGGTTCCTTTAAATGTATTAATTATTAACCTTGTCAATGAAGATGGTGCACAACTTAGTGAAAATCTTTATGAAATCATCAATCCTGTTATCGTTGAAAAAGATGGCTTAACTATTTATCAGGAAGGATGTTTAAGCGTGCCAGGATATTACGATGAAGTTGAACGTGCTGCACACATTAAACTACGTTATTTTGATAGGAATGGCGAGCAACATGAAGAAGAGTTTACAGATCTAATGGCCATTGCCGTACAACACGAGATGGATCACTTAAAAGGTCGTCTATTTATCGAAAAACTCTCTTACCTAAAACGTAAAAAATTTGAAAAAGAGTGGAAAAAAAAGCAAAAAGCAGGTAAATAATCATGGAAGAAGCTGCCCCGCTATCCAAGGTTAAACATGCTAAATGCGCTACACTATACGGCAACAAAGCTTATGAGGTTAATGTCGAATCAACCTTAGTACGAGCTCTTCCTGGCTTCATCATTGTAGGAATGGCCGATCAATCCATTCAAGAATCACGCGAGAGAATAAAATCAGCTCTTGCGAGTGTTAACTTTCAGTTTCCTGCTCAAAAAATTACTATCAATCTTTCTCCTTCTGATCTTAAAAAAGAGGGAAGTCATTTTGATTTAGCGATTGCATTGTTGATTGCCATACAAAAAGAACGTTTTACGTGTAACGATTTTTTTATCTTTGGCGAATTAGGTCTTGATGGAAAAGTAAAAAAAACAAACACCATTTTTCCGATTATTCTTTCATTAGCGTCTCACATACCCAATTTACGTGTCTTAGTCCCCAATGAGCTGCTTTTAAAAGTGCAACAAATACCTAATATTAGGGCATATGGTATTGAAACACTCCATGATGCCCTACTCTTTTTTAAAGAAAAACGTTTTGATACAGAAACACCTGCAGATCACCAAGGTTTTTGCGAAACTATTTTAGAAATTGAAGGTAAACACTATTTTTACAATACTCAGTTTCCACTTGATTTTAGTGATGTGCTAGGACAACATCGAGCTAAACGAGCGATGATGATTGCTGCTGCTGGTATGCACAACCTTTTAATGGAAGGAAGCCCTGGATGCGGTAAAAGCATGAGCATTAAACGCTTACGCTATATTTTACCTCCTCAAAGCATTGAAGAGATACTCGAATCCAATGCCTACCAATCGTTACAAGAAGAAGATGTCGAATTAAGTCCACTAAGACCGTTTAGAGCCCCTCACCATACCTCCTCTCGCCCTTCTATCTTTGGAGGGGGATGTAATTTTCAACAAAAGATACGACTATGCAATAAAAATTGCGACTAATTAAATTCTAGGAGAATTCAATGACCTCTGAGGCTGTAGATTTATTAGATTTAACGCTAACAACTTTCCCTAAAGATAAAAAAGTCACTGTATTCTCATATGGTAGTATTTATCAATCTGAAACTAATTATTCTATAGCCATAATTTTAAAAGAACTATATCAAGAAAATCCTTCTTATATGGTGTCATATATCAATTTGAAAGAATTATTTGCGTTTTCTCTTGGTACTGTTATTGATAACCAACGAAAGACTGGATTAAATTCAGGTAGTATTGATTCATTTGAAATAAATATTCATTCTGGATTATTAGAACAAAGAAAAATAAAAGATATCCCTCAATTAAAAGCCTTTTTGGAGCAAATACCCGCAAAAATTAATGGATATAGTGCGCTGTGGCATAAAAATCAACAAAACTACTCTATATTCACTGATACTAATGGCAGAACTATTATTTTTCCTCATTATGAGATTGCAAGATATTTTTATTTTACATCATCATCAATGACAAGGCAAATCATGGCCATATCATCAGAAAATAACGCATTATTAGATGGATTATATAAAAAAGTACAACTAAAGAATGGAAAAGGAGAATTAAATCTCAAGTTTAATGCGAATAGTAACGATGCTGAAAATATTTTTCGATTTGCAATTGATCCTTATGCAAAAAATATGTGGCATCAAGTTCGTAGAGATTTATCTGCAAGTAAAATTACAATTGATGAAAACAAAAAACGCAAAGGATTTAAGGATTTTTCTCCTGAAATGATACTATCAGCAAATTTTCCAACTTGCGGCAAAACTAATTTTACTGCAAGAGTTAAAAACATCGATGAAAAGACATTACTTGTTCTTAGAATATTACAAGAAGATACTTTCTATCCATTTGAAAGCTTAAAAGTAATTAGAGAATTTTCTAATGGAAAAGAAGAAATAATTGGAGTTATCAAGAAAAAAGCACCAACTAAGAAGAATTTAACACATAAAATTAAACCAACAACTCCAAATACTGCATATACAACTGTTAATGTTATAGATCATGATGCAGATGATAGTTTAGAGGCAAAGCTCGACTTATTAAATAAAACCATAGAATTTGAAACAAAAATAATTGACGAAGAAGATAAAGAAGTTACTAGAAGTGATGATACAACCGATAAGGAACTAGATTTAAGCGCTAAAGATGCAGAAGGGCAAGGCAACTTAAATACAGCCGAAGAAAATCTAAAAGAACAAAATGACAATGAACGAGATTTTGTTACACTCGAAGACTTCAAAAGAATGCTTCTCTATTGTGCTGAAGCCAATGATGATTTTTCCTATAAAATTCTCAAAGATAGCAAGCTACCACAAAAGCCTGAAAAAGATGAGAAGAGTCGATATCAATGGAAAAGATCAAAATTATCAGATGGTATCACTCCAAGAAAATATATTGTTGTAGAAATAAAATTTAAAGAAATAAAGTTTGTGGTTATTGAAATTCAAAAAGATATTGTCGTAGAGGCGATGAGTACCCTTATGATTGATGATTCTCAAAATAACATAGATGCATATATCATCGAAAAAATTATTTTGAATATCGCGAAAACAAGCAATAGTTGGTTGCAAGGATTGGACTTAAATGTGAAATCAAAACCATTTTACCATTCTCGTGAAAAAGAAAAAGTTGATATTCAAGATTGGGGAAATCGATTCATAAAGATGTTGAAAGAATACAATTCGTAGTAAATATCTACTGCTTGGTAATTTTTGATGCAATCTATTCAAATGGATTTTTTACCTCTTTAGCCACATTCTCAATACTAATCTTCTCAGGCAATGCTTGCTTTTTTAAATACTCCACAATGGTATCTATTTGACGTTTAAGTGCAAAGGCATATTCTAAGCCTTGTTGGTCTTTAGTGATATCCACAGAGCCATGTATTGAAACTCTATCCAATCTATTTTCAAGTGTGAGTTCTTGTATTGTAATAACTTCTTCTTCATTGGCATAGGGATCAATACAAAGTAGTTTTTCTTTCATCATAGGTTCCTTATTACTTATAGGCTTTTGGTTCTGGTAAACTCAGCAGTTGTGTCTTTTTCTCTTCACTCATTTTAGGAAAGAAGTTAATTCCACTAAGAATCTCTAACTCTTTAACAGAGATAATGTGATAGGCTTTTCCTGGTTCATTATTGGTGAAATAGACTGCTGCTTTTTGTTGTTTGGGAGAATAGATAATTTTATAAATGTATGTTGGTACTAATACACCATTACCAATGGATTTGAGTGTTCCTTTGTAGATAGGTCCTGTAATAACATACAATGAACCTTCTTTTTTAGCTAGATAACGTGTTGCTGATTCTATATTAGACCAGATGCCTGTATTATGATTATGATCTTGAGGCACCATATTGGCTAAACTAAAACTCTCACTTTGAGCTGATTCGGTTGGCATATCAGCAGAGGGACTCATATGTCCTCTATCATAACCACTTTTTGCATAGTCTTTTAGTTCTGCTCGTTCATTTTGAGGTAAAAGAGTTTCTTCATGAAATTTATCTTTTCTAGGAACATCTGCATCAATAGCTGATGCTGTTAGATACTCTGCACTCCAAAGAGGTGTTTTAGAAATACCAGAATGCATCACGCCAAATGCTTCAAAGCATAATTCTTTTGTTTTTACTGCTAACTTCTCATTCACAATTTCTGGGGCTTCGCCATCCACATAAAACTCTGGACAAGCGGTTGGCGCCGCATAAAGCATAATAGATAATAGTGATGTGAGAAACAATGCTTTTTTCATACAAAAAACCTCTAACTAATGAAGATACTTTTTAAAGCGGGATATTAGCATATCAATGTGAGATTTGTGGGTGATATGAATCAAGTCATCTTATATTGTAAAAGACTATTCTGATATTATTAAACTGTAGATTTCAATTACTAGTGAAGGTAACAATGGAAAATATCCCTTCTGGAGATATATTTAAAGAATTAATCTCTGCTTTTGGGCAATTAAAGTCCAATATAAAATTGATAAATGACAACTACTTTGATATTCTAGGCTATAGTCATTATGAAAATATAAATAGTAATATCCTAGCTTATTATCTCTCATCAGAAAATGGACATAATTTTCATACATATTTTTTAGAAGCACTGTGTGAACTTTTAAAAATTGAAAATATTGATTTAGAATATTCTCGTACATTTAGAGAATATTGGACTCAAAAAGGTGGTAGGTTAGACATTCTGATAGAAACACATAATTGTGCTATTGGCATAGAAAATAAAATTTTTAGTAGGCTTTACAATAACCTAGATGATTACTACAAGACAGTTGAATCAAAAAATCAACAATCAAGCTATCTATGCGTATTATCGTTAAAGAAGGAACACAATACAAGCGGATATAAAAATATTACACATATCGATTTATGGAATAAAGTTTTTGAAAAAATTCCTTTTGAAGAATTTCGAGAAAATAAACATATAATATTTATACAAGAAGTCAAGCAAAATATTGACAATCTCAGTAACGGAAAACAAAAAATGAATGACCAGGAAAAAGCTTTTGTCCTTAAATATGAGAACGAAATTCAACAAATTTTTACATTGAAATCTAATTATGAGAAAGAATTAAAGCAAAAAATCATCAACTTACAACAAAAAATAGAAGAGAAAGGCATCTACCAAAAGAAAATCCAAATGGGCATTATTCGCTTAAATAATGACGGTAGCTATATCTTAGACTATATTTTATTTGCTGATTTTAATCTTGATGGCATTATTCTTGCTATAGATATTGTTTTAAATAAGCATGGCGAATGGAAAATTATCTTGCTTGATAGAGAAGGTGGTAAGTTGTCAAACAATCTTACTAATCTACTTAATTCTAGACATATTGATTTTGAAGAAATTACTTATGACACTATGCAAAGAGCACAAATAATGACTTCTTCAAGTAATGAATCAGATATTTTAACATCAATAACACATATTTGTGAAAAGCTTAAATTAGCTTAAAATACTTTTGCATTAATTACATATATTTTGATTTTTAGTACTTTATATATAATTACTATTTATTATTTTTCCACCATTTTTCCCTTGTCCAGGACCAATTTCAATAATATAATCACATTGGTCCAAAACATATTTGTTATGTTCTATAATAAAAATTGTGGAATCGTGATTGAGAATATCATCAAATAATTTAAGAGTTTTTGAAATATTTTGTTTATCAACACCAGAAAAAGCTTCATCAATTATATAAATTTTTTTTCTATTGGTGTAAGATATATTTTTTACAATCTTTAATCTTTGTGATTCGCCCCCTGATAGTGATGAAATTTCTTGAAATAATGTTAAATAACCCAATCCTAATTCTGCCATATATTTTAATTTTTCACTGATTTTTTTTACATTTTGAAAAATATTGGAATATATCAATTGCTCAATAGGCATTTTTAAAATATCTAAAATATTTAAATCATGATATTTATAAGACAATGCTAGCTGGTTAAATTTATTTCCATGGCATTTTGTACAAGTATTTTTAATTATATCGCCAAAGGGGATATCTATAAATGTATATCCTTTACCATTACATTCTTCACATGCACCACTTTCATCTGTAAAAGATATATTATTCTTAGAAATTTTATTATATTTACAAAATTCATTTTTTATACAATCGAAAATCTCTATATATGTTGCAATAATTGAGTTAATATTCCCATGTAAAGGTTTCTGCGAAATATATGTAGAATTATCTAAATTCTGATGTAGTGCAATAGCTAGCGATGTTTTCCCCGAACCAGAAGGACCACAAATTCCAATTAAAGAGTTTAATGGGAAAGTGATTGAAATATTAAGAATATTATTAAAACTAATATTTTGAAGGCAAAATAGATTTTGCTTTTCACTGTGCTTTTGTCTTTTATAAATAATGTTATTATCAATAAATTTTTCAACAATCATCCCACCATTTATACCTGCACCAGGTCCTAGATAGATAGCTTTATCACTTGCTTGAATAAATTTTTCATTATGGTCTATAAGAAGTATCGTATTCCCTCTGTTTTTTAAAGAAATAATTTGCTCGAGAATACCGTCCAGTTCTTTATAGTAAATACTCGAAGAAGGTTCATCTAAAATATATAATATATTAGAAATATTTGAATGTAAAATATTTGAGAGTCTTAATCTTTGTAATTCTCCACCAGAGAGCGAAGGGATAGAACGATTAAGTGTTAAATAACCTAGATTAGAAGCAATAAATGTTTTTAATACCATGAGAATAGTTTTAACGATCTGATTTATATCTTCTTGGTTGATTTTCATGAATAGTTCAAATAATTCTGTAATTTCTAGAGAATACATATCTCCAATTGAAAGGCTAGCAATTTTGTAATCTTTAAGCTTATCTGAAAAACGACTTCCATAACATTTAGTACAAAGTATTTGTTTTACATAAGATTTTATTTTTTGATTATCAGATTTTTGATTTGATTTAATATATTGATTAATCTCTGTTAATACGCCGATAAATGGAAATAATTTATTTTTATATGTGTTTTTTTGTTTAAATTTAATTGCATATTTCTTTGTAGAGATGTCCGAATAGAGTATTTTTTTCAAATCCTGTTTAGAAAGACAATCTAAGCTTAAATCTAAAGGAATATTATTATCCTTACAGTATTCATATAGTAAGGGATAATAATGATTACTTGTAAAATTATTCCAAGTTTTAAAAGGGAATTCTTTTAGAGATTTTTTATAATCAATAATGAGGTTATCATCAGGAACAAATTCATAACCTAAGGCGTTACAATTTTCGCATGCACTAGTATAATTATTAAAAGAAAAATCTGAATATTTAGCATGGAATTTATATGCAAACATCTGTTTGAAATAATGATCAATTCCCGTAAAAGTAGCAATTGTTGATTTCGGATTGGTATTGTAATTGAGCTGCTTTAACGCGGCTGTCGGAACAATATTTTCATAAGAATCAATATCTAGAAAAGTATTTTCTTCATTGACCCCAAGAATTTTGTTAAATTCATATTTGGATATTTTTTCTATAGTTTCATATGCTAATGAAGTTTTACCTGAGCCATTCGGACCTGATAATGCAATCATTGTATTCTTTTCTAAAGAAATATTTATATTTTTTAAATTGTTTGTTCTAACACCAAAAAAATTAATATTTTTCAATGAAAAACCTTTCAGAATAAATATATTGAGGTCATGATATGAATTGCAAAGTTTTAATGGTATAAAAAAATATTTTTTAGTTATTACTTGTTATAATACAACAATATAAATTCGGGAGCAAGATAATGCAATTAACAGATGAACAAGAAAAAGAGTTCCTTCATGTAGGCTTTGTTGAGATTGAATCGCTTGAGGAATTATCAGCTCAATACTCAGCTGGATGTTCAGGTGGTAGATCTGATTGCTGCACAAGAGTTTGTTCACAGGACCAAAATTTTGTATCAAGCACAAATGACTGGGAAAGATTTTTAGAAGTAAAAGGTGGTCAAGTTCAATACTAATGAACCGAGACTATAAAACCTTTGTTCTTAGAGATGGTGTTGATTTATACTATGATGAGACATTAGAAGTTGCGATATTCATTTTTCTGGCAACAAGGAAGAGAATAAAACTTAAAATTCGAAAAGAGTTTATTCTTCTTGTTAGTTCAATGGATGGAGCAACAATCCTTCATGATAAGTTTATTTCTTATGCATTTTCAAGTCAAGAAATTAAAAATTTTTATAATCTCTTAGATTATCTATATGAACATAATATTTTAATTGAGAAAGATTGGATTAGACTATTAGATTTTGATGATGATTATATAAAGTTATATGATAGACATTTTAAGTATTTATTAGATTTGACTTGTGGTGGCATTAAGGAAATAGAGCTTATCCAAAAAAGAATTTTTACTACAAAAATTGCAATTTTTGGCTTGGGCGCTGTTGGTGCATCATTAGCAAGAGAATTAGTAATGCTAGGGTTTGTAAATTTTCTTTTAATTGACTATGATAATGTTGATGAGCAGGATATCTCAAGAAACTTAATATATAATAATTTAAGTATCAATAATTCTAAGACAGAAATTTGTAAAAAAATGCTTTTATCAGTGAATAAGCATGCAAATATCACTACTAAAGAACTAATATTAAATACTGATACCAAATTAGATTTTTTAGATGACTATGATTTTATAATTAATAGTGCAAATACACCTTATATAGGCTATACAAGTATCAAGCTCTCAAGATATATCTTAAATACAAAAAAAATACTTTTTATATGTGGCGGATTTGATGCTCATTTGGCAAGTTTAGGCGAGCTTATTATCCCAGGAATAACACCTTGTTCTGATTGCTATACAACTTATTTTAGTAAAGCTCTTCAAGATTGGAAACCAATGCCTCATCCTAAACAAAATAGAACAAAAGTTTTTGGTGGTTTGTCTAGTCTCAGCCTTTTTTCTGCTTCTGCGGCAGCTATGCAAATTTTGAAATATTTTATTGATTATAATCAAGCAAATATACTTGGAGGAAGAGGTGAATTTTTGTTTGATAACTATATAGTAGACAAATTTGAAGTACCTAAGGATGAAAATTGTCAATTTTGCAAAAACTTAAAATCAAATATGAACTCCGAGGTTCAGTAAGTTTTATTCCCTCATTACACAATCCAAATTTTGTAGAATTTTTTAAATCCAACACAAGAATTAGTCTAAAGCTATATCTTGACAGAAAGTTGAAAGAGTTAGTTCAATTCCTTGACGGAACCAAAGAATTGCATGAATTAATAAATGAGTTAGATATTGATCAAGATAAAGCATTTGGATTTATCCAATATTTGGAGGATAATTGTTTAATTCAAACCAATGATATTTCCTTGCTAATAGAAAAACATAAATGGAACCATGTATTAAATTTTTTAGCAGATTACATTAAATATGATGAATTAATGACACGATTTTCTCAATTACAAAACAGCCATGTTGTAATCGTTGGATTAGGTGCTGTTGGTAGTTGGACAGCTATTCAACTCGCAAAAACAGGTATTCAGCATTTCGTATTGGTTGATTTAGATAAGGTAGATATTAGCAATCTTAATAGATCTTTTTTTTCCGAAGAACATATTAATGAATATAAAACATATTCTATTAGGAAGCAACTCCTAGAAATTAATAATAAAATTAAATGTGATGAAAAAAATATTTTAATGACTTCTCCCGAACAGATTGAAAAAATTATTATAAATATTAAATCACAAAATATTGTAGTTATTAATTGTGCTGATAATCCCAATGTTGATATTACTGCATCTTTAGTTCATCAAGCTTGCATTAAATATAAAATACCTTATATTATTGCAGGGGGATATAATTTACATTTAACTCTCATTGGACCCTCAATTATCCCATTTGAAACTGCTTGTTTTGATTGCATCCAATTTCAACTTAATTTCAATGACCCAGTAGATGAGATAATTAATTCAAGAAAGTTGGTTAGACCTAATAGAAATATAGGGAATATAGCATCAACATCAATAATTTCAAGCACATTTGTGGTAAACGAGACATTAAAAATATTACTAAAATCAAAAAAATTGTATCCCACAATGACTAATAGGAGAGGAACAATTAATTTTTTTGATAATGATATAAAATTTACTAATTTTTTCAAAATGCCAACTTGTAAAAGTTGTGCTACAGACAGTAAAATTTTAAATTTGGATCATTTTATTAATCTACTATACAAAGAAATATCTAATATTGAGAATATAGCTTTAATAGATAATAAATTATGTTTTGATAAAAATATTTATATGGATCTAGAATTGGTTATAGACTCTTTAAAAAAGATGAATTATAATTTATCCAATTTTCATAAAATAAATTTAGAATATTTACACTTGAGCAATCAAGCTTTGAAGCAATATGAAATGTTACTTTCAAATACTTATCTTCGACAAAATGCTTAAATATTACAATATTCTATTTTTATAAGATAATAAAGATATAAAATCGAGGTGTTATATGAGCGATATAGAACTAAAGAAAATTTTAGAATTCTGGCATATTCAAGAATTTTTATTGCCGCAGTCACTCGAAAATATAGATAAAATCAATGACGATACAAAAAGTTTGCGAAAAGCTTTTGCAGGAAATACTAATAATGTTGTCAAATGGATTTATGAAAAATTAAAATACCCACCAAAAGACGATTATATTTGGCAATTTATGATTTATGGTGGAATTTATAAAATTGAAGATGTTAAAAAACAGTTACTGACTTTTTTTGACGAGGAAGATGACGTAGAAAGTAGAGAGATAAAAGATAATGCTGCTACTTTTTCTTTAGCATTAGACCCGACTACTCAAAAAATTAAATTAGATGACATTCAGGTTTCAACAGTCCTTTGGGCATTAAAACAAATTTCAAAAGATCCTAAAAATTTTAATTTATCATTGCCTAATTTTAATAAAGAACTCGAATTAATGGTAGCTACACTTCAACAAGACGTTGGTTCTCTCTCAGACGACAAATTAACATTGGAAGAAGAAATCAATAAAGTTGCAACAATTGCTTTTCAGATTTTCGGTTTTGATGCAATATCTAATTGCACAAATTTTATAGTCATTGCAACTCAAAAATCTCAAAAAAATGCAGCACAAGAGAAAAATGATAATGATATATTGAATAGTTTTTTTATTGAAGATATTAATAAAACACTAACCTTTCTTAAAAATGGAAAATCTGACAATCTTATAACGCAATATCTTAATATGGATGAAAGTGCCGTCAAGAATAACCGAACTGATATCAGAAAAAACTTGGAATATTCGTATAACATACTTGCACCTATGAATTTTCCTGATGCGTGTTGGCCTACAAATGAACATCACCCTCTCGTTTATAGCCAGCAGTTTGCGATTAATTCCATAATCAAACGATTTAATAGTACTTCTAATGGTTTTTATGGTGTCAATGGCCCTCCAGGAACAGGAAAAACCACTATGTTAAGAGATTTAATTGCTTATGTGGTCACAGAGAGAGCAAAGATTTTAGCTCGTTCTGAAAATCATGAAGTACTATTTCAATCAAGCAAAGCAAAGCAAGCTTGGAAAACTGAAAATTGGACACAGTATATTAACCTTTTTACAGAAGATTTACTTGGCTTTGAAATGGTTGTGGCTTCAAGCAATAATGGTGCAGTTGAAAACGTAACTTTAGAAATTCCAACCCAAAAAAGTATTGACCCTTCTTGGTTAGAAAATTTCGATTATTTTAAAGAAATAGGAACTCGAATTATTAAAGAATCTAAAGTATCGGCTTGGGGTATGGGTGCAGCTTGCCTTGGTAATGCTTCAAATAAGAATGCTTTTGTCTCTAACTTTTGGTATGAAGATAAAAAGGAGCATGCAAAAACAATTCAAGGATTTAAAGATTATTTGTTAAAAATCAAACAACGTAGTGAAGATGACTTAATAGCTGAATGGAAATTGGCTCGAAAAAGTTTTCAAGATGCATTGAACATGGTTCAAAAAATGAAAAAGGAAAAGAATTCTATTTATACTTTGGCTGAAGAGTATAAAGCAAAAACCCTAAATGAGAACAAGCAAATAACTGCACTTATTAGCGAAAATAGTGAATTAGAGAAGAAAATTGCTACTGATGTGAAATCGATTGATCAAACTGAACAATTAATCCAAAACAAAAAATCTGCTTCACAACAATTTGAATTTTTCCTACAAACCTTAGATAATAAGATATCAACCATAAGTGTAAATTTGAGCGATACTAAAGAATTATTAAATGCTCATAGTCGGAGAAAAATGAGCTTCCTTGAAACTATTCTTGATTTGATATTTTCTAAAGGTAAACGTAGCAAAGCATGGAACAATAAAATGGTCCTATTAGAACAAGATGAGCAAAATTTTGGTAATGATATCATAGGACTTAAAAAAAAGAAATCAGAAACTCAGTTAGATTTGGAGCAAATTTCTTTTAATGTTACTAAGCTTGAAAAGCAAAAACAAGAATATGAAGAAAATATAAACAAATACAAGCTATTGATTTCTCAAAATACTTCAAAAATAGCTACTCACAAAAAAAGTAAGGAAGAATATGACCGTCTTTATCAGTCTGCATTAAAGACACAACACCAGCATGAAAAACGTAGCGATAAAGACACTGAACGCGAATTGTCTTCCCCATGGATGGATGATGAATTTTTTAAAGCTAGAGCCAAATTATTTATAGAGGCTTTAAATCTTCATAAAGCATTCATTCATGTTAATGCTAAAAAAATTCAATCAAACCTTTTATGTATCATTGATATTCTTCAAGGAACAGTTCGCGCTGACACTGAATTTAAAGAAGCAGTAAGACATGCTTGGGCAACATTATTTTTATGCGTACCTGTTGTTTCTACAACCTTTGCTTCGTTCCCAAGGCTCTTTAAACATTTTTGGAATCATGAAATTGGTTGGCTACTTATTGATGAAGCAGGACAAGCCCCTGCACAAGCTGCAGTAGGTGCCATTATGCGTTCAAAAAGATGTATTGTCGTTGGGGATCCTTTGCAGTTAGAACCAATTATTGGACTTCCTTTATCTATACAAAATATTTTAAGAAAAAAAGTTAATGCACATGATGACTCATTATTGCAACGAACCTCTGTGCAAAAAAGAGTTGATTTTACTGAAACGAATGGTACATATCTTGAAGATACGAATAACAATAATAAGATATGGGTCGGTTCACCTCTTCGTGTTCACAGAAGATGCAATAATCCCATGTTTGAAATATCTAATTCAACAACGTATTTAGGAATGATGGTTCAAGGGAAAAAAGATGTTATTAATAATCTTCCTATGAGTCAATGGTATGATGTGCAATCATTGGAATCTAGTGGAAATTGGATTCCAGATGAAGGCAAAAAAACACAAGAACTCATTAATGATTTGTCTACTCTAGGCATAACATCAAAAGAACTTTACATTATTAGTCCATTCAAAGATGTGATAAAAGGGCTAAAAGCGCTTTTTGCTTATTCTAAACAAGTCGATTCAAAAAACAAAATTGGTACAATTCATACAGTACAAGGCAAAGAAGCAAAAGTTGTTATATTGGTTCTTGGAAGCGATCCTAACAAAGATAACTCACGAACTTGGGCGGCTTCAAAACCAAATTTATTAAATGTTGCAGCCACAAGAGCAAAAGAAAGGTTCTATATAATTGGGAATCAAAGGCTTTGGGGAAATAAACAATATTTTAAAGACGCATTGGCATTATTGAATTTAAATTCAAGAGAGATATAAAATACCTCTCTTGAAGATTAAAAAGAGTGGGCTATTACAGGTCTCAATAATATATCAAGTTTACTAGAATGATATCGTTATATGCTTTCTTAAATAAAGAAACTTTTCTAATAATGAGAACCTAACTTCTAAAATCAACGAATTTAAAAATAAATGAAAATATTCTAAAAGAGAGGGAGAGATTATCAAAGAAATTGTAGAATAAATATAATTATTTATGTCGAAGTGAGTGGCTAATGCGGACTTTATCTTCAAATTTCTACCAGCTAGATTAAATACTCCACCATGAAATACATTACCTCAAAGTATTGATAAAAGAATTAGTCAAATATGAAGAACTGTACAATTGACAAAGTAAATAAATTGGCATAAAATTAATCTTATTTTTTTAAAGGATAATAATGAAATTAGCTATTCTCCATCTTAGTGATGCACACATTAAAAAAGAAAAGACGAACAATTCATTATTTGAAAAAGAAGAAGCAATTTTTAATGCAATTAAAAATGAAATAACCCATTGTTCAAATTTATTTATTGTTTTTACTGGAGATATTGCATTCACTGGACACAAAGATGAGTATACAATCGCCAATATTTTTTTTCATAATATTAGTAAATTTTTATCGGAATATAACCATTCTATAAAAATAAACTTTGTTTTTGCTCCAGGGAATCACGATTGTAACTTTTCGATAGGACAAACAGTCAGAGATATTGTGATTAAATCAATTTTGGAACATCCATCACAAATAGACCAACATGTTATTGACATTTGTACAGAATCCCAAAAAGATTATTTTGAATTTATTGAAACATTCCATTCAGAAAAAAATATTAATCAGAATATTTCTAATAAGCTTTTAATACGATACGAGTTTAAAATTGATAATTATTCCATATCATTTAATTCTTTTAATACCGCATGGATGTCACAAAAGCAAGAGCAACAAGCAAAAATATTATTTCCACTAAATGCGATTAATCAAGAAAAAATTGTTGAATCACAGGATGATTTAACAATCTCAATTTTCCATCACCCTCAACACTGGTTAACTCATAGTAATTTAAGAAATTTTAAAGAATTTGTAGACTCATGTAGTGATGTCGTTTTGACAGGGCATGAGCATACACAAAGTGCTTCTCAAACTCATAACATTAGCAGCCATAAAAATGTCGAATATATTGAAGGAGGAACACTACAAGATTCGCATGATGCCACTCATAGTAAATTTAACTTATTACTAATAGATCTACAAACAAAAAAACATGATATTTTTATTTTTGAATGGCATAAGTCTATTTATAATAAAATTGCAAATGAAGGTATTGAGTTACCCTTATGTAATAAATCTCTTTTTCAACTTAACGAACTGTACAGCAAAAAAATATCTTCCTTACCACTTAAACTAAACCACCCAAGAAAAGAAAATATAATTCTTGAAGATATTTATATATATCCTGATCTAAGAACATTAGAAATTCACAACAACAATAAAACTGCAAATGCATTTAATAAAATTTCTTCACGAGACTTATTAAAAGAATCCCCTATAAAAAAAGTGATTATTTTTGGTAAAGATAATGCAGGGAAAACGTCATTAGCTCATATGCTTCAAATTAAATTTAAAGAAAAAGGCTTAATACCATTAGTAATAAATGGAAAAGAAATAAAAAAAATCAATAATGATAAAATCATAGAAAATACGCTTACTAAAGCTTTTAAAGAGCAGTATGAAATTAAAAAGAATGAGTTAACTACCTTTCAACAAGAAGATAAAAAAAATATAGTTATTATTTTTGATGATCTTCAATATATAAAATTCAATAATCAAACAAAAGGAGAATTCATTGAGAAATTTGAAAAATTAGGATATACGCAAATAATTGTATTCTCTGATGCTGAATTAGAGTTTGAAGCAACATCAGAAAGTAATCTTGCTAAATCATTGCAGAATTTTTCATATTATCATATATTAGAGTTTGGCCATGTTTTAAGAGATGATTTAATAAGAAAATGGATAATTTTAGGACAAGAAAGAGAACTTGAAAATGATGAAATAGCAGCTATTAGAAGGACTAAGGCCCATGCAATAACACATACGTTGGGTTTAAATTTTATTCCTTCCTATCCTTTTTACTTACTAACATTGTTACAAGCGATGGAGGCAAATGACACAACTGTAGACAAAAGTTCTTATGGTCACTATTATCAATATATGATAATGCAATATCTTACTAATTATGGTGAGCCATTAGAGAATAAGGATTTAAATACAATTTTTGGATATTTATCAATGTTGGCTTTCAAAATGTTCAGTGAAAAAAAATATATTTTGGATCAAATTGAATTAGACGAATACGATTTGTCTTATAAAAAATATATTGGGTATACACCAAAACTTAATCTTCAAAAAAAAATACTTCAATCCCATTTGCTTGTAGAGTCTGATTATGAATACAAATTTTCTCATAAATATCTTTATTACTATTTTGTTGCATACTATTTTTCACAAAACGTAGATGATGAAGGAATTACAACAATAATTGATAATATGACACAAAGGTTGTATAGAGCCGAATTTGCAAATATTCTAATGTTTATTTTTCATTTATCTCCTAAAAAAGATATCCTGGGAATGCTAAATCGAGAAGCAAAAAAAATTTTTGCAGATCTTGAAGAATTTTCATTTACACAAAATGAATTATTAACGATTAACAATTCTATTCATGAAAATATGACAAGTAAACTTGAGGATAGAACATTTGAAGAATCACGAAGAATCGAACTAGAACAAGAAGAAAAAAAGGATGCTTTTATCCATGCAAATCACATTGATGACCAACGAGATGCAAGCCATAATGAAGAAATTCAAAATTTAGATATTTTTGGACAAATAAATTTAGCATGTAAATTAATTGATATCTTGGGAGAAGTTGTAAAAAATTATGCTGGTACGTTAAAATATGAGCCAATATATGAACTCATTCAAAACACCTATGGAATGGGGTTACGAAGTTTAAAAAGAATATTTATTGATGTTGAAGAAAATCACGAATTAATTGTTCGAGAACTTCAAAATTTGATTGACAAAAAAGGTTTTGTAACTACTGATAAAAAAGATGACGCAATTAATAAATTTGTTTTTAATCTTGCTACATCTGTTGCAACAGGCTTTATTAAAAGAATTTCACAAGCTATTGGGGACCCTGAATTAAAATCAATTTATAATAAAATTTCAAAAGAAGACCCCAATAATATTGCCTATAAATTAATTGAGCAGTCAATAAATCTAAATTTTAATGGGGGATTAAATTCACGTAAAATTATTGAATTATACGATTATCTAGATAAAGAAAAGAATTCTTTGACAAGCACAACTCTCAAACATTTAGTTATGGCGCATTTATATAAATTTGATGTATCTGCTGACAAAAAAATGTCAATTTGTAGACAATTGGATATTACCATATCTCCTAAAACTGAATATAGTAAAAAAGTAGGACTTAAAACATGAATTAAGTATATTACAAAATCCGTAGAAAAATAATCAGTGCTAAATGTATATACTTGCTTTTATGATGTTATAACAAATTATTGCATAGTTATGATACTTAAGGATATTTTAGATGCCTGCACGAAAAATACCAAAAAACTACCGCTCATCAACAGGTATATTTCAAAGTTATAAAAACAATCTATCTATCGCTTATGAATCATTGCTTGAGAGAGATTTTTACTTATTACTAGAATTTAATCAAGAGGTTGTCGCTTATGAAGAGCAGCCATTCACTATTCGTTATTTGAGAAATAATGCCACATACAAATATACTCCTGATTGCTTGGTCTATTTTCATGCCAGCAACAAAAAACTACCTTGTGTATTTGAAATAAAATATAGCAGTGAACTTAAAGAAAAAAAAGCTTTTTTTGAAGAAAAATTTAACCAAGTTGAACAATATTTATTGGAAAATGATATGGACTTCAAAATGTTTACAGAATTAGATGTGGATCCTACGTATCTTGCTAATGCAAAATTACTGTACTCCTATGCAAATTTGCAAAACCAACGGCTATTATCATCCATTTTAGAAATCAGCTCAAAATATGGAGAACTTTCACTGAATGCGCTTTTAAATCATATCAGTACAGACCGCTATATACAAGCAGAAAATTTGCCATATATATGGCACCTTGTTTTTCAGAATAAACTCAAAATTGATATGTTTAGTCCAATAAATAACCAAACCATGGTAGGACTTTCCAATGCATAAATTACATTACGATGAAGGTGCACATGTATTTCACAATGAAATTGAGTACGAAATCATCAAAGTCGTTGACCTTGAAACAATTCTTGTAAAGAACATTGAAACACAAGAAAAAGAGCTACTGCCTTTACATGAAGTCTCTAAAAAAAATCCTTCTACTCTTATTGTTACATATAGTGATATTAATGAAATTTCTGAAAAAGATTGGGATGAAGCAAAACGAAGATTAGAAATCATAAAGCCATTTTTAAATACACAAAAAACTAAAACCATCTTAGAAGAGCATGCTAAAAAATTTAATTTACATGTCAGTACTTTATATCGTTGGATTGATGAATATCAGAAATCAGATCTTTTAGTTTCTTTAGTTCCTAAACATAGCTTGAAAGGAGCAAAAGGTTCTATTCGTATTAACGAAGAGACCGAACTCATTACTAAAAAAACGATTGAAGACTTGTATCTATCAAAACAAAAATATTCCGCAAAAAAAACGTACCGTGCCATTGTACAAAGATGTAAAAACGCCAGAATAGATCCACCAAGTGAGAATACTGTTAGATCAAGAATAAAAGATATTTCAGCCAAAGAAAAAATGAAGTACCGTGAAAGTGCAAGACTTGCCGATCGAAAATATCGCAATACGGATGGAATGTTTCCTGCAGGTAAATACCCTTTGGATTTTGTTCAAATTGATCATACACCCATGGACATTATTGTTGTCGATGAAGTTTATGGTAAGCCTATAGGAAGACCTTATCTCACAATAGGTATTGATGTTTATAGCCGTATGATAACAGGCTTTTTTATCAGTTTAGATGAACCTAGTTATTTCTCTGTTGCTCAATGTTTAACACAATCTATCCTACCCAAAGAAAAATATTTAAGAAGTTTGGAAATTCCAGGGAGCTGGAACCTATGGGGAATTCCCAAAACTATTGGACTTGATAATGCAAGTGAATTTAGAGGTAAAGACTTACAAAGAGCTTGTGAATATCATGGTATTGAAATCAATTGGCGACCTGTAGCAAGACCTCAGTTTGGAGGGCATATTGAGCGTCTTATTGGCACTACAATGGGCGAAGTTCATACGTTACCTGGTTCGACATTTTCCAATATACAACAACGAGGAGAATATAAATCAGATAAAGAAGCTACGATGACGCTTTCTGCATTAGAAAAATGGTTTACAGACTACATTGTGAATGTATATCATAAAGAACTGCACAGCGGCATCAAATGTTCTCCTGAAAAAAAATATGAATTTGGGATTTTTGGAAGTGATACAATACTAGGCAGAGGAATCCCCGAGAGAATCCTTGATGAAGATAATCTCAAAATATCTTTTTTGCCAACAGTTGAGAGAAGTATCCAGCAAACAGGTGTTAAAATTGACAATATTCAATATTATGCTGATTCTCTTCGTCGATGGATTAAAGCCAAGAACAAAGACAATAAAGCAAGAAAATTTATTTTTAAAAGAGATCTAAGAGATATCAGCACTATTTGGTTTTATGATCCTGACATTAAAGAGTATTTTCCAATTCCTTACCGAAATATTTCATATCCTCCAATCTCTATATGGGATCTGCGTGCCATTAAAAAATATCTTGATGATCAAAATGTAGTGGACTATGATGAAATGGCTATTTTTACTGCCTATGATAGAATGAAAAAAATTGAAGAAGCATCAGCTTCTACAGTAAAAAGTATTCGCAGAAAACATGTTGCGCAAAAGAATAGAGCCGTTAAACAAAAATTTGACAACCTACCTAAAATAACAACCCAAAAAACTGTAGTACCAATCCCTGAAGAAAATGCTCCTTCTTTGCATAATGTACAAAAAAAAATTGAGCCATTTGAGGACATCGAAATTTTATAAAGGATTATTTTTGCAAAATACGAACCTTCTTCCAGCCGTTCGAGATGTATTGAATTTCTCGAATGAAGAGCGATGCCTTTTTATTCTAAAAGAAAGATGGTTTCCCTATCCCATTGCCAAAAATATACTCAATGAATTAGAATTTCATTTAAAACACCCTAAAAAAAGTAGAATGCCTGGCCGTCTTATCGTTGGAGGCACTAACAATGGTAAAACTTCTATTATTAATAAATTTATTAGAAGTCATCAACCATATGACGATGAAAATGTCAAAATCATTCCTGTCATATCAGCTAAAGCTCCTGAGAGCTCTAGCATATCTGATTTATATGGAGTGCTTTTATATCAATTAGGTATCCCTTACCGAAACACTGATCGAGTGAATAAAAAGCGTGAACAAGTACAAGAGATATTTGCATTATGTCAAATTAAAATGCTCATTATTGATGAATTACATAATATTTTAGTGGCCTCTGTTCCCAAACAAAAAGCATTTATGGTTGCACTAAAAAATTTAAGTAACGAGTTAATGATGCCAATCATATTAGTAGGTACAGCAGATGCTTTGCATGCTATTAACTCAGATGCACAACTTAGTAATCGTTTTTCGCCCTTAGTCCTTCCAAGATGGCAATATACCGATGATTATAAAACATTACTTGCAAGTATTGAAGCGACACTTCCTTTGCACAAAGAATCCAATATAGCTACCTCAGAAGAAATTGCACTCTATATTCTAGACCAATCAGAAGGCTATATTGGTGAAATTATTGATTTCGTCAATTATGCAGCACGCTATGCTATTGAAAATAAAATTGAAAAAATAAATATGGATTCTCTGAAAAACTGTGGGTTTGTAAAACCTTCCATGCGAAAAAATATTGCAAATTTAATTGACATATGATCAGCCATGTCACAAAATTTATTAATTTGAATGATAAAGAATTTGTCATTCATCCTCCTCCTCAACACAATGAGCTTCTGTCTTCATGGCTTGTTAGAGTTGCTAGAGCCAATGATGTTGCAACAACATCTTTCACCAATATGCATTTTAAAGAATTTCAAAAAAATATATTATGGCAAAGAGATTTGGACATCTGGTGTCCAGAAAGCTTATTGGATAAATTAGCGAATAAAAGCCACCTTCCAAAACAGCAAATATTTGACATGACACTTAAAAGCTATGAAGGGAAATTACGGCGCAAAATACATGGAAAAAATCGAACTCATTTTATTCAATCTTTAGGCAATTATGCTCATATTAAACGAAATGGTGGATTACGCTTTTGTCCCTTATGTTTAGCAAATGATTTAATCCCTTACTTTAGGAAAGAGTGGCGATTGTCATTTTATACAGCATGTTTAGAACATAAATGCTTTTTATTAAATAGATGTCCAAATTGTAATTCTCCTTTAACACTTTCTAAAAGTTATCAAGAAAAAGATTTTACATTTTGTTATAAGTGTGGGATGGACCTGAAAAAGATCAATATAATCCAAGAAAAAGATTGTAAACTAGAAGCTATTATTGTATTAATGAAAGTTCTTAACAATGGATGGGGAAATAAACTTGGTCAAACAGTACAATCCATTGAGTATTTTGATTTTTTGAAGCAACTTAATAAAATGATTTACTTATGGGAAAATACAGAAGAGATTTCTGAAAAAATTTTATTTTCTAAGCCACTGATTAAAAGTGCGGGGTATGAGGATTTTTTATCTAGTAGAGAACAACATTCACTTTATTTAGCTTCATATCATTTAATATCTTCTACTAGTAATTTTCAACAATATATTCAAAAAAATAAAATTTATGATTGCTACATATATAAAGATATATAAACAACCAACTTTTTGGAAGGAGCTAATTAAGCTATAATATCAAATTTAAAGTTAGGATTATTGTCGTTTAAACTTTTAATATCATTCTTTATTAAATTTGGAATACCAATGGAAAAAAAACTTAAACATCCTTATGTATATGTCTATGAATTAGAAAGAATTATTTCTCCAGCTAAAGCTCGTTTAGCATTATTAAGCCATATGAACCCCTATGATAGATTTCACTTTTTTTGTAAATATTGCGGCGTTAAATTGGCAGGGAAAGGTATGAAGACACCTCAATTGGGTGAAAAAAGTAAACAACCACACTGTTCAGACTTTAAGAATATCCAACATAAATCCTTTTGCGATAATAGAAGAAGACAAGCACCTAGAGAACGACCAGGTGGTACTCGAACGACTCCTCCACCTCCAGCATCTCTAGATGTTTATATTCCAACACATCTCATTTATACACCCCCTCATTTTGCATATGCTGAAATTGAAGATTTAGCAGCAATTGATTTACTAAATGAAGTACCACACAATGTAGTGCAAAATGCTCCCGATGAAGAATTATCTGATAATGAATATGAGATTTACGCAACATATTGGTTAAAAGAAGTTGTAGATGCATATATATGGCTCAAGATGCAAGTCTTAGAAGAAGATCAGTGGCCTACAATTCAAATGGGAGATTCTACTTTTAATAATAGGTACCAATATCTTTTTAAGACAATTGAACGATCTCACTATTTTATAAATCAAAATAAAATATTTTACGGAACAATAGAGGCTAAATATGTAACTTTTAAAACAGATCAAGAGTATTATTCACTTTTTTCAAAACAAGACATATGGGTTGATTCTATTAAAAAATTTGCACATTTTCACATAAAAATTCCTAAACAAACTTGTCAGAATACAATTTTAGAAACCATACTTGAGGACTTGATTAAGAATAAAAAGAAAAACTTTATTTATAATTATTATTTAACAAACCATTCTCTTGATATTGAGCCTATAGAGATAACTAAAGATCAACATTCTTATTATCAATGCGAATTGGTAATAAATAACCCTTTTTTATTTGTACTTATATGCAATTCTTCAACAGAAGAATAACCTATAATTTTTTGTAAAAATTTTCTTGGTTCAGGTAATTTTATTATAAATGGTTTAGGGTATCGATCATAAGGAGATGTGTTTGCTACAATAAATTCAAATGGCTCTAAATCATCCATTTTTTTACTCACAATCAGAGTTACAAATTGTTTATATTCATAGTCTTTATCCCAATGTTCTGATGTATAGCGAACACATATCTTATTTCCCAAAATATCAACATATTTCAATGTTCCAAATTGCATTTGAATTTCCAGTCCATAGCATGATCCTCCATATATTGAATATATAAGCTTACAGAGTTTTGAATGATACTCTTCTGTAGAGATTTTTTCTTGTTTTTTTGTAATAGTTGTTCTCATTTTTTATCCTCTAATTTTTTTGTTTTAGATACTAAAAATATCTGTATATGGTAAATTTTTATTAGACAAATAGCTGGTTATTTCTTCTTTTGTTAATCCCCTAAATGGATAATGAAAATACATAAATTTTCCTTCCGAAAAAAATGCAGTTTTATACTTCAAATACATCTTGTCCCGTTTCGCAATATACCGAGAACGACATCGTTCAATCATATTTTTAACTCTTTGTTCTTCGGTATTAATATCTTGTTTTCTCGCCATAGCAATCTCCTGTCAATTGTTGTCGTATTTTTTATTGAATTTCACTGTTTGGTCGCATTTTTTATGATGTAAGTTGCAAAATACTTTGAATTTTTTAGTCGAGCTTTTAACTTTTAGCATGGTAAAATAAATCATTAAAGATATGGAGGATATAGCTATGTTGTTACAATATGTAAAAATCAAGCTATTTTCCATATTCGCATCTTTCTTTGCATATGACAGGGGAAGCTCACAAAGTAGAGCGGGTGAAATTGCCCTCGCGCATAATGGCATTTTATTTTTCGACGAATTTCCTAACTTTTCAAAAACGGTTTTAGAAAGTCTAAGAGAGCCTCTAGAAGATCATCGCGTTCTCATCTCACGCGTCAATACAAAAATAAGCTACGCGACTAAATTTCTCTTTGCAGCAGCACAAAACCCTTGTCCTTGTGGTAACCTTTTTAGCCAGACCCATGAATGTCGTTGCAGTGAGGTGGAAATTAACCGTTATAAATCAAAAATTTCTGAACCTATTATGGATAGGATTGATCTTTACATTCAAATGAGTGAAGAACACTCTAAAGAAAAAGGGCTAAGCTCAGAAGAAATGCTCAAACAAGTACTCAAAGCTTTTATCATGCAAAAAAAACGTGGACAAAAAGAACTGAATGGTAAACTTGATGAACATGACACGATGCGTTTTTGTGTACTTGAAACAAAAGCACATGAAAGCTTGGAAATGGCGCAAAACCGTTTGGGTCTTAGTCAGCGCAGTATGCACAAAGTGCTTCGTATAGCACGCTCCATTGCTGATTTGGCACAAAGTGAGCAGATTTTGCAAGAACATCTTTTAGAAGCTCTTAGTTTTCGTAAACGTTAGGAGAGAGCCATGCGTTATGTTTATGAAGAAACCAGTAGTTTGGATGAGCGTTGTTACGCTACATTTGGATTAACCCCTGAGATTTTGATGGAACATGCAGGAGTTGCACTTGCACGTGCTGTAAAAAAGAGGCTTACACGTAAAAAAAGTGCTCTATTTGTATGTGGCATGGGCAATAATGGCGCAGATGGCATTGTTGCAGCACGTATGCTTCATGGTCCTTACACTGTGAGTATCTACATGCCCTATGAACTCAAATCAGGACTTGCAAAACTTCAATTAGAGCGCGCGCAAAAAGTGGGTGTTGTCATCGTCAATGAACTGATTGATGCTGATATTTACGTTGATGCACTCTTTGGTGCAGGGCTCAATCGCCCTTTAGATAAGACAACCTGTCACCTTATTGAAACACTCAATGCCAAAGAAGGCTACAAAATAGCGTGTGATATTCCTAGTGGCATTCTGAGCAATTTAACACTTAGTCCAACCGTTTTTAAAGCTGATGAGACAATAACCATGGGTGCCTTAAAATTAGGGCTTTTCAACGATAATGTCAAAGACAATGTGGGCAAGATCAACGTTGCCAATTTAGGTATTGCACGAAAACAGTATGAAGTTCCAAGCACCACTGTGTTACTTCAAAAGAGTGACCTTAAATTGCCATTTAGAGAACAAAAAAATAGTAATAAAGGCTCGTTCGGACACGTTGCCATTGTTCAAGGCTCTAAAGAAGGAGCTGCACACCTTGCAGGCATGGGAGCATTTCATTTTGGCGCAGGATTAGTAACGCTTGTCGGTGAAAAAAACAAAAAATTGCCTGAGTATTTGATGAGCAGTAGGACTTTGCCTAAAAACGCTAATGTTATCGTGGCAGGAATGGGGCTTGAAATGCCTTTTGATGAAGAAGCCATTACATCACTACTCCTTGGCAATACGTTACCCCTTGTGATTGACGCCTCTTTGTCACATCATCCACTCGTTACGAAAGTCATTACGTCTAAAAAGCCTGTCGTTTTAACGCCACATCCTAAAGAGTTTAGCTCTCTTTTAGAGCTTCTCTGTAAAGAGAAAATTAGCGTTGAAGCGATCCAATCCAACCGCTTTGAACACGCTAAACGCTTTAGCCTTGCATTTCCTCATGTGGTACTTCTTCTCAAAGGTGCCAATACTATCATTGCACACAATAGGCAGCTTTTCATCAACACCTATGGTACACAAGCATTAGCCAAAGGTGGCAGTGGCGATGTCTTAGCTGGGATGATAGGAGCACTTATCGCTCAAGGCTATAGTTTAAAAGATGCAGCCATCCATGCATCATTAGCACATGCACTCGTTTCTCGTAAATTTATGGGCAACAATTTTGCATTCACTCCGATAGATATTTGTAAAGGTCTTAAATGGTTATAAAAAAAATCGCTATTTTATTTAGTGGCACAGGCAGTAATTTAGAAAAATTACTGGCATCTTTGCACAACAAAGTCTTTGAACATTGTAAGATTGAAGTTGCCACAACAATCTGCAATCGCCCCAATGCAGAAGGCATTGAAAAGTCACGAAATTACGGCATTGAGCCAGTCATTATCGATCATACACGTTATGAAAGTCGTGAAGCCTTCGATAAAGCCCTTGTAGAGGCCATTCATAACAGTGGCGCTGAGCTGACTGTCCTTGCAGGATTTATGCGCTTTTTAACTCCTTATTTCACAAAACATGTTAAAGCCATCAATTTACATCCTTCACTCCTTCCCCTTTTTAAGGGCGGCAATGCTATAAAGGAAAGCTTTGATTCACCCATGAAAGTTGCTGGCATCAGTGTGCATTATGTCAGCGAAGAGCTGGACGGTGGTGAGATCATCGCACAACGCTGTTTTGAAAAAAATTCAGAGATGAGTTTTGAAGATTTTGAAGAAAAAATCCATGCTTTAGAGCATGAGCTCCTACCTGAAACCGTTAAAAATTTACTCAATAGGAACGAAAATGAATGACATCCTCAAAGTAGGTAATATCGAATTTGCAAGCCGCTTAATCGTTGGTAGCGGTAAATATCCTGATTTTCAAACCACAAAAGATGCAACTTTAGCCAGTGGTTCAAAGCTCATTACTGTGGCTGTTCGCCGTGTTAACATCACCAATCCTCATGAAGAAAACTTGATGGACTATTTCAAAGGTACAGACATAAAACTGCTTCCAAATTCCGCTGGTTGTACGACTGCAGATGACGCCATTACCCTTTTTAGAATGGTGAGAGAAGCAACAGGTTTAGATCTTATCAAACTAGAAGTTATCGGCGATACTGCAAAAACACTCTATCCCGATGTTATGGAAACGCTGAAAGCCTGTGAAATCTTAGCACGAGATGGATTTACCATCATGACGTATACCAATGACGATCCTATTATGGCAAAACGACTTGAAAATGCAGGAAGTGCCGCTGTTATGCCTTTAGCATCACCTATTGGCAGTGGGCTGGGTATTCAAAATCGTTACAACGTTCTTTTTATTAAAGAAGCTGTTAATATCCCTGTCATTGTAGATGCAGGTATTGGCTGTGCCAGTGATGCAGCTATAGCTATGGAAATTGGTGCCGATGGCGTTTTGACGAATACAGCTATTGCACAAGCTAAAAACCCTATCTTAATGGCAGAAGCTATGAAATATGCGGTCCTTGCTGGACGTGCAAGTTATCTTGCTGGACGCATCACAAAGAAACCATTTGCAACAGCAAGTTCCCCAACAGAAGGACTTATAGAGTTCCAATCAAAAGCCTAAAAAACTTTTCCTTGACAAAAGGCTGGAATTTGGCTAGAATTTCAGCCTTAAAAAGACAAACTTAGGTTTTTTTAAATGTCGGGGCGTAGCGCAGTCTGGTCAGCGCACCTGGTTTGGGACCAGGGGGTCGAAGGTTCGAATCCTTTCGCCCCGACCACTTTTTCCAAAAACTATTTTGAATTTATTATATGGTGAGTGTAGCTCAGTCGGTTAGAGCATCAGGTTGTGGTTCTGAGGGTCGTGGGTTCGATCCCCATCACTCACCCCATTGTTTTTGGAGCGGCTTATGCGCTCGTAGCTCAATTGGATAGAGCAACGGACTTCGGATCCGTAGGTTGTAGGTTCGACTCCTGTCGAGCGCACCACCCAAAACCGAAACTGATGCGCTCTTAGCTCAGCTGGATAGAGCAACGCCCTTCTAAGGCGTAGGTCACACGTTCGAATCGTGTAGGGCGTACCACCCTTTTAAGACGGAGCTTCAGCTTCGCAAACTTTACTACTGTTATGTGCGGATATGGTGAAATTGGTAGACACGCCAGACTTAGGATCTGGTGCCGAGAGGCGTGGGAGTTCGAGTCTCTTTATCCGCACCATCCCTATTTTAGGGACTTTCAAACAAAAAATCGAAAAACATTTTTCTTCAAAAATCTCAAAAGTACACATTAGGGTACACATTAAAAATTGGATAATATTTGCTGCTATAAAATCTTCTAATAGATCTCTAATTAATTACTTTTCTATTATAACGGCAAATATTATCAAGCACTACTCACATTTAATGCATTTGCCATCATTCTTATCGTAAAATATATTTCAAACCAGTTGAGGCTAAAATATAAATGTCTAAATATGAAGAAAATGATTCTGAAAACTTATTATTAGATATATCCCAAAAGCTATCTCAGAATTTTTTTGAGTATATAAATTCCCATGACTATAATAAATTTATTTCCACAGTAGTACTTGAGATTTATCAAAATACAAAATTAATAAATTCAGGGGAAGATATAGAAGTTAACTTTTTTGGTTTGAATAATCAAAAATCTTTGATTTTAGATATTTTCGAAAACATGATGAAGAAAAGTTCACATAGATATGATTTTAATATAACTGATCCACAAGACAAGCAACTTCTTTTGGATGCATTAAATCAAATATCCGTACAATTACAATATAATGACTTTAATTTTCCTTCGGAAAAAGATTATTCCAATATTATCAATGATTTCAAATCTCAAAAGATAAATGATAATCAAATAAGTTCAAACAATTATAATTTTATGTACGAACAATCCTTTAGAAATTACAGCAGGCTCACAAATCAAGAATTTAACTTAGACATAAGACATACTGCAATTTATAATGAAATTACATCATTAGGTCTCGCTGTTTGGAGAGATTGTAAAAATTCTACTTTATATTTTCGAGTAAAGCCATTTGAAGATAAACAAAAAACTGATAAAGCAAAATTATCTAACTATCTTTCTAACCTCTTACAAAAAAACATTGAAATTTATGATAGCACATATGAAATTCAATTTCCAGAAGCCAACTCTAGCTATTTAATTGTATCTTTAATGCCTATGGTTAAAATGGAAGTATTTGATCTGTCAACACTTTATGATACACAGAAATAAATATGTCTAGGCACTCATATCGTTTTGTAACAGTTTATTTTCAAAATCCACTGGTGACAAATAACCATTACTAGAGTGCAACCTCTGTCTATTATAAAACACTTCGATATATTCAAATATAGCTTGATTTGCTTGGCTCCTTGTTTCAAATTTCATATGGTGCGTAAGTTCTGTTTTTAAAGAATGAAAGAAACTCTCGGCAACAGCATTATCATAACAATTTCCCTTAGCACTCATACTTTGGACGATGCCATATTCTTTAAGCATGGCTTTATGGGCATCGGAAGCATATTGACTGCCACGATCGGTATGCCAGATGACACCCTGCGGAGGATTGCGTTTTTTAAGCGCCATAAAAAGCGCATCGTTGACAAGTGTTGCACTCATATGTGCATCCATAGACCAACCAATAACTCTTCTTGAATATAAATCAATGACGACAGCTAAATAGAGCCATCCTTCTTGTGTCGGGATATAGGTTATATCACCTACATACATTTGATTAGGAACTGAGGCATAAAAATCTTGTTGAATTCGATTAGGGGCAATAGCATAGGTATGATTGGAGTTGGTGGTAAGAACTCTAAAACGACGTTTATTGCGACAACTTAGCCCAAGTTTTTTCATAATCCTTGCAATACGTCTACGAGAGACGATCAATCCATAGAGTTGTTCAAGTCTCTTTTTCATTCGGCGTGTGCCGTACGTTTGATAAGTGCTAAGAAAAATATCTTGAATCATGGTGTTTAATACCATATCTTCTTGCCTCTCTATTCGAAGCCATCGATAATAACAGTTACGAGAAACCTCTAATAAATGGCACATGTGCGCAATATTGAATTCATTACGATGCTCTTTAATCCAGGCGTACTTCAATGAGCTTCTTTCGCGAAGAACGCCGCTGCCTTTTTTAAAATATCTCTCTCTATCTTCAACTTTGAGTTCTCTTTACGCAGTCGTCGATTCTCCTCTTCAAGACTTTCTTTGGGTGAACTATTGGTAGTTCGGTTCGGTAATTCAGAAATTAAGTGATGCTTTTTCCTATAGTCTCGTAGCCACGCATACAGTGTTTTATCACTCATCCCTAAATCTTGTGCTATTTGATAGGCTGATTTTTCACTATTGAGGGCTAATTGTATTGTTGAGTTTTTAAACTCTTGAGTATATTTCTGAGCTTTGTTGACCATATTATCAATCCTTCCTTATTATGTAGAAATCTTATCATTTCTGTGTCCTAATAAGTGTAGCCAGATCAGAGATCGCTGAAACATCTGAGTATCTCACACACTAACTCGTATTTGGAAATATTATGCAAAAAATTTATCTCGCTGGTCCAGAAGTCTTTTTACCCAATGCACTAGAAATAGGCGCTTCTCATAAACTTCTTTGTCAAAAGTATGGCTATGAAGGGCTATTTCCGCTCGACAACACTATCTCAGGGAACAACCCAGCAGATGTTGCAACCGCTATTCGCCTTGCCAATCAAACGATGATATACGAATGCGACATCGTCATCGCCAATCTCTCGCCCTTTCGTGGTCCTGAGCCTGACAGCGGTACGGTTTGGGAAGTAGGTTTTGCACAAGGTTTGAACAAGCAGGTTCTAGCCTATTCTACTGATCTTCGAACCCTAAAAGAAAAAACACAATCCATTTTAAATTTAGGTGATGCTTCTCGTGACACTACAGGTATGGCTATTGAAGATTTTGGGTTAACACACAATCTGATGTTTTCGCATATTGTCGTAGCTTCCAGCTTTGAAGAGTGTTTAAAGTACCTAAAATAGGACTTTTAAACAACATTAATCCAATCTAAAAAAAATAGTTAAACTCCTCTTTGTCTTAGTTGTTAAAGCATGCTGCACTAGAGTTTCTAAAGAGATACTTTTTATCTTAAATAACTCTAACTAGAAAGGTGCAAAAATGGCATATTCTAAACCAACGTATAAATCTCGTTATGAAAATTTTATTGGCGGTGAGTGGGTTCCACCTTTGAGTGGTGAATATTTTGACAATCTTTCCCCCGTGGATGGCGAACTTTTAACCAAGATTCCAAGATCATCTACAGCAGATGTTGATGCCGCTGTTGCTGCGGCAAAAAAAGCCTTTGAATCTTACAAACATTCTTCCGTCATTGAGCGAAGTACGCTTCTTAATAAAATTGCCGATAAAATCGAAGCAAATTTAGAAAAACTCGCGATTGCTGAAACACTCGACAATGGTAAAGCCGTACGCGAAACACTTAATGCTGACATTCCTTTAGTGATTGATCATTTTCGCTATTTTGCTTCTGTCATCCGAAGTGAAGCAGGAAGTGTGGCAGATCTTGATGAAAATACCATCTCACAAGAAATTTATGAACCTCTCGGCGTTGTAGCTCAAATCATCCCTTGGAACTTCCCTCTTTTGATGGCAGCATGGAAAATCGCTCCTGCCATTGCCGCTGGTAACTGCGTGGTCATCAAACCAGCCAGTGCAACACCAATGTCTATTTTACTCTTGATGGAAATCATTCAAGATGTCCTTCCAAAGGGCGTTGTCAACGTCATCAATGGCGCAGGTGGAAAGATTGGTAAACACCTCTCTACACACCCAGACATCAAAAAAGTAGGTTTTACAGGAGAGACGACCACGGGTCAGCTCATCATGCAGTACGCGACCGAAAACATCATCCCTTCTACTTTGGAACTCGGTGGTAAATCACCAAATATCTTCTTTGAGTCCATCATGGAAAAAGACGATGAATTTTTTGATAAAGCCATTGAAGGACTCGTTCTCTTTGCATTTAACAGCGGTGAAGTCTGCACATGCCCTTCACGTGCACTCATTCAAGAGTCTATCTACGAGCCGTTTATGAAACGTGTTTTAGAAAGAGTCAAAGCCATCACGCAAGAAAATCCACTTGATCCAGCAACCAAAATGGGAGCACAAGCCTCAGTCAATCAGAAAGAGAAAATTTTGGACTACATTCGCATCGGTAAAGAAGAAGGAGCGGAGTGTTTGATTGGTGGAGAAGAGTATAAAAACAAAACCTTCCCAAAAGGAAACTACATCAAACCGACCATCTTCAAAGGGCATAACAAAATGCGTATCTTCCAAGAAGAGATTTTTGGACCTGTGCTGTGTGTCACAACCTTTAAAGATGAAAATGAGGCTCTTGCCATCGCAAATGACACCATTTATGGTCTAGGCTCAGGCGTTTGGTCACGAGATGCGCATCAACTTCATAAAATGTCTCGAGGCATCGAAGCGGGACGTGTATGGGTTAACTGCTACCATCTCTATCCATCGCATGCCTCTTTTGGTGGCTATAAAAAATCAGGCATTGGACGAGAAACACACATGATGATGCTCAATGCGTATCGCCATACGAAAAACATTTTGACGTCATTCAATAAAAATAAACTCGGATTTTTCTAAACTGTAAAAGCATGGGCTAAAACCCATGCTCCTTACGCAAAGGAGCTAAAATGAGCATCCATCGTCTTATCGCAACGCCTGAGGCTCTAAAAGTCATTGAAATGCTCAAAAATGAATACGGTGAACTTGTTTTTAACCAAAGTGGAGGCTGTTGTGATGGTACAGCACCGATGTGCTATGAGAAAAAAGATTTTCATGTTCCTTCACGCAATGTCAAAATGGGAGAAGTGGGAGGGTGCGAATTTTTCATCGACCCTGAACAGTTTGAATACTTTCGCTACTCTCAAATCATTTTAGATGTCAAAGAAGAAAAAGCGGCATTTGGCAACTCTTTTTCACTCGAAATTGATGAGGGTTACCAATTTATAACACGTTCTCGTATTTTTAGTGATGAAGAAAATAGACAATTGAGTGAACAAGAGAAGTGAGTAGTCACTTCTCTTGTCGTGTATTACAGTTTGTCTTTAAAATCAATCGCAGTAACGTTTAGATTATCCAGTGTAATAACCGTTAGAAGATCTGGTTTTTTGGGGAAGTACGCAAGATCTTTTTCATTCTCTAAAAGCCCTATAGAATAGTTGTATTTTTTAAATTTTGGCATCATAAACATGCTCATAACCATACTAGGAACTGATGTCGCATCCATAATATAGAGCGCATTATTATCAGTCAGATAATTTGGGTTTGCTTCTAAGAAAGCCTTCATACTATCACCATGAGATTTTGTATAAGCGATAATAATTTGTTTTGTAGCCGGTGTAATATTTACATTTTTTTCAAACTGGTCTTTGATAGCAGGAGCTTGGATGGGAGCGCCCATTTTCAGTGCTTCAGCAAAGAGAGAAAAAGGTAAAAGTAACATCATTGCAAATAGAAGTTGTTTCATAGAATTCCTTTGTTAATAATTATTATCCTATTCTAGCTTTTCTAAGTAAATAGAGTTTTAACAAAAATAAATCAATTTGATAAGCCAAGATTGAAGAAAGAATGTTATACTTTTTTTCAATAGTCGCTTCATCCCTCAAAAGGAATTTTTATGAAAATTGCTGTCATCTCTCCACTTTTTTCTCGCTCTGCCCAGCTTATGAAAGAACTCACATCTTTTTTTCCTGATGTCAAACACAATGCCGATAATACGCTTAAAACAAAAGCCGATATCATCGCTTTTTTACACGATATCGACATTGCTATCGTTGGACGTGAAGAGATAGACGATGAAATTCTAAGTGCTTGTCCAAAACTCAAAATGCTCTCTCGTTATGGCGTTGGACTGGATAATTTAGACCTTGAAGCGATGAAACAAAGAGGTGTAGAGCTTGGTTGGACGGGTGGAACCAATAGTAATTCCGTCGCAGAAATCACGCTTAGCCTAATGCTCTCTCTCATTCGAAATTTACATATTGCTACCACACTTTTAAAACAGCACATCTGGAAGGTCAACGGCGGAAGTGAACTGACAGGTAAAACTATCGGACTGTTTGGATTTGGGCATATTGCTAAACGAGTTGTTGAACTTTTAGCACCATTTCACTGCACCATTCTTGTTTGCAACCGTACACACAACGAAGAAGAAGCTCTAAAATACGGCATTACGTATGCAAGTAAAGAACGTATTTTGGAAGAAGCCGATATTATTTCAATTCATTTACCACTCACACCTGAGAGTAAAAATCTTTTTTCAACCTCAGAATTTAAAGCTATGAAAAAAAGTGCATTTATCATCAATACGGCACGTGGCGGCATTATCGATGAAGAAGCACTCAAAACTGCGCTCAAAACTGGAGAAATCGCAGGTGCTGGACTGGAAGCTTTCTTAGAAGAGCCTACACATGACTGGGAACTCATCGACCTTCCCAATTTAGTCTGTACGCCTCATCTTGGCGGGAACTCAAAAGAAAGTATTTTAGCGATGGGATACAGCTGTATAGAACACCTTAAAACATTTTGTGCCAAAAAGTAGTCATTACTATTTTATTTATTTTAGATACAATAAGATCGATTTTGCGTTAATAGGGAAGTTATGGAAGAGTCATCATTCAGTCAAGCTGAAAAAATCATTGAAAATTTTTTACGAGAATTTGAACCAAAAGAGTATGTCTATTTAGATGTTTTATACCGTTTTGAAGAAGAGGATCTTTCAGAAATCCTGACGGCACTCCACGGGTGTAGGCTTCCAAAGAAGTACCACACCTACAAAGATGTCATCCATGAGAAATTTGCTAAAAAACTCTCTTTGAGCAATAATGATCTTTTTTTGTATATCGAAGATATCATCTACATCAAGCTCTTTTTCCAAGTAGAAGCACCTGAAAATAGTCCCGATAGAAGAGCATGTGGTCTTCCAAAAGAGGCACTAGAAACCTATAAAAAGAAGTTTTTTCCACATCACGAGTACAAAGAGCGTATGCTAACACTTCTTGAGGCTGCGATGGACAGTACTTTAAACATTAAGAAAATAAACCCATCCGAATTTCGTTCTCTTTTCATTCCAGTTCTCGTCAATATCGCTGATATTGTGGTCATCGAGTACAGTGAGTTAGAAGATTTGCGTGAAGTTAGAGGTCTTAGTTACTATATTTTACGTGAAATGTTTGAAGTCATGATGCTTAAAATCTCTGAAGATATTTTATTTCACTTCTCCAATCAAGAGAAAAAAGCGATCGACTTTTTAAGTCACTTTGGCATTCATGAGACTATCGATGCAAAAGGCAATCGTTATAAACCAAACCCTATTTTGGATGAAAGTAATCGTGCATGGAACATGACAACCATTCGCTCCACCATGATTCAGCACAAAAAATCCAAACAGACACTTTATGACAAGCGCAATGACCTTATCTCTATTAAAAAGAAGTTAGAAGCGTATCGAAATGAACAAAAAGAGCTCGTAAAGCATATTGAAAAAGAGCATAAAGCTGTTGAAGAAGCCGATGAAAAGTTAGATCATATTCATCAAACACTTGATAGACTCGAATATACCGATGCAAAAGAGGTTAAGTTCTTAGAAGACGGTGAAGAGAAGTTGTTTGAACGCAAAAGCTTAATTACACAACTGTTTAGAAAAGAAGACTCTCTTATCAAACAAAAAGCAAAACTGCATAAATCTATCAAAGAGCTAGAACTTGCCCTTTCCAACAAACAAAAAGAGATCTATGTTTGGGAGAAAAAACTCTCTGAAGCAGAAAAATCACTGGCTAACCTTGAATCACAAGGTCACCCGATTGATGCTCAGTATGAGAGGATTCAGCGAGCACTCGCCAAAACACTCTCACAACGTTAAGCGCTCAATTTTTCTTTGATTTTTTCAAACGTTACCTCATCGATTTCGCCGCGAGCAAAACGCTTGCGTGCGATTTCAAGCGCATCGTCTTCTTTTGGCTCAGAGTAGCACGATCTACCACCTCGCATCAATACGAAGAGAATAACACAGATAATAGGGAAGAGTATCAACCATGGCATGAAAAATCCATGCCCCATCCATTGATTTACATACATCGTTCACTCCTTAATATCACATGGCATTATTGTAGCCCTTTTATGTGAACAATCTGTTAATTAATTCAGTTTTTTAACATTATATTTGAGCTACAATATCCTACCCCATAGGATAGGATATGAAATGTCTCAACATCTCTCCCATATCGATGTACTTAAACGACTTAAAAGAGCGAGTGGTCACCTTCAAAGTATTATGACGATGATTGAGAAAGAACGTAACTGCTCTGAGATAGCCCAACAGCTTCATGCTGTTGAAAAAGCTATCGCAAATGCAAAAAAATTACTCATTCATGACCATATCGATCACTGCCTCGATAGTGCTGCTAAGCAAGGTACACTCAGTTCTGATGAAGTCATCAAAGAATTTAAACAAATCACAAAATATTTATAACAAGGTAAAGTATGACAGATATCGCTTCGATTATTCAAAACAATGCGTCCAATGCATGGCTCTTTCTCCCAAGTGCCATTCTTTTAGGTGCATTACATGGATTAGAGCCAGGACACTCTAAAACGATGATGGCAGCATTTATTATCGCCATTAAGGGAACAATTAAACAGTCTATCATGCTAGGTCTTGCTGCAACCATTTCTCATACAGCAGTGGTTTGGGTTATTACTCTTTTGGGAATGACATTTGGTGCACGCTTTGCAAGTGAAGCAGTAGAGCCTTACCTAGAAGTTGTATCCGGATGTATTATGATTGGTATTGCACTGTGGACACTATGGCAGACCCGTAAAAATGAATCTGCCTGCCTCACACATTCTCACGCCCATGATCATCATTCACATGATCATGATCACGGTGAACATCATCATCACCATACCAAAGAAGAGATTATTTTTGAGGAACTTGGAAGTTGTAACGACCCACACGAGCTGGCCCATGCTAAAGATATTAAAAAGCGCTTTTCAAACAAAGAAGTTACAAACTGGCAGATTTTACTTTTTGGATTGACGGGAGGACTGATTCCTTGCCCTGCATCGATCACAGTGCTTCTTATTTGTTTACAATTCAAACAATTCACACTGGGTGTTGCGCTTGTACTCGCTTTTAGCGTAGGATTAGCACTTACATTGGTTTTATCAGGAGTGATTGCAGCACTTAGTATGCATCACCTCTCTAAAAGATGGAATGGCTTTGGAGCAATTGCGCAAAAAGCTCCCTATGTATCAGGTAGCCTTATATTGCTCGTTGGTTTGTATATAGGCTATCAAGGGTTACATCATCTTCTTTAAACTCTAATTGTATGTAAGGAATTCCTTACATACAACCCTAAATCTCTTTAAGACTGAGTGATACTTTTCCACGCTCTTTATCGACTTCAAGTACTCGAATACGCGTTAACTGTTGGTTGATACTTAGAACCTCTAATGGATGAGCAATACGTTTATCGCTCATCTGCGAAATGTGGATGAGTCCATCATTTTTAAGCCCTATATCCACAAATGCCCCAAAATCAGCTATGTTTCGCACCACACCTGAAACGATTGAGCCTTCGCTTAATTCACTGATATCCGTAAGGTCTGCACGAAACGCAATCGGCGGCAATGTCTCTCTAGGGTCAAAGCCTGGTTTTTGAAGCTCCATGACTATGTCTTTAAGTGTTGCTTCCCCTACACCATACTCTTTTGCAAGCGCAGGAACATCTGTCTCACGCACGTTTTTTACATCAACACTCGCAAGTAGTTTTTGAGCAATAGCATAGCTCTCAGGATGTACACCCGTGTTATCTAACACACTTTTACCCTCACGAATACGGAAAAATCCCGCACACTGTTCATACGCTTTAGCGCCTAAGCCTTTTACACTGAGCAATTCACTTTTACTGTTAAACGCACCCTTACTTTCTCGATGTTCCACAATGGCTTTGGCGATTTTTGCACCTACGCCAGCAACATAAGAGAGCAGTGATACCGAAGCACTGTTGGGGTCAACGCCGATTCGATTGACCAAGTCTTCGGTGACTTCATGAAGTTTTTTCTCTAATTGTTTTTGGTCCACATCGTGTTGATACTGCCCAATACCAAGGGATTTTGGGTCGATCTTCACAAGAGCTGCCATCGGATCACGAAGACGCTGTGCGATGGAAATCGCCCCACGAATGGTTACATCAAGATTTGGGTACTCCTCTGTGGCAATTTTAGATGCGGAGTAAATGGATGCACCCGCTTCAGAAACAACAGTATAGGCAAGATTTAGCCCCGTTTCTTTGTTAAATCTGGCAAAAAATTCTTGCGTTTCACGAGAGGCTGTACCATTTCCAATCGCGACAGCGTTAATATGATACTTCTGTGCAAGCTCTTTAATGACATTAGCAGACTTCTCATAGTCACTTTGCGGTGGTGTTGGATAGATAACCGTATGGGTAAGATACGTACCATGTTCATCCACAACTGCCAGTTTACACCCTGTGCGATACGCTGGGTCAACGCCCAAAATCACCCGCTTTGTTACTGGCGGAGTATTAAGCAGTTGAGAAAGATTTTTGCCAAATGTCATGATAGCCTGTGCATCAGCTTTTTCTTTGATGATAGCATGAATCTCTCGCTCCAAAGAAGGGAAAAGCAGTCGTTTAAACCCATCCATATACGCTTCTAGCAAATAGTTTTTAGAACTTTTTGCATTGCGTGAAATACGGTAGCGATTTATGGCACTTTCTACTCTCTCAATATCATACGAGATTTTCACACTGAGCTCTTTTTCAGCTACACCACGCATCATGGCAAGGTAGCGATGGGAAGGGATAGAAGCGATGCGCTCACTTTTCCCCGCAAGTTTAGCATAGAGCCCATCTGCGTTAAGGCTTTTACTTGCTTTGATCTCAAAAGAGGAGTAGTCATGTAGTTGCCCTCTCCAGTATTCTCTCTCTTTGGCATCATCACTGTAACGCTCCGCGATAATGTCTTGTGCCCCAGCGATGGCATCTTTCACACTTTCCACTTTGTCATTGACAAAACTATGCGCCCTCTTCTCAAACGCATCTAGCTCTAGTTCGGCACGTTCTAACATATCTGCTAGAGGTGTTAAACCAGCCGCTATTGCCAAAGCCGCACGCGTATTTTTCTTCTCTTTGTACGGTCTGTAAATGTCTTCTAACTCTTGGAGTGTCTGTGCTTTTTCAACTGCTTTTTTGACCTCATCACTCACATTTACTTTCTCAGCGATCAAGCGTAACACTTCCTCTTTTCGCTCATGCAGTTTCTTCGCATAGGCATAAATGCTCTCAAATTCCCTAAGCGCTTCATCGCTCGCTCCACCTGTCATCTCTTTACGGTATCTGGCGATAAAAGGGATCGTAGCGCCCTCTTCTAGGAGTTTTAAAATGTTGATAATATTTTCTTTAGTGATACCTGTTTTTTGAACGAGAGTGCTAATCAGTGGGTTCATAAAGTCATTTCCTCATGTATGTATAAAGATTTTTGGAGGGGTATTGTAACGAAAATGCAGTATGTTCTTTGTAAAAAAGGAGGTGTTACCCTCCTCTTTATGTTATTCGTCCTTAAACGAAAATCCTTGTGCTTGAAAAGTAGCACCTGTCTTACGGTAAAATCCATCGGTATAGTTACTGACAATTTTCTCTGAGTAACTAGGTACTGCGCTGCTTCCTGTTTTCTCTCGAAACTCTTTGAACTCTTTTTCATACGTCAATGCGCTCGAGCGGACTTTGTCACTATCGTAGCAATCTTCCATCACAAAGCTATCCAATGCGACACGTGGTTTTAGTGGTGCATTTTTTGCCTGTTCTGTTGGCACGCCAATGGTCGTTCCCACCAACAAAAGTGTCTTTTTAGGAAGATTAAAGAGCGTGATAAACTCTTCCATACTGTTGCGTACAGAACCTAAGCATGTTGTCCCATAGCCCAATGCCTCTGCGGCACTTTGAAGATGGTTCAGCATAATTCCCGCATCGACTGCACCGATGATGATGCCTTCCGCACTTTGTTCAATGACTTGGTGTTTACCCAAACTCTCTGCCACAGCACTGGTACGGTTAAAGTCAATGACAATGCCTACAAAAACATCTGCTTTAGCAACATGAGCTTGCCCACCACACAGCTCAGCGATACGTGCTAATTTGGCTTTATCGCGAGTATATACCAAACTAATTTGCTGAGCATTGATAGACGTTGGAGCACGTTGAGCGGTTTTAAAGATCAGCTCCAAATCTGCATCCTTGATAGCTTCGCCTGTAAACTGACGGATCGATTTTCGATTTTGCAGTTGTGTGATAGTTGGATTTTCCATGGATTCTCCTATAAAATCTTTTCTAATTTTTGAATTGCCATACTTTTAACCTTACCCTCTAGTGCTACTTGAAATGCCTTAAAATGGGCTTTTGTCATATGCTCTTCTAAAAGTGCTTCACTTTCCCATATTTCAACAAAGACATAAGTATTTTCTTTCTCGTTATCTTTGTGAAGATCATACTGAATACAGCCTTTATCTTCTTGGTGTGTTGCTTTATGCAACGCTTTGAGTGCCTCTAGCGCCTCATCATTTTGTCCATCTTTTAAGCTCAATGTTGCAACAACAACCACGTGTTTCATCTCTTTCCTTTGGGTTTAAATTCTACAAGAAGTATAAAGATTAAGCACTTAAAATACTCTTACGATACTTTTAGAATGTAATAGTAAAATATTTTCAAAAATGCACTTTGAAAAGCTTTTCTATTTTTGGCTGACTATATTAAGCTCCCATACTATAAAATAATTTAATGCATCTTGTACGCGAAGGCGTTTAAAAAGGATTTATTTTGGAAAACAACAAACATCATCTCATCACAGAGTACGAAAAAGGACTCAAGCAGTATGAAAGTTTTAGTGACAAGATGAACATCCTCATCAAAGAGTTGCTTGACCAAGAGAAAATCTCTTACCACTCCATCGAAAATCGTGTTAAAGAAAAAAGCAGCTTAGCAAAAAAGATCGATGGTAAAAACAAGTACCAAGATTTAGGTGAAATCACTGATATTGTAGGTTGTCGTATTATCAGCTATTTTGAAATCGATGTTGAAAAAATTGTAGCCCTTCTCTTTAAAGAGTTTAAAATAGATGAAGTGAACTCCATCGATAAAAAGAAAATCTTAGATCCTGATCGTTTTGGTTACCTCTCTTACCACATCATCTGCTCCATCAACGATGAAAGAGCGCAACTTAGAGAATACAAAAACTATAAAGATCTCAAATTTGAAATTCAAGTGCGCACCATTCTTCAGCACGCATGGGCGGAGATAGAACATGATATTGGCTACAAATCCAACATCGCCGTTCCTAGAGAATTTCGCAGAAAATTTTCACGCATCGCAAGCATACTTGAAATTGCCGATGATGAATTTAGCAGACTCAAACTTGACATTCACAACTATGTTGAAAACCTCTCCAAACAAGGGTTTGAAAACACCGATATCAACGCCGAAAGCCTTAAACTGTTCATCGAGCAATCAAACGATCTAGAAGAGATAGAAGCCTATGTTATCGAAACATTGAACTTAACCAATCTCTCTTTTTCAGAACAGATGCAAGAGGCAAACATCAGTCTCTTTTTGAACATCATCAACACATTTACCACCTATAAAGAGATACTAGAGATTCAAAACTCCATTCAAAAAAACAAAGAGCTCATCAAACAGTTCATTGTAAAATGGGCACACGCAAGAAGAAGGCTTCTTGAACGTTTCCACGAAAACTTTGAACAAAAAGATGGCTTCATTATAGGCTATGCGCTTATGCTCGAGTTTTTAGGAACCAATCATAAACAAGGGTTGAGCTCTTTTTTTCCGAGCCTTTCTCTGTCTGAGAGAGAAGAAGCTGTAGCCCTAGCGATGGCAATCTATAAAGACATTACACGTCACTAAGTTTTACAAGATGATTTCTTCTATAACCGATAAAATGGATGTCTTTGCAGAAAATTTCACAGGTGAGAATCTGCACAAGCAAAAAATCACTAAAGCGGAGTTTGACGACTGCACCTTTGTCTCGTGCGACTTTAGCGAAACCTTTTTTTCTTCGTGCAGATTTATCGGGTGTCGTTTTGAAAACTGTAACCTTAGCCTTATGAAACTCACCGATACCAAAATGAATGGTGTTACCTTCTCTTCATGCAAAATGATCGGCATCGACTGGACGATGGCAAACTGGGAGAGTCTTCTCTCCATCGAACCTCTACAATTTCACGACTGCCTTTTGAATGACAGCAATTTTTTTGGCTTAAAACTTAGCGAAATTATCATGAGAAACTGCCGTATCACCGAAGTGGATTTTCAAAATGCCATACTTGAAAAAGCGGACTTTCGAGGCTCCGATCTCAAAGGCACACTCTTTGGCAACACCCATCTTGAAGGCGCCAACTTCACTGATGCACACAATGTTACACTTGATCTACGCACAAACCATCTCAAAGGAGCTATCTTTAGCCGATTTGAGGCACTATCTTTACTTGAATTTATGGGGATTACATTAGTTTAAATGCAGACAATTTACGGTGATAGAGCAAAATGTTATACGTGTCACAGACCTAAAAGCTCCTGTATGTGTGAACACATTAGACCCATCGTGACACAGACTAAATTCATCGTTTTGATGCACCCCAAAGAGTTTAAAAAAACCAAAAATGGCACGGGGCATTTCACCCATCTCTCACTCCCTAATTCTGAGCTTTTTATGGGCATCGACTTTAGCGACAATGCTCGCATTAACGAGATCATCGAAACACATGAGAGTTTCATTCTCTACCCTTCTAAACACGCCATTAACCTCAGTCACGAAAATCCTTTGACAGATAAAACTTTACCTCTTAAAAAACCTATGGCAATTTTTCTGATTGATTCGACATGGGCGTGTTCGCTGAAAATGATGCGTGAGAGTAAGAATTTACACGCTCTTGCACACATTAGTTTTGACTCGACGAAGCGTTCGGAGTTTAAGATCAAAGAGCAACCTTTAGAGTACTGTTTATCTACCATCGAGTCCACACTTACGGTTTTGGAGCTACTCACACACTGGAAGATAGAAACCATCGAGCCAACAAAATTTGAAGCGTTTCTTTCTCCTTTTCATGCGATGGTTGATTATCAACTGCAGTGCATCCAAAACCCTCTGCACCAAGCGGTGAGGTTCAAGTCTAGAAAATCGTAACTGCGCTATAATGTCCTAAAAAAGGATAGTGGTGCGTTTTTTTCTCCTTATTTTTACCCTTATAAGCTCTTTATGGTCACTCCCCAATGATGCTGAACTCAAAAAAATGATAGGACATATGCTCGTTGTTGGATTTGATGATGCAACCATTAACGCACAAAGTCCCATCATCAAAGAGCTGCAAACGTATGAGCTGGGTGGTGTCATTTTATTTGATCGATTTTATAAAGAGAGAAATCGTACCAAAAACATTAGCTCACCAGAACAGTTAAAAGAGCTTACCAAACAACTCAAATACTATGCAAAAAGACCACTGCTCATCTCCATCGACCAAGAGGGTGGCAAAGTTGCAAGACTCAAGCCTAGTTACGGTTTTGTAGAAATCCCTTCCGCTTTTACACTCTCTAAAACCTCTCTTGAACATGTTAAAAATGTTTATAACGCAATGGCACAGATGCTCAAAGACAATGGCATCAACTGTGATTTTGGACCCGTAGTGGACTTAGCAGTTAATGAGAAAAATAGCGTTATTGTAGGCTTAGAACGCTCGTATGGAAAAGAGAGTGAAACCGTTACACAATTTGCCAAAGTGTTTATCGATGCACTTAAAAGCAAGGGTGTTATCAGCGTGCTAAAACACTTTCCAGGGCACGGCTCTTCACTAGGCGATTCACATTTGGGGTTTGTGGATGTCACACAAACATGGAGTGAAAGGGAGCTAGAGCCGTACCAAAAGCTTATCGCTTCCAACAGCGTTTCTATGATCATGTCTGCGCATGTTTATAACGCAAAGCTTGATGCAACCTACCCAGCAACACTCTCTTATGCCATTAATTCAAAGCTTTTGAGAGAAAAAATGCACTATAATGGTGTCTTGATAAGTGATGATTTGCAGATGGAAGCAATCTCAAAGTTTTATACGCTAAAAGAGACCGTGACCTTGGCGATAAACTCGGGCATTGATATGCTTCTTTTTGGCAACCAACTGTCTCAAACCAAAACGGATGAGATCGTAGAAACCATCATGGCACAAGTAAAAAATGGTGCGATTTCGCTTGAGCGCATTATAGAAGCTAATGAGCGTATTGCGCGCTTAAACCTCTAAAACGTTTCACATGCAAGGAGTTACCATGCATTATCTCAAACACCTCAGTCTTTTCTTACTACTCTCTCTTTTTGTAGGATGTACCATAGCACCCAATTTGCCACAAGGTGACAATGAAGGCGCAACTTCAGCACTTTATGAGCGCTCCTTTGATGCCAATGTGCCCAATATCGCACTACTGAACCTCTTTTTCACACAAATGCCAAAAGGCGGTGACTTACACCACCATTACTCTGGCTCTATCTATGTGGAAACTTATCTTGAGTGGGTAAAGAACAAACACTGGTATATCGATAGCTGTACTTTCAAAATCGTTCCAATAAAAAATAATGATGGCTGTAAAGCCCTTAGCGTTGATGAACTCATCGCCAATGACACGCTTTATCGCAAACTACTCACATTGTGGTCAGACAAAGACTTTTCCAACCACAGCCACGAGCAACTACCGCCAGATAGCAACTTTTTCAACACATTTGGCTATTTTTCACCTATCTCAGACCAATACATGGATGTAGGCTTGAACATCATCAAAGAACGTGCCATCAATGAAAATGTTTCCTACATCGAAAGTATGCTCTCACGTGTTGGACTTAGCAGTTCAGAGTTTTTTAACTCCGATGAAATCAAAATGTTTAACAACGAACTGCGCAATGCTTCTACACAAGAAGAAGTCAACGCTTTGTTAGAGCGTATCAGTATCGTGTACGAACATAGCCCAGCGTTTAATGCCAAAGTGCAAAACTTTGTAAAAGAGTTAGAGAGAAGACACCAAGGTATTGACACAGAAACCTTTACAATGCGTTACCAAACCTATGCTATCAGAGTAGTTGAGCCTCTACAAGTTTATACCGACCTTCTCGCTGGTTATAAAGCCGTTCAAAGTACTCCACTTCTTGTGGGGGTCAATATCGTAGCGCCTGAAAACAACACTATAGCGATTAATGACTACACGCTTCATATGCGTATGTTTAACTACTTGATGACAAAATACCCCAATATACACCGCACGCTTCATGCAGGAGAGTTAACACTGGGTATGGTTGAGCCTAAAGAGCTTCTCTTTCACATATCGCAAGCACGTAACATCGCAGGTGCAGAACGCATCGGTCATGGTGTGGATGTCATGTATGAAAAAGAGCCGCTTTTACTTTTAGAAGCATTGAAAAAATATGCAGCCATAGAGATAAATCTTACAAGCAATGAGTTTATTTTAGGCGTCAAAGAGAGTGAACACCCCTACTCCATCTATGCCACTTATGGTGTGCCTATCGTCATTTCTACCGATGATTCAGGTGTTTCAAGAGCTAACCTGAGCCACGAGTATGTTTTGCTTGCAAGTCGCTACCATCCAAGCTACAAAACCATCAAAACTTATGTGTATAACAGCATCGACTACTCGTTTTTAGCACCTGCAGAAAAAACGAAAATTAGAGCACAGTTGGATAAAAAATTTGAGGTTTTTGAAAAAGAGATGAGTCTCTTGGCAAAACGTTTAAACTAAGGGGTGAGAATTTCTCACCCAAGCGCCAACCATACCCCAACACCGAGCATCAAAGTACCAGCTATGCGGTTCATCAGCCTGACATTGTCCCCTTTTTGCAAAAATTTTCGCAAAGTATTGCCGCCACTGGCATAGATAATCATACAGATAAATTCAAGCGTTAAAATAATGGCTAACAGCACAGAGATTTGAGGTACAAGCGGTTTTGCTTGGTTGATAAAAGGTGGCAAAAGTGCTATGAAAAATGCCCAGCCTTTTGGGTTCGCAATAGCTGTTACAAAACCCTGAAGTGCTAAAGAGGTTGCGGAGATACTTACAGAACATTCGGTATTGGAAAGTGCCATTTTCCCACGATTTAGCCAGAGTTGTACCCCTAAAAAGCCTAAGTAAAGTCCGCCTGCGTACTTAAAAATGGTAAAAATATCAGGATGATTGATCATGATTGCCGCGACACCCACCACCGAAGAGAGCGCTACGATGCCAACACCGATCAGCTCGCCGATCATCATGTAAAAGGTACGCTTTAAGCCGATGCTCATGCCAAGGCTCATCGCAAGCGTCATGCACATACCAGGTGTTACCGAGACAAAAAAGAACGTAGGGAGAAAAAGCGCCATAATGGAAAAGTCAACTGCTGAAGCCACGGTACATCCTTTCAACAAAAAAGAATTATACCCCATGTTTTCTTTCTAAAAAATGGAAGTTAATGTTAAGCTGTCTCATTTAATTTCAAGAAAGTTTCATACAATACATAAAACACGAAAAGGCTAGATGATGACCGTATCGGAAGCACTCAAAACACGAAAATCAACACGCGCTTTTTTACCTAAAGCCGTACCACAAGCACTTATAGAAGAGATCCTTGAAGATGCCAAGTATGCACCCTCGGGCGTCAATATGCAACCATGGCATGTGTGTGTTGTGAGTGGTGAGAAAAAACGCACACTAGAACAAAAAGTCATCGAAGCCTTTGAGAGCGGGCATAAAGAGGTGATGGACTATGCCTATTACCCTTCCACGTGGGAAGAGCCTTATCAAAGTAGGCGTAAAGAGACAGGACTTTTGATGTACAGCACACTAGGTATCGCCAAAGAGGACAAGCAACGACAAATGGAGCAATGGAAACTTAACTACCGTGCCTTTGACGCGCCCGTCGTACTCTACTTTTTTATCGATGCGAGTTTAGAGAAAGGCTCTTACCTCGACTATGGTATGTTTTTGCAGTCTGTTATGCTGAGTAGCTTAGAAAAAGGGTTAGCGACCTGCCCACAAGCCGCCTTGGCTGAATTTCCAAGCATTGTGAAAGAAGAACTAGGCGTTGCATCAAATAAACTTTTACTCTGTGGCATTGCCATGGGCTATGAGGACAAAGAAGCGCTCATCAATGGCTATCGAACGCCTCGCATTGCCCTTAGTGAGTTTGCGACGTTTTACCATTAACCCATATTCTAGTACAATACCTCAAAAAAACAAGGTTGGCATATGAGACTGCTTGGTAACATCATCTGGTTTTTGTTTGGTGGTATTTTCATGGGATTGGCATGGTGGTTTTTTGGCGTGATTGCCCTTATTAGCATCATCGGCATTCCTTGGGCAAAAGCGTGCTTTGTCATCGGTCAGTTTACCTTTTTCCCTTTTGGAAAAGAGTCCATCAGCCGAAAAGCTCTGCATCAAAAAGAGGACATCGGCACAGGAACGCTAGGACTTATTGGTAACATTGTGTGGTTTATCTTCGCGGGATTTTGGCTGGCGATCGGACACATTATGTCTGCCTTTGCGTGTGCCATCACCATCATCGGCATCCCTTTTGCCATCCAGCACTTAAAACTCGCCGTTATTTCCCTTGCTCCGATTGGGCAAACGATTGTGGATAAAGAGGTCGCAGCGGTGCTTAGAAAACAAGCGGCTGAGGCGTATGTAAGCGAAGTTCAAAATCGTTAAATGAAACCTATCGCTATTGTACCTTACAACTTTCGTTCTTTTTGTGAGATTGCAGATCTCTATCACGCAAGTGTTCATGCTATCGATCCTTCTATTTATACAGAAAAGCAACAAGAGGCTTGGGCTCCAACACCTCCAAATTATGATGCATGGCATGAGCGATTAAAGATAACCCAGCCTCTTTTAGCATTAGTTGAGAACAAAATTGTTGGTTTTATAGAATTAGAAGATGATGGTCATATTGATTGTGCTTACACACATCCACATTATCAAAAATGCGGAGTTATGACACACCTCTATAACTATATTGAATTATATGCTTATGAGAAAAAACTTCCACGCCTTTACGTTGAGGCATCATTTATTATTCAACCTTTTTTTGAAAAACGAGGATTTAGAACGATACGTGAAAATACATTGGTAAGGAATGGGTGTATCCTTACCAATTATTCAATGGAGAAAATACTACGCAGTTAAATTCACACCTCTATCTTCTGCAACTTATAGTAAAGCACTGGTATCACTATAGAAGCCAAGGGTCAGAGCTTGATTTTTAACTCTAAACTCACGTTCCCCACTTTAATCAACATCTAACATACCTTTTTATATACTTCCATCCTCGTCATTAGGGAGTAGTCGCTCTTCTTTATCAAAGAAGTTGGCTTGTATCAACATAATTGAGTTTTACTCATGGTGCAAGCGGTTGAAAAACTTGGCAAGACTTTTGGCTACAAAATATTTACGCTTTGTAAATGCTTTGTACTCAATGGTTGATGTCACAATGTATTTATAAAGTAACAGAGGAGACTTACTTGGATTCACTACTTATTTCTACTGGTGTTGTCGCTTTAGCCGAAATCGGCGATAAAACGCAACTACTCGCTTTTCTTCTAGCCGCACGGTTTAAAAAACCACTGCCTATTATCTTTGGTATTTTGGTCGCTACCATTTTCAATCATGCATTAGCAGGTGCTTTAGGTGCTTGGATTACGACGGTGATAAGCCCTGAATTGCTTCGTTGGATACTCGGTGGTTCATTCATCGCCATGGCTATTTGGACGCTTATTCCCGATGAAATTGAGGAAGAAGAGACACAAATCGCAAAACAATTTGGCGTGTTTGGTGCTACGCTGATTACATTCTTTTTAGCGGAGATGGGCGACAAAACACAAGTCGCTACCGTTGCTATGGCAGCACACTTTAGCAATGCCCTCTTCGTTGTTGCTGGAACAACACTTGGCATGCTCATTGCCGACATACCTGCTGTTTTCATTGGCAATAAATTCGCCAGCAAAATCCCGATGCGCCTTGTACACAGTGTTGCCGCGGCTATTTTTGCTATTTTAGGTCTTTTAACACTCTTTAAAGTTGAAGAGTATTTTTAATCTTAGTGATAGGGTGTGAAATCACACCCTATCCACCTTAAATATTCTTGACATTGTCACTCACTCGTAATACAATTTCTTTTATAATTTGATGCTAAAGGATACACAATGTATACCATCTTAGTTGCCAGTTTAAATGAAAACATGAAGTTAGCAAAACTGATTCAAAACCATTTGGAAGCTATGAAAATCCAAAGTGAGATTATCAATTTAGTTGATTTAAACATACCCTTGTATGACTCTTTCAAAGAGACAAACGATGGCATTCCAAGTAAAATCCTTGAACTCTCAAACACAATGAAGAATGCCACTGGGTACATCATTGTAGCACCTGAATATAACTTTTCCATTCCTCCTGTTTTAACCAATGTCATCGCGTGGTTATCTAGAAGCGGTGAGAATTTCAGAGAACTCTTCACCTTGAAATACGTTCAACTAGCGACGCACTCAGGAATTACTGGAAATGATGTTTGCAACGCGATGAGGACACAGTTTTCAAAACTAGGAGCCATTGTTGCGCCAAGAGAGATTTTAACGACCTATGATAAACACATTGAAGAAGGGAGTTTACAGAGAATTTTGACACAATTTATCAGTATTTCTCAAAAGTAAAAGTCATTTTGAAGCATCTCCAAAAGAGGTAAACCTTACTTATGAAAGCACTTTTTATTTTTAGTTGACTTATCAATACTTGTCTTGACAACTAAATTTTTGATTGCTATAATGTACATCAAGGAGTCAAGATGAAATTTGATATGGACAATTCTCTAGGTTTTATTTTAAACAAAACGGCATTACTTTCCAAAGCGCATTTCAATAACTATCTCAAAGAATACGACATTTCACCAGAACAATGGTCACTCGTTTTTCGAGTGGTTGAACGCAGCGGACTGACGCAAAAAGAGCTTTCTGACTCAACCTACAAAGATCAAGCCAATATCACTCGAAGTATCGATCGCTTAGAACAAAAAGGATTTTTAAAACGTATCGAAAATCCAAATGATCGCAGATCGTTTCAACTGGTTCCGACCCAAGATGCAATAGCATTGGTTGAACGCATCATTCCTCTCTCACAAGCATTTAACGCACAGTTGACGCAAGGCTTTAGTGAAGAAGAAACAAAAATGCTAATTGCATTGCTCAACAAAGTACATCATAATTTAGAAGGAAAATCCGTATGTTAACCAACAAAACTATTTTAATTACAGGAGCCAATGGTGGCCTAGGTATGGCACTTGTTAAAGAGGCACTTGCACTAAATGCCAAAAAAATTCACGCTTGTGTTCGCAATTTTAAAAATGCATCGGCATTAGAAACGCTTGATCCGCGAGTGGAAGTTCATAACCTTACCATAACCGCAAGTGACAGTGTAGAAAATTTGGCTGCGAGTATCAATGAGATTGATATTTTGATCAATAACGCTGGTGTCAATAGTGAAAAAAGAGTTCTAGAACCATGTAAAAGTGATTTTGAAACCAATGTTTTTGGAACACTAAAAATGTGTCGTGCTTTTGAAAATAAAATCGCAAAACATGGTGCTATCATCAATGTCACTTCGATTTTAGCGTTGGTTAATTTACCTATTATGGGATTATACTCTGCATCTAAAAGTGCATTGCACTCGATAACACAAGCATTACGAGCAGAGTTTGCCCTCAAGAACATCGACGTCTATGAAGTTTTTCCAGGTCCTATGGATACCAAAATGACACAAAACCAAGTGTTCGATAAAGCCGACACAAAAGATGTCGCGCAGGAAATTTGGGCGGGCTACAAAGCAAAAATATTTGAAATCTATCCAGACGCTACCTCCAAAGGCATGAAAGAAGGACTACAACACGCTCCAGAAGCCGTTGTAGCTGAGTGTGCAAAATCGCTTTTAGGCTAAAAAACATGTAAGGATTTCTCCTTACATGTATCTAGGTTAACCCTCTTTTTTTTGTAGCATATAGTAAAGTACTGGGATAACCAAAAGCGTGAGTATCGCTGAACTTACCACACCACCGATCATCGGAGCGGCGATGCGTTGCATCACTTCGCTTCCCACGCCATCGAGCCACATGATGGGTAAAAGTCCTCCAAGAATCGCAAAAACGGTCATCAGTTTTGGGCGAACACGCAGTACTGCTCCTTCAAAGATGGCTTCTTGAACATTTTTAGCTGTTCGCTCTTTCACATGAGCCATCGCTTCTTCAAGGTAGATAATCATCACTATCGCCGTCTCCACCGCTATACCAATCAGCGCTAAAAAGCCCACGATAACGGCAATGGAAAGATTATAATTCAAATAGTCCACATACAAAAACCCACCTACTGCAGCAAGTGGTAAGGTCAAAAAGACCAAAAGCGCATTTCTAAACGAGCTCAGTCCTAAGTAAATGAGCATAAACGTGATGAGCAATGTGAGAGGCAAGATAAACTGCAAGCGCTCCATCGCACTCTCTAAGTACTCGCTCTCCCCTGCCCAACCGATGTAAAAACCTGTTGGAAGTTCCACACTCTCTTTTAAAATTTTACTCGCTTCTTCTTTATAGGTTTTAGATGAAAAGCCTTCTTTTAGGGTGATGTAGATGTAGTTCACTTTTTTGCCCATTTCAGACTTCAGCTCACTCGCTCCTACATCGTAACTAAGTTCCACAAAATGCCCTAAACGCTGGAACCCATACGCTGTTTTGATGGGAAGCTCCGCAATGGCATTCAGATCTTTTCTACTCTCTTCTTCCAGCCTTAATGTAATCGCATAGCGCTCAATGCCTTGGTAAAAGGTACTCACTTTTGAGCCACCGATGGCATTATCCACGAAATTAAGGATTTCCTCTTTTGTAATCCCATACGCAGCGATATTTTCAGGCTTTAACGTCATATTGAGGTAGTAGCCGCTATTGGCTTTGTCCGCAAAAATGCTTTTGGTTCCCTCATAGTTTGCAAGCACACTTGCTATTTTGTTCGCACTCTCTTCCAACGCTTGGTCATTGTCACCGTAAAGTTTAATGCCAAGAGGGGTACGTATACCTGTAATGAGCATATCGATACGCCCACGAATTGGATATGTCCATGAATTTGTAAGCCCCAGCATTTGAAGCTGTTCGTTCATCTCATCTCTTAGCTTCTCATACGTCATACCCTCTCGCCACTGCGATTTTGGTTTGAGCTGTATAATGGTTTCGATCATCGAGAGCGGTGCGGGGTCAGTAGCACTCTCCGCGCGCCCTGCTTTAGCAAACGTGCTTTCAACCTCTGGAAAACTTTTGATGACCTCGTTACTCTTTTGTGCATACTCTTTTGCCATCTCTATGCTGATGCCAAAAGGCGTTACAGGCATATACATAAACGTCTGCTCATTGAGTGGCGGCATAAACTCCCAACGCTGTTTGGTGTAAGTGTGATACCCAAGCACCAAAAAGCCCATAAATAGGGCTATAGCAACATACCAAAAACGCATATGCAGTTTTAAAAGTGGTGCATAGAGCCAAATGAAAAGACGGTTGAGCGGATTTTTATGCTCTTCAAGGATTTGGCCTTTGACGAGGTACAGCATCAAAAGTGGAACCAACGTGATAGAGAGTAACGCACCAATCAGCATCGCAAAGGTTTTCGTGTAGGCAAGCGGTTTAAAGAGTGCCCCTTCTTGTCCTGAGAGCGCGAAAATCGGTAAGAAACTCACCACAATCAGTAAGAGTGCAAAAAAGATAGGACGTCCTACTTGTTTGGATGAAGCGATGATGAGAGCTTTGCGCTCCTCTTCGTCTTTGACTTCAGTGTATGAGAGCTTTTTATGGGCATTTTCAATCATCACGATACACGCATCGACCATTGCACCAATGGCTATGGCAATACCACCTAAGCTCATAATGTTTGATTCTAGCCCAAAAAGTTTCATACATAAAAAGGTTAAAGCAATGGTCAGTGGTAGAACGATGATAACAACAAGTGCACTTCTAAAGTGCAGCAAGAAAAGCATAACGACTGCCAAAACAACGATACTTTCCTCTAAGAGGGCTCGTTTGAGATTATTAATCGCTTTTGTTATCAGGTCGCTTCGATCATACGTCGTAACTACTTCCACGTCACTCACATGCAACTGTGAAAGCTTCTCTTTTACCGCTTGGATAACTTTGTACGCGTTCTCTTTGTGACGTACAACAACGACACCACCCACGACTTCACCCTCGCCATTGAGCTCTGCCATACCACTTCTATAGGTTGGAACGACACGAATATCAGCGATGTCAGAGAGTTTAAGCGGAATGCCACTCACCGTTTTAATGGTGCTGTTAGAGAGATCATCCAGTGATCTTGAAAAACCTCTGGCTTGAATGATCTGCTCAAAACCGTTTTCAAGTACCACACGACCACCCAAATCGCTGTTGTTTTTAGAAAGTGCGTTCATCAAATCATCGATGCTTAGGTCGTACTTGTAGAGGGCATCTGGGCGAAGTGTGACTTCATAGTCTTTCACGTAACCACCCACACTTGCCACTTCACTTACCCCTTCCACGCCTAAAAGCGCGTAACGGTAAAGGTAGTCTTGAATACTTCTAAGTTCATCTAAACTTCTGTTTTTAGAAGTGAGTGCATACTCAAAAGCCCAGCCGATGCCCGTTGCATCGGGTCCTAGCTTGATGGTCGCATTTTTAGGAGCATTTTTAGAGACGTTTTGGATGACTTCATTCACCCTATCTCTCGCCCAGTAAAGGTCAGTACTCTCTTCAAAGATGATGTACACTATGGCATTTTCATACGAGGTAAACGCGCGTACGGTTTTGGTTTTAGCCACCGATAACAGCGCATTGGTCAGTTCATAAATGAGCTGATCTTGAATGATCTTTGGCGATTGTCCCAAGTACTTCACATTTACGATGACTTGCGGTGGCGTGAGGTCGGGTAAAGCATCTAAAGGTGTTTGCTTTATCGCCCAAAAAGAGACAAAAGCAGCAATAATGAGGCTTAGAAGAAGCAGCGCCCTGTTTTTGACGCTCTTTTCAATGATAGACTCTATCATTGCATTCCCCCTCCGTTATTTTGGGCATCGGCATCAAACATAAAGAGCGCGTTTGCAACAACCACATCGCCCTCTTTCAGTCCAGAGATAATCTCAAAAGTGTCGTTGTTCAGGCGTTTTGCTTCAACTTCACGTGGCTCATACTCGCCTTCAAATTCGCCTTTGACAAAAACACTCGTCTTCGCACCTTTGGTCATCACCGCACTTTTTGGAAGGGCGAGGTACTCTCGCTTAGCAGTACCAAAACGCGCTTTTGCAAAAGCGTTTTCGTAGATTTCAAGCTCTTTATTATCGATGACCAAACGCACATCCACACTCTTAGTTTGTGGATCGACTTTAGGGTAGATAAAATCGATTTTAGCTTTATACGGTTTTGAATGCATATCAAAAAAGATGTCGGCATTTTGCGCTTTCTTTACAAACTCAAGGTCTTTTTCATAGACTTTCACGATAAGCCATAAATTCGTATAGTCGCTTATCTCGTAGAGTTTTGTCCCTTTAGGAACGAATGAGCCTTGATTGATAGCTTTGGCTGTTACGATGCCATTGTAAGGCGAAACGATGGTGATATTTTCAGGTACGTTTTTCTCAGCAATAATCTTCGCGATGGTCTTTTCATCAACCCCTAAGAGTTTGAGCTTTTGGGTAATGCTTTGAACCATACTGTCACTTTTGATGCGTAGCGCATTGATGAGCTCCAACTCCGCAGTGTAAATCTCCTGCGAGTAGAGTTTCGCAAGCGGTTCGCCTTTTTTAACACTGGTAAAACTCTTGTTGACATAAAGCTGTTCGATAAACGCGTCATAACGAAGTGCGACCTCTTTCACGCTCTCTTCATTGGCTTTGGTGTAGCCATAAAACTCTTTAGCGGAGCCTTCAAGGACTTTTTTCACTTCGATGGTTTTGACGTTAAACATCTGCTTAGCGTCAAGCTGGGAGCCTAAAAGTAAAAGCGCTGTTAAAATAAGATGGGTGTATTTCATAATGGCTCTCCTAAAAGCGTGTAAATTTTGATGATAGACTCGTTATACGCAAAGGTATTGGCGTTGATCTGTTTTTGGGCTTCAAGCATTTGCGTTAGGACATTTAAAAGGCTCAAAAGAGCGTCATTTTGAGAAAGCGCTGTACTTTGAAGCACTTCATACATCTTCTGATTTTCATGCAACACCTCTTTAGAAAGAGCGATTTTGTCGTATTGCAACTCTTTGTTGAGTAACTCGTCTTTTAGTTCAAAAAGAAGCTGTTTTTGTGTATTTAAGACACTTTGCTCTGAAGCTGAATGGGTCAGTTTTGCTTTTTGAATAGAGAGATTTTCTTTGCCATAGATAGGCAGTGGTATCTCAAAGCCTAAAAAGGCGTAGTCATCTCGTCCTTGTCTTCGATTGTAACCTAAACTAATGGTGACATCAGGGATTTTGGTCGCTTTTTCATAGCGTAAATTTAAAAGCTCTTTTGTACTTTGAAGGTTTTGAAGCTGTAACTTAGGTGCTTTCTCCAAACGCTTCTCTTCATCACTCAGCCCATAGCTCAAAAGCCCCTCTTTTGCATGCCATTCAGGCATAGAAGTCGCCAAAATACTCTCTAGTTTTCGCTCAAGCGAAGCCTTCTCTTTAAGCAGTGTTTTTTTCTCTATGGAGAGATTTTTCTGCAAAATCGTGTTGTTCAGCGTATCGACATAGTGCGCGCTGGTGGTATTGTAAGCAAGATGAGCGTTTTTAAGATCTTCTAGTATTTTCTCATACTTTGCAACCAATGCTAAATCTTGCGTGATGCGCACATACGTTTGCTCTAGCGTAGCAATCTCTTGTTGCATCTCTAGCTTTTTGGTTTGAAGCTCTAACTTTTTGATAGCAACATCTTGCAGAGCAATCGACTCTTTGATGTCAAGCTTTCCACCCAACGGAATTTTTTGAGAGAGTGAAATAGCCTCATTTTGGGCTTCTTGATTTCGAATAAGCGGCTCACGTAAGAAAATATCGTTTACACCCAAATTGAGAGTTGGATTTTCCCAAATCTTGCTTAGATCAACCTCTTTTTCGAGAGCACTTAGTTCTGACTCAAGCGCTTTAAGTTCATGGTTATGGCTGTAGGCTAAAGAGAGAAGCTCACTTTGAGCCCATGCGTAGCCCGCAAAGGCTACGACTAAAAGAGCTCGTTTCATTAGAGGTTCACACTTGATTTTAATCGCTGTTTTTTGCCATCAGCGCTCTCTATCACGATGTTAATCTGCCATGTACCGTTCATAGAGAAGATCACATTAGCTTCATACGCACCGTCTTTATATACAGCATCTGCTTTTTCTTCCATAGCGTGCATTCCAGGCATTGCTGGCATTGAAGCGATGACGCTCACTTTCGCATCTTTTACCTCTTTAGCGCCATCCATGACTTTTACTTTGATGAGATTCATCCCCTGAGAGATAGGCTTTAGCGTACTGTACTCTACTTCTAAATTGCCTGCCATACCTTTTTTAGAAAGCGCTTCTGCACCAAAAGCACTACCAAGGCTTAACGCCACCGCTAGGAACATTCCTAATATCTTCTTCATCACTTACTCCTTGTAAAGTTATGCAAGAAGTATAAAAAGTGTGTGTGGAATATTTGTGGAGCGGGTATAATATAACACATAAAAAATTTTCAGAGGGGATACTTATGTATTACATTCTTTTTTACAACTATGTTGATAACATCATTGAAAAACGTGTTCCTTTTAGAGAGGCGCATCTTGCCCTCGCAACCTCTTTCGTAGAGAGTGGAGAATTACTTCTTGGCGGTGCTTTTGCAAATCCCGCAGATGGTGCTATTCTTATCTTTAAAGTCGAAAATAAAGCACAAGTAGAAGCATTTGTCAAACAAGACCCCTATGTTCAAAACGGTCTTGTCACAAGCTGGAATATTCGCGAGTGGAGTGTCGTTGTGGGTGCAGCATTGTAATTGAAATATCTCTTTTAATTTTCATGTATAATGCCTTTTATGAAAATCCTACTCTTAGAAGATGACCCCATTCTTAGCGAAATTATTGAAGAGTTTTTAGTCGAACATGGCTTGCATGTGACACTCTTCTACGATGGTAAAGAAGCGCTTGATGCCATTTTTGAAAACAAATTTGACATCTTGGTCTTAGACATCAATGTTCCAAGCCTGAGTGGTTTTGAGCTTTTAAAAACGCTCAAAGACGCGAACATCACGACACCTGTCATCTTCATCACCTCATTGGATCAAATCAGCGATGTGAAAAAAGGCTTTGCCTTGGGAGCGGAGGATTACCTCAAAAAACCCTTTGAGCTTGAAGAGCTTTTGGTACGCATCGAACGTACCAAAAAACTGCATCATATCGAAGAAAACACCCTTGTGCATTTAGCACCGCAGATCAGTTACGATCCGCAAAATTTTCAGATCATCACACCTGAGCAAACGTACAATCTTCGCAAAAAAGAGGCACAGCTTTTGGAGTATTTTTTAGCGCATCAAAATCGTCTTTTGAGTTTTGAAGAGATCATCGAAGAGGTGTGGCGTTTTGATGAAGTACCTACACATTCAACGCTTCGTACCTACATCAAAAACTTGCGTAGTTTCGGGCTTGAGAGTCTTATAGAGAATATCAAAGGAGTAGGTTATCGCTTTAAGTGCTTATGAAAAACGCTCACTTTTGAGGTTTTTACTCATCTACCTTGGTTCTATTTACGCCTTTATCTGCCTACTCGCATGGATGTTTTACACCATCGAGATTAAAAACTTGCATGAAAATTATGCCCTTAAGATGCGTGCCACCGCTTCAAGCATCGCTCATAAAATCGTCACGGCGCACATGATGGAAGATGGAACCTTACACCAATGTCTTGCTAAAAATGCTCCTGAGATATGTTTTGGTTTAGAAAAAGAGTATCAACTTGGACTCTTTGGAGAAAACAATAAACCTTTACATGTCAGTTTTTCGGAGCCTATTGATTTTAGCAAAACCTTTTACCTCGAAAATGATAGTTTTTATACCCTAGATGAGAGCACACAAGGGCATCTTGGTATTCATACCATTGTTCTTAAGCACATGCATATCTCAAGCGCGGTGAATGCGCTTCATTCACAAGTGCTGCTCTATTTTTTACTCAGTCTTGCTTTTGCAACATTTTTGGGTTACGTACTTGCCAAACAATTTCTTAAGCCCATTCAAGAAGAGATCAACCATCTTGATACCTTTATCAAAGACTCCACACATGAGCTCAATACGCCTATTACAGCAATTTTGATGAGCATTGGAACGCTCAAAAATGTGGATGAAAAAAAACGTAAACGTATTGAACTCAGTGCCAAACGCATCGCAACGTTGTATGGCAATCTAAGCTTCATGCTGCTGCACGACAAACAAAATGAAGAGAAAAACGATGTCGATGTCAAAAAACTCATCGAGGAAAGAGTCGAGTATTTTGCGGATTTGATGGCGAGCAAACGCATCGATCTAAGCCTCACACTGGAAGAAAAAAGCCTGCATATCAACGAAGAGAGCCTCATCAAACTTATCGATAACCTGTTCTCAAACGCCATCAAGTATAACCGTTTGGGTGGAACTATCGAAGTGCTACTTGACTTTGAAAAGCTCAGTGTTAAAGACAGTGGCATTGGTATAGAAAGCTCGAAACTGGGCGACATCACCAAACGCTATAAACGTGCTAATAGCGACAAAGGTGGCTTTGGCATTGGTTTAGACATCGTGAACACCATCTGCAAAACCAATAGCTTTAGACTGGAAATAGACTCAAAAGAAAATGAAGGCTCAACGTTTCGCATCTACTTTTAAACAAAACGTATTAGACGACTCGCATCAATCTCAAACCCTATTGTATCGCCTACACTTAGGCTATCATCAAAGCTATATGCCATCAATGTCTCATTTTCACATTCCAAGGTGACTTCGTAAAAATTACCATAAAAGACTATCTCGCTTATGCGTGCTTTGTGCTCAAAATGCTCTCCTAAACGCACTGCATCCAAACGGCAATAGAGCTCTTTTTCACCTTGCATAAAGCATTGTGGTAACAGATTCATTTTGCCTAAAAAGTTGGCGCAATAAAGGGATGTCGGATGATTATAAATCTCTTTAGGTGTGCCTATTTGCAAAATATCTCCCCCATCCATAATAGCGATGCGGTCGGAGAGGTAAAACGCATCTTCTTTGTCATGGGTGATGAAAAGCGCTGTGATGCCAAAGAGTTTGATCATCTCTTTAAGCTCTGCCCTTAAAATGGCTCTTAGCTCGGTGTCAATGTTGCTCAGTGGTTCATCTAAGAGGAGAATTTTGGGCTTATCCAAAATGGCACGAGCAAGGGCAACGCGTTGTTGTTGACCACCACTGATTTCATGTGGGTATTTTGAAGCAAGGGCGTCTATCTTTGTTTTTTGCATCACCGCTAACACTTCATCTTTACTCGCTTTACTTCCAAAAGCGATGTTTTGTGCAATGTTTAGGTGCGGTAAAAGGGCATAATTTTGAAATACAATGGCAATGTCTCTTTGATTGGGTGGGAGGTTTGTTTTAGCACCAAATACGACTTTATCACCAATGCAAATTCTCCCACTATCGGGTGTTTCAAGACCACTTAGCATACGTAAAAGCGTGGTTTTTCCGCTCCCGCTTCTGCCCAAAATGGTAAAAATTTCACCTTCTTGGATAGAGAAAGTAACTTCATTGGCAACGCAAATGCTCCCTTTACAAAACCGTTTGTGTAAATTTTCAATGGTGACGATAAGTTTCATCTTCTACCTCGTACAAATTTTGAATTAAGTAATAAAACAGCAATGGCGGTTGTGCCCACCAATAAAAGCGATGGAAAAGCACTTTTATAGAGTATCTCGTTACTGGCTAGTTCGTAAATGCGAATCGCAATGGTGTCATAGTTAAAGGGTCTAAGAAGCAAAGTTGCGGGAAGCTCTTTGGCAAGGTCGATGTAGAGAATCAAAAAACCACTGAGCAAATAAGGTCGCATCAAAGGCAGATAGACTCTAAAAATGCGCTCAAACTCATCTGTTCCAAAAACCTTTGTCGCATCATCAATGCTTTTGTCGATCTTACTAAAACCGTTTTCAACTGAGCCTATACTTGCAGCAAAATAACGCGTCAAATAAGCAAAAACCAGCGCAACAAAAGAGCCTCCAAGCACCACTTTTCCAAGACTTTGGTCGATAAAATTGGTGAGAAGCAAAATGCCAATGCCCACAATCGCCCCAGGGATGGAGTAACCTAGCATGGAGAGTTTTTGACTTAGCACACCCCATCTGCTTGGATAAAACCGTGAAGCATAGACCATCATAAACGCTAAAGCGATGATGCATAAAGAAGAAATGCCATTAAGACTCAACGTGCGATACAAATAACCGAATGTTTCCCATTCTAGGGTGTGAAAATCAAGATAAAACCAGTACAAAAGTACACCCAAAGGGATGAAAAGCGTTACTGTGGCTATAAGCAGTGAGAGCATAAAAATCATGACATTTCTCCATCCTTTTAGCTTTATTTTCGCGGCTTTTTTGGCACTGTGTGTTGAGCTGATAAACCGAAACTTTGCTCTTAAGCGCGCTTCGCCAAACATCAAACCAAACACCACGACTAAAAGCATCATAGAGAGATTGATCGCCTCTTTTAAATTGCCATAGCCAAACCAACTTTTAAAAATGCCCACACTAAAGGTATCAACCCCAAAGTAAGCTACCGTACCGTAATCGCTTAACACCTCCATCAACGAGAGCACAAGCCCTGCAAAAATAGCGGGGTATGCCAAAGGCAGATAGACACTCCAAAACGCTTTGAGAGGAGAAAGCTGTTTTAGAGAAACCAGTTCAACCACGGTTGAAGAGATAGATGCAAACGAAACGCGTGCTAAGATGTAAACATAAGGAAACATCGCAAAAGAGAGAATGGCGATAACGCCGTAGATAGTTAAAATATCGAGTTTAAATTTTGGAAGCCCTAGAAGTGTGGAAAGGATGCCATGAAACTCAAAAAATCCCACATACGTATAGCCGATGATGTAGGCAGGAAACGATAAAGGCAGTACAAAAGCAAGCGTAAAAAAACGGCTTCCTGTGTACTCAAAACGCGCACTCATAAATGCTGTACTGATGCCCAAAAGCAGCACTAAAAAAGCCGCTCCAAGGAGAATAAAAAGCGTATTTTTTGCATAGAGTAAAAGCTCTGAAGCATGAAAATTTGCAACTGAAACATTACCTTGTATCATAAAATAGATGAACAGTGCAAAAATAGGTAGAGCAATGAGTAGCCCCAAAGAAGGGGCTAGCGCGTATTTAAGTTTTTGCATTATCGCCAATTTGCCTTTGTTGCGACTTCCACCGCTTTTTTGTTGTATTTGCCAACTTCACTGAGTGGTAAAGTGTCTTCTTTAAATGCTCCAAACGTTGCAACCGTACCAGAAGCTTTGACTGCTGGATTTGCAGGGTATTCATGGTTGGCTTCTGCAAAGAGTGTTTGTGCCTCAACACTGCTTAAAAACTCGATGAGCTTCATCGCATTTTCTTTGTTTTTCGCATACTTTGTCACACCCGCACCACTGATGTTGATGTGTGCACCTTCGGCATTTTGAGCAGGAAAGTAAAGCTTAACACTTTTAGCTACTTCAACATCTTTTGGGTCTTTGCTGTTCAGCATAACACCTAAATAGTAGGTATTGACGATAGCTAAATCCCCCTCGCCGCTTGCCACGGCTTTGATTTGGTCTCTGTCATTTCCTTTTGGCTCTCTGGCTAAATTGGCAACTAACCCTTTGGCAAACTCTAACGCTTTGGCTTCACCATGATTTGCGATGATGGACGCTAAGAGCGATTTATTGTACGCGGCAGATGAACTGCGTGTTAAGATTTTGCCTTTAAACTTTGGATCACTAAGATCAAGGTAACTTCCAAGCTCTTTTTCGGAGAGTTTCTCTGGGTTATACACAAAAATACGTGCACGTTTTGTCAAGCCAAACCACTCATTATCAGCATCTCTTAAATGGGCTGGTATGTTTGCACTCAGTACTTTAGAGTCGATTTTTTGAAGTAAACCCTCTTCTTTGGCTTCGTATAAATTGCCTATATCCGAAGTAATGAGCATATCTGCCGGGCTATTTGCGCCCTCAATTTTGAGTTTTGAAACCAACTCTTCTGCTTTTGCCGTAATCACATTGACCTTAATGCCACTTTTTTCTTCAAAGGCTTTAAAAAGTGCTTTGTCGCTATCGTAATGACGATGCGAATAGACATTGACTTCTGTGCTTGCAAATGCCATCGATACGGCCAAACTGAGACCTACTATCATCTGAAGAAAAGATATTCCACGTTTCATAAAAATCCTTTTATTTATTTTTTCGTCGAAATAATATGCCAATAAACCTTTAAACAAACATAATAACTATTATCAATTTAGTAGTTAAATATGCATTTTATTCTTTATAGATTTACTATACTTTATAGTATCTTTACTCAATTTTTCTAATTTTTAGGGATTTTTATTCTTTCAGTAAAATGCGGTATTATCATAATTGAGAGTCTATTGAGACGACAAGCTATTTTATACATTAGTATTTTTATAAACTTACTTGACAATAGGTGATTAAAATGGTATGATTCTGAAAATTTTAAAGGAGGCAACATGGTTGAGCATAAAAAACGAAGTATTGCAAAAGCAATTTCTTGGAGAACACTTGGAACTGTTGACACCATGTTGATTAGTTTTATCGTCACAGGAAGCCCGCTTGCTGCTGTTTCTATCGGAGCATTCGAGCTTATCACCAAAACATTGCTTTACTATTTTCATGAACGCGCGTGGAATAAAATCAATTTTGGTAGAGAAAAACCACAACCTGAGTATCAAATATGAGTCAAAGTTATGAAATCAAAATCGCAGAAGCGATTAATGCACTTCAAGAACTTGTTGGAGCGAAAGCTCTTAAAGTTACATTGGCGTTTAGCCATCAAAGCGAAGATGCCATCAACATTTCACTGGCGCAAAAAGCAGGCATTGATTTTGATGTTTTTACGCTTGAAACGCATAAACTTTTTGAGGAATCTTTAGCCTATCAAAAAGAGATCGAAGCATTTTTTGGTGTAGAGATTAAAAGTTTTAGCGCAAGCGATGAAGAGATTAAGGCATTAGAAGAAAAAGTTGGAGAATACGGCATCTTTGATGATATCAATTTACGCAAAGAGTGTTGTCGCGTGAGAAAACTTGTTCCTTTGGCTAAGGCTCTTAAAGGCTATCATGGTTGGATTAGCGGTATCAGAATCGCTCAGTCAATCACCAGAAGCGATACAAAGTTAATGGAGTTTGATGACAATTTCAAACTTCTCAAGTTCAACCCACTGGCTCATTTTAGCGATGAGGATGTTGAGCGCTATATGCGTGAAAATGACATTCCACAAAGTGCCTTGTACGCTAAAGGTTTTAAAAGCATCGGATGTAAGCCGTGTACAAGAGCCATCAAGGAAGGCGAAGACATCAGAGCAGGCAGATGGTGGTGGGAAAACCCAGAACATAAAGAGTGCGGATTGCATCTGCATAAGGAGAAATAGTAATGGATCATTTAGACAGACTTGAAGCTCAGAGTATCTATATTTTGCGAGAAGCGTATCGAAGCTTCCCAAACCTTGCCATGCTTTGGAGCATCGGTAAAGATAGCACGGTACTGTTGTGGCTCACACGAAAAGCATTTTTTGGACATGTGCCCTACCCATTGGTACACATTGATACAGCGTTTAAAATTCCTGAAATGATTAGATACCGCGATGAGATCGCCGTACAGTGGGACTTAAACCTTGTGGTTGGACAAAACAAAGAAGCCTTGGCAAAAGGAGAAACCTTTGTGAATGGACTTGATCGCCTTAGCTGCTGTAAAAAACTCAAAAGTGACGCGCTTAAGTACACGCTTGATGGTACATGGGCACGTCGCAAATGGAACCCTTACAAAAAAGTATGGGAAGATGAGTTAAACGGAGCACCTTATACAGGTGTTATCGTGGGTGTTAGAGCGGATGAAGAGGGAAGTAGGTCTAAAGAGCGCGTCTTTTCAGCACGCGATGAAAAAAGCGAATGGGATGCCAGTACCCAACCACCAGAGCTGTGGAATCAGTACAAAACCGATTTTGCACCAGGCACACACGTGCGCATTCACCCACTCTTAGAGTGGACGGAGCTCAATATTTGGGAGTACATCGAGAGGGAGAATATTCCTATAATTTCACTCTACTTTAATAACGGCAATGGCAAACGTTACCGCTCTTTAGGATGTTTCCCATGTACGGCGCCTGTGGATTCAGAAGCGCGTAACCCAAAAGAGATTATTGAAGAACTAACCTCTGGAAAGTTCAAAGACATCGCAGAACGCTCAGGTCGTGCCCAAGATAAAGATGGTGGCGGAACGTTAGAGGCACTAAGAAAAGAAGGATATATGTAATGCAAAGACTCAATATTGTCATCACAGGGCACGTCGATCACGGTAAAAGCACGCTCATCGGGCGTCTGCTTGCCGACACAGACTCATTGCCACAAGGAAAACTAGAGAGTGTGAAAAAGATGTGTGAAAACAATGCACGTCCTTTTGAGTATGCCTTCTTGCTAGACGCTCTTGCCGATGAGCAAAAACAAGGCATTACCATTGATAGTGCGCGTGTCTTTTTCCAAAGTAAAAAACGAGAGTACATCATCATCGATGCTCCTGGTCACATCGAATTTTTAAAAAATATGATCAGTGGAGCGTCTCGTGCAGAGGCAGCACTACTTCTTATCGATGCCAAAGAAGGTGTAGCGGAAAACTCTAAGCGTCATGGTATGTTGCTTTCACTTTTAGGCATCAAACAAGTGGCAATTGTCGTTAACAAAATGGACTTGGTGAACTTTAGTGAAATCGCCTTTAACAAGCTCAAAATAGAGTACAGCGAATACCTAGCAACCCTAGGCATTAAGAGCGATATTTTTATACCGATCAGCGCACGTGAAGGTGTAAACCTTATCGAACACTCTGGCTCAACGCCTTGGTATAAAGGACCAACTGTTTTAGAAATTTTAGACAGTTTTACAAGCGTCGAAGAAAAAGAGAACGATGACTTTAGAATGCCGTTACAAGACGTGTACAAGTTTACCCGTGACAACGATGATAGACGTATCTATGCGGGAACGGTCACCAGTGGCGAACTCAATGTAGGCGATGAAGTGGTCTTTTACCCTTCTCTTAAGCGTTCACGTGTAGCGAGTATCGAGAGTTTTAACACCTCTGTGAAAACACGTGTTAAAGAAAGTGAAGCCGTTGGTTTTACGCTTCAAACGCAAATTTATGTACGTAACGGTGAAGTAGTTGCTCGTGCCGATCAGAGTGCTCCAAAAGTGAGCAATCGTTTTGAAGCCAACCTTTTCTGGTTGGGTGCAAAACCACTAGAACTCGATAAACCGTACAAAATCAAGATAGGTTCGGCGCAAAGCACCATCTATCTAGAAGAGATCAAGCGCGTCATCGATGGCGATACGCTCGATCGTGCCGATGAGCCAAGTGTGGGACGTCATGAAGCAGCGTGCGTCATTTTTAGAGTGCATGACCTTTTGGCAATGGAACTCTTTGCTGAAAACCAAAAGCTAGGACGTTTTGTCATCGTCGATGAGTTTGATATCGCAGGTGGTGGTATCATTACAGAAGTACTAGAACAATACAGCAATCGTCGCACAAAGACCAGCACTATTGCAAACACTTTGGTGGAAAAAGTGGGTGAAAATGCCAATTTTGAAGAAGAGTTATTTGAACTTCTTCGTAAATATTTTCCACATCAGTTTTCTACCGACTCAGTCGGTTAGCTTTAGTGCCACAGCGGCTAGCGTAGCCAAAGAAGCTTTGCTTTTTTGGCGTGATAAAATAATTAAAAGAGGATACACAATGAAATTAACGATTAACGGTGATGTAAAAGAGATTAAAGACGGAGTAACACTTCCAGAGTTACTCATTATCGAAAATGTTGAGCAACCTGACATGGTCTCTGTTCAACTTAATGATGAGTTTATCAGACAAGATGAACACAAAAGTGTTGTGCTTAAAGATGGCGATGAAATCAACTTTTTATACTTCATGGGAGGTGGCGCGTGAGAGATTTTACGGACGAAGAATTAGAGCGTTATTCACGCCACATTATCCTTCAAGATGTTGGTATCGAAGGGCAAGAAAAAATTGCAAATTCTAAAGTGTTGGTCATTGGTGCAGGCGGGCTTGGTTCTCCTGTAGCACTTTACCTAGCCGCTGCAGGTGTAGGTGAAATTGGCATCGTGGATGGTGACGTGGTTGATTTGAGCAATCTTCAACGCCAAGTCATTCACACAACTGCTGATGTAAGTGTACCTAAAGTGCTCTCCGCCAAAGCGAAGATGGAAGCCATTAACCCCAATGTAAAAGTAACGGTCTATCAAAAGTTTTTGGATGCATCGAACATCTTAGACATCGTGAAAGGCTACGACTTCGTTATCGATGGAACGGACAATTTTTCATCAAAATTCTTGATTAACGATGCGTGTATCTTAGCAAACGTACCGTATTCTCACGGTGGTATTTTGCGTTTTGGTGGACAGACGATGACCATTAAACCTGGTCAAAGTGCATGTTATGCGTGTGTATTTGACAGCCCTCCTCCAGCCAATGCCATTCCTACATGCTCAAGTGCGGGCATTTTAGGAGCGGTTGCGGGTATGCTGGGAACGATTCAAGCCGCAGAAGCGTTAAAATACATCGTTGGTGTAGGTGAACCACTGTATAATAGACTCTTAACGTTTGATGCAAAAACGATGAACTTTAGAAATGTGAATTTCAAAAAGAACCCTAAATGCCGTGTATGCGGTGGCGAAGGCATCAAAGAGATTAGAGACTACGAAGCCGTTGTATGTGAGGCAAAATTATGATAAAAATCCCTAACAGTGCGTACAATGAGATGGTTCTCCACGCACTAAAAGATAAACCCATTGAAGCGTGTGGTTATCTTGCTGGGCTTAATGGCGAAGTGAAATATGCCATCCCTATGAAAAATACGGATGAGAGCAACGAACACTTTAGCTTTGACCCACAAGAACAGTTTGATGTGTTTAAAAAGACACAAAAAGAGGGGCTTCGTTTGATTGGGGTGTACCATTCACACCCTGAAACCCCTGCACGTCCAAGTGAAGAAGACATTCGTTTGGCGTATGATCCTAATGTGAGCTATGTGATTATCTCACTTGCGGGTGCAGAGCCTGATATGAAGTCATTTATTATTAAAAACAAAACGGTTGAAAAAGAAGAAATTGAAATAATTTTAGATTGATGAAAAAGGCGCGTAGAAAAAATCCGAATAAAACACTTTGAGCCGATGGGACGAATAAGCGGAGCGTTTCGGGGCTCCCATCGTGGCTCAACCGTGTTGCAAGAGGGTTTATTTTGAAGCTGCTTTCTTCATAAAAACGTTTACCTGTAACAACAAGGAGTTACGATGAGCAGATATGAAATTCCCCAAATGGTCTATGATGACCTTGCTACGTTCAAAAAAAACCATGCCGATTTTTTAGCAGGCAAACTTGATGAACTTACCTTTAAAACAATGCGTGTTCCTTTTGGTGTTTACGAGCAACGTGAAGCCAACACCTTTATGGTACGTATCAAACTTGCAGGTGGTATCGTTACCCCAAAACAGCTTTTAACATTGGCTGATTTAGCACAAAAGTACGCGCATGAAGCCATTCACATCACCACGCGTGGTGGTGCACAACTCCACTACGTGAAGATTGAAGATATTATTGCTATTATCGAAACCTTGCACAGTATTGACCTTAGCGGTCGTGGCGGCGGAGGAAATACCGTTCGTAATATCATGGCAGACCCACTTGCAGGTACTGCACCTGATGAAGTGTTTGATGTCTCACCTTACGCACTTACACTCACCTCTAAAATGCTAGAACAAAAAGACTCTTTTGCGCTTCCACGAAAATTCAAAATCACGTTTAGTGGCTCAGAAGCAGACCGTGGTTACGCGACCATCCATGACGTTGGATTTATCGCTAAAATCCAAGATGGTGTAAAAGGCTTTAAACTCTTTACCGCGGGTGGTATGGGTGCAAAATCTCGTTTGGGAACGAAACTTCGTGATTTCGTGCCAGACACTGAGGTATTCCTCTACTCTCAAGCCATCAAACAAGTGTTTGACAAATACGGCAACCGTAAGAACAAACACGCCGCGCGTCTTCGCTTCTTGTTTGAAGATTTAGGGTTGGAAGAGTTTAATAAACTTCTTGAAGTTGAATTAGAAGCAGTAAAAGCCAAAGGCGATTGGGAACTTCCTATCACTGAGATTGAAAGAACAGTAGGCGATACCACGCATGAGCCATTTAGCGTTCCTGAAAACATAAAAAAATGGTGGAACCGTTACGTGTATGCCCAAAAACAAGCCGGTTTTTATGGCTGTAAAGTACCCGTGCATTTAGGCGACATTCACTTTGAAAACGCACGTGCTCTTGCAAATGCGCTTCTGCCATATGGAGAAGATGTTATGCGTTTTACGGGTGACCAAAACCTCTACATCCGTAACCTCACAGGTCCACAAATGGCAAGTTTGCATGACATCTTGCAAGCCTTCTCTAAAGATGTGGCAAAACCAACCCTCTTTGGTGATATGGTAGCGTGTACAGGTGCTGCAACATGTCAGTTAGGTATTGCTCGTCCTCGTGGTGCAGTCGATGCGATTCAAAAACGTCTTAATAAACTCATCGATGAGCGTGACTATGACGCCCTTCAAGGCTTTAAAATTCATTTATCGGGTTGTCCAAACAGTTGTGGTAAACACCTCATCGGGGATCTTGGTTTCTTTGGAAAAGTCCAACGTAATGAAGGCTACTCTTACCCAGCATACAACGTTGTTGCAGGCTCACGCACGTCAGGTGATGGCAGTGTTTACGCACAAAAAGCAGGCGATGTCGCAGCGTTTCATGTGCCAGCTTTTGTTGAAGAAGTGCTCGATACATGGCTAAAACACGTAAAAGCCTATAAAAGTTTTGCGGATTGGATTGATGATGGCGGACTTGCGATTATCACTGAAATCAGTAAAAAATACGTGGATATTCCATCGTTCAAAGAAGATAAAAACCCATACTTTGACTACGATGCCGTGGAACTCTTCTCTTTAAAAGGTCGCGGTACAGGTGAATGTAGTGCAGGTATGTACGACCTCATCGAAGCCGATAAAAAAGCTCTTAAAGAGGCACTTGAGAAAGAAGAGAAAAATTTTGAGCTGATTCGTCTTCTCTCCGCTCGTATGCTTTTAGTGACTCGTGGTGAAGATGCACGCGATAAAGAGGCCGTACTTAAGGCATTTAAACAACACTTTATCGAAACAACACTTCTGAATGCTTACTTTGGGACAATGTTAGAGGGTGATGCGGATGAGAAATCGATTGAGCTCGCGGAAGAAGTCATTAAACTCTATGAAACAATGGATCATACGCTAAAATTTGCGAAAGAGAAAGAGCTAGCCGCGGCAGCAGCAACAGAAGCAAAACCAGTAGCTTCGGCACACTTTAAGGATCTTAGTGGTGTAGCGTGCCCAATGAACTTTGTCAAAACCAAAATGGAACTCTCTAAAATCGGCAGTGGCGAAGTCTTGGAAATTTTACTGGATGATGGAGCACCGATTGATAACGTCCCAAAATCTGTTGCGAGTGAAGGTCACACCGTCGAGGCAACCACTAAAGAGGGTAACGGCTGGCGTGTAAGGATCGTGAAAAAATGAGTACCCTAGGCATTGCACTCACGCCGAAACGCACGCTTTTGATCGGAGCTGGCAAAGTCGCAGCGCAGAAAGCACGAGTGCTTGATAGTCTTGATTTTGCGTATGAAATTGTTGCAGAATCAAGACTTGATGCCTACTTTGAAACCAAAAAACTACGCCTCAAGCCTTTTGAAGATGCTGATGCAGAGGGCTTTGAGGTGATTATCGATGCGACGGGTAATGAGCATGTGACCAACCGTCTTGTAGCCCTTAAACCTCATCTTCATTTCTGGCTCAATGTCGTCGATGTTCCAGAGCTCTGTGATTTTTACTTTAGTGCCCTTACGCGCCGTGGCGACATCCAAGTCGCCGTCAGTAGTGGCGGTAGTTCGCCTACCTTAGCGCAAGTCATTCGTGATAAGATAGAACGTCTTTTACCCCGTGAACTCACCTCTTTGATAGAACGCCTCAAAAACGAGCGTAAAAAGCCTGATCGCGATCTTGAAAACTTAAAAACTATCGCTAAAGAGGGTGTGGGGAAAGTGTTCCTCATCGGTTGTGGAACAGGCTACATGGGCAATCTCACCTTAGATGCACTAAACGCTTTTGAGCTTTTAGATGTTGCTCTAGTCGATGCTCTGGTATCTCCTGAAATTCGAGCTCTCATCCCTGCTTCGTGTAAAATCGTTGATGTGAGCAAAAAAAAGGGTTTTCACTCTAAAACACAAGATGAAATCAACGCACTCTTACTCGAATACGCCAAACAAGGCTTGGTGGTTGGACGTCTTAAAGGTGGCGACCCACTTCTGTTTGGTCGTTTGGGTGAAGAGAAGCAGATCTTGGTGCGACATGGCATCGCTTTTGAAGTAATCAATGGCATTACCTCAGCTCTAAGATCGTGTACGGTTTCAGGTATCGTTCCTACGATTCGCGATATTTCCAAAGGGGTCAGCATTGTTTCTGCACACCTAAGGGAGACACTATTTAATGATGAGTGGATACCGCTCATTCGTCAGCCTTTACACACGGTTATCGTATTAATGGCGCACAGTTTTGCGAAAAAAATTGAAGATGCCATCGCAAAAGAAGGCATTGATGAAAACCTTCCTGCCGCATTTGTCTCGAAAATTGACCTGCCTGATCAGGTGACCATAGTGGGAACTGTGGGAAAATTAGATAAAATGAGTACTTTATGTGCTACTCCTGCCGTGCTCATCATTGGTGAGTGTGTCGCAAAAGAGAACATAATACCTGCCGAAAATAGCGGCAAAATTATTTATATATAAAGAGGATTTTATGGGATTTACCACCAAAGCATTGCATGCCAAACCAACAAATAAAGATACTTATGGCGCAATGCGCTTTCCCATCTACCAAAGCTCAGCCTTTGAGTTTGAAAAAGCAGAAGATTTGGAGGCCGTTTTTAAAGGTCAAAAGATGGGACATGTTTACACACGCTCTTCAAACCCTTCTATTGAAGAGTTTGAACTCAAAGTTAAAACTATCAGCGGTGCTTTTGGAGTTATCGCTACGGCAACAGGTATGGCAGCCATTTCAAATGCTCTTTTTGCGCTGGTAAAAAGTGGTGACAACATCATCACGACGAGTTTCCTTTTTGGCAACACACTCTCTTTGTTCCAAACACTGTTCAGTGATTTTGATGTGGAAGTACGCTATGTTGATGTGAACGATCTTGAGGCTATTAAGAAAAATATCGATGCTAGAACACGTCTTCTTTTTTGCGAAAGTGTGAGCAATCCACAACTCATCGTACCTGATTTCTTGGCTATCAAGAGCGTGCTTAAAGAATATAACATTCCATTGATCGTCGATACGACAATGACACCATGGAATATCTTCGATGCCCGCAAAAATGGTGTTGATGTGGAGATTATCTCTGCAACAAAATACCTCAGTGGTGGTGGTCATGTTTTAGGTGGACTTATTGTTGACAATGGTACGTTTAATTGGAAAAATCATGCAAACTTGGAACCATTTTTCAAAAAATTTGGTCCTTTTGCTTTTATGGCACGCCTTCGTAAAGAGACTTTTAGAAACCTTGGAGCTACACTTACAGCTCAAAGTGCATACCTGTTAAGTCTTGGTCTTGAAACATTGGATTTAAGAGTTCAAAGAAGTTGTTCCAATGCTCTTGCCGTTGCAAAACATCTCCAAGAAAGAAGCGAGGTCATAAGTGTTGACTACCCACTTTTAGAGGGTTCTCGCGCTTATGCCAATGCTTCAAAACAGTTTAGTGGTGGTGGGGCGATCGTAACGTTTAGCCTTGCAAATAAAGAGAAAGCCTACACATTTTTAAATAATCTTTCTATCATCAAGCGCGGAACAAACATTCAAGACAATAAATCGCTTGCCATTGCTCCGTATCATACGATTTATGCTGAGTACAGCGATGAGCAAAAAGCTTCGTATGAACTCAATGAGGGAATGATTCGTCTTTCTGTAGGTATCGAGGATTTGGAAGACTTGATCGCCGACATCGATAAAGCACTTGAAATTTCTGCCTCATAAGAGGCAAGCTTCCGTTCCACAGTGGCTAACGTAGCCTAGAGAGCTTCGCTTTTTAGGCGTATAAAATAATAACGGTGCCCTATTTTGGGCTAACTCGAAACGTAAAGACTTTTACTCTTTAGACGTCGAAATAAAAGAGGTTATATACTATATGAAAATTGCACTACTAATGAGCGGAGGAATTGACTCAAGTTATTCTGCTTATCTGTTAAAACAAGAAGGTCATGAGGTTGTGGGAATTTATCTTAAACTTCATGAAGATGAGAATAAACACAAAATTAACATCGCCAATATTGAAAAAGTGAGCCACCATCTGGGCATTGAAACACACATCATCGATGCTAAGGCTCTTTTTAAAGAACATGTCTATGACTACTTTGTGCGCTCCTATGAACAAGGGTTAACGCCCAACCCATGTGCCTTTTGTAACCCAAGAATGAAATTTGGTTTTGCGTTTGAAAAGGCAATGGAACTTGGCTGTGAAAAAATCGCAACAGGGCATTATGCCAGAGTAAAAGACGGTCATATCCAAGAAGCGTATGACATGAGCAAAGACCAAAGCTACTTCCTTTTTGGACTCAAAAAAGAGGTCATTGAAAAGATTCTTTTTCCACTCGGTGGCATGAAAAAAGAGGACATTAAACCTATCGCTCTTGAAAAACTGCCTTGGCTTGGAACGCTTGAAACCTACAAAGAGTCTCAAGAGATCTGCTTTGTGACAGACACCTACATTGAGGTTTTAAAAAAACATCTCAATGTCGATCAAAAAGGTGTTGTCAAAGATACCAGTGGCAAAGTCATTGGAGAACACAAAGGCTACATGCACTACACCATCGGTAAACGAAAAGGTCTTACCATCAATGGTGCACATGACCCACATTTTGTTGTGGGCATTGATGCTAAAACCAACACTGTTGTTGCAGGTACCAAAGAAGAACTTCTTCAAAAACGTGTCGTAGCCAGTAACTTCTCTTTGCCTGATGATTTTAAAGAGGGAATTTATGGTGTGAAAGTACGCTACAGAAGCCCACAAGCAAAAGCACATGTAAAAATTGAGGGTGATAAAATCATCGCAGAATTAGAAACAGGCGTTTACGGTCTTGCAAGCGGTCAAGCGCTTGTGGTTTACCAAGACGATTTAGTCTTAGGCGGCGGTTGGATCGAAGCGTAAAAAAGTAGTTTTGTAGCTTTATAAACAAAGCTACAAAACCCCTAAAATCAGTAAAAAAGCCACACTCCCCAACATCCACGCTACCACAAAGCGAATAAACTCAATACTCACTTTTTTAAGAAAATACTTTCCAATCAATGTTCCTATAAAAGCACTGACTATCGCCACTACGATCATCTGCCACTGAGCAAGTGCACTTTGCCAATGGCTTGCATACAAACTCAAACGAGAAAGATCCACAACAACGGCAATGCTCACACCAGTGGCTAAAAAAACCTCTTTGGAGAGAGCATTTTGGGTTAAAAAAAGACTACGAAAAGCACCTTGATGACCACTAAGTCCTCCAAAAAACCCACTGAGCATTCCTCCAAGCCAAAGCTTTTTGAAAGCACTTGGAACATGCAGTGTTGAGTTTGACTCCAAGACTAAAAAGAGAGCTATCACCAAGCCGATAATCACTTTAAGTGGTGTCACGTGTCCGGTAATGTCAAAAAAGGTGTAAACAAATTCCCATTTCCACTCACTTAAAGATTCCAAACACCATGCTCCTAAAAAGGCAAAGATAACCGCAGGAATGCCAAAACGAAGTAAGATAGGAAAATTGCTATAGCGAGCAAGAAGCGCAAATTTAAGAAGGTTATTGGAAAAGTGAACAATCGCCGTTATCGCAATAGCGATAGGAAGCGGAAAAAAGAGCGCAATAATGGGCATAAGCAATGTGCCTAAACCAAAACCGGAGAAAAAAGTAAGTAGTGAAGCCACCAAGGCGACACTTGAAATAAGTAATATCTCCATCAAAACCCTTTAGAGGAAAAGAAGGGTTACCCCTCCTTTTTCCAAATATTAGCCAAAACAAGCACACTCATCAAGAGAATCGATGAAACCATCACTCCTCCCATTGCAAAGATGAGATACACAAGCTGTGGGACAAACTTTGAAAACCACCATGAAAAGATATCTAAAAATGCACCACCAAACGAAGCAGCGATGATGAGTGTTCTTATACTCTCTTTATAAGTTGTATAGGCAAACATCAATGTCACCAAAATCAAAAAGGTCGAAATCCCAAACATATGAATATGCGCCTGTTTAGACATCTTTGACCATGAATACCCCGCTTCCGTATGGCTCATCACTTGCTCATACGTATCAAACGGCATTGAAGGAATGGCTCGACTCATTTTAGAGGTTTTACTATGACAATTCGCACAATCATTTTGAATGATTTTCCATGCATCATCATAGAGTTTTCCCTCTTTTTTAGCCCCCTCTTTGATCCAGTTATGCACGGTGTCAATGTCTGAATCATCTGTTACTTCTTTATACATGCTCCCTTTCATCGCTGAGACGATGGAAGGCATCGTATATTTGTTTTGAATCTGTGAAATAGTAGGAATATTAAGTCCTGCTTTTTCGCCAGAGAGTTCAAGCCCTAACAGTATGACCGAGGAAATCGTTGCGGTTATCACAAAGAGCAAAAACAGCGAAATCGCTGTTTTTGCCGGTGTGTTGAGTTGTTGAATCGACACACGCTCTCCTTTTACTTAAATTTTAACTCAATCGCTCCATCATGGTAAACATGGTTGATTTGAGAGTTGTCAAATGCCGCTACACCAAAGAAATACGGCTTTTTAAGATCATTAAACTGTACATCTTGCTCAGCATCTTTTGGGGCAGTTGTCACAAGGGCTCTTTTCATAACCAGTGTCCACTTACCATCTTTCCAAACCGCACTCGTTTCAATGTCACCTGCTGAACCTGTATGTTTAGTGACGATTGGTCCAGGAATTTTATCACCAGGTTTGAAGGTATCTACAAACGGAACTTTGTTCTCGTCTTTGATCGAACCAATGGCATTATCTTTTGGGTCTTTATTCATAAAAGCAGGACCTGTTTTTGCCTCATTGATGTTGTTTTTATAGCCGCCACTCTCTTGCGCATCACCTTTTCTTCCCCACTCTTTATTGAGTTTTGGATCATTGGTGCTGTCCACATACTGGTCATGCGTTTGATTAAATGACAAGCCCGTTCTTACCCCTTTCCAGTGCCACATATCGATAGTTTCACCTGGATTGTTGGTATATTTTCGACCCGCAGAGGTATCATCAAAACCATTATTTTTGCCATCTTTGGTAATGTGACAGGCGATAGCACACCCTTTTTTCTCAAAGCCTTTGGTGTTGATATTCCAGAAAAGTGCCGCTTTGTCTTCATAGTACGTATTGTCTTGACCTGCTTGATCTAACACTTTAAGCTGTTTCCATGAGCCATCTTCTTGTTTGACCCACGGTTGTCTGTCTATACTGTATGTTGGGTCATCATACTGGAGTTTGATGTAGATATTTTTATCATCATAAAGTGATTTAATCACTGCGGTTGATTTAAGCATTCCCTTGTAACCATCAGGCTTATAAGGCGTTTCTGTAAGTGGAACACTGATCTCTTTTGCTTTTGTCCAAGCAGCATCACTCGCATCAAGACTTGCAGGTGTGCCTTTCACACTCTCCAATGTCGCAATACCTGCCCCAAACAGAGTTGTTCCTCCCAAGATAGCACTTGCCAAAACCATAGAAGATAATTTCTTCATGTAGAACTCCTTTTGTAAATGTGAAAAGAAGTATCGCATTGTTTTATTTCGTCAATATTAACGCTAGATTAATTTTTTTTAATCTTTCTTTGGCTACGATGAAAGCATGAAACTTTTAATCATTGAAGACGATCCAAAAATTATTTCTTTTGTTCAAAAAGGGCTCCAAGAAGAGGGGTTTATCGTTGATGCAGCTAGTGATGGAGAAGAAGGACTCTATCTGGCTGAGCAGTACACATATGACCTTCTTATTATTGATTGGATGCTGCCAAAACTCGATGGTTTGAAAATCTGTGAAAAATTACGCGAGAAAAAAAACCTGACTCCCATTTTAATGCTCACTGCAAAAACCAGTGTGGAAGAGCGTATTTTAGGGCTTGGATGTGGGGCGGATGATTATTTGGTAAAGCCTTTTGTTTTTGCAGAACTCGTAGCACGCATACGCTCTTTGCTTCGTCGTTCATCGTATAACTTCAATGAATGTTTAACCCTCGATACACTCGAAGTCAATGTCTCTAAAAGAGTGGTAACACGCTCCAAAAACCCTATCACGCTTACCTCTAAAGAGTTTGATATTTTGGTCTATCTTCTTCTCAATCAAAATACAATCATCACCCATACACAACTTCAAGAGAAAATCTGGGGTATAAACGAAACCACATCGAGCAATATTATTAACGTTTTTATTCACCATCTACGCCATAAAATTGACATAGAAGGTGAAAAACCTCTTATCAAAACCATTCGTGGTTCTGGTTATAAAATAGAATCTCTTTAAAATGCAAATTATCCTCTTTGTTTACGGACTCTCTTTTTTTATCTTAGGGGTTTTGGTTCTCTTTGTACAAACGAAAGAGAGTACCATTTTCTTCGCTCGCAAAATTTGGTTACTGGGTGTATTCGCACTTCTGCACGCTTTTGTCGAGTGGGTTTTTCTTTATATGTACCTCTATCCAAATTATGAATCTCTCTTAAGCCCTATAAAATTCATTTTGCTGTTACTTTCGTATCTTTTTTTATTTGAATTCTCACGTTTTATCGTCAGAGAAAGTTTTAAAGACAACACATCGAAGCTTCATTTTCTGCATACACTCTATGCGGCACCCGTCATTTACATTATCAGTCTTTCTAGTCTTTTAGGATTGATTATCATACAACCTTCCTTAGATGGTGCCATTGCGGCTATTCGCTACACCTATGGCTTTTTTGGCTCTTTGTTTTTGGGTATTGGGCTCTATTATTACGGAGAATCGCTCAAAAAAAGCGAGTATGTTGAACGCCTCAAAATTTATTTTAAAGTACCTGGCGTTGCGTTTATTTGTTATGCTCTTTTAGCGGGTATTGCTGTTTCACCTACACAATATTTTCCAGGAAACACCATCAATACCACATGGTTTTTAGAAACTTTTGGTATTCCTGTGCAGTTTTTTAGGGCACTCTGCGCCTTGGTTATTACTATCTGTTCTATCAAAGCCTTACAGATTTTTAGTGATGAAACCCATCTGAAGATGGTCAGATCCCTCAAACAAATCAAGCGTTTTTCTTCAGATGTTTCACACGAACTCAAAACACCACTCACGGCGATGAAAGGGGAAATCGAAGTTGCTCTTAAAGAGCCTAGAAGCCAAGAGGAGTACCAAACGATTTTACGCTCTACGCTTGAAGAAGTCGATACACTGCAAAGCATTGTTAAAAACCTTTTGATGCTCACCTATCTTGAAAAAGAGTCTTTGAAAACCAAATTTACCCCGCAAAATTTAGATGATGTGCTGCTTAAAGCGATTGAAGATCTTATCATCATTGGGTCGCAAAAAAATATTATATTTGAAATTGGAACCTTAGAATCCCTTGTGGTAAACGGCGATGAAATTTTGCTCAAAACCGTCTTTTCCAATCTCATCGAAAATGCGATTAAATACAGTCCAAACCATACCACTGTCTCTCTTTCACTCACATCTTCCAATCGGATGGCATGTTTTCACATCGAGGATGAAGGTAATGGAATTGATGAAGAAAAACTGAGTCTTATCTTTGAGCGCTTTTACCGTGCAGATGACTCACGCTCAAAACAAATCAAAGGGTTTGGACTTGGACTCTCCATCGTTCAGCAAATTGTTGATGTTCATGATGGAATAATTCACGTTAAAAATAGAAAGCCTAAAGGACTTGAAATCGAAGTCATGCTTCCTTTAGTTTCCTAAAAGCAATTCGACCTCTTTTGCAGCAAAGGCAACGTAAAGATCGCATTTACATGCTTTACAATTTCCCTCTTTAAACTTCACGCCCGCATCTGAGGAGTTGAGAGAAAATCCCAACAAAGAAGCGCATTCACACGCCCCAAATGCCTTTTCAAAGTGCTCTTGAAACATCTGTACATTGTGATAGAGTGCATCCTTTGACTCGTTTGCATTTTTGCGTCCTTTAAGCAAAGAAAGCGCCATAATGCCACCACTTAATGCACCGCACAAGCCATGTTCTGTTCTAGCCATTCCACTCCCAAATCCTGAAGCTATCGCAGGAATAAGCGGCGAATCGATCCCATGCTTTTCAGCGACAGCTTTTAAAACTGCTTCGCTGCAGACATATCCACTTGAAAAATACTCTAGTGCTTTTTGTTCTATTGTTTCATTCATCTTCATTCCTTATGCAACAACGACTTGATCTTTGCCCGCTTTTTTCGCTTCATAAAGTGCATTATCGACTTTGTACACTAAACCATCTTGACTCTCTAAGCTACTAAGTTCCCCTAAGCCGATGCTCACTGTCAGGGGTTTTTGTAACAACTGCGTCAACACTTTATCTTCTTTAATAGCCTGACACAGTTTTTGTGCGATCTCCATTGCTTTCTCAGGAGAAACATCTACAAGTAAGAGTGCGAACTCTTCGCCGCCCCATCGAGCTATCATATCAGAAGCCCTTAGTTCCACTCGTAAGATGTCAGCAACGCGAATGAGTGCTTCATCGCCAATGAGATGACCAAACGTATCATTGACCTCTTTGAAGTCATCAATATCAATAAGAAAGAGTGTCAGTCTATTGATACCTTTTTTATAGAGCTTATAGAGTTTTTCAAAATGTTCGTTGAATTTTCTACGATTTGCAAGCCCCGTGAGAGCGTCTTCACTTGCCAGTTGAACAAGCTGTTTTTGGTAAATATTGATCGTGTAAAGAATAATAAATGTCACCAAAACCGTCACTAAAATTGATGCTAACAAGTTGCCATAAAACGTCTTCTTAAGCTCATCGAGATACTCTTTTTTATTGATCTCAACAAAAAGATGCAATTTGAGTTTTTCAATGTACTTGGTATTGAGCAGGTATTCACCGTCTTTGTCTTTATATTCAAATTGCGTCTGTTTTCCTTCAAAAATACTCTCTTCTATTTGCCTTAAACCCTCAATATTAGCAATATTTCCCCGTTTATTAAGCGCTTTTGAGAAGAGTGTCAACTCCCCTTTTTGATCCACGAAATAGACATCGTATTTGTAACGTGTCTTAAAGGAGTTTAGCATCTGTTCGATGTTTAAAAGTCTTACACCCACACCCGTTACACCGATCATCTCTTTTTTATAGTTCATCACTTTGTAATTAATGAACATCACTAAAAAATCGCCTAAATTGGCATTGTGATCGAGGTTGATTTCATAAAGCTCACTTTGTTCTTTAAAGCGAAAGTACCATGTATCGGCACTATTCTCTTTATTGATAACATCGATGAGTCCACGTGGATGATAATAGTTTTTTGTGACATCCGAGACTAGAAACGTTGTAAAGACATCATATTTTTGCTGGATTTCAGTCAGATAGCGCACAATACCGTTTAAATCGGTCTCCCCTTCCATAATCCAATCACGCAGAAATGTATCGTTGGACATCAACGATGAGACGAGAAGCGGCTCAATCATACGCTGTTGAATCTCAGTATAAATATTATCCACCGAAAGTGGCAAAGAGGTATTTTGCAGTTGCGCTTGCGTATCGCGCACATTTTTGTGGTAATTGATGATGGAACCTGTAATGGAAACACCCAAAAGCAAGCTCGCTATAATAAGTACAACTTTGGTTTTTAATCGCATCGCTTCTCCTTATTAGCGGCGATTATAACACAAAATAAGCACGCTATGACAACAATGTGACTATTTCATCAGCACTTAAAAGCTTACCACTACTTACGACTTTACCATCCAGTACCAATGCTGGTGTTGATGTCACACCATACTCCATAATTTTCATAATATCTTCGACTTTGTCTATTTGCGCAAAAATACCTTTTTTTGCGACAGCTTCTTTAACATTTGCCATCAATGTATGACACTTAGTACATCCTGTTCCTAAGACTTCAATTTTCATTTTTTCTCCTTATCTGTTTTGTACGCTTCTAAAAACTCTTTAGCATTTTCACCGCGTAAAAAATCTGCTGTTTTTAAAAGCCCATCATTGAGGTATTTTGCGTTATAACCATTTTGCACCAGAAAAAGCCTAGCAAGGTTTGATCGATCATTGTGCGGACATGCTGTAATGATGAGTTTATCTTTTGGTAATTCATGAAGACGTTTTGGAAGTTCATTTAAAGGAATATTTTTAGCAAAATTCATATGCCATACCTCAAATTCTTCCGCAAAGCGAACATCCACTAAAATAGCTTTCCCCTCTTCAACAAGGGCTAACATATCGGGTGTTTTGATTTTCATAGCTTCACGTTCTTTATAATCAAATTTTGAAAGGTACTCATCAAAACTCACTTTTTTAATCTCCGTTGCACTCATCAACGTTGTCAGTGCCAACGCCATTAAAATTACTTTTTTCATGGTCTTCTCCTATAAAAGCGCATTAAACAGATACCCAACACCCATAATTCCTAAAGCCACGATGCCAAAAAAGATTGCAATGAGTTTGATATGTAAAATACGTTTTAAGATGAGTGCCTCAGGCAGACTCAGTGCAGTGATTGCCATCATCAAACTAAGTGCTGTTCCAAGCAACATTCCTTTGGAAGTTAAAACCTCAATGAGAGGCATAACACTAGCAGCACTCGCATACATCGGTACACCCATGATAACAGCAAGCGGCACGCTGTACCATCTATTCTCTCCCGTATAAGCCACTATCATTTCGGTAGGAATATACCCATGTATCCACGCCCCAACCCCAACTCCCAGTAGTACATACAGATAAATTTTGCTAAAAATCTCAGCGGTATTTTGCCACGCCTCTGCAAGACGTTTCGTGAATGAAAGGCTTATCTGTACCTCTTCTAGCTCGCCTTCCATGGGTTTAACAGGAATCAGTACATAACGCTCTAGCTTTAATTTTCCAATCACATATCCACCCAAAATCGCAACCAATAATCCAAAACCAATATAAAGTGCTGTGATTTTCCAGCCAAACAGTCCAAACAAAAGTGCAATTGCAACTTCATTGTTCATAGGACTTGAAATAAGAAAACTAAAGGTAATCCCCATAGGAATACGCGCTTGCATAAAGCCCAAAAAGAGGGGTATAGCTGAGCAGGAACAAAAGGGCGTTATGATGCCAAAAAGTGCGGCTAGGATGTTTCCCATAAACGTGCTTCTTCGCTGTAAATAGGCTCTGATTTTTTCGGTATTGAAGTAGGTACGTAAAAAAGAGATCAGAAAAATGATGCTGATTAAAAGAATGTAAATTTTTACCGTATCAAAAATAAAAAAGTGCAATGCTTGTGCTTTTTGCGTTGTTGCATCGAGCCCAAAAACTCCATATACAAGAAAATCAACCATTTTTTCCCATAAATCAAACATCTTTTTCCTTTATAAAATGATTTTTTGTTCTTTTAATTTTGCAATTAGTCGCTCATAGTTAGTTGCACCAATGTGTCTATCGCTCTCTGTCCCTTTGGCATCGAGGTAAACTTGTGTCGGAATCATCTGTATCTTATAATCACGAATCGCTTGTTGTTCATTGCGAACTTCAATAAAATAGATTGCACTTTGTGGATATTCTTGCTTGACACGATAGAGGAGTTTTCCCATCTCAACACACGAAGCACAACTGGTCGAACCAAACTCTAAGAGCATCGGTTTTGTACCTATATGAGGGACAATCTGTGCATAAGGAGTTGCCTCTAACATCAAAGAGCTCTCGTGCGTCTGTTTCAAAGAAGATACCGCAGGCGTTTTGGATTCTACTTTTGGTTCACCACAGCCCACCAAAACGAAGGTTAATACAGCTAAAACAATTATTTTTTTCATCTTTTTTCCTAAAATACAAGGTACGTTTGATAGAGAAAATAAACGCCAATTCCCACTAAAATCACTATAAAAATGCCATTAATAAAACGGCTAAGGCTACTGATTTTTTTACTGGAAACGACACTTTGTGTAAATCCAAGCGATGTTCCAGCCACCAACAGCAACATCCCATGCCCTATGGCAAATGCTAAAACAAGGGCGTAGGAATAAACCCAACCGCTCTGACTTGCAATGGTGATGATGGCAACCAAAGGAGCAGAGGCACACGGCGTACTTACCAATCCAAAAATAAGCCCAATGATGATTGCTCCAAAGAGTTTGAGCTTTAAAAACTTACGTGCAACTTTCTCTTTGTCTAACACAGAAATAAATCCAAGGGCATAGGCAACCACTGTAAATGTTGCAAGTGCCGCGAGCAGATACGCCCAAAAAGGCGCAAGGGAGAGCATCATGCCCATCTTGGAAACCAGAAGCATCAACAGTGAAAAACTGATGACCAAGCCCAAAACAAACAGAAGCGAGTATTGGTAAATAAAGACTTTTTTCTGCTTTGGAGTGAGATCGCCTGAAAGCCCCAAAGCACTCGCAGCAAGCAGAGGCAAAGTGATGATGGAACATGGAGCGAGTGAGGTCAAAAGACCAATGCCAAATGAAGCAACAATCGCCCACACCCCAAACTGTGAAGTCATTTCAATCAGCATCTGCTCTGCATTCATAAAAGTTTTTCTTTGATGATCGGTAGTAATTCGGCTTCAATCGCTTGATAGGTAAGAATAAACGCCCCATAATCTTTACCATCAGGATCAGAGAAACCAACATGGATTTTTTTTGTAAGACGAGGGAACATCGGACAGGTTTCATGAGCATGGTCACACACAGTTACCACCAAATCAAAGTCAAGATTAATGACTTCATCCAAGACTTTAGAATGATACGAATCTTTCCAGATACCCTCTTCTTCTAAGACTTTTTTTGCATACGCATTCACTTTACCACTCGCACGTACGCCCGCACTGTAAGCTATGATGCCTTCTAATTTTGCATTGACCAGTGCTTCCGCGATGATGCTTCGACAGCTATTTCCTGTGCATAAAATCAGTACTTTTTTCATATTTTACCCTTCTATCCAATGGTGAAATGGTAGCATAAAATTATCTTTATATCAAGATATATTGATATATTAAATGCCTTGTTTTTAAAAATACCAATACAACTTTGTCCATAATGTATCTTGAACTAACTTTGAGCCATATTCTGATCCTCGTTGCCCATCGTTGATGTTGTAAGAAATATCCAAAAGCATATTGTTCTTAAAGCTGTATGTCGCACCCAATGAGTTTTGCATTGATTTATCTCCAAGATTGTAAATATTTTTATAGTAAATAGCTCCATAAAGCCAATTAAAGGGCTCTTTTTGTGAAAACTTATTCATAACATACTGATGATCGTAAAAAGGTTCCGATTTACTGCTTTGATTTTTTTGGTAAAAATACTCTGTCGTAATGGTAAGATCAAACGCTGTAAGATACTTAAACCCTAGCAAATAGGCATAGTCATCCTCACCAAGTGTTTTGGCAAACTCTCCATGTACTTCAATGTTCGTTTGAATATTTTTAGAAAAATCAAGCCCTACTTTATCGCTCTGTTCGCTTCTGCGATAGTAGATAAGATCAATATCCGTATCATACGCCAAAAAATAAGCTTTCATACCTACATGATTTTGTTCTTCTTGGCTAAACTCATCGTTCATATGCTCATTACTTTTCATCACAATGAGATCAAAAGAGACATTGCGAATATTTCCATCATAACTTTTGTTATAACGATAATTTGCCATAACATAACCCTCGCGTGAAGCATCAGGATCATTTGGATCTTTTTTTCGATCAAAGAACGCTATCGGATTGACAAAATAGCCTTTCCCCCAGTTAGGCGCTTTTTTACCCACTTCAATCAAATTATTTTGATCAAATTTATACTGCATAAACAACTGAGCAATGGTATATTTATCACTGTACGCCCCATCTATGTCATTATAATTGACCATCACCTCAGAATCTAATTTCAATGCGTCCTGAAAATAGGCAAACTTGACATCGCCTTCACTTGCATATGTCTTTATGCTATCTTTGTTTTTGGTATGAAACAGAGGTGAATCGTCATTGAGTCCTTGAAGTTTATTTTCACCTTTTAGATAACCGCTCAATGTATAGGGTTTGACCTCGATAGCATCAAGGTCAAAATCATAATCCCCTGCATGGCTTAAAATGGCTACACAGAGGATGAGAGGTAATGCTTTCATCTATTTTCTAAACTCATGAACTTTGCCGATATTTTCAATGGTAAAGAGTTCATCAGAAACTTTACGCTCTGTAATCTTTCCATATACCATAATCGACTTATAGCCTTTATAGAGTGGCGAATCTGTCTCAATGACAGCAGCTCTGATGATGCCGCCACCAAAGTCTTTAATATCTTTATAGTAAAGTGTTTTTATGAGCATCCCTGTTGACGTATAACAGGCGATTTTTGTGGGTGTGACTGTTTTTTTATCGACTTCCATCAACAGTTTATCGTAAGCTACTGTCTCATTTTTAGCCTTAAGATCTAAAACAAGAACGGCTCCTTCATCTTTTTCACTTTTGATGTCATACTCCGCTGAAAAATCTAACTGCATAATATCACTGTTATTAAACACCCCACCTACCACACTTTGCATTGAAGTGATGCGAATCGGCTTGCCTACTTCAGGTAAATAGAGCCACATATTTTCATCAAGCCTTAGTGTGCTTCTGCCTTTTTCACTATCTGGTTGCAAAAATAAAGAGACAATTTTATCTTTGTCTTTTTTGATTTGATAGAGCAAAAACTCTTTTTTACTCCCATCAGGCTCAATGTTAATCAGTTTTTTATAACTATCTGCAGAACTAGGGCTTAGCTTTTTATCGACCTGCTCCAAGATATTTTCAGCTCCAAAAAGAACCACTGCTGTCAGTAAAAAAAGTAGTGTTTTTTTCATACAAATCTCCTAGTACGTACGTAAAGCTTCAACAGGATCGAGTCTTGAAGCTTTAATCGAAGGTGAGATAGATGCGATCAGTGATATCACGATAACAATAGCACTGACACTCAAAACATCACTCAAAGCCAGTTTTGGAATAAGCACTAAACCGCTTTGTTGCCCAAAGCTATAGGTAATTTTGACAAAATTGAGAATAAACACTATACCTAGCGATAAAATGCTTCCAAGGAATGCACCAAGCGCTCCCATCATCAGCCCTTCGCATAAAAAAAGTTTAACGATGCTCATAGGCGGTGTACCAATGGCCGCTATCGTTCCAATCTCTCGTATACGCTCATAAACACTCATAATCATAACGTTCAAAATGGAAATAAGCACAATAGAGATCAAAATAATTTTGATAGAAACGTTCATCAAGTCGATCATCTTAATGATGTTATAAAATGGAGAGAGTTGTTGCCACGTATGGATTTCAAAAACAGATTTACCCTCTTTGTTGAGCTTTTCTAAGATGGGTTGCAACGATTTTTCGGCAACACTGAGTTGTTCCACATCTTTAAGTCGAAGAACGATTTCACTCACTTCTACCTCGTTATTCATACGCAGTACTTTTTTAGCATCATCCATATGAATGTAACCATCACGTCCACCAGGTCCCATGACTTGGCCTAAGATACCAGCAACTTTAAGATTGATGCCATTCACTGAGCCACTTTTATTATTGGCAACCAAAACAATGGTATCGCCGATTTTAACATCCATCCCTTTTATCAAAAGTTCTGGAACGATAATCTCCCCTGCTTTGAGCGTTTCATTCATATCCAAAACCCGATCTCTTAGTAAAGGCAAGGTTTCAAATTCATCCTCAGGATCAATTGCATTGAGTCTAATATTTGTAGTGCTAGTAAAGTTTGAAAACATCGCACCAAATTTGATGCGATAACTGTAGCTTGCAATATACGGGTTCATTTCCAACTTTGATTCTATAAACTCTAACATCTTTGCGTTGAGATTTTTATCTAATGGGAGGTTATCCACAGAAGCGACATACCCTTTTTTATGAATCTGAATATGTCCCATCACAGAATCTGTGATTTGTCCTACGGTATAGTTTTTGAAACTTCCAGAGAGCGCAGTATAAAGAAGTACAAAAACCACGCCTAAAGTGATGAGTGAGGTTGTTAATAGGGTTCTTCTGCCATTACGTTTAAGATTTCGGTAGGATATTTTAAAGATATTATTCATCGCATCATCCTTTTTTCTTCTACGATTTCCCCATCCACAATAGTAATGAGTCTATCAACATTAGCAACAATTTTTTCATCATGTGTTGCAAAAACGAACGTTGTGTGATGCTCTTTTTGGATTTTTTTCATCAGCTCTATAATCATATAGGCTGTTTTACTGTCTAAGTTAGCTGTCGGCTCATCCGCAAAAACAATCTTAGGGTTGGTTACAAGTGCCCTTGCAATGGCAACACGCTGCATTTGACCGCCTGAGATTTTATCGGGTGTTTTATCTTTATGCTCTAACATCCCTACCTCTTCCAAAAGCGTTAACACCCGCTTTTGGCGCTCCTTTTCCTCAAGGTTTTGTACCATGATAAGAGGATACTCAACATTTTCATACACGCTTAACACAGGAATGAGATTGAAACTTTGAAAAATAAACCCAATATTTTCACCCCTAAAATACGCTCTTTGCGTTCTATTCATCGTCGTTGTTGCCGTGTTGTTGATGGTAATCGTACCTTGAGTGGGTGTGTCTAAGCAGCCTAGCATGTTCAGCACCGTACTTTTACCACTTCCGCTAGGTCCAACGAGAGAGATAAATTCACCCTCATGAATCTCTAAAGAGAAATCCTTGATAACCTCTTGAACCACTTCGCCCGTATGATAAACCTTCTTGAGGTGCTGTGCTTGAAGCATGTTTCTACCTTTTGCTTAATTTGGAAAAGTATAGAAGATGTATATTAATGAAATGTTAACATTTTTTTACTTTTATAGATAGAAAAAATGATGTAACTAAAATCATGAGATAATTAATCCTATTTTTTTCGTCATATTTAGCTTTTATTTACGGAGTTTTGATAGGATTTCATATCTTACATACTAAAAGGTTTTAGATGAAAAAACTACTTTTAACAAGCCTATTATTGGGCTTTTTTATGTCACTCTTTGCAGAGACTCTTCCGCCTGTTACCGTTTACAAATCAAAATATTGTGGGTGTTGTGGCGAATGGGTTAAACATATGGAAAACAATGGATTTAAAGTCAATGTGATAGAAACAGAAGCGCTCAATGAAGTCAAAATCAAATACAATGTCCCAGCTCCTCTTGCGTCATGTCATACGGCTATTATTGGTAATTTTATCGTCGAAGGACACACTCCCGCAAGCAGTATAAAACGCTTTTTAAAAGAGGCTCCAAAAGATGCTATTGGACTTGCGGTTCCTGGTATGCCTCTTGGATCTCCTGGCATGGAGCAAGGCAATATGAAACAACCTTATGATGTACTAGCCTTTGACAAGCAAGGACATACCGTTGTTTTCGAAAAGTTTTAGTCTCTTAGCTCTTTTAGGGCTTTTACAAAGCAATCTTTTGAGCGCAAGCAATGAAGTATTGTACAACTCGTGTCGTTTTTGCCATGGAGAAAAAGGAGAGGTGACTTATTTGGGAAAAGTTGAGCCTATCAAACGGCTTGATAAAACTGCTCTCGCTACACTTTTACAAAGCTATAAAAAAGGTGAGATCGATCAAATTGGGCTTGGCAAACTTATGCAAGCCCAAATAGCTAATTTTAGCGATGCAGATATTGAGCAACTAAGCGCTTATATCGCTTCATTTTAAGCACCAAAAAGTGGGTTATAGCGTGTCTCTTCAAGGGCACGCCCTGCCCCTAGGATGATGTTTTGTAGAGGATTTTTCACCGCGTTGACCTCTATCTCTAATTTTGTAGAAATATAACGATCTAAGCCTTGAAGCATCGATGAACCACCTGTGAGTAAAATACCCTGATCATAAATATCTTGTGCAAAAACAGGAGGTAGTTCAGAAAGCATACTGTGTGTAAGTGTGACCATTTTATCGGCAAGAGGTAAAATGGCTTGATGTACATCTTTGGAACTTGCTACAAAACTCTCAGGAAGGCGCGTGATAAGATTCTTCACATTGATTTGAAGTGTTTTTTCCTCTTTCTCAAAGAGCGTTCCAAGCTCCTTTTTCAGGCGTTCTGCATCACTTTGAGAAATCAAAATACGCTTATGTGCCTTAAAATACTCAATAATCGCCTCATCCAAATCATTCCCTGCAATACGAAGCGATTTACTCATCACAATACCATTGCATGAAAGTAGTGATATATCGCTTACACCAGCACCTATATCAAGGACTAAAACCCCTTGCGGTCGCTCAATTGCTTGTTCTGAACCAAGGGCTGCAGAGAACGGATCTTTGATCAGCATCACTTCACGCGCGCCACCGTCTTTACATGCCTCTACAACAGCATTGCGTTCCATGATATTCAAATCGCTTGGTACGCTGACGACAATGGTTGGTTTAAAAAATCGACTCTGTGTAATGCGTGCAATCACCTCTTTAATATAGGCTTTTGCAACTGTTAAATTAGAAATCGCACCTTTTGATAATGGGTGCATCACTTCGATATGCTTAGGATTTTTTCCTGACATACGTTTTGAACTGGCACCATAATCTATAAAAGAACTTCGCTTACTATCAAATGCGATAGAGGTCGGTTCATCTAAAATAATTCCCTTGCTTGGTTGGTACACAAGCGTATTATTCGTGCCAAGGTCAATTGCGAAGGCATGGGACGAGCGAAAGAGAGAAAACATTACGCCTCTTTTTTTACCATTGATTTTTTATCTTTTTTCTTACGACTATAGATATTAATAGACTCAACTGCTAAAGAGAATGCCATCGCAAAATAGACATATGCTTTGGAAATATGAAAATCAAGACCTTCTGCAATAAGCGTCACACCGACTAAAATCAAAAAGGAAAGTGCTAAAATCTTAATGGTTGGGTTAGCATCAATAAAATTAGAGATACTTTTACTTGCGAACATCATAACACCCACAGCAATCACTACGGCTAAAATCATAACAATGATATCATTTGCCATACCTACTGCGGTAATAACAGAATCTAATGAAAAAACGATGTCTAAAATAGCAATTTGAATGAGTGTATTAAAAAAGCCTCGTGAACCTTTCTTCAGTTCTTTTTCCTCTTCGCCAGCCTCTTCAATATCTTGGTGAATTTCATTGGTTGACTTGACAAGCAAAAAGAGCCCACCGAGAATTAATATAAGATCACGTCCTGAAATTTCTTGCGCGAAAACAGTAAAAAGAGGAGAAGTAAGCTTCATAATCCAGAAGAGTGAAAGCAGAAGCAAGATACGGGTAATCATTGCAAGAGCGAGACCAAAAATACGACCTTTATCTCTTTGGTGTTGTGGTAAACGACCTACTAAGATGGCAATAAAAATAATATTATCAATGCCAAGTACAATTTCTAAAGCCGTTAGCGTTAATAGCGCCATCATGGCTTCAAGGGTAAATAACGATTCCAACATCTCATTCTTTCCTGATTTTTCTTTTTATTGTACCAACTTTTGAGTATAACTCTTCTTAGATGACATCTCTAATCAACTCTTCTAAACCCTCTTGTTAAGATAGCTGAGTTATAATAGTTTTCCCAAAAAAAAGGAGTTCATATGGTTTTTGGCAAGATAGATTACATCAATCTTCTTCCTTTTCATGTTTTTTTGAAAAAGTCCTCTCTTCCAAGCGCTTTTAAACGCTCATGTGAACATCAAAAGAATGTTCCAGCCGTTATCAATCACAAACTACGTAAACGTAAAGTCGATGCGGCATTTATTTCAAGCATTGAAAGTAAGCGCAAAAATATAACACCACTCAATGTAGGAATTGTGGCACAAAAAAATGTCAAAAGCGTTATCATCAAAGAAGGAGTTTCCAAAAAAGACCCTGCATCAGCAACGTCTAACATGCTCGCACGTGTTTTAGGGCTTAAAGGTGAAGTGTTTATTGGCGATCGTGCTCTAAAGCTTTATTTACAAGATCCTGATGCGTATATCGATCTTGGTCAAACATGGAACAACAAATACCATTTACCTTTTGTCTTTGCACGATTTTGTGTTAATCAACACCAACGTTTTTACAAAAAACTCTCCAAAAAGTTCGTGCAACAACCTATTAAAATCCCAAATTATATTCTTTCAAAATATGCACGAGAACGTGGAATTTTAGAAAAAGATATTAAAGAGTATCTCAAACTTATCAGCTATACTATTGCTAGAAAAGAGCAAAAAGCACTCTTTATTTTTTTAAAAAAAGCACATCAATTACAATAAAAACTGAAGGGAAGCAATGGAAAACTACGTTGAAAATGCATTAAAAGCAACCATACACAGCACGCCTGGGCAAACTGAATTCTACCAAGCCGTCAAAGAGGTACTCACCTCTTTAAAACCTCTTTTAGACGCTGATCCAAAATATGCTCACTACAATATCGTTGAACGCATTCTCATTCCTGATCGTCAAATTATTTTTCGTGTTCCATGGATAGATGATGCGGGTAAAATTCGCTCCAATATAGGATATCGTGTTCAATTTAGCAATGCCATTGGACCTTACAAAGGTGGTCTTCGTTTTCATCCAAGCGTGAATCTTAGTATTATAAAATTCTTAGGTTTTGAGCAAATTTTCAAAAACTCTCTTACAGGCCTTGCGATTGGTGGCGGTAAAGGAGGCAGTGATTTTGACCCTAAAGGCAAAAGTGAAGGCGAAATCATGCGTTTTTGTCAATCATTCATGATTGAACTCTCCAAGTATATCGGTGAAACGATCGATGTTCCAGCAGGTGATATTGGCGTCGGTGGACGAGAAATTGGCTTTATGTATGGGACCTATAAACGTCTTACCAATCGATACGAAGGTATCCTTACAGGAAAAGGTCTCAATTGGGGTGGTTCACTTGCTCGCACCGAAGCAACAGGCTTTGGTTCTGTTTACTTTGCAGAAAATATCCTTAATAACATTGGTGATTCGATTAAAGGTAAAACATGCACTATTTCAGGCTCAGGAAATGTTGCGATTTATACGATCCAAAAGCTTTATGAATTAGAGGCAAAGCCTGTTACATGTAGCGACTCACATGGAATGATTTACGATAAAAATGGCATTGATCTCACGTTGCTTAAAACGATTAAAGAAGTCCATAGACAATCACTCAGTGAATATGCAAAAGCAAAACCGGATGCTCAATACATCCCAATAGAAGCGTATCCAAAAGGGATGAATGCTGTATGGAGCATTCCTTGTTTTGCGGCGTTTCCAAGTGCAACACAAAATGAACTTAATCTTGAAGATATCAAAACACTTCATAAAAATGGATGTCGCTTAGTCAATGAAGGTGCAAATATGCCAAGCACTCTTGATGCTATCGCGTATATGCAAGAAAATAAAATTCTTTTTGGACCTGCAAAAGCAGCAAATGCAGGCGGTGTTGCGACCAGTCAATTAGAGATGAGTCAAAATGCGAGTATGCAAAAATGGCATTTTGCAAAAGTCGATACAAAACTAAGAGATATTATGAAACATATTTTTGATCTCTCTTATGCGACATCACAAGAGTTTAACGACGAGGGTAATCTGCTTTTAGGAGCCAATATTGCTGGTTTTAGAAAAGTAGCTGATTCGATGATTGATCAAGGTGTTGTATAGTGTAAAACGGGTTAAACCCGTTTTACATCTAAAAAAACATTACGCGCCTTGCGTATTAAAGACTCTATCTCCAGCATCGCCAAGACCTGGAACAATATAGCCATTTTCATTCAATCCATCATCAATACATGTTGTGTAAACAGGTACTTCAGGATGTACTTCATGGAATTTTTTAAGCCCTTCAGGTGCAGAAACAAGGCATAAGAAACGGATATCTTGGACACCTTTTTTCTTTAAAAAATTCACCGCATCAATGGCTGTTCCGCCCGTTGCAAACATTGGATCAATAATAATCGCTGTACGCTCGGCATGATCAGATGGAAGCTTCGCATAGTAAAATTCTGCTTCAAGTGTTTTTTCATTGCGCTGAAAGCCCAAGAAACCAACACTCGCATCTGGAATAAGTTTAAAAACGCTGTCCAACATACCAAGAGCTGCCCGAAGAATCGGACAGATCATAATCTTAGCATCTAACTTATGTGCATTTGCCACTGCAACAGGTGTTTGAACTTTTACATCTTTGAGTGGTAAATCTCGAGTAGCCTCAAACAACATCAAGTACGAAATCTCATCAACTAAAAGTCGAAACTGAAACGGCTCCGTTCTCTCATCTCTCAAAATAGAAAGCTTATGCTCAATGAGAGGGTGTTTGATGACATGGACATTTTTCACTTATTTTTGCTCCGCATCAATAATAGCTTGAAGTTTTGCTTTGTATGCATTAATATCAAAATCTTTTACACGAGCAACACCATCTTTAATAGCTGCTTCAGCAACAGCACAACTTACCCATACAAACGCACGTCTGTCAAATGGTTTTGGAATAATATAGTTAATACCAAATTTAGGATCTTCACCTGGATATGCTGCTTTAACATAATCAGGTACTTCTTCTTTTGCAAGTTTTGCAAGAGCAACAGCCGCAGCCATTTTCATGCCTTCAGTTACTTTTGTCGCTCTCACGTCTAAAGCGCCACGGAAAATAAATGGAAAACCGAGTACGTTATTGACTTGGTTTGGATAGTCACTTCTACCTGTTCCCATCATAACATCATTTCTTGCAGCATGTGCTTCTTCAGGTAAAATTTCAGGAGTTGGATTTGCAAGAGCAAAGATAATTGGATATGGATTCATAGATTTAACCATCTCTTGTGTAACAACACCAGGAGCAGAAAGACCTAGGAACATATCTGCACCTTTCATCGCATCTTCCAATGTTCTATCACTTGTTTCGATAGCAAATTCTGCTTTATATTTGTTAAGGTCTGTTCTTCCTGAATGAATAACGCCTTTTGTATCGATCATAACGATATTTTTAGCGCCTAAAAGTTTATACATTTTTGCACACGCAATACCTGCTGCTCCAGCACCTGAAACAACAATTTTCATCTCTTCAATTTTTTTACCGCTGATCTCAAGCGCGTTAATAATACCTGCACTTGTAATCATCGCTGTACCATGTTGGTCATCATGCATAACAGGGATATCAACACATGCTTGAAGTTTTTGTTCAATATCAAAACATTGTGGTGCTTTGATATCTTCAAGGTTGATACCACCAAAAGTTGGAGCAATAGCACGGCAAATTTCGACAAATTTATCAACATCGTATTCATCAATTTCAATATCAAATGCATCAACACCTGCAAATTTTTTGAAAAGAACAGATTTTCCTTCCATAACAGGTTTACCAGCAACTGGACCTAAATCTCCTAGACCCAAAATTGCTGTAGAGTTTGTCATAACAGCAACAAGATTTGCTTTATTCGTATATTTGTATGCTAATTCATTATCTTTTTGAATTTCCAAACACGGATGCGCAACGCCTGGTGAATAAGCCATAGATAAATCTCTTGCAGTATCACACACCGTTTTGACATTGATCCCAATTTTCCCACCAATATGGTATTCTAAAGCTTCTTCTTTAGTCACTTTTCCCTTATTGCTCACTCTCAACTCCTTTTATAAGATATTAATTTTTGAATTCTTTCTATAACGTTTTCATACCCAATAATCTCTAGCACTTCAAAAATGGAAGGGCTGACAGAACTGCCTACCATCGCAATACGAATTGCTTGTGCGAGATCTTTAAGTTTTAAACCACGCTCTTCTAAAAATGTTTTAGTAAATGTTTCAAAATCACTCGCATTAGAGAGTGTTTTTACATTTTTTAATGCTTCAAAATAGTGTTCTAAAACTCCCAATCCATCAGCAGTTAAGAACTTTTCAATGGCTTTTTCATCGTAACATGTTGGAGCTTCTAAAATCTGTTTTGCTAAGCTTGCAAACTCTACAAGTGTTTTTGCACGATCACGAAGTGCGTCAATCAGTAACTCTTTCTTAGTATGAGACGAAATATCCACATTAAAAAAGCGTAACTCTTCAATCAATCTATCGTGTGTTGCTTGTTTAATATAATGAGCATTCAACCATAAAAGCTTTTCTTGGTTGTAAGCAGAAGCTGATTTATTAATATCATTAGGATCAAAAAGTGCTTTCATCTCATCAAAAGAGAAAATCTCTTGATCACCGTGACTCCAACCTAAACGTATAAGGAAATTCAACAATGCTTCTGGTAAATACCCTTCACGCTTATATTCCATAACATCAACGGCACCATCGCGTTTAGAGAGTTTTTTGCCCTCAGGATTGAGGATCATAGGAACATGATAAAATTTTGGAATATCAAAACCAAGTGCTTCGTATAAAATAATCTGTTTTGGTGTATTCGAGAGGTGGTCATCACCACGAATGACTTCATTTACACCCATCAATGCATCGTCAATGACAACAACAAAGTTATACGTAGGTGTACCATCACTGCGTGCGATGATAAAATCATCCAACATATCACTGGCATTAAAGCTTACTTCACCTTTAACGCCATCAACAAAAGAGACAACACCACTCATTGGTGCTTTAATTCGAATAACAGGCTCGACACCTTCAGGAGGAGTGCCTGTAAAGTCACGGTATCTACCATCGTATCTTGGGCGCTCTTTACGTGCCATTTGAGCTTCTCTTAGCGCATCAAGATCTTCTTTACTCATATAACATTTATACGCTTTTCCTTCTTCTAAAAGCTTTTTGACATAGCTTTTGTAAAGATCAAAACGCTCAGACTGATAAACAATTTCACCTTCATGCGCAAGTCCAACCCATTTAAACGCTTCAACAATAGCATCAGCAGCTTCTTTGGAATTTCGTGCAAGGTCTGTATCTTCTATGCGGAATAAAAATTTTCCATTGTTTCTTTTTGCCCAAAGATAGCTATAAAGTGCTGTTCTAAGCCCTCCAATATGCAAATATCCCGTAGGGCTAGGGGCAAAACGTGTCACAACCATGACTGTACCTTATGATTGATTTTTAATAAGTTATGTATAAATTATGTATCATTTCGTTACGCGGTAACTAAAAATTCTACGAGAGCGCGAGTAAAAACATTTTTTTAATTTTTTTTGCCAAAAAAAATGTTATCATTCGTAGCTCTTAACTTTTAATACAGACACGATTATATAGCTATTTTTCTTAAAACAAAGGACTATTGATGAAGATTAAACTAAAGGTGTTAACTTTTGTAACTTTGAGTGCGACCCTTCTTTTTTCACCAGCATCTGCTGGAACTGTGGATGGTGTTTCCGTAATTATCAATAAAGAACCCATCACACTTTATGATGTTTTCAAGTACTCACAGCGCTTTAACATCTCTAAAAAAGAGTCTTTGGATATTTTGGTAAGACAAAAATTGGAAGATTCAGAAATTAAAAAACTGGGTATCACTGTTGATAACTTTGAAATTGATCAATATATTGAAAACTTAGCGATCAGCAACAATATGAACCAATACGATTTCCTCAATATGATCCGTTCAAAAAACATTGAAATCTCTGAGTATAAAGAAGATTTGAAAAAGAAACTTCAACGTGATAAACTCTATAAAAAAATTGTTAGTACTAAAATGCAACAAATGAGTGATGGTGAACTCCAAGCGTATTATAATGATAACCTCAATGAGTTTTCTCAAGCGTCAGCTTTTGATGTGACCATTTATACCAGTGCAAATCAACAAAGCCTTGCAGCAATTCAAAGTAACCCTATGAGTGCTGTTAGCGACGTTCAACTTCAAGAAGGAAGAATGGAAGCTAGCAAAACTGATCCAAAATTATTGGCACTTTTAAATAAAACACCACAGGGTAAATTTTCTTCTATCAATAAATCAGATTCAAATTATGTTATGTTTTTTGTGAAAGAAAAACACAATCTTCAAAGTGTCTCTTTTGCTGATGCAAAAAATTATATTTACAATAAACTTGGTGAAGGTAAAGAGCAAAAAGCAATTGAAGAGTATTTTGAGAAGTTAAAAGCATCTGCTAATATTCAAGTGCTAAGAGCACCATAAGTAAATACAAAAAAGTTAAGGTCGCCATTTGGCGACCTTTCTTAATTAATAGCGTGAAAGATAGTTTGTATCGAATCTATTTTCGATAAAGTCTTCGTTTTCCATCATATGCAAATGAAAATCTCTAACTGTTTTAATACCTTCAATTTGTAGCTCACTTAAAGCCTGTTTCATCTTTTTAATCGCACGCTCACGAGTTTCACCCCAAACGATAAGCTTTCCAATCATGGAGTCATAATGTGGTGGAACAGAGTAGCCTTGATACGCATGAGAATCCATACGAACATTACGTCCACCAGGGATGATATACTTCGTAATTTTACCTGGGCTTGGAATGAATTTTACAGGATCTTCAGCTGTGATACGACACTCAATAGCATGACCTCGGAATGTAAGTGCACTTTGATCAAAAAGTTTTTCACCCTCTGCTACACGAATCATCCACTCAATAATGTCAATACCACTCACCATCTCACTCACACAATGCTCAACTTGAAGACGAGTATTCATTTCCATAAAATAGAAGTTTTTATCAGCATCTAAAAGGAACTCAAACGTACCTGCATTTTCATAGCCAATATACTTAGTTGCTTTCACTGCTACTTCATGAAGACGTGCACGTGTTTTATCATCTAAAGCAATAGCAGGAGACTCTTCAATCAATTTTTGGTGACGACGTTGCATCGAACAGTCACGCTCGCCAATGTGAACAACATTGCCATAGCTATCGCCAATCACTTGCACTTCAATGTGACGTGGGTTTTTGATATATTTTTCCATATAGAGTGTGCCATCGCCAAACGCACTTAGCGCTTCGCTTTCAGCAGCAAGGAATGATTTTTCCAAATCTTCCATCTTTTCAACCACACGCATACCACGTCCGCCACCGCCAGCGCTTGCTTTGACGATAACAGGAAGTCCGATTTGCTCTGCTAATTTTTTTGCTTCTTCAACACTCTCAAGTGCACCCTCGCTACCAAGGATAACAGGTACACCCGCTTTTTTCATCACTTCTTTGGCTTTGGATTTATCACTCATCAAAACCATAGAATCAACAGAAGGTCCGATAAATTTGATATTGTGGTGTTTACAGACTTCAACAAAGGTTTGATTCTCACTTAAAAAACCATACCCAGGGAAGATGGCATCACAGCCACTGATCTCAGCCGCACTGATAATGGCAGGAATACTAAGATAGCTCTCTGATGATTTTGCTCCACCAATACAAATACTTGCATCAGCATGTTGAAGATAGAGTGCATCTTTATCCGCAGTGGAATAAACCGCAATCGCTTGTTTCCCCATCTCTTTGATGGTTCTTATTGCACGAAGGGCGATCTCACCACGATTGGCAACAAGAATTTTCTCAATCTTCATTACACTTTCTCCACCGTAAAGATTGGCATATCGTATTCTACTGGCTGACCATCGTCAACAAGGATATCTAAAATTTTGCAGTCAAATTCTGCTTCAATTTCATTCATGATTTTCATCGCTTCGATAATACCAACTGGTTGACCTTTACGGATAACATCACCTATTTTTGCGAATGGTGCAGCGCCAGGCGCTGGAGATTTGTAGAAGGTTCCTACCATTGGTGATTTAATACTTAGACCTGCAGGAGCAGCATTAATGCTTGCTTCACCTCCAACATGTGCCACTGGTGCTGGCGCTGCTACAGCAGCCGCTGGAGCTATACTTGGAGCTTGCATAACAGGTGCAGCAGCACTGTAAGTTACACTACCTTCAAAGCCTTTTTGTAACTCAATGCTAAAATCACCCTCTTTGATTTTGAGTTTTGTAATATCACTTTTATCAAAAATACGTATTAACTCTCTAATCTCATTTTTGTCCATTCGGTTTCTCCTAAATATTTGCCATTTTTTGGCATGACATAAAATGTGTTATAATACCACACTTAATATATACGATCACTTAAGGGAAATTATGGGTTTAAAAGCAGACAGTTGGATACGAGAAAAATCGCTCAAAGAGCGTATGATAGAGCCTTTTTGTGAAGATCAAGTAGGCCGTGACGTTGTGAGTTATGGCGTCAGTAGTTATGGGTATGACATCCGAGTAGGGCGTGAATTTAAGATTTTCACTAATGTAAATTCCACTGTGGTTGACCCTAAAGAATTTGACGATAAAAATGTCATCGATTTTGTAGGTGACATCTGTATTGTTCCACCAAACTCTTTTGCATTAGCACGTACAGTAGAATACTTTAGAATTCCAAAAAACGTCCTTGCAATTTGTTTAGGTAAAAGTACGTATGCACGTTGTGGTATCATCGTCAATGTCACACCATTTGAGCCAGAGTTCGAAGGTCATATTACCATTGAAATTTCAAATACTACACCACTTCCTGCAAAAATTTATGCCAATGAAGGCATTGCACAAGTGCTCTTTTTAGAGGGCGATACACCATGCGAGACAACGTATAAAGACAAACGTGGTAAATACCAAGGACAAACAGGTATTACCTTACCACGTATTTTAAAATAATCTCTTATGCCTCTATACGTTAAAGCGTTAGAAGAACATAATACACACGAGTTTGATGGCTTTTATGCCATCTACTCCATCTCATTTCCAAAGAGTGAGCAAAAGTCGTATGATGAACTTTTAACCATGCAACACTCCTCTTCTTATACTATTTACCTTGCTGTGAATGACGAAAAAATTGTTGGATTTTGCATTATGTATCATCCTAAACAAGACGATTTCTTTTTACTCGAGTACATGGCTGTCGATGAGACACAAAGAGGTATCGGGCTTGGTTCAACACTTTTAAAACAGAGCATCGAACATCTTTTTAACACACAAGGTACACGCGCTTTACTTATCGAAATTGACTCGCCTGAAAAAAACTCGAGTGAGCAAGAAATTCGCGAAAAAAGAGAACAGTTTTACCGTCGTTTGGGCGCTTTAAAGATTGATCCGTTTGATTATATTTTAGCACTTAAAAGCAGTGAAGAAGCTCCTCCAATGGAGCTTTTAGTCTATCATCCACATATGAAAACCGTATCTAAATCAACATTGCAAACATGGCTTGAGAAACTCTATGTCAACGTCTATGGATGCAGTCAAAATGACCCACGCATTGCACAGATGCTTGAGTCAACACCACCGATTTTAAACCTCATTTAAAAGGATGTTTGATGGAAATTTTTTTGAGTGATGAATACGAAACTCTCTGGACGGCGATTAGCTCTATCATGGGCATTATTGCAACGACATTAGCTATTTTTGCGTTGATTTATTCGATGAGAACCTATCGTAGAACTATGCAAGTGGTACATTATGGGGAGATTGATAAAATGTACTTTGAGATCTTAAAAGAAGCCCTTAATAAGCCTTTTTTACTCAGACATGATATTGAGCGTTCTATCGAAGAAGAGATTCAATACAATACCTATGCCTTTATTGTTTGGAACTTTTTAGAATCCATTTATGATCGTTGTATGCTTGATCACGACCTTCAAAAAACATGGTTTCCTATCATTGAGTCAGAGCGAAAAATTCATCTTGCGTGGATTCAAAATCAAGAAAATCGCCCAAAATTTAAAGCAGAATTTTTGAGTTTTATAGAAAAAGGAAAGTTTGAAGTAGCCTAAAAGCTACTTCTCTACTCTGAGCAATAATCCATTAAGATAAAACGATGCGGAAGCATTAATAAGACAAGGATGATCTGAGTCTTGTTGCATCTGCTCCAATAAAATGTACTGCACTTTAAGGTCGTGTGAGACTTCCATTGCAATATCTAAGAGCTCTTTTCTACCCACATGATGCGAACATGAGAAAAAGCCTATAATTCCGCCATCTTTCACCGCTTTGGTAGATTCCATCAATAGGTGTTTAAAGCCTCTTTTTGCCCCTTGCGCTTGCTCTTTGGTTTTTGCAAAGGATGGTGGATCAAGAATGATCATATCAAAACTATTTTTATACTTTTTCTCTTTCATAAAAGAAAAGGCATCAGCACTGTAAACTTCATAATTTTCCATACCATTTACATGTAAATTTGCTTTCGTTTGCTCTATGGCTAACTCTGAAATGTCTACAAAAACAGCATTTTTAGCCTTTTTTGAGAGTGCATAGATACCAAAACCACCTGCATTGCAGCACACATCAAGAATGGTGTCACCCTCTTTAACGTAACTAGCGCAAATGGCTCTATTTTTACGTTGATCCAAGTAAAAGCCCGTCTTTTGGGCGTCTTCAATGTCCACTAAAAAGCTCAAACCATTTTCGTTGAGTTCAAATTGTTTTGAAGGTGTACCAAAAAGCGTGCCATTTTTGCTCTCTAAACCTTCGATCTCGCGTGAATGAAGGTCAGATTTTTCAACAATCCATGAAGGATTTACCATCTGTTTGAGTGTGCTGATGATAAGATCACGAAAAACTTCCATACCTGCGGTGTTAATCTGAATGGCAAGGGTATCGCCGTATTTATCGACAATAAGTCCTGGTAAAAAATCGGCTTCAGAGTGAATAAGGCGTACAGCATTGGTTTGTGCAAGTAATGCTTCACGCTTTGCAATAGCTCTTTTGATACGATTGTGAAAAAACTTTTTGCCAATTTCTTCTTTGCCAAAGCTCAAAATCCGTGCAAAAATCGCACATTTTGGGTTGACATACGCTGTTCCTAAAAAGCCATCTTTTTTGGAAAAAAGGGCTACGACTTCACCACTTTGAAACTCTTCTGGACTGGAGTCAATTTCATTGGCATAGACCCATGGGGTAAAACGTCTTATTTTGGGAACAACAGAGTGTTTGATGTATAACTTATTCAATGATTTTTCCTAATATGGTTTGTAACTCTTTGGTAAAGGCTGGATGTTCGAGAATTTTACCATGTGTGGTATTGGAGAGAATGATATGCAAAGGTTTTGAAGGCATTGCTTCTAACAATTTTTCAAGATGGTACCGTGGAATCGTTACATCATTTTCGACTTCAATAATAGCAATTTTTGCTTTCACCAAAGGTAAATAATTGACCGTTTCAAATTTATTTTTGAGTAAAAGATCAATCGGGAAGAAAGGGTACTTAAGCTTAGCAAGCGATAGAATCGAATCATAAGGAGTAAGTAATACCAAACCATCTACAACACGTTTACTTGCAAGGTAGGTTGCCACACCTGTGCCTAAACTACGACCTATGACAACGACTTTGCGACCTTTAGCATAAGTATCGTAAATTTTAAGAGCATCTTCAAATAAAGCTGCTTCACTTGGCGTTCCCGTACTTCCAACATAACCTCGGTAATTAAACGCAATGACATCATACCCTTGAAGCTCTTTTGTGTAGACAACAAAATGTGTCGCATCATCCGCATTGCCACCAAAGTAGAGAATAAGCCCTGCTCCTTCCTCTTCATCTTTACGTAACACACCATCTAATACAACATCTTCTTTAACACGTAACGTCAGTGACTCTATAGCATCACCACTTACCTTCGCCTCTTTAACAATCGATTTGGCAGGAAAAAGCTGATCATTCTGTGTAAAATACAAATATCCCATTGCGACTAAGTAGAGCCCAACTACACCTAATAAAAGTTTTTTCATAACGCTTCCTTCTTCAAAAATACAGTAAAATCACCTTCCATATAGCCCTCATACATCTCTACATCATACGCAAAATCACTCACATAATCCTCAATCTCTTCAGGTAAAAAATAGTTAAAATGCCCTTCTTTTTCCTCACCTCTTAGAAGGTTAAAAATAAACCCTTTTCTAGAAGCTTCAAAACAACGGCGAATAAACAAAAAGGTTTCACATCGTTTTAAAATATTCATTGAGCCACTTGCAACATAAAAGTCAGCCCATTCTAATTCATCATTTAAAATATCTTTATACACGCATCGCTGCTTTGTGCGCTTCTTCGCTACAAACAGAGCTTCTTGAAGCATATCGTATCCTACATATTGACGAGGTAGAGAACCTTTTTGTTGTAGATACACATAAAGATCTCCAAAACCACATCCCGCATCTATCATTGAACTTAAAGGCAAATGATCCGCCAAAATTTCATGAATGACTTCAAAACGCGTATGTTGAGAATTTTTGGAATTCCAGTTCAATCCACGTGCAGTACAACCATATCGCTTGATTGCATTTTCATAAAAAGTTTGATTATTGATGCGTGGCATACGAAGAGACTAAGAAAGAGAGGGCACTTTTAAACTAAAAGTGCCGAAATATTTTGTTGCATCATATTATTTTGATGAATTTGAGCTAAAACAGAACTGGTTAGTTTGATCTGATCGCTGCTTATTTCAGCGATTTTTTGATCGAGTGGTTTTTCTGAAATCTGAGCATTTGCGCTGCTCAAATTTGTCATAGCCGTCAATGAACTTGTAATCGTGCTACTAGCGCTGTTCAGTTGTGAACTGATCGTTGAAGAGAGTGCGGTGAGATTTTCTCTAAAATTCGCAATTCCTTCTTGGTCATTAATGCTTAAATTGTTAAGCCCAGAAACATCAAGACCATAGGTGCTACTGAGAAGATTTTGTCCATTGTACGTTGTTTGTGCAGCAATATCTTGCATTGAGGTACTAATATCGTTGAACTGTTTTTGCAACATTGCTTTTTGATCAGATCCTAAAGCTGCATTATTGAAACGAACAGACAGATCACCCAGCTTATCAGCTCCTGATTGAATAGCCTGAATGGAAGCATCTGCGATTTGGTACATACCAATCGTCTCATTAGCGTTTTGTACGCCTTGGCTCAAACTTGCAATTTGAGAAGATAGTGCATCAGAAACAACTAAATTTGCTCCATCTTTACCACTTAACTCTCTTGTAGCATTGATTTTTTCTAATATAAGATCAGTTTGAGACTTATTTTGAGTAATTAAATTGAGTACTTGTGTGTTGGAACTACTGGAAATTTTCATCAGATGCTCCTTGTTTAAAGATACATTTATTATACTACTCCTATCATGGTATTGTCAAATTTAAAGCGGAATTAAAATTGCTTTAAATCAAAAAATATTGGCAAAAAGGGTTCTCGTGTTTAATGGCAAGAATATTCTTATTACAGGTGGAACAGGTAGTTTTGGCAAAAAATATACAGAGATTCTTTTAAAAAACTATAAACCTAACAAAATCATCATCTACTCTCGCGATGAACTTAAACAATACGAAATGGCACAACAGTTTACAGACCCATGTATGCGCTTTTTTATAGGCGATGTCCGCGATGTTGAAAGGCTTAAAAGTGCTATGTATGGGGTACATTACATTATTCATGCTGCTGCACTCAAGCACGTTCCTATTGCTGAATACAACCCAATGGAATGTATTAAAACCAATATTTATGGTGCACAAAATGTCATTGATGCAAGTTTAGCATGTGGCGTGCAAAAAGTCATTGCACTCTCGACAGATAAAGCAGCCAATCCTATCAACCTTTATGGTGCGACAAAACTTGCGAGCGATAAACTTTTTGTTGCTGCCAATAACATCAGGGGTGCGAGACGAACAGAGTTTTCTGTTGTACGTTATGGCAACGTTGTAGGAAGTCGTGGTTCAGTTGTTCCTCTCTTTAAAAAACTTATTGCCGAAGGGGCTAAAGAGCTTCCTATTACAGAAGCTGAAATGACCCGTTTTTGGATTACACTAGAGCAAGGCGTTAATTTCGTCCTTAAAAATTTTGGACGTATGAAGGGTGGTGAGATTTTTATTCCTAAAATCCCTTCGATGAAGATGGTTGATTTAGCAAAAACCATGGCACCTCATCTTGGCATCAAAATTATCGGTATCCGTCCTGGTGAAAAAATGCATGAAATCATGGTTCCTAAAGACGATAGCCACTTAACATTAGAGTTTCATGACCATTTTGTGATTCAGCCAAGTATCTTATTTACTCAACAAAATGATCTTACGTGTAATGCACTTGGAGAAAAAGGTGCACCTGTAAAATATGGGTTTGAATACAGCTCAGAAACAAACACGCAATGGCTTGATTCCAAAGGCTTATTGGAGATGATAAACGCATGATTCCTTATAGCAGACAATTGATTGAGCAGTGCGATATAGACGCTGTTTCAAATGCTTTAAAAGGCGATTTTCTCACCGGGGGGAAATCCGTTAGTGATTTTGAAGAGGCACTTGCCTCTTATTTGGGTGTTAAACACGTCTGTGTCATGAACTCAGCAACCTCGTGCTTGCATGTTGCTTATCAAATTATTGAATTAAAACGTGGTGATGAGATTATCACAACCCCTTTAACATTCGCAGCGACATCCAATACCGCCATTCAATGCGGAGCAACTCCTCTATTTTGCGATATAAAATACGATGGTAATATCGATGAGCGCAAACTAGAGGCGTTAATCACGCCTCGAACCAAAGCAATAGTGCCTGTGGATTTTGGCGGAAATCCACTGCCTATTCATCTGATTAAAGAAGTATGTGAAAAACATCAGCTTTATTTGATCGAAGATGCCAGCCATGCTCTTGGGAGCACAATCGATGGTGTCAAGGTAGGACATGTTGCCGATATGACCATCTTTAGTTTCCATGCCATTAAACCTATCACTACTTTTGAAGGTGGAGCAATAGCGACCAATAACACAGCATTTTATGAGCAGGCAAAACTTTTACGCTCACATGGCATTGTTAAAAAAGAGCTGTGGAATTCAGATATGGTCACTCTTGGCGAAAACTATCGTCTTAGTGACATAGCTTGTGCTCTGGGGTTATCTCAATTAAAACGCTTAGATGCTTTTATCGATAAGCGTAATGAAATAGCACATTACTATGATAAACGCTTTAGCAACAATCCTTTTTTTACAACCATTGCAATCGATCAAAACAAACGAAGCACCTATCATCTCTACCCTATTTTACTTGATCGTTCTCTTTGGTGTTCCAAAGAAGATATATTTAAAGCCTTGCATGCCAAAGGGTTAGGTGTACAAGTACACTACAAGCCTGTCTATCAATTTAGTTACTATAAAGAGCGTTTTGGTGAGCAATCTCTAGAAACAGCAGAAGATTTCTACCGTGCTGAGCTTTCTATTCCGTGCCATCAAGGCATGAGTATGGACGACGCCAAAATGGTAGCTGACACCTTGCTTGAAGTGCTGACTTCCATAAAAGGATGTCTGCTATGAGACTTGCCATTATCCCAGCACGTGGAGGCAGTAAACGCATTCCTCGAAAAAACATTAAAGCATTTTGTGGTAAACCTATGATCGCATACAGCATTGAAGCAGCCCTTAAAAGTGGCTGTTTTGATAAAATTGTTGTGAGTACTGACGATGAAGAGATCGCAACATTGGCTCGCTCTTTAGGAGCGGAAGTTCCTTTTATGCGACCAAAAGAGCTCAGTGACGACCACACAGCGACCATTCCTGTTATCGCTCATGCCATTACTGCTTCTGTTCGTGATATCAAAGATGTCGAAGCAGTCTGTTGTATCTATGCTACCGCTCCTTTTGTGCAACCACACTACATTCAAGAAGCATATGAGAAACTGATAAAAACACATAGTACTTATGCATTTAGTGCAACGAGTTTCCCTTTCCCGATTCAGCGTGCTATTCGCCTTACCAAAGATGACCGTGTCGAGATGTTCTCACCTGAGCACTTTAACACCAGAAGCCAAGACTTAGAAGAAGCCTTTCATGACGCAGGGCAATTTTACTGGGGAACTCCCGAGGCATGGTTAGAAGGTAAAATTATCTTCGCACCTCACTCGACAGCTGTTCTTTTGCCTCGTCATTTGGTTCAAGATATCGATACACCAGAAGATTGGGTAAGAGCTGAGTTTATGTACAAAGCCCTTGCTCTTTCATGAGAACGTTAATTCGCAGTGACAGTTCAAGCACGATTGGGCTTGGACATATTATGCGCGATTTGGTATTTGCCAAAAGTCTTGAAGGCGAAGTCATCTTTGCATGCCAAAACTTGGAAGGCAATATCATTGCTTCCATTCCTTATGAAGTCAAAATCTTAAAATCAAACGATGTTGAAGAACTTATAGAGCTGATTAGAACATTACAGATCACGTTGTTGGTAATCGATCATTACGGTATTGATATAGCGTATGAACGCGCCATCAAAGAAGCAACGCAGGTAGAAATCCTAAGCTTTGATGACACCTACCAACTGCACCATTGCGATATTTTACTGAACCACAATATTTCAGCAAATAAAAAACGCTATAAAGATTTAGTTCCACCCTCTTGTGAACTTCGTTGCGGTATTTTATACACGCTCATACGCGATGAATTTAGAGAAGAAAAAAAACAAAAACGTAAAAAAATCTATGATCTCTTTATCGCAATGGGTGGAACCGACGCTAGCAACATCACACTTTCTATCTTAAAAACGTTGCCTAAAACATTGCGCATCTGTGTCCTTACCACAACGGCAAATGCCCATCTCAAAGAACTTCAAGATTATGTTGTAGATTTTCCTACGATTGCTTTACACATCAACTCAAACGAAGTTGCCAAATTACTGCATCAAAGTCACTTTGCCATTGTAACGCCAAGTGTGATGGTACATGAAGTACTCTTTATGGAAGTGCCCTTCATTGCGATTAAAGTAGCAGCAAATCAAGACGATATGTTTGAATACCTTCACAAACAAGGATACCCTGTGTTAAAGGAGTGGGATGCATCTTCATTTATGCAACTTTACAACGCTCAGTGAATCTCAAAAAAAGATGATTTTAACATGGCGTAACCATCCCAATGTCAAAGCGTATATGTATAACGATAAAGAGATTACAGAAGCAGAACATTTTGGATTTATAGAAACTCTAAAAAACCGTGAAGATAGACGCTATTTTCTCGTACAAGAGAACAAGAGTGATCTCGGTGTGATTGATTTTAATGCTATTTCTAAAGAGTCTGCCATCATGGGCTTGTATGCCAATCCTACATTAACGCAAAAAGGAATTGGTTCACGCTTAATGGAGGCGATTGTAACGTACGCATTTGAAACATTAAATATACAAGCACTCAAAGCCGAAGTCTTTGCAGAAAATCAAAGAGCTAGAGCACTGTATGAAAAATTTGGATTTTGTGAAAAAGAACGTAAAAGCGTGAATGAAAAAGAGGTTATTTGTATGGAGTTAACAAATGAAAATCGGTAATTTTGACTTAAATAGCACGCGAACACTGATCATAGCTGAGCTTTCCGCCAATCATGGCAATAGCATAGAAATCGCAAAAGAAACGATTAGAGCAGCAAAAAAAGCAGGCGCTGATGCGATTAAGCTTCAAACCTATACCGCCGATACATTAACACTCAATTGTGATAAAGAAGATTTTGTTGTCAAAGGCGGTACTTTGTGGGATAATAAAACTCTCTACGAACTCTATCATGAAGCCTATACGCCTTGGGAGTGGCATAAAGAGCTATTTGAATGCGCTCAAGAAGAGGGTTTGCTCTGCTTTTCAACACCTTTCGATAAAAGCGCCGTTGATTTTTTAGAACAGTTTGATCCTCCTGCATACAAAGTCGCTAGTTTTGAAATCACAGACTACGAACTGGTACGCTATATGGCGTCTAAGCAAAGGCCTATGATTATCTCTACCGGTATTGCGACACTGAATGAAATCGAAGATGTGGTACGCATCTGCCAAAGAGAAGATAACTCTGAGATTATTTTATTGCAGTGCACGTCATCTTATCCTGCACCACTAGAAGGTGCCAACCTTCTTACAATACCAGATCTAAGCAAACGCTTTGGTGTTATCGCAGGTTTTTCAGACCACACATTGGGTATTACTGCACCTGTAACAGCTGTAGCGTTGGGTGCGAAAGTCATTGAAAAACATTTCATCTTAGATAGCTCTATTGGTGGAGCAGATGCCGCTTTTTCACTCGACACAAATGCTTTTACAGAGATGGTACAAGCCGTCCGTGATGCTGAAAAATTGTTAGGTAAGCCTACATACTATACGGATGTAAAGACCATTAAGGGCAGACAGTTTTCAAGAAGTCTTTATATTGCCAAAGATATTGCAAAAGGCGAAGTGTTCAATGAAGATAATATTCGTTCCATTCGCCCTGGTTATGGGCTACATCCAAGGTATCTCAAAGATGTTCTAGGCAAATGTGCAAAAGAAGATTTGAGCTTTGGAGATAGACTAAAAAAAGAGGATATTGAGTGAAAAGAATTGCTCTCTTTGCCCACGATGCGGGAGGAGCTGAAATTCTTTTAGAATTACTAAAAGCCTCTTTGAACGTGGGAGAATTTCGCATTTTCTCTTTAGTGGCCTCTCCGTGTTACACGCTTATCAAAACCAAAAAATTGGAATATTTTTGGAGTGAGATAACCTTTGATAAAAATGATATAGAAGCAAAACTTTCTCAATTTCAACCCTCAATCATACTTTATGGTACAGGATGGCAAAATCATTTGGAGTACCATTTTTTAAGCTATGCAAAAACGCATCATATTTCGAGTATTGCTTTTTTAGACCACTGGACAAATTATCGTGAGCGCTTTGGATATCCTGAAAAAAATTGGGAAGACAACCTGCCCTCATTCATTGCGGCACATGATCAAACCAGCTATGATAAAGTCACAGCCTTCGGCTTACCTAATGTCATCGCCATCAAGAACTATGCACTATTGAGCCAGCTCAAAGAAGCACAAAATGTCCTATCGAAGATACAAGAAAAGAACACCCTTCTCTTTTTAAGTGAACCTACGGCTAAAGTAGCAACACGTGCTTTTGAAGATGCGTATGGCTGGGGTTTTACTGAAAAAGAGGTCTTTGAAGATATACTCAAACATAAAGCCCTTTTTGAATGCGACACTATTCTGATTCGCCTGCACCCTTCCGATACACCTACGCTATACCAAAACATTGCTCCAGATGTTGCTTTGAGTCATGCTACGTTGTTAGAAGATATTGCTCAGGCTAAAGTCATTATTGGTATCGATACCGTAGCGCTTTATACGGCATACCTTTTAGGCAAAAAGGTCATCTCTTATATCCCTTCAACAAAACGCGAATGTTTAGTACCACTGCCCAAAGAAAATCAACTGACTAGCTTTGAACATTTTAACCTCTCATCTCTCAAACAAATGAATGACAAGCCCGATAATTTCGGTATAGATTTTGCTTTATTTGTGGAAAAACAGTTAGGAAACTAATGCCAAAATCTCTCTCATGTGCCATTATCGGAGCTGGAAGTATTGGTGGTCTTATCGACTCGCCTAACAGTGAGAATATCGCCTCACATGCTCACGCATTTTTTAAACATCCAAACTGCAAGCTTGTTGCCATTTGTGAGCCAAATAGTGCTAACCAAAGCGCGTTTGTTGGGCGTTGGGATGAAGTGGAAATTTACCATTCTTTTGACTCTTTATTGCAGTATGAGACCATCGATCTACTTGCCATCGCATCACCAACACCGTTTCATGCAAAAACACTCGAAGAGGCTTTACACGTAAAAAGTTTGCAAGCCATTATGTGCGAGAAACCTCTTGTTGCAACGGCCAAAGAATTGGCACACATAAAACCATTACTTCTTTCAAGCGATAAAAAAATTCTCATTCATCTAATGCGACAGTACGACCCTTCTTTTATAAAACTTGCCCATGCTATAACTGCCCAAAAATGGGGAAAAGCCGTTCGTTTTCAAGGTGTTTTCACCAAGGGCTTACTGCACAATGGCATTCACATGTTAGCACTTCTGAGTCATCTTTTTGGCGAAATCCAAAATATAAAATCCTTACATGTTACACATCATCATGACATCAGCGGCGATTTTGATGTGACATGCAAACACGCCAGAGGAGTGCTGAGTTGTATGGAAGAGCTTCCTTATTCGGCATTTGAGCTTACTATCTGGTTTGAAAATGGCAAAGTGGAGATCAAAGAGGGAGGCTCAAGGATTGATACATTTATCAAAAAACCTTCAACTCTATATGAAGGCTATTTTACGCTAGAACATGAAGAGACCTTACCCAATACATTGAAATATTATGCACTAAACTCGCTTGAATTTTTACTCCAAAACGACGATATAACCTGCAAACAGATCTTGCAAGAACACTTAGATGTTCATGCAAAAATTTTTGAAACCATTGCAAAAGAGAAACGACAATGAAAAAATTAGCCATTAACGGCGGAGAAAAACTACGTTCTAACCCTTTCCCAGCGTATAACACGATAGGTGTAGAGGAAGAAGAGGCTGTTCTAAGAGTGCTTAGAAGCGGTAAACTCTCCACGTACCTCGGAGCTTGGCATCAGGATTTTTATGGAGGAAGCGAAGTACGTGCTTTTGAGCAAGAGTGGGCAACTTTTTTTGGTGTCAAACATGCGATTAGTGTTAACTCTGCCACTTCTGGACTTATCTGTGCAGTGGGTGCCGCGGGCATTGAAGCAGGTGATGAAGTGATTGTGAGTCCTTATACCATGTCAGCCTCTGCCGTTGCACCATTATTTTACGGCGGTATCCCTGTTTTTGCTGATGTAGAAGAAGAGACCTACTGCCTAGACCCCAAAAGTGTTGAAGCAAAAATCACCCCTAAAACCAAAGCCATTATCGTGGTCGATATTTTCGGACAACCTTACAATGTAGAAGCCATTAATGCCATTGCAAAAAAACATAACCTCATCGTCATCGAAGATGCCGCACAAGCCCCAGGAGCAATGTACAAAGAGCGTTTTGCAGGAACCCTTGGCGATATGGGTGTTTTTTCACTCAATTACCACAAGCACATTCATTCAGGGGAAGGCGGTGTCATTGTCACCAATGATGACGCTTTAGCTAATAAACTCCAACTTATCCGCAACCACGCTGAATCGGTCATCGCCAATAAAGGCTTTAGCGCACCAAGCGAGCTTATCAACATGGTCGGTTTCAACTTCCGTATGACAGAGATGGAGTGCGCAGTCGCTCGTGAACAGCTCAAAAAACTCCCGGATCTACTTACTGAGCGTCTTGAAAATGTTGCGTATATCAACGAACAACTAAAATGCATTCCATGCCTTAAAACAACAAAAACCAGAGAACATGTCAAACACGCTTTTTATGTACATCCTTTAGAGTTTGACGCTAGCCTTGCAGGTGTTCACCGAGATGTTTTCATCAAAGCAGTTAAAGCGGAACTGCCTCGTACCATCATGCGTGATGATTCAGATGTGTTGATGGGATGTGGTTATGTAAAACCCATCTATCTCCAACCGCTTTTTGCTCATAAAATTGCGTTTGGAAGCAAAGGGTACCCGTTTAATCTCTCCACGGTAACGTACACAAAAGGCGACTGTCCGGTATGTGAGAGCTTACATTTTGAGAGACTTTTTACCCATGAACTCATGCGCCCTGGTATGAGCAGGAGCGATATGGATGATGTGGTAAGAGCGTTTGCCAAAGTATGGGAAAACAAAGAGGAATTAGTTATGGAACATCTAAAATGAATTTTGTTTTTAAATATGAAGACTCACAAAATTTTGAAAAATTATGGAATCAATACTTAACAAGTTATAATGTAGATTTTCAATACTCTCTCACTAGCATTGAATATTACCTTGCCTATTGCAATAATTTATATAAAGATAAAAGCTTTATTTTAGAAGTAGACAATCACTGTGTAGGTATCTGTTTTTTACCGATAGAATCAACAAAAGATGGTTTTTCTATCTCTATTGCAAACGGATATATCATGGCGCCATTAGCAAAGTCTTTGAAATATGAACAAATTATCTTTGATTGTATTGATAAAATTTGTGATGATTTAAATATTGTTATAGTCAAGTTTAAAGTGTCCATATTTGAAAATTTAAACTTTAATAGGCTTCGACTATATCGTTTCTTGGATACAACGAATACTACATGTATACTAGATTTGAACAACAGCCAAGAAGATTTATGGATGAATCTTAGAAAAAGATATAAATCATTAATAAACTCCCTTACGAAGAACGGTGAATATTCTATTGTTTGTTCCAATGAATCTACTCTCAATGAATTGCATAAATACTATGTAACTTTCCATAAAATTCATATGAAAAATGCAGGAAAATCACTTAAATCTAATCTCATATATACTAAACAATTAAACCTTGCTCAACAAAATCTTGCAACAATTATTGCAGTAAATTTTCAAAATCATCCCATTATCATTAATTATTTTTTTCACGACACTACCAATGTTGTTTATGCAAGCAATGCTTATGACACCCATGAATCTTTTAAAAATCTACCTTTAAATCATTATCTCTTATGGCATTCAACACTATACTTTAAGCAACGTGGCTTTAAAAAATTTGGCTTTGGACAACCTTGTAGTCTTAATTCTATCAATGGTTTTATGGATTATGCTGATGAGAAAGAGTTAAGCATATCGCACTTTAAACGAGGGATGGGAACCCAAATGATTTCACATATGCAAGGTATAAAATTTTTAAAGAAAGAGCCTTTACTTCAATTAATTGATCAATTTAAATCGGAGGTTACTAATGGACTTTAACAATATTAAAGAGAAAGCTATCACTATCTATAACAATTCTGCTCAAAAATTTGGTGCACATACATTTGCGTCTGTTCACTGGGAAGACGAACAAAAAGCACTTTATAGATATCATCTTATAAATAAACATATTGCGAAAGAGAGTGGAACGTCTGTTTTAGATATTGGCTGTGGGAATGGAGGATTATTTAAATACCTTAATTATTCTGGTTTTAGAGGCTCATATAGGGGCTATGATATTAATGAAACATTGATTAATGCTGCAAAAAAAATTTATTCTAAGCACTCTGATTGTTTTGAAGTCATTGATATTTTGAATGATGAAGCTACGCACACATATGATTACGTCGTTCTTAGTGGTCTATTTAACAGTAACTATGGGCAAGATTTTAAATGGATTTGCGCTTTTGTTAAAAAGATGTATGATCTCTCAAATAAAAAAGTTATTTTCAATGCTATTTCAACATATACAAACTTTAAAGAAGAGTCTATGTATTATATTGATCCTTTAGAAATTTCAGATTTTATTATTAAAAACCTATCCAGTGAAATAATTGTAGAACATGGTCAATTACCCTATAATTTTCAAATCGTCATTAATAAAGATGCCTCATGGAAAACTTTAAATTAAAAATGGAGACTAGTATGAAACAATACCAAACTGAACAAGAAAAATTTTGGGCTGGAAAATTTGGCGATGAATACATTTCTAGAAATAAAGAGCCATGGTTAATAGCTTCAAATTTAGCTCTTTTCTCATCCATTTTAAAGCGGACTAATCATGTGAATTCTATTATCGAATTTGGAGCAAATATAGGTATGAACATTCATGCCATTAAAAACTTACTTCCCAACACAAAACTTAGTGCTATTGAAATCAATGCTAAAGCAGTTGAACAACTTTCTCAGATTGAAAATTTAACTGTCTATCACCAGTCGATTTTTGATTTTGCATCCAATAAAAAAAATGATTTTGTCTTTTCTAAAGGTGTGTTAATTCACCTTGCGCCTACCATGCTTCCTAAGGTCTATAAGACTATGTATGAAAACAGTAACCGCTACATTTGTATGATTGAGTACTACAACCCTACGCCTATGGAAATCCCTTACCGAGAGCACAATGATAAGATGTATAAAAGAGACTTTGCTGGAGAGATCATGGATATATATCCTGATTTGCAACTAGTAGATTATGGTTTTATTTACCGTAGAGATCCTGTATTTGTCCAAGGGGATTTGACATGGTTTTTGATGGAAAAGAGGGTATAAATGGAACAGATTGAACAACAAGCATTAATAACTTTTCAAAAAAATCTTGCTTACTTACAAACCTACCATCACGCTATTTATGAAAAAATCACCCTCCTCAATTCCCTGATTGAAGAAGGCCAATATATAGAACACTATGCGCTAGAGTATAAAGAAGAAAGCTACTTTGATGTTTGTGAACTTTCCACGCACCAGTATTTATATAATGAGAATAGTCTAAAAAGTGCTCAAAGAGTTATAGAAGCATACAATCTTAAAAAAACAGGTGGTGTTTTTAAAGCTCAAAAATATTGCTATGCTACTGATGCACAAGCAGAAGCCATTGATAAAAGTGAGCTCTCTTTTCATAATGCACTATGGGCAACCATTAAAATTATAAACTATACTAAAAGATATGCTTCTGATGAAACGCACATGTATCGCTCTAACAAAGTTATTTTTCTCGGTATTGGGCTAGGACTTTATATTCAAGGTATCATTAAAAAACTAAATCCAAAAGTTATTTTTATAAAAGAGACAAATCTTGAAATTTTTAGACTCTCTCTTTTTGTCACTGACTTTGAAGAAGCATTAAAAGATAAACTTGTCTATTTTTCTCTTACCGATGATGAATCACAAGAAAGAGAAACCTTCATTGAGTTTCTTAATACAGGCAATAACTACAATCTCAATATCAAACACATACCATTTACTCTCAACTATCAAAGTGATCTTCAACGATTGCAAGCGCATGTATTGTCACAAAGCTATATAAACTACGGATACAGTGCTATTTTATTGCGCTATATTGACTCTCCAAAGTACTTAGTCCAAAACTATGCTTTTATGAACATTATGACACGCTACCACGGAAAAGAAGGCAATGTATTAAGTGAAAAACCTGTGCTTATGGTCTTTTCAGGCCCTTCAACTTCTAAAAATATAGAATGGCTTAAAGAACATAAAGATCGATTCATCATTGTTTCAGCTCTTTCAACATGCAGACTTTTACAAGCACATAGTATCACTCCAAACATTGTCGTACATATTGATCCAGGTGAAAACAGTGCCTTACTCTTTGAAGGCTTAGAACCAGCATATTTTCAAGATGTTATTACGATTTTAGCTTCTAATGTTGATGAAAAAACCGCGAATCGCTTCGATAAAGATCATATCTATTTTATTGAACAAGGTACGGAATACAAAAAAGGATTTGGTTACTTTTCGGCTCCAAGTGTTGGAGAATATACTTTAGGTATTATGATGATACTTGGTATTTCAAATATGTATATGTTAGGCGTTGACTTAGCTCTTGATCCAGAAACCATGCAAACACATGGAGGATATCACCCATATCAAGCGACAGGGGCAATAGAAACACAAAATGCTTCACTCGATCCAAATGCTTCAGCAACTTATGTTAAAGGCAATTTTATTGAGAAAATTCCTACTCTTGAAGCTTATAAGCTCTCTATCGAACAAGCAGTTCTCTTTACAGATCGTCTTAAAAAAGAGCATCATCATATTTATAACTTAAGTAATGGTGCATATATAGAAGGATGTGAGCCTTTACATATTGAAAATTATGAATGGACAACATTTGAACCACTCGTTCGTGATGAGATACAACGAAAAATAGCTGCTTTTTTTGGAGCTATTTCAGAAGCACAGTTCAATAAAAGTGATCGTGCACAGATGAATTATCAAGTCAATGAAGCAAAGAAACTCGAAAAACTTATCAAAGCATTTAAAAAGAAAAAATATGTCTCAACAGAAGCTTATCTTGAAACACTTGCAAAGCTTGCTTGGAATATTAGTGATATGAATAATAAAACAGGTTCTAATCTAGCAGAAGTTTATTATCAGTATTTTCAAATCATATTGAGTTATTTCTACGATTTTTTTAATACACAAGAGTTAGATACACCTTTTAAACACATTACCTCATTAAATAATCTTCTTGTTGAACAATTGCTAAAAATGTCGGGATTATATATCTCAAAATTAGAAAGTTTTTTAAAGTAATAAAAAAAGCCCTTGTCACGAAATGGTGTGACGAGGACTTTTAAAGTGTCTAAGGCTATTTAACAGCCTTAGATATTGTTATTATCGTAACAATTTAAGTACATTTCAAAGAAACGTACTCATAACTTACGCTACGCTATTTAAACTACTGAAGTAGTTTAAGTACGTTTTGTTGTACAGAGTTAGCTTGACTCATTGCATAACTTCCTGACTGAGCAAGAATATTAAATTTAGAGAAGTTCGCTGATTCTGCAGCAAAGTCAACATCACGAATACCAGACTCTGCACTCTTAACATTTACTTGAGTTACAGAGATGTTATTGATAGTTGAAGTGATTTGATTTTGAACAGAACCCAAGTCTGAACGGATTGTGTCAAGGTTTGTCATCGCAGCACTTACAGTATCAATCGCTTTCATAGCACCTTCAAGTGTTGTAACATCGATTTTAGAAAGATTTGAAAATTCAGTCTCATCAAGAGCAACGCTATCTTGTCCACCATTTGCATTCATTGCAATTGTAGAGCCTAACTTAATCGTTGCATTTGTACCTGATGTTCCTTTAATCATTGTAAAGTCATCACTTACAACAACACTCGCTGTTAATGCAACATCTGTACCTAATGTTGTACCGGCTTTGATTCCAGGACCACTACCCGAGCCAACTTGTGCTGCAGTAAGATCTTGGTTAATAACCGTACCTGCTTTTAAAGTAGTACCTGTTGCTAAGATAGAACCCGCTTTGATGACCATATCTTGATTTAAAATAACATCAGCATTATTTTGAACAGCTGCCCCAAGTGTAGAACTCTCTTTAATCGTAGCACCTGTGCTTAAAACAGATGTACCAGCAAGTTTTGACTCAATGGTTGTTGTAAGAGTATTTGCACCTAAGTCTAATTTATCACCAAGGACAGTTCCTGCTTTCATAATACTGCCAGTTACGAGAACTGTATTATCTTTGATTACCATATCTTGACTTGTTGTTACCAAAGAAGATGTCTGAATATCTGCACCAAGTACAGTTCCCGCTAACAGCTTACTTCCTGCTGCAATTGCAGCATCTGCATCAAGCGTATCTACTTTCATTAACATATCTTTTGCAACGGTTAACTGATCAGCCAAGACAAGATCTACATGAAGTGTTGTACCTGCTTTATAAAGAGTACCGCCATTATCAATATCCTGTGTCAGTGTTGTTCCTGCATCTAAAATTGAACCTGTAGCAAGAACGGAACCTGCTTTGATCAGCATATCACTACTGAGGGTAGCTGTAGCAGTAAGATTTACCGTTGCACCTAAAGTTGTATCTTTACTAATCGTTGAACCAGCAGCAATGGTTGATCCTGTTTTTAAAAGCGTATCATTGCTTGCAGTAAATGATGCAGTTAACGTAAAGTCACCACCTACAGTACTTCCTGCAGCTAATGTACTCTCTGCGGCAAATGAACTACCTATTGCAAGAGTTGAGTCTTCAACTGTTGTAACAGTGGCAGCAGTTGTAATGTCTTTACCTACAGCTGCACCCATTTTTGAACCAGTGATTTGGAATGTAGAAGAACCTGCTTGAACAACTTCTAGGTGACCAATAGTACTTAGGCTATCTGCTGTACTTGATGTAACACCAGAAAGATCTCCTGTAACACTAATTGCACGACCATCAGATGATGTCAATGTAAGTTTACCATCAGCAGTTTTAGTTGCAGTAACACCTGTCTCTGTTGATTTGTTGTTAATCGCAGTTAACAATGTACCTTGGCTATCGTTTGCTGAAACATTGATAGCACCAATGTTAACGCCATTAATTGCAAAATCGCTTCCTGTAGTACCTGCAGTAATAGCAGCTGTTGTAGAACTTACGACAGCTTTTGCAGTAATACCTGTCTCAGCACTATGTTTGTTAATAATATCTGCCAATGCACCCATACCATTTGCTGGATCATTGTTCATTTGCAAATTAACAGACTCTAATGCGATTGAAGTACCACTAACAGCGCTTTTAAGCGTTAATTGGTTTTCTCCAAGCTGAGCAACACTTAACTTAGCACGGCTTGTTTGACCAATTTGGCTTGTCTCAGCAGAAGCGATAGAAGCTTTAATTGTCTCATTCGCGTTTGCACCAACTTGGAACTCTTTATTAGTAAATGTACCAGAAAGAAGTTTTTGGCCGTTGAACGATGTTGTTTTTGCAATATTGTTCAAGTTCTCAAGAAGACGGTTAATGTCTTTTTGAATCGCTAAACGAGATGCTGCATTTTGACCATCAGATGCTGCTTGTACAGATTTAGTCTTGATAGTATCAAGAATATTTGAGTACTCGCTAAGCGCACCGTCGGCAGTCTGGATCAAACCGATCGCATCATTACCGTTGTTGATAGCTTGACCTAATGAACTTGCTTGCGCACGAAGAGAGTTTGCAATAGCAAGACCAGAAGCATCATCTGCCGCTTTGTTGATACGAAGACCTGAGGACAATTTAGAAAGTGAATTGTCCAAGTTTCTGTTGTTGACCGCTGCACTTGTTTGTGCAGTAAGTGACGCAACGTTTGTGTTAATACGGAAACCCATGATAAATCCTTTTATCTTTTGTATTTCGCAGGCATCCTTGCCTTTGATGAAAACAAGATCGGAGTCTTGTAAAAAAACTTTAATACGTACAACAATTTTTAAAAAGATTTTTTTTTAGATAGAATACACAAAAATGTTTACATATAAAATGGAAAAGCAGTGAAAAATCTCATTATTGTGGAATCTCCCACAAAAGCAAAAACAATTAAGAATTTTTTGGGTAAAAACTATACCGTTGTCGCATCTAAGGGACATATTCGTGATCTTCCAAAAAGCAGTTTTGGCATCAAAATTGATAACCAAACCTTTATTCCAGAGTACCGTATCCCTAAAGACCATGCCAGTGTTGTCAAAGAGATTAAAGATTTAGCCAAAGAGGCAGATCAAGTCTATATCGCGACCGATGAGGACCGCGAAGGTGAAGCGATTGGATATCATATCGCAACTGCTATTGGGAAAGACCCTAAAGTATTACCGCGTATTGTTTTTCATGAAATTACGAAAAATGCTATTACACATGCATTAGAGAACCCTAGAGTTTTAGATGAAAGCAGTATCAATGCGCAACAAGCACGTCGCTTACTTGATCGCATCGTGGGTTATAAACTCTCACCCCTACTCTCTTCCAAAATTCAAAAAGGATTAAGTGCTGGTCGTGTCCAGTCTTCCACACTTAAAATCGTCGTTGATCGAGAAAAAGAGATCAGAGCTTTTAAAGAAGAAGAGTTTTGGAGCATTGATGCACTGTTTAATAAAACAATTGAAGCCTCTTTGGTGGAATTTGAGAATGAAAAAATCGAGAAAATGACCATTACAAATGGTGATCGTGCTCATGCTATTAAAGAAAAACTCCTCAAAGAAGCATTTAAAGTAGCTCTTTTAGAGAAAAAAGAACGTGAAAGTTCTCCTTCCCCTTCTTTTATGACATCAACACTGCAGCAAAGTGCTTCAAGTGCGCTTGGATACTCTCCTAAAAAAACGATGATGATTGCACAAACACTTTATGAAGGTGTAAAAACGCATCAAGGTGTTATGGGTGTGATTACCTATATGAGAACAGATTCCCTCAATATCTCTAAAGAAGCAATTGATGCGGCACGTGAACAGATTAAAAAAGAGTATGGTGCTGCATATCTTCCTGAAAAACCACGTTTTTATACCAATAAATCAAAAGGTGCTCAAGAGGCACACGAAGCGATTCGCCCTACAATTTTAGAGTTTACACCTACGATTGCTAAAGAATTTTTGAAACCCGATGAACTTAAACTCTATACTCTGATTTATAACCGCTTCCTTGCTTCTCAAATGAATAATGCACGCTTTGAATCTCAAACATTGGTATTTGAAAGCAATAGTGGCAAGTTTAAAGCAAGCGGCCGAAAACTGCTTTTTGATGGTTTCTATAAAGTCTATGGTGATAATGACAAAGATAAACTTTTACCCGATCTTGCATTGGGACAAGAAGTAAAACTTTCTAAAATCGATGCAAACCAACATTTTACAGAGCCTCCTTCACGCTACTCTGAAGCAAGTTTGATTAAAAAATTAGAAAGTTTGGGGATTGGACGTCCTTCAACGTACGCACCAACCATATCTGTTTTAACAGCTCGTGATTACATTACCATCGAAAAAAAGCAACTCGTTCCTACAGAAATTGCTTTTAGCGTGACTGAACTCTTAGAAAAACACTTTCCTCAAATTGTCGATTCTTCTTTCACATCTACAATGGAAGAAACGCTCGACTTAATCGCTGAAGACAAAGAGAACTGGCAAACAACCTTATGGAACTTTTATGAGCCATTTGAAAAGCAAGTGAGTGAAGGAAAAACAAATATTGAGAGTCAAAAAGTTGTTGTATTCACGGGGGAGATGTGTCCTGAGTGTGGCAAAGAACTCGTACGTCGAAAAGGGCGTTTTGGCGAGTTTATCGCTTGTAGTACCTATCCTACGTGTAAATACACCCAAAATCTTAAAAAAGTAACGACTGCTACGCCTAAAGAAAAAATTACACTTGCGGTTCCATGTCCTGAGTGTGGTGGAGCCATTATTGAACGTAGTTCTCGTAGAGGAAAATTCTTTGGTTGCGGAAATTACCCTAAATGTAAATTTATCTCCAATCATGAACCAACCGATAAAAAATGCCCAGAATGTGGCTATATAATGTCTAAACGTGAACTGCGTAAAAAAGAGATCTATGAATGCATTAAGTGCAAACACAAAGAGGAAGCCTAAAAAGCTCCTCTTAATTTCTCTCTTCTAGATTACACTGATAATAAGGAATACTAAACAATGAAAAAATCAATTTTTTTATGTGCCATTTCAAATATTTCTAGCGGAAGCTGTGCGGAGGACTGTGGATTTTGTACGCAAAGTGCTCGTCATCACGCGGATATTGAACGTTATAAATACAAACCTGTTGAGCAAATCGTTTTCGAGGCTAAAAATGCTTCTAACAATGGTGCTATTGGTTTCTGTCTTGTCACCTCTGGTCTTGGACTAGATGATAAAAAACTCTCTTTTGTCTGTGAAGCAGCGCGTGCTATTAAAGCGGAACTTCCTGATCTTAATTTGATTGCATGTAATGGTATAGCAACTGTTCAACAGCTCAAAACCCTCAAAGATGCAGGAGTTAACTCTTACAATCATAATCTAGAAAGTTCCAAAAACTTTTATGACAAAATTTGTACAACCCATTCATGGGAAAGCCGTTATCAAACCTGTTTAAATGCTAAAGAAGCAGGACTTTCCTTGTGTAGTGGCGGTATTTTTGGTTTGGGTGAAAGCAAAGAAGAGCGAACGTCTTTTATACAAAGTGTCAAATCCCTCTCTCCAGATACCATGCCTCTTAATTTTTTCATTCAAAATCCCGCATTACCTATCAAAGCTACACCTTTAAGTGAAGAAGAAGCATTGGCAATCATTACTGAAGTAAGAGAAGCTTTGCCAAATACGCGCCTTATGGTTGCGGGTGGACGAGAGACAACATTTAAAAGCGAAGATTGCGATATTTTCGCTGCAGGTGCTGATGCTATCGTCATTGGTGACTACCTAACAACAAAAGGCAAACTCCCAGAGAGCGATCTGAAAATGATTGAACGTCTGGGCTATGAGATTGCCACAACCTGTCATGCGTAGCAGATTTACTGCTACGCCCTACCTAAAAGTTTCAAACTAACTTTTTTAATATTCTTCTCTCTAATATAATAATGCTTACAATTTATTAAGCGTGCAAAACAAAATTTGATATAATATTTTATTATTTTATAAAGGATGCGTATGAGTAAAGAGTCTGTTACCCTGATTGACAATCGTACGGGCAAAGAATATGAGTTTCCGATCCTCAAATCAACATTAGGACCTGATGTTGTAGATATTTCAACATTTTATGGCAATACAGGAATGTTTACATTAGATAGAGGCTTTACGTCTACGGCAAGTTGTAGATCACGTATCACGTATATTGACGGTGATATCGGTAAATTGATGTACCGCGGTTATGACATAGCTTATTTAGCAACCAAAAAATCATTTCTAGATACTGCTTTTTTACTTTTACATAAAGAACTTCCAACGAAAGAAGAGTATAAAAACTTTTTACTCGAACTCAAAAAGCGTTCATTTATTCATGAGAGTATGAGAAAACTTTTTGATGCTTTCCCAGATAATGCTCATCCAATGGCGATTTTATCTGCTGCTGTTTCTGCACTTTCTGCATTTTATTTCGATCACCTTGATATGGACTCTCCTGAAGAAGCTAAAGAGATGGCTCATCGCATTATCGCTAAGATTCCAACCATTGCTGCTTTCTCATACCGTTACTCTCAAGGTCTACCTATTATCTATCCTGATTTAGATAAAGGCTTTACAGAGAATTTCTTATATATGATTAGAGGCTATCCTCATCACCATATTGACCTCAAGCCTATTGAAGTTAAAGCTCTCGATACCATCTTTACTCTTCATGCGGACCATGAACAAAATGCTTCTACAACGTCTGTTCGCGTTGTTGCTTCTACACACGCGCACCCTTATGCAGCAATTTCTGCAGGTATTGGTGCACTTTGGGGTAGAGCACATGGTGGTGCGAATGAGTCAGTGATTCGTCAATTGGAACTTATTGGAAGTGTTGATAATGTTGATAAATACATTGCAAAAGCAAAAGATCCAAATGATCCATTTAGATTGATGGGATTTGGTCACAGAGTGTATAAAAACTTTGATCCACGTGCGACCATTTTGAAAAACCTTCAAAAACAGCTTGTAACTGAACTTTCTATCGATACTGAACTTATGGCTGTAGCACATCGTATTGAAGAGATTGCACTCAATGATGAATACTTTATCAAACGTAAACTCTATCCAAATATCGATTTCTATTCAGGACTTATTCTTCAAGCATTGAAAATTCCAAAAGAGATGTTTGCGGTTATTTTCGTAATTGGTAGAACACCAGGTTGGATTGCTCAATGGATTGAGCTTAAAGAACAACCTGATATGAAGATTGCTCGCCCTCGCCAACACTATCTTGGACCATTAGAGCGAACACCAAAATACGATATATAAAACAATTTACATGTAAGGTTTTTCCTTACATGTAACCTTCTTTACTACTTCAGTTTAACGATATATCCACCATTAAAAGCTTGTATATCATATCGATAATGCCCATCAAGCAAAATTGCTATACGATAAAATCCATCATGATTTCCTAATGTTGCAGAAACAAAAGGTGCTTTTTTAAATTCAAGTGTTTTTGTCCCATAGGCACTTGCTTTTCTAAAATCAACAACAACCTTATAAGGATCAGCAATCAGAAAATCTCGCAGTTTAATATCTTTTGTAAAAATTGTAATTTCATTTTGATTGATAAAGAATGAGAGATCCTCTGTTAATTTAAAAGTACTATCTGCATCGCTTTTGATACTGTTTTTAGTCACAACAGGTTTTTCATCTTCTTCTTTGATTATTGGAGTAGGAGGTGCTTTTTTTTCAACAACTTTTTTTGTTTCTGGAGTTATAGTTGGTGTAGCAGTAACATTTTGTGTTTTTTGACTACTTAAAACAAGGGGTAAATGCCAGTCAACATTCTGTTCAATTGCTACAATTTCTTCACTAATAGAACCGTCTAAATTTTGAAAAGTAACAGAAGCACTTTTTAAAATACGTGCACTGCTAGGAAGAGTTATAGTCGTATTTGTAAAATCAATACGTTCATCTTTAATTTGTGTAGTTTGGCCAACAGTTTGAGGAGACATGCCTGTCTCAAAAGGATTTTCTCTCGCTTCTAGTATCACTGCAAGAGATAGAAAAAGCCAAAGAATCTTCTGCATCTGCTCTCCTTAATTATCGATCGGGGTCCAATTGTCGTAATTCAAAATACTCTTTTTGTAGTACAGCATTCTCGTCTTTAAGACTTTTGATTTTTGCAGTTAAAGTATCTTTATCGGCTTGAAGATTTAAAAGCACGTCGAGTGAGCTTTTTCCAAATAAAACATCTCCTATATACAAACCAAATCCAACCACTAAAGCTACTAACGATAAAATTTTAAGGTAAAAGAGAGCGGATCGTCCACTCTCTTCGGCTTCATCGTCAAATTCGTCTAAAACGTCACTCATTTAGTAAAGAGTTGTTTTCCTATGTACTCACCAAACTCAAGCTCTTTATCGATCTCGAGTAAGCGATTGTATTTTGCAGTTCTCTCACCTCTTGCAGTGGCACCTGTTTTGATTTCACCAGTATTGAGCGCTACAGCAAAATCAGCAATAAATGCATCTTCACTTTCGCCGCTTCTGTGGCTCATAACACATTTGTAGTTATTGCGTTGTGCAAGACGAACTGTTTGCATTGTCTCTGTTACGGTACCAATTTGGTTTGGCTTAATTAAAATGGCATTACCAATACCTTTTGCGATACCTTCTGCCAAAATTTTCTTATTGGTAACAAAAAGATCATCACCAACAAGTTGTACTTTGCCACCTAATTTTTCAGTTAGCAGTTTCCAACCATCCCAATCATCTTCACTTAAACCATCTTCAATAGAAACGATAGGATATTTTGCACAAAGATTCTCATAGTATGCAACAAGCTCTGCACTGCTTAGTGTTCTACCTTCAGATTCGAGTTTATAACCACCCTCACATACAAGCTCACTACTTGCAACATCAAGAGCAATGGCAATATCAACACCTGGTTTGTAACCTGCTTTCTCAATTGCTTGCATGATAACTTTAATTGGTTCTTCATTGTCTTTTAGATTTGGAGCAAAACCACCTTCATCACCAAGTGCTGTACTCTCACCCATACCAGCGATGATTTTTTTTAGCTGATGATAAACTTCAACACATGAACGTAGCGCTTCATCAAAATTTTCAAAGTTAAGAGGCATAATCATATATTCTTGAAAGTCAACACTGTTATTCGCATGGCTTCCACCATTGATAATATTGAACATTGGTGTTGGGAGTGTCATTGCATTAGAACCACCCAAATAACGATATAAAGGAACACCTAAATTAAGAGCTGCTGCACGAGCTACTGCCATAGAAACACCAAGGACTGCATTTGCGCCTAAACGACCATAGTTTTCGGTACCATCTAATTTTTTCATCGCTTCATCAATTGCTGCTTGGTTGAAAGGGTTAAGTCCAATCAATTCATCTGAAATTTCTGTGTTAACATTTTCACATGCTTTAAGAACACCTTTTCCCATATAGCGACTATCTGCATCTCTTAATTCTAACGCTTCACGTTTTCCTGTACTTGCACCACTTGGAACAATTGCACTTGCTACTGTGCCATCACTAAGGGTTACTTTTGCACGTACGGTTGGATTGCCGCGACTATCTAATACTTCGTCCGCTGCAATATCTTCAATATAAATCATTCATCGTCCTTTATATCATCAGCGCCACATGCCATAACCATCGCATTGCCGCCGATTGCTTGTTTTATTTTATCTTCAATTTCTAACGCTAACTCTTTATTTTCTTTCAAAAATGCTTTCACATTCTCTCTACCTTGACCCAGTTTTGTCTCATTGTAACTAAACCAAGCGCCACTTTTGTCAATTATGTCGAGCTTTACGCCATAATCAACCATCTCGCCCTCTTTAGAAATTCCTTCGCCGAACATAATATCAAACTCTGCTTGACGAAATGGAGGTGCCACTTTATTTTTAATCACTTTTGCTTTAACTCTGTTACCAATCTGCTCTTCACCTTGTTTTAGTGTAGCGATTTTACGGACATCAATACGTACAGAGGCATAGAATTTCAATGCATTTCCACCTGTTGTAGTTTCAGGTGAACCATATCCCATCGTACCAATTTTCATACGAATTTGATTAATAAAAATAACGGTCGTATTCATTTTATGAACGACTGCTGTCAGTTTTCTAAGTGCTTGACTCATGAGTCTTGCTTGAACACCCATATGAGAATCACCCATATCACCTTCAATTTCACTTTTTGGTGTTAAAGCCGCAACGGAGTCAACAACGATAACATCAACTGCGCCACTGCGTGCAAGTGTCTCTACGATGTCTAATGCTTGCTCACCAAAATCAGGTTGAGATACTAAAAGATTTTCAATGTCTACACCTAAATTTCCAGCATATTTGACATCAAGTGCATGTTCAGCATCGACAAATGCGCAGATACTACCTTTGGATTGTGCTTCTGCAATAATTTGAAGTGATAATGTCGTCTTACCTGAACTTTCCGGTCCATAAATTTCGATAATACGACCTTGTGGGATACCACCAATTCCAAGCGCAAGATCAAGTCCGATAGAACCTGTACTAATCGATGCGATAGGTTCAACAACCTTGTCGCCAAGTCTTACCAGAGCACCTTTTCCAAACGCCTTATCAATCTGTTTGATTGCAAGTTCAAGTGCTTTTTTCTTATTTTCATCGATTTGCATGTGACCCCTCATTTCATAGTGTTATTATTTTACCATTTCGAGCTTGAAAAAGCCCTTTGAAGCAATTCTATACGATTTCAAAAAAAGAAGTTCAAAATATTTCAATATGTAATATGTTAGAATAATCTCATCACTTTTGTAAGGACTTTTTTTGAAGACAATTAGCGTAGCGCATTCACCCGATGCCGATGATATTTTTATGTATTATGCCATTAAATTTGGCTGGGTAAGTACGCATGGGCTGAGTTTTGAAAATGTCGCTCTTGACATTGAAACGCTCAATGTGGATGCACTTAAAGGCATTTATGACATAACCGCTATTAGCTTTGCGCTCTATCCAAAAATTCGTAATGACTATGCACTTTTGCGTACTGCTGTCAGTTTTGGAGAGGGTTATGGACCTAAACTTGTTAAGAAAAAAGAGACTAAACTCAAACGTAATTTTAAAGTAGCACTGAGCGGTACACATACCACAAATGCATTGCTTTTTAAAATTGCTTATCCCGAAGCGCGCATTATCTATAAGAACTTTTTAGAGATCGAACAAGCGGTTTTAGAGGGTGAAGTTGATGCGGGCGTTTTGATTCATGAAAGTATTCTCAATTTTAGCGATGAATTGGTTGTAGAACGCGAAATTTGGGATGTCTGGAAAGAGTTATGCAAAGAAGATCTTCCTTTACCACTTGGGGGAATGGCATTGCGCCGTTCTATGCCTATTTTAAGGGCTATTGCCTGTGAAGATGCCCTCATCCAAGCCGTTGATGTCGCCCACACGCATCAAGGACTTTTATCGAAAATGTTGCTAGAGAGAAATCTTGTTCGTGTAGATCAAGCAACACTGAAAAAATACCTTGGTCTTTACGCAAATGAACACTCTATCGAGATGAATGATCTACAATACAAAGCCATTGACACACTCTTTGAAATTGGCTATAAACACGGTTTTTACGATCAACACATTCATGCGCATGATTATCTTATTCCTAAAGAATATGAAGCATTACGTAACAGTTAGGAAGGCATTTTATGGAAGCTAAACTCATCGGTCTTGGTGTCGAAACATTCAAAATAGCGCTCTTACTCTCTATGCCTATGCTCCTCTCAGGCCTTGTAGCGGGTCTTGCGATTAGTATTTTCCAAGCAGTTACGCAAATTAACGAATCAACACTGAGTTTCGTACCTAAGATTCTGGTGACCATCGTCGTTGCTATCTTCACAATGCCATGGATGATGAATATGATGATAGAATTTACGACACGTATGCTGGAACTTATTCCTTCATTTGTTTTTTAAATGACAAAATCCATTAATTTTTCAACTTTTTCAAGCATTAAAATTGGTCCGATAAAAGACGTTTTATTGCTTGATTCTCTTATGCCACTCCCAGAGGGATATACCCTTATTGGTGGAGCCAACAATCTTTTAATGAGCCCTAATCCTCCGCCTCTTGCTATGCTGGATAAATGCTTTGATTTCATTAGGCTTGAAGAAAATGTTTTGCATATTGGGGGAGCAACGCCCAGCGGGAAAATACTCTCTTTTGCTAAAAAGCATGACCTTGCAGGCTTTGAGCTCATGCAAAAACTTCCAGGAACGCTCGGTGGTATGGTTGCGATGAATGCAGGGCTTAAAGAGTGGGAAATTTTCAACAATCTTCTTGCAATCCGTACAGAAAAAGGATGGATTACAAAAGATAACATTGAACATGGATACCGCTTCGCTAAAATAGATGGTGTCGTCTATGAGGCAACGTTTGCGAGCAAGAATGGTTTTGATGAGAATTTGCTTCTTATGTTTAAAAAAATGCGCGATAATCAACCAAAAGAGCCTAGTGCTGGGAGCTGTTTCAAAAACCCCATAGGGCATTTTGCGGGTAAGCTCATCGAAGAGGCAGGCTTTAAAGGCAGGTGTGTTGGCAATATGATGTTTAGCACTGTTCACGCCAATTTCTTAGTCAATCTTGGAGGCGGAACGTATGAAGAAGCCATGGAGCTTATTACTGCGGTCAAAGAAGAAGTGCTAAAACGTTTTGCAGTCAAACTCGAAGAAGAGATTATTATTCTTTAAATGTAACACCCCAATTTGAATACTAATAAAAAATATCTTTTGATGAACTACGCACTTTCAAGTCTGCGATATCAACAAATATCCCCTTTTGATACGCTTCTACAGCACATCGTCCTATCATAGCAGCATTATCGGAGCAAAATTCCATCTTAGCAGTATAAAGCTTTGCTTTTTTGGAGTTACAGAAAGCTTCCAGTTCACCTCGTAAGTAAAGGTTTGCACTCGCACCACCCACAACACCAAAGTGTTCGACTTTACGCTCTTTATAGGCTTTTTTTATTTTTTGCATTAAGTGTGCAACAGCAACACGTTGAAACGAAGCACAGATATCGCACAGTGTTTGCTCATCTAAATTTTCATGCGATTCGATGCAGAGTCTCACTTGATTTTTAAGTCCTGAGTAGCTAAAAGCTAACATTGAAGAAGAAGTTCCTTGCAAAGGAATCGTAAAATCAAAGCGTTTTGCATCGCCTCTTTTAGCATAATTTTCGATAATAGCCCCTGCAGGGTAAGGAAGCCCTAGCATTTTTCCTACTTTGTCAAAACTCTCACCAAAGCTGTCATCCATCGTGGTTGCCAGAAGTTGAATTTCTTCTAAAGTCTTAACATGCAACAGCTGTGTATGTCCTCCTGAGACCAGTAAAACATCCATTGGAAAACGTATTTCTTCTTCGATAAAGAGTGAGCAAATATGCCCTTTGAGGTGATTGATACCTAACAGTGGAAGACCCAGTGAAACACTAAGCGCCTTTGCCATGCTCACACCCTCAACTAACGTCACAGAAAGACCCGGTTCATTCGTCACGGCTATCGCTTTAAGCTCACTAAAATAAGACTTTGTCTCTTCAAGTATTTTGGGAAGCGTTACGGCATGCAGACGTGCGGCTAATTCGGGAACGACACCACCGTATTTTGCATGTTCTTCATCTTGTGAAATTTTTTTATGAAAAAGAAGCTTTTTATCATCTATGCGAGTAATAGCTATCGAGCTATCATCACAACTACTTTCGATACTTAAGATCATTTATACTATCTTTACGTGCCAAGGTTCAAATCTGACACCATCTCCATTACCTATGGTATAGCGCATGGACACATACGAGAGCTTTTGCAAATTCCAAAACTCTTCTGTACGTGCAAAATTTGCTGTGAAGTTTTGATGTCCCCACCCTTTTTTGCCCACATCAAAATCTCCCACAGAGTGGTAAGAGTACGCAGGTGGAACCAATGAGCGTGATGCGACGGTAATATTGCCGTTTTCGCTTTTGATTTTTTCAAGGTGAAGGCTTAGTTGTTTCATTGTGCTTCTCACTCCTGAAGTGAGTATCAGCGTTTTGCCAATATCTTTCATAAGGCGTTCAAGAAGCTCTTGAGAATGACCACGGTACACATAATGTCCTGAGCCTTCTATTTTGATCACATCTTTTTCATTAATAGTATCTGTCAGATTTTCAATTGTACGTTTTCCATAAAAACCATAAATGACAGGGTCTGTATAAAAAACTTCTTCAATATACGCAATTTCAGCAGGGGTAAATGCGCCAATTTTAGGAAAACTTTTGGCGATTTTTAGCGTTTCATCAAAAGAGATAAGATTAAAGTTTGCATACCCAACCGTACGCTCAACCATCTCAAGTTTTTTGATCACGGATTCAAATACACCTTTTTGGTCATCTCTCAACCAAATATCGGGATGCTTTAACTCATCTGCTTGCGCTAAACTTCCAACCAGTGTCGCGCCCATTAATCCTAAAAAATCTCTTCGTATCATCTTCGCCCTATCTGAACATTTTCAGTGTGATTATAACATGTGCTCTTGATTTTTCAAGAGAAGCTCTACATCTTGCGCAGGGATGGGTTTACTAAAGAGATACCCTTGCATCAATTCACATCCACTGCTGTAAATAAACTCTTTTTGTCCTGCAGTTTCCACTCCCTCTGCAAGGACTTTAAGTCCAAGTCCGCGACCTAATTCAATGATAGTACGAGCAATCGCACGATCTTCCCTGCTCTCTTCTAAATTTTGAACAAAACTCTGATCGATTTTAAGCTTCGTAATCGGAAGTTGTTTGAGGTATGCTAACGACGAATGTCCTGTTCCAAAATCATCAATCGAGATATCAACACCCAGTTCACGGAAGCGCTTTAAGAGTGCAATTGATTTTGTGGTATCTTTCATAATAAACCGTTCAACAATTTCCATCTCAATCCACTCAGGCTTACAGCCACTTTCTCGTAAACTCTGAATCATAAATGCGACTAAACTTGTTGATTCTAGTTGTTTTCCTGCGATATTAATGGCTATTTTCCCAGGATTAAGTCCCATGTCATACCATTTTTTTATTTGACACATCACTTCTCTAATAACCCAGTTACCGATCTCGACAATGAGTTCACTCTCTTCTGCAATATGAATAAAATACCCAGGAGCAGTAAGCCCACGTGTTGGGTGATTCCAACGTATCAACGCTTCAAAACCCACAATTTTTTCACTTTGAAGATTGATTTGAGGCTGGTAAAAAATCACAAATTCATCGTTAGCAAGAGCTTTGTGCAAGCTTTTTTCTACTTCAAGATGTTCATTGGTTTCTTGGTTCATCTCTTGATCAAAAAAGACATAGCGGTTACGCCCTTTTGATTTAGCTTTATACATGGCAATATCTGCATTTTTAAGCAGCTTACTTGCCGTTTCGCCATCATTCGGATAAACACTCACACCAATACTCATGGTGATCTTAAAGCTCTCATTTCCTAGTAAAAATGGCTCTTGAAATGCTGCAACCAATTTTTTAATGGCTATGAAAATATCACTGGCATCTTTACAGCCATCTAAAAGGACAATGAACTCATCGCCACTAAGGCGTGCTACCGTATCGGTCTCACGTACACTACCTCGCATACGAGCAGCAATGGTTTTTAAGAGCATATCACCCGCATCATGGCCTAATGAATCGTTCACACTTTTAAATTTATCGACATCCACAAACATGACACCCAATACTTTGCCATCTCTGCTGGCTTTTTTGATGGCTTGTGTAAGTCTGTCTTGCAAAAGGTTACGATTAGGAAGTCCAGTGAGTGTGTCATGTTCAATCTGATGCATTAAAAGTTTTTTCTGTTTTTTATTCTCTTCTTCGAGCTCTTTACGAATGGTAATATCACGAACGGAACAGTGTTGAATGATACCTTTATCCATACGAATCGTGGTCATCATAATACTAATCCAAAAGAGTGTTCCATCACAGGCACGTGCATGCCACTCAAATTTATGCACACCTTGCTGGGAAGCGAGCGCATTCATCCACAGTGCTTTTTCATAAGAACTTTGGTCATCAGGTTGAAATTCTGGAGAGAGATCCGCAAGTGTCACATTGGTAAGTGCCTGTTTATCTTTTGCCTTAAACATTTTCACAATGGCTTCATTACAATCAACAAAAACACCCTCTTTCAGGAGCCAAATACCATCAGCTGATTTTTGGTAGAGTGTTTCAAACACCATCTTTTGTTCACGAATTTGTTTATTACTGAGTAACAAATGGTTTTCATAGCGTGATAAAACAGAGCGTAATTTTGTCGAGATAAAAAACATAATTCCCATGACTAAAAGCATAATGATAAGCGAAACTGCAAGCATATTGATAATAGTCGATTGCATTTTACTTTTTAACATCTGTTCTTGCTCAAGCAATGCATTATTCTCTTCAAATAAATACGCACCAGTACCAATAACCCATTCAAATTGTGTGATAGGGCGGATAAAGGAGATCTTACTGCGATCTTGAGCAGTAGGATGAAAAGAAGCAACATAGCTCATAAAAAAGCCTTCAGGGTTGCGCTTGCCTCCTTCAACAATATCCTTAATAATATATTGTCCGTTAGTTACAACATCCAGTCTGTTTTTACCAACCAAAGAGTGATCGCCATGTGAAATCGTATTACCGGCATAATCATAGGCAAAGATATAGCCATATTCGCCATATTTTGTGTTAAGTAAAAGTTTTTGTGTCTCTTTTTTGATACGATCACGGATTTCATCTTCATAACGTCCACTACCAACATAAATATTTAAAGGCTCAAAGCGCTTTAAATAACCTATTTTTTTACGTGAAGCAGTATCTTTAGGATTTTTCCAATCCCATATTAACGAAAATGCATCTTCTGTTTTAAAACGTTCAATAGCATTGTGAATAAAATTTTTCGCATTTTCATCGTGAAGGTTTAAAAGGTTGTGTCCTTCTAGCTCTTTATTCGCCCCGTGCATAACACAGATACCTTGAAAATCAAAAATATAATAATAACCACTTAAGTCATTAAAAAAACGTGTATCGCGAAGTTTGGTTTTGATTTTTTCCAGTATTTTTTCACGAGGGAGATTAGGATTTTCCGTATAAATATCGTTGATGATTTGATACGCCAAATTAACGATATTTTTGATCTCGTCTTTCGCCTCATTCATCAAAAACTTTTCGTTTTCATCGATATACTCTATGAGCTTATCAACGCGCTCTTGAGCCTGAGCCTTAGAGCGCTTGACATAGGCTATACGTGTATTTTCAAGGGATTTTTGATACTCAGCACGTTCTGCTGAAATAATAATAGTCAGCGTAATGGAGAAGGTAAGCAGAATGGCAAATGCAGGCAAAAAAACAATCCATTTTGTAATATTTTGTTTTTTTAAGCTCAGCAATACTCACTCCAGCTAAATTGGGTTTATTTTATAGTTATAACTTTATCGAAATTTTCTAAAATTTTGGCTACCCTTGCTTGCCATAACGTACCAAATGCTACTTTTTCTTCCTGACTGAGTACTCCCGTAAGAATCTTCTTCATAAGTGGTTGCATCATAGGATCAATTTCAATTGAATTAGGATTATAAGCAATATCCACATACGCTTGTGTATCGATACGTATCATTCTGACAGCTAAAGGAATATCTGCATGAAATGTCATCAAATCTTTGCGTACATACTTTCCTCCAAGTCCTTTAAATCCCCAATTTTCAGTCGCTCCAGTAATAAGTGAAAATGCATTGGCAATCACACCCGTTGTTCCTTCGTCTTGATTCTCTTTGAACAACACTTTTATCGATCCTCGCTCAGGCACGCTATTTGGATAAAGCGCTTTAAGCCCTTCACGTATCATCAAATACGCCCCTGCCATAGTAGGACAACTGTGCCCTGCACTTTTGACAACATCCAGATAACTAAAAGTGATTTTCCCGTCATCAAATGCGCCTAAAACATCAGAAAGCGGGTCATAGAGCGTAACAGACTCAATTGTGTCAAAAAAAGTAGGATAGTTCATTTTTGCTCCTTAGTGTTTATTGCACAATTTTAGTACAATTTTAAAAGCAAATCATTGATTTAATTTGTGTTACAATTCATAGAGAAAGAATAGACGTCTAATAAAAAGGTGCATGATGCAAGCATTTTGGAATGCTAAATTTTACACAAAAGATTTCATCTACGGAGAAGCGCCTAACAATTTTGTCAAAGAGAATATTGAACTTCTTGTAAACACAAAAAAAGTGATGTGTTTAGGCGAAGGTGAAGGGCGAAATGCGATTTATTTAGCTGACAAAGGAATGGAAGTTGAAGCCTTAGATATTTCCGATGTCGCACTTAAAAAACTCCGCAGACGTGCCAAAGAGAGTTATCTTTTTATCAAGACACGTCATACGCTTTTTGAATACTGGCAACCAGACACGCACTACGATGCTGTAGTATGTACGTACCTACATCTTCCTAAACACAATCAAAAAATGCTCTTTGAAAAAGCGCTAATGGCACTGAACACCAATGGTTATTTTATTGCAGAACTCTTTAGCGAAAGTCAAATTCATTTCAGTAGTGGAGGTCCTAAAAATATTGCGCTGTTGTATGATCTTAATGATATTCTGGACATCGTAAAAACACTTCCATGCAAGATTATTAAGCTAGCACAAGAAGTTATTGTACTCAATGAGGGTGATAAACATGTAGGACGTGCGAGCGTCATTCGCATTATTTTACAAAAACTGGCGTAACATTATCGCTCAATAGTACCGTAATAGCGACTTCTCTCCACATTTTCTACCCATTTGTACTCAGGGTCATCTCCAAGTTTTGCCCAATAAAGCACGCCCGATTTACGCCATGGATCAATCAAAATACCCGTGCGAAATGGAGCACCCTTTGCAACAACAACGACAGAGTTATGTTCATCAAATTCGCCCTTGTTCGCAACACCCCAACGCAAATCAAAACTTTGGTATTTGAGGTTTTTGAGGTGTGTAATCATATCTTCACTCCACTCATAGCATAGACCTCTGTCTTTAATGCCTGTGTTGATGAGAAAGTTATGAAACGTTGGAGGAGAGACAAGACCATAGCGTTCTGCTAAAATTTGCGGATACAAAAGTGCTTCATAGGCAAAGAGTCGTGCCTCTTGATAATCAATCGTATCGCTAAGCTTCGTTAACTCAGTGGTAAGTTGCTGTACTTTGTCGGGTGTTACCTCTAAGGAATCATGTTTGACACTACAACCACTCAAGAAAAAAAGTAAAATACTAAATGCTAAAAATGATTTCATACTGCAACTTTAAGAGTTAGTTTAACAATTTCACTTGGTGCCATAATACGCACCGCAGGACCCCAATACCCAGCACCATTACTCACAAAAACGTGTGTATGTTTTGAATGTTGGTACAGTCCACTTAAATAAGGTTGATCCAAAAGCACCAAAAGGCCAAATGGAAAGATCTGCCCTCCATGAGTATGTCCACTCAAAATAAGATCAATTTTCTCATGCTTGATCTCTGAAACGATTTTAGGTTGATGTGAAAGTAAAATCGTTGGTAACGATGGAGCAACATTATTCAAAGCCAGAGTGAGGTCTGGTGGTTCAAAATCAAAACGTCTGCCCATCATATCCATGACACCCGCAAGATTAATCGTTTGGTTTATGACCATCGAGCGATTTGAGAGAACATGAATCCCTAAAGATTTTATATGCTCCATAATCTTATGAACTCCATAAAAATACTCGTGATTTCCAGGTACATAATAGACACCAAAACGGCTTTTAATCTCTTTTAATGCATCTAATGTATTGCCAATACGCTCAACTGGCATATCCACCAAATCACCCGTAATGACAACAATGTCCGCCTTTAACGTGTTGATCTGTTTTACAATATCGTCAATAAAGGCTTTTCCTAATGTCTTTCCAATATGCACATCCGTAATTTGAACAACGCATAGCTCTTCTTTAAGCCCAGAAATAGGCACATCGACTTCTTTGATCATTGGGGCTTTCATGCCATTAATGAAACCTTTGGTCATATAAGAGAGTGCTAAAATGAGCATGGTCACATCAAAAACCATTTTAACAAACATACGCCTTGAATAATCATACGGTATCTTTGCATAAGGAATATGAAAGAGATCATAGATAATGGAGACACAAAAAAGCATAAAAGAGACACCAAGCATCGCAGAGAAAAGCGAATAAAGCAGAGGATCAAGATTATCTAAGCGCAGAACTAAAAAGTAAAAAATTTCACAAAGCGTGATGAGAATCATCACACCTTTTAGGATACTTTGGTACTTAAAAAAAAGGTCCAAGCGCTTTAAAAAGCGCTTGTAACTGTAAAAATTAATGAGCGTCAGAACAGCAATGGCAGCTAACGCAAAAGAGAGGCGAAACATGCTTCTGCTTTTTCCTTATTTAAGGCTCTCAAAATAGCGTTTACTTTCAGATGAAATCACTTTTGAAAGTAAAAGAAGTGCTATAAGATTTGGAATTGCCATCATACCATTGGTAAGATCGGAAAAGTTCCATACAAACTCAAGTTTCATCATAGAACCTACCATAACACCTGCGATAAAAAGAACGCGATATAAACGGATAAAACGCTCACCAAAAATATACTCAAACGCTTTTTCTCCGTAATAACTCCATCCTAAAATCGTCGAATAGGCGAACAATACGGTTGAGATAATAACAACAATACCACCAAAAGAGCCAAGATAGAGCTGAAAACTTTGCATAGTTAGCGCACTTGGGCTCACACCTTGTTGCCAAAATGGAGAAATCAAGATAATAAGTGCCGTCATCGTACATACTACTAATGTGTCGATAAACGTTTGTGTCATACTCACAAGTGCTTGGCGTACAGGATCGTTTGTCTTAGCGGCTGCTGCTGCGATAGGAGCAGAACCCAGTCCTGATTCATTGGAGAAAACACCACGCGCAACACCGTAGCGAATCGCTGCTGCCATTGTAGCACCCACAAATCCACCACCTGCAGCAATAGGATTGAACGCGTGATAAAAAATAAGACCAAATGCACTGCCTAATTTATCAAGATTCATCGCTAAAATAACCAAAGAAACTGCTACGTAAATTAAAATCATAAAAGGGACAAGGAAAGAGGTAAAGTTACCGATAGATTTGATACCACCTAAAATAACCACAGCGGTTAACGTTAAGAGTACAACACCCGTAATCCATGTTGGAACAGCCATCTCACTGTTTAAGATCTGTGCAACGGCATTTGCTTGTGTCATATTGCCGATACCAAATGCTGCAATCGCCGTAAAAATAGCAAATGCCATACCCAATTTTGGCATATTCAAACCATAGGTAAGGTAGTACATTGGTCCACCTTTGAAACCATGATGATGCCCTTTTTGACGATATTTTACAGCGAGTACTGCTTCGGAGTACTTTGTTGCCATACCAACAAGACCTGTCATCCACATCCAAAAAACTGCACCTGGACCACCAAGGGTAATCGCTGTAGCAACACCCACAATATTACCGATACCTACTGTCGCAGCTAATGCTGTCATCAGTGCAGCAAAGTGACTGATTTCACCTTCTCCATCATGCTCTTTGTGAAAAATAAGCTTCATCGCATGAGGCAATGCCCAAAATTGCATTCCTTTTAAAATAATTGTCAAATAAATACCTGTACCAACCAATAAAACCAACATTGGTGCGCCCCAAACAATGCTTGAGAGGGTTGCTACCAACTTTTCAATCATTTCCATCTATGTTCCTTAACGAATTATTGTTCGCTGATATGGTGACCTTTTGGCAACACCAAATTGAGTACAATACCTACAATCGCACCTAAACCAATACCACTAAACGCAACGCCACCCATATCAACAACCATACCACCAATCGCCAATACCAAAATCATTGAAACAATAATCATGTTGCGTGGGTCATTCATATCTACTTGCTCTCTCACCATCGTTCCAAGACCAATTGATGCGATGATACCAAAAAGAAGTAACAAGATACCGCCCATAACCGGTACAGGAATCGTTGCTAACAGTCCACCGAGTTTTCCTACAAACGCTAATAAAATCGCAAAAAGTGCTGCCCATGTCATAATCGCTGGATTGTATGCTTTAGTGATGGTTACAGCACCTGTGACTTCTGAATAGGTAGTATTTGGAGGTCCGCCTAACATAGAAGCCGCACTGGTAGCAATAGCGTCACCTAAAAGTGTGGTTTTTAAACCTGGCTTTTTCAAATAATCTGTTTTTGTTACATTACTAATCGTCAAAATACCACCGACATGCTCTACCGCTGGAGCAATCGCAATTGGCAAGATATAGATAATCGCTTCAAGATTCCATTCAGGGAAAACAAAATTTGGCATTGCAAACCATGCTGCTTTTGCTACAGAATCAAAACTGACAATACCTAAAACAAGAGATACACTATAACCTGCGATAATACCACATAAAATAGGCAATAGCCTAAGAACACCTTTACCAAGAAGTGCAACGAGGAGTGTTACGATAAGCGCAGACATAGAAACCATCATCGCTTGATGAAGAGGAACGAGCACAATGGCACCATCACCTGTTTTTCCCATTGCCATATTTACAGCAACTGGAGAGAGAATAAGACCAATTGTCATAATAACTGGACCAACAACAACGGCTGGAAAGAGTTTATGTAAAAAGTCTGAACCCTTGAGACGCACAATGACACTCAAGAAAAAATAGAACAAACCAGCTGCGGCAAGTCCACACAGTGTACCAGCTAATCCCCATGTTTTAAGCCCATAAATAATCGGCGCAATAAACGAGAACGAAGACGCTAAGAAAATAGGAGGAATCTGCTCTCGTGTTGTAAGCTGAAATAAAAGCGTCCCAAGTCCCGCTGTGAAAAGCGCAACGTTAGGATCAAGACCCGTTAAGATAGGTACAAGTACCAATGCCCCAAAGGCAACAAATAAAAACTGCAACCCAATAATGCTGTCTTTCAGCCTAAAGTTGTAGTCTGTTTTATGTAACATTTACACCTCTTTTTGGTAAATTTTTTGTGACATTTTAGCGTAAAGTATTTCTATATGCAGAGAGAATTTTTTAGTGAAGACAGTATTGTCTCACTTCTTTATCGATTTCAAATACCTCATCCAATGTTTTAGGAATGGCATTTTCAAAATAGCGGTACGCATTAATGGTTCGCTGGGCTAATTCTAAAATATTGATCTCTTGGTTATAAAACTTCGCGATACCCACTTCATTGGCAGCGTTAATAACAACACCCCTTGTTGGATGAGCAAGGACATCCTCTTTAATTTCCCAAATAGGATAACGTGCCGCTTCGATAGGTTGAAATGAGAAAGAACCAATTGATGCTAAATCAATAGAAGGAAGAATAGGTTCTTCCACTTCTCCCAAAAGTGCAAATGCGATAGGAAGTTTCATGTCAGCAACGGCTAAATGAGCTGTCGTACTGCCATCTTTAAAATCAACAAACGCATGAATGATGGATTTTGGCTCAATAATGGCGTCAAGTTTTTCACATCCAAATAGCCATTTAGCTTCAAGAAGTTCAAAAAGTTTATTGGTCATGGTCGCACTATCAATGGTAATTTTTGAACCCATGCTCCAGTTGGGGTGTTTGAGAGCATCTTGAAAAGACATATGTGGAAGTTGTTCAAGAGGTGTATCGCGAAATGCTCCACCGCTGGCAGTAATCGTCATGCCTTTAACAGGGCGCTTACCCAGAAGATACCACAACCCAAAATGCTCGCTATCAATCGGCGTAATGCGAGAAGTATCGAGCAGATGACCTGCTACAACCAAAGACTCTTTATTTGCCAAAGCTAGGCGTTTACCTAAACGCAGTGTTTCGATGCTTGGAGCAAGCCCTACAAAACCAACAAGCGCATTAACTACTAAAAAGCTTTGAGTTTTTTGAAGAAGCTCTAAGATACCTTCTCTACCCACAAAAACATTGGGATGATTGACAAGTTCGCGGTCTTTTGCATCACTAATCGCGACATATTTGGGGTGATGCTCTTTTATCTGTTCATTAAGAAGCGCTATATTTTTACCAGCAACCAAAGCCTCAACCATAATACCAAAGCGCTTTGCGATAATGAGAGCATTGACTCCTATAGAGCCTGTTGAACCAAGAAGTACCACTTATGCAAGCCCTCGAAGAAGAATCACCATAACAACACCGCCAAAGAGGTAACCATCAAGACGATCTAACATACCACCATGTCCGGGGAAGAGATTGCCGCTGTCTTTCACACCAGCTTCACGCTTTAGATAACTTTCAAAAAGATCACCAAAAACAGATGCAACAGAGCTTATCAGTGCAATAAGCAGTGAAAGCCATAGCGGAATGAAAAATGTTCCATATAATGCACCTACAATCGTACCGATAAGCACACCACCCAAAACGCCTTCCAGTGTTTTATTCGGAGATGTTGGAGAAAAAGGTGTTTTACCGATGCTTTTACCAACAAAATATGCCCCTGTATCGGTCAACGCGACGACGATAACAAGCCAAATCAGTACAGACATACCAAAGTCGTGGTAAAGGGCATACAAAAAGAGCATTGAGATTGAAGGGTAAAAGAAAGGAGCTAAGAGTTTATAATCAAGTTTTTTAGTATAGGCCATGACACTCAACGTACCAATAAGTGCGAGGAAAATGAGATCATCCGGATTAGGATAAATAAATGCCGCTAACCATAGTAGCACTGCATAAACAAAGAGTTTGTTGTCTTTAATTTCAAAGAGATTCATCGCCTCATAAAAGGCGAACATATACATGGCGCCCATAATAAGCCATGTTAAAAGTGCGTTATTCAAAAATGCAATTACCGCTGCAAATGCAAGCATTACCAAGCCCGTAAAGACGCGCTGTTTGTTTGATTCGTAGAGTGCTTTGAAGTTCATTGAGACTCTTTTATGATGTTATTGTGTGAAAAGTAATCATAGCAAAGTCAAGGTGAGGCTAAGCTTTAATGTCTAAATGTCCATTATGAACGGCAGGGATTTCGTCCTCTTCTTCCACAGTATGCGCTTCATGCTCTTCTTGTTTCATCTGCTCTTCCGTAGCCCCACTCTCTTCCTCATGTTTTTGGCGTTCATGTTCATTTTCAGGATCGATTTTATAACTCTCTTCTGCTGGTCTAACCTCTTCTACGACCTCTTCTTTTTCATTTTGCATCGCTTCTGCAATAGCACTTTGCATTTGAACACTATTGAGATAATCCATCTGTTTTCCCGCTTGTACGGTTACCATTTGGTTTGCATAAATGACATTGCCAATAGGACCAATTGTTGCCATAAAAGCCTCCTGCTTATTTTTAACACGCTTCTTAGGCAAAGCCTAAAAAGCTACGTTGCACTAGGCGCTAAAGCTTGCCTCTTTCGAGGCAGAATTTTACTCTTTATAAATTTTAAGCGTTTGATACTCATCATAAGCAACATTCGCTCCATCAAAGGGTTTAACATTTTTACGTTTAGTATAATCGACCAAATATCCACCTTTTTGAGGCATACTAAACTCAACGCAAAGCTTTGCTGCAAAAATAAGAACGGATTCAGGAACATTTTGTTTTTCAGTACAGATAATCACATGCGAAGAAGGCATATCTTTGACATGAAGCCAAATATCACTCTTTTTAGCCTCTTGTAAAAGTGCGATGTTTCCTTTTTCATTCTTACCAAGTAAAATACGATACCCCTCCAATAAAAAGGTTTCATAGTAACTTCCTTCATCACCTTTTTGTTTTGATTTGCGCTGTTTTGGCACTAAAATCTGTATCTCTTCAGGATCACGTGCCGCATTGATAACATTTACCATACGCTCTAAGAAGAGTCGTTTCTCTTCCAAGTTCTCTTTTTGACGATGCACAGAAAGCGCTTTCTGACGCAATTTCTTCGATTTTTTAAATAGCAAATTGGCTGCCATTTGAGGTGTTTGAGCCTGTGGAAGACAAATTGTCACCTCTTTTCCTTCAAAATCGTGCAATGTGACTGCTTCTTGATAACCTTTTATCGTATGTAAGTTGGCTAACACAAGTGTTCCATGATGATTTGCTATCTCACTTTGAGCATAAAGGTCTTCTTCATTCTCTAGTCCATCAATCGCTTGCGTGAGTTTTGTAATTTTTTTCACGACTTGCGCAATTTTTTGCTTTTTAATCTCTTCAAGTTTGACATGCAACCGTTTTTCATAAGAAGCCTTTAGGTATGCTTCTATGCTTCCTTCACATTCAAATGGTTTCTCTTTAAGCTCTTTGGGAGGCAAGGCTTCAAGTGCTTCTCCTACCTTAACACTGCGAAATGAGACACTAGAATCTATATGACGCAACGCCTCTAATACAACCTCATTTTCATCAAGAATAATCGCATTGGTATTGCGTCCTGTAAATTCTAACTGCAATGTTGTACGCAGTGCTTTATAACTTGAACTTGCAAGCACACAAATACGCCAGATCCTATTCCCCTCTTCCACATCCATCGACTCGATTTTCGCATTGGAAAACCGCTTGCCTAGAAGAACATCAAAAGGGGCTGTATAACGCTTTGCTTGTTTAAAGTCCTCTTTAAAAAACATATACGAATCCCCACGCCCAAGGTCAATAAAGAGTGGTTCTCCCGCTTCGAAAATAATGCGCAAGACACTATCATCCACACGATAAATCGAGGAAATTTTATGGTATTGCTTTAGATAATTATTGATGCAAATCAGTTCACTGTATTTCATATATCTCTTTTTTATTTTTAGTTGGAGTTCTTAACAGAACTCTTAACACGTTTTTAAAGCAAAGCTCTAAAAACTAAGTTAACACTGGGTTTTCCTTGGCAGAATGCCCACGCACCTTTGGTGCTTTTGCCTCTTATGAGGCAGAATTTTTTATTAGTTTTATCAGTCTAAAAATCTCTTTTGTGCTCTGTTTGACAAGTTTTTCAGCCCGTGTTTTTTCCATCGCTTCTTCTAAGCTCATAGGATAACGCATAATCGAAAACAGTGCATCCACCCCTTCATGCTCTTCGTGTTCATCCGCAATGCCACCACCTAGGGCAATCAACGGTACACCCGCACTCACACAACGTTTTGAAACGCCACTCAGTACTTTGCCCATGAGTGATTGTTTATCAATACGGCCTTCCCCTGTGATAACAAGCGTAGCATCCTTAAGATGAGCATCAAACCCGATCTGATCTAAAATAATCTCAATACCAGAGCGAAGTTTTGCATTCAAAAAGGCTTGCATACCGCCACCCATACCACCTGCGGCACCAGAGCCTGCATTGTGTGCCACATCTTTATCTAGTTTATGTTTCAACACCTCTGTAAAATGCTTCATGCCAGCATCGAGGCGTTCTATCATCACGGCATCTGCCCCTTTTTGCCCTGCATAAATATGTGCTGAACCTCGTGGTCCATACATCACATTATCGACATCGCACGCCACTATAAATTCACACGCTTTAAGCTCTTTATCGACATGGCTTTCATCGATACGATGCACTTTTTCCAGTATTTCACCACCAAAACCAAGCTCATGACCTTCTTTGTCAAAAAAACGATACCCCAAGGCTTGCATCATTCCCAAGGCTGCATCATTGGTCGCACTGCCACCAATACCCACGATAAAGGTACGGCACCCATGCTTCATGGCATCTTTCACAAGCTCTCCCACACCAAACGTTGTGGTAATAAGAGGATTGCGTTTTTCATAGGGAACTAAGGGAAGTCCTGCCACTTGCGCCATCTCGATCACGGCTGTTTTTTCATCTTCTAAAATACCATATTGTGCGTCTATGGGTTGCATAAGAGGGTCATGCACACTGCATGTCATAATCTTACCTGGGATATTTTGCATAATGGCAGAAAGCATTCCCTCGCCGCCATCGGCAATGTAGCATGCTTGTACAACAGCTTCTTGGTAAACCTCTTTAATGCCCTCTTCTATCCATGCAGAGAGTTCTTGTGAACTCGCACACCCTTTAAATGAATCGATCGCCAATACTATTTTCATCGATATTTTTGCTCCAATGCCAATAAATACTCTTTACGCCACAGTCCACCACTATAACCTCCAATGCCCCCATCTTTGGCAATCACACGATGACACGGAATGACAATCGCAATTTTATTTTTACCATTAGCATTTGCAACTGCACGTGTGGCTTTGGGGTGCTTGAGAAGCTCTGCTTCACGACTATAAGAAACCGTCTCACCGTATGGGATACTTCGCAGCACATTCCATACACTCTCTTGAAAGAGCGTACCTTTAGGGTGCAATGGAACACTAAAAGTTTTGAGATTGCCCGCGAAATAAGCTTCTAACTCTTTCTTTAACAGCTCAATATGTGGATTTGAGCCTTTTACTACTTCGCCACTATCATCAAAATCAAGAGCGCAAATACCACGTTCATCTGCAGAGATCAGAAGAATTCCAATAGGAGAAGGAAATGTACATTGAACCATGGTTAACTCCTTAGTTTTTTAGCCATGCAGACACTATTTTACATGTTATCATTGAGAGACATCTCTTGTAAGAATAATTTTTTTATTATATCCTCATTTGCACAGTTTTTAAACACCAAATTGGATACAAAGCGTGATATCATTTTCATCAAGGAGCAAGCACATGACACATCTCTTTACGTATGGATCATTAATGTTTGAGGACGTCTGGAACAGACTGGTTAGAGGAAATTATCTCTCGCAAAAAGCAACCTTAATGGGTTATGCTAGACGTTCTGTTAAAAATGATGAATACCCCGTTATTTTCCAAGCCGATGAGCTTGTTGAAGGGGTTGTTTATTACGATATAAACGAGGAAGATATGATCACTCTTGATGCTTTTGAAGGCGAGTATTACGAGCGTAAAGAGGTGGAGCTTCTGGTTAAAAATGAGCCCGTACACGCATGTGTTTATGTTTTAAAAGAGCACTATTTTGACATCATAGACCCTAAGCCTTGGAGCGAAGCACATTTTGCAACCGAAGGCATTAAACGCTTTTTGGCTAACTACAAAGGATTTGCATAAGTCATTGTGATTGAGTATTTTTACTATTTTTTTGTACAATTCACCTATACAGATGGATAAGGTGGATCAATGCTAAATTTACACGATTTTGAATTTGCCAAATCTTTAAATGCTGAAGAGTTTGATTATCTTCAAAAGCATGCCAAACGAGTGACTATTCCTAAAAATACTATTCTTTTTTATCAAGAAGACATTTGCAAAGATATTTTGCTGCTTGGCAAAGGGGAAGTTGAACTTTTTATGTATGGTGAAAATGATAAAAAAATCCCACTCTATGCCTTGAAAGAAGGCGAACAGTGTGTGATCAATACATCAAGCACTATCTCCCAGACCCCTGCAATTGGTACTGCACACAGCCTAAGCGACATAGAGGGTTGGCTGATTAGCGAAGAAGTTGTGAAGCATCTTATGCATCGCTCTCCTACATACCTCAATTATGTTTTTTCCCTTTTTACCATCAAACTTGACGCGCTAGCTACATTGATTCAAGATATTAAGTTTAAAAAGCTCGACAGTCGCATCTTAGAGTGGCTACACACCCATCCTTCCAATATTGTTCAAGCCACGCATGAAGAAATTGCAGAAGCACTCGGAACTTCGCGTGTTGTTGTGAGTCGTGTCCTGAAAGATTTAGAAAAACAAAATCTGCTTAAACTTCACCGCAAAGAAATTGAAATTCTGTAACACTTTTGTAACGTATGTTACTGACAAATAAAGCTTTTTTATTTTATAATAACCAAAATCAAAATAAGGAGTTTACCATGAAATGTAATGTGGGAAAAACAGACAGAATGCTTCGTGCTATCGCAGGCGTTGCCGTTATTATTTTAGGGGTTATTTTTAACAGTTGGTTTGGCATTATCGGTGTGGTGTTATTAGGAACATCCCTGTTCCGCTTTTGTCCAGCGTACCTTCCATTTTCCATCGATACATCTAAAAATGATGAGAGCGGATCATGCGGTAGCGGCGGTTGTGGCTGCGGTAGATAACCTTCCTTTTAGTTGCCCGTTTTGGGCAACTCCTTTCCTCTTTTTTTTTCTTAAACCTTTTTTTGCTAAAATACCCGTATTTTACATGTACATAAAAGGCATACCATGGGACAAACCATCACTGAAAAGATTTTTAGCGACCACGTGGGTCACGCAGTTCATGCGGGTGAGATTATTAAATGTAAGATCGATATGGTTATCGGTAATGACATTACAACTCCTATTTCGATTAAAGCGTTTGAAGAGAGCGGTGCAACGAAGCTTGCAAATCCTGATGGTTTTAGTATCGTCATGGATCACTATATTCCCGCGAAAGATATTGCAAGTGCCAACCAAGCTAAGATCAGTCGTGAATTTGCCTACAAACATGACCTAAAGCACTATTTTGATGAAAAAGATATGGGTATCGAGCATGCGCTTTTGCCCGAAAAAGGGCTTGTAGTACCAGGCGATGTTATCATTGGTGCAGACTCACACACCTGTACACATGGTGCCTTAGGCGCTTTTTCAACAGGTATGGGCTCAACAGACCTTGCTTTTGCCATGATCACAGGAGAGAACTGGTTTAAAGTTCCAGAATCCATCAAAGTTGTTTTCACCGGTAAACCAAAACAACATGTGTATGGAAAAGACCTTATCTTAGAGGTTATTCGTATTCTTGGTGTTGATGGGGCATTGTACCGTACCCTTGAATTTACAGGTGACACCATTAACTATCTTAGCATGGATGATCGTTTTTCACTCTGTAATATGGCAATTGAAGCGGGTGCAAAAAGTGGTATTGTTGCCGTTGATGAAACAACCAAAGCATTTTTAAAAGATAAAAATCTTGCACGTGAACCAAAATTCTTCTACTCAGATGACGATGCGCAGTACATGCAAGTGCTTCACATCGATGTAGCAAACCTTGATCCTGTGATTGCATATCCATTTTTACCATCCAATGGTAAGTCCATTAATCAAGCAGTCAAAGATGATTTGAGTATCGATCAAGTCTTTATCGGAAGCTGTACCAATGGCCGCTTAGAAGATCTTCGCATTGCAGCAAGCATTCTAAAAGGTCGTAAAGTCGCACGTAAAACACGTCTTATCATCACTCCTGCAACGCAAAAAATCTCCTTACAAGCACAAAAAGAGGGTTTAGTAGATATCTTCGTTGAAGCAGGCGCAGTTTTCAGTAACCCAACATGTGGTGCATGTTTAGGCGGTTATATGGGCATCTTAGGTGAAGGTGAGCGTTGTGTTTCTACAACCAACCGAAACTTTGTAGGACGTATGGGTGCAAGAACCAGTGAAATCTATCTTGCAAACTCTGCCGTAGCAGCTGCAAGTGCTGTTATGGGTAAAATCACTGATCCAAGAACACTCTAATGCCTTTTATCCCACTGCCTTTAGTTATCGTTGCCGGTGGGAAAAGCTCACGCATGGGAAGCGACAAAGCGTTGCTTCCCTTTGGTGAGTTTAAAACGTTGACTCAGTTTCAACTCCACAGACTCAAACCCTATTTTTCAAGCATTCATGTCAGCAGTAAAAGCAAAGAAAAATTTGATTTTGATGCCTCATTTATTGAAGATAGCTCAAAGTACAGTGAACATTCACCGCTGGTTGCCTTACTTTCTATTTTGGAATTTTTTAAGACACCTGTATGTGTGCTTAGTGTGGACACGCCTTTTGTAACACCTGAAATTTTTGAAAAACTCTATGAAAATTTTGAAGAAAATGATGATGCGATTATTGCGACATCACCTTGTTCATCACATCAATTATGTGCCATTTATGCACCTTCTATTTCAGAAACTATTCGTACACAACTCTCTAAAAATGAACATAAAATCCGTTTAGTGCTTGACCAAAGTCGTACAAAGCAAATTGTATTTGAAAAAGATGAGCCATTTTTAAACCTCAACCATCCGCACGAATATGAAAAAGCACAGGAACTTTTATGATCGACGCTCTGACCAAAATCTCCTCTTTTGGTGCTTTTGAAGCAAAATTGCTCACGTGTAAAAGCCCCAAGCTTTTTCTTGTCGATATTAAGCAATTTCAACGTATTAATCTTGAACATGGTGATGAGGGCGGGAACTTTGTGTTATGTGCTTTTTCGATGACACTTCAAAGCTTTGCAAAAGCTAACGATATGGAAGTTTTTCGTATCCAAGATGATAAATTCGCTCTTTTAATGGATACTCCTTTTGAGCTCTCCAAGATGGAACGTATCATCTTTGCTCTTAGTGATACCATTGAGCGCCTAAGCTATGCGTATCATAACAGAGATATTAATGTCGAAGTACACATTGGAATTAGTTTTGATCATTTTGAACCACTCGTAAAAGCACAAAAAGCACTCTTAGTCGCAAAAGCAGAAAATCAACCTTTTGTTACCTATTCAGAGTTTGCCAATATCTTGATGAGTGAAAATGAAGAAGCGATAGAAAGCATGATGAAAAGTGCCATTGAAAGCGGGCAAATTGTACTTCACTTCCAATCCATTGTCGATCACAATAAACAACCTTTTTACTACGAAGCACTATTGCGTTTGGCATATCATCAAACACTCCAATCGCCAAAACTCTTTTTAAAAATCGCAAAAGAACGCCATTTTTATGACACACTTTTTGAAAGCATTGCAAACAAAGTCGCTGAATTTTCTGTTCAAACAGGCCTTCGTCTTGCACTGAATCTCACCGCGGAAGATCTTCTCGATGCACACCATGTTGATTATTTGAAAAACTGTTTTTCAGGTAAAAATATCGTTCTGGAAGTTTACTGTGAAAAAGACTCACAATTTGAGGCATTAAAAAAAGTCATGCTAGAGCTTAAACAAGCAGGGATTATGATAGCACTTGACAATGTCAAAACGCCAGCGCTTATCGAAGCATTTAAAGAGGGAATCATTGATGTTATTAAAGTCCATGGTGATCTTATTCGGAACTTTGCACTTGATGAAATAGCACAACGTACATGTCAAAAAATGGTTGAGTTAGCAAAGCAGAAAAAAATTCGTATCGTTGCTACACAACTTAATTCAAAAACAATTCTTGAGGCTGCTCGTAACCTTGATTTTGATCTTTTTCAAGGTTATATATTCGAGCAACCTCATACACTCGTGTAATTTTTTATAAAACTATTGATCTTGCGCGTAAACTAGGGATTCCTCAATTTTCGAAAACTCTACAATTTGAAGCCCCTTATGGTCTTTCATAAAGATTTGTGCGCTTTTGAAAGTTTTAAAAGGAATAAATTCTTTCCCCATAGGACCATAAATATCACTTCCTACGACATAAAATGCTTTTTTACCATCAATCGCTTCTGCGGTATAATAATCACTTACCAAAATTGATAGCTCAGACTCTTTATGTTTTGTATAATTGCCCCACTTAGAAGGATTATAATAAAACTTCAATAAATCTTTTACGCCATCAAATGCAAAATTGATCTGTTTACCATTTTCGGTATAACTCATACGTGCAGCCCATTTTGGATATTTGTAAGCAAACATACCGCATACAGGGCATTTCTCATCTTTTTCGACATGAATCATTGTTTTATGGTCATGCTGTTCATGTGTCTCTAGACGTACAATCTCCCATAAATAGAGTGCAACTGCTTGTAGCTCTTGCTCATTGACTTCACCACACACTTGTGTTTTTTTCACATTCACTTTAAGCTCAGCAATGGAATTAAAATCATGCAAATGAATCTTTTCTTTTTGACATTTTGCATTGTAAATTTTCTCACCCATAGGGTACATACCCTTTTGCTTTTTCTTAATAAACTCATCCACATCATCCGCTAAAGAAGCTCTTGCTTTAGCAAATGTCGCATCAAAGCCCATGACCTCACCACCGTTTTCTGAAGCAAATGCTTTCGCATCCGCTTCATTTGCAAATGCGAGTTTACTTACCATACTCATGGTTCCAGGCACTTTTGATCCTACAACATAAAATGCACTTTTGGCATCAATCAATTTTTCACTTTTCACATCAGTGACGACAATTTTAGAGATTTGAGACTGAATAGAAGGGTAATCAGCGGCAAGACATCTAATAGAACAATACTGTTTTGCAGTTCCATTTTTTAAAATTACACCATGCGATGTTTTATAATACTGCTTTAAACTCATGCCACAAATAGGACAATACGCTTTTTCATCACCTTTTTGAATAAGCTCAGGCTCACCTGATGCCATTTTATTAAATTCTTCTGCGTGCAATCCCAATACTAAAAAAATTGAGAGAACAAATGCCCATAGGCTTTTTTGCATACCGTACTCCTTTTAGAAAATATCGTTGAGTTTATTCCCCTAGTGTTAAATTTGTGTTAAATGTCACACAATTTACGCTCATCTTTTTAGCATATAGATGCGCTATAATATTTAAAAAATTAAGGAGTGACTATGGTTAAACATATTGTTTTTTTTAAACTACCTGATAATTCTGAGGCAAATAAACAAGCCGTAAAAGATCGCATTATGAGTATGCAAGGAAAACTTGATTTCGTAAAACATCTTGAAGTGGGACTTAACTTTTCACCAGAAGAGAGAGCCTTCGATGTTGCTCTCATTAGTGATTTTGAAACAAAAGAAGATTTACAAACCTACGCAACGCACCCTATTCATGTTGAAGTGGTTAACTTCATCAAATCACTGAATGCTGTTTCTAAAGTGGTTGATTACGAGTACTAATTCTGTGAAGAAGTCCTTTAAAAAAAGGAAGTGACGAGATAATAGACCCTAGGACGATCAGCGAACAAGCAATCCAAATTGTATTGCTTGGAGCTGTTCGTCCAAAGAGAACAAGCATGAGCGTAGATAGAAGTGGTGTGATGTAAGAGAGCGAGCCGATCAGTTTAATATCTCCTTGCTTCATCCCATAATCCCAGACAAAAAATGCGACTCCTACAGGTCCAAGCCCTAAACCAAGGGCTGCTAAAAATTCCTGTGTTGTGGGTATATGCGTCTGCTCAAAAATCAAATGCGCGCACAATGAAAGCAAGGCACTTACACCACAAAATCCGCCAACGGATAATGTAGGAACGGACCCAAAATAGCGTGAAAGCACTGAATAACTACTCCAAATAAACGCACAAATAAGTGCATACATATACCCTTGGGTATAGTGTGAAGAAAAAGCAATTTCTTTACCAAATCCCAATAAAACAAAAGCACCAAAAAAACCTAAAATCGCACCAATACTATGATACCAACGCAATTTTTCATTGGGTAAGAAAGCACTGAGTAACACAATAAGGAGTGGCCAAAGATAATTAATCAAATTAGCCTCCAATGCAGGTGCACTCTTAAGGGCTAAAAAATAAAAAAAGTGATAACCAAAAAGCCCATAAATACCAACAGCCCATACTTTCCATGATAACCGAAGATGGACAATAATACCTTTACCTTCCTTGAACCATAACCCAAGTCCTATCACAAAAGCCATACTAAATGCCATACATGTAAGTTGAAAGGGAGGAATGGCAGAGGTGAAAACTGTAAAAAGTGCCAATGTAGACCACAATAAAATCGCAATAATGCCTGCGATGTTTCCTTTTTGTACATGATTCATGATTTATATCCATTTAGATTTCGTTATAATTTCATCTTTTGAAAGGTAACGCGTGAAAAAATTATTTTTGTGTGCTATTCTAGCACAAATTCCTCTCTCACTTTTCGCCATAGATGTGAGCGATCTTGAAGCAAAAGCAACACATGGTGATGCAAAGTCAGCCTATGAGTTAGCAAAATACTATGAAACTCAAAACGATACAGAACGTTCATTGGTATGGTATAAACATGCCGCTATTTTAAGTTTTGAAAAACAAGCTACTCAAAGTAAGGCATTGGAAACCAGTATTGCACAACAACTTCAAAAAATTGAGCGAACAGAATCAGTCTATGGCTCTTTCCTTACGTCCTATGACGATGATGAAGAGACAAAAAACTCTGTACTGCAAATGGTTTCTAAAACATTTGATATTGCTCCATACAAAATGAACTATCTCTTACCATACACTTATGACAACGTCCAACATAACGACAGAGAACATCAAGAGACAAAATTTCAAGTCAGTTTTCAAAAAGGTTTGACCGACAACCTTTTAGGCTTACATGAAAGCTTCGTGGTAGCCTATACCCAAACATCATGGTGGCAAACAGCAGCGGACTCCGCACCATTTCGTGAAACAAACTACCAACCTGAGCTTTTTATGATTATGCCCCATTGGGATCATGATAGTTTCATTAAGGCGTATCAATTTGGTATCGTTCATCAATCCAACGGACAAGATACCCCAAAATCACGCTCTTGGAATAGGCTCTATGCCAAAGCCTTTTTCCAAGCAGGTGGACTTGTAATTTCACCTCGTGTGTGGTACCGTATTCCAGAAAGTGCAGCAACCGATGACAATCCGAACATTGATGATTATTTAGGGTATGGTGATTTAGAATTGATGTATCCGTGGAAGCAACAAAACTTTAAACTTTTAATTCGTAACAACATGCACTCAGACAATAACCGAGGTGCTGTCCAATTTGACTGGACATTCCCTCTTTGGGAGCAAAATTTATTTGGATATATTCAACTATACAGCGGATATGCAGAGAGTCTTATTGATTATGACAAACGAACAGATCGTATTGGTATAGGATTTGCGCTTTCACGCTAAAAAAGAAGAGAATCTCCACCTTTAAAAGGTGGAGATTTTTTGAAAACGTCTTAGTTGAAATCTCTTGGAGATCTTCTTGGACGCTCTTCGCGAGGTCTAGCTTCATTAACTTTTAAAGTTCTTCCACCAATCTCTTTTTCATTTGTTGCTTCAATTGCAGCTTTTGCTTCTGAATCATTTGGCATTTCAACAAAACCGAAACCTTTTGATCTTCCAGTCTCTCTATCACTGATGATTCTTGCACTTGATACTTCACCATACGCTGAGAACATCTCTTTAAGTTGATCTCCCGTCATCTCATACTTCACATTGCCCACGTAAATATTCATTTACCGTACTCCTCATTTTTGGATCACTCACGTTACCTTTTGCCCGTAACTTTCGCTAACCTTAAGATAACATTGAACGACTTTACGAAATCATTGTAGCATAAAATCAAGATTTCTAAGTAGAGAGACGCTTGTTTTTCCCAATAATGAGAAAAAATGACACACTCTTATCACGCACTCTCTTAAGAGAAATGGTGTTATAATAATTTAAAAAACAAAGAGGGGCGAATGCAACTAACCCATTTAGATGAAAAAGATCGACCAAAAATGGTTGATGTGAGTGATAAGGCGGAGAGTTTTAGGGTTGCCGTTGCAAGCGGCATTATTACCATGAGCCAAGTCGCATTCGATATGATTATTTCACAACAAACTAAAAAAGGCCCTGTTCTTCAAACGGCTGTTATTGCTGCCATTCTTGGAACAAAACGCACCAGCGATCTTATTCCAATGTGTCACCCTTTGATGCTCACTTCAGTCAATTGTGATGTCGAAGAACTTCCAGCGCTTCCTGGTTTTAAATTAACTGTTACCGCTAAACTCAAAGGACAAACAGGTGTTGAGATGGAAGCGTTAACAGGCGTAAGTATTGGCCTATTGACTATTTACGATATGTCAAAAGCCATTGATAAATCTATGGTCATTAGTGATATTCGCCTTGAATCTAAAAGTGGAGGTAAAAGTGGAAACTACACCCGAACTACAGCTTGATTATCCATGCAAATGGGAATACAAACTAGTCCTTAGCAGTGAACACAATGTAGTAAGCATTGTTGAGGAGGTACTTCAAGAGCGTATTTGCGAAGTCCGTAAATCTCAGAATAGCACAAAAGGAAATTACGCAAGTTATACGCTGAGTGTACTTGTTCACAATGCCGATGATCGTAAAATGCTTTTTCATATGCTCAAAGCACACCAACATATAAAATTCGTACTGTAAGAGAGGTCAACATGGAATCAACGTACACCATTTTTTTAGCTACACTCAAAGAGAAAAAAGAACACTCGGAGCTTTTCAAGCTAATTAGCGAGCTTACATTTGAGCTTTCTCGCAAAAAAATTCAACGTCTTAAAGATGAGAATAACATCCATAACCGTATCGGGGAACTCTTTGAGCTTTACTGCAAAGCACTCCATGACGAAGGGCTTAAATCTCCTCGTGCGATTAGCGCCGTCATTGATGGTCTCTTAAAAGCTACAAGTTCTGATAAAGAGGCGTTTTTATATAGAACGATTTATGAGAAAGAGCAACTCGAAAAGAGTATTTTTGCACAAAAACAGCAAATACGCTCAACCATTTCAGAAACATTTAGTGTTCTTGAGGCTCACATTTCAGCGATGCAGCCTGAAACAAAAGAGAGCGCTTTAACGGCTCTTCACGATGCAAAACTTCGTGGTATTGAGATGCTAGGAATTCTTAGAGAAACGACCCAAGAAGCGCTGCTCACCACATTAGAAAAAGGCAGTGATATTGCCGATACCATTCATGAAATCACTAAAAATCTAAGCTTTCAAACCATTTCAGAGGGTGATCTTACCAAACAACGTATCATTGATATCTCAAATACCATTATCTCTGCAAGTGTAGATATTGCCGATGAAGATTTAGGACATGCTAAAGAGATACTTGAAGGCTCAATCAATGGTGTCAAAGAAGGTATTACCAAAGCAATTGATAAATTTAAAAATGATCTCAAATATGCTCCAACAGAGGCTATGGAAGGACTTTTAGAGACTGATCTTACAGAACTTCGCAAAGAACTCTTACGCATGGACGAACAATTCATCACGCTTTTAGAAGTGCTCGCATCACAAAGTGAAGGTATTTCTGCAAGTATTATCAGAGAGATGATTAAAGAGATGAACAGTTCAGCGGCAAAAATTATGCGTGCAGCGAATGATGCTAAAGAAGTCATCAGTGAACGCATTGAACAACTCAAAGCAGAAGCATCTGTTTTTGAGAAAACATTTAAAGACAAAGCAGAGAAAAAATTCGAATCACTCAAAAAAGATGTGAATGAACTTGAGAAAAAAGCATCTGCAAAAGTAGAATCACTCAAACAGTTTGAGTTTGAAAGTGATAAAGCAAAACACGTTGCACAAGAGGCAAAAAAACTTGGATTCCGTGCGTGGGAAGTTGCAAAACATGTAATGGATGGCGCCGTCAAAGGTGCAAAAGAAGCGATGAAAAAAGAGGATAAATAATCCTCCATTTACAGGTAAGATGATTTATCTTACCTGTAAAGACTTACCTACTGCGCTTTTGGCGCATTAAAGACTATATTTAAAATCTCATCATTCGTTTTACCACTCGCTTTTGCGATCTCTAAGACAGATTGTTTACTGGATGCTAAGATTTGTTTTTGAGCTAACATTTTTATCATCATTTCATCATCTAAATCTACAAACGCAGCTACTTTAGAAAGAGGTGCATTCATCATTGCTCCAATGATTTTACCTTTAGGATTGACTCCTTTTTCTTGCGGAGTTACCAATGGAGGCAGTACAAACGCCAAAATTATAACAAGTCCAAATAAGAGGGAAAGTACTGTAGAACGCTTTTTAAAGTAAGAGAGAAAACCATTCCAATTTTTGAGTAAATGCAAACACGAAATAACCACAAAAGCAAAACCTAACCAGATGTGAAGTGCTTCACTGGAGAGGACGCGAATTTTAAAATACATCATGACACCTGTGATGGATACAACGGCAAACATAACCATCAATAAGGCACTTAATACATTTCTAGGGATAACATTCATCTATAACTCCTTCATTTTCGGACGAAATTATAGATGCCTTATGTTAACCCTTTGTTAATTACTCAATTCCTTGCGAGTGCATAAACATGACTTTATCGGCAACCAACTTGACTTTGATATAATGTTTTTCATCACCCCATGTACAGTCGCTCATACCGGCCAATGAGTCACATTTTGTTGCTTTTCCCAAAATATCGGTTACTTGAGTGTAACTCATGCCCACTTGAATTTTGTCATAATTCTCTTTGCTTAATTTGGTACATCCCGTAAAAACAAGCAATGCTAAGGCCATCATGATATATCGCATGCACACTCCTTAAATCGATCTTAGCAATAGACTAGCATATTTTTTCTTTTTAGTGGCTTTGCGAAGCTAGTAGAAACATTTCTGAGTGTTCTTTTTCAAAACATGCGCACCTTTCACATATCTTTTCACCGCCTTTGTATGAAAAAGCACATTTACACGTATGACACACTTGCAAATCATGGCTCAGTAACACTTGTGCTCTATCGTAAGCGAAGTCAATCACATCAACCTCTTTTTCGATAGTTTGTATCGCCTCTTTATGACAAATGCTTTCACAGATACCACACCCGATACATTTTCCCACTTGAAAGAGTATATCGCTCTGTTGCGTATTGTAGCTTAGGGCATGAGTAGGACAAAATTGCACACACTCTTTACAGTTATCACACGATTGTAAAATTGCTTTGGGATATAAAAAAGAGAAATTTTCTACGGTAACGCTTTGAGAAACTGTTTTTTTTAGCGCTCTTTTGAGATGTGTTAAGGGTGCTTCTGAGAAATGTGACGTAGTTGTTATTGCAGGTGTAACGAGGCGCTTAAAAAAAGCTCTTCTTGAAGGTTCTTGTGGTTTATGTGTCACTATTGTGATGCGTTCATTCTTATGAAGTGCTGCAACAAAGGCATTTGCTTCTTCTATGCGTTTACGAATGCTTTGTTCTACAACGCCTGCGTGATTATGCTGACACGAAGCACATTCTAAAAGCGTACAGCTGAAACTTTTGCCTTCTAATAAAAGAGCACACCATTCATCAACACTCAGTGCTCCTAAACAGGGCATTTCACCTTGACAGCTTAGCGTTACGTTACCCTCTTTTACGATAGATTCAAAAACTTTTTCGATTGAAAAACCATACAACGAGAGTGCTTTCGTAGGACATGCCCCCATACATGCACCACATTGGGTACATACAGCAGACAAGCGTAATTTTCCTTGTTCAAAAACAAACGCATTTTCACTGCAGTGTGTGAGACACTCTTCACATTCATTTTTAGCATACTCATTGCGTAAGCAACTCAAACGATCCAGTGCAAATGCCCCAGTACGGTCGATGTAAAGTGTTCTATCTAACATAATCCCTCGTAATCTGCGATGATATACTCTGCACCCAATGTACACAGCCCCCTATAAAAGGGCGTTTGTGCCATTTCTGCCATGCTTAAAAGATACATAGGAGCCCACTGTAAAAGGTGCTTTTGCAAAAATGCTCTTTGGGCATCTACCTCTTTTTTTAAAATCAAATTTTGCATAAACGCGCACTCGAAGCTGATATGATCAGGGGCTAAGAGTTCTGACTTTGCAAGATTGAGCTCATACCCGTGCTCAAAATAAAACTGCATGACAGGATTTTGAAGCCCCACCAATACCTCATCTTTATCATCCACGATGGAAGATTCAATAGGAAGTGAGTGCATCAAAAAAAGCGAATTGTAGTCAACATTCAGTGCTTCTTCAAGCTCATGAGCAGGAGTGGTTTCAAACCACCCCTTTTCATCATCCATCACAAGCTCCAAAATTGCTTTGTCATCTTTTAGCTCATGGATAAGCTTTTCATCCAAAGAATTTGCGAACATTTTCGATAAAAATGCGTACATTCTGGCGCGACTTTTTGCATCCACTATAAACATCCCTTAAAGAAGCTTTTTTGAGGTGGAGGAGGCGCTTTAAAGCCACTAGCGATGATGGTATCGTCTTTTAGCTCGCCCGTAATGGTTACATCGTTCATGTTCATCGGTTCATCGAGCTTATAGCGCGGAATAGCACTGTAATCAATTGCATAGATTTTTTGTTCATTGTGAACAAAAAGAACGAGTTCATCACTTACTTTATCGCCAAACTCCCAATTTTTAAAACATTCCCCACTACCACACACAAAACTCTCCAAACGACAGTCTGAAAAGTAACCATTTTGTGCGCACCATTTACTGGTTAAAAACCCTTTTTTTTCAACGCCTTCAGCTAACAAACTTACTGCCAGAAGCGTGATTAAAACTGCTATCTTTTTCATTTCTCTACCTCCACTTTGAGGGTTCTCATAAAGGCCACCAGATCATTCACGCTTTTCGCATCCAAATGCGCAAACGGTGGCATCGTTGATGTTCGCACACCCTTATCATCACTGGTGTACCATGAAAAGTTTTTATGTGCATTGACATTATACCCTGCCACAACAACAGCACTAGGCTCCATGATAGACTCTTTGAGGTAACTTGCATTGCTGTATCCGCCTATATTGGAGAGGTTTGGCGCCATGTACTTAGGAGCATTTTTAACCGCTTTGTACTGATGACACGCTGAGCAATTCTCCATCATCAGTTTTTCACCATTGCTCACATCACCTTTGATTTCATCTAAAAAGGCTAATTCTTTGGCATTAGAATCTAGCGTAACGCCTATCCAAGGGCTTAACAATTTTGAGCCATCACGATTTTTCTTCTCGCCATCCCAAAGTGCAAAAGCAACAGGAAAACTTCCTTGAAGACTTAGATGTTCACTTTTAAGTGGTCGCACCAAAAGCGCACTCCAAACCCCTTTATCGTATTTCATCTCCATCACAGCGGGTTCAGAGTTATCACGAATCTGTGTCATAGAGCGAAAACCCTCAGAGATAAAACTGCGTTGATAATCACCATTACCCTGCTTTGCCACCTCATTTTTATACAAAGCTAGCTCTTTTGCAAAAGCATTTTGATTAGAGCTATTGACTTGATGGTATACATCGCCTCTATTATTGGGCTCATAGACCGCACCCGTTGCTTTTTGAAGATGCACGATAACCGATCTTCCCTCACTTCCCATACCGATATAAGGGAGTTTGTCATTAACCGTTGAAAATTGCACCGCAAAACCATCACCATAGGCTGTTGTACTATCACTCGTTTGAAGGCTTTTGGTAGTATCTTTCCATTGAAGTAAAAAGGCTATTGATTTACCATCGCTGAGCGTTTTTACCTGTAGAACTTTGGCAAGGTTTGCTTCATTAGCCTTTATCAGCTCTTCATCATTCATCTCTATGGTCGTTTGAGGGTACACCTCAACGCGTTCCGCTTTTGCTTTGTGCCAAAGAGGAGATGAAAGACTCACTTTACTGAGATCTTCTTTGACATGTACTGCGCTTAAATTTTGTGCCATTGCACTATTGAATCCTAGAAGACTGGCACAGAGGAGAATCATTTTTAATGTTTTCATGCGTTTACTCCCTTTGCGAAAAACTTCATTTTAGAGGTATATTTACCACTAAGATAACGTTCATCCACAGGTTTAATGGCTGGCATTCCTTTGGACTTGGCGTACTCAGCATAATAATTACCATCGAGCCTAAACATCTCTTCATGTTTGTACGCAATAAGCAAGTCCATAAGTTCACTTTCACCTGTTTCTTTACGCTTTTTCATCTCTGCTTTGAGTGTCTTAGCTGCTTCATGCACCTCTTTTCCAAAAAGTCGCTCTAAAACTTCAGGAGGAATACGCGTACTTCCCTCAATAATTTTTCCATGAGCATCAAACTTTGGCGGTGCTTCCGTTGGCGGTACATAGTACACATTTGCTTCAGTTCCATAATCAGGACGCAAAGGTAATGCCACTTTGAACTTTTTCACCAGTTTATAGACCTGTCCCTCTTCATCATCTAAAAAGCCGACAAAGCGAATACGTCCAACACATTGTTGTGCACACGCAGGTGGTAAGCCCTTTTCAATACGTGGAAAGCACAAAATGCACTTTTCACTTTTAGAAATACGTGGATTGAAGTAGATTTTTTTGTACGGACACCCTGCGATACAGTAGCGATACCCTTGGCAACGATCCAAGTCCACTAACACAACGCCATCTTGATCACGCTTGAAGATAGCATCTCTTGGACAGGCACTAAGACACCCAGGATTAGAGCAGTGGTTACAAATACGTGGAATGTAAAAGAAGTAGTTATCGTTTGGAAAATCTCCAGCACCTTCATCTTCATCCCAGTTAGGTCCCCATTTTGGGTCTATATGTGGCTTAAACTCTGCCCCACTCGCAAGCTCATCATGGTTATAATCCCAAGGCACACCATATTCACCTTGCAAGCTTGGTACAACGCCAGCTTTTAGATCTCCTGCTTCATCAAACCCGCCACCGAGTTCTTGCCATTTTTTAGGGTACCCTTCACCTGGATAGGTCTCTACATTGTTCCAGTACATGTATTCACGCCCGTTGCGGTTAGTCCATTGTGTTTTGCAAGAAACGGTACAGGTCTGACAGCCGATACATTTATTTAAATCCATTACCATGGCTAATTGACGTTGTGACATGACCTACCCCCTTGCCTTTTCAAAATTAACCGCGCCATCATAAGCATATTGATTACCATCCCAAAGTCCTCCAAACTTCAAATGCCCCCAGCCATCTGCCATTTCCAAAAGATTAAGTGCTGTTGGTACTACTTCATTGTGCCCTTTTTTATGTTTATACATATAAGGCTCCCAACCATGCTCCAATACAAGCCCATCGGGTGGACAGGAGGAGCTTAGTTTTGCCATAGCGTAAAACTCGCCCAAAGCGTTATAAACACGAATCTGTTCACCATCTTTCACCCCTTTAAGCTTTGCCACTTCGCGGTTTACCTGAATGGCAGGAACCCCACGCTGTAAACGAAGTAAGGTACGGCTTGTTTTATAGTTGGAGTGAATACTCCATCTTGCATGTGGTGTCATCATAACAAATGGATGTGCTTTGGTGTCAGGGCGAATGCCTTGCATGCCTGTGTTGGTTTGAGCACCCATTTTGATATACATGTCATGGTCAACATAAAACGTTTGGCGACCACTCAGTGTTTCTAAGCGCTGAAACTTAAAGAGATGATCTTCATTAGAGTTAAACGGCCTATCGGCGTACAGTGGTGAGCTTTTGGCTGCTTTTTCATTGAGCTGTAAAAAACCTCCTGTTTTGTACATCTTCTCAATCGTCCACGGTTCATACTGAACACAGTTCGCAAGAGCAGCTTCCACCGCTTGTTTGTCTGTGCCTAAAAGTGGTTCCATCTCTGATCGACTCTCTTCATCATTGTTTGTAAACTCTTGGTGTACGATGGTAAGATCATGGAAGCCCTCTTTGGCATAGCGTTTGTCATCTTTGACTTTGGCTTTTTCTTTATTTTCTGGTTTATTGGCGATTGCTTCAAGCTTTTTGGTGATGAGCGAGAACATACTCCATTCATCCATCGCTTCACCTACAGGCTTGAGATTTTTTGCAGGTTGCGCTAAGTTGGTAAAGCGATGATACCCAGGACTACTTCGTATATCCCACACCTCATAGTGACTTTTAGCTGGTAGTAAGATGTCTGCAAAGACAGCTGCTTCACTCATACGGGTATCGACATAGGCAAAGTATTTGGTTTTTTTCAAAAACGCTTCTTTGTAGTCACTGCCTTTGTTACGTCTAAACTTCGCGTCTGCAACGATGAGTGCAATTTCTGGCGTCCAGTGTGGTTTTACCCCTTTTTCTTTGCCATCTTTACCTTTTTCAAGAAGCAATGAAACAACCTTAATATACTCCTCTTTGCTCATCCCATTTTGCGCTCTACGCACATCAGCATCGCTAAAATACTTCTCAAACGTTTTCATACCATCGCCCAAGATAAATTCACCCACAAAGCCTGAACCAAAACGTGCGGTGTATTTGCCACTAAAGCCGCTTAACGCCTCTAGCCCACTGAGTTGGAACTCATTTTCGGTATTGAGCCCGCCATACGGTCCCATACGTCCTGTCAAACCGCAGATAGAAGCGATGTTCCATATAGACATCATTCCATTGAAGTATTTGTTCAAACTAAAACCTGTGGTGATTTCCACAACTTTTGGCAAAGCTATGTCACGTGCAAGTTGGCGTACCGTGTCAGGATGAACACCTGTCTCTTTTTGAGTAGATTCAGGGCTAAAGCGTGCAGTGCTTTTCTTTAACATCTCAAAAACAGTGGTTACTTTCACTTTTTCACCACTTAAAAGCGTTACCTCAAATTCGCCCTCCAAGAGTGGTTCAATACCAAAGTCACTAAGACGCAGTGTTTTATGTTCACTGCCTTCGCTTCCAGGCATCACTGCAGGGGCGTTGGTTTTGGCATTCCATGCGTAAAATTGCTCATCAAAACTGTGATGTTCTTTCTCATCTTTTGCTTTTTCCACCTCTGAGCGTCGCAATAGTTTCTTGGTGTCAACTCTCACTAAAAACGGAAGATCGGTATAGGTTTTCGCAAAAGTAGGTTTATACATCTTTGCATTTAAAATCTCATAGATAACGCTCATCGCAAGGATGTTGTCGCTGCCCGCTTTGATGGGTATCCACAAATCTGCCGCACGAGCACTTGCATTAAACTCAGGGGTAATAACGATGATCTTCGCGCCATTGTATTTGCCTTCCCACACAAAGTGCGCATCAGGAATACGTGAGACAGAAGGATTGCCACCCCAAAAGACGGCAGTGTTTACCGTGTACATAAAGTCATACGTACAACCAAGATTTCCCTCACCATAAGCAATGGCTGCACCACTAAACATATCACCAAGGTAAGAGGCAGGATAAATCCTTACAGCACCAAGTTGTGTTGAAAGACGAAGTGGACCGCCTCGTCTACCTTCTGTTAAAAGTCCTGTTCCTGCATGTACCATTAACTTCTCAGGACCTTTTTTAGGGTCTGTCATAACATCCCAAATCTTTTGTGCGACTTCATTGGAAGCTTCATCCCAACTGATGCGTTTCCATTTTCCTTCGCCTCTTTTGCCCACACGCTTCATCGGATAAAGCAATCGGTCTTTCTCATACATGATCTGAGAGTGTTGTACACCTTTGTTACAGCCTCTTGGGTTAAAATCGGGTACTTTTGCATTGATAGATGGGTAGCGTGACGATTGGTTTTCACGCGTTACAACCCCATTATTAGACCAAATTTCCCATGAACAGTTACCTTGGCAGTTCACACAGTGGTACGCAAAGCCATGCTCCTCTTTTTTACCATACGTAAAGCCAAACTCATTGCGGTACATCTCTTCGCTATAGCTGGTGTTAGGGTAGTTCTCTTTTGCATTTTCGATTTTGGTAACACCCGTCTTGGCAAACGCATACCCTTCTCCTGCGATCATCGCTGCGGTTGCGCTGGAGATTTTTAAAAAGTCTCTTCTCTTTAGCATACGTTTCTCCTCTATCTTCGTATCGGTAAGTTCATATCATTTGCCCACTCATCCCAACTTCCTGTATATACTTTTACATTGGGATAGCCCAAAAGCTCTAGTGCTGTGATGATGTGTGAGCTTCGACCTGCGCCCACATGGCAATACGCATAAATGGTTTTATCTTTGGTAATGCCATTTTGTTCAAAAACAGCTTGCATTTTTTCCAACTCTTTAAAAGAGAGCTTTTTATCCATATCTGTCACGTTTTTCCACTCAATGAACGTTGCTCCTGGTATATGCCCACCACGTGCTACATTGTCCATTTTGCGCTCACCCATAATCTCTTCAAAACCACGTGCATCAATGATTGCATAAGAAGATTTTTGTCCCTTTTGTATCAAATCTTCCACCGCTTTGCGCAGTTCATCTTTACCCGCAATATAGTTGTAATTCACTTTACTTAGATCAATGCTATACTGCTTTGGAGTCACTTTACCCTCAGCACCTTTTTGCACAATGAGCTTTTTTTCTTGATCTTTCAACTCGGATGTAAGCTTTTCAACTAAAGCTTTGTCATCTTTCGCCTCTTTAATCTGTGCCTTGATGCCATCATAAATTTTTTGCTCAGGATCAGCCGCCATCATTGCAGCGCGCCCACCATTCAGAATTTTCACTTTCTCATGTCCAAAGCTCTTAAAAAAGGCATAAACACCTGTGGCATTAGGACCTTTAAAGTCATCATAGGCAATTACCAATGTATCATTATCGATCCCTTTGCTTCCAATGTAATGCTCCGCTTCATCCTTGCACATAAAAAGTGGAGCACACTCCATTTTGCCGGTAATGCTTGAATGATGTAAATGATGTGCATACATCTCAACGGAGCCTTTAATGTGCCCTGTCGCGTAAATGTCTTCGTCATCACCCGTAACAAACATGACTTTCTCTTGCCCAATGAGCTTCATCGCATCTTCTGCTGATATCAATATGTCACTTGATGTAGCAAAGAGTGTTGATGCACCAATAAAGCTTAAGAGAATACCTCTTAACCATCCCATAAAAACTCCTTTTTGTAGCATTTTTACACAATAATAAAGGCATAAATAACCAGCAATAAAATAATTTTCAACATTTCATGCTCTAAAAGTCTGAAGATTGCTGAATTGTTACTTTATATCCTAGTTATTTACTCGATTTTAGTCTGCATTTACTTAACGCGTTGTAAAATAATTTAAGTATTATTAATTTGTTACATAAATATAACTTAACTAAAGGAAAGCCATGTATGTTCACCCAGAAACCTTCCATGCGCAGATACATCTACTTTCATTGTGGCAATGTGGTTGCTACATAAATGCTCAAAATATCATAAATATAGGATCAGCACTTGGGATAGAACTTCCTTTTAAAAAACGTTCATCTCTCTTGCAAACACTTCTTTTACATGTCAAAAAATCACAACAAGAACAACGCTTTCTTGCTTTAATGTGTGATCTTTTGAACCATAAAGCACAAACATTGCAACTCCATATGATGGATTACCCTAAAGCAGCGCTTTTTATGCAGCCTTGTGTTGCTAAAATAGAAAAAACGAAATATCTTTTAAACCGAGAATTTGCGCTATCTACAAAGGATGAAAATGCATAAAACCAAGATACCTTATGGCTCAACACAAAAACCCAACAACAGAGCACCGTATGCCAAAAAAGTTATCGCTATTAGCAGTGGCAAAGGAGGTGTTGGTAAAAGTACCGTAGCAGCCAACCTTGCTGTAGGGCTAGCGCAAATGGGTTTACAGGTAGGACTTTTAGATGCTGATATTTACGGACCGAGCATTCCAAGACTTTTAGGTGTCGAAACAGAAAAATTGCGTTGGAATGATGACAATAAAATGATCCCCAGTGAGAATTTTGGTATTAAAGTGATGAGTGTAGGACTTACAACGCCCAAAAGCGATACCCCTTTGGTTTGGAGAAGTTCGGTAGCCGTAAGTGCTTTAATGCAATTTTTGGAAGATGTAGCATGGGGAGAGTTGGATGTTCTTATCATCGATATGCCTCCAGGAACAGGCGATGTACAGCTCACAATGGCGCAAGAGCTTCCTTTGTGTGGCGCTGTTCTCGTCACCACACCGCAAATGCTCTCAACCGATGATGTGAGTCGTGCCATTGTGATGTTTCAAGACATCCATGTGCCTATTTTAGGGCTTGTTGAAAATATGAGCTATTTTATAGCACCCGATACAAAAAAACGTTACGATATTTTTGGAAGTGGGGGGGCTCAAAAACTCTGTTCTACTTACACTATCCCTCTTTTAGGACAAATCCCAATTAAAAGCGATATTTTAAACCTAAGCGATCAAGGCAAAATTGCTATAGCTTTGGGGGAATTTGAAACGAAAAAGATGTATGAGAGTATTGTGAGAAAGATAAGAGAGGTCATATGACCTCTCTTGGAAGATCAAATTAGTATCTGTATCTTAAAGAAGCACGAACGTTTTGTGCTGTTTTAACCGCGCTTGGTGTGGTATCAACATCCATTGGTGTACCAGTCCAGCCAAAGAATGTATCACTACCTGTATAGTCATAATCTATATAGATGTAACTAAGTTGTGCTGTCAAGTTCTTTCCAGCAATTGGCAAGATGTAGTAAATTTCATAAGCATCACCACGTGTTGCAAGTTTAGATCCTGCTAAAGTATCTTCACCATAGGTAAAGCTTCTCCAATATTTACTACCATGGTTGTATTCTAAACCAAGTCGTTGACCTTTCATGATACCAGGAACTTGAACACCTGTATAAATAGATGAACCTGTTTCGCTATCCATTGAACCTAACATTCCAGGCATAGGTAATAAACTGCTACCATACATACCAATAGGTTGATTTTTATTAGGATCTGTTTTGCTGAAAGCATAAGATAGGAAGAATATAGTATCATCTAAGAAATCATTGATCCCATCACCTATGCCATTAACTTGTAATGATAATGCACCACCTGTCATATCACCTACATCCATAAAGTTGAACATTGGTGCATAAACTGTTTTTGTTGGGTCCATAGGGTCCGTAGTATATGCGGCACGCATTCCAAATACGTTCATATCCATAAGATTTTTAGCCATAAAATAATTACCCATAATCTTATATTGTCCATTATCAAAGAATTGAATAATTAAACCAGCTAAATCCATATTTGGATTATTACTGTCATTAACATATCCTGGATTAAAACCAGTACTACTCATAGCATAAGAGCCTGTTGTATTAGAAAATCCTCTACCTAAACATAATTTTGCATAAAGACCTGAAATACCTGTAACTTTATCAAAATCAAATTTAAAGCTTGCACCATCAAATTCCATATTGATATTATGACCAATTGGTGAAGCTGGATCTTCATTCCCTGCTCTTAGATTAGTTAAGAAACCATCAACTGATGGACGTCGGCCAAATGAAGCACTATAATGAACATCACCCATATCACCTGTGTATAAGAAGTAAGCTTCTCTTAAACGAATAGTTGAATCATTTGGCTTTTGTGAATCATACCAATCAAAATTTTGAAAATAACTAGTACCACTCATATTTGTTTGACCAAATGCTTTATAAGCTGCTAAAGAACCCTTAAAGACTACGTTATCTAAAGGTTGCGCTCCCATACCGAGGATAAGTTTGTTTGTCCAAATACCATTATCTTGATCAGGAAGACCATTAATTTTATAATCAACAACATCATATGCTGTTCTAAAATCAACTGTCCATTTAATATTATCTCCTGCATCATGCGCTTTAATCTCAGAAACTTGAGCTTTCAGTGCATCTACGTTGAGTTTTGCTTGAGCATTTTTCAACTCAGCCATTTGCGCTTTAAGCGCTTCAATTTCCTGCTTTAATGAATCATCAGCTGCAAATGCTGATGATAAAGCTACTCCGACAAGTAGTGGTGCGATGATTTTTTTCATCTTTTTTTTACCTTTTTTAAGTAAGAATTATTTAACACTATTAGCAAGACGGAACGTTACCGCTATCGCTTGCAAACTCAACACAGAAATCTCTAATATCTGGCATAAATTTCTCAAATTTATCGCCTTTTAAAAATGCCTCTAACCCTGGATACTTTTTAGAGTACTCAGCAACAAATTTCTCTGCTTTTCCATCAAAAAGAGCTTTCCACTCCGCTTGAGTGTGTTGTGTTGCGAATTTCGCACCATTCATTCCTGAACCATCTTTCATGTATTTAAGATAGTACTTCTGCCCTTTTGCCGCATCTGCAAACGCAGATGTACTCATCATGCCTACCAATAAGAAAGCTGAAACAAGTAAACCAAAGACTTTTTTCATCATTTCTCCTTTTCAAATTTTAGATATAGAGTCATCATAACAAAAGTAAAATAAATTTTAATTTAAAAAATGGACTTTGAAGACAAATAAGTAAAATTTATTTTTACTTTTTAAGATTAATCTGAATTTTAAAGGTTCAAAACTGAATATTAGGGGTAATAATAGTAATTTTAATTTAACTTTTATAGGAACTTTTCAGTTAAAAGTCAATTTTAACTGAAAAGCCTTATTGTATTTTAGTAGATAATTAGCAAGATGGAACGTTGCCGCTATCGCTTGCAAACTCAACACAGAAATCTCTAATATCTGGCATAAATTTCTCAAATTTATCGCCTTTTAAAAATGCCTCTAACCCTGGATACTTTTTAGAGTACTCAGCAACAAATTTCTCTGCTTTTCCATCAAAAAGAGCTTTCCACTCCGCTTGAGTGTGTTGTGTTGCGAATTTCGCACCATTCATTCCTGAACCATCTTTCATGTATTTAAGATAGTACTTCTGCCCTTTTGCCGCATCTGCAAACGCAGATGTACTCATCATGCCTACCAATAAGAAAGCTGAAACAAGTAAACCAAAGACTTTTTTCATCATTTCTCCTTTTAATTGAGTTTATGAAAACATACTAACGCAAAGAGACTAAAAGCTAATTGAAAAAATGAAACTTATAAAATGAATAATAATTATAATAAGAATGAATGATGGTGATAAAACGAATAGTATATTAACTCTTCAGTCAATTATATCTCAACATCTAGAACAAGAGAAATATATGAGATTCGCGTATACGATATATACATATGAGATAATGATAAGAGTTTTGAGTATATAGATAGAGAGCTGTAGATATGTAGAAACGATCTTTTAGCTTTTTTGCTGCTTGCGATATTATGAATAAGGGATTGAGAAAAGGGAAGGTTAAAGAAGAATCACGGAACTGGCAGCGACCTACGTTTCCATCTCAGTAAGAGAGAGTATTATCGGCGATGAAGAGCTTAGCTTCCTGGTTCGAAATGGGACAGGGCGTTTCCTCTTCTCTATAGCCACCAGAATCGTGAATTAAATCTATTCGCATTATAAGCTAAATAGGCTTAATTCACCATTCTTTAGTGATTTTAGTATTGTCTGTCAACAAAGCGCTTTACACTTAATAAGGAAGTGAAATAGCATTATCATACGTTAATATAGAATAAGCCAAACGACCTATTAGTACTGGTCAGCTAAAGGGCTCTCACCCATTACACACCCAGCCTATCAAACATGTAGTCTTCATGAGGTCTTCAGGGAAAGTTCATCTTGGAGTTGGCTTCCCGCTTAGATGCTTTCAGCGGTTATCACATCCGAACATAGCTACCGGGCGATGCTCTTGGCAGAACAACCCGTACACCAGTGGTTCGTTCAACCCGGTCCTCTCGTACTAGGGTTAACTCTCCTCAACTTTCCTACGCCCACGGCAGATAGGGACCGAACTGTCTCACGACGTTCTGAACCCAGCTCGCGTACCGCTTTAAATGGCGAACAGCCATACCCTTGGGACCTGCTCCAGCCCCAGGATGCGATGAGCCGACATCGAGGTGCCAAACCTCCCCGTCGATGTGAGCTCTTGGGGGAGATCAGCCTGTTATCCCCGGGGTACCTTTTATCCTTTGAGCGATGGCCCTTCCACACAGAACCACCGGATCACTATGACCGACTTTCGTCTCTGCTCGACGTGTATGTCTCACAGTCAAGCTGGCTTGTACCATTATACTCTACGAACGATTTCCAACCGTTCTGAGCCAACCTTTGTAAGCCTCCGTTACTTTTTAGGAGGCGACCGCCCCAGTCAAACTACCCACCAGACATTGTCCTGAACATAGATAATATGTCCCAGTTAGCTATCAGAATAAAGAAGAGTGGTATCTCAACAATGGCTCAGGTGCAACTGGCGTCACACCCTCAAAGCCTCCCACCTATCCTGCACATCTTTATCCCAACAGCAGTGTCAAGCTATAGTAAAGGTCCACGGGGTCTTTCCGTCTTGCCGCGGGTAGGAGGAATTTTCACCTCCACTACAATTTCACTGGATTCCTGGTCGAGACAGCTCCCATCTCGTTACGCCATTCATGCAGGTCGATATTTAATCGACAAGGAATTTCGCTACCTTAGGACCGTTATAGTTACGGCCGCCGTTTACTGGGGCTTCGATCAATGGCTTCGCTTGCGCTAACCACATCAATTAACCTTCCAGCACCGGGCAGGCGTCACACCCTATACATCCTCTTACGAGTTAGCAGAGTGCTGTGTTTTTGGTAAACAGTCGGGAGGGACTCTTTGTTGCAACCTTTTCCGCTTTTTGGAGCAAGTCCATATACAGAAGGAGGCACACCTTATACCGAAGATACGGTGCTATTTTGCAGAGTTCCTTAACCAGATTTCTTCCACGCGCCTTAGAATACTCATCTCACCCACCTGTGTCGGTTTACGGTACGAGCAATAACAGATATACTTAGAAACTTTTCTTGGCTCGACGGCATCAACGATTCACCATCCACTCCGAAGAGTATCAAGTGCCTGTCAGGTCTCGAATAAAAGATTACGGATTTGCCTGTAATCTAATCTACACCCTTCGAACAACTATTCCATCAGTTGCCTCGTTTAGCCCTAAGCGTCCTTCCATCGCGCTCTATTATTGGTGTTGGAATATTAACCAACTTTCCATCGACTACCCCTTTCGGACTCGTCTTAGGTCCCGACTAACCCTACGATGACGAACATCGCGTAGGAAACCTTGGGTTTTCGGCGAAGGGGATTCTCACCCCTTTTATCGCTACTCATGCCTGCATACTCACTTCTAGCCGCTCCAGCGCTCCTTACCGGTACACCTTCAATGCTGACTAGAACGCTCTCCTACCACTCTACTATGTAGAATCTACAGCTTCGGTGGATAACTTTAGCCCCGTTATATTTTCCGCGCAGAATCGCTAGACCAGTGAGCTGTTACGCTTTCTTTAAAGGATGGCTGCTTCTAAGCCAACCTCCTGGTTGTTTAAGCAACTCCACATCGTTTTCCACTGAGTTATCACTTTGGGACCTTAGCTGGTAGTCTGGGTTGTTCCCCTCTTGACGACGCATTTTATCACCCGCCGCCTGACTGCCATGATTACATATACGGTATTCGGAGTTTGACAGGGTTTGGTACCTTGGTATAGGCCCTAGCCCAATCAGTGCTCTACCCCCGTATACTACAACATGACGCTATACCTAAATATATTTCGGAGAGAACCAGCTATCACGAAGTTTGATTGGCCTTTCACCCCTATCCACAAGTCATCCCAAGACTTTTCAACGTCAGCGAGTTCGGTCCTCCACTAGCTCTTACACCAGCTTCAACCTGCTCATGGATAGATCACTTCGCTTCGGGTCTGCAGCATCTGACTAATTCGCCCTATTAAGACTCGCTTTCGCTACGGCTCCGAGTTTTCTTAACCTCGCCAGATACCACAACTCGCAGGCTCATTATGCAAAAGGCAGTCCATCACCCTGATAAATCATAGGGCTCTGAATGATTGTAAGCAAATGGTTTCAGGTTCTATTTCACTCCCCTCACTGGGGTTCTTTTCACCTTTCCCTCACGGTACTGGTTCACTATCGGTCTGTAAGTAGTATTTAGGGTTGGGAGGTGGTCCTCCCGGCTTCAGACAGAATACCACGTGTTCCGCCCTACTCAGGATACTGCTAAGATGAATCTAGATTTCGTATATGGGACTATCACCCGCTATGGTTAACCTTTCCAGGTTACTCTACTACCTATCATCATTCTACAACGCAGTCCTACAACCCCAGATGCAAGCATCTGGTTTGCCCTCTTCCAAGTTCGCTCGCCGCTACTATCGGAATCTCTATTTGATTTCTTCTCCTCTGGCTACTGAGATGTTTCACTTCGCCAGGTTCGCCCCCCGCAGGGTAACTGATATTACTATCAGCTGGGTTGCCCCATTCGGATATTCACGGATCAAAGCTTCTTGACAGCTCCCCGTGACTTTTCGCAGTCTAGTACGTCCTTCATCGCCTCTTACAGCCTAGGCATCCACCATTCGCTCTTAATAGCTTACCTATTTGTATTCTAATGCACATTTCACTCCCTTATTAAATGTAAAACATCTAACAAGTTGTAAATTGTTTTTTTTGCGTTTTGTTGACTTTGACAATAATAAATTAAATAACTTTAGACTAAAAAAGTCTAATATCAACTCTTAAAATAAAGAACTGATATTAAACTTCTTCTCTCTTGTTTGACAATGTCCATAAAAAATGGTGGAGAATAGCGGGATCGAACCGCTGACCTCCTGCGTGCAAAGCAGGCGCTCTCCCAGCTGAGCTAATTCCCCATGGTGGGCTTAAGAGGACTCGAACCTCTGACCTTACCCTTATCAGGGGTACGCTCTAACCACCTGAGCTATAAGCCCCTCTATCTTTCATTCAATCTCTCAAAACTAAATAAGCTTCCCTAGCTTAGGCTCGCCAGAGACACCATTGTGAGATAGTGTCTCATATACTCTAGAAAGGAGGTGATCCAACCGCAGGTTCTCCTACGGTTACCTTGTTACGACTTCACCCCAGTCGCTGAACCCACCGTGGTCGGTAACTAGTTTAGTATTCCGGCTTCGGGTGAATTCAACTCCCATGGTGTGACGGGCGGTGAGTACAAGACCCGGGAACGTATTCACCGTAGCATATCTGATCTACGATTACTAGCGATTCCAGCTTCATGGAGTCGAGTTGCAGACTCCAATCCGAACTGAGACTAGGTTTTAAGATTTGCTCCACTTCGCAGTATCGCTTCTCTTTGTCCTAGCCATTGTAGCACGTGTGTAGCCCTGGGCATAAGGGCCATGATGACTTGACGTCGTCCTCACCTTCCTCCTCCTTGCGAAGGCAGTCTGATTAGAGTGCTCAGCCGAACTGTTAGCAACTAATCACGAGGGTTGCGCTCGTTGCGGGACTTAACCCAACATCTCACGACACGAGCTGACGACAGCCGTGCAGCACCTGTCTCTAAGTTCTAGTAAACTAGCACTCCCATATCTCTACAGGATTCTTAGGATATCAAGCCCAGGTAAGGTTCTTCGTGTATCTTCGAATTAAACCACATGCTCCACCGCTTGTGCGGGTCCCCGTCTATTCCTTTGAGTTTTAATCTTGCGACCGTACTCCCCAGGCGGCACACTTAATCTGTTAAGTGCATTACTGCAATGACTAGCATCGCAACAACTAGTGTGCATCGTTTAGGGCGTGGACTACCAGGGTATCTAATCCTGTTTGCTCCCCACGCTTTCATGCCTCAGCGTCAATAATGTTCCAGTAGATCGCCTTCGCAATCGGTATTCCTGGTGATATCTACGGATTTTACCCCTACACCACCAATTCCATCTACCTCTCCCATATTCTAGGTAACCAGTTTCGAGAGCAGTTCAACGGTTGAGCCGTTGGATTTCACTCTCGACTTGATTTCCAGCCTACGCATCCTTTACGCCCAGTGATTCCGAGTAACGCTTGCACCCTCCGTATTACCGCGGCTGCTGGCACGGAGTTAGCCGGTGCTTATTCATAAGGTACCGTCATTATCTTCCCTTATAAAAGGAGTTTACACACCGAAATGCGTCATCCTCCACGCGGCGTTGCTGCATCAGAGTTTCCTCCATTGTGCAATATTCCCCACTGCTGCCTCCCGTAGGAGTCTGGACCGTGTCTCAGTTCCAGTGTGCCTGATCATCCTCTCAGACCAGGTAGGCGTCATAGCCTTGGTAGGCCGTTACCCCACCAACTAGCTGATACCATAAAGCCCCATCCTTTAGCAATAAATCTTTCCCAACTTACCTTGTGATAAGAAGGAATATGGGGTATTAGCAGTCGTTTCCAACTGTTGTCCCCCACTAAAGGGCAGGTTAGCTATACATTACTCACCCGTGCGCCACTAACGAAATAAGCAAGCTTATTTCATCCGTTCGACTTGCATGTGTTAAGCACGCCGCCAGCGTTCACTCTGAGCCAGGATCAAACTCTCCATAAAATTTTTATGAAGTGTTCTTCATTTGACTTATCTCTTTGTTTGCGAAGAGTTGATAATCTCTTACTTTATTTGCGTCCTGGCTAAGGTCGCTTATTTAGATTTCAAAGATTGAATTTGACATTGTTAAATTGTTAATGAACTTGAACGCAAATCCCCAACTTTGGGCCGTTCTCTTAAACCCCGTTCTCTCAAACGAGGACGAAATTATATATTTAACCTCCTTAAATCTAGGTTAAATGAATGAAGAAAATAAATATAATTTCAAATCAATCAAGTTTTTATCTTTTATGAAATAAAACGCTCAAAAACAGTTCATAAAAAGGATAAAAATATATGGTTATACATCATTCATACTATTACAAAAGCACTATAAATACTTTTTTGCGAAATTAGATGCAGCATATCTATATATGAGACTGATCTGTCAACACTTTATGATACACAGAAATAAATATGTCTAGGCACTCATATCGTTTTGTAACAGTTTATTTTCAAAATCCACTGGTGACAAATAACCATTACTAGAGTGCAACCTCTGTCTATTATAAAACACTTCGATATATTCAAATATAGCTTGATTTGCTTGGCTCCTTGTTTCAAATTTCATATGGTGCGTAAGTTCTGTTTTTAAAGAATGAAAGAAACTCTCGGCAACAGCATTATCATAACAATTTCCCTTAGCACTCATACTTTGGACGATGCCATATTCTTTAAGCATGGCTTTATGGGCATCGGAAGCATATTGACTGCCACGATCGGTATGCCAGATGACACCCTGCGGAGGATTGCGTTTTTTAAGCGCCATAAAAAGCGCATCGTTGACAAGTGTTGCACTCATATGTGCATCCATAGACCAACCAATAACTCTTCTTGAATATAAATCAATGACGACAGCTAAATAGAGCCATCCTTCTTGTGTCGGGATATAGGTTATATCACCTACATACATTTGATTAGGAACTGAGGCATAAAAATCTTGTTGAATTCGATTAGGGGCAATAGCATAGGTATGATTGGAGTTGGTGGTAAGAACTCTAAAACGACGTTTATTGCGACAACTTAGCCCAAGTTTTTTCATAATCCTTGCAATACGTCTACGAGAGACGATCAATCCATAGAGTTGTTCAAGTCTCTTTTTCATTCGGCGTGTGCCGTACGTTTGATAAGTGCTAAGAAAAATATCTTGAATCATGGTGTTTAATACCATATCTTCTTGCCTCTCTATTCGAAGCCATCGATAATAACAGTTACGAGAAACCTCTAATAAATGGCACATGTGCGCAATATTGAATTCATTACGATGCTCTTTAATCCAGGCGTACTTCAATGAGCTTCTTTCGCGAAGAACGCCGCTGCCTTTTTTAAAATATCTCTCTCTATCTTCAACTTTGAGTTCTCTTTACGCAGTCGTCGATTCTCCTCTTCAAGACTTTCTTTGGGTGAACTATTGGTAGTTCGGTTCGGTAATTCAGAAATTAAGTGATGCTTTTTCCTATAGTCTCGTAGCCACGCATACAGTGTTTTATCACTCATCCCTAAATCTTGTGCTATTTGATAGGCTGATTTTTCACTATTGAGGGCTAATTGTATTGTTGAGTTTTTAAACTCTTGAGTATATTTCTGAGCTTTGTTGACCATATTATCAATCCTTCCTTATTATGTAGAAATCTTATCATTTCTGTGTCCTAATAAGTGTAGCCAGATCAATATTTATTTCTGTGTATCATAAAGTGTTGACAGATCAATGATCCTAACTCTATATAATGGAAACTAAAATATATAGTTTCTCTCATAAGGTTGCTTATAAGTGTTTATTATTTCTTTAGAATATATTCTTCAGTCAATTATATCTCAACATCTAGAACAAGAGAAATATATGAGATTCGCGTATACGATATATACATATGAGATAATGATAAGAGTTTTGAGTATATAGATAGAGAGCTGTAGATATGTAGAAACGATCTTTTAGCTTTTTTGCTGCTTGCGATATTATGAATAAGGGATTGAGAAAAGGGAAGGTTAAAGAAGAATCACGGAACTGGCAGCGACCTACGTTTCCATCTCAGTAAGAGAGAGTATTATCGGCGATGAAGAGCTTAGCTTCCTGGTTCGAAATGGGACAGGGCGTTTCCTCTTCTCTATAGCCACCAGAATCGTGAATTAAATCTATTCGCATTATAAGCTAAATAGGCTTAATTCACCATTCTTTAGTGATTTTAGTATTGTCTGTCAACAAAGCGCTTTACACTTAATAAGGAAGTGAAATAGCATTATCATACGTTAATATAGAATAAGCCAAACGACCTATTAGTACTGGTCAGCTAAAGGGCTCTCACCCATTACACACCCAGCCTATCAAACATGTAGTCTTCATGAGGTCTTCAGGGAAAGTTCATCTTGGAGTTGGCTTCCCGCTTAGATGCTTTCAGCGGTTATCACATCCGAACATAGCTACCGGGCGATGCTCTTGGCAGAACAACCCGTACACCAGTGGTTCGTTCAACCCGGTCCTCTCGTACTAGGGTTAACTCTCCTCAACTTTCCTACGCCCACGGCAGATAGGGACCGAACTGTCTCACGACGTTCTGAACCCAGCTCGCGTACCGCTTTAAATGGCGAACAGCCATACCCTTGGGACCTGCTCCAGCCCCAGGATGCGATGAGCCGACATCGAGGTGCCAAACCTCCCCGTCGATGTGAGCTCTTGGGGGAGATCAGCCTGTTATCCCCGGGGTACCTTTTATCCTTTGAGCGATGGCCCTTCCACACAGAACCACCGGATCACTATGACCGACTTTCGTCTCTGCTCGACGTGTATGTCTCACAGTCAAGCTGGCTTGTACCATTATACTCTACGAACGATTTCCAACCGTTCTGAGCCAACCTTTGTAAGCCTCCGTTACTTTTTAGGAGGCGACCGCCCCAGTCAAACTACCCACCAGACATTGTCCTGAACATAGATAATATGTCCCAGTTAGCTATCAGAATAAAGAAGAGTGGTATCTCAACAATGGCTCAGGTGCAACTGGCGTCACACCCTCAAAGCCTCCCACCTATCCTGCACATCTTTATCCCAACAGCAGTGTCAAGCTATAGTAAAGGTCCACGGGGTCTTTCCGTCTTGCCGCGGGTAGGAGGAATTTTCACCTCCACTACAATTTCACTGGATTCCTGGTCGAGACAGCTCCCATCTCGTTACGCCATTCATGCAGGTCGATATTTAATCGACAAGGAATTTCGCTACCTTAGGACCGTTATAGTTACGGCCGCCGTTTACTGGGGCTTCGATCAATGGCTTCGCTTGCGCTAACCACATCAATTAACCTTCCAGCACCGGGCAGGCGTCACACCCTATACATCCTCTTACGAGTTAGCAGAGTGCTGTGTTTTTGGTAAACAGTCGGGAGGGACTCTTTGTTGCAACCTTTTCCGCTTTTTGGAGCAAGTCCATATACAGAAGGAGGCACACCTTATACCGAAGATACGGTGCTATTTTGCAGAGTTCCTTAACCAGATTTCTTCCACGCGCCTTAGAATACTCATCTCACCCACCTGTGTCGGTTTACGGTACGAGCAATAACAGATATACTTAGAAACTTTTCTTGGCTCGACGGCATCAACGATTCACCATCCACTCCGAAGAGTATCAAGTGCCTGTCAGGTCTCGAATAAAAGATTACGGATTTGCCTGTAATCTAATCTACACCCTTCGAACAACTATTCCATCAGTTGCCTCGTTTAGCCCTAAGCGTCCTTCCATCGCGCTCTATTATTGGTGTTGGAATATTAACCAACTTTCCATCGACTACCCCTTTCGGACTCGTCTTAGGTCCCGACTAACCCTACGATGACGAACATCGCGTAGGAAACCTTGGGTTTTCGGCGAAGGGGATTCTCACCCCTTTTATCGCTACTCATGCCTGCATACTCACTTCTAGCCGCTCCAGCGCTCCTTACCGGTACACCTTCAATGCTGACTAGAACGCTCTCCTACCACTCTACTATGTAGAATCTACAGCTTCGGTGGATAACTTTAGCCCCGTTATATTTTCCGCGCAGAATCGCTAGACCAGTGAGCTGTTACGCTTTCTTTAAAGGATGGCTGCTTCTAAGCCAACCTCCTGGTTGTTTAAGCAACTCCACATCGTTTTCCACTGAGTTATCACTTTGGGACCTTAGCTGGTAGTCTGGGTTGTTCCCCTCTTGACGACGCATTTTATCACCCGCCGCCTGACTGCCATGATTACATATACGGTATTCGGAGTTTGACAGGGTTTGGTACCTTGGTATAGGCCCTAGCCCAATCAGTGCTCTACCCCCGTATACTACAACATGACGCTATACCTAAATATATTTCGGAGAGAACCAGCTATCACGAAGTTTGATTGGCCTTTCACCCCTATCCACAAGTCATCCCAAGACTTTTCAACGTCAGCGAGTTCGGTCCTCCACTAGCTCTTACACCAGCTTCAACCTGCTCATGGATAGATCACTTCGCTTCGGGTCTGCAGCATCTGACTAATTCGCCCTATTAAGACTCGCTTTCGCTACGGCTCCGAGTTTTCTTAACCTCGCCAGATACCACAACTCGCAGGCTCATTATGCAAAAGGCAGTCCATCACCCTGATAAATCATAGGGCTCTGAATGATTGTAAGCAAATGGTTTCAGGTTCTATTTCACTCCCCTCACTGGGGTTCTTTTCACCTTTCCCTCACGGTACTGGTTCACTATCGGTCTGTAAGTAGTATTTAGGGTTGGGAGGTGGTCCTCCCGGCTTCAGACAGAATACCACGTGTTCCGCCCTACTCAGGATACTGCTAAGATGAATCTAGATTTCGTATATGGGACTATCACCCGCTATGGTTAACCTTTCCAGGTTACTCTACTACCTATCATCATTCTACAACGCAGTCCTACAACCCCAGATGCAAGCATCTGGTTTGCCCTCTTCCAAGTTCGCTCGCCGCTACTATCGGAATCTCTATTTGATTTCTTCTCCTCTGGCTACTGAGATGTTTCACTTCGCCAGGTTCGCCCCCCGCAGGGTAACTGATATTACTATCAGCTGGGTTGCCCCATTCGGATATTCACGGATCAAAGCTTCTTGACAGCTCCCCGTGACTTTTCGCAGTCTAGTACGTCCTTCATCGCCTCTTACAGCCTAGGCATCCACCATTCGCTCTTAATAGCTTACCTATTTGTATTCTAATGCACATTTCACTCCCTTATTAAATGTAAAACATCTAACAAGTTGTAAATTGTTTTTTTTGCGTTTTGTTGACTTTGACAATAATAAATTAAATAACTTTAGACTAAAAAAGTCTAATATCAACTCTTAAAATAAAGAACTGATATTAAACTTCTTCTCTCTTGTTTGACAATGTCCATAAAAAATGGTGGAGAATAGCGGGATCGAACCGCTGACCTCCTGCGTGCAAAGCAGGCGCTCTCCCAGCTGAGCTAATTCCCCATGGTGGGCTTAAGAGGACTCGAACCTCTGACCTTACCCTTATCAGGGGTACGCTCTAACCACCTGAGCTATAAGCCCCTCTATCTTTCATTCAATCTCTCAAAACTAAATAAGCTTCCCTAGCTTAGGCTCGCCAGAGACACCATTGTGAGATAGTGTCTCATATACTCTAGAAAGGAGGTGATCCAACCGCAGGTTCTCCTACGGTTACCTTGTTACGACTTCACCCCAGTCGCTGAACCCACCGTGGTCGGTAACTAGTTTAGTATTCCGGCTTCGGGTGAATTCAACTCCCATGGTGTGACGGGCGGTGAGTACAAGACCCGGGAACGTATTCACCGTAGCATATCTGATCTACGATTACTAGCGATTCCAGCTTCATGGAGTCGAGTTGCAGACTCCAATCCGAACTGAGACTAGGTTTTAAGATTTGCTCCACTTCGCAGTATCGCTTCTCTTTGTCCTAGCCATTGTAGCACGTGTGTAGCCCTGGGCATAAGGGCCATGATGACTTGACGTCGTCCTCACCTTCCTCCTCCTTGCGAAGGCAGTCTGATTAGAGTGCTCAGCCGAACTGTTAGCAACTAATCACGAGGGTTGCGCTCGTTGCGGGACTTAACCCAACATCTCACGACACGAGCTGACGACAGCCGTGCAGCACCTGTCTCTAAGTTCTAGTAAACTAGCACTCCCATATCTCTACAGGATTCTTAGGATATCAAGCCCAGGTAAGGTTCTTCGTGTATCTTCGAATTAAACCACATGCTCCACCGCTTGTGCGGGTCCCCGTCTATTCCTTTGAGTTTTAATCTTGCGACCGTACTCCCCAGGCGGCACACTTAATCTGTTAAGTGCATTACTGCAATGACTAGCATCGCAACAACTAGTGTGCATCGTTTAGGGCGTGGACTACCAGGGTATCTAATCCTGTTTGCTCCCCACGCTTTCATGCCTCAGCGTCAATAATGTTCCAGTAGATCGCCTTCGCAATCGGTATTCCTGGTGATATCTACGGATTTTACCCCTACACCACCAATTCCATCTACCTCTCCCATATTCTAGGTAACCAGTTTCGAGAGCAGTTCAACGGTTGAGCCGTTGGATTTCACTCTCGACTTGATTTCCAGCCTACGCATCCTTTACGCCCAGTGATTCCGAGTAACGCTTGCACCCTCCGTATTACCGCGGCTGCTGGCACGGAGTTAGCCGGTGCTTATTCATAAGGTACCGTCATTATCTTCCCTTATAAAAGGAGTTTACACACCGAAATGCGTCATCCTCCACGCGGCGTTGCTGCATCAGAGTTTCCTCCATTGTGCAATATTCCCCACTGCTGCCTCCCGTAGGAGTCTGGACCGTGTCTCAGTTCCAGTGTGCCTGATCATCCTCTCAGACCAGGTAGGCGTCATAGCCTTGGTAGGCCGTTACCCCACCAACTAGCTGATACCATAAAGCCCCATCCTTTAGCAATAAATCTTTCCCAACTTACCTTGTGATAAGAAGGAATATGGGGTATTAGCAGTCGTTTCCAACTGTTGTCCCCCACTAAAGGGCAGGTTAGCTATACATTACTCACCCGTGCGCCACTAACGAAATAAGCAAGCTTATTTCATCCGTTCGACTTGCATGTGTTAAGCACGCCGCCAGCGTTCACTCTGAGCCAGGATCAAACTCTCCATAAAATTTTTATGAAGTGTTCTTCATTTGACTTATCTCTTTGTTTGCGAAGAGTTGATAATCTCTTACTTTATTTGCGTCCTGGCTAAGGTCGCTTATTTAGATTTCAAAGATTGAATTTGACATTGTTAAATTGTTAATGAACTTGAACGCAAATCCCCAACTTTGGGCCGTTCTCTTAAACCCCGTTCTCTCAAATGGGAGGAGAATTATATATCCTCATTCCTTATAAAAAGGTTAAACGAGAAGATAATTTGAATAGTTTTTTTATTTCTCTCAATATGATTAATTTTTTGTTTACTCTCTTTCCATATAATAGATCTCTCAAAAATTGCATTCTTTCTTTCGAATTTGATAGAATGCATTTTGATTAACTCGGTTATTAAATATATAAAAGGAGAATAACATGGGACTGTATGACAGAAATTACATACAACAACACTCACATGAGAGTGCCTATGAGCATGCTGGGATCAATGAGAGTTCATTAGGACTTTTCATTAAACAGACCTATCAACTGTTTGCAGCCTCACTGCTTGCTGCAAGTGCTGGCGCATATGTAGGAATTGGTATGGCAAAAGCCATTACTTCTTGGTACTGGGGACTCGTCATTTTAGAGTTTGTCTTTTTATTTGGACTATATGCATTCAAAAGAAAAGCCGGTATCAACATGATACTTCTTTTTGGATTTACATTTGTGAGTGGACTAACCATCGTGCCCCTACTTTCACATACGTTAGGCATGCCTGGAGGCGCTAGTATTGTTGCGAATGCATTTATTTTGACAACAGTAGCTTTTGGCGGACTTTCAGTCTTTGCAATGAATACAAAAAGAGATTTTTCTGCAATGGGTAAAATGCTCTTTATCACATTAATTGTCATCGTGGTTGCTGGAATTATTAACATCTTTTTCCACAGCCCAATTCTTCAATTAGCCATTGCAGGTATCAGCTCTATTTTATTTAGCGCTTTTATTCTTTACGATACACAAAACATCATTAGAGGTGCTTATGAAACACCAATAGAGGGTGCTATTGCTCTTTATTTAGACTTTTTAAATCTCTTTATCTCATTGCTTCAAATTCTTGGAATTTTTGGCTCACGCGACGAATAAGCTTTCAAACAAGCATAAAAAAAGGGGCGGAGGATTTTCATCCTCTCGCCCCTTTTTTGCATTTTATCGATAAAGTGAATTAACCTAAAGGCTCATTCACTTTAATATCACACTTACCGCTCTTATCACATTTAATGTTGGCATCAAAATAGAATATTTTACTGACATCAACTTTTGCATCTTTGAGTTTTAAGAAAGCTTCCATTGATCTTCCACCAGCAGAACAGTTCATAATAACAACTTTTCCTTTTGGAAGTTTAGCTGCAAACTCTGTTGCACTCATTTTACCAGCTTCGATATTGATAGCACCTTTAATATGCCCATTGGCAAATTCCCCAGCCGTTCTAACATCGATAACAGCTACATTTGCAGGAATTTTATCGCTTACAATGAGTGCTTTATACCACTCACCATCAACCGTTCCTTCATCTTCGCCGAGTTTAATACCTTCAACAAAAGCATCTTTTTTAGGTGCTGGAGCTGTTTCTACTTTTTTAGCGCCACCTGCTGTGGTCTGTTGTCCTGCCTCTTTCCATTCTGGATAGCCACCAGCGTAAACACTAATTTTTTGGTAACCAAATTCTTGAAGCTTTTTAGCTAAGTTATGTGATTTTGCACAACTATAACCCTCACAGAAACTTACAATCGGTGTTGCTTTATCTGCAGGCAAACGACCTTTAAGTTTATCAATTTCTTCATCACTCATATAAACAGCACCTGGGATTGTTCCTGCCATATATTTAGCATATGGTCTTGCATCCATGAAAACGGCACTATTGTTTTTAAAGAGTGCTTGAACTGCTGGTAAACCAATTTCTGGATAATTTTTACTTATCCACTCTGGCTCACCTGCTTGATATAATTTTACATTCATAAAGCCTTTGCTTTTTAAATGTCCTGCAACGATGGGGCTTTTCTCACAATCCCATCCACCACAAAATACAATAATCTCTTTATCTTTAGCGACTTTATCCAATTGACCAATAAACTTGTCAATTTGTGTATCGGGAATATTGATACTTGATGGAATTGTACTTGCTAAATATTTTGGATTAGGACGTGCATCAATAAGAAGTGCTTTCGCACCATCTCTTGTTCCATTCCCAATAGCTGCTTTGACATAAGCATAATCCACATTTTCTAGTTTAAACTTCTCAATTAAGCCTTTAACATGTGCTGTTGGCTCAGTAAGTACTTTTGCACTTGGTGTACTTCCTGTTGCTTCTGGTTGTGTTGTACATCCGCTGAGTAACAATCCAGCAACAATGACACTACTTGCGAAAACTCGTAATTTCATAGCGATCTCCTTTTTGAAGTTTATAACTCAATGTTAATGATGACTTGTTTCATCCAAATTAAATATCTTATCAGCAAGATAATACATTAAAAGTGAAAGCCCAATACCGCCAAGACCTATGGCAAACTCTGTAACTGAAGGAACATATTCTAAAAAGGTCGGAGGCAACTCATACTCGCTAATTTTAAGTGTTCGCATAGGATACAAAAGTGTATCGTGAACCAAACCATAGCGCATAAAGAAAATACCAACCATACCAGCGATAGAAGCATAAACGGTTGCTTTAATCGCTTTTGCATTACTGAGTAAAATCACCACAAATGGGATCAACATACCTAATGTCAACTCACCAAACCAAAAGTTAGGGTGCTTAATCGCATGTAAAATAGTTGCTGCACGCTCTGGCATATCACCATAAAGTGCTGTTAAAATTTTCCATGCCTCAAAGAAAATAAGTACTGCTAAAAGCATTCCTAAAATTTTTCCAAGCTTTACAAGCATTATAGCAACTTTCTCAGGAAAGTTCATTTTATAGCGAAAACCATACATCAAGAAAATCAAATAACATCCAGTGATCATCGCAGAAAGGATGAAATAAACTGGATAGAAAACACCATTTGCTGAAGGGCGAGAGACTAAAAAGCCAAAGACCGCTCCAAGATTTGAGTGTGCTGCAAGACCTACTAAAAGTCCACAGACTCCAAAGATTTTAGAGAGTGTGTGGTTCTCTTTAATCGCTAAAAAGAAAAATTCTAAACAAATAAATGTAAGATAAAGTCCATAAAGTGTTCCCATCCACCAAATAGCAGAGGTTAAACCTGGAGTTAAAACATTGTAAATGAGCATAGTAATAGGATGACCAATTTCTAAGCCAATAACTGCAAAACCAGAACTAATCGTAATAATCGCACCTGCAATAGCACGTTTACCAATTTGTTTGAACTCTTCAATACCAAAAACATGTCCAATAGAAGAGATAATACAAAGACCCGTACTTGATACGACGAAGAAAACATACATCGAGATCAAAAGTCCCCAAGGATGTTGTCTTGTAACATTATACGCATGGTGGCCATGTAATATATAATTCACGGCACCTGCAAAAAAAGCTGCAACTAAAGCAACTGTCACAAATGCCATCACTAAATTCAGTGGTGTTTTTTCAAAATAAAAGAGTTTTTTCAAAGAGATGGTATTCATCTTAGACTCCTACAATATATAAAATAGTTTTGGTTTAGTACCCAAGTGCTCTTTCACTTGACGGTACTCTTTATTGGCAAGAAGGACAGAAATCTCACTGTTTGGATCATCCAAGTCACCAAAGACCCTTACTTTTGTCGGACAGGTTGCTTGACATGCTGTGGTGGTTTCACCTGCTGCTAAACGCGTGTCTGAACAGAATGTACATTTATCAACCGTCATGGTTCGCTGGTCAACATAACGCGCATCATACGGGCACGCATTGATACAATACGTACATAAAATACATTTATTTGGATCAACCATAACCATACCATCTTTGCCATAGTATGTTGCATTGGTTGGGCACACTTGTTGACACGGTGCATTATCACAATGCTGACATTGACTTGGATGATATGTTTGTGAAGCAATAGAAATATTTGGGAATTGTCCTTCTGCTTCTTTCACACCTACCCAGATACGATAATGATCTTTGAGGAGTAAAACACCATTTTCTTCTTTACACGCACTTTCACATGCTCTACAATTAATACAATTTTTGTAGTTAAGTGCCATTCCATAACGTGCCATAATTAAACCTTTCTAATTTCTACAATAGTGTCATGAAGACAAGATGATCCGTGCATCGGCTCAATGCCATCTTCTAAAATAGCTGCATCATTGCCGCCATTGTTATAAGCCAAAGAGAGTGCTTTGGAGTACACACCAAATCCATGTACAAAGAAAAGTGTATCTGGTCCAATTTTCTCTGTTGGATACGCTTTAATCGTTGTTTTACCCACTTTGCTGGAGACTTCTAATTTATCACCAAATTTAATACCCATTTTATCTGCTACGCGTTTGTTAATCCACGCGTAATTTTGTGGGACTAAGTTGAGAAGTAGGCGATTATTGGCAGTTCCTGATTGGGTGAATTGTGCATGACGTCCTGTAATAAATCTAAATTTACCTGCAGGTGTTGCCATCTCATATTCCGCTTTCCATGTAGGCATCGCGTCGATTCCTTTTTTAGCAAGCGCAGGTACTGCACATTCAATTTTGCCTGAAGGGGTTGCAAATTTATTGTTTCTTACAGAATACGCACGTTTGTGCTCTGGATAGTACTCATACTCGTTCACACCCAATTTTTTGAAATACTCATTCATATTTGGATAGAAAACACCCTTCTCTTTAAGGATTGCAGCTGCACCTTCATATTTTGCAACAGCATGTGCATTGAGTTCTTCTTGATCGTGCATAAATGGCTTCGTCAAATCAAAATCTGCATAGACTTTTTCTTCGCCATCATCTTCAATCGCCATTTGCACATCTTCGTCATATTTTTTGGTAATTTCAAAGAGTGGCTTAGAGAGTTTTGTACTCAAGCCTCTCATAATTTCCATGACTGGTTTCGTTTCAAACATAGGATCAATCGCTTTATTACGCTGAGCGATAGAAGGCTCAATACCACCATACGAAACGACAGGGTCTGTTCTCTCTAAGTAGGTACACTCAGGTAAAATGACATCGCTGAGCATCACGGTATCGCTTGGCATAGTGTCAATGGTCACAATAAGATCCAATTTCTTCAAGAACTCTTCGGTTTTTTTATTGTTTGGCATGTTTTGCATCGGGTTGTGTTTGTAGTTAAAGAGCGCACGGATTGGATATGGACTACGATTTTCTAAAACCATATTTCTAAATGCAACCCATGAACCAGAACCGCCAACTACCGCTGCTTCATCTTTTTCGATACGAGGTTTTGCTTGTGCGTACATTGGAGCAACCGCATCATGCTCTACCAATGGTAAGCTCTTACCAAAACAGATACCGCCTTTTATATCAACACCTCCACCAAGTGCGCTAAAAATTGCTTGAGCACGGCGAAGTTGGAAGTCATTTTTAGACCATGTTGTACGGCGACCTTGATAATAAATCGCTTGAGGTGCATGCGCCATGAAATCACGCGCAACTTGGTAAATATCTGCCGCTTTAATACCTGTAATTTTTTCAGCCCATTCTGGCGTATAGTTGTTACTTAAAATATGCTCTTTATAGGCATCAAATCCATTGAAATAATTTTCAACAAATGGTTTATTGTAACGCTCTTCTTTAATAACAACATAGGTTAATGCTAGTACAAATGCTAAGTCTGTTCCTACGTTAATCGCCAACCATTTATCACTTTTAGCGGCTGTATTGGTAAAACGAGGATCAACAGTGATGAGTTTTGCACCTCTACCATTGGTACGTTTGAAAAAGTCCATTGTATCAGGTGTCACAATCGCTTCTGCACGATTTGCTCCTGCCATAATGACATATTTAGCATTATCAAGATCAGATTGACCGTAACCACCAATGGTTAAAGAATAGCCTGAAACAGTTGTTGCTAAACAAAGACTTGCATGGTTTAAGAAGTGAGAAGAACCGAACATCGTAAAGAAGCTTTTAAACGTATGCTCTGCGATACCTTCACCTGCACAGAAAGCTACGGTTGAGCGATTATCTTTTTCTTCATCTAAAATTTTGGTGAGTTTTTCATTAATGTAAGCATAAGCTTCGTCCCAACTGACACGCTTAAACTTACCACTACCTTTTTCTCCATCACGAATAAGAGGATATTTCAGACGGTCTGGATCGTACAGTGCCTTAATACCTGCATTTCCACGTGCACAAAGCATATTGCGTGATTTTGGAAAAAGTGGATTTGGATCAAGTTTTTCAACAACACCATTGCGTACATGAGCAATGGCAGCACATTTATTAACACACATTTCACAGAGTGTTGCTACTTTTTTATCTTCATTGCCAACTTTCTTGGCTGGTTTTGTAGCGCTCGCCATAATGGAAGAGGAACTTAGGCTCACTCCACCTGCGATTGACATCGCCACACTACCTTGAAGAAATCTCCTTCGTGAGATCTCTACTTTCATCGTGTCTCCTTGTTATCTTTTACCTTTAAGTTTCACACCTCAAAACGAAGTCTAAAAGTGCGTCTTGATATAACCATTGTAAAGCAACTATCTTAGAAAGAACTTACAAAAGGTAAAAAAAATTATCCAAAAAGTATAAATTTGCAGTAAATGCCCTATTTAAGGGGATTTAAAAAGAGGTAAAATAGATCATTTTTTCATGCATTATGCGCATAAAAGTAAATTTTTATAAACTTTTTATAGCATAAATTACAAATTTTGGTTAAAAAAAACAGTAGATTATCAATTTTTATATTTAAGTTTAAATAACTATTTTGAAGGTGTTGTATAAATTTTGGTTATATTTTATTGACCTTTTAGAAGCTCTTTGGTTTACCCCAAAGAAAAAGAACCTCAAATTCGAGGTATTCATGCGGATAATTTTGAATCAATGCTTTGGTTTGAGCAACGCTTAAACGTTTTTCCCCGCCACTCACTCCACTCTTTTTGATGTAGCGGAATTTGGAAAGATTATCATCAAAAAAGAGGCGAAATGTTTTGACTTCATAGTGACATGAAAAATACGTTTCAAACATAGCTATCAATGCTTTTGCGTTGGGTAAAAAAGTTGTAAGCCCGCTCATAGCATAAATAGATTCAAATGTTTTATCGGTAAAAATAGCAAATGCTCCCTCTTTACAACGAAGAGAGAATTGAGCGACGAGTGCTTCAATATCTTTTGCCCATTGCAGAGCAGAAGAAGAAATCAATAAATCGTATGATGTTTGTAATTGTGAGCAAAGGGTTTTAGATTCAAAGTCTTCACAAACAATATAAACATTTTCATTTTTAGGATGAAGTTCACACATGCTTTGCGCACTATCTACACCCAAAAAATGCTCTATATCCCAAGAGATTTGTTTAAAAACAGCACCGCTTCCGCATCCTAAATCTAAAATTTTTTTAGGTTTAGAGTGAATCTGTGAGACTAAATAGTGTGCTATCTCTTGCTGTAAAGAGGTATAAGCATCATAACTATGGGCGTTTTTGGAAAATTCTTTGATATGTTTTGCAATCATGTGCGTTGAGATGTCCACTATTTTTCTAAAAATTATACTCTGCTACGCCTAAAAAATGACTGTTTCATGTTTGTCACTAACGCTTGATCAGAACTGCCAATAATAGTTTAAGAAATCTTTTCATAAAATATCTAATAATACTCATAATGAGGGGTTACACATGTCTAAATGGGGGCATTTAGGTATTTTTATGTGCTTGTTTTTAAGCACGCAAGCTTGGGCATCTATCGGTAAAGTTTCCTTACTTAAAGGCGATGCAACAGCATCAAGAAACAACCAAACCATTCAACTTACAACTAATGCTTCTATTGAAGAGCGTGATACGATTTTTACAGCCAATAACAGTCAAATCCAACTCACATTTGAAGACAAGACGGTCATTACATTGGGTAGTTCAAGCGTCTTGGATATTCAAGAATACCTCAACGATGCGCAACAACCCAAAGCAAAATTCAAATTCAATCAGGGAACATTTAAAAGCATTACGGGTGAAATAGGTAAAAAAGCACCTGAGAATTTTAATCTAGAGACCAAAACAGCAACTATTGGTATTCGTGGAACAATTATTTCAGGTCAAGTGGGAGGAAACTCCAATATCGGTGGAAATATTGTGCTCTTACCTGATACTATTGGCTGTAACTCAGGGCAAATTGTAGTGTCAAATGCTTATGGCTCTGTCGTCATTTCACAAGGATTTCAAACAACGGTTTCCATGGGACAACCACCTGCACCACCTGTTGTATTAAGCCCCTCATTAATCAATTCGATGCATGGTGGCGCTTTGCAACCGCAACCTTCTCCGCCGCCGCCTTCACTTCCACCTGTTCCAAATCTAGCAGAACAAGCAATGCAAACTAGTCAACAAACATCTACATACACAAACTTTACAAATCAAGTAGATAGCTACAGCGATAGTTTTTATCCTGTTTTTAAACCAACCTTGCAATCAGCTTCTGCTCATCAGGGAACTATTACATTTAATGGTTTAACAACATCTCAATACTTTTCTAATGATCTAATTACAAATATCCAAGATACGCTGACATTTAGCATTAATACTAATAATGACAGTATTTCTAGTGGAACGATCATGCTTAATCATGAAGGACTCGATAATCCGATACCTCTATCTTTAATAAAAACGACTAACAGTTCAACGATGACTTATAAAAATAGCAATGAATTTTCAATCAAAGATTTTGATGCATATAAAGGATGGTTGCAAACTGAAAATACGTATACTAATGATTATGTATCATGGGGTTATTGGTCTATGAAAACCAATGATGATACCAAGTTAATGGCAACAACAAACTACTGGGTTGCTGGAAAAGAAGTTACCGCTGAGAGTGTTATTCAAAACTTAAAAGCAGGCTCAAACGTAGATTACACTTATAATGGTCATGTTATTGGCTCTGTAACGAATGGAACAAACACCTACACTATTGATCCAACAAACAATAATGCTATTGTCCTGAATTTTAATTTTGGAGGAGGTAATGGTAGCCTTAGTAATGGAACTATACGATTCCAAACTAGCCAAACAACCCCTCAAGTATGGTCAACATCCCTATTTAGTACAGGAATATCAGGAGTCGGCTTTACTGCTGCTGAGGGAACTATTTCGGTCAATGATGCAGTTCCAAACTCAAGCATAACTTTCGTTAAAGGTCAATTCTATGGGTCTTCTGCACAAGCAGTAGGTGGAACATTTAAATTAAAAGCTGATTCGCAAACAGCTATAGGTGTTTTTAAGGCGGTAAAATAATGAAACTTTCACATATTGTAGCGATTGCACTGCTAGGAACACACCTGCTTGCACAAGACATCTCTTCTAAAGAACTTTACGATTCAGCGCAAAAAGCATATACTCAAGGGGATTTCGCAACAGCATATCCTTTGTTTGAAAAACTTTTTGAGGAAACACCCGCTAGTGCTGAAATCAATTTTTTTGTGGGACGATGTGCTTTAGAGTTACGCCACTATGATGAGGCTATAGCGGCATTTGATCGTGTACTGATACTCAATCCAAAACATACACGCACACACCTTGAACTAGCACGTCTCTACTTTGAGCGACAGCAACTAGAATTAGCACAAACAGAACTCGATATAGTGCTTAACGAACAACTTCCAAACGATATACGAGATGTTGCAACTGCATTTAAGCGCCAAATCAATGAACGTCGGAATCCACATAAAATTGCAGGAGCACTTATCGTAGGTGGTGGGTATGACAGTAACGTCAACAACGATATTGGTATCAAAGAGTTCACACTTCCATCTCTTAACATTCCTCTCTCAGGCAATGAAAAAAAGAAAGATGGTTATGGCTTCTCAACATTTGTTCTTAACCACAGTTATGACTTTGGTGAACGAGGAGGATGGAGTTTAGAAAATAGCTTTGTCGCGTATGACAAGCTCTATTCTCAATCAAGCAAAAACAATCTCGTATTGCTCTCGCTCTCCTCTGCACCAACATGGAGTGAAAACGACTACAAAGTTTCATTACCTCTCACGTTTGATCGTGTGTACATCGATGGAAGAGGATACCTCTATAATGTAGGTGCTGGTATCACAAACAGTTACCTCATCGATCCACTCTCTCAGATTGAAGGTGGATATAGCTTTAAACGTGGTTACTACAATGAAGAGACACATGATGTCAATGCACATCTACTTTTTGCAAATTATCGACGTGTTATTGGTGATAATCTCTTTGCGCTAGCTCTTCACACAAGTTATGGCATTAACAAAGAGGTAGAATCCATTCGAACAGATGTACAAAACAAAGAGTGGAAATACGGACTGGATCTTTCAAAAGAATTCACTAAAACATTCCGAAGTGCGCTTAGTTATACGCACACTTCAACCGATTATGATGATGTTGATACCCTGTTCTTAACCAAACGTCAAGATGACAAAGACCAATATGAGCTCTCTTTTGGCTATACCCTTCAAAAAAATCTCTCGCTGGGTATGAGTATTATGTACAGTGACAATCGTTCTAACCACGATCCATATGACTATGATAAAATCAATGCGCTTGCTAGTATTATGTGGACATTTTAACACATGCGAAAAAGCCTAACACAGCTTCTTTTCACCTTTATGGTTATAGGGAGCTGCGTTGCAGGCTACTTCCATTTTAGCCCTTTTTGGCAGCCCTTTGAATATAAAATCAAAGATTTGATGCTACAAAGTAGAGGTGAAATCATGGGAGATGATAATATTGTTATCGTTGATATTGATGAAAAGAGTCTTAAAACTTTAGGACAATGGCCTTGGAGCAGAGATAAAGTTGCCAAACTGCTGCAAAACCTTTCTGATTTTGGTGCAGCGATTATCGGCTTGGACGTTGTGTTTGCGGAAGCAGATAACAGTTCCCCTCAACACATCTTAAAACAGTTTGGACTTCCTTATGAAAATCTCCCAGATTACGATGCTATTCTTGCTCAAACCATCACACAAACACCCACCGTTATGGGTTATGTTTTTGCACTCACACCAGATTTTATAGAACCTGAAGGACATCCTAAATCTGCCGCAATCATTATAGAACATGAGCGTCCCGCACACTCCTCTCTTATCAAGCCCTATCGTGCCATTTTAAACATACCCCTTATACAGCAAAAAGCTTATTCAAGTGGCTATTTTAACACTATTCCTGACAACGATGGCATTGTACGTAGTATTCCATTGGTGATGGAATACGATGGTGTACTGTACCCTTCACTTAGTCTTGAAATGATACGCATCGCATTAGGTGAAAAGAAGATCAACATTGTTTATGATGAACGTGGAGTTTCTCAAATTGAAATTGGAGAGCATATCATTCCTACCGATTTTTATGGACGTTTGATGGTGAATTATCGTGGAAGCCAGCACAGTTATGAGTATATTTCAGCTGTTGATGTCTATAACAATCATATCAATCCTCTTCAAGTTAAAGATAAAATTGTCTTAATTGGAACATCTGCCGCAGGATTGCTTGATCTTAGAAGTACTCCTTTTGAGAGCGTTTATGCAGGAGTGGAAGTACATGCAAATGCGATCGATAACATTTTACACCAAGACTATATCGCAAAGCCTATTTGGACTGTTGGTGTAGATATTATTAGTCTTTTTGTGGTCTGTTTCATCACACTAGCGATTTTATTGCTTCCAAGTGCTTTGTTTAGCTTTATTGCATTGGTTGTATTGAATCTTTGTATTATTTTCATACATTACTATAGTATGATTTATCAAGGGGTGTTATTTAACACTATCTTACCGCTTGTAGCCATCAATATACTTTTTATTATTGGACAAGCCATTAACTATTTTCTTGAAATCAGGCAAAAAGAACTTGTGAAACACAAATTTGCAAGCAAAGTGAGCCCTGCTGTTATGAACAATATTCTCTCAAGCAACAACGATGTTCTAGAAGGTGTTGAAAAAGAGATTACCATCTTTTTCTCTGATATTCGCAACTTTACAGCTCTTTCAGAAGCGGCAGGAGCTCCAAAGCACCTGATTCACCTTATGAACGCTTATATGGACCCTATGAGTCAAATCATTATTCGCGCAGGAGGAACCGTCGATAAGTTTATTGGCGATGCGATTATGGCATACTGGAATGCACCACTCAGTATCGAAAACCATGCAGATAAAGCTGTCAGCGCAGCCTTAGAACAACTTCATTATCTCCCAAAACTCAATGCTTTACTTAAAACAAATCCTGAATTTGCGCAAATCGTTTCTATGTCAGAAGCAAAAACTGTCCCTATCATCGACATTGGTATTGGTATCAATACAGGGCTTGCCATTGTGGGAGAGATGGGTACAAGTAGCCGAAGCGATTATACTGTCATCGGCGATGCAATTAATTTAGGTTCTCGTTTGGAATCTTTATGTAAATATTACAACTCTCATCTTACGATTTCAAATTTCACAAAATCCCTATTGAAGGGCTCTTATATCTTTCGCTTCTTAGATTTAGTAACCGTAAAAGGTAAAAGTGAACCTGTTGAAGTATGGCAAATCCATGACTTTGACACGCCTCAAAAAGAACCACTCTACAATGTCAGCTATGAAGAACTTCACGAAGAACTCACACTCCACCATGAAGCAATTGCACTTTACAAAGAAGCCCGTTTTTCTGAGGCTCTTTCTTGCTTTGAAGCGTTACAAAAAAGAGAAAACAAAACCAATGAAGCCATTTATACTATTTACTGCGAACGTTGTTCGCATTACATAGCGTTTCCACCGGCTTCATTTAATGGCGTTTTTGTGCATACTACAAAAGGATAATCATGAGTCATATTCGCATTCTTGGTGCTCAAGGCAGCAGGTCAAAAGAGTCTTTTACAACATGTATTCAAGTTACAAAAAACACTCTTATAGACGCTGGCAATATCATGCATGCTCTTGACAATGAAGCCTCATATATTAATCGTATCTTTTTCTCTCACGCTCATTTAGATCATATTATTGATACCGCTTTCCTTATTGACAATTTTTTTGCCAATCGTACAGAGACACTTTTACTCTATGGACTTCCGCATACGATTGAGGCTATAAAAAAACATCTTTTTAACGATGTGCTTTGGCCTGATTTTAGTAAGATTCATCTCGTAAATTCTAAAACTCCAGCGATCACCTATGTTGAAATAGAGGCAAACCAAACATATGAGATTGAAGACGGGATTACACTAACACCTTTTTTAGCCAATCATACTGTGCCATGTTGTGGTTATATCATTACCCAAAATAACAATAGCCTGCTCTTCTCAGGCGATACATTTCACAATGACGCTCTTTGGCAACTCTTAAACCATAGACAAGACATTAAAACACTGATTATTGACGTCTCATTTCCTAACCATTTCAAAAAAATTGCGACTGAGAGCAAACATCTTACACCTCATTTTCTTGCACAAGGAATGGAACAACTGAAACGAGATGATTTACATATTTATATTAATCATCTCAAACCTTTTTACGCTGAACATATTATGCAGCAACTTCATGAGATAGGTATCTCAAAAGATGCCATTCTAAAAGATGGTGAAAGCATAGAACTTGCAACAGGTGTCTTAAAAACATGCACACATACAAGTGTTGATGAACGTGTTCAAAAACTGACTGAAATTGGTACGGCTCTTTCTGCAAATGAAAATCTAGATGCTCTTTTAGAGATGATTATAGAAGAAGCTAAGAACCTTACAGGCGCAGATGGAGGCACTTTATACCTACTGGAAAATCATGAACTGCGTTTTAAAGTCATTCGAACAGACTCCTTAGCGATTAAAATGGGTGGGACGAGTGGTAAAATCACCTGGCCACCACTTCCACTCTATCTTGAAGATGGAACACCCAACAAAAAAATGGTAGCTGCGACATGTGCACTGGAAGATCGTTTAGTCAATATTCCTGATGTTTATGAGGCGATAGGCTTCTCCTTTGAAGGGACCAAACAATTCGATCAAGGAACAGGTTATCGCTCCAAATCCATGCTTGTCATTCCTATGAAAAACCATGAACGTGAGATCATTGGCGTTTTACAACTCATCAACAAGATAGACTCACAAACACAAGAGGTAGTTTCATTTGAAGCAGAAGATGAAAAAATTACGCTCTCTCTTGCTTCACAAGCAGCCATAGCCATCACAAATACATCGCTCATTCAAGGACTTGAAAATCTTTTGGAATCTTTTCTCAAAAGTATTATTTTTGCTATCAGTAAAAAATCACCCTACACTGCTGGTCACATCAAGCGTATGGTAAAACTCAGTGTTATGATTGCAGAGGCGATCAATAAAGATACAACTTTGTACGCCCATAAACACTTTAGTGCCGAAGAGATAAAACAGATCAATTTTGCAGCCCTTATGCATGACATTGGAAAACTCGCTACACCAGAACAAATTGTTGACAAAGCAACAAAACTTGAAGCATTATGTGATCGAATCAATCTGATTGAAAGTCGTATAAAAACACTTGAAAAAGCTTTATATATACAGCTTTTAGAAGATAAAGTTGCTCTTTTAGAAGGTAGACAAACAAATGACATTACCCTTTTAGAAAAAAAATACACGAAAGAGATTCAAACATTACATGAAGCATTTTCACTGATTCAAATCAGCAACAAAGGCGATGCATTTTTGACAAATGACAAGGTTGCAAAAATCCAAGAATTTGCCAAAAAAGAATGGAAGATTGGAGATGAAAACTATTACATTCTTACAGAAGATGAAGCATATCATCTTAGTACACAAAAAGGTACACTAACCACTGAAGAGCGTGAAATTATCAATGCCCATGCAAAACTCAGCGTTGATATTTTAAATCGTCTCCCTTTCCCCAAAAAATACCAACAGATTCCACAAATTTCAGGAAATCACCATGAAAGAATTAATGGTAAAGGATACCCTCAAGGACTTAAAGGTGATGAAATTAGTTTTGAAGCACGCATTTTAGCGATTGCCGATATTTTTGAAGCGTTAACGGCTAGTGATAGACCCTATAAATCGAGCATGCCGCTCTCTGTTGCCATGAAAATTCTCTACTCCATGGCACAAGAAGGAGAACTCGATAAAGAACTTGTTAAATTTTTCTATACCTCAGGTATTTATATGGAATATGCAAAAACCTTTTTACCACAACGTTGCATCGATGAAATCACACTAGATTTTCAGAAGCTGTAAGGACTTTAACGATTTTTTAACACGTTTTGGGTATAATCCTTGGTTCTACATTATTTTGCAAACAAAGGACATCCCTTATGACCACCGTTTTATTGATTTTACAATTTGTATTAACTGCTATTTTAACTGTATCTGTACTTCTACAAAAAAGCTCATCTATCGGTCTTGGCGCTTATAGTGGAAGCAATGAATCTCTTTTTGGTGCAAAAGGACCAGCAGGATTTATGGCAAAATTTACATTTATCATTGCAACTCTTTTCATTGTAAATACACTTACTTTGGGTTATTTTTACAACCAAGACAAAAAAGTATCTATTGCTGAAGATATCAAAATCGAAAAAAGCGTTGTTCCAAGTGTTCCAGCACCAGTAACATCTGCTCCAGCAGCCCCTGAAGCACCAGCATCTAAATAATCTCGCATGAAATCCTTTTGGCTTGTATTGTGTTTAAGCGTGATGGTATGGGCAGATGCCCATATCTTCATCTACCATCGTTTTAACGATTCTAGATATCCTACAACCAACACAACGCTCGAAGAACTCCGTAAAGAATTTGACTATTTCAAGAAAAATGGCTACAAAGTCATTCCGCTTGAAAAATTAGTAAACGCTCTTCATAATAAAGAAACTATCCCTGATAATTGGGTTGTCCTTACCATTGATGATAACTATAAAAGCTTTTATGAACATGGTTTAGCACTCTTTAAAGAGTACAACTACCCTTTTTCAATGTTTGTTTACGTGGGAGCAACAGAGCAGAAATACGGTGATTTTATGAGTTGGAATCAACTAAAAGAAATAGCTAAATATGGCTCTTTAGAGTTTCATTCGATGAATCATCCTCATATGACAGAATTAAATGATGAAGCATTGAAAAAAGATTTCGATGAAGGGTTGGCACTTTTTGAAAAACGTTTGGGTATTAAACCACGTTACTTCTCTTACCCTTTTGGTGAGTTCAGCCCACGTGTCAAAAATATAGCCACGAGCTATGGTTTTCAAGCTATTTTAAATCAAACGATGGGCGCAGTAGCTAGCTTTAGCGATCCACTCGATTTAGACCGTTCTGCTCTTGTAGGTAAAAGCGATTTAGGTGGATTTTTAAAATACAAGGCTCTTGAGACAACATGGTTTGAACCTACGTTTTTAGGAGAAGATGGTAAACTCACCTCATTGCATGTCAAAGCACAGACCAATGCAACTAAGGGTGGCATATACATTAGCGAACATGGCTATCAAGAGGTCAGTTTAAGCGATGGTATATTCAAAGCAGAACTTAACAAAATATTGACAAAAGAGCGTACACGCGTTATTGTTTCAGTAGGCAATAAAATCTCAACAAAATTACTTGTCAAAGACAAGTTTAGTAAATAATTTCAACTTACAAAAGAGGTACACAATGGAACTAAGTAAAGTATATGCTGAACAAAAAGAGCATATGGAAAAATGTATTGCGGCACTTAAACGTGATTTTATGACCATTCGCAGTGGTAAAGTTTCTATTTCAATTTTGGACAATATCCATGTTGATTATTATGGAACACCAACAGGTCTTAGCCAAGTTGCAACCGTTCTAGCAACCGATGCGACCACGATTACTATTTCTCCTTGGGAGAAAAAAATGCTTAGAGAGATTGAAAAAGCAATTATGCAAGCAAACATCGGTGTTAACCCAAATAACGATGGCGAAACTATCAAACTTTTCTTCCCTCCGATGACATCAGAACAGAGAAAAGAGGGAGCAAAACAAGCTAAAACAATGGGTGATAAAGCGAAAGTTGCTATCCGTAATGTACGTAAAGATGCCAACGATCAAGTCAAAAAATTGGAAAAAGATAAACTCATCACTGAAGACCAATCTAAAAAAGGTCAAGATGAAGTTCAAAAAATCACTGATGCAACCGTTGCAAAAGTCGATGATCTTGTAAAAGAAAAAGAAGCAGAATTACTTAAAATTTAAGGGCAACTATGCAAATCGAAAAAATTTATAAAGACGCTAATGCCCTTTTAGAAGGACATTTTCTACTTAGCAGTGGTAAACACTCACGTTACTATTTGCAAAGTGCTAAAGTATTGGAAGATCCAAAAGTTGCTGAGCAATTAGCTGTTGAATTAGCAAAAATGATTCAGGCGTCTAATCTTGAAATCGATACCATTTGTTCTCCTGCTCTTGGTGGTGTTTTAGCAGGTTATGAACTTGCGCGTGCGCTTGGTAAGCGTTTCATTTTTGCAGAACGCGTCAATGGTGAGATGACTATTCGTAGAGGTTTTGAAGTCAAAAAAGGTGAAAAAATCCTTGTTTGTGAAGATATTATCACTACCGGTGGTTCTGCCCTAGAAGCAGCTAAAATTGCTGAGAATATGGGTGGTGTTATTGTTGGTTTTGCCGCTCTTGCAAATCGTGGTTTTTGTAAACGTGTGGGAAGCAACTTGGAAGGTAAACCTACATGCAAACTTCCTAATGATGCACCATTTTTTGCGCTCGCTGATTTTGAATTTGACATTTATGAACCAAGTGAATGCCCTTTGTGCAAAGAGGGAAGCACTGCATACAAACCTGGTAGCAGAGGAAATTAATTTATAATGCGATGGAGAGCTACCAAGAAAGGCAAAAAAGAGCATAAAAATGCTCTGCCTACTCTTCCATCCATCGCGCCTTTTCAAAAACGCTTTAAGGCGTTTATCGTAGATTCTTTTATGCTTCTCATGCCAATTCTCTACATTGTGTTTTATCTTGTTTATGGCTCTAGAGAAGGCTTTGCAGCACATATGCTTCAAGGTTGGCTTCTAATTCTTATTCCATATGGTATTGTCACAACTCTTTTTTTAAAGCGTAGCGGACAAACCCCTGGTTATAAAGCATATGATCTAATACTGATTGATCTTAAAACACAACAAAAACCTTCTATACTACAACTATGCATACGCTATAGTTTAATGCTTGTAACTCTTTTTAGTCTTATTGGGCTTTTTATACCTTTGATGCGAAAAGATAGGCTCTCTTTTTACGATATTGGAAGTCATAGTGCTCCTGTTTGTAAGTGAGCATGCATGATCTTTTTTAAAATTTCTGGTTTTTTCTTTTTTTATTTCGTCGTTACGGGCGTTTACGTCATTTTCATGCCAAAGATTTTACTCCTACTTGGTTACAGCGCACCCCAAATCGGGGCTATCTTTGCACTAGCTCCTCTTATGCGTTTTTTTGTTCCTTTTTTCTTTCTCAAACATTTTGAACTAACACAAAAAGTCTTTTATACAGCCCTTGGAGGGGCACTTTTTTCCATTGTAATGTTTTATCCAACCATTCATCACTTCTATCTTTTTATGCTTCCAAATATGCTCCTAGGAGCCTGTTTAGGGATGATTTTGCCTTATGTTGAAACCTATGCAATGGAGCACTTGCAAAAAGAGCGTTTTGGCAGATCACGTCTTTTTGGCTCTATTGGTTTTATGCTTATTGGTATTATCCTTGCACGTCATTTGGAAGATTACACCAATGGACTGCATTATTTGTTACTTGGTATTAGTTTAACTGCTTTTTTTGCTTACTGGCTTACCAAAAACAATACTCACTTTGCAAATACAGATGCCAAAAAAGAGGAACCTTTTCACTTTTTTCACCTAAAGTATTTATGGCTTAGCCTCTTTCTTTTACAAGTTAGTTTTGGCGCATTTTATAACTTCTTTACCATTTATGAAACAGCGCATGGCATTAGCCTTGAAACGACCAGTTATTTATGGGCTTTTGGTGTTATTTGCGAAATTATACTCTTCTATTTTCAAGCGCCATTGCTTCAACGATTTAGTCTTTTAGCCTTAGTGAAATTAGGCGTATTTCTTACGGCACTTCGTTGGTTTTTACTCTTTGCCTTTCCTTCATCACTCTTTATCTCGTATGCAGCACAATCTTTGCATGCATTTAGCTTTGCCTTGCATCATACGGCCGCTCTAAGCCTTTTATATACGTTTTATGCACACAAAAAACTTGCAGCTCAATTTTATTATGGTTTTTCATTTGGGTTAGGAGGCTTTGTAGGCGCCTTGATGGCTGGGTATTTTTATGGGGAATATCTCTACTTATACGCGAGTTTTATTGCATTACTCTCACTTGTAAGCTTAGTGCTTTTCAAGGAGAAAGAATAAAGTTTTTAATATAAATTGTTTCTATTTCATATCCAAACGTACTTTCTAACATATCAATCAACTCTTCTTTAAGACGCTCTTTCCCACTCACTGTTTCCAAACCATTGGCATCCATAGCATTAAGATACTGTAGTACGGAATTTCTTACATTATCCATATTGTTTTGAAGTGCCTTTTTACTATTGGCATTTTTCAGTTTTAACGCAATATCGGCTTTGAGAATTTTGTATTTTTGTGAGCGAATATTGATATAGATCGTATCAAGACTCAGTTCTTTGACATCCGTACTGGTGTTAGTAGCGCGTTTTGTGCTAGGAGAAGAGGTATATGAAGGGGTACTATTGTCATCGTTTAACATATAGTTAATCGTAAAAAAACCTACAATAATCAATAAAAGAATAAAACCTAAAGAAATTTTGAGTAGTTTTTCATTAAACATTTAGCGTTTACTCCATAATTTTTCATTGAGTTTAAATTCAGTGACAATGCTTGTAATCATCACTAAAAGTTCAAAATAGTCTTTGATATAATCAAATTCCAATAATGAACGTGATAATATCGGCTCAAATAGCGGTTTATTGTAATGAAGCGCTAAAAAAAGTTGAGAATCGATAAACGAAAGATACAATGGCTTGTCAATTTTTTTGCGAAACTGAACAATATGCTCCATTAAAGTGTGAGATAAAATGTAGCGACTTTCGATTTGGTCACTGCCATAGACTACAAAAAATTTCTCAAATTCCATATGATCAAGTTTAATAAGCTCACCTCTTTGGATATTCATTCCTTGTATCCATGAACCTAAAACACCCAAATTTCGTTCCGCAATATCAGGGAGTACCACAACTTTTGAATGGAAATTTTTGTTAAAGTCCGCTCTAAAAAAAAGCCCTTTGAAAATATCACTCCACTCTTCTTGCCCATTTTTAGTACGTATTTTTTTTTCGACATGCAAATCACAAAATCGTACATCAACACCTTCTATCTTTCCATAAATAAGATCGTTACCGGAAAAGCGATCATACGACTCTAAAAAAAGCTCACTTTGTTGATATTCATGTTCACTCATGGAATTGTTCTTATCATACAACAAAGAAGGATCTAAAAAATGGATAATTTTCTCAATAACCTGATCTTTAAACAACATGCCATAGCCTGCACTTTCATGCCTGTAAACAAACATAAAAGCTAAAAAAGCCAACATTGCAGAGATAAGGGCTGCATGTAACGGTTTAAAAAATGCGTTTTGATTTAAAAAAAGAAAAAGGAGTACTGCAATACCACACAAAATCAATGCAGCTTTTTTAAGTGTAAAAAGTGTGCGTAAACGCTTCTCTTCTAAAACTTTCAAAGAAGGATACATCGAATCATAATAGTAATCCATCAATGAAGCAAGATTTGTCTTCAAGACTTACCTAGTTTTTAAAAAGATTTTTTACATCAACGTTTGCGCGTTCACTAGAGGGAACACTAAAAACTTCTTTACGTTCCAGTTTCATAAGATTTGCCATAAAATTGGTTGGAAACATCTCTATCGCATTGTTATAATCCGTCACACTTTGATTATAAGCTCTGCGTGCGGCTGATATTTGCTCTTCAAGCTCATTTAGTGTACCTTGAAGATGTAAAAAATTTTCATTGGCTTTTAGTGTAGGATAATTTTCAACCGCTACCATAAGATTTCCAAGCATGGAAGAGAGCTGTTTTTCTAACGCTATTTTGGCACTATCATCTAATGTGTCACGCTGCCCTTTTGTACGAAGTTCTGTAATTTTTTCAAGGGTAATACGTTCATGCACCATGTATTCTTTTACACTTGCTACAAGATTAGGAAGAAGATCGTACCGTTTTTTGAGGATGGCATCAAGTCCCGCAAAGATATTTTCGACTTGATTTTTTTTGGAGATAAGCGTGTTATACATAAACACGATACTAAGAAGAATGAGACCTGCAACAATCAAAAACGTTTCCATCGTAACTCCTTTGTATTGCTCAGATGTATTATACGATTTTGCCATCACTTTGATGGCAAAATCTTTTACATGAAACTATTACTTAACGACTCATACGTTTACGTACAGTTGGATCAAGGTATTTTTTACGAATACGAATGTTAATTGGTGTAACTTCAACTAACTCATCGTTTTCAATCCACTCAAGTGCAAGTTCTAAGTTCATTTTGCGTGGTGGAATAATTTTGATCGCTTCATCAGCACCACTACTTCTAACGTTACTTTGTGGCTTACCTTTGATCGGGTTAACATCAAGATCATTTGGACGTGAATGCTCACCAATGATCATACCAGAGTAGACTTTCATTTGTGCATCTACGAAAAGAACGCCACGCTCTTGTAAGCTGAAAAGTGAATAACCCATCGCTGTTCCTGTTTCCATAGAAACAAGTGCGCCGTTTTTACGGTGTTCAACTTCGCCACTGAGTGGGCGAAATTCTAAGAATGAGTGGTTCATAACACCCTCACCTTTAGTATCTGTCAAAAACTGACCACGGAAACCAATAAGTCCACGTGCAGGAATTTCAAACTCAATACGTGTTTGACCATCACCTGTTGGGTTCATCGCTTTCATTTCCGCTTTTTTACGACCTAATTTTTCAATAACTGCACCTGTAAATTCATCTGGTACATCAATAACTAAGTGTTCGAATGGTTCCATTTTAATACCGTTTTCTTCTCTAACGATAACCTCTGGACGACCAAGAGAGAATTCAAAACCTTCACGTCTCATGTTCTCAGCCAAAATCGTAATTTGAAGCTCACCACGACCTGAAACTTTGAATTTACCCTCTCCTGCACTCTCGTATTTCATCGCGATGTTTGTTTTCATCTCAGATTCTAAACGCTCAGCAATTTTGTTTGAAGTAACATACTTACCATCAAGTCCAGCAAAAGGAGAATCGTTAACCGCAAAAACAACAGAAAGGGTTGGTTCTTCAATGTGCAATGGGTCAAGTGGCATTGGGTTACTTGGATCAACAAGGCTATCACCCACGTCAAGTGTCTCAAAACCTGCAACGGCAACGATGTCACCACTTTCAGCTTCGTTGATATCAATTCTATCCAAACCGTGAAAACCAATCAGTTTTGAAACACGTCCACGAACCTGTTCACCATCGGCTTTTGCAAGTAAAACGGTCTCATTTTTCTTAATGGTTCCATTAAAAATACGAGCAATACCAATTTTACCAACGTAGTTATCATAATCAAGGGTAAATACTTGAAGTTGAAGTGGATTATCAACGCTACCTGATGGTGCAGGAACGTGCTTGATGATGGTTTCAAACAATGGTTCAAGGTTTTTATTTTCATCGCTCATATTGTATTTTGCATAACCATCACGTGCTGCAGCATAAACGATTGGAAATTCAAGTTGATCTTCATTTGCACCAAGGGCTACTAAAAGGTCAAATACTTCATCCACAACACGATCAGGATCTGCCGCTGGTTTGTCGATCTTATTAACAACAACGATTGGGCAAAGACCTAAACTTAGGGCTTTTTTAACAACGAATTTTGTTTGAGGCATAACACCTTCTTGTGCATCAACAAGAAGTAAAACGCCGTCAACCATTTTTAAAACACGCTCAACCTCACCACCAAAGTCGGCGTGGCCTGGAGTATCGATAATGTTAATTTTTGTATCTTTATAGCGAATAGCTGTATTTTTTGAAAGAATGGTAATACCACGCTCTTTTTCAAGATCGTTGCTGTCCATTGCTCTTTCTTCAACTTTTTGGTGTGCTGTAAAGGTTCCTGATTGTTTCAACAACTCATCAACTAATGTTGTTTTCCCGTGATCAACGTGTGCAATCACGGCAATATTTCTAAAGTCTTGCAAAAAATTCTCCTCGTGAACTTAACTTTTACATCTCAGATAAAACGTACGGATTGGTAGTTTGATAGAAGTAAATATGCTTTATTATACCACATTCTTACTAAAATTAAAATATCCTTATATGGACAACAATCATTCTAACAATTTTTTAAAATGGAATGAGTATTGCTTGTTAAGAGCGTGGAATTATCTCTAATGGTTAACACACTATGGGTAATTCTCTCGTAAAAAGACAAAATTCAGTGCCCTAGTGGCTAACATTGTTTTGCAAGTTTGACTTGAAAAACAGTATAAAAAATAAAATAATAAGGCAATGGCAATGCAAGATATTCTCTCTTTTGTTCAGGCTCCAGCCCCTGTAACTCTTGCGCCTTCTACAACTGAAACACCTAAAAGTGAGAGTGGTGACGGTTCATTTTCAGAAAGTTTTTTCTCAATGATTCTTGGACAATATACCAAAGAAAATGAACAAACAGAACTCAGTGAATTCACTCAAGAACTTCCTATAACTACAGTAGGAGAAGGTACACTAGACCTTGCAGCTCATGAACAAGAGGCTAAAAGTATTGATGAACATCTCTTGGATGATCTTTTAAGTGTGGTAAATGCCCTACAGCAAGATCCAAAAACAACAACATTTCCAACACTCAATGCTTCACCTGCATTAGAAAAACTTCTTGTAAGTGAAACAACGCGTCAAGAATTTGCAAGCGTTAAAAGTGTCAGTGATTTGATGGATTTATCGCAAAAGTACAATCTAGGCTTGGAGAAGCTTTCAATCTCTCAAGAGAGTTTGGAGAGCCTTCAAACAAAGTTTCCAAAACTCACTCAAAATAACTTTTTTGATGACCTAAAAACAGCACTTGATGCAACGCAAAATTTAGAAGATAATACGATCCCAAAAGCAGCAACGACAAATATTATGACTCTTTTGGATAAACAGCCTTCAAAGCCAGAAACAACGCCTACAGCATCAATGCTCAGTACACTTATAAATACAACTCCTACTCAGAGTAAAACAGTAGAAGATACCAAAGTTGTAGCAAATACTCCTGTTGTTCAAGAACCACTGATAGTAAATGAAAAGCAACAAAATCCTTTAGCGCAAGCCTTGCAGATGCCTAAAGAAGAGAGTGTTCAAGCAACTATAACGCCTGTTGTTGAAACACCAACACCAAAAGCGACCACAACTAACCATGAAACAAAAAAGAATGCCGCGTCAGCTGTTTTAGCAGAAAGTATCCCTGAAGAAGAGCCTGTTCAAATGGCATCTACACGTGTTACTGAGGTTAAAAAAGAGTCTTTATCTACCTCTGAAGAAGATTCTGTAGATTTAACATTAAAAGTATCAAAACCTGAAAAAAAAGTTGAAGAATCTACACCAGAAGATACAACACAAACACAAAAAATTGTCAAAAATGAAGAAAATGAAGTAACACAAACCTCATCGGATGAATCACAACCTATCACAGATGTTAAAAATGATATCAAAGTCAATAATAACAAAGACATACCTGTGAAAAACACTCCCGTAAAAGAGAGTTTAAACCAGTTTGCAAGTGATTTAAAAGAAAAAATTGAAGCGTATAAACCGCCTATTATGAAAGTCGAACTCTCTCTAAGCCCTAAAAGTTTAGGAGATGTTGACGTTACATTATTGACACGAGGCAATAATTTACATGTAAATATCTCTTCTAACACAAGTACGATGTCGCTCTTTACACAAAATCAAAATGATGTCAAAAGTGCGCTTATCAATATGGGCTTTACGAATTTAGAGATGAATTTTAGTGATCAAAACAACAAAGAACAAGCACAACAAAACAATCAAAAACAGAATAATGGTAACTTTGAAGAGTTTAACGAGGAAGAGACTGCTCTTTTAGAAATCATCATTCCTCAATATGTATAGAGTATAAAAAGGATACATTATGGCAACAGTAAATACAAAAGGCTATGAAAGCCTTCTTAATCCAGGCACAGCAAGTTCGACAACAACAAAAGAGGCAGCAAAAACAGGTTCTTCCGATACGCTAGGTAAAGATGACTTTTTAAAACTTCTTCTTACAGAGCTTCAGCATCAAGATCCTACAAGTCCTATGGACTCAGACAAGATTTTAACACAAACCTCTCAGCTTGCAACGCTAGAGTCTGCAACCAAAACGAATACTGCGTTGGAGAATTTATCAACGCAACTCAAAGAGAGTGTAAGCTCTAATGCAACAAACTTAATCGGTAAAATGGGAAGCTTGGGTTATAACGCGATAACACTCTCAAACAGTAAGTCAACCTATGAAGTCTATTTCCCAACAGAAATCAAAGATGGAACACTTACAATCAAAGATGCCAATAAAAATGTTATCAAAACCGTTGATCTTGGTGATGTTGCCGCTGGTAAAAGCGGTGTTTTATCTTTTGATTGGGATGGTTCCGACAATGATGGTAATCTTGTAAAAGATGGTTACTACAGTGTTACTGCGGACTATGTCGATAAAACCGGTGCTTCTAAAACAACACAATTTGGTGTTTATCCTGTTGAATCCATTCGTTATGACAATGGAAGTTCTTATGTCAAACTTGGTTCTAACTATTATCCAATTAGTGATGTTGTTGAGTATTACCAACCATAAAGGAAACTCCAATGAATAGCTCTTTTTACAACGGTGTTTCAGGTATTAAAACACAACAGTTTGCAATGGATGTTCAAGCCAACAATATTGCAAATGCCAATACCAATGGTTATAAATACAGTAGTCCTGAAATTTCATCTCTCTTTTCAACAGCATTAACCGGTGCTTATGCTTCGTACTCAAATGACAAAGGTCTTGGAGCACAAAGTCAAACAACCGCTCTCAATCTTGGACAAGGTATTCTTGAAAATACAGATAGCCCTTTTGACCTTGCTATTCAAGGTGATGGTTGGTTTGGGATTAAAGGACAAAATACTGCTAAGACATATTACACACGTGCGGGTTCTTTTTCACTTGATGGACAAGGCTCTTTAGTGAATGCTGATGGCTACTACCTCATGGCAACATCTGGCAACAATATGACACCGACAACACTTGATGATGCAACGCTTGCTAAATTTGGAACGTATTATAAATCCACATCAACTACTCCTGTAACGCCTTATGCCATTACACCTATGGATGACGTCCCTTTAGGAAGTGTTGGGGGCCAAACAAAAATCACATTGCCCGATATTCTTTACTATCCACCAGTAGCAACATCTAAAGTTTCCTACGGTGCTAATCTTGATCCAAAAGTTGTCACGGATGCCGTTGTAGTTCCTCTAAATGCAGCTGATTATACTGCTACTGTCACACCAACTGCTTCAGGAAAAGCCAGTTTAAGTGGAACCATTAACAATACGACAGCGCTTCAAAACCCTAAAGAAGGCGATGCTGTTACGATCACATTTACTGATGTCAATGGAAAAACACAAAAAATATCTACAAAACTTGATGCCTCACTCAATTGGAGTATTTCTAATGCTGATGTCGGTACTCTCGATACTACATCAGACTTAACAGCAAGTGTTTTGGTTACATCGACACAAGAAGTTGCCAATACAGAACATTTTACAACAGGAATCATCGCACCTGATGGTACGAAAGATATTATTGATATGACCTTTACAAAGCAAGTTCCACAGGGTTCTTCAGGAAGTACGTGGGATGCTAGTATCAAAATACTGAGTTACTTAGAAGATTATGTTGTTGAAAACTATGACTCTACAAAAACTTACGATACTTCCATATACAATGTAGATACGGTAAAAGGAACAGTGACAAAGATTTATGATCCTACCCTCTATTATGTCGATACCACAACCAAAAAAGTCTATGATATTGTAGATACTCAAACAGGTGTGCTCACATTTGGTGGGGCAGGACAGCTTTTATCCAACTCTGTTCCAGCACTCAATAATGGTGGTACATCACTAGAACTTAATCTTGGTACTGTTGGTAAATACGATGGACTCATTTCAAGCACTACTATCAAAAAAGCCAATGTTGTAACTGCAAATGGTTCTATGGAAGGCTTTTTAACGGGCTATGCCATGGATGGAAATGGTAACATTGTTGCAGAATTTAGCAATGGCAAAAGCTCAGCTATTGCAAAAGTTGCCGTTTATCATTTTCAAAATGATCAAGGTCTTTTACAAGACTCTGCGACACTCTTTGAAGCATCTGCTAACAGTGGAAAACCCATTTTTTATACTGATAAAAATGGCGAAAGTTTTCTAGGTTCTACTATTTTTAGTAACAAATTAGAAGGTAGTAACATTAATATGGCAACGGCATTAACAGAGCTTATTATTGTCCAAAAAGCATTCGATGCAAGCTCAAAGAGTATTACTACAAGTGATGAACTCCTTCAAAATGCAATTAACATGAAAAAATAAAAGTAAACAACATTTTCATGGAATAAAAATTGCTTTCACTTAGTACGAAATTTATAAAAACAAAAAGTAACTTTAAAAAGGATACGCTATGATGAGATCACTCTGGGCCGGCGTTACCGGATTGCAGGCACACCAGATCGCAATGGACGTTGAAGGTAATAACATCGCAAACGTTAATACCACAGGCTTTAAATATTCTCGTGCAAATTTTTCTGATCTCTTAAGTCAAACAGCTAAAATTGCTACTGCTCCACAAGGTGAACTTGGTGGTAAAAATGCAATGCAAATTGGACTTGGAACACAAATAAGTACAGTAACAAAAATCTTTAAACAAGGTTCTATCGAAACAACAGATAAAACAACCGACCTTGCAATTCAAGGTGATGGATTTTTTATTGTTTCCCCAGATGGAGGAAGCACCTATAAATATACAAGAAGTGGTGACTTTACATTTGATGCTAATGGTAACTTTGTCGATACAAATGGTTACATTGCACAAGGTTGGACACGAGATGAAAAAACACTTGCTATTGATTCAACCTCTCCAATTGCAAATATCACTATTCCACCAGGATTAACAACACCTGCGAATGCTTCTAAATATATTTCAATTAAAGCAAACCTTGACTCAGGTGATAGCGTTGGTACGCATAAATCGGTTATTTACTCACTAGACTCAAACCATGGTTGGGCTGATGTGAATGGTAATGGTATCCAAGAGGCAACTGAAACACATGATGAGGATGATGTTGGTAGTAATATGTTTGACACCAGTAAAAAACTCTATGAGCGCGGACAAGATTTTGGAGCGCTTTTTAACTCTGATGGAAAAGCATTCAATCTTACAACAGGACAAGGTATATGGACAAGTTTTGCACAAGCAAGAACCAATACCGTTACTATGACAGCTCCGGGAACAACGGTTATTGACCTAGTGTTAAATGGTGAAACTATTACAGGTAGTATCACATCAACAGATGCTCCAACAGTTGCATCGTATGTTGCTGGCTTAATCAATGCTAAAACAGCAAAAACAGGTGTTGAGGCAAATATTACAGGCGGTACAGGACTTTATCTTACAAACAATAACCAAACAGGTACTGAAGCTGCAACAAAAAATATTAAATTAACCAAAGGTGGAACGGATACAACTGCATTAGCTTCTACTAATGTTATTACAGCATATCAATATACATATACCTCAAGCCCACTTAATACAACACATAGCTATAATGATGGTGCAGAAAGAACATTTACAACAACAGAAGATTTAAGAGAAGCACTCCAAAAAGATGCAAGACTTTATGTTGATTATACAGGAGATGGTGCAGCTGACAAAAATGATGGTGTTACCGTAAAAGTTAACAGTACAGGTCAATTTGAAATTTCAAATCCTGCAGGCGATGCCTTTAATGCTGATGATGGCGATGTTGTCGATAGTACATTAGTCACACCTATTACAATGACTTCAACTGCCCTTTCAACTGCGCTATCATCACAAGCTATCTCTTTTCCTGCTGGTACTACCTTAACATCTAGATTTTCTCCATCAGCCAATACAACCGTTAATGGTGTTGTTTATGGGCCAACAGGTGCTGGTGGTACTACTATTCCTGCTGGAACATTACTTACAACAGCAGTGACTATTCCTGCTGGTTCAGCGGCTTATTCTGCAACAAGTGGTGAATTAAATACGGCTCTTGGTCTTGGAGCCATTACTTTTCCAGCTGGCTCAACATTATCATCAGCTATTACACCACTTACTGCTACTACTGTTAATGGTGTCGTTTATGGACCTGTTCCTGCTCCTGGTGGAACTACTATTCCTGCTGGAACTCTACTTACTAATGCGGCAACTATTCCTGCTGGTTCAACCGTTGCAGCTGGACCAGACACACCAATACCTGCAGGAACTATTTTACCAGCTGGAGCAACTTTTGCAGAAGCTGCTCTTATTACTACACTTCCAGCTGGTACAAATTTCAAATCAGCAGACGATTTTGACCTTTATTTAACCGTTACAAATCTTACCAATGCAAGCAATAACATAGCTGCAAATAATAACTTTAGTACAACCATTAATGCTCTTCAAGGAACATTAACATCAGGTACATCTGTTAGAACATCTCAAGCCGTTTATGCAGCAAGCCATGCATCTAGTATTGATGTATATGACTCATTGGGTTCTAAACACACCGTAAGATTTGAATTTACAAAAACAGGCTTTACTACTGATGGTGGTACTGAATGGTCAGTACTCATTTCTGTTCCAGAACCAGGCGATATCAATCTTGGAAACTTCCCTGAAAATATTGTTACAGGAACCGTTAGCTTTAATTCCGATGGTTCTTTAGCAACTTATTCGCCAAGAAGCCTTACCTATACAGCAAATAATGGTTCAACTCCAAATCAAAATGTTGAACTTAAATTTGGAACACTTGGACAATTTGATGGTATGACCAGTTTTGATAAAGACTCTAACACTTCAGGTATTAGCCAAGATGGTTATGCGGGTGGTGATCTTAATGGTTTAAGTGTTGATGAGACAGGTACAATTATTGGTAGTTTTACCAATGGTAGAAGCTTTGCACTCGCACAAGTAGCTATGGCAACCTTTACCAACAACCAAGGTTTAGAGAGCGATGGTGGTAACTGTTTTGTACAAACTTCAAACTCAGGTGATCCTATTGTTGGACAAGCAAGCACAGGTGGTAAAGGTTCTATTCAAGCAAGCTCGCTTGAGATGAGTAACGTTGACCTCTCACGTTCTTTAACACAACTTATCGTTATTCAAAGAGGGTATCAAGCAAACTCAAAAACCATTACAACTGCCGATGAAATGTTGAACACCCTTCTCCAACTCAAATAGATTTTTTTAGCTTCAATATACTACAATGAGTCCCAAAAAAATTTGGGACTCAACACATGAAAATTACACTAAACCACTACACTCCCCTACTTATTTGTGCTGATGCTATTCGTACCTGCTGGCAAAGTTTTGACAAAAGCGATGAAGGTGGCGAAAAAGATAAAGAGCTGATTGATCGTGTTGGCAATAAATTCAAACACGCTTCAACCTTAGAACATTTGGTTTATAACTTCTATATCGAAGGTATTTCACGTGCACTTCTTCAAGAGCTTGCACGCCATCGTATGGCTTCACTTTCAGTGAAATCAACACGTTATACACTCAAAGAGCTCAAAAACGAAGAGAATTTTTCTTCTAAAGATAGTGAACGCGCTGCAAAATACTTAGTATTAACAGGTGTTGAGATGGTCGATGAAATGAGCATTAAAGCACTTGAAAATCTCCGTTTAGTTCTAGTTGAGGGCATTAGCAACGATAAGGCAAAATACTGCCTTCCAGAGAGCTATAAAACAGAACTTACATGGACAATCAATGCAAGAAGTCTTCAGAACTTTTTAACGCTTAGAAGTGATAAAAGTGCCCTCTGGGAAATTCAAAATCTAGCGCATGCGCTTTATGATGCACTACCAGAAGAACACAAATACCTCTTTAGCGTTAAAGATCCTTCTTAATTTACTTTTATTCTTTGGGCATGAGTAATAGCTATAGCTATAGCATCACTAATGTCCAAAGGCTTTATCTCTTGTTTTATTCCTAAAATCTTCTTCACCATAAATGCTACTTGCTCTTTTGCCGCTTTACCATTTCCCGTCACTGCTTTTTTAACTTGTAAGGGTGTGTATTCACTAAAGTTGCCAAAAACCTGTAAAATTTTAAGACTTAAAGCTCCTCTAAATTGTGCTAATTTTAGAACTGTTTGAGGGTTATAAGCATAAAAAATATCTTCTATAGCTACTTCATCAATTTTATGTTGTTTAAAGATGGTATCAAGCCCTTCAACAAGCTCCATTATCTGATGTTGAAGTACTTTTTCTTTAATTTTAATCAGCCCTGCTTCTACTAAAATAAGACTGTTTTTTTCTTTTTTTACAATAGAATATCCACAATTACGTGTACCTGGATCAATACCTAAAATAACCAA